>CAVRGF010000011.1:0-62106 GCA_963720685.1 uncultured bacterium | reverse complement strand
GGCGCGGCTGGTTTCGAACCAGCGACCTCTCGCGTGTGAAGCGGCGATGCTAAGGAGCGCAGAAACCGCATCAACAAGCGGTATACGCCGCGAGGGACGGCGGCGGCCCTGTGACGCGGATTACCGTGGATTACGCGGGATTACCGGGGATTCGGGCAGAGAGAACGGCTTTCTGCCCAACGGTTCGCGTCCGTAACGCGATCCGCCGATTAGCGAGTGGCACTGGATGCCGTCAGGGTGTACCCGGAACCGTTCGACTGTGTGCGCGAGCCAGGCGATCGAGGAGGCCGGCGAGGGCCGCCGGATCCTCGACCATGGGGAAATGACCGCCGGGGATTTCGATCGGTTCTACACCGAGGAGCTCGCGAGCCATGAACCGCTCCCACTGAGGCTCGAAGAACTCATCCTCCCTCGCGTAGATGAGCGATGTGTCGACATCGGGATGACGGGGGAGTGGGAACTCACCTGCCGGCGGAGCCGTCGGACGAAGGCGATCGGCCAGTTCCTCAGCCGTATCTTGGGGAAGGGGCGGATACATTGCCTCGATTGCCGCCTCGCGCTCCCACACGTTCGCCCCGTCAGGGCGTCACGGCGGAAAGGGGAACCCGGGCCTGAATACCTCGGGGGCACCCGGTGGGGAGGCGAACGCGGGGGCACCCGGTGGGGAGGCGAACGGGTTCAGCCTCGGGCATAGGTAGACAAGAAGCGGATCGTTGAGGCGCGCCGCTATGAGCGCGCCATATCCGGACGACGCCGAATGGACGACGATCACCACCGGGCCGTCAGCGCCCTCGACTGCCTGCCAAACCGGTTCAACGCGCTCGTCCCAACCAGCCTCAGGATCGTCGATCGGCAGGTCGGGCGCGACCGCCTCGTGGCCACGCGCCCCGCAGCGGACCAACCAACCGCTCCCACGAGGAGCCGTCGTGCCAGTTTGCGAGTTCGGGGCCCGACAGTGGCCCGGCTACGCCTTGGGCTCGATGTTCTGGTTGACCCGGAACAGGTTGTCGGGGTCGAATTTGGCCTTGATCTGGGCCAGCCGGTCGTAGTTGTCGCGATAGCTCGCCCGGACCCGCTCCTGACCCTCGTCCATCATCATGTTCACGTAGGCGCCGCCGGCCGAGTAGGGGTGGAGCGCCTCGAAGTAGTCGACGCTCCACTCCCGGATGGCGTCCGCGTTCGCCGGGTCACCGTCGACGCCCGCGAACACCGAGCCCCAGGTCGTCTCGCGGTAGCGCCACGCGGTATCGGATGGGCCGAGGTCATGGACCGCACCGTCGATCGGATACATGTGCATCGTCGACTGCATGGTCGGCATCTCCGCCCCAAACCGGGCGTGGATGTCGACTGCCTCGTCGGGGATCTCGGTCACGAAGTCCGCGCGCCAGTACCACTGGTCCCCCGGCGGGTAGAGGGCGTCGAAGGCACTCTGGAGCGCCGGGTACGGCATCGTCTGGACCCCGTGCATCAGTGGCTCCGGAAGCGCATCCAGCAGGGGGGCCATCGCCGTGGCGGCGTCCTCCTCGCCGCCGAGGTAGCACCACACCACCCCGCAGACCTTGTGGAGGTGGATCTGCTCCGGGAAGGGCGGAGCCGGCGGCACAGTGGTAAAGGCGAAGAAGCCGTTCAGCTCACGGGGCGCGTTCGGCAGGAACTCGCGGTAGGCCGAGAGCACCTCGCCGGCTTGCTCCACGGCCCAGAAGGTGGGACCGCCGAAGATCGTGTCCACCTCGTGGAGCCGGAAGACGAAGGACGTGACGACGCCGAAGTTGCCACCGCCTCCCCTGATCGCCCAGTAGAGGTCGGGGTTCTCGTCGGCGCTGGCGCGAATGCGCTCGCCGTCTGCGAGCACCAGCTCCGCCGCGAGCAGGTTGTCGATCGTGAGGCCGTGCTTACGCGTCAGGTGGCCTAGACCGCCCCCGAGTGTGAGACCTCCGACCCCGGTTGTCGAGATGATCCCGCTCGGCGTCGCCAGCCCGTGCTCGTTCGCGGCGCGGTCGACCTCACCCCACGTGCAGCCACCTTCCACGCTGACCGTTCGGGCCTCCGGATCTACATCGATCGCCTTGAGCCCGGATAGGTCGATGACGACGCCGTCGTCGCAGGTTCCCAGCCCGGCGCCGTTGTGGCCGCCGCCGCGCACGGCCAGGAGCAGGTCGTGCTCGCGTGCGAAGGTGACGGCCATGCCGACATCGTCAGGGTCGGCGGGGCGCGCTATCAGCGCGGGCCGCCTGTCGATCATGGCGTTGTAGACCTTGCGCGCATCGTCATAGCTGGCGTCCTCGGGGCCGGTCAACCGGCCCTGGAACCCCGAGAGCTCCCGGTCTGCTGCCTGCATCACTGTGCTGGGCGTGGTCATGTCTCCTCCGGGCGGTCGCGGATTGAGTTCACCGCCGACCATAGCGCGGGTGCGCGTTGAAGAGCGTGCAGAGTTGGGGGTTCCGCTGACGGCCACCGATCGATTCCGGGACGGGAAGATCGAGCACGACCGCGTGTACTTGATCGGGATAAGGCTCTCGAAGCCGGCGGGGTGCGGGAGCAGCTTCTTCGCCGGCGTCAGGACCGGCTCTTCTCACGCCCACCGGCCAGATAGAAGGGGTCACCCTCCGGCGGCTGCATCTTGATCCGCTAGGTCTCGCCGACCCGGGGGACGAAGTCCAGGCTCGGGATGGTGAAGCCCTGCGGACCGAACCACTTCGCCAACTCGCTCGCCTCACTCAAGGCCGCGAACACGACCGAAGGCGCGGCGGGAAGAACACGCCGCATCTCGAGCGCAACCTCGCCGGATTGCGCCGCCACGCCTCGATCCTACGCCCACCCGATCACAAGCGCGCGAGCAGCGCCTCCGAAAAGACGTCCGTGCAGGTGTCAAAGACGACTGCGAGCAGCTGGCCCGTCGACATCGACGACAAGTCGAACTAAGGGGTTTGAACGCTTATCCGGGGCCGGCGTAACCCACCACTCCGGGGAACCGGAGAGGAATGCCGTGAGAGCGAGCAAGGTGCCCTGCGGGAACGAATAGGGGTTACGTGGGGACATCCCCAATAGACGCGAGGACGATCGGCTGGGAGCCTCGGCAGGCAACCCATCGACAGCCTGCAAGGAGGCATTCGTGATGAACGACGACACTCCAACCATCGACAACCCCGAGCCACCCGACCGAGAGGAACCCACCGCTCCGACCGAGGTCCAGGAGCCCGAGGCGGGGCCGCAGCGGCTCACGCGCTCGACGAGCGATCGCGTGATCGCCGGCGTGGCTGGCGGTCTCGGCCGCTACTTCGGGGTCGACCCGGTGATGTTCCGGATCGGCTTCGTTGTCTCCCTGTTCTTTGGAGGTCTCGGTGCGATCGCTTACGGGCTCCTCTGGCTCTTCGTCCCCACGGACGGGGAGCCAGATCGCGGCGAGCGCGCGGGCGGGCGCCTAAAGCGCGCCGGATTTTGGCGTGGGCTCGGACTCGCGTTCGTGGCGTTGCTCGGCCTCGGCGTGCTGTTGGCACTTGCGGGCATCGCTGCCTTCGGCACCGCCGTTGGCTGGGGGATTCCCGTCGCCGCGACGATCGTTGTGCTCGGCATCGTGCTCGTGGGGATGTCGTTCCGCGGCGGCGCTCGCTGGCTGATCCCGCCGGCCGTGGCGCTCGCGGTCGGAGGGGGCGTCGCGGCGGCCACCGACCTGGACTTCCGGGGCGGGATCGGCGACCGCGAATACCGCCCCCTGTCGGCGAAGGCGATCCCGGCGGATGGCTACAAGCTCGGCATCGGGCGCTTGGTCGTCGACCTGCGCGACCTGAACTGGCATAAGCAGAAGGTGGTCCATCTGGACACACGGCTCGGCGCAGGGCAGTCGAACGTGTTCGTACCGGCAAACGTCTGCGTCGTCGGCTCGACCCACGTCGGCGCCGGGGAGAGCGAGGTGGTGGGGCAGCTGAACCAGGGGTTCAACGCCGACTACTCGCCGGGCTCGGTCGCGAGAATCGTCGCGCCGAGGCTCGTTCTCGACGCGAAGGTCCAGGCAGGTCAGCTCCGGGTGATCAACAGCAACACCGCGAGCGTGGACAAGCCCGGCTCCGGGCCGGGCCCATTCCACGAGGACACGGCGCCGCTGCGCGCGGCGGAGGCACGGTCGTGCGCGACGGGCTAAGACCGGATCGCGTCTCGCTCACGTCGGGGGCGGCGGTCGCCGCCCTCGGCGCGCTCGTCCTCTTCGACTCGGCAGGGGTGCTCGACGTCTCCCTGTGGGTGATGGCCGTGATCCTGGCCGCCTTCGGCGTCGCCCTGCTGTGGGGCGGGCGCCCGCGCGCCGCGGCGCCGCCCACGCGGGCGCCGCGGCGGCTCCCTGCTCCCGTCGAGCCCCAGCCCGCGGCCGGGCGCTCCCGCTTCGCCGACCTCTATAGCGGGGTCTTTGGCGTGCTGCTTGTTCTCGGTGCGGCGCTGCTCTTCCTGTCCTCCAACGACGTGCTGAGCGGCGTCCGCGACGCGGCGCTCACCACGGTGGTCGTGCTCGTGGCGATCGGCCTGATCCTCGCGCCGTTCCTGTGGCGGCTCGGGCGGAGCCTCGCTGCCGAGCGCGCCCAGCGGATCCGCTCCCAGGAGCGCTCCGAGCTCGCCGCCCACCTCCACGACTCGGTGCTCCAGACGCTGACCCTGATGCAGAAGCGCGCCGACGATCCGCGCGAGGTGGCGGCGCTCGCGCGCCGCCAGGAGCGCGAGCTGCGCGACTGGCTCGCAGCTGAAGGTCGGCGTGCTGGGGCCGATAGCTTCGCCGGGGCGCTGCGCTCCGTCGCAGAGGCGGTGGAAGACGACCACCGCGTGGCGATCGAGGTCGTCACCGTAGGCGACGGCGAGCTCGACGCTCCCGCCGATGCGGTGCTCGCGGCTGCTCGCGAGGCGCTCACAAACGCCGCCAAGCACGCCGCCGATCCCGGCCCGATCCGCGTCTACGCGGAGGTGGAGGCGCGCTCGATCGAGGTCTTCGTCCGCGACCGCGGGCCAGGCTTCGACCTCACCACAGTGCCGGTCGACCGGCGCGGGGTCCGCGAGTCGATCGTGGGCCGGATGGAGCGCGCCGGGGGCCGGGCCGAGGTCCGCGCGATTCCCGGGGGCGGGACCGAGGTTGGGCTGCGGATCGCGCGGACCGAGACGACGCGAGAGGATGGCCCTCGGTGAGCGGCCCCCGAACCAGCGTCGTCATCGTGGACGACCACGCCCTCTTCCGCGCCGGCGTGCGCTCCGAGCTCGAGGCACTGGTCGAGGTGCGCGCCGACGCCGGCACGGTCGAGGAGGCAGTCGCGGCGACCCTGCGCGAGAAGCCCGACGTGGTCCTGCTGGACGTCCACATGCCGGGCGGCGGTGGGGTCGAGGTGATCCGCAAGGTCGCGGAGGAGCGCCCGGCGCAGCGCTTCCTCGGCCTCTCGGTCTCCGACGCCGCCGAGGACGTGATCGCGCTGATCCGCGCCGGTGCCCGCGGCTATGTGACGAAGTCGATCTCCGGCGCTGAGCTGGCGGAGGCCATCGAGCGGGTCCGCGACGGGGACGCGGTCTTCTCGCCGCGACTCGCGGGCTTCGTGCTCGACGCCTTCCACGGCGAGATCTCAGAGGCCGACATCGACCCCGAGCTCGATCAGCTGACGATGCGCGAGCGCGAGGTCCTACGCCTCATCGCCCGCGGCTATCTCTACAAGGAGATCGGGCTGGAGCTTGGCATCTCGCCGAAGACTGTCGAGGCTCACGTGAGCGCCGTGCTCAGAAAGCTGCAGCTCTCGAACCGCCACGAGCTCGGCCGCTGGGCGGTGGAACGGCGCCTGGTCGACTGAGCCTTGAATGGGCGGCCGCCTCGTAACGCGTTGCGGTGTGTCGCCTCGGGCCGCCGCTATCTGCTCCGGTAGCTCTTGCCTGCGGATTACCAGGGATTACGCGCGATTACCGGGGGATCCGGATTCGGGCCGAAAGCGCGGCTCGCTGCCCACGCCCAGCGCGCATGCCAGGCGCTAGGAGGGAGGTAGGGTCGGGTACTTCGTTTCGGACATACGGAGACCGTCAGGACGCCCTCAAAGCCGCCGGGCTGCGGGAGTAGGCCGCCACTGAGCGACGTCGGTGGGCAACTACTGATCGAGGTTGCGGGGCGCCACGGTTGCAGGCCCTCGCCACTGGACCTATGGTCGGGTAGACCCCGCGAGGAGGGCAGTCAAGTGAAGCTCTCGCCCGGAGGGGAAGACTGCAGCGGATACGCAATTCGCAAGGCGGCCTAAGAGGGCTACCCACGCACGGTGGTCCTAGTCCAATACGCGCGTGAAGCTACGGCTCGCGCCGACAGGCGACAGAGGAGATATATGCGAAGCAGAAGACGACTCATCGTTGTCTTGAGTCTCGCTGCGGTCGGAGCACTGGCCGTGGCGGGGATCGCGATGGCCGCGGTCAACTCGACGGCGACGTTCAAGTTCAGCCCCAACACGGTCCCGAAGACCTCGTTCAGGACCGGCAAGATCAACATCCACACGCATACGACCTACAGCGACGTGAGCAGCCAGTACACAGATCGCACCCAGCTGTACCTCGACAGCGACTTCAAGGTCAACCCGAACGCTCTCGGCAAGTGCAACAAGTCGAGCATCTCCGGGACCAAGTCGATGGCCCAGGCGATGGCGGCTTGCGGAAGCAAGCTGATCGGCAAGGGCACCGCGACCGCGGCGGCCGGCACGAACGTCGTTCACGGCTGCGTGCTGGCGTTCAACGGCTCGGGCACCGGCGGCCACGTGCTGCTGTTCACCCGCGCCAACGCGGCGCCGCCGTTCTCGATCAACTGCTCGAACCCGAAGACCAACACGGCCGGGAACACCAACGTGCTCCTGGACGGCGCGCTGAAGCCTGCCAACAAGTCCGGCTACGGCAAGCAGCTGGACTTCAATCACATCCACGCAGCCTCGCCGCTCCCGCTGACCGACTTCAACGTCACGGTCGGCAAGGGCGTGCCCGGAGCCAACAACGTGAAGAACTGGATCAGCGCCAGGTGCAGCCACGCAACCAAGACCTGGAAGCTCCAGACCAAGTTCACCTACAACGCCGGAACGCAAACCAAGAACGCAACCCAGAAGTGCACGGTCGGCTAGCACGACTGTGAGTCCTCCGGCTCTCTGAGCCGCTTGGAACGCGACGAGAGGGGCGGCAACAGCCGCCCCTCTCGTCGCGTGCGGGGCTTGAGGCCCGACGTCCGGGCGTTCGAGCGGCAGCGCGGTTGCTGGGTGTCCGCGCTCGAGGCGCAGGATCCCGCGCCAAACGAGCGAACCAAGCTCCCGGTGGAACCAAGAGAGGCCTTCAGGTCGATCTGTGAGGTGCTCAGCGCCTGTCAGGTCTTCGGCGAGCCGGTAGCGCGAGATGGCGTCACGATGATCCCCGCCGCCACCGTCATCGGCGGGGGAGGCGGCGGGGGCGGCAGCCGAGGGTCCGGGAAAGGGCGACTCTGAAGAGCATGAGCCGGATACCGGAACCGGCATGGGGCTCGGAGTGATCGCCTGGCCCTCGGGCGCGTTCGAGATCCGTGAGGACCGAGTGACCTGGCGACCGACCCCGGACGTCGCGCGGATCCTGTTCGCCGCACTCGCCGTCGTGCTCGCCCTGGGCATGGGGGCGTTGGCGACTCGCCGTCGGTCCTGATCCAGCACCGGTAAAGGACCGTCCACGCGCTCTTCCCCGCCTTTCAAGGTGGCTCATAGCAGGCGGCTTTGAGCATGGGCGCGGCTGGTTTCGAACCAGCGACCTCTCGCGTGTGAAGCGGCGATGCCGGGAAGGTCAGAAACCGCATCAACAAGGGGTATGCGCCGCGACCTACTCCGGTAGGTTCACGCTCGGCGGATCATCAGGGATTACGCGCGATTACCGGGGATTCGGACAGAGAAGGTGGCTTTTCTGCTCAAGCAAACCCCTGACGCGAGCGGCCCCCTCGACTCTCGGATAGGCTCGCGCCGATCCAGCTATCGGCTACGCGCTGCGCGGCCGCAAGGAGGGAAAGATGAAGCTGAGGGCCCTGTGCGCGCTCACGGCCGCGGTAGTGGTTCTCGTCGGCGCGGGGAGCGCCCTCGCCAGGACGACCCACTATCCATCGAGCATCAGCGTGCTAACGCCGGTGTATGACCGAGGGGGAGGAACGTTCGACCTCGCTGGCCATGTCACGTCGCCCCATCGCGGATGCGTCCCCGACCGCAAAGTGAAGCTGTACGTGCTTCACCAGGATGGGTCGCGCACCCTGGCTGACACCGATAGGACCAGCACCAGGGGTATCTGGGGCGCGGAGATGACTCTCGGGCCGCAGGAAGTCGGAAAGGTTTTCGTGACCAAGAAGAATCTCGGCACCCGGCGCCATCCCCGAATCTGCAAGGGAGCCAGCCTGCTTCTCGACTAGCTCGTGCCCGTCGGTGGCGCAGCGCCTAGCGGTCAGCGTCTCCACCAGCAAGGGCGGCAGAGCTCGTCCTGCGGGAATGGGACGGTATCCCTGGGAGCCGTGGCTCTGGCGGCTAGCCCGCGAGGGCGAGATACTGCACGGCGATGTCACAGAAGAACGTGGAGAACCTTCGGGCCGTGCTCGAAGCCTGGGATCCCGATGCTTGGAGGCGGGGAGAATTAGATACCTCGCTTCTCGATCCGCAGGTCATCTACGAGGACAAGAACCTCCCGGACCATACTCAGGAGGCCTATCGCGGACACGAGGGCGTGATCCGAGCGACGGAGCGTTGGCTCGAGCCGTTCGCCGAGATGACGATTGAGCTGGAAGAGATCCTTGGCACCGGGGACCGCCTGGTCTCCGTTCACCAAGTCAGCGCCAAGACAAAGCACACGGGAATCGAGTTCTCGGGCCCGGTCGCGTATGAGTGGACGTTCCGGGATGGCAAGGTCATCCACTTCGAATCGTTCAGAAACCGAAACGAAGCCCTCGAAGCGGCCGGGCTGCGGGAGTAGGCGAGGCGGTTTAAGGCAGAAAACCCGTATCCGCTTGCGTCCGTAAGTACCCGCACGACCGCCTCAAGCCGCTTGACCAAACCATGGGCGCGGCTGGTTTCGAGCCAGCGACCTCTCGCGTGTGAAGCGGCGTCCGCTCAGGCGTCGCAGGCGCAGATTCGGGCCGAGATATGTGCGCGGATGCGCGGGGATGTGCTCGGATGCGGGCACCAGAGGCGGGCTGGTGCCCAATCGCGGACGCACGTCCCAAACGTCGGGGGGGCAGGCGGTAGCGCGCTCCAATACCGGCCACTTCCCTCGGCCCACGACCGAGGCGTTCGTTCCGGGTGCGTAGCAGGCGTCAAATCGATCAAAATCGGCCATTCCTTGGCGCCGCGATGGGCGCGCGAGATACTTCGCGGGCGATGTCGCGGGAGACCGGGATGGCGAAGCGTGCCGGGATCGTTTCCGGGACCGTCGGGATGCTGGTCTTGACGGCGTCGGCCTACGCCACCGCTCACCCGATCCCGCCCGACCAGTATCGCCTCGCTGCAACCCGAACGGGAACTGCGTCTAGGCAGGGCTTTCAGGAAGCGTTCAGTCAAGGTATGCAGATTCCGTTGAAGTGGCAGCTCCGCGAGTACTAATCGTCGAGGACGACCCCGACCTACGTCGGAGCCTCCGACGCACCCTCGAAGAGGAGGAGATGGGGGTGGACGCCGTGTCCAACGGTGGCGATGCGCTCAACTTGGCGCTGGCCTCGAGCCCGAGCGCATTGATCATCGACATTGGCCTTCCCGACGCCGATGGGCGCGATGTCTGCCAGGCGCTCCGCGCCCAGGGCGTCTCCGCACCGGTCATCTTCCTCACGGCGCGCAGCGCTGTCAGCGATCGCCTTGCAGGCTTCAGCGCCGGCGGTGATGACTACCTGACAAAGCCGTTCGCGATCGCGGAGTTGGTCGCCCGGCTACGCGCGCTGTTAAAGCGCGGGGGCGAGAATGGAGTGGACGTTGTTCATGACCTGCGCCTCGATCCGGCTTCACACTCCGTCTCGTGCTTGGGGGCGTCGGTCGACCTGACCCCGACCGAATTCCGCCTTCTCGCGGCGCTCGCGACCCGACCGGGCGAGGCGCTTCGCCGGCGTGAGCTCGTCGCTGCGGGCTGGCCGGACGGAGCGATCGTGCACGACAACACCCTCGACGTCTATGTAGCGCGTCTGCGCCGCAAGCTTCGCGCACTCTCCAGTCGCTCGGAGATCGCGACCATGCGGGGCGTCGGCTACTCACTTCGATGAGGCGGATGGGCCTGCGGGGCCACCTCGCCGCGGTAGTCACAGTGGGCACCGCCCTGACGCTCGGGGTGCTGACACTGGGCTTCAACCTTGTCCTGCGTTCGAGCCTGGACCACGACGCGAATCAGGCGCTCGCCGGGCGGGCGAACGCGACGCTGGCAACGATCGAGGTGGACCACGGCCAGGTAAGGCGCGCCGAGGCTCCTGACGGCGGCGTTGCGGATGCGCTGGTATGGATCTACTCGGGTGCTGGAACGGTGGAGGCTCCGCGGGCTGCGCCCGAGCTCCAGGCGCAGGCGAGGCGACTGGCCGGCGGTCCGCGCGCCTATGCCGAGGACGCGCGGTCGGACGTGCGCCTCCTTGCCCAGCCCGTCGTGCGCGACGGGGGACGGGTTGGCATGGTGGTCGTCGGCATCTCGCTTGAGCCGTATGAGCGCAGCGCTTCGCAGGCGCTCATCGTGTCAGCGCTCTTCGCGCTCGTCATCTTCGTCCTGATCGTGGTCGCCTCGAGGCTGCTGATCGGGGCGGCGCTGAGGCCGGTCGCCAGGATGACGCAGGAGGCGACCGACTGGAGCGTCAACGACCTGGACCATCGCTTCCACGCGGGCGAACCGCACGACGAACTGACTGGCCTCGCGTCGGCGTTTGACTCGATGCTCGACGGCCTGGCGGCGAGCCTTCGCCACGAGCGGCGGTTCTCGGCTGAGGTGTCGCACGAGCTCCGTACTCCGCTCGCCGCGGTCCTCGCCGAGTGCGAGCTCGCCCTTCGCCGCCAACGGGAGCCCTCCGAATATCGCTCCGCGCTATTGGCGATCGCCAACCGCGCCGGCCAGCTTCAACGAACCGTGGAGACGCTCCTGGCGGCCGAGCGCGCCGACCATGGCCGCCCGGGAACCGCCGACGCGACGGCCGTCGCCGAGAGGGCACGTGATTCTGGCGCCCCCCTTGCCGCGGAGCTGGGAATCGACCTTCGAGTCGTGACCAGCGGCGGTGGGCCTCGGATCGGTATCGATTCCGATGCCGCCGAGCGCGTTCTCGCGCCGTTGGTCGAGAACGCATGCCGCTACGGGGACTCGTGGGCCGAAGTGCGTGTCCGTCCCGACGAGGAGCACGTCGACTACGTCGTTTCCGACGACGGACCGGGGGTCAGCCTCGCCGAGGCCCAGGACATCTTCGAACCCGGCGTGCGCGGACAGGCCGGGCTTGCCGATCGGGCAGGCAATGGTGTGTCCTCGGGCGCCGGGCTCGGACTCGCGTTATCCCGCCGTCTCGCCCGGGCGCTCGACGGAGACATTAGCTATGAAGGCGAGCTGCGCGGATTTGTGTTCCGGGTACCGCGCGGTTGACCCGGGGGTGATGGGATCCGATCACGAGACAGTGCCGCTGCAGGCGCCCTGCGTTGACGGTGTGCGTTCAGGATTCGTTCAGGGAGCGGTTGACACGGTGGGTGGATGTGGCCAAGCCGCGGTTTACAGGCACCTTCTCGATGCCGTCCCAACCTTCCGCGATTCAAACTCGAGGCCGTACACCCCCACCTCTAAATGGAGCCGCTCTCTTACTTCCAGGCGATCATCCTCGGGCTCCTGCAGGGGGTGACCGAGCTCTTTCCGGTCTCGAGCCTCGGGCACACGGTGCTCTTCCCGAGCCTGTTCGGCTGGGACTCGCTGGTCAAGGCCCAGTCACAGAGCGAGTCGTTTTGGCTCGCCTTCGTCGTCATGCTCCACGTCGGCAGCGCTCTCGGACTTCTCGCCTACTACTGGCGGGACTGGCTGGCGATCATCAAGGCTTTCTTTGCGACGCTCGGCAAGCGCCGCGCCGAGACCCCGACGGAGCGTCTGGCGTGGCTGATCATCTCGGCCAGCATCCCCACGGGCCTGCTCGGATTGGCGTTCGAGCACCAGTTCCGCACCTTCACAGCCAAGCCGCTGCTGGCCTCGATATTCCTGGTCGTCAACGGCTTCATCCTGCTCGGCGCCGAGGTCGCCCGCCGCCGCCGACTCGCTCACCACGCCGAGCGCAGCCTCGCCACGCTCGAGTACCGCGAGGCTGGACTGATCGGCGTCGCCCAGTCCACCGCGCTCGTCGCCGGGATCAGCCGTGACGGGGTGTGCATGGGGACCGGGTTGGCGCGCGGCCTCGACCACTCCGATTCCGCGCGCTTTGCGTTTCTCCTCGCCACCCCGATCATCCTTGCGGCGGGCTTGTTCAAGCTCCCAGACCTGATCGGGCCGCTCGGCGAGGGCGTCAGGGGACAGTCCGTCGTCGCGTGTGCGTCGGCGGCGATCGCCGCCTACTTCACGGTCAAGTTCCTTGTCCGGTACTTCAAGACGAGGACGCTGACGCCGTTCGCGATCTACTGCCTCGTGTTCGGGCTCGCGATGGTGATCTACAACAGTTGAGGCTCCTGGGACGGATCGCAGGCGGTGCCGATGACTATTCAGGAGGTTTTCAGGGCATAAGGCGCACGATGTCCTCGTGGTCATTCGAAGTGCAAGGCGAACCAAGTACGCGGTTGGTGTCGTGGTCGCGGGCCTGGCGATCGCCGGATGTGGCTCGTCGAGCTCGAGCAGCTCGACCCCCAGTCCAGCGAGCGCCAGCGCGAGCAGTTCCGAGGCGCAGTCGGCGGCCCAGGGCGACATTCCCGACAACCAGAAGTTCCTGACGTTCAAGAACCCGCAGGCCGGCTACTCGATCAAGTACCCGGAGGGCTGGGCCCGGAAGGGCGCCGGCAACCAGGTCACATTCTCCGACAAGGGCAACAGCGTCACGATCGCCGTCGCCCGCGGACCGGCGCCCACCACGGCGTCGGTGAGCACCGAGCTCAAGAAGGAGGCGGCCAGTGACCCCACCCTGAAGTCCGGCGCGCCTCAGCAAATCAAGGCGGGCCAAAACCAGGCGATCCACGTCGTCTACCAGGTCCAAGGCCCCGCGGATCCGGTAACGGGCCAGAAGCCGACTCTGATGGTCGACCGCTACGTGCTGGCGAGCCAGGGACGAGTCGCGACGATCGACCAGTCGAGCCCGGTCGGAGTCGACAACGTCGACGCGTACCGGCTGATCATCGAGAGCTTCAGGTGGAGCTGACCGCGAGCGATCGGGACGCAAACGGGCGTTCGTCGCGGGCTCCTCAGACCCTCTACGCCGAGCCCGAGAAGCCGGCAGCGATCGATTGGGGGGCGCTGGAGTTCCACGACGTGTTCAAGATCTACGGTTCCGGATCCGTCGAGACCGTCGCCCTGCGCGGGCTCGACCTGCGGATCGAACAGGGAGAGATGGTCGCGATCGTGGGCCCCTCCGGAAGCGGCAAGAGCACGTTGCTCTCGCTGGCGGCCGCGCTCGACACCCCATCCGCGGGTGACGTGAGATCGCTCGGACGCTCACTCGCGGGCCTCGGCGACAACGAGCTCGCCGAGTATCGCGCCAGGCAGGTGGCGATCGTTTTTCAGTCGGACAACCTCTGGCCAGCCCTTTCGGCCCAGGAGAACGTGGCGATCGCGCTTCGGATCGCCGGCCAACGCAACGCCGAACGCGACGCCTCGGAGGCGCTCGCGACCTTCGGGCTCGCGGAGCGCGAGCACTTGCGCCCCTCCGCACTCTCGGGCGGAGAGCAGCAGCGGGTCGCGATCGCCGCCGCCGCGGCGCGGCGGGCGAGCCTCGTCCTCGCCGACGAGCCAACCGGGGAGCTGGACGAGAAAAACGAGGCCACGGTCCTTCGGTCCCTGCGCGAGCTCCGCGACCGCAACGGCAGCGCCGTCGTGGTGGTCACCCACGCGGATCCCGTCGCCGGGGCGTGCGACCGGGTGGTGGAGATTCGCGACGGACGGGTGGAGGAGTGAGCGTGGCCGTCGCCAACCGGACCGTGCTGGCCGGGTGCCAGGCGGTGACCGTTGCCTATGGCAGCCGGGACGCGCAGGTAAGAGCCCTCCGCGGCGTCGATCTTGAGATCGTCGCCGGCGAGCATCTGGCCCTCGTCGGCCGATCGGGATCCGGAAAGACGACCCTGCTTCACGTGCTGGGTGGCCTGCTGGTGCCGACGACGGGAACCGCGCGCTGGAAGGGCGCCTCGCTCTCCACCCTGGACGCGGCCGCGCGCGGGCGCGCGCGAGCCCAGGGGATCGCGTACGTCTTCCAGGGGTCGAACCTGCTCCCGCATCTGACGGCTTGGGAGAACATCGCCTTCGCGGCCCGGGCAGCGGCGCTGCGGGGCGCGCACGGCCTCGGAACGGAGGCGCTTCTGGCCCTCGTCGGCCTCGCCGATAAGGCCGACTTCCTCCCCGCCGAGTTGTCCGGCGGAGAGTCACAGCGGGTCGCCGTCGCGCGAGCGCTGGCTCAGCGTCCTGAGCTGCTCCTTTGCGACGAGCCCACCGGTCATCTCGACTCCGACACCGGAACGCGGGTGCTCGACATGATCGAGGCGCTTCGCGCCGAGCTCGGCTTCGCGCTGGTTGTCGCCACGCACGACCCGGACGTGGCCGCCCGCGCGGAGCGCGCCCTGACCATGGTCGGCGGCGAGCTGCGCGAGGAATGACCCGGTGACCGCGGTCCTGCTGCACTCCCGGCTCGCGCTGGCGGGCCTGATTCGAAACCCCGGCCGCACGATCCTCAGAGTCGCAGTGGTGGCTGCCGCCGTTGCGCTGCTCGCCGGCATGCTGCTGTTCATCGGTCATTCGCTGCGCACCGCATCGGCGTCCGCCGTTCGCCAGGTCCCGCTCGATTGGCAGGGCCCGGTGTCCTCCTACAAGCAGGATCTCCAGGTCGCCAAGGCGGTTGGGCGCCAGCCCGGAGTACTGCAGGCGTCGGCGACCGCGACGGCGCCCTTCGCCAGCGCTTCGCACTCGGGGCCCGCCGGGAACAGCCGGACGAGCAACGGCGCAGTGTTCGCGGTTCCTCCCGGCTATCTGCGTCATATCCAGACCATTCGGCTCCTGAACGGGTCGCTTCAACCCGGCGGCGTCCTGCTCGATCAGCAAACGGCGGCAACGCTTCAAGCCGGGGTTGGCGACACGATCACGCTGGTGCCCCGCGCGGGGGCAGCCCCGCAGCGCTACACGGTGTCCGGGGTCGCGCTGATCACCGCTTCGGACCAGGTCTTCCAACCCCTCAACCCCTCCATCGGACCGGCTCCCGCACAGCCACCCGGCAACGCCGTGGTCATGGAGACGGGCACCTTTCAGCGAACCATCGGCCGCGCGCTCCCGCCCATCACACCGCTGAGTGCCACGGCCAACTCCCAGCCGGGCGCCCAGAAAGGCGTGCAGTGGGAGGTCCAGGCCCAGGTCGGCCCGGCCCCGTTGAGCGCCGGAAGCCCGTCGGCGGCGCTGAAGCTCGCCGATCAGACCCGGCTGCGAGTCGAGCGCTCGCTGCCCGGACAGGTGCAGTTCGTCGACAACCTCTCCGACTCGCTGAACACCGCGGCGGGGGACTCGCTCTACGCGCAGGCGCTCTACATCCTGCTCGCGGTGCCCGGAGCGCTCGTGGCCTTGGGGGTGGCGTATCTCGCGGCGCTCGGCACCAGCGAGCGAGACCGCAAGGACCTCGCGCTGATGCGCGCCAGGGGCGCGCGGCGCCGCGACCTGGTGGCGCTAGCGCTGGCGGAGAGCACCGCGATCGGGGTGGTCGCGGGGCTTGCTGGGGCGCTGATCGCATTCGGAGCGGTGGAGCTCCTGATCGCAGGCGGCGCCCACCTGACCATCGGTCGGGCGATCATCACCGGGCTGGTGAGCATCGCGCTCGGGATCTTCGGCGCGGGCGTGGCGCGAATCGCCGCCACTGAGTCGGTGCTTCGAAGGACCGTCGCCGCGGGAAGGCAAAGCGCGGTCCGGGAGAGCCGACCCGCCTG
This sequence comes from uncultured bacterium, assembly GCA_963720685.1. Taxonomy (GTDB): domain Bacteria; phylum Actinomycetota; class Thermoleophilia; order Solirubrobacterales; family 70-9; genus AC-56. The sequence goes on along the minus strand of CAVRGF010000011.1, from coordinate 46,051 downwards.
GCGGCGCTACTACCTCGACTTGGCATGTCTTGCGCTCAGCGGCCTGATCTATTGGCTGACGATCCGCACCGGCTTCGCCGCGGTGGTCAACCCGGACGCCAATCCGACCCTGTCGCTCTCGGTCTACATGTTCTTCGGGCCGGCGCTTCTTTGGATCGGCGCGACCCTGCTCTTGGTCCGGCTTCGGGGGCGGGCCTTCGCGTGGGTCGCGCGCCGCGCGGCGCGGCGCAACCGTGGCTCGCTGGCGTCGTTCCTGCTGGCGAGCGCCAGTCGCCGTGGAGTTGCGATCAACCGCGGGCTGGTCGTCGTGGGGCTCCTGCTCGCGTTCGGCGTCAGCATGGCGATCTTCTCCGCGACCTATGACCAGCAGGCGAGGGTCGACGCCCAGCTGACGCTCGGGGCCGACGTCACGGTCAGCGCTCCGCCCGACACGATCGCCAATCATCAGCTCACGTCCAAGGTCGCCCGGGTGCCCGGCGTCGCCGCCACGACCCCCGTCGATCACTCATATGCCTACGTTGGCCCCGACCTCCAGGACACCTACGGGATCGACCCGGCGAGCTTCGCCGGAGCCACGTCGCTTCGAGACTCCTACTTCCTTGGTGGCACCGCGAGTCAGATGATGAGCCGGCTCTCGCAGACACGTGACGGGATCCTGGTCTCGCTAGAGACGATCAACGACTACTCGCTGAAGCAGGGCGACCTGCTGAAGCTTCGGGTCCTCAACCAACGCACCGGTCACTTCCACGTCGTTCCCTTCCATGTTGCCGGCACAGTTCAAGAGTTCCCGTCGGCGCCGCGCGACTCGTTCATGGTCGCCAACCTGAGCTATCTGACGTCGGTCACCCACGCGGCGGGGCCGAATGTCATCTTTGCGAAGACCAGTGGTGACCCACGCGCGGTCGGGCGCGCGGTCGGGGCCGCAACCAATGGCGTCGGAGCCCAAGTTCAGAACCTAAACGACCAGGCCGCCAAGACCGTGACCTCGATCACGACGGTCGACCTGTCGGGAATCAGCCACATCCTGGAGGCGTTCGCTCTGGCGCTCGCAGGCGGTGCCATGGCGCTCTTCGTGCTCACGGCGGTCGACGAGCGGCGCCACGAGCTGGCGACCATGGCGGCCGTCGGAGCGCCGCTTCGCGAAATCGCCGCATTCGTCTGGAGCGAAGCCGGCCTCGTGCTCGGCGCCAGCGTCCTCCTCGCCGCCGGTCTCGGCTGGCTTCTGGCCTCGATGCTGGTTGCGATGCTGACCCATGTCTTCGACCCCCCGCCGGACCAGCTCGCAGTCCCCTGGACCTACCTCGCCGGCTTGGTCGGCGCCGGGCTCGGCGCAGCGGTGATCGCTTGCGGACTCGCCGCGCGCCGGGTGCGCAGGCTTCCCCTCGGAGCGGTCCTCCGAGAGCGCTAGGACTGGCTATCGGCCAACGGAAAGGTCCTATGGTGACCGGCCGCTATGACGCGGTCGTCCATGCGATCAGCACCCAAACGGGCAAGCTGGTGGTGAAGCTCCCGGTCGGCCAGGGACCGCACGGACTGTGCGTGTACCCGCAGCCGGGTCGCTACTCGCTGGGCCGTACCGGAGTGTTCCGGTAGTTCCCTAACCACCCGAGATTAGGCGCGCCCCCTCGAACTAGGTCTCACGCAGGATCTCGCTCGGCCGCAGACGCCGCAACACGGCCACGACGACCAGTGCCGATGCAAGCGTGGCCGCGATTGCCAGGCCCGCGAGGGCCGCGATCCTCCCGACAGGGAACGTGACCGTGGGATCGAGTATGAACAGCGGGCGCAGGATGTGGACCAGCAGGTGGGCCATGCCGGTCCCGACCAGCGTGCCCGCCACAAGGCCGCAGGCGGCGACGAACGCCGTCTCTCCGAGGACCAGGGCACGGAGCTCCCCGGCCTGCATGCCCTGCGCAAGCAGGGTCACGCACTCCCGGCGTCGCTGCAGCATCAGGCCCAAGGCGAAGATCCCCATGACCGCGACCTGATAGCGGTAAGCGCCGCGCGCAGGGAGTGCTGCCGTCACCCGCGAGACACGCAGCCGGCTGTACCTCCGCCGTCAAGCACGTGGTCGAAGGTTGGGTCGAACCGCAGGCGGATGGGACCCGGTCTGGCGACGATCAAGGAGGTCGTGCCGCGGGCTGTCCGGCGGACGCAAGCGCTGGCGATCGGCGCCACGCGCCAGTACGGGGTGTACCGAATCGCGAGTCCGTAGCGGCCCGGCTCACTCGCGCTGAGGGCCAGGGAGGCATGGCCCAGGTGCAGGAGGTCTGCCCGGCCGCCGGCCGGGGCGACCAGCATCGGGGTGGCGTGCGGCAGCTCGAAGATCCGCATTGGGCCGTCGTGATACACCGGCCGAAGCCCGGAGGCGCCGGAGCGAAGCAGGCGGCCTTCGGCCCTGGCGCTGTAGTCGCGGTGCTCGCGCGGCAGGACGACGTAGCGCACACCGTTTCGGCGCAGCCAGGCCCGGTATGCCAAAGCCGTCAGCCGTCCCTTGTAGAGCACGGCGTCCTGCGGAAAGTCGGCTTGACGAAACCAGCCGCGAACGATCGGGATTCCGGCCCTTGGCAGGTAGTACGCCGCCCAATGTTCGGTGCTGTCAACGGCCTCGACCCGAAAGTCGGGATCTGAGTGTGCCCGCAGGAACTGGATTCCCCCCGCCCAGAAGCCGGGCTGCGCCGAGGGTGTCTCGAGGTTTCGCGAGGCGGTGATCAGAGTTGGCGCAAGCTGCGCGGCGAGGGCTGCGACGCCCAGTAGGACGGCAACCACTCGGCGAAAGTCCCGCTCGCGACACTGGCGAACCAGCAAGATCAGGATAAGCGGAGCCGCGATGTAATCGAAGGGCCGGGTTGCGTTGCCGCCGAGCGGCGAGGGGACGAGGTACGCCGCAACCGCGAGCAACGCCGCTGCGGCGAAGATGCCTCGGATCACCCCCACACCGCGAAGCCCGAGCGAGAGGCCGACGGCCAGCGCGCTCATGAACACAACCTGGACCAGCGCCCAGGGGCTGAACGGAAAGCGCCCTCCGACGGGAAAGGCTAGCTCCAACACAGCCGCGGCGCCGATGCAGATCCCGAGCCCAATCGCGAGCTGGGTGCGAACGAGCCGCCACGGCTTGTCGAGCGCGGCGGCCATGCCCATCAGACTCACGACCAAGAGCACGAACGCAAGCGGGCTGGCCAGCAGCACGCCCAGGGCGGCGAGTGCGGCCAGCGCCCCTCGCCGACGCGCGAGCGTCACTGCGGTCAAGGCCAGCGCCATCCCCAGCGCGAACGGGTACTCGCCTCCAAGCCACACCGCGAGTGACGCGGTGATGGCGAACGCGCAGGCCGGCCAGGGAGAGACGATCCCAAGGCGATCCGCCACCAGGCGCGCAAACAGCGCCCCGCTGGCGGCTACGGTCGCCAGGATCACCGCGAATTGGCCGATCACCCCGGCGAGGGGGTAATAGAGGAGCGAGTAGTTGACGAACGAGTAATGCCCGTCATACCAATAGTTGTCCCAGAGCTGAAAACCCGAATGAACCCAGCGCCAGGTCTGGTAGTCGTGGGCGGCGGTATCGGCGCCGTCGGGGACCAAGACGCGAAGCAGCGCAATGCTCGCTAAGGCCAGCGCGCCGGCCACGAGGGCCATGCGCGTTGCCTGCCTGGCGCTGACAACCGTTGGCACCGGTTCGCGAGCTTAAGACAGCTGACGGCCGTTCCAGGCCGAGTCAACGCCCCTGTTCAGGTGCTGTTCATCTCGCGCGGTAAGGATGCGATCGTGCGGTCCTCGGCTACCCCGAGTCCCTCGCGAAGGCGTGTGCGCATGCGGCGTCTCGGCGCCATGGCCGCGGTGCCCGTGCTTGCCGCCATCGCGATCGCGGGGGCGGAGCTCGGCGACACGGACACCGACGCGCCGGCCACTCCCCCTCCGCCCCGGACCGGGAGCCCCACGTCAACCCCGAGCGCCCCCGCGAAGCACGCCGACCCCCATGCCCTCACCCGTCCCGGTTCCGATCCAGGCGTCCTCCCCGGGAATGTGTTGATCGCGGACAAGGCCAACGATCGCCTGGTCGAGGTCGACCCCTATGGACACGTCGTCTGGCGCTTCCCGAGGCCGGGCGACCTCGCGCCTGGGCAGACGTTTCATGTGCCCGACGACGCGTTCTTCGACCCTGGCGGGCGCTCGATCGTCGCCACGCAGGAAGACGATTTCGCAATCAGCGTGGTCGACACCCATCGGCACCGGATCTCGTATCGATACGGCGTTCCGGGGGTGCCGGGAGCGACGGCCGACCACCTCTACAACCCGGACGACGCGATCGCGCTCCCAGGCGGCAGGATCCTCACCGCCGACATCAAGAATTGCAGGCTGCTGGTGCTGCGGCCCCCCTCTCACGTGCCGGCGTGGCAGCTCGGAGCGACGGGCGGCTGCATCCACGACCCACCGCGCTCCTTCGCCTCCCCGAATGGCGCCTTCCCGGCCTCCGGCGGCGACACCATCGTCACCGAGATCACCGGCGATTGGGTCGACGTGCTGTCACCATCCGGACGCTTGGTGCGAGCGGTCCATCCGCCCGGCTTCACCTATCCGTCTGATACCAACGAGCTTCGCCCAGGCGTGTACCTGAGCGTGGACTACACCTCCCCGGGGGCTATCGAGACGTTCGATTCCAGGGGCCGCCTGTTGTGGCGCTTCGCGCCCCAGGGCGCGAACGCGCTCGACCATCCATCGCTGGCGATCCCGCTCCCGAACGGCGACATCCTCGCCAACGATGACTACAACGACCGCGTGATTGTCGTCGACCCGCGAAGCGACCGCATCGTCTGGCAGTACGGCCACACCGGTCGCCCCGGAACCCGGCCCGGCTTTCTCAACATTCCGGACGGAGTCGACCTCGCTCCGCCTAACAACCTCGTCGCGGCTTTTCCCGGCGCGACGGCGCCACGCTAGGGCGGAATCAGGCCCCGTCGCAACTCCGCGAACTACACCGTCACTACATCTGCGATTGCGATCGTCGCGTCTTGGTAATCGCGACGAAAGGAGTTACAGATGACCAAGCGCATCAAGAAGACGATCGCCACGGTGGCAGCGCTCGGCGCGCTAGCACTTGGCGGCGCGGTATTCGCCCAGGCCCAGTCCGGGCAGGGTACGGCCGCGCCACCCGTACAGAGTGCGAGCGAGTCCGCGACCGCACCCGACAACGACAACATCCAGTCGGGCGATCAGACCACACCCGATCAGCCCGGGGCTGCGAGCGCGGGTGAATCCGTGGGATCGCCGGACACGGACAATGTTCAGGCCGGCGATCAGACCACGCCCGATCAGCCCGGCACTGCGAGCTCCAGTACCACGAGCGAGCAGTCGTCGACCGAGAGCGAGCAGCCAGGCGCTGAGTCCGCATCGAACAACGACGGGCCCGGAGGCCACGCCGACGAGCCCGACAACGCAAATGCGAACTACGAGTTCCAAGGCCAGCAGTAGAGGAATTCACGCGCCTAGTACGGGACCGATTCGGCTCCGGGCGCCCCAGGCCGGGGCGCCCGGACCGGGTCGCTCCCCCTTACCGCTATGCCAACCGATCAGGCGAGATTCAGGTTCCCGGCGCGACACTGATCCCATGCGGGTCTTGATCGTCGAAGACAAGCTCAAGATGGCGGGCCTGCTGCGTCGCGGACTGCGCGGCGAGGGAATGGCGGCGGACGTCGCCACCAGGGGCGAGGACGCGCTGTGGATGGCGGCCGCCACCCGTTATGACGCGGTCGTCCTCGACGTGATGCTCCCCGGGATCGACGGAGTCGAGACGTGCCGGCGCCTACGCGCGAACGGGATATGGACGCCTGTCCTGATGCTGACGGCTCGCGGAGCGCTCGAAGATCGCGTTGCCGGGCTCGATGGCGGTGCCGATGACTACCTGACCAAGCCATTCGAGTTGGAAGAGCTGACCGCGCGATTGCGTGCGCTGGTCCGTCGCGAGCCGGTCCCGCGCCCAACGGTGCTCAAGGTAGGCAGGCTGCGGCTCGACCCCGCCACCCGCAGGGTATGGCGGAACGACCACGAGATCGAGCTTGCTGGCAAGCCGTTCGCGCTCTTGGAGGCTTTCATGCGGCAGCCTGGCGTCACGCTTTCGCGCTTCGACTTGCTCGAGACGGCGTGGGATCACGAGTATGAGAACCGCTCCAACGTCGTGGACCAGCATGTGAGCGCGTTGCGCGAGCGAATCGACCTTCCGTTCGGCACCCGAAGCATCCAGACGATCCGCGGCGAGGGGTACCGCCTGCGAGAGGACGGCGAGGGTTGACGCGGCTCCCCGTACGACTGCGGCTCACCCTTGCATTCGCCTGCGTCATGGCAGTCGTCCTGGCAGCGACTGGGCTGTTCGTGCATCAACGGGTTGAGTCAAGCCTGGACAGCGCGCTCAATCAGTCACTGCGCTCCCAGGCCGGGGCCGTCGCGACCCTTGCGCAGCAGTCGGACAGCGGCCTCACGGAGGCTCGCCTCAACGGAGTCGTCGCGCCCAATGGCCAGGTCGCCCAGATCATCGACGGGCGCGGACGCATCGTCGACGAGACCCCGGGCCTTCCCGGCCATCCTCTGATCAGCTCCGCGTCCCTGGCGCGGGCCCGCGGCGGCGCCCCCGTCGTGGGTGCTGCGCAAGTCGGGGTCGACCAGTCCGTGCGTTTGCTGGCGGCGCCCGTCCAGGCCCAGGGTCAGAGGCTGGTCATCGTGGTGGGCCAATCCACCGAGCAACGCGATCGCGCGCTGAGCAACCTGACCAGCGTGCTTCTGATCGGGGGCCCCGTCGCGCTCGTGCTCGCATCGCTCGCCGGCTTCGCCCTCACGGGCGCCGCGTTCAGACCGGTCGAGGCGATGCGCCGGCGCGCATCGACCATCTCCGTGACGGACCCGGACAGCCGCCTCCCGACAGCAGGCGGAAACGACGAGCTTGGCAGGCTCGGCCGAACCCTGAACGAGATGCTCGATCGCATCCAGCGGTCCGTGGTGCGAGAGCGGACCTTCGTCTCCGATGCAAGCCACGAGCTCCGAAGCCCCTTAGCGGCGCTTCGCACGGAGCTCCAGCTGATGGCCCGCGACCGGCCCACCGGCCGCGCCCTGCAGGCCGCCACCGGCTCGGCGATCGAAGAAACGGACCGCCTCGGTCGACTCGCCGACGACATGATGCTGTTGACGCGCGCTGACTATCATCGGCTCGCGCTGAAGAAGGAGGTGGTGGCCTCCGCCGAAATGCTCGATGCGGTGGCCGAGCGAGCCCGGCGACGCGCATCGCCAGGCGCCCCGAGGATCACCGTGAGCGATCCTGGCGCAACGCAGGTGCACGCCGTCGGGACCGCGTGGAGCAAGCGTTGGACAACATGCTGGGTAACGCGCTCCGCTACGCGGCGGTCGAGATCGAGGTGACCGCGGGCGTCCACGAGGACTCGGTCGAGTTCCACGTCCTCGACGACGGGCCTGGTTTCCCCGCCGACTTCATCCCGCACGCGTGGGAACGTTTCACCCGCGCCGACGCCGCTCGCACTGATGACGGCGCGGGCCTGGGCCTGTCCATCGTCCGGACGATCGCCGAGCTTCACGGCGGCGACGCCCACGCCGCGAACCGACCCACCGGCGGCGCAGACGTGTGGATCTGTCTGCCCCGGGGAGCCCGCCGAGGCCGACGGCCCGTCTCGCAATCACCAGATGCGGCCAGGGCCAGCGCGGCTGAGGGAAGCGACTTGACGGAATCCTTATCGGGCGTTGACCCGCCGACAAGCTCGGCCCGCGAGGATACGAAGCCAACCAGCCAAGGAGGCTCGCAGTGCCTCGAATTCTCGTAACCACAGATGGGCCAGATGGACGCGAAGCCGTCCTGCTCCAACAGCGGGTGGTCCTAGGCGAGCTCGAAAGCGACCACCTTTGTGCTCGGCTCGTGGAGCGCCTCGGCTGGGCTCTCGTCGATGCCGACGAGGTCGAGGACCGGCCGCCGCCGCGGAAGCTCGCTCGGACTCGCAACGCACGCCCAACCGCTCGCGGTAGTGCTCAGCGCACGCCTTCGACCAGGACGGTCGAGCGCTCGAGGAGAATGTGACGGCCACCTACCTCCTTGGGGCGGACCAGGGTCGCGCGTCGAGCCTGGTAGCGCCATAGGGTGCAGCAGGGCGCCAGTCCTCGCCGTTCGGTGAGCCGGAACCCGCGACCGGGAGGGGAGATGGTCCCCAGCGTGCTGAGGACGTCGATCTCCCTGACCCGTGCGCTGCGGAAGCGGGGCGGCCTGAACTCACGCGCGTCCCGGTAGTAGGCGATCGGCTCGTTCCCGTTGCGGGCCACCACTAGGACCCTCGGGCCTGAGGGCGGCCCCATGGCCGCCGCGGCTCCTCGCCAGTCGGGTCGCTGCATCTGGCCGCTCGCAAACACGGCGGCGAGAACGGTGAGGAAGATCAGGCTCGCGGCCGCCGCGCTGGCCAGCCCGAGCCGTCCCGCCCTACGGCAGCCGAGGCCGATGCCCGCTGCGACCAGCAGCGGCACCAGTGCGCCGATCAGGTTGCGGTCGTCGACGAAGTCAGGGCCCGCTGCCGCTAGCGCGAACGGGACGATGAGCGCGGCCCCCGCGACGCCGGCGATCGTCAAGGCGCCCCGGCGCTCGCGTGAGGTCGCCCCCCACAGGAGCAAAGCGAGGGCGACCGCGGCCATGATCAGCCCGGCCACCAGCACGGTGCCACGGAGATACCGAACCGCAGCGCTGCCCGCGAGGCCACCCGGCTCCTGGCTCGCAACGAACCCGAGCACGACGCCAACGGCGCGATGCAGGAGCGGGACGGTTGCGAAGTGATTCCTCCTGCCCGTCCCCTCCTGCGCGATCGCGAGTGGGAGCAGCGCCAACCCGACGGCGACGGTTGCCCCGAAGGCCACGAGCGGGGCGCGTCGCGGCCGCCCGCGGGCGACGAGCCACAGCCCTTCCGCTCCGACCGGGAAGACGGCGAAATAGTGCGAGCACAACGCGAGCGCCGAGGCGGCAGCCCACAGGGTCAGATTCCGACGCGACGGGTTGTTCAGGCAACGCGCGAAGAAGTAGAGCCCCCAGGCGACGAAGAGAACGAGGAGCGCGTATGAGCGCGCTTCCTGCGAGTACCAGACCAGATAGGGATTGACGGCGACCAGGGCGCCGGCGATCAGCCCGGCCCGTCGGGAGGCGAGCTCACGGGCGGTGAGGTAGGCCGCCGGGACGGTCAGGACGCCGATCAGGGCCGACAGCGAGCGGAGCCCGACCTCGCCGGTCCCGAACAGCTGGGCCCACGCCCAGGCGAGCACGTAGTAGAGCGGTGGGCTTCGCTCCGAGGCGACCACGGCGTGGAGGGTTCCGCCCAGCCCGCCGTGGAGGACCCGCCAGGCGGTGACGGCCTCGTCGTGGTCGTAGCTCTGGTGTGAGAGTGTCGCGAACCGAATCACGGCCGCCGCGGCGAGGATCCCCGCCAGGAGCAATGTCTCGCGGCGCACGCCCGGGGCTGTGGCGCGCTTGGCGCGCCGGGTCGAAGGCCGGGTCCCTCCGACCAACGCTACGCCGCCCAGGTCCAGGAAACGAACAGGGCCGCCCACAGAGCCACAAGGGGGCCGCAGACTGCGAGCACGGCCCTGGTTCGATGCCGTTCGGTGGCCCAGAGGGCCAACGCGACCCAGAGCGGAAAGATCACCATCGCGAACCGCGGCAAGGACCGCAACGGCTCCCCGGCGGTGGGGGCGGAGACCGCGAGGGCGAGGGCGATCCCGGCATAGCAGGTGTAGGCGAGGGGAAGCCTCCTCCACGATTGCCACAGCAACCAGACGCAGATCGCGAGGAAGGCAAGCTCCACGACCTTCCGCAGGTCGCCCACCTTGGCTCCTGGCGGAATTCCCGGGACGAGTGCGACAAGGCTCTTCAGCCCCAGCCAGGCGCCCGCCGGGACGCCGCCGAGCGGAACGAAGCTGCGGTGCCAATGGCTCTGCTGCTGAAACGGGGTCAGCGCGTGCCCAAGGTCGACCTTCAGGTAGGCGAGGTAGGCGAGCAGCCCGAGCGGCACTGCCACCATCCAGAGAGCGTCCGGTCTCAGGCGATACCGAGGCCAAAGTCCCTTCGCAGGCGAGTCGGGTGGTCGGTCGGCTCGAGGGCCGTAGAGGTAGAGGACGAGCAACGGCGCGACGAGCAGGACGCCGCCATTGCGCGTAGCCGCCGCCAAAGCGCCGAGGAGCCCGGCCACCCACCATCTCCCGCTTCGGCCCGCGAACATCGCCCCGACGCTGAGCAACAGGAAGAGCGCTTCCGTGTAAACGGCGGACAGGAAGAGCGCCGGGGGAAGCCACGCGTATATCCAGACCGCGCTTCGGGCCACGTTCGCGCCCAGCTCAAGCTCCGTGAGCCTGAACAGAAGACAAAGAGCCCCGAGAGCGCATCCGCAGGACAGCACGGCGCCCGCGATCAGGTTGGCGGCGCTTCCACCGCCGAAAATCGCCCCCCCGGCCGCCACCAGGCCCGGATAGAGCGGAAAGAACACGGTCTGATCGGCCTGGTGGTAGCCGAAGCGGGCGATTCCCAGGAACCACACCGAGTCCCACCTCGCTGCGGGGGCGAGGAGGACGTTGGCGACCTGGTTGTGAAACGGCGTCGCCAGGTGGTGGTGGTTGAAGCTGTTTGCGGCGAGCTTGCCCGGCCCTAGGACCAGTGCGGTGGCAACGCCGGCGGCCCAGACGACGGCGCGAGAGGACACCAGCGCCGAACCGGATTCGCGCAACGCTACTGGCACCGGAATGACGTTGCCGATTTCACATGAACTTCGCCTGAAAGCGTGCTATCCGGGCTCGGCTCACGTAAGCACGAAGCGCTCGTGATCTCCCCTCACCACCTGCTCCTTGATGGAGCCGACGCGGGGGGCGTTGTACTTCACCCTCGGGGAGGGCGAACTCCGCCGGCCCAAACGGCCCAGAGCAGCAGGGCCACCCCGCCAGCGAAGAACACCAGTGCTTGGTCGTCCAGGTCATGAGCAAGGGAGTTGGCGGCAAGAAGGATGCAGATGAATCCACCCCATGTCCCTATGTGCAGCGGAACGCGATGCATCCCAAGGAAGAGGATACGCAGGCCGGCTCGCGATCTTCCGCATGCTTCTGGGTGCCAAGGGCCCCTTCTCACGAGGTAGGTCCCGTCGTGGGTTGAGAAGGCCCTCAGCTCGTTCGGGCAGAAATGGGCAGGAAAGCCCGAATAGGCGGTTTTGGCCGGACGGCACCGGCTGAAAACCGCTTGCCTAAGCCATGGGCGCGGCTGGTTTCGAACCAGCGACCTCTCGCGTGTGAAGCGAGCGCTCTCCCACTGAGCTACGCGCCCGAGGTCGCTGATCATAGGTCCGTGTTCGGCCCCGCGCGACCCGGCGCCTAGCATCTGGTGGATGGCTGGGCAGGCGGGAGCCGGCGACTCGAATCGCGAATCGGGGCGGCGTGCGGGCCGGGTGGTCGCGCCTCGCCGAAGGCGGCTGGCGATCTTGGGTGCGGCCGGCCTGGTGGTCGCGGTCGGCGTCGGGGTGGCGATCCTGCTCGGGCGTTCGGGCTCGCCGTCTTCCTCCAGCTCCACGCCGGTCACCGGGAACATCTTGGAGACGCCGCCCTGGGGGTTCACGGGAAGCTGGCGCGACTATTGCTATCGGCCGCTCCCGACGCCGCCGGGCTACGTGGCCCGAGTGATCCCCTCGAGCCAGCGCTGTACCGGCGGGTCGCGACGGTTCAGCGCCCAGCAGCAGATCGCGCTCACCGCTCGTGCCGGGGCGGGCGTCGATCGGATCGCGGTCCACTGGGGCTCGGTCGAGCCGACGCCGCCCCACGAAGACGCCGGCGCGCTCGTCCACACGTTCAAGTGGACGCCGATCGCCCGCATCTACGACGCGATGCTGCGAGCCGGCATCCGGCCGGTCGCGCTTGCGTACGGCGCGCCCCGATGGGCGCGGCAAGGCGGCTGGAATCGTCCCGGCGTCTGCGAGGCCTCACACGACAAGGTCTGCGCCTACCCGCCGAGCCGCCGGCACCTCTCGGATTGGCGCGTGTTCATCGCGGCGATGCTTCGGCGGTTTCCGCAGATGGTCGCGCTCGAGGTCTGGAACGAGCCCAACCTGCCGCGCTTCTTCGCCCCCCGGCCCTCGCCCTCGCTCTACTCCCGGCTCGTCGAGGCCGCACACCAGGCCGCAGCCGGCACTGGGAGCACCGTGCCGATCCTCACCGCCGGTCTCTCGGTCGGGGCGTCAGCCGTCAAGGGCGGGATCGGAGCGCCGAGCTTCCTGACCGCCGTATACCGGAGGGCAGGGGCAGGATCCTTCGACGGCATCGGCGCCCACCCGTACCCCCACGGCCCGCCGCGGGCGGCGAACATGACCGCGAACCTGGACCGGCTGCGGCGCGTTCGCGATCGGTTCGGCGATCGCGCGACGCCGCTCTGGGTCACCGAGGTCGGCGTCGGCGGGACGTCGGGGCGCCGCGGCAAGCTCAGCGTGCGGCTCGCGGCCCAGGGCCCGGTCCTCGCCCGGATGTACCGATCGACCCGCAACAGCGACGTCAGGGCGTTCATCATCTACGCGCTTCGCGACACCGCCGTCGAGGGCCCCAAGTTCGAGCCGTTCGGGGTCGTGCGCGCCAACCTGCGACCGAAGCCGGCCTACTGCTATCTGGCCGCGCGGCTCGGGGGGGAGCGCCTGTGCGGCGGCGAGGGCTGATCCCCGCCGCGCCGAGGGGGGCCGACGCGGCGGGTTCAGCCGGGGGGTGGCGGTCTACCGGTGGTGGGGGATGGTGACCGCCTGCTGGAAGGTGGGGCGGTTGACCCACGGAATTCTCGGCTGGGTGATCGCGCCGACGGCGGCGAACCCGATTCTGTCGTGCGCGGCCGGGGTCTCGCCGCCGTAGAGGTCTGCGTTGGAGTCGTGCTGGAGCGCGTCGCTCAGCGAGTTGAGCAGAGCGGTCCGGCACGCGTCCAGATTTCCCTTCCCACAGTAGACCCTCGAGTAGCGTCCCTTGACGGGTGCCCCGAGCAGGTCGCGCAGGTCCTTCTGCACGTAGCCGTATGAGCTCGTGTCGAAGGCCGAGCCGATCGGGCCCGGGGCATCGTGGCCGAACGGGATCCGGTTGAACAGCCCGGTCCCCAGGGTGGGTTGGAACTCGGCCGAGACCAGGCGCGGCCACCACGCATCCATGATCCGCACCGCCTGCTGCTGGTCGTAGACGCCGTCCTTGTTTCGGTCGATGCGGTGTGCGCCGGTCGCGTTCCACTGCTTGAGGGTGTCGAGCGCGCTCTTGAGCGTCGGGTCGGTGACCGGCTGCTTGTTGATCACCCTGAGCATCCACGGCAGGACGCGATCGCCGCGCAGGTCAACGGTCCCCGCGTCCTCCATGTCGCTGATCAGCCGCTGCAGGGTGATCTTCTTGGAGCCCGCGATGTCGCGCTTGATCCGCGCGTCGAGTGGCTGGGAGCGGAACAGCGACGAGAATCCCGTGTTGTAGCCGGGCGCCTGACGGTTGTTCCAGCTAGTCAGGTAGCGCTGGTCGATCACGTTCGGATGCGCGGCCAGCGGGGTGATCGATTCCGTCGCGTCATTGGCGTTGTAGTTCTTCCACAGGTACGGCTGTCGGCCGAAGGTGGGGAGGTTCGGGTCGACGTTGGCTGGGCGCACCGGGTTGGCTCCCGAGTTGAAGTAGGCGACGTGCTTGTTGTCGACGTAGAACCAGTTGAACGTGTAGGAGATCTCGTTCGCGGCCTTCATGAAGTCCTTCGGCGAACGCATCTTCCGGGGATTGTTGAAGTCGGCGAAGCCCTGGGCCGACGGGTCCACCTCGTGGAAGTAGGTGTCACGGAGCTTCGTGTACACGTAGGGCTGACCGTGGATCTTCGCCCTCGCGTCCACGATCCCGAGCTTGGTGCGAAGGGCCGTCAGCGTCTCCGAGCCGGCCGGCGTCTGATCGGCCGGGGTGGGGACCCAGGAGTTGGTTCGTGTCAGGACGTCAAACGGACGGCACTTGCCACCGAACTCGTAATGGTCGGAGTCGAGCGTCGCCTGGCCCCCGTTCGGGTCGCAGAGCTTCAGCGCATAGGTGTCGGTGATGTCCTGCCCGGCCGATGTGGCGCTCCAGGAGTAGTCGCGCCCATGACCGAGCTGGACATAGAGATTGGTGCCCGGGAACGACGCGCCCCGCGCGTCGATCGGCGGGCCCTCGCTCGTCGCCGGGGCGTGGATGTCCTCCTCCATCAGGATCTGCGGCGACCAGTAGCCGACCTGCGGTCCGATCACCGCCGTGGGGTGGCCGCTCTGCGACTCCGACGCCGAGACGACCAGCGCGTTGGAGGCGCCGTGCTTCTCCTGGAACGGGCTCAGGATCCCGGCGGGGAGCTGGCCCGCGGAGGTCGAGGCGCTCGCCGCGGGCGCGTTGCCGCTCGCGGTCGAGACCACGTTCGAGGGCTCGAGGGAGCCGCGATCGGGGAGCGCGACGCCTTGCGCGTTGGGCGGTGGCTGTCCGTAGGGGAAGTGCTTACCGTGCACCGTCGTCGGGGCCTCTGGATCGTTGAACTCCTGAAAGTCCGACCAGACCTTGGTCCCGGCGCCGGCGCCGAACCGGTTCTTCGCGGCCTGGAGCGACTGCGCGAGTCCGAGCTCTCCGCCGCCGCCCTTGCCGAAGATCCCGGCGACCAGCGAGGCGATCGAGATGACGTCGGCGACCTTCCACTCGTGCCCCGGCAGGCAGATGCTCTGAGAGGGGTCGATCAGGTTGTACTCGCCGGGCAGCTTGGTCGGATCGGCGCAGGCCTGGGTGATGTACTTGTTCACCCCGGCGACGTAGTTGTTGACGTCCTCCTGGAGCTGCACGCCCTGCTGTCCGTACAGCCGCGGGGCCCGGTTGTACTGGGCCTGGAGGTCGGCCTCACGGTATGGGGTGTCGGCCCAGACCGACTCGTCCATCGAGGCGTTTGCGCCCCCGGCGAACGACGACAGGTCGGCGCGTCCGGCGTGGCGCAGGACGTCGATCATGAACAGGCGGTCCTCGGCGGTCACATAGCCCGCTCCGTACATCGCCCCGGCGCGCGTCGACCCGTAGATGTGCGGGACGTTGTAGGTGTCTCGCTGGATGGTGACATCGCTTCGCGGGCTGTAGGTGCGGACGATGTTGGCGGGCCTGGCGCCGAAGCTCGCGTCCTTGTAGAAGTTCCCGATCTGCGAGGCCTGAAGGCCAGGCGTCGCGTACATCAGGTTCGCGTACATGTTGAGTTGGCGGCCGCTGGTGTAGGGCGGGAACGTGCCGTTGGCCTCGAAGGCGGCGATCTGGCCGCTGTTCGCATTCGCGCCCTGGGCCGGCGGAAGGATGTCTCGGAAGTTGCCGTAGTCGTTGTGCTTGTAGGGGCTCGGCGTGGGAGCTGCGCTCGCTGCGCTCGCCCCGACGGCGAGCAGCGACACGATCACGACGGCGACGACGCACGGGTGCCTGAAACCCCTCAAGAAAGCCTCCTCCTCAAATACGACTGAGCGTCGAGCGGACGGGTGGGCTCGACTGGCGGGCCGAGCATATACACGGCTCGGCGTGCTCTGCGCCGGTTCACCGGGCCCCGATCCGTCCCTTCGCAGCGTTGCCGCATGGGCGCGGGACGCCTTGCCCGTTGGGCGTGCGACGATGCCCCGATGAAGGTGACGCTGCTCCTGGCCGACGCCGCCGAGGCGGTCGAGGGAAAGCTCTACATCCTCGGCGGCGGCTGGTCCATAACCGGGCCGGAGCCGACTCCGTCAGCGATCGCCGCCTACATCCAGGTGCCCTGGGATCGGACCAACGTCGAGCACACGTTCCGGCTCGATCTGGTGGACATCGACGGAGGGGCGATCCTGCTCGAGACCGATGACGGAGGCGAGGAGCCGGTGGCCATCGAGGGCACCTTCGAGGTCGGACGACCGCCGGGCGTCAAGCCGGGCACCTCGATCGACGTCCCGCTCGCGATCACGGTCGGGCCGCTTCCCCTGCCGCCCGGCGGCAGGTATGAGTGGCGTCTGTCGATCAACCAGGAAGGCCACGAGGACTGGCGGCTGCCCTTCTCAACACGCTCGACGGCGCAGCCCGGCGCCACTCCTTAGAGCGCGGCCTGCTGAGGAGCACGTGTCTGCCACGCTCGCTCGATCTGTCGCATGAGAGCCGGGTAGACGACCCAATAACGGAAGGGCCTGATGAGCAGCATGTACGCCTTCCCAAATGGACCGCGCGGCTTGACGTAGACGGCCATCTGACCCTGGTAGCGGCCATCGCCCTGATCGACCCAGGCGAGGTGCATCACGCCGTGCACGGTGCGGTTCGACAGCTCCGCGGCGAATTCGTCCTCGGTGCGATAGAGGGGAACGAAGGGCAGGGACCCGAAGTCCATACCCTCCGTGGTGCCTCGCAGATCGTCCGGTAGCCGGCCGGCGAGCGAGGTCTCGTCGGTGTCCGGGATCGCGAGCTCTTGCGGTTCGTGGTCACCGCCGACCGGGGCCGAGATCCGGCCGAGACCGAACCAACGGCCGAGGCGGTCGCGGGTGCGCCAAAGCACGCGGGTCGCAACCGACTCGGCGTCGGCCGGACTGAAGCTGGCGGCGTTGTCGATCAGCGCCTGGAAGTCCTCGGCGCCGCCGTGCACGGGAAGGGCCCAGACATCCTCCAACGTGAAGTCCGCCGCGATCTCGCGGATGCGCCAGGGGCGAGATTCGTGGACTGAGTTCGGAATCCTCAAGCGGATCTACCATCCATGTGTGAGCGCAGGGATCGTAGGCGGTGCGCTTGACGCCCGGGGGCGCCGTCGCGAGCGCCCGGTGCTCGTCTATGACGGAGACTGCGCGTTCTGCACCGCCTGTGCGCGCGTCTTGGAGCGGATCGGGCCGAAGACGGAGATCGTCGCGTGGCAGCTCACCGATCTTGATGAGCTGGGAATAACCGAGCCGCAGGCGGCCGACGCGGTGCAGTTGGTGGAGATCGACGGCGTGGTCCGCTCGGGGCACGAGGCGATCGCCGCGACGCTGAGCACCGCCGGCCCGATCTGGAGGATCATCGGCCGCACGGTCCTGCTGCCGGGGATCTCGTGGATGGCGGCGAGGGTCTACCGGCTCGTCGCGGATAATCGCTACCGGCTGCCCGGAAGCACGCCCGCGTGCGCGGCCGCCGATCACGATCAAAACCGCCCGGCCGCGTCTTAGCCGACCATCAACCGGGTCTTCAGACGTCGCCTGAGTTCCGCCGGCCCGCTACTCGGGAGGGACGCCGGGTTCGGTCGCGGGCCGGGGTCGTGACAGCCGAAGGGCGCGGCGAACGCGCTCGGGCAGGTACCAGTTCCAATCGCCCAGCAGCTTCATCAGGGCCGGGACGAGCAGGGCGCGAACCACGGTCGCGTCGAGCAGGATCGCGGCCGAGAGCCCGATCCCGAACTCCTGAAGGCCGACGAACGACCCGGAGGTGAACCCGGAGAACGCGGCGATCATAATGATCGCCGCTGCGGTGATGATCCGCCCCGTGTGCTCGAGGCCGCTGGAGACCGCCCGCTCGTTGTCGTGGTGGGCGTCCCACTCCTCGCGCATCCGGGAGAGCAGGAAGACCTCGTAGTCCATCGAGAGCCCGAACAGCATCGCGAACAGGAAGATCGGGATCCACGCCTCGATCTGCGGCGAGGGCTGAAGGCCGAGCGCCGAATGCAGCCCGTGCTGGAAGAACAACACGAGCACCCCGTAGGTCGCGGCGACCGAGAGCAGGTTCATGAGCACGGCCTTGATCGGCAGGATCACCGAGCGGAACGCCCTCAGCAGGAGCATGTAGGAGAGCACCAGCACCGCCAGCACGAGCCAGGGGAACGCCGAGTAGGCGCGGTCGATGAAGTCGACCCCGAAGGCGGGCGCCCCGGTCAGCAGGACCGTCGTCGCGCTCCCGAAGCCGGCCGCCGGGATGTAGGTGTCGCGGATCCGGTGAACGAGGTCGACCGCCTCGGGCGTTCCCGAGTCGCTTCGCCCTGCGGCGCGAATCTGGATCACCTGGCGATCGGCGTCGATCAGGTTCGCTTTCTGTGCCCGGGCGACGCCGGCCTGCCCGGGTCCGGACAGGATCGGCGCCTGGATCGTGCTGGGGTCGACCTCGTGGTCGCGCCGGAGCTCGGCGACGAGGCGGCGCTCGGCGGCGAGGGTGGCCGGCTGGGTCGCGCCGCCCTGCCGGCCGGTGTCGATCGCGATCTGGTTCGGCGCCAGCGCGCCCGGGCCGAGGGTGTCGTCGAGGAGCGCCAGCCCCTTGGTCGATTCGGTGGTCAGCGGGACGCCCCGATTGTCGCCGCTCGTCAGGTGGAGCTGGAGCGCCGGGAGTGCCAGCGCGATCATCAGCCCGCCGGCCCCGACCAGGTACAGGACCGGCCGTCGCATGATCGAGTGCGAGAGGCGAGTCCAAAGGCCCGGGCGCCCCTGGGCGCGGGCGGCGAGGATGCGTCGCGGGATCACCCTGAACCGGTTGATCCTGCGACCCAGAAGCGAGAGCAGCGCGGGGAGGAAGGTGGCCGACGCGGCGATCGAGAACAGCGGCACCAGCAGGCCGCCGATACCCATCGAGCGCATGAACGGAAGCGGCATGAAGAGGAGCAGCGCGAGGCCGATCGCCACCGTCCCGCCGGAGAACAGGGTCGCCCGTCCGGCGGTGCTCATGGTCGTCAGCAGGGCCTGCTCGGTGGATTCGGTGCGCTCGAGCTCCTCGCGGAAGCGGAACACGACCAGCATCGAGTAGTCGATCGCGATCGCGAAGCCGATCAGGGTGACGATGTTGGTCACGTAGACCGCCATGTCCATGAAGTGGGCGAAGATCCAGATCGCGCCCAGGGTGGAGGGAATGGTCACGAAGGCGAAGGCGAATGGGACGCCGATCGCGACCAGCGTCCCGAACATGAACGCGAGGACGAGGAGGGCGATCGGGATCGCGATCGACTCGCCCCGAGCGAGATCGTCGTTGTAGATCTTCTGGGTGTCGTGGTTGATCGCCGGGAAGCCGGAGAGGTAGGTGGTGGCGCCCGGGACCTGCGGCGTCGCGTTGCGGATCGTGGTCGTCTCGTCGGCCGCCGCGGCGTTGTCCAGCGGGGTGTTGATCTGCACGTATGCGACGGTTCGCGAGGCGGGCAGGACCGGCCCGGGCTTGGCGCCGTCGACGACGGACGCGGCCCGGATGGCGACGGCCTCCGCGCGGCGCTTGAACGCCGCGGTGCCGGCCACCGGCCGATCGGTCTGGAAGACCAGCGTGAAGGCGCCGTCGCCGCGCTCGTCGAACCGGTCCTTGAGCAGATCGAGGCCCCGCTCCGCGTCGGATCCCGGGACGCTGAAGCGGTTGCTGAGCAACTTGCCGACGTTGGCGGCGCCATAGCCGCCCAGGACGAGCAGGACCAGCCAGGCGGCGATCACCTTCTTTCGATGACGTATGACCCGGCGGGTCCAAGCCTCCAAGGGCCGGCTACCTCCTGAGGGCGCTAGGCGGGAGTCGACGCCGATGATAGGCGCCGCACCGCGGGAGCGGATGTGACGAATGTCCGCTGCGTTCGCGGCTGCGTCAGTGCGTCAGCGTGTACGGCCCGCAGGGCGTCGAGCCGTCGACGTCCTTGACGGTGTTTCCGTTCTCGTCCTTGTAGGCGATCTTCAGCGTGCCGCTCTTGACGGTGACCTCGCCGTAGCTGTTCACGGCGCCCTGTGCGCATGCCATTCCCATGCCGCCACCGGGCGACGATCCCGTCGCGGGCGGCTTGAAGAACGCGCTGGAGATGAGTTGGCCGCTGCCGTTGGTCCCGGTCGTGTCGTCGATCTCCTGGAAGAAGTTCTTCGTTCCCACCGGTCCGATGATGAAGTCCTGGTAGGGGCTGTCCAACGGCGCGGCGGCGGGAGGGATGTTGGCCGGCGCGGAGTCGCCCGCGAGCGTCCGGTAGCGGACCACGTTTGCGAACGCAGCGTGTGTGTCCGTGGTCAGGAAGACGAGGTGGTTGACGTTGGCATTCTGGAGCCCCTTCAGCAGCTTCACGCGCTCGTACGCGTAGCCCTCCCAGCGATCGTAGGGCAGGGCATAGAACTGCTGCATCGGGGTCTCGTTCATGACCACCTTCCACTTCGCCGTCGAAGACTTGACGGCGCGCAGGAACGTGTTCAGCTGACGTTGGCCGAGGAAGGTGCGGGTCGGGTTGTTGATCCTGTTCAGGCAGGCCTGCGAGACGGGCTGCGAGAGAGAGGGGACGACCGCCGAGAAGAAGTTCCGGGTGGTCTGCGGCGCCGTGGGCGCCAGGTCCGGTTGGCCGGTATCGGGGTTGTCGCAGACGTGGTTCCCCGAGGCCTTGGCGCTTCGGAACGAGCGCTCATCGAGGAAGAACATCTGGAGGTTCTTGCCCCAGCGGAAGCTTCGGTAGATCCCGTTCTTGTCGCTGAAGGTCACCGGCTCGTAGTTGCGGAACGCGCGGACGCTGCGGTTGTAGAGGGGCCGGCCGTTCTCCGGGATGGAGAAGTCGTTGATGAACTCGTGGTCGTCCCAGTGGTTGTAGAGACCGGTCGTCGAACGGATCTTCTGCATGTTGGGGATCGACATCTTCTTCGCGTACATGCCCCATTTCTGTGGCACCGTGGACGCGGTGGCTACGCCCGGGACCTCTGGGTCCGAGTAGATCGTGTCGCCGAAGTCGATGTTGAAGTCGTTGTGCTCGGCCGCCATCGAAGCGAAGGCCTTGAAGTTGCCGAAGAAGGGGTTGGTGTGTCCCGGCGCCGGCACCGCGGTCTCGTCGCCCGAATACGCGAACCTGATCGTCTTCGGGTCGGTGGGGCGTGGGGCGGTCAGGAACCTGCCGATGGCGCTACACGGGTTCCCGCTCGGGTAGCAGAAGCGGTAGTGATACGGCGTGTTGGGAGCGAAGCCGCCGAACTTCGTCTGGACGGTGTCGTTGTTGCTATCGCTCGCATTGACGAGGCGCTGTCGAACGATGCTGTGGAACGCGCCGTCCTTGGCCACCTGAACATTCACCTGTGCCTGGTGGTTCGTGCGCGCCCAGACCTTCGCAGTATTGGCGGTGATCTCGCCGGCGGTCACGCCGCTCGTGAAGGCATTCGCGCCCATCGCCGACGCTGGGATGACCAGCGCCAGCACGGCTATCGCCGCTGAGGCTCCGATCGCACGACACCCACCCCTTCCCATTGACGCCGAGTCTATACCGGTCCTCGAGCCCAGTGCAAGCGATCCAGACGATCCGCCGATCGCCTAGGCGTGGGGACTAGTCCGCGCCGGTCGACGGGCTCATCTTGCCGGCCCGAGCCGGCTTGGAAGCGCCGTGGCCCTGCCGGCGCGCGTGCCTTCGCCGCGCCGCGAGCCGTCGCGCCCCGATCGCGGAGGCGCGGTGGCGGTGGCGGGATCGAAACATGGACGAGGGAGCCCGTCCTCTGCGGCGGGAGTGTCGAGCCGATCGGCGGGTGGACCTGGCCACCGCGGACCCGGACGCGGCGAGCGAGGGTCGCCTCGCGCCGCGATCGGGCGGCGGACCCTCGTGGCAGCCGACCGCCGGATCGCATGGCGCCAGCACCCGCAGCTCACTCCAGTCGATTCGCTTGAACAGGTAGTACCACTTCTCCCGCTCGCCGTTGTGGTTGTAGTCGCCGGTGTCGTCGCTGGGGGTCGCAGACGCCGCCGGGTCGGCGTAACCGAAGTCGGTGTAGGTGCCAGCGCTCTCCAGGCTCGGCCCCCACTGGCTCTCATCGCCCGTGGTGTCGTTGACGTAGGCGCCGTAGTCGCGGAGCGCCCTGGCGATGCCCCGCTGCCAGGGCGGCAGCTTCGCGAGCTCAGCGTCGGAGATCTGGAGCTGAACGCGCGAGCCCAGCTCGAGGCGGTCGGCGGTGGACATGTCGTGCTCGCCGCACTGCCAGGCCTTCCCGTGGGCCGGCCACACGGTCCCGTTCACGCAGGGGACGGCGATGGCGAGCGCGTGGTCGATCCGGCCCGATGCGAACTCGGGGCCGCGGATCACGCCGGCGAGGTTGCCGAACCCCGCGGCGACGCCGCCGGAGCCGAGGCCATCGCCTTCGATCTGAGTGCGCCCGCCCCAGCCGATCTGGACCACGCCGTCGGCCTTCGAGTGGACGGCCCAGAAGTCGTACTCCCAGCCCGAGGCCTGGTCGACGACGGTCATGTGGGCGTCGTGGTCCCAGTCACCTTCGTTCGCGCTGCACCCGCTGCACGTCTTGAGGTGGGCGAATCCGCCTTCGGGGACCGCCCGGTTGGGGATGTGGATCTCCATCCCCGAGACATCGCACCTGCCGCCGAACGACTCGCACTCGATCCGGTACGTCGGGTCGTCGGGGGTCGACCAGAAGGTGGGGCTGGCGCCTCGGTCGGGGTCGCCTGCGACCAGCGAGCTGATGTGGCCGCCGCGGTTCAGGCTGTTGACGACGGACTGCGAGTCCGCCTCGACCTGGGGGTGAGCGCCGACCTTGGTGTTGAAGGGGCTCGACGCCGAGTAAGGCCGCCAGTCGGCACACGGCCAGTTGCCGGCGCCGAAGCTTCCCAAGGCGCACGAGCCGTCAGCCCGTGCGGCGTTCGGAGCCGAAAGCAGCGCGGCGGTGGCGATCGCGGCGATCACGAGCCCGGCGCCGAGCGGCGAACGGAGCGTCTTCCATACGTTGAGCGCCCTCCAAGACATCTCACGTCACCGATCGGTGCCTCGCGCTGACCGTTGAGTGCCGGGCCGATTGGCGGACCAATTGCCGATCACGCTGCGCCCCCGCTAGGATGGGCGGCGGACCGTGCTAGGCGGGGAGGTAGCGGTGCCCTGTAACCCGCAATCCGCTCTAGCGGGGCTGAATGCCCGTCCGAGGGTCACGGCCTTCGGGGTCAGTACGTCGCGGGCGGCGTTGACGGCCAGGTCCCGCGCAATGCGCGTCCGCGAACCAGGTCAGATCCGGAAGGAAGCAGCCTTAAGCGGTAGCGGGCATGTGCCGCGGATAGGCCTGGCTCGAGTCAGCCACGACGCAAGCGCCCGGGGACCGTTCTCGAGGACGGGTCGCACGGTCCTGTCCGCTGGCGATCCTGTCCGCTAGTTGTCCGGGACTGCCGGGACGACCTTGGCGTTCGCCGGGATGCCGCCGTTGGGCGCGGAGCCCCCGTCACCGGAGCCGCCGGTCGGGCTGGTTCCGCCCGTACTGCGGTTCCGGTGGTGGCGGTGCTGGGAGCTCGTGGTGGGCCCCGGGCACTTTCGCGTGTAGACGACCCTGGCCGGGTGCCCCGGCTTGCTCGGCGAGTGCATCCAGGAGAGGTGAAGGTGGTTGCCGCGGCCGTGGCCGGGGTCGCCGTTCCAGCCGACCCACCGCCAGGGCGGGATCGGATGGTCCTGGCTCGGCTCGGCGAGGTGCGCCAGCTCGCCGATCTCGCCCCAGCTGCCCCCCTTGGCCCGGTTGGGCACGATGTCGGTCGCCAGGCCGATCGGGTGCTCGCCATTGCTGGCGTGTACGGGGTCGTTCGAGTATCCGTCAGTGATGAAGATGTCGAACCGGCGCTTCATCCAACGAACGTCCGGAATCAGCCTCCGATCGATCTTCTCGCCCGGAAACCCGGGGATGGCGACGAAGCGGCCGCCGTGGACCGTCTTGCAGAGGTGGCGGTCGAGCTTGGTGCTTCGCATCCTGGCCGCCGTAGGCGACGCGCCGGCCGCTGCCACCACGAGCATCAGGGCGAGGATCGCCCCCAGCTCCCACCGTGTCCGCCTGCCGCCCATCACCTGGGGGATCGGCAGGGGAGGGCGAATCTTGAAATAGTCGGGTCCGATGTCTGACCCCGGCCCCGATCTCGGCGCGGTCACCCAAATCCAGCAGATGATCTGGTCGGACGGGGACTTCGCCAAGATCGGGAATCGCGCCCAGCTCGTCGCCGAGCGCCTCTGCGAGACGGTCGACGTGATGCCGGGGGAGCGCGTCCTCGACGTCGCCTGCGGGAGCGGCAGCGCGGCGATTGCCGCGTCGCGGAGGTGGGCGGAGGCGGTGGGGGTCGACTACGTCCCGGGGCTCTTGGCGAATGGTCGTGAGCGCGCGGCGGCCGAGGGGCTGAAGGTCGAGTTCGTGGAGGGGGACGCGCAGGCGCTTCCGTTCGAGGACCGGTCGTTCGACGTCGTGCTCTCGACCTTCGGCGCGATGTTCGCGCCCGACCAGCCCAAGGCGGCCGCGGAGCTCCTGCGGGTCGTCGTTGGGGGCGGCCGGATCGGGATGGCCAACTGGACCCCGGACGGCCTGGTCGGGGGCGGCATGTTCGCGACCATCGCCAAGCACGCGCCTCCCCCGCCGGGCGTGGAGCCACCCTCGTCGTGGGGCACCGAGGAGCGCGTCCGCGAGCTGTTCGGCGACCGTGTCTCTGACCTTCGAGTCGAACCGGCGGTGCTCAATTTCCGCTTCCGCTCTCCGGAGCACTGGCTCGAGTACTTCAAGACCTACTTCGGGCCGATGAGGATGGCGTTCGCCCGGGTCGGGGACGACGGCTCCGCGGCCCTCGAGGCAGATCTGCTGGAGCTGATGCGGAGCCGCAACTCGGCGGGCGACGCGGCGCTGGTCGCACCGGCGGACTACGTCGAAGTCGTCGCTACGCGGGCGCAGTAGCGCCGTCGAGCGCCGCGCGAACGGCCGCCGAGGCGTTGACGCCCGCCACCTCGAGCGCCTCGGTGCTCCGGGCGGCGCGGCAGAGCAGGAACCCGCCCTCGAGCTCGGCGATCAGGGTGATCGCGAGCCTCCTGGCGGCATCCGCAGCGACCCCGGCGGCCATCGCCCGCCCGCTCATCGCGGCGATCCAGCCCTCGAACACGTCGGCGCAGGCGTGGCGCAGGGGCTCGTTGGCGCTCGCGACCTCGAGCGCAACGGTCGCGATCGGGCAGGCGTCGGCGTAGCCGGTCTGGCGGAGGACCTCGGCGGCGCCCGCGAAGAAGTCCTCGACTCCGCTCAGCAGGTCTGGCGCCCCGTCGACGATCTCCTCGAACAGCTCCTGGTACATCTGACCCGAGCGGCGAACGACCTCTTCGCCGAGCTCCGCCTTGCCTCCGGGAAAGAAGTGGTAGAGCGATCCGAAGGGCGCATTGGCCTCGGCAACGATCTGCTTCATCCCCGTCCCCGTGTATCCGTAGCGGCGAAACAGCTCGGCGGTCGTCTCGAGGATCCGGTCGCGGGTCTCGGTGGGCATGGTTGGCTTACTCGGTTGGGTGAAGCTTGTTAAGCTGCGCTATTAGAGCGATCTATCTAGGACTCGCCAAGAGATGATAGCGGCGCTCCACCCGGCAAGGACGGGCCTGGGCGTCGAGGCGGCCGAGGAGGAAGCGATGCCACAGCTGGACCTTCGAGCGGGAACGGTCGAGTACGAGGACTCCGGGGGAGACGGCCCGGTGTTCGTGCTCGTGCACGGTCTGTTGATGAACGGATCGCTGTGGCGGAACGTCGTGCCCGAGCTCACCCCGCGCTACAGGTGCATCGTGCCGACCCTGCCGCTCGGCGGACACAGGCGCCCGATGCACGCCGACGCTGACCTCTCGCTCGCCGGCCAGGTGGCGCTTCTCGCCGAGTTCCTCGAGGCCCTCGACCTGGACGACGTGATCATGGTGCAGAACGATTGGGGCGGAGCGGTCGTGCTGGCGAGCGAGCCCGCCGGGGCGCGGATCGGGCGGCTTGTGCTCGCATCGTGCGAGGCGTTCGACAACTACCCGCCGGGGCTTCCCGGGCGGGTCGCGAGCCTTGCCGCGAAGGCACCGGGCGGGATCAACGCCGCGCTCCAGCCGATGCGCGTGAAGCCGCTTCGGCGGCTCCCGATCACCTTCGGGTGGATGGCCAAGCGCCCGATCCCCGATCCGGTCACCGACGACTGGCTCGCGCCGGCGCTCTCCGATCCCGCGATCCGCCGCGATCTGGCCAAGTACGCGCGCGGCTCCAGAAGCGTCAAGGACGAGTTCTGCGCCGCGACCGAGCGGCTCCGCTCCTTCGAGCGGCCGGCTCTCGTCGTCTGGGCTGCCGAGGATCGCGTCATGCCCGTCGAGCACGGTCGCCGCCTGGCCGAGCTTCTTCCCCGGGGTTGCCTGGTCGTAATCGCCGACAGCTACACGCTCATCCCCGAGGACCAGCCGCATGCCCTCGCCGAGCAGCTTGGAGAGTTTGCAGCTCGCGAGCCCGAATACCAACCGGCCTAGCCGCATCGCGGCCGACCCGGCGGCCCGGGTCCACTTTGGGCGCGGGACCCCTGGATAGACTCGAGCCGGTGAGCCAAGCTTCGTCGCTCTACCGTCGCCACCGCCCGCAGAGCTTCGACGACGTGGTCGGACAAGAGCACGTCGTCCGCACCCTGCGGAACGCGGTCGAGCGCGATCGAGTTCATCACGCGTACCTGTTCGTCGGGTCGCGGGGGACCGGCAAGACGTCGCTGGCCAAGATCCTCGCCCGGTCGCTGAACTGCGCCGAGGGGCCCACCGTGGCCCCCTGTGGGGAGTGCGAGTCGTGTCGCACGATCGCAGCGGCGACGTCGCTTGACGTGATCGAGATGGATGCGGCGTCGAACCGCTCGGTCGACGACATCCGCGAGCTCCGCGAGCGGGTGGGCTATGCACCTGCCGCCGGCCGGTGGAAGGTCTACATCCTGGACGAGGCCCACATGCTGACCCGCGAGGCGTGGAACGCTTTCTTGAAGACGCTCGAGGAGCCACCTCCGAACACGGTCTTCGTCCTCTGCACGACCGAGCCGCACAAGGTGATGTCCACGATCGTCGATCGCTGCCAGCGCTTCGACTTCCAGCGCCCCTCGCTGGACCAGATCGCCGAGGTCCTGCGACGCGTCTCCGCGCTGGAGTCGATCGAGATCGAGCCCGGCGCCGTGGCCGCGATCTCGCGCGCCGCGGGCGGGAGCTTTCGCGACGCGCTCAAGACCCTCGATCAGCTCGTCTCATACGGCGGAAAGCAGGTCGTGACCGAGGACGTGCTGGCGGTGCTCGGGATTGCCGAGGCCGACTTGATCCTGGCCGCCGCGGATGCGATCGCGGCCGAGGATGGGCGCGCCGCGCTCGAGGCGAGCGAGCGGCTGAACCGCTCGGGTCGCGACGTCGCCCAGTTCGGACGGGACCTGCTCGCGCACCTGCGTCAGCTGCTCGTGATCCGGACCGTGGGCGAGGTCCCGGACACGTTCAGCGTCACCGCCGCCGACCCGGAGCGTCTGCGAGACCAGGCCGAGGCGTTCTCGGACCTCGCGCTGGCTCGGGCGATCGACACCATCGCCGCCGCCCTCTCCGGGATCAAGGAGGGGGATGAACCGCGGATGACCCTCGAGCTCGCCGTCCTTCGAGCGGCGCGGCCGCAGCTCGACCCGACCCGCCAGGCGCTGCTGCAGAGGGTGGAGGGGTTGGAGCGGCTGCTTGAGGGTCGTCCTGCGATCGCTGCCGGTGAGGCGTCGTCGGCGACGGCGTCGCATGCGACCCCTGCCGACGACCAGCCTCCCCGGCCCCGACCCCAGGACCACCCTTCACAGGACGCGCGCGCCCCCGACACCGAGGCCGACTCCACCGACTCCGTGGCCGACGCCCCCTCCGCAAAGCCCGCCGAGGATCCAGCTCGCGGGCCGTCCGCGGTGGCGGTGGAGGAGGGGTTGGACCTGGAGCGAATGAGCGGCCTGTGGCCCGCAGTGATCGATCAGCTGCGCGACTCGGGGTCGGAGCTTCTCTCGACGGTTTTCTCGGCGGCGCGCCCCGTGACGGTCGACGCGAATCGCATGGTCCTCGAGGTGGGCTTTCCGGCGAGCGCCGCCTTCAACAAGCGAAAGGCCGAGGCGCAGGAGGCACGAGACCGCTTTGCCGATGCCGTTGCGGCGATCGTGGGCGAGCGACTCAGCCCCGTCTACGTGATGCTCGACGGGGATCCCGATGGCGAGGGGGCGGGCGGCGAGGCGCCGCTATCCGACGAGGAGCTGATCGAACGACTGAAGTCGGAGTTCGATGCCGAGGAGTTCGAGGAATCCGAGACGCTCGACACGGAGGAGGCGCGATGACAAGGCCCGGCCCCGGCGGCATGGACATGAACGCGATGATGAAGCAGGTCCAGAAGATGCAGGCCGAGATGGTCGAGGCGCAGGAGAAGCTCAAGGACGAGGTCGTCGAGGCCAGTGCCGGCGGCGGGATGGTGAAGGTCAAGGTCAGCGGCGACCTTCGGCTACTCGAGATCGCGATCGATCCTGAGGCGATCGACCCGGCCGACGCCGAGCTGCTCCAGGACATGGTGCTCGCGGCGGTCAACGAGGGGATCCGTTCCGCACAGGAGCTGGCGACGAGCAAGCTGGGCGGGATCGCCGGCGCCGGCGGCCTCGGAGGCTTGGGCCTGCCTGGCGCCTAAGCCCGCCGCTCGGGTCGCTACGTTCATCCATCGTGCATCCGGCGCCGATCCAGCGACTGATCTCCGAGCTCGCCCGTCTTCCCGGGATCGGCCGGCGCACCGCGCAGCGGCTTGCCTTTCACATCTTGCGGGCCGACGACGCCGAGGCCTTCGGTCTCGCCGATGCGATTCGCGAGGTGAAGGAGAAGGTGGGGCTGTGCGAGGTCTGCTTCAACCTCGCCGAGGGGCCGCGATGCCGGGTCTGCGAGGACGAGCGGCGTGACCGCTCGCTGATCTGCGTGGTCGAGGAGCCGTCGGACGTGATCCCGATCGAGCGAACGGCTGAGTACCGCGGGCTGTACCACGTGCTCGGCGGGGCGCTCTCGCCCATCGACGGCGTCGATCCCGAGGACCTGAGGATCGCAGAGCTGGTCGGCAGGGTCGAGGACGGAAGCGTCAGCGAGGTGGTTCTGGCCACCAACCCCACGACGACCGGCGAGGCGACTGCGCTCCACATCGCGGAGCTGTTGCGCGACCGGGTGACGATCACGCGCCTGGCCAGCGGCCTGCCGGTGGGAGCCGACCTCGAGCACGCCGACGAGGTGACGCTCGGCCGAGCCTTCTCCGGTCGCCAGGCGGTCCCCGGTCCGCGCTAGCCGTTCGCCGCTTGTCGAGTTACGCCGGCGTGCCCGTCGAAACTCGACCCGCGGCGTCGGATTCGCTCAGCCCGATTCGCTCGTGGAGGCGTCGCAGTGGGCCCGGCGCCCACCAGTTCCACTTCCCGAGCAGCGCCATCAGAGAGGGAACGAGAAGCGCGCGGATGATGCTCGCGTCGATCAGGACCGCAAGGGCCGTTCCGATCCCGTTCTCCTTGATGAAGATGATCTGCGAGGTCGCGAAAGCGCCGATCGCGATCGCGAACAGGAGTGCCGCGGCGGTGACGATCCGCCCGGTTCGCTCGAGGCCGATCGCGACCGCTTCGGAGTCCGAGGCGCCGTGGCCTCGCGCCTCCTTGATTCGCGACAGAAGGAAGACGGCGTAATCGGTGGACAGGCCGAAGGCGACCGCGAACAGCAGGATGGGCATCGACTGCTCGAGCGCCCCCTGGCTCGTGTAGCCGAGCAGGCCCTCGAGGTTCCCGTGCTGGAACAGGAGGACGAGGATCCCGAACACCGCGCTCAGGTTGAGGAAGTTCATCAGCAGCGATTTGACCGGGAGGATCACCGAGCCCGTCATCAGGAAGAGGATCACGAGGGTCGCTCCGATCACGATTGCGAGCGCGATCGGCAGGTGGGACTCGAGGCTCGACTGGAAGTCGATGAAGTGCGCCGATGCCCCCGCCACGAGCACGGTCGCTCCGGGTGGGCTCGGGAGGTCGCGGATCCGCCTCACCGTCGACTTCGCGGACTCCGAGATGAACGGCGCGTTCGCGATCGCGTCCACTTCGCTGACCCCGCCGCGGAGCCGCCGAGGATGGCCGACCGCGGCGACCCCCGGGACGCGCTCGACCTCGGAGACCAGATCCGCCGTGGCGGCTCTCCCGCCCCCCTGGACCGCGAGCCGGATCGGCGTGTCCCGGAAGGGAGGGAAGTCCGAGCGCATGACGTCGTCGACTTGGCGGGCCGTCGCGCTCGCAGGGAGGACCTGCGCGTCAACCGCCGTGAATTTGATGCTCAGGAACGGCAGGCCGAGAGCGATCAGCGCCGCCGCGCTGATCGTCGCGATCGGGATCGGCCTCCGCATCACCAGGCGCGACAGCCGGTACCAGAAGCCCGTCTGGGTCTCGGTCGCGTCCTGCTCGGCGCGGCGCTGGAGGAACCGCGGAGCCAGGGAGTTGACCCTCGGGCCCAGGATGCTGAGGACCGCGGGGAGGACGACCAGCGCGACGGCTGCCGCCAGCAGCGCGACCAGCGATCCGCCGATTCCCATCGAGTAGAGGAAGCGCTGCGGAAAGACGATCAGCGACGCCAGTGCCACGGCGACGGTGAGCGAGGAGAACAGCACCGTGCGACCAGCCGTCCTCATCGTCGCGCGCAGCGCCTCCCAACGCTCCGTTCTACCGCCGGGCCGCTCCAGGTCCACGCCGCGCCGCGCCAGCTCCTCGCGATAGCGCGAGACGATGAACAGGCTGTAGTCGATCGCCAGCCCCAGGCCGAGGCCGGTGGTCAGATTGAGGGCGAAGATCGAGATCGAGCCGACCTCGCTTGCGATCCTGAGGGTGAAGAGGGTGCCGATGATCGCCAGGGCGCCGACCAGGAGCGGCAGAAGCGCCGCCACGAGGCTGCGGAAGAAGAGCAACGAGAGCAGGAAGAGGAGGGGGAAGGCGAGCATCTCGGCCCGCCGCAGGTCGGACTCGACCTGCTTGTTGACCTGCTCGTTGGCCAGCGCGAAGCCGCCGACGGTGACGCCCGGGTCGCCGCTCAGCTGATCCGCGATGCTCGACCCTGCGTCTTGGAGCGCCTTGTCATCGGTGGGACGGAGCGCGACGGCGAGATAGGTCTTCGTGCCGTCGCGCGAAACGAACGCCCGCGAACCCGTGTCGTAGTAGCCAGAGACTGACGAGACGTCACTCCGGGCCCTCAGCTGCCGCTCGATGCCTTCGACGCGATTTCGGGTTACGGGCCTCGCGACCGGGGCGTCCCGGACCAGGACGATCACCGAGGAGTCGCGGTAGCCATGCGCCTTGAGCAGGTTCTCGGCCTTGACGCTGTCCGTGGCGGGGTCGTCGGAGCCGTATGGGTCGAGGTGGCTCGCGACCGACCCTCCGACGGCGCCGGCGAGCACGAAGAACACGGCCGCCCCGATCGCCACCACGCGGCGTCGGCGGTAGACGAACCGGGCGAGCGAGTCGAGCATCAGGCGACCTTCTCGTCCGAGGCAGGGGCGTCCTCGAGGGCTCGGCGCGCGTTCTCGGCCCAATCGGCGATCCATTCGTGGAACTCGATCCCGTAGCGCAGGACGATGTAGGCGAACCCGCCCGGCGGGCCCGCCGCCTCGGTCGCCTCGAGCTCCTCGACGATCGCCCGGTGTTCCCGGCCCATCGCGGCGAGCGTGGACGCGGCCGAATCGCCGTCGGTTGCCGAGGCGAAGAACAGCTTCAGGAGGCCCTCGTCGCGCAGCTCGAAGACCTCGGGGTCGCGTGCCAGCCAGCCTCGAAGCGCGGCGCGCCCCGCTTCGGTCAGGCGGTAGACGTTCCGCTTTCTGGCGCCCTGCGGGTCGGCCTCGCCCTCGACCAGTCCGGCCTTGGCGAGGCGCCGCAGCTCGGGGTAGATCTGGCCATAGCTCGCGGCCCAGAAGAACCGGGTGGACTTGTCGACGATCGACTTCATCTCATAGCCGCTCATTGGGCGCCAGCCGAGCATTCCGAGGATCACGTGGGCGGTGGGCGAGAGCTCCATGTATCGGATAGATATATCTACTTCGAGCGCCGGGTTGTGTGGCCCTGATCACAAACCAACCGCCCGGGTCGCCGTCACCGTGGCTGCCACAACCACCGTGGCCGGATAGCGCTCGACCATCCAGCGCGACCATCGGCGGTTGGGGCGCGCGCGGTACTCCTTGACAGCGCGGGGCGGCGCGGATAGCGTCGGCGGTGGCGTTAGGGACACCACGAAGGGGGAACGCGTGAAGCTCAGGCTGACCATTCTGGTCGCCGTCATCTCAGCGGCCGCATTTGCTGCGGTTGCGCTCGGCGATCAGACCACCGAGACAAAGCTGGTCAGCAAGAACTCCAACGGCGACCCGGCCAGCGGCGGGTCCAGTTATCCGGGCGGGATCACCCCGAACGCCCGGTGGGTGGCCTTCGAGTCTGAGGCGGACAACCTCCCAGGAGCTTCGACTAACGAGTACGAGATCTACGTGCGCGACCGCAAGACGGGCAAGACCAAGTTGGTCAGCAGGAGCAACAACGGCGATCCGGCCGATGGGGGTGGCAGCTACGACGCCTCGATCTCCGAAAACGGCCGCCTCGTCGCCTTCGAGTCCAATGCGACCAACCTTCCGGGCTCGCTGGGGCCGACCTACTATCAAGCCTACGTCCGCGACCTGAAGACCAACAGGACCGAGCTGGTCAGCCGGTTGAGCGGCGGCGACCCGGCCAGCGGCGGCTACAGCGAGGACGCATCGATCTCGGCCGACGGGCGCAAGGTCGCCTTCGAGTCCGACGCGACCAACCTGCCCGGGGCGAACGGCACCGACTACCAGGTCTACCTGCGAAACCGCGAGACGGGCAAGACGTCGCTGGTCAGCAAGACGAACGGGGGCACGCCCGCCGACGACGACAGCGACGATCCGGCGATCACCCCCAACGGTCGCCTGGTCGCGTTCGAGTCCGACTCGTCCAACCTACCCGGCGGCCTCGGGGGCGACTCCCAGGCCTACATCCGGAACCTCAAGGAGCGAAAGACGATCCTGGTGAGCAGGAACTCGGCAGGCGATCCGGGCGACGACACCAGCGGCGACGTCTCCCCGTCCGGCAACGGCCGGTTCGTCGCCTTCGAGTCCTACGCCTCAAACCTCCCCGGTTCTCTGGGGCCGACCTACGAGCAGGTCTACCTGCGCGACCGAAAGACCGCCAAGACGACGCTGATCTCGAGGACCAGTGGCGGTGATCCCGCGACCGGCGGGTACAGCGAAAATGCCTCCGTGTCGGCTGACGGCCGCTTCGTCGAGTTCGAGTCCGAGGCCACCAATCTGCCCGGCACCAGCGGAGGCACCAGTTACCAGGTCTTCCTTCGCGACCGTGACGCCGCGAAGACCAGGCTCCTCAGCCGCTCGAACAGCGGAGATCCCGCCGATCAGCCCAGCTTCAACATGAAGAACGCCCGCCTCCTGAGCAGCAATCCGCGCTTTGCGACGTTCAACTCCTACGCGACCAACCTTCCCGGAGGGATCGGCCCGACGTACAGCCAGGCCTACGTGCGCGGACCTCGGCCCTGAGCGCGGCGCCGGATCCAGCGGCCACCGAGACGCCAGTGCGGATGCCCTCCGGACCGGCCGGCCGGCGTCGATGGCCGAATAGCGTCGACTATGTGAGCGTTTTTCGGCCATCGGTGGGCCCGGAAGGCAATCCACGGGCAATGCGCCCCTGGTAACTCTTATCCTCAGTCGCCGAGATGGCGGCCGACAGCGAAATCGTCGTGATGAAGTTCGGCGGCACCTCGGTAGCCGGCGCCGACGACATCCGCCGGGCCGCCCGGCGGATCGTCGCTGCGCGCGAACAGGGTATGCGGGTGGTCGCGGTGCTCTCGGCGCGCGGCAAGACAACCGACCAGCTGCTCGAGATGGCCCATGAGGTCTCCGAACGCCCGTTGGCCAGGGAGATGGACATGCTCCTGTCGACCGGGGAGCGGATCTCATGCGCGCTATGCGCGATGGCGATCCACGACATGGGCCACAGCGCGATCTCGCTGACCGGCTCCCAGGCGGGCATCGTGACCGACTCGTCTCACACCAAGGCGCGGATCATCGACGTTCGCGCCGATCGGATCCGCGAGGCCCTGACCGACGACCGAATCGTTCTGGTGGCCGGTTTTCAGGGCGTCTCGGGCGACAGCCATGACGTCACCACCCTCGGGCGGGGCGGCTCGGACACCACCGCGGTGGCGATCGCGGCCGCACTCGGGGCTCGGGTCTGCGAGATCTACACGGACGTACGAGGCGTGTTCAGCGCCGATCCGCGGATCGTCGCCGATGCGCGCCTGCTGCCGATCGTCTCGTTCGAGGAGATGCTCGAGATGGCCGCCTCGGGAGCCAAGGTCCTCCAGCTGCGATCGGTCGAGTATGCGCGAAACCACGGCATCCCGATCCACTGCCGAAGCTCATTCGAGGAGGGTCCCGGTACATTCGTGCTCGCAGAGGACGAGACGATGGAACGACCCCTCGTAACCGCCGTAACACACTCCGAGCAGGAGGCGCGACTGACGCTCAGCGGCGTCCGCGACGAGCCGGGCATCGCCGGCACGATCTTCGGCGCGCTCGCCGACGCGAACGTGAACGTCGACATGATCATCCAGAACGAGCCGATCTCGTCCGACCACAAGGCCGACCTCTCGTTCACCGTCGGCCGCGACGACCTGCCTGTGGCCACCGAGGTGCTGAGCGGGCTCGAGCTCGGCGAGCGGATCCTCACCGACGAGCGGATCGGCAAGGTCTCGATCGTCGGGGCGGGAATGCGCAGCCACCCGGGAGTGGCCGCCAAGGTCTTCGAGACCCTGGGTCAAACCGGGATCAACATCGAGATGATCTCCACCTCGCCGATCAAGATCTCCTGCGTGATCGATGCCGCGCAGGTGCCGGACGCCGTCAAGGCGCTCCACGAGGCGTTCGACCTGGGCGCCGACGCGGTTCGCCGCGAAGAGCCGACTGGGACCGAGCACCGGCCCCGCGTCGCCCCATAGCCATGGCCGCGGGCCGATACAGGGTGGGCGTCCTGGGCGCCACCGGGGCGGTTGGGTCGACGATGCTCCGGGTGCTTGCCGAGCGGGAGTTCCCTGCCTCCGAGGTCGTGCCGTTCGCCTCGGAGCGCTCGGCGGGCAAGGCGATCGAGTACGGCGGCGGCGAGCTCGAGTGCCGGGCGCTGTCGGCGGATGCGATCCAGGGCATCGACCTGGTGCTCTCCTCGGCGGGCGGTGCGGTGAGCGCCGAGTGGGCGCCGGCCCTCGTCGACGCGGGCGCCGTGATCGTCGACAACACGAGCTACTGGCGGATGCACGACGAGGTCCCGCTGGTCGTCGCCGAGGTGAATCCGGACGCCCTCGACGGGCATCGCGGGATCGTCGCGAACCCAAACTGCTCGACGATGCAGATGGTCGTCGCGCTCGCACCGATCCACCGAGCCGTGGGAATCGAGCGAATCGTCGTCTCGACCTACCAGCCGGTCTCGGGAACCGGCCGTCGGGCGATGCGCGAGCTCGAGGCGCAGACGCACGCGCTCCTTCACGAGACCGATCCGCCCCCGGCCGAGGTCTACCCCCATCGGATCGCCTTCAACGTCATGCCCCAGGTGGAGACCTTCAAGCAGGGCGACGATTACACGACCGAGGAGCGCAAGATGATGGCCGAGACCCGCAAGATCCTCGGCGTCGACGAGCAGGAGCTGAAGATATCGGCGACCTGCGTCCGTGTCCCGGTCTTGGCGGGCGAGTCGGAGTCGGTCAACGTGCAGACGCGAGTGGCGCTCTCGGCCGAGAAGTGCCGCGCCCTCCTCGCCAAGGCGCCCGGCGTGGTCGTGGTCGACTCACCGGGCGACGGCGTCTATCCGCTGGCCAGCGACGCCGCGGGGCGCGACGAGATCCTGGTCGGGCGGATTCGCTCCGACCCCTCGCACGAGCGCTGCCTGAACATGTGGATCGTGGGCGACAACCTCCGCAAGGGCGCCGCGACCAACGCCGTGCAACTCGCCGAGCTGCTCAATGCGCGAGGCCTGATCCGCCGCACCGAAGCGCCGGCGCCAGCCTAGGCGTTCGCGCCCCCCTCTACGATCCGCGCGCTCGTGGCGCTCGCGACCTACGCATCCATGGCGGTCGTCTGCGTCGCCTCGCTGACGGTCGGGCAGGCGATCCGCTCCCTTTGCGGGGAGCACGAGTTCAGCTGGCTGTCAGGGCCGCTCGGGCTGGCGGCGATCCTGGTCGCAAGCGGGATCGCGATCAAGCTCCCCGGCCACGGCACCGCAGTGGCGATCACGCTCGCGGCTCTGTGCGCCCTCGCGCTGGTGGTCCTGGCGCGGGCAGCGGGTGCACCCGCAGCGAACGCTCGGCATCCCTGCCTCGCAAAGTCGTCGCAATCCCGCTGCGGACGTTCGCTGCGTCCACACCCGCTACCCGCGCTGGTGGCGGCGGGACTTGCCGTTCTCCTTGCCTCGATTCCGTTCATCGCCAACGGGCGGATCGGGGTGCTCGGGGTGGGTTTGGTCAATGACGACATGGCCAACCACCTGCTGATCGCCGACTGGCTGAAGACGCGGGTGGGCGAGATGCCGGCGCTGATCCATCAGGGCTACCCGGTCGGCCCGCACGCGCTCGTCGCCGGTCTGAGCGAGGGCCTCGGAGTCGGGCTGGTCGAGGCGTTCGCGGGGCTGAGCCTCGCGATTCCGGCGCTCACCGCGCTGGTGGCGTTCGAGGCGCTGCGGGGGGTGGGCAGGGCCTGGCGGGTGATCGCCGCGACGCTCTCCGCGCTTCCGTATCTCGCCGCCGCGTACCTCGCGCAGGAGGCGTTCAAGGAGCCGATCCAGGCCCTGTTCCTGCTCTCGTTCGCG
Source organism: uncultured bacterium (assembly GCA_963720685.1). Taxonomy (GTDB): domain Bacteria; phylum Actinomycetota; class Thermoleophilia; order Solirubrobacterales; family 70-9; genus AC-56. The sequence goes on along the minus strand of CAVRGF010000011.1, from coordinate 9,466 downwards.
CTTCTCCTCCCGACCGCTACGAGCCCCCGCCGCGCCATCCCGCTAGGCATCATCGCCGCCGGCTCCATCTACGCCTACAGCTTCCCGGGCCTGTTCTGGCTGGCGGGGACGGCGACGATCTGGCTGCTCATCTGCTGGGTGGGCCGAGGGGTGCCGGATGCGGACCCGGGGAACGTCCGCAGCCGGATTGCGAGGACTTTGCGAGGCAGGGATGCCGAGCGTTCACCGGGGGTGCATCCGGCACCCCTCATCGCGACCGGCGTCGCAATCGTGACGCTCGTCGTCCTCGCCGCGCCGGACATGGGCCGGATCATCGACTTCACCAACTTCCGCGCCTTCAAGTCGGCGACGATCAGCGGCGGGCTCGGGAACCTGCGCCACCAGCTCTCGCCGCTCGAGGCGCTCGGGATCTGGCCCGCGAGCGACTTCCGCCTCTCCGCGGCCGATGCGAGCGGGCCGACCGCCGGCTTCTACCTGGGGGCGGTGATCGCCCTGACCGCCCTGGCGTTCGGCCTGCCGCGGTGGATCCGCCGCCACGGCTGGGCCGTCCCCGCAGCGCTCGCCGCCGCCGCGGTGATCTACCTGGGAGCCCTGGCGTTCGGCACCGTGTACACCAGCGCCAAGGCCCTGGCGATCGCCGCCCCCCTCATCACCCTCATCTCATTCGGCGGGCTGCTCGGCCGCGAGCGCGCCGATCGCGCTCCTCGGGCGGGCGTGGATGGCCCGCAGGTGGGAACCGATGATCCTTCGGGCGAAGGCGCCGGGGTCCGGCCCGGCGCAGCGAGCGCGAAGTTTGACCGCGTCAGCGGTTTGACTTCCGCGCGTGCAAGCCGGGGTGGACCCCGGCGCCTGCTCGCCCTGGCGCTCGCCCTCGGAATCACCGCTTCCAGCCTCCTCGTCCTCCGTCAGGCGCCCGTCGCGCCCAGCGACCACGCCGACCAGCTCGCCGAGCTTCGCCCGCTCGTTCAGGGGCGCGACGTCCTCTTTCTGGGCCGCGACAACTTCGTGTCCTACGAGCTGCGTGGGGCGCGGGCCTTCACGGCCGTGCGCAACTATTACGACCCGAACTACGTGAAGCCGAACCTGCGGCTCCGGGCCGTGTTCCGCAAGTTCGACTTCGACTCGGTCACGCCGCGGACCCTGGCGCGCTTTCCATTCGTGATCACGACGGGCGCCGCCTACGCGAGCGGGCCTCCGCCGGCCTTCCGCCCCGTTCGCCGCACCGCCGACTTCGTGCTCTGGAAGCGGACCGGGCCGGTCGGGAAGCGCCGGACCCTCGCCGAGGCCGACCATCCCGGAGCGATTCGCAGCTGCCGAGCGGGTGGCGCAGCGGCGCCCGGTCGGGCGACCCTCTTCGCCACGCCCCCGGTCAGGGGCGCTCGGTGGTCACCGGGTGCGACTGTCGAGGATGGCGCCCCGGTCGCCCAGGCGCTCCAGCTTCCCGCCGGACGCTGGCGGATCTCGCTCCAATACGACGCAACCCGCCCGGTCGCCGTGCACGCCCCGAGCCTCGATGCCACCCTGCCGGCGAACCTCGACTATCGCGGGTCGGTCCCCTTCTACCCGGCGGGCGAGCTGGCGGTGCCGCGGGCGGAGTCGGTCCGGTTCACGGTCGAGGTCGAGCGCCCGCCGCTGGTGGGCCGATTGCTGGGGACGAAGTCACAGGCTCACCTGGGAGCGATCGCCGCGACTCGGGCGGGCCACGGCGGGCCGATCCCGGGTGAGGCAGAGCGTGGGATCGCCCTGAACCGCGCCTGTGGACGGTACGTCGACTGGTACCGACCGCTCCGCCGCGGGTGAACCGAATATAAGCCCGTCATGGAGATCGGGTTCGGCGACGCGGTTCTGATCGTTGGAGCGCTGCTGGGGGTGGGTGCGGCGCTCTCGGGGGTGATGCGCGGGACCGTCCTGTCGATCTCGGTGCTCTCGGTCGCGCTCGGCATCGTCCTCGCGGCAACCGGCCTGGTCTCGGTCGATGCGACCGACGCGACGATCGTCTATCTCGTCGAGCTGGCGCTGATCCTCACCCTGTTCTCCGATGGCCTGTTCGTGGAGCGGGAGCTGTTGACGGCCCACTGGGGCCCGGTGACGCGGGCGATCGTGCTGGCGATGCCGATCACCCTCGTCCTGCTCGGCCTGGCGGCGAAGGCGATCTTCCCGCTCACCTGGGCGGAGGCGTTTCTGCTCGCCGCGGTGCTGACGCCCACCGATCCGGTGGTCACGTCGACAGTCGTCACGGCCCAGCGCGTCCCGGGGATCGTCCGCCATACGCTGAACCTCGAGTCCGGCCTGAACGACGGGCTGGCGCTGCCGTTCGTCCTCTTCTTCCTGATCCTCGCCCAGCCCGGGGGCGATCCTGGCTCGGAGGCCGCGAAGCTCCTCGGCGAGGCGGCGTTCGGCGCCCTGGTGGGCCTGGTGCTCGGGGTGCTCGGCGGCAGGCTCCACGACCGCCTCCCCGGCGGCGGCATCACGGCCCGCTACGAGGGCATCTACGCGATCGGCTTCGGCCTCGCCGCGTTCGGCCTGGCCGACGTCACGTTCGGCAATGGGCTGATCGCGGCGTTCGTGGCGGGCATCGCGATGGGCGCCTCCGAGCACCAGGTCCCCGACGCATTCGTCGAGTTCGCCGAGAACGTCAGCGCGATCTTCCAGGTGATCACGTTCTTCGTCTTCGGAGCCCTGATCGTGGCGATCGGCTACGACCGAGAGGTATGGCAGCTCCTCGTCTTCATCCCGCTGGCGCTGCTGGTTGCCCGGCCCGCGGCGATCCTGCTCGCCTTCTCCACCAGCCGCCTGCCCAGGCCCCAGAAGCTGTTCATCTCGTGGTTCGGCCCGAAGGGCGTCGCCTCGATGCTGTTCGCGCTCTTCGTCCTCAAGTCACAGGTCGGCGCCTCTGAGACGATCTTCGACGTAGCGGCGTTGACCATCCTCTGTTCGATCGTCGCCCACGGGCTCACCGACACCGTGGGCGCGAGCTGGATCGAGCGGCGGATGAATCCCCCGGCACGCTCCGGGCGCAGCGGGGAGGGAGGCGGCGCCTAGCCGTCTTCGGCGAGCTTCTTGACCACCGCTCGGGCGGTCTCCTCGTCGACGTCGGTATGGGTCATGTAGAGGCTCACCGCCTCCTGGATGTGGCCGAGCATCGCCGCCTGCTCGACCTCGGGCGGCGGGACGGGGGGCTCGGGCGTGGCGCCGCCGTCGTTCATCGGCTCAGGCGGGAACCGCGCCGGACAGTCGCTCGACCACCCAGTCGGTCGACGCGATGTGCTTGCCCATCCCGAGCTCCTTGGGCTCGAAGCCGAGGGCGAGCGCGACGAGCTGCGGCAGATGCAGGACGGCCAGGCCGAGCTCTCGGCCCGCCACCTTGGCGGCCTCGGGCTGCTGCATGTCGAGGTTCAGGTGGCAGAGCGGGCACGGCGTCACCAGGCAGTCGGCGCCGGCATCGAGGGCGTCGCCGACGTGGGTGCCGGATTGGCGCAGCGACGTCTCGCGGTTCATCGTGATGACCGGGAACCCGCAGCACTTGCGCGCCCCGTCGTATTCCACGACCTCGCCGCCGAGCGCCTCGATCACCTTCTCCAGATAGAGGTCGCGCTCGGGATGCTCCTCGTAGCCGACCCTGGTGCGCGGCCTGATGATGTAGCAGCCGTAGAACGGGCCGACCCGCAGCCCGGACAGCGGACGGGTGACCTCGGCCTTCAGTTGGTCGAGCCCCAGGTCCTCGACCAGCACCCAGAGGAAGTTCTTGTTCTCGAAGCCCTGCCTGTCCTTCGCGTACTCGAGCCCCTCGACTGCGAGCGCCTCGTTGATGTGGGCCCGATAGGCGGAGTCGGCGTCGAGGCGCTGCTGGCACTCCGACTGAGCGCCCTGGCAGGTCGAGCAGATGTTCATCATCGCGAGGCCCGTGCTCTGGGCGAGCGCAAAGGTGCGCGCGTTGAGGGTGTCCGCCAATTCCTGATTGTGCTCGGCGATCACGCCGGCCCCACAGCAGTTGGCCCGATCGAGGGTGACGAGCTCGATCCCGAGCCGATCGGCGACCAACGCCATCGAGCCGTGGAGCTCGGGGGTGAAGCCCCGCGACACACAGCCCGGCCAGTAGGCGAGCTTCAGCCCGCTCACGCCTGAGATCCCTCGTCCGGCTCAGGCTCGACGCTCGTCTCGGGCGTCGGGGCATCCTGCTGATCGCCCTCGTCCTCGAGCTCCTCCTCGCCCGAGATGTAGAGGTTGAGCTCGGTGCGGTGCTCCTCGGCGTGCTGATAGAGGCGCTTGACGTGGTCCTGCGCGTCACCCGGGAGCTCCTCGTGCACGCCGGGGATCAGCTTCGACAGCGACCGCATCTTGCCGGTCCTGACCCCCCGGACCGCGGTGGGCAGCGAGCCCGCCAGCCCCTTGATCGCACCCGGAGTCGGGATCAGCTTGCCCTTCACTCCCGGCGCGTATGACTCCTGCAGCAGGAGGGACTCGTCGAGCGTCCCCTTCTTCTCGATGATCTTCACGAATGCCTTCTCGTGGCGGTGGCCGTTGTTGACGTCGTCGATCTCGTGATCATGCCCCGCGAGACGACGCAGGCGCATGATCTGGTCCATCGGCGCGACGTCCTTCGGGCAGGCGTCGACGCACGAGAAGCAGTGGGTGCAGTCGTAGATCCCGTGTGGATCCTGGGCGAGGTCGTAGAGGCGCTCCCTGGTCTCCGCGTCGCGCGGGTCGCCGACGAACCGGTATGCCTTGGCGAGCGCCGCGGGACCGACGAACTCCGGATCGACCTCCATCGACAGGCACGACGAGACGCAGGCGCCGCACTGGATGCACGCCATCGACTGCGTGATGTCGATCATCGACTCGGGCGGGACCACGTACTCACGCTCGGGCGGATCGCCCTCCGGCAGGAGCCACGGGGTGACGCGGCGGATCTTGGTCCAGTGCGTCGACTCCATGTCGGTGACCAGGTCCTTGATCACCGGCATGTTGCCCATCGGCTCGACCAAAATAGGGCGCGCCGCCTCCTCGGCTCCGCCTCCGGGGGCGTCGCGGTTGTTGCCGGGCTCGCCTCGGTTGGCTCGCTCGTGCGCCTCGGAGATCTGGGTCTTGCAGCCCAGGGTCGAGGAGCCGTTGATCTTCATCCCGCACGAGCCGCAGATCGCCGCCTTGCACGAGCAGCGCACCACCAGCGACCCGTCCTGGCGGTCGCGGACCTGGAGCAGGCCGTCCAGCACGGAGAGGTCCGGGTCGAGGTCGACCTTGAACTCCTGCCAGTAGGCGCCGTCGCCGGTCTCCGGCTGATAGCGCCTCACCTTCAGCGTGTACTCAGGCATGCGGTACCCGGACCCTACTGACGAGGCGGGCCATCAGTACGTGCGCTCCATCGGCTGCCACTGGGTGATCGTGACGGGCGAGTAGCTGATCGCGGGCCCGTCGGAGTCGCGAGTCAAGTTGATGTGCTTGAGCCACTCCTCGTCGTTTCGCTCCGGGAAGTCGGTTCGGTACTGCGCACCGCGGCTCTCGGTGCGGTGGAGCGCTCCCACGCAGCTGCACTCGGCGCAGTCGAGCATGAAGTCCAGCTCGATCGCCCCCAGGACGTCCTGGTTGAAGACCGCGCTGCGATCGTCCATGTATGCGGTCTTCGCCTCCTCCTGAAGGCGCTTGACCGTCTCGAGCGCGGATTGGATGCCCTCCGCGTCGCGGAACACCGCGACGTGCTCGTCCATCGTGCGACCGAGCTCCTTGCGGACCTCCGAGAAGCGCCGCCCCGCACCTGGCTCTCGACCGATCAGCTCCGCGATCCGCCGCTCCTCGTCGGCGAGGGCGGACTGCGGGGCGCGAGCACCTTCGACCTGCTTGGCGCGGCTGGCCGAGTGCTCGCCGGCGCGGCGGCCGAAGATCAGCGTGTCCAGCAGCGAGTTGGCGCCGAGGCGGTTGCCGCCGTGGACCGAGACGCAGGCCGCCTCGCCGGCGGCGTACAGCCCGGGAATCGAGGTGGCGCCGTTGACGTCGGTCTTGACGCCACCCATCGCGTAATGGTTGCCGGGCTTGATCCGGATCGGCTCGCGGGTGATGTCGACGCCGGCGAAGTCACGCCCGACCAGCACGATCTCCCGGAGCGCCTCGTGGATGCGCTTGCGCGGCACCACCGTGATGTCGAGCGCCACCGTGCCGTCCGGGAAGCCGCGCCCCTCGTTGATCTCCGTCTGCTCGGCCCGGGAGACGACGTCGCGCGAGGCGAGCTCCATCTTGTTCGGCGCGTAGCGCTCCATGAACCGCTCGCCCTTGGCGTTCAGCAGCAGGGCGCCCTCGCCGCGCGCCCCCTCGGTGATCAGGAACCCCTTCTTGGCCAGGGTCGTCGGGTGGTACTGGATCATCTCCATGTCCATCAACGGGGCTCCGGCCCGGTAGGCCATCGCGATTCCATCGCCGGTGCAGATCAGCGCGTTGGTGGTGGGCTGCCACGCCTGACCCAACCCGCCCGTGGCCAGGATCACGTTCTCGGCCTCGAACAGCTCCATCGAGCCGTCGGAGATCCTGCGCATCAGCGCGCCGGCGCAGCTGCCGTCGTCGTCGAGCACCAGGCCGGTGGTGAAGTACTCCTCGTAGCGCGAGATCAGCTCGGCGTGCTTCATCAGCTGCTCGTACAGCACGTGCATGATCGCCTGGCCGGTGATGTCGGCGACGTAGTAGGTGCGGGCCTGCGAGGCGCCGCCGAACGCCCGGGTGCCGAGTCGGCCCTCCTCGTTTCGGTGGAATGTCACTCCCAGGTGCTCGAGGTGGAGGATCTCCTCGGGCGCCTCGCGGCACATGATCTCGATCGCGTCCTGGTCGCCCAGGTAGTCGGAGCCCTTGATGGTGTCGAAGGCGTGCGACTCCCAGCTGTCGCCCTCCTGGAGGGCCGCGTTGATCCCGCCCTGGGCGGCGTTTGAGTGCGAGCGCACCGGGTGGACCTTGGAGACGATTCCGACCGAGACCCCCTCCTCGGCCGCGGCCAGCGCCGCTCGCTGGCCGGCGAGCCCGGCGCCGATCACTAAGACATCGTGTTTGGGCATGAAGGCGCGATCCTATATCGCGGCACCAGGCGGCTGACGTCTAAGTGGCGGGCGAATCCGGCCGGTTCGAGCCCGCGAGGGCGCTGCGGAGCGCGCGGCCGATCTGATCCGCGGTGACCACTCCGCTCAGGCGCCCGTCGGCGTCGACCGCCATCAGGGCCCCCAGCCGGCGAAGCGCGTCGTTTCCCAGCAGCGACTCCAGGGGCGCGTCGTCGCGGACCCGGAGGGTTCCGGTTGAGTCGGCCTCGAATACGTCACGGACCGTCGACGAGCTCCGCACCGGCTCGGGGACGGCGTCGGCGGCGCCCCGCTCGACCAGCCCGAGGAATCGCTCGTAGGTGTCGACCACCGGGAACCAGGGCCAGCGGTAGCGCAGGAAGTACTCGTCCAGGGCGCGCTCGACGCTCGCGTCCTCGGGGATCGCGACGGGCTGCTCGTCCATCACGTCGGCAACCCTGATGCCCTCGATCCGGCTGGTGAACTCCGTCTGGAGGACCGCACCGCGGGCCGATTGGCCGAGGATGAATCCGGTCAGGCCCAGCCAGATGCCGGTGAACGGGTCTCCGACCAGCACCAGCGCGATCCCGACGGCGATGAACAGGTAGGAGAAGCCCTGGCCGAGGCGCGCGGCGACGCGGGTCGCGCGGTTTCGGTCCCCCGTGATGCGCCAGGCGATCGCGCGGGCAACGCGGCCGCCGTCGAGCGGAAAGGCGGGAAGCAGGTTGAAGGCGAGGACGAACAGGTTGATGCTCGCCATCCAGGCGACCACCGCCACCAGCCCCGACCGATTCGATGGAACCTGGAACCGAATCACGCTCGACAGCTCGGTCCACCCGGCGGCCGCGGTTCCGATCGCGATGAAGATGAGCGCGATGGCCAGGGTGACGAGCGGGCCCGCGATCGCGATCTTGAACTCGGTGCCCGCTGAGTCGGAGTCGCGGCTCATTGTCGCCACCCCGCCGAACATCCACAGGGTGATGTCCGAGATCGCGATTCCGCGACGTACGGCGACGAAGGCGTGGCCGAGCTCGTGGAGGAGGATCGAGCCGAAAAAGGCCAGGGCGCTGATCACGGCGAGCAGGTAGGGCTCGGAGTCGCTGTTCCGGACGCCGAGCACGTCCGCGTAGAAGCCCGACATCCCGATGATGATCAGGAAGAGGACGAAGAACCACGAGTAGTCGACCCCGATCCGGATCCCCCGGACGTGGAACAGCGTCAGTGCACCTCTGACCGGCATCGCCCATCAATCTTAGGTCGCCGGGTCGGATCCGCCCCAAGGCTCGACCCGTTGGGCGCCGCTCGGTAGGTTTCGCGCCCGATGACGCCCGACGCCACACACGCGCCAGCGGAGTCCGCTTCGCATCTCGATCGGGCCTGGCTGCGCCACTTGGTCGAGCAACTCGCCTCGATCCACCGGCCGACCGCCTCGCAGGGGGAGCGGCGGGCAGCCGAGTGGCTGGCGGAGCGCCTTCGAGAGCTGGGAGCCCGGACCGAGATCGAGTCCGAGGACGCCCACGGGACCTACTGGTGGCCGCTCGGGATCGCGACCGCGGCGGGAGCGGGCGCCGGGGCCCTGGCGCTGTTGGGGTGGCGCCGCACGGGTGCCGCCATTGCGGCGACGGCTGCGGCCGCGATCGCCGACGACCTTCCTCCGGGCGGCCGCCGCCTCAGGAAAGTCCTTCAGCGGCGAGAGGCCTTCAACGTGGTCGGCGAGGTCGGCCCCGGCGCCGCCGAACGCACCGTGGTGCTGGTCGCCCACCACGACGCTGCGCACTCGGGCCTGCTCTTCCATCCCGCGATCCCCGAGCTGGCCGACCGGGTCGGGTTCATCGAGCGCGCCGATACAAGCCCGGCCCTGATGGCACCGGTGATCGGCGGTCCCGCGGCGGTGGCCGCCGGCGCGCTCAGCGGACGGCGCTGGCTCACCCGACTCGGGATGGCGCTGTCGCTGGGATCGGCGGCCGCGTTCGCCGACATCGGATCGCGTGACGCGGTTCCCGGCGCGAACGACAACGCGACCGGCGTCGCGGTGCTCGTCGCGATCGCCCGGGCGCTGGCCGAACGGCCGACCGGCGACGTGAAGGTGATGCTCGTCTCGACCTCCGAGGAGGCGCTATGCGAGGGGATGCAGCTGTTCGGGGAGCGCCACTTCGGCGAGCTGCCCCGCGAGAGTACCTTCGTCATGGCCCTCGACACGCTCGGCTCGCCCCACCTGCTGGCGCTGCGGGGCGAGGGGATGCTCCGGATGCGCGAGTACCCGTCGCGTTCGCTGGCGCTGATCGACGGGGTCGCCGAGGAGCTCGGGATCGACCTGTTCCCCAACCTCCGGCTTCGAAACGCCACCGACGGGGTGATCCCGCTCGCTGCCGGCTACGAATGCGCCTCGCTGTGCTCCTGCACGGACTTGAAGCAGCCCTCCAACTATCACTGGC
>CAVRGF010000010.1:0-120435 GCA_963720685.1 uncultured bacterium | reverse complement strand
GGGCGAGCAACGGCCCGCTGAACTCCCTTAGACCCGCAATGGGAATGGGCAAACTGCGCCCGACTGGCTGAGATAGAATTGGTACTCGTGGTGGTACTCGCCGCCGAGCGTCACTGAGGAAGCGGAGGGTCGGAGTGAGTCAACGAATGGAGGCAGGGTGCCTGCTGGTCGTCCCGAAGCTCGACGGCTCCCCAGTGTGGGAGGGGAAGTGGCGGCTTAACGGACGCCAGATCAAGCGGCGGTTAGGGCCGGCATGGCTCGTGGCGACCGATGGCTCGCACGCCGGCTCCCGTCGAGCGACACGCTTCGACGGCTGGCTTAAGCGACCTGGTAAGCCCCACGCTGACTACCTGACGGAACAAGATGCGACCGTGGCGCTCCGGAGGTCCCAGGAGGCAGAGGCGAAGCGGTACGCGAAGCTCGCCAGGCTTCGGGACCATCGGCCCGCTTCGAGAACGTGGCGGAAGCGTGGCTGGCTAACCGGAGGGTTGTCCAGGCTTGAAGGCCACGACGCTGCGCGACTACGAGGCGATGCTGCATGGGGTCGATCGCGAACCTCGGAAGCGCGGGCGTCGTGGTAAAGCCCGAATCATGATTCGGTTCGGCAGTCGCACGATCGAGTCCATTGCGCCTGCCGAAATCCGGGGATGGCTCGCCGATCTAGACCGTGATCCGAACCTCGGGCCTCGCAGCGTCAACAAGCACCGGCAAGTTCTGCACTCGATCATGGCTTTCGCTGTCGAGAACTACGGCTTGACTGAGAACCCAGTTGCGGGCATACCGAAGCGGCGGGAGCCGGACCCTGACGAGCTGATCGTCTACACGACGGATCAGGTCATGGCCATTGCTCGGGAGGCTGACAGCGAGCAGGACGCCGCCATGATCCTCACGGCAGCGTTCACCGGGATGCGCCAGGGCGAAGTCTTGGAACTGCGGTGGCGGGACGTGAACTTCAGTAGCGACCGACTGCACGTCCAGAGGGGCCGATCGGCGGGGCTAGAGATTTCAACGCCCAAGAGCCGGAAGGGCCGCTCCTTGCCCCTGGCGGCACAGGCTGCCGAGGTGTTGGCGGTGCTCAGCCAGCGTCCGCACTACACCGGATCGGACGAACTCGTCTTCCCTGGATCGACCGGCAAGCACCTGGACCCCTCCACGGTCCGGAGGCGTTACGCAAAGGCTCGCGATGCGGCGCGGCTTAAGGACTCGCACATGCCGGCGCTCACGTTTCACAACCTGCGGGACACATTTGGCTCCCTGCTGGCGATGGCCGGCATCGACGTGCTGAGGATCAAGGAATACATGGGTCACTCGGACCTCAAGACGACGATGCGGTATCTCCATTTTCGACCAAGCGCAGACGACGCTGCGCGGCTGAGCGAGGCGTTCACGGCCCAGATGCCGGAAGGTGCCGCTGCTCGCGTCAGGAGCCACGCAGGCGCTCGATAGCGGCCTCCACATCGGCCCATATGAACCTGCGATGCCGACCAATCTTGACGCTCGGGATCAGGCCACGGCGGGCGTAGTCCATGACGGTAGAGGGGCGGAGCAACAGGCGATCGGCTACATCGTCACCGGAGAGGATTTCGAGAGCTGTGCCGGGAGGGGCCGGATAGTCCATATCGCCCTCAATACCTCTTGTACTCGGGACGCTTGGTCTCGGCTTGCAGAGGACGATCCACTCGGGCGAGCCTGCGAAATCGAGCCCGACGGAACGACCCATGGCGAGAGCACGTCTAACCTGCCTCGCCCTCTGTCTCTGCCGGTAGCTCATAGGACCTTGTAAAGCGGCTTTCGGGCAGGCGCGTTCATGACCATCCCCTGCGGATTTGGCCCGATGAAAGGGCCTATCCGTTCTTCCGACGCGCGCTCCTACCCTCAACGCCGCCCCTTGCAATGCTCCACGGCCTACCGCCTTTGCCCACAGCCTCACTGTTCCGCTGGCAGTCGCATCCGTTTCCACACTGCTGCGCCTCGCTTCAGTGCCTCGTCTTCCATCCGTCTTACGCGCCGGGTGACTCCACTCACGGCCCTGCGCGGGCTTCGGTGCGAAGTGCGTCGGTTGTCAATCACGGTCACCTGATCGAACCTCGCCGGCCTCCCCTCTCGTGCCGGGCGATCGACTCGCTGATGAGACGGCGGACGACGCTGCCGACGCTGCGATCGTCGTGGCGAGCGATCTGTTCGAGTCGCTGCCGAGTCATGGCATCGAGGCGAACGGTGAACGGTCGCGGCTGCCCTGACATGACGGTTCTCTCGCTGTGTTGAGTCATTCGTAAGCGGCGAGCGTACAAGGTTTGTGCGGTTAAACACTTGGTAGTCAATGCCCACAACCCGCATAGGCAAGCCATATTGGCTACCCCTAGTAGTCAATTGCTCGAAAAGTCAGCGCTGTGCGAAGAGGGGATGTAGGGCAGCCCAATTCGTCCCAGCGGACAGACCCGCTGAGAGCGCATCCCAATGCGCTCCCAGAAGGAGAAGGAGGCTCCGCCCCCCCGAGTTACCCAGTGGCCTCGGAGGGCGACGCCTCGATATGACGGCGAATGATCTCGGCCATGCGCGGGCTTCGGCGCAACCGCGCCACGAGATACGCAGCCAGCTCGTCACGGGACATGGAGGCCAGAAGCGCCAGCTTGATGTCCATCTCCCCTTCCGGCTCGCCGCGCTCTGCCTCATCTCTCTCGACAGCAAGCCACTTCTCCGCGCCGGCTAGTCGCAACCTGTCTATCTGGCCAACCTTGATCGAGTCTTGAAAGACACGCAACAGCTCGGGTCGATGACGCTCCGCAGCACGGGCGAGGAACTCGCCCGCCGATTCACCCTGAATCGGCTCAGGGTCACGCGCCTTTCGGGGCCGGCCAGCGCCGGGGCGTGGTCCACCGATCTTGCCATCACGGACCAGCTCAAATGCCCTTTGTCGGCGATCTGATGAGTAAGGGGGCATGCTCGAAGCATGACGCCTGAAAACGTTTACGCCGGAGATTCTCCGCAGAGGTTTCGCAAAGGTTCCTGGGCGCGGATCAGGCCACGGAGGACGGCCTAGCCGCCGTGAGGATGTCGGCAGTGCCAGAAGAAGACCGCCGTCCCGCTTTGCTCCGTCTCGCTGCTTGCGGCATCGCCCGCGCAGTATCTCGCTACCGGCGAGTCACCCGTTCGCAGTTCGCCGCCACACGCGACTGCGCGTTCGTCACGACAGCGTCGTTCCCCGCGCCACAGCGGATCTGATTGTGGTCGCGCAGGTCAACGATGCGGTCGTTGCCGCCACCGCCGTTCATCAGGTCGTTCCCCCGGATGCCTTTGATGAGGTCGTTTCCTGCGCCCCCTGAGAGGGTGTCGACCTTGTTGCCGCCCATGACCTCATCGCGGCCCCTACCGCCGCTGAGGTTGTCCCTGCCCCCTGCACCCACCAGATGATCGCTACCGCGACCGCCAGACGCGGAGTCATTCCACCGTTGCCCGGCGATGTCGTCGCTGCCCTTGCCGCCGCTGATCGAATCTGCGCCGTCGCTCCCTTCGATCACGTCCTGTCCAGCTCCACCCTTCAGGACGTCCTCGACCTTGCCGCCGAAGATCCTGTCGGGGCCGCCTCCCCCGTAGACATGGTCCAGCTTGTCGTCTCCGAACAGGCAGTCAGACCTCTTTCGCCCCTTGAGGAGATCACTTCCGCCGTCGCCTCGCAGCAAGTCGCGCTGCGCGGTCCCGATCATGGTGTTGTCCGCCTGGTCGCCTCGCAAGGCGTCGCCGTTCGGATTACAGCCCGGCGGGTACTTGTCAGGCGGGATCGGGGTGATGGCCGCGTATGCAACGACCGACAGAGCAAGCGTGGCTGCGACCGTGATCGCCCCCAGGACCTTCAGCTTCGTTCTCACCGTTGTGTCTCCCTTTCGTCGCCCTGGCGATCAACCAGGGCTGGTCTTAGCCGATAAAGCGGTTCAGCAGGAAGGGTTGGCCGCCAGCGACGATGATCCGATCCCGCGAGTCGACCGTTCCCGCCCACACCCCGGCGTTGTTATCTCGGCTGGTGAGCCCAAACGGGCCCATCACCTTGCCGTTGCCTCCGAACGAGGGATCGAGCTTGCCGTTTGCCCGGTAACGAGCAATCGCGTAGTCGTGGCCGATGCTGCCTACGGCTACGACGCGACCCCGCGAATCTCTGGTCACCGAAAGAGCGAGAGCCGAGTGTTTGCCGCTAGTCCAGTGGGTAGTCACCTCGCCGCCCTGGCCGAAGCGTCTCGCCGGCGAGCCGTCGGGCTTGTACAACGCGAGCGCGAAGTTCTTTCGAGTCGCGCTGCTGCCTACCTGCCGGATACCGCCTGCGGCCAGGATGTCGTCCTTTGAGTCAAGAGTCACCGAGGTTGCGAATCCTCGGCGGGTGGTGATCCATCCCTGGCCGGAGCCGAACGAAGGATCGGGATTGCCGTTCGGCAGGAAGCGGGCTACGAGGAAGCGGTCGACTGAGCCGTCGTACTGATCGCCGACGGCGGCGATGGCCCCCTGGGAGTCGATGGCCACAGCGCGTACGTTGCCGGTGAAGCTTGTGATCGCCTCACCGCCATTGCCGAACGAAGGATCGAGGGTGCCGTTGACCCGGAAACGCGCGACCCCGTTTCCGCCCGCGACGATGACGCGATCCTGGGAGTCGATAGCAACGGTCGCACCGCAGCAGCCCTCAAGGTCGGCCGTGACCTTGCCGCCGTCGCCGAACGAGGGATCGAGGCTGCCGTTCGGCTTGTAGCGGGCGAGCGCCGTTTCGCAGCTGATCTCCTCACCCCCCTCGGATGGCGGAGCGGTGTAGTTGCACTTGAAACCCGTGGCGACGATTCGTCCCTCGGAGTCGATGGCCACCGAATCAGCTGAGTTCAGGACATAGCCTGGGCCACCGGAGAACCGCGTCGTCACCCGGCCGTCGCCCGAGAAGGAGTGGTCGAGCGTGCCATTGGGCTTGAAGCGGGCGACGGCGAAATTTGTCGCGGTCGCTACATATCCCGCAGCGACGATCCGCCCCTTCGAGTCGATCATCACCGCACGGGCCTCGTTGTGGGTCTGGCCGAGGAAGCGCGTCTTCACCTCGCCGTTTCCTCCAAATGAGCGATCGAGGTTGCCGGGCTTTGCGGCCTGCGCGGGCGCGCCCCCAGCGACCCCCAACATGAGCCCGGTCAGCGCCAGAACGAACGCGACCGGCCTGGCTCGGGGCGCTACTTGCTTCGTCATCAAACCGATCCCACTCCTAGTAGCGCTGCACCAATTCAACCGACGAACCGGGCAAGTAGGAAGTTCGATTCGCCCCCGACAACGACGATCCGATGTTTCTGATCGACTGCCCCCGCGTTGACGCCACCAGGGTGTCTGCGGTGGGGGAACGTGAAGGTGCCACTTGCCTTGCCGTTGCGCGAGAAAGAGCTGTCCAGCTTCCCGTTTCGCCGATAACGGGCGAGGGTGTACTGGTTATGGCTCCCGCCACCGATCGCGACGATCCGCTTCGCGTCGAATGCGACCGAGTAGGCCCAGGCGGCGCTGTCATGCCCGAAGCTCGTCGTGACCTCCCCGGCGTCGCCCCAGCGGCGGGCGCGAGTCCCATCCTCTGTGTAGAAGGAGAGCCGGAACCGTGCTGGTTCGCCGGGCTCATAGGTTTGCCCCGCTGCCATGACTTCATCCTTGGAGTTGATCGCTACAGCATTCGCGACTCCCGTCTCGGGGCGGATCGTGTGACCGCCATTTCCAAAGGAAGGATCGGGGTCGCCGTTGTCGAGGAAGCGGGCGGCCAGGAAATGCGGGCCATCATTCCTATCGGCGTAGCCGACCCCGACGATCCGTCCCTGGGAATCGATCGAGACCGCGAACAGGCTGTCATCGGCGGACCCCGTGCTCGATTGGCCTCCTGTGCCGAATGAGGAATCGGGGGTGCCGTTTTCGGTGAAGCGGAGAACGATGTTGTCGCTGACCACGACGACCCGGTCTTGCGAGTCGACAGCGACCGCGTCAGCGCCGTCGCTGTTTGACAGGGCGGCGGTCACCTGGCCATCTCCGTCGAACGAAGAGTCGAGGCTGCCATTGGGCTTATAGCGGGCGAGCGCTACCACGCATCCGATCTTCTCCCCGCCCTCACTGGGCGGGGCGGTGAGATTGCACCTGGAGCCAGCAGCGATGATCCGCCCTTGCGAATCGATCGCCACCGAGGTTGCGAAGTTCGTGATGAAGCCGGGTCCGCCTGAGAACCGAGTCTTGACCTTGCCGTTGCCCGAGAAGGAGTGGTCGAGCCGCCCGCTCTGTCGATAGCGGGCGAGGCCAAAGAGGCCCTGGTCTGCGGCGGGACCGGCGGCGACGATCCGGTGCTTGGAGTCGATCACTACTGCGGAGGCTTGGTCGTGGGCAGCGATGCGCGTCCTCACCCAGCCGTCGGTGCCGAACGACGGGTCGAGTTGGCCAGGCTTCGCGGCCAGGGCGAGGGTCGGGACTAGGCTGGCGAGCAGCGCCAGTCCCACGACCAGGCCAGTCGTTGCGACAGCGGTCCGGAGCCCTGCCTTCATGCTCCTATTGTCGGGCAAGCGCCGGCACTCACAACCACCCCTAGGTGTCGAAGGGCAACACCTTGCGGCTCCATCCCCGCGCTGCTGAGAGTCAGTAGGAAGAGATCGGCACGGGATCGGCGTGAACGACAGAACCCCCGTAGCGCTCTGTTGCGGAAGGGGGCCTGGGAGGAATCAATGGGGGAAACGCTCGTCCCCGCGTGCGTTTTTGGTACTCGGACCTGGTACTCGCCACTGACAGCTATCACGATCACGCCCTAACCTGCCCCGCACAACGCCTGATTTCCAGGGCTTCTCAAGCCACGCCCCCGGCAGGATTCGAACCTGCGACCCTCGGATTAGAAGTCCGACGCTCTGTCCGCTGAGCTACGGGGGCTCGCGGCGCAGCGTAGCGGCGCCCCACGACCGGACGGGGGCCTCCGGGGCGGCTCAGGCGGCGCCGCTGTTCGAGCCCTCGTCGACCCCTTCGGAGTCCGCGGGAGCGCCCGGCTCCTTGATCGCCTCGGCGGCGGCCTTGGCCTTGTCCTTCAGGGCGCCCTTGCCGCTCGCGATGTCCTTCAGCTCGGCGGCATCCTCCTTGACGCTGTCCGTTCCGCCGCGCTTCTCGACGATGTCCTTGGCCCGGTTGGTGAGTCTCTTCAAGTCCATTTGTCCTCCCTTGCTCGCTGTCCTGCTCAGGATAGTCGGGGCTCGCATCAGGCTCCAGACCTGGATGGAGCGCATGCAGGACCAGTGGCTAGACTCGCTGTTCGCCGGGGTGTAGCTCAGCCTGGTAGAGCGCCTGTTTTGGGGACAGGAAGCCGGCGGTTCAAGTCCGCCCACCCCGATCCACAGATCACGTCGCGGCGTTGCATAGGGTTCCGCGATGACGGAAATCCAGCCGTTCGCGGCGCTGCACTACAACCAGGACGCGATCTCGACGCTCGCCGACGTCACCGCGCCGCCCTACGACGTGATCGACTCCGAGCAGCGCGCCGCCCTGCTCGCCCGCTCGCCCTTCAACGTGGTCGAGCTTGACCTCCCGCAGTCGGGTCGGGGCGAGGATCCCTACGAGCACGCGGCTGCGACGCTCGACGAATGGACCTCGCGCGGCGTCCTGACCGCCGACGGCGAGCCCTCGATCTGGGCGCTGACCCAGGACTACACGGGACCCGACGGCCTCCCCCGCACCCGTCGTGGGTTCCTCGCCCGCGTGCGGGTCACCGACTACGGACCCGGCCTGATCCGCCCCCACGAACGCACCCAGCCCGGCCCCAAGGAGGACCGCCTCAAGCTCACCCGCGCGACCCGGCACAACCTCTCCCCCATCTTCGCCCTCCACCCGACCAGCGTCTGGGATCTGCTCGAGCCCGGACTCGAACCCGAGCCGTGGGGCCGGGTTACGGACGGCGAGGGCACGCTGCACCGCGCCTGGCGACTCACCGACCCCTCGATTCACGAGGCCGTGAGCTCGGCCCTGGCCGGCGACGAGCTCCTGATCG
The DNA here is from genome assembly GCA_963720685.1 of uncultured bacterium. Classification (GTDB taxonomy): domain Bacteria; phylum Actinomycetota; class Thermoleophilia; order Solirubrobacterales; family 70-9; genus AC-56. Next base: position 112,430 of record CAVRGF010000010.1, on the reverse strand, counting down.
CCGACGGCCACCACCGCTATGAGACGGCGCGCGTCTACGCGGACGAGATCGGAGGCGAGGGCCCCCACCGCTACACGCTCGTCTGCCTCGTCTCGCTCCAGGATCCAGGGCTCACCATCTTCGGGACCCACCGGATGCTGCGCGACCTCGACTCCGATGCACGGAGCCGACTCGGGGCCGCAATCGACGCGGGGTTCGACGCCGAGGAGGTGGACCGCGACGGCGTCGACCCGGCTGGAACGGAGGGAGTCGGCGTCTTCGGCTTCGTCGATGCCAGGGGTGGGCGCTGCCTGCGGCTGCGGCTCAAGGATCCCAAGGCGCTCGCCCTCGCGCTTCCGGACCGCTCGCGCGCCTACCGGCAGCTCGATGCCGCGATCCTCGAGGAGCTGATCCTGAAGGGCGCGCTTCAGATGAGCGACGAGGACATCGCGGCGAAGCGAGGGCTCGGATATACGAGCGAGTCCGACCGGGCGCTGCGTCAACTCGACGCCGGCGAGTACGAGGCCGCGTTCCTGCTTCGCCCCGCCCCGGTCGAGCAGGTCCGGGCGGTTGCGGCCTCCGGCGAGACGATGCCCCCCAAATCGACCTATTTCTTCCCCAAGCTCCTGACCGGGCTCGTCTTCAACCCACTGCGCTGAGCCGCCCGGGTCTTCCGTTAGGGTCGCGCGACGTGACTCGCATCTACACCCGCAAGGGCGACGACGGAACCACCACGCTGTGGTATGGCGGCAGGGTCGCAAAGACGAACCCGCGAACGGAGGCGTATGGGTCGATCGACGAGGCGGGTGCGGCTCTCGGCGTCGCCAGATCGCTGTGCGGAGCTGACCAGGCCGAGCTGGCCGCTGACCTGCTGCGCCTCCAGCGCGAGCTGTTCGTGGCCGGAGCCGAGCTGGCCACCGCGCCCGAGGCCGAAGGAAGGCTCGAGGACGGGGTGAGCCGCGTGACCGACGCGATGGTCGAGGCATTGGAGCCGATCATCGACCGCTACATGGACCGGGTCGAGCTCCCCCCCAACTTCGTGATCGCCGGGGGCACGACGCTCTCGGCCCAGCTCGACGTCGCGCGGACCGCGATCCGCCGCGCCGAGCGCCGCGCCGTGGCGCTGAAGGAGCACGGCGAGCTGGCATCGGAGGCGGTGCTCCGCTACCTCAACCGGGCCTCGGATCTGGCCTTCGCGATGGCGCGGGTCGCCGACGAGGACGAGCCCGAGCTGTTCAAGGGCCGTGGCGGAAGGGGCCTAGATGGTTGAGGCGGTCGCCCGGCGACGAGAGGGGTACACCCATGACGTCGAGATCGACGGCCGCCACACCCTGGTGTTCGACGAGCCGCGCGAGGCGGGGGGCGCCGACCAGGGACCCTCCCCCACCCGGACCCTCGCTGCGGCGCTCGCTGCCTGCACCGCGATCACGACCGAGATGTATGCCGATCGCAAGGGCTGGGACCTCGGGGCGGTTGAGGTCAGGGTCGAGATGACCTATGGCTCATCCAGCGTTCCGAGCGCCTTCGCGGTCGCGCTGCGACTCCCCCGCTCGCTGTCGGCCGAGCAGGCCGAGCGTCTCCGGGTGATCGCCGGCAAGTGCCCGGTTCACCGTGCGCTCGCCAGCGACCGTGAGGTGACCGTGACCGACCGGGTCGAGCTGGTCTAGCGGCTTGACCCGACCTCGTTGATGGATCTCGGGCTCGAGGGCCGGACGTGCGCGGTCACCGGCGCCAGCCGCGGCATCGGCCGCGAGGTTGCACGGCTCCTGTGCGGGGAGGGCGCCAGGGTCCTGGTCGTGGCTCGCACGGAGTCCGGCGTGGCGGAGGCGGCAGCCGAGTGCGCCCGGGCGGGTGGAGCCGCCGAGGGCCTGGCTCTCGACGTTACGGACCCCGACGCCGGCGAGCTGATGGTCGCCGCGGCCGCCGAGCGCTTCGGCGGCCTCGACGTACTGGTCAACAACGCGGGCGCCGCGACGCGCCGCTTTCTCGACGAGGTCCCTGACGCCGATTGGCAGGCGGCCTGGGAGCTGAACGTGATCGCGCCGCTTCGCGCCATGCGCGCCGCGGTTCCCGGCATGACGTCCCGCGGTTGGGGACGGGTGGTCAACGTGTGCTCCTCGGCGGCCAAGCGCCCATCGAGCCTGATGCCCGAGTACTCGGTGACCAAGGCGGCCGAGCTCTCCCTGTCGCGGGTGTTCGCCGACGCGCATGCGAGTCAAGGCGTGCTCGTCAACGCGATCTGCCCGGGCCCCACCAAGTCAGAGCTGTGGATGGCTCCCGGAGGACTCCTCGACCAATCGGCCGACCTCACCGGTCAGGATCGCGATGAGGCGCTCGGGGAGACGGGAGCCGCGCGCCCGATCGGTCGCCTCGCCGAGGTCCGTGAGATTGCCGATGCGATCGTCTTCCTGTGCTCAGAGCGCGCGTCCTATGTGGCCGGGGCGGCGTGGAGCGTCGACGGCGGCACCGTGCAGGTGATCATCTGATCACTCGATCCGCAAGCTCGATCGACGAAGCACAGGGCGCGGCCATTGCCTGAGCGGCGAACCCCTCCCGCGCCGGGAAGGGTGAAGCCGCTCGGCCTGCTCCGGGAACGCCCCGGGTTTCGCAACCTGTGGCTCGCGCTGTCCCTTTCGTACGCGGGATCCGGCGCCTCGCTGACGGCCCTGACCCTGTACGCGCAGCGGACCCAGGGCACCGGGATCGCCGTCGCGGCGATCGTGGTGGCGCTGACGATCCCCCGGCTGCTCGGGCCGGTGGCCGGCACCCTCGCAGACCGCTGGGACCTGCGGCGGCTGATGGTCGGGTGCGATTTGGGGCAAGCGGGCCTGTACACCGCGATCGCCCTGCTTCCTCCGTTCGGGGTGGTGATCGCGCTGACGGCGACCGCCACGGTCCTGACCACCGTGTACTCGCCGGCCCGGCCGGCCTTCGTCCCGGCCCTCGTCGAGCGCGACGAGCTGATGAGCGCGAATTCGCTGATCGGCACCGCCTTCAACATGCAGATCGCCGCCGGGCCGCTGATCGGAGGACTTCTGTTCGCCGTCGGGGGAGCGGGTCTCGCCCTGTCGGTCAACGCGGCCACCTTTGCCGCCTCTGCACTCCTCACCGCGATGATCCCACGGGATGCGCAGGCGCGAACCGAGGACGGCAAGCGGCGAGCGAGCGTCGCCACCGAAACGCGCCAGGGCTTCTCCTATGCGATCCACAACCCGTTCACCCGGGTGCTGATCGGGACGCTCCTCTTCGGGCTGATCTTTCTCGCAATGGACAACATCGCGCTTGTGTTCCTGGTCCGCGATACGTTCAACGGCAGCGCCGCGACCTTCGGCCTCGCCTCGACCGCGTTCGGCGTCGGGATGATCGTCGGCGCGCTCGCCCTTCTCGGCCACCGGCGGTTCTCGCCGGTCACGCTCTACCTCGGGGGCCTGGCGATGACGGGCGCCGGAACGCTGTTCACGGGCCTCGCTCCCGCCGTGGGACTCGTGATCCCCTTCCAGGGCCTGGCCGGAGCGGGAAACGGAGTGGACAACGTCGCCAGCGAGACGCTGATCCAGCATCGCGTGCCCCGGCCGATGCTGGGCCGGGTGTTCGGGCTGACGGGCACAGCGGCCAACATCGGCGCCAGCGCGGCCGCCCTGCTCGGGGGCACGCTGTTGGACCTGACGTCCCCGCGGACGGTGCTCGTGGTCGGCGGCGTCGGAGGGCTGATCGTGACCGCGATCGCGATCTGGTCGTTCGGGCGCATCCGCAATCCCGATGCGTTCACTGCCGAGCGCGATACTGCGCCGAGTGGATGAGCTCGCCGGCTCACTGAGCCGAACCCTGCTGACCCCCGAGGAAGCCGGGACGATGAACGCCCCCGGTGGAACCGACGCCGCGGTGCTCGCGGCGTTGTTCGGCCATCCGGCCAGCCCCGGGCTGGTGTTCACAGAGCGGCGGCGTGACCTGCGTCGCCACGGTGGGGAGATCTCGTTTCCGGGGGGCCGCAGGGACGCGGCGGACGGTGGACTGATCGAGACGGCGCTTCGCGAGGCCCACGAGGAGATCGGTCTCCGCCCGTCCGACGTCGAGGTGATCGGCGCACTCCCCCCGGTCGGCACCTTCGTGACGGGCTACAAGGTCCATCCGTTCGTGGGCCTGATCGGAGAGGGGATCAGCTTGGAGCCGAACCCCGACGAGGTGGCCGCGGTGCTGCTCTTCGGCCTCGACGAGCTGCGAACCGGCTTCGCGATGCGGCGCCTGGTGCGGCGCGGCGTGCCGATCCGTACCCCCACCTATGCGGTGGGTGAGCACCTGATCTGGGGCGCCACGGCCCGGATCCTCTCCGGGCTCATGGAGCGAATCGACGGCGCGCTCGCGCCCGGCGGTTAGACGTCCTTATCGATTGGGACGTCGACGAGGTTGCCCCATTCGGTCCAGGACCCGTCGTAGTTGACGACGTCGTCCAGCCCCAGGAGCTCGTGGAGCACGAACCAGGTGTGGGCCGAGCGCTCGCCGATTCGGCAGTAGGCGATCACCGGCGTTCCGTCGGCGATCACGCCCTTGGACGTGTACAGGTCGCGGAGCTCGTCGGCCGACTTGAAGGTCCCATCCTCCCTGACCGCCTGGGCCCAGGGGACCGACGCGGCGCCGGGGATGTGGCCGGAGCGCTGGGCGCCCTCCTGCTCGTAACCCGCCATCGCGATCAGCTCGCCCGAGTACTCCTGAGGGCTGCGAACGTCGACCAGGTTCGTATCGCTGTCGAGTGCGGCGAGCACCTCTTCGCGTCGGGCGCGAATCGAATCGTCGCCCGGCTGAGCCTCGAAGCCGGCCTCGGGATAGCTCGGGACGTCCGTGGTCGTATCGCGGCCCTCGGCGATCCACTTCTCGCGCGGGCCGTTGACCAGCTTGACCTTGTCGTGGCCGTAGTAGAGGAAGTACCAGTACGTGTAGGCGGCGAACCAGTTGTTGCGATCGCCGTACAGCACGACCGTGTGCTCGTTGGAGATTCCTCGCGAGCCCATCAGGCGGCCGAAATCCTCCGGTCCCAGAAAGTCGCGCTTGACCTGGTCCTGCAGGTCGGCCTTCCAGTCGAACCCGATCGCCCCCGGAATGTGGGCCTCCGCGTAGAGCGCCGGGTTCTCGTCGACCTCGACGATCCGTACCGAATCGTCATCGAGCCGCTCTGCGACCCAGTCGGTGTCGACCAGCACGTCCTTCGCGTAATCAGGCATCTGCGCCACCTCCATCAGATTGACCTTAATCCTTATCGGAGTTTACGGTATTTGAACGCGAGTTCCGGTCAGATCAGGCGGCCCCTCCCACCAGTCGCTCGGCGGCACCGAGCATCGCGTCGACCCATGCCTCCCAGTCCCAGGGCTCAAGGTGCACCGATGCGACCGGGATCCTCCACCTCGCCTCGGCGGCATGCACGGCCTCCCGACCGCGGCGAAGGTGCCGGGGCTCCACGCTCCCGGCGGCCTCGTAGACGAAGCCGCGAACGGGGGTGTCGACCAGCTTCTCGAGCAACCGCTCCAGGCGCGGGCCGTTTATCGCCCCGACCGCCTCCGGGTCCCCGCGCGCCGAGCCGAGCAGCCAGAAGATCACCGTCACGTCACGCACCTGATCAAGGATCGAGCCGGCGCGATCGGGATCGGCGACCGCCGCCTCCAGCCCCGCGGCCAGGATGTCGCCGGTGGCGGTCGGGTCGCGGGTGGTGCCCCGAACCAGCCATCCCGCCGAGACCAGCCGACGCCCGAGCGCCTGACCCCGGCAGCCACAGCCGACGATCAGCGCCCTCGCCAAACCCGTATCCCGCCCGGCCCGCCGCCAGCCGGCTAGACGCCGAGCTCGTCCTCGAGCTCATCGAGGCGGTCGTCGTAGGAGCGACGCTGCCGCTCGCGGATCGCCTCGTCCTCTCGGGCCATGTTCGAGGCGTCGGAGCGGGTCAGGTCGGGCTTTCCTCGCCGACGGCGCATCTCGTTCTGGGCCTCGATCATCTGTTGGACGTCCTCGGTCTCGAGCCTGGCCTCGTCCTCGAAGGAGCGGGTCGGCCGCCAGTCCACCAGATCGGCGCCGCTTCCCGGATACGCCCGGGCCACCAAGACGAGGATCAAGACGATGAAGCCGACCATCGCCAAGCTTAGGAGAATGAAGTCCATCGGCCCCGCGAACACCATAGACGCTTTCATCATCGACGCCGTCCGGACCCCGATGGGGAGCTACCGCGGCGCGCTGGCGGGCGTCCGACCCGATGATCTGGCCGCTCACGCGATCGGCGCGGCGGTCGAGCGCTCGGGCATCGACCCCGCGGACGTCTGCGACGTCTACCTCGGGGCTGCGAACCAGTCGGGGGAGGACAATCGCGACGCGGCCCGGATGGCGGCACTGCTCGCCGGGCTTCCGGTGGAGATCCCGGGCGTCACCGTGAACCGGCTCTGCGCATCGGGGCTCGAGGCCGTGAACCAGGCTTCGCGCGCGCTGCGGCTCGGCGAGGGAGACCTCTATCTCGCGGGGGGCGCCGAGTCGATGAGCCGAGCCCCGTGGGTGGTGGCAAAGCCCGACGCCGGATTGCCGCGCGGACCGCAGACGATGCACGACACCTCGCTGGGATGGCGCCTCGTCAACCCGCGTATGGCCGAGCGCTATTCGACCGAGGCGATGGGTGAGACCGCCGAGAACGTCGCCGAGCGCTACGAGGTCACCCGCTCCGAGCAGGACCGCTTCGCGCTTCAAAGTCATAACCGGGCGATCGCCGCCGGCGCCGAGGGGCGATTCGCCGACGAGATCGTCGCCGTCGACGCGCCGGGGCCCGGACGTGGCGCGGAGACCGTCGCGGTCGAGGCCGACGAGGGACCGCGCGCCGACACCTCGCTCGAGAAGCTCGGCCGCCTTCGACCGGCGTTCCGCGACGGCGGCACGGTGACCGCCGGCAACGCCTCGACGCTCAACGACGGCGCGGCGTGCCTGGTCCTCGCCGACGCGGCGCGGGCCGAGGCGCTCGGAGCGGAGCCGCTCGCCCGGATCGTGTCGGTCGGCGTCGCGGGCGTCGACCCCGCCTACATGGGAATCGGCCCGGTGCCGGCGATCGGTCGGGCGCTCGATGCAGCCGGGATGACGCTCGATGACGTCGACCTGGTGGAGATCAACGAGGCGTTCGCCGCCCAGGTGCTCGCCTGTGCCTCCGAGCTCGGAATCGAGGAAGAGCGGCTCAACGTGAACGGCGGAGCGATCGCATTGGGCCATCCGCTCGGCTGCTCGGGCGCGAGGATCCTCACCACGCTGATCTGGGAGATGCGCCGCCGGGGCGCGCGGCGCGGCGTCGCTGCCCTCTGCGTCGGGGTGGGCCAGGGCGTCGCGACCCTGGTCGAGAATCCGGCCGTCGACTGAGCGATCAGCCGCGAACCGTCGCGGCGCGCCGCTCGGGCCCGGCGGCCTCGCCGTCGTGCGGGGAACGCCCCGCCGATTCGCCCGCGCCCGCGCGGCGTCCCCAGGTGATCGGAGGCCGGCGCGTGTAGACGGCGGGCAGCGGCGGGTCCGCCGAACGCGGAAGCGGCCCGAGCCCATCCGAGTCGCCGGCGCCACTCTCCGTGTGGGGTCCGGCGCGGTTCTTGTTGCGAATTCCGAGCATTCCGGCGCTTGCCCGGCCGGCGCTTTGGATGCGCCTTCACCGGGCTTCGAATACCTGTACCACGATCCAGGTACGTGGTGGTCCAAATGTGCGCAGGTGCAGGCGCTTCTCACAACAGTTGGCAAGTTTTTGCAACCCGGTTGAAGCCGATCGCGCTCGCTCAGATAGCCTCGTGGCGATGGCGGCGACCGAACTCGCGAGCGTCGACGGGGAGATCACCGCGACCGACGCAGCGACGATCCCCCTGCGCGATGACGGGCTCTATCGGGGCGACGGGGTGTTCGAGGTGATCCGCCTCTACGACGGCGTGCCGTTCGCCCTCGGCGAGCACCTGGACCGGCTGGAGCGATCGGCGGCGGCGATCGAGCTGCCGGTCGAGCGCGAGGCGATCGAGCGCGAGCTCGAGGCGCTGCTGGCGGCCTTCGGCAACGAAGAGGCGCAGCTTCGAATCCTGCTGACTCGCGGCGGACGCCGGATCCTCCTCACCGAGCGGCTTCCTGACCGGGGAAGCTCGGTCCGGCTCGCGACCGTCACCTACGCCCCCACCGTGATCCTGACCGGCGTCAAGTCGCTGTCCTATGCGGCCAACATGCAGGCGACACGGATCGCACAGGCACGCGGCGCCGACGAGGCGGTGCTGGTCAGACCCGACGGCATCGTCCTCGAGGCCCCGACTTCCACGATCTTCTGGGTCTCGCCGGAGGGCGGTTTGAGGACGCCGTCAATCTCATCCGGCATCCTCGAGTCGATCACCCGTGCCCAGATAGCTCGCTCCCTCCACGTGGATGAGGGAGAGTTCTCCGTCGACGACCTGCTCGCCACGCCCGAGGCCTTCCTCGCCTCGACCGTCCGCGAGGTGCAACCCGTGGCCGCGATCGACGGCCACCTGCTCGAAACGCCGGGGCCGAGAACGACCGAGGCGCAAGAGGCGTTCAGGAGCTCGCTGAATCAGGCGCCCGCCCCGTAGTCTGGAGAATGTGGACCTCGACCTGAGCGACGAGCAGCGCCTGATCTCAGAGACGGCGCGCGACTTCGTCGACAACGAGGTCGTCCCGCGGGCGCGCGAGAACGATCGCGCCGCCCGCTTCGACCGAGAGCTCGCCGCCCGGCTCGGGGACATGGGATACCTCGGCGCGCCGGTCGCCGAGGAGTACGGCGGCCGCGCCCTCGACTACCTGAGCTACGGGCTGATCGTCGAAGAGGTCGGCCGCGGCGACTCCTCGGCCCGCACCGTCGTCTCGGTTCAGACGTCGCTCGTCTGCGGATCGATCGAGCGCTGGGGGACCGAGGAGCAAAAGCGCCGCTGGCTGCCGCGGCTGTGCTCGGGCGAGGCTCTCGGCTGCTTCGGCCTGACCGAGCCCGACGCGGGGTCGGACCCCTCAGGCATGCGCACTCGGGCTCAGCTGGAGGGCGGCGTGTGGCGGATCAGCGGCCAGAAGATGTGGATCTCGCTCGGAAACGTCGCCGAGGTGGCGATGGTCTTCGCGCAGACCGACCCCGAGAAGCGCCACAAGGGCATCGCCTGCTTCCTGGTTCCCACCTCGACCGAGGGGTTCTCCTCACAGGAGATCCACGGCAAGCTGGGGTTGCGGGCCTCCGACACCGCGTCGCTGGCATTCGACGACATCGAGGTGCCGGCCGATGCGCTGCTGGGCGAGGTCGGAGACGGGTTCAAGATCGCGATGACGGCCCTCGATTCAGGCCGCTACTCGGTGGCCGCGGGGTGCGTCGGAATCTGTGAAGGGTGCGTGCAGGCCTCGACCACCTACGCGAAGGAGCGGCGCCAGTTCGGCGTCGAGATCGCCAGCTTCCAGCTGGTCCAGGAGATGATCGCCGAGATGATCGTCCGTCGCGACGCCGCGAGGCTCCTCGTCCGGCGGGCAGGGATCCTCAAGGATCAAGGCAGGCCCAACACCGCCGAGACGTCGATAGCCAAGCTCTATGCCACCGAATCGGCGGTCGAGTGCGCAAACCTGGCGATCCAGGTGCACGGAGGGTCCGGGTACGTGGACGACTACCCGGTCGAGCGCTATCTGCGAGACGCCCGGGTGACGACCCTCTATGAGGGGACCTCGCAGATCCAGAAGCTGATCATCGGGCGCGAGGCGACCGGGGTCAACGCGATGCTCCCCCTGCGCGCGCCTTGAGCCCGCTCGTCACGACCAGCGTCGAGGGAGCGGTGGGCTTGTGCCGACTCAACCGCCCGGAGGCGCGCAACGCGCTCTCGCCGGAGCTGATGGAGGAGCTGGCGACCGCGGTTGAGGCGTTCGACGGTGATGTCGCGGTTCGCTGCATCGTGATCGCGGGCTCCGAGGAGGCGTTCGCGTCCGGGGCCGACATCTCCTCGCTTCGGGATCGGACCTTCGAGGAGGCGCTGCGACATCCGGCGAACGCGTTCTGGCGCCGGCTGGCGGCATGCCGCACGCCGCTGGTCGCCGCCGTGTCGGGGTTCGCCCTGGGCGGAGGCTGCGAGCTGGCGCTCCTCTGCGACCTGATCGTCGCCTCCGAGACCGCCGAGCTGGGGCAGCCCGAGATCACGCTTGGGATCATCCCCGGAGGAGGCGGGACCCAGCGCCTCGCCCGGGTGATCGGAAAGCAGCGGGCGATGGAGCTGGTCCTGACCGGGCGGAGAATCGACGCCGAGGAAGCCGAGCGGCTCGGGCTGGTCAACGAGGTGGCGGGATCCAAGGAGTGGCTGGAGCGGGCGATGGAGCTCGCCCGGCGTGTCGCCGGCCGGCCGCCGATCGCGGCCCGCCTGGCCAAGCAGGCGGTGCTCGCCGCCGATGAGACACCGCTGAGCGCGGGCCTCGACCACGAGCGCCGGCTCTACGAGCTGGCGATGGCGACCGAGGATCGCATCGAAGGCATGGACGCCTTCCTCGAGAAGCGACGGCCAGAGTTCAAGGGGCGCTAATCGTCAGCGGTGTCGGGACGCCGGGGGCGCAAAGGCCTGCCGGCGAAGGAACGGGACGATCGTCTTCAGGAAGGCGTTTCGTCGCGGCGACGCCATCAGCGGATCGAGGTGGCTCTCGCGGTGCTCGGCGTTGACCAGGAGGGACTCGGCGCGGGTCGTGCGTGTGCGCCGGATGAAAGCCCGCGCGCCCCTCAGCACACCGCCCCCGGTGAGCGCCGTCTGAAGCGCGTAGAGCGGCAGGTCCACCCGCTTGGCGTGGAAGAGCCGCAGGCCCAGGTAACGGGCGACGGCGTTGTCGCGCAGCTGATCGGCGCCATTGGTGTCGATCGTGAGGCGCTTGGGGAAGTACCACTCGATCGAGTTCGACGGCTCCTGTCCGAACGTCTTGGCGATCCGCCGAACAGGGGTCACCCCGCCGTCCACCCAGTCGCGGGGATCGCCGTCCGACGACAGGCCGCCGGCATTCACGCGCAGATCGCGGCCGAGCGGCGACGTGTCGCGATCGAAGGCGAAGCCCAGAAGCGCCCTGTCGGTGACCGGAAACGGCGGATTCAGCTCATCCGGGATCAGCGGATAGCCCTGCAGCGTGGTTGCCGAGTCTCGGGGGGCCAGGAGGGCGAACATCCCGGCCGTCTCGCCGAACAGCCCCGCGGTCTCGGCCGGCAGGTGCGCGAAGAGCTCTGAAAACGGGTCTGCGGTTCGCAGTTTGGCGATCGCCTGCTTTGCCTGATCGAGATCGAAGGCGTTGAACGTCCCTAGAAGGCCCCCGTCGATCAGCACCAGTCCGTCGAGGTCGGTGTAGCCAGGCTTGCCGTTGAAGTCCCATGCCGCGTACGCGACGGTCAGCGACGCGCCGAGCGAATGCCCGCCGAGCACCACCGAGCGTCCCCCTCGCTTCGCCCTCCTGACTACCGAATGGGCGTCTCGCAGCGCGACCTTCATCCCCCATTGACGCGCATACGGATACTCGGCGGGGTCCAGGAACTGGAAGTGGTCCGGCGGGGTCCCGCCGTTGGTGATCCAACCGAGGTAGTAGTCGAAGGCTTCCTGGAGGTTCACCTTCCCCTTCAGGGCCTGCGCGAAGACCCTGGTGTCCTCGAGCGCCTGGGTGCGCCGGTCGATTGCCCAGACCTGGAGCCCGTCGACCCGTCGGACGAGATTTTGCGCGATCAGCGTGAAGTCGCCGGCGCCGCCCTGGGTCCCCGGCATCAGGACGAGCACCTTGTCGCCGTCGCGCGGACCGAACTCGTGAACGAAGACCCGGTTGAACCGGGCCGGACCGGCCGCGTCGGGTGCCCTCATCGTGACCACCCGATCCCTGGCGCCGGCGGGCGTGACGAGGCACACGGAGGCGAGGACGGTCAATCCGAGCAACCGTCCGGGCCGAGCGATTCGGATCCTCCCACTCATCGCCGCAGCGGCACTCTAAGGGCTCTCGGCGCGCGGCGGCCGAGCGAGCGGCGCCGGCGTCGCCGGGACATGGATAATCCGCTCCGTGGCCGCGGTCGAACAGCGGGCGGCGGCGTGAGCATCCGCCGGATCGGCGTCGCGGGGGCCGGGACGATGGGCGCCGGGATCGCCCAACTGGCATGCATGGGCCGGTTCGAGACCTACCTCCACGATCCCGATCCAACCGCCCTGGCCGCCGGCGCCGCGCAACTCCGCGAGGCCCTTGCCCGGGGAGGCGAGCGAGGTCGCTGGAGCGCCGAGGCGGCACACGCGGCCGCCGCGCGGCTTCGCGAAGCTCGCGGTGCGGACGACCTGGCCGACTGCGAGATGGTGATCGAGGCGGCGCCCGAGGATCTGGCGCTGAAGCGATCGCTGCTGGGCGCCCTCGCGAAGCTGTGCGGCCCGGACGCGATTCTCGCCACTAACACCTCCTCCCTGTCGGTCACCGCGATCGCCGCCGGGCTCGACCAACCCGAGCGCGTCTGCGGCATGCACTTCTTCAACCCCCCTGCGGCGATGCGCCTGGTCGAGGTGGTGGCGGCCGATGAGACATCCGAGGCGACCCTGGCGGCGGTCGACGATGTCGCCCGGGCGATGGGCCGCGAGCCGATCCGCGCAGCCGATCGGATCGGCTTCGTCGCGAACCGCGTCGCTCGTCCCTTCACCCTCGAGGCGCTTCGGTTGCTCGGCCAGCGCGTCGCTCGCCACGACCAGATCGACCGCATCGTGCGCCTCGGCGGGGGCTTTCGGATGGGACCGTTCGAGCTCATGGACCTGATCGGGGTCGACGTCAACCTCGAGGTCGCGAAGTCGTTCTGGGAGCAGAGCTTCCACGAGCCGCGCTGGCAGCCGCATCCGATCCAACAGCGGATGGTGGCCGCGGGCCGGGTCGGTCGAAAGGCCGGGCGCGGCTACTACGAGTACGGCGCCGGGCCCCATCGCCCCGATGATCCTCCCGAGCTCGACGCTGCCACCGTGGCGACAGACCACGAGTCGATCGAGGGCCGCGGCTTCAGGGCCGTCAACGTGGAGCGCGCCGGCCTTGCCGAGCTCGATCCGGCGGGCGAGGCGATCGGCTATGTGGCGCTGCCGACCCTGGCCGAATCGCGGCTCGTGGAGATCGTCGCAGGCCCGGCGACGAGCGAGGCCGCGCTCGAAGCCGCGAAGCGACATCTGACGGAGCTCGGGAAACACGTGGAAGCCGTCGAGATCGCCACTCCGGGCCTGGTCCTGGGGCGGATCGTGTGCCAGATCGTCAACGAGGCCCACTTCGCGGTCGCCGAAGGCGTCGCGACGCCTGGCGACGTCGACACCGCGATGCGCCTCGGCTTCAATTGGCCTCGCGGACCGTTCGAGTGGGCGCGAGCGATCGGCCTCGATCGGGTGGTCGGGTGTCTCGACGGCCTGAGCGCCGAGCTTGGCGAGGAGCGCTACCGGGTGGCCCCGCGACTCCGGGCCGCGTCCTTCAGCGCGCGCCGTTCCCGGACGGCGGCCGCTCGATCATCCCGTAGTTGATCGCGCCGTATGTGAACGTGGGCACGACGGGCCACTGCCGCTTCCAGCTCGCCATCTCCGACGACGGAAAGACGTTCAGGTAGCGGGGATCGCGTGGGTTCGGATCGGCCAGCGCCTTCTCCTTGATCATCGAGTCGTACTGATCGATCGAGTCCTCGAGCGTGTTCGAGTTGAGGATCACCTCCCGACCGAAGAACTCCGCCGTCTTGCGGACGCCGGGGATCTTTGAGAGGTGCGGGTGCCAGGAGTCGGCCGCGACGCCGTTCTCCGAAGAAACCCATACGCCGTCGTCGGTGTTGATGCAAAGCGAGTGGTTGCCGTCCGTGTGGCCGGGGGTCCAGACGAGAGCCGTGCCCTTTCCGAGCTCGACGTCCCCGTCGATCAGCACGACGTTGTCCGTGATCAGGTCCTTGGTCCCTTCCTCGACGTACCACGCCCACTGCATCGGATGGAGCGACGCGAAGGTGTCCCACTCCTTGCGCTGAGCGATCAGCTTCGCGTTCGGGAACAGCGGCGGGCGCGGCTCGGCTTCCCCCGGGATCGGCTCGGTGGTCCCCAGCACGAAGCGCAGATCCTGGACGTGGAGATGGTCGAAGCTGACGTAGTCGACGTCCTCGGGGCGGAGCCCGGCCTTGACGAGCGCCTCGTCGGGGTGGTTCCAGATCGTGGCGAGCACCTTGTACGAGAGAAAGTCGCCGAGCTTCTCGATCTGCTGGGCGTAGTAGGGAGCTTCCGCCGGCCCCTCCGGGACGGTGGGCTCGTAGGCGAGCGTCTTCAGGTCACCGTCGAAATCCTCGAACTGGACGACCTGAAGCCGGTTGATGATGTTGACGTAGGGGTTCGGCCCCTTGGCGGCACCGCCGAACGCGAACTTCAGCGGGTACCCGGCCGAGGCGATGTCGACCGTGCGGGCGGCGCGAATCCGGTTGTCCGGGGTCGCGAAACGGGCCCTGAACTCGGCCGCGGCCTCGCGGATCGCCGCCGGCCGGTCACCGCGCGGCCAGGTCTTGTTCGCGTCGTCGAACTCGCTGAACGGGCGCAACCCGATCTTCTCCACCTTGACCCTGGGAACCTCGGCTACGGGCATCGAGCACCTCTTTGTTGCGGTCGTTGATCCTTCGCGCCGAACTCTACCGGTGGCCGCGCCGCCCAACGGGCGGGCCGGACTGCGACCGCTACGCGGCCTCGACCGGCAGCTGCTCCTGTGCCTGACCCGCCTTGCCGGCCCAGTGCGCCTCCGGCGAGGGAGCCACGTCGCGCAGGTACCACTCCGCGTCGAGCGCGCCCATGCATCCGGTGCCCGCCGCGGTGACCGCCTGCCGATAGGTGTGGTCCACCAGGTCGCCGACCGCGAACACGCCGGCGAGGTTGGTGCGGGTGGATCCGTCGCGCGTCAGGACGTAGCCGCCATCGTCGACCTCGACCTGGTCGCGAACCAGCTCGGAGCGTGGAGTGTGGCCGATCGCCACGAACGCTCCCCCGATCTCGAGCTCCTCGACCTCGCCGCTGACGGCGTTTCGAACCCGGAGGGCCGCGAGCTTGCCGTCCTCGCCGGCGATGAACTCCTCCGGCACATAGGGCGTCTTGAAGCTGATGTTCGCTTGCTCACGCGCCCGCTCCAGCATGATCTTCGAGGCGCGAAACTCGTCGCGCCGGTGCAAGACGGCCAGCTCGGAGGCGAACTTCGAGATGAAGATCGAGTCCTCCATGGCCGAGTCGCCACCGCCGATCACGACCACCTTGTCGCCCTTGTAGAAGGCCCCGTCGCAGACCCCGCAGGTGGAAACGCCGCGGCCGGCCAGCTCGGCCTCGCCCGGAATGCCGAGGCGCTTCGGCTCGGCCCCCATGGCGAGGATGACGCTCTTGGCCAGATGCTCGGACTCGCCGACCCAGACGCTGTGAAGGCCGCCGTCGGGCGAGAGCTCGACGCGGGTTGCGTCGTCGGTGATGAAGCGCGTGCCGAATCGCTCGGCCTGGTCGCGGAACTTCTGCATCAGCTCCGGCCCCATGATCCCGTCGGGGAAGCCCGGATAGTTCTCGACGTCGGTTGTGTTCTGGAGTTGGCCCCCCCACTGAAAGCCCTCGATGACGAGCGGCTCGAGCTCGGCGCGTGCCGTGTACAGGGCGGCGGTGTAGCCGGCGGGGGCACCGCCGACGATGATCACGTTCTCGACTCGCTTATCGCTCACTCGCCCTCAGTCTCCCTTCGGACTGCTGCGCTCTCGGTCAAATGCTTCTTCATCTGACCACGATCTATCGATCTCACCATGAATAATGATACTTCACTTTATGAAGTAATGGGGCTGCCGCTCCCGGGCAGCGACTCGGCGATCGTATCCCCGACCGGCAGGCCCGCCCGTTGCTCCTCCCAGCGCGCGACGGTCTTTCGGAGCTGGATGAAGGCGACGATCCCGGGCGGGATCGGGAGCCAGAACGCGATCAGCCGGTAGGTCAGCACCGCCGCGAAGACCGCGGAGCTCGGCAGGTCGAACAGGACGAAGGTCCCGATCAGGCCCGCATCCACGGCTCCGACCCCGCCCGGAGCGAACGGGAACAGGTTGGCAACCATCCCGACGAAGAAGCCCTGGACCACCACCCCGAAGGGCACGTGCACGTCATAGGCGTGAAACGAGGCCCACAGAATGCCGATGTTCGCGGCCCAGAACCCAACCGCGCCCAGCATGGCGAGGCCGCCGCGCGAGGGATTTCGCACGAAGTCGATCGCCGTCCGGGTGCCGCTGGCCAGAGTCGCGGGTGCGGTCCCGATTCGCTGCGCGATCCGCCGGTAGCGGTATCCCCGGGCAAACCCCGCAAGGCGCCGCTCGACGTCGTCGGGGATCAGCGCGGTCAGGCCGAGCGCAACGATCAGCGCCCCCGCGATCGCCGCCGGGACGATCGTCAGGCCGACGGGGCTCGAGCCGCTCAGCACACCGGTCCGGAGAAGGACCCCGAACAGGACCAGGGCGGCCATGTAGACGGCGTAGAGCAGAACGAGGAAGGCGACCATGCGACATGCGGTCTGGCGTCGCGGCATGCCGGCCTTGCGAAGCGCCCAATACGTGAGGACGATGCCGCCCGCTCCGCCCGCGGAGAAGAGCCGCGTCGCGGCAAGCCCAGCCATGGTGATCTGGTAGGACTCGCGCCACTCGAGGTGGACGACACGCTCGCCGACCACGCCGCGAAACAGGGCGACATAGGAGAAGAAGGCGAGAACGTCGAAGACGACCGCCACCACGATCCAGATCGGTGTCGCATCGCCGAGCTTCGCGACCGCGCCCTGGATGCCCACGATCCTCGGGAGCAGGACGTAGATCGCCGCGACGAGCAGCAGGACGACGACGGCCGTCTGCGCGAGTCGCTTCGGGTCGGCGAAGAACGATGGCTCGTCTTCCTCGCCGTCCTCCTCATCGACGAGGTCTCGATCGACCACCTCCGGGTCGCTGCCCATCCGGACCAATACTGGCAGGCGCGTCAGCCGTTGGCGATCCGCTCGAGCCGATTGGTCAGCTCGCCGACCCTGAGCGCGAGCGGCTCGGCGAGCGACTCGGAACGCCGGACGAGGGCAACCAGCGCGGCGCCCGCGACCAGGTCGATGGCGTAGTGCTCTCCCAGATACACGAGCGCGAAGCCCAGCGTGACCGCGTAGCCCCAACCCGCCGCCCCGGCCACCGGGCCGGTCTCGGAGAGCAGGATCGCCGCCAGCAATGAGGTCCCGAAATGAAGAGACGGCATCGCCGCCCACGGGTTGCCGCCCAACGACTGATAGAGCTTCGGCCAGGCCCGTCCCCAGGTCCCCTCCCCCACCTCGACCATCACCCGGCGGACGGGAGGCGCGTCGCCCTCGGCCGCGGCGCCCAGCTCCTTCGCCATAACCCCCTGCTCGGCCGCCCACCACGGGGGCGCCGTCGGGAGGGCGAAGTACACCGCGCACCCGAGATCGAAGGTGGCGGCCATCTGCCGCGCCGCGCGGGCGAAGCGATCGTCGTGGCGCCGAAGGATCCACGCCAGCGCCAGGTGGGGCTCCATGAACCACGCCCAGTGCGCGATCGCCAGGACTCGGTCGAGGACCCTCACCTCGCCGGGTCTCGACAGGGCGCGCTGCAATCGGATGTTGGGAAGCCTGCCCGCTCCGAGAGTGCGATCAGCGCGGATCGGGTAGCGGACCTTGAGCCGGCGTCGAAGCCGCTCCGGATCGTCGTAGGGGAGCTCGTGGACGACCGTGAAGGCAAACATCTGGAGCGCGAACATCGCCGCGTCTCGTCCCTTCGTCCGGGGAAGCAACACGGCGAGGGCCAGCGGCGCCGCCCCCACGGCGGCCACGGTGAGCGGCGTCGGGGTGCCGAAACGGCGCCGGGTGAAGGGAACGACGACCGCGCAAGCCAGGGCCGCAAGGGCGCCGGCGCGCACAAGCGGCTTGAGCGGCGAGTGCGAGCGGCGGAAGGGCCTCAAGGCGCGGCGAGTATAGGGTCAGCCCGCGCGGGGGGCGTGCCGCCGGTCGCCCCGGGCGGCCTTCGCCCAGGCGCCGATCTGGCCGCGGCGGCGGGCGTGCGCCAGGCGCCGGGCGGGGTCCGATTAGAATGCTCGCGCCTTGGCGCCTTGGACCATCCTTCGCCGCCTCGCACTGCCCCTGGCGCTCGCCGGACTGGCGCTCGCCGTGCTTGCGGGACCGGCCGACGCCACCGTGCTCGGCCCCAGGGCGGGCCACTCCCCCAACGCCGACCACATCCGCACCGCCTACTGGGTCGCGATCGTGATCGCCGCTGTGCTGATCGTCGTGATCAACGGATTCCTCGCTGTCGCGGTGGTCCGCTACAGATCTCGCCGAGGACGGACGCCCGAACGCTACACAGCCGGCACTGGGGCATTCGTGCGCCCCGCGCTGCCCCTGGTCGCGGTCGCCGTCGGCCTGTTCGTGTTCGGAATCGTGATCACGAGCAAGACCCGTGATGTGGAGCCCGCCGCGAGTGGCGGCCTGGGAGCGCAGTCGAGCCTGGTCGCCCAGGTCGGTGGCCTCGACGTCCCGCCGGACACCAAGCCGCTCGAGATCAACGTGGTCGGCCAGCGGTGGCTGTGGAGGTTCGACTATCCGCAACAGCAGGAACAGCCGCCGTACTCGACCTTCTCCTACAACCAGCTTGTCGTGCCGGTGGACACGCCCGTGGTCCTTCACATCACCTCGACCGACATCGATCACCGGTGGTTCGTACCTGCCCTGGGCGGGCAGGTCGACGCGATTCCGGGCCGCGTTTCCGACACCTGGTTCCGGGCCGATCGCGAGGGCATCTACAGGGGCCAGTCAACCTCGTACTCCGGGACCTCATACGCCGCCATGCGCGCCTGGGTCAAGGTGGTCAGCCCGGCGGAGTACCGGCGATTCGTGAGCCAGAAGAAGAAGCAGATCGCCGCCGCACAGAGCTTCGTCCAGAAGGCGGTTCAGAGCAACGCCATCCCGGGAACGGCAAGCCCATGAGCCCGCCCACCGCCGTCGCCCCGGCGCGCCCCGAGGTTGTCACCGAGGAGATCTCCCGGCGTCGACCTGCCTGGGTCGAGCGCGCCACAGCCACCGACCACAAGTCGGTGGGGCTCCTGTACATCGGCACGTCGCTTTGCTTCCTCGCCCTCGCGGTGGTCGAGTTCGTCCTCATGAGGGTGCAGCTGATCGTCCCCGAGAACACGATGATCGAGCCGCAGATCTTCGATCGCGTGCTGTCCACCTTCGGGATCACGGCGGTCGCGCTGTTCGCCATCCCGCTGGCCCTCGGGCTGTTCTCCTACATCGTGCCGCTGCAGATCGGCTCGCGGGGAGTCGCCTTCCCACGTCTGGGCCTGTTTTCGTTCTGGCTCTACCTCGCCGGCGCCGTGACCTTGTATGGCAGCTTTCTGTACCGGCCCTCGGAGGCGGGGCTCGCGGCGCTTCCGCCGCTCTCGGAGAACATCTTCCTCAACACGCGCGGGGTCGACACCTGGGTGGTCGGCTCGGCCTTGGCGATCCTCGGCTTCGTGTGCTTTGCGATCAACCTCGTGGTCACGCTCCACAACATGCGCGCTCCGGGTCTCGCGTGGCGGCGGGTCCCGCTCCTTTCCTGGAGCGCGGCTCTGTCCGGCTATCTGCTCCTCGTGATCGGTCCGGTGATGCTCGCCGCGCTGACCATGCTGTTCATCGACCGCCATTACGGCGGCGTGTTCTTCAACGCGGGCGAGGGCGGCGCGCCGCTGCTTTACGAGCACCTCGCCTGGTTCTTCTTCACGGGCGCGTATCTGCTCGTGATCGTTTTTGCGGGCGGGGTCATCTCGGACGTGCTTCCGATCCACGCTCGCAAGCCGCTGTTCAGCCAGCGCGCGGCGATGCTCTGCCTGTTGGCTATCGCCGTACTCGGCCCCCTGGCGTGGATGCAGAACATGTACACCGCGCCGATCGCCTTCAGCTTCGAGGCCTTCGCGATGCTGTTCGCAATCGCCCTCGTGGTCCCGATCGGGCTGATGATCTACAACTGGATCGCGACCCTGTGGGGCGGGACCCTGCACGCCCGGGCGGCGCCGCTGTTCGCGATCGGGGCAATCAGCGCCCTGACGATCGGCCTGTCGGTCGAGCTGGCCTGCTCGGTGATCGCCGTCGGCTGGCAGCTCGACAACACCACCGCGGCTCAGGCGGCCACCGTCGCTGTGTTCGTCGGCGGCATGGTGCTGGGCGGCTTCGCCGCGCTCCATCACTGGCTCCCGAAGCTGACCGGCCGGATGATGGGCGAGGGTCTCGGCAAGGCCAGCCTGGTGACGATCCTGATCGGTCTCTACGTCTACGAGCTGATGGCGTTCTTCGCAGGAGTCAAGGGCCAGCCGGTCGACATCTACAAGTTCTTCGGCGACGCCGGCGTGGACGGCTTCAACCTCGTCGCGTCGATCGCCGCCTTCGTGGTCGCGATCGGGGTCTTCCTCGAGCTCGGCAACGCGGCCTACAGCTGTCGCAACGGGGTTCGCGTCGGACACGACCCCTGGGGCGGTGCGACGCTCGAATGGTTCGCGCTCTCCCCTCCGCCCGAGCACAACTTCGACGCCGTTCCCGACGTGCGGAGCGCCGAGCCGCTCCATGACATTCGCCGGGCGATCCGCGAACGGGCGGAGAGCTGGCAACCGCCCGCGGTGCCGGAGCCGGCCCCGACGCCCGCGCCCGACGAGCCCCAGCCGGTCGACGCCGGCGATCACGGCGCCGCCGAGGACGCTGACGGCGGTCCCTCGGTAGCCTGACCGCGATGCACCGCGTCGCCACCCGCGGCGAGGCAGGCGAACTGGTCCGCTTCCGCCGCCTCCTGAACGCGACCATCGTTGCCACCTTCGCGCTGATCGTGATCGGCGGCGTGGTCCGGGTCAGCGACTCCGGGCTCGGATGCGGGGCCGAGGGCAGCGGCACCCACGGCTGGCCCCTTTGCGGGGGCCGCGTCCTGCCCTTCCTCCAGGAGCACCAGGTGATCGAGTTCAGCCATCGCCTCACGGCGACCCTGGTCGTGGTGTTGATCGTGGGTCTCGCCCTTCAGGCGTTCCGGCGTCTCCGAGGTCGCCGCTTGCTGGTCCGCGGGACGTTCGCCGCGGGAGTCCTGGTCCTCGCTCAGGCCGGGCTCGGGGGCCTGACGGTGGAGCACGGCCTCCACTCTGCCCTCGTCGCGGCCCACCTCGGCCTGGCGATGCTCCTGCTCGGCCTCTTGATCACTCTTCGCCGGCTCGCGCTGCCGCCGGAGCGAGCCGCCGCGATCGACGGTTCGCGTGCCCTGCGCGCAACCGCCGCGGCGACGACCCTACTCCTGTTCGCGACGATCGTCGCCGGCGGCTACGTGGCCGGCACCGAAGGAGAGGGCACCCCGGATCAACCCGTGCTCGGCGCTCACCTCGCATGCGGAGAGCAGTTTCCGACCTGCCTGGACAAGTTCATGCCGTTCCAATACGGGCGATTGGTCGATATCCAGCTCACCCACCGCCTACTCATGTATCTGACCACGATTGCGGCGATCGCGATGACCGTCGTCGCCTGGCGGCGGCGCTTCCCTTCTCGAGCCTTCGCGGTCATCCCGGCGCTGCTCGCGGGTCAGATACTGCTCGGGGCCATGAACGTGTGGCTCGGCAAGCACCCGACCCTGATCGTCGCCCACCTCACGCTGGCCACTATTCTTTGGGCGACGGTGGTCTTCGCGGCATGCCTGCTGATCGAGGTGCCTGCGAACGCCCGTCGAGGGCTGGAGGACTCCGGAGCGACCGACACCCAGGCGGTCACCGCCTGACCATCATGGAGAGCGCGACCAACACGGGCGACCTGGCTCAGACCACGGCCGTGGACGGGGCCGCGGACCACGGGGCGCTCGGACGACCCACGGCGCTGCCACGCCCCGCGCGTCGGCCGCTCAGGGAGATTCTGGGCGACTACCTCGCACTGACCAAGCCGCGGATCATCTCGCTGCTGCTGGTGACGGCGGTGGCGACGATGTTCGTCGCCGATCCGGCGGGACCCGCCATGTCGACCATCCTCTGGACGATCCTGGGCGGCTACCTGGCGGCCGGCAGCGCGGGGGCGATCAACCACTACCTCGAGCGCGAGCGGGACGCCCGGATGGCGCGAACCTGTGCGCGTCCGCTGGTGGCGGGACGAATCGAGCCGGTCCACGGCCTGATCTTCGGGATCGCGCTCGGCATGATCGCCACCCTGGAGCTTGCGGTCACCGTGAACCCCCTGGCCGCGGCGCTCGCTCTCGCCGGGCTGCTCGGATACGTATTCGTCTACACGCTGTGGCTCAAGCCCCTGACGCCCCTGAACATCGTGATCGGGGGGGCCGCGGGCGCCGTCCCTCCGCTGGTCGGATGGGCCGCCGCGACCGGCGGGCTGACGCTCGACGCGCTCTACCCCTTCGCGATCATCTTCCTCTGGACGCCCCCCCACTTCTGGGCCCTGTCGCTCCTGGTCAAGGACGACTACGCCCGCGCCGGAATCCCGATGCTTCCCGTCGCCCGTGGAGACCTCACGACGCGGCGCCAGATCCTCGGCTACTCCGTCGTCCTTGTCGCGGTAACGGTCCTCCCCGTCCTGACCGGCTTGTTCGGGGCGCCCTACCTGGCGGTCGCGTTGGGACTCGGAGTCGTGCTGGTCGGACTGGCCTGGGACCTGCTGGTCCGGCCGTCGCAGGCGGCCGCGGTCCGCCTTCACGTCTTTTCGCTCGCCTATCTCGCGCTGCTCTTCGCGGCGATGGCCGTGGACCGGGCGATCGTCGGCTGAGTGACCGTAGTCGCTGAGCAGACAACTCGGCCAGGGACGGCCTGAGGCATGCCTGGCGCTGACCCATCTCCGGTCGACCCGGACGCCACAATGCGAAGCAAGCGCTTCGTAGTGCTCCTGCTTCTCGCCGCGGTCATCGGCGTGGTCGCGTCGCTTGCCGCCTGGGGCTTCCTCGAGCTGATCTACCAGATCCAGCAGGGCGTCTTTCACCACCTCCCGGACGAGCTCGGATTCGACAGCGTCCCCACTTGGTGGCCGATCCCGGTCCTGGCGATCGCCGGCGTCGTGACCGCCTTTGCGATCGTCCGGTTGCCCGGTAGCGGCGGGCACCTGCCCGCCAACGGGCTGAACGCCGGGACCACGCTTCCGATCGAGCTCCCGGGGGTCATCCTCGCCGCGCTCGCGTCGATCGGGCTGGGCACGGTGCTGGGGCCGGAAGCGCCGTTGATCGCCCTCGGCGGCGGACTCGGGCTGCTCGGCGCGAGTCTGATCCGAGGGAACGCGTCGCCCGAGATCGGAGAGCTCCTGGGAGCCGCGGGCACCTTCGCGGCGGTCTCGTTCCTGTTCGGCTCGCCGCTGATCGCGGCGGTACTTCTCATCGAGGCGACGGGGATCGGCGGGCCGAAGCTGAAGCTCGTCCTGCTGCCGGGGCTGCTTGCGGCCGGAATCGGGTCCCTGGTCTCGATCGGGATGGGGGCGTGGACCGGGCTCAGCACCAGCCAGATCGCGATCGGAGTCGTGCCGCTGCCGGCTTTCGACCGGCCCGACGCGGTCGACTTCGCCTGGACGATCCCGTTCGCCGTGGCCGTCGCCGTGATCACCCTGGTGGTGTTCCGCATCGCACGCGAAGTCGTGGGCCTCGCCAAGGCGCGCCCCTACCTTGCGCTACCGGCGATCGGGGTCGCGATCGCGGGGCTGGCGATCGCCTTTCACGCGACGACGGGAAAGGAAGCGAACGAGGTCCTGTTCTCGGGCCAGGACGCGCTCGGGGGACTCGTCGCCGGCGCCGGGGCGTGGTCGCTCGGAGCGCTGGCACTCCTGATCGCGTTCAAGGGCCTCGCCTATGCGATCTCGCTGGCGGGATTTCGGGGAGGCCCGACCTTCCCCGCGATGCTGATCGGAACGGCCGCTGGCCTCATGGCCGCCCAGCTGCCCGGGTTCGACGTCACACCGGCCGTCGCGGTCGGGATCGGCGCGGGTGTCGTTTCCGTACTCAGGCTCCCGTTATCGGCCATCGTCCTCGCCGCGGTGCTCACCTCCAAGTCCGGCCTGGGCAGCGGCCCGCTGATCATCGTCGGCGTAGTCGTCGCCCAGCTCGCGGTCGTGGCGCTCGCGCCGCTGATCGGGCGCGAAGCCCCGACTGATGGAGACACAGACGGGACCGAGCGGGCCCCGGCCCCCGGGAGTGCGGCCGAACAGCCCGGCTGAAGCGCGGGCCGTGGACCACCCGGTTCGGCCGGTGCCGAAGTCGCGGCTGGCAGGGCCCGCTCGCCTCGTCAGCCGGCGCTCGGCCCGAGGCGCGCGACCTCCGACTTGACCTCTTCAAGGCGTCGATCCAGCGCGTCGAGCTTTTCGATCACCGGGTCCTTTCGACCCATCGCGGAGTCGGCCTGCGCCCGTGCCACCAGGATGCTCGTGATCACGCCCGTGACGACCGCGTAAAGCGACAGGCCGCCGAGCATCAGGACGGAGGCGATCAGCTTCCCGGCCGTCTGGCCGGGTACCACGTCCCCGTACCCCACCGTGGTCACGGTCTGGATCGCCCACCACATGCCGAGCCAGACGTTGTCGAATGTCTTCGGGTCGACGAGCCGCTCGAGGACGCCGAACACGACCACGCCCACCCCCCAGGCGGCGACGATCACATAGGCGGCGTTACGCGGACGAAAGCCCCTTTCCTGAGCCCGTCTCTGCATGCGTCGGCCGAGCCGACCCGGCGCCTGCTGCTCCATCCCGTGAGCTTCGCCGCCTGACACGCCACTCCTGTCGGGCGCCCGGGACCGGTCTCAGCTGGGACCAATCTCAGTCGAGGTCCGTCTCCACCTCGATCCGGCCCGACTTGGCCGCGTCGGCGAGCGCCGCGTAGTCGAGCTCGTTCTGGTCCGCGTAGAGCTCGGCGAAGTCGGCGATCGCCTGGTCGAAGGTGTCACCCTTGCCGAGGTAGGAGGCGATCGCGATCCGATCGCCGGATCGGGCGTGGGCTCTGGCCAGCGTCCAGCCGCAGACCCGACCGTAGATCGCCAACCCCTCGGGCAGCAGGGTCTCGACGTCGACCGAGCGCTTGCCGTCCCAGAGCTGGCGGACGTAGAAGTCCCGCTCCTGGTCGTCCATCCCATTCGCCGGCAGCCAGCCGAGGAGGATGTCGCTGGCGGCCTGCATCAGCCATTGGCCCTCCACCACCCGCTCGCCGTGGTTTTCGAACTCGCTGGCCCCGACGTAGGGCTCGAGCACCGAGGCCTCGGCCTCCTTGGCCTGCAGGAAGAGCGGGTCCTGCCCGTCTCGGCCCATCATCAAGAGCACCCAGGCTCGGGTCCCGACGCTTCCGACCCCGACGACCTTGCGGGCCATCTCGACGAACCGGTAGCTGTCGAAGAGGTGGCGGCGGTCTCCCTTGAGGCTCTCGCGGTAGCGGCCGAGCACCACCTGGATCCGCTCCTCGAGCTCATGGCGCTGATCCTTGGAGACGAGCTCTCGAGCCGGGACCAGGAGCGGCGGGTCGCTGATGATTCGGGGCTCGCCGTCGACCACCCGGACGAGGCGGTCGAAGGCCTTCATGCTGTTCTTCTTGTGGGCCTTGGCGACGTTCTTCTGCACCGCCTTCATCTGCTTTTTGTCGGCCACCTTGGCCAGGTCGGCGATCAGGCTCTCGACGTCGAGGCGCGCGTACCAGACGTCGAGGTTTTGCATCGTCGCGAACTGGCGCATCGCCTCGCGGTAGGAGCGGGCCGTGGTCAGGACGGCGTCGCGGGTCTCCTTGGGGGTGAAGTCGCGGTCGCGCCCGGCGATCGCGAAGCTCGCGGTGAGGCGCTTTAGGTCCCACTCCCAGGGCCCCGGCAGGGTCTCGTCGAAGTCGTTGACGTCCATCACCAGGCTGCGGTCGGGGGCGGCGAAGACTCCGAAGTTCGACAGGTGGGCATCGCCGCATGCCTGGACGTGGAGCCCGGACTCGGGGGTCTTGGCGAGGTCCATCGCCATGATCGCCGCCGCGCCGCGATAGAACGTGAATGCCGAGGCGAGCATCCGCCCGTAGCGGATCGGGACGAGCTCTTGGACCCGGCTCTTGGCCTGGTCCTCGAGCACCTTGACCGGATCGCGGCGGCGGGCTGGCGGCTTCCATTCGGCGTGGCTTGAGCGCGGAACCTTCTCCCGCGCCGCCTTGCCGGCGGCGGCTCGCTGATCTGCCGAGGTCTGCCGGTCCTGCATGACTCACTCTCCTCGCGAGTTGAAAGATGCGCGCGTGCCTGATCCAACCATAGGCACCCGATGCGCACATCGCCCGAAACGGGTGATGCTCAGAGGATCGCGACGGGGTTGAGCGGGGATCCGGTCCCGTCCACCACGCGGAGGGGGGCCCCGGCGAACAGGAACTCCCATCGTCGGGCCCGTTCGCAGGCCGTGGCGAGGTCCTCGAACTGGAGGTAGTCGAGCAGATGCACGCCCATCGCGTTCAGGGCGAGTGCGTGGATCGGAAAGTCGATCCCCTCGGTGCTGCTGGGAGCGGTGTCGCTGTTGCCGTCGGATCCCAGCGCCGAGACCCGCCGATCGGCGAGGAAGCTGGCGGCAGTCGGGTGGAGGCCCGCCTTGGCCTTGGCCGTATCCCATGGCTCGGCCTCCGCGCAGCGGCGCGCGTGACCGGTGCGCACCAAGAGGATGTCTCCTTCGGCCACCTCGACGCCCTGCTCACGCTCGGCTCGCTCGAGGTCGTCACCGAAGACATGCTCGCCAGGCTCGAGCCACGGGACACCACGCAGCCGCGGCACGTCGAGCAGCACCCCCCGCCCGACAAGGCCGTCCTTCAGCACCTCGATCGCATCGATGCTCGCCCCGTGCGAGGTGACCGAATCGCTGGGTACCCCGTTGTACAGGGCGCCATCGAAGGCGACGTGGCAGAGCGCATCGATGTGGCTGTGGCCGTCGTTGTGGTAGTCGACCCCGATGTAGTCCTTGGCGAAGCGAAGCGTCCCCGATCCGATGTCGACGTCGCTCAGCATCGTCATCCAATGGTCGGCGGGCTCGGGGTTGTCGGGCGCATGACGGGTGTTCAACGGAAGGCTCAGGGTGACCGTCTCGCCGCTTCGCACCAGCCGAGCCGCGGCCGCGACGCGGTCGGCGGTCAGATAGTTGAGGGCGCCGCGCTGGTCGTCGGCTCCCCACCGCCCCCAGTTCGAGACGGCTTCGAACAGCCGATCGAAGTCGGCTCTCGTCAGCCCGACCTCGCGGTCGCGGGGAGGGTCCTGGCGCTCGGTCATCACCGAGCCCAGCGTTTCACAACGGCCGCCCATCGGGCGGGGCCCCGATCTCGCCCCGGTAGGGCCCCCGCCCGGTAACGCAGGCCGCCCCACAGCGCGCGCCGAGCTCCACCGCCGCCTCGGGCGAGCGCCTGTCCGCGAGCCCGTAGGTGAACCCGGCGGCGAACGAATCCCCGGCCCCGTAGGAGTCGACCACCGGCCCGGGGAGGGGCGCGGGGGGCCATCGGCTCGAGCTGCCGTCGGCCGCCACCAGCCCGCCTCCCCCGGCGCCGTCGGTTCGCACGACCATGCGGGGCGAAGGCTCCAGATCGCCCGGCGAGTAGCGCTCGCCGTCGTCGTTGGCGCTCGCGACCAGCGCGTCGATCTCGACCCCGGCCTGGTTCAGCTCGGGCAGCGCTCGGACTGTCGCGACGAGGCTGCGGGCGGCCCGCGCCGCCCGGACTGCGCCGCGGTCGCCGGCGGTCAGGTAGATCCCGTCGCAGCGCTCCAGCTCGTCCCAGGGCAACGCATCCTCGGCGTGCGGAGTGAGCCGCTCACCGATCACCGTGATCGTCCTCTCTCCCGCGGCGTCCAGGTACACGAACGCGCGCCGCTGCGGCTCGGATCGCCAAGCCGCGCGAACGTCGACACCCATGGCCTCCAGGCCGCGCTTCGCGCGGCGTCCGCGATCGTCGTCGCCGAGCGCCGTCACGAACATGCAGCCCCCCGCGAGCCTGGCCAGCTGCACGGCGGCAACCGCCCCGCCGCCGGCCGGCTCCTCCCACGCCTCCTTCACGTGCACGATCTCGCCGGGCTCGGGCACCCGCTCCACGACGCAGAAGTCGACCCATTCGACGTGCCCCACCACCGCGACCCTCATCGCAACGCTGAGCCGGCGGTGGTGCGAACGGTGATCGAGAAGCTCGCCCGGTACTCGCCCCCCGGCTCGACCATCGGCAGCGTCGTTCCACCTGCGACGAGCGCGTTGGTGGGCGCGGTCATCGGCTCGATCGCGATCACGTCGTCATCGGCGGGCGCGTATATCTGTGCGAACGGGTAGCCGTGGTCGAAGCGGACCTCGATCCGCCGGCCCCCGCCTGAGACGACAAACGGGCCGGATTCAGCCGGTGCCAGGTAGCCATCGTCGAAGGTGCGCGACCCGAGGGGCCCGTCGACCGCCTCGACCGGCTCGCGCTCACCGGTCGGGATCATCCGATCGTCGACCAGCAGGCGCTCGGCGACCGGGATCTCGACTCGCCAGTCGGCCCGGTCGACATCGGGAAGCCGAAGGTAGGGGTGATACCCGAAGGCGATCGGAACCCGGGCGTCGCCGGTCGCGCGAACCACCGTCGTGATCGTCAGGACCGCGTCGGCGAGGTGGACTTCGAAACCGACCCGATGCGCAAACGGGAAGGCGGCGATCAGCGCCGGGTCGGCCCCGAAGTCGAATTGGGCCGCCAGGAGCCCTCCGTCCGCCGTCGGCTCGTGTCGATCTACCCGCCAGCCCGGTGCCGCCGACAGGAGACCGTGGATCGCCAGGCCGTTCGGATCCGTGCTGCACGGCACTGGCGGCTCGATCTTCACCTCTCGACCGGCCGCGAGGAAGCGCCGCTTGGCCACCCGATTCGCCCACGGATGAAGGAGTGGGATCCCCATCGTGCCCCGCTCGGCCACGTATGCGCTCAGCCCCCCACGCTGACCGAGGAGCTCCTGGCCACGGTGCCGAAGCGAGCGGCCGACCATTCCGGCCCCCGGCACGAACGCGGCCTCGAGCGCGCTCTCGCCGGGACTCGCAAGCGTCAGGACCTCGAGTCCCTCCTCGGTCCGACTCCCGATCATCGGCCCGGCGGTGCCTGCCCGTCCTCCTCGAGGACGCTGCGCTGCGCCAGGGTGTAAAGGAAGCCCAGCGCTGGAATCACCACGACCACCGCGACCCCGAAGGTGATCAGGACGCCGGTCAGGGTGGCGCTCGATGCCGCGCCCTCCTTGATCGTCAACGTCTGCGGAAGCAGGTAGGGGTACTGGGCGACGCCCCAGCCCCAGATCACGGCGACGACGGCTCCCACGGCCAGCGGACGGGCGCCGCGGTGCTGTCCCCGCCACAGCAGAACCAGGACCCCGATCCCGCAAAGCGCCGAGGCGATGACCAGGGGGAGCCCGTCGCCGACCAGGCCGTCGTAGATGTAGCGGGCGTCGGCGCGGTACTCGAAGATCCCTGCGACAGCTATCGCCCCGGCCACGAGGGCGGCGATCAGGGCCCGGGTCGCGAAGTAGCCCTCCATGTCCGGGTCTCCTGAGCGGCGCGCGTCGCTGACCAGGAAGACCGCCGACAGGTAGGCGCCGGTCGCCACGAACAGCGCCCCGGTCAGCAGCGAGACGGCGTTCAGCCAGCTGGTCACCGGATCACCGGCGGCGTTTCCGATCGGCACCCGCCCGGAGGCGACCGCGCCCACCACGGTTCCCATGAAGAACGGCGTCAGCAGGGAGAAGAGCCCGAACATCCGCTCGGCGAGGCGCCGGTAGCGCAGGTTGCGGGCCAGCTTGTGGAACGCGAACCCGGACCCCCGAAGGACGATCCCGAGCGCCGCGAGGCTCAGCGGGATGAACAGGGTGGTCATGATCGCTTCGAACGCGACCGAGAAAGCCGTCCACAGCACCACGAGCACGAAGATCAGCCAGACGTGGTTCGCCTCCCAGACCGGGCCGATCGCCCAGTCGATCAGCGAGCGGGCTCGTTCGCCGCGCTCGTTGCGGCCGGCGAGCAGAGCCCAGACACCGGCGCCGAAGTCAGCGCCTCCGAACACCGCGTAGAGGGTTGCCCCGATCCAGAGGACCGCGGCGACGGCGTCGGCGGTGCTCATCGCGACTCCCCCGGGTCAGGCGCCGGGTCGGGCGCCGGGGCGGGCGCAGGGGCGGGCGCGGGCGGCCCGTAGGGGACTTCGGTCTCGCCGACCTCCGTGGTCCGCCAGCGGTGGGCCATGCTGCGGAGGATCAGCACCGTCGCGACCCCAAGCGCCGTGTACACCGCGAGGACCACCGAGAAGGTGATCCAGACCCCGCTCGCGCCCGTCACCGCGGCTTTGGTCCGAAGCACCTCGTAGACGATCCACGGTTGCCGGCCGACCTCGGTGACGATCCACCCAGCCTCGAGCGACACCACGGCGGCGACCCCCGAGGCCGCCACCGCGCGCAGGAACCAGCGCGAGGCGGGCATCTCGCGCCGCCGCCACCAACTCCAACCGAGCCACAGCCCGAGTGCGATCAGCGCCGTACAGATGCCGACCATCGCGTCGAAGGACAGATGGAGCATCGTGTCGGCCGGCGGGCGATCGGCGGCGGGGACCGAGTCGAGCCCCGTGACCTTGGTGTCGGTGCTGAACCCGACCAGGAAGGAGTCGAGGCCGGGAATGCCGATCCCTCCCTTCACTCCGGACGACGTGCACCGCCCACCCAGGTACTCGGTCACGTCGGTCGAGGTGTGCTGGACGCACTCCATGGCTGCAAACTTGACCGGCTGATCGTCGGCGATCGCCCTGGCGGCGGTATCCCCGACGGCGAATTGGATCGGGGTCGCGATCGCCGCCACCGTGAGCGGAATCAGCAGCCCGAGGCGATGATGGCGGTCCCGGCGCCCGCGGAGCATCCCGACCGCGTAAACGGAGGCGACCAGGAACCCCGTGACCAGATAGGCCGCGAGGACCATGTGAGGCACCTCGTAGGCCGTCGCGTGGTTGAAGATCGCGTCGAGCGGATCGACGTTCGTGACCTTGCCGTCGGTGATCGTGAAGCCGTCGGGCTGGTTCATCCAGGCGTTGACCGCGACCACCGAGAAGGCTCCTCCGAGGCCGGCGATCACGACGGGGACGCCGGTCCAGAAGTGCGTCCATCCGGAGAGGCGCTTCCAGCCGAAGATGTAGATCGCCATGAAGATCGCCTCGGTGAAGAAGAAGATCCCCTCGATCGCGAAGGCGACCCCGAAGACCTCGCCGAACCTGCCGGTGAACACCGGCCACAGAAGGCCGAACTCGAACGACAGGACGGTTCCCGTGACGGCCCCCACGGCGAACAGCACCGCCGCGACCTTGGACCATCGCTCGGCGAGCTCGAGGGCCACCGGATCGTCTCGGCGCAGGCCGCGGTAGTTGGCGATCAGCATCAGCGCCGGGAAGGCGACGCCGAGCGAGGCCAACACGATGTGGAAGCCCAGCGTGAACGCCATCTGGCTCCTCGCCGGCGCAAGCTGCGAGGAGGCGGCGAGCACGGTCGGAAGGTGGAGGTCCAGCATCACCGCGGTCTCGTGATCTAATCAGGCTCCGCGGTTACGTAGCATCGACCGCGCCCAGATGGGAACTGCCGACCCTCCCCAAGAAGCTCCCGACGGCGCGGCAGGCGCTCACCGCGTCGTGGTCGTGGGCGGCGGCTTCGGCGGCCTGTTCGCGACGCGCTTCCTGCGCAGAGCCCCGGTCGAGGTGACGCTGGTCGATCGCGTCAACCACCACCTCTTCCAGCCGCTCCTCTACCAGGTGGCCACCGGGATCCTCTCCGAGGGTCAGATCGCGCCGCCGATACGCAATGTCCTTCGTCGCCAACGCAACGTCGAGGTCGGGCTGGCGGAAGTGACCGCCTTCGACCTCGAAGCGCGAACGGTGACCGCGATGCAGCCCGCCGGGGATTCGCTCGAGATTCCCTACGACAGCCTGATCGTCGCCGCCGGCGCCGGACAATCCTACTTCGGTCACGACGGGTACTCGCACTGGGCGCCGGGAATGAAGACGATCGACGACGCTCTGGAGATCCGCGGGCGGATCCTCGGCGCGTTCGAGATGGCGGCGCTGGAGGAGGATCCCGAGAAGCGACGGGAATGGCTCACGTTCGTCGTCGTCGGAGGCGGCCCCACGGGGGTGGAGATCGCCGGCCAGATCGGGGAGCTCTCGCGGCGGGTCCTGCCCGAGGACTTCCACACGATCGACTCACAGAGCGCCCGCGTGCTGCTGTTCGACGGAGGTAAGGAGATACTCGCCGGGTTCGGCGATCGGCTGTCCTCGAAGGCGGCGAAGGAGCTGGAACGCCAAGGGGTCGAAATACAGACCGGCAGCATCGTCACCAACGTCGACCGCCATGGCGTGGAGGTGAAGGGACAGGACGGCGAGGTCCAGCGGATCGCAGCCCGCACGAAGATCTGGGCCGCCGGCGTCCAGGCCTCGCCGCTGGCCAAGATGCTCGCGGACGCCACCGGCGCCGACTGCGACCGGGCCGGGCGGATCGCCGTGCAGCCCGACTGCTCGCTGCCTGGCCATCCGGAAGTGTTCGCGATCGGCGACATGGCCGCGCTCGACGGGTTGCCCGGCGTCGCCGAGGTGGCCATGCAGCAGGGCATCCACGCCTCGAGGATGATCAAGCGGCATCTCGCGGGCGACGATCCGACGCCGTTCCGCTACCGCGACCTGGGCAGCATGGCCACGATCTCGCGCTTCCGGGCGGTGGTGAGCTTCAAGGGAATCCGCGTGGCCGGATTCCTGGGATGGCTGATGTGGCTGTTCGTTCACCTGGCGTTCATGACCGGCTTCAGAAACAGGTTCACGACGATCCTCGGGTGGACCCTCAGCTTCCTGGGCAGGGGGCGCAGTGAGCGAACGCTGACTTTCCAGCAGGTGGTCGGCAGGGTGGCGATCGAAGAGGCCGGGGGACGGCCGTTCCTCCTGAGTCTCACCTCCGACAAGCCGACCGACCAGGACTAGGCCGGACGTCGGGCCGCGCTCGAATCACGAGGCGTCAATTGAGACGCGTCCGTCTTGGGCGACTCTGGCGCGCCTGCGCCGGGCGGCCCGGCGATTCAAAGCCCGCTGAACCGCGAGGGTGCCCGAGGCTCCGACCACCATCATCAAGACGTTCATGGCCAAGACCGCGAGGGCACCGAGGGCGGTCCCGAGCTCGCCGATTCCCCACGCCACGCCGAGGTAGGCGGCGGCTGGGATCGTTGTCACCGACACCGCCACCCCCACCGCCGCGCTGGCACGAGTCTCGAGCGCCAGCATTCCGGCGATCCCGGCGACGAGCGCGACGGCGATCGTCTCGTGGTTCACCGTCGCGAGGCCGCCCAAGGCACTGGCGGCATCGGAGAGGCTGAATCCTGATGGAAGCAGATCGAGCCTGTCCTGGCAATAAGCGACCAGGGCGGCGGCTGCGCAGGTCCCGACGAGCCCGAGGACGAGGGTGACGAAGGCCTCTCCCACGAGCCGGGGGCTTCGGCCCACGACGCCGACGCCGATCGCGGTGATCGGCAGGAGGTCGGGGCTGACGGCCATCGCGCCTACGATCAGGATTCCGTTTCGCTCGGTGACGCCGTAGGCGGCGATCACCCCGGCGATCAGCATCAGCGCGAAGTAGCGACCGATCGGGCGGGCGTGGTGCCACGCGGCGCTCAGCACGTCCGCCCAGACCAGGGTGGTCTCGGCCGCCCCGCCGACCGTCTGGCCCACGGCGTCGACCCGGCTCAGCGTGATCTCAGAGGCTGGTACGCCCAGACGGTCGAGTTCGTCCAGGAGCGGATCAACCGCGCGCGGGCGCACCAGGCCGGCCACCAAGGCGTGCCCCGGCCGGGTGGCGCTCACGGATCGGACGCGGCTGACCCCGTCGAGCCGTTCAATCGACCCTGCGACCGCCGACATGGTCGCCGACTCCCCGAACACCTCGAGCTGGATCATGGCCGCGAGCCTAGTGGGCCCACCCGATGGTCAGGTGCGTGCCGCGGTCCCCAGCCGGTCCAGCAGGTGATCGCCGACCCGGAGCCCGTTCGCCATCGCGGTGAGCCCCGGATTGACAGCGCCGATGCTGGGGAAGAAGCTCGTATCGACGACGTAGAGGTTGTCGAGCTCGTGGGCCTTGCAGTTCGTGTCGAGCACTGATGTTGCGGCGTCGGCGCCGAAGCGGCACGTGCCCGCCTGGTGCGCGCAACCGGCGACGGGGATGTCGTTCTTCATGTACGCGTGCTTCGTGAACATGTGATCGGAGTGCATGCCCAGGTGGCCGAGCATCGATCTGAGCTTGTCGTACAGGCCCTTCCTCGCGGTGGCGTTGGTCTCCGTATAGCTCACGGTGAGCTTCCCGTCGCGATCGACGAGTGCGCGGTTGCCGGGGTTCGGGAGGTCCTCGGTGGAGAGCCAGAAGTCGACCGCGTGCCGTGCGATTCGCTCGAGCGTCCATTCGGGAGCCAGCTTCGTCTCGCCGGGCTTCTCGCCTCGGAACATCGGCGCCTGCGATTTGCCGACCATCTGAATGTTGCCGAGCGGGTATTCGAACTCATCCCCCGCGAAGTAGAAGTCGTTCAGCCCGAGGGTCTTCTGAAAGACCGTCGGGTTCTCTTCCTTGGAGAGCGCCAGCACGGCCGATGAGTCGTGGAACATGAAGTTGCGACCGACCTGGTCGGAGCCGTTCGCGAGCCCGTTCGGATGCTTGTCGCCGGCCGACAGCTGGAGCAGCTTCGCCGAGTTCGCCGCCCCGCAGGAGACGACCACTATGTCGCCCGCGAACCGCTCCGTTTCTCCCCCCCGCTCGACGACGACCTCCGTGACGGCGGTGCCCGACTCGTTCGTCTCTAGTTTGATCGCCTGCGCCTCGGTCAGCAGGGTGACGTTGGGATGCTCGAGCGCCGGCCGAACCGCCACCACCTCGGCATCGGACTTGGCGTGGACAAGGCACGGGAAGCCGTCGCAGTCGTTGCACCGCACGCAGCGGCTGTAGGGCATGTTGCCCTCGTCGAGCATGATCCCGCAGGGGGCATGGAACGGGTGGTACCCGGCCGCCGCCAGATCGTCGGAGAGCTGTTGGATACGAGGCTCGTGGGAGACGGCCGGGAAGGGATACGGGGCGCTGGTCGGTGGCTCGGTCGGATCCTCGCCGCGGGCCCCGTGCACCTGGTACAGCTGCTCCGCCTGCGTGTAGTAGGGCTCCAGCTCGTCGTACGAGATAGGCCACGCGGGGGAGACGCCATCGTGGTGACGCAGCTCGCCGAAGTCCTTCTCCCGCAGCCGGTAGAGCGCCGCGCCGTAAAGCTTCGTGGCGCCGCCCACGAAGTAGTGCACCTGGGGCTGAAACGCCTTGCCATCGGCGTCGTACCACGTCTCTGAGGACACGTATCGGTTCTCGACGAACACCTCCTCGGCGAGCCAGTTCTGCGGCTCACGAGGAAGCCAGTCGCCACGCTCGAGCAAGAGGATCCGCTTGCCGGAAGGCGCGAGGCGGTGGACCAAGCTGCCGCCGCCGGCGCCGCTTCCGATCACGATCACGTCGTAGGCGTCGCTCATGCTCCGAACTCCTTTAGTCGTTCCGCGAGGATGATGCGTGCTCCAGCCTCGATCAGCGCCAGGTGCGAGAACGCCTGCGGGAAGTTCCCCAGGTGCCGTCCGGTGTCAGCATCGAACTCCTCTGCGTAGAGCCCGAGCGGCGAGGCCACGCGTAGGAGGCGCTCCATGAGGTCACGAGCGCGCTGGTCCTCCCCGACGATCGCCAGCGCCGAGACCAACCAGAACGAGCAGATCAGGAAGCTCCCTTCCTTGCCGGACAGGCCGTCGTCGGTCTCGCCGGTCCGGTAGCGCAGCACGAACCCGTGCTCTGTGAGGTCCCGATCGATGGCCTCCACGGACTTGCGCAAGCGCTCATCGTCCCCGGGCAGGAAGCCGAAAAGTGCCGCCAGCAGCGTCGAAGCGTCCAAGGCGTCCGTGTCGTAGTGCTGACGGAGGACGCCATCCTGTACGCCGTGGTCGAGGATGTCGGCCTTGATCTCGTCCGCGGTCGAACGCCACTCGGCCTCGAGCTTTGGTTCGCCGCCAATCGCGGCCAGCTTCGACGCCCGGTCGAGCGCCACCCAACACATGAGCTTCGATGACACGTAGTGCTGTGGCTTGCCACGCGCCTCCCAAATCCCCTGGTCTGGCTGCTTCCAGACCGACGTTGCGCACTTCGCCTGAGTCTCGACGATTGGCCACAGCCGCCTCGGCAAGCGCTCCGAGCGGCGGCTATGGAGGAGGATGGAGTCGAGAACCGCTCCGAAGACGTCGTTCTGGCGCTGGTCAAACGCGCCGTTGCCCACTCGCACAGGGCTGGCACCGGCATACCCCGAAAGGTCGTCCCGAGTCGACTCGGTGAGGTCCCGCCTGCCGTCGATCCCGTACATGATCTGCAGCGCGCCGTCCTCGTTGGGCTCCAAGTCGGCGACGAACTGCATGAACTCGTCAGCCTCCCAATCGAGGTTCAGGAAGTGCAACGCCTGGAGCGTGAAGGTGGAGTCCCGCATCCAGGTGTAGCGGTAGTCCCAGTTTCGCTCGCCGCCCGGGGTCTCGGGTAGTGACGTCGTAGCCGCCGCTACGGTCGCACCGGTCGGCATGTAGGTGAGTCCCTTGATCGCCAGCGCTGAGCGCTGAATCGGCTCTCGGAAGTGATGATCGGGGATCCTGGCGCGGCCCATCCAGGCGCGCCAGAAGCCCGCCGTCGCTGCCAGTCGCCCATTCGCCTCGTCGACGTTCTGAGGCGATTCGAGCTCCTCCGCCCATGACAGCGAGCAATAGATCTGCTCTCCCTTCGTCAGGTCGTGGCGAGCACGAACCCAGTCGCCCTCCACGCCCAGCGCCAGGTCGCTCTTGAGGCGAATCGTCGTCTCGCCCCCGCTCGCGTCGGCGGTGTGTCGGTCGATCAGGGACCATTCGGCGGGGGTCCGCCCGTAGTCGAACACGGGCTCGCAGATCAGCTCGACCTCCACGGTCCCGCTGAGGCAGAGGACCGTGCGCACCAGCATGTGGTCGCCTTCCTCGTCGGTCGGCGGCCGGGTATGAGGCGTGACCTCGTCCTCGTGGGTGCGCGGTCCCATCGTCAGAGAGTCGCGGACCATGATCCATCCGGTCTGCGTGTGCCACGTGGTCAATAAGGTGTTCGTCCCCGGCTCGTAGACGCGGGCGTTGGGGACATTTATCCCGAACGGCCCGAGACGGAAGCTGCCGCCTTGGCGGTCGAGCAGGGAGCCGAACACGCTCGGGGAGTCAAAGCTCGGGACACAGAGCCAATCGATGGCCCCGTCCGGGGCCACGAGCGCTCCCGTGTGGCAGTTCGAGAGGAAGGCGTAGTCGGCGATCGGGGGGAATGGCGAGGGTGCCGCGGCGCTCTGCGGCATCGTGTCGGGGGCGGGCCCCGCATTCTTCGAGCCCGAGGCCTTCGCCTCCCGCGACGCGCTCGATCGCTTCTTTGGCTGCGGGCTCACGACGGCACCCACGGGCCGTGCCATCTGTCGTGGCCGGCGACCAGCTGATTGGCGGCTTCCGGGCCCCAGGACCCCTTTGCGTATGGATGGACCGGCGGCGGCGAGTCGACGAGTGGCTCAAGAACGCGCCAGGTCTCCTCGACGCTGTCCTGGCGCGTGAAGCGCCTGCTGTCCCCGATCATCGCGGCGTGGAGCAGGACCTCGTACGGCGTCGGCCCCTCCCCCCCCTCGTCGGCGAACTCCATGTCCAGGTTGATCTGCTCGGGGTCGACGGATTCGGCGCGCTGCGCGTCGACGAGGATCCTGATCCCGGTCGCGGGATCGAGCTTGATCACGATCTGGTCCGCCTCGGGTCGGCGCCTCCCGTGATAGCCGAGCCGGGGAGGGTGGTGGAACACGAGCCTGGCCTCGGTCTGCGTGGTCGGCAGGTCCTTGCCGGTACGGATGAAGAACGGGACCCCCTGCCAGCGCCAGTTGTCGATCTCGAGGCGCAGAGCGGCGTAGGTCTCGGTCGTCGAGTCGTCGGCGACGCCGTCGATGTCACGATAGCCCTCGTACTGGCCGCGGACGTAGTGCCCGGGGTCCGCGTTCTGCATGGCGCCGAAGACGGCGAACATCGAGTCCTTGAGCGCGCTGGGGTGACGGCCGGTCGGAGGCTCCATCGCGGTCGCGGCAACCACCTGCATCAGATGGTTGACGACCACGTCCCGCAGCGCGCCGACGGGATCGTAGAAGTGGCCACGGTCCTCGACCCCGAAGCTCTCCGCCATGGTGATCTGCACCGACGAGACGTAGTTTCGGTTCCAGACCGGGTCGAAGATCGTGTTCGCGAACCGAAGGAACAGCGCCTCGACGAGGCCCATCTTGCCGAGGAAGTGGTCGATCCGGTAGAGCTGGGACTCGTCCAGGTGCTGATGGACTTCCTCGTTCAGAGACCTCGCGGACTCGAGGTCGTGCCCGAACGGCTTCTCGACCACGACCCGCGCGGTCTTGGTCAGCCCTGCGTTCGCCAGCCCTTCGATCACCGTGCCGAACAGGAACGGCGGAATCTCCAGGTAGAAGACCGGGCTGGAGACGTCCCCGATCGCACTCGCGACACGCTTGAAGGTGTCAGCGTCGGAGAAGTCCCCGGCCACGTAGGAGAGGCGGTCGGCGAAGCGGTTGAAGACGTCGTCGTCGATCGTCTCGCCACAATTGGAGATCGCGTCGCGGGCATGCTCGCGCAGCTCGTCCACCGACCAGTCGTCGACGGCCACCCCGACGATCGGGCAGTCGAGGAGCCCGCGCCTCTCGAGCCGGTAGAGCGATTGGAAAGTCATCACCTTGGCGAGGTCGCCGGTGATCCCGAAGACCACGAACACGTCGGCGGGTCGCGGGTCGCCACCCGCGGCGGATGTTCCTCCATGCTGTGACTTGGATGGGTCGGCCATCGCTCACCTCCGTGCTTCGGGGGCCTGTCGCTGGACCGCCGCGATCGTGCCGACGATCGCGGCGGGGCGCATCATCTCATCAAGGTGAAGCGGGGCGGGTCTTCGCCGGCGGGCCGCCTTCGACCAGGCAGATCGCCCGGCCCGCGTGGGTCAGGGATCCGGCGTCGGCGCTCCCGACGCCAAGCGTTCCGTCGTCGCGGATCGTGAAGAGGGGCGTCACGACCTCGGCGGCGAGCGCGTCCTCGGAGCCTTGCGCCCCCGGCATCTCGACCAGGCGAGCTCCGGCCTCGAAGCGCCGGGTGAGCTCCGGAAAGGTCAGCTCGTCGGCGAACATGACGGCACCGTCGGCATGGGCGGCCCCATCGTCCGTCGTCGTGTGCCGGGCCGGCAGGCGGTACACCCGATCGATTCCGAGCTCCCGCCGCATCTCGAAGGCGGCGAGCTCGTTGAAGTCGTCGCTCTCGGTCATCAGCAGCGCGTGGTCGACACCTTCGAGCGTGGCCTCCCTGTCCTCGAGATCGGTGGCGAGGGGGGTCCGGCGGGTCTCGATCCCGATCGCGCTGGCCGCCTCCTGCTCGTCGAGCCGCGAGGTCCACATCCGCACCTCGAGGCCCGCCTCCGTGAGCGCCCCGGCGATCTCACGGGCCCAATCCTGGCCTCCGACCACCAACACTACCGGGGCTCCCGCGCCGGCCACCCCGAGAAGTCTCGAAACCGGCTCGGCCGTCAGGCCGTAGAGGACCACAGTCCCGAAGATCGCGACGAACGCGATCGGCAGGATCTTCTCGGCACCGGAGAGGCCCGCCTGGGTCAGCTCGAGCCCAAAGGCGGAGGCGGTGGAGGCGGCGACGATCCCACGAGGGGCCATCCAGGCGGCGAACGCCCGCTCGCGGATCGCAAGCTCCGATCGCCAGGTCCCGATCGCGACCACCACGGGCCTAATCACGACCACCATGACCGCGACCAGCAACAGGCCCTGTGGCAGCACGGCACTGACCTCCGATGGCGTCACGGACGCCGAGATGAGCACGAACAGCATCCCGATCAGGAGCCCCACGACCGTGCCGTGGAATTCGAGGATGCGGGAGACGTCGAGCTCTCGCTGGTTGGCGAGCGCCATCCCCATCACGACCGCCGCCACGAATCCCGAGTCCTCTCGAATCAGGTCGGCACCGACGACGGCCCCTGCGACCATCATCAAAGCGGCGGCGACCGCGTGCCCGGGCGAGGTGCGTTGGAGCCGGGTGAGCAGGGTCCTGAGCATCACCGCGGCCGCAAGTCCCACCGCCAGGCCGACGCCCAGGGCGAGGGCCATCTCGCCGGGGTGGAAGGGGCGGTCGCCCGCGGCGCCCTGCTGGGCCGCCTGGAAGGCGATCACTCCCAGCAGCGCCCCGATCGGATCGATCAGCGTCCCCTCCCATTTGAGCACCGCGCGGACCCTGTCGGACGGGCGCACGAAGGCGAGCAGCGGCAGGACGACGGTCGGCCCCGAGACGACGAGGATCGCGCCAAGGACCAGAGAGAGACCCCAGTCGAGGCCGAAGATCAGCTGGACCGCCACGGTCACCCCGACCAGGGTCACGAGCGTCCCGATCGAGATCAGCCTCAGCACCACGGTGCGGACGCCGGCGCCGAGGTCAGCGATCCTCAGCCGCAGCCCGGCCTCGAACAGGATCAGGCCGACCCCGAGCGAGACGAGCGGCTGGAAGGTGGACCCGAAGAGCGCGTCCGGGTGGACGTCGTCGGTGATCACGCCGGCCACGAAGCCGACCGGCAACAGCAGAACGATCGCCGGGATCCGAAACCGCTCGGCGACCAGCCGAGAGGCGATCGCGAGCACGATCACCAGCCCGAGCCCTGTGAGGATGTCGTTTGTCGACATTGCGGCCCGGCGGATCCTAAGGTGCGCCGGGACGCGCCAAGGGGTGTGATAGAAGATTCCCGATGGATCGAACGCTGGCGGAGCGAAACGTGAGGTCAGGGCTGGTGGCGGCGGGGCTCGCGCTGGCCTTCTTCGGGCTCAGCTTCTTCATCGCGGTGATCTACATCACATGAGCGAGGGCCACCACCCGCCGGACCCCTCGGAGCTGGTCTACGCGGCGCCGCCCTCGTGGACACCGGTCCTCGTCGCCGTGGGTCTCGCGACAGTCCTGGTCGGCCTGTTCGCCGGATTGGCGTATGCGATCGCCGGCGCGGCGCTCGGGCTGCTGGCGCTCCGCGCCTGGCTCCGGGACACCGGCGATCAGATCGGCCGGCTCCCGCGCCACCAGCGGATCAGCACCGCGGTCCTGCCGCCGTTGCCGCTGCGCCGAGACGGATCCGGCGAGTAGGACCTAGACGGCGGACGCCTCGGACGAGGGCGAGGTCATGCCGGACGTGGCGCCCTCGCTGGTCCACACTCGGACGATGTCGCGCATCGAGAGCATGCCCATCAGCTCGCCGGCATCGATCACGACCAGGTGACGGATGTGCCTCCTGGCCATCTCCATCGCGGCACGCTCCAGGCTCCAGTCGGGTGCGGCCGCGATCAGCGTGTCGCTCAGGTGGTCGGCGACCCGCTCGGAGTCGGGATCCTCGCCGCGCCCGAGCGAGTTGAGCAGGTCGCGCTCGCTGATGATCCTCGGGCCCGGGGACTCCTCGTCGATCACAACCGCGGCGCCGACCGATTTTTCGGTCATCAGCCTGGCGGCATCGCGCAGGGTATGACCCGGGCCGACCGTCAAGACGACGTGCGACATGCCTTCGCGAACTTCCATTCGATGTCTCCCCTGATCAACAGCGCTCGGGTCGACCAAGTGCCTATTGAGGCAAGCGTACCCAAAAGATCGACGAGCGCCAAGTGGGCTCGGTCGACCGCCGGACGCCGTCGATAGGATTCGGCCCTCGTGGCGAGACGGATCCTCAGCCCCCAGGGAGCCGTGTTGCGTGCGGCGCTCGCCCTTGCTGGGATCTCGGTCCTGGTGGGAGCCGGATGCGGCGTGTCGGAGAGCGGCAGCTCCGATCGCGGGCGCCAGCTGTTCATCAGCAAGTGCGGCACCTGCCACACGATGGCGCAGGCGGCGACCTCCGGCACTCAGGGGCCAAACCTCGACGCCGCCTTCTCGGCGGCGCGAGCCAGCGGCATGGACGGGGACACGATCGCGGGCGTGGTCAAGGCCCAGGTGGACAACCCCCGCCCCACGACCAGCAACCCCAGCACCTCGATGCCGGCTCACCTGGTCGAGGGCACCGATCTGGACGACGTGGCCACCTACGTCTCAAAGGTCGCGGGCGTCCCGGGTGCAAAGCCGCCGACCTTCGCGGGCGGACCGGGCGGCCAAGTCTTCGGCCAGAACGGCTGCGGCAGCTGCCACACGCTGAAGGCGGCGGGCAGCACCGGGACGGTAGGCCCCGATCTCGACAAGGCTCTGGCCGGCATGAGCGCGGCGGAGATCAAGAAGTCGATCGTCGACCCGAACGCAAAGATCACCCCGGGTTACCCGTCCGGGACGATGCCCCAGAACTTCGGGCAGACGATCAGCGCGAAGGACCTGAACACCCTGATCAAGTTCCTTCAGCAGGGCGCCGGCAAGTAGGCGTCCCGGCGGCTCCCAGGTGGGGCCGCCCCGCTCGCGCGCCCCGGAGCCCGCGTGGCGGACCACTCGCGCGTGGCGGATTACGACGGCACAGCCGTCGTTAGTCGACAACCGCGGTGGGATCAGTTGCTCGCGCCCGGTGAGCCGACCGCGCCGACGCCCTCGACATCCAGGTCGACCACGACGTGGGTGATCGGCAGCGGAACCTCGTCGCGCGCCTTTGCGACCACCCCGCGTTCGAGCCACCTCGAGCGCTCCGGCGGGTGGGTGGAGATGATCACCTCATCCGCGGGGAAGGCGCGTAGCGCGTCCTCGAGCGAGGCGTTCGGCTCGTGATGGTCGCCGACCTGGCCGCGGGCGTTGATGCCCGCGGCATCCATCCGCCGCAACGACTCGTCCAAGCGCGCCCTCGCCTTATCGACCGCTCCGTCGACGTCCGACGTCCAGTGCTCAATCCGCGACCCCGGCAGAGCCGGGACGACCACCAGGATCTCGCTGGTTCGCCCCTTGCACCGATTCTGGATCTCCGCCAGCAGGGCCCGACCTCCCACCGTCTCGTTGGCCAGCACGAGGATGCGGTACGTCGGGTCGTCGCGGTGCGCGACCTCGGCCCGATGCGGCATGCCACCCTGCGCGCCGCGCCAAAGCAGGCCGACCGCGAGCCCCAACTCGGCGGCGAGCAACGCCGCCCCGACGGCCGGGCGGGTCAGCAGCGTCACCGCGATCACCGCCGCCGCCCCGATGCCGACGATCACCACCGCCCGAAACACGTCTCCCTCTGAGCGCAGTGGATTGTGCATTCAGGCCCCTTTCAATCGCCACGACGGATTATCCCGCGTAACGGGTGACGATCAAACCGCGATGCGCGACAGACGTACGAACGGCGCAGATACGGGGTTCAAGAGCCCTGGGTTCCAGCTGCGCGGACGCGGCGAAAAGCGAGGAGTTCATGAAGACCTCCCGTGTAGCGTGCGAAAACCCAGCCGGCTAGGACGCAGGGAGGACGACGAAGCGAGCGTAGTTCGAGGCTACGTGAGCGAGTCGGCCGACCGAGGACGCCGCCAGGCGAAGGTTTGCAGCGCGCTCAGAGGATGTAGACGGTCGTGAAGACCACGATCCACATCACGTCCACGAAGTGCCAGTAGATGCCCGGTACCTCCACCCCCAGGTGCTTCTTGGGCTCGGAGGAGAAATGTCCTCGCCAGGCGCGGACGTTGGCGATCCCCAGCAGGATCAGCCCGACCGTCACGTGCGCCCCGTGGAGCCCGGTGAGCCCGTAGAAGATCGAACCGAAGGCGCCGTCGCGGGCGCTGAACCCGATGTGGACGTACTCGTTCAGCTGGATGAACAGGAACGTGAAGCCGAGCAGCCAGGTCGCGCCGAGCCCGGTGATCAAGCCCCGGCGGTTGCCGCGCTGAATCGACACCAAGGCGTAGTGGATCGTGAAGCTCGATGAGATCAGGATCGCGGTGTTGACCCCCGCGACGACTTTCGGGATGTCGAAGCCGGCTGGCGGCCAAGGGCCGACGTTGGCCACCACCCGGAGGAAGAAGTAGGAGGCGAAGAAGGCACCGAACAGCATCACCTCCGAGACGATGAACAGCATGATCCCGAGCGTCTGGCGGTCGATCCGCGAGCTCTGGTGGGCCTCTGGGGGCCCGTGGTGGCCGTGGCCGTGCTCAACCGCGACTGATGCGCTCTCCATCGCTATGCCTCCGTCACCGCGGCCGGCTCGGGCGCCCGCGCCGGCGCGCCGCCGCCGGACTCCACGTGCTCGACGGGCTTGTCGGTCAGGCCGCGCACGTCGTCGATCAGGCCC
Organism: uncultured bacterium; assembly: GCA_963720685.1. Classification (GTDB taxonomy): domain Bacteria; phylum Actinomycetota; class Thermoleophilia; order Solirubrobacterales; family 70-9; genus AC-56. The sequence continues at coordinate 68,187 of CAVRGF010000010.1, read as the reverse complement.
TCCTGGAGCCATTTCGACTGCTCACCGGCAAGCGTCGAGATCAAGACCTCGTCGATCCGGTAGTGCTCGATCGCGTTCTGTACCGCGGCCAGCGGCGCCGGGCTCATCGGCTGGCCGGTCGCATCGATCTCGGACCGGTAGAGCTCGGCCAGCGCCCGCGCCAGACGCTCGCACACCTCCTCACGCGTCATCTCGCCCGACGGCGGGCTGACGATCGTGTAGCGGTGCGGGCGCTCGGCGGCCTTTCGCTTCAGGTGGGCGATCAGGTCGCCGCTCGCGACGGTGCGGGTCGCGACGACCAGGGTGTGGGTGACGTCCCAGCGGACCGCGTCGTCCTCGATCCTCACCTGGATGTGCGTGATCGGTACGTCGAAGCGCTGCTTCGCCCACTCCACGAGGTCCTTACGAGTCAGCCCGAACCTGGTGTCGTAGAGGCACGAGAGCAGGACCTCGTCGGGGGTGAACGCGCGGATCGCGTCGTCGAGTGCCAGCGCCGGGTCGGGGTCCATGACCGCGCCCACCGACTCGATTCCGAACTCCCCGAGCACCGCCTGGGTCACCTCGACGCGGCTCAGCGCGGCGTCGCGAACCTCGTCTCGGTTGACGATCTGGCCGGCGATCGGCTGGTTCTGCGGCGCCGCCAAGGCAATGCTCCCGACGCCCGACTCGACCCGCTCGCGAACCGCCTCGAGCAGCCGGCGCCCGCCCGCCACCTCGTTCAGGAATGCCAGCACCGTGCCCCCGTCACCGTTCGCGGGCGCACGGGTGGCGGCGTCGGCCTCGGTCACGGCGACGTCGCCCCGGCGGTCCCGGCGACAGCGGGTTCGGGAGCGCTCACGTCGGAGTCCGCCGGGCCGAGGATCGCGTGACGGGCGCCCGGGACCCCGTATTCGTAGGGGCCGCCGACCACCCGCGGGATCTCGTCGAAGTTGAAGATCGGCGGAGGCGAGGTGACCAGCCACTCGATCGTCCTCGCGCGCCACGGGTTGTCGCCGGCGAGCGGGCCCCACTTCCAGCTGACGATCATGTTGTAGAGGAAGACCAGCTGGGCCGCGCCGAGCAGGAACGCGAAGCACGAGATCAACAGGTTCCAGTCGCCGAACTGGGCGGAGTAGTCGGCGACCCGGCGGGGCATTCCCTCCATCCCGATCCAGTGCATCGGAAGGAAGGTGCCGTACATCCCGACAAGCGTCAGCCAGAAATGGACGCGCCCGAGCTTTTCGTCGTACATCCGCCCGGTCATCTTCGGGAACCAGTGGTAGATGCCGGCGAAGATCGTGAACACCGAGCCTCCGAAGAGGACGAAGTGGATGTGGGCCACGATGAAGTAGGTGTCGGAGACGTGGATGTCGATCGGCACCATGCCCAGCATCACGCCGCTGATCCCCCCGATCGTGAAGGTCGTGATGAACCCGAGCGCGAACAGCATCGCGGTGGAGCGCAGGTGAAGCACGCTGCCGAACAGGGTCGCCAGCCAGGAGAAGATCTTGATCCCGGTGGGGACCGCGATCAGGAGGGTCGTGATCATCATCGGGATCCGCAGCCAGGCGAACATCCCGGAGACGAACATGTGGTGCGCCCAGACGGTGTAGCTGAGCACGACGATCCCGATCAGCGCCAGCGCCATCAGCCGATAGCCGAAGATCGGCTTTCGGGCATGGGTCGTTATGACCTCGGAGATGATCCCGAACCCGGGCAGCATCATGATGTAGACGGCCGGGTGGGAGTAGAACCAGAAGATGTGCTGGTAGCTCAGCACGTCGCCGCCGTTCAGCGCCTGGAAGAAATTTGTGTGCAGCATGCGGTCGAACAGCACCATGAACTGGACCCCGGCGATGAACGGAGTCGCCGCGACGACCAGGAGCGAGGTCGAGAGGTTGGCCCAGACCAGCAGCGGCATGCGCCAGAAGTTCATCCCGGGCGCACGCATGGTGATGATCGTGACCAGGAAGTTGAGCGCCGTCGCGACCGATGAGGCGCCCGCGAACTGGACGCCGAGGTTGAAGAACGACTGCCCCAGCGGCGCCCCCGTGGACAGCGGCGCGTAGCCGGTCCAGCCGGCATCGAAGCCGCCGCCGGGGGCGAGGAAGCTGCCCACGAAGAGAAGCCCGGCGATCGGGAGCATCCAGAAGCTGAGCGCATTGAGCCGCGGGAACGCCATGTCGGGCGCCCCGATCATGAGCGGCAGGACATAGTTCGCGATCCCCGCGAAGATCGGGATCACGAAGACGAAGATCATCAGCGCGGCGTGGGCCGAGAAGAGGCTGTTGAAGGTGCCGGGCTCGACGATCTGGGTGCCCGGCTGGGCGAGCTCGGCGCGCATCACCATCGCCATCAGCCCGCCGATGAAGAAGAAGACGAAGGTGGTGCAGATGTACTGGATCCCGATCACCTTGTGATCGGTGTTGAACCTGAAGTAGTCGCGCCACGAGGTCGCGCCGTGGTCCTTGTGTTCCAGGTCGGCAGGGTAGGTCGGCCGGCCGGCCGCCCATCGGAACCAGTAGTCGAACGCCCCGAGGCCGATCAGGAACCCGAGCGGCCCCGTGATCATGCCGACGATCAGCTGGGGGTAGCCGGTCTCGGCGGTTTGGGTCGCCGGCAGGCCCGAGAGCAGGCGCAGGACGATGACCAGGCCGTACCCGAAGCCGAATCCGATCAGCGCACCCAGCGCGGCGCGCCCCAGCCCCGGTCTCTTGAGAGCCGCTACCAAGTCCTACCTCTCCGCGGAAGGCTATCCATTGCCTAGGGCCCTCCGGTCGGCGATCCGTTGCTGAACTCCGACGGCGTCCCCGTGTCGGACCCCGTGTCGGTGCCCTGCGCGGGCTTCACGCGCGGCTGCTTGGCGAGCCAGGTCGCGAACTCGTCAGGTGGCACGACCCGCACCAGGGCGCGCATCGTCGCGTGCCCGAACCCGCAGAGCTCGGTGCAGACCACGTTGTAGGTGCCGATGCGATCGGGGGTGACCACCACGTGGTTGTCGACGTCGTTGCCCCCGGGGCCACTCGGCACGAGGTCGCGCTTGATCCGCCACTCGGGCACCCAGAAGGAATGGACCACGTCCAGCGAGGTCAGGTGCAGGTCGAGTTGGCGGTCGTCGGGGACGACGAGCTCGTTCGAGGTGACCTCCTTGCCGCCGCCCAGCGGGTAGTTGAAGGTCCACTTGTACTGCTGAGCGGTGACGTTGATGGGCAGATCGTCGGCCGCCTTGGTCTCGATGTCGCCGAGCACGATCCAGCTGTAGATGGCGCCGAACAGGACGATCACGGTCGGGATCACGGTCCAGGTGATCTCGAGCTTGGTGTTGCCGTGGATCGGCTCCCCATCGGACTCGTCGCCCGGCTTGGCCCGGTACTTCCACACGCAGTAGCCGAGCATCACCAGGACGGCGGCGAACACGAACGACGAGAGGACGATCATCACGTTCAGAAGCGTGTCGATCTGCCCGGCCTGGGTGGAGGCCTGCGTCCCGTTCCAATGGATCTGAGTCATCGGAACCGCGATCACGGCCGTCAAGACGACGACCGCAGCGAACAGCCTGACAAGGGTGGCCCGATTCACCGCGCGGCATTCTATTCCCTGCCTGGGCGCCGCCTCCCGCTCGTAGCGACCTAGTCGCAAGCGGTACTAGGGCCTTGTCGCAGGCGCCACTTGGAGGATCAGTCGTCGGGGACGCGGGGAAGGCTTTCGAGCCGCCCGGCCGAGGCTTCGAGGACGCCACACGCCACCCCCTCCCAGCTCCAAAGCCGCGCGGCGGTCTCGGCCAGGGCGCCACGGGCCCGCGCCCGAGCCGCCCCGTCGAGCGCGAACCAGGCGTTGAGGCGCTCGGCGATCGCCGTCACGGCGCGCTGGTCGACCGGGAAGGAGACCAGGTCCGCGACCTCGGGCTCGAGCGAGGCGGCGAGGGCGCGGCTCACCTCGGCGGCGCCCGAGTGCCCGGCCGAGACCGGGAGGACGCCGGCCGCGGCGGCCTCGGCCGCCACCATGCCGAACGCCTCGGGAAAGGTGCTGGGGAAGACCAGGGCGTCGCTCGCCGGAACCAGGCGGCCCACCTCGTCGTGCTCGAGACGGCCCGAGAAGGCGACGCTGTCCGCCGCCTCGCGCGCGGCCGCCGCGTACCCGGCGGGGGGAGCCTCGAGAAAGAGGCCCAGGATCCGAAGCGGGCGCTCCTCGCCCCCCTCCAGGCCGCGACCGCGCGCCGCGATCTCGCGGGCGTCGGCGATCTCTGCCTCGCTCAGCGACGCCCAGAGGCGCCGAAGTCCCGCGTCGTACTCGCCGAACCCGACGATCAGGAGCCGAGCGCCGGGGTTCGCCGCGTGGACCAGCGGCCAGGCGGCGAGCAGCAGGTCGACGCCCTTCGAGACGATCAGCTTGCCGACCATCACGATGCGCGGGCCCTCGGCCTCGGCGAACCAGTCGATCGCCGCCCCCGCGTCCTCGGGGTCTTTGTCCCAGGTGGAGACGGGCCGTCCGGCGGCGCTGTCCGCGGGTCCCGTCAACGCCTCGGCCGCGGGTCCTGTCGCGGCATCACCCCCGCCCGCGTCCTCGCCCACCTTCGGTGGCCTCCGGGCGTCGTGCGGGGGGCCCCCATGCCGCGCCACCCGCGGCAGGGGCGTCTCCGGCTCTCCCGTTCCCGCCTGCGTAAGAGCTCGGCGGCTCTGGCCCCGTATCTGCCGAGCCAGCGCATGCAGCCTCCTGGGTGCTTCGTCCCGGGGCATCCGGGAGAACAGGTCGGTATCGACTCCCGGGGGGCCGAGGCGCGTCTTGGCGGGCAGGGTCGGGTCGTCGAGCGCGGCCCAGAGACTCTCGGCCGTGTGGCGAGAGCCGACCAGCACCCCCGAGGCCGCGTCGATTCCCTCCCGGGCATAGGGGAGGAATCGCTCGGGCTCCGGCTTGACCGAGTACTCGAGCGCGGAGCCGTGGATCGCGGCGGCGAAGCGAAGGCCGGCGCGCGCCAGGATCGCCGGCCCCATGACCAGGTGGTTGGACAACGCCGCGTCGATGCCGCCGGCCGTCTCGGCGACCGCGCGGACGGCCGCGACGTTGCCCTCCAGGTAGGTCGCCAGCTCGGCCTCGGTCAGCTCGGAGAACGTCTTGACGCGAAAGCCCTCGTATCGGTCGGCGACGTATACGGGGAGCAGCCCGTCGATGTCCGGGAGGTAGGCGGTCACGGTTCCCGGCCCCGAGCCGCCTTCCGGTGGCTCGAGCTCAAGACCCTGCGGCGAGGGACGCCCGACCCGGTCGATCCAGTCCAGCGATCCGGCCTCGCGGTCCTGGCAGAGCAGGTGGACCTCGTGTCCGAGGCCGGCGAGCGCCTGAGCGAGGCTCGCGTTGTAGACGTTGCTGCCAGTGCCCCGCAGGAGGTAGCCGTGGAAGATCAGGATTCTCACCGGCGACATCCTCCGCTATCGCGTCCGCATCCGGCTTCCGCCGGATGACCGGTCGCCAGTCGGCTCCCTGACCCGGGCGATGAACCAGCCTGACCCGGCAGGCACCACGGTATCCACCGCGACTTCGTCGCTGGCCCGCACGCTCAACCATTATCGTGTCGGCGCTCATGAACGTCCGACAGGTCTACAGGCTGCGGGCACCGGCTTCGGGTCGCGAGGCGCTCGCGCCGGTCGAGCCCGGCACCGCCTACATCGACCGGGAGACCGGCGAGGAGATGCGCCCGATCACCCGAACGCTGCCGCTCGCGCCGTCGGATTCCGCTCTTCTGCGGACCCCGGAGAATCTGACGATATGCCGCCGCTGCGACCAGCTGATCGGCATCGACGTGAGCGACTGCCCCTATTGCGGCCTGCGCCAGCCGGCCCTCGACGGCGAGTCGTGAGGCTCACCACCGCGGCGATCGCCGCGGTGGCGGCGCTATGCCTGCTGAGCGCCGGATGCGGCGGCGGCGACACGACCGAGACGGTCACCGTGCCGCCGACCTCGACGACCTCGCCGACGACCACCCAGAGCACCACCCGAAGCACCACGTCAACCACGACGAGCTCATCGACCACCACCAGCAGCACCACCACACCGACCACGACCACGACGACCGGTGGTGGAGGAGGCGGCGGCGGGAACGGCAACGGCGGCACGGGCACGAGCGGGCACCATGGCGGCAGCGGCGGCAGCGGCGGCAACGGTCACCCGAGCCAGGGCGGCCCGCCGTTGTGTCCCGGCAACTCCTGCGACTAGCCCGACTCGCTCAGCCACTGTGGTCGGTCCGGCGCTGATCTCGTGCGCCGACGCTGCTCGCCGACGATCGGCGGAAGACTCGGCTTTGCTGAGGACCGAACAGGTTATCTGGGCACGTAGTAGGCCCAGTGTTATCTGGGCACGTAGTAGGCCCAGTAGAGGATGCGAGCCGCCGTGTAGTCGCAGCTGTAGTGCCTCACCGACCCGACCTTCTGCTGAGGCCGGCTCTTCTTCGCGTTGCTAACCGAGCTGGTGTTGCACTGCCCCTGCCTACGGCTCGCACGCCACTGGTTGTCATGGCTCGACACGCTGGTGGCGAAGTTCGACGCCCACGTCGGGACGGTGAGGGCCACGGTCAGGCCCTTGCTGATCCGCAACGGCTTGTCGAGCGTGTAGATCTGCTTGCTGCCCAGGGCTCCGGACAGCTTCACGGTCGGGCTCTGGCGGACCAGCCTGTACTTCTTGCGATCGTGGCGCTTCTGCTGGAGCACTGCGATTCGAGCCGTCGGCGCCTTGCCGTAGCGCTGACTCTTGAAGATCTTGCCGAAGAAGTTGCGCTGCTTCTTGGTCGGCCTCGACAGATCAAGCGCGAAGGCGACGAGCTTGCCGTTCTGATGCACCTTGAACGGGAATCGATTCCCGTCCGCGACGCGCATGAACGCCGTGACGCTGCCCACGCCACTGCAGCTCTTCGGACACACCGGGTTCGGCGTGTGCTTTGTCTTCCCGATCACCTTGGCTGGCTTGGCGCCCGCCGATGACACCGCCACCGCCGCGATCAGGATCGCGCACAGGGCGCCGAATGCGAGCAGGGGCCGGCCGCGTCGGCGCGGGCCGGTTGTCGAGGGGTTCGTTCCGGTCATTCGGTATCTGAACACCGCGCGCCTGGCCCGGTTTCGGCATCGAGCCACGGTTCTCGGGAGTGGCGTCTGCGATGTGGGCGCATAGGTTAGGGGGCGAGGCCCGCGAACGGCGCGCGCCACCCGCGCGGGCGTCTCGCGCCGCCCCAACGCCCGCACCGCCCATCGTGCGTGGCGAGTTACGACGGAACAGCCGTCGCAAGTCGACACGCGTCGGGGTCGGGCGGGCTATAGGGTCCTCCCGATGGTCGGGGCTCGAAGGTCGGGGCGCATTGCCTGAGCAGGGCGGGTCCGGGCCGTTCGCGAGCGCCGGCCTGGAACTGCTGGGGCTGCCGGCCGACGAGGACGAGCTGGCCGTGATCGAGGCGGTCGACGGGATCTACCGCCCCCTGGTAGAGGCGCTGATCGAGGCCGAGCTCGACGCGGTCGAGCCCGAGCCGCCCGGCGACCTCTCGCGTGCGCCGCTCGGGCTCGATTCTCGATGAGCCTGCTCGACGCCCCTATTCGCGAGCAGGCGGCGGCGGTGGCCGGGGGCGACGCCGATCCCGCCGAGCTCCTCGAGGCAGCGCTGGCGCGAATCGAGGAGCGAAACCCGGCGGTCAACGCGATCGTCGACACCTTCCCGGCGGAGTCGCGGAAGATGCTCGCCGAGGCCCCGCGCGGCCCGCTGTTCGGTGTCCCGGTCGCGATCAAGGACGAGTGGCCGCTCCCGTGGCGCGCGGAGCGACTCGGAGCCGCCGAGCACGTCGGACCGGCGCCGGTGGCCGGCGAGTCGGGGCCCTACCGGGCCCTTCGAGACGCCGGGGCGGTGATCGTCGGGGTGGCGAACATGCACGAGTACGGCTCCGGCAGCACTGGCCACGTCTCGGCGTACGGCCCGGCCCGCAACCCCTGGGACACCGACCGCTGCCCCGGTGGATCGTCGAGCGGCCCGGGCGCCGCGGTCGCCGCCCGGCTGGTCGGCGGCGCGGTGGGGGCCGACGGGGTCGGATCGATCCGCTACCCGGCCGCCTACTGCGGGCTGACCGGGCTGAAACCCACCTTCGGGCGCGCGACGATGGCGGGCCACCACGTCCCCCAGACGACGACGATCGTCTCCGGGCCGCTCTGCCGCGACGCCGCCGACTGCCGCCTCCTGGGCGGCGTCTTGTTCGGCGAGGAGCTCGCCGCCGCAGGCGCCAACGGGGTGCGGATCGGCGTCGTTGCCGGCGAGCTCTGGGATGACTGCCAAGCCGAGGTGATCGCGGCCTGCCGCGACGCTCTGGAGACGCTTCGCGAGACGACGGGCGGTACCGTCGCCGAGGTCGACTTCAACGGCCGTGAGCACGTGTTGATGGCGTCGATCCTGCTCGGACAGACCGAGGAGCTCGCCGACTCCACGCCGGAGCGGATAGCCGCGCTGGGCTCCGACGTCAGCCTGGTGGCGCGGGCCCTGCTTCGCTACCGCCTCCTGATCCCGGCGATCGCGATATCCAAGGCGGCGCGGCTTCGGACCCTGGTTCGGCGATCGCTCGCCGATCTTTTCTCGCGGGTGGACCTGCTCGCCTGGCCGACCGTCGCGGCGCCGGCGCCGCCGCTTGAGAATCCCACCGTCGAGCTTCCCTCAGGCGCCTATCCGGCCGACTACGTCAATCCGCGCCAGGGGGGCCTCGCCAACCTGGCCGGCGTGCCCGCGATCAGCGTCCCGGTCGGCCGAAGCTCCGAGGGCCTGCCCCTCGCGCTCCAGCTGATCGCTCCCTGGGGGCGTGACGAGCTGCTTCTCGACTCCGCCGAGGCGCTCGAGGGCGCGACCGGTCGCACCTGGGTGGATGCCGAGCCGCCGCTCGCGAGCTGAGGAAGAACAGCATGCGGGCGCCTTCGGCGCCCTGACACGCCAGTTTCGGAGCTCGAGCTCCTGACGGCACACCCGGTCTATTCTCCGACCGTGCCGGCGATCGAGGCAAGAGGGCTGGAGCGAACCTTCTCGGGTGAGATACGCGCCGTGGCGGGGGTGGACCTCGACATCGCGGATGGTGAGATCTACGCCTTCCTGGGGCCCAACGGCGCCGGCAAGACGACGACGGTCCGAATCCTCACCACGCTGCTGCGCCCCACCGCAGGGAGCGCGCGAGTCGCGGGTTTCGACGTCGTCTCCGAAGCCGGCCGGGTGCGGCAGACGATCGGCGTCGCCCTCCAGGAGGCGGCGCTCGACCCGCTGATGACCGGGCGCGAGCTGATCCGGCTCCAGGCGACGCTCCACGGCCTGCCGCGCGAGGAGGGTCGTCGTCGGGCCGATGCCCTGCTCGAGCGGGTCGACCTGGTCGATGCGGCCGATCGCCAGGTGGGGACCTACTCGGGAGGCATGCGCCGGCGCCTCGACCTCGCCTCGGCCCTCGTCCACGAGCCGCCGGTGCTGTTCCTGGACGAGCCGACCACCGGGCTCGACCCGGCGAGCCGCAAGACGATCTGGGTCGAGGTCGAGAAGCTGAACTCCGGCGGCACCACTGTCTTCCTGACGACCCAGTACCTGGAGGAGGCCGACCAGCTCGCCAACCGGGTGGGAATCATCGACTCCGGCCGCCTGGTGGCCGAGGACACGCCCGGGGCGCTCAAGGCCCAGATTGGGCACCCCCGCCTCGAGGTCAGGCTCACCGATGGCGGCCTCGAGCAGGCCAAGGAGGTCGTGGCGCGGTTCGGGAGGCCACTGCCGGTTCGCGACGGCACGGTGATGGTCGAGCTCGAGCGCGGGGCCGCCGCCGTCGCGCCGGTGGTTCGGGCCCTCGACGAAGCCGGGCTGAACGTCGAGGCGCTGGACCTGGCCGAGCCGAGCCTCGATGACGTGTTCCTCGCCAAGACGGGCCATCACCTCGAGCCCGAGGAATCAACCGACGACTCCTCGGCTCCGCCTGCGGAGTCGTCGGGTTCGGGCGCCACCGGGACGGCAGGGTGACTGTCTTGACCCGCGACTTCGTCGCTAGCCCGTGACCAACTTGCGTGTGATCGGCGCATTGGGCGCGCGGGCGATTCTGCAGACGATCCGCCGGCCCCAGCTCTTCTCGCCGATCCTGGTCTTCCCGACCCTGCTGCTTGCGATCCAGACCGGTGGCGCCGGGCGTGGCGTCGACCTGGCCGGGTTTCCGCCGGTCAACAGCTTCCTCGACTTCATCATCGCCGGCGCGATGATCCAGTCGACCCTGCTGGCGGCCAACAGCGGCGGGATCGCCCTCGCGGTCGACATCGAGATGGGGTTCACCGACCGGCTCCTGGCGGCGCCGATCTCGCGCTACGCGATCGTGCTCGGCCGGTTGGCCGGGACGGCTGTCCTGGGGGCCTTCTCGGCGATCTGGTTCATCGCCATCGGGCTGATCTTCGGGATGCGGATCGACGAGGGGGTGCCGGGCGCGCTCGTGATGATCGTCTTCGTTTCGCTTTCCGCGGTCGCCTTCGGCGGTCTCGGCGCCGCGGTGGCGCTGCGTACCGGGAAGGCGTCGGTCGTTCAGGGCCTCTTCCCGCTCGTATTCGTCGTGCTGTTCCTGTCCTCGGCCTTCTTTCCCTCCAACCTGATGCTCGAGCCGGCTGGGACGATCGCCAAGTACAACCCCCTCAGCTTCATCGTCGAGGGGGTTCGCGACCCCGTGATCTCCTCGCTTTCACTCGACGTCGTGGCCAAGGCGATCGGGTCGGTCGCCTTGATCGGAGGGGTCAGCGTCGGGCTGAGCGCCCTCGCGCTCAGGCAACGACTCCGTACGGGCGGCTGATCGTGGGCTGGCGGGCCGACCTCGAGATGGTCGCGGCGCTGGTGCGCCGGGCGGCCAACGAGCTTCTACGGGTTCCCGGGGCTGCGATCCCGGGAGTTCTCGCACCGACGATCTTCTTCCTGGGCCTGACCTCGGTGTTCGGACACCTGACCCTGCTTCCGGGCTTCGACACTCAGAGCTACCAGAGCTTCCTGATCCCGATCAGCCTCATGCAGGGCGCCGGGTTCACGGGTGCCGCGACTGGGGTGAACCTCGCCCGCGACATCGAGCTCGGCTGGTTCGACCGCCTCTTGGTCTCCCCCGCCCCGCGACCCGTTCTGCTCGCCGGGCTCGTGATCTCGGCCAGCCTTCGATCGCTGATCCCCGCATCGGTGCTGCTGATCGTCGGCTTCGCGCTCGGCGTGAGCTGGCCGGGGATCAGCGGCCTGTTGATGGCGGTCGTGATCGTGATGGGAATGGGAACGCTGGCCGCTCTGTGGGGATGCGCGCTGGCGCTCAAGTTCCGGTCCCAGTCGGCAGCGCCGCTGATGCAGGCTGGCATGTTCGTCCTCATCCTCACCACCACCGCCTACGCGCCGCTCGCCCTGCTCCAGGGCTGGCTCCACACCGTCGCCAAGTACAACCCGGCCACCCAGATCGTCGAGGCGGCGCGGCAGGGGTTCATCGGCGGTGTGACATGGGGCGACACCTGGCCCGGCCTCCTGGCGCTTGCCGGACTGCTTGCCGTGCTCGCGGCCTTCGCGCTGCGCGGCATGCGCCGGACGGCGATCTGATCTGAATAGGTCCGGCGACATCCTCCGCGGATCGCGTCCGGTCTCGCCGGGTTAGGGCGCGTTACGTGGCGGCAGGTCGTAGCCCCGTGACCCGCGACAATCAACTCCTACGACTCCTCGGCTTCGCCTGCGGAGCCGTAGGGGGAGGCGCCGTCGGGGCGGCAGGGTGACTCGCTCGACCCGCGACAATCAACTCCTACGACTCCTCGGCTTCGCCTGCGGAGCCGTAGGGGGAGGCGCCGTCGGGGCGGCAGGGTGACTCGCTCGACCCGCGACTACGTCGCTGGCGCGGGCGAGCTTGCGGGGATTGCCGAGCGGGTGCTTTCCGGCAACTGGACCGAGGGGACGCGTGGCGCGACGCGCTACGCCTACACGCGGCCGAGCCCCGGGCGCTACCCGTGGCAGTGGTACTGGGACTCGTGCTTTGCGGCGATCGTCTGGCGGCGCTTTGACCCCGACCGTTCGCGCGCCGAGCTCGAGAGCCTCCTGCGAGCGTCCCGCGACGACGGATTCGTCGGTCACACGATCTTCTGGGATCACCCGGTCTCGCTGGCCCGGAGGCTGTTCTACAACGTCGCGTCGAGGCGGGCGACGATGACGTCGACCATCCAGCCGCCGCTCCTGGCCTGGGCGTGGCGAATCGCGGTCGGCGACCCGGCTGCCGAGCCCGGAATCGTCGCCCACCACCACTGGCTTCGCGCAAACCGCGACCTCGAGGGCGATGGCCTGCTGTGGCTCGTCCAGCCCGACGAGTCAGGGCTCGACTCCTCGCCCAAGTTCGAGCCGGTGTGGGGATGGCGGGCACACGCAAGGGTGGGCTTCCCGCTGCTGGTGGCGCGCAACCGGGGACTTGGATGGGACGCACGCCGGGTCCGCGACGCCGGCGGCCCGGTGCTGTGCGAGGTGGTGACCAACGTGCTGTGGGGCTTGGCACGCCTGGCGATGGGCGAGCCGTCGATCACGCCGGCACTCGTCGACCGCCTCTGGGATGAGCGGCTCGGGATGTTCTGCGACGAGGCACACGGGATCGGCTTGGACGGAGGAAAGGGTGGGGATGGGTATGGGCGTCGCGGAGGCGTTCGAGGCGTGGCAGGTCGGGCTCGGAACGAGAACGGTGGTGGCGGTCGAAGCGGTGAAGGTGGGGCTGGGTATGGGGAGCGACCGGGTGGTGGCGGCCGGGCGGGCGTCCTGCGACCCGCCGTCGAGACGTGGGCGGCGCTCGCGCCGCTCGCCCTGCCGGACCTTCCAGAGGCGATCGGCCGCCGTCTGGTGGAAGAGCACCTGCTCGACCCCGGGCGCTTCTGGTTGCCCGTTGCCCCACCCTCGGTCTCGGCGGCGGAGCCGAGCTTCGAGCCGGGGCGCGGGCGGGGACTGGTCCGCCGCTACTGGCGGGGACCGACCTGGGTCAACGCCGCCTGGCTCCTGTGGATCGGGATGAAGCGGCTCGGCTATCGGGAGGAGGCCGTGCGGATGGCCGGAATGCTCACCAGGGTGATCGGCCGCGAGGGCCTTCGCGAGTACTACCACGCGCTGAGCGGCGCCGGCCTTGGGGCCGCCGACTTCGCGTGGACCGCCCTCGCGGTCGAGATGGCCGACCCGGACCCGCGAGCAGCACAGAGCTATCTGTAGCGCCCGCGCTCGCTCGCGTCCCTTCGCCGCCCGCAGCTACCTCTGACGCCAGCCTCTCCGTCCCCCAAGGGGGTGGCGCACCGCCCCGGCCGCCCGTGTCGACTTACGACGGCCACGCCGTCGTAAGTCGACGAGCGGCGGGGAAATGGTTCAGCACACCATGCGGCGCACGACTTCCGTCACGTGCCGGGGCTCGTTCGTCACCTCCTGCCATGTGAACCGGATCACCCGCCATCCGGCCAGGCTGAGGCACCGGTCGCGGCGCCGGTCCCGAGTGAAGGCCGCGCGAGTGCGATGCACGTTGAACCCGTCCGTTTCAACGATCAGGCGAGGCCCGTGCCATACGAAGTCGACCTGCATCTCCTCACCCGCGACCGAAAGCCACTCGTTCACCGCCGGGCGAGGCAGCCCCGCCCTGCGACACAGGGAGAGGAAGCGCCGCTCGAGCTGGCTTCGAGGAGCCCCGGGGCCGACCTCGTCGGCGCCGAGCACATCGCGCAGCCGCCGCACGCCGGCGCGACCTCGGGCCTGCCGGAGCATCTGGTCGATCTCCGCCCAATCCAGCGCTCGAAGCACCTCGGCCTGCTCGCAGGCTCGCTCCAGTGACCATCGGTCGACCACGCCCGCGAGATCGAGCAACGTGCGGGGCAGCGACGTGCAGGGGATGCCCCGAACGACGAGTCGATCGGAGTCGCGAAGGGGAGAGCGATGCGCCTGGATCCCGGGTCTCGTCACCGAGGCTGGACCGGGCACCGTCACATCGATTCGTCTTCGCGCGCTCGACAGGAGCCCGTGCAGGCCCGCGGCCGATCGATGGGAGAGGGTCGCGGTCGGTCCGGACGCGAGGACGGCCGCCAGCCAACGGCCCTCCGGCGCGAGCGCGACCGACCCCACCGCGTACACGCCACGATGCACCCGGCGAAGGCGCCCGCACTCCGCGCGCTCCCTCACCGCCGACGGGCTCAGCCCGCGTTCGGCGAGCTGATCGAGGGTCACAACGCCGTGCTGGCGCTCTGCGATCGCGCTGATCAGGCGCTCACGGCCGCCGCGAGGACGGCGCGTGTCGGATTCCGACGGCGTGGCCGTCGTAAGTCGACGAGCGGCGGGCATCGACAGAGGGTGGCGACGGCAGCGCCCCGATGGGCGCACGGGCCGTGCCCAGACCGCGCGCTACTTGTAGCGGTAGGTGATACGGCCGCGGTCCAGGTCGTACGGGGAGAGCTCGATCTTGACGCGGTCGCCGGGAAGGATCCGGATGTAGTGGCGGCGCATCTTGCCGGAGATGTGGCCAAGGACCTCGTGGTCGTTGTCGAGCTTGACCTTGAACATCGTGTTGGGGAGGGCCTCGGTGACCTCGCCCTCCATCTCGATCTTCTCCTCCTTCGGCATGCGCGCGGGAGAGGGTAGCGGACCCCCCTAGCGTCCCTCGAACGTCGCGTTGCCGGGGCCGTCGGCCAGAAACGACTTCACGGCGCCCTTCAGGTCGTCCGTCTCGAACAGCGAGCCCACCAGCTCGTCGGTCACCTGATCCGCTCCATCGACCCCACCTTCGAGATAGGCACGGACTATGCCCTTGGTCACCGCATGCGCCTTGGTCGGCCCGGTGGCCAGCCGCTGAGCGAACCGCATCCCCTTCTCGTGCAGCTGATCGTCCGGCAGCACCCGGTTGACGACGTTCCAGCGCTCCAGGGTCGTGGCGTCGTAGATCCCCTGGGACATCACGAACTCGCGCGCCCGCGCCGGCCCCGCGCGCTCGGCCATCCGCTGGGTCCCGCCCGCCCCGGGGCTCAGCCCGACCACCGCCTCGACCAGGCCGAAGCGTGCCGACTCCGATGCCCAGATCATGTCGCAGCCGAGCGAGACCTCGAGTCCGGCGGTCAGGCAGAGACCGTGGACGAGCGCGAGGGTCGGGATCGGCAGCGACTCGATCCGACGCACGAGATCGAGCAGGGGCTGGAACGCCCCCTCGCTCCCGCCGGCGTCGACGACGGCCTGGAATCCGTTCACGTCGGCCCCGCCGGTGAAGACCTCGCCCTCGGCCCGCCAGACGAGGGCTCGGGCATCGGAGCCCTCCACCTCGTCCAGGCAGCTGCTGAGCGCGGCGCTCGTCGCGGCCCCGAACAGGTTGAGCGGCGGGTCGTCGAGGACGATCATCGCGAGCGCTCCGTCGCGCTCCACTCGCACCGGGTTGCCGGTCACGAAACCTCCTTGATTGCGGCTCTGTCCGACCGGCGCTCGTCCGAGGGGCGAGACGCCGCCAGCGTGGGGTTACGCCTTTCCGCAGGCAGGGTCGAGCTCACCCGCTCGCACCCCGAATCCGGTCGGCGATCGCCTCGATCTCTCCCGCCTGGCCGGGTCCGGGAATCCAGGGGAGCTTCAGCGGGTCATCGTCGTATCGCGGGATCACGTGAAGGTGGAAGTGAAAGATCGTCTGCCAGGCCGCGGACCCGCACGAGTTGAGGATGTTGAACCCTCGCGGCTCGAGCGCTCCCCTGATCCGCTTCGCAAGGCGTTGTGCGGCCACCGTGGTTCGCTCGAGGTCGGATTGGGAGATCTCCATCAGGTCGGCGCTGTGCGTCCGCGGTACCACCAAGGCGTGGCCGGGCGTCGCCGGGTTGATGTCCATGAAGGCCACCGTGTGCGGGTCTTCGTCGACCACCTGGGCCGGAACGTCCCCGGCCACGATCCCGCAGAACAGACACTCTTCGGCCACCGATCGGGCAGCCTAGACGGTTTCGCCCGGCTGAAAGCGCCTCAGACGAGCCCCCGGGCGAGGTCTATCGCCTCTTGGCGATCTCCCACCCGGCCCTCGAACACGGCCGCCTCGACCTCGTTGATAAGGCGGCCGAGCTCGGGACCCTGCTCGATCCCGAGCTCGGCGGCGAGGTCGTCGCCGCGGACCGGCGACCGCGGCGGGCCCTGGCGCCGCCACGCCAGAGACTCGCCGATCATCTCGCGCGCGAGCTCGAGGTGGGCGTCGATCGCCTCCCGCTTGGTCCGCTCGCCCTGGGTGGCGAGCCGATCCGCGACGGTCAGCAGGGTCACGTCCGCCGAATCCGGCTCGGTCGCACGAAGGTAGTCGTAGATCTGGCGTCGCGAAACCGGTCGCTCATGGACGAGGAATCCGAGGCGCAGGTGGTTGAGGGTCAAATTGGCCAGGTACTCACCGAGCCGGCGGCTCGCCCGAAGCCGCCGGCACATATCCCGGACGATCCGCGCGCCGGCGATGTCGTGGCCGATGAACAGGACCCTCCCTCCCTCGCCCCGCGTCCGGGTCTCGGGCTTACCCAGGTCGTGGAACAGGGCGGCGAACCGGAGCGCGTCGCCACGGGTCAGGCCGTCTGCGAGCGGCTCGGCGAGGACGCCGCTCAGCTCGGCCGCGGAATCACCCGCCACGCTTCCGAGGTCGGCCTCGACCGCGATCAGCCGGCCGAGCACCTCGAGGGTGTGCCCGTGGACATCGAGGTGGTGGTACGGGTTCTGCTCGACGCCGCGAAGAGCACCGACCTCGGGCAGCACGGCGCTGGTCGCCCCGAGCTCGTCCAGGAGCACGAGGCCCCGAATCGGGTCAGCCCCGGCGAGCAACATCCGCAGCTCGGCGAGCTGGCGCTCGCCCGCGGGACTTCCCGCGGCGTCCGCATGCGATCGGGCGAGCTCGATGGTGGCGGGATCCACGTTGAGCCCCAGATCGGCGGCGATCCGGGCGGCTCGAAGGATGCGAATCGGATCGTCTCCGAAGCTCTGCTCGGAGACCGCCCGCAAGGTGCGATCGCGGAGGTCGGTGAGCCCGTCGCAGGGATCGAGCGGCGCGGCGCCGATCGGCGAGAGCGGGACCGCAACCGCATTGACGGTGAAATCGCGAAGCGCAAGGTCCCCCTCGATCTGATCGGCGCGCAGGCCCGCGGCGTCGACCTGCCACGCATCACCAGGGCCGATCGCCCGCCAGGTCGCGAACTCCTCGGAGAGCTGGAACATCTTGCCGCCGCCCCGGGCGATCGCTGCCGCGACCTCCCGCGGGTCGCCGCTCACCGCGAGGTCGAGATCGGTGACGTTCCGTCCCAGGGCCGCCTCGCGAACCGCCCCACCCACGATCCAAACGCCGGCCGCGTCGCCCAGCGCGTCGCGGCAGGCACGGACCGCAGGAGCCTCTGTGAGCAGATCGGCGATCGAACCGCTCACGGCACCTCGGAGCGAAAATGGACCCGCGGCACCCGGGCCGAGATCCCGCAGGTCACCTCGTAGTTGATCGTCTCGAGCCTGTGGGCCATCTCCTCACAGAGGATCCGCTCGTCCCCCTGCGCCCCGATCAGCACCGCCGGAGCACCGGGCGCGATCGCGGCGTGGGCGCCGACCTCGATCGTCACGTTGTCCATCGACACCATCCCGATCGACGGGCGTCGACGGCCGTCGACCAGCACGTCGCAGTTGTTGGTCAGGCCGCGCCGCACCCCGTCGCCATAGCCGATCGGCAGCACGCCCACCCATGTGTCCTCCGGCGCCAGCCAGCGCCGCCCGTATCCGGCACTCGCCCCGGAGGGAAAGAGCTTCACATCGGACACGTAGGAGCGAAGCTCGAGGGCCGGCTCGAGGCGCTGCTCGAAGGGATCCTTCTGGAACGGGTCGAGCCCGTAGATCGCGATCCCGCAGCGAACCATGTCGAAATGCGACTCGGGCTCGCGCAGGGTGGCGGCGCTGTTGGCGGCGTGGACGAGGATCCCGGGGTGGGCGGCGCGCGCCCGCTCGACCACGGCACCGAACCGCGCGAGCTGCTCATCGAAGAACGACGAGTCGAGCTCGTCGGCGGTGGCGAAATGGGTCCACAACCCGGTCAGCTCGACCCGCTCGTCGGCCGCGATCCGGTCCATGAGGTCGAGGACGGAAGCGCTGTCGCGCTCGCCGAGGCGGCCCATTCCCGTGTCGTGCTTGACGTGCAGGCGGGGCCGCACGCCGAGCTCGATCCCGCGCTCGGCGGCGAACCCGGCGAATCCGGCCCTCCACACCCCGATGTCGGAGTCGGCCCTCAGCGCGAGGTCGAGCTCGCCGGCGGTCAGCGCCCCCATCGTCATGATCCGCGCGCTCGGAAGTTCGGTGCGCAGGGCGGCGGCCTCGCCGGCGGCAGCCACCGCCAGCCACTGCGCACCTCCTGCAAGAGCCGCTCTCGCGCACTCGAGGGCCCCATGCCCGTATCCGTCCGCCTTCACGACCGCGCACAGCCGACCGCCCCCGGAGAGCTCGCCCACCAGGCGCGCGGTGTTGCGCTCCACCGCGGCGTCGTCGACCGCGGCGACGGCGCGCTGGAGAGGGATCTCGCTCATGCGGCGAGCGCCGCCGGCAGCGCGGCGATCACGTCCGTCGCGACCACCGACTCGACCGATCCGAGGCGCTGGGCGGCGATCCTCCCGGCGCGCTGATGGGCGTGGACGCCGGCGCACACCGCAGCGAACGGCTCCATGCCGCGGGCCAGCAGGGCCCCGATCGTCCCCGAGAGGACGTCGCCGGTGCCGGCGGTCGCGAGCGCGGGTGCCCCGCCGGCGCTGACCGCGATCCGCTCGCCCTCGACGACGATCGTGTCATCTCCCTTCAGGACGACGATCGCACCGCTGAGCTCGGCGGCCCGCCGCGCGCTGGCGAGACGGTGCGCCGACACCTCGCTGGAGTCGGATCCGAGCAAGCGCCCAAGCTCGCCTGCGTGCGGCGTCAGCACGGTCGGCGCCGCGCGGCCGGCGAGCGACTCGAGCTGCCCGGCATGGGCATTCAGGCCATCGGCGTCGACGAGCAGAGGAGAGGCGACGTCGCGCGCCACCGCCCTCGCCAACTCGAGGGAGTCGTCGTCGCGCCCCAACCCCGGACCCAGAACGACGGCGGCGGCCCGGTTGGTCGCTTCGAGGATCGTCCCTGCTGACGCGCTCGCCAGCCGCCCCTCGCCGCCGGCGAACCCACGGGACATCACCTCGGTCAGCTTGACCTCGAAGATCGGCTCGAGGTCGGCGGGCACTGCGACCGTCGCGTACCCGGCTCCGACCCTGATCGCGGCCTCGGAGGCCATGCACACGGCCCCGGTCAAGCCCCTCGACCCACCGATGACCACGACCTCCCCCGAATCGAACTTGTTCGAGTCGGGCTCGCGTCGCGGCGCTCTGGCGAGAACCTCGTCACGAATCAGCCCGGCAACCGGATCGCTCGGCGGATCCGCGGGGATGCCGATCTCGACCACGCGGAGCTCCCCGGCCCGTGCCTTGCCCGGGGCGACCCAGTGGCCGAGCTTGGCGGCGTGGAAGGCGACCGTCAGCTGCGCCTCCACGGCGACGCCCTCGGTCTCGCCGGTGGAAGCGTCGACGCCAGAGGCGATGTCCGCGGCGACGACCGGTGCCCCGCATGCGTTGATCGCCTCGATTGCAGCGTCGGCCGGCGCGCGCGGTGCTCCCGAGAAGCCCGTGCCGAAGACCGCATCGACGACTACGCCTGACCCGGCCAGCGCGTCGGCGATCCGGTCGGGCCCGACCTCCGCGGTCCGACCCTCAAAACGGGAGAGGTTGGATTGGGCATCGGGCGACAGCTCGCCGGCCGCCCAGAGCAGCAGCACCTCGACCTCATACCCGATCTCGGCCAGGTGACGGGCGGCGACCAGGCCATCACCACCGTTGTTGCCCTTTCCGCACACCACCCGGACGGCGCCGGTGCCCGCCACCTCGCGCGCGGCCTCGGCGACCGCCCGCCCCGCGGCCTCCATGAGCTCGAGCGGGGGCGTTCCCTGGCTCTCGATCGCCCACGAGTCGACGGCGCGCATTCCGGCGGCGTCGTATAGAGGGCGAAGCCAGGCCTCCATGCGGGGAGGGTGTCAGAAACCGATCAGCCGCAAATCAAGGGAGCGGCGGCGAGGCGACGACGACCGCTCCGGCGACCGTGCGCGAGTGGGTGATCGAGAGGCGCAGCTCGACCCCGTGCTCGGCCACGAGGGCTGCCGCGCGCCCGTGGAGCCGCAGGCGAGGAGCCTCGAGCCCACCGCCCTCGACCTCGATCTCGCGCGCGGGGACCCCTTGGCCCAAGGCCTTGATCGTCGCCTCCTTTGCGGCGAAGCGCGCCGCCAGATGGGTGCCGGGGCGAAACCGCGGTCGGGCCTGGGCCAGCTCGGCATCCGTGAACAGGCGCTCGGCTAGCCGTGGGTGACGCTCCAGGGCGCTCTCCAAGCGCTCGATCTCGATCAGGTCGATGCCCAGGCCGGTCAAGGAGAGGGCGCGCCGATCGCGGCGGGGGCGCTGGCAGTCGAGACGGTGGCCCCCTGCGACGGCGCGTCGCGGAGGCCGAGAACCATGCGGATCGAGCCCCGGCCGCCCTCCGAGCGCCCGCCCAGGATCAGATAGTCGAGGTGGTCGAGATAGGGCTTCGCCTGCGCGTAGCTCGGGTCCTGGGCCGCCTGCGGGAAGCTGTCAACCAGCTGGAAGAGCGGGACGAAGTCGATCAGCGCCACCGGAGAGAAGTCCGAGCCGAGGGCGTCGGTGGCGCCCTTGAACACGTCCGAGTCGCCGAGGGTGGAGCTCGGCGAGAAGACCTGACTCACCGAGTCCGACCCGAGGCCGACGACCACCTTGCCGTCACGCTGGACGAACTGGATCTCGATCGGCGCGCCACGAGGCGTCAACGAGAAGCCCTGTTCGCCGCTCTCCGAGAGCGGCGAGACGCTCACCGAGTTGCTGCCCGAGAGTGCGCGCTGGAGCTGGTTCAGGGTTTCGGCCGAAGCCTGCTCGTCGCTCGTTTGCACCACCAGCGCACCACCGAGGCCGAACAACGACGTTCCCCGCACGTACGCGCCCAGGTCGCCCGCCCACTTGCTGATCTGGCTGACGTCCAGTCCGAGAGTCGAAGGGACCGCCGCCTGTCCACCCTCCGCGAGCGCCTGTCCGTAGGCGCGTCCGGCCTGACTGGCCCCGAACGCCAGCCAGGAATCGGACGGAAAGTCGCGCAGGAGCGACGATTCCTCGGGAGCCGGGGTTGACGAGCTGGTCGCGGCCGAGGTCTCGAGCGACACCTGATCCTCGCTCGCCGAGGCCGAGACGGTCACCGGCTGCGAGAGCAGGGTCTGGAGCTGCGGGCCGGCCGCGGCGACCTGATCGGCGCTCAGCTGCTTGGCCTGCTCGAGCTGATCGACGATCGCACGTGGGCTGAGATAGGCAAACGCGAGCTGGTCGGACGGCTCGGAGTCGAGCTGTGTCTTGAAGTCGCTCGATTCAGCCAGGGACGATCCCCGCGACGCGTCGACGGCCGCCTTGAAGGCCGCCTTGGGTCCGGTGACCAGCAGGTCCCCGATCACTCCCGCGGCCGAGCCGCCGCCGGTCTGCGTGTAATCCACGCCGTTGTAGGTGCCCGTGTGGGAGGAGCTCTTGCCGGAGGCCGCCTTGGCTATCGCCTGCTCGGCCGCGCCTGTGTCGGTGACCGACAGGACGAGCGCGCCGTCAGCCCGCCCGCTCAGGCTGTCGAAGAAGACGCCGGCTCTGGGTCCGAGCCAGGGTGCGACGTCGGCCTCATAGGTGAAGCCCTTGGACTGGGCGTCGAGCGCCTGGTCGAGCCGGTCGGTGATCAGCGACCCCGGATCGTCGGTCGCCAGAAGCTTTGAGAGCGCCGAGTCGACCGCGTCCTTTTGATCGCCCTCGGGCCGGACCACCGCCTCGGCAAAGATCGGCGCGCCGGCGGGCGTGACGCTCGCGGGGTCGGGGCCGGTGAACGTGGCGGTCGTCCCCCCGCCCCCTCCGCAACCCGTGACCATGAAGGCCGACCACGCGGCGAGCGCGATGGCGCCGCGCGCCTTCCCTCGCGCCTTCATTCCACCGTCACCGTCTTGGCAAGGTTGCGGGGCTGGTCGACGTTGAGGCCGCGCAGACGGGCCACGTGGTAGGCGAGCAGCTGGAGCGGGAGAATCGCCAGAATCGGCTGGAGCACCCAGTCGGTCGGCTCGACGTAGACGACCTGGTCGGTGACGTCGGCCACGCGCTCCGACCCTTCGGTCGCGATCGCGATCACGTCCGCACCTCGGGCCCTCACCTCGGCGACATTCGATAGCACCTTGTCGAGGACGGGGCTCTCCGTCGCGACGCAGACGACGGGAGTCGACTCGTCGAGCAGGGCGATCGGGCCGTGCTTCATCTCGCCGGCAGCGTATGCGTCGCTCGGGATGTAGGAGATCTCCTTCATCTTCAACGCCCCCTCGAGACAGATGGGGAGGCCGATGTTCCGGCCCAGGTAGAGAAAGAAGCGCCCCTGATGCTCGGCGGCGGCGATCGCCTGGACGGTCGCTTCCACCGACTCCAAGGTGCGGTCGATCTTCGAGGGGATTCCCTTCAGCTCGGCTATCAGAGCCTCGAGGCGCTCACCGGACAGGGTGTCGCGGACCTGCGCGAACCATAGGCCGAGGAGATACATCGCGGCGACCTGCGCGGTGAAGGTCTTGGTCGCCGCGACGCCGATCTCGAGCCCCGCCCGCGTGAACAGGATCGTGTCCGCATCGCGGGTGGCCTGGCTTCCCATGACGTTGGTCAGCGCCATGACGGTCGCGCCACGCTCCTTGGCGAGTCGCATCGCCGCCAGCGTGTCGGCCGTCTCGCCCGACTGGGTGAGTCCGATCACGAGGTCGTCGGGGCCGACCACGGGGTTGCGATAGCGGTACTCGGAGGCGATGTCCATCTCCACCGGGACCCGCGCCCACTGCTCGATCGCATACCGGCCGACCAACCCGGCGTGGTAGCTCGTACCGCAGGCGACGATCACGATCCGCCGCATGCCTTCGATGAAGGCATCCGGCAGCTCGACCTCGGACATGTCGACGTGATCGACGGAGGGAAGCCGGTCGGCGATCGTCTCGGCCACCGCGTCCGGCTGCTCGTGGATCTCCTTCAGCATGAACGTCTCGTAGCCGCCCTTCTCGGCGGCCTCCTCGTCCCAGCTCACCTCCTCGATCGCGCGATCCGCAGGCCGGCCGGATGCGTCGACCAGGCTCGCGGCGCCCCCGCTCACCGTGACGATCTCCCCGTTCTCGACCTGGAGCACCCGGCGCGTCTCGGCCAGGAAGGCCGGGATCGCCGATGCCAGGAACGCTTCGCCGTCGCCGATCCCGACCACCAGCGGGCACTCCTGGCGCGCCGCGACCAGGGTGTCCGGGTGGGCGCGGTGCATCGCCGCAAAGGCGTAGTGGCCTCGGAGCTCGCCGAACGCCAGGCGCACCGCCTCGGTCAAATCGCCGTCGTAGTGGCGCTCGATCAGGTGGGCGACGATCTCGGCGTCGGTCTCGGAGCTGAACCGATGGCCCTCGAGCTCGAGCTCGCGGCGAAGCTCGGCGTGGTTCTCGACGATCCCGTTGGCGACGATCTGGACGTCGTCGTCGCAGTCGCCGTGCGGATGCGCGTTCTCCTCCGTGACCCGTCCGTGGGTGGCCCAGCGCGTGTGCGCGAGGCCGATCGTGGCCGGGGGGGCCGCGACCGCCACCCCTCCGTCGCGGTCCCCGTCCGGGGCGTCGAGACCGACCGCCTCGCGAAGGTTCGCAAGGTTGCCCACCGCACGAACCGAGTCGATGCGCCCGTTCTCGAGCAGCGAGATTCCCGCCGAGTCATAGCCGCGGTACTCGAGCTTCTCGAGCCCGGCGATCAGCAGATCTCGACATGGCCGCTTTCCGACGTATCCGACGATTCCGCACACTGGGGACGCAAAGGGTAGAGCTATGCCAGCTCTCGGCGAATCAGGCTCGTGAGTCTCCGAGTGACTTCCCTGCACTCGTCCTCGGTCGGCGCCTCCACCATGACCCTGACCAGAGCCTCGGTTCCGGACGCGCGGACGAGGACGCGGCCCCGCCCCTCGAGGGCCTCGGTCTCCCGCTCCACCGCCTCGCTAACCGGCGCCGAGCCCTCCAGGGCCCCGCGATCGACGATCTCGATGTTCTCCAGCATCTGCGGGAGCTTTCGCATCGGGATGGCCTCGGCGAGGTCTGCCCCGTCGAGCGCGCGCATGGTGAGCAGTGCGGCCGCGAGACCGTCGCCGGTCGGTCCGAGCTCCTCCCAGATGATGTGACCCGACTGTTCGCCGCCGAGCGCCCAGCCGCGGCGCTCGAGCTCGGTGGCGACGTTTCGATCGCCCACCGGCGTCGTCGCCACCTCGATCCCCGCATCCGCCATCGCGCGGTGAAACCCGAAGTTGCTCATCACCGTCACGGCCACGCCTCCTTCCAGTCCGCCGGAGTCGGCGAGATGGCGAGCGAACAGTGAGATCAGCTCGTCGCCGTCGCGGATTCCGCCCTCGCGATCGACGGCAATCACGCGGTCGCCGTCGCCGTCGAACGCGAACCCGATCTCGGCGGCGCCACCCGCGACGAGCGTCGCCAGTCGCTCCGGGTGAACGGACCCGCATCCCTCGTTGATGTTCCGCCCGTCCGGCTCGATTCCGATCGACTCGACCGTGGCGCCGAGGCGCTCGAAGGCGGACGGCGCCGAGCGATAGGTCGCGCCGTTGGCGCAATCGAGCAGCACGTGACGCCCGGAGAGGTCGAGAGCGAACGCGGAGAGCAGGGCCCGAAGGTAGTCGTCGACCGCGCCGTCGAGCCGTCGAACCCGGCCCAGCGGCGAACCCCCGGCTCCGGCCTCGCGAGCTGCCTCCTCGATCCGCCCCTCGAGGGCCTGATCGAGCTTCCTCCCGTCCGGGCCGAAGAACTTGATCCCGTTGTGCTCCCAGGGGTTGTGCGAAGCCGAGACGACCGCGGCCAGGTCGAGCCCGTGTCTTCTGACCAGGATCGAGGCGCCCGGCGTCGGCAGAACGCCGGCCAGCCACGCATCGCCTCCCCCCTCGGCCACCCCGGACGCCAGCGCTGACTCGAGCATCGGTCCCGATTCCCGCGTGTCGCGCACGATCAGGACCTGAGGTCGCTCCGGGGACGCCTGAAGCGCCGCCGCGCGCCCGATAGCGAGCGCCAGCTCGGCGGTCAGCTCACTGCCGGCGATCCCGCGAACGCCATCCGTGCCGAAGAGCTTTGAGGGTGAGGTCATCGAAGCGGCTCTGCAATCCAGCGAACGCCATCCGCGGCGACAAGCTTGGAGGGTGGGGTCATCGAAGCGGGTCCAGGGGTCACGATCAAGCACCCGAGAGTGCGAAAACCAAGTCTGGCGCGGACGCAGGGAGGGCGCCGAAGCGAGCGTAGTCCAAACCTACGTGAGCGAGGCGCCCGACCGAGGACAAAGCCAGACGCTGGTTTGCAGCGCTCTCAGCGTTTGGAGAATTGGGGCCGCTTGCGGGCCTTCTTCAACCCCGCCTTGCGCCGCTCCTTGGCGCGCGCGTCCCGGGTGAGAAGCCCGCGGCGCTTCAACTCCCCCCGCAACTCGGGGTCGATCTCGGTGAGCGCCCGGGCGATGCCGTGGCGCACGGCGCCGGCCTGTCCGGCGATTCCACCTCCGTGGACGCGGACCCGGACATCGACCTTGCCCTCGTAGCCCGAGGTGACCAGTGGCTGTCGCACGAAGGTCTGATGCTGGTGGCGGGGGAAGTACTCCTCGAGGCCCCTCTGGTTGATCTCGAAGGTGCCGCTGCCGGCTCGAAGGACGACTCGGGCGATCGAGCTCTTGCGCTTCCCGGTGGCTTGGATCCTGGCCTCGCTCGCCAACTCGACGGCGGGCTCTCTCGCGGGCGCGGGCTCGTCTCCGCCCTCGGCGGTTGCCTCGGCCTCGGCGCGGGCGCGCTCCTCCGCCTCGGCCTCGACGCGGGCTCGCTCCTCGGCGCTCAGCTCGCGCTGGGGCTCGATCTTGATCGGTTCGAGCTCGGCGCCCGGCGGGGTCTTGTCCTCGGAGTCGGAGCTCTTGGGGCCCTTGCCCCGAGGGGCGGGCTGATCGCGGGAACCCTCCTGCTCGGCGGTCGGCCCACCGTCGGTCCCCCCCTCGGAGGATTCGGCGTCGGCCGGCTCCGGGGCTTCCTCGGAAGGCGTGGCGTCGGCCGAGTCCGCCGCTTCAGCTTCGTGCTGATCCTCGGCGGCGGGCTGCTCATCAGCCGCGGGCTCCTGCGCCTCGGGGGCGGGTTGATCCTCGGCCGCCGGCTGATCGTCCGCGACGGGTTGATCCTCGGCCGCGGGTTGATCGTCGCGGGGCTCGTCGTCGAAGATCACGCGTCGACCTCCAGCTTCTTCGGCATCTGGGCCTCGTGGGGGTGATCGGGACCGGCGTAGACCTTCAGCTTGGTGAGCTGCTGGCGCGCCAGGCGGTTCCGCGGGAGCATCCCCCTGACCGCCTTGCGCAGGACCTCTTCAGGCTGGCGCTCGAGCATCTCGCCCAGGGTGCGCGAGCGCAGTCCACCCGGATAGCCGCTGTGGCGGTAGTAGATCTTGTCGTTCAGCTTGTTGCCGGTGACCCGAATCTTGGCCGCGTTGACGACCACCACGAAGTCACCGGTGTCGCAATGGGGGGTGTACTCGGGCTTCAGCTTTCCGCGCAGCGCGTCGGCGATGCGGGTCGCGAGCCGGCCGAGGGTCTTGCCTTCAGCGTCCACGACGACCCAGTCTCGCTGGCGGTTCTCTGGCGTTGCGACGTAAGTCTTCATTTCGGGTTGGCGGTCCGCGCCGACGGGCGCGCTGATGACCGCGAAAAGCCGCCCCCGTCTGGCTCGGGCGCGGCCGGCGGATGATAGATGAGCCGGCGGGGCGCAGGTCCCGCGACTGCGTCGGCGCGCCGGGTTGGCGGATATACTGCCGCCGCTTAACCAACCTGCCGAATCCGTCGTGGTACGCCGCGGCGGAGCGGGGGAACCAGAGGGGCGGCGTCGAAGCCGTCCCGGGGGCGAGTCGGACCACTCGTCTGTAGCGCCGCTCTTTCGGCGCGAGCCCGTCAGCTAACCCCGTAGGCCCGAGGAAGAGCGAGATGAGGCCCAGCGGAAGCCCGCGCGGACGGCGCGGAATACAGACAGCAGTAGCGGCGGTCATGGCCATGGCTTCGCTCGGCGCGGGCGTCGCCACGGCGCTCGCCGAGGGCGGCGGCGTGACGCCTCCCGAGGCTCCAAAGGCGGGAGACGTGGTCTGCATCTCGACCTGCGGCGGCGTCCGCAAGGCAACCACCGACTCCAAGGTCCAGATCAGCGGCCGTCACCTGAAGCAGGTCTCGAAGGTGGAGTTCAGGTCCGGTCAGGCGGGGCGCATCGCGGTGAAGCCCGTCTCGGTCTCGAGCCGCACAGTGACCGCGAAGGTGCCCGGCGGCGCCGCGACCGGCCGTCCGAAGGTGACCGACTCCTACGACAACAGCTCGACGACGCACGCCGAGCTGCGGATCGTCCCGGTGGACCAGATCCCGGGTTCAGGCAGCTTCAAGCTCAACTCGCTGAGCGCCAAGCCGCACAAGGCGTACTACTACGGCATCAAGAAGCCGACGATCAACTACATGTTCACGAGCAGCCAGCCGACCAACGTGCGAATCGACGTCGTGAGTCGAAGGGACGGGACGGTGGTGGACACGTGGGTGAAGCACGACCAGGAGCCGAACACGGTCCATTCGGCGAAATGGAAGGGACTGAAGCGGGGCACCGACAAGCCGGCGCTAAACGGCGGCTACCGGTTCCGAGTCGGGCCCGAGAGCGGCAGCACGGAGTCGACGTCCAACGCCGAGTTCGCCTACCACCGGTTCAAGTTCCCCGTCCGGGGCCACCACGGCTACGGGGACGGCGTCGGCGCCCCCCGCGTCGGCCACGTGCACGAGGGGCAGGACGTCCTCGCGTCATGCGGCACGAAGCTGGTCGCCGCGCGCGGCGGGCGCGTCCAGTGGAAGGCCTACCAGGGAAGCGGCGCCGGCAACTACATCGTGATCGACGGCAAGAAGACGAGCCACGACTGGATGTACGCCCACCTGAAGAAGCCTTCACCGCTGCACAAGGGACAGCGGGTCCGAACCGGACAGAAGATCGGCCTGGTCGGCGAGACCGGGGACGCAACCGGCTGCCACCTGCACATCGAGGAGTGGTCGGGGCCGGGCTGGTATGAGGGAGGCCACTACCTGCGATCGATCACGAAACACCTCAAGCAATGGGACAAGTGGAGCTGACGGGCTCGTTAGCCTTAAGCGCCTGACCTCACGCCTTCGCCTCGCGACCGCATCGCTGGCAGCCGGGTCCCTCCTCCTCGTGGTGGTGCCGGCGGGTGCCGCCACGTCCGGAGGGCGGGCGCCGAGGGCTGGGGCGTTGACCTGCCTGGAGCGCTGCGCCGACCTTCGCGCCGCGGCGGTGGGCAGCAGGATCGCGATCTCCGGTCGCCACCTGGGGGCGGTGAGGGCGGTCATCTTCCGCGGCCGGTCGGGAACCGTGCGCGCGAGCCCGGCGGTGGTCCACGCCCACCGAGTCGAGGTCGTCGTGCCACGGCACGTGCGCAGCGGTCGGCCCAGGGTCGCCGACGCGAAGGGGCGCCGGGATCACACCGCGAAGCCGCTTCGGATCGTTGCGGCACGGCGCCTGCCCGCGCCCGGCTCCTTCGACCTGCTCGGCGCCCGGGTGCGGCCTCATCGCGCTGTCGTCGACGGACGACGCCCGGTGACGCTCGCGTTTCGCTTCCGCGCGCGGGCCCCGGCCGATGTCCGGGTGAAGCTGGTGCACAAGGGCAACACCAAACACACCTGGACCCTCGCGGACAAGCTCCCCTACAAGGTGCACCGCCTGCGCTGGGATGGAATCCTCCCCGGCCAGGGCGCTGCCCCGCCCGGCCACTATCGCTTCAAGGTCCAGCGGCCGGGGCACCGCGCCCACCCCTCAGCGCGATTTCGGCTCTACGACGGCGAGTTCCCCGTGCGGGGAAGACATGCTTACGGCGGTGCGGTCCAGCGGTTCGGCGCACCCCGATCGGGCGGCAGGGTGCATCAGGGACAGGACGTCTTCGCTTCCTGCGGCACCAGGCTGGTGGCCGCGCGCGGGGGGACGGTGCAGGCGCGAGGGTCCGATCCCGTCTTGTACGGGAACTGGGTCGTGATCGACGCGCGCGGCACGAAGGCCGACTACCGCTACGCGCACTTCCTGCACCCGGCGACTGTCCACGAGGGCGAGCGGGTCAAGACCGGGCAGGCGATCGGCCGGGTCGGAAAGACGGGCAACGCCCGAACGGTCGGCTGCCAGCTCCACTTCGAGATCTGGCCGCACGGCTGGGAGCGCGGCAGCCCGATCGACCCGCTTCCACTCCTGAAGCGCTGGGACCGAGAATAACTCCGCCGGAAGCCTCGCCTTCGGCTACGTTTCCGGCGGCTTGCGACGCGTTACCGGGCGGCAGGACGTAAGCGCCTGAGCCGCGACTTCGTCGCTAGCACCGCCGGGTGGTCGATGCGGGCCGCGGGGCTATTCCCATTCGATCGTGGCCGGGGGCTTCGAGCTGATGTCGAGGGCGACGCGGTTGACGCCCGGGACCTCGTTGATGATCCTGCTCGATACGCGCTCGAGCAGCTCGTGCGGGAGGCGGGCCCAGTCGGCGGTCATCGCGTCGGCGGACGTCACGGCCCGGATCACGATCGGGTACGCGTAGCTTCGGCCATCGCCCTGCACGCCGACCGAGCGCACCACCGGGAGGACGCAGAACGACTGCCACAGGTCTCGGTACAGCTCGGCCGCACGGATCTCCTCCTGCAGGATCGCATCGGCCTCGCGGAGGATGTCGAGGCGCTCGGCGGTCACCTCGCCGCCGACGATCCGGATCCCCAGTCCAGGGCCGGGGAAGGGCTGACGCCAGACGATGCGCTCTGGCAGGCCCAGCTCGGCTGCGACGGACCGCACCTCGTCCTTGAACAGCATCCTGAGCGGCTCCACCAGCTCCAGGTCGAGGTCCTCCGGAAGCCCGCCGACGTTGTGGTGGGACTTGATGGTCGCGGCTCCGGACCGCCCGTCACCCCCCGACTCGATCACGTCGGAATAGAGGGTCCCCTGGACGAGGAAACGGGCGTCGTCGAGCTTCTCCGCCTCTTCCTCGAACACCCGGATGAACTCCTCGCCGATGATCTTTCGCTTGCTCTCGGGCTCGACCACGCCGGCGAGCCGGTCCAGGAATCGCGCTTTGGCGTCAACGTCAATCAGCTTGATCCCGCGATCGCGAAACGTCTCCACCACCTGCTCGGCCTCGTTCTTTCGCAACAGGCCGTGATCGACGAGCACGCAGGTCAACTGGTCTCCGACAGCCCGGTGCACGAGCGCGGCGGCGGCGGCCGAGTCCACGCCTCCTGAGAGGCCGCAGATCACACCCCCGCCGCCGACCTGGGCCCGGACGCGCTCGACCTGGTCGCTGATCACGGACGCCGGCGACCACCGCTGCTCCAGGCCGGCGAGATCACGAAGGAAGCGATCGAGGATCTGGGTGCCATAAGGCGTGTGGACGACTTCCGGATGGAACTGGATCCCGTACAAGCCCCGGTCCGGGCTCTCGCAAGCGGCCACCGGCGAGGCGGGGCTGGAGGCGAGGGCCACAAAGCCGGGCGGAGGCTCGAACACCGCGTCGCGGTGGCTCATCCAGCACTGTTGCTCGTGCGGCAGCCCGGCCATCAGATGGCCCCCGCCATCGGCCAGGGACAGCGGGGTGCGGCCGAACTCGCCGGCATCGGCACCCTCGACCCGCCCGCCGAGCGCCTGCACCATGACCTGCATCCCGTAACAGATCCCAAGCACCGGGACCCCGAGCTCGAGCAGCTCGCTGCGCAGCTCGGGCGCGCCCTCCGAGTAGACGGAGGCAGGGCCGCCCGAGAGGACGAGCGCGGCGGGACGCCGCTCGCGGATCCGGGCGAGCTCGGTGTCGTGCGGCAACAGCTCCGCGAACACCCCCCGATCGCGGATCCGCCGCGCGATCAGCTGCGAGTACTGCCCCCCGAAATCGAGGACCAAGACCCACTCTCCGCCGGAGGCCTCGGGAAGAACTCCGCCGGAGGCCTCGCCTTCGGCTGCGTCTCCGGCGGGCTGCAACGCGTGCGTGGCGGCAGGCTGGGCCGGCTGACCCGGGACTTCGTCCCTAGCTCCAACGGGCGCCGCCATGGGCCGCGTTGGGCTGGAGTCAATCATCCGATACGGCGACTCCCGTGGCGACGGCGGCGCGGCCGTTCGAGCCCATGCCCACGGACTGCTGTTGCTGGAGCTGCTTGCCCTCGGTCTGAAGCGCCGGGGCGATCATCACCTCGGCTCGCTGGAAGTCGCGGATGTCCTCGTAGCCGCAGGTCGCCATCGAGGTCCGGAGCGCGCCCATCAGGTTGAACGTTCCGTCATTCTCGAGCGCGGGGCCGAGCAGGATCTCCTCGAGGGTCCCGTCCTGTGCGGTGGCCACCCGGGTGCCGCGGGGGAGCGATGGGTGGAACGTCGCCATGCCCCAGTGATAGCCGCGGCCGGGCGCCTCCTTGGCGCGGGCCATCGGCGATCCGATCATCACCGCGTCGGCGCCGCACGCGATTGCCTTCGAGACGTCGCCACCGGTCCGCATGCCGCCATCGGCGATCACGTTGCAGTACTCCCCGGTCTCGAGCATGTGCTGAGAGCGGGCCGCCGCCACGTCGGCAATCGCGGTCGCCTGCGGGACGCCGATCCCGAGCACGCCTCGAGTGGTGCAGGCGGCGCCCGGGCCGACCCCTGCCAGGACCCCCACGGCGCCGGTGCGCATCAGGTGGAGGCCGGTCGAGAATGAGGCGCATCCGCCCACGATGCAGGGCACCGGGACCTCGGCGATGAACTTCTTGAGGTTGAGCGGCTCGGACTTCGACGAGACGTGCTCGGCGGAGATCACGGTGCCCTGGATGACCAAGATGTCCAGGCCCGCCTCGAGCGCCAGCTCGTAGTGGCTCGCCACCCGCTGCGGGGTGAGAGATCCGGCGGCGACCACGCCCTCGGCCTTCACCTCCTCGATCCGCTGGGAGATCAGCTCGGGCTTGACGGGCTCGCGATAGATGTCCTGCATGACGCGGGTCGCGACCTCCGGGGGCGCGGCGGCGATCCGCTCGAGCTGTTCCTCGGCGTTCTCGTAGCGCGACCAGATGCCCTCCAGGTTGAGGACCGCCAGGCCCCCGAGCCGCCCGGTGGCCACGGCGGTGGCCGGGCTGACGACGCCGTCCATCGCCGCCGCGAGGAGCGGCAGCTCAAACCGGTACGGGCCCAGCGTCCAGCTGATCTCGACATCGTCGGGGTCCCGGGTGCGCCGCGAGGGCACGATCGCGATGTCGTCGAAGCCGTAGGCCTGCCTGCCCTTCTTACCGCGCCCGATCTCCAGTTCCATCGCCTAGCCAACTCCATGTTGAGGGTGAACGGCCAGGCTATGTCCGGCCGCGGACGAAAAAAGCCTCGTCGAGCGAGGCGTGCGGCACGGCAGTTCTGGGTCTCGGCCCGACATTCCCAAGGCCCCGGCGATGTTAGCAGCGGGTGCATGACCTCCTTCACGGAGAAGGAGGCGCGCAGCGGACCTCAAAGGGGATGTGGTCCGACGGGCCAGGGAGGGCTCGTTCGAATCGATCGAAGTCATCGCAAGCAGGAAGGAAGCGCCCGGGTGGCGTCACCCAGAGCTCTCAATCTGATCGCGATCGTCATCGCGCTGTGCGTCGTCGCCGCGACCCCGGCCGAAGCCGCGCTCCCCCACACGGTGCAACCGGGCGAGACCCTGTGGTCGATTGCGGCCGCGAACAACCTGACGACGCGGACGGTGGCCGCCTACAACGGCCTACCGGCCGACAGCGCTGTCTACGCCGGCGAGACGATCACCGTCCCGACAACCGCCGAAGGAGCTGCGGCGCTCTCCGGCGGGCAGGCGGCCGCACCGGCCCCGACGACCGTCGCACCGACGCCCGCCCAGCCGGTCGCGTCCGCCCCCTCCTGGACCGCGCCGATCTACTGCCCGACGTGTCCCTCGGGCCAGGCCTACCTTGCGTCCGACGCCGCCGCGAGCTGGAATGCGATGCGACAGGACTCGCTGCGCCTCTACGGAATCGACCTCTATCCGGCAGGCCCGCTGTCGGCCTACCGCTCCTACGCGCAACAGCTCTATCTGTACGACCTCTACGTCGCCGGTCAGGGAAGCCTCGCAGCGCTCCCGGGCACCTCCTCGCACGAGTACGGGACGGCGCTCGACCTGGCCGATCCCTCGATGCGAAGCGCGATCGATCAGATCGGCGCGAGCTACGGGTGGGCGAAGACCGAGGCTCCGCAGGAGTGGTGGCATGTGAGCTACCTCGGGCCCTGACCGGGCACGCCGATGAGAGGGGTCAGTTGACCCCGGCCGGAACCTCGAGCTCGGCGACCTCGACTCGGGGAAGCAGCCGATCGACCTCGCGGGGGTTGAGGTTTCCGGCGCCGAAGTGCTGGGTCGATTCCGCGCCGCAGGCAACCCCGTAGGCGAGGCATTCGCGCGGCGCGGCGCCCTCGTATCGGGCCGCGACGTAGCCGGCCAGGAAGCAGTCGCCCGAGCCGACCCCCGAGACGGGTTCCAGCGGCTCGATCTCCACCCGGAAGGCATGGCGGCCCCCGTCGTCAACGATCGCGGAGCAGCCCGCATCGCGCGTGATCACCGCTTCACGGGCCCCCATCTCGAGCAGCCCCGCGAGGCCCATCGCCAGGTCATCGGCATCGTTGAACTCGTGACCGACCGCCTCCTCAGCCTCGATCACGTTTGGAGCGACCACCGCGGGCTCGGAGCGCATCCCGAGACGCATCGGATCCCCGTCGGTGTCGAGGACGGCCGGAACCCCAAGGCGCTCCAGGTCGGCGATGAGCCGCCCGTAAACCGACGCATCCACCCCCGGGGGAATGCTCCCTGCAAGGACGCACAGGCTCGCGCCCTGCGCCAGGTAGAGGAGCTTCTCGATGAACTCGTCGATCTCCTCGGGACGCACCTCGGGCCCGCGCTCGTTGATCTCGGTCTGCTCCCCCGATGTGGGGTCGATGACGGCGAGGTTGGTGCGCGACTCACCCTCGATCTCGGTGAAGTGATGGAGAATCGACTCCTCGTTGAGCCTCTCCTTGATCCGTGACCCGGTGCCGCCGCCCGCGAGTCCGGTCACGATCACGGGCCGCCCGAGCAGCTTCAGCGCCCTCGCCACGTTGACTCCCTTGCCCCCCGCCACGGTGCGCGACTCGACGGCACGGTGACGATGCCCGAGGCGGAAATTGGGCACGGCGACCGTGCGGTCGATCGCGGCGTTGAGCGTCACGGTGAGGATCATCTCGACTCCCTTGCCCGTTGAGACTAGCCGGGACGACGATGCCTGACCACCGCGCCGACCCCGACGGCGAGCGCCGCGACCGCCGCGACCGCCACCACCCAGACCACCGCCCTCGGACCCGGCAGCGCGTCATCCACCCGCGCGGGGAGCGAATCGGGCGCAAGGTCCACCGAGTAGCGGGCCAAGAGCGGCGTTCGGCCGATCATGCGCCCCGCCAGCGTGACGGTGGCGTGCCCGATCGGCTCCCCGCGACGAATCGGCGCCTGGGTGGCTGCGGGCGCGTCGACCGCCACCGTCGGCCGCTGACCCCGCCTCACGGTGGCTGCAACGCCTCGAGCAGCCACCAGTGCGAGCCCGCGATCGCCGTTTGGCACCTGCGTCCGCGCGATCGATTGGTCCGGCCGGATGACCGCTCGCCGCCGGTAGAGCGAGAAGCCGTAGCGAAGCAGGGCCAGGGTGTCGTCGTCCCGGGCGCGCACGTCGGGGGCGCCCATCACGACCGAGAGCAGGGTCACCCCCTTCTGCGTGCCGGAGCCGACCAGGACGTATCCCGCCTCCTCCGTGTACCCGGTCTTGACGCCGTTGATCCACGGCACGTCGCCCACCAGGTCGTTGTGGTTGACGATCGTTCGGGGGTGGTCTCCGGTGCGGAGCGTGATTCGGGGCGTGTCGACGATCTGTCTGAACAGCCGCTCCCGGCGAAGGCGCAGCGCCAGGGCGGCGAGGTTGCCGGGGCTGGAGTAGTTCCCGGGTTGGTCGAGGCCGATCGGGTTCGCGTAGCTCGTCTTGCGCAGCCCCAGCCGCCGAGCGGCGCGGTTCATCTCGAGGACGAAGGCGGGCGTGGAGCCGGCCGCTCCCTGCGCCAGAGTCGCAGCCGCGTCGTTGCCGCTCGGGAGCAAGAGCCCGTAGAGGAGGTCACGTACCGACATCCGCTCCCCGGGATCGAGGCCCAGCAGGGACTCGCCCGGAATCGGGTGGTAGGGGGGCGCCGTGAGTCGCTCGCCGAGCGGCAACCCCTGCAGCGACAGGTAGGCGGTCATCAGCTTGGTGGTGCTCGCCATCGGCAGCATGGCGTTCGGGCGATCGGCCGCCAGACGCGTGTCGTCGTCGGCATCGACCAGGACCCAGGCGCGGGCCGCGATCCGGGGTGGCTTGGGCGTCACCGCGCCAGCGACCGCCGGCCATGCGAGGACGAGCGCTGCGAGTGAGAGGGCCCAGCCCCAGGCGCCGAGGCGCCGCGGGCTCAGCCCCCGTTTGCCAGCACCTTGCAGCCCTTGGGCACCAGGTTCACGCACCCCTTCTCGGGCAGGAGCTGGGTGTCCAGGTTCGGGTTCAGCTCCTCGAGCCTGGAGACCGACACTCCTTCCTTGTGGGCGATTCCGCCGAAGGTGTCCCCGGGCTGGACGACGTAGTACTTCTGCGCCGGCTCGTTGCGGCTCGCGGCCGATGACCCCGCGGTCGATGCGTCGTTCCCGGACCCGCTGATCGAGTCCACGACGATCACGACGACGACGACCGCCGCGATCAGGAGGGCGAACACGGCAAGGAGCCTCGCGGTGGGGCCTGCGCTCGACCGCGTCTGAGTGGCTTGTGGCTCCATCTGTTCCCCCTGGGGCCCGGCGCGAACACCAATCGTGGTCGGCGAGGGAACCACGGTCGGTTTCTCGCACAGCGATGGTAGCCCCGCAGGGGACCAAGATCACGTCGGCGGACCGATTGGCAATCGGGCGCCCAAACGAGCCTCACCCGTCGAGCGCCCAGAGCGCCGCCCGGAGCTCGCCCGCGGCTTCGGCGGGATCCGGGGCATCGGCGATCGACCGCGACGCCGTCACCAGGACCGATGCCGGGCTGTCGCCGAGCGCAGAGCCGAGATCCTCCACCCTTCCGCCCTGCGCGCCCACCCCCGGGATCAGAAAGATCGCTCGAGGCATCAGCTCTCGGAGCCTCACGAGGTGACGAGGCTCGGTCGCGCCCACGACGGCGCCGACCCCCGAGAGCCCGGACTCAGAGCTCAGCCTGTCGCCCAGCCCCGCGACCAGCTCGGCCAAGCGCTCGAACAGTGGCCGATCGGGGGCCTCGAGGTCGAGCACGTCCGAGGCGCCTGGGTTGGAGGTCCGGACCAGACAGAACACGCCGCCCCACGCCGCATCAGCCGCCGCGATGAGCGGCTCGAGGGCGTCGGCGCCCAGAACGGGGTTGACCGTCGCGGCGTCGACCCCGAGGCCCTCGACGTCACCCCACGGCGTGGGGGTCGAGCCGAACAGCGCCTGGCCGTAGGCCGAGGCGCTCACGGGGACGTCCCCCCTCTTGCCGTCGGCGATCACGATCAGCCCGGCCTTCCTCGCAGTCACGACGGTGCGCTCGAGCGCGCTCCAACCCGGAGCGCCAAGGCGCTCGAAGCAGGCGAGCTGAAGCTTGGCGGCGACGCATTGGGGCCCAGCGCGCTCGATCAGCGAGCGACAGCGCTCCGCGACCCCGTCCGCAGCCCGCTGAGCGGGCGGGTCGCCGGGACTGCCGGCCTCGGCCCCGAGCCTCGAAGGGTCCGGGTCGAGGCCAAGGCAGACCTGGCTGCGCCGCTCCTCGACGAGAGCGACGAGCCGGTCCGCGAACGGAGCTGTCAGTCCACTCAGCCCTTGACCTTGGACTTCAGCCCGGCGCCGGCCGAGAACTTCGGCACGCGGCCGCCGGCGATCGTGATCCGCTCTCCGGTCCGCGGATTGACGCCTTGGCGGGGTCCACGCACAGCGACGCTGAACTTTCCGAACCCGGTGAAATTGACCGAGTCCCCTCGGACGAGTGCCTCGGTGATGCCGTCGAGAACCGCCTCGACCGCGTCGCCGGCCTTCTTCTTATTGTCGATCCGGTCGTCGCGGGCGAGCCGATCGACGAACTCAGCCTTGGTCAAAGTGACCTCCTGATCGGGTGCACGAGCGCGCGCAATCTAACAGCGGCGTCCGTCGATACCGCGCAGCAGGCCGGAAAGACCGGCGTCTTCGTCGCCGAGACCCGGGCGACGCGGCCCGCCTACATCCGGTCTGGGGCGCTGACGCCGAGCAGGCCGAGGGCCCGCGCGACCACCCGCTTTGCCGCCAGGCAGACGGCAAGACGAGCCGCCTCGACCCCTACCGGCGCCCCCACGACCTGGCAATCGCGATAGAACGCATGGAAGTCCGCGGCGGTCGCCGTCGCGAAGGCCGCGATCCGGTGGGGGGCGCGGCGCTCGGCTGCCCCAGCCGCCTCGGCGGGGAAGTCCAGGAGCCGCTTGATCAGGGCTCGCTCGGTCGGCTCGGCGCGGGCGGCAAGCGCGCCCTCGGCAGCCGCATTCGCGGCGATTCGTCCCTCGTCCGCTGCGTCAGCGGCCCCCTCGGCGGTTCCCTCGCTGGCTGCCTTGCGGAGGATGCTGGCGATCCGCGCGTGAGCGTATTGCACGTAGTAGACCGGGTTGTCCTGGGACTGCGATCGCGCCAGCTCGAGATCGAGGTCGAGGGCCGTGTCGTGGCTTCGCTGCAACATGAAGAAGCGGGCCGCATCGACGCCGATGTCATCGACAAGCTCGTCGAGCAGGGCGTACTCGCCCCTTCGCTTCGACATCTGGGCCCGCTCGCCACCCTCGACCAGGCGGACGAGCTGCATGATCGGCGCCTCATAGATGTCGGGGTCGTGGCCCAGCGCCTCGATCGCGGCCCGCATCCGGGGCACGTATCCGTGGTGGTCGGCCCCCAGCGGATCGATCATCCGCTCGACCCCGCGCTCCAGCTTGTCGCGGTGGTAGGCGATATCGGCGGCGAAGTAGGTGGGCGCCCCATCGGAGCGAATCAGGACCCGGTCCTTGTCGTCGCCCAGCTCGCTGGTTCGGAGCCACACCGCGCCCTCGTCGTCGTAGGCGTGGCCGCGCGCTCGCAGATCGGCGATCGCCGCTTCGATCTTGTTCGCCTCGTGGAGCGTCCGCTCCGAAAACCAGGTGTCGAAGCGGATGCCGAACCGGTCGAGGGTCGCCTCGATCCGGTCGCGCATGACCGCGGTGCCGCGCCTTCCCAGCTCGTGCAGGTCGGCCGCGTCCGCCCCCTCGGCGGCCAGCGCGTCGGCGAGAGTCACGACGTAGTCGCCGCGATACCCGTCCTCGGGCGGCTCGTCGCCCCGCATGCGGGCCGCGATCGACTCGGCGAAACGTTGCACCTGGCCGCCGATGTCGTTGAGCAGGTATTCGCGCTCGATCCGGCTCCCGGCCAGCTCGAGCAGGCGGGCCAGAGAGTCTCCATAGGCGGCGCCCCGACCCGAGGCAACCGTGAGGGGGCCGGTCGGGTTCGCCGACACGAACTCGACCAGCACCCGCTCGGGTCGCGGTTGGGTGGCTCGACCGAAGTCCTCGCCGGCATCGAGCAGCGCCGCGACGCTGTCACGGTGCCAGCGATCGGCCAGGAAGACGTTGACGAAGCCCGGGCCCGCGACCTCGATCCGCTCAGCGCGCGCTCCGAGCAGCGCCCCGAGCTCGTCGCGGAGCCCCTCCGCGACCTTTCGAGGCGGCTCCCCGCGGGTCGGGGCGAGCAGCATCGCCGCGTTGGTCGAGTAGTCGCCCATCTCGGGCTTCGGCGGACGCTCGAGCGTGGGCTCGATCGCGGCCGCGCCGTCGCCCAGCGCATCGGCCGCCGAGCGGATCGCGGCATGAAGCTCCACGAGGGGATCGGCCATGAGGCGAACCTACTAGAGCCCGCCACGCCCCCGGCGGCGACACGCCGCCGACGACGGGTGCCGCGCGCCGACTTCGGGGAGCTGGCCCCCTTTCCTCGACTCATCGCATGGCGCCCTGCGGTCGTCATGCGACCGCAAGGCGCCACTCAGCGGGCCGATGCAGCGGCTCGGCTGCGGTAGGTGACCGCGGCGCCGATCCGCTCGATCGTCGAGGGGTGAGTGCCGATCAGGGCGGTGAGGAGCCCCGCGGGAGCCGGGTCGGCGGCGCTCGACAAGGCGAGGCGACGCTGGACCTGGATCAGGGCGTTCGGATCATGGGTCAGCTGGAGGGCGAAGGTGTCGGCGCTGGCCTCCACCTGGCGTGAGAGCTGGTTGCCGGGAACTCCCAGGACCAGGGCCGCGACGGCCAG
Source organism: uncultured bacterium (assembly GCA_963720685.1). Taxonomy (GTDB): domain Bacteria; phylum Actinomycetota; class Thermoleophilia; order Solirubrobacterales; family 70-9; genus AC-56. The sequence continues at coordinate 28,751 of CAVRGF010000010.1, read as the reverse complement.
CCCCAGCAGGTAGCCGGGAAGCGCCGCCGGGCCGCGCGGGTCGACCCCGGACCGCCCGGCCAGGCCCGCCCCGACGAGGCCCGCGAACAGCAGTCCGAGCGGGGTCACGATGACCAGAAAGGCGAGGCCCCGGGGCACGTCGTCGTGCTTCACGTGGCCGAGCTCGTGGGCGACGACGCTTCGCAGCTCGGGACGGTTCGCGCGGCGGAGCAGGTTGTCGTAGAGGACCACCCGCCTGGTCGATCCGATCCCGTCGACGTACGCGTTCAGCGAACGGACCCGCCGGCTTGCGTCGACGCGATAGACCTCCCCCACGTCGACGCCGGCCCGCCTTGCCAAACCGAGCACCTCGGCGCGGGCCGGGCTGTCGGCCGCGAGTGGAGTGAACCGGTTGTAGAGCGGTGCAAGCACCACCGGGGCGAGCCAGACGAAGACCACGGCGATCGCACCCACCACGACGGTGCCGGGAAGCCACCACCTGGCCCCGAAGCGCCGTACCAGGGCGAGCAGGACCGCCGCCCCCGCCGCCGACAGCAGAGCGGTGACGCCCGCGGACCTGGCGGCGTCGCCGAGCCAGGAGCCCAGTCCCTGGGTCGAGATCCCGTAGTCGACCGCCCGCGCGTGTGCGGCGATCCCGGCCGGCAGGGCCGCGACCCCGAGGGCGACCGAGAGGCCGGCCCCCGCGGCCGCGCCCCCGAGCAGCGGGCGGGCGCCGAGTCGCTCGAGGCGACGGCGAACTGCGGTCGGCCTGCCGAGCGCCAGGCAGACCAGCACGGCCCCCTGGGCGCCCAGGGTGGCGACGAACAGCCACAGCTGACCATCGCTGAACGAGCGCCCGCGCTCGATCTCGGCGGCGGTGAAGAAACGGCTCTCGGGGACCGGCGTCGGGTCGATCGGCCGATCGGAAGGCCGAAGCAGCCAGACGGCCCCTTCGGCAACCAAGACCATCGCCACCGCAGCCATCCCCACCCGCAACGCCCGCCTCCTGCCATCGGGGTTGGCCATGCGCCTACGATAGTCCGCCTTGCGACTGGCGATCATCAGCGACATCCACTCCAATCTGCCTGCTCTCGAGGCGGTCCTTGACGACATCCGGCATGCCGACGTCGAGGACGTGTGGTGCCTGGGAGACGTGGTCGGCTACGGCGCCCAACCCGACGAGTGCGCCTCTCTGGTCGCGGAGAGATGCGGGCTTTGCCTGGTCGGAAACCACGACTTGGCGGTGCTCGACGAGCTCGACGTCTCGACCTTCTCGCCAGCGGCCGCCGCAGCGGTCCGGTGGACACAGGAGACGGCCAAGAAGGCGACGCTCGACTTCCTGGCCGGCCTGGAGCCCGCCGACGAGAGCCACGACGTCGCCCTGTACCACGCGTCCCCCCGCGACCCGGTGTGGGAGTACGTGCTGTGGCCGGACCAAGCCGCCGAGTGCATCGCCATCCAGGCCTCGCGGGTCAGCCTGGTCGGGCACTCCCACGTCGCCCTGTTCTTCGTCATGTCGGAGGACCGTCTGCCACCGGAGGTGCCCGGCGAGGCGATCGAGCTACCGGACGCTGCGCGGGGCGCCCAGGCCGGTGGCGGGACCAGGCTGGACCTGTCGAACGGGCGGTGGCTGCTCAACCCCGGCAGCGTCGGCCAGCCCCGTGACGGCGACCCCCGTGCCGCGTGGCTCGAGCTCGACACCGACCCCTGGCATGCGACCTACCACCGGGTCGAATACGCGATCGACCGGGCCGCCGAGGCGATCGCCGCGACCGACCTGCCGGACCATCTGGCGCGGCGCCTCTACGTCGGGCAGTGACGCGGATGAACCGATCGCTCGGACCGGGGGATGCCCGCACTAGACTCGCGACGATGCCCGGATGGAAGCGGCTTTCCGCCCTGCTCGCTGTAGCCGCGATGGCGACCGCCGTTACCGGTTGCGGCTCGAACGAGATCAAGGGCACGATCCCAACCGATCAGGCCGCCGCCCTGAATAACGATCTGGACGACGTTCAGAGCGCCGTCGCCGCCGGCCGCTGCGACAACGCCACAGCCGCGGCAGATCGCTTCGTGGCCACGGTCAACCTCCTCCCCCCGGCCTCCGGGGTCGAGCTCAAGGCCGCGCTCAGGGACGCGGGCACCAACCTGAAGACGTTGGCCGCGTGCGAGCCCTCCGGCGCAACCGGCGCGGATGGCGCCCAGCGGGCGCCGACGACGACCGACACCACGACCTCGACGACTTCGAGTACGACCGCGACCAGCACTCCGGCTCCGCAGACGCCGGAGCCCTCGCCGTCCGGCGGGGGGAACGGGGGCGGCGGTGATCAGGGTTCCCCGCCGGCCAATCAAGGGGGCAACGGTCAGAGCGGTGGAGGAAACAGTCAGGGGAACGGAAACGCCGGCGGCGGCTCGTCTGGCGGCACCGGTGGGACCGGTGGAACCGGGGTCGGGAGCGGCTGAGGATGAGCACCGGACTGATCTCCGATCGCTACCAGCTCGCCGACCGGCTCGGCTCGGGAGGCATGTCGAGCGTCTACAAGGCGACCGACAGGGTGCTGGAGCGCACGGTGGCGGTCAAGATCCTCGCCGAGCACCTCTCCGACGACGACAAGTTCGTGGCCCGCTTCCGCCGCGAGGCACTCGCGGTCGCGAAGCTGATCCACCCCCACATCGTCCAGGTCTACGACACCGGGGTCGACGAGGGCCGCCACTACATCGTCATGGAGTACGTAGAGGGACGCTCCGGGGCGCAGCTCCTGCAGTCCCAGGGGGCGCTCGGCCCCGAAATCGCTGTCGAGGTGGGAACCCAGTCGTGCGCCGGGCTCGACTACGCCCACCGCCACGGGATCATCCATCGAGACGTCAAGCCCGGGAACCTGATGGTCATAGGGAACGCCTCGGAGCGCACCAACTCCGACCCGACCGCACACAACCCGCCGACCGGCGAGATGACGGTCAAGCTGACCGACTTCGGGATCGCGCGGGCCGCCGAGCAGAGCCGCCTGACCCAGGTGGGCTCGGTGGTCGGGACCGCCGCCTACCTGGCACCTGAGCAGGCACGAGGCGAGGAGGCCACACCGGCCTCAGACGTCTATGCGCTCGGCGTCGTCATCTACCAGCTCCTGACCGGGCGCCTGCCGTGGGAGGGTGCCACGCTCGCCGAGCTCGCGATCCGCCGCGAGAGCGAGCGCCCCCTGCCGCCGAGCTCGTACGACTCGGCGGTCCCCGAGACCCTGTCGACCGCGGTGCTCCGGTCGCTCGAGGGGGACCCGGCGCTCCGCTACTCCACGGCGCGCCAGCTGTCGGCCGCACTCCTGGCCGGCGGGTCGGGGCGGGAGCCGCCCGGCCCCGACGGCGGCGGGACCGCGGCGACGCGGATGCTTTCGTCCGAGCCGACGGGGGCAACCCGCCGCCTGCCGGCCGAGCCCCCGCCCCCGACCCGGCGGCCGCGCCAGGCTGCCAGGTCACGCCCCGCCGCCCGCGCCCCGGCCGGCAAGCCCAAGCGCTCGGTCGCGAAGCGCATCAGGGCCGCGATCGGAATCCTGCTCGTGATCGCGATCCTCGCGGGGGTGGTCGCCGGGATCGTCCTCTTGACCACCAACGCCGGTCAGAACACCGAGCTGATCAAGCACACGATCCCCGATCAGATCGACCAGCTCAAACAGTTCATCAACGACCACACGCAGTGAAGTCAGCGCGACGGCGTCCGCGCCGCCAGCTCCCACGGGGCCTCGCCCCCCAGGGTTCGACGGCGGTAGTCGTCGAAGCGCCCGCCGGCGATCGCTTCGCGCGCTCCTCGCATGAGGCGCTCGAGGTAGGCCAGGTTGTGGATCGCGAGCAGCCGCACGCCGGTCAGCTCCTCGGCCCGCGACAGGTAGTGCACGTACGCCCGCGTATGGGCTTCACAGGTCGGACAGGGGCAGCCGTCGACCAGCGGGCCTCGGTCCAGCGCCAGGCCGCGGTGGCGCAGGTCGAGGCGAAACCTTGCCTTCGGCAGAGGGGCGAGCGCGACGCCGTGTCGCGCCAGGCGGGTCGGCACCGCGCAATCGAAGATGTCGATCCCCAGGGCGATCCCCTCCACAAGGTCATCGGGCTCGCCGATCCCGAGCAGGTGGCACGGCGCATCCGGGGCCAGATGTCGCGTGGTCATGGCGACGACGTCCCGCATCTCGGCCTTGTCTTGACCCAGGGTGCCCCCGATCGCGATCCCGTCGATCGCCGCCGCTGAGACCCGCTCGGCCGATACCCGCCGCAGGTCCTCGTGGACGCCGCCCTGGACGATCCCGAACACGGCCTGGCGTCGGGGCCCCTCACGCTCGTGCCACGCTACGCAGCGGTCCAGCCACCGGTGCGTTCGCTCCATCGAGCGCTCGGTGTAGTCGCGGTCGGCGTGGTACGGCGTGCACTCGTCGAAGGCCAGCGCCAGGTCTGAGCCGAGCGCCGCTTGGACGCCCATCGAACCCTCGGGTCCGAGGAACTGCTCGGACCCGTCGAGGTAGGAGCGAAACCGCACCCCGTCCTCGTCGATCCCGAGGACCATTGCCCGGCCGGGCGGCCCGCCACGCCGGCCCTTGACCTCATCGGCGACGTTGCCGTGAGCGAGCGAGAAGACCTGGAACCCACCGGAGTCGGTGACGATCGAGCGGTCCCATCCCATCATCTGATGGAGGCCGCCGAGCGCGGCGATTCGATCGGGGCCCGGTGACAGGAGCAGGTGGAAGGTGTTCCCGAGCACCATCTCGTACCCGAGATCTCTGACGTCGGCGGAGGTCAGCGAGCGAACGCTTCCGCGGGTCGCCAGCGGTATGAACGCAGGGGTCTCGACCGGCCCGGACGCGGTGTGCAGGCGTCCGGTTCGCGCCTTCCCGTCCCGAGCCGCGATCTCGAATCGAAGCCGCTCGGGATCGCTGCGCACGGGCCGAAGCCTAGGCCGAACCCGATCAGACGACCAGGGAGCGGCCCGTCATCTCCGCCGGCTGGTCGATCCCGAGCAGCCTCAATGCCGTCGGGGCGATGTCGGCGAGGATCCCGTGATCGGCCAGTGAAAGCCCCTCGACCGTGACCACGAGCGGGACCGGGTTGGTCGAGTGGGCGGTGTTGGGCGACCCGTCCGGCTCGAGCATGTGGTCCGCGTTGCCGTGGTCGGCCGTGACCATGCAGGCGCCGCCCGAGCCGTGGACGGCAGCGATGACCTCGCCCAGGCAGCGGTCGACCGTCTCGACGGCTACCACAGCGGCGGGGATGTCGCCCGTGTGGCCGACCATGTCCGCGTTGGCGAAGTTGATGACCCCGAACCTGTATGCGTTCCCGGCCCAGCTCGCGGCGAAGGCGTCGGCAGCGCCCTCGGCGCTCATCTCGGGCCGCTGGTCGTAGGTGGCGACGTCTCGGGGTGAGGGGACGAGACGCCGCTCCTCCCCCTCCCACTCCCGCTCCCGGCCGCCGTTGAAGAAGTAGGTGACATGAGCGTATTTCTCGGTCTCCGCGACGTGGAGCTGGCGCCCGCCACCCTTCGCGATCACCTCGGCGAGCGTCTCGCTCAGCACGCGGGGCGGGAAGGCCACCGGGTAGTCCCAGCCCTCGCGGTACTCCGTCAGCGCGGTGAGGCTGATCACGGGCGCCTTGCCGCGGGCGAACTCGTCGAACTCCCGCTCGCCGAGCGCCCGGACGAGCTGCCGTGCGCGATCGGGGCGGAAGTTGAAGTGGATCGCGACGTCCCCGTCGGCCATCCCGTCGTAGTCGCCGATCACCGTCGGCCGTACGAACTCGTCGGTCTCGCCGCCGGCGTACGAGGCCTCGACCCCCTCGAGGGCGCTCGAGGCGCGAGGGCCCTCGGCGTGCGCGATCGCGTCGTAGGCGAGCTTGGTCCGATCCCAGCGGCGGTCGCGGTCCATCGCGTAGAAGCGGCCGCTGACCGTCCCGACGCTGCCGGCGTGCCGCAGCCATCGCTCGAGCTCGCGCACGTACCCGGCGCCGCCGGTGGGCGGCGTGTCGCGCCCGTCGGTGAACGCGTGGACGACCAGGTCCGGCACCCCTTCCTGGGCGGCGAGCTCGATGCATGCCTCGATGTGCTCCCAGCCCGAGTGGACTCCGCCGTCGGAGACCAGCCCCATCATGTGGAGCCTGCCTCGCGGGCCCGCGCACGCCGCCTCGCAGGCGGCCTTCAGCACCGGATTCTCGAAGAAGCTCCCGTCGGCGATCGCATCGTCGATCCTCGTCAGGTCCTGCATCACGACGGCGCCCGCGCCCAGGTTCAGATGCCCGACCTCGGAGTTGCCCATCTGGCCGTCCGGCAGACCGACGTCCCGCCCGCTGGCCGAGAGCGTCGTGTGCGGATAGCGGGCCCAGAGCGCGTCGAAGACCGGCGTATCGGCCTGGCTTATCGCGTTGCCCGGCCCGGCCGGCGCCAGCCCCCATCCGTCGAGGACGACCAACACCAGCGAGGGCACGGGCATCCTCTCCGGCCGTTGCGAGATCACCGTGCGCCCTCGTTCGGGCTAGCGACGAAGTCGCGGTTCAGGCGAGTTGCCCGGGTCCACACCGTACGCGCCCTAACCCGCCGCCCCCGGAGCCGAAGGCGAGGAGGCGGCGGCAATTTCCAGGAAATCGCCCGGGACGAGGCTGGCCCCGCCGACCAGCGCGCCGTCGACCGTCTCCGCGGCGAGCAGGTCGGCCGCGTTGGCCGGCTTCACCGATCCTCCATAGAGGATCCGTACCTCCGCGGCCGCCTCCCGATCGCGCGCCGCGACCAGTGAGCGGATGAAGGCGATCGCCTCGGCAGCCTGGTCAGCGGTGGCATTCCTGCCGGTGCCGATCGCCCAGACCGGTTCGTAGGCGATCACGATCCGCGCCAGGTCGGCGTCGGTGACGCCTGCGAGGTCCTCTTGGACTTGGCGTCGGAGGACCTGCTCGGTCCGCTCACCCTCGCGGTCGGCGAGCGTCTCGCCCACGCACAGGATCGGGACGAGTCCCGCGCGAAGCGCCGCGGGCACCTTGCGAGCCAGTGCCTCATCCGTCTCGGCGAAGAGCTGCCGTCGCTCCGAGTGCCCCAGCACCACAGCGTCGACGCCTACCTCGACCAGCATCTCGGCCGACAGCTCACCGGTGAACGCCCCCTGGGGCTCGAAGTGCATGTTCTGGGCTGCGACGCGGATCTTGGTCGCGGCACAGCGTTCGACCGCGGTCTCCAGGGCGGTGAACGGAGGGCAGACGACGAGCTCCACGCCGGTCAGCCGCTCGCCCGCGGCTGCCGCGAAGCCGTCGATGAAGGCGGCCGTCTCGGGTCGCGTCTTGTGCATCTTCCAGTTCGCGGCGATCACAGGGATTCTGGCTGGCATCCGGACCTTTCCTCGGGCGACTAGCTTCGGCTTTCGACCTGGTCGGCGTCCATCAGGGCCTCAACCCCGGGAAGGTCACAGCCCTCCATCAACTCGAGCGACGCCCCACCTCCGGTCGACAGCCAGTCGATCCGGTCCGCGAGCCCGAACGCCGCGATCGCCGCCGCCGAGTCGCCGCCGCCGACCACGGTGGTGCCCGGAGCCGAGGCCACCGCTTCGGCGACCGCCCGGGTCCCTGCGGCAAATGGCTCGAGCTCGAACGCCCCCATCGGCCCGTTCCAGAACACGGTTCCGGCCGCCTCGATCCGCTCGGCATATCCGGAGGACGTTCGGGGGCCGATGTCGAGTCCCATCCAGCCCTCCGGCACCTCCGTCCCGTCGACCTGTTCGACCTCCGTCCCTGCGTCGAACGACTTCCCGATCACCAAGTCGACGGGCAGCTCCAGGTCACATCCACGCTCGCGCGCGAGCCGAAGCACCTCGCGCGCCAGCTCGACGCCCTCAGCCTCGACCAGCGAGGCGCCGGTGGCGATCCCCTGGGCCCTGAAGAAGCTGAAGCACATCGCGCCCCCGACCAGGAGCCGGTCGGCGGAATCGAGGAAATGTTCGATGACCCGAACCTTGTCGGTCACCTTGGCACCGCCCAGGACGACGCAGAGGGGTCGGGCGGGGTCGTCGCGGACCGCGATCAGCTCACGGACCTCGCGCTCGAGCAGGAGCCCCGCGTAGGAGGGAAGCAGGCGCGCCACGCCCTCGGTCGTCGCATGGGCGCGATGGGCGGTCCCGAACGCGTCGTCCACATAGAGGTCGGCGAGCGCGGCGAGCCCGCGGGCGAGCTCCGGATCGTTTGCGGTCTCCCCGGGTTCGAAGCGGCTGTTCTCGAGCAGCAGGACCTCGCCCGGCTCGAGGTCCGCGGCCAGTGCCTCGACCTCGGGCCCGGCCACCCCGGGGGCCAGGGTCACCGGGGTCCCGAGAAGGTCGGCGAGGCGCGAGGCGACCGGTGCCATCGAGAGCGCCGGATCGAACCCCTCCGGACGGTCGAGGTGGGAGACGAGCACGATCGCCGCGCCGTGGTCTCGCAGCAGCTCGATCGTCGGAAGCGCACCACGGATCCGCGAATCGTCCTCGATCCGACCATCGCTCAGCGGGACGTTGAAGTCGACCCGGGCCAGGACCCGGCGACCCCTCACGGGCGCCTCGCGAACGCTCGCTTTGGCGAAGCTCAAGCGATCCTCCGCGGCGCCGGCGGCGCTCAGCCGCGCTCGCTGGCCGCCATCGCGGGCTTCGGCTCGAGGACCCTGGCCGCGAGCTCCACGCAACGGTTCGAGTAACCCCACTCGTTGTCGTACCACGAGACGGCCTTGACCATGGTGCCCTCCATGACCATCGTCTGGCCCGCATCGAAGATCGACGAGTGCGGGTCCCGCACGATGTCGGTCGAGACGATCGGATCCTCGGTGTAGGCGAGGATTCCCTCGAGCGGGCCCTCGGCGGCATCCCTGGCCACGTCGTTGACCTCTTCGACGGTGGTGGGTCGTCCGACCTCACATACGAGGTCGACCACGGACCCGGTCGCGACCGGCGCCCGCACGGCGACCCCGTTCAGCTTTCCCTGAAGCTCCGGGAGCACCAGCCCGACCGCCCGCGCCGCGCCAGTGGTCGTCGGGATCAGGTTGATCGCGGCCGCCCGGGCCCGCCGCAGGTCCTTGTGGGGCATGTCCTGAAGTCGCTGATCGGCCGTGTAGGCGTGGATCGTGGTCATCAGACCCCGCTCGATGCCGAGTGCCTCGTGGAGCACCTTGGCGACCGGCGCCAGGCAGTTCGTCGTACAGGAGGCGTTGGAGACGATGTGGTGGCTGTCGGGGTCGTAGTCGCGCTCGAAGTTGACGCCCAGCGCGACCGTGATGTCGGGATCGGTCGCGGGTGCCGAGATGATCACCTTCCGGGCTCCGGCCGCGAGATGCTTGGCGGCGTCGGCGCGCTTCGTGAACAGGCCCGTGGACTCGATCACCACCTCGACCCCGAGGTCGCCCCACGGGAGGGCCGCCGGGTCCCGCTCGGCGAGCACCTTGATCTCGCGCCCGCCGATGCTGATCGCACCGTCGCCGGGCTCGACGGGGTCGGCAAACCTGCCAAGAACAGAGTCGTACTTGAGCAGATGAGCGAGGGTCGCCGGGTCGGTGATGTCGTTCACGGCGACGAACTCGAGGTCGGACCCGGCCTCGTGGGCGGCTCGAAACAGGTTCCGGCCGATCCTGCCGAACCCGTTGATCCCGACTCTCACCGGCGCCATCTTCGCTCCTTGCTCATCGTGCCTGGTCAATGCCCGCCGCAGCCTCCATTCGGGGTCAATCCGCGTCCATCGAGCGGGCCGGGCAGCGGTTCGGACCATACCGAGGGCCGTTCAGGAAAGCGCTGCCATTCGAGCCCCGGCCGGCTCGATCGATCAAGCGCCAAGCTCACTTGCGGGGCTCCCATCGAAACCGACGCAGAGCGATCGCCAGCCCGGCGAGGCCCCACGCGGCGACGATTGCCAGGTCGCCCAGCTCGAACCCCCCGGGGGCGGTCGAGGGGTCGAAACCGGCGAGGAGGGCGTCGAACAGGTGGCGGATCGGGAAGGCGTCGGCGATCCCGAGCACCCCGCTTGGTATCTCACTCTCGGGGATGAAGACGCCGGAGAGGAAGTACAGGGGAAAGACCACCAGGTTGGTGATCGCCGGAGCCGCCTCCCGCGAGGGGATGAACGAGGCCAGCGCCACCCCGAGCGCGCAGAACGAGGCCGAGCCGACGACCAGCGCCGCGAGCAGCGCAGCGAGGCGCGACCACGGCACAGGCACGCCGAACAGCACGCGGCCGAGGGCGGTGACGAGGACGAACATCAGGAGCGAGGTGATCAAGGCGTTGCCGATCCGACCCGCGATGAACACCCAGCTCGGGAGCGGCGTTCCCCGGAGTCGCTTCAAGATCCCTCCCTCGCGCAGGATCGTCAGGCTCATCGCCAGGTTGACCATCGTCGCGGAGACGACCGCAAGGGTGATCACGGCCGGAACGAAGTAGGTGGTGGCGTCGATTCCGCCCTGTGCGTGGATGGTGTGACCGTTGACGATCACCCCGAGCAGGATCAGGAACATGACCGGGAACATCACCGTGAAGAACACCGTCGCGGGGTTGCGCCAGAAGACCTTCTGATCGAAGCGGAACTGGTGAAGCGCGAGCTGGACTGCGCTCATTCGGTGAGCTCCAGATACACGTCCTCGAGGCTGGGCCGACGCACCTCGAGGCCGCCCAGATCGAGGTCGCGGGCCAAGGCCCAGTCGGTGAGGGCGTTCAGGACGGCGACCGGCTGCTCGGTCCGAAGCTCGACCTCGCCGTTCGCCGACCGCGAGCCGGATGCGCCGAGCGCGTCCGCAACCACGGCGGGGAGATCGGCTGCGACGGTCCCCGGCGGAAGGCGAAAGCTGATCGACGAGGTGGCGCGCGCCCTCCCTCCGAGCTCGCCGGGAGGCCCCTGGGCGACGATCTCCCCGCCGGCGATGATCGCAACGCGGTCGGCAAGCGCCTGCGCCTCGTCCATGTAGTGGGTGGTGAGGAAGACGGTCTTTCCGAGGTCGCGGAGGCCGCCGATCACCTCCCACGCCTGGCGTCGCGCCGAAGGGTCGAAACCCGTCGTCGGCTCGTCGAGGAACAGGAGCTCGGGGTCGCCGACCAGCGCCAGCGCGACGTCGAGGCGCCGCTGCTGGCCACCCGACAGTCGCCCCGCTCGCTGGTCGGCCGCCTCTTCGAGTCCCACGAGCTCGATCGTCTCCGCCACCGAGCGCGGAGCGTCGTAGTAGCCCGCGTAGAGCTCCAGCGACTCACGAACGGTGAGCTCCGGCTGCATGTTGCATTCCTGGAGCACGATCCCGATTCGCTGGCGCCACCGGCCTCCGGCGCTCGCCGGGTCGGCCCCGAGAACGGTGATCTCGCCGGCGTCGCGCTGGCGGTAGCCCTCCAGGATCTCGACCATGGTCGTCTTCCCCGCCCCGTTCGGCCCCAGGAAAGCGAACACCTCGCGCCGCGCGACCTCGAGATCGATGCCTCGGACCGCCTCCAGCGCGCCATAGGACTTGTGAAGGCCTCGGACCTCGATCACCGGCTCGCCCATGACGAGCGATTCTATGGACGCGGAGCGCTCGAGCGCCATAGGACTTGTGAAGGCCTCGGACCTCGATCACCGCTCGCCCATGACGAGCGATTCTATGGACGCGGAGCGCTCGTTCTGTATCGTGTCCCCCGCCCGGCGGAAGTCGTCGAGGCGGGACACCTGCACTATCGATGCGCCGAGCCTGGACAATCGCAGTTCTGCTTGCCCTGGTCGCCCTCGCTGCACAGGGCGCCTCGCCCGCGCTTGCCAAGCGCGGGTTCTTCGGCGTGCATTACGCGGCCCCGAAGGTCGGAAAGAAGAACCTGAACCTGATGGACAAGGGCAACGTCGGGACCGTGCGCAAGGTCCTCTACTGGAACTCGATCGAGGTGCGGAAGGGAACGTTCGCCTGGGCGACGACGGATGCTCTGGTCGGCAACCTGGCGAGTCGAGGCATCTCGATGCTGCCCGTCGTCTATGGCTCGCCCCGGTTCGTCACGAAGCATCCGAACGTCCCTCCGGTCGCCTCGGCACACAAGCGCAAGCTGTTTCGCAGGTTCCTCGCCCAGGCCGTGAAGCGCTACGGAAAGGGCGGCACCTATTGGAAGGCGCCGAAGCTGTACCGCCAGCAGCACCCCGGCAAGCGGTCGCGCCCGATCGAGAACTGGCAGATCTGGAACGAGCCCAACCTGGCTAAGTTCTTCGCTCCGCACCCGTCGGTGCACAAGTACGCGACGCTGGTGAAGAGCGGGCGCCGCGCGGTCCACAGCGTTGACCACAAGGCGAACGTGATCCTCGCCGGGATGTCCGGCAGGGGGCACCCGTCGGACAAGAAGTTCCTCAATCGGTTCTATCGCGAGCGACGGATCAAGCGGTCCTTCGATGCGGTCGCCGTCAACCCCTACGCCCCGAACGTCAAGCAGGTCGGGGCGAAGATCAAGCGAATCCGCGGGGTGATGCGCCGGCACGGCGACAAGCGGACCGCGCTGTGGATCAGCGAGATCGGCTGGGGGTCGCACCCGCCGGACCGCTTCGGCCTCAACAAGGGAGTCCAGGGACAGAAGAGCATCCTCACCAAGGCGTTCAGGATGATCATCAAGCACCGGCGCGCGTGGCACGTCAAGCGCCTGATCTGGTTCGACTTCCGCGATCCGCCGTCGACCGGCGGCGGATGCAGCTTCTGCACCTCAGCGGGGCTGGTCCAGCACAGCGGCAAGACGAAGCCCTCCTGGCGGGCCTTCAAGCGCTTCACGCACTAGCCCGGGTGGCGCGGGCCCCGAGCCCGCTGAGTGCCTGGCGGTGAGTCGACCTCGACGTCGCGGTGGACGACCCGAAGCGAGACGTCGTCGTGGTCGCCGAAGTGCTCGGCGATCCGGGCGGCGACGGTCAGCGACCGATGGCGGCCACCCGTGCAGCCGATACCGATCGTCAGATGGGTCTTGCCCTCGGTCACGTAGGCGGGAAGAAGGAAGTCGAGCAGCGGAAACAGCCGGGCATAGAACTCGCTCGCGAGCTCGCCGGCCTCCACATACTCGACCACGTTGGGGTCGCGGCCGGTCAATGGCCGCAGATCCTCGCGGTAGTGAGGGTTGGGCAGGAACCGGACGTCGAGCACCAGGTCGGCCTCGCGCGGGGGGCCGTTCTTGAAACCGAAGGTGATGATCGTCGCGGCGAGCTTGCCCTGGTCGGCCTTCGGCCCGAGCAGGTCGGTGACCACCCGGCGGCGAAGCATCCCGCCGGTCAGATCGCTTGTGTCCATCACGAGGTCGGCGGCCTCCCGCAGCGGGCCGAGCACCTCGCGCTCCGCGCGGATTCCCTCGAGCACCCTTCCGTTGGGCGCCAGCGGGTGCCGACGGCGGGTCTCCTTGAAGCGGTCGAGCAGGGTCGCCTCGTCGGCCTCCAGGAAGAGCACGGTCGGGTCGAGCCCCGACTCGGTGAGCCGCTCCAGCACTTCGATCAGCTCCTCGAAATACTCGCCCCCTCGAACGTCGGAAACGATTGCCGCCCGGCGGACTCCGCTTCCCTCGTGACGAAACAGCTCGCCGAGGGCGCTGATCATGCGAGGCGGGAGGTTGTCGACGCAGAAGTAGCCGGCATCCTCGAAGGCGGCGATCGCCTCGGACTTGCCGGCCCCCGAGTACCCGGTGATCACCACCAGGTCGACCTCTCTTCCGCCGCGGTCGCTCTCGCCGCCGTTCGGGCTCGATCCCTCGCTCATCGGCCCGCCTTGTGAAGCTGGCGGTGGATCTGCCGGGCGAGCTTGCCCGGAATGCCTGGCACCGCCTCGAGCTCCTCGCGGGACGCACCGACCATGCGTTCGGGCGATCCGAAGTGGCTCAGGAGGGCCCGCTTACGAACCGGCCCCACTCCGGGGAGGTCGTCGATCAGCGAGCGGGTCATCGACTGGTCGCGCCGCCGGCGGTGGAAGTCGAGCGCGAACCGGTGCGCTTCGTCGCGGACCCGCTTCAGGAGCCTCAGGGCCTCCGAGTCGCCGGCGATCGCCAGCGGGCTCGAGCGACCGGGGACGTACACCTCTTCGAGCTGCTTGGCGAGCCCGATCACCGCCGTCCCGCGCTCGGCGAGGGGGGCGAGCGCGCGAAGCCCGGCCGAGAGCTGACCCTTGCCGCCGTCGATCACGATCAGGTCGGGCAGGGCGGCGAAGCTCTCGTCGCGCTCGTCGTGCGGCGAGCGATCCGCCTGCTCGAGGAGGCGGGCCGTGCGCCTGCCGAGGACCTCCGCCACCGAGGCGAAGTCATCCGGCCCGCGAGGCCGCTCGCCGCGCACCTTGAACTTGCGGTAGTCGGACTTCTTCGGTGCGCCCCCCTCGAACACCACCATCGAGGCGACGGTGTGATCGGCGCCGAGGTTGGAGATGTCGAAGCCCTCGATCCGAATCGGCAGCGAGTCGAGGTTGAGCGCCTCCTGGAGGGCCGACAGGGCATCGACCCTTTGTGAGCGGCGGCGCTCGGAGCGCAGCTTGTCCTGGGCCAGGGCGAGTCGCGCGTTGCGCTCGGCCAGCTCGCGCAGGCGGCGCTTGTCGCCGCGCTCGGCGACCCGGACCTCGACCGACCCGCCGCGTCGCACCGACAGCGCCTCGGCCAGAAGGGGGCCTCGGTCGCGGAGCGCCGGGCCCACCACCACCAGGCGGGGCACCGCCGGAACGGCCGAGTAGTACTGGGCGACGAACTCCTCGGTCACCTCGGCCTCGTCGCGCTCGCCCTCGTTGGCGAGATAGAAGCCGTGACGCTCGGCAAGGATCCCGTCGCGCACCTGGAACACCTGCGCGTTTGCGCCGCTGCCCTCCACGGCGACCGCGATCAGATCGGCGCTCTCGAGCGCCTCGCCGGCGACGCTTCGTCGCTGCATCAGCGACCTCACGGCGTCGAGGCGGTCGCGGTAGATCGCCGCCCGCTCGAACTCCTCGGCAGCTGCCGCCTCGGTCATCTTGCGGTCCAGGTCGCGCTCGACGTCGCGGTAGCGGCCCGAGAGGAAATCGATGATCGCCTCGATGTTTCGCCGGTACTCCTCGCGGTCGATGTACCCGACGCAGGGCGCCTGGCATCTCTTGATGTAGTAGTCGAGGCACGGGACCCCAGAGCGGCGACCCGGCTCGGGGCCCTCGCAGGTGCGGTACTGGAACAGCTTGCCGAGCAGGTCGAGCGTCTCGCGGACCCGCCGGGCGCTTGAGAACGGACCGAAGTAGACCCGCCCTGAACGGTGACGCTCTCGGGTGAAGTACACCCTCGGGTACTCCTCGTCGAGGCTGACGCCCACGTACGGGTACGACTTGTCGTCCCGCAGCCGGATATTGAACCGCGGCCTGTGGCGCTTGATGAACTGCTGCTCGGCGAGCAGCGCCTCGGACTCGGACTCGGTGACCAGGAAGTCGATCGAGCCGACCCGGTCGATGAACGCGAGCCCGCCCCTGTGGGGCCCGGAGAAGTGGGAGGCGACCCGTTTCTTGATCGACATGGCCTTGCCCACATAGAGGACCTCACCGTCGCCGTGCTTGAACATGTAGACGCCCGGCTGGTCGGGCAGCCGTCGCCTCTGGGAGTCGAGGCTCGCCGCCTCCTCGTCTTCGACCCCGGGGGCGGCGGGGTCGCCCGTCGGCTGCTCGTCCTGGACCACTGCCTGCTCGTCTTCGGTCGACGGCACGACTTGATCTTCGCGTCTAGGCCTCTCCGCCATGTGAAGAAGGTTAGGCTGCTGGCCAGCTGGCCAACGACGAGCAGGAGCGCCAATGACCACAGCCACCGCCCCAAGCCCGCCCGAGCTGAAGACCCTCCGCCTCGAGATCGACGGCGAGATCGGGACCCTGACGCTCGATCGCCCAGACGTGCTGAACGCGATGAGCCCCGAGCTGATCGGCGAGCTGGTCACGGCGGCGGCGTGGCTTGCCGATCGCGCGCCGCTGCGGGCGCTGATCGTGACCGGGGCCGGTCGCGCCTTCTCGGCCGGCGGCGACGTCAACTGGTTCAAGCGCGGGCTCGAGGAGTCGGGCCCGTACCTCTCGGCCGACGTTCGCCGCGGTGCCGACGTGCTCCATCAGGCGATCGTCGACTTCCGGCGGATTCCCTACCCCGTGATCGGGGCAGTGAACGGGGTGGCCGCGGGAGCCGGGTTCTCCCTGGCGCTCATGTGTGACACGCGCATCGCCTCCGAGGAAGCGTCGTTCGTGTGCGCGTATGGGCGGATCGGGGCCTCGCCGGACGGCGGCATGACCTATTTCCTTCCGAGGATGGTTGGCCCGGCTCGCGCGGTCGAGCTGCTCCTGAACGACCCGCTGCTGAGCGCCCAGGAGGCCAAGGAGATGGGCATCGTGGCCGAGGTGGTTCCCGGCGACGCTCTGATGGAGCGCGCGGCCGAGAAAGCGCAAAAGCTGGCCACGAAGGCGCCGCACTACGTGCGCATGTCCAAGCAACTGGTCGCTGCGAGCCTCGACAACACGCTGGCCGACCACCTCCAGCTCGAGCGCCACGGGATCGCCGACAGCATGGCGACCGAGGACCTTCGTGAAGGCGTCACGGCGTTCCTCGAGGGTCGCGAGACGACCTTTATCGGCCGCTGAGCGCGGCCGCTATAGACTCGCCGCGTACCAGCTCGAAAGGGGATCGTCGATGAGAAAGCTCGTAATCGTCGTGCTTGGGGCCGCCGCGTCTTTGGCGCTCGTCGCCTGTGGCAGCAGCAGCGACAACAGCAGCAGCACCACGGCAGCAAGCTCGACGACCTCGAGCACGTCGACCACCTCGGCGGCGGGCGGGGGCGGCTCGACGGTCGCCCTGGCGGCAGACCCGAGCCAGATCGCCTACGACACGAATTCTCTGTCGGCGAAGGCCGGCAACGTGACCATCGACTTCAAGAATCCGAACTCGAGCCTTGCGCACGACGTCTGCGTTCAGAGCTCGAGCGGGCAGAATCTGGGCTGCTCGGACCAGGTCACCGGTGGCTCGACGTCGCTCGATCTCCAGAACCTGAAGGCCGGGAGCTACACGTTCTATTGCAGCGTCCCCGGACACGAGGATGCCGGCATGAAGGGCACGCTCACCGTCAAGTAGGGCCGCTGAGGTCGCGAAAGCCGAGCTTGGCAGGGACCGAGGACACCGCCAGGCGACGGCTTGCAGCGGCCTAGGGGATCAGGGCGCGACCGACGGTCTCGGCGACGCACACCGGCTTGTCCTGGCCCTCGCCCTCGACCGTGAACTTGGTCACGACGTGCCACCAGCCGTCGCCCAACTCCTCGACGGAGACGAGCTCGGCCCGTGCCCGCACCCTGGTGCCGGTCGGCACCGCGGCCGGGAACCGAACCTTGTTGAACCCGTAGTTGATCCCCATCTTGACGCCGGGGTTCTGGATCAGCTGGGGCCGGAAGTAATCGATCAGTGACAGGGTCAGGTTCCCGTGCGCGACCGTCGTGCCGTAGGGGCTCTCTGTGGCGGCTCGCTCGCGATCGACGTGGATCCACTGGTCGTCGCGCGAGACCTCGGCGAACTTGTCGACGTCCTCCTGGGTGACCTCGAACCACTCCGTCGGCCCGAGCTCGGAACCGACCAGCTCGCGCAGATGCTCGACGCCCTGGACCTGTACGGGCTCCATGGCCGCAGACTATGGGGTCGGACGACGAGCCGCGTACTCGAATCGCAGCGGGTGTTGAACATCGACCCCTAGGTGCATTGCCGGCGGCGCCGCCGACTGCGACCCTCGCGATCATGGCCTCATGGTGGGGAATGCGGAAATCGGGGCAGTGCGCGATCTCGCTTCTGCTGCTCCTCGTCGTCTTCACGGGCAGGAGCGCCGCCGAGCCGTCGATGGGGAGCGCGAGGGCCGCCAAGCCGCCCAACCTCCTCCTCGTGGTGGTCGACGATCAGGCCCGGAACAGCTTCGCGCGGCCCTACATGCCGCTCACGATCAAGAACCTCGTGCGCCACGGGACGAGATTCGCCAACGGGCTGGCGGCCCCGCCCGACTGCTGTCCCGACCGGGCCGGCATCCTGACCGGCCAGTACCCCCACAACCACGGCGTGTTCTCGAACACGCC
This sequence comes from uncultured bacterium, assembly GCA_963720685.1. GTDB lineage: Bacteria > Actinomycetota > Thermoleophilia > Solirubrobacterales > 70-9 > AC-56. The sequence continues at coordinate 10,777 of CAVRGF010000010.1, read as the reverse complement.
CGGCTATCTGGCTCTCAGGCACCCCGGCGACACCCTCCCGGTCTGGCTGCACCGGGCCGGATACCGAACCGGGATGATCGGCAAGTTCCTGAACCACTATCGGGGCAATGCCCCGGCTCCCGGGTTCGACGAGTGGTTCGCCGGCACCGGCACCTACTTCGGATACAACGTCAGCGACAACGGGGTCGTCCGCCACTACGGGACCCGGCGGCAGGACTACTCGACTGACGTCTTGACCCGCCACGCAAAGGAGTTCCTTCACGGCCCCGATCCGTTCTTTCTGTGGCTGGGCTACAACGCCCCCCACATCGCCAACCGCCGGCACGGGCACACCAACGGCAGGGGCGGTCCATGCCGGGGGCGCATGCCGCAGCCTCCGACCTCGGCGCTGGAGCACAGGTTCTCGAAGGTCGAGCTACGCCACTCCGCTGCGTTCAACGAGCGGGACGTGTCCGACAAGCCGCGCCGGATTCGCTCCTTGCCGCCCCTCAATCGCACCCAGCAGGAGCTGATCCGTCGGCGGTGGAGGTGCACCCTCGCGACCATGCAGGTGGTCGATCGGGATCTCAACAAGATCGTCGCCAAGCTGCGAAAGGAGGGCGAGCTCTCGAACACGATCATCGCCTACGTCTCCGACAACGGATACTTCTTCGGCGAGCATCGCCTCCCGAACGGCAAGGGCTTCCCCTACGAAGAGGCGCTCAGCGTCCCGTTCGCGATCCGCGTGCCACGAGCGCTCGCGACGAGCCCCCGGCTGGTCGATGAGGTCGTCTCGAACCAGGACATCGCGCCGACCTTCCTGGACTACGCGGACGCCCTGCCATGCGCGGCGCCCGGCGACTGTCGCCAGCCGGACGGACACAGCCTCGCTCCTCTGCTCAGCGGCCCGGGGCACTGGCCCTCGGGACGCGGCGCCCTGGTCGAGATCAACACGAAGGCGAGGTCCGATTGCGCCTGCGCCTACGAGGCGATCCGCACCCGACGCTATCTGTATGCCGAGCTCTCGAGCGGCGAGAAGGAGCTCTACGACCTGAGGCAGGACCCCGCCGAGCTCCAGAACGTCGCAGGCTCGCCCGGCTATCGACTCCGGCAGCGCAGCCTTGCCAAGCGCCTCGCGAGCCTGCGGACTTGCTCGGGCCCGAGCTGCGAATGAGCCGACGCGGCACGGCGAGCGCCGGCCGGCTGAGCGCGCTTCGGGCCGGAGAAGTCGTGCTGGATGAAGGATCCGCAAGATACCGACCCGCGGACGGGCGACAATTGATCCTCAGTGGAGGCCGGCGACACCTTCGACCACTCGTCTCGTCCAGAGCCGCAGGCGACCATCGGTGCGGGCACGGTGTTCGCCGGCTACCGGATCGACAGCGAGATCGGCCGCGGCGGGATGGGGGTCGTTTACCGGGCCCGGCACCTGGCGCTCGACCGCGAGTACGCCGTGAAGCTGATCTCCCCGGGCCTGTCCAACGATCCCCGCTTCCGCGAACGCTTCCAGAGGGAATCTCGGCTCGCGGCGTCGCTCGAGCATCCCAACCTGGTCAAGGTTGACCATGCCGGCGACGAGGGGGGCAGCCTTTACCTGGCGATGCGTCTGGTCGATGGAAGCGACCTCCGTCGGATCGTCGAGATCGAGGGGCCGCTCGAGCTGACTCGGGCAGCGGAGGTGCTCGGCGGTGTCGCGGCCGGCCTCGACGCCGCCCATGCGCGCGGCCTGATTCACCGCGACGTCAAACCGGCCAACGTGCTGATCGAGGGCAACGATGCGCACGGGCGCGCCTTCCTGACGGACTTCGGAGTGAGCAGGGTCACCGGGAAGGGAGGGACCGTCACCTCATCTGGCGAGCTTCTCGGAAGTCCCGACTACATGGCTCCGGAGCAGATCGCGGGCGAGCAGGTCGACCACCGAGCCGACATCTATGCCTTGGGATGCCTCCTCTACTTCGCACTCACCGCTCAGGCGCCGTTCCTGCGCGACAACGACATGGCGAAGCTGTTCGCCCACGGAAACGCGCCGCGGCCACGGCCCTCGGATGTGATCCCCTCCCTGCCGGCCTCGATCGATCGCGTCGTGGCGCAGGCGATGGCCATCAATCCCGCCAACCGCTACCAGAACGCAGGCCAGATGGCCGCCGACCTGGAGCGGGTGGCCCGCGGCGCAGAGCCACTCGCGACACCGCTGCCGAGACCCCAGGCGCTCCCCGCCGAGCAGTCGCCGCTTGCCGACCAGGCGGTCACTCGCCGCCTCAACGCGCCCCGACCGCGGCGGCGGCTGACGGCGATCGTTGCGGGCACCGCGTTGATCATCGCGGCCGCGGCCGCGGCCGTCGCACTGGTTCTGAGCGGCGACGGCACTTCGAACACTACGTCGTCGAATCCGCTCCCGCGCACGGTCGACACGGTCGACGTCGGCCGCGGCCCCACCCGCCTCGCGGTCGCTCCCTCGCGCCTTTGGGTGGCAAGCGCAGGAGCGTCGGCCGTCTACGCGATCGATCTCGTCGACGACCAGCAGGCGCGCCCGCCCGTGCCCACCGCGGGCAGCCCGATCTCGATCGGAGTGGGATTTCACTCGGTCTGGACCCTGAGCGCCGGCTCGAGCGCCCTTCTGCGACTCGATCCGTTGAGCTCTCCGGTTGAGATTCCGGTTGGCGCGAAGCCCTCCGACATCGCCTTCGACAAGCATTGGGCCTGGGTGGTGAACCGAGCCGACGACACCGTCTCGCGAATCGATCCGAGCACCAACGCGGTTAACGCGACGCTCCAGGTCGGCCACCGGCCGACGGCGATCGCAGCGGGCGCCGGGGCCGTCTGGGTGGCCAACTCGGGCGACGGGTCCGTGACCAAGATCGATCCGAGCAGCGCGAAGGTGATCGGCAGGCCAGTTCCAATCGGAGACGGCGCCAATCAACTCGCCGTGGGACTCGGGTACGTGTGGGTCAGCGAGCCGTCGCGCGGCACCGTGACGCGGATCGGCCCGAACTCGATGCGCGCGGTCGGGGACCCGATCGAGGTGGGGAATCGTCCAACGGCTGTGGCGACCGGGGTGGGCTACGTGTGGGTGGCGAATGGCGACGACTCAACCATCAGCAGGATTGACCCCAGGGCGGGGAAGGTCGCTGGCCCACCGACTCGGGTCGGCCAGGACCCCGTCGACGTGATCATCGCGAAGGGCGCGGTTTGGACGGCGAACTTCGACGACTCGACGGTGACGCGGATCCGGCCCTAGTCAGTCACCCCAGCTCGCGGGACGAGATGGCGCCGCTTCGGAGCGCGAGCTCGGCGAGCCGGACTCGCTTCTGGTTCTGTGGCAGCTGACCCACCTCGAAGATCTCGAACAGGGTGCGAAGGTTCGCCTTCACGGCGTCGACGGAAAGGAATACCTCGTCCGCGATCTGGCGGTTCGTGGCCGGGGTTGCGAACTCGCTGCCGTCGCCGAATGGCCGGCAGAGGGCGACCAGCACCCGGCGCTGCGTCTCGGTGACCGGCTGTATCTCGGCTCCGTCCCTGGTCGCGAGCGTCTCGTCGGCCGCGGCCTGGGAGGGCGCGCGGTAGAGCACCATCGTGTCGCCGAACAGCAGCTCGTCGCCGTCGCGAAGGCGCCGGCGCCCCACCACGCGCTCGCCGTTTACGAACGAGCCGTTTCGCGACAGGCCATCGTCGGCGAGCGCCCATTCGCCGCCCACCCGCTCCAGCTCGGCGTGGGCGCGCGAAACCTCGCGATCGAAGTCGAGGCTCACGTCGGCGGCTTCGCTGCGCCCGACGCTGAAGCGATCCCTCCCCTCACCGAGCGCTCGAATGAGTTGTCGGCGCTCGGCGTCCCGGTAGACGAGGAACGGGACGCCGTCTCGCTCGGCTTCGATCCTCTCCTTCAACTCGCCGGCAGTCTCGGCTGCTAGGGGTGACCGACCCACGGCGGGAGCATAGGCAGGCAGGGCCCGGCGACGTGGCTACCGTGCCTGCCCCGCGCCCTGGGGGATGCCCGCCGCCCCGCGCGCCAAAGCAGGTTCACCCGAGGTCTGTAGCCTCGCCAGGTCGCCCGCAACGGGGGATCCCGATTCACCGAAGAGCTCCTCGAGCATGTCGTGATGGCAGACGAGGCGCTCGATCACTCGGCGCGGAAACATCCCCCCGGCGCCGAGCATCTCATCCATGGTGCGGTCGATCCCGTAGTCGCGCCACTCGACCTCGGCAGAGGTCGAGCCGACGCTCGTCACCTGATACCAAGCAGTGCCGCCGGCTGTCTGGGTCTTGAAGCACTTTCCGACCCTGGGCCCGTGTTTCACCCCGAGCCCCGCATCGCCAGTGGGTACCGCTGCTCCTTCTGTTCTCGGCTCGAAGGAACGCTTCAACAAGGAAATGTCCATTGAGGCCACCTTTCCGGGGCCCTCTCGGGGCCCAAGTCCAAAGCGCAGCCGGTCAGACTGCGGTCGTCCTTTGAGGAGGCGCGGGGGTGTCTGGGCGGGAACCGGCGGACCCGTTCTCACGAATGCGGAGGCGTCCAAGCAGGTGGGCCCTCAGACCTCATAGGCGAGCCTACACCCCTCATGGCGCCTGCCTTCGGGGTAACCACGGACGCGCGACTGCGGGTAATCCCGGATGTTCGGTGCTCAGGAGCGCGGCTAGGGTCGGTCGGTCCCAGCGCCCTGCAGCGTCGCGCGACGCCGAAGCAGCTCTCCCTGTCCCGGCGGCCGTGACTCTCCCAGCGACGCGAAGCAGTAGGCAGCGGGTGCTCCGGGGTGACCGGGGCGCCCGCTGCGCCTTGCCGGGGCTCCATCGGCCAACCGAGCCGGCACGAGGGCGGTTGCCCCAGACACCGCGATGGCACAACCGGGTGTAAGGTTGCAGGCGAGCGGTCTGAGGGTCCACCTGCTTGGACGCCTCCGCATTCGCTGGTAACGGGTTCGCCGGTTCCCCCCAGACGCCCCCAGCGCCACTCATCATGAGGACGACCGCAGTCTGACCGGCTGCGCTTTGGACTTGGGGCCCGATCGGGCCCCGGAAAGGTGGCCTCAATGGATCTATTCCTCTGCCCTGCGTGCGGGTCCGTCTTCTGGGCTCCCTCCGAAGCATCGAATGCCCGCCGCTGCCCCGAGTGCGCGACCCGGCTGGACCTCGCGGTGTCTGGCCCAACCACCGTCCCGCTCGAGGCTCGCTTGCTCGACGGTGATTGGGGGGACGGGTCGGCACCGAGGATGGTGGTGTTGCGCCGCAAGCGAACCGGCGAGATCGGTGATCAGATCGTCAGGGATCTCGGCGATTACTTTGACCTCACCCCCTCGGGCCAAGCGGTCGAGGTCTCGGTTGACGTTGAAGCGGTGGGACCACCAGCATTGCGGGTCGCGGCGATCCTGGACGGAATCGACGAGCGCTGGGAGGAGCACTTCCACCTGCCGTGCCTGCTTGCGCCAGCGCGCTCGCCCGAGACCATCAACGGGGGCATGTAGATGGATCGCCTGGCTTGCCCCAACTGCGAGAGGCGTTTTGCGGTCCGCAGCGGCGGCGATGGCGGCGGGTGGCGATGCCCCCATTGCAGTGCGGAGCTTCACTTTGTCGAGCGAGCTGATTTGCGAGGACCGTCGGGGGTCGGGTTGGCTCGGGGCTGGCACCTCCAATACCTCCGCTCCCTGCCGGGCCTCCCCGACCATTACGCGAACGTCCCTGGTCCGATGCGCGGCCAGAACGGACGCTGAGCAGCAGCTGTGGACGGCAAGGACCTTCATCCCGAGGACGCCCGTGACATGCGTGAGCCCCACCGGGACGGGGGCGGCACGCTGCGCCAGGACATCTCCACCGCGATGGTCGGCCTCTACAAGGAGCACCTCGGCAGGGGGCCGACCCACTGTCGCGCCTACCTGGAGCCCGACCTCGTGCTGGTGGTCCTGGGCGGCGGCTACACGGCCGGCGAGCAGACGATGTTCGAGGCGGGCAGGTGGTATGAGGTCCGCTCGGCCAGACAGATCTGGCAGGACAGCATGCAAGAGCGGTTCGTGAACATGGTCCAGGAGCTGACCGGGCGCAACGTCGCGGCCTTCATGAGCGCCAACCGCCAAGACCCCGACTTCGCGGTGGAGATGTTCGTGCTCGAAGCTGAGCCCGAAGAGGAGCGGGGAACTACGTAGTCAGGCGCCGGGGGCCCCCACACGTTCTCGACAGACTGCGGGCATAGGCTCCGACCCGCCACCCCAACGAGTCCTGGCGGGCGCCCGGCGTCCGTGAGTGACTCCCAGCCTACGGCACGATCTTGACGATGAAAGTCGTCGAGGCTCCGACCCCGGTTGACGCGTTGCCGTTGCCCACCAGCTCGACGTGCAGCGTGTGCTGTCCGGAGGGAAGGTTCGAGTAGGTCATCTGCGGAACCGAGGAGGCCGTATACCTGCTCGGCTCTCCGCGCATTGTGAACCGAAGCCCGCCCTGAAAGCCGCTCACCTTGACCTTGGCGTGAATGGTCGCACCGGTCGTCGTTCCGTCCTTGGGGCTCAGGAACTCGACCGAGGCGCCGTGGGTGGTGGTGGTGGTGGTGGTGGTGGTGGAAGTGGTCGTGGACGGCGTGGACGTGGGCGTCGAGCTGGCGGGGGACGGGCTCGAGGTCGTGGTGGTTGCCTCGGACGTGGGCGAGGCGGCAAACGTCTGCGAGCTCCCGCCCCCGCCGCAGCCAGCGGTGCCCAGCGCCGGAAGCAAGAGCACCATCGCCGCGAGCGTCTTCAGCCTCGGCTGCATGGTCACAGTGTTGCGCGCTGGGATCACGAAACGCGGGATGAGGGAGTCTCGCGAGCGATGAGCCGAGGGGGGGTCTTGGGACGGCTCAGTCTCAGGCCGTTCGCGGTGACCACTGAAACGCGCGTGCGGCGAATGCGAGGCCTGCGATCCCCCAAGCGGCGACCACGAGCAGGTGCCCGGCCGCAACGCCCGCGCCGCCCGATGTGGTGAATGGGATCAGCAGCGCCCGATCGAGGTGGTAGATCGGGAAGATCCGGGCGATGTCGCTGAGAAGGCGGGGAATCTGGTCCTCGGGCACGAAGACACCAGAGATGAAGTAGAGCGGCAGGACCGTGAGGTTGGTGACCGGGGCGGCGGCGTCGGCAGCGCTGACGCGCGTGGAGACGGCGAACCCGAGGCAGCAGAAGGCGGCTGCGCCGACGACCACGGCGATGATCAGACCGGGCATGGTCGAGCCTGGCAGGTCGACGCCATAGGCGACTCGCCCGATCGCCAGCAGTAGAGCCGACATGACCAGCGCCACGATCACCCCCACCGCGGCCCGGCTGGCAATGACCACCGCGGCTGGCACCGGGGTCGCACGCGCACGCTTCAGCACTCCCGCCTCGCGCTGGGCGACGATCGTCTGCGTCAGGTTGACGAAGCTGGCCGAGATGATCCCCAGCGTCATGATCCCAGGCACGTAGTAGGTGGTGATGTCGACTCGTTTGCCGTCGACGACGGTCGTGCCGTTGAAGATCGCAGCGAAGATCACCAGGAAGACGATCGGCAGCAGCAGGGTGAAATAGCGCGACTGCGGGCTGCGCCAGAAGACCTTGAGGTCGGCGCGGAACTGGCTCGCAAGCAGGTGCGGATCGATCACGGCCGCCGCTCCACGCCCTCGGTGAGCTCGAGATAGACATCCTCCAGGGTTGGCCTTCCGACCATCAGGTCGTCGAGATCGAAGCCGCGCGCCAGCGCCCAACCCGCAAGGACATGAAGGGTGCGAGCAGGATGCCGGCTTCGCAGATGGATTCGGCCCTCGCGCAGCTCGGCGGCAGAGTCGAGCTCGGGTGGCAGCTTGGAGGGGTCGACTCCCTCGGGCGGACTGAACGAGATGTCGCTCGGTGCCGTGTTGCGGCCGCCGAGCGTCTCGGTGGTTCCCTTCGACACGATGCTTCCGGCCGCGATCACCGCGACCCGATCGGCCAGCGCCTCCGCCTCTTCCATGTAATGGGTGGTCAAGAAGACGGTCTTGCCGAGCTCGCGCAGGTTGGCGATTACCTCCCATGCGTGATGTCGGGCCGAGGGATCGAAGCCGGTCGTCGGCTCATCCAAGAAGACCAGCTCCGGATCGCCAATCAGGGCCAGCCCGACATCGAGGCGGCGTTGCTGGCCGCCGGAGAGGCGTTGGGCGCGAACCTGGCGCTGCTCTGCCAAGCCGACCAGCTCGAGCGTCTCCTCGACCGAGTTTGCGTGGGGGTAGTAGCTCGCGTAGAGCCCGAGCAGCTCGCCGACGGTTAGCTCGCCGGGCATCGTGCAGCTCTGGAGGACGACGCCGATCCGCGAGCGCCACTCACGGCCCGCACTGGCCGGATCCTCGCCGAGCACCGCCACCTCGCCGGTGTCGCGCGAGCGGTAGCCCTCGAGCATCTCAACGGTCGTCGTCTTGCCGGCGCCGTTCGGTCCGAGGAAGGCGAAGATCTCGCCGGCCTGGACATCGAGGTCGATCCCGCGGACGACCTCGCGCTCGCCGTAGGACTTGCGGAGCGCACGGGCCTGGACGACGAGTTCGGTCATGCCCGACGCCGCGCAGGATCGCTCAGCATGGACGGACGCTAGCGCGGCTCGATCATCCGCGGGGCCGCGCCGGGACCCCAAGCTGGGAAACCGGGACCGTAGAACCATTCACCTGGTGGATGATCGGCTTGGAGCTCTCCCGTTGCGGAGCGGGTGCGATTGGCGGCGCGACCATTCGGCCCCAGCCGAACGGAAACTCCATCTAATGGCTCTTTGTTGCAGAGGCGGTACTTCCTACGGATGTCGAGGAGAAATCGTCGGGCGATGATCGGCGATGAGCAATACCGACGCGACCGCGCTCTTGGCGCGGTCAGGAAGGGGTAACGATGGCAATCGCTGATAGGCCGACGGAGCTGTCCGAGGAGCTGCTCGAAGAGATCAAGCAGGGCCAGGAGGCCGCGATTGAGGCGGTGCGCAAGTTCACCGACGCCGTCGACAAGACGCTCGAGGAAGGCGAGGGACCCTCACAGCGCGAGGAGATCGTCGATTCGGCCCTGAAGATGGCGGATCGACTGGTCGAGACGCAGTACGACTTCCTTCGCAAGGCGGTTCGCAGCGCCGGCGAGTCACTGGGCGCCTCAAGCGGCGCTAAGTGAGCCACCGGTAGCAAAGGACGCGATCAGCAGCCCAATGTCCGCTTTCCAGTTCGAGGGACAGCGCATCGCCTACACCGAGTTCGGCGGCGGCCCCGCCGCCGTCACCCCAGCGGGCGGGCGCGGGCGGACAGCGGGGCGCGCATCGGCGAGCAAGCGCCCGCTGATCCTCATCCACGGTCTGCTCCTGTCCCAGGAGATGCACCGGCCGCTGGCCGAGGACCTCGCCGCCCGCGGGAATCGTGTGATCACGGTCGATCTGCTCGGCCACGGCGAATCGGACCGCCCGCGGGACATGTGGCGCTACTCGATGGCCTTCTTCGCCGCGCAGGTGATCGCGCTGATGGACCACCTGCAGATCGAGCAGGCCGTGGTGATGGGCACCTCGCTCGGGGCCAACACGGCTCTGGAGATGGCCTCAGCCGCGCCGGAGCGATTGCGCGGGATGGTGATCGAGATGCCCGTGCTCGACAACGGGCTCCTTCCCAGCGCGCTCACCTTCACGCCCGTACTCGTCGCGCTGACGTTCGGCGAGCCCGTGATGAAGCTGCTCGCGCAGGCCGCGCGCGCGGTGCCGCGGCGGCTCCTTCCCCACTATGGCAACGTTCTGCTCGACCTGATCCGCCAGGAGCCCGCCCCTGGCGGCGCCCTGGTGCAGGGGCTGTTCTTCGGGCGCATCGCCCCGCACCGCACCGAGCGGCGCACGTTCCAGGCGCCGACCCTGGTGCTCGGTCACCAGCGCGACCCCGTTCACCCCTTCACCGACGCCGGCATGCTCGCCGAGGAGCTGCCGAATGGCCGGCTGCTGGAGGCCGACTCGATCGTGGAGTTGCGCCTGCGCCCCGAGCGTCTCACCGAGGAGATCGCGTCCTTCCTGGACGAGGTCTGGGCCGCGCGCAGCGGCCGGGCGAAGCGGCCCACGGCCGCGCGTAGCAACGGGCACGCAAAACGCTCGACCAAGCGCGCCGACTGAGCCCGGGGACCCTTCGCGTTGTACCAAAGCGGAGCTGGAACGGCCCAGTGGCGCGTTCTTGTCTTGCAGCCGCCCAGCTAGGGATTCGCAAGCGGGCTCACGGCCACCTGGGAGCGGAAGCTCCCGCGCCGCCGAGCAGGCCCAGGATGCGGGCGACGTAGGCTTGTGTCTCGGGGATCTCCGGGACGCAGTGGCAGGCAGCGACCGGCGCCGGCCCGGCGTTGTAGGCGGCGAGGGCGAGCGAGACGGAGCCGAACTGGCGGATCAGGTCCGACACCAGGTGCGCTTGGGCGTTGATGGCGGCAGAGGCGTCGAACGGGTTCCGAAGGCCGTAGGCACGAGCTGTCGCAGGCATGAACTGGGCGATTCCCTGGGCGCCCGCCCCAGACACGGCGTAGGGGTTGCTCTTTGAATCAGTTGTTTGCGCCGATTCCGGTCGGCTGAGCCCCGGACCCCCCGGCCTGCTTAGGTAGTTACCCGCGCCAGGCACGCGGCGTAGTGCGGATGCGCCGCGCCGAGCCCTGGAGCTAGTGTGAGACGTTGCTTTGCACGCTTGGATCGCGGTAAGCGGTTCGAGAAAGGACGGCCTGACGAGACTCCAGCGCAACCTCTCAGCCTTCTCAGTAAACGGCCACCCAACGAAGCTTCTACCGCTCCCGCTCTACGCGATAAAGGAGGCGCCAGAGCACTGCGCGCCGTCGCCGCCGCTCCTCGCCGAGGCCTA
>CAVRGF010000009.1:0-176595 GCA_963720685.1 uncultured bacterium | reverse complement strand
CAGCGCGGGGGTTTCGTGCTTTTCGCGGCCTGGATCGCACTGTGGGTGGGCACGACTCGGGCACCGATTGCGCTGGTCGCGCAATGGCCATCGCACCGGGCGAGCCGCGTGGGCGGGCGAGGCCGATAGCGTGGGTCCGGTGCGAATCGCGACCTGGAACGTGAACTCGGTCAAGCAGCGAGTGCCCCGGCTGTTGCCGTGGCTGGATGAGCGGCAACCGGATGTGGTCTGCCTGCAGGAGACAAAGCTCGCGGACGAAGCATTCGCCGAGCTGCTTGGCGACGAGCTCGCTGACCGTGGCTACGCCGTCGCGCTTCACGGCGAGGCGACGTGGAACGGGGTGGCGATCCTGTCGCGAGTGGGGGTGGAGGACCCGGTGCCGGGTCTGGCCGACGGGCCGGGCTTCCCGCACCCGGAGGCACGGGCGGTATCCGCCACGTGTGGCGGGATTCGAGTGGTCTCGGTGTACGTACCGAACGGGCGCGAGCCGGGCTCGGAGCACTATGAGTACAAGCTCGCGTGGCTCGCCGCGCTGCGAAAGCTGGTCGCCGACGGCCCGGAGGCGACGGTTCTCTGTGGCGACATGAACATCGCGCCGACCGACGAGGACGTGTTCGATCCGGCCGCCTACGTTGGCCAGACTCACGTAACTGCGCCGGAGCGTGCGGCGCTGGCCGAGCTACTGGCGCTGGGTCTGCGTGACGTCGTGCGCGATCGCTGGCCGAACGAGCGGGTTTTCACCTACTGGGACTACCGGGCGGGGATGTTCCATCGGGACCTGGGGATGCGGATCGATCTCGTGCTGGCCAGCGCGCCGGTCGCCGGACGCGTTCGAGCGGCATGGGTGGACCGGCAAGCCCGGAAGGGAAGCGGCCCGAGCGATCACGCGCCGGTGATCATCGACCTGGACGAGGCGCCGGACGGGGACATCGGGCCGGTCGTGCCGCCGCCATCCGCTCCCGTGACCGCCCGCGGCGCGGCCAAGCTGCCGCAGTCGCGCTAGACCCACCGAGGTCATGACTCGCCGGCGGTCGCGATCCCGCGAAGGCTGAACCCGCTTCGGCTCTCCCGGCATCTTCGGATAGTCAGGCGGGTAAGGCATGTCGGCCTCTCCCTCGGTCGTGTCCCTCTTGTACATGTCCAGCAGCGGCTGCAGCGAGTGGGCTTCGCTGTCGATTGTCGGCGTGACGGTCGCCGATCTCGGCGAAGCGCGCGGGCATGGTCTCGACCGTGAAGTCCTCGGGCGCGACCTCGGGAAGCTCGTCCCACGTAAGCGGCGCGGACACCGGCGCGCCGGGCTTCGGCCGCACGCTGTATGCGGAGGCGATCGTGCGATCGCGGGCGTTTTGGTTGTAGTCGACGAAGATGCGCTCGCCGCGCTCCTCCTTCCACCACTTGGTCGTCACCTGCCCCGGTAGCCGCCGCTCCATTTCCCGCCCGAAGGCGATCGCGGCGTGGCGAACGTCGGTGAAGGTCCAGCGTGGCGCGATCCGGAGGTAGATATGGACCCCTCGGCCTCCCGACGTCTTCGGAAAGCCGGTGTAGCCGAGCTCGTCCAAGAGGACGCGCGCCTCACCAGCGACGCGCACCGCATCCGCGAAGTCCGTGCCCGGCTGCGGGTCGAGGTCGATGCGCAGCTCGTCCGGATGGTCGACGTCGTCGCTGCGAACCGGCCAGGGGTGAAACGTGATCGTGCCCATCTGGGCCGCCCAGCCGACGACGGCCACCTCCGTGGGACAGATCTCATCCGCGTGACGGCCCGATGGGAACTCGATCCGCGCGGTCCGCACGTAGTCCGGGGCGCCACGTGGGATCCGCTTCTGAAAGAAGGCGTCGCCACCACCCTTCTCGCGCGTCGAGAGCACGATGCCCGGGTGGACGCCCTTCGGCCAGCGCTCGAGCGTCGTCGGCCGCTGCTCGAGCGCGCGCATGATGCCGTCCTCGACCGCGAGGTAGTACTCGACGATGTCGAGCTTCGTGGCCGGGCCCGATCGGTCGGTCGCCGGGAAGATCACCCGACTCGGGTTGGACACGCGCAAATCGCGCCCACCCGCATCGACGATCGTGGCCTCGGCCGCGGGCATGCCGTAGTTCTACGTCAAGACATCACAACACGTCAGATCGGCAATCCTGCACCTACCCCTCTGGAGTCGGTGCGGACGTGTCGCTCTGCCAGAGTCCGAACTCGTTTCCCTGGGGGTCCTTGCAGGTTGAGAACCATCCCATCTGCGGGACCGGGCTCGGGTCGTTGGCTTCGCCGCCGAGCTCCTTCACGCGCGCGGCTCCCGCGTTGATGTCGTCCACCAGGAAGTAGGCGCGCATGCCCTTCTTGCCCTGCTCCATGTTGGTGATCGCCGCCCCCTGCTGCTCGCTGAGCCGGGCCATGTGGTACTCGAACGGGCCGGGAAAGGCCTGGAACTCCCAGCCGAGCAGCGAGCCCCAGAACTCCTGAGCCTTCCCGGTGTCATCCGCCGGAATCTCGATGTGAACGATCTCACCTGGCATGTTGCCTCCAGTCGCGGTTGTCGCTTGGCTCCGCCGCGCTCATACGCGGTCCGACCCTAAGACCTCACGATCGCACGAAACTCATCGGCGCCGGCGCCTTGAAGGCGCGGGTCTCAGCCGCCGCCGACGCTGTGGTTGTGGATGGGCCACGAGACGATCGCCGGCGGCTCGCCCTGGGCGAGTGCATCCTCGCCGACCCAGTTCGACCAGAGCAGGCCGCTACCTGCCGGTGTGCTCGCGGTGCTTGCATCCAGGCCAGCAACAGGGTCGACGCTGGCCTTCCTCGAGCTCTTCCTGAGTGCGGCTGATGCGACGCTCTCGGGTCGTCTCCTGCTTGGCATCCTCGACCCAGCAGATGAACTCGTTGCGGGCCAAGGGGGTGATGTCTTTCCACGCGTCGAGGGCCGGGGTGTTGGCAAGCAGCGCCTGGCGCAGGTCCGAAGGCAACCTGTGCACTACCCCACCGGGTACTCGCTGGCTACCCATCGGTCACAGGCTACGCGCGCCCGTAGCGCTCGTAGATCACGCGCGAGCCGAACGTCCTGGTCTCGATCAGGTCCAGCGGGACGTCTTCGGTGACCGGCGGCAGGAACGGCGTGCCGCCACCGATGACGACCGGATTGCGGAACATGCGCAGCTCGTCGACGAGGCCGAGCTCGATCGCAGCCGCGGCCAGGCCGGCGCCGCCGATCCCGACGTCCCTGTCGGTCGCGTCGAGCGCCGCAGCGGCCTCCTCGGCCACGGACGCCTCGGCGAGCCGGGTGGCGTTGCCCTGGACGCTGTCGAGCGTGCGGCTGAAGACAACCTTCGGGATCGCGCACCAGGCGTCGGCGAACGCGGCGTCGAGCTCGGTGTCGCGCAGCGACGGGTCCGTCTCCCAGACCAGCATCGTCTCGTAGAGTCTGCGGCCGAGGAGATAGCCGCCGAGCTCGCGTACCTGCGCAGTGTGAAAGCGAAACAGCTCCTCGTCAGGCGCCGACCAGGAGAACGCGCCCTCGCGGTCGGCGATGAAGCCGTCCACCGAGACGCCCATCGAGTAGATCAGCATGGCTTCAAGCCCATCGCACCGCGGCGACGGACGATGATCGCGATGAAGTTCACCATCGAGCTTGACATCGGGCTCTCCTTCCTTCTGCAGGCTGCTCTGCCACAGGTAGTGACCGATCGCGAGACGAAGACTCATCGTCGTGGGCGGTCCAAGCGATCGTACGGCCATTGCCGACGCCGCACTGAAATCCCGGAAGCGGGACCCCTTACGGGCGCTTCGCATGCATATCCTCGGAAGCTCAGTCGGGCGACCGCGGAATGGGCAGCGCCATTGTGATCCGCCCCGCGCCAAGCACTTCGACCTCCTGCCCGGGTGCGCACGCGCGGATGTCGTGGTCCTCCTTGCGCAGCCGCACCCGCAAGGACGCCAGGGCAGGAAGTCCGACCGCCGCGGGAACGGCGAGGAGCAGACCCCGGTAGGCGATGACCGCGGTCGCCGCATCGGTCGCGTTGATGCCGTACAGCACCAGGGCTCCGAGCAATCCCAGGTCGAGGCCGCCGATTCCGCCCGGTAGCGGGATGAGCCCGCCGAGCTGTCCGATGATGTAGGCGAGCAGGAGGGCGTCGACCGGCGGAAGCGGGTTGCCGAAGGCGGGAAAGCAGACGCCGAGCACGGCGATGTCGAAGAGCATGTATCCGGCGGAGCCGATTGCCATCGCCGGGGAGCGCAGGAGCGCCCCCGCCTCGCTGACTCCTTCACCCATCGCCCGCAACGTCGCCTGGACCCTCGGGCGCGCCGAGCGCGGGCCGAGTGCCCGCGCCGCCGCTCCCGCCGCTACCGCCAGGACGATCGCCCCGATCCCGACCAGTGCCGGGACGGCACCAAGGAGCCAGCGATCGGACGGTCCGGCAAGGGCCCCGGTTACGAGCGCCAAGCCGCCGAGGGCGAGAAAGCCGACATTGGCGAGGCTGGTCAGGAGGAAGAAGGCAACAGTGCGGCGCGCGATCTGCCCGGCCGGAACCCCACCACGACGAAGGATCCAGGCGCCGAGCACCAGGCCGCCCGCACCGCCGACAGACAGCAGGGAGTTCGCCGCCTGCTCGGAAAGGCCGATCTCGGCGCTCGTTCGCAGGCTCATCCGCTGGCAGAACACCGCCCGGAAGACGAGTACGTAAGAGGCGCAGGAGAGGAGCTCGAGGACGGCGCCGAGCGCCAGCCAACCTGCCTGGGCGCCGGCGAAGCTGTCCCTGAGTGAGCTGAGGCCTGGCAGCAGGAGGAGAAGCGCGACGACCGCCGCGGCGACGGCCGCGAGAACCAGGAGTGACCGCCGCAGTCGCGACTCGGAGAACTCCTGCGGAAGAGGCTCGGCGTGGATGTCGAGGGGCTCGAGAAAGGTGACCTCGATCTCCGTCCCTTCGGTCATGCCCGAATCTTCCGCGATCGGTGACCTCGGCCAAAATAGGCCCCGGCCCAATACGCGCTCAACATCGGTCCCGGCCTGTGGGCACTCTTTCGCCTGGCAGGCGTGGGACAAGGGCAAGCACCCGCGTTGATCGATTGCCGCCTGCGTATGGTGACCGGATGAGGTTCAAGGAGGTGAGTGCTAATCCTGAGTCGATGGTGACTCGAACTGGGACAGGCGCGGACCTCGGCATCGTTGCGCGCATCGCCCGGACCGCCATCCGACACCGCCGGATCATCCTGATCTCCTGGGTAGTCGTTCTCGTCGGCGTCTCGATCGGGGCGCACGCCGTCGGAACCAGGCAGGCGACCAACTTCTCGCTTCCCGGGACCGACACCCAGCGGGCGCTGGACGTGCTGCAGCGCGAGTTCCCGTCCGAGGCTGGCGACACCGATCAGATCGTGTTCCAGGCCAAGTCCGGGCGCGTCGACGCCGCCTCGATCCGTTCGCAGATCACGCCGATGCTGCGGCAGGTGGCCCAGGTGCCCCATGTGAGCAGCGTGATCAGCCCCTTCAGCCCGGCCGGGTCCGACGCGATCTCCAAGGACGGCCGCATCGCCTTCGCGACGGTCAACTTCGACCAGCGCGCCAACCAGCTTCCCACGTCCGCCATCGACCAGGTGATCTCGCTCGGCCAGGGAGCCCGGTCCAACGACCTTCAGGTGGAGCTGGGAGGGCAGGCGATCGAAACGGCCCAGCAGCCGTCATTCGGGTTCACCACCGCGATCGGGGTGCTTGCCGCAATCGTCGTGCTCCTGATCACCTTCGGCTCGCTCGTCGCGATGGGGCTGCCGATCATCACCGCACTCCTCGGCCTGGGGACCGGGGTCGGGCTGATCGCCTTCGGATCGCAGATTCTCGACATGCCGGACTTCGCCACCGAGCTGGCGGTGATGATCGGCCTGGGGGTCGGGATCGACTACTCCCTGTTCATCGTCACCCGATTCCGAGAGAACTACCGCGCGGGCGCTGAGCCGGATGCGGCCGTGCTGGCGGCGATGGATACCGCCGGGCGCGCGATCGTCTTCGCCGGAGTGACGGTGATCATCGCCCTGATGGGCATGTTCGCGCTCGGCGTCAGCTTCCTCTACGGGGTCGCGGTGGCCGCCTCCCTCGCCGTCCTCCTGACCCTCATCGCGGCGCTCACGGTCCTGCCCGCGCTGTTGTCCCGCTTCGGCGCCAGGATCGGGCGCCACGGTCGCCGCGCCCGCAAGCGGTTGCCGAGCGCCGACCGAGCCGCCGCGCCCACCGGCTTCTGGGTCCGCTGGTCGGGATTGATCCAGCGCCATCCCTGGCCGGCCGCGGCTACGGGTCTCGCGATCATGCTTGTTCTCGTCGCCCCCGTGCTGACGATGCGCCTCGGCTCGAGCGACGCCGGCAACGACCCGCCGTCACAGACGACCCGCAAGGCCTACGACCTGCTGGCCGAGGGCTTCGGCCCGGGCTTCAACGGTCCGCTCCAGGTCGTCACGACCCTTCCAAAGCCAGGAGACAAGGCGGCGCTCGCCCAGGTGTCGTCGACCCTCAGCCAGGATTCCGGCGTCGCGTCGGTCACGCCGCCGCGTCTGTCGCCCGACGGGCGCACGGCGGTTCTGCTCGCCTATCCGACGTCCGCCCCCCAGGACGAGGCCACGACCCAACTCGTCACCCGCCTCCGAGACTCCACGCTCCCGCCGGTCGAGAGCGCAACCGGCGCCACGGTCCTGATCGGGGGCGTGACGGCGGGGCAGATCGACTTCAGCCACGTGCTTGCCGGCAAGCTCCCCGTGTTCATCGGAATCGTGGTCCTGCTTTCGGCGCTCCTGCTGCTCTTCGTGTTCCGTTCGCTCTTGATCCCGCTGCAGGCCGCGCTGATGAACCTGCTGTCGATCGGGGCGTCGCTGGGCCTCGTGGTGGCGGTCTTCCAGCACGGGTGGCTCGGCGGACTGTTCGGGGTCGAGCCGGGGCCGATCGACTCCTTCATACCCGTGATGCTGTTCGCGATCGTATTCGGCCTGTCGATGGACTACGAGGTGTTCCTCGTCTCGCGCATCCATGAGCACTGGACCCATGAGCGGGACGCGTCCAAGGCGGTGACGAAGGGCCTCGCGTCGACCGGGCGCGTGATCACCGCGGCCGCGACGATCATGGTATGCGTCTTTCTGTCGTTCGTCCTGATCGACGAGCGCGTCGTGAAGATGTTCGGGGTCAGCCTCGCCGGCGCTGTGTTCCTCGACGCGTTCGTCGTCCGCAGCCTGCTGGTCCCGGCGACCCTCGAGCTGCTCGGAAAGGCGACCTGGATGCTGCCCTCGTGGATGGAGCGCATGCTCCCCCACCTGGCGATCGAGCCGCCGGAGCCGCGGGTGGACGCGCAGGAAGCCGCTCAGGCGGCGGAGACTTGACCACGGGTTGACTGCCCGCGGACCCCGCTACTCCGACATTGGCCCGCAACAGCGGGCCTCACCTCGTGGAAGCTGGTCGCCGCCTGACCGGCGTGGCCCGGTGGTCGCATCGCTGACAGCCATAGGCTGCGACGATCGCCGCGGTCACCGACTTCACCCGCGAGGCGCAGGAGCTCCTGCGGGACCCCTCGACCTTCAAGTGGTACACGGTCGCGCTCCTCGCCTTCGTCCTCTACGTCTATGCACAGGAGACCGAGCGCCGCCGCTACGACATCGTGTTCGCCGGGCTCGCTTTCTGGCTCGCGGACTGGGTGAACGAGATCGCCAACTCACTGATCCTCCACTTCACCGGTCGCGCCGCGCTGTGGACGGTAACTGGCGACACCTCCTACCTGATCCTGATCGGCCTCACGATCGAGATCTCGTTCATGTTCGCGATCGGCGGGGTGATCTACGTGAAGACGCTTCCTCCCGAGCCCGGCGCCCGGATCCTCGGAATGCCGAACCGCCTCGCAATAGGGCTTGTCTACTCGATCTTCGCCACCTTCGTCGAGGTGCTGCTGCACGCGACGGGCTACTTCCACTGGGAGTACTGGTTCTGGAACGTCCCCTTCGTGCTCGGAATCGTGATCTTCGGCTATCTGTGGTTCTTCCTCGTCGCGGCTTACGTATTCGACATGCGCGACGTTCGCCGGCAGGCGCGGTTCGTCGGCTGGATGGCGACCCTCGTCGCCGCCTCGATCGTCCTATTCGGCCCGATCCTCGAGTGGATCTGAAACGGTGCAAGGAGCCGCCATGTCCCCATCCCAGGCACCTCTCACGCCACTCCGCTTTCTCGAGCGCTCATCCGAGGTCTTCCCGGACAAGACGGCGATAGTCCATGGGGAGCGCCGCCTGGATTATCGGGGCTTCGCCCGAGAGGCGACGCGCCTCGCGCGCGGTCTGCGCGCCTGGGGCATCGGAGCAGGCGATCGCGTGGCCTACCTGTGTCCCAACATCCCGGAGATGCTGATCGCGCACTTCGCGGTGCCGCTCGCCGGCGCGGTACTGGTCGCGATCAACACGCGGCTGTCGTCGGAAGAGGTCCGCTACATCTGCGATCACTCGGGCGCGAAGCTGCTGGTGGCCGACGCCGAGCTTCGGCCCGCCCTCGAGCCCGTGGCCGGCGACCTTGAGACCGTGCGGGAGATCGTGACGGTGTTGGATCCACTCGCGGGCCCGGGCGCCTTTGGCGAGCTCGACGGCCCTCGGTATGAGGACCTGCTGGAGAGGGGGTCGGACGAGCCGCTCGACTGGACGGCCGGTGATGAGCTGGCGACGATCGCGATCAACTACACCTCGGGCACCACCGGGAGGCCCAAGGGCGTCATGTATACGCACCGTGGCGCATACCTGAACGCGCTCGCGGAGGTGATCCATTCCGAGCACACCCCGGCCTCCGTCTATCTATGGACGCTCCCGATGTTCCACTGCAACGGTTGGTGTACGACCTGGGGCGTGACGGCGATCGGCGGACGGCACGTATGCCTTCGAGCGGTCCGGGGGGAGCGGATCTGGGAGCTGATCGAGCGAGAGCAGATCACGCACCTGAACGGCGCCCCGACGGTGCTCACCGCGATCGCAACCGCCGACTCGGCGAGGCCACTCGAGCGGCCTTTGGTGGTGACGACCGCGGGAGCCCCGCCGAGCCCGACCACGATCGCCCAGTTCGAGGCGCTGGGGGCGCGGATCATCCACGTCTACGGGCTGACCGAGACCTACGGCCCGTACTCGGTGTGCGAGTGGCAGCCGGGTTGGGGAGGGCTCGAGACCGAAAGACGGGCCCGGCTCCTGGCTCGGCAGGGCGTCGGGATGCTCTCGGCGGACCGACTTCGCGTGGTGGATGAGCAGATGCACGACGTGCCCGCGGACGCCGAGACGATGGGCGAGATCGTGATGCGTGGGAACAACGTGATGAAGGGCTACTTCGCCGACGAGGATGCGACCGCGCGGGCATTCGCCGGCGACTGGTTTCACTCCGGCGACCTCGGCGTGATGCATCCGGACGGCTACGTCGAGCTGCGCGATCGGGCCAAGGACGTGGTGGTCTCGGGTGGCGAGAACGTCTCGACAGTCGAGGTCGAGCAGGCGATCGTCTCCCATGACGCGGTGCTCGAGGCCGCGGTGGTCGGCGTGCCGGACGAGAAGTGGGGGGAGCGACCCAAGGCGTTCGTGGTCTTGAAGCCCGGCGAGAAGGCCACGGAGGACGAGCTGATCGACGTATGTCGCGCGCGCATCGCGCGCTACAAGGCGCCGAAGGCGGTCGAGTTCGTCGCCGAGCTGCCCAAGACCTCGACGGGCAAGGTCCAGAAGTACGAGCTCCGCGAGCGCGAATGGGCCGGGCACGAGGCACGCATCAGGGGCTGACCCTCCGTTGCGAACCGACGCAAACTCAGCGGGAAAGTGCGGATGACGCGACCCTGCACAGAGCTTATGGTCAGGTCACCATGCGGCCCTGGCTCGTTCGCGACATGGGTGGTCGGGCAATCGATGGAGAGATGACCTTCGAGGAGACCCGCGATGGAGCGCGCTGAGGAGCAAGACGACCTTCGAGGTCCGCTTCCGATCCGGCTCGCTTCGCGTGCCCTCGCGCGCGTGTTCATGAACCCTGGAGGAGCCCCCGGCGAGGAGCGCCTGCGCGAAGCGGTGGAGGGGAAGGTGGTGTTGATAACCGGCGCGTCGTATGGGATCGGGGCGGCGACCGCGTTGCGACTGGGGACGGCCGGAGCGAGGGTCGTGCTGGTCGCCCGCTCCCGCGAGCGGCTCGAGGAGCTCGCCGAGCAGATCGCAAAGCTCGGAGGGACCGCTCATGTCCACACCTGTGACCTCGCCGACCCCGATGCCGTGGAGGAATTGGCCGCCGATCTGCTAGACGAGCATGGCCGGGTCGACGTGCTGGTGAGCAATGCGGGCAAGTCGATTCGCCGCTCGATCGAGCTCTCATACGAGCGCTTCCACGATTTCCAGCGGACGATCAACATCAACTATCTCGGGCCGGTCCGGCTCGTGCTGGCGCTCCTGCCCTCGATGCGCGAGCGCGGCGAGGGCCACATCGTCAACGTCTCCACGATGGGTGTGCGGATTCCCCCGACCCCTCGCTGGGCGGCATACCTCTCCTCCAAGGCTGCCTTCGACGTCTGGCTGCGATGCCTCGCCCCGGAGATGCGCCGGGACGGTGTCACCTGCACATCAATCTACCTGGCACTGGTTCACACTCGGATGAGCGACCCCACGCCGATCTTTCGCAATATGCCCGGCCTGAGCCCCGATCAGGCGGCTGGCCTGGTCTGCCGGGCGATCGTCGAGCGGCCGCGCGAGATCGAGCCCTGGTGGGTGAGCCTCACCGTGCCCGCGCTGCAAGCCGCGCGCGGGCCTTGGGAGTTGGCGAACTCGTTCGTCTACCGCTTGACGACCGACTCGCGCGCGAGCGCCCGAGCGGCCAGCGTGCCGCGCGTCCCCGAGCCCAGAGACGACGAGGAAGCGCACGAGCGCTCCGGCGAGGTCTCGCCGCTCCCCGGCGGACTCGGGTCCTCGGGTGGGGGCGAACCGGCGCCGTGAGCGCCGGGGCCCCGGGCCGCGCGAGCTCGGCCGTTCGCGAGGCCGCCTCGCTTTCGGCCCTCGCGCCGCGCGCCGTCGCGGCGCTGGTGCGAAACGGCGTGCTGCGGCCGGTCCGTCCGGACCGCCTCGCGCGCCTGCTCGCGGCGCCGCTTCAGCACGGGACGGGTGCGGCCGCGCTGGCTGCGGCGAGCGCTGCCCGCTGGCCCGACCAGCCGGCGATCGTCGACGAGCGCGGAGAGCTCACCTATGGGGAGCTGGATCGCCGCGCCCGTGGTCTCGCCTCGGCGCTCATTGAGGAGTGCGACGTCACGACGAGCGGATTGGCGGTGATGTGCCGCAACCACCGCGGCTTCGTGGAGGCCCTCCTCGCCGGCTCACGGCTCGGAGTCGACGTGCTGCTTCTCAACACCGAGTTCGCCGGCCCACAGCTCGCCCAGGTGCTGGAAAGAGAGAGGCCGGGCACGGCGATTCTCGACGAGGAGTTCGGGTCCGCTTTCGACGAGGCCGGCTTCGAAGGCGATCGCGTACTTGCTTGGGCGGAAGGCGATCAGGCCGGGATGACGTTGGACACCCTGATCGCCGCCCACGAATCATCGAAGCCCCCCCGGCCGGCGACCCGAACCCAGGGGCGCCTGATCATCCTCACCTCCGGCACGACCGGGACTCCGAAGGGCGCTCCACGCTCACTGTCTGTTCGCTCGCTGCTCGGGCCGATGACAACCTTCTTCTCCCGGGTGCCACTCAATGCCCGCGAGAGGATCCTGATTGCGCCGCCCCTCTTTCACGGCTTCGGGCTCGCCTATCTCGGGGTGGCGATGTTCCTCGGCGCCACGATGGTGGTGCGGCGCCGGTTCGAGGCCGAGGCAACGCTCAGCGCGATCGACGAGCACGGGGTTACGACGCTGATCGCCGTGCCGGTGATGCTGCAGCGAATCCTCGAGCTTCCGGATCAGGTCGGCGATCGTTACGACCGGTCCTCGTTACGCGTCGTGATCTCGGCCGCTGCGCCGATGACGGTCGAGCTTGCCCGCGAAGCCACTGATCGCTTCGGCGACATCGTCTACAACCTCTACGGCACCACGGAGACGGGCTTCGGCGCGATCGCAACACCCGAGGATCTGCGCGTGGCGCCTGGCACGGTTGGGCGCCCACCCCAGGGCACGACGGTGAGCATCCTCGACCAGGAGGACGCGGAGCTCCCTGCCGGCGAGACCGGCCGAATCTTCATCGGTGGGGGGATGGTCTTCGAGGGCTACTCAGGCGGCGGCGGGAAGGACACCGTCGCGGGACTGATGAGCAGCGGTGACCTTGGCCACTTCGATTCGCAGGGCCGGCTGTTCATCGACGGGCGCGAGGACGACATGATCGTCAGCGGCGGCGAGAATGTCTTTCCCGGAGAGGTCGAGGAAGCGCTCACCCGCCACCCGGACGTAGCCGACGTAGCCGTGCTCGGGGTTGAGGACGAGCAATTCGGGCAGCGCCTCAAGGCCTACGTTGTTGCCGAGCGCCACGCCAACCCCACCGAGGAGGACCTCAAGGGGCACGTCAAGGCGAACCTCGCGCGGTTCAAGGTCCCACGCGAGATCGTCTTCACCGACGAGATCCCGCGCAATTCCACCGGCAAGATCCTGCGCCGGCGACTCGCGTCCTGACCATGGCTCTGTTCGATCGCCTCAGCCGCCATGCTCGCTTCGGCATCCAGCTCGCGGGCTCGGCGTGGCCGCACTTCCTTCGCCCCCTCTCACTCGAGCTCGCATCGCACCGGCCGATCCGCGAGGTGCTCCCCGGCGTCTTCCACTGGACGGCGATCCACCCGAAGATCAGGCTGCCCGTCGACTCGTACTACATCGAGCCCGCCCGGATCCTCCTCGACCCGATGGTGCCCCGCGAGGGCCTCGAGTGGTTTGAGCAACGAGGGACCCCAGGGCAGATCGTCCTCACCAACCGCCACCATCTCCGTCACAGCGAGCGCTACGTGGAGGCCTTCGGGTGCCGGGTTCGCTGCAGCGAACCCGGCCTGCACGAGTTTGAGCGCGGCCCCAAGGTCGAGGGTTTTGCCTTCGGCGAGGAGCTGGAGCCGGGGATCACCGCACACCAGGTGGGAGCCATCTGCCCGGATGACACCGCGATCCACATCCGGACGACACCGGGCGGCGCACTCGCGTTCGCGGACGGCCTGACGCGTCCACGTGGCGGAGGACTCGCGTTCGTGCCGGGATTCCTGATGGGTGATGACCCTTCGGCGGTACGGGCCCGCCTGCGCGAGTCGCTTCGCGCCCTCCTCGAGCTGGATTTCGACAACCTCCTGTTCGCGCACGGCCAGCCGCTGATCGGCGATGGCGGGACGGCGCTGCGCGAGTTCGTCGACGACGGATGACCTGGTGTGCGACCTGACCGGATAGCGGTCGGCGGAGCGAAGAGGCTTGGACGGGGACTCGTCAGCGCTCGATCTTCCCCGGCAGCAGGAACGGATACGGCCGGCGGCGGACGCGACGCTGCCAGGCGCGGTCGAGCCGGCGGATCGACAGCAGCATCCCCCAGAGCCGGGCGTCGGATCGGTAGTAGCGATGAACCTCGGCGGCGGTGAGTGGGGGGTCCAGATGGCGGGCCACCTGCTCCAGGAAGGCCGGCAGCCAACGGTCGAGGCGCTCCTTGATCAGGTTCCCGCACAGGTCGAGGTAGACCTTGCGCAGATCGCGGTAGGTCTCGACGATTCCCGGAACCACCAGGCGCCGCAGCGCTCCCCGAAGCGCCCAGGGGATGGCGCGCGAGAGCAGCCCGAGATCGAGCAGCGGGCGCCCCTCGTCGGACCACAGCAGCGGGGTGGACACGTCGAGATAGGCGAGCACGGAGTCGTCCCAGGTCCAGTTGGCAAGCTGCGCGTCCAGCCCCACTTTGGGGCTGACCGCGGCTGCTGTGGCGGCGACCACGGCCGCGACGAGTGGGTGTCCGGGATCCGGGTCCTCGCGGCCGAGAATGGCCGGGGCGAGCTGATCGGCGGGCAGGGCCGGCTGCACCACATAGCCGGCGACCGTTCCGTCCTCCCGGATCACGGGTCGCAGCTCGGTCTCGACCGTCCTGATGCCGGCTCCCCGCAGCGCGTCGAGGTAGGCGTCCAGGATGCGCCCGTAAGCGTCGAACCGGGGGCGGGTGGGGAAGACAGGCAGCCTCTTGCAGGCGAACCGGGGATCCTCGGGCGGCCATCCGAGCACCAGAGAGATCTCCCCGTAACCGAGGATCGGGAGTGCCGACTCCTCGCCAGCGCCGAGCGCGGCCTCAACGTCGTCGTCCAGGCCGCGGAGCGCGTCGTCGGGTAGCCCGCCGGCCGCCGACCCGGCGGCAGCGGCGCCGGCCACGCCCGAGCGCCCGATCACGCGAGCGCCTCGCCGACCGTCGCGATGATCTCGTCGGCTTCGGCGTCGGTGAGGATCAGGGGGGGCTTGAACTGAGTGACCGAGTGGTCGTGCTCGGCGAAGACGGCGAACACGCCGGCGTCGATCAGCCGCTTTGCGGCGATGACGCCGCTTTCCTCGCCATCGAACTCGAGTCCCATCGTCAGGCCACGCCGGCGGAGCCGCAACGGAAGGCCGCGGAGGCCGCGCTCGAAGCGCTCGCCCAGCTCTCTGACCCTGGCGAGGAAGTCGGGTCGTAAGACCTCGTCGAGCACCGCGCTCGCCACCGCGCACCCCAGTTCCGCCCCCCCGAAGGTCGAAACGTAGGCGAACGGGTGCTCGTCGAAGAACGACTCGACCTCGCTGCTCACCATCGCGGCGCTGACCGGGTAGACGCCGCCCCCGAGTCCCTTCCCGGTGATCAGGATGTCAGGCTCTATTCCCTCCTGCTGGAAGTACCACGCGGTTCCCGTTCGGCCGAGGCCGGTCTGCACCTCGTCGATGATCAGGAGGGCCCCCTGCTTCCGGGCAGTTTCGGCGACCGCCTCGAGGTAGCCGGGCTCCGGTGGTGGAAAGCCGAGCGTTGCCGGGATCGCCTCCAGAATGACGGCGGCGGTCTGCCGGTCGACAACCTCCCGCACGGCAGCGGGATCGTTGAACGGGACGTGGGCAAAGCCCGGCGGCCCATAGCCGAATGGCTCAACCCAGCGAGGATCGCTGGCGGCCCAGCCGAACCCGGCCATGCCGTGGTAGGCACCGAGCGCCGCCACGATCCCCTCGCGCCCGGTATGGGCCCGCGACAGGCGGACCGCGAGATCCACTGCCTCCGAGCCCGAAGGCGCGAGGATCGCGTAGGGCAGCGCCCCCTCTGTGCTGCCGGCCAACTGCGCGCCGAGGCGGGCGCGCCAGCCGCTGATCAGGTGGTGGTTGCCGACATCCAGGTGGTCGAGTGCCTCACGGAGCGCCCGAACCGCCGCCGGATGCCGGTGTCCGAGGTTGAACACGCCGCCGTTGCAATGGCAGTTCCAGTACCAGCGCCCGCTGTAGGCATCGCGAAACCGCGCTCCCTCGCGCTCCCCAACGACGATCTCGACGCCCATCGCATGCAGAGCGTTCGCCTTGCCGCGGCTGACGTGGGCGGCGAAGGCCGCGATTGCCTCATGCCGGCTTGCGTAAGGCTCGACGCCTGCACTGGGGCCGGCGGCTCGGGTGGCTTCCATCTCGCTCTCCCCTCCGGAATTGCGGTCGGATGGCTGAAACCCTAGTCGTGAGCGAACGCCGGCGCCACGCCTCGCCAGGGCATCGCCCGCTCGAGCTGTGCCGCAACCCGTAGCAGCACATCCTCCCGTCCCAGCCCGGCGATCAGCTGCACGCCGACAGGTGGCGCGTCAGCGCCGCCGCCGACCGGTACGGAGATCGCCGGCTGCCCGCTGATATTGGCGAACGGGGTGAGCGGAAACCAGCGTAGCTGTCGCTCGAGCAGGCACGCGGGATCGCCCTCCATGAGCTTGCCGAGGACGGGTGCCGGGGCTTGGACCGTCGGGGTCAACAGCAGATCGAATCCCTCGCCCCACCAGGCGCCTGAGATCCGGGCCAGGGCTCCGAGCTCATCCCGTCGCTGAACGAACTCGATCGCCGAGATCGCCCGTCCGCGCTCGGTGAGCGCCCAGGTCATGGGCTCCACGTCGTCCTCTCCGATCGGTGCGCCGACCACGGCTTCGATCGCCTCAATCGTCGCAGCGGCTGCCGTCACCGCCCACCAGTCGAGCCAGCCGGCGCCAAACGCGCCATCGCTGATCGGCTGCGGAGCGGAGTCCTCGATTGCGTGCCCGAGGTCCTCGAGCGTTGCGGCGCAGCGCCGGACCGCGTCTCCGCAGGCCGGGTCAGTCGGCCAGGCATCGGCGGGAGCGTGCTCGAGGATGCCGATGCGAAGCCGTCCCGGATCGGCGCCAACCTGCTCCTGCCAGAGGCCGTCCGGGGCAGGCGCTGCGTACGGATCGCCGGGATAGACCGCAGCCAGCACATCGAGCAGGGCTGCGGTATCGCGTACGGTTCGCGTCAGGGCCCCCTCGACGGCGAGGCCCGCGTCCGCTTCCCAGAGGACCGGCCCCCAGGAGATGCGTCCCCGCGACGGCTTCAGGCCGACCAGCCCGCAGGCCGCCGCCGGGATGCGAATCGAGCCACCGCCGTCGTTGCCGTGGGCGACGGGGACGAGGCCGCCGGCGACGGCGGCTGCGGCGCCGCCGCTCGAGCCGCCGGGCGTGCGCCTGAGGTCCCAGGGGTTACGCGTTGCGCCGAAGGCCTGCGGCTCGGTCGTCGCGCAGAGCCCGAGCTCGGGCGTGTTGGTGCGACCGAGCGGAATGAACCCCGCCGCCCTGATCCGCTCGGCGTAGTGGCTGCCGAACGGCGCCAGCATGTCGCGGTCGCGCAGCAGCTGCATGCCCAGGGTCACCCGCTCGCCCGCCTCGAACGCCCCGATGTCCTTGTACAGGAAGGGGACGCCGGCAAAGGGCGTCGACGTATCGACGGCGTCGGCCTCGGCCAGCGCCTGCTCGAAGCGATCGTGCACGACGGCGTTGAGCCGCTGGTTCGCCGCCTCGATGCGCGCGATCGCGGCGGCGACGAGCTCGCGTGACGTGCACTCGCCCGCGTGGACCAGCTCCGCGGATCCGATCGCGTCCAGCTCGGCCAGTCCTCCCTCGGCGTGGCGGGCGATCCGATCCGGGGTCCGGGGCGAGTCCGGCGCTGCCGTCACGGCGTGATCGTCCCACGCCCGCCCCGGAGGCGGTGTCGTCCTTGCCGCCGGTCGCGGGTCCGACTGACTCGGCCAGTCGCCGCGGTTGCTCGGCATGGCACGCGGGCCCTCGCTACGCAAGCCAGCGGCCGCGGTACATGACCCGCTCCACGCTTCCTTGACCGTCCAGAAGCACGAGGTCCGCCGAGCCGCCCGGTGCGAGCCCCTCCGTGAGTCCGGCCGCCGCCGCTGGAACCTCGCCTGCGGCCGCGATCGCCTCCGAAGGCGTCGCCCGCGTCAGCGTGGTCCAGCCGCGCACCGCCTGATCGAGGGTGAGGACGCTCCCGGCGAGGCGGCCATCGCCGGTGCGCGCCCCCCCGTCCTCGCTCGCCTCGATCGAGACGCCGGCCATCAGGTACCTGCCCGGGGGCGCCTCCGTCGCCGCCGTAGAGTCGGTGACCAGGAAGGTGCGGCCTCCAGCCGCGCGGCGGACCAACTCGAGCACAAGGGGATCGAGGTGAACGCCGTCGGCGATCACCCCCACCGCCAGGCGCTCGTCGGCCAGCGCGAGCCCGGCGAGCCCCGGCGAACGATGGCCCAGGGGAGCCATCGCATTGAAGACGTGGGTGACGAGGCGCGCCCCCGCGTCGACGGCGCGCTCTGCCTCCGCGGCGCTCGCGCCCGAGTGCCCCAGGGCGACCGCCACCCCCCGCCCGGAAAGCTCCGCAACGAGCTCGAGCGCCCCTGGGAGCTCGGGCGCCAGCGTGACCAGCCGGACCGCCGGAGAGCCGAAGTAGGCGGGGATCCCGGCATCCGGCGACCGCAGTCGATCGTGCGGATGCATGCCGGCGTGGGCTGGGTCAATGAAGGGGCCCTCGAGGTGCACCCCCGCGACGGGCGATGAGGGGTCGGCGGCGCGTTCGGCGAGCTCCTCCACCACCCGCTCGGCCAGTGCGGAGCTCGTACTTATGAGCGTGGGGAGGTATCGGGTTACGCCACGGGAGAGGAGAAGGCGGTCGATCGCATCGAGCGCCTCGGGTCCGCCGGTCACTTCGTGGCCCGCCGCACCGTTCACCTGCAGGTCGCAGAAGCCGGCGGCGATGATGCCGTCGTGGCGGGCGTCGGGTGGGCGCGGCGGCGACCCGGTTGCCCAGCCGGCTAGATGCTCACCCTCGACCTCGATCCAGCCGTCGGCGAGGCCCCCGTGCACGGCGAGCCGGCCGGCCAAGATCATGCTGCTGCTCATCGGGGCCGCCGGTCGGGCGCAGGCAGGACGAACTCCGTCGGCAACCGCATCTCGCTCATAGCCTGTCGTCGCTCGCGCCGCATGGCGGGAGCCTCGCCCAGCTCGTGCCAAAGCATGCGCGGCCAGTTGCCATGGGGCGTGAAGCGAAACGACACGTGCAGGCCGAACAGCCGGTAGGGGGCGAAGAAATAGGGGGCTCTGAGGTGCCATGCGGAGGTGACCACGGTCACCCGGGCAATGTCGCCGACGGCGCGGATGATGGGCAGCGACCGCGATGCGTTCTCGGCCGTATCGCGTCCCGCGTCCTCGAGCAGGGTCGGGATGGCCCCCATCGTCCACTCGGCCTTCATCTGCTCTGCCTCCGACACTCCGCGCATGGTGCGGGTGTAGCCGGTGAAGACCATCGTTCGCGGGGGCGCGTGGCGGCACTCGCGCTCCGCGCGTATAAGGCGGGCGCGCGATTCGTCCGAGATGCGTTGCTCAGCGCTCACCCCGGGCCGGCGGTGACCGAGGACCACCACTGCGCGGTTGCTCGACCAGCTTGGGCGGGGCATCAGGAGCCGCGCCGCGGCCGAATCGCAGACCACCGTGAGCCGCGGGTGGTCACGAAGCAGCGAGGCCGGGACGTCTGGGCTCTGGTCCTGATCGAGCATCGCCCGGAGGGCTTCGGCTTTCGCCTCGCCCGACACGAGCATCAGCAGCTCGCGCGCATGGAGGAGCGTGCGCAGACCAACCGTGACCGCCTCTTCGGGCACGTGCTCGACGCCGCCGAAGTCGGCGGCAGCGTCGGCGCGCGTGGTGGGGTGAAGCCGCACCCGGCGAACCCCCGCGTCCAGCCTGGACCCGGGTTCGTCGAAGGCCACGTGGCCGTCACGCCCGAGGCCGAGCACCGCCAGGTCGATGGGCGCCGCATCGAGCCGGGCCTGGTGGCGCTCACACTCGATGACGAGGTCCCTGGGGGCTCCGTCAAGGCCGTGGAAGGTCCCGAAGCGGACGCCGGCCAACTCACGGCGCAGATAGGCCTGGTAGCTGCGCTCGTCACTCGGCGGAATGCCCACGTACTCGTCGAGCTGGAACAGGGTCGCGTCGTGAACGGGGAGGCTTCCGTCGGCGGCGTGGGAGCGCAATGCCGCGTACATGCCGAGCGGCGTGTGACCCGTGGGGAGGATCATTCGCAGCCGGGGTCGGGCTCTGAGGCGGTTCGCGACCAACTCCCCCGCAAGTAAGGCGACCCGCGTTTGGTGTGAGAGGACGAGCGGAGAGGTGGCCCTTGAGCTCGCCATCGCGTGCGAGCGTATTGGGGCCGGCGGGTGGAGGCTACCGGCGAGCGTGTGTGCGCTGGCGACGGTGCGCCGCATCGACGATCTCGCACAGCTCCGACGGCCGGTCGACGACGCGCAGAACGTCGAGATCCGTGGCGTCGAGGCGCCCTTCGGCGAGCGCTCGGACCCGCAGCCAATCCAGCAGGCCGTCCCACTCCCCCTCGCCCACGACGATCACAGGGAAGTGGCGGATGATCCCGGTCTGACGGAGCGTGAGAGCCTCGAACAGCTCGTCGAGCGTCCCGTAGCCACCCGGGCAAATGACGAAGGCAGAGGCATAACGGACGAACATCACCTTGCGCGCAAAGAAGTGGCGGAATCGAATCCCGATGTCGAGATAGGGGTTGAGCTCCTGCTCTTCGGGAAGCTCGATGTTGCAGCCGATCGAGAGCGCGCCGACCTCGCGTGCGCCACGGTTGGCAGCCTCCATCAGACCCGGGCCGCCCCCAGTGATCACCGCGTAGCCGCCCCGCCCGAGGCACGTGCCCACCTCTCGGGCCAGCGCGTAGTCGGGGTGGTCCGGGGAGGTCCGGGCTGATCCGAACACGGTCACTGCGCGCTTTACCCGAGCAAGCGCGTCGAAGCCGCGGGCGAACTCGGCGGCGATCTCGCGGATGCGCTGGGCGTCGGCGGCGCGCATGCCGGGCGGCTCATCGCCGAGCCACTGCAGGAGCTCCTCGTCGAAAGTCAGCCGACGCGGACGGCTCGGGTCAGCGTCGGGAACCACGGGGAAAGCGCCTACAGGTCCACCGCAGGGCGTCTCAGCCCGCCGAGCGGGCCGCCACGTGGACAGACAGCGGCTCCGTCAGCCAACGACGACCCACGCCCGATGCTCAGGCTCTGCCCCAGGCAAGGATCCCAGCCAGGTCGAGGCTCGAGATGACCCCTACGGCGCGGCCGCCATCGACGACGATCAGGTGGGTCACCCCACGCTCGTTCATCACCTGGGCTGCACGCGGGAGGGTTTCGTCGGGCGAGGTGGTTGGCAGCTCGGTGGCTGCGACCCCTCCAACGTCCAGGGTGTCGATGTCGCCCTCGGCGGCGCCCAGCAGGTCGACGTCGGAGACGACGGCCCAGTCCGCTTCAGTGCCCGCGAGGTCGGTGACCACGACCGAGTGGATATGTCGCTCGGCCATGATCCGGGCTGCGGCGCGCAACGATGTGTCGGCGGGGCACGAGACCACTCCGGGATGCATCGCGTCACTCACCAGCGCATTCTCGAACGAGGGCATCCGGTAGCTGCCCTCGACCTCGGTCCTTGCCACGCTCAGCTCCTTCCGTCGGTTGTGTCAGACGCTAGCCTAAGGCGCCGGCGCCTCGCCGAGCCGTCAGTCCGAGGAGTGGCGGGGAACTACTTAGTGAGATGCCGGGTTCCACCACTTGCTCTGGCCCACCCGTGGGCATAGGGTTGATCGCGTCAAGAAGGGCGACCAAGGAGAGTGATCATGGCAGCAACGAAGACCGCATCCCGATCGAGCCGGAAGCGCCCGGCAGTGAAGTCCCCGGCTGCGCTCAACCAGCTCGAGAAGTCGCTGGGCACCGCCCAGGATGCCCTAAAGGCGCTGGGCGACAACGTGGGGCGCGACACGAGCTCCGCCGCGCGGGCGCTCTACAAGGATCTTCAGAAGTTCGTCCGAGAAGCGCGCCGCGACAGCCGCAAGCTCGGCACTGCGCTGCAGCGAGACCTCGAGAAGGCGCAGAAAGAGCTGGCCGCCAGCAGGAACCGATCGCCGCGGAAGGCCGCCCCCAAGAAGCCGCGGAAGGCCGCCCCGAAGAAGCCCTCACGTCGAGCGCGGGCGCGTTGACCAGGCGGCTCTGACGGTGTCCGGCCCGCGTCGGCGCGTTGCTGCCTCCCGGAGACACGGCAGGCTTCAGTCGCGGCCCTTCGGCGGGACGCACCGTCGTCAGTCGTCGGGAGCTGAGGCCAGGAGCGTCGCCACCTCGCGCCCGAAGGCGCCGACGATCTCGCCCGGGTCGGGAACCAGACCGCGGTCGGCCATCACGCCCACCGTCACCTCACCGGCATAGCTGAAGATCGAGACGCTCATCGAGACGCTTCCAGAGGTGGGGGCCCACACGAGCACTCCCCGCACCGGTGTTCCGGCGAGGTAGACCCGCTCGCGCGGCCCCGGGACATTGGTCATCACGGCCGACCCGGTAGCGGAGAAGAGGTCGAGCAGTCGCTGCTCGACCGCCGCCGGCGTTGCCCCGAGCGCGCCCAGCAGCCCGTAGCCGACCGCGC
Source organism: uncultured bacterium (assembly GCA_963720685.1). GTDB lineage: Bacteria > Actinomycetota > Thermoleophilia > Solirubrobacterales > 70-9 > AC-56. Next base: position 154,726 of record CAVRGF010000009.1, on the reverse strand, counting down.
CTTCGGGCGAGTCCTTGATCTCGGCCATGCGTCGGTGGACCTCCTCCAGGCGCCGGCGCGGATCCTCGACTCCGACCGGGACTGGCAACAAGACGAGCCCGAAGCGATTGCCCAGGTGGCGCGGCAGCGGCTCCTCGAGCGGACGGAGGTTGAAGGGGACGAAGGCGTGCAGCTCATCGACGAGGCTGTCGCGCTCCGCGAGGTAGCTGCGCAGCGCTCCGGCGATCGCCGTCACCAGCACGTCGTTGACCGTCGTGCCGGTTGCGTGCCCGACGGCCTTCACGTCGTCGAGCGGGATCGGATCGGACCAGGCGACCTGCTCGGCCACCCCCAGCTCGCCCTTCAAGACCGTGCTCGGATCGGGGTTCGAGAAGAGCGCCTTCCCGACGGCTTTGGCATCGTCGCGCGCTGCCGCGGCGAGGTCGACCAGCTCGGAGGGGTCGCGGATCAGCTGCATCGCCTCGTGGGTGAGGCTGCCCCCGACGTCGCGGCCGATCGAGGCCACCCGTCGGGCGGGGCGAACCAGGTCGCCGACCAATCCGCTGACCCCGCCGCCGTCGGCCTCCTCCGGTTCCGCGGGCCCGATGCCCGCCCCGGGCTGGGCGTCGGTAAGCGAAAGCAGGACCCTCGCCAGCGCGATCCCATCGGCGATGCAGTGGTGCATGCGAGCCACGATCGCCGACCCGGAACCGTAGCCGTCAACGAGGTACCAGTGCCAAAGTGGACGGGACCGGTCGAGCGGTTGGGCCGTGAGGTCGGCGACCAGCTCTTGCAGCGCGGCACGGTCCCCCGGGGCCGGCAGGGCCCTGTGGTGCAGGTGCAGGTCAAGGTTGAAGTCGGGGTCGTCTTCCCAGCTCGGGCCGCGCAGCGGGACGGGGCTCTCGCTGACCCGCTGGCGGAAGCGGGGAAAGCGGTCGACCAGGCGGGTGGCGATCACCTCGCGCACGTCGTCCCAATTGGGCGGCTCGTCGAACCACAGCGCCCCGGTTATCACCATCAGGTTCGTCGGGCGATCCATGTGCAGCCAGGCGGCATCTGCACTGGACATCCGTTGGCTCATCGGACCAGGTTAGGCGTAGCAGGGCGAGCAGGAGTTCAGGGTTCGGCGGTCACCCCGAGTCGGGCCACGGTGCAACCGCTCACGCAGGTCGAGTCGGGTGATCCGAGGGCCCTCTCTCGTCGAGCAACCGGCACAGCTCCACGTCGTCGTCGAAGCCTTTGAGCTGGTGCTCGCCCAACGGCTCTGCTCGGATGCCCGCAGCCGCGGCGAGCGCCGCAGGGGCCACGACCTCGCCGGGTTCGGCGATCTTCACGGCCCGAGCGGCCAGGTTGACCACCGGACCGAACACGTCGCCGTCACGTAGGAGCACGTCGCCGCCCGCGACGCCAACGCGAACCGTCGGGATGACCGGGTGCGCGGCGAACGTCGCGGCCAGGTCCAGGGCGATCGTGCAGGCGGACGCTTCGGTCTCCGCGGTATAGAGCACGGCGTCCCCGATCAGCTTGACCACGCGGCCGCCGGCCGCGGTCACGGAGTCGGCGGCGATGTGCTCAAACTCGGTGAGCACTGATCCCAGCTCACGCGTGGACAGTCGTTGCGCCAGCGCAGTCGATCCGACGAGGTCGACGAAGCCCACGCATTTGCGTTGAGTCTCATACCCTGCGGCCGGGTCGTCGAGGATCGTGCGCCGCGCCGCGATGATGTGCTGGCGCAGCAGGACGTCGAGCGCGGCGTTCACGGTCGGCATCAGCGTGGACGCTTCGGCATTGGCGCGGGCCACGCCGAGTCCGACGGGATCCTCGTCTCGCACGCCGGGCTCTACGTTGACGAGGAACGCCGAAACGACCGCATCCGCGAGGCGGGCCATCGCCGAACCCATCACCCGCACGAGCTGGAGAACGGCGTCTTCGCCGAAGACCTCCTCGGCCGCCGCCATGCCGGCCGCGAGACCGGCAATCTGCTCGCTGAGCACGCGGTCACCGGGCGCGGGCTCCGGGAAGCCCGCCGCTCGCATGATCCGGAGAAACTTCTCTTCAGAGACGCCCGCGCGCTCCACCGTCTCGGACATGGTCAGCACCCCGCCACCGCGGATCGTCACGACGGAGGCCAGACCCGGCAACTGGTCCCGGTATGCGACTAGGTCCTCGGCCGTCGCGCCGAGACCGACGAGGTACTCGAGCAGCTCGAGTCGCTGCGCCGCGTACGGCGCGTCGGGGTCGTAGATGCCGAGCGCCTCGAACTCGGCGGGTGTCAGCTCGGGCACCTCACAATCATGGCGGGAGAGCCTCTGAATAGGATTGCCACCGTGCCGTTCACGTTCAGGAACCTCAAGGAGGACCTAGACGACGTCGGGTCCCTGTTCGACGGCGCGCCGGACCTGGAGTTCCGCTCGGCGACCGAGCCGCTCGAGCTCGAGAAATCCGGCCTGGGCTATCAGCGCGTCCCGCCCGGCTATCGCTTTCCGTACGGCCACACGCACAAGAGGCAGGAGGAGGTGTACGTGGTCCTGCGCGGAGGCGGGCGGATGAAGCTCGACGATCAGATCGTCGAGCTCAAGGAGTGGGACGCGGTGCGCGTTCCGCCCGGTACGTGGCGAGGCTACGAGGCCGGGCCGGAGGGCCTCGAGATCCTCGTCATCGGCGCGCCCAATCTCGGCGAGGCTCCGCGCGAAGACGTAGAGGGCCGGCGCGACTGGTGGGCTGACTAGCGCCAGGCGGGTGAACATGAAGCGGGGAGAGGCCCCGCTATTCAGACTCGCGCGGCGGACTATTCAGTTGATGCAGTGTTCGAGGCCGCCCTGGCGGCCGGCGCGACCGAGCTGCGAGCCATCGAGGACCAGTTCTACGGCGACCGAAGCGGCCAGCTCGAGGACCCGTTCGGACACCACTGGAGCGTGGCCACCCATGTCGAGGACGTGCCGCCCGAGGAGATGGAGCGGCGCGCCGCAGAGATGATGGCGGAGCAGCCCGGTTAGACGCCAGACGCTTGGTGTCGCGGGCCGGCTAGACCTGCTGCAGCGTGGTAGCGCCGCGCTCGACCTTGAACTTCGCGAGGCTGTACGGGGCGCTCGTCGGGGTCTGGGTCGTGTGGACCGCCTTGAACTCCCCGACGAGCTGGTCCTTCGAGGCGGTGACCACGCAGTAGCCGCGGTGCTCGAAGTCGGCGTAGATGGTGTGCGGGTCCGAGGCCTGGCGCAGCGCCTCGAGGGTTGCCGCCGGGATGCCAAGCTCCTCGGGCAGCCCGAAGGAGGTCACGGAGCCGCCCACGAGCTCGACTCCGACCGGGGTTCCGGTGGACTCGCCGGTCGTGGTCAGGTTGCCGGCGATGAAGGTGTGGATGTCTCCGCTCAGCACCACGAGGTTCTTGACCCCGTGCGAATGGAATGAGCCGAGGATCTCCTCGCGCTCGGCCGAGTAGCCGTCCCACTGGTCCTGGTTGGCGTGCTGGCCCGGGGTGCTGTCGAGGGCCATCATCATCGTCTCGCTGGCGAACAGCTTCCAGCGAGCCTGCGAGTTGGGCATCGTCCTGTTCAACCAGGCCTTCTGCGTGTCGCCGAGGAAGGTTCGGCCAGGGTCCATGTCCTCGGGGCAGGCTTGGAGCTGAACGTCGTCGCACGGTTGCAGAGCGCGGTACTGGCGCTCGTCCGTAAGGAACAGCTCCGCCATCTTCCCGAGCCGGAACGACCCGTAGAGGCGGTTCGGGTCGTCGGAGCGCTGGATCCGCGGCATCGCTTCGAAGAAGGCCTTGTAGCCGTTGTGGCGCCGAAGCCCGAACGGGACTCGCCGTGGATAGGTGTTGTTGTTCTCGTAGTGGCCGGGATCGGTCGAGGCCGAGTCGGGCCGTTTGCCGGCGTAGTTGTCCTCGACCTCGTGGTCGTCCCAGATGACGACGAAGGGATGCGCGGCGTGCAGGTCCTGGAGGTTCTTGTCGGTCTGGTAGAAGCGGTACTTCTGGCGGTACTCGGCAATCGTCTGGACGTCGCCGTCCTTGTTGGCTCCGGTCCTGTCCTTCCTGGCGGTGGGGCCGTCGTAGTAGTGGTGCTCATAGATGTAGTCGCCGAGGCAGAGGACCAGGTCGAGGTCCTTCTCCTTGGCGAGCGCCGCGTGCGCGGAGTGGTAGCCGGCCTCGTAGCTCTGGCACGAGTAGAAGCCGATTCGGAGCTGCTGGTCGGAATCGGGGGGCGGGAGGGTGCGGAAGGTCCCGACTCGCGACTGGGCGTCGTCGGTCTCGAACCTGTAGTGGTATTGCGTCGAGGGCTTCAGGTCACCGACGTGGGTGTGAACGGTGAAGTCCCGATTCGCCTCGGCGTGGACGTCGTGCCGTCTGACGACGTGCTGAAAGCCGGCGTCCGTCGCGACCTCGAGGCCGACCGTGGAAGTGCGGTCGATTCCCTTCAGGCGCGTCCATAGCGTGATCCCCTTCGGAGACGGGATGCCGGAGGCGACTCCGTCGGCGAATGTGGCGTCCTGGCTCGCGAGCAGCTTCCGCGACCGTGCCAGCGCCGAATAGTTGATCGGGCTCGCGATCGCCAAGCCTGCCCCGAGGCCGGCGATCAGGAACTTTCGCCGCCCAAACTGGCGTCCTGGATCGAGGACTTCCCCTGCCATCAACTCCTCCTTGGTCGAGCAGCGACTCGGTGCGCTCACCGTGACCGGAAAAGTCCACATCGAACCGAACCGAGGATTCCATCTACGACATGCCTGCGGCGCGACACTCGACCAACCGCTACCGCTCGATGAGTTTCCGCGGCGCCGCGGGTCTCAAGGTGTGACCCGGTAGCGTCCGGCTGAACGTCGATTCGGTTGCGCCGGGATTGGCGAGCTCGAACAGGAGGGCGATGAGATGTCTGAGCATACGATTGGCACCCAGGAGGAATGGCAGGCGGCCCGGGACGAGCTGGCGAAGCTCGAGGCCCAGCAGGCGGAGCGAAACCAGGAGATAAAGAGGAAGCGGCTCGAGCTCCCATGGGTGCCCGTGGAGAAGGATTACGAGTTCGACGCCGAGGACGGCAAGAAGACCCTCGCCGAGCTCTTCGACGGCCGCTCGCAGCTCCTTGCCTACAACATCATGTTCGGCCCTGACTACAAGCTTGGAGCCTGCCCGGGATGCACCAGCGTCGGAGACGGACTGGACGGCTCGCTCGTCCACCTGAACCACCGCGACGTGACGCTGATCTGCTTCTCGCGGGCGCCGATCGACCGGCTGGCCGCCTACAAGCAGCGGATGGGCTGGCAGTTCCCCTACGTCTCAACCTATGAGACCGACTTCCCCTTCGACTTTGGCCTCGCGATGACCGAGGAGCAGGCGCAGCAGGTCCCAGAGGTGAAGGAGATGATCGACAGCCCGCCCGACTGGCTCGTGGAGTGGTCAGGGCAGGTCGGGGCCGAGCTCAAGGACGGGCTGCGCGAGGGACCGGGCTGGATCGCCTTCGCCCGCGAGAACGGGACCGTTTACCACACATACACGGTGATGGCGCCCGACCCGTTCGTCGCCCCCTACGCCAGCTTCCTGCTCGACCGAACGCCGAAGCCGCAACCCGACGAGCCTCGCGCCTGGCGCAAGGACGAGTATCCGGACTGAGCCGATTCCGAGGGGGCGCCCGGGCCGTCACAGACGAGGTTTCGCCCCACTGGCGCGCTTGTTAGGGTCCGCGACGCATGCCGCACGTCTCGATCAGGCTCCGAGTGGCCATCGCCGTGTCGGCCGGGCTGCTCCTGGGGGTTGCCGCGACCCTCGTTCTGGAGGTGCGTAGAGCGCCGGCCGCCTTCGCCGGCGAGAACGGACGAATCGCCATCCAGAGCGATCGCGGCGGCGGCGACGCGCAGATCTTCACGATGAACAAGCGGGGCGGCGACCTCGAGCAGCTGACACATGGCTCCAACTATGTCGGTGCTCCGGCGTACTCGCGGAGCGCCGATCGACTTGTGTTCACCGAGGTCCTGAGCGGAAAGGGCGACGTCTTCGTGATGCATTCGGACGGCCATCACAAGAAGAACCTGACGAACAACCCCGCCTACGACACCAGCCCCAGCTTCTCCGCGAACAGCCGGCGAGTCCTCTTCGAGAGCGATCGCACCGGCCACGACCAGATCTTCATCATGCGCGCCGACGGAAGTCACCAGCGACGCATCACGCACGACTCGAACCAGAACGACGATCCCGTGTTCTTCCCGTCGGGCCACAAGATCGCCTTCACGGCGTACACGTCCTCGTGCCATTCGGCGATCGTGAAGATGAACCTCGACGGGACCCATCGCCACCGGCTCACCGACAAGACCAACTGCCAGTTCTACCCCGATGTGTCGCCGAACGGAAAGCTGATCGCATTCAGCCGCGACAACGCGAAGGGCAACCCGGACCTGTTCGAGATGCACGCCGACGGAACCCACCTGCACCGGTTGACGAAGACCACCAACGGGCGGGACTTCGACGCAACGTTCTCTCCGGACAGCAAGAAGATCGCCTACGACCGCGGCACGAACAGCGGCGACTACGACATTCGGGTCATGACCGCACGCGGCAAGCGCGACCACGTGCTCCTCGGCGGACCGAGCAACGACTACCCCTCGGACTGGGGCCGCCGGCCCTAGGGACCTGAGGCGCGCTCGCCCTCGCCGGCTGTCGGCATCGGTGAACGCCGTTCCTTCAGAGTGCATCGGAGGGGATCGCGTTCGATACCCCCGGAAAGACATCGCGTGGGGACAGACCGACCGCCATGGAAGCTCGGATAGCTAGTCGCAGTGCGCTCGGGGCGATGCGGGATCTGCGCGCCACCCGCCGCCGCCGCCACGTGCAGGAGCTCGATTGGATCGACGCTCTATACCGCGTCTACCTGATCGCCATCTTCGGCGCCCTGGCGGTCGCCTTCGTTTCGGGTGCGCTGGGGGACGGCAACGCGGACCAGCATGCGCTCGGCGAGATCGATCTGCACGGGCCGGCGCTGCTCGGTCTTCTCGTCGCACTCGGCGTCGCGGGCGGCGTTCGCTCCGGTGCCAGGGGTGGACCGCTGGCGATCGAGGCCGCCGAGGTTCAGCATGTCCTCCTCGCTCCCGTCGATCGCGGGGCGGCACTGCGCGGTCCGGCCCTGCGTCGCCTTCGAAGCGCGATCTTCGCCGGGGCGGTGGTCGGGGCGGTGGCGGGCAACCTCGCATTCCGGCGCCTGCCCGGCCGACCCGCGGCCTGGGTCGCGTGTGGCGCCATCTTCTGCGCGCTGATCCCGCTCTGGGCGCTGGGCGCGGCGATCGTCGCCTCGGGCCGCCGCCTGCGGCCGGCATGGGCGACGGCGCTGGCGATCGGAATCGTCGCCTGGTCCGTCGCCGACCTCCTGCTCGACACCAAGACTTCGCCGGCGACCATGCTCGGGCAGTTCGCCGTGCTGCCGCTCCCCTCGGCAAGCGGTTCCGCCGCCTTGGCGATCGCCGGCCTCGGCTTCGCGCTGGCGACCGCGTACGCCGGTTTCAGGTCGCTCGCCGGCAGCTCGCTCGAGGCTGCGAAGCGTCGCGCGGAGCTGGTCACCCAGCTTCGCTTTGCGGTCACGCTCCAGGATCTGCGAACCGTGATCCTGCTCCGCCGCGAGCTCGCCTCGGAGCGCCCCCGAGGTCGGCCCTGGCTGCGCATGCGGACAGCGGCGCGCTCGCGTGTGCCCGTTTGGCGCCGCGACTGGCAGAGCTTCCTGCGCTGGCCGGCGGTCCGGGTCGGCCGCGCCGCCGTTCTCGGCGTGATCGCCGGAGTCTCGCTCTGCGGTGTCTGGAGCGGCACCACGCCGCTGGTCGTCGTGGCGGGTTGCGCCCTGCTGGTCGCCGGGCTCGACGCGGTCGAGCCGCTGGCACAGGAGGTCGACCACCCGACCCGCCGCGACCTGCTCCCTCGGCATCCGGCCTGGCTCACCCGCCGCCACCTCGCCGCGCCAACTGCGCTGATGATGCTGGTTTCGGTCGTCGCCGTGGCCAGCGCGCTGGTCGCCACGCGAAGCTCCGTGGCGCTCGAGGTCGGCGCCGTGATGGTGCTCCCGGTTGCGGTCGTGACGCTTCTGAGCGCCGCCCTCACCGCGACGAACGACCCGTACGCGTTCCTCCTGAACCCCTCGCTCGGGTATGCGTACACCGGCTTTCCCGTCGTGCTGGCCATCGTCGGGGTCGCCCCGGTGCTCGTGGCCCGGGAGGCGGCGAGGCACGGGCACCCCGCCGCCGCCGCCGCGGCCTCGAGCGAGATCATCCTCCTGTGGTTATCCGCCGGGGTCATCTGGGCCCTCGGCCGGCGAGTCGCCAAGCGTGCCCCGGTGAAGCCGTGAGCGGACCGCGGCCGGATTCCAGCGCCAGCGCCCTGTTCGTCGCGCGTGGCGTGGGCCGGGTCTACGACGACCTCGTCGCGCTGCGACCGATGGACCTCGACGTTTCGGCCGGCGAGCTCGTGACGCTGGTCGGACCAAACGGCGCCGGCAAGACAACGCTCTTGGCGATGGCCGCGGGGCTGCTCGAGCCCACATCCGGCGCAATCGAGATCGGGGGCACACGGGCGGGGTCTCTGGCGGCTCGTGCCGCCGTCTCCTATGTCCCGGACACGCCGGTGCTCTACGACGACCTGAGCCTCGACGAGCACCTCGAGTACGTCGCTCGGCTCCACGACGCCGCCGATTGGCAGGCCCGCGGGCCCGAGTTGCTCGAGCGCCTGGCGCTCGACGATCGGAGCGCTGACCTGCCGTCCCAGTTCAGCCGCGGCATGCGGCAGAAGACCTCGATCGCGCTGGGATTCATCCGGCCCTTCTCGCTCCTCCTCGCCGACGAGCCGTTCGACGGGCTGGACCCCCCGAGCAGAAGGGTGCTCGCCGAGCTGCTCCAGGAGGCATGCCGCGGCGGCGCCGCGGTGATCGTCTCGACCCATCGCGTCGAGGTCGCCGATTTCGCGCATCGCTGCGTCGCCCTCGAGCACGGTGGCGTGACCTACGACGGGCCGGCCGACCGCGCGGTGATCGCCGACTACGCGTCGGACCCCGGCCGGGAGCGGACCCGGGGGAGCACGTCTAGGTAACTCTCGGCACGTAGTCCCCCAACGGGGGCATGCTTGGGTGGTCACGCCCCCCGGGCTTCGCCCTCGACGGTTTCCTTCGCCGGCGCGGCCGGCACCGCGTCGGGCGGCGGGGGGATGAGCGCCAGGAGCTCTGCCATCGAACGCTCCGCGCCGGCGGTGAGGATGTCGATGTCGCTGGAGCTGTCGTAGTCGCCGGTCACGCCCAGGTAGAGGCCGCCGTCGTAGGAGAAGATCGCGATCGAGATTCGCGCCTGGCCGATCACGGGAACAAACGGGAAGGACTCGAGCAATCGTCGTCCGAGTGTGTACAACGGCTGTTGGGGTCCCGGCACATTCGTGACGCCGGTCTCCAGGCCCAGCGAGGAAGACCGCGCCGCCAGGCGTGCGCCGAGCGCCAGCAACATCGGCGGGGCGAAGCCCGAGAGCGACGTGAGCACGTCTCCCGCGACGGCCTGCTTTGACTGCTTCAGGCCGTCCATCTGCTTGCGCAGACCGGCGAGTCTCCTCGCCGGATCGGCGACGCCAACCGGCAGCTCGGCGAACATCGCCGAGACGCGATTGTTGTAGGCGCCGCGCTCGCCCGGTCGGCGGACCGACACAGGGACCAGAGTGCGGACCGTGCGATTCGAATGGCGCTCGCCTCGCGCCTCGAGCAGGTCGCGCAACCCACCCGAGACGATCGTCAACACGACGTCGTTGACGGTTCCCCCGAGCGCGGCACGCACCAGCTTGACGTCGCTGAGGCGGATCTGTCCCCAGCTCCAGGTTCGATGCGGCCCGACCGGCCCCGTCAGGGAGGACCGGCCGACCGGCCGCACTATTCTCGCGGCCGAGGCCATGCCGCGCAGGAGGTCTCGTGCTTGGAGGAGCGACGCGCGCGGGGCCCGCGCCGCCGCGCGAACCGTGCGCAGCTGCTCGGACGGGTCGAGGGTTCGATGCGTGATCGTGCGCACCACGAGCTCGGCACCGTTTGGCTCCGGCGCCGCCACCCACGGGTCGGCCGTCGTCGGGGCGCCGTCGCCCTCGAACATGACGGCCATCAGGTCGGTCGCCGAAACGCCGTCAACCATGCAGTGGTGGACCTTCGACAGCAGTGCCCAGCGGCCCGCGGCCAGGCCCTCGAGCATCCAGATCTCCCAGAGCGGCTTGGTGCGGTCGAGGCGCTGGGCGAAGATGCGCGCGGCCGTGCGCCGGAGCTGCTCATCACTGCCTGGCGGAGGGAGGGCGCTGTGGCGGAGGTGGTAGGAGAGATTGAAATGGGGATCGTCCACCCATACCGGACGGCCGAGGCCGAGCGGTATGAACCGCACCTTCTGCCGATAGCGTGGCACCAGGCTCAGCTTGCCCGCCACCATCTCCTCGAGCTGCTCGAATCGTGGAGCCGGCCCCTCGAAGATGCTGACGCCGCCTATGTGCATCGGGTTCATCGGACCCTCGAGATGCAAGAACGACGCATCCATCGGGCTCATCCAGTCCATCGGTCCTCCTCGGCGTCCAGGACCCTCGCGAGCACCCGGTGGACGCCCGCGTTCACCGACATGCCGCTGTGGCTGGAGCTTCGCCAGGCGCGATCGGCGATGCCATCGAGTCAGCCTACCGCGGCGCGCACGAACGCTACGCGGTCTGGGTTGCGGCCTCGGCGTCAGCGGGGGATCCAAGCGGGATCAGCAGCCACGCAGTCGCGATCGCCCCTGCAAGCGCCAGCACGGCGCTCCCGATCAGCGCGTGGTGGAGCCCGTCGACGTAGGCCTGGGGATTGCCTCCAAGTGCCGCGCCCGCCGGCACCAGCGTCCCGTCAGGACACGGTTCGCTCGGCCAGGTTGACTCACTGGATCCTCCGAGGCGCTGAGACTGAAAAGGACAGTATGTAGGCTCGTGTCTCGCCACCGACCGAGGACGGTTATGAGCGCGATCGAGATCGCGGGACTGAGGGTGAGGCGAGGCGCCAGGGTCGTGCTCCCGGAGCTCTCGCTGCGCGTCGAGCCCGGTTCCGTCACCGCGCTGCTCGGGCCGAGCGGCTGCGGCAAGACCACCCTGATGCGCTCGATCGTCGGCGTTCAGATCATCGAGGCCGGGAACGTCCGGGTACTCGACCAGCCGGCAGGATCACCGCCGCTTCGCTCCCGGGTCGGGTACGTGACCCAGGCCCCCTCGGTCTACGGCGATCTCAGCGTGCGGGAGAACCTGCGCTTCTTCGCCAAGGTGATGGATGCTCCCGCCGGCCGCGTGGAGGAGGTGATCGGCACGGTTCAGCTCGAGGAGTTCAGCGATCGAGTGGTGCGGGACATGTCAGGGGGGCAGCGTGCCCGGGTCTCCCTGGGGACCGCCCTGCTCGGCGATCCGGACGTTCTGATCCTGGATGAGCCGACCGTCGGGCTCGATCCGGTGCTGAGGACCGACCTCTGGGGGAAATTCAAGTCGCTGGCCCAGGACGGCAAGACGCTGCTGGTCTCGAGCCACGTCATGGACGAGGCCGCGAACTGCGACCAGCTGGCGCTGATGCGCGAGGGCGAGCTTCTCGCCGTGGCCTCCCCCGAGGACATTCTCTTGAGGACGGGCGCCCCGGACATGACCGAGGCGTTCCTTCGCCTGATCAGCCAGGGCGATGAGGAGCGGGAGCGGGGGTGAGCCCACGCATAACGCTCGCGGTTGCCGAGCGAGTGCTCCTGCAACTGCGACGCGACCCTCGCTCGATCGGAATGGTGATCGCGGTGCCCTGTGTGCTGATGCTGATCGTCAAGGGCGCCTTCGAGCACCAAGCCGGGACCTTCGAGCGAGTGGGCCCGCCGATGCTCGGCCTGTTTCCGCTGATCATCATGTTCCTGATCACCTCGATCACGATGCTGCGGGAGCGCACGACGGGGACGCTCGAGCGGCTGATGACGATGCCGATGGCAAAGCTGGACCTGCTGGCGGGGTATGGCACCGCCTTCGCCTTGGTGGCCGCCGTCCAGGCCGCGGTGACCGTGGCGTTCGCCTACCTCGTGCTCGGGCTCGACACCGAGGGCGCGGCGTTCTGGGTCGGGGTGCTCGCCATCGCGAACGCTCTGCTCGGGACCTCGCTGGGCCTGTTGCTGAGCGCATTCGCGCGCACCGAGTTCCAGGCGGTGCAGTTCATGCCGGCGTTCATCCTGCCCCAGATCTTCCTCTGCGGCCTGCTCGTGCCGAGGGACGAGATGGCGCAGCCGCTCGACGTGATCGCGGGCGCGCTGCCACTGACCTACGCATACGACGCACTCGCCCGGGTGGCCGCGGGCCAGTCCCTCGAGGGGCGACTCGTCCTCGACGTGGCCGTGGTGGTTGGCGTCACGGTGCTGGCGCTGGCGCTGGGGGCCGCAACGTTGCGTCGCCGGACATCGTGAGGGCGCCACCTCGCTTTTGCCTGAAGTGAACGGCTAGAGTCGCGGCCCCGATGAAGGCAGCGGTGATCTACGAGAACGGCGGCCCGGACGCGTTGCGCTACGAGGACGTGGTCGACCCCGAGTGCCCGGACGGCTGTGTGGCGATAGACGTCGAGGCGATCAGCATCGAGGGCGGGGACCTGCTGGCCCGCGCCTCCTCGCCGCCGCCGTCGGTCCCGCACGTCGTCGGGTACCTCGCCGCGGGCACGGTGGTCGAGGTGGGTGCCGGCGTCGAGGACCGCGCGGTCGGCGACCGTGTCGTGACTTTGAACATGGCGGGGTCGCACGCGTCCAAGCGGGCCGTTCCCGCGATCTCGACCTGGCTGATCCCGGACGGGCTGGACGCGGCTCGCGCCGCGTGCGTCCCGGTCGCTCTCGGGACCGCTCAGGAGTGCTTGTTCACCGCCGGCAACCTCGAGGCCGGGCAGTCGGTTCTGATCCACGCGGGAGCGGGGGGCGTCGGGATGGCCGCGATCCAGTTGGCCAAGCAGGCCGGGGCGACCGTGATCTCGACCGCGTCCAGCGACGAGAAGCTCGAGCGGCTGAAGGGGTTCGGACTCGACCACGGGATCAACTACGCGGCCGAGAACTTCGTCGAGCGTACGCGCGAGCTGACCGACGGCCGCGGGGTCGACGTCATCCTCGACTCGGTCGGCGGCCAGAATCTGGTCGACGGCATCGGCGCGCTCGCCTACCGCGGGACCCTCGTCAGCGTGGGGGTGGCGGGCCGCGCCGGTTCCAACGTCGAGGCGAGGGAGCTTTGGGCCCAGAACAACACCCTGCGCGGCGTCTTCCTGGGCGGGGCGCTGATGACCGAGTACCCCCGCGTCCACGGAATGATCGCCGACCTGATCGAGCGAGTCGCGAGCGGCGGGGTACGGGTCGAGATCGACCGGACGTTTCCCCTCGCCGATGCCGCCGCGGCACACGCCTACATCGAGAGCCGCCAGGCCTTCGGTCGAGTCGTCCTGGTCCCCGGTGACTAGTCCGCCGGCATTCCGGTAGCTCGCTGGTCAGTCCGCGTTGGAGGGCCCGCGTGCATTGCGGGCCCAGGCCGGTTGGTCCAGTCAGGTCGGTACCGAGCTCCGAGTGGCCGTGGGCCGAAGCCGATCGAATAGCGCCCAAGAAGCGAAGCAGAGGGCGCCAAGGGCGCCGGTGGCCGTCAGCAGGGCCCCGGCGGCGGCGGTCGCGGCGACGCCGTTTGCTCCGAGGATGAGGACCGCGGCGGCCGCCCCAAGGCTGGGGCCCACCGGAAGCAGCCCGATCACCGCGACCCCGATCAGCAGGGCGGTCGCGTCGAGGACCGAGCCGTCCACGCCGATCCCGTGGAGCACCAGCCAGTTGCGAGCGATCTGGGCGCAAACGGCGAACAAGACGAGGCCGATGATGCTGGTCCGACCCTGAAGGCCGCGCATCACGGCGAAGCCCTTCCAGAACCCTTCACGCCGATCCCGGGCGACGGTGGTCAAGCCGGCGATCACCGCAATGCCGAACCCCAGGCAGAGGAGCGGCACCCACCAGGGGATCCCGAGCGGTCCGACGAGCGTGAAGGAGGTCAGCGCGGCCAGGGTCACCTCCACGACGACGATCGGCAGCTCGGCCGCGATCAGGACCGAAGGATTCGGGCTCTCCTTCGGCGCGGAACGGCGCAAGGCCGCAATTCGCACCGCGAGCCCGAACTGGCCGTTGAACGTGTTGCCGAGGTAGCCGAGGCTGGCCGCTCGGTAGAGCCGTCGCCGGCTGACCTGGCCGCCGGCCGCCCCCACGCACACGTGCCACGCCTCACTGCGGGCGATCAGCCAGACGACGTGGAGGGCCATGGCCGCGGCGAGGATCCAGAGGGGAGCGAGCCCGAGGGCCGCGCCGAAGTCTCCCCGCTTGCCCCACAGGCCGAACGCCAGCGCGCCTGCGACCAGGAGGCTGCCGCTGACCGTGACGGCGGTCGGGTGACGGCGAAGGTGAGAGCGAAGGCGGCGAATCCGGGGTATGAGCGTCTTCAGTAGCGCTCCGGCGGCCGGTCGTAGAGGAAGGTCTGAGTGGAGGTCTTCGCCTCCTTGTCCCTCTTGACGATGAAGGCCACCACCCGCTTGCCCGTGATCCGAGCCACGGCGGTCGTCGCGTTGTGCTTGAGACCGGCCGGCGACAATCTCGGGTCGTCGGTCGTCTCGTCTGGATCCTGGGCTTCGGCGTCGGCGGCGCCTTCCTGGATCACGCACCTGACGCCGTCCTGCCTCATCTCGACGCTCGTGGACGTCGGCCGCTCCCCGGAGAAACGCTGCCACAGCGATCCAAGGGACCTGCCGATCTCGTCTGAGGTCGCGTCGTTTCGATGACGCGCCGCGTCGACTGTCTTCTCCGCTAGGTCGCTCACCGCGACCCCCTTATCCCTCACCTCGCATGGAGCCGGATTCAAGAGGGCGGAGGAGGAGGAAAAGACCCTAGCCGGCGTGTCGAGACAGTGTAGCGGCGAAACACCCTGCTACCGTGGTGCGGTCGGTTGCCGCAGGGCGACCGAGGAGTTCCGTTTTCCGTGCACTCGTGAGTGCGTCCGGGTTTCAGGATTCCCACCACTCACAAGGAGCGCACTACATGTCTTTCGCCGATCTCGGCGTTTCGCGTCCGATTGCGGACGCGCTCAAAGGGCGCGGCATCCTCGCGCCGTTCGCAGTCCAGAGGCTCGTCATCGCCGACGTACTGGCCGGGCGTGACGTCCTGGTCCAATCGCCGACCGGGTCGGGCAAGACGCTCGCCTTCGGCGTCCCCATCGCCGATCGGCTGGAGCCGGGCGGACCCAGGCCGTCCGCCCTCGTCCTCGCCCCGACCCGCGAGCTCACGGTCCAGATCGTCGAGGAGCTTCATGACGTCGCCTCCGCGCGGGGGCTCGGAGTCGCCCCGGTCCATGGCGGGGTCGGGATTCAGAAGCAGGCAAGGCGCGCGGCCCGCGCCGATGTCGTGGTCGCCACGCCGGGCCGGCTCGAGGACCTGCTCCAGAGCCGCGATCTGAGCCTCGAGAACGTGCGGATCCTGGTCATCGACGAGGCTGACCGCATGCTCGACATGGGGTTCAAGCCCGCGGTCGACCGGATCGTCGCCCGCACGCCGCGCGATCGCCAGACGCTGTTCTTCTCGGCGACGCTCGAGGCCGCGGCCGGAAGGCAGGCGCGCGCCTACACCCGCGATCCCCGTCGCCACGTTCACGAGCCCGAGGCCGACGCGGTCGGGGAGGTCTCCCACCGGTTCGTGCATCTCGCACACCCGGCGAAGGTGGATGCCCTGGTGGACCAGATTCGCGGCTGCGAGGACGGGCGCACGCTGGTCTTCGTGCGCACCAAGCACGGCGCCGACCGACTCGTCAAGAGGCTCATCAAACATCGCGTGCCCGCCGTCGCGATGCACGGCAACAAGTCGCAGGCACAGCGCCAGAAGGCGCTCGACCGCTTCGCCGAGGGCCACGTCGACACCCTCGTCGCGACCGACGTCGCGGCGCGAGGCCTGGACGTGGACGACGTGACCCACGTGATCAACTTCGACGCTCCCGGTGACCGCGATGCCTACGTGCATCGAGTGGGCCGGACCGCTCGCGCCGGTCGTGACGGCGCGGGCATCAGCTTCATCGCTCCCGCGGAGGCCGGCGAGATGCGACGGATCGCCGCCAGCCTCGGCCTCACCCGCGAGTTCGACCAGGGCCGACCGCACGCGGGCAGGGACGCCGACGCCGGTTCGTCTTCACAGCGCCGCCGCCCGCCTGCGCACCACGGTCGCCGTCAATCGAGGAACCGAAGACGCCGCTGAGGCATCATCGGGGATCCTGAGGCCTAGCGGCCAGGGCAAACGGGCTGCCTTCGGAATCTCGGCAGACGGCCCACCGCTCGCCGGGATGAATGACCGTGCCCCCCAGCTCGCGAACGCGTTCGAGCGTCCGCGCCAGATCGTCAATGGTGAAGTAGGGAAGAGAAGCGGTGTCACCCGGACCCGGCCCGCGCTCGTGGATCCCGAGGTGAAGGCCGCCGGCCTCGACCTCCCAGCCGGAGCCGGCCTCGGTCGGTCTAGCCGCGAGCTCGATGCCCAACACACCGCGCCAGAAAAGCCGGGCGCGGTCGGGATCGTCGGCGGGGAACTCGATCAACGGGACCGGCATGAGCCCGAGTATGCCGCCTCGCACCCTCAGGCCCGCGCCAGGTGGGCGAGTGCGGATTGCGCGGCGTTGTAACCGTTCATCCCGTGGACGCCGGCTCCGGGCGGGGTCGCCGCGGAGCAGATGACGACGCCGGGGATCCCGGTTCGATAGGGGTCGAGCGAGAGTCGCGGGCGGATCAGCACCTGCCACGGCGTGTTGGCGCCGGCGATGATGTCGCCGCCCACGTAGTTGGAGTTGTAGGCGGCGAGCTCGGCGGGGGAGCGGGTCGCCGTGGCCACGATGCGCTCTCGAAATCCCGGCGCGAAGCGCTCGATCTGGCCGATGATGGCCTCGGTCGCGTCGCCGGCGTATCCGCTCGGGACGTGTGCGTAGGCCCAGACCGGGTGAAGGTCGCCAGCCGATCGGCCCGGATCGGCCAGGTACTGCTGGGCGACGAGAACGAACGGCCGCTCGGGCATTCGTCCTCGGTTGGTGTCGCGCTCGGCGGCGACGATCTCGGTGAACGAGCCGATCGCGTGCACGGTTCCGGCCCTACGACAGGCCTCGTTCTCCCACGGGATGCCGCCCTCGACCGCGAGGTCCACCTTGAAGGCGCCCGGGCCGCGGCGATAGCGGCGGTAGGCGCGGGCAACTCGGACGGGCAGCCGCTCACCGGCGATCGCCACAGCCGAGGCCGGGTCGGTGTCGAGGGCGACGACGTCGGCCCCGGAAACCTCCTCGAGTGAGCCCACCCTGACGCCGGTCTCGATCTTCCCGCCGCTCTTGAGCAACACGGATGCGAGCGCGTCCGTGATCGACTGCGACCCACCGCGCGCGACAGGCCAGCCGTCGTGGTGGCAGGCGGTCGTCAGCGCCATCCCGACCGCGGAGCTCATCGGCCGGCTCAGAGGGCTGAAGGCGTGGGCGGCGACGCCGCCGAACAGCGCCCGGGCGCGTTCGCCGCTCCAGCTGCGTGCGAGCGTGGTCGCCGGCAGCGCCGACGGGATCCCGAACCTGGCCAGCCGAAGCGGGTGGCGGGGGAGGTGGAGGACCGGGCGCAGGAGGTCCTCGCTGAGGCCGGCGAAGCCGCGGGCCGGGCGCTCGAATACCCGCCGCCACGCGGAGCCGTCCTCAGCGAGGCCGTTGGCGGTCTCGGCGAGCGAGCGGACCAGGACCGCCGCGTCGCCGCCGTCGAGCGGATGGGCGAGATCGATCTCCGGCCAGGCCCATTCGAGCCCGTGGCCGGAGAGGTCGAGCGAGCTCAGGAAGGGTGAGACGCCGGCCATCGGGTGCACAGCCGAGCAGTGGTCGTGGATCAGGCCCGGAACTGTGAGCTCGCCGCTTCGGGCCCCGCCGCCGATCGTCTCGGCGGCCTCGAGCACCGTCACCTCGACGCCGGCGCGCGCCACGGCGACCGCGAAGGCGAGCCCGTTCGGCCCGGAGCCGACGACCGTCGCCGAGCTCACGCGCGCGCGGCGGCCTCGCCGGCCCGGTGGCTCACCTCGACCGGAAACTCCCACGACTCCTCGAGCCAGGGTCCCCGCGTCACCATGTCGGCGACGTTGACCCAGCCCTCCTCGATCAGGCCATCGGCCGCATCGTAGATCCGGTAGCGCTGGCGCTGGATGTGTGCCGGCTGGGACTCCAGCGTGATCACGCGCAGCTCCCCGGGGGCGAAGTCACAGCGCTCCTGCACCGCCGCGAGGAGCTGGTGGTTGTGAAAGTGGCCGTCGCCGAAGTTCCAGCCATTGACCACCCCGGAGATCAGCTCGCCCTCGCGCACGTTGTAGGCCTCGACGTCGTCGACGGCGTGCGGCAGGAGGCCGAGCAGGGCGCGTCCGTGTGAGTGCATGGCGCGGAACGCGAGCCCCTTGTTGAGCAGCAGCTCCGCGGTCTCGCGATCGTAGACCCTGGTCAGCTGCTCGACCACGATCGGCGCTGGCTTGCGGATCGAGGCGTCGAGCTTCGCCTCGGCGCCCGAGGCCTTGCGGAACAGCCACTGGGTGGTCGCCCAGTTGCCGGCGTAGTAGCGCATCGCCGGCAGGAAGGAGACCTTCTCGGGCATCAGGTTTCCGATCACCGGGATTCCCACCCCGACCCCGATCATGATCGCGATCAGGAGCGGGCTGTCCAGGGTCGAGAACGGGACGTCGCCGTAGTGGCCGAACAGGAAGAAGAGGCCGAAGATCATGAACAGGTTCCACTCCAGCGGCACGGCGAGCGGGAAGGTCGAGGTGATGTGGAGATGGAAGATCACCATCCCCGCGACCGCGATCCAACCGATCGTCCCGCCCTTCGAGAACAGCAGCACGAGCGGCAGCGTGAACTCGATCACCGTTCCGAGGTGGGCGGCAAGCCCCGCGTAGCGCGACGGCACCAGGTCGTCCGGGTGGTGGCGGTAAAGGCGCGCCTTGGCGGTCCGCGAGCGGTTCCAGGGAGTGTTGGAGATCATCACCGAGACGACGAACGGGAAGTGGCGGTTGAGCTTCGACGAGGCGGCGCCGAGCCAGATGCAGACGAAGACGAGCTGCGACGCGACGATCAGGTTGTTGACCGGGAACAGGAAGACGAGCAGCAGGAAGCCGTAGACCTCAGGGCGCGCGCCGAGAAACGAGACCTTGTCGCGCAGGCCGAGCAGGCCGAGGAACGTGAGCAGGACCCCGATCGCCGCCGGATCGAGGCGCCCGGCGGCCAGGCCGCCCGCAGCCTCGCCGTCGCCGAGCAGCAGGTAGAAGCCCGTGACCAGGACGCCGGCGTAGAGGACGACGTCGATCGGGGTGCGGGTGGTGCCGGCGGTCAGGGGAACCTTGTCCGGCCATGGAGGCAGCCGGACGGTTCCGGGTCGCAACCAGTAGAGGATGCCGCCGATCGGCGGCAGGAAGCGGAACGTGAGCGGCATCGAGCCGCAACCCAGCCCGATGATCTCCCAGAGCAGGGTCCAGACGGCGAGCTTTTCGAACACGATCGGCTGGGTCCACCAGTGGGAGAAGTCGCCGAGCCCGCCGAGCCCGGAGGTGGTCGCCGAGATCGTCAGCATCGCCCCGAACGAGAAGACGACGAGCTTCACGGCGTAGAGGAGATAGATGGCCGTGGGCGTTCCGAAGCCGTTGATCGCCCAGTCCTGGGCGAGCGGCTTGATCCGGGCCAGGTGGGGAAGCTCCTTCCACTCGGCGACGTCGACCGGCGGCGGCGCGGGCACGATGAACCCCATCCACTTCTCCTACACGTCGAGCTTGTATGACCAGGCGGGGACGTGACCGTATCCGAGTCCCCGTCGACGTAACGGCGTGCTCGAGGTGACGGCTAGCGGCGTCGTCGGTGTGACGGCTACCGCAAACCGGAGCTCAGCGGCTTGACGTCCGGAATTCCGTCGGGGGCCATCACTGTGTCATCTGGCCTCGGCGCTTCCGGTTGCGCGGAGCGGTCCGTACCCATCTGGGGCGGGCCGAGCTGCTCGATCACGCGGCAGAACAGGTCGACCAGCTGCGGATCGAACTGCGTGCCGGCGCCCTCGCGGAGCTCGGCGAGCGCGCTCTGCTGGTCACGTTGCGTCGTGTAGGAGCGCTGGCTTCTCATCGCGTCGAACGCGTCGCAGATGGTGATCACCCGCGCGCCCAGGGGGATCTCCTCGCCGGCCTTGCCATCCGGGTAGCCGCCGCCATCCCAGCGCTCGTGTGACGCGCGGACCAGACGGGCGACCGGGGCCATCGACGGGAAGGTGCCGAGAAGCCGCTCGCCAACGAGCGTGTGCGTTCGCATCAGCTCCCACTCAGTCTCGTTCAGCGCGGCGGGCTTTCGGAGGATGGCTTCGGGAATCGCGATCTTGCCGATGTCGTGGAATTGGGCCGCGCGGCGCAGGACGTCGATCTCCTCGGCGTCGAATCCCAGCTCTCGGCCCACGGCGACCGCCAGCCGCGAGACGTCTTCATGATGATCTGCGAGCTCGGGCTCGTGTTCGCGCAGCAGCGCCAGCAGCAACTCGTGGCTCTGGCGATCGACCCGGCCGCTGCGGGTGTTCTTGTTGGTGTACAGGCGGCGGTCGGCGAGTCGCAGGGCCTCGCTCGCGACCGTTGCGTCGGCCGCCAGCACCACGGCCCCGGCCGATGCGCTGACCCGAAAGCCCTCCCCCTGCTCGGTGAGCGCGGACCTCCCTTTCTCGACGATCGGCCCGGGCTGCCTGCCCCGCGAGGGGACGAGGATGCAGAACTCGTCGCCGCCCAGCCGATACGCCAAGCCATCCGCCTCGAAGGCCGCGGCGAGACTTGCGCCCAGCCGGCGGAGGAGGCTGTCACCCGCCGGATGCCCGTAGGTGTCGTTGTAGCGCTTGAACCCGTCCAGGTCGTAGATGGCGAAGACGTGGTGGTCGGCGACCTCGGGCGTCGCGCGGATCGCCGCTTCGAGATCGACCATCAGCTTGCGACGGTTTCCGAGCTCGGTCAGCGAGTCGGTTGAGGCGTCATCGTCCAGCGCCGCCAGCAGGGCGCTGTTCTCCCGGAAGCTGATTCCCATCCGCACGATCACGGCGGCGAGGGTCGCAACCGAGAGCCACACCGAGATCTCGTGCTGGCGACTGAAGTGATCCCAGACGAGAACCCCGACCGCGATCGCCGCGAACAGGGCGGGGAAGGTCATCTGGGAGCTGTAGACGCGCCGGCGGGGCTGGTGCGTGACGCTGAGCGCGACCCCGCCGGCGATCAGGAGGGGGCCGACCAGCCACGCCTCGTCGAGCCAGCCGCCGTTGTAGCCCGAAACCGCCTCCTGGTAGAGGTAGATCCCGTCTCCCACGGTCCAGGTGATCAGTCCTGCCATGATCGCCAGGAAGGCGCCCGCGCCGCGGAAGCCGCTGACGACGAGGGCTCCGAGGATGAAGCTGATCAGCAGCACGTCGCCCAACGGGTAGGCGAGGTTCGTGAGCACCGCGGGCGCGTCGCCCTTAGTCAGGCCGACGAGCGCCGGCGCCAGGAGCGCGCTGCCGAGCGCCGCGGCGGCGAGGCCGCCGATCGCCCCGTCGAGCCAGCTGGCGACGGTGAAGTGGCCGATTCGCCGCTTGATCAGAAGCGCGATCCCCACGTAGAAGCACGGCAGGGCCGCCAGGTAGCCGGCGTCTGCGAGGGAGGGGTAGGGGGTGTGCGCGGCGTTGGTGTACACGAGCGTCCAGTAGAGGTCGCCCGCGGTCCAGAAGACCAGACCGAGGCCGAAGGCTGCCCACACGCCCCGCTGCCCGCGGACGGTGACCGCGCCCACGAAGCATGTGATGGCGGCGAGAAGGAGGGTCGCGTGGTAGACCCAGATGTCGGCGGTGTCGCTCCACTGAGCCGGCTCTCCGGCGGCGATGAACGCCGCGTAGGCGAGCACGCCGACGGTGGTCGCCCCAAGGAGCACCCGGATCGTGCTCCGGGCGCCGTCCGATCGGTCGCCTCCTTCCATCATCATCCCCCATCGGCAGGAAGGGCCCGGAAGCTGAGTCGATTTCGCCCGGTCGCCGCTCAGGATCGCCGGCAGATCGGAGTCGCTTCCCGCGAATCGGTCCTCCATTCGGCCAGAGCGGTTGAGTGTTCGGCAGGGCGCGCCGATTGGGAGCGAGCCAGATGAAGTCGGCGTGAAGTCGGCGCGGCGACCGCGCCTTGGACGGGAAAGGTGAATACCAGTGCTGGGTGCGGCGTTTGTTGGTGGTTCAGTTCATCTCTGGGGCAAGCGCCCTTCCTCCGAAGGCCGTCGCCATCGCGTACGCGATGCGACTCCCACGGATCTCGCGCGGGGCGAGGGCTCCACCCGGCTCAGCCGGGCCGGGGCCCCAGAGGCTGCGAGAGGCGTCGCCCTCGAGGGGTCGACGAGGGCCTCGCGCTCGAGCGCTCCGGCGTAGCGCCTCAGGGCAGTGCCACTCTGATCCAGCCTCGAGGCGCCGCACGGTTGGTGGGCGGTCGAGGCGAGTCCCCGCTTTGCGGATCCCAGGGCTCATGGATGACGGCGGATCGGCCGATGGGACGGTGAACGCAGAGGTTCGAAGCCAGGGGACCCTCCACGGAGTGGCCCCCAGGAGCACCAGATGATCGACAAGGGACGACCCCGACCAAGCATGTTGCGCGCCCCCGAGGCGACCCGGGAGCTGGAGAATTCCCGGGCCGTCACCACCAACGGAGCTGGTGACGGCTCCGCCCTGGTACAGGCGCGGCCCTCGCTCGGCAGCCTGCCCCGGGTCAAGCGCGGTCGGGTCACCCTGGTGCGGGCGGCGATCGACTTCCTGACCGCCTCGGCGGCGCTGGCCGCCGTCCTCCTGGAGAGTGGCTCTGCGGCGTGGCCCGCGATCCCCCTCGCCCCGCTTGTGCTCGTCGGGCTGTTCCAGCTCGGCGGCCTCTACGGGTCCTCGGACCCGGTCCCGAACGGAAGGGCGAGCGTCAGGGGCGGCCCGTTCGCGCGTCGCCTCCTGGCGAGCGCGGCATTCGCCTGGACCGCCTCGATGCTGATCATGGGCTCGGGCCAGGGACTCCGAATAGGCCAGCAGCTGGTGCTCTGGGTGGCCGCGTTGACGCTCACTTCACTGGGCGCCCTCACCGCCGCTCCGATCGCACGTCGGATCAAGCATCCCGAGCGCTGGTTGGTGGTGGCCGACGCCGAGACCGTGGAGCGCCTCAAGGCCTATGAGCCGCTCCGTGTCCACGCCAGGATCGTTCACAGCGTGCCTCCCCCGGGCCCGGGCGAGTCTCCGCCAGCCGATCGCGAATCGGCTCTGCGGATGGTCGACGACAACGGAACCGAGCGAGTGGTGATCGCCGCACGGAGCCTCGACGACAAGGGCCTCGTGGCGATGATCAAGACGTTCCGTTCCCTTGGTGTCCCGGTCAGCCTGCTTCCCCACCCGCTGGACCTGCTGGAGGCTCCAACGGCGGTGCCCGTTCGGCTCGGCGGAGTTCCGCTGATCCAGGTCGGGTCCCTGGCCGCCAGGCGAGCGACTCCCTACCGGGGCCCTGATCGCCGTACCGACCGTCGGACCCGAGTGAGCGTCGTGATCCCGGCGATGAATGAGGCTGACAACATCGGCCACGTCCTCGAGCAATTGCCTGAGGACCTGCACGAGGTGATCCTCGTCGACGGTAACTCCCGAGATCGCACGATCGAGGCCGCCAGAGAGGTGCGCCCGGACATCCGCGCACTCACCCAACCCGGAATCGGCAAGGGCGACGCACTGCGGGCGGGCTTCGCCGCGGTGACGGGCAACCTGGTCGTGATGATCGACGCCGACGGCTCGGCGGACCCGGCCGAGATTCCGCGCTTCGTCGCGGCGCTCGAGGCGGGGGCCGACTTCGCAAAGGGGTCGCGCTTTCTCTCCGGGGGCGGGAGCGCGGACATCACCGGGTTGCGTCGAATGGGCAACTACTTCCTGAGCGGCACCGTCAACCTGCTTTACGGGACCCACTTCACCGATCTCTGCTACGGCTACAACGCCTTCTGGGCCCGCTGCCTGCCGTTCATCTCGCTCGACGTTCCCGGTTTCGAGGTCGAGACGCTGATCAACCTGCGGATCGCGAATGCGGGCATGAGGATCTCGGAGGTGCCCAGCTACGAGGCTGATCGGCTCTCGGGCGAGACCAACCTCAAGACCTTCCGCGACGGCTTCCGGGTCCTGTTCACGATCATTGGCGAATGGGGCCACGAGCATGCCCCGATCCGCCGGCGGGGCAGGAAGGTGCGAAGCGCCGAGAGCCCGGCTCACAGGCAGGATCCCGCGACAGCCGGTTGACGCTCGAGGGCAGCGACGGCCCTGTGGGTGGGCGGTGAGGCGCTCCATCGGGTCCGTCCGCTCCGCGCCTTTGCAATCGTGAGCAGGTCATGCTCCTCGCGACCTTCGGCGAATGGGCGTTCGTGATCGGCCTCGGGCTCGGAGCGCTGATCCTCCTCTTCTTCGTGATCGGCAGCGAGCAGGACGCCAAGCGCAACAAAGACGAGAATGGTTCGAGGCCGAATGGCAACAGCGCGAACCAAGGAGAGGAATCATGAGCGCCGACCTGACCGCCTTCGAGACTCGACACCTCGATACCTCCGGCCTGCCAGAGGTGCCGTTCATTCCCTACAGCGAGCACGTCACCATCAAGCTGCTTCGAATCGATCGGGCCTCGGGCCAGATCTGCGTGATCTTGAAGGGGCCGCCCGGCGCCCATATCGGCAAGCACAAGCACTACGGCTCGGTGACGCTGTACACGATCAGCGGCGCCTGGCGCTACCTCGAGCATGAGTGGGTGGCCCGTCAGGGCGACTTCGTCTTCGAGACCGCGAGCTCATCCCACACCTTCGTCACCGAGGGCGACGAGATGGTCGAGGTCTTCGCGATCGTCGAGGGCGCGCTCGAGTTCCTCGACGAGGATGACAACCCGATCGCCATCGAGGACTGGCAGTCGATGTATCGCCGCTACGTCGACTACTGCGGCGAGCAGGGGATCGAGCCGGTCGACGTCACCGACCTCAACGAGGTGCCGGTCTCATGACCTCCCGAGCGCCAGGACCAACTTGCCGGTGTTCTCGCCTTTGAACAGCCGAGCGAGGGCGTTCGGGAACTCGTCGACGTCGCCGCTCACAACGTCCTCGCGGGAGTGAAGCTCCCCGCTTTCGAGCCACCCGGAGAGCTGCGAAAAGCCCTCCGCGTAACGGTCGACGTAGTCGAAGATCACGAACCCGGTCATCGAGGCACGGCTGACGAGGAGCTGCATGTAGTTGGCGGGACCTGGAGGGGGCCCGGCGGCGTTGTATTGAGAGATCGCTCCGCTCAGCACGACGCGCGCCCCCCGCGCGAGTCGCGAGAGCACGCCCTCCAGGACCTTGCCGCCCACGTTGTCGAAGAAGACGTCGACGCGCTCGGGTGCCAGCTCGCGGAGCCTGGTCCGAACGTCCTCGCCCTTGTAGTCGATCGCCGCGTCGAAGCCGAGCTCGTCGGTGAGCCAGGCGCACTTATCGGGCCCGCCGGCGATCCCGATTGCGCGGCAGCCCTTGATCCGGGCGATCTGGCCGGCGATGCTGCCCACCGAGCCCGCGGCGCCCGAAACGACCACCGTCTGCCCCGGCTCGGGCCTGCCGACGTCGAGCAGGCCGAAGTACGCGGTCAGGCCGCTGATCCCGAGCGTCCCCAGGTAGACCGGCGCCGGAGCGAGTGACGTGTCGACCTTGTGCGCGCCGGCGCCGTCGGAGAGCGCGTAACGCTGCACCCCGAAAACCCCGTAGACGTCCTGGCCGACCTCGTAGTCAGGGTGACGCGAGTCCAGCACGCGTCCGATCCCCGCCGCGCGCATCAGCTCGCCGATCTCCACGGGCGGGACGTAGGAGCGGCCGGCGTTCATCCAGGAACGCATCGCAGGGTCGATCGAGACGTACTCGACCCCGACGAGGAACTCGCCCTCGCCCGGCTCGGGCGCCGGCTCCTCCACGAATTCCCAGTTGGAGGGCTCGGGCACGCCGCTCGGGCGCGCGGCGAGGCGGCATTGCAGGTTGGTGGGGGTCATGGAGCGGGCCTCACAGGGTCGGGGTCTCAGAAGGCAGCTCGAGGAGGATCCGGCCCGGCAGCTCACGGGACGTCTCGTTGACCTGGAAGTGCGCAGTTGCGGTGTGGGCGTCGCGAAAGCGCCGCTGAAGGGGGGAGTCGTCGTAGATCGCGCTCCCGCCCCCCAGGTCGTACATCGACCGCACGGCCTCGGCCGCGGTTCGCGTCGCATGTGTGGCGGCCAGACGGAGATCGGTGCGCCGCTCGATCGAGACTGGCTCGGTGGTCTGGGCGGCCTGCCAGGCGGCCTCGATCGCGTCGGCGAAGTAGGCGCGGGCGGCGCGCAGCGACGCCTCCGCGGCGGCCACCGCGGCCTGGGTGGGCGAGCGCTCGGCGAGCGTTCGCGACGATCCCTGGCCGATCTTGCAGACCGCCAGCTCGACGAGCTCGTCAATCGCCGCGCGCGCGTTGCCCATCGCCGCCGCGGCGATCGACAGCGCGAAGAAACCGAAGACCGGAAACCGGTAGACGGGGCGATCGACCGCTGGCCCGTCGAACACGGATAGGACGCGCGCGTCGGGTACGAACAACTCGCTTGCCACCGCGTCGTGGCTGCCGGTGCCGCGCAGGCCCAGCGTGTGCCAGGTGTCGAGGACCTCGAGGTCGGCCTTCGGAATCGCCACCACGCTCGGGGCGCGCGGGCCCTCGTCGGGGCTCGCCTCGGACTCCACGAAGCACCCGGCGAAGAGAAGGTCGGCGTGGTCGATGCCGCTGCAGAACGGCCACCGGCCCGACACCACGACCCCGCCGTCGACCGCCCGCGCCTTGCCGCGGGGAGCCCAGACGCCTGCGGCGATCCCCCGGCCGCCGCCGAACAGCTCCTCTCGGGCGTCGGCCGGCAGGTAGGCGGCCAGCAGGCTGCTGGTGATCGCGATCGAGACGCACCAGCCCGCTGATGCGTCGCCGCGGGCAACCTCCTCGGCGCAGCCCAGGGCGACGCCCGGCGATAGCTCGAGGCCATCGACCTCCGCCGGAGCGCCGGCGCGAAGCAGCCCCGCGGCGCTCAGCGTGTTGACCAGCTCGTCCGGAAGCCTTCGCCCCCGCTCGGTCTCGTCCGCGAGCCGCCGCGCCAGCGCCGAGCTCTCGCCCGCGAGCCTCTCGACATCGGCGGCATGGTGTCGGTCGGCCGTCGGGGCAGTCTCGATCATCGCGCGGTCGCGAGCCCTCGTTCGATCAGGCTCTCGGCGGTCTCGGTGATCGTGTCCTCGACCGCTCGGGGCGACCAGCCGAGCCGGCTCTTCGCCTTGTCGGACGAGTAGGTCACCTCCTGGCCGAGCTCGCCGACCACGGTTCGAAGGCCTGAATCCAAGATCGCCATCGCTCGCACCAGGAGGTCGGGAACCGTGCGGGTGGGGACCTTCTTCGCCGCGGGACCGAGCCGGTCCCGCAGGATCCCGGCTACCTGGGTCATCCACAGGAACGGCCCCGCGGCCAGAAAGCGCTGGCCCGCCGCCTCGGGCGCGGTCATCGCGCGGATCTCCAGGTCGGCGACATCGCGAACGTCGACGAAGCTGAAGCCGAGGCGGGGAACGCCGGGCATCCCCTTCAGGAGCCGCTGGATGATCTCGAGCGAGTAGGAGAGATCGTCGCTCAGGACGGGACCGAGGATCGCCACGGGATTGACGACGGCGAGGCGCTCCTCGACCCCGCGCTCCCGGACGAGGTTCCACGCGGCCTGCTCGGCGATCGTCTTGGAGCGCGAATAGGGAGTCAGCTTCGGGTTGTCCGGGTCGGTCCAGTCATCCTCGTTCAGCGCTCGTCCCGCGGGCGCCGAGCTGCTGTTTCGGACCGCGGCCGAGGATGAGGTGACGACGATCCGCTTCGCGCCCGCGTCCAGCCCCGCGCCGAGCACCCGGAGCGTCCCGTCGCGCGCCGGGACGATCAGCTCGTCTGGGTCCTTGGGCTGAGCGGGGGGGAACGGCGAGGCGACGTGAAGGACGTAGTCGCAGCCCTCGGCGGCTTCGGCCCATCCGGCGTCCTTGCCCAGGTCGGCGGCGAGCAGCGACAGGCGGCCGTCGCCATCAAGCTCCGGGCCGACCGTCGCCCGGACGTCGTCCTCGCGGGCCAGGTCCCGGACGGTGGCCCGCACGCCGTAGCCGCGCTTCAGGAGCTCGGCGACGCACCAGCCGCCCAGATACCCGGTCGCGCCGGTGACGAGGACCGTCTCGTCGCGGCTTGGTGAGTGCTCCATCAGCTGTTCTCCTCCCGTGGATCTGGGCGTGAGCGTCGATGCGCAGGATGACACGCTGCCCCATGCCGCCCCGCCGAGCATCGCGAGCCGGGGCTGTCCTGGCGCGACCGGTGCGGTCCATACGCTTGCGACATGGCCACGGTCGAGCATGCCCAGGCGACCTTCGCGCTTCAGGGGCTCGAGGAGTTTGACGGCATGGATGCTGCAACGCGCGTCTACAGCGGGCAACGGAACCCCGAGGAGGCCCTCGAGTTCATCGGCTACGACGCCTTTCGTCCGGGCCAGCGCGAGGCGGTCCAGGCGGCGTTCGACGGACGTGACGCCCTGGTCGTCATGCCGACCGGCGGCGGCAAGAGCCTCTGCTACCAGCTCCCCGGTTTGGCCTCATCCGAGCTCACGATCGTCGTCAGCCCGTTGATCGCCCTGATGGCCGACCAGTGCATCCGCCTGACCGCCGGGGGCCACTCCGTCGCGATGGTCGCCTCGGGCCTCGGCGCGGAGGCGACGAGCGAGGCG
The DNA here is from genome assembly GCA_963720685.1 of uncultured bacterium. GTDB lineage: Bacteria > Actinomycetota > Thermoleophilia > Solirubrobacterales > 70-9 > AC-56. Next base: position 125,947 of record CAVRGF010000009.1, on the reverse strand, counting down.
CTCGCCCGGATCCGCGACGGGCGGGCCCGGATCGTCTACTGCTCGCCGGAACGCTTCGGCTCGAGCAGGTTCTGGGATGCGGTGGCGGGCCGCGAGGTCGATCTCCTCGCCGTCGACGAGGCGCATTGCGTCTCGGAGTGGGGACACGACTTCCGTCCCGACTACCTGCGGTTGCCGACCGCGATCGAGCGGCTCGGGCGGCCCGCGGTGATGGCCTGCACCGCGACCGCCACCCCCGAGGTCGCGGGTGAGATCGAGCGCCGGCTCGGACTGCGCGAGCCGCTCGTCATTCGCTCCGGGTTCGACCGCCCGAACATCTCCTTCGACACCGTTGCGTTCGAGGGCAAGGGGTCGAAGGCGAGAAAGCTGGCGCTCCTTGAGCATGGCCTGAAGGCCGCGGAGAACCGCCCGGCGATCGTCTACTGCGGTACCCGGCGCGACACCGAGGAGGTCGCCGGGTCGCTGCGGGCGGCCGGGGTCGAGGCCGTCGCCTACCACGCGGGGATGGCCGCCGACGAGCGTGCCTCGGCCCAGCATCGGTTCATGTCGGGCGACGCCGACGTCGTGGTCGCCACCAATGCGTTCGGGATGGGGATCGACAAGGCCGACGTCCGCTCGGTGTGGCACTGGGCGATCCCGACCAGCGTCGAGGCCTACTACCAAGAGGCCGGTCGCGCCGGACGCGACGGCCTGCCGGCGCGGGCGGTGTTGCTGGCGGCCCGCTCCGACCTGGGCCGCCTGGTGAGATTCATCGAGCAGCGAAGCGTCGATCCCGAGGCGGTCGCCGCGTTCGTCGCCGGACTGGAGCGCGCCGCCGACTCCGACGGGACTCTGGTGATCGACAACCCGCGCCGCGACGAGGAGCGAATCCGGCTGGCGATCGCCGAGCGGGCCGGAGCCTGCACGGTCGAGCCCGCCCCGGGCGCGCGGCTCAGCGTGCGGTTGCACGGCGCGCTCGACCGCGGGCGCGCCACCGCGGCGTGCCGGGTTGCGAAGGACCGCGGCTGGCGTGCCTATCGGGCAGTTGAGGCCTTCAGCTTCTCGGAGACCTGCCGCCGCCGCAGCCTCCTCGACCACTTCGGTGATCGCCGGGAGGGAAGCCCATCGGGGCGCTGCTGCGACGTCTGCGACCCGCCGTCGTGGCTTCCGTCGCCGGAGACGATCGACGTCCGACCGAAGCGAAAGCGCGGCGGGGCCGACGATCCACCGCCCGAGCTCTCCGACGCGGATGCCGGGCTGCTGGAGGCGCTGAAGGACTGGCGTATGCGGGCGGCTGCCGGCAAGCCCGCCTACACGGTCGCCCACAACCGCACGCTCGAATCGATCGCCGCGTCGCGCCCTGATGGAGTCGACGCCCTCGCGCAGATCCACGGCGTCGGGCCGGCGTTTGTGTCCCGCCACGCCGAGGCGGTGCTCGGGATCGTCGCCGCCCACCCGGGGCCCAGCCAGATCTAGCTCAGCCGCTGGACTCTCCGCCCGAGAGCTCGGGAATGTGGCGGTCGAGATGGGCCGCGATCGTCTCGCGGACCCAGCGCTGCGTCTCGGCGTCGGCCATCCGGTAGCGGCCCAGCAGCATCGCCTGCTCGGTGAGCGGCAGCCCGGCGATCTCCCAGCGAACTGCGAGGCGTTCGAACAGGACCTCGGTCCGCCGTCGCCAGGCGTCCTCGAGCGAGGAAGCCGCGCCCGCGGGCGGCTCGCCGATCTTGGCGATCGTCCCGGCGCTCAGCGACTGCCGCAGGGTGAGGACGTTTCCCTCGGCATCGGCGTAGTCCGACGTTGCAACCGGCGGCCTGCTTCGCCGTCGCTGCTTTCGCTTCGCCATCGGCGCTGACCGGGTCAGCGCCGGGGTTCGATCGTGATTCCCTCGGGGCTGGACAGCTTGCCGGAGCCTCGATTCTGATCACGTTGCCGGCGCCCGGGTTGCCGATGTGGAGATCGCCCGGCCTCGCCAGGGCGACGGGGCAGAGCAGGCCAACGCCCAGCAGTCCCGCCGGGATGAACGTCAGGCCCCCTGAGTGACCCCATCGGGCGGAGGCTACCGGTTGAGGGGATCGCCCAGCGAGCTCAGTCGGCCGTCGCGCGCCACCATCGATCGGCGCGATCGTGCCACATGAGCCCGACGCCGACCGCGACGAAAACAGCTCCGGTCAGGCCGTGGTGGAGGCGCCGGCCGAACACGTACATGCGCTTTCGCTCCCAGTCGTAATCGACGACGCCCTGAGTCGCCTCTCGCGCGACGCGTCGCGCATCGGCGTGGACATCGATCGGATTCAGGTCCGCGGCCACCTTCGTCGCGGACCCCCGCAAGGTCGTCGGAATCATCTGGACCCCCTTCCTGTGAATCAACGATCCGGCGCCCAGACAACTTGTGGCCCCGGCTGGTAGCCGATGGCGCGCTGGGCGCGCCGCCGGGGTCCGGCGTCGCCGCGATGATCTGCGCCTTGACGCGCGTTGCCCTCATCGTGCTCTCCATCGGGATCGCCGATTCGCTCAACCCGACCACCGTCGGGCCTGCCCTCTACCTGGCGACGACCCGCCACGCTCGGCGCCAGGTCGCGGAATTCGCGGTCGGGATCTTTGCGGTCAACCTGATCGGCGGTGCGCTGATCGCGCTCGGCCCGGGGCAGCTCCTGCTGGCGCTCGTGCCGCACCCGAGTCCGCTGGCCAAGCACCTGGTTGAGGTGGCGGTGGGCGCCGCGATCGGGATTGCGGCGGCGATCCTATGGTCGCGGCGACGCGAACTCGCGGCGCGGGCGCTGCCCGCGACCGGCGGGCGCACCGGCGCCGGCGCGGTGCTCGGGGCGGGGATCGCTCTGGTCGAGCTGCCGACCGCATTTCCATATTTCGCGGCGATCGCGGCGATCGTCGCCTCGGGCGCCCCACTCGGCGAGCAGATCGTCCTTCTGATCCTCTTCAACCTGGCCTTCATCGCCCCGGTCCTGGTGGTTCTCGTCGTCGTCGTGGCACTCGGCGCCCGAGCCGAGCGGGTCCTCCGCCCGGCGAGCGAATGGCTGCGGCGCGAATGGCCGGTCGTGGTGTCGGCCCTGGGGGCCGCGATAGGCACCGCGATCATCCTCGTCGGGGCAGTTGGTCTGGCCGGCGACTGAGTTCGCGGCCGCGGTGCTCCCGGGTACGATCGTCCGGGACATGAAGAACGAGATCGTCCGGCCGCCGCCTCGCACCTGTCCGCGCTGCGGACGCGGCGGCCAGCGCCTCCTACGCCGCTGTCCGAAATGCGGAGCGCGCTACCTCGGAAGCCGAACCCACGGCGCTCTGCACTGAGGAACGATTCGAGTCGCCTCGGCGCGGCAGGATTTTCGGGCCCGGCGTCCAAACCAGCGCTGATGCCGTGGGCTCCGGGCGCCCGTATTGCGGTGCCCACGCCCCGCAGATCGCCGTCAAGCGGGTCCAACTCCTCCCGGGCAGTTACGGCACGGCGCTGGCGAGGTGCCCGCGCGGAACACAGGCGATCGCCGGGGGCTTCGGGGTCAACAAGTTCGGGCCCGGCAAGGGCCCTCGGATCATCGCCTTCACCTCCAGGCGAGCCGGCGAGAGGAAATGGAGGGTCGGAGGCTTCAACATCGGCTCTTCGAGCGGCTCCGGAGTCGCCGGACGACTGATCGCCTACGCCTACTGCTCGAGCTCGAGGTCGCGCATCGTCACCCGTGCGAAGAGCGCGCAGGTTGAGCAGGACAGCCTCGCGACCGTGGACGCCGACTGCCCGGCGGACGCCAAGGCGCTGTCGGGGGGGGGGTTCGACGGCCACTTCGGGCCAGGGTCGTCGGACCTGAGGGCCTCGGCGGCGCTGACCTCGAAACGGGTGGACCACGGGGGGGCCTGGCGCACCGAAGCGCTCGGGATCTCGTCCGAGCCGGTGATGATCACTGGCTACGTCTACTGCCGGCGCTGAGACCCCCGTGGCGGGCCGGCTCGACTCAGGCCAGGCTCAGTCACACCCGCCGGCACACATCCTTTCCATCCCCTGGCGAAGCTCGGGCAGGGTCACGGTGTCGGCCGGGACCGGCTCGGCACGGTAGGCGCGGTTGGACTTCAGGTGCAGGATGAATGTCCTGTCGCCGTTCGGCTTGTAGTCGCCGATCAGGTTTCCGAGCCCGCCCCACGAGATCAGCCAGTCGCCGCTGTTCAACCGGCGGGCCGATCCGCAGCAACTCGACTCCTTGATCGCCGGGTCGGTGATCGACTGGATCAGGGTCGCGGTCCCGTTCTTCTGATTGATCCTGTACCGCACGCCCCTCGGCTGCTTGTCCCCGTTGGGCAGATAGGTGCGGTCGTCGAACATCACCAGCGTGCCGTCGGGCTGAAGGTGGGCGTCGTGCTGGCCACCGAGCGTGTAGGAGTGCGGGTCGTCGAGCACCGTGAGGCTCTTCGAGGTATGGGTGCCTCCGAGCTTCCAGACGATGTCTTCCGGTCGTCTTGTTGATCTTGTAGACAGCGTCGGTGTTTCGCATCGAGGCGATCACCGAGTTGCCGTCGGGTTCGATCGAGTTCCAGTGATTGAGGTCGTACGCGTGAGCGATCGCGTAGGGCCACCAGCGCCCGGTCTCCGAGAGCGCGATGTGGTCCTTGGCCTTCCAGTCCCATAGGAGCTCGCCGGTCGGGCTCACCTCCTGGAGCTCGGCCTGCCTGACGGTTGCATCGCTCGAGCCGCCATAGGCGCTCGTGTCGACGTGGTTCTGGTCGACGTATGACACGGCCAGATAGTTCCCGTTCGGGAGGATCTGGATGTCGTGGTCGTTGGGAGGATGGCCCACGGTGCTCAGGGTCTTCAGCAGCGTGCCGTCGAGGCTGTGGATCTCCCACACGACGCCCGGCTGGGCGTCGTAGGCGAACCACACCAGGTTCCCGTCCGGGAGCACCTTCACGTCGTGGGTCGGCGCGTGGTACCACCAGACGGGCACCCCGTGGTTGTCGAAGATCATCGCGTAGCGGTGCCGGGGGATGTCCGCTCTGCAAGGACTAGTCCCGTCGCGCCCGGGGATCAGGGCGGTCGAGTCGTAGAGTGCCGCCCCGTGGCGCAGCTCGACCTCGATCACGTCGCCGTCGCATTGCGCTCGATCAAGCCGGCGCTGCCGCTCTACCGCGACGCGCTCGGCGGCGAGTACCTGATGGGTGGCGACGACGCAAACGGGGTCTGGCGCTGGATCCAGTTCCGGTATCCGAGCGGTGGCAAGGTCGAGCTCCTGGAGCCGCTCGGCGAGGGCTTCCTGACCCGATTCCTCGATCGATACGGGGAGGGCCTTCACCACATGACCTTCAAGACGGACGAGATCGAATCGGCGATCGCCGATCTCGAGGCACATGGTTATGAGCTCGTCGACATCACCCTCGAGAGTCCGGACTGGAAGGAGGCGTTCCTGCGGCCGTCGAAGGCGCACGGAACCCTGATCCAGATCGCCCAGTCCGCTCTGCCGGACGAGCTCGCCAGGGAGCACCTCCATCCCTCGAACCTCGAGGAGTTGATGGGCTGAATAGCTGCGCAACTTCTCCTCGCCGGTCGTGTTTGAGCGGCCGACGAGTGGTGCCGGCGGGCGCCGGCGGGAGCACATTTCGGGAGGTGGCGTGGTGGCGGGAAGCATTCGGAGCGGAGTCGGGTCGAAGTGGGCACTGGCGCTGGTCGCGCTGGTCGCGGTCCTGGCGCTCGCGCTGGCCACAACCGGGGCCTCGGCTCCGGCAGCCTCCAGCGCTCCCTCGAGCGCGGAGAAGGCGAGCGATCACCCCAACGTCGTCTTCGTCTTGACCGACGACCTCTCCTGGAACCTCCTCAAGTACATGCCGCACGTCCAGGCGATGCAAAACCAGGGCGAGACCTTCAGTCGCTACTTCGTGACCGATTCCCTGTGCTGCCCATCGCGATCGTCGATCTTCAGCGGACGGGTGCCGCACAACACCGGCGTGATCACGAACAAGCCCCCGAACGGCGGCTTCCAGGTGTTTCACGATCGCGGCGAGGAGAACGACACCTTCGCGACCGCGATCAGCTCCGTGCCCGGCGCCAACTACCAGACCGCGATGATGGGGAAGTACCTGAACGGCTACGAGCCCTCGAGCCTGTTCGTGCCGCCGGGATGGAGCGAATGGGACGTGGCGGGCAACGGCTACCAGGGGTTCAACTACCAGCTGAACGAGAACGGCCAGCTGGTCTCATACGGGAGCCAGCCGCGCGACTACCTGACCGACGTCATGGCCGGCAAGGGCGCCGCCTTCATCAAGAGCGCCGCCCAGGCCGGAAATCCCTTCATGCTCGAGATCGCGACGTTCGCGCCCCACGCCCCGTCAACACCGGCGCCTCGCGACGCGCAGGACTTCCCGGGGCTCAAGGTGCCGCGAACGCCCGCGTTCAACACGGCGAACACGAATCCGCCGGCGTGGCTCGCCGGGCGTCCGCCGCTCAACCAAACGGAGATCAGCAACCTGAATCAGCGGTTCCGAAAGCGTGCCCAGTCGGTGGAGGCGGTCGACGACATGATCGCCCGGCTTCGGGCGACGCTTCGCCAAAACGGCGTCGCGGACAACACCTACCTCGTGTTCTCCTCCGACAACGGCTACCACATGGGCGACCACCGCCTGATGCAGGGCAAGATGACCGCCTTCGACACCGACATCGGCGTTCCGCTGATCGTCGTCGGGCCCGACGTGCCCGCAGGCAAGACGGTGGACAGGATCACCGAGAACGTCGATCTTCGGTCGACGTTCAGCCAGCTCGCAGGGGCGAGCGTTCCCAACGACGTCGACGGGCACAGCCTGGTGCCGCTGCTTCGCGGAGCCAGCGGGACCAACTGGAGGACCGCGGCCCTGGTCGAACATCACGGGCCCGACACAGCCAAGTCAGACCCCGACTACCAGGCCGCGAAGAGCGGCAACCCGACCACCTACGAGGCGATCCGCAAGCAGAACGAGGTCTACGTCGAGTACACGAACGGCGACCGCGAGTACTACAACATCATGAAGGATCCGTACGAGCTCCACAACACGTACCAGCGTCTGAACGCAGTCAAGAAGGCCCGGCTGCACCAGACGCTGTCGAAGCTCGAGACCTGCAGTGGCCAGAGCTGCTGGGTGACGGGGGGCTGACGGGCCCCCGCTTTGACCGGGGGCCCGGCCCCCGGTCAAATCCGCCCGGGCTGTCGCGGTGAGAACGCCCTACGAAGCCCAGACGACCTCGTAGCTGAGGATCTCCGGCCTGGCTCGCAGCGAGAACTCGGCGTCGAGCGCTGGAAGCTGGCTCCGGTACTCGGCCAGGGCTTCGAGCTTGCGCTCCACCTGCCGGGAGTCGAGCGCCTCGACGGCGGGGTCGACGCCGACGAGCACGCCTCCACAGCCGTTCAGGTCGGCGCGCCATCTGCGGTCGACCTCGTCATCGCGGTGTGCCGCGGCCCCGTCGGTCACCCAGGCCGGCCAGCCGTGTCTGGCGGCGTGCGGGACGTCGGCGTAGATGCCGACCCGGCGACCCCGTCGCCCCAGCGACAGACCGGCCGCGCGCGCCAGAAGATGATCCGGGTGGGCACCGAGCCCGCCGGGCGCCATGAGGAGCGCGTCCTTGGGGGCTGCGGCGGCGATCGCGTCGGCGATCGGCTCGACGGGCTGCCCGGCCTCGCGGTACTGGGCGTCGAGGAAATCGAGGTCGACCGCGTCGCGTCCGGCCAGCGCCAGCGCGGCGCGGTCCTCCTCGCGTCGCTGGCGAGCGCGCGAGAGCGGATCAACGGCGCCGGTTTCGGCGTCCCACCAGCCGAGCTCGTCCGTCGTGGGCGCTCCGGCGAAGACGTTGACGACGCTCACCTCGCCCGGGCCGGCGAGCATGTGCCAGAGGGAGAACACCGCGTCGTCGGGGTGCGGGGAGAGGATCGCGACCGGGCCCATCGTGACTCGACGATACGCAGCGGCGGCGCGCAGTTCCGCGCCATCCTGCACACAACGGGGTTCTAGACTCGCCACGTGAACCCGGCCTGCGCCAGCTGCGCCGCCGAGCTCGCCGCCGATGCGCGCTTCTGCTCGGCCTGCGGCGCGCCGGTGGGGACGCCGGCCCCGGTGCGCGAGGCGCGCCAGGTCGTCAGCGCGCTCTTCGCCGACGTCGTCGGCTCGACGGCGCTCGGCGAGCGCATGGATCCCGAGGACTTCAAGGGAGTGATTGACGGAGCCGTAGCGCGCATGGCCACCGCGGTGGAGCGCTTCGGCGGCGAGGTGTTCGAGTATGCGGGCGATGGCCTGCTGGCCCTCTTCGGCGCCCCGAGCGCCCACGAGGACGATCCCGAGCGGGCGATCCTTGCCGGGCTCGAGATCGTCCACTCGATCGCGGCCGAGAGTGACGAGATCGCCCGCGAGTGGCGGATCGAGGGGTTCGCGGTCCGGGTCGGGATCGAGACCGGGCTCGCCGTCCTGGGGCGGGTCGGCGGGGGCAGCAAGCTCGAGTACGGAGCGGTCGGCGACGCGCTCAACACGGCGGCGCGGCTGCAGGCGGCGGCGGAGGCCGGCGGCGTGCTCGTAGGGCCTCACACCCACCGCCTGACCGCCGGGCGATTCGAGTTCGGCGAGCCCGTGAGGCTCGAGCTCAAGGGCAAGGCCGAGCCGGTGGTCGCCCACCCTCCGCGCAGGCACCGATCGACCACGAGCGCCGACGGCGGCGGCGTGGGCGCGGAGCTCGTCGGGCGCGACTCCGAGCTGCGTCACGGGCTGGAGTCGATCGAAGACGTCCTCTCGGGCTCGGGGCGGATCCTGTTCGTCACCGGCGAGGCGGGAATCGGCAAGTCCCGGCTCGTGGCGGAGCTTCGCCGCCGATTTCTGGGCGGCGATTCGCCCGATGGCGAGCCGAGATGGCTCGAGGGTCGCTGCGTGTCTTACGGCGAGGCTCTTCCCTATTGGCCGTTTCGCGCCCTGCTGCGCGAGTGGCTCGGCGAGCTGGCGAGCGAGCGGGGATCCGAGGGAGTGGGGGAGGCGCTCGCCGAGGAGCTCCAGCGCCTCGCGGGGGAGCGCGCCACCGAGTTGATCGAGCCGCTCCGCCTCGTCCTCGCGTCGGCCGCCGCGGCACATGACGACACGCCCGATCCGCCGCCTCAGGTGATGCAGGAGCGGATTCGCGGTGCCGTTGCGGAGCTCTTGGAGTCGCTTGCGGCAGAGGGCCCGGTGGCGCTCGCGCTCGATGACCTTCATTGGGCGGACGCCTCATCGCTGGCGCTGGTCGAGCGCATTGTGGAACTCACCGAGCGGGCGCCGATCCTGATCGTCCTCGTCGCCCGGCCGGAGCCGGGGCAACCGGTGTGGGGGATTCGCGAACGCATCCTCAGCGACTTCGCCGACCGCTCGCGTGAGGCGGCCCTCGAAGCGCTCCGCGGCGTTCGCGGTCACGAGCTGCTCGCAGCGCTGGTCGGCGCCGACACGCTCCCGGCCGAGCTCGAGCGGCGGCTGCTTGCCCGCGCCGAGGGCAATCCCTTCTACCTGGAGGAGCTGGTTCGCTCGATGGCGGACTCGGGCTCGCTTCGCCGAGAGGGCGATGGCTGGAGCTTCGACCGCGAGATCCCGGTCGAGATCCCCGAGACGGTCGAGAAGCTGATCTCGACCCGAATCGACCGCCTGCCGGACGCTGCTCAGGGCCTGCTCGGTGTGGCCGCGGTCCTCGGTCGCCAGTTCCCGGTCGACCTGCTCGACGCGGTCGGCGGAGGCGGCGAGGACATCCAGCCGCTCCGCGAGCTGCGTGCCGCCGAGCTGCTCGGTGACGGCCCCCGCCTGCCGGTGCCGTTCTTGGCCTTCCGGCACACGCTGATCCAGGAGACCGCCTATCGGCGCCTGCTGAGGCGCCGCCGCCAAGAGGTCCACGCCGCGGCAGCGGAGGCGATCGAGTCGCTCTACGCCGATCGAATCGATGAGTTCGCCGGGATGGTGGCCCACCACGCGGATATGGCCGGCGACGATCGACGCGCCCTCGACTACCATCGCCGGGCCGCCGAGGCGGCCGCCCGCGTCTACTCGGTCGAGGAGGCGATCGAGCATTACGACGGCGCCCTCGCCGCGGCCGGCCGGCTTGAGCTCTCCGACTCCCACGGCGAGGTGGGCGCAGCCACCTTCGCCCGCGCCACCCTGCTGTTCACGGCCGGGGCGCTCGAGCAATCGCGCCGCGACTTCGAGGCGGCGATCGCCTCGGCCCGCGATGCCGGCGACGCCGAGCTCGAGGTCGACGCGTCGCTGGGACTCGTCAGCTACCTGCGCTCGCGCGACTTCGGTCGAGCCACCGAGCTGATCGAGGCGACCGTTCAAGCGTCCGAGGGAGTGGCTCCGGTCGCGAGGGTGAACGCTCTCGCGCGCCTGGCGATCCAATACGTCCACCAGCTGCGCCTCGACCGCGCGGCCGAGATCGGCGAGCGGGCGCTGGCGCTCGCGATGGACGAGGGCACCCGGCGCTCGATAGCCCAGGCGAACGACGCCCTGAAGCTCGTCGCCCAGCAGCTCGGCGACGTGGAACGGCTCGAGGAGCTCACCGACGATCTGCTCGCCTCCCTCCGTGAGCGCCCCGAGGATTCCTATTACCTCCCCTGGGTCCTGCTCGAGTCCGCCTTCGTGCCGCTGGCGCGCGGCCGCTGGGACGACGCCCGGGATCGTCTCGAGAAGGCGCTCGAGCTCACCCGCATCTATGGCTCCCGCTATCAGGAGCCATTGTTCGTGGAGGGGCTCTGCTGGCTTCATGCGGCCGAGGGCGACCACGCGCGGGCGATCGAGAGCGGCCGGATCGCGGCCGAGCTAGCTCGCGAGATCGGCGCCGCGGAGTGGGCCAGCTGGACCGACGCCACGCTCGGCTGGGTGCTACTCGAAGCGGGCGAGCCCGCCGAGGCGGCCAAGTCACTGGAGCGCGGGTTGCGGACCGCCGAGACGAGCGGCCCACCTGCCCAGCTCACCCGCTGCGTCTGCCTGTTGGCGTGCGCCCGGTCGATGCTGGGCGAGCGAGAGCTGGCCACCGAGCACGCCGAGCGCGGTGAGCAGCTGTTGGCGCGGATCTCGGCGCCGTCCGGTCGGGCGTGGCTGTTCGGCGGCCATGCATACCTGGCCCTCGCCCGGGTGCGCCTCGACGTCGGCGAAGCCGACCGCGCCGAGGCGATCGCGGCGCCGATCCTGGCCGCCGCAGAGCGAAGCGGCTGGGGCGCGACGCTCGCGGGTGCCAGGCTGATCGAGGGGGGCTAGGCCGCCCGCGCGCTCACAGACCCCACAACGTTCGCGCGCGGCCCGGAACAATCGCTCCCCGCCACGCCCTTCCAAGGTACTGCCGCGGGCTCACAGCATCTCGGCGAGGCGCACGGCGGCGCGGCGGGCGCCATCGGTCTCCACCGGGAGGTAGTCGACCTCGCGGCCGATCTCCTGAGCGATCGCCTCGGCGATCGCGTCGGGTGGGGAGTCATCGAAATCCATGCGGCGTCCGGCGCCGTAGCGCTCCAGGCGATGGTGGACGTGCAAGTTCTGCTCGAAGTGGTGCTTGAGGGGGAAGTAGATGAACGGCCGGCGGTTAGCGGTCAGCTCCATTGCGGTCGTCAACCCCCCCTGCGCGACCGCGAGGTCGCAGGCCGCGAGGTGCCGGTAGAGGTCATGAACGTACGGGCGGATCTCGAGGCCATCGAGGTAGGGGAGCGACTCGGGGTCGATCCTGGGGCCGGCGACGACGATCATCCGAAGCTCAGGAACGGCGCGCTTGGCGGCCGGGTAAGCGGCGATCACCTTGCGCAGCAGGCTCTCGCCGACCCCCGAGCCGCCGACCGTGACGATGCAGACCCTCTCGTCGGGCCCGTACCCGAGCTCCGCCCGCAGCGCCTCGCGGTCGGCGAAATCGGCCGGATCAAATCCGGAGACGTAGCCCGAGAAGTCGAAGTGCTGCTCGGTCCAGTCACGGATCATCGGCAGGTCGGGCCCGAGGCTTTCTGTGACGATGTCGTCGGGATTGCCGATGAAGATCGCCCGGTCGCGCACCTGGGGGTGGGCGGCGATGTGCTCGACCATCTCGGCGTTGTAGTCGGCGGTCAGAAACGCTTCGCGCTTGCCGCCATCGGGCATCGGCAGGAACCCGACGAAGTCGGTCAGCCAGGCGTAATTGGCGCGCTTCAGGTCGGGGTGCTCGTGGAGGTAGTAGTCGACCTCCCAGCCCTCGTCGGCGATCCAGAGGTCGTAGCGATCCTCCGTGATCACGTCGTGGAAGAGCATGAAGTTGGTGACCAGGATCTCATCCATCCGCCGCCAGGTCTGAAAGCAGTGCAGATCGTGCTCGGCGGACTCGGACTCGAAGTGGCCCGACTCTGAGGCGAGGTGGTCGGAGGCCGGGTGGATTCGCTCGCCCTCGGCCTCGAGCACCCTCGTGACCGGGTCCTGGGCGAGCCAGTCGATCTCGAGGTCCGGGACCAAGGCGCGGAGCTCGCGGGCGATCGCGACATCCCGCTGCGCGTGGCCGAGGCCGATCGGGGAGGACACGTAGAGGGCCCGCTTCCTCCCATTGTCGGAGCGGTGTGCAGTCGGGTCGGCCATCTGGCCCGCCTTGTCGTCCGCCCGCGCGAAGTCGCGCAGGGCGAGGTTGATCGGCACGGGCTTGCGGCCGACCGTGTGGCTCGTGCCCGGCAACGGGTGGTAGCGACCGCCCGTCTCCCTCGCGAGCGCCTCTCCCCAGCTGGGCGGCGTCACCGCGTCGAGCTCGCCCTGGAGGACGAGCACCGGGCATTGGATTGCGCGAGCCATCTCCGAGAAGGCGTCGAGCCCCGCCTCGAACACCTCCGACATCGACTGGGCTCCAGTCCCTTCCACATCCAGCGTGCGTACGAGGGTCTCGCCGTCCGTCTCGAGCGCCCAGTCGACCATGTACTCGATCGCCATCGTCGAGTGGGGCTCGAGTGCACAATGCTCTGCCCACCACTGCGCGAACTCGCGGAAGTGCTCCCGGATGAAGTTGACGTTGTAGCGCTGAGCGCTCTGGTAGTGATCACGACGGTCCAGGACCGAGGACCGGGTCCACTCCGGCCATTCCCCACTCAGCGGGAATACCGGCCCGACGAAGACGGCGCCTGAGATGCGCTCGGAGTGCAGAGCGGACAGGTAGAGATTCCAGAGTGTCCCCGCCGAGAGCGAGACGGTGATCGCGGTGTCCGTGCCGGTGGCGTCCAGCACCGCGAGCGCGTCGGCGCCGAACTCGTTCGGCGCGTAGGCATGCGGGTGCTGCGGGCGGTCGGAGCGACCGTTGCCGCGGCCGTCAAAGGTGACCACGCGGTGATGGCGCGCGAGGTAGGGGATCTGCGCCTTCCAGAAGCGCGAGTGGATCAGCGACCAGGTGGGCAGAAGGAGGAAGGTTGGCTCGCCGATCCCGTAGACCTCGTAGAAGAGGCGAACGCCGTCGCGTTCGACGAACCCCTCGTTATCCGGGTATCGAGCCCGGCTGGGGTCCCCGCGGCGGGCGACCTCCTGATCCTCGGTGATGACGCTCATCGGCTCTCCTTTCCCTCGGCCACACTCTCTCACGCGGCTCGACGGCGCCGGCCGTGCCACGGCCGGCCGGCGCTCTCGGGTCACGGCCTGGCCTCGAGGACCAGGTTGAACGGGGTCTCGGTGGCGCGCCGCACGCGGCCGAAGCCACCCTCCGTGATCACCTCGGTGAGGCGCGCCTCCCCTGCCTGCGCACCGAGCGCGAGCCCGACCTCCTGGTCCAGCGACGCTGGCGTGCAGATCACTGTCGAGGCGCCATAGAACACCCGGCCGACCGGGTTCAGGTTGTCCTCGACCCGATCGTTGGCGAACGGCTCGACGATCATCCAGGTGCCGTCCGGCTTCAGGGATTCGTGGATGTGCGTCGAGGCTCCAACCGGGTCGCCCATGTCGTGCAGACAGTCGAACACGCAGACCAGGTCGTAGTCGGTGCCCGGGAAGTCCTTGGCCGAGCCGACCTCGAACGTGATCCGATCGGCGACGCCGGCCTCTTCGGCCAGCGCGCGGGCGCGCTCGATCGACTCGGGGTGGTAGTCGAACCCGAAGATCTCCGATTGCGGAAATGCCTCCGCCAGGATCACGGTCGACGCTCCGTGCCCGCATCCGATGTCCGCGACCTTGGCGCCGCGCTCGAGCTTCTCCGAGACGCCCTCGAGTGCCGGGATCCACTCGGACACCAGGTTGCCACGGTAGCCCGGCCGGAAGAATCGCTCCGTGCCCCGGAAGAGGCGATGGTCGTGCTCGTGCCAGCCCATCCCGTCGCCGCTTCGAAACGCGTCGAGGATGCGGTCCTCGTCCGCGTACAGCGACGCGATCAACTCGTAGACGCCGAGGATGTAGAAGGGGCTGTCCTCGTCGGCGAGGGCCAGCGCGTGCTCGTCGGACAGCGTGTAGCTATCGGTCTCGGGGTCGTAGGCGACATACCCGCCGGCGGCCTGGTTTCGCAGCCACTCGCGCACCATCCGCTCCGCCGCGCCTGAACGCTCGGCGATTTCCTCTGAGGTCAGTGGACCGGCCCCCGCCATCACCTTGTAGAGGCCCAGCTTCTCGCCGATCAAGAACAGCGGGGCGCTGATGATCGCTCCCATGTCGGTGACGGCCCGGCCCATGAACGCCTCGAGTGCCGCTTCGTCGATCTGCTGGGTGGTGCTCACGGATCCTCCTTCGCGGGATGGTCTTCGAACAGGAGGAGCCTCTCGCGCCGAGGACCCTCCCTCAACGCAATCAGCCACGTCACGGACGTGGAAAAGTGCGCGCTCGGTGTGGCCGGCAGGCCCGGCGTGCTCGGGTAGGCTCGGCGGATGAGCGCCCCGAAGCCGGCATCAGGTTGGCCCTCCGACGACCCGGCGGTCGGCTTCCTGGGTGCGCTCGACGCGAGGCAGTCGCAGGCGCTTCGCGCGATCGGGACCAGGAGGCGCTTTCGCAAGGGGCAGGCGCTGTTTCACCAGGGAGGGAGCTCGGATAGGGTCGTGGTGCTGCTGTCGGGCAGGGTCAAGGTCTCCACGCTCACCGAGGATGGGAAGGAGGTCGTTCTGGCCTTCCGGGGGCCCGGCGACCTGCTCGGCGAGCTGGCGGCAATCGACGATCAGCCCCGCTCGGCGACCGTCGAGGCGATCGAGCCGGCCGAGGCGATCGCGATCGCGGCGACCGGCTTCCGCTCCTTCCTGATCGCGCATCCCGAGGTGAGCGTGCTGCTGCTGCGGATCTTGAGTCGTCGCCTGCGGGACGCGGACCGGGTGCGGGTCGAGTACGGAGCACACGACACGGTCGGCAGAGTGGCCGCGAGACTGGTGGATCTGGTCGAGCGCTACGGTGAGCCGGTCGACGGCGGCGTCCGCATCGGACTGCCGCTCTCGCAAGAGGAGCTGGCTGGCTGGACCGGAGCCTCGCGAGAGGCGGTCAGCAAGGCGCTTCAGACGCTGCGCGGCGTCGGCTGGGTTCGCACCGAGCGGCGAAAGATCACCGTCTTCGACCTCGAGGCGCTGCGGCGACGGTCGGCCTAGGTGTGGGCACCAACCAGGTTGTTGGCGTCGAGCTCAGCCAGTCGGGCCATGGGCGGCATCCTCCCGATTGAGCGATGGGGCCGTTTGCGGTTGTAGCGGTCTAGCCAGGCCGGCAGAGCCCTGGTGCGCTCGCGACTTGAGCCGTAGACGGCGTCGTAGGCCCAGCCGTCGACCATCGTCTTGATGAAGCGCTCGGCCTTGCCGTTGGTGCGCGGGGTGTAGGGCCTGGTGCGCAGGTGGCGGATCGAGAGCTCGCGGCAGGCAATCGCGTGGGCCCGGGAGCGGTAGGGGTTGCCGTTGTCCGTCATCAGCCGCTCGACCCTGATTCCGAGCGAGGCGAGGTAGGCGACCGCCCGACGCAGGAACGCGATCGCCGTCTCGGGCCGCTCATCGGCCAGGACCTCCGCATAGGCGATCCGGGTGGCGTCGTCGACGCAAGACATGGACGTAGTCCCAGCCCTGATCGTAGGCGCGGCGGTGGTAGCCCCTCGGGGCCCGTGAGCCGGTCACGCGGTGCCCGGGACGGGCGATCCGCCCAAGCTTCTTGACGTCGATGTGGACGAGCTCGCCCGCCCTGGAGCGCTCGTAGCGGCGCTCCGGCGCGGCCGGCTCGAGGCGCGGAAGGCGCCCCAGGCCCGCGCGCTTGCAGATCAACGACACCGTCGAGGGTGCCATCTCCAGCTGCTCGGCGATCTGCTCTGCGGTGAGCCGGATCCGCCGCAGGGCGAGCACCGCCTCGACCCGGTCGCGGGGGGTGCGGTTGGCGACCCGCCGCGGGGCCGAGGAGCGGTCCTCAAGCGATTCCCCCCGGGCCTTGCGGCGCGCCCACTTGCGGGCCGTCGGAACGCTGACCCCGGCGGCCTCGGCCGCCGCCGTCAGCGTCCAGCCCTCTTCGAGCACACGACGGGCCAACAGCTCGCGCGACTCAGGACACGTCCTGGCGTTGCGATGCAATGTCATCCGGTTCCTCCTTTGGATGGCTGGGTGGGGTCTCATCCCCCAGCCTCCAAGGAGGGCCGGTCGGAAGAACGTGGTTGGGTCCCAGACCTAGAAGGGCGCCAGCTGGAGCTGATCGGCTTCGAGCGCCAGGAGTTGGGCCTTTCGCTCCAATCCGCCCCCGTAGCCGGTCAGCGATCCGTCGGCGCCGATCACCCGGTGGCAAGGAACGATGATCGGCAGCGGATTTCGCCCGATCGCCGCCGCGACCTTGCGAACGTCCTCAACGCCGAGCCCAAGCCCCGAGGTCACTGCCCCGTATGTCGTGCGCTCGCCGTACGGGATCCGGCGAATCTCTGCTAGCACCGCCCGGTCGAACGGAGCGTCCGGCAGGGCGAGCCGGAGCGAGAACAGGCGCCGCGTGCCCGCGAAGTACTCGCTGAGTTGGTCTGCCGCCGCGTCGAGCTCGGGGGTCGATCGAATCGTGCGCCGCCCGGTCGGATCGAAGCGGACCGCGCTGAGAGGTCCAGCTTGTGCCTCGACCGCGAGCCGGCCCAGCGGGGTTTCGATCGCGATCCGTTCGGTCATGGCACCAGTCAAAACGTCGCAGCCACTTGAAACGTGAGGCATCGCCCGTCGGTGGCGCTAACTTGGCGCCGTGCCGCCTGCCGACGCCTTCGACGGCTTCGCGATCGACCTCGACGGGGTCGTCTGGCTGGCCGGCGAGCCGATTCCCGGCTCGGTCGATGCGGTGGCGAAGCTCCGGCGCCGGGGAGCCGGCGTGGTGTTCGTGACCAACGATCCCGGCAGGACGACGCCCCAGACCGCCGAGCTCCTGAGCCGGGTGGGGATCGCAGCCGAGCCGGACGACGTGATCACCTCCTCGGCGGCGGTCGCCGAGCAGATTCGCGCCGAGCACGGCGAGGCGTGTGTTTGTCTGATCGGCCCCCGAGCCCTCCGCGAGCAGCTCGAGATGTCGGGCCTCAGAGTGGTGGACGATGGCGAGCGTCCGGTTGACGCGGTGGTCGTCGGCGGGCACGCGGGCTTCGACTACGACCAGCTCAGCTCCGCGGTCCTGGCGGTTCGGGGCGGCGCCGAGCTCTGGGCGACGGGCCGCGACGCCACATACCCGACCCCCACGGGGCTCCTCCCGGGAACGGGCGCCCTGGTCGCCGCGGTCGAGACCGCGTCGGAGCGACGAGCGCGGGTCGCGGGTAAGCCCGAGCCTCCGATGTTCGAGGCCGCGAAACGGCGGCTGGCCGGGGATCGGATCGCGATGGTCGGCGACACGCTCGACGCCGACATCGTCGGCGGAGCCCGTGCCGGCCTGGCCACGGTCCTGGTGCTCAGTGGCCGCACCACCCGCGCCGACCTCGAGCGGTCCGAGATCGCGCCCGACCTCGTCGCCGCTGACCTCGCCGCATTCTGCCGCTGACCTCACCGCCGCTCGTACTCAACTCGCCGCCTGTCGAGTTACGCCGGCCCAGCCGTCGAAAGTCGACGAGCGGCGGGTGGCGCGGGGTGGGGGCTGTGGACTCCGGGTGGCGCGGGGCGGCGGCCCGTGGACCGGGGTGGCGCGGGGTGTGGGCTAGTACATGCGTGGCCCCCACGGCGCCGACGAGGGCATCGAGGTCTCCGACCTGGTCGAGATGACCGAGTTCCACCTCCACGCGCTGAAGACTCTGGGTCGCTGAGCAGTTTCCGGCCGGCGCGCCTATGCAGGCGCTTCCCTCGGTTCAATATTGTTCACGCCCGTGGGCGAGTTCAGCGAGCTCTCGATCGACGGCCGCATCGCGACCCCGG
Source organism: uncultured bacterium (assembly GCA_963720685.1). GTDB lineage: Bacteria > Actinomycetota > Thermoleophilia > Solirubrobacterales > 70-9 > AC-56. The sequence continues at coordinate 107,750 of CAVRGF010000009.1, read as the reverse complement.
CCGATCCCGACTGGGACGAGGCGCGCCAGGCGTGGAACCTGGCAGCCGATCAGCGCCCGAGCGCTGTCGCGTTCGTCGAGAGCGCCGACGACATCGCCGAGGTGGTGCGGTTCGCGGCCCAGCACGGCCTCGGGGTCGCCGGGCAGGGAACGGGTCACGGCGCGGTGGCGCTGCCGGCGCTCGACGACGTGATCCTGGTCAAGACCGAGCGGATGCGGGGACTCGAGGTCGACGGCGATGCCCGCAGCGCACGCCTCGAGGCGGGCGTGCTGGCGCTCGAACTCGGCGAAGCGGCCCAGGGCGAGGGGCTCTGCACGCTGCCGGGCTCGGCGCCCGACGTCGGGGTGGTCGGCTACACGCTTGGCGGCGGGCTGAGCTGGCTCGCGCGGCGCCACGGCTTCGCCTGCAATCAGGTCACGGCGATCGAGCTGGTGACAGCCGACGGCGAGGCGAGGCGGGTCGATGCCGAGACGGACTCGGACCTGTTCTGGGCGCTTCGCGGCGGTGGCGGCGGGTACGCGATCGTCACCGCGCTTCACGTCTCGCTGCAGCCGATCGCCGAGGTGTACGCCGGCGAGCTCATCCTGCCAGCCGAGCTCGGCGTCGAGGCAATCCGGGCTTACCGCGACTGGGCCGCCGACGTTCCCGACGAGGTCACCTCGATCGTCCGCCTGCTCCGCCCTCCGCCACTGCCGGACGTGCCCGAGCCGCTTCGAGACCGGCCTCTGCTGACCCTGGGGGTGTGCTGCATCGGCGACCGCGCGCAGGGGGAGAGGCTCGTCGCGCCGCTGCGCGAGATCGGCGAACCGGTCATGGACATGATCGACCAGATCCCGGCCGGCGGGCTGTCGAGGATCCACATGGACCCCGAGCAACCGGTCCCCGGGCTCGGGCACCACGGGCTGATCCGCGAGCTTCCCGACGACGCGATCGACGCCTTCTACGGGGTGGCGGGCCCCGAGGCGGGATCGCCGCTGCTGCTTGCCGAGCTCCGCCACGCGGGCGGGGCGCTAGGGCGTCCGGCAGAGGGCGGCGGCGCACTGTCGAAGCTCGATGCCGACTGGGCGATGCTCGCGATCGGCCTGCCGATGACCCCCGAGATGGGCGGTGCGATCGAGCGACACCTCGACCTGCTCGCGACGACCATGGAGCCCTGGGCGGCCGAGGGCGGGTACTTCAACTTCGCCGAACGGCCCTGTGACGTCGAGGCGATCCTCCCACCGGACACCTGCGCCCGCCTGGCCGAGGTGAAGCGGCGCTGGGACCCGGAAGGGATGATCCGCGCCAACCACGCGGTCGCGTCCGCCGCGGCCTGACGGGCCCCCGGCGGGAGCCGATGAGGACTCGGGGAGCGCGCTCAGTCTCGCGGCGGCCGACCGAGCAGCGCTCAACGCTCGCCTCGGGCCGCTCGGCGCGCGCGAGCGAGTCGCACGCGCGGCCGTGCATCGCGTGCTCTCGCGATTGAGGGGAGGGCGGCTCGAGCTGGTCGAGGAGTGGTCCGGCGAGCGCCACGCGTTCGGCCCCGAAACGGCGACGCTCAAGGCGCGGGTCGAGGTTCGCTTCCCCCCGTGCCTACGTGGCGCTCGCGAGGCGTCGAAGCATGGGCCTCGGCGAGGCCTATGCAGCCGGGATGTGGGCGACCGACGATCTCGTCGGGGTGGCGCGGATCGGCGCCCGCGACATCGGCCGGATGGACGGCTTTCGCCGTCGGGCGGCGCCCCTGGTGCGCCCGTTCCAGCGCCTTGACACGCTGCCGGTGCTCAACACCCGCGGCGGGGCGCGGCGCAACATCGCCGCCCACTACGACCTCGGTAACCAGCTGTTCGAGCTGTTCCTGGATCGCGAGGCGATGATGTACTCATCCGCCGTCTTCCAGCACGCCGGCCAGACTCTCGAGGAGGCCCAGCTCGCGAGGCTCGAGCGGGTCTTCGATCGGCTCGAGCTGAGGCCCGACGACCACCTGCTCGAGATCGGAACCGGCTGGGGCGGGCTCGCCGTCGAGGCGGCCGTTCGCCGCGGTTGCAAGGTGACCACGACGACGATCTCCGGCGAGCAGCGTTCCCACGCCGAGGCGCGCGTGCGGGCCGCCGGCGTCGAGCGCCTGGTCACGGTTCTGGGCGCCGACTATCGCGACCTGAGCGGCAGGTACGACAAGCTCGTCTCGATCGAGATGATCGAGGCGGTCGGCTGGCAGTACTTCGACCGGTTCTTCGAGCGCTGCTCGGAGCTCTTGAAGCGGCGGGGGCTCTTCTTCCTGCAGGCGATCACGGTCGACGACCGCGCCTACGAGGCCGAGAAGAGCACCAGGAGCTTGGCCACCGAGCTGATCTTCCCGGGGGGCTGCTTACCGTCGCTCGAGGTGATCCAACGGGCGTTGGCGCATCGCACCGACATGCGCACCGTCTGGCTCGATGACATCAGCCCGAGCTACGCGTTGACCCTGCGACACTGGCGAGAGCGCTTCGTCGAGGCGCGGGAGCGCCTCGAGGAGCTCGGCTACGACGAGCCGTTTCGGCGCCTCTGGGCGCTCTGGCTGGCGATCTCGGAGGCCGGCTTTCGCGAGGCGCGCATTCGCGACCTTCAGATGGTGATCGCCAAGCCCGGGTGGCTGGGCGCGGTACCGGGCGGCGAGCGCATCGCAGCTCGGGGCCGCGATGCGCGCCGCGCCGTCTCGGACCCCGCCCGCAAGCGAGGTCGGTGCGCGAGGCTAGGAAGCCTGGACGTTGACCGCCCTGGGGCCCTTGTCGCCGGCCTCAGCTTCGAAGGTGACCTTGGCACCCTCCGCGAGGGTGCGGAAGCCATCACCGAGAATCGCGCTCTGATGGACGAACAGGTCCTTCGAGCCATCATCAGGAGTGATGAAGCCAAAGCCCTTCTCGTCGCTGAACCACTTGACCGTTCCGGTCGGCATATTCGTCGTCCTCCATTGATAAGTGCTGCGACCGCGGAGGCTACGAATAACCAAACGAGGAGCGCCTGCACAATGTTCGCCGGGCCTGGTGCCCAGCCCTAACGCCGGGACCGTAGCAGGAAGTCGCGAGAAGGCCTGCCGCCTGCCGCCTGCCGGCGCACGGCCGAGGGTGACCGCCGCGGCCGCGATGGAGGGTGGCGGCTTGGCCCGGGGCCCGGGGCCCAGCACCGGGGCCGGGTTCAGCTAGGTTCTGGCTCATGGCTCCTCGACGGCCGAGATGGCCATACGCGGGCACGGGAGCTCTCGCGACCGCCATGTGTGTCTCGGCGGCGCTCGCACTTGGGGCCATCGGCTGCGGCGCCGGGTCGACGGACCGCTCGACGCGCGGCGAACCCGTGCCCTCGCTGACTGCGAGCGACCTCCATGGGTGCAAGTCGGGGCCGACCCCGAAGGGGCTCAGATGCGGAGAGATCCACGTGCCGCTCGAGCGCCGAGAACCGTCGCTCGGGAAGACCCGGATCGGGTTCGTGGTCCTGCCACGGAGGGATCGGGGTCGGCCCTCGCGCGGGTCGATCCTCGCGGTCGAGGGCGGACCCGGATACGCGAGCTCGTGGACGGTTCGTTCCTACGCGAAGCTGTTCGGAGGCCTGCTGGAGCGCCGCGACCTGGTGATGGTCGACATGCGGGGAACCGGCCGCTCCAAGCCGCTCGACTGTCCCGACCTGCAGTACGGGCGGGCGCCGGAATGGATCGCCCTGCCGGCCTGCGCCGAGCGGCTGGGGTCGCGGTTCAGCTCGTACCGGACCTCCGCGGCGGCGGACGACATCAACGATGTGCGTCGGGCCCTCGGGCTCGGGCGGATCACGCTCTACGGCGATTCCTACGGCACCTTCCTCGCTCAGTCGTACGCGTTCCGCCACCCCCAGACGCTGAACGCGCTGGTGCTCGACTCGGCGTATCCGGTCCGGGGCGAGAGCGCCTGGTATCCGAGCTTGATCTCCACCGGGGTGCGATCCATTGCGATCGCCTGCCGGCGCTCGCCGGACTGCTCTGGTAACGCGCGGCGTCGGCTGCGCCGGCTCGTCGTCTGGCTGCGGTCGAGACACCGTGGGGTGGGGGCACTCGTCGACGCGCTCGCGGTGGCGGGCAACTCGCCGCCCGATTCGTACCTGCGGATCGACCGCGCCGGGACCGCGCTGCGCCGGGGGGATGCGACCCCGTGGAAGGTCCTGATCGCGCAGGCCAAGCTCGGCTACGGGCACCTTCGCCACTTCTCGCTTGCCCAGGAGGACATCGTCAGCTGCAACGACTACCCGCTTTTGTGGAGGAAGGACGCCTCCCAGACGCAGCGCCGCGCCGAGCTCGAGCGGAAGGTCAGGACGTACGGGAACGCCGCCCAACTCGCCCCCTTCAGGCCCCGCGAGGTGGCGCTCTCCTCAGAGACGCTCTACCAGTACTGCCTGCCCGCTCCCCGGCCAGGCCGCCTCTATGAGCCGCCGGTCGGGCCAGACGACAAACCGACCGAAGCCCCGGTGCTGGTGGTGTCGGGCGAGCTCGACGACGTCACCTCCCCTTACGAGGGTCGGCTGGTGGCCGACGAGTTCCCGGACTCGCGCCACTACACCGCGCCCGGCGCGGGCCACGTCGCCGACCTCTACGACGGCAGCTCGCCGCCGGCGGTCCGGACCCGCCGCTTCCTGCGAAGCGTCTACGGACCCGAGGGCTGACCGAGCCGGAGCACACGTCGGTCGCTTGTCAGGGGTCCTGGAAGGGTCGTGAAGTCGGGCGAGTGGGTGGCGCCCCACCTGACATCCGGCCCCTTCGCCCGTTTGGCTTGGCAGAGGACGATTCCGAAGGTGACCATTGAGATTTGCAGTTTTGGGGCGGACGGTCGATAATTCCAACGATGTCGGTGAGCGAGACGGCCTCCGCGGCCACCTCCGAGTCCGCCTGGATGCCGAGGCCGCTGCTCTCGGACGCACGATTGGTGCGCCTGGCGGGCCGCGGCGACCAAGGCGCGTTCGAGGCGATCTTCAAGCGCTACCACCAGGAGCTCTACCGCTACTGCCGCGGGATCCTGGCCGACCCGAACGAGGCACAGGACGCGCTCCAGAGCACGATGGCGAGCGCGCTCCGCTCGCTCCCGGGCGAGGAACGCCGGATCGCCCTTCGTCCCTGGCTGTACCGGGTGGCGCACAACGAGGCCGTCACGATTCTGCGTCAGCGTGCCGGCATCGTGGACTCCGATCGCGTTCCCGACCAGACGGCGGCGGGTGCCGACTCCGAGGCCGAGGCGCGGGAGCGCCTGCGCGACCTGGTCGCCGACCTCGACCAGCTCCCCGAGCGACAGCGCGGAGCGCTGGTCATGCGCGAGTTGAGCGGACTGACCTACGCGGAGATCGCGACCGCGCTCGACACCTCGGCGGCCGCGGCGCGTCAAGTGACATACGAGGCTCGGATGGCCCTTCGGGACCTCGGTCGGGGGCGCGAGATGGAATGTGACGCGGCCCGCCGAGCCCTTTCGGAGCGAGACGGCCGCGTGCTGCGAAGCCGCCGGCTCCGAGCCCACCTGCGAGCCTGCGAGGCCTGCAGCGGGTTCGAGGCGGCGATCTCGCGACGGAGCTCCGATCTGCAGGCGATGTGCGCGCCTCTCCCGGCGGCCGCCGCGTCGAGCCTTCTCGCCACCATCTTGGGCGGCGGCAGCGGCAGCGGTGGCGGTGGCGTGGGCGTGGCGGCCGGGACGGCGGCCGGAGGCGCGGCGACAACGGCGGGGGGAACGGCGATCGCCGGCCCGATGGCCGTCAAGGGCGCATCGATCGCGGCCGCGCTCGTGATCGGCGCCGGAGCCGCGGGCGTGAGCGGCGGAGTCGAGCTGCCCTTGCTGGGGCCGCGAGATGGTCCCGCGAGGTCGAACTCGGCTCGGAGCGCAGCACCGGGCGGCGCCCATCGCGCCGCCGCGAGCCGCGCCGCTCACGGCGGATCGGCCGGTGACGTCACGACTGGTGGTCGCGATGGCGCCTCCGCCCCGGCGAGAACAGGCCGCGGGCACGCTTTCGGTCGCGGCGGCGACGGCCACGTCGCGGGCGCCGGCGGGAGCGTGGCGAGGGACGCGGCTGGCGGGACGAACACCGGCAACTCGAGCCTTCCCGCGACCTCCAACGGCACCCCGCCGGCTCACTCGTCTGCGGGGGGCGGTTGGAATGGAGCGGCTTCACACGGAAAGCCCGCCTCGCCACCCGGCCTCGCCAACGCCGCCTCCAACGCCCCGACTCTCCCGACGCAGGCACAAGGCAAGCCCGCCTCGCCGCCAGGCCACACCGGCTCGGCGTCCGGCACGAGCGCTTCGTCGCCAGGCCACACCGGCTCGGCGTCCGGCAAGAGCGCTTCGTCGCCAGGCCACACGGGGTTGCCCCAGGGTCGAAGCAAGGCCGCGCACGGCGCCTCGCACGGCGACGGCTAGCTCGAGTAGCCCCTGACAACCCGCACGCTGCCGCGTTCTATGCGGCAACGGGACCTGTAAGCAATGCCCCGAGCGGGGCGGCAAGGAGTTGAACCCTTGAAGCGAGTGATCACGATTGCCTGTGGATGTCTATGCGCGTCGCTGCTGGTTGCGGGCGTGGCGACGGCGGGCAACGCGACCAGCGAGAGCCACGCCAAGAACGTCGCGGCCAAGCAGTGCGCGGCCCAGAAGAAGGCCGACAAGGCTGCCTTCCATGCCACGTACGGCAAGCACGCGATGCGCAACTGCGTCAAGGGCACGACCGACGAGGTGTCCGCGGAGCTGAAGAACGCCGCCCAGGACTGCCGCGCGGCCCGCGAGGCGGACCCGGCTGGGTTCCACCAGACCTACGGCACCAACCACAACGGGCAAAACGCGTTCGGCAAGTGCGTTTCGAGCAAGGTCAAGGCGGAGGTCAAGAAGGACGTCTCAGAGTTCAAGAACGTCGCCAAGGAGTGCCGGGCCGCCCGGGATGCCGATCCGGACGGGTTCCACCAGACATACGGCACGAACCACAACGGACGCAATGCCTTTGGCAAGTGCGTCTCCTCGAAGGTCAAGCACCACCAGGACTAGCCGTCAGACCGCCGGGATCGGCGGCCGAGTCGCGTCGGACGCACGACCGCGACTCGGCCGTTCCCGGCTCTACTCGGCGGCCGGATCGGGTGGCGAGGAGCCGATCGTCTCGGCGATCTCGGTCACCGCGGCGCGCTCGGCGTCACTCACCCGCTCGCCGCTCAAGCCGAGGAAGCCCTCGCGGTGGGCCTCGGCGACCCGCTGGGCGAGGGTGAGGATGAAGCGCTTGTACTCGTCGACCTCGTCGGCGGTCGCCTTGGCATCCAGGAGCTCGATGATCTCGCCGAGGTGCTTGAGGCCGTGCTCCTTGAGCTCCTCGAGGGAGTGGTAACGGGTCCGGTCGATCTCGGGCTTGGTCGCCGCGATCTCGTCAAGGAGCTGGCTCTCGCCATGCTCGGCACGCGCCGCGGCGTAGGCCTTGGCCATTGAAATGCTCTCCCGAAACGTGCCGCCGCGCTCTGCGCTGACGACGATCATTCCGGCGGTGGGTGGTCCCTGGAGGACGTCCTGCCACTCCTGGTCGGTGAAGTCGGCCTTTCCGGTCATCCAGCTCCTCCTGTCAGGTCGGCCATGCGGAGGTGACCCTATACCGGCCGGCGCTCAGGCGGCTCGGCGGCTTCGCTGAGCATCTGCGGCACGGTGACGAACCGGTAGCCCTGGGCGGTCAGGCGATCCAGCACCTCGCCGGTCGCGGCCACCGAGGCGGCACGGTCCGCGGCGGGTTCGGCGTTCGAGCCGTCGTGGAGGAGGATGATGTCCCCGTCGCGGGCCCGTCCCGCGCGCTGGACCAGCTTGTCGACCGTGGTCGTACGGCGCCAGTCGTAACAGGTGATCGACCACAGCAGCGGGTTGTAGCCCGCCTCTCGAATCGCCCGCAGCGTGCCCGGTCGCCGGCGCCCGTACGGGGGGCGCATCAGGGCCGCTCCGTCGACGGTGGAGAAGGTCAGCCCGGCGGCTTCGACCGCCTCGCGGCAGAGCTTCAGCTCCTCGTGGATCTGCGCCCGGGAGCGGAACGGCATCGTCGGGTGGGACCAGGTGTGATTGCCGAGCGCGTGCCCGGCATCGGCGAGGGCACGAAGGAGGTCAGGCTCGCGTTCGGCCCAGCGGCCGATCACCAGGAAGGTGGCGCGGGCGTCGTGGCGCTCAAGGACCTCCATCAGGGCCTCGGTGTGCCGCGGATTCGGGCCGTCGTCGTAGGTCAGCGCGATCGTTCGCTCAGCCCCCGGGACACGGCAGATCGTTCGGCCGTAGAGCTGCGAGGTCGGGTATTGACCATGGAACCATGCGATCCCGGCGGCGCCGACCGCGGCGCCGACCGCGGTGCGGGCGCCACGCTTCATCGAGCGGCCCTCCGCGCTTCGCGACGCGCCTCGCGCAGCTCGCGAGGAGCGCTGCGGGCGGCCTCGAGCGCGCGATCCTCGATCGCCTCGAGCGCGACCGAGTTCCCTGACTGCCGATAGTCCCGGAGCGCCGTCTCGAACTCACCGATCCGCGAGACGAAGCTGTGGACCTGCTTGGGGGTCACGGACGTCGCGCAGATCCCGTATCCGAGTCGCTCCAGGTAGCGCGCGTTCATCAACTGCTCGAACTGACCGCGCAGCGGGATCGAGAGCACCGGTTTGCCGAGGTATACGGCCTCGCTGAGCAGGGAGAACCCACCGCCGGCGACGACCCCGCGCGCGGTTCGGAGAGCGTCCACGAACCCCTCGGTCGAGCGAGGTCGAAACTCGAGGTTGTCCTCGACCACTGCCTCCTCGGGACCGCCCCGCATCCCGTAAACGAGACACCGGACCTCGACTGAGCGCAGGGCCTCGAGAAGTGCGTCGTCGCCGCTCGAGTAGACGACCAGGTGATCGCCTCGAACGCTGGTCGCGTCGATGATCTCGGGTCGCACGATCGGCGGCACGAGCGTCGTCGCGCCGTGGCGCAGCGGCGGTTGAAAGAACGTGGTCACGATGTACTCGACCGCTCCGGGAACCATCGAGCGGGCGACCGCGCGCGCGAGCATGAAGTCCTCGCGTTCTCGGCCGACGATCTCGCCGTCGTGGCGGCATCGGTCGAGCATGTTGATATTCCCGACCGCGATCAGGGGCGCCCGCGTGAACCTTGCGTACAGGCCGGTGAGGGGCTCGAAGTCGCTGATCACGACGTCCGGCTTCCAATCGTCCACATCGCTCACCCAGGTCCTGACCGTATGCGGCAGCTCGTGGGGTGCGAGCGCCAGGTTCTGCCTCACGGTGGCCCAGCGCCTGATCTCGCCCTCGTCGAGGGCGAAGGTCGGCCCAAAGATCTCGTCCACGCGGGGCAGGCGCTCGGAGAGGTGGCGGAACGCCGCCCCGGAGGCGACCACTCGCACCTCGTGGCGCTCGAGCAGCGACCCGATCACCACCTCCGAGCGGGTCGCGTGGCCCATGCCCTCGCCGTTCACCCCGTAGAGGATCCGGAGCGGAGCCTCCGGGCTCGGCGACAGCGGAGCCACCCGGCTCAGATCTCGTCCGAGGGCTCGGTCGCCGTCGGCCGGCCGCCGATCAGCTCCTGCCAGCGGCGATACCGGTCGGTGCTGCGGGCGTCGCGCTTCTTGGCCTTGGCGAGCTTGTCGCTGCCCTCGGGATAGAAGCGCCGAGCCCACGGCGACCCCGGCTTGGCCAGGCGGATCGCCGACACCCATCCGACCGGAGGAATGAACATCGAAACCAACGCCGACCAGTACTTCCCCTTGACGGCGACGACTGCGGCGAAGGCGAACGCCTCGGCCACCGCGAGCACGATCCCGATCGCCGAGCCGTCATTCGAGCCGATCGGCGCCAGCCCGAGGACGATCGCCCCGGCGACGATCGTCGCGACGATGATCGCGTCGACCGAGCGTCGGCCCTCCTCGGCCCAGTAGACGTCCTCCAGATGAAGCCAGAGGGCGAACTCGTCGAGGGTCAGGCCGGCGCCGATCCCGAATCCGACGGCCATGATCTCCAGCCAGGGGCTGTCGGGTTGGAGGGCGAACTCGAGGAAGCCGGCGAGCATCAGCAGGACGATCCCGAACACGAGGTGGTGGATGTGGACGCCGCCGGTCTTGACGCTGCCAGGCCACCAAGACACCCTCGGGCTGCGCATCAGCCTGGTGCTCATGCGAATGAATCCGAACGAGGCGAGCAGGCCGAGCAGGAGCAGGAACCCCGCCCGATTTCCGCTCGAGCCGAGGACATGCCCGTTGAGCTCGATGCTGCCTAGCGGTGCCGGCACAACCCTCCTGACCGAGAGCGTCGTTGCTCCCTGGGCCGATCGTACACGGGGCTATCGGCTCGGCTCAGTCACCGAGGGGCGACGGGGCGATCTCGCCGCGTCCGGCCACCTCCACGTCGGCCGGGAGCCTGATCCCGAGACGTCCGGCCACCACCTCGAGGCGGATGCGCCAGGCGATGATCGCCGCACGCTGGCGCGACTGGGTGGCCGGCAGAGCCGCGAAGTCGCGGTCGGGCAGAGCGGACACGAGGGCGCTCAGGTACGCGTCCTCGAGCACGTAGGTGTGCGCGTAGGCGAGCTGGGCCTCCCGAAGCCGACCGGGGACTGGGCGCAGGGCGGCGATGCTCCTCGCGTCAAGCGCGAACCGGCGCTCCAACGCTCCCAGGCGTCGTTGGGCGAGGAGCGGGTCGATCCGTCGCGCGTCGTAGGCGGAGAGGATCGGGTCGGCCCGGGCGAGGAGGCGATTCACCCGGAGGCGGATCGGTTCGACACGGGCGACGTACGCGGCGACCAGACGGTGCTCTGATCCGGCCCCGGTCGCGGCGCCGTGTGTTCCGCACCCACCCAGGGCCAGCGCCGAGCCGGCGATCGCGACAACGACGCTTCGCGAGACGATCAGTACCCGTATCCGCCGCCCCCGCCGCCCGTGGTTGAGCTCGACGCGTTACCGGCCCCGGCTCCGCCCGAGGAGGACGCCGCGCCGCCCGCCGGCGCCGGGGTGGTCGAGCTCGAGCTGGAACCCCCGCAGCCCGCGATCGCCGCGGTCACGGCGATCGCCGCGACGATCGCCCACGCCTTCGCCTTGCGCTCAGTCATCTCGTACCTCTGCTCGTCGTAGCCGGCGGTCGCCGGACTGTCCGGGATACGGACGAGCACGGGGCCTGGTTCGATCGAGGCCGCGCGGCGTAAGCTGGTCGTTCGTGGACACGATGGAGATTGTCGATCGCGGCTGGCCGGTCTGGAAGCGACTGATGGGGGTTCACACCGCCGTCTACCGGGCGACCCACGGTCTGGTCGGCCACCGGTTCCCGGGGGCCCCCCAGATGCTTCTCCTCACCCACGTAGGTGCGAAGAGCGGAACCGAGCGAACGACGCCGCTCGTCTACGCCGAGGACGGCGAGGACATCGTGCTCGTCGCCTCCAAGGGAGGCCATCCCCGCAACCCGGCGTGGTTCCACAACCTGCGGGCGAACCCCGAGGCGACCGTGCAGGTGGGCTCGGCGCGCTACCAGGTCCGCGCCAGGGTTGCGAGCCCCTCCGAACGTTCGCGGCTGTGGTCCAAGGTCGTCGAGGTCTACGGTGGATACGCGGGCTATCAGGAGCGAACCGAGCGGGAGATCCCGCTGGTGATCCTCGAGCCGCGAACCTGAGCGACCCTCGCCGCTGGGACCCTCGCCCGGGCCGGCGTGTCGACCGATCCGAATAGATTCCAACCCCATGGAGTTGCCTCGCACGCTGGCGGACTTCGAGGCCCGCGCGGCCGAGGTCCTGGACGATGGGCCCTACGGTTATTACGCGGGGGGCGCCGCCGACGAGCTCACCCTGCGGGCCAATGTCGAGGCCTGGCGACGGATCGCGATTCGCCCCCGGGTCCTGGTCGACGTCTCCGAGCGCAACACCGAGACCGTCGTCCTGGGCCGGGTCCGTCCGCATCCCGTGTTCGTGGCGCCGACCGCCTTTCATGGCCTCGCCGATCGGCAGGGCGAGAGTGCGACGGCGCGCGCGGCGGCGGCCGCGGAGGCGGTGTTCTGCCTCTCCTCGCTTGCGGGCGCCGGCCCGGCTGAGATCGCGGCGGCGGCGCCCTCCGGCGAGCGGTGGTTCCAGCTCTACGTGTTTCGTGACCGCGGCCTGTCGAATCAGCTGGTTCGCGACGCGGCCGAGAACGGGTTCGAGGCGATCGTGGTCACGGTCGACCTGCCGGTTCTGGGGATCCGCGATCGCGACCTGCGGACCCAGTACACGCTTCCCGACGGGGTCATGTCTCCGGACGCCGCCCGCGGCGCGGCCTTCAACGTCCTCGAGATCGGTGAGTTGATCGACCCGAGCCTCACCTGGGTGGACATCGAGCGACTGGTCGAGTTGAGCGAGATCCCGATCGTCGTGAAGGGGGTGATGACGCCCGAGGACGCGCGGCTCGCCGCCGATCACGGGGCGGCCGGCGTGGTGGTCTCAAACCACGGCGGCCGCCAGCTGGACACCGTCCCGACGGGGGCCGAAGCGCTGCCGACGATCGCCGACGCGGTTGGCGATCGCGTCGACGTCCTGGTCGATGGCGGGATCCGTCGCGGCACCGACGTGCTCAAGGCTTTGGCGCTCGGCGCGCGCGCCGTGATGGTGGGCCGGCCGGTGATCTGGGGGCTCGCGGTCGGGGGTGAGGCAGCCGCCCGGACCGTGCTGGACCTGCTGGTCTCCGAGTTCGACGTGGCGCTGGCGCTCGCAGGGGTCCCGAGTGCGTCCGAGCTGGGCCCGGACTCGCTCGCGATCCCGACGACCGACCCCTAGACCTTCTCGACGTTCGCGGCTCGGGGCCCCTTGTCGCCGGACTCGGTCTCGAACGAGACCTTCGCCCCCTCGTCCAAAGAGCGATAGCCGTCACCGACGATCGCGCTGTGGTGGACGAAGACGTCCTGCGAGCCGTCATCGGGAGTGATGAACCCGAAGCCCTTCTCGTCGCTGAACCACTTCACTGTTCCGGTTGCCATGAGTGCGGCACCGTACCATCCGTCGCTGGCGGTTGCGGCATCATCGGGTGGGCCCGTGGCTGGTCCGCCGCCGCTGGCGGGAGGGGTGGGGGCAGCCCACCGCCGCGCGGATCCCGAGCCACAAGCCGCACCGCACCCGGGTGGCTACTTGCCGCCGGAGTCGACCAGCGCGGTGACCGTCACGGCATGCAGTCGCCGCGCCGCGAGGCGCTGGTGAAATGAGTCGAGGGTCGCGTTCCAGGCGACCCTCGACCCGTCGACGTCGATCTGAACGATCTCGCCCCGATGGACCACGGGAACGGGATCGCCGGCGCTGCTCTCGGCGGCGCCCAGAACCGGCGAGCCGCCCGCCGCGTGCGCGAGCAGGTACTGGGTCGGCGTGAAGTCGCTGCTCGGCTCGTATAGGAACCCCCTGCCCAAGCCGAGCGCGGTCGCGTCATTGACCAGCCGTCCCTTGGTTCCGAGCGAGTGGAACGGGCCACCCGTGTCGAGCCGCGGAACGGCGTCGTCTCCCTGCCGGCGGAGTGCTCCGAGATCGTCCGGGCTGGGAGCCGCGCTGAGCGCGAACGACGCGTTCAGTCGGCGCCGCGCCAGTTCGCGCGCGACCGGAGCGACATCCTGGGGTGGAGCGTTGATCAGGAGGCCCACCTCGGGCTGCTGCGTCGTCACGGCGGTCATCGGCGATGCGTTCATGACCTTCGCAAAGAGCGGGAAGGCGTCGTCGGTCAGCAGCACCTCCCAGGCGAGCAGGAAGGTGCAGGCCGTGGCGGCCGCGGCGCGCAGTGCCCGAGCGCGTGGCACCGTCCGGGGCTTGGGGCGCGGCTTGGCGTCCAGCGCCAGCGCGGCGACGGACGGAAGGGCCGCGAAGGCCGGGTCCGGCTCCGGCCGGTGGGCGAGGGCGGTCCCGAGGGCAGCCAGGAGGCGCTCGGGCGAGGTCGCCACCGTCGCGAGCCCGAACCGCTCATAGGCCCTGTTGTTGGCGCGGATGTGGCCGACCGCGAACCCATAGGAGATCACGGGGCAACCGCGGATCTGGGCCTCGAGGACGGTCAGCCCGGCGGTCGAGTGAACGAGTGCGTCGGCGGCCGCGAGCAGATCGCTCATCCGATCGGTGAACCCAACCACCCGCACATGTGGGTTGGCTCCGAAGCGGCGCTCCACCCGCTCGCGAGCACGCCGGTTGTGGCCGGTCAGGCAAAGGACCGTGGTCTCGTCGGCCTCGAGCGCGGCGTCGACTGCCCCGGTGATGTCCCCGATGCCCCATCCACCTCCCGAGACGACGACCACCTTGCCGTCCGCCGGAAGGCCGAGGCGCCGGCGGGCGTCGGTCTGTGAGACCGGCTCGAGAAACTCGTCGGCGGTCGGCGGCCTCGCCCACCGGGCCGAGCCCGCTCCCGCAATTCGCTCCACCTCCTCGATTGACTCGCGGTGGGTGACGGTGTGGAGGTCGACCCCCGGATGTGCCCAGAACCGAAGCCCTGCGAGGTCGGTGATCGCAGAGACCACCGGGGTCTCGAGGCGACCCCGGCGTCTCAGCTCGCCAAGCACCGCGGTGGTGCCCGGGTAGGTCGAGACGACGACGTCGGGATCGTGCTCACGAATCGTCCGGCGAAGGCCCCGCGAGCCGATCAGGCAGCCGAGTCGCAGCGTCACCCAGCGGGTGGGTGCGAACCGGGCCACCAGGAAGTATTGGAGCTCGAACAGCCAGGGCAACCAGTTGAACGACAGCCAGGAGCCGTCCCGGACCACGAGCGTGAGCAGCCGGCCCATCGCCTTGAGGCCATCGACCACGTCCACCCGGACCCCGGCCTGCTCGGAGGCGAGATCGCGGGCGATCGCCCGGGCGGGGAGGTCATGGCCCTCTCCGATGTCGGCGGTCAGGACGAGAACCCGCCGCGGGCGGGTGCGGGTGCGTCGCCACTCGAGGTACCTGCGAAGTCCTTCGGCGAAAGGCGTTTGGGCGGTCCAGCCGAGCTCCTCGGCCGCGCGGCGGCTCGACACCTCCTTGCCGCCGAAATCGGCGGTGCGGGCCGGCGTGTGGGTTATCCCGGTGTCGGCGACCTGGCTGCGGACTGCCTCGGCGATCTCGAGGATGGTCACCTTCTCATCGCGGGCGAGGTTGTAGACGCGGTTCGCGGCCTCGGGCCGAAGCGCCGCAACAACACCCTCGGCGAGGTCCTCGACATAGACGAAGCGGCGCGACTGGCTGCCGTCGCCGGCCACCGTCAGGGCCTCGCCCGTCTCGGCCTTGGCCGCGAAGGCGGCCATCACGGTCGCGTCTCGTGCCCTGGGGCCGTACGGGATCCCGAACCTCAGGATCGTGTACTCGACGTCATAGAGCTCCGAGTACGACTTGCAGTAGAGCTCCCCGGCTAGCTTCGTCGCCGTGTAGAGATGGCTCGGTGCCTGGAGCGGCGTCTCCTCGTCGACCCGGGTCGGCTCGCAGTCGCTGTAGACCCAGGTCGTGCTGCCATAGACGACCCGCTGGACTCGCTCCTCGCGGGCGACCTGGAGCACCTCGAACGTCCCCTGGGCGTTGAACCGCTCGGCCTGGGCGGGGTCCTTGACCACGTCGCCGACGTCGGCGATTGCCGCCAGGTGGATGATCGCATCGCATCCTCGAGCGGCGCCCGCCAGCGCCTCGCGGTCGGTGACGTCGCCCGAGACGTGCTCCGCGGCCGACCCCGAGTGGTGTGGCGAACGCCGCAGGTCGAAGATTCGGGGTCGGTGGCCGGCGTCGATCAGCTTGTCGACCACGTGGGAGCCGATGAACCCCGCCCCCCCGGTGACCAGGACCTTCACGAGGCCTCCACGAGCGCCCGCCAGGCGCTCTCATCGGCGGGTTCGGGGCCGCGATAGTAGAGCGGGACGCAGGAGTGGTTCGTCGCCACCCAGTCCGTGTTGGGCAGCGCGGCCGAATCGCCGAGGATCCGATGGCAAGGCTGGTCGTAGACGCGGCCGGTGGACCGGGCGATCGGACCGAAGACTATGTACTTGTAAAGGCCCGAGACCATCCCCTCGGGCAGCTCTACGTGGGCGGGGAAAAGGGCGTCGAGGTGATCGCGAGCCGCGGCGTTCTTCCATGCCACGATCTCCTCCAGACGATCGAGCTGCACCAGACCGATCGCGGCTGAGAACTCGCTCATCCTGTGACTCAGCCCCTCGACCCGATAGTCGGGCTTGCCGTAGTTGCGATAGGACCGCGCATAGTCGACCAGCTCATCGTGGCGGGAGACAAGGATGCCTCCCTCGCCGGTCGAGATCGTCTTCGTCGCGTACATCGAGTAGACGCCCGCGTCGCCCCAGGTCCCCGGTCTGCGGGCGCCCCATCGCGCGCCGTGGGCGTGAGCGCAGTCCTCGATCAGGAAGATCCCCTTCTCGCGACAGTAATCGGCGATTCGCTCGACCTCAAACGCCAGGTGGCCGCCGATGTGAACCAGCCAGGCGGCCTTCGGTCGGTGCCGCTCGGCCTTGGCCTCGAAGTCGGCGAACGAGGCGCACAGGTCGTCGCGGTTGCAGTCGACGAAGACGGGCTCGCCGCCGGCCTTGATCACGGAGAGTGGGGTCGCCATGAACGTGTTCGAGGGGCAGAGCACCGACGATCCGCGGACGTCGCAGAACTCGAGCGCGGCCATCGCCGCGCCTGACCAGCTCGCGAACGCGACGCTCGCGAGGGCGTTCCATTCCGCCCAGGCGGCCTCGAAGCGCTCCACCAGCCCGCCCTCCGTCCAGCGCTGCGAATCGAGGACCTCGTCCCAGAGCTCGTGGAGGCGTTCCCTGTCTCGGTCATCGAACCCGATCGCGAACGCGGTCGGGTCCAGCGCTGTTGAGGGACTTTCGGTCATCACAGAGGGAGCCCGCCGGGACCCCCTGTATCCCGTGGCGGCGGAAGGCTACCAACGGGCGATGCGTAAAGGCTCGTGCGCCCCGGACGTCCGGCCGAGCGCCAAGGCGCCGGCCCCGCGGCGAGCGGCGCGCCGGGTAGGGTCCAGGCGTGTCGAGCGGCGCCGCCCACTCGCCGCCGGGAACCGTGAGACCGAAGCGGTTTCGGCCGCGTCTTCATTACGAGCTTCTGGTCTGCGGCGCCCGAGGGCACCAGCTGCTCGGCACCGACGTTCGCGCTCTGCGGCCCGCCGACGCGATCGTGGCCCGCGAGGAAGACGGACTGCGGTGGCATCGGTGCCTTCGCTGCGACAGCTGGCTGCCGCTCCCGCCACCTCGCGCGCCGAGCAGGGAGCACATCCCGCCGCGGGACGAGCTCGAGCTGCCGCTTCGCGGCCGGCCGCTTCGCGACAAGATCGTCCTGCGCGCGATCGCGGTGGACCGGGCGTTCCACGTCGTGATCCTCGCGGCCCTCGCCGTGGCGGTCTTCCTGATCGCATCGCACGAGAGGCAGCTTCGAGACGACTTCTACCGCGTGCTCGCCGATATCCAGGGAGGGGTCGGGGGTGGCCCGCTCCAGACCAGCCACCGCGGCCTGCTCGGCCGATTGGACGAGCTCTTCTCGCTCCAGAAGGGAACGCTGCGCCTGGTCGGGGCCGGGCTCGCCGGCCTGGCCGTGCTCGAGGCCGCCGAGGCGGTCGGGCTCTGGTTTCAACGCCGCTGGGCCGAGTATCTGACCTTCATCGTCACGACCCTTCTGCTCCCGCTCGAGGTCTACGAGCTGACCGCCCGCGTCACCTGGTTCAAGGTCGGTGCCCTGATCCTCAACCTCGCGATCGTCGTCTACCTGCTGCTCGCCAAGCGGCTGTTCGGCCTTCGCGGCGGCTCCGGCGCCGACCTTGCCGAGCGCCGGCGGGACGTGGGGTGGGAGGCCCTCGAACGGACCGCCCCCGAGGCGCCGGGGTCGGGGTGATCAGGCCTCGAGCGCGCGAGCGAGGGCGGCGCGTCCCGCGCGCAGGACCGGATCCCCGTGCGAGACGAGGACCGCTTCGATCGGCAGCTCCAGGAGGGGCCGAAGCCGGTCGCGGAGCTGAGCGACGGAGAGGCCGCTCGGCAGATAGGCGAGCCACGAGGCCGGACAGGCCCGAAGCCCGCCGCCGTCCGCGCCGATGATCCTGTCGCCCGGGACGAGCGCCCGGTGCTCGGCGAGCCAGAACATCGTCTCGCCGGCGCCCCGGATCGGAAACGACTCGACCCCCGTGGGCAGGCGGTCTCGGGCCCGCGACGTCGAGGCTCCGTAGCGGTCCGCGAGCATGTCGCGGCTTCGCCGATGAAACCTGATCGTGGTCAGGATGCTGACCGGCAGGCTGCGGTCGCGAATCGCGCGGTCGAGCCGTCGGAGCAGCACGTCACCCCCGTCGTCCGGGACGAGCGGGTCGATCAGCACGGTGGCCGCCGCCGTCTGCAACAACACGGATCCGACCAGGCGGGGCCAGTCGGCGGCGCTCCCGGCGCGGGCGTCCGGCCTCCACTCCGGATGCTCAACCGTCCATCGCCAAAGCCCCGATCCGATCCGGTCGAGCTCACTCACGCGCAGTCAGGCTAGTCGAGGCCCGGGACTACGTCCTGCCGCCACGCAACAGGCCCTAGCCCGCCGGGAACGCAGCCGAAGGCGAGGCTCCCGGCGGAGTTACTCACACTGAAACATGTACCATTAAATGGTGTAAGCTTCTTCAGCGATGGAGTCGTCGACGACGAAGGACGCCGCGCGCGACGCGGTCGAGGCGGTCAACGGCGCCGGCGACTCGCCCGACGCCGCCTTCAGCCTCGAGCTGAGCTCCGATCAGCGGGACATCCGCGATTGGGTCCACGGCTTCGCCGAGCAGGTGGTGCGCCCGGCGGCGGCCGAATGGGACGAGCGCGAGGAGACGCCCTGGCCGGTGATCGCCGAGGCGGCGAAGATCGGGCTCTACGGGTTCGAGGGGATCGCTCAGTTCTGGATGGACCCCACCGGCCTGACGATGCCGATCGTCAACGAGGAGCTGTTCTGGGGAGATGCCGGTATCGGGATGTCGATCATGGGGACGACGCTCGCGGTCGCGGCGATCTACTCCTCGGGGACCCCCGACCAGCTGGTCGAGTGGGTTCCACAATGCTTTGGAACACCGGACGACCCGAAGGTCGGCGCCTTTTGCTCCTCGGAGCCCGACGCCGGGTCCGACGTCTCGGCGATCAGGACGACGGCACGCTACGACGAGTCGACCGATGAGTGGGTGCTGAACGGCCAGAAGGCCTGGGCGACCAACGGCGGTATCGCCGACGTCCACGTCGTGATCGCGACCGTCGACCGCGAGCTTCGCTCGCGAGGGCATGCCGCCTTCGTCATCCCGCCCGGGGTGGACGGGATCGAGCAGGGAGCGAAGGTCAAGAAGCACGGGCTTCGTGCCTCCCATACCGCCGACGTCCACCTGGACGACTGCCGGGTTCCCGGCTCATGCCTGCTCGGCGGCAAGGAGAAGCTCGACGAGCGGCTGGCGCGCGCCCGCG
The DNA here is from genome assembly GCA_963720685.1 of uncultured bacterium. Classification (GTDB taxonomy): domain Bacteria; phylum Actinomycetota; class Thermoleophilia; order Solirubrobacterales; family 70-9; genus AC-56. Next base: position 88,396 of record CAVRGF010000009.1, on the reverse strand, counting down.
AGGGCCAGGCCTCCCGAGGGCAGGCGGCGATGAAGACGTTCGAGGTCTCGCGCCCGACCGTGGCGTCTCAGGCAGTCGGCATCGCCCGCGCGGCGTACGAGTTCGCGCTCGACTATGCCGGCGAGAGGGTGCAGTTCGGGCGACCGATCATCGAGAACCAGGCGATCGCGTTCGCCCTCGCCGACATGAAGATGGAGATCGACGCCGCGCGGCTGCTCGTCTGGCGGGCCGCCTGGATGGGGCGGACGGGCAAGGACTTCAACTCGGCCGAGGGCTCGATGTCGAAGCTGAAGGCGGGGGAGGTCGCCGTCTGGGTCACCGAGCGGGCGATCCAGATCCTCGGCGGCAACGGCTACACCCGCGAGTTCCCCGTCGAGCGGATGCACCGCGACGCCAAGATCTACACGATCTTCGAGGGCACCTCCGAGATCCAGCGCATCGTCATCGCGCGCGCGATCTCGGGCGCCCGGATCGACTGACCCACCGCCTGTCACCCGACCGCAGAGGAGCGTACGTGAGCGACCAGATCCAAGAGCTCGACCAGCAGATGGACCCCTCGTCCGTGGAGGCCGAGGACTTCGCCCGCGGCATCGGCGGAACGTCCGACGAGAAGCTGCGCCAGGGAGTGGAGGGGCCGCTCCGAGACCAGATCCTCGGCGAGATCTTTCGGCGCATGGAGGAGCACTTCAAGCCGGGAAGCGGCCAGGACGCGGTCATCCACTGGAAGATCACGGGCCGCCCCGAGGGCGGCGAGGACACCTGGGAGGTCGTGATCGCCGATGGCAGGTGCACCAGCAGCGGCGAACTGACGGCCGAGCCCCGCGCGACCTTGAAGATCGACGGCGTCCCGTTCCTGAAGCTGGTCACCGGCAACGCAAACGGGCCGATGCTGTTCATGAGCGGGAAGCTGAAGATCGAGGGTGATCTGATGTTCGCGGCGCAGATCCAGTCGATGTTCACGATCCCGGGTTGAGCCCAAAAGCGGTACGTTGTCTCGAGGGACACCGGGCGCGGGCCGCTACCGGCCAGAGTCTCGGTTGGACCTAGGAGAAACACCGAGTGCCCATCTCAAAGCAGGCTGCTGCGGACCACGCCGTTAACGCCCCGGAGCTGGTGCAGCCGGTCGCGCACGAGACCGCCGACCGCATCATCACGGGGCTGGTCACCGCGGTGCCGTTCCTGCTCCTGGTCGTCGCCGCGTGGCAGGTCTGGGACGAGGCACTTCACTGGCGCGACCTCGCGATTCTCGCGGTGGCCTACCTGATCACCGGGCTGGGGATCACGGTGGGGTTCCACCGGATGCTCACCCATCGCAGCTTCAAGACAAGCTCCGCGCTGCGAGGGATCTTCGCGGCGATCGGCTCGGCCGCCATCGAAGGACCCGTGATCTCATGGGTCGCCGACCATCGAAAGCACCACACCTTCGCCGACGAGCAGGGCGACCCCCACAGTCCGCACGTCGGCCACGGAGGCGGCTGGCGGGGGACCCTCCGGGGCCTCTTCCACGCGCACCTCGGGTGGCTCTTCATCCATACGGAACGGGGGTCCAAGCAGCGGTTCGCGTCGGACCTGATCGCTGACCCGGTGGTCAGGACCGTCGACCGGACCTTCCTGCTCTGGGCGACGGTCGGTCTGGCGGTCCCGTTCGTGGCCGGCTATCTGATCGGCGGGACGCTGGTGGCAGGGCTGACCGCGCTGCTTTGGGGCGGGGCGGTCCGAGTCTTCCTCCTGCATCACTTCACGTACAGCATCAACTCGGTCTGCCACGTGTTCGGAAAGCGTCGGTTCGCGACCCCGGACGAGTCCCGAAACGTCTTGTGGCTCGCCCTCCCCACCATGGGCGAGGCGTGGCACAACAATCACCACGCCTTTCCGACCTCGGCGGCCCACGGACTGCGGCGCTGGGAGCTCGACCCGTCGGCCGCCGTGATCCGGGCTCTCGAGAGGCTGGGGCTGGTCTGGGACGTGGTCAGGATCACCCCTGAGCGCCAGGCGAGCAGGGCGGGCCGAGCGGCGTAGTCGCGGCCCGGCTCGCGGATGCGCCAACTCACGTACCACGAGGTCGGCCGCGTCCAGTGGGACGACGTTGCGGGCCCGACGATCGAGGGAGATGGAGAGGCGCTCGTGCGGCCGATAGCGGTCGCAACCTGCGACCTCGACACCGCGATCGTGCGCGGCGGCTTGTTCGGAGGCCCGCTGCCCCTGGGCCACGAGTGCGTGGCTGAGGTGGTCGATGTGGGGGAATCGGTCAGCGGGCTTTCGCCGGGCGCCCTGGTCAGCGTGCCGTTCCAGGTCTCGTGCGGGCGTTGCCTGCGGTGCACGATCGGGCAGACCGCCCATTGCGAGTCGGTGCCCTCGCAGTCCGCTTATGGCCTTCCTCCCAGGGGGGCTCAGTGGGGCGGGTTCCTGTCGGATCTGGTCCGGGTCCCGTACGCGGAGCAGATGCTCGTGCCGTTGCCCGACGGCGTGGACCCGGCCGCGGCGGCATCGGTGAGCGACAACATCGTGGACGCGTGGCGGACCGTCGCGCCCTACCTCGCCGAGGACCCCGGCGCGTCGGTGCTCGTGGTGGGCGGGGGCGGCCCCGGAAGCATCGGCCTCTACGCGAGCGCCATCGCGGTCGCGATGGGCGCAGCCAGGGTCGTCTACGTGGACGCCGACGAGCGCCGTCTCTCGATCGCGCGCGAGGTGGGCGCCGAAGCGGTCGCCGGATTGCCCGACGAACGCCTCGGACCGTTTGCGATCACCGTCGACGCATCCGCCGACCCTGCGGGGCTCGCCCTCGCCGTCGGCTCGACCGGCCCCGACGGGGTTTGCACCAGCACCGGCATCTACTTCACCAACGACACGCCGCTGCCCATGTTCGAGGCGTACGTCCACGGGATCACCTTTCGGACCGGTCGCGTCCACGCCCGCCCCGCGATCCCGGCAGCGCTCGAGCTGATCGCCTCGGGTCGCGTCCATCCCGAGCTCGTGACGACTCGGTGTGCGGGCTGGGCGGAGGCACCCGAGGCGCTCGCCGAAGGGGAGTTCGTGAAGCTCGTCTTCGTCCGCGAGGCCGGCACTGGGGCGGACCAGGTCTGAGCCGGCTCGCCGCCGTTCCCAACCGCCGCTCGCCGCCCCCGAAGCGCCGATATGCTCCCCGGCGATCTCTGCCCCGAGCCCAGGAGGATCGATGAGAACAGTGAGATGGATGGTGGTCGGAGCGCTGACGGCCGTGTGCCTGGCCGCCGTGTCCGGACCAGCCTCGGCGAAGACGATAACGGTCACCCCGGGCCACTCGATCCAGGCTGCGGTCGACGCCGCCAACCGAGGCGACACGATCGCGGTTCGCCCGGGCGTCTACCACGGCGGGGTCGCGATCAAGAAGAACAAGCTGACCCTGCGGGGCGCCGGAGACAGCCGCAGGGGCACCATCATCAAGCCCGGGTCGAACCGTTCCTGCCACGGGACGTCGGGCATCTGCATCAGCCGGACCTCGCACGGACACCCGGCCACCGTCGCGCGCACCAGGGTCAAGGGCTTCCGGATCCAGGGCTTCCGCGACTTCGGAGCCGTCGCCTTCGGAGCCAGCAGGACCACCTTCCGCAACAACACCTTCATTCGCAACGACGAGTACGGGGTCGCGGCCTTCTCATCCAGGAGGACGAAGTTCCTCGACAACGTCGCGATGAAGGGCGATGTGGCTGGCTTCTACGTCGGCGACTCGCCTCACGCCAACGCGTTGCTGCGGGGCAACGTGGCGCGGAGCAACAAGGAGTTCGGGTTCTTCCTCCGTGACTCCTCCAACGCGGTCGCCACTCACAACCGGGCGATCCACAACTGCCTCGGGATGGGCCTCATCAACACCGGCTCGCCCGGCGGGGTCCACGGCTGGGCGCTTCGCAAGAACCGGGCGCTCCGGAACACTCGCGCCTGCCCGGCCGGCGAGGGCGGCCCGCCGATCTCCGGCACGGGGATCGGCCTCCTCGGGGCAAGCCACAACGTGCTACGCGACAACCTGCTGAAGGGAAACATCCCGAATGGCGCCGCCGCGTTCCCGGGCGGGATCGTGGTCGCGTCGTCGGCGTCGCTTGGCGGCAGCAACTCCGCGCACAACAAGATCGTCCACAACCGCCTGCGGCGAAACAAGCCCGCCGACATCGTCTGGGATGGCAAGGGCAAGGGAAACCGCTTCGGCCGCAACCGGTGCCGAAGCTCCCAACCCGACGGCCTCTGCAGCTGATCGAGGCGGCCAGGTCGGCCACGCCGCTCGGAGGCCGCGCCCCCAAGGCCGGAGGTTCGGCCCGGGGGCGGCGCGCTGTCGGGTGGGCGGCGGCGTGCAGTCCGGGCTCCCCATACCTGGGACTCGGGTCGGCTTTTCGACCAAACTACCTGAAACCCGGTAACGCAATACCCAAGAGACGATGTTGGGCCCCGAGACCGGCGGTAGGGTGCTTGCGTGGTGTCGAAGCAGGGGAACCGCGGATTGCATCTCCGCCTCAGTGAGAGGCGACTCCAGCATGAGCGGCGCGTTCGCGCCGCCGAGGTTCGCAGGGTGCAGCTCGAGCGTGACTACCGCCACCTCGAGCAGCGCATGGCCAACCGCTAGACGGGCAATCCAGCGAGCCGTATCGGGCGTGCCGCGGCCGCGGTTCGTACAGACGTCCAGCACCTGGGCCGTCCGCTGTAGTTCGCGGCTGGCGACACCGATAGCTTCTGTGCACATCCATGCTGCGAGGGCACGTTGTCCTCGCGGGGCACCTCCCATGCGGAAGCGGGGCGCCGGGCGAGCGCCCCGCTTCCCTTTTTTTGGAGGCCGTCGGCCCCTCACCGCCGGCTCAGATCAGCGGCTGACGACCACCGAACCCCGCGTCGAGCTGGTGCCACCACGAGACATCGTCCTCGCCGAGCTCCCAGCAGAGGTACACCTCCTCGCCGTCGCGGATCGCGGGGAAGTCGATCAACCCGCGGTCGACGTCGCGGACGACGATTCCGGATCCCTGGACCGCGAGCAGCAGGCGGCGTACCTCGAGGAACGCCTCGCCCACCTGGCGGCCTGGCTTGCCGCCGCCGTTGCCGGGAGCGGCGTCGGCGAGCAGAGAGTGGATATCGGCGTCGGTGAGCAGCTCGCTGGCGTCGCGAAGGTCGCGCAGCACGGGCCTCAATCCCTCGAGGAGCGCATTCGCCTCCTCGACTGTGAAGTGGCGCTCGTGGATCAATTCGCGACCCTTGCGGCCGCCTCGATCCGGCCACGCAGCAGCGCGGCATCGCCCGCACCGATCGACCTCAGCTGGCCCTGGAAGGCGAGCTGCCAGTGCTCGGGCGGCCACTTGCGGACGTGCTCGAGCTCGCCCGCCAGCTCCTCGGCCCGGACGAAGGCACCCTCGTCGAGGACGACCAGGGGCTCGGCGTCCACCCTCCAGGGGTAGTCATCGGGTTTTCGACCCCGGGAAGCGGGCCAGATCGGCGTCCGGTCCTCGAACATCGATGAGCGCACCCGCGCGATCGCGCCGAACGCCTGCACGCCGGTGACGTAGAAGATCACGTCGTCGCCCGGCTCGAGCTCGCCCGCCATGCGCTGCCGCCGCTCCTTGAGGCCGATCACGTCGAAGCCGCGCTCGACGTTGACGCGGAAGTTGTCCAGCGACCCGGTCAGAACCCAGGCCCCGTTGCCCGACGGCTCGGTCACGCCCCCGACTTCACGCGGAGCTCCGATGTCACTCTCCTGATCGCCGCCGCGGTCAGATCGGGCCTACTGATGATCCCGTTCTCGACCCGCTCGACGTGAGCATCGGGGAACAGCTCGCGCGCGATCCGGCTGCCCTCCTCGCCGGTCGGGAACCACCCGCCGCCGAGGTCGTCGGAATAGAGCAGCCACAGCCGGTCACCGCAGCGCCGGCCGTATTCGCCGGCGTCGTCGTCCGCCCAGACCCGGAGCCGGGCTGCGGCGGCCTCCTGGGGTTGGTATTCGAACTGGGCCCGTACCCGCTCCCTCACCTCGTCGTCGCTCATCTGGGCGTTGCCCGCCGTGGTCATGGTTCGCAGGGCTCCCCGGTAGTCGGTCTCGACCATGCTCAGGAAGGCGGCGACGACCGACTCGGAGGAGACCATCGCATCGGTGTCCTGGAGGGCGCCTCGACCAGCGGGGTTGCCACCGGGCACGAACACGGCCCGGACCAGCTCGGGCCGGTTCACCGCGACGCGGACCGCGCGATTGACGGCGTCGGCCAACGCGACCACCACGGCTTCCGACCCGGCCGCCTCGATCACCGCCTCGAGGTCGGACACGCTGGTCGCCATGTCGTACGGGCCCCTGCGGGTAGATTCGCCGGAGCCACGATCGTCGTAGCGGACCACGCGGTGGTCTGTCGTGAGATCCGCCCTCAGCGGCTCGAAGACCGAAGGATGCGAGATGCAGTAGGGGGCGAGCACGACGAGTGGACCGGTGCCTCGTTCCTCCCAGTGGATCTCGATCCCGTCGTCGCGGGCAAGCAGCGCCATGCCAGAGAATTATCCACTGGTTCCAACCGACGAGCCGAGGCCAGGCATGATTGTGACCCAGGCGGGTACCCGCCAGGCCCCGGAGCAGAGCGACAAAGGAGGTTTCATGGCCGATACAGCGGCTGGCGCCGGCGACATCATGGCCGAGCAGAACAGCGCGGAGCGCGAGCGGATCATCGAATTGCTCAAGCGCGCCTACTGGATGGAGATCGAGACGGTGATGAGCTACATCGCCAACTCCGTCAATCCCGACGGGGTGAGGGCGCAGCAGATCAAGGAGTCGCTCACCCAGGACATCCAGGAGGAGCTCGGACACGCGCAGCAGTTCGCCGGGCGGATCAAGGAGCTGTACGGCGTGGTGCCGGGATCCGAGCAGTTCGCGGCCGAGCAGTCATATCTGCAACCGCCGAACCAGCAGATCGACGTCGTGCACGTGGTCAAGGGCGTGATCGAGGCCGAGCGCGGGGCCATCGAGCACTACAGCCGCATCGTCGAGGTCACCGACCAGATCGATCCGGTGACGAACGACATGGTGATCGCCATCCTTCACGACGAGCAGGGCCACCTGCGTCTATTCGAGGGCTTCCTACGCGAGTACGAGGCTCAGGGAATCGCCTAGGAACAACTCCGCCGGCTGCTCGCCTACGGCTCCGCTGCCGCCGGGTTCGGGCGCGTTACCGACCGGCAGGACGTAGGCGCCTGCACCGCGACTTCGTCGCTAGCTCAGGCGGGAGTGAGGTCGCGGGCGAGCCGGGCTAGGTGGTCGACGCCGTAGCGCTCGGCCCCCTCGGCGGCGCTCTCAAGCGCCTCGCGAGCCTGATCCGGGTCGGCTTCCCGGAGGATTCGGCCCCGAAGGTAGTCGCAACGGGCGGCGTCCAGGGGCCGGCCGAGCGACTGCCAGGCGTCGCGGGCGTCCCGCAGGGCGTTGCTCGCGTCGGCCGGGTCCTCGGCAACCGAACCCCGAGCCTCGAGGCTGGCCGCTTTGCCGACCGGATAGCGCAGGCGGTCCGCGAGGCGCTCTGCCTCATCGGCGGCCTCGCGCGCGGCGTCGACCCGCCCGGCGAGTGCCAGGTTGACGGCGCGGGCCGAGATCGCCTCGACCGACTGGGCGACCAGGCCGGCCCTCTCGCAGAGGTCGAGCGCGCGGGCCAGCTCGGTGTCGGCGTCGGCGTAGTCGCCGCGCTGCCGCAACGATGCCGCAAGCCAGTACAGCGACTGGAAGGCCACCTCGGAGCGGCCCACCTGCTCGGCGAGCTCGGCGGCGTGGCGCAGGCCCTTGGCCGCCTCGTCGAACTCCCCCTCGCGCCAGCGCAGCATGCCGCGCATCATGTAGGGGAAGCAGAGCTTGCCGGTCAGGCCCTCCCGCTCGGCCAGGCTTCCGGAGGCCTCGGCCTCCGTAGCCACGACGTCCCAATCGCCGCTGTGTGCCGCCAGCTGGGCGAGGGCGGCGTGGAGCTCGACCTTCGACGGAAGGTCGCCGGTCTGTTCGGCCAGCTCGAGTGCCTCCTCGTACGCGGCGCCCGCACCTTCGTAGTCGGCCTCGGAGACCTCGAGGTGATACCCGAGGGTGAGCAGAGCCCGCACCGCCTCGCCCGGGTCGGACTCGCGGGCCAGCTCGACCGAGCGCTCGAGGTTCTGGCGGGCTCGCTCTGAGTCACCGATCCGGCCGAACACCCGGCCGAAGATCCCGTGCGCCCGGCTGGCGGCGGCGTCCTCTCCCAGCCGCTCGGCCAGACGCAGGGCCTTCTCGGAGGCGTAGATCGCCAGCATGTTGTCGCCCGTGTGCATGTAGAGCGACGCCGCCTCCTCGTAGAGCCGGACCAGCTCGAGGCACGGTGGGCCGTCCTTGAGCAGGTCGATTCCCTTCTGGTAGTGCTCGATCGATCCCTCGCGATCACCCTTGTGCCACAGCCCTGCCCCGATCTTGCGGTGCAGGTCGCCGACCCGGGAGAGGTCCTCCTCGAGCCGATGGAACTCCAGACATTCCTCCCAGACCTGGGTCGCCTGGTCCACTCGACCGAGCCGAAGCGCGACGTCTCCCAGCTTCTCGGCGATCCGGGCCCGCACTGCCGGGTCGAGCTGGCACTCGAGCGAGAGGGCCGTCTCGTAGTGGCTCAGCGCCTCCTGATTCGAATACAGCGACGCCGCACCGTCACCGGCGGCCTCGAGCGCGCCGAGGGCCTTGTCGTTGATCCGCTCGAGCTCGTCCGGCTCGACGTCGGCATCGGCGCCGAGCGCCGCCGCGCGCCGGTAGTGGTCGGCGACCATCGCCACGACGCCCTCCGATCGGTCGGCGGCCAGGTCCTCGATGAACGCGCCGACCTCGGCGTGCTTTCGTGCCCGGACGGCCTTCGGCAAGGTCGAATAGGCGACGTCGCGGATCAGCACGTGCTTGAAGGCGTACTCGTGCTCGCCGGCCAGCCGGCTGCCGGCGCTCGAGACCACCATGTCCTTCTCCTCCAGGGAGGCCAGCGCGCTCTCGAGGTGGATGCCCTCCTCGTCCTCGACTCCCGACAGCGAGCCACCCCAGAAGGTCTGGCCGACGACCGAAGCGTGCTGCAGCACGCGCCGCTCGGAGGCCGACAGCGAGTCGAGTCGGGCGGCGAGCACCGCGTGCACCGTCTCGGGGAGCGTCTGGACGTCCTTTGACCCGCCCTCGCGGATCCGGTTGACCATCTCCTCGGCGAAGAGCGGGTTTCCGGCCGAGCGCTCGGCGACCTGTGGCACGAGCTCGGCGCCATTCGAAGATCCGCCATTCGACTGGGGGAGGAGGGCCGCGACCAGGTCGCGGGTCTCGTCGGGGGTCAGCGGCTCGAGCGCGATCGTGGTCGCGTTGCGCCTCCCGCCGCCCCAACCCGGGCGACGGTCGAGGAGCTCATCGCGGGCCATGCACGCGATCAGCGCCGGACCGCGAACCCATCGCGCCAGATACTCGATCAGGTCGAGCATGCCCTCATCCGCCCAATGGATGTCCTCGATCGCGATCACGACGGGCCAGCGGCGCGAGGCCGCCTCGACCAGGGATCGGGTGGCCGAGAAGAGGCGGTCGCGCATCTGCTGCGGGTCCTCGGCATCGGGGTTGCCCATGATCGCGGCATGCTGGCCCTGCGGCTCGATGCCGAGAGGGCGAGCAAGCGTGGCGGCAAGGCGCTCCGGGGACTCGTCGGTCACCTCCTCGGAGATCACCGACTCGACCCCGTGAAGGAGCTTCGCCCAGGCGAGCTCGGAGTCGTCCGTGTCGACGATCTCGAACTGGCCGCGGACGATCTCGCCGAGCGCCCAGTACGCGAGGCCGGAGCCGTACGCTGGGCAGTGCCCGACCCTGAAGGCCGCCTCCTGCTCGCGATCGGCGAGCTGGATGGCGAGGTCCCGGAGCAGCCGCGACTTGCCCACGCCGGCCTGGCCGATCACGGTCACGAGGTGGGGGCGCTGCTCGGTGACCACTCGGTCGAACAGCGAGGTCAGCAGCGACGACTCGTCCTCGCGCCCGATCATCGGCGCCGCGACGCGCGTTCCGCGGGTGCCGGTGCCCGACACCAGGAGCCTGACGGCCTCCCAGGCCGATACGGGCTCCGACTTGCCCTTCAGGCTGAGCGGCTCGAGGGCGTCGTACTCGATCGTGCCCCGCGTCAGGCGGTGGGTCATCTCCCCGACGGTGACGCTTCCGGGTCGAGCCGCCGCCTGAAGCCGGGCTGCGACGTTGACCGAGTCCCCGATCACCGTGTATCCGTCGCCCACCTGGCCGGCCAGGACCTCGCCGGAGTTGACCCCGACCCGCAGTGAGAAGGTGACACCCGCCGCCGCCTCGATCTCCTTGTTGATCTCATCCATCGCGCCCTGCATCGCGAGCCCCGCGCGCACGGCGCGCTCGGGGTCATCCTCGTGGGCGACCGGTGCGCCGAACACGGCCATCACGTTGTCGCCGATGTACTTGTCGACTGTGCCCCCGTAGCGGACCACCTCCTGGCCCAGCCGGAGCACGGCCCGGTCGGTGAACGACTTGACGGCCTCGGGGTCCATTCGCTCCGCCACGGCCGTGAACCCGGAGAGATCAGCGAACAGGACCGTCGCCTTTCGGCGCTCCTCCGGCAGCGTTCCCGCCGCCAGCGGTCCCCAGGTCGGCCCCTCCTCGGGAAGCTGGCCGCCGAACAGGCCGCCGCGCTGAGGCGGGCCGGCTGGTGACGACGCCGGGGGCGGGCTCGCCGCAGGGTCCCTGTCCGCGCCCGTCTCCGGGGCTCCGCCACCGAGCGCGGCGCCGCACTCGATGCAGAACTTCGCCCCGGGGGGGCTTTCCGCCCCGCATGCGGGGCATCCGGTGGGCAGCTGGGTGCCGCAGGACATGCAGAAGCGCGCCCGTTCCGGATTCTCGATGCCGCAGCTCGGGCAGGTCGCTCCAGCCACGTTACGAACGATACGTGCCTGCCGCCCCGGCTGGGTGAGATCGATCACAAATGCAAGCCAAGGGCCGGGTCGGACAGCGGTCCAGCCATCGCGCTGGCCCATGCGATTCCTTCAGGCGGTTGCTGTAGCCTGCCGCGCGATTCGAGCAATCCGAGCACGAGGGAGCCACCACTTGATTCGCATCCGAAGCTTGATCGCCGTCTTGGTGATCGCCCTGCCGGTCCCCGCGGCCGTCGCCGGGTGTGGCGGTGGGAGCAGCAGCAACAACGAGGATCCGAACCAGGTCCTCAAGGAGACCTTCAACAACGACACGAAGGTCACCAGCGGCCACATGAACATCAGCCTCAGCGGCTCGGCCAAGGGGACCCAGTCGGGAAGCCTCTCGGCGACCATCGACGGCCCGTTCCAGAGCGATCCGAGCAACCAGAACGCTTTCCCTCAACTCGATCTGACGGCCAAGGTCAGCGCATCGGGCGCCGGTCAGAGCTTCAACTTCGACGGCAGCCTGATCACAACCAAGGACAACGCCTACGTCGACTACCAGAACCAGGCCTACGAAGTCGGGACGCAGCTCTACTCGCAGTTCGAGAAGGCCTACGAGAAGTCGTCCAGCCAGGCCCAGTCCCAGAATTCGCAGAACGCCTCCTCGATCCTGAAGCAGTTCGGCGTCGATCCGACAACCTGGCTGACCGACGTGACCAACGAGGGCACGGTCGACGTCGACGGGACCCAGACCATCCACGTCCACGGCAACGCGGACGTCAAGCAGATCGTCTCCGACCTCAACAAGATCGCCCAGCAGGCCGGGAGTTCGTCCCAGAGCATCACTCCCGATCAGATCAACCAGGTCGAGTCGGCCGTCAAGAGCGCCAGCATCGACGTCTACTCCGCCGAGAGCGACAAGACGCTTCGCAAGCTCTCGCTGAACCTGGACCTGACGCCGCCGGCGAGCTCCGGCGTGACCAGCGTGAACGCCGACTTCGCGGTCACGCTGAGTGACGTCAACCAGCCGCAGACGATCACGGCGCCCTCGGGCGCCAAGCCGCTCACCGACCTCCTGAGCCAGTTCGGTCTGAGCAGCAGCGCGCTCGGTGCGATCGGGGGGGCCGCGTCGTCAGGCGGCACGCTGCCGGGCGGCTCCGCCGCCGGCGTGAGTCCGCAGGCGTACACACAGTGCGTCCAGAGCGCGACCACCGCCGCCGACATCCAGAAGTGCGCGCAGCAGCTGAAGTAGGGAATAGCCCCGACGACATCCTCGCCTCCGGCTGCGGAATGACTCCGACGACATCCTCGCCTCCGGCTCCGGAATGACTCCGCCGAAAGCCTCGCCTGCGGCTACGTTTTCGGCGGGTCAAGGTGCGTTACCGAGCGGCAGGACGTAGGCGCCTGCACCGCGACTTCGTCGAATGACTCCGGCGGCTGCTCGCCTCCGGCTCCGCTGCCGCCGGGTACGGGCGCGTTACGGGGCGGCAGGCCGTAGGCGCCTGCACCGCGACTTCGTCGCTAGCTCAGACGTGGGTCGTCTTGTCAATGCATGTCATTGACCAAGCGACCCACGCCGTCGTGACGGCGTGGACTTACTTCCTACCCAGCCCTCGTCACCACGATCGCGAACCAGCGACGACGATCAAATGTCGGCGATTCGCGACGGCATCGGCTAGGAGCCAACGGCTCGTTCGCCTGGGCCGCCGCCCCCTACCCAGCCCACGCCCGCCACCCTTACCCAGCCCAGGCTGCTTTGACCGAACCCTCGGCCGCTAGCGCGCGGCGGCTTCGACGGCGAAGTTGTTCTCGTAGAGGGCGGCTAGGCGAGCCAGCTCGTCTTGCGTCAGGTCGGGGACGTCGGCCGCGCCGGCGTACTCATGCAGCTCGGCGCTGGTGGTGATGGTCGGGATGACCACGGACATCTGCGGCTGGGCGAGGATGAAGCGGAGCGCCGCCTGGGCCATCGTCCGGCCGCTGCCGTCCTCGCACAGGAAGCGGATCGCCTCGACCTTCTTCAGGCCCTCCACCAGCCACTCGCGCGTGCGGTGCCGGCGATGATCCCCGGGGCCGAAGGTGGTCTGGAGCGTCAGGTTGTCGTCCAGCAGTCCCGATGACGTTGGGACCCGGGCCATGACCCCGACTCCCATCTCCGCGGCGGCCGCCATCAGGTCACGCCCCGGGTCCTGCTCGAGCAGGTTGTAGACCGTCTGCACCGAGGCGATCCCGCGGGAGCGGATCGCCTCGAGGCCCTCTTCGCGCCAGCCGATCGCAGGGCCGAGCGCGACGCCGTAGTGGCCGATCTTGCCCTCGACTCGCATCGCCTCGAGGGTCGCGAAGCACTCGTCGGTCTCGATCGCGTTCATGCGCGGGTTGTGCAGCTGGTAGAGGTCGATGTGCTCGGTTCCGAGCCTTCGCAGACTCGCCTCGAGTGCCTCGCGGATGAAAGGACCGTCCCAGCGCTGGGGGCGCTCGCCCTCCGAGTGCTCCCGGCGACCCTCGTCGAGCTCGTAGCCGAACTTCGTCGAGAGACGGATCCGATCGCGATTGCGGCCGAGGACCCTGCCCACCAGCTCCTCGTTGGCGCCCTGCCCATACGCGTCGCCCGTCTCGAAGAAGGTGATCCCGAGCTCGAGCGCCTCGTTGAGCAGCCGCTCGCCGTCGTCCTCCGAGACGTCGCCCCACCAGGTCGAGCCGAGAGCCCAGGTGCCGAAGCCGATCTCTGAGGCCTCGAGGTCGGTGTCGCCGAAGCGCCGGATCCTCACGCAAGCGGAGTCTAGATCAAGGCGGCGAATAGGCTCACTGGATGGCTCCTGAGCACGGCATGCCGCGCCTCAATGCCCACTTCCTGATCGGCTCGCAGGGATGGCCCTACCTGCTGGTGCCGTTCATCGCGATCGCGATCGTGCTCGACCTCGCCGACGCGAGCGCGGCGCTCGTGTTCTTCACCTCCGCGCTCGGGATCATCCCCACCGCGGCGCTGATGGGCAGGGCGACGGAGGAGCTGGCCGCACGGTCGGGACCCGGAATCGGCGGCCTCATGAACGTCACCTTCGGCAACGCCCCCGAGCTGATCATCGCCTTGTTCGCCCTCGGTCACGGCTTGCACGAGGTGGTCAAGGCGTCGCTGATCGGATCGATCCTGGGGAACATCCTGCTCGTCCTGGGCGCCTCGATGTTCGTGGGCGGGCTGGGTCGTGAACGTCAGCGGTTCAACCGGACCGCGGCGAGCGTCCAGACGTCGATGCTGCTCCTCGCGGCCGTGGCACTCGTCATGCCGGCGGTCTTCCAGTTGGTCGACGGCGGCGGGCTCCCGGCGGTTGGCGCAGAGCGGATCTCGTTCGGCTCGACGATCGAGACTCTGTCGGCGATCGTCGCCGGGCTGTTGATCATCACCTACGTCGCGGGCCTGGTCTTCTCGCTGAGGACGCACCGCGACATCTTCAACCCCGAATATGAGGACGAGGATACGTGGGGCTGGTCGGTTCGGACCTCGGTGATCATGCTCGCGGTCGCCGGAGTGGCGGTCGGCGTCATGTCCGAGATCCTCGTGAGCTCGATCAGCGTCGCGTCTCAGTCGCTCGGCCTGACCGAGTTCTTCATCGGCGCAATCGTCGTGGCGATCGTGGGAAACGCCGCGGAGCACTGGGTCGCGGTGATCGTGGCGCGCAAGGACAAGATGGACCTCTCGGTCAACATCGCGATCGGTTCGAGCGCCCAGATCGCACTGTTCGTCGCCCCGCTGCTCGTGCTCTGCTCGTTCTTCATCGGCCCCGATCCGATGCCCCTGGTCCTGAACGGCTTCGAGCTCGCGGGGGTGGTGCTCGCGGTCCTGGTGGCCAATTACGTGACCACGGAGGGCGAATCGACGTGGTTCGAGGGCGTGCAGCTCCTGGCGGCCTATGCCGTGTTCGCGGCGGTTTTCTGGTTCGCCTAGCTGGACGGCCGGGTTACGCGGGCCAGAAGTCCGTGTCGGTCCTCTCGGCGGCCCGGTCGTCGCCGGAGGCCTTGGCGGCGCAGATGATCACCTCGGCCTCGTCCGGTCCGTCGTTGTGGATCGAGCGGAACGCCTCGGTGTGGACCCGGACCGCGGTCTGCGGTCCGACTTCGAACACCTCGTCGCCAACCTTGAACTGCACGGTGCCCCGGACCACGAAGTAGAGCTCCTCCTGGTTCTTGTGGCGGTGGCCGTATGAGCCCTTGCCGCCGGTCTTCGCCGGCATCAGCCGCCAGGTGAACGCGACCTCCTCGGCGCCGAGGGCGTCCGTGAAGGAGCGCATCTCGCCGAAATCCGGGTACTCGGCCATCCAGTCGGCCGCCTGCTCGCGTTCGGCGACGCTGTAGCTGCTCATCAGTCCTCCCGCCCCGGCTCCTGGGGCTCTTCCTCGTCCTCTTCGGCGTCGTCGGTGCCATCGCTCTGCTCGAGCGCCGTGGCGGAAAGCGCCCCAGGTCCGCCTCCGTGGTAGTGCGTCTGAAACTCCTCGAGCGTCTCGCCGAGGCCGTCCTCGTCGACCGGCGCGCCCTCGGAGACGCGGACCCAGTCCGATCCCTCGTAGTCCTCCATGTTGAAGATCTCTTGGTCGATCGAGGTCGAGTCGTCGACGATCACCACGATCTCGGTCTGGGGGTTGAAGTACGTACCGGGGCGAAGCAGCATCTCGTCGACGTCGACGGTGAGGCTCTCGGTTTCGGGATCCGGTGCCACGAAGCAGCGATCCTATTACTGCCCCGGGGACCGCGGCTACTGACCCAGGCCCTCGAGCTCGCGAAGCTGCCGTTCGACCTCGCTGTCGACGTCCAGCGGTGCCCGGCCCTGGCGCATTCGACGCTGGTTCCGGGCGACCACCAGCTGACGAATCTCCTCGACCAGGCGGGGGTCGCCCTGCGGGGCGCGGCGGGTGCTTGACCCGAGTGCCTTCCGGAGCTCGGCTTCAACGTCGAGCACGGACTCGCCGCGGGCGCGCTGACGGTAGGCCTTCGCCTCGAGGAGCTGACGGATCTCGGCCTCACGCTGCTGCGGGGAAACGGGCACCGCGTCGTCAGTGACCGGGCGGCCCGCGTCGCTGTCGAACTCGACGGCGAACGGGCCCTTGCCGATCTGGCGCAGCGCGTCGCCCGCTCCCAGCACGAAGCTGGCCAGGGCGATCGGGGTGGTGACGAGGACGACGATCAGGATCACCTCGCCTGTGCTGAGCGTGAGAGCCAGGGGGAGCACACACTCAGGGTACGCCCTCGTTTCTGTATCCTGTGGTCATCCGCTTGGTTGACTGACCAGTCAATCGGCCTCCCGATTGACCCGTCCCGAAACGCAAAGGAGCGCCTGAGCCTTGGTTGACTTCACGCTGACCGACGAGCAGAAGGACCTGCGAGACCTCGCCCACGACTTCGCCGAGAAGGAGATGCGACCGGTCGCCTGGGACTACGACCGGGACGGGACCTGGCCACAGGCGATCATCGACAAGGCCTTCGAGGTCGGTCTGATGAACGTCCACATTCCCGAGGCCTATGGAGGGCCCGGCCTCGACTACCTGTCCGGCTGCCTGATCGAGGAGCACCTCGGCTGGGGCTGCTCCGGGATCGGCACCACCCTGATGGCGAACGGCCTCGCCTCGGCGCCGCTCCTGATCGGCGCATCCGAGGAGACGAAGAAGAAGTACCTCGGGATGCTGACCGAGGCCCCGAAGCTCGCTTCGTTCTGCCTCACGGAGCCAGACGCCGGCTCGGACGTCAGCGGGATGAAGACCCGCGCTGTCAAGAAGGGCGACAAGTACGTGATCTCGGGATCCAAGTGCTTCATCACCAACGGCGGCTACGCCGACTGGTTCACCGTCTACGCGAAGACGGACCCCGAGGCTGGGCATCGCGGGATCACCGCCTTCGTGGTCGACCGCGAGGCGGACGGGGTGACGGTCGACAAGAAGGAGGACAAGCTCGGACAGCGCGCTTCGAACACCGCGACGATCTCCTTCGACGAGGTCGAGGTTCCCGCCGAGAACATGCTCGGCGAGGAGAACCATGGGTTCAAGCTCGCGATGACCACCCTCGACCGCACTCGCCCGGCCGTCTCCTCGCTGGCGGTGGGGATCGCGCAGGCGGCGTTCGAGTTCGCGGCTGAATACTCCAAGGAGAGGGTCCAGTTCGGGGTCCCGATCGCCATGCACCAGGCGGTCGCCTTCATGATCGCCGACATGGCGACCAAGATAGAGGCCTCGCGGCTCCTGGTCTGGGAGTCCGCCGTCCTGCTCGACCAGGGTAAGCGCAACACGCTGGTTTCGTCGCACGCGAAGCGCTTCGCCGCCGACACCGCGATGGAGGTCACCGTGGACGCCGTCCAGGTCTACGGCGGCTACGGGTTCATCAAGGAGTATCCGGTCGAGAAGCTGATGCGCGACGCCAAGATCATGCAGCTTTATGAGGGCACGTCGCAGATTCAGCGCCTGGTGATCGCCCGTGAGGTGCTGATGCCGCGCCAGGCCGAGGATCCGCGCCCGGAGACGACCTCGGAGGAAACCGATGCGAGCGAGCGCGCCGCCGAGCAGGCGCCCGCCGCGGCGTAGACGCTAGGCGCGGCGGCGAGGACTGACCGCGATCATCAGCCCGACCGCGGTGATCAGGAGCACCCCGAGGACGAGCGCCTGGGGCCAGCCGTTGATGCCCCAGGCGACGGCGTAGGCGAGCACCGCCAACACCAAGACGGCGACGATCGTGTAGGCGATCACGGGTCGGCGATCACGAACCCGCAGGGAGCGATCGGGCGCGCTCAGGTCGGGTCGCTCGTACTGGGCCCGATCGCTGCTGGTCATGTTCGCCATTCGACCCTCCTGTTGGACGTTCCGATGAGGCTACACCTATAGTCGCCTGGCATGGCCCGAGAGGGCGAAAAGGGTGGAAGGAGGCTGGCCGAGGCCGCACGGGCGGCGACGTCGAAGGCCGCCTCCATGCCGCCGAGGGAGCCCGGTCGACGGGGCGGCGGCGCGATGGACGTGTTCGGCGGCGAGGTCCGTCGCCGCGACGTCTACCCGCTGCTCGTCCTTCATCTGATTCTTCGCGAGCCCGCCTACGGGAATCGCCTGATCGAGGGGATCGAAGGAATGACCGAGGGAATGATCTCCGCCAATCCGAACACCATCTACCCGCTGCTTCGCGACTTGGAGGCACGGGGACTGATCGAGGGGCAGTGGGAGCATCCCGACCGGCGGACGAGGCGCTTCTACTCGATCACCTCGGCGGGGCGAAAGGAATACCGGCGGCTGGTCGGGGAGCTGGAACCGTTCCTCGACTCGGTGATCCGGTCGGTGACCCTGATCAAGCGCGAGATCTACGGATGAACGGGTGAGCGCGGTCGTCGAGTCGGTCGCAGTCGAGGTCTCGCTGGCGGAGGCCTGGAGCTACTACCTGGACGCGGCCGGCTGGAGCTCGTGGGTCGACGGGTTCGGCCGCGTTCTGGCGTCGGACGGCTATCCGGAGGTGGGTGGCTCGTTGCGATGGGCCTCGATCCCCGCAGGACGCGGGGAGGTCACCGAGAGGGTGCTCGAGCACGAGCCGAGGCGCTTGCACCGGGTCGCCTTCGGCGACCCATCGAGCGCGGGGGAGCTGCGGACGAGCTTCGCGATCAGCGGAACGGGAACCATGCTCACGCAGGAGCTCGAGTATCGGTTGCTGAGCCGCGGCCCGCTCGCCATGGTCACGGATCGTCTCTTCATCCGCTCCCAGATCCGGGGATCGATGCGCCGCTCGCTCGAGCGCTTCCGGATCGAAGTCGAGGAAAGGGAATAACTCCGGCGGCTGCTCGCCTTCGGCGCCGCCGCCGCCGGGTTCGGGCCCGTTGCGGGGCGGCAGGACGTAGACGCCTGGACCGCGCCGTCCCGTATAGCCTTGCGGCATGTTCGTGGACAAGGTCGGCGTGCTCGGCGCCGGAACGATGGGGGGCGAGATCGCCCAGGTGATCGCCTCGGCTGACGTCGCCGTGACCATGAAGGACGTCAAGCAGGACCTCGTGGACGCCGGCCTCGCCAAGGCGCGCGAGGTCACCGAGGGCCAGCTCGCGAGCTTGGTCGCCAAGGAGAAGATCACCGAGGAGCAGGCCAAGCTCCGAGCCGCGGAGATCCTCGGCCTGATCTCGGGCACCACTGAGTACGAGGGCTTCGGCGCAGTCGACTTCGTGATCGAGGCCGTGCCGGAGAAGATGGAGGTCAAGCAGGCGGTCTTCGCCGAGCTCGACGAGGTGACTCCGGGACACGCGATCCTTGCGTCGAACACCTCGGCGCTTTCGATCTCGGAGATCGGCTCGGCCACCACGCGGCCCGAGAAGGTGGTCGGGTTCCACTTCTTCTACCCGGCCTCGATGATGCGGCTGATCGAGATCGTCGAGGGCGACGACACCTCCGACGAAACCGCCCAGGCCGCCGCCAACTTCGCGATGCAGATCCGCAAGAACCCGATCCGCTGCAGCGAGGACCCGGGCTTCGTGGTCAATCGGGTGCTCAACTCCGCGGCGTCCGAGATCTGGCGACACGCCGACGAGTCGGGGACGCCGGTCGAGGAGATCGACAAGGAGATCGCGGAGGCGAAGGTCACACCCATGGGTCCGTTCTATCTCTCCGATCTCCTCGGGCTGGACACGGTCCTGCACGTCGCCGAGCACCTCCACGAAAGCTACGGCGAGCGCTTCTACGTCCATCCCGCAATGAAGGAGCTGGTCGAGGCGGGCAAGCTCGGCCAGAAGACGGGTCAGGGCTACTACCCGCACGGAGACTGAGATGGAGGCCGCCACAGCAACCGGGGGGCTGACGGTCGTCGACCGCTTTCAGCTCAAGGCGTTCGTCGAGGCCGTGATGGTCGTCGACGAGGGCGTCGCTACGACGAAGGACGTGGACCTCGGGATGATGATGGGCGCCGGCATCCTGCCGGGCCCGCTCGCCCGCGCCGACGAGGCGGGGTTGGACGTGATGCTCGAGCGCCTCGAGCTCGCCGAGCGCGAGTGGGGCGACGGCTTCGCGGCGCCGCTGCTTCTGAAGCGGTTGGTGAACCAGGGACGCCTGGGCAAGGCCACCGGACAGGGCTTCTTCTTCTATCCGCGGCCCGACGACGGATTCGACCACAAGGAGACGATCCTTCTGGAGACCCGTGGCGAGACCGCGATCCTGTGGCTGAACCGGCCGCCGACCAACCCGATCTCACCCCAGGTGGTCCGCGACCTCGGAGAGCTCTGGGATGAGATCGAGTCACGCGACGCGATCCGGGCGGCGATCGTTGCCTCCTCCAACTTTGCGGTCTTCTGCGCCGGCGCCGACATCAAGGAGTTCACGAAGATGACCGACCCCGCGGCCGGCCAGGAGCTCCTCGACAACGGCCACGGGGTGCTCCGCCGCATGGAGCAGTCGAGCAAGGTCACGATCGCCGCGGTCAACTCGCTGGCGCTCGGCGGCGGCTGCGAGCTGGCGATGGCGTGCGACTTTCGGATCGCCGCCGAGTCGGCGAGCTTCGGCCAGCCTGAGATCAACCTGGGGATCATCCCCGGGTTCGGCGGCACCCAGCGCCTGCCCCGCCTGGTCGGCGAAGCGAAGGCGCTCGAGATGAACCTCCTAGGCGATCCGATCTCGGCTCCCGAGGCCTATGAGCTCGGGCTGGCCAACGAGGTCGTCCCCGACCACGAGCTGTTCGACACGGCGATTGCCTGGGCTCGCAAGCTGGGCGGTCAGGCGCCGGTCGCGGTCGAGCAGATCAAGAACGTCTCGGCGAACGGCGACCTGGATCGCGGGATCGAGGCCGAAAAGGGCGGCTTCGCCGCCGCGTTCGGCTCCGAGGACGCGCGCGAGGGGATCGCGGCCTTCCTCGGCAAGCGCAAGCCGAGGTGGAGCGGGAGGTAGCGCCGCGGAGCGCCGGGGCCGCTCCCTTGGCGAACGCTTCGCCTCCCTGCTACGCACCGTCCTCGCATCCATGCTGCGGACGTTCGCCAAGCGACGACCCCGGCGCCCCGCGCCGTCGGCTGTCCCCTACTCAGCCTCGATTCGCTGATGCCTTCCAAGCAGCATGCCCCCTCGCGCGCGGCCGTGGAGCGGCTCGCGGAGCTCATTCGTGAGAGTGAGTCGACGGTTGCGCTGACCGGGGCGGGGATATCGGTGCCATCCGGGATTCCCGACTTCCGGACGCCCGGCGAGGGTCTGTGGGAAACGGTCGATCCGATGTCGGTGGCGACGATCGATGCCTTTCACCGCGACTCGAAGCGGTTCTGGGACTTCTACCGGCCACGCTTCCAGGCGCTGGCCGACAAGCGGCCCAATCCCGCTCACGAAGCCCTGGCCGAGCTGGAGCGGCGGGGCTCATTGGACGCGGTGATCACGCAGAACATCGATCGCCTTCACGCCAAGGCGGGATCGGA
Organism: uncultured bacterium; assembly: GCA_963720685.1. GTDB lineage: Bacteria > Actinomycetota > Thermoleophilia > Solirubrobacterales > 70-9 > AC-56. The sequence continues at coordinate 67,149 of CAVRGF010000009.1, read as the reverse complement.
GCAGGTGGTCGAGGTGCACGGGTCGATCGCCACCGCGAGCTGCACGAGCTGTCAGGCACGCTTCACGCTCGAGCAGGTCGAGTCGTTGTTCGATGCCGACGGCGTTGCCGTATGCACCGGCTGTGCGGGAAAGGTCAAGCCTGACGTCGTCCTGTTCGGCGAGATGCTGCCGGCCGACGCGATGGCGAGGGCCGAGGAGATCTGCGAGGGCGCCGAGCTGCTGCTTTGCGTCGGCTCCTCGCTCGAGGTCTATCCCGTCGCGGGCCTCCCCGAGCTCACCCTGCGGAGCGGCGGCCGGATCGCGATCGTCACCAAGGGCTCGACCTCCTACGACTCCGAGGCCGCGGTTCGCCTCGACGGGGACGTGGTCGACGAGCTGGCCGCGGTCCTCGCGGCGCTCGGCTGAGCCGGGCTCACTCCGCGCGGAGCGCCTGGCGGCGGCGCAGGATGCGCTCCGAGATCCCCAGGGTCTCCGCCAGCTCGCGGGTCTGCTCGGCCCCGAGGTCGCCTCGAAGCGCAGCGTTCGCAGCGGCGACCGTGGCGTCGCGGCGGTTGCGGAGCGCCTCCAGGTCGGGCTCCTGGTCCGGGCCGGCGCGGCCCGGCAGCTCGGCGAGAAGCGCCTCGAGCCCGGCGCGGAGCTGCAGCGCCGCCTCGCGAGGGCGTTTGGCGTCGAGGTCGGCGCGGGCCCTCAGGAGGAGGGGCTCGCAGACGTCGATCGGCTCGCGGCCCGCGAGCACCGCGGCGAGCCTCTCCTGCGGCCGAAGCGCCCCGGCTCGCCGCTCCCGTCGGATCGGCGGCGGGACCTCGATCGCCTCCTCCCAGCGACCGTCCGCCAGTCCATCGCCGGTTCCGAAGCCCACCCTGACCGCGAGGGCGGCGCGCCGCGCGATCTCGTGCCCGTACGGGTCCTGGGTCGCGATCCGGTGGGCACGCATCAGGCGGTTGATCGTTCCGAGGGCGTCCGCTATCGCGGCCTCGGCGGCCTCGGCGTCGCGGGCGAGCCGCCTCAGGCGTGCCTCGAGCTCCGAGCGGTCCGATCCCTCGGGCGCAATTGCGGTGAGGCGAGTCAGAGGCACCTGAGGGGGCGAGTTGCCGGGGTCGGCCCGGCGCGAGCGGCGCCGGCGGCGCCGACGGGACGGCGCCGCGTCCAGGGTCTGGACGACGACCACGGCGTCACGCTCCGGGTCGGCGACGCGCAGCAGGTAGCGGCCGTCGTCGAGTCCCAGGCGACCCGGAAGGTCGAGCTGGACGAAGGCGAGGCGGGGGGCTCCGCGGACTGTCACGACGCCCGCAGCCTAGTCGCCGGAAGACGCCCTGGATCTAGTCGCCGTGCGAGGAGTGCTTCTTCGAGTGATGGTGCGCGGGAAGCGAGAACCGCGACGGGGAGGTGGGCACCGTCGGGTTGGGGATCTGTCCGAGCCGCCGGATGACCTTGTTCCACTGCTTCGGCTTGAGGAGCTGGCTGAACCGGTCGTTCAGGTTGCCCGGGGCCCCGATGCTCGACAGGAAGGCGGCCATCTTGCGGCCCCAGGAAGTTACGTCGCCCTCGTGGTAGGAGGCGTGGCTCAACGGGACCCCGCTGCTGTCGGCGAAGCCGATCTCGATCCCGGTCGAGCTGCCCGGGACGAAGGTGCCGATCTGCTGCCCGGCCAGAACCAGCTCGCCGGCGTGGACGGTCGGCTCGATGCCCTCGTTCACGAAGACCACGCTTCCGGCGCGGGAGCCGTCGAGGAGCCGGTACAAGACGCCTTGGCCGCCCGGCCAGCCCGGGGCGCCGACCTTCAGGATCCGCGCCTTGCCGATCGCCTTGATCGGGCCGGTGCCGACGAAGTCGACGCCCTGGTCGATTCGTCCCCGCACCGCGTCGACGAACGGAGCCTGATAGCCGGAGCTCGGGACGGGGTAGAAGCCGATGTGGACGTGGTCCCAGTGGTCGGCCAGCGGGAAGCTGATCGGCCCCGGGAGGTCCTCCAGCGAGATCACCTGGTGGGGCTGCATCGCGCCCTGCAGCTCGAGCACCGACTTGATCAGCGAGTCCGTGAGCGTCCCCGGTCCCTGGTGGCCGGCGACAGGGACGCCGTTGATGTCGGCGATGTCCATCGCGTCTCCGGTCGTGTGCTCGGACACGTTGCCGGACGTGGTGAGGGTGCTATGGCCGCACTTCAACGAGGTGATCGTGAGCCTGTATCCCTTGTCGGCCAGGTACTCCATCGTCGCCAGGACACGCTGGTCTATCTGACCGGTCTCGATGTCGTTTCGCCCGCAGGCGTAGATCGAGAGCCGGGGGTCGTTCAGCACCTTGCGCTGCAGCGCGGACTTGCCCATCAAGAGATCCTGGGTCACGTTTCCGAACCCGGACGTCGCCGTGAACGGGTTCTCGCCCGCGGCCCGATAGATCGCCGTCGCCTCGAGGAGCTTCCAGCCGTCGAGGATCGGCTTCGGGTCGATCTTCGGGGCGCCCTTTCCGGCGGGCTTGATGGAGAAGTTGACGTGGGGGGCAAGGCTGGTCGTCTTGCCCACCTTGCCGAAGACCGTGCCGGCGACCACGTGCGACCCGGCGCGCAGCGGCTTCAGTCTCATGGAGCCACCGTCGATGCCCTTCGACCCCTTCTGCCCGACGTCCATCACGCCCCGGAAGTAGGACTTGAGGCCCGAGTAGCCCGGAAGGCCGCTCGACAGCAGGGAATCGAGTTGACCGCTGATCCCGGCCGCCTCGACGTTGTGGGGGCGCTCGGGCAGCGCGAAGACCCGCGGCCGCAGGTTCTCGGTGTTGACCGGGCCCTGAGAGTGATGGGGCGAGGATTGACTGGAGCTGTGGTGGCGCGATGCCTCGAGCTTGCCCTGGGAGGCAGGCCCGCTCGCCTCCGGTTTGCCGGCCCTCAGCTGCTTGCGGGTCGCGGGCTTGGTCGGCGTCTTGTCCTTGCCCGGGGTGACGAGCTTGAAGTCCGACGCCGAGAGCTTTTGGCGCTTCGGAACCGCGTAGACCTTCGAGAGGCTTCCGAGCCCCGCGTAGGTGAAGCGGTTCCCGTAGTCGTCCTCCATGACTATGAACTTGCCCAGCCGCTTGTTCTCGCCGACCCTGACCACGGTCCCGTCATTCACGGCGACGACCTTGGCTCCCTCGCGGCCGAAGATGTTGATGCCGCGGCGGGTGGGTGAGCTGGAGATGACGTCGGCGGCGTTACCCGTCGCGTCCTTGCTGGGCTTCGCCCGCGCGGCCGCGATTCGCTCCGAGATGTCATCCGCGTAACGCACCGTTCCGGTGACCGGGAACCGGTCGCCTTCGGTCAGACCGGTGAGCGAGCCGACCAGGTCATCCGGGAAGTTGCCGTACTGGCGGGCGTTCATCATCACCTCGTCGACGTACCAGCCCGCGTGGTTGTAGGCGAAGATCGCCCCGCGAAGGTCGGTGTCGCCGCCGGCCGCCTTCAGATAGCGCGCCGCGGCGCAGATCGCATCGACCGGGTTGTACGGGTCCTTGCGGCCGTCGCCGTTCGCGTCCACGCCGTAGGCCTGCCAGGTGGAGGGGATGAACTGCATCCACCCCACGGCGCCCGCGGTGGAGACGTTGAGGTTGGTCCCGAATGCGGTCTCGATCTTGTTGATCGAAGCCAGTACCTGCCAGGGGATCCCGTACTGCGTCCCGCAGGCCTGATAGATCGGCAGCAGGAAGGGTGGGATCTCGAACTGGCTGATCACGAAGTTCGGCACCCCGATCGGAGCCGGGCCGGCCCCGCCGATGGTGACGGTCGGGTTCGACGTGGTCGGCACTCCGCCGGGGGTGCGTGGCGGCGCCGGAGGCGAGGCCGGCGGCTCGCTCTGGTTGCCGTGCTGGTGGTGCGTCGAGGTGCCGCCGTTGCCGTGCGTTTCCGGCTTGTGGCGACCGCCGTGCCTGCCCGACCCGGACGGGCCCCCGGGACCGACCTGGCCACCGGTTGGTCCGGTTGGTCCGGTGGGCCCCGTGGGGCCGGTGGGGCCGGTGGTGCCGGTCGGCCCCGTGGGGCCGGTGGTGCCGGTCGGCCCCGTGGGTCCCGTGGAGCCGGCGACGCCGGTCGGGCCGGTGGCGCTGGCAGGAGGCGGCAGCGGATTCGACTCGTCACCGTCGTTGGGCGACGAGCAGCCCGGGTCGCCCATGTCGACCAGGCCGTCGCCGTCGTCGTCGACCGAATTCGAGCATGCGCTTGTGCTCGCGGTGGATGCCGGCCCCTGTGCCCGGCCCACGCCAGCGACAATCGCGGCCGCAAAGACCGCGAGGGCGACGGTGAGTGACAACTTCCTTCCCATGCTCTCCTAACCCGGATCCGGCCTGCCTACCCGGGCGTGTCCCCCGGAGCCATGCGGCGAACCCCGCCTGGTGCAGGCGCCGACAACGCTACTTGTTCGCCTAGGTTCTTGCAACGTCGAATCGGCTTTGACAACGGTATCCCACGGGGGTGAATGCCGCCTGTCGTGCGGGATCGGTCCAGTCGGTAGTGAATCGGCAGGCGAGCGGCCCCGCTTGAAGCGTTACGCTGCCGCCGAGATGCGCTTGCGGACCAGGAATCTCAGGCGAGGCCACCCGTGAGCGGTGCCGAGCACGGGACGGGGGGTCTGCGCGGCCGCGGGGAGGAGGCTCTGGGCGAGCTCGCCGAGGCGCTGCTGGAGAACCCCTTGTTCGGCCAGGCGATCACCAAGGCGGTCGGCGCCGGGGAGCGTGCAGCCCAGGCGCAGCGCTCCGCCATGGGAGCCCTGAACATCCCGTCGGCGGCGGACGTCGAGCGGCTCGAACAGCGGCTTCGGTCGCTGTCCAATCGGCTCGAGGCGCTCGAGGACCGGCTCGATGACGCGATCGACGAGCTGGCTGCGCTTCGCCGCAGGCCGGCAGAGGCCGCGGCGGCCCCGACCGGGATCGGCTCGGAGCCCAGGATCTCGGTGTCGGACGGCTCCGAGGAGTAGCCGCGGAGGGATCAGGGACACCCCCCGACCGCGGCGTCGCGGAGGCGCTTCGGGCAGCGATCGAGCGCACCCTCGAGGTCGCCGGGCGGCCGGCGCGCGCCGGCTCGGCCGCGCTGCCCCGCGAGCGGGCGACCCAGCTCCTCGACGAGGTCGCGCGGCGTGGAGTCGCAGCCCGGGATCAGCTCTCCAGGCGCGGCCAGGGAGCGAGTGCCGAGATTGCCCGTCGCCAGCAGGACGCCCGCGAGGAGCTGGCCAACCGGATCGAGTCCCTGGAACGGCGACTCGCCGAGCTCGAAGAAGCGCTCCGGAAGAAGTCTAAGCCTAAAGCTGAGGACTAAGGTTTGCCGGGCCGCCGCGTCGTGATCACCGGCGTCGCGAGCCACTGGGGCGCGGAGCTGGCCCGCAGCCTCGAGCGCGATCCCTCGGTCGAGTACATCGCGGGGGTCGACAGCACGCCGCCCCCGATCGAGCTGGGGCGAACCGACTTCATCGAGGCCGACCTCCGCAGCGCGGTGCTCGCCCGCCTCCTGCCGGGGACCGGGGCGGACACGGTCGTCCACTGCGGGATCCTCTGGTACCCCGAGCCCGGCAAGCCGTCGGGGGTCCTGCACGACGTGAACGTGATCGGGACGCTGCAACTGCTGGCGGCGTGTCAGCGAACCGAGACGCTTCGCAACCTGGTCGTCCGCGGCTCGGCGGCGATCTACGGATGCGAGGGTGCCTCACCCGCCTTCTTCACCGAGGAGATGGCGCGGACGCTCCCGCTCCGCACCCGCTTCCAGCGCGATGCGTCCGAGCTCGAGGCCTACATCGAGAACTTCGCGCGCCGCCATCCCGAGCTCGTCTGCTGCATGCTTCGCTACCAGCCGGAGGTTGGGCCCGACCTCGACTCGCCGCTGGTCCGCTTCCTGAGCCTTCCGGTCGTCCCCACCCAGCTCGGGTTCGATCCGCGGCTCCAGTTCCTTCACGCCGACGACGCGACGGGTGCGCTGGAGGCGGCGACACGGAACCCCGTTCGAGGCGCCGTCAACGTGGCGCCTTGCGGCTCGATCTCGCTGAGCCGCACGCTGCGACTCGCGCGCCGCGTCTCGATTCCGATCCCACATCCGCTCTTCGGCCCGGCGCTCTCGAGGCTCGGACGCCAGCTCGGAGCCGGGCCGCTGTACGGCGACGGGGTCCGGCTGCTGCGCTTCGGCCGAGGGGTTGACAACGGCAGGCTGCGGAGTGAGGTCGGCTATGAGCCGCGCTACGACGCCGAGTCCGCGACCCGCGACTTCGCCGCGAGGATTGCAGGGCGCCGGATCGGTCCCTCGCTTCACCCCGCGGACCTGCTCGGCAGCCTGGTCGGTGGCGCGCCGTGAGCGCCACCGGGCAAGGCGCCAAGGCGCGAGCCGAAGGCGCCTCGCCGCTGCCCGCCGCCGCCGCGATCGCCGACTTCCTGCGCCGGATGCGGGTCGGAGTCGAGGACGGCCTCGACCCGCTGAGCGCCGCGCAGGGCGCGTCCGGCGAGCTGCCGGGCTCGCTGCGTGAGGCGCTCGAGCGGATCGCGCAACGCCTTCGGGGCGAGTATCGGGAGGATGAGTGGGGCTTCGACGAGGAGTTCGCGGAGGCGGTCTATCCGGCGTTCGAGTTCCTCTACGACGTCTGGTGGAGGGTCGAGGCAGAGGGTGTGCGCCACGTGCCGGCCCACGGTCGCGCGCTCCTGGTCGCCAACCACGCCGGCTCGCTCTTTCCATTCGACGCCTCGATGATCCTGGGGGCGATCATGAAGCAGCATCCGCTGCCGCGGTGGGCACGGTTCATGGTGCTCGACTGGGCGTTCGTGCTGCCCTTCCTGTCCACCTTCATGCGGCGGGTGGGCGGGGTGCCCGCGAGCCCTCATAACGCGTCGAGGCTCCTGGACCAGGACGAGGTGGTGATGGTGTTCCCGGAGGGCGTCAAGGGGACCGGCAAGCCGTTCTCGGAGCGCTACCAGCTGCAGCGCTTCGGGCGAGGTGGGTTCGTCGAGGTCGCACTTCGGACCGGCGCGCCGATCATCCCGGTCGCCGTGGTCGGCTCGGAGGAGATCTATCCGAAGCTCGGGGACGCGAAGCCGCTGGCACGAGCGATCGGTGCCCCGTTCGTGCCGGTCACGCCGACCTTCCCCTGGCTGGGACTTCTGGGTCTCATCCCGCTGCCCTCAAAGTGGCGAATCGAGTTCTGCGAGCCGCTCGACCTCTCGACGTACGGTCCGGACGCCGCCGAGGACCGGCGGCTTCTGTTCGACCTCTCCGAGCAGGTCCGCGAGACGATCCAGGACGCCGTCTACCAGAACCTCGTCAAACGCGGTTCGGCATTTCTATAGGGGTCGGCGGGGCCCCGATCGGCACCTCGGAGAGAAAGTGCGAATACACTCCAGCCGGTCGTGGGCAGCGCGCAGGCAACCCTGAAGAGGCCGCTGAGCAGGGCGAAAGCCGCCCGGGCCGCGCCGCGGGTCGGCGCCGCTCAGCTTCGGGACCTGCTCGAGCGGACGCTGTCCGAGATCGACGCCGACCCGCGGGCCGGCTCGATGCTGCAGGCGACCGGCCTTCGGATGCGCCTGCGATTTCCCGACCTGGGACTGTCTGTGAACGTGGCCCCGAGCGATGAGCGTGGCCATCACCTGCGCTGGACCTTCTCCGAGCGGGCCCGGTGGAAGCCGAAGCTCGAGCTGACGATGAGCTCGCAGGTCGCCAACTCATACCTGCAGGGCGGCGAGAGCCTCGCGATCGCGATCGCGCGCGGGCGGGTCCGCCTCCGCGGCGATACGCGGTGCGCTCTGCGCTACGTGCCGGCGATGCGGGTAGTGGTCGACGCGTACCGGCGTCTGGTGCGTGACGATTATCCCGAGCTCCTGATCTGAGCCGCCGGCCGCCCGACGGCGCCCGGTTCCGGCCGGCCACGAATAGGATCGCGCCTCATGGCCGAGGGCCAGATCTCCGTCAACGAGGCGTCCCGGATCGCGGGTGTGTCGCCGACCACGCTTCGGCGCTGGGCCCGGGCCGGTGTGGTGCCGGTGCGCAAGGGCCGCTGGACGAGCGCGGCGGCGGCCCAGGCTCGTGTCGTGGGGCGGATGCGCGAGCGGGGGCACTCGCTCTCCGAGCTTCGCCGCGCGGTTCGCGACGGCCGGCTCGCGTTCGGCTACGTCGAGGACCTCCTTCCGGGCACGGAGCGCGACTTCACGCGGGCTGAGGCGGGCGAGCGCACCGATCTCGAGGAGGCCCTGATCGAGCGCATGATGTCCCTGCTCGGCACGCCCACCGCGATCGAGGGGACGCTCAACGATCAGGACGTCGACGCCATGGAGCAGATCGGCGAGGTGCTGCGGCTCGGCTTCCCGCTCGTCGCGGTCCTGCAGCTGGTCCGGGTCTACGCACAGTCGATTCGCAAGATCGCCGAGGCCGAGGTTCGCCTCTTTCACCTCTACGTTCACGAGCCCCTGATCCGCCAAGGCGTGGACTCGCTCCAGATGGCGGAGGAGATGGAGGGGATGGTTCGCGACCTGCTGCCGCTCACCTCACCGTTCATGGAATACGTCCACCAGCGCTACCTGCGCTTCTACATCGAGCAGGACGTTGTCGGTCACATGGAGGCCGAGCTGGGGGGGCATCGCCAGCTGGGGAGGGTGCAGATGGCGTTCTGCTTCGTCGACCTGACCGGGTTCACCCGCTACACCGAGGAGGAGGGCGACGAGGAGGCGTTCGACCTCGTGGAGCGCTTCATCGAGACCGTCGAGGCGACGCTGCCCGCGGAGGCCCTGATCGTGAAGACGATCGGCGACGAGGTGATGATCGTCTCGCCCGATCCGGTCACGCTGACCGAGTGGGCGGTCGGATTCATGGAGCTCTTCCAGGAGCGGCCCCAGCCGCGGGTCGGACTGCACCGCGGGCGCGCCGTTTACCGCGACGGCGACTACTTCGGCAGCGAGGTCAACCTCACACACCGCGTCGTGGCACGGGCCCTGGGCGGCGAAGTGATGGTGACCGCCGCCGTCACCGATGCGATCGGCGGCTCTGACTACCTCGAGTTCGATCCGATCGGTGAGGTTGACCTGCGCGGCTTTCCGAAGCCGGTCGAGCTGTTCGTCGTTCGCGCCCGCGCGCCGCAGGTCCAGGACTGAGGCCCGACCGGGCCCTCACCCGACCAACCGCCGAAATCCGCGGGTTCGGGTCGTAAGATCGCCGCGTGGAGTGGCGATGACCAGCAAGCAGCGAGCCCTGGACGCGCTCGCCGACGCTACGCGGCGCAGCGGCCTGATCGACGCGCTGTCCTCGGGGGTGGTGATGGTGTCCGGAGGCGCCGACTCGGCCTGCCTGGCGGCGGGAACCGCCCGGGCGATCGACCCGAAGAGCGTCCACGCGCTGCACGTCAACTACGGGCTTCGCGACTCGGCGGACCGCGACGAGCTGGTCTGCCGCGACCTCTGCTCCAGGCTGCGGATCGATCTCCACATCGAGCGTCCCGAGCCGCTCGCGGACGACGGCAACCTGCAGGCGGCGGCGCGCGAGGTTCGATACGCCGCGGCCGAGCGTCTGCGGATGCGTACCGGTGGGGCCTGGATCGCGACCGGGCACACGAGAACGGATCTGGCCGAGACGGTGCTCTATCGCCTCGCGGCCTCCCCCGGGGCGCGTGCGCTCCGCTGCCTGCACGCAAGCAGCGGCCGGGTGATCAGGCCGCTGCTTGGGCTCGAGCGCGCCGACACCCGGGCCCTCGCGGCCGAGGCCGAGCTGCCGTTCGCCGACGACGAGTCGAACCTCGACCTGGGGTTCGCGCGTAACCGGATCAGGGCCGAGGCGCTGCCCGCGCTGCGGGAGCTCGGGCCGGTCGAGCGCAATATCGCCGAGACCCAGGCCGAGCTGATCGAAGAGGCCCGGCTCCTCGACCGGGTCGTGCTCCAGGCCTTGGAGGCCGTGGGAGCGGGAGCCGGGGCGGTGACGATCCGTGCCGACGCGGTCGCCGGCTGGGAGCCCGCCCTTCGCAGGCTGGCCCTGCGCGCGTTGGCAGAGCGGGCCTGCGGCCACCCAATCGCGCTCGGGCGCCGGCGATCGGCCGAGATCGTTCGGCTCGCCTCCCGCCCCGAGGGGGGAAAGATCGACCTCGGCGGCGGGCTGCGGGCCCTCTGCGAGCACGGCGTGATCCGGTTCGTGGCCTCCGAGGTTGACGCGGCACCGAGCCCGGCGCCGCTCAGGATTCCCGGCCAGTGCCGTTTCGGCCGGTGGGAGATCAGCGCCGAGGTCCGCCCCGGCCCGATCGAGCCGACGGGCACCGACCTGGCGACGGTGGACGCCCGGGCGCTCGGCCCCGAGCTGGTGGTCCGCGCCTGGCGCGAGGGGGACCGCATGCGACCGCTCGGGATGAGTGGCAGCAAGACCCTTCAGGACCTCTTCACCGATCGCGGCGTTCCCCGGTCGCTTCGGCATCGCCTGCCCGTCGTGACCGCGGCGGATCGGGTCGTGTGGGTCGCGGGGGTAGCGGTGTCCGAGGACTTCCGGCTTGAGCCGGGAGCCCGCGAGGCCGCGGTGCTCACGGCCCGCGCTCTCGACTAGACGATTGATTCCCAGCTCCCGCAACCGCGGATTCGGATTCAACCGTCTAGGTTTGCGCCCGTGACCGACCCCGCGATCGGCGAGGTGCTCGTCCGCCCCGAGGAGCTGAAGAGCAGGATCCGTGCCCTGGGCGAGGAGATCAGCCGCGACTACGCGGAAGACGACCTGGTGATGATCGGGGTTCTGAAAGGGGCGGTGCTGTTCCTCGCCGACCTGCTGCGCGAGCTCAGCGTGCCCTGCGAGATCGACTTCATGGCGGTCTCCAGCTACGGATCGGCGACCGACTCGTCGGGAGTGGTGCGGATCCTCAAGGACCTCGACTCCTCGATCGAGGGCCGAAGCGTGCTGATCGTCGAGGACATCATCGACTCAGGCCTGACGCTCCAGTATCTGCTGCGAAATCTGCGAGCCCGCAACCCGGCCTCGGTTGAGGTCTGCGCTCTCCTCACCAAGCCGGACCGGCGACGCGTCGAGCTGCCGATTCGCTACGTCGGCTTCGAGATCCCGAACCGCTACGTGGTCGGGTACGGGCTCGACTACGGGCAGAAGTACCGAAACCTCGATTGCGTCGCGGTCCTGAACGACCCGGACCAATAGCCCCAACCGCCCCCGAACAAGCCAATTCGACCCTGGTACGCTGATTCAGACGTTGCGGGGCCTATCGGAATCCTTTGACCATGCGCAAGAACCCGCCAGCTCGCCGTACGGGCCTCGCGGGACGGCGCGCGGCGGGCCCACGGAGCTGAGTTGATGAGGCGCTTCTTCCGCAGTGCGGCCTTTCCGATCCTGATCGTGATCGTGCTGGCATTCTTCGCCCAGCGCCTGATCAGCAACCCCTCCTCCGAGCCGACGCCGACCTACGGCCAGTTCGTCTCACAGGTCAAGCACAGCCCGTCCTCGATCGAGTCGGTGAGCTTCGACCAGAAGACGAGCTCGATCGACGTTCAGCCGCAGACCGGCCAGAGCTATTCGACCGGCTACCCGACTACCGGGAACGCCCAGACCCAGCTCATCAACCTGCTGGCCCGTCAGGACGTGGAGACCAAGGTCCAGGGCACGGGGGGATCGAGCTTCCTCTCGATCCTCACCTACATCCTTCCGTTCATCCTCTTCTTCGGCTTCTGGATCTTCCTGATGAACCAGATGCAGGGGGGCGGCTCGCGCGTCATGAGCTTCGGCAAGTCGCGAGCCAAGCGGATGTCGGTCGACGCGCCGAAGATCACCTTTCGCGACGTCGCCGGGGTCGACGAGGCGGTTCAGGAGCTGCACGAGATCAAGGAGTTCCTCGAGAACCCGAAGCGGTTCCAGGCGCTCGGTGCGCGGATCCCGAAGGGCGTTCTCCTTTACGGGCCGCCAGGCACCGGCAAGACGCTGCTGGCGCGCGCGGTCGCGGGCGAGGCGGGGGTCCCGTTCTTCTCGATCTCCGGCTCGGACTTCGTCGAGATGTTCGTCGGAGTCGGCGCCTCGCGGGTGCGTGACCTGTTCGAGCAGGCGAAGCAGAACTCGCCCTGCATCATCTTCATGGACGAGATCGACGCGGTTGGACGCCATCGCGGCGCGGGCATGGGCGGCGGCCACGACGAGCGCGAGCAGACCCTCAACCAGCTGCTCGTCGAGATGGATGGCTTCGAGATGAAGGACAACATCATCCTGATCGCCGCCACCAACCGGCCCGACATCCTCGATCCCGCGCTGCTGCGCCCGGGCCGCTTCGACCGTCAGATCGTCGTCGACCGGCCCGACCGCAAGGGCCGCAAGCAGATCCTCGAGGTGCACACGCGCGGCAAGCCGCTCGCCAAGCAGATCGACCTCGATACGCTCGCAGGCCAGACGCCCGGCTTCACCGGCGCCGACCTCGCCAACCTGATCAACGAGGCGGCGCTGCTGACCGCCCGCTCCTCGAAGCGCGAGATCACCATGACCGAGCTCGAGGAGGGGATCATGCGAGTGATCGCGGGCCCCGAGAAGAAGAGCCGGGTGATGTCGGAGAAGGAGCGCCTGGTGACGGCCTATCACGAGCTTGGGCATGCGATCGTCGGCCACCTGCTGCCGAACACAGATCCGGTTCACAAGATCTCGATCATCAGCCGCGGTCAGGCGCTCGGATACACGATCTCGCTCCCGACCGAGGACAAGTTCCTGACCACTCGGGCGGAGCTCACGGACACGATGGCGATGACGCTCGGAGGCCGTGCCGCCGAGGAGATCATCTTCGGCGAGATCACCACCGGCGCCTCCAACGACCTCGAGAAGGTCACCGAGACGGCGAAGCAGATGGTGATGCGCTTCGGGATGTCCGAGCGCCTCGGGCCGCGCGTCTTCGGCCACGACCGCTCGCAGCCCTTCCTGGGCCGCGAGTTCTCGGCCGAGCCCGACTACTCCGACGAGATCGCCCGCGAGATCGACGACGAGATCCGGCGGATCGTCGAGGAGGCCCACCAGACGGCCAAGGACCTGCTGCTCGACCGCCGTGAGGCGCTGGATCGGATCTCGAAGACCCTCCTCGAGCGCGAGACGATCGACGCCGAGGAGTTCACGAAGCTGCTCGAGGGGGCTTCTGCCAGCGAGGTCTTCGGCGACCCTGAGGAGGAGGAGCGCGTCCCCGAGCCGCCCGAGGCCGAGCCCGAGCGCAAGCCGGGTCGCGAGGGCCCGCGCCCCGTTCCCCGCCCGCGTCCAGGCCTCGCGGGAGGCACGGCCGAGATGCGGGCCGACGACTCGGCCCCGCCCGGCACGCTTCTCTGAGCGCGTTCCAACCGCACCCTCACCCAGGCTTCGCCTGATGTCCAGACTGATGGGGATCGTCAACGTGACCCCCGACTCGTTCTCCGACGGGGGGATGTTCCTGCGGGCCGATCAGGCCGTCGAGCACGCCCGACGCCTGGTCCGCGAGGGTGCCGACCTGCTCGACGTCGGTGGCGAGTCGACCCGCCCGGGCGCGCGGGCGGTGTCCGCGGAGGAGGAGATCGAGCGGGTCGGGCCGGTGCTCGAGCAGCTCGACGACCTCGCTCGTCCGATCTCGATCGACACCTCCAAGGTCGCGGTCGCGCAAGCCGCCCTCGGTGCCGGCGCCTCGATCGTCAACGACGTCACCGCGCTTCGGGCCGAGCAGGATCTCGCCGCCCTGTGCGCCGAGCAGGAGTGCGCAGTGGTGCTCATGCACATGCGCGGAACACCGCGCACCATGCAGGAGAATCCGACCTACGAGGACGTGGTCGACGAGGTCCGCTCGTTCCTCGCCGAGCGAATCGCGTTCGCGACCGCCGAAGGGATTGCCGAGGAGCGGATCTGGGTCGACCCGGGGATCGGGTTCGGCAAGACCGTCGACCACAATCTCGTGCTTCTGCGGCGCCTCGGCGAGCTGCGCGAGCTGGGACGCCCGATCGTCGTCGGGACCTCGCGAAAGAGCTTCATCGGCACGCTGACCGGCCGGGAGGTCTCCGAGCGCGTCGGCGGCACGGTCGCATCCAGCGTGCTCGCGGCGCGGGCTGGGGCCGAGGTGCTGCGGGTCCACGACGTCGCCGCGGTTCGCGAGGCGATGCTGGTCGCGGAGGCGATCCTCGATCGCAGTCCGCCGGACGCCGCTCGCACTCGGTCCCGATAGCGTGCCGCGACGTGGAGGCGCACCGCCAGGGCATGGAGTCGTCGGTCGAGATCGAGGTCAGAGGCCTCTCCATCTACACCCATCACGGGGTCGGCGAGGCCGAGCGCGAGGTCGGCCAACGGCTCGAGATCGACGTCTCGTTCGACGTGCCCGACTGCGACGCCGTTCTCACCGACCGGCTCGACGACACGGTCGACTACGCAGAGGTGTGTGACATCGTCGCGCTCGGGGCCACCGAACGCAGCTACCGCACCCTGGAGCGACTGTGCCACGTGATCGGTGAGCGGCTGATGGAGCGCTTCGGCTGCGAATCCGTGCGGGTCCGCGCCGCCAAGTCCGAGCCGCCGTTGCCCCTCGCCGTCGAGGAGGTGGCCGTCGAGGTCGCGCACGAGCATCCCGTCCCGGACGAGCCGGACGACGAAGCCGAGTGAGCTCGGTCGCTCACCTGGGCCTCGGTTCCAACGTCGGCGATCGCAAGGGTCATCTTCGGGCCGCGCTGACCGCGCTCTCCGGGAGCGGCGTCGAGGTCGAGGCGGTCTCGTCCCTGTACGAGACCGAGCCGGTGGGGGAGGTTCTCGACCAGCCCGACTTCCTGAACGCGGTCACCCGGGTCCGCACCGGGCTCGGCCCCACCGAGGTCCTGGACCTCTGCAAGGCGATCGAGGCCGAGCGCGGACGGGCGACCGGCGGCCCCCGTCACGGGCCCCGGCCGCTCGACATCGACCTGCTGCTCCTCGACGACGTCGTGCTGACGACGGATCGCCTCACGCTTCCACACCCCGAGATCGCCACCCGTCGCTTCGTGCTCGAACCCCTGCTCGAGCTCGATCCCGAGCTGACCCTTCCAGACGGTACGGCGCTGGCCCTCGCGCTGGACGCGCTCGGCGAGGATCAGCGGGTCGAGCCGGCCGGCTCGCTCTGACGGAGCGGGTCCATCCAGGCGGGCGGCAGGATCGGCGCGGCGCGCCCCGGGAAGTCGGGGATCGCCCGCACGGCGAGCTGCCCGGCCGGACGCCCTTCGATTGCGGGACGCAGGTCGTCAAAGGTCATCACGAGGCGAAGGCTGGCGGCGATCTGGAGGTCCGCCGCGTTCGGCGGCTCCTTGCCGAGCACGCCCTCGGCGATCCAGTCGTCGATCCGGTTGAGCCAGCCGGGAAGAGCGGCGATGTCGGCGCGCACCGTCTCGTCGCCCGCCTTGTTCATCCGGCTTGCGGCGGCGACGATCGGGCCGGCGGTCTTCACGGCGAGCCCGATCGGAACCCCGAGTCGGGCGCCCCCGGCGTAGCTCGCGAGCGCCGATCGGTCCCGCTTCAGGACGTTCCAGCTGATCCGGCGAACCGCGGGCTGCAGCACCTCCTCCCCCCAGGCCTCGGCCTTCTCGACCGCGACGCGCTCGGATCCGGCCGGGTAGAGGGGCGGATCGGGTCGAAGTCGATCGAGCTCGGCGGCGATCTCGCGCGAGCCGGTCAGCCGGCGTCCCTGAATCGACAACGAGGGCACCGTGTTCGACGGGAACCTGAGTGCCCTGAGCGCCGCGCGGGAGATCACCGGCATCAGGTCGACCCGCTTGTACGGAATCCCCTTCAGCTCGAGCATTCGCCGTGCGGCCGCTGCAGGGTGAGAGCCCGGGATCGAGTAGAGCTTGGCGTCCAGAGCCTGGCCGTCGGTCGTCACGCGGGCAATCCTATCCCGAGCCCGACCCCGCTCGGCTAATAATGGTGACCGATGCTTCTCGCGATCGACGTCGGTAATACACAGAGCCACCTGGGCCTGTTCGACTCGGATGAGCTGGTCGCCCATTGGAGGTTCGCCACCGCGGCCGATCAGACGGCCGACGAGCTCGCGGTCCGGACGTCGGCCCTGGTCGCGCTGCGCGGCCTCGACCTGGGCGCGGTGGACGGCTCGATCATCTCCTCCGTGGTCCCGCAGCTGACCCCTGAGTACGTGGCGATGTGCCAGCGCTACCTGAAGGGCCGGTGCCTGACCGTCGGACCCGGCCTCAGCACCGGCATGGCGATTCAGCTCGACAACCCGCTTGAGCTGGGCGCCGACCGGCTGGTCAACGCGGTGGCGGCATACGAGCGGTTCGGAGGACCCTGCGCGGTCGCCGACTTCGGCACCGCGATCACGTTCGACGTCGTCTCGCCCGAGGGCGACTACCTGGGCGGGGTGATCGGGCCGGGCGTCGAGATCTCCATGCAGGCGTTGGCGCAGCGGACCGCCAAGCTCCCGCCGATCGAGCTCGGGGAGCCGCCCGGCGAGCCGGGAGGAGTGATCGGCAAATCCACGCAGGCGAGCCTCTGGTCGGGGATCATCTACGGGTTCGCGGGGGCCGTCGACGCAATCGCGCGCCGCGTCCAGGGCGAGCTCGGCGCCGAGGCGCAGATGGTCGCGACCGGCGGCCACGCGGCGGCGATCGTTCCGTACTGCGAGACCCTGGACGAGGTCGACGACCTCCTCACCCTCACCGGTCTGCGGTTGATCTGGACGATGAACCAATGACGCCGACGCTCACCTCGCCGTTGGAGATCGGGGACGTCCGGGTCGCGAACCGGGTGCTCCTCGCGCCCCTGGCGGGGATCGGGAACTGGTTCTTCAGGCTGCAGGCGCGACGGCATGGGGCCGGTCTCGCGGTCTCGGAGATGGTCTCGAGCTTCGGCCTCCACCACCGCAACGAGCGGACCCTGCGCGAGATGCTCAGGATCCATCCCGCCGAGCACCCCATCTCGGTGCAGCTGTTCGGCCACGACCCTGATGTCATGCGCTCGGCCGCCGGGATCGCGGCCGCGGCCGGCGCCGATCTGATCGACATCAACATGGGCTGCCCCGTGCCGAAGGTCGTCCGGGGCGGGGCGGGCGCAGCGCTGATCCGCTCCCCGGACCTCGCCGTGCGGGTCGCCGAGGCCGCGATCGAGGGGTCGGGCCGCCCGGTGACGGTCAAGCTGCGCTCCGGGATCGGGGCCGGCGACACCTCGGGGCTGGACCTGGCGGCGCGGCTGGTCGCCGACGCGGGGGTGTCTGCGATCGCCTTCCACCCGCGCAGCGCCGCCGTCCGGCACGCGGGCAGGCCCGACTACTCGCTCGTCCGCCGCCTGGTGGAGCGATTGGCCGGGTCTCCCGCCAGGGTGATCCTCTCGGGTGGGCTCTCGAGCGCCGCCGCCGCCCGCAGCGCCTACGAGGAGTCGGGCGCAGACGCGGTGATGATCGCCCGCGGAGCCCTCGGCAACCCCTGGATCTTCGAGGAGCTGACGGGCGGCCGGACCGCGCCGCCGACCCGCGGCGAGGTGGTCGACGAGCTCCTTTGGACGATGGATCGAGGCGCGGAGCACCTGGGGCCGGAGCGCGCCGCGCGCTACCTGCGCAAGTTCTACCCGTGGTATCTGGAGCGCCTCGAGGTGCGAGGCGCGCGCGCGGACGACTTTCAGCGAACCGGCAGCCTGGAGCAGGCGAAGGATCTGCTGGCCGTTGCCTCGAAGCCCCTTGCAGCCGCCGCCTGACCTGTCACGGGCCGCGAATCGGCCCGTCAAGGCCGCCCAGGCGCATCGCTATAATCGCCCGCTTGCCCGACGTCGCGAGCGCCCCACGCGCCGCGCTTTCGGGCGTTTGTTTCGGGAGCGACGGAACGCGTTGCCGTAGCGGGGTTCCAGACACGCAATACGAGGCGAGGTCCTACAAGTGGCTCGTGAATCACTGATCACCCAGGAGGGGCTCGAGAAGCTCCGCGAGGAGCTCGCGTTCCTGACCACCACGAAGCGCCGAGAGGTCGCGGAGCGGATCAAGGAGGCGCGCGAGTTCGGCGACATCTCGGAGAACTCCGAATACGACGACGCCAAGAACGAGCAGGCGCTGGTCGAGCAGCGGATCGCCCAGCTCGAGGAGCGCGTCCGCCGGGCGACCGTGGTCGAGAAGAACCACGTCAACACCGACGCCGTCTCGGTCGGCGTTCTGGTTCACGTCAAGGACCAGAAGTCAGGGGACTCGAGGAAGTTCCAGATCGTCGGCTCGGCCGAAGCCGACCCCGCGGAGAGCAAGCTCTCCAATGAGTCGCCGATCGGCAAGGCGCTGATCGGGCACAAGCGGGGCGACGTCGTCACCGTCGAGGTTCCGCGCGGGCCGAAGCGGAAGCTCAAGATCACCAAGATCGAGACCTCCTAGGCGAGTGAACTAGGCTCGCCCGATGTCCGAGGTGGGCAGCACCGGAGGGCCGCCGGCCGCCGAGCCCTCGGCGTCGCAGCTGCTCGCCGAGCGTCGTGAGAAGCTCGAGCGGATCCGCGACGCCGGAATCGAGCCGTTCCCGCACCAGTTCGGAGATCGGGTCGAGGTCGCGCGGGTCCGAGCTGCCCATGAGGGCTTGGAGGCGGGTGCCGAGACCGAGGATCGCTACCGCGTCGCGGGCCGGATCGCCGCCCGCCGGGGGCATGGCAAGGCCGCCTTCATCGACCTCGTCGATCGCTCGGGCAGGGTGCAGCTTCACGCACGCGAGGACATCCTGGGCCCCGAGTCGTTCGAGCGCCTGATCGGGCTTGACCTGGGGGACATCATCGGCGCCGACGGGACGGCCTTCGTCACCAAGCGGGGCGAGCTGTCGCTGCGGCTCGACGGGTGGGAGCTCCTGGCCAAGAGCCTGCGCCCGCCGCCGGACAAGTTCCACGGGCTCGAGGACACCGAGATCCGCCTGCGCCGGCGCGAGCTCGACCTGCTCGCCAATCCCGAGGCGCGCGAGCTGTTTCGGGTTCGCGCCGGCGTGGTCTCGGCGATCCGGCAGTGGCTCGACGAGCGCGGCTTCCTCGAGGTGGAGACCCCGGTCCTGCAGCCGCTCTATGGCGGCGCTCTGGCCCGGCCATTCGTCACCCACCACAACGCCCTGGACCGAGACCTCTATCTGCGGATCGCCACCGAGCTCTACCTGAAGCGATGCATCGTCGGCGGGCTGGAGCGGGTGTACGAGCTCGGCAAGGACTTTCGAAACGAGGGCATCTCCTACAAGCACAATCCTGAGTTCACGATGCTTGAGTGGTACGAGGCCTATGCCGACTACACCGACGCAGCCGAGCGGTTCGAGCAGCTCGTCGCGGCGGTAGCCGAGCGGGTCCTGGGGACGACCACGATCGAGCGCGACGGCGCGAAGATCGAGCTGTCGCCGCCGTGGCGACGGGTGACGCTCTCCGACGCGGTCGAGGAGCGGACCGGCATCGACCTCCGGAAGCGCCCGAGCCGCGAGGAGCTCGCCGGGGCCCTGGGTCGCGAGCCGGATCCTTCGGAGGGCTGGGGGAAGCTCGTCGACGGCGTGCTCTCGAAACTGGTCGAGCCCGACCTGGTCCAGCCCACCTTCGTGCTCGACTATCCGGTCGAGCTCTCACCCTTCGCGAAACGCCATCGCACCGAGGAGGGGCTGGTGGAGCGGTTCGAGCCCTTCATCGCGGGCGTCGAGGTCGGAAACGCCTTCACCGAGCTGAACGATCCCGACGAGCAGCGGCGTCGCTTCGAGCAGCAGCTCGCCGACCTGCAACGCGGTGACGAGGACGCGCAACCGTTCGACGAGGCGTTCGTCGAAGCGCTCGAGTACGGCATGCCCCCGACCGCCGGGGTCGGCCTGGGGATCGACCGGCTGGTGATGGTGCTGACGGGGGCCGCCAACCTGCGCGAGGTCGTGCTCTTCCCGGCCATGCGCACCTGAACAACTCCGGCGACCGCAAGCAGTCGCCGGGTTCGGGCGCCGACGTGGCGGCAGGCCCGACCGCCTGCACCGCGACTAATGACTCCGGCGACCGCAAGCAGTCGCCGGGTTCGGGCGCCGACGTGGCGGCAGGCCCGACCGCCTGCACCGCGACTACGTCGCTAGTTCGGGCCTCAGGCGCCCAGGATCGCTTGGAGCAGGCTCGGGTTGAACGGCTTCGTGCCGGCGACGAGGTGAACGCCCGAGAACGAGCTGTGCGCGTGCAGGTACGCGATCTCCCTGCGGATGTCGCCAAAGTTATTCGACCCGGCGGCCGGGGCCAGCTCGACCGTCGAGAGGATGCCGATCGCCTTCCCGGACGCGTTCAGGAATCCGCTCCCGGAATCGCCCGGGATGCCGGGGGTGACGGTGTAGGCGTTGTGGCTCCAGCCGTTGCCCTGGTTCTGGACGATCACCCCCTGCTTCGGCCGCAGCTTGGTGACCCCGCCGCGCAGCTCGGAGTTGCCGTACGTGTAGACGGTGGACCCCAGGCCGCCGACGGTTCCGACGCCGGTGGGGCCGCCGAATCCCGGCACCGACGGATTGACCTTTCCGACGTCGGCCGCGTTGATCTTGACGAGCGCGAGGTCGTTGTACGCGCAGGTGTTCGGATCGCTCGTGCCGTTGGCCTGCATCGTGATCCACGAGTTGTAGATGAGCTTGCCCGGCCTGCTCGCGCCGGTCACGTCGACCGGGGTGCCGATCGGAAGCGACGCGCTCGTGCAGCCGTTGGTATCGGTGGCCGCCCCTGTTCCGGAGCAATGGGCGGCCTGTCCGAGATAGACGTTGGAGCCGTCGCTGAACACGAAGTTGGAGGTGCACTGGGCGCCGGCCGTGAAGGTCATGACCCCGGGATGGACGGGCGCTGATCCGGCGGGCGCCCAAGCAGATGCCGAGGTGGCCGGGATGATTGCGAGCAGCGCGCCGAGCGCGCAGATCGACGTTACGAGCCTTCTCACGATTGCCTCCTCCGCATCGTCTCTGGCGAGCTCCGGGGGCCGAACCGTCGTCTGTGGTCCGCCCCGATCTGGCGGCAAGGATAGGTGGCGCCGGCAATCAAGGCGCTGGTTGCGGACGCGGCTTCGGCGGAGCCCGCGGGAGCCCGAACGGCCGCCGATATACTCGGAGCTCGCCGCAATCGACAACCGGAGGTCTAATCCGTCGGCACCGCTGAGCCGAAAAAGGTGGATGAGACTCCGGCGATGGTGCGTCCCCTACCGGATCGCCGGGCCGACCACTGAGTAGGCCATACTTGGAGGACGGACCGGTCGTCACCGAAGGCGGAACGATTTTGAACACGAAGCAAAGGCAGACGTAAATTGTTCGAGCGATTCACAGAGCGAGCCCGTCAGGTGGTGGTCCTAGCTCAGGAAGAGGCGAGGACGCTCAAGCACAACTACATCGGCACCGAGCACATCCTGCTCGGGCTGCTGCGCGAGGAGGAGGGCCTCGCGGCCCGGGTGCTCGAGTCGCTCGACATCACCGTGGAGCGGGTGCGGGCCCAGGTGGTGCGGATCGTCGGCTCCGGCGAGGAGGTCACCTCGGGCCAGATCCCGTTCACGCCCCGCGCCAAGAAGGTCCTCGAGCTCGCCCTGCGCGAGGCGCTGTCCCTGGGCCACAACTACATCGGCACCGAGCACATCCTGCTCGGCCTGGTGCGCGAGAACGAGGGGGTCGCCGCGAGGATCCTGCTCGACTTCGATGCCGACTCCGAGAAGATCCGCAACGAGGTCATCCGGATGCTCTCCGGTCCCGGCGGGCGTCGCCAGGGAGCGGCCGCGGGCGGGGGAGAGGGCAAGAAGTCCTCGAAGCTGCTCGACCAGTTCGGGCGCAACCTGACCAAGCTCGCCGCCGAGTCGAAGCTCGACCCGGTGATCGGGCGCGAGACCGAGATCGAGCGGATCATGCAGATCCTCTCCCGGCGGACCAAGAACAACCCGGTTCTGGTCGGCGAGCCGGGGGTCGGCAAGACGGCGATCGTCGAGGGCCTCGCGTCCAGGATCACCAAGGGCGAGGTTCCCGAGCTGCTGAAGAACAAGCAGATCTACACGCTCGACCTGGCCGCTCTGGTCGCCGGGTCGAAGTACCGCGGCGAGTTCGAGGAGCGGCTGAAGAAGGTGATGAAGGAGATCACCCAGCGCGGCGACATCGTGCTGTTCATCGACGAGCTCCACAACCTGGTCGGGGCCGGCGCCGCCGAGGGCGCGATCGACGCCGCCTCGATCCTCAAGCCTGCCCTGGCGAGGGGCGAGATTCAGACGATCGGCGCCACGACGATGGACGAGTACCGCAAGTACCTGGAGCGCGATTCGGCGCTCGAGCGACGCTTCCAGCAGATCAAGGTCGACCAGCCGTCGATCCCAGACACCGTGTCGATCCTGGAAGGCCTGCGGGAGCGCTACGAGGAGCACCACCGAGTCCGGATCTCAGACGAAGCCCTGCGGGCCGCCGCCGAGTTGGCCGACCGCTACATCTCCGATCGGTTCCTGCCCGACAAGGGAATCGACCTGATCGACGAGGCCGCGTCGCGGATGCGGATCCGGTCGATGTCGCAGCCGCCCGTCTACCGCGACCTCGAGGAGGAGATCGAGGAGACCCGCCGCGCCAAGGAGGCGGCGATCGAGGCCCAGGAGTTCGAGAAGGCCGCCAACCTTCGAGACCAGGAGCGGCAGCTCACCAACCGAAAGCGCGACCTCGAGGACCAGTGGGCAGCCGGCGAGGGCGGGGAGCGACCCGAGATCGGCGAGGAGGAGATCGCCGACATCGTCTCGATGTGGACCGGGATTCCCGTCTTCAAGCTGACCGAGGCCGAGACCAAGAAGCTCCTGCGGATGGAGGACGAGCTCCACAAGCGCGTGATCGGCCAGGAGGTCGCGATCACGGCCGTCTCGAAGGCGATCCGCCGCTCACGGGCCGGCATAAAGGACCCCAAGCGCCCGGCCGGCTCGTTCATCTTCCTGGGCCCGTCCGGCGTCGGCAAGACCGAGCTCGCGAGGACGCTGGCTGAGTTCCTGTTCGGCGACGAGGACTCGATGATCCGGATCGACATGTCCGAGTACATGGAGAAGCACGCGGTCTCGCGCCTCGTCGGGTCGCCCCCGGGCTACGTCGGATA
Source organism: uncultured bacterium (assembly GCA_963720685.1). Classification (GTDB taxonomy): domain Bacteria; phylum Actinomycetota; class Thermoleophilia; order Solirubrobacterales; family 70-9; genus AC-56. The sequence goes on along the minus strand of CAVRGF010000009.1, from coordinate 44,215 downwards.
CGACGAGGGCGGTCAGCTGACCGAGGCCGTGCGGCGAAAGCCCTACTCGGTGCTGCTGCTCGACGAGATCGAGAAGGCCCACCCCGACGTGTTCAACATCCTGCTCCAGATCCTCGAGGACGGCCGGCTCACGGACGCCCAAGGCCGGACGGTGGACTTCCGCAACGCGATCGTGATCATGACCTCGAACATCGGGGCAAAGGACATCGCGCGAAACGTTTCATTTGGATTCGGCAAGTCTGACGAGACGGGCACCTCGTATGACGAGATGAAGGATCGGATCATGGGCGAGCTGAAGAAGGTCTTCCGGCCCGAGTTCCTGAACCGGATCGACGAGGTGATCGTCTTCCACAAGCTGAGCCGCGACGAGATCAAGGTGATCATCGACCTGATGATCGGTCGGGTCAGGGCGCAGGTCGCCGAGCACGAGCTGCAGCTCGAGCTGGATGCTGGAGCCAAGGATCTTCTGGCGGATCGCGGGTGGGACCCGGCGATGGGGGCCAGGCCGCTGCGCCGAGCGATCCAGCGCTACATCGAGGACCCGCTCGCGGACGAGGTGCTGCGAACCGGCGACATCGTCCCCGGAACCACCGTCCTGGTCGAACGCGATACCACGGGCGACGACGAGGAGCGCCCCCTGAAGCTGAAGCTGGTGAAGCCCAAGAAGCGCCAGGCCAAGAAGCGCGAGCCGGTCGGCGTGGCGGCCAAGTCGGGCGAGGGCTCTGACGATGGCTCCCCGGAGCCCGAGCGCCTGCCCGAGGACGTCCAGCCGGGTGGACCCGCGCCGGCGGACCCCGCGCCTGAGGGCCCTGAGCTCGAGCCTCCGAAGCCCGAGTAGATACGCCGCGGCGGCGGTTTCCGCCCGCGTTCGCAGGTAACGTCGACCTCGTCTTGACTGCGGTTGGTATCGAGCTGCGCGTGCCCCCAGTCTCGAGGGGCGGCAAGGCCTGAACATCCGGGTCAGCGATCAGAGCCGCCCCTGGTGGACGCTGGCCGGCGCCTGTACCGGGTTGTTCGTGCTGATGCTCGATTCGACCATCGTCGCGTTGGCTCTGCCTTCTATCCGGCGTGATCTCGGCATGTCGGCCACCGGCCTGCAGTGGGTCATGAACGGCTACCTGCTGGTGATTGCGGCGTTGGTGGTGACCGGCGGACGGATCGGCGACATGTTCGGCCGCCGGACCGTGTTCACGCTGGGGCTGATCGTCTTCGCGGGCGGCTCGGTGCTGTCGGGGGCGGCCTGGAGCGAGGGCGCTGTCATCGCCGGCAGGGTCGTCCAGGGGATCGGCGCTGCGGCGATGCTGCCGCTGTCGCTTGCGATCGTCTGCGACGCGTTCCCGGCCGAGCGCCAGGCCCGAGCGCTGGGAATCTGGGCGGCGATCTCCGCACTGGCCCTGGCTGCCGGTCCCCTGATAGGTGGCCTGCTGGTCGATCTCGACTGGAGGCTGATCTTCTGGATCAACGTCCCGGTCCTCGCCTATGGGGCTCTCGTGATGCTCCTGGTGGTGGCCGAGACGCGGGACGAGACAGCGACCCACCAGCTCGACATCGCCGGCCTGGTGGTCTTGGCCGCCGGTTTGATCGCGGTCGTCCTGGCGTTGGTGGAATCCAGCGAGTGGGGCATGGCCTCGGCTCGGACCCTGGGATTGCTGGTGGTCGGCCTGGCGTTGCTGGTCGCCTTCTGGCTCGTCGAGCATCGAGTCACCCAGCCGATCGTCGAGTTCTCCCTGTTTCGAAACCGGCCCTACTTCGGCGCCAGTGCCGCCGCCTTCGCATTGGTAGGTGCCTACTGGAGCCTGATCTTCTTCCAGCCCCAATACCTGCAGGATGCGCTCGGCTACTCGGCCACCACGACGGGGCTGCTGGTTCTGCCGGTCACCGCGCCGATGATCGTCATCTCTCCACTCGCGGGAAGGCTGATCGCCCGCTTCGGCGCCCGCGTGCTGATGACCGCCGGAATGCTGTGCGGGCTCGCCGGCCTGATCTTCCTGACTCAGACCACCGAAGCCTCCGGCTACGCGCGCGTGCTGCCGGGGTACCTGCTGTTCGGGATCTCCCTCGGGCTGGTCTACGCGCCGATGTCGACTGCGGCGATGGCCGTGATGCCGGCCGAGAAGACGGGGATCGCATCGGGCGTCTTGGCGATGGACCGGGTGCTCGCCGGCGCCCTGGGACTCGCGGCGACGGGGGCCGTGTTCCAGAGCCTGATTTCCGAGCACAGCTTCGCGGTCGCCCTGGGTCGCTCCAACTGGGTGCTCGTGGGGCTGGTCGCGATCGGGACGGTGCTCACATGGCTGTTCGTCGGCTCGGGCGCCGCGCCCCCGCCCGAGCCGGCGGCCGCCGACTCGCCGCCGCCGGCCGACCTCCGCCACCGCCAGGACCACCGGAGGTTCCATCTCTAGCTGAGGATCGAGCGACTCAGGTCGTGGCCGGCGACCCAACAGCTCGGTGTCCGGGGTCGGGGCCGGATAACGTGCGCCGATGGCGACCAAGCTGGAGGAACTACGCGAGCGGCTCGCGGAGATCAGCGACTTGGGGCGCGTCGAGGGTCTTCTGGACTGGGACCAGCGCACGATGATGCCGGCGGCGGGCGCCGAGGCCCGAGCCGAGCAGCTCGCGACGCTGGCCCGAATCGCCCACGCGAAGCTCGTCTCGGACGAGCTCGGGAGCCTGATCGAGATGGCCGCGAGTGAGGTCGACGGGCTTCCCTTCGACTCGACGGACGCCAGCCTGGTCAGGGTCGCGCGCCGCGACTGGGAGAAGGCTCGCCGAGTCCCCGCTGAGCTGCGCGGCGAGATGACCCGATGCGCGTCGCTGGCAGAGCACGCCTGGGTCGACGCCCGCGAGCGCTCGGACTTCGCGGGCTTTCTGCCCCACCTGACGCGAAACATCGAGCTTCGAAGGCGCTACATCGACTGCTTCGATGGGTTCAGGGGCTTCGAGCATCCCTACGACGCGCTCCTCGACGACTTCGAGCCCGGCATGCAGACCGCGAAGCTCACCCGGATCCTGGGTGAGCTCCGCGACGCGATCCGCCCGCTCGTCGTCGAGGTCGCCGCCCACGACCAGATCGACGACGCGTGCCTGTACGGCGAGTTCGCGCTCGGCGCCCAGGAGACCCTCGCCCGGGACGTGGTACGGGGCCTGCCGCTCGAGGCCGATGCGTGGCGCCTCGATCCCACGGTCCACCCGTTCGCGACCGCGATCTCGCCCTCCGATCTTCGGATCACCACGCGATTCGACCCCGGCTACATCGGGACCGCGCTGTGGGCCGTGGTCCACGAGGCGGGTCACGCGATGTACGAGAACGGCTTCGGCGAGGAGCTCGACCGCACACCGCTGTGCGCCGCGCCCTCGCTGGGGTTCCACGAGTCCCAGAGCCGCCTCTGGGAGAACTGGGTGGGAAGGGGACGCCCCTACCTCGAACTCCTGCTGCCACGCCTCGAGGAGCTGTTCGCCGACCACTTCGCCGGATTCGATGGAGCGGATCTCTACCGGGCCGCGAACCGGATCGAGCCCTCGCTGATTCGGGTCGAGGCCGATCAGGTCACTTACAACCTGCATGTCGTCCTGCGCTTCGAGCTCGAGGTCGAGCTATTCGAGGGACGGATCCAGCCCGCCGAGCTCCCCGACGCCTGGAATGCCCAGGTGAGCGAGTACCTGGGGCTCGAGGTTCCCGACGACGCGAGGGGCGTGCTCCAGGACGTCCACTGGGCCGGCGGCGCGTTCGGATACTTCCCGACCTACTCGCTTGGCAACCTGCTCGCCGCGCAGATCTGGGATTCCCTCAGCGGCGACCTGCCCGAGCTGGATGCCCAGATCGCGGCGGGAGACCTGGAGCCGCTTCGCGACTGGCTCCGCGAGCGCATCTACCGCGAGGGGGCGAAGCTGATGCCGGGCGAGCTGGTCGAGCGGGTGGTCGGCGGGCCGATCGAGGTGGAGCCGTACGTGCGCCAGCTCCGCGCCCGCGCCGCGGAGATCTACGGGATCTGAGGGCACCCGCTATTTCAAGCGGTTTGCGGCCCTAAGTGGGCACGAAATGGTCACGAGCGGGTCACGAGACGCGCCCGCAGCTCGGCGTGTCCATGCGGCTCGCCGTCCCGGTCGTACAAGCGGTTCGCCTGGCTCGCAGGCGAGGTCCTGCCCTGAGCGCCCTACTCCCGCAGCCCAGCGGCTTCGAGGGCTTCGGCTCGCTCTTGAAACACCCGAAGGCACGTGATCTGCCCGTTCTCGAGTGTGAACACTTGCGTGCTCCTCGCAGTCACTTCGATCCCCTCGCGGCCCCGCATGTGGGCGGTTTGCGAGTACACGACCTCGGAGTCCGTTTCAGCCCAGCCGTAGTTCTCAAGTTGGACATCCTCAAACGTCGACCAGAACACGTCCCAGAAGGCTTCATGCTCGCCGGGATCGCGATAGACACCCTTGAACGGCCCTCGGGCACGCGACCAGTCAATCTCCGCGTCGGAGCGAAACGTGGCCAACCACGTCCCAAGGTCGCGCCGGTTCCACGCTTCGACATTGCGCCGCACCACCTCGACGTTCTCCCGCGACATCGCGCGTCTCGCGCCAGTCGCGTTGCTACTCGGCGAGTGTCTCGCCGGAACCGCCCAACTCTTCGGGGAAGTCCTTGAGCTTGGGGAGGCCATCATTCATGCGCAGCACGGTCGACTCGTAGTTGACGTGCACCCCGGGTGCAAACGGAAAATCAGGGATCGTCGCCGCGTAGACGTCGACCAAACCCCACCCCGGGTGCCGCGTCAGCAGATGGCCGCCGCAGACCTTGCACCACTGCCGATAGCTCCGCTCGTTGTTGTGGTACTCGCCGATCTTGTCTTCTCCCTGGGTCACCTCGACCGCGTCGGGCTTCCAGAGCGTGAATGCGTTGACGGGGCCGGCGGACCAGCTCCTACAGGAGGCGCAGTGGCAGTAGCCAGCGCCCTCCGGATCGCCTGTGACCTCAATCGTGACAGCGCCGCAGAAGCACTGCCCTTTGAAGGTCTTTTCATCCGGGCTCATGAGTTCTCCCTTCGCTCGAGTGGGTTGTGGGTTCTCCTGCGACATCGCCCGCGCAGTATCTCGCTACAGGGGGAAGGTCGCCCCGGCGATTCGCGGGTGCCCGAGGACCGCTCCGTGGCTCGGCGTAAAGAAAACCGAGAAAAGTCGCTAACGCGTCGGTGACTTTTTCACTCGATACTTGAAGCTTGAAGCGGGGCCTCAGTGCCGAACGCGTTCGGCAAGCACAGCGGCCTCGTCATCGCGCAGGAGGCCAAGCTCGTCCAACCGGGCGGGCTGATCGTCGGAGTCGGGCGGGTCCTGGCCAAGGTCAAGACGCCAGAGCGCCCATGGTCGCCACCCGCGGCGCCGCCGGCTTAGCCACTCGTCGCGGCGAACCTCCCACGCCGCGCGGAGCTCGGCCTCTGTGTAACGGCAGCCATCGACCGGACCGAAGAGCAACGCGAGGACAAGCTCGACGGAGTTCTCAGGCGGGGCGACGTGGCCGGTGGAGCGCGGCATCAGCTTGCCACCTTCCAGCGTGCCGCGGCTGCCTTTCGGCCGTGAAGCGTGGCCGTGCTCACGGACTGGGGGACGAGACGTGCGGCTGCCCGCACCCACTCAGCGCCGTGGATGAGGACGGCGTGGGCTACTGCGTCCGGTGTGCGCGGCCCAAGCGACCGCCGGCTACGGGAGCGCGCGCGCGGCCCGGGCGAGTTGCCGCCAGCGGCGTGAGTGGGCACAGAATGGACACGAAAAGTTTGAAACCCGCCGTCATTCGCCGTCATGGCGGGCACCCCGAAACCCGCGATTAGCAGGCAGAACGTCAGTAGCCGTCAGCCGCTGACACGAGCGTCAGAGAACTACGGGATCTGAGGCCTGGGCCGGCGGTTTACCCCGCCGCCGAGGAGCGTCTCACCAACCCGATGCTGATCGCCAGATATCCGATCACGAAGCTCAGGAAGGGCAGGAAGCCCCCAAGCACGCCTGACGCGGCGAACGCCCCGCTGTCGGTCAGTGCCGTTCCGACGCCGAGCGGCTGAAGCACCGCGGCGAGCGCCGCGAGCCCGGCCACCGAGGCCGGCAGCGCCTTGTGCCGGTAGCCGACGATCGCAGTCGCGCCGAACAATGCCGTGAAGGCGCCGACGGCGGGTACCCCCACCATGATCCCGAAGTCGTTGAGGGCCCTGGTCAGGTTCGGGTCGAGCTCGTCGGGACGGAAGGCGGCGGTTGCGATCGCCCCGCCACCTACGACCAGAAAGGCGGCGCTGACCAGTCCGGAGCCATACGCAACTGAAGCGAGCCTGCCGCGCCCACCCTCGGCCTCGGCCAAGACGCTCCGGAGGCTGCCCAGCGACCAAACGAAGAAGAACACGGCCGCCGTCAGCACGACGATGCCCCATTGGATCCGTGTCTGGTGGTCCAGGTAGTAGCTCGCCCACGACTGCCCCGATGCATCCGTGTGTGGGGCGTTGGGCAGCACCAAGCCACCGAAGCCGATCACCAGCAGCGCCACGAAGACGATCCCCGTGGCGGCTCCGTAGCGAGCCAGACGGTCATTCTCCATGTCAGGCCTCCTCGTTCGCGCCGTTGGTCTCCTCCTGCGAGCAACCCTATCCGGGTTCAGGTCGATTCCAAATCGCCGGACCGTCCCGCGGGGTTCCTAGTCTGCGAAGCCATGCCGAGACGCCAGACCCAGTTCGCTTGCCAGCAGTGCGGTCACGTCGCTCCGTCCTGGAGCGGGCGCTGTCCGGGCTGCGGCGAGTGGAACACCCTGGTCGAGGCGCTCCGACCCGAGTCGCGATCCGGCCGTCGCTCGAGTGGCCCCGCGACCACTCGGGGCGCGGCCGGCCGGCCCGTGCCGCTCCGCGAGGTTGAGGCGCCGGCAGCCGACCGCCTGGCGACCGGGATCACGGAGCTCGATCGCGTGCTCGGTGGCGGCTTGGTTCCCGGGTCCCTCGTCCTCCTGGGCGGCTCGCCCGGGATCGGCAAGAGCACCCTGACCGGGATGGCGCTTGGCAATCTCGCCGGGGCGGGGCGGGGGACGCTGTACGTGTCGGGCGAGGAGTCCGCGGCGCAGGTTCGGCTGCGGGCCGAGCGACTCGGCACCGAGGCGCTGTCGGTCCCGGTCCTGGCGGAGACGTCGGTCGAGGCGGTGCTCGCGACTCTCGAGGCGGAGCGCGCAGACGTCTGCGTGATCGACTCGATCCAGACCCTGCACACAGAGGCGATGACCGGGGCTCCGGGCACGGTCGGGCAGGTGAGAGAGGCGGCCGGCGCGATCATGCAGGTCGCGAAGCGTCTCGGGACGGCCGTGATCCTGGTCGGCCACGTCACCAAGGACGGCTCCGTGGCGGGTCCCCGGGTCCTCGAGCACCTGGTCGACTGCGTGCTGTTGTTCGAGGGGGAGCGCGAGCGGAGCTTCCGCACTCTTCGCGCGCTCAAGAATCGCTTCGGAGCGACCAGCGAGGTCGGGGTCTTCGAGATGCGGGCAGGCGGCCTGGTCGAGGTGGCCGATCCCTCGGCCCGCTTCGTCAGCGAGGCCAGCCGGGCGCCGGGCTCGTGCGTGCTCTGCGCGATGGAGGGGACCCGGCCATTGCTGGTCGAGGTCCAGGCGCTGGTGGCGCCCACGGAGATCACACCTCCTCGCCGGGTGGCCACCGGGATCGATCGCAACCGGCTGGCGATGATCATCGCCGTCCTCGCCAGGCACGGTGGGCCGCCACTGACCGGCGCAGACGTGTTCGTGAACGTGGCCGGAGGGGTGCGTGTCGAGGAGCCCGGCGCCGATCTGGCCGTCGCGCTGGCTCTCGCGTCGGCACACCGTGGCGAGGCACTCAGCCTCGGGCAGGAGAGACCGCTCGCCTGCTTCGGCGAGATCGGCCTGACCGGGGAGCTCCGTTTCGTCGCCCACCCGGAGCGACGCGTGGCCGAGGCCGACAAGTTCGGGCTCGGGCCGGTGCTCGGCCCCGAGTCGGCCGAGGCGGTCAGCGGCCTCGAGGGACTGGCGACGCTGACCGCGGCACTTCGGCGCGCCAGGGGCGCAGGCGCGGTGCGCCGCGCCGCCTGACCGAGTCGACCGAATGTGAGCCTGGACTTTCGCGCAGCCGTAGACATGGCTTGACAGCGCCTAACCCGACCTCTCCACACGGAATTCGGCGGGCGGCACGAATCAGGGCCGTTTGCGATCATGGCTGAGGATGGCTTCGCACGTCGGGGATGAGCTGCATGAGCTTGAGGCCCGTCTCGATCCCCGGCTTCTCCGGGCGCTCGACATGGTGGCTCCCGGCACGGCGCTTCGCGAGGGGATCGACAACATCATCCACGCCCGCACGGGCGGCCTGATCCTGATCGCCGAGCTCGAGGATGTCTCGTTCCTGTTCAGCGGCGGGATCAAGCTCGGGATCGACTACACGCCCGCCCTGCTCTACCAGGTGGCGAAGATGGACGGCGCGATCGTGCTCGAGCCGGCCGCTGAGACGATCTGCTGGGCAAACGTGCAGCTGATGCCGGACCCGACGATCCTCTCGATCGAGACCGGGACCCGCCACCGCACGGCCGAGCGAGTCTCAAAGCAGACCAACGCCCTGGTGATCGCGATCTCCCAGCGTCGCGACGTCGTCTCGCTCTACGTCGAGGGGATGAAGTACATCCTCCAGGACATACCCACCGTGCTCTCGAAGGCGAATCAGGGACTGGCGACGCTGGAGAAGTACCGGGCCCGGCTCGACCAGGTCTCGGCCCGCCTCACCAGCCTCGAGTTCCTCGGTGGCTGCACCCTTCACGACGTCCTCGCCGTGATCCAGCGAGCCGAGCTGGTGACCAGGATGGCCGCCGAGGTGGAGCGGTACATCATCGAGCTCGGCACCGAGGGCCGCCTGATCGAGATGCAGCTGGAGGAGACGCTGGTCGGCGTGATGGGCGATCGCACGGCGCTGGTGCGCGACTACAACATCCTCGAATCGGAGGAGAAGCTCGAGCGAACGCTCGCCGAGCTCGCCGCGCTACCGCACCCCGAACTGCTGGACTTCGGCCGCCTCGCCGAGCTGCTCGGCTACGACCGCAAGACCAGCACGATGGACCTGGAGGTTTCGCCGCGGGGGTACCGCGCGCTGTCGCGCATCCCGCGCCTGCCGCGTCTGGTCGTCCAGAAGATCGTCCACAGGTTCGGCGATCTCGACGCCGTCATCAATGCCGACGAGGACCAGCTCGAGTCGGTCGACGGAGTCGGGGCCGCCCGCGCGAGGGAGATCCGCGAGGGTCTTCGGACCTTGCAAGAGGTCGACATCGTCGACCGATATCCGTGAACCAGACGGCCGCGACTCGCGGCTGTCTCGACTTAAGGAGGCCCACATTCCTGAGCTAGCAACCGAGGAAGCGACCGAGATCGAGCACGAGCTCGGTCCCGTCGAGTGCAACTACGAGGTCGGCGACAACGTCGTCTACCCGCACCACGGGGCCGGTGTGGTGCTGAAGAAGGAGACCAAGGACCTCCTCGGCGAGAAGCGGGACTACCTGACAATCAAGATCCTCCACAACGACATGACGGTGATGGTGCCCTGCGAGAACGCCCACCGGGCGGGCTTGCGACGGGTGATCGATGGGGAAGATGTCGAGAAGGTGATCGCCGTGCTGACCGGTGAGGTCTCGGACATGCCGAAGAACTGGAACCGGCGGTTCAAGCACAATCGGGAGAAGATCAAGACAGGGAACGTCTTCGAGCTGGCCGAGGTGGTCCGGAATCTGGCGATTCGCGAGTGGGAGAAGGGGCTCTCCACCGGCGAGAAGCAGATGTACACGAGGGCCAAGAAGATCCTCGCGTCGGAGTTCATGTACGCGCTCGGCAAGGACGAGGAGGGGGCCGAGGTCTACCTGGACGAGTTGCTCGAGGAGCGCTTCGGCGCCGCGGCGTCTGCCTGAGCGTTCAGCAGCCTCTGCGGTCATCGCGGCCGCCGGCTCGGGGCAGCGTCTCGGAGCCGGCGGCCCGAAGGCCTTCGTGCCACTTGCCGGGCGACCGATGGTCGAGTGGTCCATGGAGGCGTTCGCGGGGGCCGACAGCGTCGAGGCGGTGATCGTGGCGCTGCCCCCCGGTCACGAGGCTGAGCTGGGTGGGGGAGTGGTGGCGGTGACGGGGGGCAAGCATCGCTCGCAGTCCGTCGCCGCGGGGCTCGATCGGGTCGAGACGGAATTGGTGGCCGTCCACGACGCGGCCCGTCCGCTGGTCACCGCCGCGCTGATTGACGAGTTGGTCGCCAAGCTCGTCTCCCACCCGGACGCCGCGGGCGTGATCGCTGCAGCGCCGCTGACCGACACGGTGAAGCGGGCGCGCGAGGCGCGCCCACCCGGCGGCGATATGCCGCACGGCGCCCTCACCGTCGCCGAAACGGTCAGTCGCGATCACCTGTGGGCGGCGCAGACGCCCCAGGTGTTCAGGACGGACGTACTTCGCCACGCGCTGGACGCCGACCCGCAGCGGGTCGCCGCCGCGACGGATGACGCGATGCTGGTCGAGAGGGCGGGTGGGACCGTGCTGATCCACCCTTCCGGGCCCGAGAACCTCAAGGTGACGACCCAGCTCGACCTGCGCATCGCGGAGCTGCTGCTGGCCGAGCGCGGGGTCTAGGCAGAACGCCGATCCAAGCCCGGCCCGTGACACGGGACGCTCAGCCGATCAGAGCATCCACGTTCGCCCAGGCGATCCGCATGTCGACGCGCTCGCCGCGGAATGGCACGCCCTCCGCCTCGAGCAGCCGGCGCTGGCGCCTGCCCTTGGCCAGCGATCCGTCGGCGCGAACCACCCGGTGCCAGGGAACGCTCGGGTCGTGGCAGCTCGCCATCACCAGCCCGCCGAACCGCGGCGCGCCAGGACAGAGGTCGCCGTAGGTGGTCACGAACCCAGGGGGTACGGCGCGCGCCCGGCGAAGCGCCTCGCGAGCCCGGGGAGATCCGTTCAGCGGCGCAGCAGCACCCATACCAGTGCCGCCGCGAAGCCGATCTGGCCGAACGCAAGCGCGGTGCCGAAGTTGGCGGCGCCCAGCGCAGCCGCGATCGCCGTGCCGATCGCGAAGGCTCCGGCCAACACGGCCAGGTCGCGGGTGGTTCGATTGAAGGTCGGGCTACTCATCCATCCGCGGGTGGACCATGCGCCGGTTAGCGTACAGACACGATGCTGACCGACTACCACGTTCACCTGCGCGCCGACGACGACGATCGGCCGCCCGATCGGGGGGCGTTCACGCGCGAGAACGCCGAGCGCTACCTCGAGGCCGCCGAGGGGGCCGGGATCGACGACATCGGTTGCTCGGAGCACGTCTACCGGTTCAGCGCCGCGCTCGACGTCTGGCGCCACCCCTTCTGGGAGGAGAACGCCACCGATGACCTCGACGCCTATTGCGAGTTCGTGCGGACCACCCCGCTGAAGCTCGGCCTCGAGGTCGATCACGTCCCCGCCAGAGAGGACAGGATCGCCAACCTCCTCGATGGACTCGACCTCGACTACGTGCTCGGCTCGGTCCACTTCATCGGAGATCGAGCCGTGGATCACGGAGACTGGGACGTCTGGGACCCGAACGGAGATCCCGACGAGGTTTGGCGCCGCTACTTCGAGGCTCTCGCGGAAGCGGCCCGCAGCGGGCTGTTCGACATCCTCGCGCATCCCGACCTGGTCAAGGTGTGGGGCGGCGCGCGCCCCACGCCCCGGCGCGACCCGCGCTACTACTACGAACCGGCGGTGGAGGCGATCGCCGAGGTCGGGGTCGCTGTCGAGGTCTCCACCGCCGGTCTGCGAAAGCCGGTCTCCGAGCTCTATCCGGCACCCGCGCTGGTCGAGATGTTCCTCGACGCCGGCGCGCCATTCGCCCTCTCGTCCGACGCACATTCGCCGGGCGAGGTGGGCCACGCCTACGACACGGCGGTTGAGACGATGCGGGAATGGGGGATCGACCAGATCGTCACCCTGGATCGCCGCCGACGCACCATGGAGCCGCTCGGATGATCCCGGGGCGGGGGGGGCGGGGATGAGCCTTCGGGTCGGCGTCGGCTACGACGCACACCGTTTCGCGATCGGCCGGCCCCTGGTGATCGGAGGGGTCGAAGTCCCCCACGAGGAGGGCCTCGATGGGCACTCCGACGCGGACGTTCTCACCCACGCGGTGATCGACGCGATCCTGGGGGGCGCCGGCCTGGGCGATCTCGGAACGCTCTTTCCACCGAACGAGGAGGAATGGCGCGACGCCCACTCGCTCGACCTCTTGACGGTCGCCCTCGGCCGGCTTCACGGTCGGGTCTTGAACGTGGACGCGACGCTGATCTGCGAAAGGCCCGTGATCAGCCCCCACCGGGCCGAGATGGAGCGAAACATCTCGGACACCCTGTCGGCGCCGGTCAGCGTCAAGGCCACCACGAACGAGGGGATGGGCTGGATCGGGCGCGGCGAGGGCATCGCCTGTGTGGCGATGGCGCTGGTCGACCTCGAGTAGCCGCGCCGGCGCGGCGGGGCATAAGCTTTCGACCGGACTCGACGGCCACCGGACGAGCCCGGTCACAGATCGTGAGCGCCCCCCTCGACTACATAGGACGCAGGGTCAAGCTCGGTCCGCTGGGCTCGCTCAGCGAGGTGCCGTTCAACGTCCGAACCCTCGTGCGGGCGGGCGTCCTGGGCCCCGTTCGCCCCGACAAGCTCGCCCAGATGCTGGTGGTGCTGCGCCGTTGGGGCGCATCGCCGGCGGCGGGGATAACGACGTCGGCCATCAACGAGCCCGATCAGACGATGCTCCTCGACGAGCGCGGCAGCCTCAGCTTCGCCGAGGTCCACCGGCGCTCCAACGCCCTCGCGCGAGCCCTCGCCGCAAGGGGGGTGCGCGAGGGCGACGGGCTGGCGATCATGTGCCGAAACCATCACGGATTCGTCGAGGCGACCCTCGCGATCTCCAAGCTCGGGGCCAGCGGCCTCTACATGAACACCGCCTTCGCAGCGCCTCAGCTGGCCGAGGTCGTCGAGCGCGAGCGGCCGGTCGCGCTGATCTACGACGAGGAGTTCGCGGGACTCCTCGCCGACGCCCGCGAGGCGGGGCGGGAGATCGGGCTGAAGCGCTTCGTCGCCTGGCCCGAGGACGGATCGGCCGGGGACGAGACGCTCGAGGAGCTGATCGATGCCAGCGGCTCCGAGGATTTGGATCCGCCCGAGGAGTCGGGTCGTTTCGTGATCCTCACATCGGGCACCACCGGGGCGCCGAAGGGTGCCCAGCGCGCGCAGCCCGACACGCTCGGCCCGCTCGCCGCGCTGTTCTCGAGGATCCCGCTTCGCGCGCAGGAGCGCACGGTGATCGCAGCGCCGCTCTTTCACTCCTGGGGATTCGCCCACTTCGTGCTCGGCCTGTCGCTGAGCTCGACCTACGTCCTGCGCCGCCGCTTCGACCCCGAGGACACGCTCCGGGTCGCCCAGCAGACCGGCGCCACGGCGCTGATCGTCGTCCCGGTGATGATGCAGCGGATCCTCGAGCTGCCGGCCGAGACCCTGGCGAGCTACCGGCTTCCCGCCCTGCGGATCACGGCGGCGAGCGGCTCGGCGCTCCCGGGCGAGCTGGCGACGCGGTGGATGGACACGTTCGGCGACAACCTCTACAACCTCTACGGATCGACCGAGGTCGCCTGGGCGACGATCGCGACGCCCGAGGACCTGCGGGCAGCGCCGGGCACCGCAGGCCGCCCGCCCCGCGGGACAGTGGTGCGGATCGTCGACGCCGAGGGCCGCGACGTCGAGCGGGGCAGGACCGGGCGGGTGTTCGTCGGGAACGAGATGGCCTTCGAGGGCTACACCGGCGGGGGCGGGAAGGAGTCGCTCGGGGGGCTGTTGTCGTCGGGCGACGTCGGTCACTTCGATTCGGACGGGAGGCTGTTCATCGACGGACGCGACGACGAGATGATCGTCTCCGGGGGCGAGAACGTCTTCCCTCGGGAGGTCGAGGACCTGCTCGCCGATCGGGCCGAGGTCAAGGAGGTTGCTGTGATCGGGGTCGACGATGAGGATTTCGGCCAGCGGCTCAAGGCCTTCGTGGTCCTGAAGACCGACGCCGAGCTGAGCGCCGATCAGGTCAAGGCGCACGTGAAGTCCAACCTCGCCCGCTACAAGGTCCCTCGCGAGGTCGAGTTCCTCGACTCGCTGCCGCGAAACGCCACCGGCAAGATCCTGAAGCGCGAGCTCGCCTAGGAAGGTCACTCCCCGCGCCCCGCCCCGGTCGTGGGCGGTCGATGGCGCGGGCCGCTCGCTCGGCGCGGCGCAAATAGCATCAGCGGGCGATGCGCGAGGTGAGGATCAAGGACACGCTCAGTGGCGAGCTCCGCCCGCTCGAGCCCGCTCGGCCCCCGAAGGTGGGCGTCTACGCCTGCGGCCCGACGGTCTACTCGCGGATCCACATCGGAAACGCGCGCCCCTACGTGATCTTCATGCTGCTGCGGCGTTTCCTTGCCGCGGTCGGCTACGAGCCGCGGTTGGTGATCAACGTCACCGACATCAACGACAAGATCTACGCCGCCGCGCGCGAGGCGGGCGTGCCCTCACAGCGGCTCGCCGATCAGATGAGGGCGGCCTACGTCGAGGACACCGATCGCCTCGGGCTCGGCCGTCCCGACTCCGAGCCCCTGGCCTCGGAGTCGCTGGACGGGATCGTGGAGCTGATCGAGGCGCTGATCGAGCGCGGGCACGCCTACGAGTCCGGGGGGGACGTCTACTTCCGCGTCCACAGCTTCCCCGCCTACGGACAGCTCTCCAACCGGGATCCCGAGACGATGGACCAAGGCGAGGAGACGGGCTCGGCGTCGCTGAAGGAGGACCGGCTGGATTTCGCGCTCTGGAAGGCGCGAAAGCCCGACGAGGACAGCGGCTGGCCCTCGCCGTGGGGCGAAGGTCGTCCCGGGTGGCACATCGAGTGCTCGGCGATGGCCGAGGCGATCCTCGGCACCGACTTCGAGATCCACGGAGGGGGCATAGACCTCGTCTTTCCGCACCACGAGAACGAGATCGCCCAGACCGAGGCGGGGCGGGGGGTTCCTCTGGCTCGGCTCTGGATGCACAACGGGATGGTCCGCACGGCCGAGGAGAAGATGTCGAAGTCGCTCGGGAACATCTTCCAGCTCTCGGTGGCGCTAGATCGCTACGGGCGCGAGGCCGTGCTCGCGTACCTGATCTCGGGGCACTACCGCCAGCCGCTCGAATTCTCCGAGCAGGCCCTGGACGCGGCGTCGGCCCAGATCGAGCGGATCCGCAACTTCGTCACCGAGCTCGCGGCGCAGGAGACGTCCGGCGAGGAGGACGAGTTCGTCGCCGAGCGCCGGCGGGTCGTGCTCGACGCCCTGGCCGATGACTTCAACACTCCGAAGGCCCTGGCGGCGCTGTTCGAGCTGGTCGCCGAGGGAAACCGCAGACCGCTGGCCGGAGCCGCCGAGGCGCTTCGCGAGGTGCTTGGGCTGCTCGGCCTGGAGTCGCTCCTCGACCAGGCCGAGGTCTCGGATCCGCAGGCACGGGAGCTGCTCGTTGAGCGCGAGAAGGCGCGTGCCGGGGGCGAGTTCGAGCGCGCCGACGAGATTCGCGATCGGCTTTCCGCGCTCGGCTTCGAGGTCAGGGACACGGCGGAGGGCCCGCGCCTGGTGCGCTTGCGATCACGATGAGCCGGCGTTGCGCGAGCCGGGCGACCCTGACGGCGGATACCCGCTCCGGTATCTGCGGATGACTCGGGATCGGGCACTTGAAGGCGGCGGGACTCAGGTGATCTACGGCCGCCGTCCGGTCGCCGAGGCTCAGCGTGGCCGCCGCCGGGTGCATCGCGTCTTGACCACCAAGGACGTGGCATCGGCCGAGCTGGCCCGGCTGGCGGGATCGCCGGACCATCAGGGAACGGTGGCCGAGGTCGATCCCTACCCCTACGCCGATCCCCGCACCCTGCTCGATGCGCCGAACTCCCTGGTGGTGGCGCTTGACCAGATCCAGGACCCGCACAACCTCGGGGCGGTCTGCCGCTCGGCCGAGGCAGCGGGAGCGGCCGGGGTGGTGATCCCGTCGCGGCGCTCGGCGGCAATCACCCCCGCGGCCTGCAAAGCCTCGGCGGGGGCGGTCGAGCACCTCGCGGTGGCGCGGGTCCCGAACCTGGCCGACTGGCTTGCGACGGCGAAGGACGCAGGCGCATGGTTGTATGGCGCCGAGGCGGGGGCGGCGGCTCCCTACACGGATGTCGATCTGACCGGGAGGGTGGTGCTCGTGCTGGGCAGCGAGGGGAGGGGCCTTCGCCCCCGGGTCGCCCGGAGTTGTGACCTGCTCGTGTCGATTCCTTCGCCGGGGCGGATCGACTCGCTGAACGTCTCGGCCGCCGCCGCGGTGCTGCTGTTCGAGGCGGCCAGGCAGCGCGCCCCCGCCGGGACCCCGCCGCCCCACGGCGGATAGGGAATCGGGCCTAGCAGTGCCCGCGGACGGAGGTGTCCACCTGCAACGGATCGTGCGCGATCTTCACCGGTGGTTGACAGAACAACGCCCGTGCGCATACACTCCTTGCAGATAAGGGTGAACTAAAGGTCGAGTCTCGGCCCGCGGCGAGCCCAAAAATGGAGAGAGGCGCCTAGGGGAGGTACGGGCGCCACGGTTTTCCGAACGGAGGAATCCTGTGGCCGCACCGACCCCGACGCACGAGTTCACCGCTGTCGCGCCCCCCGGGCCAGCCGCCGGAGCCGCGCGTAGGTCCGAGGCTCAACCTGAGCTTGAAGACGGATACCTGGTTGCGCTCGCAAAGCGCGGCAGCTCGGACGCCTATGACCGGATCGTGCGCCGTTACCGAGGCTTCGTACGGCTCAAGGCGTCGTCGTACTTCCTGCTCGGCGGCGACTCCGATGACCTGATCCAGGAGGGGCTGCTCGGCCTCTACAAGGCGATTCGGGACTTTCGCTCGGACCGCGAGTCGAGCTTTCGCAACTTTGCCGAGCTCTGCATCACCCGGCAGATCATCACCGCGGTCAAGACCGCGAGCCGCAACAAGCACGCGCCCCTCAACCAGTACGTGTCCTTTGCCCAGACGCCCGCGGGCAGCTCCGACTCCGAGAGCACGCTCGAAGAGGTCCTGCCCGGGCCCGGGAGCGAGGACCCGTCGGAGCGGGTGATCGCCACCGAGGAGCTTCAGAGCCTCGTCTCGTGCCTGTCCAGCGTGCTTTCCGAGCTCGAGAGCCAGGTCCTGTCGCTGTACCTGGACGGGCACTCCTATGAAGCGATAGGAGAGCGCCTCGAGTGCGACACGAAGACGGTCGACAACGCGCTTCAGCGCGTCAAGCGCAAGGTCAGCCTCCATCTCGACTCGCGCGAGGTGAAGCTCTAGAGGGACCGATCGGAATCGAGGCGTGCTCGGAAGGCGTGCCGGCGGATACCCTGGCCCCGTGCCGCCCGCCTAGCTCAACTGGCAGAGCACGGACCTTGTAAGTCCGGGGGTCCCGGTTCGAATCCGGGGGCGGGCTTCGGCCGATGACGAGCGCTGACCATTTCATCTGGCGCGACGGCGAGCGGACGATCGTGTTCGGCGCCGGTGCGTTCGGTCAGACGCCAGACCACCTCCGCGGTCAGGCCTGGGAGCGATTCGAGCTCCTGACCACGCCGCGCGCGCTCGGGGCGGCTCCGATCGAGCTGGCGGAGCGATCGAGCGCGGTCCATCAGGTGCCGGGCGGCGGGGTGCCCGAGGCCGCGGCGGCGATCATCGACGCGGTTCACGCACCGACGCTCGTCGCACTCGGCGGAGGGCGGGTGATCGACGTCGCGAAGGCCATCGCGGCGGTTCGGGGCGGTCGGGTCTGCGCCATGCCGACCACCCTCTCGGGAGCCGAGATGACGACGATCCACCGGCTCCCCGCCGGCTTCGAGAGCCAGGCCCGCCACCTGGTTCGGCCCCTCCTGGTGGTCGCCGACTCGGCTGAGATGACCAGCCTCGACGAGCTTCGACTCCGGGCCAGCGCGATGAACGCCCTGGCGCATGGCGCCGAGGCCCTGTGGGGCCCTCTCGCCAACCCCTTCGCGACTCTGTCGGCTCTTCGCGGGGCCGAGCTGATCGCTGGCGCGCTCGATTCTGATCTCCCCGACAGCGACGGGCTGGCGCTCGGCTCGCTCTTCTGCGCTCACGCCCTCGACTCCGCCGGCTTCGCGCTTCACCACGTCGCCTGCCAGACGCTCGTTCGCGTGCTCTCGACCCCGCATGCGGAGACCAACGCGACGATGCTGCCGCGAACTATGGCGGCGATGAGATCCAGGGCGCCAGAAGCGATCTCGTCCCTCGCCGCGGCGCTCGGCACCCCCCCGGGCCGGATCGTCTCGCGCCTCCAATCGCTCGGCGGAGGTCGCCGCCGTCTCAGGGACCTGGGCGCCGATCCCGAGCAGCTCGGGCTCGCGGTCAGCGCGATCCTCGAGCGCCCCGATCTCGCCAACACGCCCCAGCCCCCGGACCGCGAAGAGCTCGAAGCGCTCCTCGAACAGGCGTGGTAGCAGTAACGCCGCGCGCCCGGGCGTGTACGCATTTGCATGGACCAGGACCCGCGGCGGTCGACGCCGCCGCGCACCGACGAGGTGATCAGCGAGGAGCGATTCCAGCGCTACCACGCCTACGCGCGCCGGCACGGCGTCAACTGGCCCCTCTACCTGCTCGCGCGGCTGATCCTCGTGCCGGCGTTCTTGATCTGGCTGCGTCTCTCGCGGACCGGTCGTGAGCATCTGCGCGGGATCAAGGGCGGCCTGCTCGTCGTCTCGAATCACCGCAGCTTTCTCGACCCGTTCGTGATCGGCGCCACCCTGCCGTGGCGGCGGCCGATCCAGTACGTGGCCAAGGTCGAGCTCTTCGAGCGTCCGCTCCAGGGATGGATCCTTGCCCGGGTTGGCGCGTTCCCGATTCGCCGCGGGCAGTCCGATGAGACCGCGATGGAGACCGCCCGCGTGGTGCTGGAGCGCGGCGGCACGGTCTGCATCTTTCCTGAGGGAACGCGAATCCGCTCGGGCTCGCTGGCGAGCCCCCGCCGGGGCGTCGGCCGGCTGGCGCTCGAGGCAGGCGCCGCCGTGGTCCCGTTCGCCGTCAACGGGACCGAGCGGGTGCGGCGAGGCTGGCGGATCCGCCCCAGGAAGGTCAAGCTCCGGGTCGGCGCGCCGATGACGTTTCCTCGCACCGAGCACCCGTCGCCGGCGCTGGCAGCGACGGTCACCTCGCGTATCTGGCCCAACATCGAGCTCCAATGGGAGTGGCTCGGCGGCCTGCCGCCGCTTCGAAAGGCGGCGGTGATCGGCGCCGGGAGCTGGGGCACGGCGGTGGCCGTGCTCCTGGCCCGAGGCGGGCTCGACGTACAGCTCGGGACGCGCTCGCTCGAGAAGGCGGCAGAGATCGCCGACAAGCGCGAGAACTCCCGATACCTGCCGGGCGTCACGCTTCCCGAGTCGATCGCGATCAGGCGGGCCGTGGACATCGAGCTGGCAGGTGTCGACCTCGTGTGCCTCGCGGTGCCGTCGGCGGCTTTGCCGGCGGCGGTCGGGTCGCTGGGCGATCGGATCGGCTCGCGCGCCGCGGTCCTGTTGCTGACCAAGGGTCTGACCAGCCCCCTGGGGCAGCTCCCGAGCGAGTACGTCGGCGAGCGAATCAGGTCGCGGGCCATCGCCTCGCTCGGCGGGCCGGCCCATGCGCGCGAGGCCGCGGCCGGGATGGCCGCCCTGGTCCTGGGGAGCGTCGACCGGGATCTGCGGGCGCAGCTCGGCGAAGTGTTCGACCGGGCGGGGCTTGTATGCGAGCGAAGCGAGGACGTGGTCGGCGTCGAGATGGCCGGAGCGGCGAAGAACGCCGCCGCCCTGGCCGCCGCCGCCGCCGAGAGCCATGGGCTGAACGCCGCCGGGATCGCCGCCGCGACGATCTGGCGCGAGTGCGTCGACTACGCGCTCGCCGACGGCGCACAGCTCGAGACCTTCACCGGCCTGGCGGGGGTCGGGGACCTGACCGCCACGGTGATGGCGGCCGGGAGTCGAAACCGACGTGCCGGCGAGCTGCTCGGGACGGGGATGCCCGCCGACCAGATCCCGGCCAAGATCGGTCAGGCCTCGGAGGGCCTCGACTCGGTGCCGCTGATCGCCCGCGCGGTGACCGGGGCGGGCCTCGAGGCGCCAGGGCTGGAGGGGCTCGCGGCGCTGATCGAGGGTCGGATCGATCCCGCGGAGTGGGTGGCGGGCCTGCGGCGCGCCGAACGATCCAGGCGGGCCGCCTGATGGCCTCGGCGGCCGCTTGCCACGTCCGCGCGCGGCTCGCTCGCCCCGCATCCAGGGGACTACGCTTGGGCGGTGAGCAGCACCCAGCAGGAGAGCCGGAGCACCGATCCGGCCGCGAAGGCCGAGCTCGATCGGGCCTTCGAGGAGCTCTACCGGGCCCACCTCCGAGACGTCTACTCCTACGCCTACTACCGGGTCGGCAACCATCACGACGCCGAGGACCTGACCGAGCAGGCCTTTCTGCAGGCCTACAGGCACTTCGACCGCGCCCGTCGCGAGTCGAACGGCCGGCCTCTTCGGCCCTGGCTGATCAGGATCGCGCACAACCTCGCCTCCAACTACCACCGCGACCGCGCGCGCCATCCGGCCGCGGCGCTCGACGCCATCGAGCCCCCCTCACACCCCCACGGGACCGAGCAGATCGTCGAGGGCCGCGAGGAGCTTCGGCTCGTAATGGACCGGCTCGATCGGCTCCCGGACGACCGCCGCGACGCGCTGATCATGCGGTTCGCGCTCGGGATGTCGAACCGCGAGATCGCCCGTGCCCTCGGTCGCACCGACGGGGCGACCAAGGTCCTCATCCATCGGGCGATCAAGCAGCTCGAAGAGGAGATGAGCCAGTGAGGGCAGCGGCCGAGGGGGGGCTTCGATGACCGAACCCCAGCATCTGGATCTCGAGCGGCTGCTGGCCGACGCTCTGCGCCCGATCGACCCGCCCGACGACCTGGCGACCCGGGTCGAGAGCACCCTGACGGCGATCACCGAACAGGCCGCGGCGGAGCTCTCGAGCTGGGCCGAGGAGCTCTCGGAGGCCGAGCTCGATGCGCTTGGCGACCCTCGCAACTGGGTCCGGCCGGTCGCCGCGGCCGCCGCCGGCACGCTTGCCGGGGGAGCCCTGCTGGTGGTCGGGATGCGCCGCCGCCGCCGCCCGGCGGGGCTGAGGGCGACCGCCGAGAGCCTGCTCAAGCAGGGCCGGTTGGGCTAGGCGCCGAGAGGCCGCGGGAGGCCGAGCCCGCCGCGAGCCCGGCGACCCCGATCAGCAGATGGACCAGATTGTCGGCGCCGTTCACGGGCAGGATCCCGAGCACGGCCTCGCCGCCGCCGATCGCGAAGCCCCAGATCGCGACCAGCAAATACAGGAGGCCGATTGCGAGGGCGTAGGGGCGGGCCAGGGATCCGGCGGCGATCAGTCCCAGGAGCCCCGTCACCAGGTGGAAGGAGTTCTGCCAGCCGTTGACGGCGAAGATGCCGACGGCGTCCTTGACCTGCCCTGGGGACCCGAAGCTGGCGCCGTAGAAGAAGCCGACGATGCCGCCGATCGTCAAGACCGCGCCGACCACCGTCGCATAGAGCCGAGCTGGACTTGATGCCTCGATCGAAGCGCCTCCCGGAGGTGAGCTGACCGCTGCAACTATGGTCGGGCCCGCGGACGATTGATCCCGTCAGTGACGAGCGCCGCAGCCCCCGGCCGACCTCGGCCGCGATCCTCAGGGCGCCACTCGAGTAGCAAGTAGGCTCAGCGGCTCGCCATGGCCGTCTGCTATCGCCACCCTGGCAGGGAGACGAACGTCTCCTGCTCCAACTGCGGGCGACCGATCTGCCCGGACTGCATGACGGTGACGCCGGTCGGGATGCGCTGCCCCGAGTGCGCGAGCGAGCGGACTCAGGTGCGCCGCATGTCGCCGGGGCTCCGCGCCGGCAGGGCGCCCGCGACCTACGCGTTGATCGCGATCAACGTCGCGGCCTTCGTCGCCGAGATCGCGGGAGGGGCCGGCGCGCTCCAGGCCGGGGGCAAGGTCGTCACCGACGGCGGGATCTACGGCCCGGCGATCGCGAACGGCGACTGGTGGCGGATCGTCACCGGCGGATTCCTGCACGCCGGACTGATCCATATCGGCTTCAACATGTACGTGCTGTTCATCCTCGGCAGCCTGCTCGAGCCCGGGATCGGCACCCCGCGCTTCCTGGCCGTCTACTTCGTCTCCCTGCTGGCGGGGTCGTTCGGGGCCCTTCTGCTGAGCCCCAACGTGGTCACGGTGGGCGCCTCCGGGGCGATCTTCGGCCTCATGTCGGCCGCCTTCATCGTCGCCCGCCATCGGGGGATCGAGCAGCTCGCCGGCCAGATCGCCTTCTTCATCGCGATCAACCTGTTCTTCACCCTGGGCGTGGGTGGAATCAGCATCGGGGGCCACCTCGGCGGCCTGGTCGGCGGGGCGCTCGCCGGGCTCCTGATCGTGTTCGCCGAGCGCCGGGCCCGACGCCCGGTCGAGCTCGAGGTGCTGGGACTGCTCGCGCTGGGCGCGATCAGCGTCGTCGGGTGCTTCCTTGCGGCGTCCGCCGCCTAGGCGCGCCCCGCGGCCGCAGCGAGCTCCCGCCAGCCGAGCCCGGGCGGCGAATCGACCAGCTCGGGGTGCATCAGGTGGCCGAGCAGCTCCGCACCGTCGACCAGCCGGGGCCCGGGTCGCGAGAACGAGCCCGCCGCGTCCACGGCGACCAGGCGCTCGGCGCCGAGCTGCTCGATCCTGTCCAGTCGGCCGAGCGCTTGCTCGGCGGCATCGTCGACGTAGAGGCCGCACGGCATCGCGATCGCCAGGTCGGGGTCGGCGGCGGCGAGCTCCTCCCACGTCGTGGCGAGGGAGTCGCGTCCCGGCTCGCCGGCCACGCTCTCGCCTCCGGCGATCTCGATCATCTCCGGCACCCAGTGGGCCGCGGCGTATGGCGGATCGAGCCATTCCAGAGCGACCACGCGCGGTCGCCCCGCGCCGGCGACCGCGTCGCCCAGCCGCTCGAGCCGTGCCGCCAGCCCGGCCCGCAGCTCGACCCCTCGCTCGGTGGCGCCGCAGGCGCGGGCCAGCCGCGGCAGGTCGTCGAGGACCTCGCCGAGTCGCCTCGGGTCGAGCGAGATCACCGCGGGCCGCGATTCGAGCCGCGCCGCCACTGCCCGGACGTCGTCGTAGGACACGGCGCATACCGCGCACAGCGCCTGGGTGACGATCAGGTCGGGCTCGAGCTCGGCGAGGGTGGGCTCGTCGAGCTCGTAGAGCGCCTCGCCTCGCTCGGTGATCTCCCTGACCCGGGCGTCGACCTCTCCCGGCTCGAGGTCCGCGGGGAGCACGCTCCGAGTCAGTCGGGGAAGCCGGGTCGCGTCGACGGGGTGGTCGCACTCGTGGGTCACTGCGACCATCTGGTCGCCGAGGCCGAGTGCGTACAGGGCCTCGGTGGCCGACGGTACGAGGCTTGCGATCCGCACGGACCGACTATGGCACGCCCCGGCCCGGGACGATTAACCTGCCGGGTCACGATCCGGTCCCGAGCAGGCAGGTCGGGGCCCGCCATCGAGCCGAACGCCTATGGAGCTCCTTTCGGACAACGAGATCGAATCCCGCCTCGCGGACCTCGAGGGCTGGGAGCGGCAGGGTGGGGCGATTGCGAAGACCTTCGAGCTCGCCGACTTCGTCGGCTCGGTGCGGTTCGTCGACAAACTGGTCGAGCCGGCCGAGGACATGGGCCACCATCCCGACCTGAGCATCTCCTGGGACAAGGTCGGTGTCTCGATCACGAACCACGCAGCGGGAGGCCTGACGGCCAACGACTTCGAGCTCGCGCGGCGGATCGACGCGATCTGACCGCCGGATGCGGATCGTCCACGTACTCGGGACCAGACCGAACCTGGTCAAGATGGCCCCGGTGATCGGGACGCTGCGGGAGCGCTTTCCCGATTGGCCGGCGAGCATCGTCCACACCGGCCAGCACTACGACAGGCTGATGTTCGAGGTCTTCCTCGAGGAGCTCGGGGTGCCCGAGCCGGACCACCTACTCGGTGTCGGGTCGGGGAGCCACGCGGAGCAGATCGCCAAGGTTCTCGAGCGGATCGAGCCGGTTCTCGCCGAGGAGCGCCCCGACCTCGTGATCGTCCCCGGCGACGTCAACTCGACCCTCGGCGCTGCGCTGTGCGCTGCGAAGCTGGGGATCGCGGTCGCCCATCTCGAGTCGGGTCTTCGGAGCTTCGACCGGGCGATGCCCGAAGAGACCAATCGGATCGCCACCGACCACCTTTCCGAGATCCTCTTCCTGCACTCCGACGAGGCGATCGAGAACCTTCGAGCGGAGGGAATCGACGAGTCGCGGATGAAGTTCGTCGGCAACACGATGATCGACACCCTGGTGGCGCTCGAAGAGCGGATCCGCGAGCGCGGCGCGGCTCGGGCGCTCGGCGTCGAGCCGGGGAGCTACCTGTTGGTCACGCTCCACCGTCCGGCCCTGGTCGACGGGCCCCTGCTCGGAGATACGATGAGTCGCCTCTGCGACGTGGCGCGAGAGCTTCCGGTTCTCTTTCCGGTTCATCCGCGGACCCGCAAGATGCTCGACGGCTCCGACTTCCCGGGGGTCCTCCTGATCGACCCGGTCGGCTACCTCGACTTCCTTTCACTGGAGGCCGAAGCGGCGGCCGTACTGACGGACTCCGGGGGGATCCAGGAGGAGACGACCTACCTCGGGATCCCCTGCTTCACGCTTCGCGACAACACCGAGCGGCCGGTCACGATCCGCGCCGGGACGAACACGCTGCTGGGCCTGGACCCGGCAAGGATCTCGGAGGTGCCCGAGCTCTTGCGAGCGCGCTCCGGGGTTCCGGTCGAGGGCACCTCCGAGAGCTCTCAGGCCGGGCCGCCGCTGTGGGATGGCAGGGCGTCGGAGCGGGTCGCCGATGTCCTTTTCGATTGGTAGCTTGCCCAGGGTGCAGTTTCCAGGCGTCGTTCCTCGCGACCGAGTCTTCTTCGACCTCTTCAACCAGGCGGGCCAGAACACGCTTCGCGCCGCCCGGATGCTCGATGAGATGCTCCGGACCTGGCCGGACGACGCCGGGTTGGCCCGGGAGATCCTGCTCGCCGAGCAGGAGGGCGACAGGATCACTCACGACATCGTGCAACGCACCAACACGACGTCACCCCCGATCGACGCCGACGACATCTACGCGCTCGCGACCAAGGTGGACGACGTCGTCGACTTCACCGAGGAGACCGCCGACTTCCTGGGCCTCTACCAGATCGAGGCGCCGATGGAACAGGCGCAGGCGATGGCCGACGTGCTGGTCAAGTCCTGCGAGCAGCTCGCCGCGGCGCTGGCGGACTTGCGCGCGTTCGAGGATCTCGAGCAGTACCTGATCGAGATCCACCGGCTGGAGAACGAAGGCGATCGCCTCTATCGCGACGCGGTGGCCGCCCTGTTCGCGAACGGCATCGACCCGATGATCGTGATCCGCTGGAAGGACATCTTCACGGTGCTCGAACGCGCCATCGACGCCACCGAGACCTCCGCCCATATCCTCGAGGGGATCGTGATCAAGAACGCATGAGGACCGCCCGCAACGTCGCGATCATCGCGCTGGTGGCCGTCCCGGTGGCATTTCTGCCGGGGGGCGGCCAGGCGGCGCAGACCGTGATCACCGCCCTCACGATGGCCTTCCTCGCCAGTATCGGATTCGCCGCCCGTGAGCTCTATCGGGGCAATCGGCTCACGGTCGACACGCTCCCCGACGACCAGCGGGCGGTGCTCCTGGGGTCGGTCGGGGTGCTCGCGCTGATGGTCGCCGGCGCCGGTCCGCTGCTCGGCGGCGGCGGGTTCGGCGCGGTGCTGTGGGTAACCCTGGTCGCCTGCGCCGTGATCGCGATCATCAGCGTCTGGAGCCGCGCCCACACGTACTGAGCGGCGGGCGGGCGGCTCCGGTCCCGGCGTGGGTCGGTTCCGGCTTCTGCGTCACCCACATGTCGCGGACCCGACCGGGTGTCGGCGCGTTCGACGCACAATCGGGGCGTGCGTCGCACCTAGCGTCGGATCGTGGCGCGAACAGGGAGAAACCAGGGTCAGGCTTCGGCCGAGCTGATCGCCGCGATACCGGCGCTGTTCGTGGCCTTCCTGGTGGTCGCCCAGCTCGCCGTTGTCGGCTACTCGCTTTGGGCCGCGGGCGCCGCCGCCCGTGCGGGAGCGCGGGCGGCCTACGTCGGCGGCGACGGCGGCCGGGCCGCACGCGCCTCGCTGCCCGGGGCGCTGCGAGACGCGGCGACGATCAGGGATCGGAACGGGTTGGTCGTCCAGGTCCGCGCCCCGTCACTGGTGCCCGGCGCGCCGCGGGTGCCGGTGACCGCTCGGGCCGGGTTCGGAGTCGGCGATGCCGGCTGAAGCTCCATCCCCGATTCGCGGCGCACGCGGCCAGGCCTCGGTCGAGGTCCTGGCGGGGATCCCGGCGCTGGCTCTCGCAGGCCTGGTGGCGCTGCAACTCCTCGCCACGGGCTACGCGCTGACTCTCGCCGATGGCGCGGCCGAGGCGGGCGCGATGGCCTTGGCGGCCGGACGGCCCGCGGCGCCGGCGGTCCGCGAGGCGCTTCCCGGGTGGGCACGGAACCGGGTCGACGTCGGCGCCAACCGGGGGGAGCTGACCGTTCGGCTTCGCCCACCATCGCCGTTCGACGAGATTGCGCGCCGGCTCGAGGTCAGCTCCTCGGCCTGGGTCGCGCGATCGGCCCGCGGATGACCGCCGCCGCTCATGGTTCGCGTCCCGGTCACGCGGATCGCGGCCGGGGCGTGGGGGCCGTCTCGCTCGTAGCGACCGAGCTCGGGGGCGCCAACGGCGGCCTGGCGGTTGCGGCAGCGGTGGGAGTCGCGCTTGCCAAGGGCGAGCGAAAGGTGCTCCTTGCCGAGCTCGGCTCCGAGCGTCGTCGCAGGCCGACCACGCTCGCCTCGGCGAGCGCCCGCGACCTGGAGCGGGCTCTCGCCGGGCTGGGCCTGGAACGGCCGGCGGCGAGAGGGAGGCTCTGCTGGCTCGGCCTTCCGGCCGGCGAGGAGGCACTCGCCGAACTGGGCGCCGCGCTCGACGATGTCGGTCCCGACGTCTCGATCGTCCACCTTCCGTCGCGCCTCTGGCGCATCGCCCTGGACCAGGAGGCGCTCGCGTTTCGATGCGGCCTGATCCGTGCCGACCTGCCCGATGCTCGGCCGCTCACGGCCCTGGCCGTAATCGAGCTGCGCGAGCGGCGACTCCCGGCACGGGTCGCGGCGCGGCCGCTCGGACTGGTCGCCTCGCGCCGGGCGATGGCGGGGCTCGAGGCAGGCGGCGCCGCGGCCAGCCGGGTGACTCGCCTGGCCCGCGGCCTGGTCGGCCCACCCCGTTCGCTTCTCGCCGAGCGCGCTCAGGCGCTCCCGATGACGATCGGGGCGGCATTCGCGATCCTGTTCTGCGCCGCGCTCCTGGCCCTGATCGGAGGCGCCGCCACCGGCGCCGCGCGGGCTCAGCGGGGCGTCGACCTGGTCGCGCTCTCAGGCGCCCGCTCGCTGCGCGACGACTTCCCGAGACTGTTCTCCCCGGAGCGCCTCCCCGACGGAGGCCCGAACCCGCGGCACCTGAGCAAGCCCGCGTATCTGGCCCGAGCCGTCTCCGTCGCGCGGCACGCGGCGAGGCGAAACGGCGTCGATCCGGGCCGGCTTCGGGTCACCTTCCCCGACCGGTCCGCGTTTGCGCCGGTTCGGATCCGGGTCGAGGTCCGGGCGTCCGTGGAGCCGGCGGCCGCGCTGGGGAGGCGGGTCGAGCGCGCGGCCCGATCGGGTCGGCGCGACGCGATCACCCTGACCGCTCATGCCGAGGCCGAGGCGGCCCCGCCGGCCCCCGCCTCGCTTCCTTCGATGGCCAGCGGCGGTGGCTACTCGGGTCCGCTCGCCTATCGGCAGGGCAAGCCGATGCGCCCGGACGTCGCCACGGCGTTCGACCGGATGGCCAGCGCTGCCTCTGGCTCGGGGATCGCGTTGACCGTCACCTCGGCGTACAGATCGGACGCCGAGCAGGCACAGCTCTATGCCCAGCACCCGGACCCTCGGTGGGTTGCGCCCCCCGGCACGTCGCTTCACCGCTGCGCCACCGAGCTCGACCTCGGCCCTCCTGCCGCGTACGGCTGGCTGGCGGCCAACGCGCCCCGCTTCGGTTTCCTGAAGCGCTACCCGTGGGAGCCATGGCATTTCGGCTTCGTCCGCGGTCCGGCGCCGTGCTCGGCCGCGGGCGACAGCGTCGATGCCACGTCCGGCGGTGACGGGTGGACCGCCTCGGCCGGCGGACTCCCGGCGTTCGTCCCGACCCGCTTTCGTGAGCCGATCCTGGCCGCCGCCTCGGAATGGAACGTTTCGGCGGGCGTGCTTTCGGCCCAGCTCCTCGCCGAGTCGAACTTCAACCCCTACGCCGTGTCTGAGGCGGGTGCCCAGGGGATCGCCCAGTTCATGCCTGCGACAGCTCGTGCCTACAACCTTCGGAACCCGTTCGACGCCGCCGCGGCCATCAACGCCCAAGCTCACCTGATGTCGGACCTGATGCGCCAGTTCGGCTCCGTCTCGCTCGCCCTCGCCGCCTACAACGCCGGGCCGGCGCCGGTCGCTGCCTGCCACTGCGTCCCGGAGATCCCCGAGACACAAGCCTACGTCGCCCGCATCCTCGGCCTGCTCGGCGCTGCCGGCGAGCTGGCGGCCCCGGCGCTCGAGGTCAGGTTGGTGGACTGAGCGCAGGGGGTGCGATGACTACGTCGTCAAGCCGCTGCGATCACCGGGCGGGATGAGTTCGACGTGCGGCCAGAAGCATCTCCGGATGAGCGGGACACTTTGCTCCGTGAGCGCGTATTGACTATGTGAGCGGTTCATCTGCGGGCGAGGAGGCCTTGGAGGCTCCACGGGCGCCGAGGCTCAGAGCACCCGCCGATGCGAGCGAGCGCGCCTTGGTGCGGGAGGCGAAGCGTGGCTCGGCGACGGCGCTCGACGCCCTGGTGGCCCGCCATTGGGATGACGCCCACCGAGCCGCGTTCCTGATCGTTCATGACCCGGGTGTTGCCGAGGACATCGCCCAGGAGGCGATCGTGGCGACGATCGGCGCCCTGGATCGCTTCGACTGGCGCCGCCCGCTTCGCCCCTACTTGCACCGGATCGTCGTCAATCGCTCCGTGGATTGGTTGCGGGCCCGCCGAGTACGACCGGAGGTGAGCCTCGAGGGAGTAGACCCAAGCGAGCGGCAGTTCGACTTCGAGCCGGGCCAGACCTCGCTGTCCGGGCGGCTCCTCGTCGCGATGGGGTCACTCGTGGCCGAAGACCGGGCGGCCGTTGTTCTGCGCCACGTCCTGGACTACCGCTCGCGAGAGGTGGCCGAGTTCCTCGGGATCGATGCCTCAACGGCGCGCTCGCGCCTCAGCCGGGCACTTGAGCGTCTACGCGCCGCACTTGAAGAGCAAGGAGGGAGACCCGATGGGCTCTGACTACGTGATCGAGGCGCTGCGCGGGATCGAGGCGCCGGATGCCGCTACGGCGCGCGGGCGAGCGGTCGCTGCAGCGCGCCTCGCCTATCGTGGGGGTGCGGCCGCGAGCGGCCGATCGTGCGGTCGCGTCCCGTTCAGCGAACGCCGACTTCTGAATCGGTTGGCAAGGCTGCCTCTCCGCCAGCCCGGGGCGGCGACGATGGCGATCGGCGCGATCGCAGTGGCAATCGCCGTGGCGCTACTCGTCCTCATCTCCTCGGGGCCAGGGGTCGCGCCGAGCGCCGCGGCCGAGGCGTTGCGCCGCGCGGCGACCGTGGCTGCGGGGCGCCCCGCCCAGGCTCCTCCGCATAGCGGCGAGTACGTCTACACGAAGTCGAAGGAGGCCTTCCTGAGCATCCACCCGGGCGCTGACTACACGCCAGCAACCGGGTGGTCCGTGCTCGTCCGGAAGATCCGCAAGACATGGATCGGGCCTGACGGCTCCTGGCGTCTGCGCGAGGTCCGCGGCAGGCCGCGCTTTCCCTCCGCCGCCGATCGCGCCGCCTGGCGCGCGGCCGGCTCGCCCGGGCTCGGGAGGCCCGGGGTCTCGGACCACTCATACCCGGCTGGTGGGACCAGGTACCTCGACCTCTCGAGGTTGCCCACCGACCCGGTTGCCCTTCGCCGGCTGATCGAAGAGCGCAAGGTGGAAGGCGCGCCACGCGGACACGACCAGACCTTCGCGATCATCGGCGACCTACTGCGTGAGACCTATGCCCCTCCAAGACTGCGCGCGGCGCTCTATGAGATCGCCTCGCAGCTCCCCGGAGTCAAGCTTCTGGGCCGGACCCGCGACGCAGCGGGACGCGAGGGCGTGGGCGTTGCATACCCGCAAAACGGCGTCCTCCATGAGTTGATCTTCGACCCGAAGAATGCAGCGCTTCTCGGCGAGCGCGAGGTCCTTGTCGACCCGGCCGTCGCAGAGCTTCGGTCACCGGCCGGCACGGTGATCGGCTACAACGCCTACCTGGCCTCGCGCGTCGTGGACTCAAGATATCCGGCTAGCCACCCGCAACGATCCGAACAGAGCGTCGCGATCGAGCCGAAGGCGACCCCTGCGCCACGGGCATCGCGCCGTCGAGGCAGAAAGTGATCCCATATGTGGGCTGGCTGCTCGCGCTGGTGATCTCCATGTCCCTGATCGGATGCGGCGGGGCGGCGAGCGCGCCCAGACCGACGCCCGCTCCCGACCTCGGGTTCCCTCGCGCCGAACGGGCTCGCGCCTGCTTGAGCGACGCCGGCTTTCGCGTCGTCGGCGGACCGAGATCACCGGACGACAGGAACGCGCCTGATGTCGAACTGGTCGTGTCGGGCGGCGGAGCTGATGCGTTTCTTGCCTTCTACAAGAAGGTCGAACGCGCGAGACGCTACGCGAGCGATCTCAGACGCAATGCCAGGCGGATCAACGGTTCGGTAGAGCGCCGCGGCTCCGTTTCCGTGGTATGGGTGCAGAAGCCGCCGGCGGAGGCGAGGCGCATCGAAGGATGTGCGTTGTGAGCGGCCAAGCCCCCAGCGCGGTCTTGCTCCGTTAGGCACCGAGGATCGGTCAGCGATCCGTCTCCCTTGGGCCTCTCGAACCTTGAATGGACGGCAGGGCACAGAACGGGGACGTTTCAGTTTGGAATTACCCGGGTTCGAATCCCGTTCGGGAGGCGGCGCCGCCTGCTCCTGAAGCGCTCCGGGTTAGGGGGGATTAGGCCTCCAGGGGGTTGACAAGAATCGCGCCAAACAATTGATGCGTCGCCAAGCTCGCGGCGTCGGCGGAACGCCGAAGCAGTTGTGGCAGACCTGGGCGGGGCGCCCAAGGCGCAACACGGCTACGAGATCAAGCGGCCTGAGGTTTCAACGAAGGCGGGGTCCGGGCCAGCTGGGGATTGACTAGCTCGTGGGATGGGCATCATCACCTCGGTGCTAGGGCTCGTGTCAGGAAACGGCGCAACCGCCGCAGACAGAACTGCTCAGGAACCTCCCGCTAGGATGCGCGATCCGGAGGCGGGGCGGAGCATCATCGCTCGCCCGCGTTCGAGGCGCCCCTTGAGTCGATCTGTGCAACACCGACTCACCATAGGCGCGGCGACGCTGCTTGTCGCGACCGTCGCCGGATGCGGCTCATCGCCCACGCCGTCCAGGACGGCAACCGAGCCCTCGCCAGGACCCCCGACCGCCACCGCAAGCAAGGCCGCCGCCGCCAGCCAGCCAAACATCGTCGTCGTGATGACGGATGATCAGGCGCTCACCCAGATGAGGCAGGACGTGATGCCCCAGGTCGACAAGCTGCTCCGCGACCGCGGTACGACGTTCGACAACGCGTTCCTGACCACGCCGGACTGCTGCCCGTCCCGGGCCACCCTGCTGACCGGGCAGTACGGGCACAACAACGGCGTCCTGCGAAACCACTACGACGACCTTCGCGACAAGCGAAACGTCCTCCCGGTCTGGCTACAGCGCGCCGGCTACCGAACCGCTCACGTCGGAAAGTTCCTCAACAACTACGACACCCCGCGCCCCACTTCTGTCGCGCCCGGCTGGGACGAGTGGTACACCGAACTGGACACCAGCGAGGACACCTACTACAACTGGGACCTGTCGGACAACGGCCGGAGGGTCCACTATGGGGACGGGAACAATGACTACGCACCGCGCGTATTCGCTCGGGCGGCTGAGAGCCTCGTCCGGCGCTACGTGCCCCGAGAGCAGCCGCTCTATCTGGAACTCGACGAGATCGCCCCGCACCCGGGCCCCGGGCGAGCAGGTACGGGCTGCAAGGGCAACCCCGTGCCCGACCCGCGCGACACCAAGCTGTTCCGCGACGCCCCGCTACCCCGGCCCCCGTCCTTCAACGAGGCGAACGTGGGCGACAAGCCTCCCTTCATCCGCAGCCTGCCGCGCCTCAGCCCGCGGGTCATCGACGCGACGACGAAGCGATACCGATGCGGCCTTGCCGCGCTTCGGGAGGTCGACCGAACGGTCGGGCGGCTCTACAGGGAGATCGCCCGCCTCGGCGAGTCCGACAACACCGTGTTCGTCTTCTATACAGATAACGGCATCTTCCTCGGGCAGCACCGGATAGCAGGCGGGAAGCTTTACCCCTACGACGAGGCAGACAGGACCCCGCTGTTCATTCGCCTGCCTTCCCGCTACCGGAAGGGTGCGCCAAGGGTTGCCCACGTCGGGCAGCCGGTGGCCAACATCGATTTCGCGCCGACGCTGCTTCGGTTGGCGCACGCTCAGCCCTGTCGGCGAAGCGGTCAGTGCCGCGTCCTGGACGGGCGCTCCCTTCTCCCGTTGCTGCGTGGTCAGAATCCAGCCTGGGCCTCCAATCGGCCGCTGGGCATCGAGCTGGGGCTCAAGAACGCGAACAAGAACCACGCGGCCTGCCACTACGAGGGAGTGCGATTGCCGAAAGCGATCCTCATCAGGCACACGATGGTCGGGAACGCGGCTACGGGGGAGTGCACGAAAGAGATCGAGCGGGAGCGCTACAACTTGAAGAGCGATCCGTACGAGCTACACAATCTGTGCACCGGAGGCGGGAGGTGTCCCTCCGATCGCACGCAGCGGCGGCTGAGGAGGCTTCTCGCCAGGATCCACGGCTGCTCGGGGGTTCGTGGTCGCGACCCGAACTCAGGCGGTAGGTTCTGCGGTTAGAGGCGCCTCAGCGAGCGCCCTCGATCAGGACCGAGGCGGGCTCGTGCTGAAGGACGGCGCTGCCCGCCACGTCGTCCGGCCGGATCAGGGTCCGCCACTTGGCCCGGTATTGCCACAGGACGCAGCAGGGCGCCAGGCCCTGCTTGTGGACGAGCCGGAACCGGTGGTCCGGCGCCGCGATGGCGTGCGCCTTGCTGAGCACGTCGATCTCGTCGACCCGCTCGCCCTGGAAGCGCGAGGGGCGGAACTCCCGCGCGTCGCGGTAGTACGCAATCGGCTCGTTGCCGTTGCGGGTCACCACTAGGACCCTCGGGCCGGACGGCGGCCCCATCGCCTCGGCGGCCCCGCGCCAGTCGGGTCGCTGCATCTGGCTGCTCGCATACACGGCTGCGAGAACGATGGCGAACAGCAGGACCGAGGCGCCCGCCGCGGCGACCCCCAGGCGGCCCGCTGTGGCACAGCCGAAGCCGACGCCGGCCGCGACCAGGAACGGAACCAGCGAGCCGATCAGGTTGCGCGGGTCGATGTAGTCGACCCCGACCGCCGCGAGGGCGAACGGGACGACGATCGCGATCGCGGCAACGGCCGCGACCGTCAGCGCACCCCGGCGCTCGCGCTCGCTCGCCCTCCGGAGGAGCAGGAACAGCGCGGTCGCCGCGCCGATCAGGCCCGCCACGACGACCGCGTAGCGGAAGTGGCGGACCTGCATGCTCCCCGCGAACGCCCCCGGCTCCTGGCTCGCCAGGTAGCCGAACACGGTCTCGGCGGCGCGGCGCGCGAGCGGGACGCCGGTGAACAGGTTCCGCCTCCCGGACCCCTCCTGCGCGACCGCCAGCGGGATCAGCGCCAGGCCGACGGCCACCGGAGCGGCGAAGGCGATCATTGGCGCCCGCCTCGGCCAGCTCCTGACGACCAGCCAGAGGCCCTCCGCTCCAACGATGAATACGGCGAAGTAATGGGAGCAGAGGGCGAGCGCCGAGGCCGCCGCCCACAGGCCGAGGTTTCGTGACGAGGGGTCGCCCAGGGAGCGGACGAAGAAGTAGAGCCCCCAGGCTGCGAAGAGCGCGAAGAGGGCGTAGGAGCGGGCCTCCTGCGAGTACCAGACCAGGTAGGGGTTGAGGGCGACGAGCGCGGCGGCGACGAGGTCGGCTCGGGGCCACGACAGCTCGCGCGCGGCGAGATAGGCGGCCGGAACGGTCAGGCATCCGATCAGGGCCGACAGCGACCGAAGCCCCACCTCCCCCGTGCCGAAGAGCTTGCTCCACAGCCAGGCGAGCAGGTAGTAAAGCGGCGGGCTCCGCTCGGAGTGGGCGACGACGTGGAGCGTCCCGCCGAGCCCGCCGTGCAGGACCCGCCACGCCGTGACCGCCTCGTCGTGGTCGTAGCTCTGGTGGTCCAGGGTCGCGAACCTGACGAGCGCCGCGGCGCCGATGATCCCGGCCAACAGCCAGGCCTGCCGGCGAGTCATGGGCGGGGAAGCCTATCCCCCGGTTACGCTGCCGCGATGCTCGGCGTACGCATCCGCCGCCGCGATCCTGTTGGCCTCGCTCGTGCTCGACTGCCGCCGCCTCGATAGCGGCCGGAGAGCCAAGAAGCCCCACCCGGGTTCGATCCAGACGGCGGGGCTCTGATCAGGTCTTGGGCTGACTCCCGCTCGTACGAGCTAACAAGTCCGCCTTCCCTCAGGTTGGCAGCGGCTGTACCCGAGTCAGCAGGGGCCTTGGCCAGATCCAAATGTCCGCGCCATTGCGGCGCGTAGGCGCATTATCGCACGGCGGTTGGCGGATTCCGACGGGGGTGGCCTGGACCCGTCCGCGTGTTGGCGGTCTCCTGACGTGGATCGCTCGAACGTCGAGCGCTTGATCCCCTATGGCACGACTCCATCCGCCTCGCCGACCCCAACGGCGATCGGCGAAAACAATTGATACGTCGTCAAGCCGAAAGACTTCCCTCCTCGCGCACAAGAGGTCGTAAGGTGCGGGGGCACCTGAATTCGGGAGGGTTGAGAGTTGCTACTAGGTGCCGAGGAATGCCAGCACCGCCAGCACTCGGCGATGGTCCTCGGACGCCGGAGCAAGGTTGAGCTTGGAGAAGATGCTGGTCACGTGCTTCTCCACAGCACGCTCCGAGACCACGAGGGCGTTGGCGATCGCGTGGTTGCTGCGTCCCTCGGCCATCAACCCCAGCACCTCGCGCTCGCGCGGGGTCAGCTCCTCCAGCGGGTCTTCAACCCGGCGGCGCCCGAGCATCTGCGAGACGACTTCGGGGTCCAGTGCGGACCCGCCCTCGGCTACCCGCCGGATCGCCTCGGAGAAGCGATCCAGATCGGAGACACGGTCCTTGAGCAGGTAGCCGACGCCGGCGGCGTCATTGCCCAACAGCTCTAACGCGTACTCCTCCTCCAGGTACTGCGAGAGCACCAACACGCCGGTGTCGGGCATCTCTTCGCGGATTACGCGGGCTGCCCGAAGGCCCTCGTCGGTGTGGGTCGGCGGCATGCGGATGTCGATGATCGCGACGTCGGGCTTGTGCGCCCTGGCCTTGCGCATCAGCTCCTCCCCGTCCTCCGCCTGCCCGACGACCTCGAAGCCCGCATCCTCGAGCAGGCGAGCGATCCCCTCCCGCAGCAGCACCGAATCGTCGGCGACGATCACCCGCACGGGATCCTCGCCTTCAGGGTTGTGCCCTCGCCGTCCCCGCTCTCCAGATCGAGCCCCCCTCCGAGCGCCGCGACGCGGTCGGCGAGCCCGCGCAGCCCCGAGCCCTGCTCCGGGTCGGCGCCCCCAACGCCGTCGTCCCTGACCTCGACCTCGACCTCGCCGTTGCTGCGCACCACGCTCACCGTGGCCGTTCGGGCCTGGGCATAGCGGGCCACGTTTGTCAGCGCCTCAGCGACCACGAAGTAGACCGCCGATTCGACCGAGGAGGGGAGCCGGTCATCCGGGGTCTCGAGCACCTCGACCGGCACCGGGGAGCGCCCGGCGAGCCCGTTGATTGCCGCCTCCAGACCCCGGTCGGTGAGTACCGCCGGATGAATTCCGCGCGCCAGCTCGCGGAGCTCCCCGGTGGCCTCGTTGAGCTCCTCGAGCGAGGCGTCCACCAGCTCGGCTGCCTCTCGGGGCTTGGTCGGGATCCGGTCACGCGCCAGGCGCAGGTTGATTCCGAGCGCCATCAAGCGCTGCTGAGCGCCATCGTGTAGGTCCCGCTCGAGACGCCGCCGCTGGTCGTATCCGGCCTGAACGATGCGCGAGCGGGAGGCCCGCAGCTCCTCCACTTTTGCCAGAAGCTCCGCGTCCAACCGCTCATTTTCGAGTGTGAGCGCTGCCGCTGCTCCAACTGCCTGCACAAGGTCGCTCTCGTCTGCAAGGTCGGCGTCGTGGACGATCGCAGCGATCCGCCGGCCCTCGTGGTCAATGGTGGTGGCGATCTTCCCCTTAGGTGTCGAATCGACCGGCATCGGTCGACCCTCGGCGTCGACGTAAGAGTCCTGGTCCGGCACCCAGTAGGCGAGCTCCAGGGTGGGATCTCCAAGCGCCTCCGCGAGGGCGTTTCGCAACGCACCCCGACCACCGCTGCCTCCCAGCCGGCCGACAACGGAACTGACGGCGTCGGCGTGGCTGAAGTGGGCTCGCAGCAAGCCGAGCAAAAACGCGAACGGCAGGCAGGCGAGCGAACCGAAGATGGCCAGCGTGATCCGGTCAGCGACCGTGTTGGACAGGTTGGCCTGTTCGACGATCAGCTCCATCAACAGGAGCGCAAGAGTGAGGCTGCCGACGGCGAAGACCGGGGCGAAGGCCCGTCGCTGGCCGGGCGCGCTGCCCCGCCAGCGAAGGTAGAGGATCGCCACCACTGCGCCGAACAATGCGATCGAGATGTCCACCTGCGCGGCGTTGATCGCGGCGGCCGCCTGTGAGTGAGTTATCAGCAGGGGATTTGCGGGGCAATCGGCGCAGCCGGCCTTGGCGGGATCGGTCAACACGAGCCTCGCCAGCTGAACCACCGTGGCGTTGAAGTAGCCGACGGCGACTATGAGCCGGTCGACCCCGCCCTCCAGCCGGCCGGAAGGAAACGACAGCAGCAGGTGAATGAGGAAAGCCCAGATCATCACCTCTCCGAGCGAACCGATCGTGAAGACGACGCTGTTGTTGGAGAAGGCCAGCGCCTTCACAAGGCCGCTGAAGCCGACCGCGATCATCAACGGACCGAGGTTGCTTCCCGGGCGCCGTCTCCAGGAGTAGAGGCCGGTGCCTGTGAATCCCCAACCGATCCCGAGCGCCAGCGCCGCATAGGCACCGCGGTGGGTGTTGTGCCCGCCATTGAGGACGACCAGGACCGCGCCGACCCCGAATACGAAGGCGACCAAGGCCACGGGTATCAGCGCGCGACGAGGCGTGCTCATCGCAGCAAGGCGGCGACGGCGGTACCCGTCAGCTCGCTCTTGGCTATGAATCCGCGAGCGCCACTGGCACCGATTGCCTCGCCGAGGTCCATGGGGTCATTGCTGGACGTAAGCACGATCTGCGGGGTCCGCCCCCCTGCGCCCAGCAATCGCCTCGCGACCTCGAACCCGTCGATGTCCGGCAACCGCACGTCAAGCAAGACGAGATCCGGTCGCAGCTGCTCTACGGCCGCCAGGGCAGCGGCGCCATTTTCGGCCTCCCCGACGACCTCGTAGCCATCGGCTTCCAGCATGCGCCGGGCGCTGGTCCGGAAGCTTGGGTGGTCATCGACGATCAGGATGGTCTTCGCCATGAGGTGATTCTCGACCATGGCAGGGCCCAGATCGATACGGGTAGCCGCACCCTGCTGGCAGCAAGCCGAACCCCAGGACGCCTGCCAGCCCCCTGGTTTGGAGGGCCCGCCGCTGGCAGCCTGGCGCCATGTCCAAACCCCATCAAGGAGGATCGAAGATGAGTGTCAAGAGCATCTCCCACGCCAGCCACCAAACAAGGCTCAGCCCGGGTCGATTCCGCCGTTAGGGCACCTGAGGTTGGCGACCAGCGTCATCCAGAAGCCGGTCGGCCGTTTGATCGCTATGCGCCGGTAAGGCAGTACTCACTCGGCAAGATCCTTGCTGTGTGGGCGGCGGCGGCCATCCCCATGGGCCTCCTCGCCTGGATCGTCGCACCCTGGCTCAGCGATCGGATCGGGGGCCGTGACCCGTTCATCGAGTCCCTCCTGATCTGCTTCAACGTGGGTCTGCTCTGGCAGCTGGGGATGGTCCTGTTCCTGGTCAGGCGTGAACAGGGGTCCCTCGCATGGTCACGGGTGCGTGACGCACTGTGGCTGCGGGCCCCCCAGGATCCGAAGACTGGACGCGTCGGCAAAAAGGTCTGGTGGTGGGTCGCGCCATTCGTCGTCCTCTCGGCCGCGTTCAACGCGCTCCCGATCGATCCGGTCGGCCCCCTGCCCAGGGATCTCCCGAACGCCATTCCCGACCGACCGTGTGGCGGACTTCTTCAGCGGCAATTTGGTCGGGTTCGCCCTCCTGGTCGGGGTCGCCATCCTGGCCCCTGTGGTCGAGGAGCTGGTCTTCCGGGGGCTGCTGCTGCCGCGAATGCGAGCCGTCTTCGGAAAGGGCGATTTCGTCGCCAGCGGTGTCATGCACACGCTCTACCACGTCCACCAGCCGTGGAGCATGCCGGCCACCCTGCTCGACAGCACATTCGCCCAGGCCTATCCGACAAAGCGGTTCCGCAGCACGTGGATGGGGATCATCACCCACACGGCTCCGAGCGTCCTCATCATCGGCGCCGTCCT
The DNA here is from genome assembly GCA_963720685.1 of uncultured bacterium. Classification (GTDB taxonomy): domain Bacteria; phylum Actinomycetota; class Thermoleophilia; order Solirubrobacterales; family 70-9; genus AC-56. Next base: position 5,242 of record CAVRGF010000009.1, on the reverse strand, counting down.
GGCTCTCGTGCTGAAGTAGCACCGGCCGAGACCTCGAGCCGCGTTTCCGAACGGGCCGCCGATAGGCGGCCCGTTCGGTGCGCTAGGCGGTGTGGAGGAGCCACGCCCTCCAGGGAGCAATGACGGGACGCCCCTCTCGCGTGGAAGCAGCGGCGAGTCGCCGAAGCTAACGCGTGCTGCCGAGCCGAATGGCGCCAAACAAATAATGCAAGGGCAAGCTGACGCACTGCTCCTCCTAGCAAAGCGGAACTATCGCCCGGCGGGCTCGACCGTCTCGGGGCTGGAGGTCCCCGTGCGAGCCTCGCCTCGGCGGAGCATGTAGATCGCGGCACTGAAGGCCAGGGCGAGACCGGCGAGCACCCCGAGCTCGAGGAGGAAGTTGTGGAGCACCTCGCCGGAAGGTATGTGCTCCACCTTGGCTGTGATCACCACGACCCGCCGCACCACGGCGATCAGCCCGATCAGCAGAAAGGGCTCAGCGTGAATCTCACCCTCGTAGAGCACCAGCGCCAGGGTGTGGAGGAGCTCGGCGACGATCAATAGGAGCAGGACCCGGTCGAGCACCAGGAGCCCGATCTGCACCGCGTCGTCGTTCGCCTCGATCCCGTTGATGGCGCCGTCGACGGTGCCGACGATCACGAAGACCCCTGCGGTGGCGAGCAAGCCACCGACGGCGATGTAGATGGCCTCCTGCACCCAGTTGATCCCCCCGGTAACTAGCTCAGGTCGGGAAGGAAACCTCGCGCGGGGTCGCAGTGGTGGGTCGGCCATCCCCCGCATTATCCGGCGCGAATGACCGAGATGCGAGGAATCCTTCCGGGGTGTCGAGCGGGTGGAACCGGCGGCGGCCAGGCCGTCCTAGCAGGCGAGCCTCAGTCATTTCCGTGTGCGCTCCTTCTCGTCCCTTGCGGCGTCGGCGAGGCTGCGGCCGAGACGACCGCAACCAGGCGAAAGCGCACGTCCCCACGACCGGCATCACGCTCAGACCTAGCTTGTCGAGCGGCCCAAACCCACTCGGGTCTTTGCGGGGGGTCCGCGCCTCCCCGGTCGCCAATTGAGGCCGAGTCTGGGATCAGTCGGCTAGGTTCCGGGCCTCGGGGAAACCTCCGACGAGGGGACGGTCGCGGCGAGCTTCCTCTTCCAGGCGCCGCCGAAGCTCTGCGGCACGTCCGGCGCCGGCAGCCCTGGCAGCGCGCTCATTAGACAGGGAAACCCCCAGGCCGTCCGCGAAGTCGAGTAGCTCCTGGCGCTCGGTGTCCTCGCGTGCCCACTTAAGGACGATCCAGGCGAGGACGGCGATCATGACGATGGCGCTCTGGGCGGCCAATATGGCGCCGGCAATCCCCTGGTCCGATAACGGGGAGATCCCGTGGGCATGCTCGCTCTCGGCGTAGACCGGGTAGAGCACCGCCCCCGACCACATCAGCATGTTGGCCAGACCCATGGTGGAGAAATGAACGCCGGCGACGTAGCCCGCCTGGGCGCCGTTTCCGAACCAGCGCGGCTTCGGAAGCGGCCCGAGCAGCGCCAACCACATGACGATCCCAGCGCCGAGGAAGCAGGCGTGCTCGAGGAAGTGAAGGCCGAGGTGCTCCTCAGCGGCCTGGTAGAGGGTCGGGGTGTGCCAGGCAAAGATGAGGACGATCCAGACCACGAGCGCAAGCGGGGGATAGACCAGGACCCTCAGGTGGCGAAGTACCGGCAGCGTCAGCACCGGCCGCAGCACCGGACCCGTTAACCCAATCGCCAGCAGCAGCGCCGCCTCGTCGGTGAGAACGATGTGTTGGATCATGTGGCCGTAGACGAACTCATCGGCCAGCCCGTCTACCGGTCCGATCAAGACTCCGGCGATGAGGAGCAGGCCGAGGGCAAAGCTGACCTGGCGGAGAACCGAGGGCTCTTGATCGCGCCGCCCAAGCGTGAGCACCCTGCGCCAGTAAGCAAGGCCTAGCGCGATCGGGATCGCGAGCTGGGAGAGCGTCTCGAGGTCCACGTCCCAATAGTCGCCCTAACGTGCCCGGCGGTTCCTGGGCGGAGCGTGCCATCGTCCCTCGTCAGCTCAGATCGGCGAGGAGCTCCCGTCTGATGCCGGGCGCTTTGCCGCCGGTGCTCCTGGCTCGGCATCAGCGAGGGCAGTCACGAGATCGCGCCGCGCCCGGGCAACACGCGAGCGGATCGTGCCGGTGGGACAGCCGCAAACTCGCGCCGCTTCCTCGTACGAGAGGCGAAGCAACTGCGTGAGGGCAAAGGCCGCTCGGCGCTCAGGGGGAAGTTGGCCAAGCAGATCCCGGACCCCGACTTGGCCGGCGACATCGGGGACGGGCGCGAGCTCGGGCGCCGCTTCGCGGGAAACGCGCGTGTCGCGCCGGCGCCGGCGAGCGCGCGAGCGAAGCTCGTCGACGCAGGTCCGCCTCGCGATCGCAAGCAGCCAAGTCCGGGCTGAGGAGTCGCCCCGAAAGCGCCGCAGGGATCGAAGGGCGCGGAGGAAGGTCTCCTGTGTCAGGTCATCCGCCGCTCGCTCATCGACCAGCGCCGCGCACAGCCGCCAGACCTCATCGTTGCTCCGCCGGACGAACTCCTCAAGCGCCCGGCGGTCGCCGCCACGCGCCGCCTGGGCCAGCCTGGTGAGGGCATCCACACAATCAGGGTAAACACACCGGCATGTCGCGTAAGTTCCGACGATCGGGAGCGGGAACCGAAACGGCGCCCCAGGCGACTAATCGGACATGAACTGCGAAACCGCCCGCGAGGCCATCTCCGCCGTCCTCGATCGCGAGCCCTCGGGGGTGGAGGAGCGAGAGCTCGAGGCACACCTAGGTACGTGCTCGGCGTGCCGGGCCTGGCGTGGAGAGGCCCACAGGGTGACCCGCATGGTGCGACTGGGTGCTGTCGAGCACTCCCCACGCCCGGTCGAGGACCTGCTGAAGAGGCTGGAGGCGAACCGGCCTGGAGGTATTTCGCCTTTGGGCCTGGCTCGCCTCGCCCTGGTGGCGGTGGCGGCGGCCCAGATTGTGATCACGGCGCCGATACTCCTCTTCGGACAGGATCACGAGGCTCCGATCCACGTCGCGCACGAGATGGGGGCCCTCGACCTGGCCCTCGCCGTCGGGTTCCTGGCCGCGGCCTGGCGACCTGGGCGTGCGCTCGGAATGCGGACCTTGGTCGGCGCCGCTGCCGCCCTGCTCGTGATCACCGCAATTCTCGACCTTTTCGCCGGGCGGACCGAGTTGAGTGAGGAGGCGCCGCATCTGCTCACGGTCGCGGGATGGCTGTTGCTCGGCTATCTGGCCACCAACGCTCCCCCGAGCGGCGAGGACGAGACCTCGCTGTTCGGCAGGGTTACCGGCTGGAGAGCTCGTCGCGCGGCTTCCTTCGAGGAGCGTGAGGCCCTGGGAGCGGACAGGCCGTTCGTTGCTGGGACGCAACCGATGGGGGCTGGGGCGCAATCGAGGTCAGAGGCGAGTATGTCTCCCGCCGGGGAGCGCCGACGTGCCGCGGCCTGATGCCGTCGACTGGCAGACGGGGAGCGGCCAATGGCGACGGTTGAGGACGGCTCGAGGCAGGGCCGCACTCGCGATCGCGGTGCTGGGCGCGGCGGCGATCGCCGCCGGCTGCGGCGGATCGAGCTCGACAACCACGAGCGTTCACCCGAGCGCGAACGCCAACTTCGACGGAGCCAAGGCCAACCCGCCCAAGCCGGCCCCGCCGCTGAAGCTCAGCAACTACCTCGGCCAGCCGGTCAACCTCGACGAATTACCGCGGCAAGGCGGCCCTGGTCCTCTTCATCTACGACCACTGCCCCGACATCTGCCCGCTGATGGTCTCCAACCTCCACGCCGCCCAGAACCAGATGAGCGCCGCGGAGCGAAAGCAGGTGCAGATCATCGCCGTCTCCGTCGACCCCAAGGGCGACACGCCGACGACGGTGAAGAAGTTCCTCGCCGACCATCAGATGACCGGCCGCATGCATTACCTGATCGGCTCGCGTCCGCAGCTCGAGAACGTTTGGTCGGACTGGAACATCGTCGCCAAGTCCGATCCCTCGCGAAAGAATCCCGACGCGGTCGAGCACTCGGCGCTGATCTATGGGATCTCGGGCACCGGCCAGATCACGACGCTCTACCCGGCGAGCTTCAAGCCGAACGAAATCGTCCACGACGTGCCGATTCTGGCCGCCTCCTGACCTTGTCACCGAGCCGCCGGCTCGGCCTCCTAACGCCGACGCAGGCCCGAAACGGCGGGCCATGCTCGATCTGAAGCCACTCCTCGACTGGACCGGCGGGCCTGCGTTTGCCTGGGTCCTCGGCACCGCACTGCTCTATTGGCTCGCCGGGCGCCGCCGCAGGGGCCGCCGTCCCAGCGCTTCGGATCGGTGGCGCACGGCGGCGTTCATCGCCGGTCTGGCGACGATCGTCGTCGCACTCGACTCGCCGATCGACGATCTCGCTGAGGAGCTCCTGTGGGTGCACATGATCCAGCACATACTGCTGCTGGTGGTGGCGCCGCCGCTGCTCGCTCTCGCCCGGCCGTGGAATCGGATGTGGCACGGATTCCCGCTTGGCTTCAGGCGGAAGACTGCGCGGGCGGTCGCCGAGAGCCCGCTGCTGGCACCGCTTCGAGGCGCCGCACACCTCCTCCAGGACCCGATCATCGCCTGGCTCGTGTTCAACGCCACCTTCATCGTCTGGCATGTTCCCGCGGCCTATGACGCGACGCTCGATCACCCATTCGTCCACGCCGTCGAGCACCTGAGTTTCTTCGGCACCGCGCTCCTGTTCTGGACCCGTGTGATCGACTCGCCCCCGTGGCGCTCGCCGCTCGCCGACGTGCCCCGAGCGATCTACCTCGTCCTTGCGACGGTGGTCAGCTGGGTCCTGGCGATCGCATTCGCGGTTGCGACCGCGCCCGTTTACGCACCGTATGCGGACGAGGCCAGTCGACCCGGCGGGATCAGCGCCCTGGCCGACCAGCAGCTGGCCGCGGGCGTGATGTGGGTTCCAGGCTCGATCCCGTTCATGATCGCGATCCTCTTCATTGTCTATCGATGGCTGGCGCCGAGACCGTCGCGCGAGCGCGCTGGCGAGCCGCGGCACAGGGGCGCCGGCGCTGTGGCCAGACCGCATGCCTCGGCTGGGCCATCCGATGGAGTCGATCGCGCGCTCGACCTGGGCGAATGAGGGATCGCGGAGTCTCTGCTCGGCACTCGGCCACGATCACCGCGGGGCCGCTGTGGACCTCTCAG
>CAVRGF010000008.1:0-64097 GCA_963720685.1 uncultured bacterium | reverse complement strand
GTGTTCACGCCCTGGCCTGCCTCTCAGTGTCGAGCCGTCTGCGGGGGGTGGCTGAAAGCGTCGCGGTCACCGGGTCTAGAGGAGGCCGAGCGGCTTCGGGTCGTAGCTCACGAGCATGCACTTGGTCTGTAGTGATCGAGCATCATCTTGTGGTTCTCGCGCCCGACGCCCGAGACCTTACAGCTGCCTCGTAGTGGCTCTTCTCGACTGTGGCCATCGCTTGCTCCTTCGGACGTTGGCAGCCAAGCCATCGTGGCGTGTCGGACACGCGCCCAAGCTGATGCCCCGGCCGCTCACCAGGTAGACAGCATCAGCGGAGAGGAGCAGCGCTCAGACTCGGCCCTTGCCGCGCCTACAGGCCACGCCACGGCAAGGCCTGCGGCCCGCTGGTCGTGACAAGGGGTTCCATGCTGTCCACGGTGAGCGAGCACCGGAGCGCCGTGCCCTCGTACTGGCTCACGGCCTGAATCGACGGTTCGGTCCTTCCCCAGACAACGACGAGCACGACCGAGGTGGCCGGCGTGAGCATCCGGTTGATTCGCTCCCGAAACGAGGGGTCGAGTCCGGTCATCTCGGCCTCGCCCATCACGGCCCCCAGGATCACCCCCCAGAACTTGCTCCAGGCGGCCGTGGCGCCGGGGCGCCGGCTGGTCGTCAGCTGACACCTGCCGTCCCGCTCGCAAACGATCGCGCCGATCGCGTCGGGGTCGATGGCCAGATCGTCGGCCCGCCGTTCGAGCTCCCCCGCGGCCTGGCCGGCGATGGTCTCCTCCTGATACGCGATGGCGATCAGATTGGGCATCCGTGATCGGAGCTGCCGCGGACTGAGCGGACGGCGCCGATTGCAGGCTATGCGACAGCCACCTTTCCCCACATCGCCCGAAAAAGGTGATTCGCCGCCCTGCCGCCGTCAGAGTTCCGACCGGCCAGGCCCAGATCGCTCATCGTCCAGCAAGCCGGCGGAGCGAGCATGCTCGACCGCCTCCAGCCTCGACGAGACCCCGAGCTTTCGGTACACGCTTTGGGCCTGGGTCTTGATCGTGTTCGGGGAGACCTGGACCCGCGCTGCGATCTTCGCAAAGGAGAGGTGGGTGGGCAGAAACTCGAGCACGCGCAGCTCGGCCGGGGTCAGGTCCTTGACCGCCGAGACAGAGACGGTTTCGACCATCGCGGCCGCCTGCTCGATCCACTCCCCGAGCACCGTGGCATCGGGGGTCAGCTTCAGCAGCCGGGCCGCGTCGTGGAGGAGGAGCTTGGCCGTGGCCGCATCGTCGAGCCGACCCGCGGCCCGCGCCAGCACGATCCTGGTCTCTGCCTCAAACCAGGGTGCGAACTCGTCGAGCCCCTCGAGCAGGCGCGTCGCAAGCCTGAGGTCCGCCGCCGCCTTCTCGGCTTTGCCGCTGTGAGAGCGAACCAGCGCCGACACCGCCACACCCAAGGCCATCATGGAGTAGTCGCCGAGGCCGGATCGGTCGACCTGGGACCGGCCCTGGGACGCCAGCATCTCCGCCAGTTGCCAGTCGTCTTCATCGATCGCGAGTAGGGCGAGCTGGGCCAGGCAGAGCACCTGGATGTTCGGTGCGCCGACGGCCCCACGCCGCGCCCCCTCCGCCAGGGCGTCGTGGGCGTCTCGGCGGAACCCACGCAGATGGAGTCCGACTCCATCGATCAGGAAGCACATCGACAGCCAGGGGCTTTCGTCGGGAAGCTGCTCTGCGGCCGTCGTGGTGTGAGCGCTCATCGCTTCGACCCCGTCTCGCGCCAACGCGGCTTCGACCAGCGACAATCCCGACGTCAGAGGCCTCGTCTTGGCCGTGGGTCTCATCTTCTGAAGCAGCCCGCGGGAGACCGCGGCCCAGTGCTCGGCCAGGGCCCCGGCGCCCCGCGTGACCTGCGAGACCGCCGCGGTCAGGCTCAATGCCGGATCCGAGGAGACGGTGTCGTCGCCGAGGCGGTCGAGCCAGCGCATCACGGTGGCATTGCGGCCACGGCTCATGTAATCGGGGACCCCACTCCAGAGAAGCTCGCCGGCACGAGCGAAAGCCCCACCTTCGATCGCGTGATGGATCGCCCGGTCGAGGTCGTCGTGCTCTGCCCACCAGTCTGAGGCACGACGATGGAGCCCGACCTCCTCGCCCGGCTCCATCCGGTGGAGCTCCGAGCGCAGCATCTCGCCGAAGAGGGCATGGAAGCGGAACCACTCGTCACGCCGGTCCATCGCCATCAGAAGCATGTTCGAGCGGGACAGGTCGCGGAGCACCGTTGCCGAGCCGGTTCGACCCAGGACGGCGTCGCAGACGTCGCCGCTGAGGCGATCGAGGACCGAGGCCCGGCGGAGGAACTCAAGACGGCGCCGCGAGAGAGAATCCAGGAACTCATCCCTGATGTAGTCGACGACGACCCGGTCGTCGCCGGCGAACCTCGCGATGCCCTTGCCGAGATCGGGCTCCTCACTCAGGGCGAGGCCCGCCAGATACAGGGCTGCCGGCCAGCCCTCGGTGTGCCGGACCAGGCTGTCGAGCTGCCTCGGGGAGAGACTGAGGTCAAGCCCAGCGAGTAGCGCCCCGCACTCCGTCTTGGTCATCAGCAGATCGGATCGGCCGAATTCGGTCAGCTCGCGGTGAGCTCGAAGTCTGCCGATCGGCAATGCCGGCTCTGTTCGTGTTGCCACGACGAGCTGCGAATCCCGCGCAAGGTGGGTCCCGATCGCCGAAACGGCGTGAAGAGACTGTGGAGACTCGAGCCGTTCGAGGTCATCCAGTACGAGGACGAAAGATGCCTGGCGCTCGGCAAGCACCCGCCCCAGGCGAGGCAGGGCAGCGCCATCGATATTCGGCTCGGGACCCGCGAGCGCCGCTGAGACGTTTGATGGCACGGGCTCGATCTCATCGAGCGCTTCCACGATCGAAGCGAGCAGCCTCGCCGGGTCGTTGTGCTCGTCGCCGAGGATGATCGACGCGAACGGGCGCGAGTCGCGCTCGGCCCACTGAGTGAGGAGGACCGACTTGCCGTAGCCGGATGGTGCATTGAGGAGGATCACCGGCGTCGCCGCCTCGTCGAGCTTTCGAAGCAGGCGTGGCCGGTCCACCCAGGCAGAGCCGGCGGACACCAGGCGGAGTCCAGTGTTCGTGCCCCGCGGGGCACTGACCACGCGATTCCCGGTCATGGGGTGAAGCCGTCCATGCTCACCAACTCCACGCCCACATTACCCCGGAAAGCTCCTGGACAGACCGAATGTCCCGGAGCCCGATCCGCCGGCGCCCGACCTACATCAGCCGGATGCCGCCCCGATCGCGACCAGGTCCTCTGGGTGAACCCATGTGTCGGCAAGGGCCTGCCCGCCGGCCGCCTGGATTGCGTCGCGCAGAGGGATCGCCCAGCGATGCTCGATCAGGGCGATCGCCGCCGCGGTTCCCGGTGGGATCGCATCGGCCAGGTACCAGACGTCGTCGTCATCGAGAACCGACCCATCCTCCGCGGCGATCGCGCCGGCGACGGCGCCGGCTTCCGCCCCCTCCTCGCCGCCCGCTCCCAGGCCCAGGAGCGCTCCGGCCAAGGCTCCGAACTCCATCGCCTCTTCCTGCGAGAGGTCGCTGTGCTCGAGCTTGGCTATCTCGCCCTGTTGGTCCTTGGCGACCAACAGCAGATCCACGATGCGGATGATGTCGTGCTCGCGCAGGCGTCGAAGCTCGGCGAGGACCTTGCCCTCGAACTTGCCGTGCTCGAAGCCGACGACGAGCAGCTGCACAGGTGCCAGTTCCATCTCGTATTCCTCTCCTCGGTGGGTGGGCTAGATGCCCTCGGTCAGCTTCTGGCGCTCGGACTCATACTGCTCCTGGGTCAGAACCCCGGAGTCGAGGAGCGATTTGAGCTTCGTCAGCGCCTCGATCCGGTCGGCCTCCGAGCCTTGACCCCCCTGCGGCGGCGCGGCCGGCGGTTGCTCCTGGGGCGTTGTCTGCGCGGCGACGGGCGCGTTCTGCGCCTGCTCCTGCTCGGCCTTTGCGGCGCGGTGCTTTCCCACTGCGTATCCGGCGCCGCCGACCATCGCGGCTCTCATCAGGGGTCGTCTTCTCATGATGGGCATTGCGATCCTTCCTTGCGACGGGTCGTAGGTGCTCGTGGTCTCCAGCGGCGTCAATGCAACAGAAGCCGAAGCGTGCCGCGCATCAGCCGAACCGGGTGAAATCGATCGGTCTCGATCGCCCTCAGCCCTGATGGACGATAGAGCTATGCGGGAGCCTGGCGAACGCCAGGCTCCCGCCGATACGGCTAGACCTGCTCGGGCTCGCCGTAGACGATCAGGCCGTAGGCAACCCAGAGGCAGATCGCGAAGACGCCCAGCGACCAGAAGGGCACCGTCCCGATCGCCAGCAGCGCGCCGAGCGCGCCGAGGCTCGCGGCGATGACCCCGATCACGCGGCCGTACGCTCCGCCGCCGAACAGCGAGAACCCGGCGGTGAGCTGGATGACGCCCAGGATCAGGGTGATCCAGCCCCACGTGTGGAGGGTTCCGAATACGTAGTGCGTCCCAGAGCTGGTGTAGAAGTTGGCATCACCGATCGCGGCGATGCCATAGATGACATTGAGCGTTCCCGCGATCAGCAGCAGGACTCCTGCGAAGATGACTCGGCCGGCACCTCTCATAGACGGTCTCCTTTGGTAGCGACCGCGTCATGCGGCCGGATGGCGAGCTGAGCCCAGCACTCTATGCACCGTGCACGATCTCGCAACCAGCATCTCGGGCGGCGCACGCTTCGACATCATCTGATTCGGGTGATGATGCATGCCGAACGGTCTGGTTTGCTGGCGGCTGAGCGCCGTGACGCTGGACGCATCGCATGAGCGTCCTGTCGGCGCATTGAACGAAGCGGTCAGGCGATCGGACTCCTCGCCGCATTCGCCCTGAGATTCGGAGGTAGACGATGAGCCAGCCCGATCGAAGCAAGCTGCCAATCCGCATGCCTCCCTTCGGCGGGGTCACCAAACGCACGCTCGACGGCTCGCAGCCGGACTGGGAGGCGATCGGCCACGTCGAGGCTCCCGATGGGGCCCCAAACGTCCTGGTGGTGCTGATCGACGACGCGGGTTTCGGCAACCCCGCCACCTTCGGCGGGCCGATCGACACACCGAACTACACCCGGATGGCGGACGAGGGCGTCCGCTATAACCGCTTCCACGTCCCCGCGCTCTGCTCGCCAACGCGGGCGGCGTTGCTCACTGGCCGCAACAGCCACGCGGTCGGCTTCGGCTCGGTCGGCGAGTTCTCGACAGGCTTCCCGGGCTACACGGCGTTCGTCCCGGATGACTGCGTTCCCTTCCCGAGGATCCTGCGGGACAACGGGTACTGCACGGCCGCCTTCGGCAAGTGGCACCTGACGCCTGACGGACAGCAGGGCCCGGCCGGCCCATTCACCCGCTGGCCCGTCGGCTGGGGTTTCGACTACTTCTACGGCTTCCTCGGCGGAGGTTCCGGCCAGTGGGACCCATGCCTGGCCGAGAACCAGAAGATCATCGGCACCCCCGAGGCCTTTTACGGCGACGATGGCGACGACCCCTACTACCTGCCCGACGACATGGGGGACAAGACGATCGAGTGGCTGCACGCGATCCGGGCCCAGGACGCCACGAAGCCGTTCTTCGCCTACTTCTCCACCGGGTGTAGCCACGCGCCGCACCACGTTTCGGACAGGTGGGCCCAGAAGTACAAGGGCAAGTTCGACCAGGGCTGGGACGAGCTGCGCGAGGAGACCTTCGCCAGGCAGAAGGAGCTCGGGGTCATCCCTCCGGACGCGGAGCTGACGGAACGCGATGAGGCGTTTCCCGCCTGGGAGGACGTGCCGGACAAGCTGAAGGCGTTCTACGCACGGCAGATGGAGGTTTATGCCGGCTATTCAGAGAATGCCGACTACAACGTCGGGCGGGTGATCGACTCGATCGACGAGCTCGGCGAGCTCGAGAACACGCTGGTGTTCTGGATCTGGGGCGACAACGGCGCCAGCATGGAGGGCACGATCACCGGCTCGTTCAACGAGCTGACGATGCAGAACGGCATCCCGTTGACGGACGAGATGCAGCTGCAGCTCTCGGAGCGCTACGGGGGAGTTGAGGCGTGGGGAAACCAGATGATGGCGCCGCACTACTCGGCGGCTTGGGCATGGGCGGGCAACACGCCGTTCAAGTGGGGAAAGCAGGTGGGCTCGCACCTCGGGGGCACACGCAACCCGATGGTCGTCCACTGGCCCGACAGGATCAAGGAGAGCGGCACGCTCCGCACCCACTTCACCCACGTGATCGATATCGGGCCGACGGTCCTCGACATCGCCGGCGTACCGATGCCGACCCACATCGACGGCATCGAGCAGCAGCCCATGCACGGCGAGACGTTCGCCGACTCGCTCACGGACGCGGACGCCCCCGAGCGCCACACGCAGCAGTACTTCGAGACGATCGGCAATCGGGCGATGTACAAGGACGGCTGGTGGCTCGCGATGAGGACGGAGCGCGTCCCCTGGGTGATCACCCCGGAGGCGCTGAAGCCGTACACGCCTGGTACTTGGGACCCCGATCAGGATCCCGTCGAGCTCTACTACCTGCCCGACGACTTCTCACAGGCCCATGACCTCGCCGCGGAGCGACCGGAGAGGGTGAAAGAGCTCAAGGAGCTCTTCTGGCAGGAGGCCGAGAAGTACAACGTGACGCCCCTGCTCGCCACGCTTGCACCGTTCTTCGGCATCGTGCCGCCATTGCCCGAGGTCGCCAGGTACGAGTTCCGCGGCGACGTCCAAAACGTCCTCTCGGGGATGATCCCGCGGATCTACAACCACTCCTACTCGATCAGCGCCGACCTGGTGATCCCGAAGGGCGGCGCCGAAGGGGTGATCGTTGCCGAGGCCGACCACCTGGGGGGTTTCTCGCTTTTTGTCGACGGCGGCAGGCTGACGCACACCTACTCGATGATGGGCGTCTTCGTCTTTCGCCAGCAGGCCGAGGAGGAGCTGCCCGGCGGCGAGGTCACGGTGCGGATGGAGTTCGCCGCCGACGAGCCGAAGCCGGCGACCGGAGGCGAGGTGACGCTCTTCATCGGCGACCGGGCCGTGGGCAAGGGCCGCATGGACCACACGGTCCCGATCCGCTTCTCCGGCTACGCGGGGATGGACATAGGACGGGACAACGGCGGTGTGGTCGACCCGGCGTACGAGGATCGCAAGCCGTTCGAGTTCACCGGGACGATCGAGAAGGTCGTCTTCGAGATCAAGCCCCAGCCCACGAAGGAGGTGGCCCATGAGCTGCACACAGCCCAGCGCCATGGACACACCGCGCACGCGCTCTCGGCCTGACCCGGGTGCGGTGAGGACGTCCTTATGAAGATCCACGACACGATCGACGTCCTGATCGGCGGCTACATGTCGAAGGACGCCGCCGAGGAGGACTACGAGGCAGTCCAGGCAAGCGGCGGCGAGCTGCAGGGAATGGCGCTCGTCGCCAAGGACCTGGAGGGCGACCTCTCGGTCGTACAGACCGACCACATGGTTCGCGAGGGCGCGGGGACCCTCGGCGGCGTTGGATTGGCGATCGGCCTGGCCGCTCCGCCCCTCTTGGCGACGACGGCGATCGGGGCGGCGCTCGGCGCAGGCGCCGGCAAGTTGCTCCATCACAAGGCCGCCGACAAGATCGGGGATCAGGCGGGTGAGACGATCCCGCTCGGCGGCGCTGGCCTGATCGTCGTCTACTCGAAGCCCGAGGCCGAGAAGGTCGAGCCCGCGATTTCGCGGGCCATCAAGCAGGCGAAAGGCGAGGCCGAAGGGCGCCACGTCCAGGCGGTGAAGGGCGCGCTCGCGGACGCTCAGAAGAGGATGTCCGAAGAGGGCACCTAGGTCCCACCATGAGGGGCCCGCAAGGCTGATGCCCGTCCCATCAGGGGAGGGATGATCGACGGGCCGCTCACCCGTCGTGCGCGCAGCGAAAGCCGACGTTCCCAGCCGAGCTATCCGGTGAGTTGCCCTGCCGGGCCGCGACTCGATACCGGCGGCAATATGAGTCGTGGCAGAGGTATGAGCCGCCCTTCTGGATCTTGATCGTGCCTGCGGTCGGGCCACGGGGATCGTGGTCTCGATCCTGCTCGCGAAACCGAGGATCGAACCAGTCGGCGGCCCACTCCCAGACGTTGCCGGTCACGTTCTGGAGCCCGAAGCCATTGGGCGGGAAGGCGTCCACGGGGCAGGTTCCGTAATAGCCGTCGGCGTTGGTGTTCGTGGTCGGGAAGACGCCCTGCCAAACGTTCATCCGATGCTCGCCGCCCGGCTCACGCTCGTCGCCCCAGGGGAAGGTGTTGCCATCAAGTCCGCCGCGGGCCGCGAACTCCCACTCCGCCTCGGTCGGCAGGCGCCGGTCGGTCCATGTGCAGTACGCCCGAGCGTCGTTCCAGGAGACGTGCACCGCGGGGTGATCGAGGCGCTCCTCCAGCGATGAATGTGGGCCCTCCGGGTGCCGCCAGTCAGCCCCCTCGACCTTTCGCCACCATGGTGCCTGAACCACCGACTGGGTGGGCGGAAAGTCGTCGGGCAGGAGCCCCGCAAAGACGAACGACCAGCCGAACCGCTCCGCCTCCGTGGCGTATCCGGTCGCTTCGATGAAGGAAGCAAAGGCCTCGTTGGAGACCGCCACGGTGTCGATCCAGAAGGCATCGAGTGTGATCTCGCGTACCGGTCCCTCCCCGTCGGCCGGGTAGGCCCAAGCATCGTCGCTTCCCATCGCGAATGAGCCGCTGCTGATCAGGACCATGTCGTCGGCCAGGGGGGCCGCAGCCCTGGGGTTGATCGCCACGGCTGGCTCGACCGGTGCGTCGTGCCGCGCGTCTGGGGCACAACAAGGGGGGCCCATCGAGGCCGCCTCCTCGGGATGCGACCCGTCATTCACTGAAGCCAGCCTACCCGGGTCTGGGTAAAGCGCGGGAGGCCGCCACCCGACGTCGGGTGGCCTGAGGGGTCCATCGTCATCGGCTCCTTGTGCCATTCACTTGGAAGGGCAACCTCGACATCGAGCGGGCGTCGGGGAGGGTCGGGATCGAGCAGCGTAAGGGTTCGGGTTTCCCGCCGGCGGGGGCGGCATCCTCAGTCGTCGCCGCCGTCGTGCTCGGTACCTCCTCCAGGCGGAGAAGGGCGGGGCGCGGGCGTCGTCGTCGGACCCGAGTAGGGGCCACCCGTCGGCACACTCGGCGCCGGCGGTGCCGCGGTCGTGGTCGGAGTGGTCGTCGGAGCTGTCGTCGAACCGGAGTGACGGTCGTTGGGGTGTCGTCCCTCGCCCCGCGGAGGCGGCGCCAGCTCCCGGCCGGCGGACAAGGGCTCGGAGGCGAGGCCGATCCGCTGGCTCACCAGGTTGCTGGCCGCGACCGAGATCGCGGCGGCGACGGCCAACCCGAGCAATGCGAGAAGCGTCCATCGAAGCCAACCAGTCATGCTCGGTTCCCTCCCCGCTTGCGAGCCCCGGCCGACGGGCCCGAATGCGACCACTCGATCACAGCGCGAGCCCCGCGCTCCTCTCGGTTGGCGATCGTCACCGAGCCCCCCCATTGCTCGACCAGCTCGCGGGCGATGGGCAGACCCAGGCCGGTCCCCTTGACGCCCCGTCGACCAGCCCGTCCGCGGTGAAAGCGCTCGAACACCACCTCCTCCTCACCGGGCTCCAGCCCGGGGCCGTCGTCGAGAATCTCGAGCCGCCTCCTTCCATTCACGATCGTGACTCGCGACCCGGGTGGGCCGTAGCGGATCGCGTTCTCGATCAGCGCATCGAGCGTTCGATCGAGGTCGGCGACGGTGCTCCGGACAGTCGAGGAGCCATCCGGGCTCATCCGCACGAGCTCGATTCCGGCGTCGTCAGCGGCCTTCTGCCAGCGCTCGTGCGCCCGGTCGGCGACTCGCGCCAGATCGACGTCGATCGCCGGCTGGTCGTGCTCGCCGGCCCGGCTCAGGACGAGAAGCTCGTCGACCATCTGCGAGAGGCGATCCACCTCCGACATGCCCGCGTCCAGCCGCTTGGCGCGGGGGTCCTGATCGGGGGTCGTCTCGCGGAGCTCCTCGAGCTGGAGGCGCAGGCCGGTGAGCGGAGTTCGAAGCTGATGCGAGGCGTCGGCCACGAAGTCACGTTGCATCCTGAGCAGTCGTGAGACCCGAACCGTCATCTCGTTGAAGCTCGCCGCCAGCGAGCGCTGCTCGCTGCTTCCCTCCACCGGGGCCCGCGCGTCGAGGTCGCCCGCTGCCACCCTGCGGGCCGCGACGTCGAGGCGGCGAATCGGGCGGGCGATCTGCTGGGCGATCAGTGCCCCCGCGGCGAGTCCGAGGGCGAGAACGATCACGCTGAGCAGCGCCAGGCCGACGATCGCCCGCCTTACGGCGCTGTTCACCGCCTCGACGCTCTGGGTGACCCGCACGGCACCAACCGTGAGCCCTCCGTGGACGATCGGGACCGCGGTCGCCAAGAGCTCGGTCCCGAGCGTCTGGCTCGGGCGGGTCTCCTGGTAGCTGGTGCCACCGAGCGCGGTCTTGACCTCCGGCCGCGAGCGGTAGCTGGTCCCGAGCGTGGAGCCGCCAGCGCTGTCGGCGATCACCCGGCCTGAGCCGGACACCACCATCACCCGTCCGCGGACGGCGTGCGCCGACTTCCTGGCCAGGCTGTCGAGCGTCGCACGGCTGCCGCGGCCGACGAGCTCCGCGCTGGTCGCGGCGACCACGTCGGCCTGGCTGCGTGCCTGTGATCGGACCTCGGTGTCGACCCGGTCGCGGAGACTGAGCGCCAGCGGGATGCCGAGCGCGACGATCGCCAGGAGCAGCAGGTAGGCCGAAGCCAGGAGAAGACGAGCTCGCAGGCTTACGGTGCCTGGACCTCCGGGGCGATGAAACGGAACCCCACCCCGCGCACCGTCTCGATGTATGTGGGGTGGGCGGGGTCGTCGCCGAGCTTCTTTCGAAGCGATCGGATGTGGACGTCGAGGGTCTTCGTCGATCCGAACCAGTTGACGTCCCAGACCCGCGCCATCAGGTCCTCGCGTCCCACGACCTCGCCCGCGTGGCGAGCCAGCTCGGCGAGCAGGTCGAACTCCTTGCGCGGAAGCTTCAGTTGCTCGCCGGCCAGGGTCGCCCGCCGCGCCGCAAAGTCGATCACCAGCTCGCCGGCCTCGACCGCCTCGGGTGAATCGGGCTCCCGCCAAGCCGCCCGTCGCAACACAGCCCGGATCCTCGAGATCACCTCGCCCGAGCTGAACGGCTTGACCACGTAGTCGTCTGCCCCCAGCTCCAGCCCGATGATGCGGTCGGTCTCGGTCCCGCTTGCGGTCAGCATCACGATCGGCACGTCGGAGCCACGCCGAAGCTGACGGCAGACATCGCGCCCATCCCCGTCGGGCAACCGGAGGTCGAGCAGGACGAGGTCGGGCTCGAAGCGCTCGGCGAGGTCGAGGGCCTGAGCCGCCGTCCTCGCGACTACGGGGTCGAAGCCGGCCCGCTTCAGGGCCTGTGAGAACGGCTCCGAGATCGCATTCTCGTCCTCCACGAACAGGATGCGGCCGCTTTTCACCTCACTGGCCACCGGATCACTGTACCGGCGGCTCACCCAGGCTGACCGTCCAAGTCGACATTTTCCCCACTCTTAACCCGGCCCTTGACGTCCGCTTCCCGGGCCCTCCTCAGACTGGCAGCCACGATTTCCATGCCACCTCCCAAAGGAGGAGACGACGACGTGACCAGCCTGAGAATGAAGATCGCCGCACTCGCCAGCGTGGCCGGGCTGGGAGCGCTCGGCGGCTACGCGATGAACTCCAACACCGGGTCTGCGACGCAGACCCAGGCCGCCTTGACGCAGAAGCCGAAGCCCAAGGTGAAGACGCAGGTGATGCACCGGACGGTTCATGTCAAGCCGAAGCACAAGCCCGGTGCGGCTGCGAGCGGTCCCCCCGGCGGAACCTCGGCCGGCGCCGCCCCACCGCCGGCCCCCGTCGCGGCGCCGTCCCCCGCGCCGGCGCCGACGAGCGCCCCGGTGGTGTCGCAGTCAAGCGGTGCCCCATCGACCTCGAGCTCATCTCAGCCGGTGGCGACGCACACCAGCGGCAGCGGGGGTGGCGGTGGCGGCGGTGGTCCGGTCACCACCCACACGAGCGGAGCCGGCGGTGGTGGTGGCGGCGAGCACGAGAGTGGCGGCGGTGGGGGCGATGACTGAGCCAGTCCTCCCGGAGGCGGAACACGGGACAGGCACGACGGCCCGGCGGGCGAGCCCAGCCACGGGCGGCGCTCGCCGGCGCCGCGTGCCGAGCCTCAAGGTCACGGCGGTCGCCGCGATCGCGGGCTTCCTGGTCGTCTTCGAGCTGCTCGCCTACCAGCTTCGATCGGGCCACGACCCAGCGATTGGGGGCAGCGCGCTGACTGCGCAGGTGCGCTCGGGCTCGGGCCCTGGAGCGCAGTCGGGCTCCGCGTCATCGGGAGGCCTGGTTACGCGCGCAAGCGGCGTCTCGGCCAGCGTCGCTTCCACTGCCCCCGCTCCTGCGGCCGGCGCCCGGCCAGCGCAGCGCCACTCGCACGCGATCGCCACCCGCAGCAGCGGTGGTGGCGGATCCGGACTCCGCTCCACATCCGGCGAAGACGGATACGAGCACGAGGGTGGCGTCTGATGACCGACCCCACCGGCGCTACCGTCCATGGCGGCCCCGGATCGGGGCGGGCCCGATCACGGCGCATCCCCACGCTGCCGACGGTTCTTGCCTCGCTTGCCTGCTTCGCGGTCATGTTCGAGTTCCTGGCCTTCCAGCTTCGCGCCGGCCACGACCCTGCGCTCGGCACAACGGCCGGCGCAGAAGCGCGCCCCGGGGCCCGGCCTCGTCCCGTGGTCATCCATCGCCGGATCGTGGTCCGCCGTGTCGTCGAGTCCGGGCCATCCGGGTCGAGCATCGCCGTCGCGAGCGAGACGGCCGGGTCGACCGGCGGCGGCTCCTCGACCGTCGCCGCCCCGGCAGCTCCGGCGCCGGCCGCACCGGCACCCGCTCCCGTGACAGCCTCGTCATGAGTCGATGCGACATCACCTTCGCGGCGATGGGCAGCGAGGTCAGGCTGATCATCGAGGAGCCCCGTGCCGGGGCGCCGGATCCCGCACACGCGGCTCTCGAGGCGCAGCGTTTCATCGAGAACTTCAATGCCAAGCTGTCCCGATTTCGTCCCGACAGCGAGCTCTGTGCGATGAACGGGGATCCGCGCCCCAGGGTTCGAGCGTCGAGCCTGCTCAGGGCGGCGGTCGACGCCGGCCTGCACGCCGCCCGGCTGAGCGGCGGCCTGGTCGACCCGACCCTGGTCCACGAGATCGAACAGGCCGGGTACACGGACTCACGCGCCGGCGTTCGCCCCGCCTCTCTGAGGGATGCCCTGCTCCTGGCGCCGGAGCGCAAGCCCGCCCGGCCGCGGGCCCAGAGCGCTTGGCGAACGATCCACGTCGACGATCGTGAGGGGATCGTCCATCGTCCCCCTGGGGTCGCGTTCGACACCGGCGGGACCGGCAAGGGGCTGGCAGCTGACATGCTCGCGCGCCGCCTCGGCGACTACGGGCGCTTCGTCGTCGACTGCGGAGGGGACATCCGAGTCGGTGGCTTCGCCACCGAGGTGAGGCCCTTCGAGATCGAGGTCGAGAACCCGCTCACCGGGGAGAGGGCACACGTGGTGACGCTCGCCTCGGGGGGCATCGCGACCTCAGGCCTGAACGTGAGGCTGTGGCAGAAGGAGAATGGCCGCTTCGCCCACCATCTCCTCGATCCCTCCACCGGCGAGCCGGCGTGGACCGGGCTGATCGGGGTCACTGCGCTCGGTGACACCACGCTCGAGGCCGAGACGCTCTCCAAGGCCGCGCTCCTGTCGGGGCCCGAGCGAGGCCGCCAGTTCCTCGAGCGGACTGGAGGCTTCCTCGTCCACGACAGCGGCGAGGTCGAGCTCCTGGGCCCCCTGAACTCTCACAGACGAGTTCAGATCACGGTTCCACGGGAGCTGCTGGATCGAGCCGGAGCGACGGCGTGAATACCGACCTGGCGCAACACGCATGGTGGCTCGCCAGCCGGGCCTCCGGGATCGTTGCGCTGGCGCTGGTCACCATCTCGGTCGGACTCGGGTTGACGATGGCCGGACGCTGGGCGCGCAAGCCCGGCCTACCGCGCGTGCTCGCAGCGATCCACGAACAGACCGCGGTCACCTCACTGGTGGCGATCGCGGCACACGGCGTCACCCTTCTCGGCGATCCCTGGCTCAACCCGGGCCCCGCTGGGATCACGGTGCCGTTCACGATGCAGTACCGGCCGCTTTGGACTGGGCTCGGAATCGTCGCCGGCTACCTGGGGGCCCTCCTCGGGCTCAGCTTCTACATCCGCCGGCGAATCGGGCCGAGGCTGTGGCGGCAGGCTCACAGGCTGACCGTGGTGGTCTATGGGCTCGCGGTTGCCCACACGCTCGGTGCCGGCACCGATGCCTCAACGCCCTGGATGCGCATCTGGCTGTTTGCGACCGTCCCGGTGATCGCGGTCCTGTTCGTCGCCCGGATGATCGGCGCGCGGCGATCCGCGCGCGCCCGATCGGCGCGGCCCGCGGCGCACCGGCCCATCCCAAGAGCGCCCCGCCATCACCCGATGCCGGGCATGCAGACGGCTCAACCGGCGATCAGCGAGGACCCGGCATGAGTGGCGACGTCGTCATCGTCGGCGGGGGGCTGGCGGCCCAGCGGTGCGCGCAGACGCTCAGGACCCGCGGATACGAAGGCGCGGTTCGCATCGTCTGCGCCGAGCCCGAGCCTCCCTACGACCGTCCCCCGCTCTCCAAGGAGCTCCTCGCCGGCGCGGTCGATGAGGACTCGATCACCCTCCGGCCCCCCGCCTGGTACGAGGACAATGAGATCGATCTGATCCTGGGTCACACGGCGACGCGGCTCGACCCCACCGAGAGGCGCCTCGAGCTGGACGCTGGGCCCGCCCTGGGCTACGAGAAGCTGCTGATCGCCACCGGAAGCGCCGCGCGCCGCCTGGCGCCGCTCGAGGGCTGGCCGAACGTCCACTACCTGCGAAGCCTCGCCGATGCCCGCCGGCTGCGAGCCGCCCTGCGGCCCGGAGCGCGCCTGGTCATCGTGGGAGGCGGATTCATCGGACAGGAGGTGGCGGCGACGGCACGCGGAGCGGGCCTCGATGTGACGATCGTCGAGGCGCTCCCCGCACCCCTCGCGCCCATCCTCGGCGAGAACGTCGGCCGGTGGCTGGTGGATCTGCATCGCAGCCAGGAGGTTCAGGTGCTGCTCTCTGCCAAGCTCGCGGGAGGACTCGGCAACGGGCGGGTCGAGGAGCTGGTGCTCGAGGATGGTCGGCGTGTCGGCTGTGACGTGGTGGTGGTCGGCGTCGGTGTCCTTCCCGCCGCTGAGTGGCTTGGCGACAGCGGGCTCGAGCCGGATGGCGTGCTGACCGACCCGGCGGGCCGAACGTCGATCCCGAACGTCTTCGCAGCCGGCGACGTGGCCAGATCCTTCGACCCGCGGTTCGGCCTCCACACCCGTGCCGAGCACTGGGAGACCGCCGCTCGCGAGGGCGCCGCGGCGGCAAAGGCGATGCTGGGCGACGATCCGGGGCCACCCCCGCTGCCGAGCTTTTGGAGCGACCAATACGGGCTTCGCATCCAGTACGTCGGCCACGCCGAGCACGCGGACCGCGCCTGCTTCGAATGCGATCGCGAAGGGCGCGAGCTCAGGGTCACCTACACGCGGAGAGGGCGGGCCATCGCCGCGCTGGTCGTCGATCAGCCGCGAGAGCTGGTCGCGCTCCGGCGCGAGATCGAACTTTCACACTCCGACCACGACCCCGAGGAGGTCCATCCATGAGATACCTGCCCACGATCGATCCGGGCGCCTGCAGCGCCCACGGCGACTGCGTCGACATCGCCCCTGAGGTCTTCGAGCTCGACGACACGGCGATAGTGATCGGCGCGGGACCTGACGAGCTGATCCTCGAAGCGGCCAGAGCCTGCCCCTCGCTGGCGATCACGGTCACCGACTCCGAGACCGGGGAGACGGTGTTCCCGTGAGCGACGGGGTCGTCTCGGGCCGAGCGTGCGACCCGAGACGATGCTCCTCGGGCAGCATGGCGAGCGTCGATTGGCGTCACCCCGTGCTGGCACCGTAGTTACCCGCACCGACTCCGCGGATCTGTCCGGATGGCGGAGGATCGTAGGGCGATGAGGATCGGGCACCATGCACGAGATTCACGGCGATCAGCCCAGGAACCGCCTCCCCGTGCCTAGCGGTCGGTGCCACTCGTGATCACCGGAGGCCGTCTACGGTGGCTCCCAGCGCCGGCGGTCTTCGACCTCAACGGTCCCGCCCACTACGTGCACTGGCACTTCTTCCAGATGTCGGTGGCGAACATCGTCGTGATCCTGCTGATGGTCGCCGTCTTCGTGGCGGCGATCCTGCTGCCGTTCCCGCACCGGGGTGGTCGGCCGTGAGCGATCAGCGCGAGTCCCAGATGTGGACGGAATGGGTGCGAGAGCGGGCCGTCGGCGCCCTTCCGCCCGAGAAGCTGCTCCCCGACCGGCAGCCCAGCTACGTCTCCTCCTGGATCTACGTGTTCGGCGTCGCCACGATCGCGGCGCTGATCGTGGTCGTGGCCTCGGGTGTGATCCTCGGCCTCAAGGGCCCAGCCTGGTGGCACGTGTCCGGCGTCGGGCGGTTCTTCAACAGCGTGCACCTGTGGTCCGTGGAGCTCTTCTTCTTCGTCATGGTCGTACACCTGTGGGGAAAGTTCTTCATGGGCGCCTGGCGGGGGGGACGCGCCCGAACCTGGGTCACGGGGGCGGTCGTGTTCCTGGTCGCGATTGGAACAGCGTTCACCGGCTATCTCTCGCAGCAGAACTTCGACGCGCAGTGGATAGCGAGCGAGGGCAAGGACGGGCTCAACGCGGTCGGAATCGGCGCCTACTTCAACGTCGCCGACTTCGGGCAGATGTACACCTTCCACGTCATCCTGCTCCCCACCGTCGTGGTCGCCTTGGTCGTTGCTCACGTCCTGCTGGTTCGCAGTCACGGGGTCGTACCGCCATATCCGGCTCGTTCCCAGGCCAGGGCCAGGGCCGCCGCCGAAAGCGGTGATCCATCGTGAGCCCGGCCGACGCACCGGCCCCGGCCTCCGATGAACGCGAGTGGCGGGGCGACTACGTCCGCTACGACCTGATCAAGGAGTTCGTCGTCGCGCTGGCGGCGATCACGGCTTTGACGGTGGTCCTGGCGGTGCTGTTCTCATCTCCCGACGATCCGCCGATCACGATCCAGAGCTGGGCCCAAGCCGACCCGGGCGATTTCGTGGCAACCGCGGTCACGGAGCTCGACGGGACGAGCGAGGTCGCAACCTACGGCCCGCCCTACAACGACACCCCTGGTGCTGGACAGAAGGTCCTCGGGGTCCCCACGCAACGCTGGCCGGGAGTGCACTATCGGATCGACACGGCGCGCGACTTCGTGCTCGATCCGCTGCACAGCATCCCCGGCAACGTGCGACTGAAGCGGGCCCTGGCCGCCTATCAGGCCGCCCCGCCGAGGCTCCAATCGCGGTGGACCAACGCTTACACGGCTGGGCTCGAGAAGGCGCGCTACCCGGATGGGCTCCCGGTCCTGCCCCCCGGCCCCTATGGGCCCGTGGCGCCGATCATGAGCTCCCTCGCCGGGCTCGCGGAGAGCGGCGGCCTCGACGGGGCGCTGCTGACGTCGAGCCAGTTCTACCAGACGAACTTCACCAAGCCGCTCCTGTTCCTTTCCGGCGGCGGGTACTTCGAGTCCCGCGCCGAGGCTCAGCACCTGCTGGGAGACCAGTGGGGAATGATGAATGAGACCGGAAGCTATCCGGGACAGGTATGGCTGTGGCTCTACACCTTCTGGTATCAGATCTCTCCCTTCAACACCTCCGAAAACGCCGACGCCCAGATCTGGGTGTTGATGATGGTGCTGAGCCTCGCCTTCATCTGCGTCCCCTTCATTCCCGGACTTCGAAGCCTCCCGCGCCACCTTGGCGTCCACCGACTGATCTGGCGCGACCATTACCGGCGGATCGAGGGAGGAAAGTGAGGCCCCATGGCGGCGAGAACGACGTTCACGATCGAGGAGGCGCGCCAGATCGGCGAGGAGATCGGCATCGACTGGACCACGGCGCCGTTCGACGTCGAAGAGTTCCGGACGGGGCTCGACGTCGAGCTCGAGCACGGGTCCCATGATCCCGCGACCAACGTAACCAGCGACGACCCCACTGTGACCGGGAAGATCGCCCTGGCGCACCTGAACGAGTTTCCCGACTACTATGCGCGTCTCGAGGTCATGGAGGCACAGGCGAAGCGGGACCACGGGATCACCTGACCGAGCCATCGACCACCCCTGCTCGGTTCGCAGATTTGGGACACCCCTGCGCTGGTCGCACGAGGTGGGTGTGTGCGCCAGCCGAACCGAGTCGTCAGACTCCCCGCAGTGGATGACATCGCGTTGTTCTTTCACATCCTGGGAGCGCTGGCGTTTGCTTCCGGGATCGTCGTTGCCGGGGTCGGCTTCGAGGCCGCCCGACGGCGCCGGCAACCCGCCGAGATTGCGCTGCTTCTCGGCTTGACCCGGATTGGAGTCCTGCTGGTCGTATCGGGGGGCGTGGTGTTGCTCGGATTCGGGCTATGGCTGGTTCACCTGCGTGATTTCGGCTATGGCGACGGCTGGATCGACGCAGCGCTCGTGCTGTTCGTGGCCGCGATGGCGCTCGGCGCCGTCGGCGGGCAACGCCCGAAGCAGGCGCGGCTCTTGGCATCGAGGCTCGGGGCCGAAGGGCACCCGGCGTCCGCCGAGCTTCGCGCACTCCTGGACGACCGCTTGTCGCGGGCGACGAACTACCTTGCGGCGGGCATCGCCGTCGCCATCCTCGTGCTGATGGTCTTCAAGCCCTGAGGGGGGCTCCCTCCCACATCCTTTCGGCCACCGCGACGTGCTCTCCGGCGGGCACCGTGCCCGCGTAAGCGAATTCTCACGTGCGTCTTAGCTCGCCTTGACGGCGAGGTCTGACGGTTCGACCGATGCGACTGGGCGAACACACCGCGCTGCCCGCGAAGCGTGCCGCCGAGTCGCCGTCTCGCAGTGAAATCCGACCCACGACAGCGCTCGGCCGTCGTGATCGCCTTGGCGGCACGCAGGGCAACGAGATCCTCACCAGCGCGACCGCCGCGGTGCTGACCGTGCTGCTCCTAGCCGAGGGCATCACGATCCTGCGCATGGGCGGGCTCGTGAGCGTCCACATGTTCGTTGGGCTGGTGCTGATCCCGCCCGTGCTCCTGAAGCTGGCCAGCACCGGCTATCGCTTCGTCCGTTATTACACAGGCGCGAGGGCCTACCGCGAGAAGGGCCCGCCCCCGCTACCGCTCCGGCTGCTCGCCCCGGCCCTTGTGGCCGCCACCGCCGGAGTCTTCGTGACAGGCGTGTTGCTGTTGCTCCTCGGGCATCGCTCCGATCAGCTCCTGCTGCTCCACAAGATCACCTTCGTCGTCTGGGGCGCCGTGTTCGCCGCCCACTTCCTGGCCCACATCCCGCGCGTGATCCGCTCGCTGGCGGGCGACTGGGGTGCAGGCCCACGCCGGGCATTCCCGGGGGCGGGAATTCGGGGCATGCTCGTGGCTGCATCGCTCGGTGCCGGTGTGGCGCTCGCGCTCTCACTGCTCGGCGCGATCGCGGGCTGGCAGACCGGCCACCCCAACTGAAGTCCGAGCCTCACCGACTCCGAGACCGCCGAGCCGGTGTTTCGGTGAGCGATCCGGTCGACACGGGACGATCCGATGACTCGAGGAGCAACGCCAGCGTCGGACAGGCGTCGGCGGCGCGCTCGGCGTGCTCGAGCAGCGAAGCGGGGATGATCGCGTCATCGACGATCGGGTAACCCCAATCGTCGAGCGTGATCCACTCGGGAAACAGCTCGGCGCAAAGGCCGTGAGCCTCGCAGGCGATCGGGTTGACTCGCAGCCTGGCCATCAGCGGGCCGCCGCATAGTGCGGTAGCGGCAGGACCCATGGCCCGCCCGAGCGCCCGCGGCACGCGTTGCCGCCGGACTCGTGCCGGCCGATCTCGTCCCTGAAGGTCGACACGGCGCTGGCGACGAACCGGACCGTGCCGTCTGGGTGGCCGCATGCTCCTCGGCCGGCGATGTCCTCGGCCCATCTCTCGAGCCACAGGTGCGTGCCCGGCGCGGCGATCCCTTCGCTGATCTCGTCGAGCAGGTCGGCGATCGAGCCGAGGCCATGGACGCAGGGGCCGCATTGCCCCGCCGATTCCTCGGCGAGGTAGCGTGCAACGCGCGCCGTCTCGCAGACGCCGCACGCGGTCGCCGGGAGCGCGATCACGACACCCGCACCGAGCCCCCAGCCACGCGCACGGCGAGCGCGGTCGACGGGCTGTTCCAGGGCGCGCTCGGGTGCGAGCCACGATCCCGCGTAGCCGCCGATCAAGAAGGCCCGGATCGAGGTCGAAGAGCCACCCGCCCGCTCGACCAGGTCGCCCAGGAGGATGCCGCTCGGAACCTCATAGACGCCCGGCTCAACCACCGCACCGCCGAGCGTGATCAGGGTCGAGCCGGGGTCACCCTGGGTGCCCACGCCCCGGAACCACTCCGGGCCACGGCGGGCGATCAGCGCCACGTTGGCAAGGGTCTCGACATTCTGAATCAACGTCGGCCTGCCATCGACTCCGCGCTCGAAGGGGCGGGGCGGGACGAATGTCGGGAGTACCTGACCGGTGTTGAGATAGTTGGTGAGAGCGCTCTCCTCGCCCGCCAGGTATGTGGACGGGACCTCGACCAGGCTGATCTCGACCCCGGTCGTGTGGGGCCGCTCGCCGATCGCGGTCGCCAGGGCGTCGATCGCCTCGCTCGAGTCCCGCTCCGCACAGACGATCACCTCGCCGGCTCCAATTGCTGCGGCGGCGAGGACCGCACCGTCAAGCACCAAGTGCGGCGCCCGCGCCATCAGGGCCCGGTCCTTTTCGCTTGCCGGCTCCCCTTCGGCGCCGTTCGCGACGACGATCCGCCGTCCCCTCCGGGCGGCCGCGGCTCGCATCTTGACGGCGGTGGGGAATCCAGCGCCTCCGCGACCCAGCAACCCGCTGCGATCGATCGCGGCGATCAATTCGTGGCGCCCGCGCGGGTCGGGCACAGGCAACGGCCCCGCGGCGGCGAGGTGCTCCGGGAAGCCGATCGCCTGATCATCCCGCCAGGCGGCGGTCACCCTTGGGAGGGCGGCGCCATCCATCAGCTCGTTCGTCCCCGGCCGGCGACCGGCTGCGCGGCCGCCGTGCCTGTCACCCGCTGGCTCGCCTGGTCGATCGAGAGGTTCGCATTCAGCTGGATGACCGAGGCGCCGTCAGACAGACTCCCGAGCAGGCGCTGGCCTCGCAGCTGGATCAGCCGGCCGCGATATTGCGATGGCTCGCTGGGCGGGCCGAGCGTGACGCGACTGGCCTGCATCGAGACACCGCCGCCGCCCAGGGGAACTCCCTCGATCTGGATCCCGAGCTTCCCTTTGGCGCCACCGTGCAGTGAGGTTCGAATCTGCAGCACGACGAGATCCGAGGAGGCCGCAGCGCGCTCGTGCAGGCTCCCTGCGAGATCCGCGGAGAACGGGATCGGCAACGATGCCGCGCTGGCCGCGTGCGGGGTGGCCCCCGAGGACGAGCCCGCTCCGACGCTGGCCAGGAGCGGGGCGGGCGTGCCTGCTCGACTCGCCCAGTTCGCTCCGAGGGGCCCGCCGACCACCCAGATGACCAGGGCGAGCAGCCCGGTGGCGCCGAGGGCACCGGCCAGCGTCCGCCGGCCGCTGTCGCCGGGCCAGGCCGTTGCGACCCTCCACCCCACGGAAACGAGCACGATCAGTAGGCAGGCGGCGCTGAGTAGCAGCACCCATGGAACCTGGGTGTCCGTCCCGGTGCCCAACCCGTGGACCAGGGCAAGCGGCCAGCATGCGTAGGCCGCCCAATGGGTCGCTCGCCAGGCGCGGTGGCCGATCCGCCGGCGAAGCACGCTGGTCAGGGTCACCGCGAGGAGTAGGTCGAAGGCGAGTGCGCCCAGGCCCAGCCAAAGGGGTCGGTACGCCGACGCAAACGGGATCACCGCATCCGTCAGGCCGATTGGGGTGAAGCCGTCCGCCACGGTGGTCACGACGTGAATCGCCACCATCGCGACGGCCAGGAGCGACAGCGTTCGATGGACTCCGTCGAGCACGAAGCGAGGCAGCCGCACGGACTGCCAGCGGCTCAGGTCGACGATCCCCATCACGAGGCTCGCGGTCAACAGGAGCAGGGCGACGATGCCGGCGCCGCGGGTCGCATACCAATAGGCACTCGGCGCGCTGGCCACGAGGGGGCTCAAGCGGGGAGCTCCTCGGGCCAGGCGCCCACCAGCACGACCCTTCCATCCCGAGACACCATGCGACTCGGCAAACCGAGCTCGGTGAGCCACGCGGGAGCCGACTCGCCACGGACGATCGCGGCCGTGGCGGCGACGTTGGCGTCGACGCACGAGCTGGCCGCGACGCTCACCGTCCGCCAGACCTCGGCCGCCGAGTCCCCACTCCGGGGGTCCACGATGTGATGGCGCGAGCCGTCGGAGGTGGCCCAGCGCCGTACGGTCGTGCTGGAAGTCGCCAAACCACCGACCGAGATGCGAACCGTCTGTCCGCAATCGCCCCCGGTTCCGGCGTGATCGTCAGTGACGCGAACCGACCAGCCCTGCGGCGGCGTCGTTCCGGCGACCGACAGGTCGCCCCCGAGGTTGACGAGCACGCCTCCCCCGATCTCCCGCTGGGCGCGACGTGCGGCCCGGTCGGCCGCGAGTGCCTTGGCGGTCGCTCCGAGATCCAGCTCGACGTCCTTCGGGAGCCGAATGGTCCGGGTTCGTCGATCGAGCCGAACGGCGCGCCACCCGCCGATTCGCATTGCGCGAACCCGCAGCGGGCGGTCCGAACCGGGCACGATGTCGGCGAAGTCGCAGTCGTACCCGATCGCTCGCAGCGAGCGGCCGATCGTGGGGTCGACGGCGCCGGCGGTCACCCGCGCGGCATCGAGCGCCACGCCCACGGCTTCCGCGAACAGCTCGCTCACTGGGATCGCCCGGCCTTGGGCGCGATTGACTCGCGAGAGCTCGGAGTCGGATCGAAAGCGGCTGCAGGCGCGGTCGATCGCCGCCAACTCCGCCTCCAGCGCGCTTCGGGCCCGATCCAGACCATTGCCCTCGGTGACGAACAATGCGGCAGTGGTTCCCAGCGCCGGGAAGGAGTCCCAGGCGACCGGGCTCATGACCCGCCGGAGACGATCGGCGGTGCGGGTGCGGCGGGCGC
Source organism: uncultured bacterium (assembly GCA_963720685.1). Classification (GTDB taxonomy): domain Bacteria; phylum Actinomycetota; class Thermoleophilia; order Solirubrobacterales; family 70-9; genus AC-56. The sequence goes on along the minus strand of CAVRGF010000008.1, from coordinate 40,707 downwards.
CGGCAGAGGCGCCTGCGCGGGGGGCGAGATGCTCGGCGCCGGGACGGCTTCCTCGCCCGCGCTCGGCGCGAACCGTGAAGATGGTTGGCCCGACGACGAGCGGCGATCTGATGTCCCCGCCCCGCCTGACCCGGTCGGCGTGCCGGACGACTTTCCGGGCCTGGCCTGTGCGACCACGCCCGCGAACACGCCGACCAACGCCAGGCTCGCGACGACGAGCAGGCGCCGAAGCCGGTTGAGACGAGCGAGACCCGCGTCGCGAGCAGCGGCGGGTGAGGCCGGTTGCCCGGAGGGAATCGAATCCATGCCCCGGATGATTGAGGCCCAACCTTAGGAGCGGCTGTGCTGCGGGTGAGAAAGCCCTTATGGGGAGTCCCTGACCTAAGAGCATTCTCACGCGAACGCTTAGGCGAGCTTGACCCCGGGTCGCGAAGCTTGCCACGTGACTGCGTCGCGACGTAGGTTGCGTCGGTCGAGCCGAGCCGTCTTCCGACGGCGCCGACTGGTGGCGGTCGGCGCCTGCGTTGCACCGGTCATCGTCGCCGCGGCCGTCTGGAGCACGCTCGGCTCCGACGGCGGAGGCGACACCGGGACCAGCTCGGGGGGCGGGGGGCGGCCTCGCTCGAGGCTGGTGGCCAGAGAGCTGCCGACCACGCTTCCAGCACCGATCTCCGGCGAGGCGGCGACCCCGTACCGAGGCGACATTCTGGTGCTCGGCGGGTTGGATGCCGCCGACCAATCGGCGAGCGGGGTGTTCCGGCTCGATCCGCGGAGCGGTGGCCTCAGCCCGGCAGCCACCCTGCCGCGCCCGGTTCACGATGCAGCGGCCGCAACGGTCGGTCGACGGATCCTGGTCTTGGGCGGCGGGACAAGCGCCAGCACGACTGCCGTGGAGGTCATCGGCACTGGCGGCGCCGGCCGGATCGTGGGCCAGCTTCCGGCACCACGCTCGGACCTGGCCGCCGCCGTGGTCGGCGGCCAGGTCTATGTGATTGGCGGCTACGACGGTCGGGCCCCCTCCCCGGACGTTCTGCGGACGAGCGACGGCCGAAGCTTCACCACCGTCGCGCACCTGCCCGTGCCGGTTCGCTACCCGGCGGTCGCGACGGCCGGGGACACGATCTACGCGTTCGGAGGCGAGACCGCCAGCGGCCATCCGACGGATGCAATCCAAGCGATCCGGGTGTCGACCGGGCAGGTGTCGGTCGTCGGGCGTCTACCGGGTCCCGTGGCCCACGCCTCTGCAATCTCACTGGCGGGGCAGATCTACGTTCTGGGCGGAACCGCAGGGGGACGGGCGAGGGCCACGATTCTCCGTTTCGATCCGTCCAACGGCCGCGCCACTCCAGCCGGCGATCTCCCGACGCCGGTAACGAACGCGGCAGCCGCGACGGTTGGCGCAACCGGGTACCTGGTGGGAGGCATCGGGCCGAGCGGCTCGCCGCTCAGCTCCGTGGTTGCGATCAGGAGCGAGCAGGTCACCTCCGCTCCGTCTGGGCCCACCGATCGTCCTTCATCTGCCGCTTCTGACACCCCCTTTCAAGGTCGCCTCCTGATCGCCGATCGCGGCAACAACCGATTGCTCGTCGTCAACGCCCGCAAGCGAATCCTCTGGCGTTACCCGGGCTCTCGGCCGACGCCTGCTGGAGGGTTCTACTTTCCCGACGACGCGTTCTTCATCGATCACGGGCACGGGATCATCTCCAACGAGGAGGAGAACGAGGCGATTGTGGAGCTCGGCTACCCGGCCGGGAACGTGATCGCGTCGTTCGGGCATCCCGGGGTGATCGGATCGAGCTCTGGGTACTTCCACGAGCCCGACGACGCCTACCTGCTGCGGGATGGAACCGTCACAGTCGCCGACGCGCAGAACTGCCGAGTCCTCTTCCTGGGCCCCGGCCACCGTTCGTCGCAGATCGGCACGACCGGAACCTGCACCCACGATCCGCCGCGCAGCCTCGGCTCGCCGAACGGCGACACCCCGCTGGCCAACGGAGACGTCCTCGTTTCCGAGGTCAACGGCTCGTATGTCGACGAGTTCACTCGTCGCGGCCACCTCGTCTGGAGCGCGCATCTGCCCATCGCCTATCCGTCCGATCCGCAGCAGCTGGGTCCAAATCGCTATCTGGTCGCCGACTACGCTCGTCCCGGGGGAATCTACGAATTCGATCGCGAGGGCCGCATCCTCTGGTCGTACCACCCAGCCTCGGGCGATGGGATGCTCGACCATCCCAGCCTCGCCGAGCGATTCCCGGGGGGCCTGATCGCCGTGACCGACGACTACCGCGATCGGGTCGCTCTCATCGACCCGCGTACGAAGCGAATCGTCTGGCAGTACGGGCGCACGAACCACCCCGGCAAGCGACCGGGTCAATTGAGGATTCCAGACGGTTTCGACCTACTCGGCCCATCGGGCACCACTCCGACCCATCCCTACACCGGCTGAGCCGGCGAGGATTCGCCGCGCCCAGGACCTCGGCTACCGTGCCTCGAAGCGGGGGAGCTCGAGGACGATCCTGGCCCCGCCCTGCGGCGATGCCTCCGCCCAGATCGAACCCTGATGGGCCGCGACGATCGCCCGCGCGATCGCGAGGCCGAGCCCGCTCCCCCCTTCCCTGCGGGTACGCGAGAAGTCGGTTCTATGGAAACGGTCAAAGATCAGCTCCCGTTCAGTGGTGGGGATTCCCGGTCCGTCGTCGTCAACGGAAATTCGAACCCGATCGCCCCTCCGGGTAGCCGAGACGCGCACCAGACCGCCAGGCCCCGTGTGCTCGAGCGCGTTCTGGACCAAGTTGCGCAGCACCTGGGCGAGCCGGTCGCCGTCGCCCATCAGACGACCCCGGGGGACGCTGCCGACCTCCACGCGCGTACCGGCGCCGCGCGCGACCTCCACGGTCTCGGCGACGAACGGCTCGAGGTCGATCCAACCCTCTTGATATGCCATTCCCTCGTCGCTCTGGGCCAGCAGAGTCAGGTCGTCAACGAGCCGATCCATCCTCGCGATCTCTCGATTGACCGCCGCAGCAGTGACCTCAACCTCGCTGTCGTTCGGAACCTTGGAGCGGCCCAGAATCTCGATCTGGCCGCGGATTGCCGTCAGGGGCGTACGCAGCTCGTGCGACGCATCGGAGACGAAGGCACGTTGTCGTGCGAACGCATCCTCAAGCCGGTCGAGCATGTGGTTGAACGACTCCGCGAGCTGTTGCACCTCGCGGGCCCCCCGCTCAGGCACGCGGCCAGAGATGTCCCCCCCATCGACTGCACCTGCGGCGCGGGCCATCCGGCGAAGCGGAGAGGCGATCCAGGCTGCGGCGAAGAACGCAGCCAGGAGCGCGGCAGCGACGGTGAGCGAGCCGGCGATCAGAAAGGTCTTCGCGAGGCCCTCCTGGGCTCGATCGACAGGCGCCAGCGGCTGACCGACCGTGATCGTCACCGGTTTGCGCCCGCCGGATGGCAGCGCCCGCTTCATCAGTGCGACATCCCCGGCATCCTCGAGATGCACGGTCGACAGACCGAGTGGAGCGTCGCGAATCGCCCGGGCCTCACCCGCCTCTCGACGCCGATCCGGGCCCGATTCCTCGGATCGGTTGGCGCCCCCGAGCCCCAGAAGCTCCGGCTCGTTGGTAGCGATGCCGGCCGGCGGAACGTCCACCACGACAAGCCGCGAGGACGGCCCGAACGCGGGCTCCGACGCTATCGAGTGGCGCGCCCGGAGCACGGTGATGCCGCGGCCCGCCGCGCCATGCTCGGAGAGTCGACCCGTCAGTGAGTCCACCTCGGTGGTCAGATCGCGCTCGATCTGGTCCCTGACCCGCGATCCGGTTCCTCGGTACACGGTTACGAAGGTCGCCCCGGCCGCCGCCAGGACGATCGCGGCGATCGTGACCGCAAGCCGGGTACGAAGCCCCGTTCCGCGCAGTCTGGCGATCAGCGAGTCAGGCACCCGTGCTCAACCGGTAGCCGACCGATCGAATCGTCTCAATCGGCGCTGGACGGCCGGAGCGCGCCAGCTTCCTCCGTAGATAGCCGATGTACACCCCGAGCACGTTCGTGCCCGGGTCGAAGTCGTAGCCCCACACCGCCTTCAGAATCCGTTCTCGCGGCACCACCTGATCCGGTTGGCGGGCCAGGAAGGCAAGCAGGCCGAACTCTGTGGCCGAGAGACGAATCTCGACCCCGCCCCTCCTGACTTGGCGGCGAAGCAGGTCGATCGATATGTCTCCCACCTCGAGCCGCGTGCCCCGGTCGGGCTCGGGTTGACGAAGGCGTGCGCGCACCCGAGCCGCGAGCTCGTCGAACGAAAACGGCTTCGTAACGTAATCGGTCGCCCCCGAATCGAGGCCGCGAACCCGATCCTCGACCTGACCTCGAGCGGTGAGCAGGATCACGGGCAGCAAGGGGAGCGAGCGGCGGACGGATGCGAGGATCTCGAGCCCGTCGCGACCGGGAAGCATCACGTCGAGCAGCACCAGGTCGAAGTCGCCGCTCAGTGCGAGGGCCTCACCATCCCTGCCATCGGCAGTCCACTCGACCGCGTAGCCCTCCGACTCGAGTCCGCGTCGAAGGAAGTCGGCGATGCCCGACTCGTCTTCGACGATCAGGATCCTCATTTCTCCGGCATCGTAGGCACGCGGCAATCCTCCCGGTTCTCTCTAAGAGCATTCTCATGTCCGCCTGAGGGCCAAAGTCAGGGCCCAGCTGGATGCGCAACGGCCGCCGCCCCGCGGACGCGCCTCCATCGCTCTTCTCCGCCTGTTGGCGGCTAAGCAAATGGGTCGTCGACGCCGATCAGGGTTTGTATGGCCCCTCAGACAGAGAGCGAGCTGCGGGCGCTGATTCGAACCCAGACCGAGATCGCCGGCGGCGATCTGGAGCTGAACGCGATCATGGAGCTGATCGCCGAGCGGGCCCAGGAGCTGACTCGCGCGAGCGCGGGCGTGATCGAGCTCGCCGAGGAGGACGAGATGGTCTACGCGGTCACCACCGGAGAGGCGGCGCCATATCTGGGGACGAGCTCGAAGATGGAGTCGAGCCTCTCGGGCCTGTGCCTCACGGAAGGCCGGGTGCTGCGGAGCGACGACACCGGCAACGACGCCCGCGTCGACGCTGACGCCTGCCGCCGGGTCAACGCCGCCTCGATGATCTGCGTGCCGTTCGTCCAAAGGGGCGAACCTGTCGGCGTGCTCAAGGTGTACTCGCCCGAGGCGTTTCACTTCGACGACGGCGATGTCGAAACGCTCGAGCTGCTGAGCGAGCTGATCGCCGCCCACCTCTCAAACGCGACCCTGAACGAAATCGAGTCACACGACAACCGTCATGACTCATTGACAGCCCTGCCCAACCGCCGCGCGTTCGAGGAGCGGCTGGCGGTCGAGGTCGCCCGTTCCAGCCGCTATGAGCATCCGTTCTCCCTGTGCCTGCTGGACCTCAACGGTTTCGACGATGTGAACGAGCGACTCGGCCACGCCGGCGGGGACCAGGTCCTCCGCTCGGTCGCCAGGATCCTCGACGAGTCGCGGCTCACCGACGACTGCTTTCGGATCGGCGGCGACGAGTTCGCAATCGTGATGCCCGAGACGACGCGAAAGGAGGCGGGCATCGCCGCGGCGCGGATCGCCGGGCAGGTGCGCGACGCACAGCTCGGCGGCGGCGCGATCGCCATATCGTTCGGGGTCGCCGGGATCACCGACGCCGATCCGGCAACCCTGCTCGCCGCAGCGGATTCGGAGTTGATGGCCGCGAAAGACCGCTCCCGTCGGCCACGCGAGCACTGAGCGGCGCCCGCCGCAACGGGTAGAACGCCGACTCTCGTCAGATCTCCAAAGATCGTTCCGAAGCTTGGCAGTCCGCGATCACAGATCGTCATCGACGACCGATCGTGTCGTGGGGCTACGTGAGGAACCCGATCACACCACGCGCAACCAGCAGGGCACCGATACCCGCAGCGCCGATGATCGCCATCCGCCGACCGTTTCGGCTCAGCCAGGCTCTGAAGCGCTGCACCTCCACCACGGTCCTCTCGGGCGCGATCGCGTAGCCGAGCAGCGGAATCTCCAACAAGATCAGGAGCATGACGTTGAAGCCGAGGATGACCAGGACCGTCGGGACGGTCCCGTAGTTCAGCTCGTCGAGGTCATGGAGCGCGGCGAGATATGCGATGCCCGGCAGGGTGAGCACCACGCCGACCGCGAAGGTGACGCGAGCGGAGCCTCTGCCGAGCAGCTGCTCGACCTTCGAGGGAGATTTCTCCGCCCCCTCGTCCTTCTTCTTGCGCCGACGCTTCAGCCGCTCGTCGTGACCGCCATGAAGCACATAGGCGACCACCAGGGCGATCAGCCCGAGTGTGATGTCCATTGACGGGCTGAGGCTGTTTTGCGCGGTGCTCGTGGCCCCGTTGCCATGAACGGCGAAGACGATCACGAACCCCGTTGTGAGGCTGATCAGGAGCGCGCCCACGAGGTAACCGAGCAGAAGCCGCTTGGGGCTCGGCAGGAAGAGCATCACCGTCACGGCGGCGAGCAGGGTGGCGTTGGCCGCCGCGACGAGCGAGAGAAGGAAGATGTTGCCCATGGCTGGAGTGGGCGGGCGGAAGCCTGGAGTGACTCCACGCTCCCGCGACCCTACTAGCTCCCACCAGCTTTACGATCGGCGCACGCTCCGACATCATCTGATCGGGGTGATGAAGCCGGCCGGGCGGGCTGGTGTACTGCCGGTGACATGGAGGCCCGGGGCCCAAAGCCGAAGCATCGCCGCCGCGGCCTGGTGTGGCCGCTGATCGTGCTCGCGTCGGTGGTCCTGGTCTTTTCGATCTTCGCCAACTGGGTTCAGCGCGAGGCTCTGGATACCAACCAGATCAAGAGCACGACCGACCAGATCCTCGCCGACCCGGACGTCCAGCAGGCGCTCGCCACCTACACCGTCGATCAGCTCTACGCCAACGTCGACGTCCAGGGCCAGATCGAAAACGAGCTGCCGAGCGCCGCCCAGCCGCTGGCGCTTCCGGTCGCCGCGGCGACCAGGCAGCTCGCCACAAACGCGGCCGAGAGGGCGCTCGCCTCCCCCCAGGTCCAGAGCCTGGTCTCCACCGCCATCGCTCGGGCCCACGAGCAGTTCGTCAGCCTGATCGAGAACAAGGACGCCTACGTCTCGACCACGGGCGGCGATGTCACCCTCGACTACGGAAGCGTGGTCGCTGACCTGGCGACCCGCCTCGGGGTGAACCCGGCGACGATCTCCAAGCTCCAGGGGCTGGTCCAGAGCTTCACAACCGATCTGCGCCAGCGCCTGACCACGGCCCAGGGCAAGATCGCCTCGGCTCAGGCGACGCTGTCTCAGGCGCAGGCCGGGACGCTGAGCCCCGAGCTGAAGCAGAGCCTCCAGGACCTCCGCGCGAACACCGCGAAGCTCCAGGCGAAGATCAGGAGCCTCGAGGAAGCGATCAAGGGGGTCGAAGGGAGCGTCCCCTCCCAGCTCAAGGGCCGGTTGACCCAGCTCAAGGGCCGGCTGTCCAAGGCCGACGCCAAGGTAACGGTGCTCAACCAGCGCACGGCCGCGGTGCTCGCAAACCCCAGCACCGCGAACGTCTCAAGGCTCGATGCCGCGCTCTCCTCCGCTGAGTCGCGGATCAACACGGTCCTCAACCGCCAGGCCGTGCAGACGCCCGGCCAGCTCGTTCTGATGAGCTCGAATCAGCTCTCGGGGCTTCAAAAGCTCGTCAGCCTGCTGCGAAACCTCGGCTTCGTGCTGCCGCTGCTGGCGCTCCTGCTCTACCTGGCGGCCATCTACCTGGCGAAGGGATGGCGCCGCGAGGCTCTGATCGCCGCCGGAGGCGGGATCGTGGTGGCGACGCTCTTCGTTCTCTTGGTCAGGCGTCTGATCGGCAACGGAGTGGACTCGGTCGCGGCCTCGGAGACGGTGAAGCCGGCGATCACGTCGGTCTGGGACATCATCTCCGCGGGGCTTCGCCAGCGGGCCCTGTTCGTCCTCGCGATCGGCGTCGCGTTCATCGGCGGGGGCGCCCTGGCGGGACCGGGCCGCCACGAGGTCGCGGTTCGACGCTTCCTCGCCCCGTACCTGCGAGACCATCCCGTCGCCGTCTACTCGGTCGTGGCGGCGCTGTTCCTGCTCTGGCTGTCGTTCATCCCGGGCATCAACAACCTCGGCCAGGTCGGAGTGATCGTGGTGCTTGCGGCGCTCGCCGTGGTTGGGATCGAGATCCTGCGACGGCAAGCGGCGCGGGAGTTTCCACCCGGGGCGGGCCGTTCCTGAGCGTCGCCGGGCCGCCCGTCCCGGGCGCCCCACGCCGCCTCCTTGGTGCCGATCAGGAGCGGTGGGCGCTCGAGATCAGCTCGAGGGGGAGTCCTCCGGGGAACTGACGCCGTTGGTCTGATCGACCTCGCCGGCGAACTGGATCAGGCGGGCAAGGAACGCGTCTTCACCCTCGCGATGAGGCCAGTGGCCGGCGCCCTCGACGATCAGCGAGTCCGAGCCCGCGCCGAGCAGGCCGGCGGCGAAGGCGCTCCGGCTCGCGACCCCCGCTATCGGGTCCCACGCCACGTGAGCCAGGCGAACAGGCCCTGCACGGGCAGTCGTGCATACAGGAGGGCCGGCGGGACGCGCGGGAACTTCTCGGGCCGTAACGCCATGTGGACATTGGCCCAATAGACCGCTCCGAGCGTTCCCATCAACCACAGGCGGGCGGCCGGGCGGGTGCGGTCGGGCAGCACGGCCAGCCCGCCGGCCAGCTCGGCCGCGCCGGAGGCCACGTTGACCTCGCCCCTCCAGCGCTCGAACGGCGGCGGGACTATCGCCTCGTAGAACTTCGGGGCCCGGAAGTGGTTCAGACCGTTCGCGATCCAGAATGCTGCCGCTGCGTATCGCCATCCCCGTGAGCGACCCATGTGGGGAGTGTGCCCGACATGAGATCCTCCAGGCAGTGACGCTTCCACCCGGCCCAGCGGCGCCCCCGGCCGTCCAGACCCTGGACTGGCTGTTTCGCCCGATCAAGTTCATGGACACATGCCGGCGCCGTCACGGCGACGCCTTCAGCGTCACCTTCCTCGGCTTCCAGACGCCGATGGTGATGGTGTCCGATCCCGAGGCGGTCCGATCGCTCTACCAGGGCCGCGAGAACGGCCTTCCCCCGGGGCGAAGCGCCAGCCTCGAACCGGTGGTGGGTGCTCGTTCAATCCTGCTGCTCGAGGGCGGCGAGCACCTCGCACGCCGGCGGTTGATGCTCCCCGCCTTTCATGGTGAGCGGATGAGGGCCTATGAGGGGATCATCACGGAGCTCGCGACCCGCGAGATCGAGTCGTGGCCGGTCGGCGAGACCTTCGCGATCCACCCGCGCATGCAGGCGCTGACGCTGGAGGTGATCCTGCGGGCCGTGTTCGGCGTCAGCGACCCGGGGCGTGTCGCGAGGCTGCGGGAACTGCTCGGCGACCTGCTCACCCAGACCTCTTCGCCGCTGCTCCAGGTGCGCGTTCTCCTCGCCAGGCGCTTCGGAGGGCCCGACCCGCTCGCCGCGCTGAAGCGGCGAAACGCCGAGGTCGACGAGCTGTTGGCCGCCGAGGTCGCCGAGCGTCGCGCCGACCCTGAGCTGGATGATCGCGAGGACATCCTCTCGATGCTCGTCGCCGCCCGCTTCGAGGACGGTGAGCCGATCAGTGACACCGAGCTTCGCGACCAACTCATGACCCTGCTGCTCGCGGGGCACGAAACCACCGCGACGGCGCTCGCCTGGACCTTCGACCTGCTTCTGCGTCACCCGCCCGCGCTGGAGCGCCTGCGGTCCGAATTGGACGCCGGGGACGAGGCCTACCTGCGGGCGGTGATCTCCGAGGCACTGCGCCTGCGCCCGGTGATCCCGCTCGCCGGTCGCCGACTGCGGGAGGAGCTGCGAGTCGATGGCTTCACGCTGCCGCCGGGGACCGACGTGACCCCGGCGATCTGGCTGACGCACACCCGGGAGGACATCTACCCCGCGCCGCTGGAGTTCCGGCCCGAGCGGTTTCTCGACGAGGGTCCCGAAACCTACGCGTGGATCCCTTTCGGCGGTGGGGTTCGGCGCTGCCTCGGCGCCGCATTCGCCGAGTTCGAGATGCGGATCGTCCTGCGCGAGACGCTTCGCCGATGCGCGGTGCGGGGCGCGCGGCGTCGGCCGGAGGGCATCGCGCGCCGCAACATCACCTTCTCTCCCCGGCGTGGAACGCCGGTGGTCGTTGGTCCTCGACCCGCATCGCCAGCCTCCGGCTAGATCGTCTTCACGATGAAGACCGAGCAGGGCGCGGTGTGGATGATCGTGTTGGGAACGGGCTCAGCGCCCACTGGACCTCGACCGCGTCCCCCGAGTCCTTGGGGATCCCGCCCGGGCCCTGAAACGCGCTGACGAGCACAAGCTTCGCCTCGAAGCGCCGCGCGACTTCGACGGCCACGCTCACCGCCTCGGCCGCCGTGGCCGAGCCATCGGTTCCGAGCGAACCTGCCACGGACGCGGGCGGTCAACGGACCAGAGCTCGGGTGGCCACGCTGCCGTCGCGGTAGGCTCAGCAACGAGCAGGCGCGAATCTCGACCACAATCCCATGTCCACACGCCCCACCGACCTCGACGAGCTCCAGATCACCGAGCGTGAGCTGTGGCCTGACGGCCCGCCCCACGAGCTGTTCAGGGAGCTCCGGGCGAAATGCCCGGTCCACTGGACGGCGCGGATCAACGAGTACCCCGACGAGGCCGGCTATTGGTCGGTGACCAGGGCCGACGACGTCCACGCGGTGACTCGCGACTGGGAGACGTACTCGTCGGAGGTGGGCGGGATCACGGCGCTGACCAAGGCGATCATCCCGCTCGAGCTCACTCAGGCGATGTTCATCGGCATGGACCCACCGAAGCACGACCGGCTGAAGATGCTCTTCCAGCGCGGCTTCACGCCGAAACGGATCGCCGAGCACGAGGACGCGATCCGCGCGATCGTCGCCGGAGTCCTCGACGGGCTGGCAGATCGCGAGACCTGCGACCTGGTCACCGACGTCGCCCAGCCGGTGGTTTCGCGGGTGATCGGGAGCTTCATGGGGATCCCGCCGGAGGACGATGCGATCTGGGCGAGGTTGATGAACAGCACTCTGGGCGCGAGCGATCCGGACCTCAACCCCGAGGGGGTCGAGTCGGTCATGGAGCGCGACATGCCGGAGATATTCGAGCGCTGTCGGCGGCTGATCGCCGAGCGACGCGAGCGTCCGACCGACGACCTCACGAGCGTCCTCGTCCATGCGGAGGTCGACGGACAGCGCCTCGAGGAGCACGAGATCGTCATGGGCTTCTTCCTGCTCGTCGCGGCCGGCAACGACAGCACCAAGGCCACCTACTGCAGCGGCATGCGGGCATTGATCGACAACCCCGACCAGCGGCAGCTCCTGCTCGACGATCCGACCCTCGTCCCGAGCGCGGTCGAGGAGTCGCTTCGGATGTTCCCCGCCTTCGCCCATTTCCGCCGCACCGCGACTCGGGACACCGAGCTCTCCGGGCAGAAGATCCGGGAGGGCGAGAAGGTGGTCATGTGGTACGTGTCCTCGAACCGCGACGAGTCACGCTTCGAGGACCCCGACCGCTTCGACGTCACCCGCAACCCCGATCACCAGGCCTTCGGCGCCGGCGGGCGTCACTTCTGCCTCGGCGCCGCCCTCGCTCGCCTCGAGCTGCGGATCATGCTCGAGGAGACGCTGGCGCGCTTCGGAGCGATGGAGCTGGCGGGGACGCCCCAGTTCGCCGAGTCGCCGTTCATCAATCAGCTCAAGACGCTGCCGGTGCGACTTCGACCCTGACGCCGGGGCGTGCGCGCCTCAGCAGGAGCTACGCACCATCAGCTGGTCACGAAGTTTCGTAGCGTCAGGCGGTCCCCGCGGCCAGGAGGACCATGTTGTGGAACCTCACGGTCCCGTCACCGGCGGCCTCCTGTCGGACGGCGTCGGTAATGGCCGTCCAGGTCTCGTCCTGCACGTCCGGCGGGTGCGGGTCGATGATCGCATTGATCGGCGGGGCGATCTCCTTGACGAAGGTGGTGAAGTCCTCGGGGGACTCCCACTCGAAGCTGATGTCGGCCTCCTCCACCTCGACATCGGAGAACCCGGCGCCGGTGAGCAACCCGCCCAGCGCCTCGGGTGTCGGTCGCGAGAGCGGGCCGGGCGTTCCCGGTGGGGGTGGAGCAACCTCGAGTCGCTGCATCGCGGTCCTCATCGGGATGGCCAGGAACGGCACCCTATCCGGCGACCCCCAGGAGCTGATCGCCATCCGCGCGGCGGACTTGAGAAAGCCGCGCACCCGTGCCGCCGCCGCCTCGCCGTCGGGCTCGAAGATGATCCCCCACCGCGAGATCGCGGCATCGAAGCTGCTCTCCGGGAACTCCAGCGACGCCGCATCCGACTCGACGAACTCGATGTTGTGGAGCCCGGCCGTGCGGGCGCGCTCCCGGCCGAAGGCGATCATCTCCGCGGAGATGTCAATCGCCACCACGCTGCCATCGGGGCCGGCCGTCGTGGCCGCCGTGAGGCTCGGTTCGCCGTACCCCGCGGCGACGTCCAAGACCCGGTCCCCCGGCTCGACGCCGGCAAGCTCGACGAGGCGCCGGCTGATCCCGCTGGCCGCCCCGTCGATCAGCTCAGACCACTTGCGCCAACCCCTCGCGGCGCTGTCCCACTGCTGCCGCTGCCCGTGACGGAACTCGACGGGATCAAGGCTCTTGCTCTCCACGGGCGCTCCCCTTTCGCAGCTGACTCCGCTCAAACCTATGCGATTCCCGCCGCCAGGTGAATTCAGCGCCAGGGAGCGCGGTGGGGCGATGATGGTCAGGGGACCGGCGCATCGGCCACTGTCCCGCAATTAGACTCGCGTCAATGCATCGTCGGGCCCGTCCGGGGAGGTGGCGTGTGCTGTGGGTGGCCTTGGGGGCCTGCGCGCTGCTCGCTGCCGCGGTTGCGAGCGCCGTCGCGGCCGCTCGCGACTTCGAGAATCCGGCGTCCAGCGACACCTCGCAGCAGTTCGCTCCGGGGAGCGTCCAGCGCGACGACACCCCGAACGACGCCGGCTACGACTACGCCGAGCCCGACGACCCGGACTCGACCGCGAACGGCGGCACGGTCACGCCCTCGACGAACATCTACGACGAAGCGTTCGGCCTGTTCGGCTTTCCGTCGGCGCGAACCCAGGCATCGGCCACCTACCTCACCGGACCGAACACCGGAAAGCCCCAGGTCTCCGGCTTCAACGCCTCGGGCGCCTGGAAGCTCGAGCGCGGCCGCACGGACGTGACGATTGCGATCCTCGACACCGGGATCAAGTGGGACAACGGGTCCCTTCGCACCCAGATCCACCTCAACAAGGCCGAGCTGCCGACCCCCAATCACGCGCGATCGAGCGCGATCTCGGACCCGGGAACGGTTCCGGCCGGGAGCTGTTCCGCGATGGGGAACACCGACGACGCCAACGGAGACGGCGCCTTCAACGTCCTCGACTACGTCTGCGACAGTCGGGTCAGCGTCAGCTGGTCGGGCCGCCACGGTCCCGCGGGTGCGCTCACCGCCGAGGACCTGATCCACGCTTTCTCCGACGGCAGCGACGCCGACTCCAACGGCTACGTCGACGATATCGCCGGCTGGGACTTCTTCGACAACGACAACAACCCCTACGACGCTTCGAGCTACTTCGCCGCCGCCAACCACGGCACGGGCCGCGCCGAGAATGCCGCCGAGCGCGGCAACGACGGTTCTGGCGGTATCGGTGTCTGCCCCCGCTGCCAGATCCTGCCGGTCCGCACCTGGGACACCTTCGTCTCCGACGGCAACTCGTTCGCCCTCGGGATGCTGTTCGCGACCGACAGCGGCGTCTCGGTGATCGAGGGCGCGAACGGATCCGTCTACCACTCGGCCTTCGCCGAGGCCGCCTCCCAGTACGCCTACGACCACGGTGTGGTCCAGACCTACTCCGGGGACGACCTCAACACCGGCAATCACAACTATCCCGCCAACTACGGCCATGCGATGCTGATCCAGGGCACCGTCCCGGACACGATCGGGCTCGGAGAGGACGCGGGCAACCAGACGGCCCAGGCTCTCCAGGGGCTCTGCGCCCCTATTCCGGCGCCGGTTGGATGTCCCGGAACCTCGGTCCCCGCCGCCACCTACTTCCGGGGCGCGAACACCACCCAGTACGGCGGCAAGAGCTCGATCTCGATGGAGGGAACGACGGGCTCGGAGAACACCGGCAAGGCGGCGGGGGCGGCTGCGATGGTGATCAGCGCCGCCCGCGACGCCAGCCCCGGGGTGACCCTTCGCCCCGACGAGGTCCGGGAGATCCTCGAGCAGACCGCCGAGCGGGTCACCACAGGCAATACGGGCAGCCTCGGCACCTCCGACCCGGCCGCCAACCCGAGCGCCCCGAGCATCAACCAGTGGACGACCCACTTCGGATGGGGACGGGTCGACCTCGGCGCCGCCGTGTCTCTCGCGGATGCGGGCAAGGTCCCGCCGGAGGCGGCGATCGACTCCCCGGACTGGTACGCACCGCTCACCGGATCGAGCCTCAAGATCGGCGGACTCGCCCGGGCCCGCTTCGCCACCGGCCACAGCTTCAGCTGGAAGCTCCAATGGGGCGCCGGCGAGGCGCCGACGGCATGGCATACGGCCAAGAGCGGCAATTCGACGACGACCGTGACCAGCTTCGGCTCGATCGACCTGAACCAGGTCCGGAGCGCGCTTTCGAGCTACTCCCCGCCCGCCGACTCCGGCGGACCCACGTTCGCCCCCGGAGAGCCCAACCCCTTCAAGCACGAGTTCACGGTCCGCCTGGTCGTCAACGGCCAGTCGATCCCGACCCCGGGCGTCGACCGGCGGGTGTTCACCTCGGCAAGGGACTCGAGCCTGCGGAGCGGCTTCCCGAAGCGGATGGGGACCGGAGGCGAGGCGCCGATCCGCTACGCGGACCTGAACGGCGACAACAAGCAGGAGCTGATCGTCCCGACCGAGGACGGCAAGGTCCACGCCTATCGGCCGGACGGATCCGAGCTTCCCGGATGGCCGGTCCACACGCGGACGCAGATCGCCGCCGCGGGCCACGGCTCGTCCGCCGGCGTCCACACCCTGGTGGCGAGCGGAACGCCTCCGCGTGAGCCTCCGCGAGGCCCGGTCGTCGCCGACCTGAACGGCGACGGTGCACCGGAGGTCGTCGAGACGGCCGGAACCCACATCTACGCCTGGGAGCCGAGCGGCAAGCCGGTGCCTGGATTCCCGGTCTCATCGAAGCTCAGCTTCTGTGGCCCGGGCCTCGAAAGCCAGCCCCTGGTCCACCCGAAGTGCGGCTTTCTGTCCAGCCCCGCGGTCGGTCATCTTGAGGGGCCGAACAAGCCGCTCGACATCGTTGCGCCCTCGCTCGACGGCCACCTCTACGCCTTCGATCGCCACGGCAAGCCGCTGCCCGGCTTCCCGGTGGCGCTGGTCGACCCGAGCGTGCCGCAGAACCAGCAGATGATCGCCGAGTCGATCAACGAGCCGGCGATCGTCGACTTGAACGGTGACGGTCGCGACGAGATCATCGCGGCGACCAACGAAACCTACGGCGCGGTCCAGGACCCAGCGCAGGGTCTCTCGGCGCTGCTCGCCGGTGCGGCCGGAGGCTCCTCACGCCTGTATGCGGTGTGGCCGAAGGGCAACGACCACAACGGCGGCCCGTTCGTACCGGGGTGGCCGGTCGAGCTCGACGGCGCGATACAGTCGACGCTGCCCCTGATCGGACCGGGGCAGAACCCGGCCGTCGCCAGAATCGGCGGCCAGCCGGTGATCGTCGCCTCGACCACCGGCTCGGCGACGATCGAGGAGTTCAACGCCTCCGGCGACCAGATCCGAGCCGTCCAGCAGGGCGCCTACGGACCGGGCTCGAACGCGACTGACCGAAGCGGCACGATCAACCTCTTCGAATCGGCGGTGCTGGGCAAGCTGATTCCCGGCGGCACGCTCGACATGGTCAAGTACGGGCTCTCGCTCAGCGACGTTGCGAACCTGCTGCTGTCTGGCCAGAACGCCCCCTACAACCACCTGATCGGCGCCTACGACTCGACCACCGGCGCGCCGCTTCCCGCCTGGCCGCGGATCACGGACGATTTCCAGTTCCTGTCCTCCTCGGACATCGCCAGGGTCGACAAGACCGCGGCCGACAACCAGGTCGTCGCCGGAACCGGCCTCGGGCAGCTCCATGCCTACGACGGCACGACGGGGATGGACATCGGGGGATTCCCGAAGGTGACCGGGGGTTGGCTGTTCGCGCCAGCCGCCTTCTCAAACGACGGGCGTATGGCCGACATCACCCGCGAGGGCTACCTGTTCGAGTGGAAGCTCCCGAAGCTCGCCAAATGCCAAACCGAGTGGGCCCAGTTCCGCCACGACCCGCACCAGACCGGCAACTACAACGCCGACGGCACCCCGCCCTCGACACCCACCGCCCTCTCCGCCGGCAGCCGAACGCTCCGCTGGAAGGCGCCGGGCGGCAACTTCAACTGCGGCAAGGCCGGCCACTACGAGATCGCGACCTCGGCGCATCCGATCACGGCGCACAACTTCGCCGCGGCAAAGCGCCTTCCGTCGCCGAACCTGAAGCCGAAGGCGGTCGGAACGAAGCAGACCTACGACCTGCGCACCCACCAGCGCTACGTCGCGATCCGCGCCGTGGACCCGGCCGGGAACGTCGGCTACCCGGCCGAGGTCGACACCAGCCCCGGGGGGTAGGCGTCGTCGACGTTGCCCGGCGCGGCTGGCGCCGGGATGTCGAGGTGAGATCTTGGGAAGGTGAGCCCGGGGGGCCTGGAAGGAACCCGGATCCCGTCCGGTTCGTCGCTAGTCGTAGACGGCCTGCTCGTGCGGGGTGGCGACCTCCCAGTCCGACCAGCCGGGCGGCACCCCGTCCGAGGCCGAGTACTGGTTCAGGTACTTGCCGATCACTCCCGTGTAGTAGCCGGCGTTCTGGAGCCACACGGCCAGGTTGTCGTAGACGTACACGGTGTTGTCATGGTCGGCAGTGACCAGCCTCTCGTGTACAGACTCCCACAGCCCGCGTAGCCGTCGCCAAATCGCGGTTCCTCGACCGCCACGCGCAGACGGGAGCGCTGTCGGGGCCCGCGCAAGGCGGCGCGCGGCGGGCTACCCGCCCTCGTCGACCCGCGGCAGGGCCGCCACCCTCGCGTCCGCCGATACCGCCGCCACCTCCTCGGGAACGGCGTCCAGCCCGACGCGACGCATCAGCTTCGGCTCTCGCCCGAGCGGCGCGAAGAAGTTGTCGTAGTGGGTCGGTACGACGATCCGCGGATCGAGCCGAGGGAGGATCCGCTCCCAGTAGCGCGGGGTGACCGTACGGCCGGCGACCCCCGCCAGGAACACGTCGACCCGATCGCTCGAGAGCTCGTCGTCGTCCAGGTTGGCGCTCCCCTGGTGGTAGAGGCTGATCCCGGCGACCTCGATCCGGATCCCCCAGACCTGGCCGCACCTGTAGGCGCTGGGCGAGAGGCCGTCGAGGTGATCGCAGGTGAGCTCGCCGTCGAACGGCACGCGGCGCCCGAACAGGAGCTTCGAGTGACGGCTCGGAACGAAGGTGGCCACGAACGGCCCGAGCTCGTACGGCCGATGGGGAGCCACCTCGACCGCGAGGCCGGCGAGCCCATGCAGATCCATGAGGCGAAGAAGCGACGCTGAGCCGTACGCCCTGGCCCCAAAGCGCCTCGCTATCGCGGGCGCGTCGACGGCGTGGTCGAAGTGGGTGTGGCCGACCAGCACCCCAGCCACCGGGCCGGGCGCGGAGATGTAGCGGTCGAGCATGGCGCGGTCGGGCACCGCCGCGCGCCGGGTGATCAGCGTCCGGAGGGGCACCCGGGATACGTAGGGGTCGATGAACAACGAGACGCCCTCGTAGGTGAGCCTGTATCCCGAGACCCCGAGCCACTGCACGTCGAGCCCCGCCCCGAGCCCGAGCGACGGGACCTCGAGCCCACCGGCGAGCCGGTCGCGGCGGACGCGCTCCGAGCTTCGGTGGGACGCTCCCAGCACCCCGCCGAGGATAGGCGTCCTGCATGTTCTCGGTCACTTCGCGCCAGCAGGAGATGGGCACGGAACGCCAGGCCAGCAAGGCCCGCATGGAGCCCGCTCATGGGCCGGTACCTTCCGGCCGATGAGTGCTGATGTGACCCCCCTTGTCGACGCCCGCCAAGTCGACGTGTCAGTCGTCGTCGCCACCTTCGATCAGGCGCGCTGGGACGACCTTTGCGCCTGCCTGGCCGCGCTCGGCGACCAGACCGCCGCTCCGGTCGAGGTGATCGTGGTCGTCGACCACAACCCCCGGCTGTTGGCCGCGGCAAATGCGGAGTTCCCGTCGGCCACCGTGATCGAGAACGGTCACGCCCGCGGCCTCGCCGGGGCGCGCAACGCCGGCATAGCCGCCGCCAAGGGGTCGATCGTCGCATTCGTCGACGATGACGCTGCACCCGAGCCTGACTGGCTCCAGCACCTGTCCGCGTGCTTCGCCGATCCGACGGCCGTGGGAGCCGGCGGTGCGCTGCTTCCCCGATGGGCGAACGGGGTGCCCGCGTGGCTGCCCACCGAGTTCTATTGGGTCTTCGGATGCAGCTATACGGGCCTTCCCGACCGCCTCTCCCCGGTGCGCAACCCGATCGGAGCCAACATGGCGGTGCGCAAGCGCACCCTCGAGGAAATCGGTGGCTTTCGCGAGGCGGGCGCCGGAGGGCAGCCGCGCGAGATCCGCTCACGGGGGGTGGTGCGTGCGCAGGGCAACGTTCCCGACGACACCGACCTGGCGATCCGCGTCAAGCAGCGCTGGCCGGAGTTCATCTGGCTGTACGAGCCCGAGGCCAAGGTGCATCACACGGTGACGCGAGAGCGCGCATCGCTCTCCTACTTTCTTCGGCGCAGCTTCGAAGAGGGTGCTGGAAAGGCCCGGCTCGCCGCGTTCGTGGGATCTCGCGACGGGCTCAGCTCCGAGCGCCGCCATCTCGGCGTCGTGCTGCCGCGTGGCATCGCGCGGGGCCTGCGTCAGCTCCTGGACGGCGACCCGAACGGCGGTCTTCGCGCCCTGGCGATCGTCGTCGGGGTCGCGTCGAGCGCCTTCGGCTTCCTCCACGCCCGGCTCGCCGCTCCGCTTCAGGCAGTGATCCGGCGATGAGCGTCGTCGAGCGCCATCGAGCCGAGCCGGAGTCGCCGGGGTTCGCGCCGGTGCGAATGGACGACGTCGAGCTGGGCGCGGCCCTGCCGGAACTCTCCTCCGGCGGCCCGGGACAGGACATCTCGTTCGCGTCGTCGTTGTGCCTGGTCCGCCTTCACGGAAAGCCGCTCGGCCTGATCCAGGTCGAGCTCCCCGAGGGCGGGCTCTCGGCTGACCAGCTGGCAGCCCGGATCCGATCCGAGCTGAGCCCGGAGGTGACTAGGCATCTCGGCGGCGACGATCTCCCGCGAAGCGACGTCACCGCCGAGGGGATCGCCGGCCCCGAGCCGCCTCCGTGCGCCGCGGCGCGTGACGAGCTTCTGCGCGACGCCCCCTCTCTCTCGGTCGTCATCTGCACTCGCAACCGCCCGGATTCGGTGCGGATGACCCTGGGCTCGATCCTGAGCTGCCGATATCCGGCCGAGCGCCTCGAGGTGATCGTGGTCGACAACGCCTCGGAGGCCGACGCGGCAGTGGGCATCGCCGCAGCGGAGTTCGACGGCGAGGTCGCGGTTCGCGTGGTCCGCGAGCCCGAGCCCGGACTCTCGAATGCCCGCAACCGGGGGCTCGACGAGGCAAGCGGAGAGATCGTCGTCTTCGCCGACGACGATGTCGAGGTGGACCGCGACTGGCTCGTCACGCTGATCGCCCCGTTCGGACGCGGCGATCGGGTGGGAGCGACCTCGGGAATGACACTCCCCGGCGCCCTCGAGACCCCGGCCCAACGGTGGGTTGAGGGCTTCGGGGGGCGAGCACGGGGCTTCGAGACTCGCGTCTACGACCTCCTGGATCCGCCCGCGGACCAACCGCTCTTCCCGTTCAACGTCGGCGACCTCGGCGCGGGGCGAAACATGGCCTTCCGCCGCGACCTGCTGCTGGCGCAGGGTGGATT
This sequence comes from uncultured bacterium, assembly GCA_963720685.1. Taxonomy (GTDB): domain Bacteria; phylum Actinomycetota; class Thermoleophilia; order Solirubrobacterales; family 70-9; genus AC-56. The sequence continues at coordinate 20,572 of CAVRGF010000008.1, read as the reverse complement.
CGATCCCGCCCTGGGCCCCGGCACGCTGGCCCATGACGGCGATGACATCGAGGCCCTCTTCCGCGTGTTGCTCGCCGAACGCCAGGTCGTTCACGAGCCCGCGGCGATCGTCTGGCATGCCCATCCGCGCGACTACCACGAGCTCGAGCAGAGGGTGTGGGGCTACGGGATCGGTCTCACCGCGTGCCTGACGAAGGCGATCGTCACCCACCCCTCGCTGCTCGGCGACCTGCTGCGAAAGCTCCCCAAGGGCGTCGCCTTCGCGCTCTCTCCGAGCTCGGCGAAGAACGCCGGTCGGCAGGCGGACTTCCCGGCACCGCTCGTCCGCCTGGAGCTTCGCGGAATGGCCTACGGACCGCTCGCCTACGCGCGGAGCCGCTGGCATCAACGGCGAAGGCGTCGATCCGGAGCGACCCCTCCGCGCATCGCCCCTGCCCCGCCCTCCTCGCTGCGGGTGCTGATGGTCAGTGACGAGTACCGTCCCTACATCGGGGGCGCGGGGCGCTGCATCGAGCTCTTCGCCGAGGAGCTCGTTCGGCTGGGGCACAAGGTGGCGATCGCCACCGCGTGGCATGCCGACGCCCCGGCCTTCGAGGAGGCCGGCGGGGTCGAGATTCACCGCATCCGCGACCTGCCCAGCCGAATGCGCTGGATCTCAGAGGACCCGCGCCGGCACACCCCACCCCCGTTTCCCGACCCCGAGGCCGTGTGGCACCTGCGGCGCCTGATCAACGACTTCAAGCCCGACCTCGTCCCCGCCTACGGATGGCTTGCCCACTCGGCGGCGGCGGCGCTGATCGGAAAGCGGATTCCGCTCGTGATCTGGGGGCATGAGTACGGGAACGTCTGCGCAATGCGCACCATGGTGCGCGGAACGGAGATCTGCTCGGGCCCAGCCCCCGCGAAGTGCCTCGCCTGCTCGACGTCGGGGCGTGGATTGGCAAAGGGCTCGGTCGCCGCTGCAAGCGTCTTGGGCGTCCGGCCCCTGCTGCGGCGAAAGACATCCGCCATCCACAGCGTCAGCCACTACGTGGCCTCGGTGTTGAACCGCGACCTCGACATCCCGGGCGTGCCGTCTGTGGTGATCCCCAACTTCCACGTGGACGAGGCCGAGGTGCCGGTCGACAAGGAGATTCTCGATCAACTGCCTGGAGAGCCGTTCATCCTGTTCGTCGGGGCGTTCAGGCGACTGAAGGGAATCGACGAGCTGATCGCCGCCTACGAGGGCCTCGAGGATCCGCCTCCGCTGGTGATGGTGGGAATCAAGACGCCGGACTCTCCGGAACGCTTTCCGGAGGGCATCACGGCCCTGACCGCCGTTCCCCATGCGACCGTGATGGCGATGTGGGAGAGGGCGCTCTTCGGAGTGTTTCCCAGCAAGTGGCCCGAGCCGCTCGCGACCGTGGTCCACGAGGCGATGAGCAACGGCCGGCCGGTGATCGGCACGACGCCCGGTGGCCATGAGGACATGATCGACGACGGTGAGACCGGGTTCTTGGTTCCCGGAGGGGACTCCAGGGCCCTCGCCGTGGCGATGGCCCGACTGATCGACGACGCGGCGCTGCGCGAGCGCCTCGGCCATGAGGCGAAGGAACGGGCGAGCCGCTACACGCGCGAAGCGGTCGTGCCTCAGCTCGAGCGCTTCTATTACGACACGATCGCTGTTTCGCAGGAGAGGTAGTCGTGCGGCGGTTGTCGGCGCCCTGGTGGGGAGACCTGACGGCAGTGCTGGCATGCACCGCGGTCGGGTTCGCCGTGGCATTGTCGCCGGCCAGCGGGCCGGCCCGTGACGCCGTGCTCCTGCCCCTCGTCCTGATCCTCCCCGGCTACGCGCTGACCTGCGCGCTCTTCCTGCCCGGGGAGATCCGCCTGGACCTTCGCCTCGTCTTGAGCGTTGCGTTCAGCGTTGGCGTGTCCGCCGTCGGCGGCTTGATCGTGCAGCTCGCGATCCCACTCGACCGCCCGGTGTGGGCCACGCTGCTGGCCCTCGTCACGGTGCTCGCCTCCGTCGTGGCGCTCCGGCGGCGAGACGGAATGCCAGCCGACACCGAGCAGCCCACCCTTCGCATCCCTCGCATCGGCGTGGTCTCGTTGCTGGCGATGCTCGCCGCGGTCGGAATCGGCGGCTGGGCGATCGCGATCGCGACCGAGGGCGCCCATCGGCAGGCCGACGACGCCCACTTCTCCTCTCTGTGGCTGGTCCCTGTCGGTCCCTCGCAGACCTCCTCGCCGGTCAATGTCGGCGTCTCGAATCACGAGGGGCGAACGGCTGCGTACAGCTTGAGCGTGATGCGAGGTGGCCGAACGATCCGGCAATGGCGGCTTCGCCTCGAGGCAAACCAGGATTGGCAGGCACAGCTGGCCGCCGAGGCGATCTCGGGCGCGGGGCCGCTTACAGCCCGGCTCGACCATGGCGGACGGCGCTACCACCGTGTCGCCCTCCGGCTTGGGGACGGCGGCTGATGCTCCTGAGGACGCGCGACCCCGGCGCCCAGCGCCCTGCGGCCAAGCACCGCCCGCGGGCGCGCCGGGTTGCCCGGCCGAAGCCCGGCACGGGGATGCACTGGCGGCTTGGCGCTGCACCGGCCATCGCCCTCCTCGCCGCCGGCGGCCTGGTGATGATCGCCCACGGCAACGACGCGGCGCGCCAGGGCGCGACCGGCGCGCAGCCCCTCTTCTGGGGTGGCCTGGTGGCGATCTACGCGCCGGTCGTCTTCCGCCTCCTCTCGACGTCCGCGTCGCGAGCGGAGCGGATCGCGCTCGTGGGCATCCTGGGCGTTTCCCTGTTCGCCGTCAAGATCCTGGCCAGTCCGGCCGGGTTCGTTCGCTTCGACGAGCTGGGCACATGGCGCGCCACCAACGAAGTGCTCCTGACCGGCCACCTGCTGACGGCCAACCCGCTGATCGTGAGCACCGCGGGCTTCCCGGGCCTCGAGGCCCTGACCGCGTCCGTTGCCCAGCTGGCCGGGCTCAGCATCTTCCACGCGGGCCTGGTCGTCCTGGGACTCGCCCGGCTGACGTTCGTCCTCGTGCTGTTCCTGCTCATCGAGCGGGTCACCCGATCGGCCCGCGCCGGGGGCATAGGGGTCGCCGTCTACGCCTGCAACCCCAGCTTCCTCTACTTCGACGCCCAGTTCGCCTACGAGTCACTGGCGCTGATGATCGCGGCAACCCTGCTGCTCGTCACCGTCCGCTGGTCGGAGCCCGAGTGGCCGGATGGACCGCGTCCCGTGCGCGGGCTCGTCGCGGCGATGGCGCTGCTGGCGGCCACGGTGACGATCACCCATCACATGAGCTCGTACGCGCTGCTCGCCTTCCTGGCCGCCTGGACGGCGCTCACCGTCCTCGCCGCTCGCAAGGCCGGCGCCGTGACGCGCGGCGCCGGGCTCGGGGCCAATGGCGGCGGGGCCTTGGTGGCACAACGGCGTCCGTTCCTCGACGGTCCTGGGCTCCCCGCGCTCCTGATGGTGGGGATGGCGGTGACGTGGTTCGCCTTGGCCGCCGGCGCCGTCACGATCGCCGAGCTCGGCAAGGTGATCACCGGGGCGGTCGACTCCACGCTGCGGCTGGTGTTCGGCGGCTCCGGATCGAAGACCCTCTTCACGGGGAGCGGGCAGAGCAACACCCTGGGAGCGCGGGCGCTCGCGATCGGGTCGGTGATCCCCCTGCTCGCCCTGATCCCGCTCGGCCTGAGGCGGACGTGGCGGGCCCCCGATTCCAGTCCGCTGTGGCGAGTCCTGGCCCTGACGGCGGTGCTCTATCCGGTGACTCTCGCAATGCGTCTGACCCAGGCCGGGTCGGAGACCTCACAGCGTGCGTCGGAGTTCGTATTCGTCGGGGTCGCGTTCTTCGCCGGCGTCGTGCTCTGCAACTTCCGCTGGCCCAAACGGTGGTTGAGGCGCAACGCCACGGCCCTGGCGCTGACCGCGGTCGCGGTGGTGGTCTTCCTGGGCGGATTCATCATCGGTGAGCTGCCGGCGACCAGGCAGCCCGGACCCTTTCTCGTCGGCGCCGAGGACCGCTCGATCAGCCCCCAGGGCGTGGACGCAGCGCGGTTCGCGGCCGACAACCTGCCCCCGCACAGCCGGGTTCTGGTCGATCGATCCAACGGCACGCTGATGACCTCCTACGGCGACCTGAATCCCGTCTTCGGACGGATCAACGGAACCCCGGTCACGCGGGTCCTGTTCAGCAGGCGATTCGACCGGCGCGACCGACAGGCGATCAAGGACGACCTGATCGACTACATCGTGGTCGACCGCCGCCTCAGCCGGGAGCTTCCGGTGCTCGGCTACTACGTCGAGCCCGACGAGGCGGGCGCATTCAGCCGCACCAAGCCGATCAGCCCGGCCCCACTCACCAAGTTCAATGGCGCGCGCGGGCTGAGCAAGGTCTTCGTCAACGGCCCGATCGCCATCTACTCCACTTCGGGACTGAGGTCGGGATGAGGCTCCCGGCGGGCTGGACGAGCCTGACAGAGCGAATCCGAGCCATGGCGGGATCCAATCGCACCCTGCTCACCAACGCCGGATCGATGGTCGGCACGACCCTGATCACGTCAATGCTCGGCGTCGTGTTCTGGCTGGTGGCCGCGCACAACTTCAGCCAGAGCGCCGTCGGGGTGGCGAGTGCGGCGGTCGCCGCGATGACCCTGCTGGGGTTCATGGGGACGCTCGGACTGGGGACGCTCCTGATGGGTGAGCTGCCGAGCCGGGACGATCACCATCACTCGCTCCTGAACGCCGCCCTCCTGATCAACATGGCGGCGGGCTCGGTCTTGGGGCTCACCTTCGCCCTGATCGCCCCCCTGGTCTCCTCGAACCTCGGAGCAATCGGCGAGAGCGTTCCCTCGACCGTCTTCTTCGCGGCGGGGGTCGGTCTCACCGCGCTCGCCTTCGTCCTCGACCAGGCGATGATCGGGATGCTGCACGGCGGCCTCCAGCTGATCCGGAACGTCGTCTTCGCATTGATCAAGCTGGTCGCGCTCGTCGCGATCGCGGTGCTGGCCTCGAATGCCGGCGCGCCATGGATCTACACCGCCTGGGGCGCCGGGATCGCGGTCTCACTGCTCGTCCTGGTTCGCGTCTACGCGAGGCGCGACGGAGAGGGGCTGCGGCCGAACTTCGGCCTGCTGATCCAGATGCGGGCCTCGGCCGCCTCTCACGCGGCGGTCAACCTGGCGCTCGAGACCGCCGACCTCGTGATGCCGATCCTGGTCGTCGTGCTCCTCTCAGCAAGCGCCAACGCGAGCTTCTACATCGCCTGGATGATCGCCGGCTTCCTGGTCATGGTCCCGCTTGCGCTGAGCATGGTCGCCTACGCGATTGGATCGGCCGACGCGGCCGGCCTCGCGCGGCGGTTCAGGTTCACGTTCGCGATCTCGCTCGGGTTCGGGCTGATCGCAAACCTGGTGCTGATCCCCGCGGCGTCACCTGCCCTGGCGATCTTCGGCCCCAGCTACGCCGACCAGGCGACGACGACGCTTCACATCCTGGCGCTCGGCGTGTTCCCGCTCACCTTCAAGACGCACTACGTCGCGATCCATCGGGTGCACAAGCGGCTCAGGTCGGCGCTCCCCGTCGTCTGGGGCGGCACGGTCCTCGAGCTCGGGGGCGGCGCGGCCGGCGCAATGCTGGGCGGCCTCGACGGTGTCGCGTGGGGGTGGCTGGCGGGACTGTGCGTCGAGGCGCTCGTGATGGCCAGGGACGTGATCGAAGGCCTGCGGCCCGATGACGCCGAGGAACCTCGGCTCGACACCGACGAGGAGCTGGCGGCGCTGGCGGCTCTCGACGCTCCGACCTTCGAGCGACTCTGACTCGAGCGGCCCGCCCGCTAGACGACTCGGAACCGGACCTGTCGCGCCTTCGAGTGGCGCGCTCCCGGCCCGGCGACCTTCGCCACGACGCAATACCTGCCGCGCCGAATGCGGCTTCTGCCCACCACCTTGGAAAGCGAGATGCGACCCCTCTGCTTCGCCTTGCGAATCGTGACGGCCCTCTTTATCGAGCCGTCACGAGTGCCGCGCACGGCGATCCGCACCGGGGCCCGTCTGGACAGCCCATAGACCACCTTGGCGCGAAGCGGGGCTCGCGACGTCGTGCCTGCGCTCGTCCGTGATCGCGTCACCCGAAGCTTTCGCACCGCTGCGCTGGCCGCCGAGGCGGTGGGTGCGGGGTCCGGGCCGCCGTAGACCGAGCTCGAGACGACGCTTCGAAACGCCTCCAAGGAGGCCTGGGAGGAGTTGACCCGCCAGTCCTGCTCCATCGAGCGGTCGAACCACATGACCGCTCGCACGCGGGGGAAATCCTGCGGGATCGTCTTCAGGAGGCCGTTTCGGATCCACTGCGCCTTATCGCCGCCGGCATCGCTGGAGGACGTCTCGCAGATGATCACCGGCTTGCTGCTCATCTCGGTCAGATGCTTGTACGAGGCGGCGAAGACCTGAGACAGGCTCTGCCATCGGTTGGTCCCGACTCCAGACGTGCCCCAGTTGTAGCCGTCGAGGCCCACGTAGTCGACCCAGGCGTCGCCCGGGAAGTAACGAGCGAACGGGTAGCTGCCCTGCTCGACGTTCGGCGACCAGACCCATTTGACGTTGTCGGCACCCTCGTGCCTGAAGACCGAAACGCTGTGGCGCCATGCCGCAACGTAGGCGGAGGGCTTGCCGCTCCACGGGTACCAGTCGCCGTTCATCTCGTGGCCGAAGCGGATCATCACCTCAAACGGAAGCGTCTTCGCCAGGTCCGCGGCGCGGCGCAGATCGCGGTCATAGTCGCCGGCGGCGATATCCGACAGCGAGATCGTGGGGCCGCTCCACCCGGACTTGTAGAGCTGCCAGGTCACCATCGCGGCCTCATCACGGGACTGAAGGTTGGAGATCTCAGTCGGGGTGAGGAGCGGGTCGGTGACGTTGCTGTACTTCATGACGATCCCCGGCATGCCCCCCACCATGGCGGCGTAGTCGTCGAGCGCGTTGCCGTCCTCGGGGGCATTCGGAACGTATGCGCCGAGCTGGATCGGCGCCGCCGCTGCGTGAGCGGGGCGGACGACCGTGAACGCGAGAGCCGAGCAGGCCACGAGCATCACGAGAAGAGTTCGGCGGTTAAGAAGCGCGGATCCGTGCACCTCTATTCCACTCGACTCGACCCGGGTTCAACCCCACGTCGACCGTGCCTGCTGGACGCCTGTAGGAGGGATTTGCCCGCGCGGGCGCCTCGCGCTCGGCAAAACGCTACTTCTGGGGCTCTGGGCCTCCGGTGCGCCTTCCCGGGTTCGACGGCTCCGACGGCGTCATCCGCGCACGCCTACGCCTTCTGAGGTGCACGATGACGAGCGCTCCGAGAGCGATCGCCGCTGCTCCCAACCCGATGGCGACGAACAGATATCGCCCATGGAGCTTCTGGGTCAGCCTGTACGCAAGGGACGGTTGGCCGAAGCCACCGCTCGGCGCAGGCGGCGCCGATGACGGGCCCCTCACCTCAGCGGGCGTCTTGAGGAGGGCGCTGCGGCCCAGGCCATAGCGGCGGGTGGCGATCCCGGACCGAAACGCCTTCAGCGAAGACCTGGAGCTATCGATTCGAAAATCGACGTCGCCGACCCGGTCGCTGAACCAGACCACGGCGCGCACCCTGGCGAACCCGGGGATCTCGCTCCCGAGAGCGCTGGCGACCCATTGGGCCTTGTCGCCGCCGCTTTGGCTCGAGCCGGTCTCGGCGATGATCATGGGTCGAGAGGTGAGGTGGGAGAGCGTGTCATAGGAGGCGCCGAACAGGTCGGTGAACGACTCCCATTCGCCCCTCCTCGCCCAGTTGAACCCGTCCAGGCCCACCCAGTCCACCCACCTGTCGCCGGGGTAGTAGGCGCGAAACGGGTACTGGCCGCCGCCGTCCACGTTGGGCGTCCACACCCACCTGACGTTCGTGGCCCCAGCGGAGCGAAAGATCTGGACCAGATGGCGCCACGCGGCCCGGTAGACGGCGGGTGTGCTCCCGTCCATCCCGCGACCCCACGGATACCAGGTGCCGTTCATCTCGTGCGCGAAGCGCAGCAGGATCGGGTGCCCCCACGCGGCGGCGGATCTCGCCGCCCGCCGAGCGTAATCGTCGTAGGCGCCGTCGGCGATCCGCCGCAGCGAGAATCCCCGCGCGTCCGCGGTCCAGGGCTCCCAGGTGACGAGGGGAACCGCGCCCCGGCCCCAGGCGGCTTGCAGCTCGCCGCGAGGGAACGGGGGCAGGCGCCAGCGCTTGTATGAGCTGACGATCGCCGGCTCACGGCCGACCCGAGCGCCGAACGAGTCGAGCAGGGAGGGCCGTTGGTCCGCACCGGGGAGGTAGACGCCGAACGCAGTCGGTGACGCCTGGGCGTGATCCGGCGCCACCGCGACGACCACGCCCACGGCGAGCGCCAGCAAGCCCGGCAGAAGCCGAGACGGGCGGCGCGTGCGCAGCGGGGCGCCCACCCTGCTCGCCGGGGCCCGGCCTCGCCGACCCGCGGCGACGACCGCCGCGGCCGCGGCGATGAGCCCCGTGGCGAAGACGGCATAGGAGAGCCGGACCACCTCGCTCGAAACCGGCCATGCAAGCGCCAGGCCCGGGCCCGTGCACAGGTCGCGGAACAGATGGGCCCCGACCCCGAACGCGGCTCCGAACGCGATCGGCCTGGCCCGTCCTCCCACCAGCGCCCCGACCGCGATCAGGACAAGCGGCGTGACGAGGGAGTGCGTGTAGGGCCGGGGGACCCCGGCGGTCAGCCCGTTCCACCCCAGCAGCCCGGGGAGGTGGTCGAGGTCGATCGCCACGCCTGCAACGACCGCGGCTGCGATGAAGGCCGGCGCGGGCCGGCGCGACTCCACCAGCGTGACCAGGGCGATCAGGAACACGAGGGTCGTCGCGAGGTGGACGGGCTCGTCCACGAGCGCGAACTCCGTCGGGGCCGTGGAGCTCGAGACGAGGCTCCAGATCAGATCGAGCGCGAAGACGGCCACGACGAGGGCGACGGCGAGCGGACCGGCAGAGGCCGGTGATCGAACCGGTGTTTCTGGTCGCAAGATCACTGGCCGGCGAAGCAGCTGACCGTCCTCGCCGCGGCCCTCGGCGTCGCGACGATGCTACCCGTCTTATCGGCTCGTCACGAGCGCGACAAAAGGGGCCGGGACGATCCTCCAGCCGGGCCTCGGGCGAGCCAGCTGATCTAGCGACGGGCTGAAGAGCCCCAGCTGGCGCTCTGCGCCATGTGCGGGGCGGAGAACGACGCGGCCCGGTTGTATGCCTCGTAGAGGAGCACGTGCCGAGAGGCCGCCGTCCGGCAGGCGCGCTGGAAGAGCCCGTAGGCGGATCCCCGCGAGAGCGTCGCGCCCGGGTTCTCGGGGTCGGGTTGGGTGGCCGCTGTCGCGAGAGCACCGATGATCGCCAGCCTTCGGGAATCGCCCGCGCCCTGCCAGTCGGCGCAGGTGGCGGTTCCGAGGAAGGCGGTGCCGTGCGAGGCCCCCACCGGGGTCCCCCCGCCCGGGCGCTCGGCGACGTACGCCGCCGCCGCCAGCGCCGCCACGAGCACGACCGCTGCCAGCCAGATGAGCCGCGTACGCTCGCTGAGCGTGCCGATCAGCCGCCGAACGCGGCGCGAGCGCGCGGCGGGAACGCCGACGCCGGGCCAGCCGCCGGTCGCGACCCCTTCGGCGTACGGCGGCTTCACGGCCGGTTCGCGTATCCGGAGCAGCTCAGCGTCGTGCTGACCAGCTCGCAGGCCGGGGCCGCGAATCGGCCCGCCGCGACGAGCGCCCGCGCACGGCGCTTCTCGTCCAGCTGATACTTCGCGGACGCCTTGCTTGCGGGCCGCGGCGGCTCCGTGTACCACTCGCAGCTCGTGTCGCCGATCGAGGCATTGGCGCAGTACGCCAGCACCGCCTCCTTCTCGGGGTTGCCCGAGCCGACGCTCGTGGCGCAATCCTCGGGCAAAAAGTGCGGCACCGACATGTTGTGCTGCGGGAATCGCTGCGGGTCGCCCGTCCAGCTCGCGTTCGTTCCGTCGGGACCGATGTTGTGCGACCAGCAGTCCCCGGTGTTGTTCGGGAACTCGTCCCACCAGAAGTCCACCCCGTTCAGCTTCACCTTGCCGCCCGGAGCCAGGCCCATGGTGTTGTTGTGGTACTCGGTGTCGTACGAGGTCGAGGCGGGGTTCTGGGAGGTGCAGGTCTCGCTCCCCGGGGGACAGCTGAGTGCATCGGGCACTGCGAGCAGCATCGTTCCGCGGCGCCAGTTGTCGTAGATCCGGTTGCCGCGGACGAGGTCATCGTTTCCCCCCGCGATCAGGATCCCGGTGCCGACCGGCACCCCGACGCTCGATTCCACCTTCTTGTCGTCCGGGTAGTTCGCCGGGTAGTGGTAGTCGTTGAAGTTGTTCGAATAGATGTTGTTCTTCTCGAACACCGACGAGTTCTGGGGGAATCCCGGATGGCCGCCGGCGAAGAATGAATCCGTGGCGATGGCGGTGGTGTTGCCATAGAAGTTGTTGTGCACGACGTGGGTCGCGTTCCCCATCGTCCCCGAGTAGCCGAGGTTGTTGTGGTGAAGGTCGCAGTGGGTGATCTTCTGGTTGAGGCGATGGCGGGGATAGAACGATGTGTCCCGGGGGTCAGGCGCGTTCGGGGCGGTGTCGTCGCCGGTGTCGGGGGCGCCGCCCGGGTAGACGGCCGAGTCACCGTTTCCGACCCCCTCGCAGTTCTCGGTCAGGCCGTGGTCGTCGGCGAAGGTGAGCTGCCCGTACTCGCCCGCGTAGAAGAACTTCACCCGGTCGAGTAGGTAGCCGTCGGTCTCGAGCACGTAGAGATCATGCTCCTGGGCGTGCCGCATGGTCATGTTCTTGAGCACGAAGCCATCGGCCCGGTCGACCTTCAGGGCGACGTCCTTCTTCGACCCGACGGCACTCGGGCCGCCGTTGCCTGCTGAGACCTTGCCCGAATCGATCACCACGTCCTCCGGCTTGGCCCCCGACCCCTGGATCTGGAGGTTGCAGCGCACGCATGGCCCGAGGTCGGGGATCCCGTGGCGGTCTGCCTGGGGCGGCGGCGGAGCGCCAGGGGCCGGGCGGCGTCCGAGCACGTTGACCAACGCCTGGTCGTTCGGGCAGTTCCATTGGTAACGGTACGACAGGCCAACCGGGCCGCCGCCGCCGAAGTCTGTGTCGGTGAGGTACTTCTGGCAGGCCGGATCGTTGGTGGGCTGGGCGCGCGAGTCCGGCTCGCTGTAGACGCCGGGCATGACGACGACGAAGTCGTTGTTGTGAGCGGCGAAGACCGCCTTCTGGATCGAGTGGTACGCGCAGCGGTGACGGAACTGCTGGTTCAGCTGGATCAGGTGATCAGCCGCGTCGGCCGAGAGTCGATGGTTCTTCGTGGTGGGGCGAAGCCTGTAACCGTCCTTCCGCGCCGACTGGATCGACCGCCGAGCCAGGAACATCGAGTTCGTCCGGCATACCACGAGGGTGTGGCCGGGAAGCGACGCGTTGAGCGCCGAGCCGAGCGTCTTGGCGGTGGGCACCTTCCCTCCGGCCGCCGGTGTCACCGCGGTGTCGGGCTTCGGGTCGGGCCAGTAGGCGGGGCGCTCGATGTGAGCACCGGCGAGCGCCGGCAGGGCGAGGACAACGATCGTGACACCGATCGCAAGCGCCGCCGGGCGCCAACCGATTCCCATGGGTGTGCGGGTGCGTATCCGAGCCAAGCGCGGCGACCCTAACAGGGTGGTTTTCGACGCGCGCCGGTTCCACACCGCGTCGAACAGTCGCGCCGCCCCTTCCCCCTGGTGCTGTCACCGATCCACACCCGACCGTTACAGCGGCTATCCAGGGTTCGCAACCGACCCGGACCCACTCGCGGAGTGCGCTCCCGGATCGACGACGCAATCGGAGCTGTCGGTGTCCTGAACGGGCTCACCCGGTGGGAACGCCTCGTGCAGTGCGTCGGCGATCAACCGGCTTCGCGCCGCGTAGCCGGGCGTCGTGAAGTGGATCCCGTCGTCGATGAACCATGAGTTCTTGACGTCGGATGCCCAGTCGTAGATCCGCATGTGCGGATAGCGGTCGCAGGCCCGCTTCAGGTCCGCGTTCCAGTGAAGCATCCCGGCCTCCGCGTAGGGCCCGCTGGTCAGCAGCGAGCGCACCGTGATCCACATCACCGGCTCCTTGCCGACCACCGACATCATCTTGTCGATCCGCTGGTCGAGTCCGAAGCTCGAGCCCGCGGCGACGTTGGCGGTGTCGTTGGTCCCCAGGGCCAGGACCCAGCATCCGTCGAAGCCGCGGCTCATCCACGCCTGGGCAACCTCCGCCGCGTTCGGATTGCCCTCGAACGTCTCGTAGATCGATCGCGCGCCGGAGATCTCGATGTGCTGGGTGGTGGCCCCTATTCGCTTGTACTGGGCCGGTATCCGCTGCTTTCGATTGGGCAGATAGTCGGCCGAGATCAGGCCCTCCGAGGTCGAGTCCCCGATGTGGATCACGGAGTGGCACGGGTTGCCGTGGGACTTCGTATCACGGCCCGAAGTGATCGTCTCGGCCACGGTGAGGCCACCTGGCTGGTTCGCCTTGCTCGGGTCATCCCCCACCCCGGCGAGGCCGGCGATCGCGGCCGCGAGGACGAGTCCGGATGCCAGGGTGACGGCTCGCGCCCGCGGGCTGAGCGTCTCGCGCCGCCACGCCCCGGCTCGCATCCTCTTCCAGTAGCGGCCCAGCGCCCCGTGGCGGATCGGGTCCTCCACGTACTTCCACGAAACCGCCGCGACGATTCCGGTCGCCGCCACCTGGAAGAGGGCCCGCACCGGATTCGCCGTGTGGTCTCCCTCGGGCGTGGTCAGGACGATGATCGGGAAGTGCCACAGGTAGATCCCGTAGGAGCGCTCGCCGATCCAGCGCAGCGGCCGGCACCCGACGACCCGCCCCAGGCGGGTGGCCGGATGCGACAGCGCCGCGACCACGACGACCGTCGCCAGCGAAAGCAACAGGAATCCCCCTCGATAGAGAAACGGGGAGTACTCGCCGGTGCGCCAGATCAGCAGCAGGATCACCGCCAGCCCGACGGTCCCCGCGCCGTCGATCACGGTCCGGGCGCCGGCCGTGACGTCGCGGCTCAGTCGCCGGCTCGGCCACAGCATCGCGAGCACCGCCCCGAGAAGGATCTCCTGGGCCCTGGTGTCGGTCCCGTAGTAGACGCGGGATGGGTCCAGGCCAGGGTGGTAGAGGACGATCATCAAGATCGCCGAGACGATGGCCAGCGCCAGGGTGACCGCGGCAAGGCGGGGGCGCAGACCGTTCGAGCTGCTCGGCTCCCGGATCACCACGAGGCCGAGCGTCAGCATGAACGGCCACACGATGTAGAACTGCTCCTCGATCGACAGCGACCACAGATGGTTGAGCGGGGCCGGCGCGGCGAACTGAGCGAAGTAGGAGACGTTGTGGAAGATCAGCCACCAGTTGTTGAAGTAGAAGAGGCCGCTCGCTGCGGCGTCCTTGAAGTCGGGGGCCTGGTGGGGGCCGATCACGGTGACCCAGGCCATGACCACGACCAGCATCACGACGAGCGCGGGCAGCAGGCGGCGGGCACGGGCAAGCCAGAACGACGTCAGATGGATCCTGCCGCGTGACGCCACCTGGGCCAGGAGCAGGTCCGTGATCAGGTAGCCGCTCAGCGTGAAGAAGACGCCGACCCCGAGCAGGCCGCCCGGCGCCCACGAGAACGCCAGGTGGTACGCGACGACCGCGAGCACCGCGATCGCCCGCAGGCCGTCGAGCCCCGGCATGTAGCGCTGTCCGCGCTTGACGGGCTCAGGCATCGCCCCTCACCAGGGTCGCGACCCCGCGATCCGGCATCTGCGGGTCAGCCGCTCAAGATCTATCGGGGAATCCTCGGGGATGCGGGCCCATGATCCGATATGTACCACCTGGCGGGGCAGCAGCCCGCGGGCACGGGGCACCGGGGGCGCCCCCGGGCTTGGCCCGTCGCCGCCAGAGACCGTGGCCGCGCTTGCCACACTACCCATCCGCCGTGTTTCGAAAACCGTCTCTACTCGTGATCACGTGCCTGTGCGCGGCGCTCGGAGCCGTGTCGCTGGCTCCTCCCGTAGCGCCCGCCCGGGCGAGCCCGGGGCAGCGCTCGGCGACCGGACAGCAATCCACGCCGGCTCTCCGGAACGGCGGCGTGCTGGTGGTCGGCGACAGCCTGGAGGTGCTGACCTCGCCGTACCTCCAGCGCTACCTGCCGGGCGTGCACCTGACGGTCGATGCCGAGGGCGGATACAACAGCTACCAGATCTACGACCTCTTCAAGCAGAGCTACGACCCCTCGCAGTCCGTGATCGTCTTCGACGCGGGAACCAACGACAACCCCGCCGATCCCCAGATACTCGCCGGGAACCTCGCCAAGGTCGCGGCGAGTGTCGGCGACCGCTGCATGGTGGTCCCGACGATCCACGGCTTCACGGTCGACGGGGTCGACAACTCGGGCAAGAACCGCGTCGTCAGGTCGTTCGCCGCCTCGCGGCCCGGAACCCAGGTGCCCGACTGGGCGCACGCGGTCGCAACCCGTCCCGACCTGATGCAATCCGACGACCTCCACCCGAACACAGCGGGGGCCGCGGTGCGGGCGAGGATCATCGCCCAGGGCGTGAAGGCCTGCCTGAATCCCGTGCCTGCGGCCCCGAGAGCCCGTCCCGACCGGGTGACCCATGCGCGGATCCCCCAGCAAGGCCTGAACGCGCCCCGGACTCCGGCCTCGATCGTCGCCGGGGCGGTCCGCCACATCGCGGTTGTCGTGCAGCCGCAGGTCGTCGTCCTGCGAATCCTGATGCCGCAGGTGGTCTTCCTGCGAAGCCTGGTCGGGGCGACCTCGAGAGCCGCGAGGGCCTAGCCCGGCTCGCAGATTGCGAGCACCTTGAAGCCGACCCCGCCGGCGTTGCGGTTCTCGACCGACGCCCGCCAGCGCTTCGCCACGTCCCCGTCCCCCGTTCCCGCGACGCTACCCGAGGCGTCGAGTGGCGCGCTCGCAGTCTCGCGGAGGAACCTCGGCGGGCCCTCCTGGACCAGCCCGCCCCCCACGACGCGCCGAGAGGCGGGACACCGCACGGAGGCACCGCTGGTTCGCCCGCCCGGGACCGTGAAGCGGGTCGCCTCGATCGTGGCTCGCGAATCCGCGGAGCAGAGCGCGAAGACCTTGAAGCCGACCCGGTGAGCCGGGAGGTTGTGGACCGCCGCGTACCACTCTCTCGCCACGTCGCCGTCCTGCGTGTGGCCGATCGTTCCCGACGCATCGCGCGGCCCGCTTGCCAAGACCCGGTCGTCCGGCCATCCCGACTGGACGAGCCCGCCCCCGAGCGCGCGCTTGCCGGCGGGACAGCGAGCGGTCGCGTGGCCGGTCTTGCGACCCGCGACCGAGAACGGCGTCGCCTGGACCGTCGCATCGGAGGCGGCCGAGCAGAGCGCCAGCACCTTGACCCGCGCGCTCGGCGGGTCAGGATTCGAGACACCCGCGTACCAGCGCTTCGCCACGTCGCCGTCCTTGGTGCTCGCCACCGAGCCGGAGGGGTCGAGCGGCCCGCCGGCGCCCGAGCCGTCGAGCGGCCCGCTCGCGGCCAGGTGGACGCCCCGGGCTCCTGCTTGGACGACGCCACCGCCAACCGCCCGGCGGCTGCCGGGGCAGTTCGCGAAGGCGCCGCTCAAGCCCTGCTCCGCGGACCAGCCGGTCGCCCGGATGGTCGCGTCGGCGGCTGGATCAGCGGCGGCAGGGGCGATCAGGCCGAGCGCGACCGCCATCGCCGCGCCGAGCGTGGTGCGAATTCCCGCCCTTCGACCCATCGCGCGACGACCGTAGACCCTCGGCGGCGCCGATGCAAACCACCGGCGCGGGATGCGAGACTGCGCCGGCGATGAAGCCTGTCACCGTCTCGGTCGAGGTCCCGAGCCCGCGCGAAGAGGTCTGGGCCTTCCTCGACCTGCTCGCGAACCACGAGCGGTTCACCGACCACCTGCTGACCGACTGGGAGCTCTCCGGCCCGCCGTCCGGGGTCGGCGCGCAGGCAACGGCGCGGGTCAGGGCTCCGGGCTCGAACGAGGTCGTCTCGATCGAGGTGCTCGAGGTCGACCCGCCCCGGCGTTCGGTCGAGGAGACGATCGGGGCGGGTGGCAAGCGGCGGACCCGCGGCACGTACACGCTCGATGAGCTTCCCGAGGGCGGGACCCGCGTTTCCTTCGAGCTCTCGTGGCTCGAGGCGCCGCGGCTGGAACGGCTCGGCGCCCCTCTGAACGCCGCCTTCATCAAGCGCGCCAACGGCAAGGCGATGCGAAGGCTCGCCCGGGCGCTCGCAGCCTCCTGAGGCGCGCAAGAAGCGGCCGCCCATCGGGACCTCCCTCCTGGGGAGACCGATGGGCGGCCGCTCGCGCGGTCGTCAGGCGTCGTGCGTCGCCGCGCGGCGCCCGAGCGCTTCGACGGATCTACGGCGAGTTGATCGCCTGAACCCCCGTGGGCTCGAAGTTGTAGATCGTGTTGTTGACCCGCAGCCCGTCGACCGCGCCGGCCCAGTCGTCGTCGCGACCCTTCGCGACTGCGACCGTGTCGATGCTGGCCGGTGTGCCGCCGTCTGTGGCGGCCAGTGCGCTCTTCGCGCCCGCGAACGTGCAGAAGGACGACTGGTTGCAGCCGGTTGCCGTCCCGGCGGCGCCGGTGAAGTACCAGTCACCGGTCGTCGTCGCGTCGATGTACCCGGTCCACTGGTCGGTGACCGGAGCCGCGTCGGGCACCCAGATCATCGAGGTGTAGTTGGCTGGAGTCGCGTTCAGATTCGGATCGATCTCCAACGTGATGTTCGGCATGTTGCGTGAGCCGATCGTCGCGTTCTCCCCGGTCTGGAAGACGCGGAATCCAACCCTGCTGAGACCGCTCACCGGATTCCCGAAGAAGTCGACCTCGTTGCCGAAGGCGACCTTCTCGGCGGCCGGCGACTGGTTGGTCGCGTTGCCGGACACCTGGATCCCGAGGCTGCCGGTGCCGAACGGCGGCTTGCCGGGCTTGCCGGTCACTCCGAACGAGCCGTACGGGCCCGGCCGAAGGTCCGCGATGCCGGAGCCGATCGTGTTGCGGTCGATCACGCCCCAGTGGGCGCCGACGCTGTGGTTCAGCTTCATTCGGGTCGTCGGGGTCAGCTTGCCCTGCCCGATGCTGTTGTTCGGGATGTTCGTGGCGGCGTACGCGCCACCCGCGACCGCCGCGAACAGCGCGATGAACGCCAATGCCATCGCGGGCGACGGCCGGCGGAGCCGCCTTCTGATTACGTCAGGGAGTGATTGCACACCCTCTCCTTTTGTCGTTGGATCGCCGAGAGCGCCTCCGGCGAGCCGAGCTAAGCCTCCTCAGGGGAAATTCCTTCCCAGGAACTTGTGGTCTCGAGAGCGCTCGAGCCACCCCGACCCTATGGCCTTCGCGACCCGCCAGTCAATGGGGTGCACTGAAAACAGGTAATGGAATGTCAGGGAACGAACGGAATGTCAGGGACCGACCGTGATCGGGCCGGGCCACGCTTTAGAATTTGAAGTACCCGATCAGGAGCCCACACGGGGGCCAAGTCGGGAACGACAGACGAATACCCGCCGACCTCCGCGAGGAGGTCGAGGACCGCGGGAACGGTGGAAGGAAGCGATGAGTGAGTTCGAGATCGGCAGCGTCTTGCCGCTTGTCCGCCAGCGGGCGATCCGTAGATCTCGAAACGGATCGCGGTCAGCAGGTATGGCGTGCGATGAAGTCGGGCGCGATGGGCTTCTCGTTCGGCTACCTGGCCACCAAGTCCCATGACGGGGGCGATGGCGTCCTGGTCCTGGATCAGCTCGACGTGTTCGAGGTCAGCGTTACTCCAGTGCCCGCCAACGAGGGAACCCGCGTCCTCTCGCTGAAGGGCGCAGGCAAGAGCCTGGAGCCGATTCAGCTTCGAGTGCTGACGCTCCTGGTCAGGAGGAGGTGCTGGGCGGCCGAAGTTCCGGGGTTTGCCCCGAGCGCTCGGCACCGAAGCAGAGCGCTATCTGAGGCAGGTGTCGATGCGAAAGCGCCCGCGGTGGCGCTTGCCATTGAGCCGGAAGTCCAGGCGTGCCCGGGTGTAGACGGTGTGGTCGCAGAGCGTCCGACGGGCGTAGAGCTGCACCTTGACCGGCTTGTACCCCACCATGTTGAAGGCGATCTTCCCTCGGGCGCGAGCACGTTCACCCCACGAGAACCAATGAAGGTGCCTCAGGTTGGCGACGTTGCTGGCGTTGATCGGAAACTGGTGCCGCTCGTGAAGGGTGCAGGCATGCGGTCGGAACCGATACGAACCCCTGGGCGGCTGGAAGCTCGTGATGCAGATCACCTTCGTCGAGTGGCGCGAGGCCGCGCCGGCACCGAAGGGCAGTATCAGCGACGAGAGAGCGAGGGCCAAGGCCAGCACCAGGGCAGCGCGCTTCATCGCTGCGCAGTCTATGCGCTTCGTCGAGGGGGCTGGCAGGGTGGCCGCACGGCGCCGCGAGCCGCGTTCTCCTGCGACATCGCCCGCGCAGTATCTCGCGAGGTGGTCCGGCATCAGGAAGCATGAAGGTGAGGCGCGGCCCACCCTGGCCGCGTGCACCGCAACGTTCTTGTCGCAGCTCGCTGCGGGATCCCGCTCATCGCCGGACGCACGGGATACGCCGCGCCTCATCTATGCGTTTACCCGATAGCGCGCGACCAAATCAGGACAGGGGTCGAACTGCCCGATGAACCACCTCTACGTTCTCCTGCGACATCGCCTACTCCGAGAGTCCGGCGGCTTCGAAGGCTTGGGCGCGCTCCAAGTAGCCCCTCAACTCGATCACGGTTCCGCCGGCCAACCCTACCCTGCATTTCTAGGTTCCGCTATCGCTACTGCTTTGCGCGAAACCTGGAATTGCTACTTCCCACGGAGTTCGATGGCAGCGGTCAGTCGTAGTGCCGCAGTGAGTCCCAGAGCGCCGACCACGGCCGGCGCTCGCCGGTGCAGATCCAGATCGGTCGTCCCTGCTCATCGTTGTTCAGGGCGAGCCCGTTGTCGATCCGCGCCCCCAAGCGACAGCCGCGAAAGTAGCGTCGCGTTTCGAAGCGGTCCAAACCGACCACAACCGCTGTCATGTCCGCGTCAGGAGGCGGCCCCCAGAGCGCCCAGCCGTTATGACCGCTGTACGGCGTGGGCAGGCCCCGGGCCGGACCGAACTTCGAGATCGCACCCGCCTCGCCATAGTTCTCCGTGAAGATCACGGCCTTCCGTCTCCGAGACGGCGGCAACGACCGATAGGCGCGTGCGACGGTGTCCGTGAAGCGCGGCCAACCAACCATCTCCCCGGTATCCGGATTGACTGCCATTACAACGCTGCCCTGAAGCTGGTTGGCGGGCAGCAGCGACAGACCAATGACGGCACTGATGGCGGCCGTCACTACGACGGCCGCCCCAACGGATGCAAGTCGCAAAGGCCGCTGGATCGTCCAGCGCTCTACTCGAACCGCACCTGCTGCGAGCAGCATCGGGTAAAGACCGGCCACGTAATAGGCCTTGCCGCCAGCAACGATGAACAGTGGGATCAAGCCTAGGTAGGCGACGGCGAAGCAGCGAAACGAGCGCATCTGCCGATCACGCAGCAGGGCCACCAAGCCCCAGATCCAGATTGGTGCGAGCAGGGGCCCGATCAGGAGGAGCTGGAACGGAATGAATCCGGGCCGACCCCCTTGATCACCGCTGCTCGCGATCGAACTAGCCAGTTGCTGCTGGGGCAGGCCATGGGCAATCTGCCAAAGCCCGTAGGGCAACGCACCGAGGATGCCGAGCGCAAGGCCTCCGGCGAACCACCTCGAAGAAAGGACATCGCGTGGGCCGAGAAGCACGAGGGCGAGAATCGCGGCCCCAATGACCATTGCGATCAGCGACTTGTTGAGCAGGGCGACGCCGAGGATCGCGCCGGCGGGCAGCCAGAGACGCGTGTCGCCGCTACGCAGGAGCCGGACGATGAGCAGCGAGACGATCGCCGTGGCGCAGACGTCATAGGTCGTCGTGGTGAGGAAGTGGCCCGTTACGAGGCACACCGCGCCTCCCGCCCAGCATGCTGCGGCAACCAGCTGGGCGCGGCGTCCACCCCCAAGCTCCCGCGCAAGCAGGCCCGCCGTTATCGTCGTCAGACCGGAGGCCAGGATGGCCGGGGCCCGAAGCATGAGCAATGAGCCAGGCGCGAGGGAGTTCATGGCATGCGCCAGCAGAGGCGTCAGCAGGGGCTGGTCTGGATAGCCCCAGGCGGGATGGGCGCCGGCGGCGATGAAATAGAGCTCGTCGCGGTGATAGCCATAGCGCCCGGCTGTGAGGGCTAGGGCGAGCATGGCGAGCGCCGCTACGAACAGAAGCAAAGGCAGGGCGACTGGCTGCACGGTGAGCGTAGCCCGACCGCCATAGCCAGTCGTGAGTCCAGGATCCGGCCTCGTCAAACTCAATACATCTTCGTCGTCTCGGAGCCGATTTGTCGAGGATGCTTCACGTGAGCGCCTCTCGGTCGCGTGTGACTCCTGCTTCGC
>CAVRGF010000007.1:0-105481 GCA_963720685.1 uncultured bacterium | reverse complement strand
GCCGCCTGCTCCGCGCTCAGCCCCTGATCAGGCGCGAGTCGCTCGTCGCGGCGCCGGTCCTCCTCGCTCCGCTCATCGCTGATGCGCTGGCCCCGTCCCGGTGCGTCAATTCACCGCTCATCGCCGTGGCTCACCAAGTGCGCCCGATCAGGAGCTTCGTCTACGCGGCCCGCTCGCGCACCACCTCGGCCACGTCGAGGCGGCGGACGGCCCGCAGGCCGGGGAGCTGCGAGAGCAGGGCGACGACCAGGATCGCCAAGGCGGAGAGGATGAAGGTCGAGGCGCGGATCTGGAGGTCGAAGTCGAACTGGTCGTTGCTGAACTGTCCCATGAACAGCCGTGCCAACTCGTAGCCGACCAGCAGGCCCGGGCCGATGCCGATCAGGGTCATCAGCACGTTCTCGGCCGTGATCATCCGGGCCAGGGTCCGGTGGCGGGCGCCGGCCGCGCGTAGCGTCGCCACCTCGACCACCCGCTCGGCGATGTTGGTGGTCATGGCGTTGAAGAGCAGCGTGAAGGCCATCGCCCCGCCGAAGATCAGCATGATCCCGACGAAGGCGTAGAAGAGGCCCAGGTAGCTGTTCGCGGCGTCGTAGAGGGCCCGGGTGTCCGAGAAGGCGACCGCGCCGGGCAGCGAGCTGAGCCGGTTTCGCATCTGGTCGCGATTCACCCCGGGCT
This sequence comes from uncultured bacterium, assembly GCA_963720685.1. Classification (GTDB taxonomy): domain Bacteria; phylum Actinomycetota; class Thermoleophilia; order Solirubrobacterales; family 70-9; genus AC-56. Next base: position 104,803 of record CAVRGF010000007.1, on the reverse strand, counting down.
GGTAGCGGACCAGCGCCACGTTGCCCTCACCGAGCGAGGGGCCGACCGCCGCCCGCACCTGGTCGAGCGTCGCGTAGACGTAGGTGCCCAGAGGCTCGTTGACGAAGCCGTCGAGGCGGAGGGTCGCACTCTTCCCTCCAGGCAGCGCGGCGGTCACCTCGCTCCCCGTGCCGACGCCGAGCTTGCCCTGCAGCGCCTTTCCCGCCAGCGCGCCCGAGCTCGGCAGCTCGGTCGGCCCGCCGCCGGAGGGGATGAACCCGTGCATCTGCGTGTCGCGCTGGAAGCCGTCCAGCTCTGTCTGGTAGAGGCGATCGCCCGAGTGGAGAGTGACCGGGAGGTCGGCGCCGGGCTCGGCCGAGGCCACCCCGGAGACGCCCCTCACCTGCTTGAGCGTGGTCGCCGTGACGCCGGGCTCGAAGTACACCTCGGCGTCCTGACGCTGCACCTCGTTGAACTGGCGGTCGACGAGGAGCTGGGTCGTGTCGATCATCCCCCAGGAGACCAGGATCAGGCAGAGGGCGAGCACCACCCCAAGCGCCGTGGAGAGCGTCCTGAGGCGGTTGCGGCCGATCGATCGAATCACCATCAGCCAGCGGACGGGCAGCGCACCGAGCGGCGGCACCATCCGCTCGGCCAGGCTGCGGTGCCCGCCGCCGGCCGGCGCGAAGCGGCGCATCGCCTCGGCGGGCGGGGTCTGGGCCGCGCGCCTGGCGGGGAGCGCCGAGGCGAGCAGGGTGGCGGCGAGGCCGAAGAGGATGCCGAAGGCGATGGTCACCGGCGAGACCTTGACCACGGTCACCGGGATGAGGAGCTCCTTGACGTAGGCGTGGGTGACCACGCCGGCGAGCAGCACACCGCCGATCGCCCCCAGGACCGCACCGGCGATCCCGGCGGCCAGCCCGAAGAGCAAGTAGTGGCGGACGATCTGGCCGCGGCTGTAGCCGCAGGCCCGAAGCATGCCGATGATCGGCCGCTGGGCGGTGACCAGGCGCCGCATCAGCACCGAGACGGCGAGCGCCGCCGCGGTCAGGAAGAGCAGCGGGAAGAGGATCGCCAGGGTGCGGAAGCCGTTGACGTCCTCCTGCAGGGCGCTGTTGGACGGCTGATCGGACCGGGTGAGGACGTCGGTCGCTCCTGCGGCGTCGGCGGCGGCCGTCAGTCGCCCCGTGAGCGCGGCGTCCGGATTGCCGCCCGGATAGTAGATCGCCGCCTGGTTGGGGCGGGCGATTCCGGTGAGGCGCTCCGCAAGCGGCTCCGGGACGAAGAGGACACCGAAGGACTTCGGCGGGGGGAGGAGGTTCTGGCGGTCGGGCGCCGGCCAGAAGTACTCCGGCGAGGCGGCGACGCCCAATGCCTGCACGGAGGTCGGGCCGTGGTCTCCGGTGACGACCACCCGGTCGCCGGCGGAGAGGTGGAAGGTGTCCGCCATGTGTTGCTCGACCAGCACCCCGTCAGGGCTGGCCGGGGAGAGGTAGGAGCCCGAGGTCGGCTTCACCCTGTCGACCGACGGCTGTTGGTCGGCCGGTAGCCCGACCACGCGCCCGATGAACTTGGTGTCCCCGACCTGCATCGGCAGGTCGGCCACTGTCCTGGCCTGCACGTCCGAGGCTCCGTCGCGCCTGGCGACCTGAGCGATCCGGTCGGTGGCGCCGCCGCTCACCGTTAGGTCGGCGAAGTGAAGGTCGGTGTACGCCTCCCGATAGGAGGCCTGGAGCCCCCGGAAGGCGTCGTAGCTCGCCGCGTACAGCGCCACGCCGAGCAGCACGACCAGCGCGATCGCCGCGAACTGGGAGCGCTGGCGCCGGATGTCCCGCAGGGCCTTGACGGTGAGCGTGCTCACCAGTCGAGCTGCATCGGGTCGACGGGCGCGACGGGCTGATCGTCGACGATCCGCCCGTCGCGCAGCCGCAGCACCCTGTCGGCCATCCGGGCGATCTCGGCGTTGTGGGTGACCAGCAGCACGGTCTGCCCCGTCTCGCGGTTCACCCGGCGCAGGAGGGCGAGGACGGTGCGGCCCGTCTCCAGGTCGAGGGCCCCGGTCGGCTCGTCACCGAGCAGCACCTCCGGTCCGCCGGCCAGGGCGCGGGCGACGGCGACCCGCTGCTGCTCTCCGCCGGAGAGCTGCGCGGGGAAGCTGTCCAACCGGTTTCCGAGCCCAACCTTGGAGAGCATTTGGGCGGCAGGCTCGCGGCCGCCGTGTCCGCTCAACTCGGCGACCAGCTCCACATTCTCGATCGCAGTCAGGGTCGGGATGAGATTGAAGAACTGAAAGATGAAGCCGACCGTATTCCGGCGGAACTCCGTGCGCCCTTCCTCGTCGAGCGCCGAGACGTCGCTCCCGCCGACCACGATCTCGCCGGCGCCCGGGGGCTCGATCCCGCCGATCAGGTTGAGCAGGGTGGTCTTGCCCGACCCACTGGGACCGAGCATCACCACCAGCTGGCCACTCGGAACGGTGAGGTCTACGTCACGTAGGGCGTGGACGGCGAGCTCCCCCTGTCCGTAGATCTTGCCGACCCCTCTCAGGCTGACGGCGTCAGTCACCTCCACCGCGGTGGAGGTGACTGTGGTTTCTTCCTGCTCGCCGGGCATCTCGCTCGCATGACGCTAACGAAGACGCCGTCGGCCAAGACTTCGGGTCGCGACAGCGTGCTCTACGTTGTCGCTTGCTCGCACCGCTCACTTCTCTTCCTCGCGCGAAGCGGAAGCGGAAGCGGGAGCGCGAGTCGCTCTGCCGGGCCTCCGCTAATCGGCGTCGTCGGGGTAATCAGCCTCGGCCGCCAGCGGCGCGCAGGTGCTCAGATGCTTCTCCACGGCCCGATCCGAGGTCACAACCACTCTTGCGATCGCCTGTTTGGCAGCAGAAACCGGTCGGCCGGGGATTGCCAAGCCGGCGAATCGCAGGTCAGCGATACTCGCGCAATGGCCGTTCAGGGGCGACGCGACTCGAGCTCGCCCAGCGGGTAGGGCGGAGTGGACCGAGCGTCCATCTCGTCGAACCGCGGTGCCGCCGCGCGACTGCCGTACCACCCGCGAACCGAGGCAAGACGCCGGCGCGGCGCCGGTCTGTTGGGCCTGCGTGATGCGAGCGCGATGGCGATCGGGGGGATGATCGGCGGCGGCATCTTCAGCGTCCTCGGCCTGACCATCGACCTCGCAGGCCACCTGGCGTTCGCCGCCTTTCTGATCGGCGGTCTGATCGCCGGTCTGACAGCCCATGCCTACGCCGGTCTCTCGTTGCGTTCCGGCCGGGCGGGCGGCCCGTTCACTTACCTACGCGATGAAGGCCACCCCCGGCCGGCCGCCTGGGTCGCCTGGCTTCTGATCGTCGGCTATGTCTTCGCGCTGGCTGTCTATGCCTTCACCTTCGGGCACTACCTGGCCAACGTGATCGGGGCCCCGGTCCCGGTAGCCCGACTGAGCGGGGTTGGCATCCTCGCCGTCTTCGTCGCCGTCAACCTCCGCGGGGTGGCCACGTCGGGGCTGACCGAGGACATCGTCGTGGTCACGAAGCTTGCCGTGCTCGGCGGCATTGCCTTGATCGGCCTCGCGGCGTTCTCGCCGACGCGCCTCAGTCCGCTGAATGACCAGGGCGTGCTCGGGATCTTCCTCGGCGCGGCGGTGATCTTCGTCGCCTACGAGGGGTTCGAGCTGCTGCCCTACGACTACGACGACATCGCCGAGCCCCGACGGACGCTACCCCGCGCCCTCTATCTCTCGGTCGCCGTGGTGGTCCTGGTCTACGTCGCCGTCACGCTCGCCGCACAGATGCTGTTGCCGGATCGGACGATCACCGCCCAGAAGGAGGTCGCGTTTGCACTCGCCGGCGAGCAGGCTCTGGGCGGGTTCGGGCTCTGGGCGGCGACGGTGGGCGCTCTGTTCTCCACCAGTTCCGCGATCAACGCGACGCTGTTCGCGACCGCCCGCTTGGTCCGCGACGTAAGCCTGGCGAGCGAGCTTCCGGCCGCCCTCGCCCGCGAGCGCGGAGGCCTGCCGATCGGCGCGGTGCTCGCCATCGCGCTGCCTGGGGCGGTCTTTTCGCTCTTACCCGGAATCACCGAGATCGTCTCCTTCGGCTCGCTGGCCTTTCTGCTGGTCTTCGGGTTGGTCAACGTGCTGCATGCCCGGCATACCGCCTCCGGAGGGTGGGACCGGGGCCTCGCCTACCTTGGCGCAGGCGCCTGCTTCACAGCAGCCGGCGGGCTGCTCTACTACCTGGCTCGCTCCGATCGCGCCGGATTGGTGCTGATCGGCGCCTGCGCGGCACTCATCGCCGTGGCGAGAGCGGCTTTCGTGGCCTCGCGGCAGCGGGGCACACCCTGAGCGGAAGCGTCAGCTCAGACCTGAGCACCTTCGAGAGGTTCCGACAACGCAAGTCCCGCCGAAGCAGACGATCTATGGCTGACGAGCAGGGGGATCCGAAGCAGCAGCGCTGGCTGCCCTGACCTCGGGAAACCGCGCCATCACACAGCCGCGATGGTCTAGCCAGAGCCGGAGCGAGGGGCGATGCTGAACACGGCGCCGGGGTTCGCAAGGAGACCCGGTGCGCAGCGAGCCCGAATCGGAGGTGAGGCAGTGGGCCAAGCTATCGGGGCTCGGCTGGGGACTACGGCCCCATGACGCCGTGTCCAGGTGCGAGCCGCGAATCCGAATGCGGGTTCGCGGGGTGCGCCGCTACGCGCGCTCGGCGTCTGGTATCTCATCCCGGCGCGCCCGCGCCCGCTCCGCTCCGGCCGCAGCATGATCAGCGCTGCTGCCGCTCCGGCCAGGCAGAAGGCCGCCCCGACGCCGAACTGGAGCTGGAAGCCGTCGGTGAGCGCGCTCGAGGCCGACGCCCCCGAGACGAGCTCGGAGTGTGTGTGGGATGCGGCGATGGTGCTGAGCACCGCGAGCCCCAGAGCCGCTCCGACGAAGCGCGAGGTGTTGAGGACACCCGACGCGAGGCCGCTGATCGAGGCGGGAACGCCCTGCACGGCGACGATCGTCGCGGGAACGAGCGAGAGGCCGAGCCCGAATGCGCCGAGCATCCCGCCGGGAAGGACCTGGGCCATGTAGGTGCCCCCCGGGCTTACGCCGGTCAGCAGCGCCTCCCCGGCGGTCGCGGAGATCATCCCGGCGACGAGCACCATCCGCGCACCGATGCGGCGCGCCAGACGTGGCGCCAGGGTGGCGCCGAGGCCGACCCCGAGCGTCATCGGCACGAAGGCGAGCCCGGTCTCCAGGGCGCTGAAATCAAGCGTCCCCTGCATGTAGAGGGACTGGAAGAACCAGAACCCGAAGATCGCCGCATAGAGCAAGAAGATGACCAGGTTCGCCGCACGGAGCGTCCGCAGCCGGAACACGCTCAGCGGCATCAGCGGGTCCCTTGCGACCAGTCCCTCGTAGAGGGCGAACGACACCAGCACGGCGGCGCCGGCGATTAGCGGCACCAGGACGCCGAGCGAGCCCCAGCCGAGCCTGTCGGTGGTCACGATTCCGTACGTGAGAGCGGTCATGCCCAGCGTGACGAGCACGGCGCCGATCAGGTCGAAGTGGCGGTTCTGAGCATCGGCGCGACCCTCCGGAACCAGCCCCCTGCCCAGCACGGCGACCGCGAGCCCGATCGGCACGTTGATCAGGAAGATCGAGGGCCAGCCGAACGCCTCGGTGAGGACGCCACCGAGCAGGACGCCCGAGGTCGCGCCGATCGCCCCGATCGCCCCCCAGGCGCCGAGGGCGCGGTTGCGGGGCACCCCCTCGTCGAAGGAGGTAGTAATGATCGCCAGGGTTGCGGGTGAGATGACCGCGCCACCGATCCCCTGAACGGCGCGCGCGCCGACCAGGGCGCCAGATGAGGGAGCGACCGCGCAGAGGAGCGAAGCACCCGAGAAGAGCAGCGTGCCGATCAAGAACATGCGCCGGCGTCCGAGCAGGTCGGCCGCCCGGCCGCCGAGCAGCAGGAAGCCCGCGAAGGTGAGCGTGTAGGCGTTCAAGACCCACTGCAGCCCGGTGGTCGAGAAGCCGAGCGAGTCCTTGATCGAGGGCAACGCGACGTTGACGATCGATACGTCCAGGATGACCATGAACTGGCCGAGACAGACGACCAGGAGCAGCGCGTTGGAGTTGCGCCGCAGCGCCGCTCTGGAGGCGGTGACGGGGTTCAACGAGGTCGGGCCGTCTCGAGGAGGTAGGCCGCCTCGACCACCGCGGCGAGCAGCGAGGGGCTGATCCGCGAGGGGACGGCGACGGCTGGTGCGGCCTCGGCGCTGTTTGCTTCCGCCATGGGCATCCCTTCAACTTCGATAGTACGAGGAACATCGTACCAAAAGTTCGATGATCACCGTATAATGGATTCCAGATGGCCGCCGATCAGCCGATCACGCTGCATCACCCAGGCAGGTCCGAGCTCCGGCTTCCCGACGTGCTGCACGCGCTGAGCGACCCGCAGCGCCTCCAGATCGTCCGCGAGCTGGCCGGCGCCGAAGACCCCGTTCCCTGCGGCGCGATCGAACTCGGCGTCGCGAAGTCGACCATGACCCACCACTACCGGGTCCTCCGCGAGGCAGGCGTGATCCGGCAGGAGCGGGTCGGGACGACCAAGCTCACCTCCCTGCGGCGGGAGGACCTCGACGCGCGCTTCCCCGGCCTGCTCGACGCTGTGCTCACCTCGGCGCAGGTGCCCGTTTCGGCCGGGGCGTAAACGACGACCCCTACCTGATTCCACTGCGGGCTCGCGCATTTGTGGCCGGGATTTGGGAGGATCGACACTGCGTGTCAAAGCTCACCAATCGCGATCCCGCCGGCCCGGAGGGCGTTCCGGCCCGCTCTTAGGTCCTTGGTGCTCTTTGCCCGGCGAGCGCCGGAGATCGAGGTGGCGGCGGTGGCGGGTCGTGACGACCTCGCCCTGGTGTCCGAGGACGACGCCGAGGAGCTTGCAGACGTCCTCGCCGACGAGACGCTTCATCGCGCCGAGACCGAGTACCTGACCAGCGACGCCGCGCGGGCCCTCGAGGCCGGGTTGATGGCGCTCGCCGACCTCGAGGCCAGCGACGAGGAGACGATCGACACGGCGCGCTGGGTCGCGCGGGTCGGCTACATGGCGCGGGTCGCCGAGTGGCAGCGGCTGCCCGAGGCGCGAAAGCCGAGCGGGTGGATGGGCGCGGGCCTTCGCAGCGCGGTTGAGGAGAGCGTCGCCGAGGAGCTGAACGACGCCGACGGCGGCGAGCCCCTCTATCAGGCGCTCGGTGAGGTGACGGCGTTCTTCGTGCTGCGGGAGCCGCTCGACGTCCCCTATGACGCCGCGGAAGGGCTGAAGCCGATGTGGTCGATCCCCGGCATGGGGGGCGACTTTCGTGCCCTGCTTCGCAACAAGACCCTCGCGATGGCGATGGGCCTCGTCGACCCGCGATATGAGGACCCCACCAACTCGATCGATGCGGCCAGCTTCGAAGACCTTGAGTGGGTCTGGAAGTACGGTTTCCTGCTGCGGTCCTTCGAGGAGTTCTTCCGGGAGGAGTGAGAGGGCCGATCCCGCCGGGGGCCTCGCTCGACCTAGTCGTAGAGGCTCTCGGCGGCGATCTGGCGCAGGGTCCGGTCCCAGAGCTTGATCTCGACGTAGAGCTCGTCGCCGAAGCCGCGCACCGCATCAACCGCGAGCAGCGTGAAGCGGCCCTCCTGGACCGCGGCCTGGTCGATCACCTCGCCGTCGAGCTCGGCCGTCGCCGCGACCGCGCCTCGCACCAATGGCAGGCCCCAGATCAAGGTGATGTCCCCACCGCGCTCCTCGTCTGCCCGCCAGACGCCGATCACGTCGTCGGAGAGGTCGATCTTCCAGTCCGGGTTGGCGTCGGCGGTGACGTCGGTGAAGTCGGCCTCGGCTCGAAGCTCGCCGGGCTCGCCGCCGTCCGGGCGCTCGAACGAGACCCAGCCGAAGTACTCGATCGGGCCGGCGCCATCCGCGTCTCCCTCGCCGTCATCGCCTTCCGCGCCGGAGCCGGTCGCCGGGACATAGACCCGACCGCCCCAGGTCCGCTCGGGGAACCAGCGAAGCGTCTCGGGATCAAGCGGCGCGCCGGCGCCTTGGAGAAGCGGCTCGCAGGCCGTGGCGAGCTCCCCAGCCAGCCGCTCCTCCCAGCGCCCGTACGGCTTGCCGTCGTGGGGGTAGTCGGCGATGAAGCGCGGAAAGGGCCGCGGGAGCGGGGGCACCGCCGCAGCCTAGCTACGCCGCCGAGCCCGCGGCCTCGCGGAGGTCGGCGGCCGCCTGCTCCGGCGGGTAGACGTTGACCTCGACGCCAGTGCCGAGCTCGAAGCCCGCCCGGACCGTGAGCCGCGGCACGAGGTCGACGTGCCAGCAGAACTCCTCGGCGCCGCGGGGGGCCGACCGAACCCACAGGTTCAGCTGCGGGGACGAGCCGAAGCGCCGGGCAAGGGCGTCCATGGCGGTCCGGATCATCGCGGTCCCGATCTGGTCGTCATCGTGGAACATGGGCATCGCGCGCCGGGGGATCACCCGGAGCGCGAAGGGCGATCGCGATGCCCAGGGGCAGACGAGCACCGCCTCGTCGTCGATCGCGACCAGCCGTTCTCGACGGCGCACCTCCTCGGTGACCACGTCGGAGAGCAGGTCGCCGCCCATCGTCCGCTGGTGGTACGCGGCCGCTCGCTCGCGCTCGCGGGCGATCTCCGCCGGCACGAATCGCATCGCATAGAGCTGGGCGTGGGAGTGCTCGAGCGAGGCGCCCGCGTCGGGCCCCTCGTTGACGATGAGATGAAGGCAGGCGGACTCGTGCGCCCGGGCGCGCATCCGCTCCCGCCATGCGTTCACGGCGTTCGCGAAGCCCGCGTCGTCGAGCTCGGACAATGAAGTCACGTGTTGGGGCGAGTGCACGATCACCTCGTGGGCACCATCGGCCGGGTGCGAGGCGAACAGGCCGGGCTCGCCCGCGCGGGTCGAGGAGCCGAGCGGATCGATCGAGCTCGCCAGCCCCGTTTCGACCGGGCTCCCCGGGTCCGGCGCGAGCCGCCCCGATTCTTCGCCCTGCCCCGAAGACGCGAGCACCGGGTACAGGTTCGGGATCGCCCGCGCCGTCCAACCGGGCGAGTCCGGCTCGCCCCCGCCCGGGCGGTGAGCCCAGAACTCGGGCGGGGTCCGATCCTCGCGGCCCTCGCAGAACGGGCAGCTCGCCGCGGCGCCCTCCTTGGCGCGCCAGGGGGTCGGGGCGAATGCGTCGGGACGGTCGGCGCGGCCCGGCGCAAGGATCGCGCGCAGGCCGGTCAGCTGGTCGATGCGGACCTCGGGGGAGCTCACCGCGACCTGTGGCGCACTTACGAGGGTGAGCCCGGCTCGCCGCCCCCGGGGCGGGGCTGCTCGGAAGTGGGGGCATCGCTGTCGAAGCCCAGGAACGGCTTGATCATGTCGAGTGGCAGCGGGAAGATGATCGTCGAGTTCTGGTTCACCCCGATGTCCAGCAGCGTCTGCAGGTACCGAAGCTGGAGGGTTGCCGGGTTGAGGCTGATGATGTTGGCGGCCTGCGAGAGCTTCTCGGCCGCCTGGAACTCGCCGTCGGCGGAGATGATCTTGGCGCGCCGCTCCCGCTCGGCTTCGGCCTGACGGGCGATCGCTCGCTGCATGTCGGCCGGCAGCTCGACGTCCTTGACCTCCACCGTGGTCACCTTCACGCCCCACGGCTCGGTCTGCTCGTCGATGATCCGCTGGAGCTCGACGTTGAGCCGCTCGCGCTCGGACAGGAGCGCGTCGAGCTCGGCCTTGCCGAGCACCGAGCGCAGGGTCGTCTGTCCGATCTGGGAGGTGGCGACGAGGAAGTTCTCGACCTCGGTGACCGCCTTGTTCGAGTCGATGACCCGGAAGTAGGCGACCGCGGTCACTCGCACCGTGACGTTGTCCTTGGTGATCACCTCCTGCGGGGGCACGGTCAGCGTCACCGTGCGCAGATCGATCCTGACCATCCGATCGATGATCGGGATCAGGTAGATCAGGCCGGGGCCCTTCTGGGCGATCAGTCGGCCGAGCCGGAAGATCACGCCGCGCTCGTACTCGCGCAGGATCCTGACCCCCGAGACCAGCAGCACGGCGATCACCAGGACCACCAAGACGACTATCGCTATCGCGACGCCCACGGCGCTCCTTCCTGATGATTGCTGGCCTCGACCGACACGTCCACTCCATCCGAGGATTCGACCGGGCTGACATCGAGGGTCAGCCCGTCCACGGACTCGACTCGCACTCTACTGCCGCGCTCCAAGGGTCGCGACGCCTCCCCGGGCGAGGATGAAAGGCGGGCGCGCCACAGGGCGCCCTGGATGAAGATCTGCCCGACCGGGTCGAGCGGCTGGCGGACCTCGCCCACGGCGCCCACGAGCTCCTCCCAGCCCGTGTGCTTGGGCAGGCTGCGTGCCTTGACCGCCCGCGAGATCGCGAACGCGAGAAGGCCGCCCAGAACCAGCGCCAGGACGATCACGACCGGCGCCGAGATCTCGAAGGCGCTCGAGTGGGTGTCGTAGAGCAAGAGCCCGGAGGCGGCGAGCGCCGCCACCCCCGAGGCGCCGAGGATCCCGTGGGTGGGCAGGTGAGCCTCGGCGACGATCATCGCGACCCCGGCCACGAGCAGAAGGACGCCGACCACCGTCACCGGCAGTTGCGCGGTTCCGTAGAGCCCGAGAAGCAGCGAGATCACGCCGATCGTCCCCGGCGCGATCAATCCGGGGCTGAAGATCTCTATCCCGATCCCGACCAGCCCGAGCAGGATGAGCAGATAGGAGACGGTCGGGTTGACCAGGATCTCGAGCAGCTGGTACTGGAGCGGCATGTCGTGGTTGGAGATCTGAAGGCCGGCGGTGTGCAGGACCTGGGCCTTGGGCCCCTTGACGTGGAAGCCGTCGAGTTTCTGGAGCAGGCTCTCCTGGGTGGGCGCGATCACGTCGATCAGGCCGGCCTTCTTGGCCTCGGTGGCGGTCAGGTTCTTGGCCTGGGTGACCAGCAGCTGGGCGAGCTTCGCGTTTCGCCCGTGCGCCGCCGCGAGGGCCCGCATCGACGCGGCGGCGTCGTTCTTGATCTTCCGCGACAGATCCTGGCTCTCGCCGCCGACGCCGATCGCGATCGGCGTCGCCGAGCCGATGTTGCTGACCGGGTACATCGCAGCGACGTCCGCTGCCTCCGTGATGTAGGCGCCCGCCGACCCGGCCCGGGCGTTGCTCGGGTAGACGTAGACGACGACCGGCATCGGAGCCGACCCCATGTCCTCGATGATCGAGCGCATCGAGTCCGACAGGCCGCCCGGCGTGTCGAGCCGGATGATCGCCAGCCTCGCGTTCTCGCCGGCGGCGTCGTCCAAGGCACTCGAAACCCATTTCTGGGTGGCTGGATCGATCGTCGTCTGTAGCTGGATCGAGTACGCGACGCCGCCCGAGGCGCCCGAGGACGAAGCCGGGCCGAGCGCCGACGACACCGCCAGCCCGGCGCCCGCGAAGGCGAGAGCCGTCCAGATCCAGATCCGGAGCCGTCGGCGTCTCACAACCCCATTATCCGCCTCCGCCGCGCCGGCCCGGTGCCTCGGCCGGCGCTCAGCGCGCGTAGCGCCGAATGTCGGCGGCGAGCGCCGACTCGCTCGGGTACTGGCCCTGCCTCGTATAGGTGCGCTCGCCCCGTCGGTCATAGAACGCGGTCCCCGGAAAGCCCGCGGTCGCGTCGATCAGGCGGGCGATCTCCTCGCCCGGATCGGTGTAGCTCGGGTAGGGCACCGGGAACTCGCCCAGGAAGGTCCGGGCGGCGGCGCTCGAGTCGTTCGAGTTGACGCCGACGAACGCGATCCTGGTGCCGAGCTTTGCCGACAGCCGCTGATACCAGGGGAACTCGGTCCGGCACGGCCCGCACCAGGAGGCCCACTTGCTCACCACCACCGGATGCCCCCGCAGGCCGGCCATCCGATCACGAAACGCCTCCACGCCGCCCGGCAGGAGCTGATTGGCGTCGTCATACAGACGCGCCAGCGGCGCCGGCGCACCGGCAAGCTCGGAGGCGTAGTTGGGCGGCCTGGCCGTCGTGTCCCCGCCGCTTCCGCACCCCGGCACGCCGAGTATGACCAGCGCGCTCGCGGCGGCGGCGCACAGCGTGCGCACCCTCTCCGGGCCCGCGGGGCGGGCTGAACGTCCGGTCCGCAATCTCGCCCTCGGACGCCTGCCAGGCGCCGGATCGGCCGTGTGCATGCGACTTCGCCACATTACGCTCTGCGCGATGGTTTAATAGGGCCTCGGTCCACGCATCATCTGGGACCACGGGGAACACCGCCGACTCGCCACGAGGGGAACCAACGGCGAGCGGGCGAGCCTCCGGCGAGCTTACAGCGCGCCCACAGACATTCGTGGGTCGCAAGGCGCTCAACAACTTCTCATGGCAAAACCAGTCGAAGCCGTCGCAGCGCGCACGCGGCCGATCCCAGCGGATCAACTCGATCGCGTGCGCGAGTTCGCCCGCGAGCCGATCCTGCTCGAGGGCGAGACCGTCGACGACCTGATCCCGGGAAGCGCTCGGCAGCGCGCCGTCGATGCGGCGCTGGTCGAGCTCGCCGACGAGAGGGAGACCCCTTCGGCGGAGTGGCGGCGGCGCTACTCGCTTCTGCTCGGCCTCGAGCGGCTGCTCTCCAACGATCCGATCGAGCTGGCCGATGGCGCGGAGCTGACCGAGCATCAGGTCGACGTTCTCTCCGGGACGCTCGCCGCGCTGACCGCCGAGCTCGAGGACTCGGTCGCCGCCGAGAGCTCGAACGGGAGCGGCGCCGCGCCCATGGCGCTCGCCCCCGATGACGAGGCGGGGCTGACCGACCCCGATCCCAACGGCGCGCAGCCGGCCGACGGGCCACAGGAGGCGGTCGTCGAGGAGGACGAGACCCTGGCGCCCGACGAGGAGCCGCAGGACTGGGATGAGCCCGCCGAGGAGATCGTCGACGAGGCGCCGGAGGACCCCGGGGCGTCTCGGCGCTTCTGGTTCGAGCATGCAACCGGCTCGGGCAAGACGGTCGCCGCTCTGGGGTTCGTCGAGGGCTCCCGCACCGGCGGGGTCCTGATCCTCACCCACCGGCGAAACCTGGTCGACCAGTTCATCGGTGAGATCTCGGACCGCGGCTACAAGGACCGGCTGTCGCCCCCGCTGCTCGACGGATCCGACCATCCCTACGGCCCGGTCACCGTCGAGACCTACCAGTGGTTCGTGCGGAATGCCGAGCGGATCTCCGATGCCTACGCGATCGTGATCTGCGACGAGGCGCACACCGCGCTCGGCGAGAAGACGAGCGCCTGCATCCGCAACTGGCTCGGGCCCGTGTACATCGGCATGACCGCCACCGGCGCGCTGATCGCCCGCCACGTCGCCGACCTCTTCCCCACCCAGACCTCTCGCTTCGACCTCGCGCAGGCTGCCCGCCGAGGGGTGATCGCCCCGCTTCGCTGCATCCGCATCCCGCCGGGACCGGGGGTGCGCACGATCGCCAAGGTCCCTCTTCGGCGCGGCGAGGTCGACCAGGACTTCGACCAGGACGAGCTCGCCAAGCTGCTCGACCAAGAGCCCTTCAACGTCGCCGTCGCCGACCTCTACCGCTCACGCTTCCGGCGGACCCCCGGCGTCGTCTACACGGCCGGCGTGCGTCACGCCAACAACGTCGCGGCCTCGTTCCGCGCCGCGGGCATGAACGCCCAAGCGGTCTCGGGCGAGACGCCGAAGCGCGACCTGGCCGAGATCCTCGCAGCGTTCGAGCGGGGCGAGGTCGACGTTCTGTGCAACGCGATGCTGCTCGCCGAGGGCTGGAACTCGCCGCGGGCGACGATCTGCATGCACCTCGCTCCAACCGCGTCGCGACGCGTCTACCAGCAGCGGGTCGGCCGGGTGACCCGCCGCGCGCCCGAGAAGGAGGCCGGGCTGGTGATCGACTTCGTCCACCCGGCGACCACCAGCGACGAGACGATCGTCACCCTGCACAGCCTGCTCGACCGCGACGTCTACCGCGGCGGCGCGATCGTCGTCGGGCCGGTGCGCCGGGGGCGCGGCCGCCGGGTTCGGGTCGAGCGCCGTGTGGTGCCCGTGTCGGCCGACGCCGAACGGCGCCTCGCCGTCTTGGAGCGCGAGCTGTGGCGAATCGCGGTCGAGAACCTCAACTACTCCGAGCAGCATGCCTGGGCGGCGCTCGCCGGCGCTCGCGTGACGGCCAACAACTGGCGGCGAGCTAAGGCGATGCTCCAGCACGACCAGGCCAAGGAGCTGCGGCGGCGGTTCCTGCTCACCTGCGTACAGCGAAACCGAAACCACCAGCTCCGCCTGAAGGCCCTCGCCGAAGTGGCGGCGCTTCGCGACGGCGACGCCTTCGACGACTCGGTCGAGGTCGTCGCAACGTGGCCCCGCGAGGAGCGCCGAGCCGGCGCCAAGGCCCTGCTCCAGGCGCTCGCCGAGCGCCGAATCGGTCGCCGCGACCAGGCGCAGGCATGGGTGTGGCGCCTGGCGGCCATCACTCGCGAGCTCCACGAGGAGTACGCGGTCCAGCGCTGGCCGGAGACCAAGCGCCTGCTGGGCCTGTTCGTGAACTCCTCGGGACGCGCCCACGGGCGAAACGCCCGGAGGATCGTCCACGCCGCCCGCCAGCAGGACCGCCGCCTGGCGATCTCGCTGCTCGCCGCCTCGGTCGCCCATACGCCCGAGGCCGAGGAGGTGCTCCGCGGTGCTCGCATGCGGATGGCCCGAAAGCCCTCTGCCGTGGCTCGCGAGCTGCTTCGAAACTTCCCCAAGTCGGGAGGCGGCAAGCGCCGCCGCCGCAGGTCGAAGGGCGGCCAGCGCCCGGCATCGAAGTCCGGGACATCGAGCAGGAACGGGGCCGGCGCCGGGCAGGCTGAGAGGTCCGCGTCGAAGTCGGCGTCCCGGCCTGAAGCCGAGGCGCCCAGAGACTGAGTCCGGGCCAGGCCGCCGGGCGGCTAGCCCGGGGTCAGCTGGACCTCGCCCGAGCCGAGGCTGAGCCGCTCGCCGTCGGCGGTCACGACCACCAGGTGCCCGCGCTCGTCGATTCCGTCCGCCACTCCGCTCCCCGTCGCGACCGCGTCCCCGGCGCCCTCCCAGCTGATCCGGCGCCCGGCCAGCGCGTCGCGCCGTTTGAACTCCGCCTGCAGCCGCCCTGCTGGGGCGGCCACCCAGCTCCCGAGCCGCTCGCAGACCGCCGAGAGCGCCTGATCGGGCTCGACCCCGTGGCCCACCGAGGCGGCCGGCAGGCGCAGGTCGTCGGGGAGCTCGGCGGGCTCGACCGAGACGTTGAGGCCGATGCCGATCACCGCCCAGGCCGGGGGCTGGGCCTCGATCAGCACCCCGGCGAGCTTTCGCCACTCGGACTCGAGCTCGCCATCCGGGCCTGCGGCACCACCCACGCCCTCCAGCTCCTCGGAGCCGCGGACCCAGACATCGTTCGGCCATTTGACGCGGCATTCAAGGGGTGCCAGGCGCTCGACCGCCTCGCAGACCGCGATCGGGACGGCGAGCGGAAGGAGCGCATGCCGAAGCTCGAGGGGCGCGAGGATCACCGAGCACAACAGCGCCTTGCCGGAGGGAGCACTCCAGGTGCGACCGCGCCGGCCCCGCCCCTCGGTCTGTGCGTCGGCGGTGACCACGGTTCCGCCCGGCGCCCCCCCGATCGCGAGCTCGCGGGCCCGGTCGTTGGTGGAGTCGGTGATCCGCAGGTGACGCCGTGGCCTGCCGAACCCGGTCACGGCCTCAGGATCACCTTCTCGCCCGGCGCGAGCCCCAGCTCGCGCGCCGCGCTGCCCCGGTTTACGGCCAGGGCGAGGCTTCGATTCGAATCCGCATACAGGATCAGCTCGCCGCTCGGCGCGTCGGCGAAGGTGGATGCGAAGCGGGCGGTGCGCTCGGCTTCGGGTCCCTCGACGCCGAGCGTCCCCCCTGGCCGCAAGCCGATGCCCGCCGCGTCACGCTCGGAGAGGTCGAGGGCGACGTTCCCGTATCCGTCCACCGAGGAGACGCCGGCGACCACCCGGCCCTCCTCGAGCACGGGCTCTTCGCGCCGAAGCTCGATCAGCGACCCGGCAGGGATCTCCTCGCCGACCTCCGCGAAGCCCGCGCCGTTTGCGAGATGCGCGGCGACCGGGGCGAACACGTCGCGGCCGTGGAACGTGGCCGAGGTGGGCGTGAGCCGAAGCGGCGATCGCGAGACGTCCACCGCGGCCACCGCGCCATCGAACCGCTCGATCGCCCGCCAGAGCAGGCCATTGTCGGGGCCGACCAGCACTCGGTCCTCAGACGCCACCCGGACGGCCACGGCCCGTCGCGACGTGCCGACGCCGGGGTCGACCACCGCAAGGTGCACACCTGCGGGCGCGAACGGCAGCGAGGCGGCCAGGACCGCGGCGCCCTGGGCGACCGCGTGGCGGGGGATGCCGTGGGTGAGGTCGATCAGAATGGCCTCTGGGGCGATCGAGGCGATCACCGCGCGGCAGACCCCCGCGAACTCGTCCTCGGACCCGAAGTCGGACAGGAAGGTGATCGGCAGCGCCGGCACGTCGGGAGCCTAGCCCGGCTCCGGATCCTCAGACGAGCGGAACCGGGCGCCCGATCAGATAGCCCTGCGCGTAGTCGACGCCGTACTCACACAGCAGGCTCAGGGTCGCCTCGTCCTCGATCCCCTCGGCGACGGTCAGGACCCCCAGCTCGCGCGCGATCGCGACGATGCCCCTGACCATGGCCTGGTCCTGCGGACTCATCGCGAGGCCGATGATGAAGCTCGTGTCGATCTTCAGATAGCGGACCGGCAGGCGCCGGAGATAGGTCAGCGAAGCGAAGCCGGTGCCGAAGTCGTCGAGCGCGAACCGGCAACCGAGCCGGGTCAGGCGCTCGGCGAACTCGATGGCCGCGTCGAGGTGCTCGATGGCCGCGGTCTCGGTGATCTCGAGGATCAGGTCCCGCGCCCAGGG
Source organism: uncultured bacterium (assembly GCA_963720685.1). Classification (GTDB taxonomy): domain Bacteria; phylum Actinomycetota; class Thermoleophilia; order Solirubrobacterales; family 70-9; genus AC-56. Next base: position 87,853 of record CAVRGF010000007.1, on the reverse strand, counting down.
CCCCGCCCGCGCGATCATCTCCTCGAGCTCCCTGGTCGTGTCCTGGTCGCCGATCGACAGCGCCGAGAGGTTTACCTCGGCCGGACGACCCCGGCCGGCGAGCGCGACACCCTGCGCGACCATCCAGCGGTCGACCATCCCGATCAGCCCGCAGCGCTCGACCTCGGGAAGGAAGTCACCCGGGGTGATCACGTCGGCGCCGGCGTCCGGAGCGCGGAGGCGGACGAGCAACTCCTCCTGAGCGGTCGTCCCGAGCCGCGGATCGCGGATCGGCTGCGTGTAGGCCAGCAGATGATCGTCGTTGAGGAGGCCGGCCCAGCGCTGCTCCATCTGCTTGCGATCGGTGACGTCGGTCGCGACGGCGAACCAGGCCTGGCCGTCGGAGCGGGCGCTCCAGCGCAGCCAGCGCCATTCGCCTCCCCGGGCGCGATAGCGGTTCTCGAAGCTCACGATCTCTTGCCCGACCGTGGTCACCTGGGCGGCCTGCTCGAGGGTTCGAGCGCGGTCCGCCGGATGGACGAAGTCCACATACGGGCGGGACATCAGCTCCTCGGTCGTCCACCCGAGCAATCGCTCCCAGCCTCCGCTCAGCGAGGTGAACCGGCCGCTCGCATCGGCGGTGCAGAGCAAGTCGTGCCGGAAGTCGAAGCGCAGGCCGGCGTCGTGATCCTCATCCATGAACCAGTCGGCACCCATCGCTCTCCCGAATCGCTCCTGCCGAACCGGCGTCCGGCGCGGGGCGAGACTACGGGCCGTCCCCCGGGGCTGTCAACCCGGACTCCCCAACGTCGGCGAGGAGCGCCTCGAGGAGGCCATCGGGGTCGTGTCGCGCGGCCTCCACGTGAACCTCGAGCCCGGCCGCCCGGGCGGCCTCGCTGGTCACCGGACCGATCGACGCCACGCGGGCTCCGGCCGGAGTGCGTCCATCGAGCGCCTCGACGAAGTTGCGCACCGTCGAGGACGAGGTGAAGGTCACGTAGTCGGCCTCGAGGGCCGCCTCGATCGACTCCGGGTCGGGCCGATCGGCCGCGGTCTCATATAGCGGCACGACGTCCACCTCGGCCCCGCGGTCCGTGAGGGCCTGGGGCAGGACATCGCGCGCCTCGGCGGCCCGCGCGATCAGAACCGGCCTGCCGGCGACCTCGACCTCGGCCAGGGCGGCGGCGAGCGCCTCGGCGATCGAGCGCTCCGGGACGATGTCGGGCGTGATCCCGCGCTCGGCGAGCGCCGCGGCGGTTCCGGGGCCGATCGCTGCGATCGTCGCGTTGGCGAGCGCACGCGCGTCTCGGCCCGAATCGGCGAGCGCGTCGAACAGGAGCCGCGCGCCGTTCGGACTGGTCAGGCAAACGAGGGCGTAGGCATGGATCGACTGCACGGCGTCTCGAACCTGCGGCGAATCGATCCGGGGCACGATGCGAATCACCGGAAGCTCGACGACATCGGCTCCCAGACCCCGGAGGGCGTCGGAGAGTTCGCTCGCCTGGGGCCGGGCGCGGGTGACCACGACGCTCAGGCCGTGAAGAGGTCGACGCTCGAGCCACGCGATCGTCTCGCGCCGCGCCGCCACCGCGCCGCTCAGCACGATCGCCGGCGGCCCGATCCCCGCCTCGGACGCGGCGGACGGCAGCTCGGCGAGGGTCGCCGTCACGGTTCTCTGCCCCTGCATCGTCCCTCGCTCCACGACCGCCGCGGGCTCGGCCGGATTGCGCCCCGCCGCGATCAGGCGCTCGGTGATCTCGGGTAGCCGCTTGACGCCCATGTAGAGCACCAGGGTCCCAGGGAACCTCGCGAGCGCGGACCAGTCGAGGGCCGGGTCGTCCTTCGCCGGGTCCTCGTGCCCGGTCACGAACGCAACTGCCGAGGAGTCGTCGCGATGGGTCAGGGGTATTCCGGCGTAGGCGGGCGCCGCCACACCGGCCGTGACCCCGGGCACGACCTCGAACGAAACCCCGGCCGCGAATAGGGCCTCGGCCTCCTCGCCGCCGCGACCGAACACGAACGGGTCGCCTCCCTTGAGGCGGACGACGCTTCGGCCGGCGCGCGCGCGCTCGACCATCAGCTCCTCGATCTCACCCTGGGAGACCTCGGGCGACCCAGGACGCTTTCCCACGTATACGAGCTCGGCGTCGGGCCGGGCTCGCGACAGGGCCGCCGACGGGATCAGGCGGTCGTGGAGAACGACGTCGGCGGCGGCGATCAACTCGGCGGCCCGCACCGTGAGGAGGCCCGGGTCACCGGGACCGGCGCCGACCAGATAGACGACGCCCTTCCTAGCCTTCACCGGCGACCTCTGGCTCGCCCACGGGGGGGTCGGCGATCCCCAGGATCTGGCGGGCACCGGCGAGGAGCATCCGCTCCGCGAGCGCCTCGCCGAGCGCCACGGGCTGCTCGGGATCGCCGCTGAGGCGGTCGCGCACCCAGTCGGAGCCGTCGGAGAGCCCGGCATAGCCGAACACCTCGAGCTGGTCCGGGCCAAGCCGGGCGCAGATGCCCACCGGTGTGTCACAGCTGGCGCTGAGGGCGGTCAGCGCGGCGCGCTCGGCGGTCAGCTCGACCAGGGCGTCGTGACTCGAGATGCGGGCCGCCTCCTCGGCGGCCCGCGCGTCGCCCCGCCGCGCTTCCAGGGCAAGTGAGCCCTGGCCCCCGGCGGGGGTCAGCTCTTCGAGCCCGAATCGGAATGTGATCTCCCCCTCCCGACCGAGCCGGCCCAGCCCGGCCGCAGCGAGGACGATCCCGTCATACTCGCCTTCGGCGAGCTTCTTGAGTCGGGTGTCGACGTTGCCGTGGAGCTCGACCGGCTCGAGGTCGGGGCGAAGCGCCAGGAGCTGGGAACGCCGGCGAAGGCTTGCGGTCCCAATCCTCGAGCCCGCGGCGAGTGCCGCGAGCGATGGCCCCGTGCCCAAGAAGGCATCGACGGGCTCGTCGCGCTTCGGCACGCCGACCAACCGGATCGCCTCGGGCCGATCGGAGGGCAGGTCCTTGGCGGAATGCACGCCCAGGTCCACCTCGCCGTCCAGGACGGCCCGCTCGACGCCGCGCACGAAGCGCTCCTTGTCATCGAGTCCCTGGTCGACCGACTCGACGGTGACGACCTCGGCGCCCCCTAGCGCCTCGGCAACCAGCCGCGCCTGTGCGACGGCCAGCGGGCTTCCCCGCGTGCCGAGCTTCAGCTGATCGCTCAACTCGTCGGGCGCTTGCGGGCCCGGGCGTCCGGCAGGCTTCGGACCTCGCCGTCGGCATCGGCGGCGGGGGCGCTTTCGGCGTCGAGGCCGAACAGCTCCCGCAGGGCACTGACGTAGAGGTAGGAATCGTCCTCCCCCGAGGAGCGCTTGAGCCTCAGGGTCGGCTCGTGGAGCAGCCTGCCGGCGATCGCCCGAGCCATCGCGCGCATCCGGTCGCGGTCGGCGTCGGTCAGCGATTCCCAGCGCTGCTCGTTCTCGACCAGCACCCGCGAGACGATCTCGTCGGCCCGAACGCGAAGCGCGGCAACCGTCGGCTCGACGTCCTGGGAGCCCAGCCAGCGCTCGAATCGGGCCAGCTCGGCGCGCAGCACGCTCTCGGCGATCCGGGCCTCGGCCTCACGACTCGAGGAGTTTCGCTCCACCAGGGCCTGAAGGTCATCCATGTCGTAGAGGCTGACCCCCTCCACCTCGCGGCAGTCGGGGTGGATGTCGCGCGGCACCGCGAGGTCGATCAGCAGAACGGGACGGCCCTGTCGAGCACTCATCACCTCGCTCATCCCCTCGCGCTCGATCACGCTGTGAGGCGATGCGGTGGAGGCGACGACGATGTCGGCTCGCTCCATCTGCTCGGGAAGCTCCTCAAACCTGATCGCGCGACCGCCGAAGCGCTGGGCAAGACCAATCGCCCGGTCGTAGCGACGGTTGGCGATGAACGCCGGTTCGACTCCCCGGGCGGCGAGCGCCCGAGCGGTGAGCTCCGCGGTCTCACCCGCGCCGACCACGACGACGAGCCGGCTCGACAGGTCGCCGAGCGCGCGCCGGGCGAGCTCGACCGCGACCGACGGCACCGAGACTCCGCGCTCCGTGATGCCCGTCTCGGTGCGGGCGCGCTTTCCCGCCGCCAGGGCGCCGCGGAACAGGCGGTTGAGGAGGGGCCCGGTGGCGCCCTCCACCAGGGCGAGCTCATAGGCCCGCTTGACCTGGCCCTGCACCTCGGCCTCTCCGATGATCATCGAGTCGAGGCCCGCCGTGACTCGGAACAGCTGGAGGGCGGCCTCGGCGCCTCGAAGCGAGTAGAGGCGGCCGACCAGCTCGGTGGGCGGCGTCCCCGCCTCGCGGGCGAGCACACCGAGCGCCAGCGACTCGGCACCAACGGGGTCCGATACCGCCAGGTAGATCTCGGTCCGGTTGCAGGTCGAGATCGCCGCCGCCTCCTGGATCTCCGGGGCTGAGGCAAGCTCGCTCACGAGCCCCGTGGCGCGGCCCTCCGTGAGCGCGACGCGCTCGCGCAGCTCGAGCGGCGCGGTCTTGTGCGAGATGCCCAGCGCCAGGAGCTCGGTCATGGTTGAATAACTCCGCCGGCGTCCTCCGCTTCGCGTCCGGTGCCGGCGGGTTGCGACGCCGAGCGACCGGCAGGGTCACTCGCCTGCACCGCGGCTTCGCCGCTAGCCCCAGCGATCGCGCCTTGGAGCGTGGCGGCAGGCCCAGCCCCCTGAACCGGGACTTCGTCCCTGGCGCCAGCGAGCCCACCTTGAGCCGTGTCCGCCGTTTCCTCGGCCAGGTCGGCGAGGTCGCCGAGCTCGCGGTCGAGGCGCTGGAGCTTGGCGGCCATGATCGCGACGTAGACCAGGAGCAGGACCAGGAAGACCAGGTACGCCGCAGCGACGTACTTGCCGGCTTCGCCGAGTGGCAGGGCGGGCATCAGGTCACCGGTGACGCGGCGCGGGACGGGTTGGCGGCCGGAGCGATGCGCGACGCCTTGGGGGCCGCGTACGCCTCGCCCTCGATCGCTCGCCGCAGGCGCGACAGCTTGGCCGAGGTCGCCTTGGCCGAGAGCTCGAAGCGCACCAGGCAGGCCCACAGGAGCGCCATCCCGAGCAGGCAGACGAGGAAGGTGACGAGCATCGAGCCGGGAAGGCCGCCCCCGGACGAGAAGGTGCGCGGGTGGACCAGCGGCTGCGCCATGCGAACGGCCATGAAGTTCAAGGGCACGAAGGCGCCCGCGGTGATCGCGAACACCGACGCGTAGCGAGCCTGGCGGTCGCGATCCTCGATCGCGTAGCGCAGCGGGTAGTACGTGGCGTAGAGCAGGAAGACGATCAGGAAGCTGACCAGCGTGGGCTCGTCCCACACCCACCACTTGCCCCATTCGGCCCGCGCCCAGATCGAACCCGTGAGCAGCACCGCGACTCCGAAGATGACCGAGAGGTGGATCGAGACGTAGGAACGCGCGTCGTGGACCGGGTCGCCCGATCGCAGGTGGCGAATCGCATGCACGCCGGCGATCACGAAGCCGACCAGGGAGCAGATCGCCAACGGCACGTGGAGGTAGAAGATCTTCTGGATGAAGCCCTCCCGATCCAGCGGGGCATAGAAGAAGACCATGGCGAACCCCGCCCCCAGGCACAGGACCGTGGCGATGGCAAGAGCTCGGAGGCTGGGAACCTTCATCCGGGGTCAGTCCTCGAGGAGGAAGTCGTAGACGGCAAATCCGATCGCGATGAACGTCATATCGTAGAGAGACAGCATCGCTATCCATTTGCCGATCCCGTCGTACGATGGCCCGCCCGTGCCCAGCAGGGGCTCCGCGGCGCCGGCGGCGGCGATCATCACCGGGACCAGGAGCGGCAGCAGCACGAGCGGGACGAGCAGGTCGCGAGCCCGGGAGTTGGCGGCGATCGCCGAAACCAGGACCCCGGGCGCGGCGAGCCCCAGATCGGCGAGCAGCAGGACGCCCGCCATCGGCGCGAGGCCCGTCCACGAGTCGAGGAAGAAGAGCCCGAAGGCCGGCAGCGTGATGGCCTCGAGGACGACCAGGTAGATGATCAGCGCGGCGGCCTTTGCGGCGCCCAGGGCGACTCCATCGACGGGCGCGAGGCGGATCGCGTCGAAGCCGCCCTCGTCACGCTCGGCGACGAACAGGCGGTTGATCGCCAGGATCGCGGCGAACAGCACGGTCGCCAACAGGACGCCCGCCGCCAGGCTTCCGCTCAAGGTCGTTCGATCCAGCCCGTAGCGAAACAGGATGAACGTGGTGATCGCGAACAGCGCCATCGCGGGCACCGACTGGAGCGTTCGCAGCTCCACCCGAAGATCCTTCGAGAGGATCGCCCGGAAGGCGTTCAGAGCTCGCGGGCGTCTCGCGAGAGCGCCGGCTTCGGGCTCGCTCAAGGTGCGCCTCCGTAGATCGCTCTTGCGTCACCCGCCGAGAGTCCGCTCGCCGGGCCGTGATAGGCGAGCGCGCCTCGCGCGCGCAGGGCCAGCACGCCGTCTCCCTCGCCGAGCGCGTGCTCGATGTCGTGGGTGACGATGACTCGCGAGCGCTCGGGCGCCGGGCCGAGCAGCGGCTCGATCAGTGAGGCCGCCTCGGGATCGAGGTGGGAGCGGGGCTCGTCGAGCAGAAGCAGCTCCGGCTCGTGAAGGACGGCTCGGCAGACCGCCAGCCGCTGGACCATCCCGGCCGAGAGGTTGCGGACCAGCTCGTTCGCGCGCCGCGACATCCTGACCTGGCCGAGAAGCTCGGCTATCCGGCCCCCCGCCTCGCCGGGCAGGGCGTAGAGACGAGCCTGAAACCGAAGGTTCTCGGCGCAGGTCAGATCGCGATACAGCAGCGCATCGTGGCCCAGGTAGCCGATCCGTCCGCGGGCGCGCCACGACTCGCGAGGAAGTCGGCAGCCCAGCACGGAGACGTCACCCGCCGTCGGCCGGAGCAGCGTCGCGAGCACCCGGAGGAGCGTGGACTTCCCGGCGCCGTTGGGGCCGAGCACCGCCAGGGTCTCTCCCCGCGCCAGCTCGAGCGTCAGATCGCGGAGCACCGGCACCTCGCCGAACTCACGCCAAAGGCCGCGCGCCGACACCGCGGGCCCCTCGGCGCGCTCCGGGGCCGGCCGCATCCTCTCCTGGACAGAGGCGATCTCAGGCACTGCCAGCGATTGTCCCAGCTAGCAGGGGGAACACCGCGAGGTGGGAGTGCGGCGACGCGTCAGCGCGGGCGCCTCGCGACCCTCGCGGCGGATGCGGGTCCCCCAGCGGCGTGGGCGTCGCGTGCGGCCCCCGAGGCAGCCGCGGGTCTAGCTCGAGGGGTTCTTCTTCAGGGTCCGGGCGCTAACCCTGGCCAGGGGCAGGCCGCCCTCGCGCAGAGCCCGCAATCGCTGACCGTTTCGGCCGTAGAGCAGCCTCGCCGATGCCCGCACGGCCTCGCCGAGGGTCCGGTCGTACGGCTGCCACCAGAAGTCACGGGTCATCCCCGGTTCCCAAGACACCATCTTGATGTCGACGCATTCGTAGAAGCCGAACTTCGAGTGGGAGCGCCCCAGCCCGGACTCCTTGACGCCTCCCCACGAGCACTGACAGGCGGCATGCGTGTAGGAGTGGTCGTTGATCCAAACCATCCCGGACTCGATTCGCTTTGCCATCCGCTCACCCTTGGCGCGGTCCTTCGTCCAGACCGAGGCTCCGAGCCCGAAGTTCGAGTCGTTGGCGCGCTTTAGGGCCTCCTCCTCCGAGCCGACGACGATGATCGGGACGACGGGGCCGAAGATCTCCTCCTTCATGATCCGCATCTCGTCCTCGACGCCAGCCAGGACGGTCGGCGCGATGAACGCTCCGCTCAGGCCCGGGACGTCGCGGGTCCCGCCCGCGGCTCGCTCGGCTCCCGCGGCGATCGCGTCCTCGACCAGGTCGTTGACGATCCCGTACTGGTCGGTCGAGACCATCGGCCCGATCTCGGTCTCCCAGCGCGTCGGGTCGCCGACCGCGAGCTCGGCCGCCCTCCCCACGACACCCTCGATGAAGGGCTCGGCGATGTCCTCGACGACGTAGGCGCGCTCGATCCCGGAGCAGGTCTGTCCGGCGTTCGCGAACCCGCCCCAGATGCAGCCCGAGATCGCGTTCTCCAGGTCGGCGTCCGCGCAGACGATCTGCGGGTCCTTCCCGCCGAGCTCGAGCACCGACCCCTTGAGCTGGGCGGCGCAGATCTCGCCAACCCGGCGGCCCACCTCGACCGATCCGGTGAAGAAGATCTTCCGCACCGTGGTCTCGCACAGCGCCCCGCCGATCGCGCCGCCGCCGTGCACCACTCGGACCAGCCCCTCCGGGAGGCCCGCCTTCTCGAACGTCTCGCGGATCCGCTCTCCGAGCAGCGGGGTGAGGCTGGCCGGCTTCAAAACGACGCCGTTGCCGGCCATCAGGGCCATCGCAACCTCGTCGAACGGGATCGACCACGGGTAGTTCCAGGGAGCGATCACCCCGACGACGCCCATCGGCTCGTAGACGAACTTGGCCTTCTTGGACAGGAACAGCGCCTGGCCCATCCGGATCGGCTCGTCGGCGAGGATCTTCTGGCCGGCGCCGGCGCACCAGTTGAGGACGTCGATGGTCGGAACGACCTCCATCGTGTAGCTCTCGGTGATCGGCTTTCCCTGCTCGCGCGTGAGCAGCTCGGCGACCTCGTCCACCTCGTCGACCAGCACGCCGGCGGCCTTTCGCAGATAGCGCCCCCGGTCCGAGAGCGAAAGCTGCGCCCAGAACGGCTGCACCTCTGCGACGTCGTCCACCACTGCCTGCACCTGGGCCGGCTCGATCGTCTCGACCGCGCCGATCAGCTCGCCCGTCGCCGGGTTGAAGGACTCGAGCTTCCCCATCGGGCCGGATTCTATGGTCAGCGGAGCTGATCGCGCCGACGCCTGATCTCGTCCAGGCGCCGACCCAGTTCGGCCTCGGCGCCGCGGTCGGTCGGCTCGTAGAAGCGCTCGCCCTCGAGGCCGTCCGGGATCACCGGCTGGCCCGCGATTCCGCCCGGCTCCTCGTGGGGATAGACATAGCCGATCCCGCGCCCCAGCTCCTCGGCTCCGGGGTAGTGCGCGTCGCGAAGGTGAGCGGGCGGAGCCTTCGCTCCGTGCCGGCGAACGTGGGCACCGGCTCGGCTGATCGCCAGATAGGACGCATTCGACTTCGGGGCCAGCGCCAGGTACGCCGCCGCCTGGGCGAGGTTGAGGCGACACTCGGGGAGCCCGACCCGATCGACCGCCGCTGCCGCGGCGGTGGCGATCACCAGCGCCTGCGGGTCGGCGTTGCCGACGTCCTCGGAGGCGAGGATCACCATCCGCCTGGCTATGAACCTCGGGTCCTCACCGCCCTCGAGCATCACGGCCAGGTAGTAGAGCGACGCGTCCGGGTCCGAGGCTCGCGTCGACTTGATCCAGGCCGAGACGTAGTCGTAGTGACGGTCGCCGTCGCGATCGTACGTCAGCGCCTTCCGCTGGAGCGCGTCCTCGGCGACCTCGAGGTCGATCCCGCCGCCGCTCGCCCGCGCCGTCTCGACGGCCCGCTCGAGTGCCGAGAGCGCGATCCGGGCGTCACCGCCGGAACGCTCCGCGATCAGGCCGAGCGCCTGCTCGGACGCCTCGGGCGGGTCCGCGATCCCTCGATCCGGGTCGGCGAGAGCACGATCGATCAGGGTCCGCACGCCCTCCTCGGTGAGCGGATGGAGCTCGTAGAGCTGGGTGCGGCTCAAGAGCGCCGCGTTGACCTCGAAGTAGGGGTTCTCGGTGGTGGCTCCGATCAGGGTCACGAGCCCGTCCTCCACCGCGGGGAGCAACGCGTCCTGCTGAGCCTTGTTGAAACGGTGGATCTCGTCCAAGAAGAAGATCGTCGGCTCCCCGGTCGCTCGGCGGCGCTCCTCGGCCCGGGCGATCACCGCCCGGACCTCTGGCCGCCCCGCGTTGACGGCGGAGAGCTCCTCGAAGGCACCGCGGCAGGCCGTCGCGATGATCCTCGCGAGGGTCGTCTTGCCCGAGCCCGGCGGGCCGTGGAACACCGCCGAATGAGGCTCGCCGGCCTCGACCGCGGCTCGCAGTCCCGACCCCTCGGCAAGCAGGTGCTCCTGGCCGACCAGCTCGAGCAGGGTGCGGGGGCGCATCCTGGACGCAAGGGGGGCGTCGGCCGGGGCCTCGGGCCGCCGGTCCGGTTCCTCGCCGGCATCGAACAGCCTCTCGGTCGCCTTCTCGCCGTCCATCAATCCCAGTATGAACCCGCGATGGGCGCGTTCGGCGAGCCCCCGATCGCGCCTGCGGCGGGCCTCCGAGCGACCCGGAGCGCCCCAACCGCCCAGGTAACCTGCGTCGGGTGGAGAGCAAGCCTTCGGTGGCCGCGGGGAACGACCTCGGCGCGCAGGGCGTCGAGCTCCTACAGCGGTTGATCCGCCTCGACACCGCGAACCCGCCCGGCGACGAGCAGCCCGTTCAGGAGCTCCTCGCCGAGATGCTCGACGCGGCCGGGTTCGAGTGTGAGCTGCTCGCCGCGGCGCCCGGAAGGCCGAACCTGGTGGCGCGTCTTCGCGGCGCCGAGCGCGGCCCCACGCTGTGCCTTCTCGGCCACGCCGACACCGTCCCGGCCGACTCCTCGGAGTGGAGCTTCGACCCCTGGGCCGGGGACATCGAGAACGGAGAGGTGAGGGGGCGCGGGGCCCAGGACATGAAGGGCCAGGTCGCCGCCGAGGTCGCCGCTTCGGCCTCGCTCGGGCGCCAGGGCTGGCGCCCACCCCGCGGCGACCTTCTGATCGTGACCACGGCCGACGAGGAGATGGGCGCCGGGAAGGGCGCCCAGTGGCTATGTCGCGAGCACCCCGACAAGGTCCGCTGCGACCTCGTCCTGAACGAGGGGGGCGGCGCCTCTTTCGAGCTCGGCGGGCGGCGCTTCTACCCCTTGTGCGTCGGCGAGAAGGGCGTCTTCAGGTTCGAGCTTCGCGCCCGCGGCACGGCCGGCCATGCCTCGGTGCCGGGGCTCGGCGACAACGCGCTCCTCAAGCTGGCCCCGTTCATTCAGCGACTGCGCGAGCAGCCCGCCCCCGAGCCGACCCCCGAGGGCCTCGCGTTCCTCGAGGCGGTGACGGGAAATGATCTCGGCGGCGATCAGGCGAGTCTTGCCGAGAGCCTGGACGAGGTGCGCCGCCAGGCCCCTGACCTCGTCGCCTACCTGGTCGAGCCGATGCTCGGCGTGACGCTCGTGCCGACCCGAGCCCGGGCGTCCGGGAAGGAGAACGTGATCCCCTCCCGGGCGGAGGTCCTGGTCGACTGCCGCGTGCCGCCCGGGATGGGAGAGGCGGACGCCCGCGATCGCGCCCTTCGGGTCCTGGGAGAGTCCGACGACTACGAGCTCGAGTTCGTGGAGCACGCGACCGGGAACCGCTCGCCGGCCACCTCCCCGCTGACCACGATGATCGAGCGCTGGCTCGCCGAGGCGGACCCGGGCGCACAGCTCGTGCCGATCGTGATGGCGGGATTCAGCGACAGCAACTGGTTTCGGCGCGCCTTCGACTCGGCCGTGGTGTACGGGTTCTGCCCTCAGCGCGGGATGTCCCTGCTCGAGGCGGTGCCGCTGATGCACAACGCGGACGAGCGCGCCGCCGTCACCGACATCGAGCTGGCCACCCGCTTCTTCCGCGACATCGTCCTGGCGGCCCTCGGATGAGCGCCGGCGAGAACGGCGCATCCGAGGAGCGGACAGTCGATGCTCCGGGCAATGGGGCGGGGCCGGAGCGAAAGCTCCGCCTCGGCGGGATGGCGCTCCGCAACGGCCTTCTGATCCACGGCCCGAGCACCTGGGCGGCCGCGGCGCGAAACCGCGACGGCCAGATCGAGGTCTCCTCGGGACCCAAGCCTTCGTTCTCGCGGGGTTTGCTCGGCTCGACGCCGTTGCTTCGGGGCCCGCTGCGGCTCGCCGAGGCGTTCGCCGTCGTCCCGATCGCCCGTCGGGGGCTCCCGGTCGCCCGCCTCCCGATCGAGGACCTTCGCGTCCTCGTGGTGGGACTCGCGGCGGCCGGGGTGAGCAGCGCGATCCGGCGCCTCGGGCCCGCGACGGTCGCCAGGGAGAGCGTGGTCGCGGCGATCGGCCTGCTTCCCGCGCTCGCCGCGCTCCACGATCGCGACCTGGCCGCCTACCACGGCGTCGAGCACAAGGCGATCGGCGCCTATGAGCGCGGCAGCTTCGACCCGTCAGACGCTCCGAAGGAGCACCAGCGCTGCGGCTCCAACCTGATCGCCCCGATGCTCGTCCTCTCGACCGCCGGCCAGATGGCCGTCGAGCGTTTGTTCACCCGGCCCGGCCCGGTGGTTCGAGCGGCCGCCGGGATCGCCAGCGTCTCCGCCGCCGTGGAGCTGTTCGCCTACGCGGAGCGAAAGCCGGCGTCGGCGCTCGGTCGCGCCATCCACGCGATCGGCCACGAGATCCAACGCCTGATCTCGACCCGAGAGCCCACGCCGGAGCAGCTCGAGGTCGGAACGGCCGCGCTTCACGAGGTGCTGCGCGCCGAAGCGGCCCTCGGTAGCCGCGGTTCTGCGTAATAAGCAGGCCGCCGCTACCGTGTATTAAGACAGGGAGGTCACACGCGCAGATGACGAAGCTCGCGATCCTAGGCATCGACTGGTACCAGTTCGAGAACTTCGCGCAGCTCTGGCTTCCGCTGATCCTCATGGGCGTCCTCGTATTCCTCGTTTGGAGGACGCTGCGGCTGATGCCCCGCACCAAGCCCCAGCAGATCACGCCGCGATCGGCGGGCTCGGTCACCTGGAGCGAGATCGCGGGAGTGGACGAGACCAGGGATGAGCTTCGCGAGGTGGTCGAGTTCCTCCGCCGGCCGAAGCAGTTCAAGCGCCTCGGCGCGACCGTGCCGAAGGGGATCCTGCTTCACGGCCCGCCCGGCACCGGCAAGACGCTGCTGGCCAAGGCGGTCGCGCACGAGTCCGGCGCCAACTTCTTCGGGCAGTCCGCGTCCTCGTTCGTGGAGATGTTCGCCGGCCTGGGCGCCGCCCGGATCAGGCGGCTGTTCAAGCAGGCGCGCGAGCACGCGCCAGCGATCATCTTCATCGACGAGCTCGACGCGGTCGGCGCCCAGCGCGGCTCCGACATCTCAGGTGAGCGCGACCAGACCCTCAACCAGCTGCTGGTCGAGATGGACGGCTTCGACGCGCGCGACAACGTGATCGTGATGGCGGCCTCGAACATGCTCGAGAAGCTCGACAAGGCCCTGCTTCGCCCGGGACGCTTCGACCGCCAGGTGTTCGTGCCGCCGCCCGACATGCGAGGCCGCGAACAGATCCTCGGCGTCCACACCCGCACCAAGCCGTTGGCCCAGGACATCGACCTCGACCGCGTGGCGCGCCACACGGCCGGGCTGACCGGCGCCGACCTGGCCAACCTGTGTAACGAGGCCGCGATCCTGGCCGGGCGCAACGAGCGCGACTTCATCACCCAGGCCGACTTCGACGACGCCTTCGAGCGGGTCGTGGCCGGACTTCAGTCGCGCAAGGTGATCACGGCGCACGAGAAGCGGGTGGTCGCCTGGCACGAAGCGGGCCACGCCCTGGTCTCCGAGCTCCTTCCCGCTGTCGACAAGGTCCAGAAGGTCTCGATCGTCCCCCGTGGCAAGGCGCTCGGGTACACCCTCAACCTGCCGCAGGAGGACCGTTACCTGAAGTCGCGCGAGGAGTTGATCGACTACATGAAGGTCCTGCTCGCGGGGAGGGTCTCCGAGCAGATCACGTTCGGGCGGATCACCACCGGCGCATCCGACGACCTGAAGCGGGTCACCGATCTCGCCCGCTCGATGGTCTACGAGTATGCGATGGGGACGTCGATCCGCTCGCACCAGGTTCCCGCCGACGACTTCGGCGTCTCGGAGGCGCTGCGGCGCACCCGAGACGAGGAGGTGCAGGCGATCTCCGAAGAGGCCTATCGCGGCGCGTACCGGCTTCTGGTCGACCACCGCGACCTGCTCGACGAGATCGCCGAGCGCCTGCTGGCCAACGAGGTGATGGAACATGACGAGATCCGGTCGATCATGGATCGCGAGCGCGACGAGGCCGGGGTGCCGACCGAGCTCGAGGAGCGCCGCCCACCGGCGCCGTCGGTGAGCGCGCGGGCGGGATCCTTCGCCGCCAAGCCGCCGCCGAGCGACCCGGCCACGTGAACTCGGGCGTCGCGCAGCCCGGTGCGAACGCAGGCCCGGCCACGGCGCTCATGTAAGAGCGGGCGGTTGCCGATCACGGTTATGTGGTCCAGCACTGCGCACAATGCCTCGCGGCCATTTCCGGTCAGGTCACGTACCGCTCCCCCGACGGCGAGACGCTGTGCGAGGGATGCCACTTCGCCCTCTGGGGCCTTCGTCAGGGCATGCGCCCCCGCAGCGCGCAGCAGCTCGCGGCACCGCAGCATCGGCGCGAGCGGCGCTCGGTCTGGAAGCCCGAGCCGGCCGACGAGCTGACCCTCGAGCAGCGGATGCGTCGCATCTTTCGGACTCAGCGCGCGGCGCGCTGAATCGGCCCGCGCAGGTCGACGACCCCGCACTCGGCGTCAGGCCGGGAGGGCGCTCGCGAGCCAGTCACTAGTCTTGCCGGTCATGTTTCAGACCATCGACCACGTCGGGGTCGCCGTCCTCGACCTCGACGAGGCGGCTGACCGCTACGCAACCGCGTTCGGGATGCCCATGGTGCATCGCGAGACGGTCGAGTCCCAGGGCGTCGAAGCGGCGCTGCTCGAAATCGGCGACGGCCACGTCGAGTTGCTCAGGCCGCTCGGCCCGGAGACGGTGATCGGCCGGTTCGTCGAGCGGCGCGGTGAGGGCCTTCATCACGTCGCCTACCGGGTCGACGACATCGACGCGACCCTGGTGGCCCTGAGGACGGCCGGGGTCGAGCTGATCGATGCCACGGCGCGGGTCGGGATCCGGCGCAGCCGGGTGGCATTCCTGCACCCGAAGGCCGTCGGCGGCGTGCTGACCGAGCTGGTCGAGCCGGCCGACGATCCAGAGGACTGACCCCGATTCGAAGGAGGAAGCGATGGCTGAGGATTTCAAGCGGGTCGAGGTCGGCTTCGGCGGCGGCCAGGTGATGACCGCGCGGATCACCGACCCCGCCCTCGCCGAGCTCCGAAGCGCCGTGGAGCGGGGCGAGGGATGGCACGACGTCGAGACGGAGGACGGCTCTGTCGGGCTCGACCTCGCCCAGGTGATCTTCGTCCGAACGGCCGGCGCACCGCACACGATCGGCTTCTCGGGGGAATGATCCGGGCGCCCCACGCTCGTGGGGGCGCCCGGCTATCCGGCGCGAGGGGCCACCTGAGCAGCGTCCAGGGCGGCGTCGATCGCGAGGCGGGCGCGGCCGAACGCGGCTCGATCCTCGAACAACTGATAGGACGAGTTGGCCGCCTGGCCGAGCGCGTGGATCTCGAAGGCGAGCTGGGCGGGATCGTCCGCGCCCGCCAGGGCCGCCTCGCGCTCGAGACTCCCGATCCAGGCCAGGACCCCATCGCGGATCCGGTCGCGGACACGGCCGGGCCGTCCGTCGAACTCGATCGCGGCGGATGCCCAGAAGCAACCTCCCGGGAAGACCCGCTGCTCCAGGTATCCGAGGTAGCGGTCGCAGAGGGCGCGAAGGCGCCTCGCTCCCTCCGGCTCGACGAGAGCGGGCTCGACGACCTCGCCCACGAACCGGCGACCCGCGGCCTCGACGGTGGCGAGCTGCAGCTCCTCCTTGGAGCCGAAGTGGCCGAACAATCCGCTCTTGCTCATCTCGAGCTGGCCCGCGAGCCTGCCGATGGTCAGGCCCTCGAGGCCCATGGTCGACGCCAGGTCGACGGCCCGCTCGAGGATCGCCTCCCTGGCGTCCCGGCCGGATCGACGCTCTGAGATGGCGCTTGCCACAGGGCGATCATAGCCGGGCTTCTGTACGAACGTTCGTGCGTTAAGCTCCCCGGCGCCTCGCCCTGCCCCACGACGACTGGAGACCTGATGGCCGACTTTGCGGTGAAGAGAATCGACGACATGGAAGCGATCTACGGGGGAGCGTTCAAGCGAGCTCGCGCCGAGCTGGGCATCGAGTCGTTCGGCATCCAGGTGGTCGACATGCCGGCGAACGCGGACCAGTACCCGGAGCACGACCACGCGGAGGACGGTCAGGAGGAGGTCTACATCGCGCTCTCGGGGGGTTGCGAGATCGAGATCGACGGCGAGCGGTTCCCGCTCGACACCGAGACCATGGTCCGGGTCAGCTCGGGCACCAAACGCAAGCTGTGGCCGGGCGATGACGGCCTGCGAGTGCTGATCGTGGGAGGCGTTCCGGGCCGGTCGTATGAGGCGCCGGAAGTGACGAAGCTCGGCGAGCCCGACCCGTTGGCGCAGGCCGCCGGCTAGGAGGCCAGAGCCGGCCAGAGCCGCTCCTCGGCGTCGAGCACGTCCCCGGCCCGTTTGCCCACCAGGGCCCAGTGGCAGGGGTCCGGGAGCTCGGACTCGCTGGCCACCTGGAGGGCCGCCGCCAACGAAGTCCAACGGCTCGCGGCCTCGGCCGCGAGATCGGCGTGCTCGCTTCCGACCTCGTCGAGAAAGCGCGAGTACATGAGCCTGAAGTTGCCCCCGCCGGTTCCCCGGCGCTCGATCACCTGATAGCCGAATCGCGCGCACCAACTCCAGTCCTCGACCACACCGGGCCACTCGCCCACCTCGGCGGCGAAGCGCCGCAGGGCTGGGAGCCCCTCGTACTCGCCCAGCGGAGGATCGATCATCTGGCGCGCGTTCTGCTCCACCGCGCGGCCCGCGGCCGAGCGCAGCTCGGCGGCGTCCACCGGGCCCGAGGCCGTGAACATGTGCCCCTCGAGCGCGAACGCGGGGTGGTCGCCATGACGGGCTCGGCCGAGCGTCTCGAGCCGGGTGACCTGAAGCTCCGGAAACGAGGTGTCCGAAAGGTAGGCGAGCTCGTCGTCGTAGCCGGCCAGGACCACCGCGTGACCGGGGAACCTCGCCGAGCTGCCGTAGTGGTCGAGGTAGTAGAGGTCGGTCAGCAGGATCGCGGAGCGGCCGTCGTCGACGACTCGCCGCGCCGCGTCCCATGACGCGTCCGGCCGATCGAATGTCTCGAGCCTGATCGGAGCCCCCGTGAGCTCGACGAACTGCTCCTCGAGGCTCCGCACACGCCCATTCGTGAACCTGGACGGAGATTGGCCGTCGAGCTTCAGGTAGTAGAAGCTCACTCCGGCACCGAGGCCCAGCACCAACTCCTCGGAGATCTCCGCGCCGTGATGAGCCAGCAGGTTTCGAAGCGCCGTGGATCCGCAGTGATTTCCCGGCAGGTGGCGGAAGCCGGGGACCATGCGGGAAGCGGTTGGCGGATCCACGGTGGGGATTCTTCCTCAACCGGCGCCGCCGTATCCTGGGCGCGATGCGAAAGGGGCTCGAGCGGCTCGATCGGCGGGTGCTGCGCGCGATGCGCACCCGCTGGCACGGGCGGCGCGCCGAAGCGGGTGTCCAAGCGCTGAGCACGAGCGGCGAATGGGGCGCCGTCTGGGCGGTGGTCGGCCTGGCGGCGGCGGCGCTCGACGGTCCCCGACGCTCGCGCTGGCTGAGCGCGGCGGCCGTCGCTCCGGCATCGGTGGGGATCAACTACGGCGTCAAGCTGGCGGTGCGAAGGCCGCGTCCGCGCCTGCGGCGTCTGCCACCGCTTGCCGGGGCCCCGAGCGCCCTGTCCTTTCCCTCAGCTCACGCGACCTCTTCGATCGCTTCGGCGACGGCCATGGGGCGGGTCGCCCCCGGCGCTCGAGCGCCGCTCGTCGGGCTCGCAGCGGCGCTCTGCCTCACTCGCCCATATCTCGGAATGCACTACCCCTCCGACGTGCTCGGCGGAGTCGCGCTCGGCCTCCTGATCGGGCGTCTTTGGCCCGGGGTCGCCAGCAAGGCCGTCGAGGACCGCATGATCGACCTCGTCGCTGGGGCGGCGCGGCAATCGGCCAACGGTGAGGGGGTCGACCCGGGCCGCCCCGCTGCGCCGACCATGCCCGGCGCGAGCACCCTCGGTCAGGGATCGTGAAGGTCGGCATAGTCGGGCTGCCGAACGCCGGCAAGACCACCCTGTTCAACGCTCTGACTCGCGCCGGGGCCCCCACCGCGCCCTACCCGTTCACGACCGTCGAGCCCAACGTGGCGATCGTCGAGGTGCCCGACGATCGGCTGGCCAAGGTAGCCGCGGCGGCCGAAGCGAGCCCCGCCGCGCCGGAGACGATCGAGTTCCACGACATCGCCGGCCTGGTCCGAGGCGCCTCGGCCGGTGAAGGTCTCGGCAACCGCTTCCTGGCCAAGATCCGGGAGACGGACGCGATCTGTCACGTGGTCCGCGCCCACCTCGACGACGGCGTGCCCCATGCCGAGGGGGGAGGCAACCCGCTGGCCGACGCCGAGACCGTCGAGGCGGAGCTGGCGCTCGCCGACCTCGAGCAGGCCGAGCGCCGTCTCGAGCGGGTTCGAAAGCAGGCCGCCTCCGGCGCCGGGGAAGCCGCCGCGGAGCTGGAGTGGCTCGAACTCGTGATCGACGCGCTGGGCCGCGGCGGGCCGGTGCGCAACGTTACCGTCCCGGAGGCGGCGGCCGGCGCGCCCGATCGACTCCAGGCCCTGACCTCGAAGCCCACTCTCTACGTCGCGAACGTGAGCGAAGAGGACGTCGGACCACCCACCGACCTGGTCGAGCACGTGCGCGGCCGCGGGGATTGCATCGCGGTGAGCGCCCGGATCGAGGCCGAGCTGGCCGAGTTGCCAGGCGAGGAGGCCGCGAGCATGCGGGCGGAGCTGGGCTTCGGAGAGTCGGGGCTGGCGAGGCTGGTCCGGGCCGCCTACGAGCTGCTCGACCTGGTGACCTTCTTCACCGCTCAACGGGGAAGCGAGGCGCGGGCGCGGGCCC
The DNA here is from genome assembly GCA_963720685.1 of uncultured bacterium. GTDB lineage: Bacteria > Actinomycetota > Thermoleophilia > Solirubrobacterales > 70-9 > AC-56. Next base: position 68,955 of record CAVRGF010000007.1, on the reverse strand, counting down.
TTGGCGCGGGTCTGACCGCGTGGGACGCGGCCGGGAGGGTTCACGGCGACATCCAGGCGGGGTTCGTCCGCGCCGAGGTGATCCGATGGCACGAGCTCGTCGAGGCGGGGGGCTTTGCCCGCGCACGCGAGCTGGGACTGATTCGCACCGAGGGTCGCGAGTACGCGGTTGCCGACGGCGACGTGATCACGATCCGCCACTGAGCCGTACTGCAACTCATCACCGGCATCCTTGTTAACGTTCCGCGATCAGTTGGTAAGTGAGCCTTAGCATTGCCTAGTCCCGCGGCGCCCAGACGCCGGGGAGCGGGGGAACCAACCGGGGCCCAGGCCCCTGGGGCGAATCGGACCTCAGTCCGTAGCGCATTCCCTTCAGCGCCAGCCCGACAGCTAACCCCGCAGGCGGAAAGAGAGGAGCTCGATGGGCGACAGGGCACAGACCCGGTGCATAGGAGGCCGACGGGGGCCGATCGTGATCGCCGTGATCGCGGCCATATGCGTCACCGCGGGCCCGGCGACGGCCGCCGCCTCGGGGGTCGCATCCGGCACCGAGACCACCACGACGTCGGATGCGGCGGCGCCGGCATCGGCCGGCGGGGGCACCTCCGGGGGCGGCTCGGGCGCCGGCACGCGATCCGGCTCGACGTCGTTGAAGCTCGAGTCCGAAAACGCAAGCCCTCGCAAGGCGTTCTTCTACGGGAAGCGCAAGGCGACGTACAGCTACTCGATCGCCGGCACCAAGCGGCGCAATCTGAAGATCCAGGCGGTCAACAAGGACACCTGGCGGGTCGCCCACACCTGGAAGCGCTCGAGGGTCAAGCCGGGCTCGGTGCACAGGATCAGCTGGTCCGGCACCGGCCGGCATCGAAGCCCGGCGCCGACCGGGACCTACGTGTTTCGGGTCCGCACCCGCCATGGTGCAAGCGCCGACCGTCGCCACGTGAAGGGCGACGACCGCGCGTTTGCCTTCTACCCCTACAAGTTCCCGGTCCGTTCGGGCCACAGCTACGGCGACGGGTACGGCGCGCCAAGGGCGGGCCACGTCCATCAGGGCCAGGACATCCTCGCCCCCTGTGGAAAGCGGCTGGTGGCCGCGCGCGGCGGCCGGATCCAGTACCGCGGCTACCAGGCAAGCGGCGCCGGCTACTACCTGGTGGTGGACGGCAAGGCGACCGGCCACGACTACGTCTACATGCACATGCGCCGCGGCGGACGCCCGAAGCAGGGCCAGCGGGTCCGAACCGGAGAGCGGATCGGCACGGTGGGCGAGACCGGCGACGCCTCGGGCTGCCATCTCCACTTCGAGATGTGGACCAAGCCGGGCTGGTATGAGGGCGGCAAGGCGATGCCGTCGGTGACCCGGCACCTCAAGTACTGGGATCGCTGGAGCTAGCCGGGACCGCCGGGCCGCTGCCGGTAGATTCCCCCGGGTGCGAAGCCAGCCGCGCTTCGCCGGCGTCGCCCCCGGCGCCGGCCACTACGAGAGCTTCTACATCAAGGCGACCCACCCCTCGGGTGGCCGCGGCGCCTGGATCAGGCACACGGTCCACAAGCGACCGGGCGAGGAGCCGACCGCGGCGATCTGGTTCACGCTGTTCGACGCCGACTCGCCTGGCCCCCGGGCCACCAAGGCCGGCTTTGCGGCTGACGAGCTGTCGGCTCCGCCCGGCGCCTACATTCGGATCGACGGCGCCGTGCTGGAGCCGGGGCGCGCGACGGGACAGATCGAGAGCCCCGAGCTCGCGGCAAGCTGGAACCTGGAGTTCGATGATCCCGGCGAGCCGTTCCACCACCTCCCCTACGCCCGCCTCTACGAGACCTCCCTGCCCCGGACGAAGTTCCTGAGCCCATATCCGCGGGCGCTCTTCGAGGGCGAGCTGAGGGTGGACGGCGAGCGGATCGAGGTCGTTGGATGGCCCGGCATGATCGGCCACAACTGGGGCGCCGAGCACGCCGAGCGCTGGGTGTGGATCCAGGGGTCCGGGCTGGGCGGCGAGGCGGGCAGCTATCTCGACATGGCGGCCGGCAGGATCAAGGTCGGCCCCTTGACCACCCCCTGGGTGGCGAACGGGATGCTGCGGATCGACGGCGTCGAGCATCGACTCGGCGGCTTCAATCGCGTCCTCTCGACCAAGCTCGACGAGGACCCCACCGGATGCCGATTCGAGATCTCGGGCAAGGACGTCAAGCTCCGCGGCCGCGTCTCGTCGGACCCGCGCAACTTCGTCGCCTGGGTGTACGCGGATCCAAAGGGCCCCGAGCACAACACGCTCAACTGCTCGATCTCGGACCTGGCGCTCGACATAGAGCAGACCGGCCGGAAGTCCCGGCGAGTCGAGCTCGCCGGAGCCGCCGCCTACGAGATCGGGATGCGCTCCACCGACCACGGCATCCCGCTCCAGCCCTACCCGGACGGCTGACCCGCCTCAGCGCGTCCGGAACCGGGCCCAGGTGCTCTTCAGGCCGAGCCGGCCCTCGAGCACGGGGCCGGTCGTCTTCGAGCTGCCACGCGAGCCGACCACCTTGGCCTTGACGATCCTCGGCGAGTCTCCGCGCTTCAGGACCTTGATCTTTCGAAGCCGCCCCGAGAAGAGCCCGGCCAGGCGGGACTCCATCTCGCCCTGCGTGTAGCGGACTCGCCAGGTGTGGTCGGGCGAGATTCCGTCGTAGGGGTCCTTGACGCTCGTCAGGTAGCGGACCGGCTGAGCGCCTCCGAACGCGAACTGGACGCTCTCCGTGCGCCCGCCCGAGCTCGAGAAGTAGAACGCCGTGGCCACGTGACCGCGGTAGCGAAGGATCTTTCGCCGGGTGTGCCTGCACGCCCTGTTGGTGCTCGGGGTCTCGCTGCCCTTGCCCTCATAGACCTGGCTTCGGGTGTCGTCGTAGACGTCGAACGATCCGCCGCGCCCACCGACCAGGGCGATCGATCGCGCCGCGACGGCAAGCGCGCGAAGCGCCGGCTGGGACCACGATGGCGGCATCTCGTTGGGAACGACGCCCATCACGTAGTCATCGAGGCCGACCACGTTCGTGACCAGCAGACCTCCCCCCGACGCCTTGACCCGCAGGCTCCCGCGATAGGTGCCCTTTCCACGGATGCGGATCGCGCCCTTCCCCCGCGCGGTGCCCGCGCGCCCGCAGCGGGCGATCCGGCGGCCGCCCGAGCTGAGGAGCGTGACCCCCGAGTGCGAGCGCTTGAACCTGTAGCCGTGATGGCGATCCAGGCGCTTACCGCACGCCTTCCTGGCCTTCTTGAAGCCGACCGACCTGGCCCCGCTCCCCAGCAGGACACGCACCGGGTGGCGGGAGGCGCGGTCGACGTGGGTGTGCCGGTAGTAATGGGCAAGGATCGAGCGGTAACCGTGGCCGTGGAGCGCCAACCCGCAGGCGCCGTAGGCGCTCATCCCGACTCCGTGCCCGAAGCCGTGGCCCTTGATCACCCAGGTTCGGGCCTCGGCCTGCGACGTGGCGCCGATCACCAAGCACGCGCCAACCGTCAACCCGATCACCCCTCGCGTCGCCTTGCGCACGTACATGTTCTCGGCCAAACGGGCCGGGGCCTGAAACCACTGCCGGACCCGATCTGGAGCCTCGAACGCGTCGATCCGTTCCCCGCGGCTTCGCTCTAGGCTGCGGGCCCGCGGGTACATGCGCTGGGTAGTGTGGGTGGTCACGCGCCGACTGGAGGTTCGAGATGAGCGTCGCGACAGCGGAGCAGGCAGTGCTCGACGGGGTCGAGAAGCGCCTCTACATCGGCGGAGAGTGGCGCGACGCGGACGGGGGCGCGACCCTCGGGATCGAGGACCCCTCGACGGGCGAGACGCTGTGCGAGGTGGCCGACGCCAGCGCCGCCGATGGCATCGCCGCGCTCGACGCCGCGGTCGCCGTCCAGCCGAAATGGGCCGCGACGCCGGCGAACGAGCGTGCCGAGATCCTCTGGCGGGCCTTCGAGCTGCTCAACGAGCGCGCCGACGATCTCGCGGTGCTGATGACCATGGAGATGGGAAAGGCGGTCGCCGAGTCGAGGGCCGAGATCGCGTACGCCGCCGAGTTCCTCCGCTGGTTCTCGGGCGAGGCGCTTCGGATCGACGGCTCCTACAAGGTCGCCGCGAACGGGGCCAGCCGGGTGCTCGTCATGCGCCAGCCGATCGGCCCCTCGTTCTTCATCACGCCGTGGAACTTCCCGACCGCGATGGGAACCCGGAAGATCGGCCCGGCGATCGCCGCCGGGTGCAGCATGGTCTGGAAGCCCGCCCAGCAGACACCCCTCTCCGCCTACGCCCTCGCCCAGGTTCTCGAGGAGTGTGGCCTTCCGGGCGGCGTCCTGAACGTGATCACGAGCTCGTCCTCGAGCTCGGTCGCCGGTCCGGTGATCGCCGACCCGCGGCTTCGAAAGCTCTCGTTCACGGGATCGACGGAGGTGGGGCGAACGCTGATCGCGCAGGCCGCCGACAACGTGCTCAAGGTCTCGATGGAGCTGGGCGGCAACGCGCCTTTCCTGATCTTCGACGACGCCGACCTGGACGCCGCGGTGGAGGGCGCGATGATCGCCAAGATGCGAAACATCGGCGAGGCCTGCACCTCCGCGAATCGCTTCCACGTCGCCGACTCGGTCGCGGACGAGTTCGCGACCCGGCTTGCCGAGCGGATGGCAAAGCTCCGGATCGGGCGGGGGACGGACGACGGGGTGGAGATCGGCCCGCTGATCGACGACGACCAGCGCGGCAAGGTCGCCGAGCTCGTCGACGACGCGGTCGGCAAGGGGGCCGACGCCATCCTCGGCGGTTCGGCGGTGGACGGCGCCGGCTACTTCTTCGAGCCGACTGTGCTGGCCGCGGTTCCGCCCGAGGCCAGGGTCCTGAGCGAGGAGATCTTCGGCCCGGTGGCACCGATCGCCTCGTTTGCCTCCGAGGAGGAGGCGGTGGCCGCCGCCAACGACACCGAGTACGGCCTCGTGGCGTACGTGTTCACACGGGACCTGAAGCGAGCCCTGCGGGTCTGCGAGTCACTCGAGACCGGCATGATCGGCCTCAACCAGGGGATGGTCTCCAACGCGGGCGCCCCATTCGGCGGCGTCAAGCAGTCCGGCGTCGGCCGCGAGGGCGGCAACGAGGGGATCGACGAGTACCTCGAGACGAAGTACGTCGCCGTCAATCTCTGATCGGGAGCGGAGGCAGACCGCGGAAGGTCGCGGCGTCCCGTCTCACGACGTGATGCTCGCCGCCGCGTCCGACGCGATCATCGTCGGCTTCGCCGGAGCGTTGCTAGCGCGCCGCGCGCAGGAGGACGACGCCGTTCCCATTGTCCGCCGACACGTAGACGTCGCGGCCCTTTGAGCCGAGCGCCACCTGGTAGGCGCCCTCGATGGCCCGGGCCTTTCCGCAGGTGGATGGGCCCTCCTCGCTCGAGCCGTCGGCGCTCACGCAGCCATCCTTCCCGGGCAGCTGGCTGAAGGCACCGGTCTTCTTCGAGACGCGGAACAGCGCCAGCGCCCCGTTCACGTTCGAGGTGTACTCGGCGTAGTAGAGGGTCCGGCCGTTGGGCGAGAGGATGCCTGCGTACCCTCCGCTCAGGGCACGACCGTCACGGCACGTATCGGGTCCGTCCTTGCTCGAACCGTCGGCGCTGATGCAGGCGGCCTTCCCCGCCCGCTGCGAGAGCTCTCCGGTGTTCAGATTGCGGTCGAGGACCGCGAGTGCTGAGGGCTCCTGGTAGGCATTCGTGTAGATGAAGCGCTTGTTCTTCGAGAGCACGGCACGCTCGACGTTGAACATGCCGCGGCCGTCGACGCACGGACCGGCCGGACTCGTGCCGTCGTCGCTGACGCAACTGTGCTTGCCGGTCAGCGGCACCAGCCCGCCCCTGGAGTTGCGCTTGAAGGCCTGGACCAGGTCGGGGCCGTAGGCGGCCGGGATGTAGGCGAAATGGTTATCGGGGGTCGCCACGTCCCAGGGCGAGCCGAGGTTCGGCGACTTGCGGCAGACGACCTTGTGGCCGCTCTGCGCGGTGGTGCCGTCGTCGGTGATGCAGCCGTTCTTTCCCCTCAGTTGGTGCAGCCGCCCGCTGCGCGCACCCCGCTTGAAGATCGCGATCCCGCTGTTGGGCGGGCCGTCGTAATTGGAGGCATAGAGGAACTTCTGGTCGGGGGTGATGTGGACGTTGGAGATGTCGTCGGCCTCGCGGGCCCGGGTGCAGGTCCGGGGGCCGTCCTCGCTCTCCCCGGTCCCCGAGACACAGCCGTTCTTTCCCGCGAGCTGACGAAGGGCTCCGGTCTTCAGGTTGCGGTGGAAGATCGCGACCCCGCCGATGTCATCGTTTGAGATCTGGAGCTGCGACGCGACGTAGAGGAACTTGCCGTCGCGGGAGATCACGACCGAGGTCGCGTCGCCGGAGTCGAGGTTGCGGGCGTTCCTGCACGTGTTCGGTCCGTCCTCGCTCGAGCCGTCGCTCGAGAAGCAGCCCTTCTTTCCGGACGGCTGATGAAGGGTGCCGTCGTCACTGCGACGAAATACTGAGAGCACCGGCACGTCGGCGTTCTGGCCGTAGCCGTCCAGGTAGGCGAAGCGCCCGCCCGGGCTGATGGCGAGGCTTGTCGCGCCTTCACCGCCGCGGATGTTCCGGCAGGTGCCCGCTCCCGACGCGCTCGAGCCGTCCGCCGTGTAGCAGCCGTCCTTGCCGCCCACCTGCTTGACGGAGCCCGTGGGTCCTGCCGCCACGGCCACCGCGGCGAGGGCCGCCAGCACGGCCGATATCGCGAGCGCCGCCAGCCTGCGGCGCAACGTCGATCGTTGAAGCTTCCCTCGTGGCATCCGCGCCGCGTGATCCTACCCCAGGCGGCCGGATAGGATCGGCCGTCGGGCGTGCGGAAGTGGATCCCCCTCATCATGCTGGCCTCGGCCCAGTTCGTCATGGTGCTCGACACGAGCGTCATGAACGTCGCGATCTCGCAGATCGTCGAGGACCTCCACACGACGATCCAGGGGGTGCAGACGGCGATCACGCTGTACACGCTCGTGATGGCGGCGTTCATGCTGCTCGGCGCGAAGCTCGGCGACATCCTGAGCCGGAACCGAGCCTTCGCGATCGGCCTGGGGATCTACGGGGCGGGATCGCTCACCACGGCGTTGAGTCCGAACCTCGCTGTCCTGCTGATCGGCTGGTCGGGGGTCGAGGGGTTCGGCGCCGTGCTGGTGATTCCGGCGATCGCCGCTCTCACCGCCGCCAGCTACGAGGGCCGCGAGCGCGCGCTGGCCTACGCGCTGCTCGGCGGCGTCGCCGCGGTCGCCGTCGCCGCCGGCCCGCTGATCGGTGGCTGGGTGACGACGGAGTACTCGTGGCGCTACGTCTTCGCCGCCGAGACCGTCGTCGTGATCGGAATCCTGCTGCTTCGAGGACGGATTCCCCGAGCCGCCGCCGCCGAGCGGCGCCCACGGCTCGACATCGCCGGCGTGGCGCTCTCCTCCAGCGGCCTCGGCCTGATCGTGTTCGCGATCCTGCGCAGCAGCGTGTGGGGGTTCGTCCAGCCGCGAACGCCGCCGACGATCAACGGCACCGAGATCACGCCGCTGGGGTTCTCGCCGGTGCCGTTCCTGGTGCTCGGCGGCCTCGCGCTCCTCGGTGCGTTCTTCGTCTGGGAGGAGCGTCGCGCCCGCCTCGGCCGCGACCAGCTGCTCGACCCGACGCTGCTGCGGGTTGCCCGGCTGCGCGCCGGACTCTCGAGCCTGCTGGGGCAGCAGCTGGTCCTGATGGGGACGTTCTTCGTCATCCCCGTGTACCTCCAGATCGTGCTGGGCTTCGACGCATTCGAGACCGGCAAGCGCCTGCTCCCTCTGTCGGTGGCGATGCTCGTCTTCGCGCTGCTGGGGCCGCGGATCGCGGCCCGGCGCTCGCCGCGCACCGTCGCGCAGCTTGGGCTGGTCGCGGTCAGCATCGGCGCGATCGTGATGCTGGCGACGCTCGACGTGACGCTCAACGACACCGGATTCAAGGTCGCACTCGCCCTGATCGGTGCCGGCGGCGGCCTGCTCGCCTCCCAGCTGGGGAACGTGATCATGTCCTCCGTCCCGCCCGCCAAGAGCAGCGAGGGGGGCGGGCTCCAGGGCACCGCACAGAATCTCGGCTCCTCGCTCGGGACGGCGATCATCGGCGCGGTGCTGCTCGCGTCGCTGGCGAGCGGGTTCACGCAGCGGATCGCCGACAATCCCGATATTCCAACGGCCGCCCGCGAGACGATCGTCGCGAACACCGAACAGGGGATCGACATCGTGCCGGTGAAGGACGTCGAGCACGCGGCGGTCGAGGGTGGCCTGAGCGAGGACGAGGCCCAAGCCGTGGCGGCCGACTACGGGGACGCACAGCTCGAAGCGCTGCGCCTGGCGCTGGGCGCCGTGGCCGCGGCGGCGCTGCTGTCGCTGTGGTTCACCCGGGGGCTGCCGACCGGCGCGCTCGCCGAGGCGGAGGCCGGCCGCACCGAACGGGCGCCCGCCGCCACATAGCCGCACCCCGGAAGAGGCCTCGTCCCACCTCGGGGCTGGCCTGTATTCAGGTCGGGCGCCGTCAGGCCGGGAGCGGGAGAGAGATCAGAGGCCGAACCACCGGGCGCGGCGGCTCGAGCCGAAGTGCTCCTTCTCGGCGACGAGGGCGCCGGACGGCTCGTGAAAGGTGCCGGTCGGCCTCGGGCCCGAGAGGAAATCCACGTCGACACGGCCGACCTGGCCGGATCCGAACTCGATGTAGCACGAGCCGAGCCCGTCGTAGGCTCCCGGCGCGTCGCCGCGCCTGATCTCGGCGATCAGGGAGGCGGCCACGACGCGGGCCGCGCCCTCGGCGAACACGCCCGCCTTCGGCACGCCGACGGTTGCGACGTCCCCGACCGCGTAGACGCCGGCGAATCGCGTCCGCAGGGTCTTCGAGTCGACCGGGACGTAGCCGTCCTCGGTCATCCCGCTCTCGACCACCACGTCGGGGGCCCGATGCTTCGGAACGCCGAGGAAGAGGTCGTAGGGCATCTCGCTGCCGTCGTCGAGCACGGCGACGCCGCGTGTGGAGTCGAGCGCGCTGATCCGAATCCCCGGGAAGAAGCGGATGTCGCGCTCGGCGAAGGCGGCGAGGAGCGCTTGCGACGTCTCGGGCGACGGAGGGACCGGGCTTGGGAGCGGAAGGACGAAGCTGATCTCACAATCCGCACGGACGCCGCGCGTCGACAGGTAGTCATGCAGCAGGAGGGCGGCCTCACTGGGGGCGGGCGGGCATTTGAACGGGGCGCCGCAGACGCCGACGATCGCATGGCCCTGCGAGAACGTGGGCAGCCGCTCGCGCATCCGCTCGGCGCCGGCGACGGAGTAGAACTCGTTCGCTCCGTCGGCGATTCCCGGCGTGGCGGCGAGGTCGTAGTCGGCGCCGAGGGCGACGACGAGCGCATCGGCCTCGTGGGCGCCGGCGTCCGTGGTCACGCGGCGCGCCTCCGGATCGATCTCGGTGACCGTCTCTCGCAGCAGGCGCACCCCTGGCTTGACGAAGTCGCGGTAGGGCATGCGAACCGCGTCCGGCGACGCGCGGCCGAACATCAGATCGAGCTTCGAATACCCGAACACGAACGAGTCGCCCTCGTCGATCAACGTCACATCGGCGCCCTCGCCGAGCGCCTCGGACAAGATCGTCGAGAGCTCCAGGCCGCCGAAGCCCGCCCCCAGGACCAGGACTCGTGTCGCCATCCGGCGACCCTAGCGAAGCGGGCCGCGCTCGAAGATGTCGGAGTCGTGGTTGTGGTCGTCTCCGACGTAGGGAACCGACGACGCGAACGCGACCCACCTGCCGTCCTCGGAGAGGGAGGGGAGTGCGGCATCCATCCCGCCCAGCTGGTCGCCGTTCGACTTCAGGGTGACCAGCTTCGTCTTCGCGTCCCTGCGGTCGCGGACGTAGACGTCCCCGACGGCGTCCGTGTCCTTGCCCGAGAGCTTGGCCAGCGAATCGAAGGCGACGAAGCGGCCGTCGCCCGAGATCTCGATCGGATGGGGATCGGTGTAGCCGCTCTCCCCCGGAGCCTGGTTGCCGCTCGACTTCCGGCTGACGAGCGAGGTCTTGTGAGTATCGAGGTTGCGGACGAAGACGTCTCCGAAGTTCGGGTTGTCGTCCACCCCGTTGTAGATCCCCAGCGACCGGAAGGCGACGAGCTTGCCGTTCGCCGAGATGACCGGGTGGTTGGAGTCGACGTTCGAGGGAGGCGTCTGGCCGGGATAGGTCGGCTCGTCGCCATTGGAGCTGAGGCTCGCGCGGACCGTCTTGCCCGTCTTCATGTTCCGCACGAAGGCGTCCGAGTCGATCATCATCTGGTAGTCGGTGTCGGAGGTCATGTGGCCGTCGTAGGACTGGAAGGCGACCTTCTGGCCGTTGCCCGAGAGTGAGGGCTCGGAGCTGTCGCCGTCGACTGGCTGCCCACCGCCGTTGCGGAGGCTGACCTGCTGGACCTTGCCGGTCTTCAGGTTGCGCCGGTAGACGTCCAGGTATCCGTTCACGTCGGCGTTCGAGAAGGCCGCGGCGGAGTCCCAGGCGACGAACCGGCCGTCGGCCGATATCCGCGGGTCGGCGCTGTCGGCGAAGACCTGGTCGCCGTTCGACTTGACGCTGAGGCGGGTCGTCCTGCCGGTCGTCATGTCATGCAGGTAGACGTCCTCGTAGCCGTTCGAGTCGGCGCCGACGAGCGGCGCGTCGGAGCGGAAGGCGACCAGCCGCCCGTTGCCCGATATCGAGCAGCTGTCGCTGCTCGCGATCCCCGGAGCCTCGTCGCCGTTCGACTTGACGCTCGCGCGCTTCGTCTTGCCGGTCCTGCGGTCGTGGACGAATACGTCGTCGTCGATCCTCGCGTCTCCGTTGGTGAACTTGTTCAGCGACTCGAAGCACACGAAGCGGCCGTTCGCCGAGACGGAGGGAAAGTCGCTCGCGGCGCCACCCTCCCTGCCCTGCGAGCTCACGCTCACCCGCTTCGTCTTCGGTATTGCGTCGCCGGCGGGCGCCGTCGTGGCCCATGCGAGGAGCGCAACAAGCGCCGCGGCGACCAACGCGGCCACCATCCCTGCTCGATTCATCTCAGTGAGGCTATCGCGGCGGGCCGCGGGTCGTCGGCCCTCCTTCGGCGCCGCTGGACGAAGGTCCGCGGCGTCCCTGCCGCCCCCCAGTAGGTTCTCCGATGTGCAGTTGATCCTGCTGGCGCTGTCCGCGGCCCTGTATCCCACCCTGCTCGCCGCCGTGGTGATCCTTCTCTCTCAGCCGCGGCGGTTCGCGCTCTTGAGTGCCTATCTGGCCGGAGGTCTCACGGTCAGCATCGTGCTCGGACTCGTGATCGTGCACGGGCTCGACGCCTCTCACACGCTCGATACGAGCAAGTCCACGCTCAGCTGGGGCGCCGATCTGGCGGTAGGCGGCCTCGCGCTGCTCCTCGCGGTGGCCCTCGCAACGCGCGCCGATCAGCGGGTGCGGAAGCGTCGCAAGGTGCGGCGCCCCGCCAAGCCCGACGAAGGGCGCGAACCGTGGTCGGAGCGCATCCTGGCGCGCGGCTCGGTGCCGATCGTCTTCGCGGCCGGCCTGGCGATCAACCTCCCCGGGGCCAGCTATCTGATCGCGCTCAAGGACATCGCCGCGGGCCACCATCCAGGCGGCGTGATCGTCTTCCAGGTTCTCGTCTTCAACCTGATCATGTTCGCGCTCGCCGAGATCCCGTGGCTGGGGCTCGTGTTCGCCCCGAAGCGAACCGATGCCCTCGTCGCCCGCATGGACCGGCTGCTCTCGGCCAACGGCCGCCGGATCGCGATAGTCGTGTGCACCCTGTTCGGGGTCTTCCTGATCGCCCGCGGAATCGCCCACGCCTGACCGGCGTCGTGCACCTCAGCGACCGAGCAGGGTGCCGATCAGCCCTCTCGAGGAGCGCTTCTCCAGATAGCACTGGTGGTACTCCTCGGCCCGCCAGAACGGCTTGGCGGACTCGACCTCTGTGACGATCGGGCTTCGGAACCTCGGCTGGAGGCGCTCGATCACCCGCCGGGCGGTCTCGGCCTGATCGTCGGAATGGGCGAAGATCACCGACCGGTACTGGTAGCCGACGTCGGGACCCTGGCGGTTGAGCTGGGTCGGGTCGTGGATCTCGAAGTACTTCGCGACCAGATCCTCGTAGCTGACCTTCGAGGGGTCGAACGTGACCTGGCAGACCTCCACGTGACCGGTCGTGCCACTGCAGACCTGCTCATAGCTCGGATTGTCGACATGACCCCCCTCGTATCCGACCGCGGTCTCGAGCACGCCCGGGGTCTCCCGGAAGGTCGCTTCGACCTGCCAGAAGCACCCGGCTCCGACGGTCGCCATCTCGGTGCGGGGCCCGGCGCCGGGGTTGGGGCTGGTCGTCATGTGGCTCCTTTCCAGGCTCCCGGGGGACGGTATGCCCCTCTGTCCCTTGGTCGCACGAGCGGCCGCGGCGTTACGCCGCGGCCGCCGCGCCAACGCTCCGGATTCGCTAGGCGTCGGGCATCTTCACGACGCCGACCAGGTGCCCTTCGGGATCGTTGAAGAGGCCGATCTCGGGCCCTTCCGGGACCTGCATCGGCCCCATCACCCGCGTTGCGCCCAGGCCCTCGGCCGTCTTCAGGCTGCCCTCGACGTCGTCGGTGGCGACGTAGAAGGTCAGCCAGCCGTCGCTTCCCTCCTGGGCGGGGCCGATCCCTCCGCCGATCCCGATCCCGTCCTCGGTCACGTTCTCGTCTCGCGAGACCATCCCGTAGTTCATCGGGTTATTGGCGTCGATCTCCCAACCGAACAGCTCCGAGTAGAAGCCGTGAAGCTTCTCCGTGTCCTTTCCGATCACCTCAAAATGCACAACCGGTTGACCCATCTCAGCTCCTTTCGAATGTTCTCGGCGCCATCGGCGCCGTTCACGTGGTTTACGTCCAACGCCGCCCCGAGGCTCACTCGGATGCGACGGCCGGCCCGTCATCCGGACCCGGATCAACGCCGCGAGCCGCCACCTCGAGGCGGGCAAGGTAGTGCTCCCATCCGATCCCGTGAGGCTCACGGGACGCGGAGGGAAGGTCGCGATGAGTGAGGCGGACGAGCGTCGCCTCGCCCTCGGGGATCAGCTCGACCTCCACGGTGCTGGAGCCCGGCGGAACCAGCGTGTCCTCGTGCTCCCAGCCCCAGGTGAGAACGACGCGGCGCGGTGGCTCGACCTCGACGTACTCGCCGCGCACCACGTCGCCGCCCGCCATCCGGATCCGATGGGCGCCCCCCGGCCGTGGATTGAGCGTCGCCTCATCTCCCATCCAGCGAACCATCATCGACGGGTCGGTGAAGAACCCGAACACGGTCTCGGCGCCGGCCGCGATTCGCACCTCGCTGACCACGGCGCCGATCTCGGGGGAACGCTCAGTTGGCACTGGGCCTCGATCCCCGCGCCTGCTCGGCCTCGGCCTCGGCCTTGAGGCGACCCAACCGGTCACCCCAGAAGTCATCGAGAAAGGCGCGCAGGTCGGCGAGTCCCTCCGGACGGGCGCGATACAGGCGCCGGGGCCCCTCGCGGCGCTCGGAGATCAGCCCGGAGCGCTTCAGCACGCCGACGTGCTGGGAGATCGCCGGCCTGGTGATCTCGAAGTGTGTCGCGATCTCCCCTGCCGAGAGCTCGCGGTCGCGGACCAGCCGCAGGATGTCGCGGCGCCGCGGCTCGGCGATCGCTTTCAGCACGCCCTCGGTGTCCGTCGGCTCGGCGAGCACCCGACGTAGTTAAGCACAGACTTACGTTAGAGGGGACTTACGCGATTCAGTCGTGCGGCCGCGCCATCCTGCGGTGGTCGAGCGCCTGCTCGAGGATCGCCTCGTCAACGCCCATCTCCCGCGCCACCTCGCGTAGCGGGCGGCCCGACTCGTGTGCCCGATTGACGATCTCGGTCCCGCGGTCGTAGCCGATGTGCGGGTTGAGCGCCGCCGCGGTGGCCAGAGTCGCCTCGGCGTGGCGCTCGGCCACCTCCTCGTCGGCCTCGATCCCCTGCACGCACTTGGTGTCGAGCAGGCGGCAGGCGGCGGCCAGCAGCTTGATCGAGTCGAGCAGGTTGCGGGCGATGAGTGGCACCCGGACGTTGAGCTCGAACTGTCCCTGCGAGCCGGCGACCGTGATCGCCGCGTCGTTGCCGATCACCTGGGCGCCGACCTGGATCACCACCTCGCAGATCACCGGGTTGACCTTGCCGGGCATGATCGAGGAGCCCTTCTGGAGCGCCGGCAGCCGCAGCTCTGCCAGCCCGGCCCGCGGTCCGGAGCCCATCAGCGCGAGGTCGTTGGCGATCTTGGTCAGCGACACGGCGACGACCTTCAGCGCCCCCGAGAGCTCGACCAGCGCGTCGCGGTTGCCCTGCGCCTCGAAGCGATCGAGCGGCTCGGAGATCTCGAGCCCGGTGTCGGCGGCGAGCTTGGCTCTGACCCGCTCGGCGAACTCCGAGTGCGTGTTGAGGCCGGTCCCGGTGGCAGTGCCGCCAAGCGGGAGCTGGCCGACCCGCCCCAGGGTGCCCCGCACCCTGTCCTGCCCCAGCCTGATCTGGGCGGCGTAGCCGCCGAACTCCTGGCCCAGGGTGACCGGGACCGCATCCATGAGATGGGTCCTTCCGGCCTTGACCACATCCGCGAATTCCTCGCTCTTTCGCTCCAGCACCGAGGACAGCTCGTCCATCGCCGGAAGCAGGTCGTGGCTCACCTCGGCCAGGGCCGCCAGATGCACGGCTGAAGGGAACACGTCGTTGGACGACTGGCCCATGTTCACGTGGTCGTTCGGGTGTGCGCCGTCACCGGCGAGGTTCGCCATCACCTCGTTGGCGTTCGTGTTCGAGGAGGTGCCGGAGCCGGTCTGGAAGACGTCGATCGGGAACTGGTCGTCGTGCTTGCCCGAGGCGATCTCGTCGCCCGCGTCGGCGATCCGCCCTGCGAGGTCGGAGTCGAGCAGGCCGAGCTCGGCGTTGACGCGGGCGGCGGCCGCCTTGATCCGCCCCAGCCAGCGCACCACGGGGACCGGCACCGGCTCCCGGGAGACCGGGAAGTTGGCGACCGCCTTGCTCGTCTCCTCGCCCCAGAGCTCGGTTTCAACGCCCGTCGCGGTCACCCATTGCCTCCGTGTCGGTCAGCCGTCTTGCTCCCCGGCAGCGTATCCCTTCCCAAAAGCTCGCTCGAACGCCGCGCCGAGGGTTCCGCCGCCCGGCCTGAAGCGCGCCGCCGCATCGAAGCGCCGAACGAGGTCGGAGTCGGCGCCGGCCGCGTGCGAGGCCCCCTCGTGCACCGCGCCGGCGAGGTAGCCGAGCATCACCGTGTCCGCGCCGCCCGGATCGCGCCGGGCACGGGCGTTGAGTTGCGTCGCGACCCGAATCACGGTCTGCCCGACGTCGGCCAGCTCACCCGCCTCCTGGGTCGCGCCGAAGCATTCGCTGATTGCGGTGCCGGACCCGAGGCGCACCTGGCCGGGGGCGGCCTGAAGGGCGCTCACGTAGGCGGCGGCCGGGGCCAGGCAGGCGGTCGGGGTCGCGTCGCTGTGGCTCGAGCCGCAGCCGGCGAAGGCGGCGAGCACGAGGAGCGCTGCACAGGATCGGCGCACAGAGCGGATGCTACGCAGCGCGCCGCTGTAGCCTCGGCCGCGATGGCCCTGACGCCGGGCTGACGCTTCCGGCGCTTGAAAGAATCAGGCGCCGATGCCCTTCAAGCCGGTAGACCCGAAGCAGTCGTTCCCCGAGCTCGAGGAGAGGGTCCTGGAGCAATGGCGCGAGCGCGACGTCTTTCGCCGCTCGCTCGCCAACCGAGCGGACGCCGAGGTTTGGAGCTTCTACGAGGGGCCGCCGACGGCCAACGGCCAGCCCGGATCTCACCACGTGCTCTCGCGGGTCTTCAAGGACATATATCCGCGCTACCGGACCATGCGCGGCCATCGGGTGCCGAGGAAGGCCGGCTGGGACTGCCACGGGTTGCCGGTCGAGCTCGAGGTCGAGAAGGAGCTCGGCATCTCCTCGAAGGCCGAGATCGAGGACTACGGGATCGCGGAGTTCAACCAGCGCTGCCGCGAGTCCGTCTTCCGGTACGTCGAGGACTGGGCGCGCCTGACGGAGCGGATCGGTTTCTGGATCGACCTCGGCGACGCCTACGTGACACTCGAAAACGACTACATCGAGTCGGTCTGGTGGTCGCTGAGAAGGATCTGGGACGACGGGCGTCTCTACCAGGCGAACAAGGTCGTTCCGTACTGCCCGCGCGACGGAACCGCCCTCTCCTCGCACGAGGTCGCACAGGGCTATCACGACGTGGTGGACCCCTCCGTGTACGTCAGCCTTCCGGTCCGCGATCCCTCGCCCCCGCTCGAGCCCGGCGACCAGCTGCTCGTCTGGACGACGACTCCGTGGACGCTGATCACGAACGCCGCAGTGGCCGTCGGCCCGGAGATCGAGTACGCACGGGCTCGGCCTTCGGAGTCGACCGACGTGTTCGTCGTGGCCGCGCCGCTGGTCGAGAAGGTGCTCGGCGAGGGCGCCGAGGTGCTCAGTCGCTTCCCCGGCGACGCCCTGGCCGAAACGGCGTATGAGCCCCCATTCGACTACATCACCGACTATGGGCCGCGCGGCCACACGGTGCTGGAGGCCGACTTCGTCACAACCAGCGAGGGCACCGGCTTGGTGCACACGGCGATCGCCTTCGGCGAGGACGACTTCCGCCTCGGCGAGCAATACGGGATCACCCTCCAAAACCCCGTGCGACCGGACGGCACCTTCGACGAGCGGATCAGCGACTTCGCGGGTCGCTTCGTCAAGGAGGCGGACGCCGACATCATCGAGGCGCTGCGCCAGCGCGGCCGCTTGCTTCGAGCCGAGACGTACGAGCATTCCTATCCCCATTGCTGGCGCTGCGATACGCCGCTTCTCTACTACGCGAAGTCGAGTTGGTACGTCCGCACCGCCGACGTCCGCGAACGGATGCTGGCGGAGAACGAGTCGATCGGCTGGCACCCCGAGCACATCAAGCATGGGCGGTTCGGAAGGTGGCTGGAGGGAAACGTGGACTGGGCGCTCTCAAGAGAGCGCTACTGGGGAACCCCACTGCCAATCTGGGAATGCCAGGCCGAGGGCTGCGAGGAGCGCTTCTGCGCCGGCTCGCTCGCCGCCCTTCGGGAGCGCGGCGGCAACGTCCCCGACGACCTGCACCGCCCGCATATCGACCAGGTCGTCCTCGACTGCGAGGCGTGCGGGGCCGAGATGCGCCGAGTCCCCGAGGTGATCGACGCCTGGTACGACTCGGGCTCGATGCCGTTCGCGCAGTTTCACTACCCCTTCGAGGGTGAGGATCTGTTTGCCGAGCGCTTTCCGGCCAACTTCATCAGCGAGGCGATCGACCAGACGCGGGGATGGTTCTACTCGCTGCTCGCCGTTTCGACCCTCGTGTTCGACGAGGGCAGCTACCTCAACTGCGTCTGCCTAGGGCTGATCCTGGACCCGGACGGCCAGAAGATGTCGAAGAGTCGCGGAAACGTGGTCGACCCGTGGGACGTGATCGCGAGCCACGGCGCCGACGCCTTCCGTTGGTACTACCTCACCTCCCAGCAGCCGTGGGCGGGCTATCGGTTCTCGTCGGAGACGGTCGGTGAGGCGGTGCGCCAGTTCATGCTGACGCTCTGGAACACGTACGCGTTCTGGGTCCTCTATGCGAACGCCGAGGGCCTCGATCCCAGCGAGGATTGCGACGCAATCGGCGAAGACGACCTGGACCGATGGGCGGTGTCCCGTCTCCAGCGGACGATCGCCGACGTGGTCGAGCACATGGATGCCTACGACTGCACGAGCGCCGGCCGCGCCATCGCGGCCTTCGTGGAAGACCTCTCCAACTGGTACGTACGGCTCTCTCGCCGGCGCTTCTGGGAGGGGGACCGGGCGGCCTTCGCGACCCTGAGGCGATGTCTGCTCGACACGTCCGCACTGCTCGCGCCATTCACCCCGTTTCTCGCCGAGGAGCTCCACTGCAACCTGGCGGGGGGCGCCGAGCAGGAGTTCGGCGGGCTGCCGGACTCGGTCCACCTCCGCGACTTCCCCGAGCCCGACCCGTCACGCGTCGATCCGGGACTCGAAGCCGCGATGGAGGCGGTCCGCCGCACCGTCGAGCTCGGACGCGCGGCGCGCGCCCAGGCGGCGATCAAGGTGCGCCAGCCGCTGCGTCGCGCGATCGTGGTGGCCAACGACGCCGAGCGGGAGGCGATCTCGGACCGGGCCGAGATCGTCCGGTCGGAGCTCAACGTCAAGGAGCTCGACTTCGTCGCCGAGGAGTCCGAGCTGGTGAGCTATGAAGCGCGACCGAACTACCGCTCGCTGGGCCCGCGTTTCGGGAGCCAGATGCCGCAGGTGGCGGCCGCCGTCGGGGCGCTCGACGCCGATCGGGTGGCGGACGCGATTGACGCCGGGCGCGAGGTCGGCATCAACGTCGACGGCCACGACCATGCCCTCGGCCCGGACGACCTGATGCTCGCCCTGCAGCCGCTGGACGGCTACCAGGTCGAGGCGGCCTCCGGTCACGCTGTCGCGCTGTCGCTCGAACTCGACTCCGAGCTTCGCCGGGAGGGCCTCTCGCGCGAGATCGTCCACGCCGTTCAGGGCGCGCGGCGGGATGCCGGGCTCGATATCACGGACCGGATCCTGCTGACCTTGGACGGCGATGCCAAGCTGCTCGACGCCGCCAGAGCCCACGAGGACTACCTGGCGGGCGAGACGCTGGCGACCGCGGTGAGCTACGGCGAGGCCCCCGACGCCGCGCGGTCGGCGATCGAAGGGCGGGAGCTCCGGGTGGGAGTCCGCAGAGCCCCTCAGGCGGAAGTCTGATCGCGCTCTCCGCAGTCATCTTCGACCTCGACGGCGTGTTGATCGACTCCGAGCCGGTCTGGGCCTCGGTGCGCGAGGAGATCTCCGAGGAGGTCGTCGCGCGGCTCGAGGACGATACCGCGATCGGTTGCCCCTCCTTCCGGGTGCAACGGAGGCGTTCCGCGGGGCAGCCGAGCGGTGGCCGGTCGGCCTCGCCTCGTCCTCGAACCGGCCCTTGATCGACCTGGTCCTCGACATCTCGGGCATGGCCCCGGCCTTCGAGGTCACCGTTTCGTCGGAGGAGGTTAGGCGAGGAAAGCCGGCACCGGACGTCTACCTCGAAGCATCGCTTCGGCTGGACGTCGATTCGCCGCGCTGCGCGGCGATCGAGGACTCGCCCAATGGGATCCGCTCGGCCAGCGCCGCGAGGATGAGGATCGTCGCCGTGCCCCGCCCGGGGGTGCCGCTGGCGTCCGAGGTGGCAAGCCTGGCCGAGGCCGAGCTCGGCTCGCTCGCCGGGCTGGCCGGAGCCCTCGAGCGCCTCGGCTGAGCGACCCGGCTAGGTCGTCAGGGCCGGCTCGAGCTCGGCTTCGAGCCGCCGCTTGGGCATCGCGCCGATGACTCGCTTTGCCTCCGCCCCGCCCCGAAACAGGATCAGGGTCGGGATCGAGAGGATCTGGAAGCGCGACGCTGTCTCCTGGTTCTCGTCGGTGTTGATGCTGACGATCCGCAGGTCGTCACGCTCGGCGTCCATCTCCTCGAGAATCGGATGGACGACGCGGCACGGTCCGCACCAGGGAGCCCAGAAATCCACCAACACCGGCTGCTCCGATTCGAGCACCTCGGACTGAAAGGTTCCGTCGGTAACGTCGGGGAGCTTCCCGGTCACTTATGGCCTCCTGATGGCTGACTGTTCATTCGTCCGGACCTCGGGTGGTGGCGGTGCCTGGATGACCCTACTCGGTCTTCCCGGCCCATTGCTATACAAAATATAGTAGTCGGCCTGCGATCGAATCGCGCGGCCGCCGGCGATGCTATCCCTCGTCTGATGAGAAACGTCGAGATCGCCGACGCGCTGAGCGAGCTGGCGACGCTTTACGAGCTCGACGGGGCGATCCGGTACCGGGTGCTCGCCTATCGAGAAGCGGCCCGGGTGATCCGCCAGAGCCCGGTCTCGGTCGAGGAGCTGGCGCGAAGCGGACGGATCACCGAGCTTCCCGGGGTGGGCGGAACACTCGAGCAGAAGGTGCTCGCCCTCCTTGACGAAGGTGAGATCCCGGCGGCGACGAAGCTCAAGCGCCGCCTTCCGCCGACCCTGATCGAGGTGACGCGGGTTCCCGGCGTCGGAGCGAAGACGGCGCGGCGCCTCTACGACGAGCTCGGGGTGGCGAGCCTCGACGAGCTCCGGGCGGCGGCCCGGGACGAGCGGATCCGCGAGGTCAAGGGCCTGGGGCCCAAGTTCGAGGAGAACGTTCTCGAAGCCCTCGACAGGCTGGCCGAGAAGGGGCCCGCCGAGCGGCTCCTCCTCTCGGAGGTGCTCCCGATCGCCGAGCAGCTGGCGGCCGATCTGCGCTCCCACCCGGCAAGTGACGCGGTCGAGGTCGCCGGCTCGGCGCGGCGAAGGACCGAGACATGTCACGACATCGACCTGATCGCGACCGCGGCCGACCCGGCCGCGCTGGCAGGGGCCCTGCTCGAGCACCCGCTCGCGGCGACCAAGGGATCGGCCGGCGAGGGCGGCGCTCGGATCTCGACCCACAACGGCATCGCCGTGGACCTTCGCATCGTCGCCCCGGACGCCTACGGCAACCTGCTTCAGCATTTCACCGGCTCGGCCGAGCACAACGTGGAGCTCCGGGAGCGTGCCCTGGCCATGGGGTTGTCCGTCTCGGAGCATGGGATCACCGACACCGAAGCCGGCGAGCTGACGAGCCACGCGAGCGAGACCGAGGTTTACGGGCGGCTCGGGCTCGACTACATCGAGCCCGAGCTCCGGGAGGCGCGCGGTGAGATCGCGGCGGCCGCCGAGGGCGCCCTCCCATCCTTGGTCGAGCTCGATGACATCCGCGGCGACCTGCATTGCCACACGACCCTCTCCGACGGCCACAACTCGCTCCAGGAGATGGCGGCGGCGGCGCGCTCACGCGGATATGCGTACCTCGCGGTGACCGACCACTCGGCGAGCCACGGGTTCGGCAACCACGTCACCGCTAAGCGCCTCAGGGAGCGAGTCGAGGAGGTGCGCACCCTGAACGCCGCCCAGCGCGGCTTCCGGGTCCTCGCCGGGTCGGAGGTGAACATCCTCCCGGACGGCGGGCTCGACTACGACGACGAGCTGCTGGCCGAGCTCGACTGGGTGATCGCGAGCGTCCACACTTCATTCAACATCTCCGAGCGGGAGATGACCAAGCGGGTACTCGCCGCCGTCGAGCACCCGCTCGTCGACTGCGTCGGCCACCTGAGCGGCCGGCTGATCAACCGCCGGGCTCCGTACGAGATCGATGTCGAGCAGGTCGCCGAAGCGGCGGCGCGGACCGGAACCATGCTCGAGATCAATGGGAACCCGAATCGACGGGACCTCTCCGAGCGCCACGCGAGGCTCGCCGCCGAGGCCGGGGTGCTGATCTGCGTGAACACGGACGCCCATCGGGTCGAGACGATGGGCAACGTGCGCTACGGATTGGCCACGGCTCGGCGCGCCTGGCTCACCGCTTCGCAGGTCGCGAACACGAGGCCGTGGCGCGAGTTCTCGAAACTCCGCAAGCGCGCACGTCGGTGACGAAGGAGATATGGAGGTAGTTTGCTAACCTAATTAGTGATGGTAACCACTCCCGCGACACGGCTTTCCCGGGTCCCGCGAAGCTCGGCGGGCGAGGGCCCGGCGATCAGCGAGATCGCCGCTCGGCTGCGGCTCGCGATCACCCGGACGGCCCGTCGCCTGCGCCAGGAGGCCGGGACCGAGCTGACGCCGAGCCAGACGGCGGCTCTTGCGACGATCGACCTCCACGGTCCGTTGACCCCCAGTGAGCTGGCCGCGATCGAGCGGGTGCAGAGGCCGACTGCGACTCGGATCGTTGCTCGGCTGGAGCAGGAGGGCCTGCTGGACCGGGCCGCGGACCCGCACGATGGCCGCTCCTCGATCGTCAGCGCGACCCCGCGAGGTCGGGCGCTGATCGCGAGGCTCCGGACGCGAAAGAACGCCTACCTCGCCAAGCGCCTGCGCACTCTCGACGACGACGAAGTGGCGACCCTCGCCCGCGCCGCCGAGATCCTCGAGCGCATCCAGGATGGTGAGCGCGGGTGAGCGCCGCGCTCCGTCGCTCCTTCACATCCCTCGCCGTGCCGAACTACCGGCGCTACTTCGCGGGGCAGATCGTGTCGCTGAGCGGCAACTGGATGCAGATCGTCGCCGAGATGTGGCTGATCCTCGCGCTGACCGGGAGCGGTGTCGCGGTGGGAATCACCTCCGCGCTGCAGTTCCTGCCGGTGCTCCTGTTCGGCGCGTGGGGCGGCCTGCTCGCCGACCGCTTCCCGAAGCGGTCGCTTCTGATCGTCACCCAGACGCTGATGGCCCTGCCGGCACTCGCCCTCTGGGGCCTGACCACGGCGGACGTGGTCGCGCCGTGGATGGTCTATGCGCTGGTCTTCGTCCGGGGCTCGATCAACTCAGTCGACAACCCCGCGCGGCAGAGCTTTGCAATCGAGATGGTGGGCGCGGAGCGGGTCGTCAACGCGGTCAGCCTGAACAGCGTGCTCATCCACTCGGCGCGGATCATCGGCCCCGCCGGGGCCGGACTCGTGATCGCGACGCTCGGCGTCGGGCCGTGCTTCGCAATCAACGCCCTTTCGTTCATCGCGATGATCGGTGCCCTCAGGGCGATGGAGCCGGGCGAGCTCGGACCCGCTCCCCGAGCGGCGGCCGGCCGCGGCGCCATCCGGGCGGGCCTTCGCTACGTCGTTCAGAACCCGGCCCTGTTGATCCCGCTGGGCATGATGGCGGTGGTCGGGACACTCGGCTTCAACTTCCAGGTCATCCTTCCCCTCCTGGCCCGATTCACTTTCGATGGCGGAGCCGCCACCTACACGGCGCTCGCCGTCGCGATGGCGGTCGGCTCCGTGGTCGGCGCCCTGGCCGCGGGAGCGCGAGGCCAGGCGGGCCCGCGGCTGATGATCGCCGCCGCCTGCGGATTCGGGGGTGTGGCGTTGATCGCCGCCGCCGCCCCCACCCTCCCCCTGGAGCTGGTCGCCTTGATCCCGCTCGGCGCCGCCAGCGTCACCTTTGCGGCGGGCATCAACTCTTCGCTTCAGCTCGCCGCCGCGCCGGCGATGCGGGGCCGCGTCATGGCGCTCTACTCGATCGTCTTCCTGGGGTCGACGCCGATCGGCGGGCCGATCACCGGCTGGCTCAGCGAGTCCGTCGACCCGCGAGCGGGACTCGTGCTTGCGGGGGCCGCGGGGTTGCTCGCAGCCGCCGGCGCCCACGCCGCGCTGGCCCGTGCTCGAACGAGCCTTTCCGCGAGTGCCCAGCCAGCCTGCGAGCCGGTCAGGGCCCACCGCTCGGGGGGGGCGGCGGATGGCCGGCGGGCATGCGATCGCGGCCAAGTCCGGGTGTCCGGACCAGCTTGACGGGCTCAAGCGCCGAGCCGGCCTCGACGTAGAAGCGGATCCCGTCGCGCTCCTCGATCGCGCTGACGGCGCGCTCGCGGTTTCGCCACGCGAGCGCGTTGAGGATCGCGTAACCGGCGCCCACCGCGGCGACCTGCGGAAACACCCAGCCGAGCCCCCCGACGATCAGCGCGAACGCCCCGATCGGCCACAGCCGAAGGAACGCGATCCGCCCCGGGCTCTCAGTCGGAAGCGACGTCGCGGTTCGAGCCGAGGCAAGGGCCCGCGACATCGCCTGTGCGGCGCGCGGCGAGGTCCCAAGAACGGAACCGACCGCGACGGCAAGCGCCCACCATGCCCCCGCGACGATCAGCGTCGTCGTCGCGGCGTCCTGGCCGGCGACCACCACCGTCACCGCACCGAGCGCGGTCGCGGCGGCGCCGATCAGGAGCACCGTGATCCGGAGCAGGTCGATGAACAGCATCAGCGGGCGGCTCGCTGGCCCGGCCCGTCCGCGAGCTCGCTCAGCACCCTGGCGAGGGCCGCGGGGCCGTCCAGCACGACGTCCGACACGGCGACAAGTTCACGCGGCGCCTCCTCGGAGGCGACGCCTACGCATACGGCGACGCGCAGCTCTCCCGCCTCGCACATGGAGCGCAGGGCTCCAAACGCGTCCAGGTCGGTCCGATCGTCACCGGCGAACATGGCGACCTGGATCGGGCTGCCCTCGAGGAGCCGCCGCACCGCGGTCCCCTTGTCGACCTTCGCCGCCGGCCGGATCTCGAGCACCATACGCCCCCACCGCGGCTCCAGTCCCGCGAGCCGGGCACGATCCGCGATCCTGCGCGCGCCCAGCTCCGCCTCGCGCGGATCGGTTGCACCACGCCAATGAAGAGCCTGGATCGGGCCCTTGTCCTCGAGCCGTAGGCCACTCGCCTGTAGCTGGTCCTCCTCCAGTGCGTCGAGGAAATCTCGCGCCTCCTCCGCATGCGCAGCGGCGGCGGGATCGAGCTCGGCTTCGCGGGCGCCCGGCGCAAGCACCTCGAGCCCGTGGTTGCCGACATACGTGAGCTCGTCGACTCCGACAACGCGGCGAGCCTCGACCGCGCGACGCCCGGAGACGCAGGCCACGAGGGCGAAACGCCGGGCCAACCTGCGCAGCGCGTCACGCGTCCCCTGCGACACCGACGCGTCGCCGGGGATCGGGACGATCGGCGCCAGCGTCCCGTCGACGTCGAACAGCGCCGCCGACTCGCCCGGGGCGTCCCGTAGCGGCTGGATGACCTGCGCGACGCTCGCCGGAGTCCCCGACGCCACGATCACCCGGACTTGGCGGTGGCGGCCCTCACGGTTACTAGTATCGCCGCCCGTGGCGCGCCATCGAGTCCTGAAGCTGGCGGCGATCGCGACGGCGGCGGGGATGTTCAGCGGCCTGTTCGGGGTCGGAGGGGGGACGATCATCGTTCCGCTCCTGATCCTCTGGCTCGGCTACGGAGAGCGCGAGGCGACCGGGACGAGTCTCGCTGCGATCGTGATCATCGCCGCCTATGCAACCGTCGGACAGGCGCTCTACGGGAACGTCGACGTTCCCCAGGCGGCGCTGGTGGGCGTCCCCGCATTGGCTGGCGTGGTCGCCGGCACGGCGCTCCAGCAACGCATCTCCGAGCGCGCCGTTGCACTCCTCTTCGCCGCCTTCCTCGTCGCGACGGCGATCGACCTGATCGTGCCCTGATGGAGTACGTCGCCGCGGCGCTGCTCGGATTCGCCGGTGGGACGCTCGGCGGCCTGGTCGGAGTGGGAGGCGGGGTCCTGTTCGTCCCCGCCCTCGTGATCTTCCTCGACCAGACCCAGGTTCGCGCCGAGGCGACATCGCTGCTCGCGATCGTCTTCGTGGCCATGCTGGGCGCCCGACGTCAGCACGGATACGGAAACGTCCGGGTGCGTGACGGCCTCGTCCTCGGCGTCGTGTCGCCGCTCGGTGTGGCAGGCGGCGTGGCGATCTCGAATGCGATCCCGGAACGCACTCTCGAGCTCCTGTTCGCCGGTCTGGCTCTGGCGATCGCGGTCCAGCTCGTCAGGCGGAGCCTTACACCCCGCTCCGGCGAGTGACTCAGACGCCGTGCTCGAGCGCGCCCTTGACCGATGCGTCGAGGGCGTTCAATCGGTACAGGGCGAGCGCCTCCGGCGAGCCGAAGCCTCGCGCCCCCGCGCTGCCCCCCTGGCGACCCGCGTCGGGGCCGTGATGGCAGAGCACGCAGTGCAGGAGCGCCAGGCGGCGCTCTTCGGCGAGCTCGCCGGATTGCGCCGCGATCATCTGCGTCCCGATCGCGAGATGTCCGACGAGCCGTCCTTCCTCCGTGGACTCGATTTCGGCGCCGAGGGTGAACTCCCTGGTCTTGCCGACATCGTGGAGGAGAGCCGCGGCCATCAGGAGGTCCGAATCAAGTCGCGGGTGAAGCTGGCAGAGCTCGCCGACAAGGGTACCCACCGCGACCGTGTGCTCGATCAGACCTCCGAGGTAGGCGTGATGCCCGATCGGAGTGCATGGAGCACGGCGGAACTCATCGGCCGCCGGCCCGGACAGGATCAGCCCCTCGACCACGGCGCGAAGGCCCGGATCATGGACCTCTCGGGCCAGGTGCTCCAGGAAGCCCTCGAGCTCCTCTACTGATCGGTAGGCGGCGGGCAGGAACTCGCCGGGGTCGAACGATCCGGGCTCCAGGCGGCGGACGTCCTCGAGCTCGGCGACCGGCTGCCCGCGATAGCGCTCCAGGCGGCCGCGTGCGAGCACCGCGTCGCCTCGCTCGAAGCGCAGGCCGATTCGGTCCGCCTCGCGGAACACCCGGCCGGACAGAGTCCCGGTCCGATCGCGAAGCTCGACGGCCAGATAGGAGCCGCCGTTGCGGGAGGTGAGGCGATCCTTTCGCAGGCACGCGAATCGGCCCTCGAACCGCTGCCCCGATCGAAGCTCGGCGATCCGCGGCTGCCGCCCCTCGCCAACCGAGATCGCCGCCAAAGCTTCCACTCCCGGATCGTGAAGGCGGCTTCGGACGGCGCACATTCGTGCCGGCACCCCTTTTCTGGATAGGCTCGGCGAAGTGGACCCGATCATCTGGGACGGCGACCCGCCCGAGCTCCGCAGACCGGCGTTGATCTGCGCCTTCGCGGGCTGGAACGACGCCGCCAGCGCTGCCACGGCGGCGCTCGAGGCCGTGGCGGCGTCGCTCGACCCGCAGGTGGTGGCACGGATCGATCCCGAGGAGTTCTATGACTTTCAGGTCAACCGACCGACGATTCGACTGGTCGAGGGACTGACTCGCGAGATCGACTGGCCGGCGAACACTCTGTTGGGAGTGGAGGTACCGGCCGCCGAGCGCGACCTCGCCCTGTTCAGCGGGGTCGAGCCGAACCTGCGCTGGCGGACCTTCGCCGGAGCGATCGTCGAGGCCGCACGACGCCTTGACACGGAGATCGTGATCACCCTCGGCGCCCTGATCGGCGACGTCGCGCACACCCGGCCCGTGCCGATCACGGGGCTGGCATCCGATCCGGATCTGGTCGAGCGCCTCGGCCTCAGTCGCTCGAGCTATGAGGGGCCGACCGGAATCGTCGGGGTCCTCCACGACGCCTGCCGAGAGCAGGGGCTCGACTCCGCGAGCCTGTGGGCGGCCATCCCACACTATGTGGCGGCGGTGCCCAACCCGAAGGCCGCCCTGGCACTGCTTCGCCGCCTGGAGGGCCTGACGGGCGTCGCGGTGGAGGCCTCCGAGCTCGAGGACGCCACCGAGCGCTTCGAGGACCAGGTCGACCGCGCGGTTTCCGCGAACCCTGAGATCGAGAAGCTCGTGCGTGGACTCGAGGCCTCGCAGGAGGAGGGGCTGGAGCTGGGCCGCGAGGTGAGCGCGGACGACCTGGCACGCGAGTTCCAGCATTTCCTTCGCCAGCGCGGCGACGAGCCGGACTGAGGCACAAGATCCGGCGGGTGGGTCCCCGTGCGGCGGGGCCCGGCACCTAGCCCGTTTTCCGCAACCCGTCGCGAACGACCGACAAGGCACTGCGACGAACCATTCAACGGTGATCGCAAGCGACGGACGCCTGTGTCAACGATGCGGCGATTCCGTGACCGCATTGAGGAGAGCGCAAACGGATGCTGACCGAAGCGCCCCAAGTCCGGCGTGGTGGCCCGCGGCCACTTTCGAGCAACGCCGTCCAGTTGCGGGAGATGTCGGCGATTCGCGATGGTGGCCGTAAGGGTCAGGGATTAGGCGTCAGCCGGTGCGGCGATCCCCGGTTTGGTGGCGAGGGTTCCCTACCCAGCCCTGTTCCAGGTCCCGTCGGGGGCAAGACCGTCGAACCGGGCGGTTGGTGCTCAGGCCTCTGAGGCGGGGCAGATGAGGCGGTAGTCGCACCAGCTGCAGATCTCGTACGAGGGGCGCGGCTCGAAGTCCTGTGCCTCGATCCCGGCGGCCACCTCGAGCACCGTGCGCTCCACCCGCTCGGCGTCATCGGGCTCGGGGGCCATCGGCACCCGTTCGTCGTCGAGCACGTACCAGTAGCTGCCCAAGCCGGCATCGATCTGCCAGGCCTCGCGGGCCCCGAGCCGGTACAACGCCAGCTGCACGTCCTCGCCCGGGCCACTGCGGCGCTCGCCGGTCTTGTAGTCGATCAGCTCGTAACGGCCGTCCGAGAGCTGGTCGACCCGGTCGACGCGGCCGCGCAGCCTGTGGGGACCGATCGCGAAGGCAAAGCTTCGCTCGAGCCATACGGGTCTCGATCCTGAGTGCAGCTGGCGCTCGTGATAGCGGGCGAGCGCGGCGACGGCGCGATCGCGGTACTGGAGCTCGTCGTCGGAGGCGCCGAACCCGGTCCGGCGCCAGCCGGCCTCGAACAGGGCGAGGAGCCGACCGAGACCGCCGGCGCGATCTGGGTCGGCGTCGGCCGGTCCGGGTCCCTGCTCCCGCGACGCGGCGTGGAGAGCCTCGGAGTGAAACCGCTCGAGCACCTGATGGATCAGGATTCCGAACCGTTGGTTGATGGTCGGCTCCTGCGGAATCGCGAAGACCCGGGCGAACTTGTATTTGAGGGGACATGTCCGGTAGAGATCGATGTCCGAAGCCGAGAGCGCCAGGCCGTCGCCGCGGCGCGGTATGAACTGCTCCAGCGACGGCTGACGCCGCGCGGCGACGAGCTCCCGCCGGGCCGCCAGGTCGGCCTCCTCACCGATCACGAACTCGTCGAGTGCCGATGCCTCGAGTGCGGCTCGCTGCTCCGGCGAGGCGACCCTCCCCAGCAGCTCGTTGAGCGCCGCCAGCGACTCCGCGGCGGGCTCGGCATCGGGCCGCTGCACCAGGGCGGCGAGCTTGATCAGCTCGAGATACCGCGCCACCGCCTGGGTGACGTCCTCCGCGGTGTCGAGGCGCATCTCCGAAAGTGCGGACCCGGCGCGCCACGATGCCTCGAGGACCTCGTCGCGGAGCATCCGATAGGTCGAGTGGAGACCCTCGGCAGGTCCGAACAGCTCCTCCTCGTGAACCACCTCACGGGCGTTGACCGAGGCGCGCGCGGTCTCGTAGAAGACCGACGGCGCGGCCGGATCCTCGCCCACCGACTCCGGCCAAGACAGAACCAGCGCCCTGCGAGCCCGAGTCATCGCCAGGTAGGCGAGGCGCGCCCGGGCGGCGAGCCCGGCATCGCCGTCCTCCACGCGCGCCGGCGCGGAAAGCAGGGCGGGCGGGATCGAAGTCGGATCGAGGTCGCGGGCCGTGATCGCGCTGCGGTCGAGCCCGAGGACGTAGACGCATTCGAACTCCATCCCCTTGACCTGCTCGGGCTCGGCGAGCACCACCGCGCCAGGGGAAGGGTATGGGGAGTCAGCGCTCTCGAGCTCGCCGGCGTCCGCGACCGCGGTCAGGTGCCGAACGAAGTCGCGCACCGAGCCGCGGGGCTCGCGGCGCGTCCAGGCCGCGGCGAGCTCGGAGAGCCGGGAGAGGCTCTGAAGGCGCTCGGCCGCCTCCGGCGTCGCCACGAACAGCCGCTGGCGGCGGACCCCGATCCGCTCGATCAGCCGCCGTACGAAGACGTCGGCCCTCATCTGCTCCAGCGCGCCCGAGGCGGCCCCGTGGAGTTTCAGGAACGCCTGGATCCGGTCACGAGCCTCGGGCGGCAGCTGCGGGCTCTCGAGCGATGCCTCGAGTGCCGAGATCATGTCCAGCCGGCGGCGTCGGGCGATCGCGGTGCACCGCGCCAGGTCGATCGAGCGGAGCTCCACGGGCGCCCTGGTCAAGGCCCGGACGACCGCGGCCGCGTCGGTCGGATCGGCGAGCATCCGCAGCCAGGCCAGCACGTCGCGCACCTCCGGCCGTTGGAAGAGCGCGGCGTCCCCCGCGAAGCGAAACGGGATCGACCGCTCCTCGAGCGCCGCCGCCGCCAGCCTCGCCTCCCGCCAACCCGAGCCGACGATCACGCAGACGGCCTCGGGCCTCACCTCGCCCGCGGCCAGAAGGTGCTCGATCTCGCGGGCCACCGTCTGGGTCTCGGCCCGCTCGCCGCGACAACGCCAAAAGCGAAGAACACCGGGCGATTCACCTTGCGACATGGTTGCTTTCGGTCGACCCTTTGCCGTGGCCAGCCCTGCGACGGCGGTGGCGGCGCGGGCTATCTCGGGGGCCAGGCGGAAGGAGGGAGCGAGGGTCACCCGTTCGGCGTCCGGGTGGAGGTGCATGAACCATGCCGCCGGGTCGCGTACGGCGATCGCGGGGGGACGGATCGCCTGGTCGGGGTCCGATGCACAGACGACGTTGCGGTGCTCGGCTGCGAGGGACTCGACGAGCGCCCGGTGGGCGGCCCCGGCGTCCTCGAGCTCATCGACCATCAGAAACGGGAAGCGTGCGGCCACCGAGGCACGCACGTCGGCTCGCTCGGAGAGCAGGCGGCGCAACTCGACCACGAGGTCAGCGGCGTCGAGGCTCCCGCACTCTCGCAACACGCGGTCGTGGCTCGCGTAGAAGTCGGCGAACTCACGCTCCCGCGCCGCGCGCTCGCGCGCCGCGGGGCTTTCCGCACCGCGCTCGGCGCTCTCCGCCCAGTCGCGGAGCATCGCCGGGGTGACCGACTCGGACTTCAGGGCGTCGACGCGGCGAAGCATGCGGGCCAGCAGACCGGCGGGGTTGCCACGGATCTCGTGGCGACGCAGCGACAGCTCGTCGATCCGGTCGAGCAGCATCGCGAGCCGGTCCGCCGCCCTCACGGTCGCGAAGAACGGGTCCAGTCCCGCCTCGAGCGCGTGCTCGCGCAGCAGCCGCTCCGCCACCGCCTCGTGCGTGGCGACCATGAGCTCCTCGTAGGGAACGTCGATCAGGGCCGCCGCCCTTCCCCGCAGCCTGGTCGCGCCGGCCCGGGACCGGGTCAGGACGAGGACTCGCTCGGGCGGCGTCCCGCTCTCGGCGAGCCGGGACAGGCGGCGGGCCAATGCCTCGGTCTTCCCCGACCCGGCTGTGCCGACGACCAGCATCGGCCCTTCGCCGTGGCCGACGACCGGCTCCTGGGCGGCGCGCGGATCGACCGGGTCTCCCTCCATCCGCCCCAAAACCTAGCGAGCGGCGGGCCGAGTGCCCCTCAGCGCCGGATCATTCGTCACCGCATGCGGCCGAGGGTTCGGAACCGACCATCTAGCATGGGCTCGATGGCGTTCGATCCGGCCCACAACGGCGATCCCGGGGCCGGCGCCGACCCGCTGTCCGCCGACTGGCTCGGCGCCTGCCGGCGAATCGCTGCGGCCCAAGCAAAGCTTTTCTCCGAGCACCGGGGGATCACGACCCGCACCGTTTATGAGGGAGTCGGCGAGGGAGGAGACCGAACCCTGGCGATCGACCGCCGGTGCGAGGACATCGTCTTTTCGGAGCTCGAGCGCTTGCACGCCGCGGGGCACGAGTTCAAGGCGACCTCCGAGGAGCGCGGCGAGGTGGCCTTCGGCGCCCCGAAGTCCGAGATCTCGGTGATCGTCGACCCGCTGGACGGCTCGCTCAACGCGCGCCGCATGCTGCCCTCGCACTCGCTCAGCATCGCGGTCGCCTCGGGCTCCACGATGGCCGACGTCGAGTTCGGTTACGTGTTCGATTTCGGGGCGTCGGAGGAGTACCACGCCCGCCGCGGCCAGCGGGCGATGCTCGACGATGCGCCTCTGAACGCCGAGGGTCCTGGGTACGGACTCGAGGTAGTGGGGGTGGAGTCGGCCAAGCCCGAGCGCACCGTGCCCATTCTCACCGCCCTCGAGGGCAAGGCGTACCGGATTCGCGCAGTGGGCTCGATCGCGATCTCGCTCTGCTACGTCGCCGGGGGCCGGTTCGACGGCATGCTCACCGGACGCGCCTGTCGCTCGGTCGACGCTGCGGCGGGCCAGCTGATCGCGCGAGAGGCGGGCGCCGAGGTCGTCTTCGACGGTGCCGATCTCGACGTCAGCCTGGACCTGGCGGCCCGCTACCACGTGGCGGCAGCGCTCGACCGAGAACTCCTTGCGACCGTGCTGGAAGCTCAGGAGAGCGCCGAGCCGGTCGGCGAGGAGAACCGTTGAACGACGCCCAGCTGGTCGACTGGGGGCTGGCTCGGCGAATCGCCGTGCGGCTGGCCGGGACCGAGCGTGAGGTCGGCCCGTTCGAGCAGCCGGCGGTCGACGCCGCCTGCGCGGACGCGGTGGAGCTGGTCGAGGAGTACACACGGCTGAAGCCCGGCGGGCCCCTTCCGGTGCCCCAGCTGATCGATCGCGCCGAGTGGGCGCGGCTGGCCGTTCAAAGCCTCGAGGAGCTCTCGGGCGAGCTGGAGCTCCGGATCGCCGACGGGCTCCGTCTGCCGGGGCCGTTTGGAGGAATCGCGCGGTCGGTCGCGGGGGCGGCGGTCGCCACCGAGGCCGGCGCGGCGGTCGGCTTCGGGGCGCGAAAGGTGCTCGGCCAATACGACGTCGCACTCGTTCGCGAGGACCGTGAGCCGCGACTCGTGTTCGTCGGCCCCAACCTGGCGTCGGTTCATGCCCAGCTCGGAGAGGACCCCGGCCTGTTTCTGCGCTGGATCGCGATCCACGAGACCACGCACTCGATCCAGTTTGGCTCAATTCCATGGCTTCGACCCCACCTCTCGGGTCTGCTGGAGCAGCTGATCGGCGGCGCGTCGGCCCGCCTCGACCAGGCGACACTGCGCGCCGTGGCGGGGCGGTTGATTCGATCCGACCCGCGCAAGACGGTCCGCTCGGTGATGCACGGCGAACTGCCGCGGCTGCTCGCCGGACCGGAGCAGGCGCGCACCCTCGATGCGCTCCAGGCCACCATGTCGGTGATCGAGGGGCACGCCGAGCACGTCATGGACGCGGCAGGTGGGGCGCTCGAGCCCGGGTACGCTCGCCTTCGCGACCGCCTCGAGACGCGGAGAGCCGATCGCGGCGGCCTCGCCGATGTGATCGCGCGGCTGCTTGGGATGGAGTTGAAGCTTCGCCAGTACAGGCAGGGAAAGGCGTTCTGCGACGCGGTCGCCGACCGCACCGGGGTCGACGGCCTGAACGCGGTCTGGAGATTCCCTGAAGCGCTTCCGACCCTCGAAGAGCTCGAGCACCCGCTGGATTGGCTGCGGCGGGCTCCAGCGCCAGCGCCCGTCTGACCACGCGTCCTGTAACCGGTCGCGCCGGCTGGGTTACAAACGTGTGTTCGGGTTGCTAGACTCGAACATCCTTAGAGATAAGGAGTCCGCGAAAGAGGAACGACCCACCGAGGGGGTTCGAAGTACAAATGCCAGTCAACGCCAATAACGCGCAGCCCAACAGCCGACCGAAGTCGGCCCCGAGCCGCACTGAGAGCGACCGGATTCGCGAGGGTCTGAACAAGGCCCGCGGCGGCAGCGTCTCGTATGTCCGCCAGACGGCCGAGCGTTCGGTCGACGTCCCGGTCGGCGTCGCACTCACGGTCACGGACCGCGTCTCCGACATCGTCGAGCCGTTCACGACTCGGCAGACGGCGAACCGCGAGTTGAAGTCGCTTCGCACCCGCGCCGAGCGCGAGCTGAACAGGCTCGAGCGACGTGGCGCCAGCGCGCGCCGCAAGACGAGGACCCGCGTCCGCCGCACTCGCAATCGAGTCGAGCGGGAGCTGAACCGTCGGCGCCGCCTCGTCCGAACGACCGTGAAGCAGAACCGGACCAAGGCCGAGGGCAACCTGAAGCGCGCCCAGACCGTGGTGCAGGAGCGCGTATCGGCACTGGTCTAACCGCTTAGCCCGGTCCGTCCGGAGAGGGAACGGACTCGGGAAAGCTGCCGGCGGGCAGGCGCCTTCCCAAGCGCCACGGGACTTCGGTCCCATTCCCGCAGGCAGAGCAGCAACCTCTCCTCCCGGATCGACCGGCCCCAGGGCCGGTCGATCCATTTCCGCAGCCTCCACCCCCGCCCGAACGTCTCCCGGCAGCCTGCGACAATGGGGTGATGGCGATCCCGACCGAGCAACAGGTGACCGAGGCCCTGCGGGCCGTGATCGACCCGGAGCTGCGGCGTTCGATCGTCGATCTCGGGATGGTCCGCTCGATAGCGATCGACGAGACGGGGCGCGTCGCCGTCGTCGTCTCGCTCACGACGCCCGGATGCCCGATTCGCTCGCACTTCCAAAACGCGGTCGCCGAGCAGGTCGGCCAATTGGAGGGCGTCTCCGCGGTGGCGGTCGACTTCGACGTCCTCTCGGACCAGGAGAAGGGCCGGCTACAGCAGGCGCTCGGGCGCCAGCGGCTCCCCGAGGGCGCGCTCGCACAGGTCAAGAACGTCGTCTGCGTGGCGTCCGGGAAGGGCGGGGTCGGCAAGTCGACGATGACGGCCAACCTCGCGGCCTCGCTCCGCGCGCAGGGGCACTCGGTCGGTGCCCTCGACTGCGACGTGTACGGGTACTCGATCCCCCGCATGCTGGGGGTCAACCGAAAGCCCGAGGTCAACTCGGAGCGAAAGATCGTTCCGCTGCCGGGGCCGGCTGGCCTCAAGGTTATGTCGATCGGCTTCTTCTTGGAGCGGGATGCGGCGGTGGTCTGGCGCGGCCCGATGCTCCACAAGGCGATTCAGCAGTTCCTCGAGGATGTCGACTGGGGTGAGCTCGACTACCTGCTCCTCGACCTGCCCCCCGGCACCGGTGACGTCTCGATGACCCTGGCGCAGCTGCTCCCTCAGGCGAAGGTGCTGATCGTCACCACTCCCCAGCCGGCGGCTCAGACGGTCGCCCGCCGAGCCGCCGAGATGGCCGGAAAGGTCGACCTGGAGCTGCTCGGCGTGATCGAGAACATGTCGGGCTTCACGACTCCGGAGGGTCAGCGATTCACGATCTTCGGCGAGGGGGGCGGCCAGCTTCTCGCCGACGAGCTGGAGCTGCCGCTGATCGGCAAGGTGCCCCTCTCGGAGGAGCTCCGCAAGCATGCGGACGCCGGTTCGCCCCTGGTGCTCGACGACCCCGACGACCCGGCTGCACAGGCGATCGCCGCCGCCGCCCGCGGAGTGGTGGCCGCGACCCCCCAGGAGCTCCCGGTGATGCAGGCGGAACCTCCGGCCCTGGCCGCCCAGGCCCCGGTCAGCGGGACCGAGCTGCCCGTAGTGCAGTCATAAAGTCCGCCGAAAACGTAGCCGAAGGCGAGGCTTTCGGCGGAGTTATTTCGCGTAGTAGTCGGCGTTGATCTGCGTGTACTTGGCCCACTCCTCCGGGAGCTGGTCCTCGGCGAAGCAGGCGTCGACCGGGCAGGCCTCGACGCAGGCATCACAGTCGATGCACTCGTCGGGGTCGATGTAGAGCTGCTCCACGCCCTCGTAGTCGGGCTCATCCGGGGTCGGATGGATGCAGTCGACCGGGCAGACCTCGACGCACGAGTTGTCCTTCTGACCGATGCACGGCTCGGCGATCACGTAGGCCAAGTGTTGAGCTCCCTCTTCGTCTGTGCGGCGATCGACGTTGTCGGAATGTCGCCTGTCCTGGTGGACCGGGGCAAGCGAGGCGGACATTGTAGGCAAGAGCCGATGCGTGGATAGAGTCCAGCGCCGTGATCCTGCTAACAGGGGCGAGCGGAACCGTCGGCAGGGCTCTCCTCCCGCTGCTTCTCGAATCCAACCATGACGTGCGGGCCCTGGTCCGCGATCCGCGGGGTTTGGGCCGCCACCGCGTCGAGGTGCAGATCGCGCTCGGCGACCTCGCGCGCCTCGGCGATCGCCACCTTCAGCGTCAGGCGCTGCGCGGCGCCGACACCGTGATCCACCTCGCGGCGGCGATCCGCGACGAGCCGCATGCCCGGGTCGAGGAGCTGAACGGCCTGGCGACCGTACGCCTGCTGAGGGCGGCGGAGCGCGAGGGGGTCGAGCGGTTCATCTTCTTCTCGGCGCTCGGAGCGACCGAGTTCCAGAGGACCCGCTTCTTCAGGGCCAAGGCGCTCGCCGAGCGCGCGGTCAACGCCTCCCCCCTTTCAACGACGACCTTCGCCCCGTCGATCGTCTACGACCCGAGCGATCGCTGGATCACGCTGATGAAGCGCCTCGCGCTCCTCCCCGTGATCCCGATCTCGGGGTCGGGGCGATCCGCGTATCAGCCGATCTGGGCGCGCGACGTGGCGCGCTGCGTGATGGCCTCGCTCGAGCGAGGCGCCGACCGAGCTCGATATGAGCTTGCCGGCCCCGAGGTGCTCACGTACGGCCAGGTCGCCCGGGTGGTCGCACGCGCCGCGGGACACGACCGGCGTCTGCTGCGCGTTCCACTGGGCCTGGTCCACCTGACCCTCGTCGCCCTGCGCCGGGCGTTCGGCGAGACGGTGTTCGCCACCTGGGAGGAGGCCGAGCTCCTCGAGGTGCCGATGACGAGCGCCCGCGGGCCGGCCGATGCGCTCGAGCTCGGGGTCGAGCCCGAGCGCATGGCCGAGGTGCTTCGCTGAGTCGAGCAACAGCGCACGCCGATGTCGCTCACCTCGGACCCTCCGGTGCCTTTGCGCGGGCCACGAACCAATCGGAGCCGTGAGCCGTCCCGAAAAAGAAGAGGGCCCGGCAGCCGCCGGGCCCTCCCGAAAAACTGAGCGTCTGCCCGAAGGCAAGCGCCGTCGTTACATCATCCCGCCCATATCCGGCATGCCGGCGGGTGCCGCGGCGCCCTCCTTCTCGGGCGGCTCGGCGACGATCGCCTCGGTGGTGAGGATGTTCTTGGCGATCGAGGCGGCGTTCTGGAGTGCCGACCGGGTGACCATGGTCGGATCGATGACCCCGCCTCCGACCAGATCCCCGAAGTCGCCTGTGTCGGCGTTCAGGCCCTCGCCCTGCTTCATATCGCGGACCTTGTTGACGATCACGGAGCCTTCGAATCCCGAGTTCTCCGCGATCTGACGCATCGGCTCCTCGAGCGCGCGGCGCACGATCTCGGCGCCCGTCCTCTCGTCGCCATCCGCGAGGTCACTCGCGTCGACTGCGTCCTGGGCGTTCAGCAGCGCGACTCCGCCGCCCGGGACGATGCCCTCCTCGAGGGCCGCCCGAGTCGCCTGGAGCGCGTCCTCGACCCGGTGCTTCTTCTCCTTCATCTCGGTCTCGGTGGCAGCGCCGACCTTGACCACGGCGACGCCTCCGGCGAGCTTCGCGAGGCGCTCCTGGAGCTTCTCGCGATCGAAGTCGGAGTCGGTCGTCTCGATCTCGGAGCGGATCTGGTTGATCCGTCCCTCGATCTGCTCCTTCTCGCCACCGCCGTCGATGATCGTCGAGGTGTCCTTGTTGACCACCACGCGGCGGGCCCGTCCAAGCTGCGAGAGCTGCGTGTTCTCGAGCTTCAGGCCCATCTCCTCGGTGATCACCTCACCGCCGCTGAGGATCGCGATGTCCTCGAGCATGCGCTTGCGGCGATCTCCGAACCCGGGAGCCTTGACGGCCACCCCGGTGAACGTGCCTCGGAGCTTGTTGACCACCAGGGTCGCCAGGGACTCCCCCTCGACGTCCTCGGCGATGATGACCAGCGGCTTGCCGCCCTGCATCACCTGCTCCAGGATCGGGAGCAGGTCGCGAACCGAGCCGATCTTCTGGTTCGCGATCAGGATGTAGGGGTCTTCGAGGACCGCCTCCATGCGCTCCTGATCGGTGATCATGTAGGGCGAGATGTAGCCCTTGTCGAACTGCATCCCCTCGGTGAACTCGAGCTCCATCCCGAAGGTCTGGCCCTCTTCGACGTTCACGACGCCGTCCTTGCCGACCTTCTCGATGGCGTCGGCGATCACGTTGCCGATCTCGTCGTCAGCCGCCGAGATGGCCGCGACACGGGCGATCTCCTCCTTGCCGCCGATCTCGCGCGACTGCTTGTCGCGCAGGCTGTCGACCACCTGGTCGACGGCCCGCTCGATTCCGCGACGAAGCGCCAGCGGGTTGGCGCCGGCCGCCACGTTCTTGAGGCCCGAGCGCACCATCGTCTGGGCGAGCAGGGTGGCCGTGGTCGTGCCGTCGCCGGCGACGTCGTTGGTCGCCGTGGCGACCTCGCGGACCAACTGCGCGCCCTGGTTCTCGAATACGTCCTCGAGCTCGATCTCGCGGGCGATCGTGACGCCGTCGTTGGTGATCGTCGGGGCGCCGAACTTCTTGTCGAGGACGACGTAGCGGCCCTTCGGGCCGAGCGTCACCTTGACGGCATTGGCGACGCCATCGACGCCGGCCTGCAGCGCGGCGCGTGCTTCTGCGTCGTACTTGAGCTCCTTGTGAGGCATGTCTTTCGCTTCCTCCTTCGTCTAAGTCCTAAGTCGTTCGGTCGCTAGACGACCTTGGCCAGCACATCCGACTCGCGGAGGACGAGCAGGTCGTCGCCGTCCACCTTGATCTCCGTGCCGCCGTACTTGCTGTAGAGGACCTCGTCCCCTTCGCTGACGTCGAGGGGGCGACGCTCGCCGTCCTCGATCGGTCCGTCGCCCACCGCGACGACCTTGCCCTTCTGGGGCTTCTCCTTCGCCGTGTCGGGCAACACGATGCCGCTCACGGTCGTTTCCTCCTCGTCAATTGCCTGGACGATCAGGCGGTCCCCAAGGGGCTTGAGGTTCATCCGTCTGCTACCTCCGTCTGCTTGAGCGTTTGAAAAGACTCGCCGGTTGGTCTCCGGCCCCTGGCACTCTTACGGTCAGAGTGCCAAGCGATCAGGAGTGTAGCGGGTGCTGATCGGTTGTCAACCGGAAGATCTGAGTCAGAGCGACTCAGGGCCAGACGCAGGCAGGGTGAGCGGCTCTCAGTCGGTCGCCAGCAGACGGCAGCCGAGCAGCGACGCCAGGCCCTCGCCGCCGTTTCTCATCACCCAGTCGTGGTTCCACGCGAACAGCGGGCGGGCGATCGGCGTCAGGAGGTTCATCCAGGGCTTGGTCGTGCTCACGTTCCACTCATATAGCACCGCGGTCATCGGGACATCGCCGTCATTCTCGAACAGCCGCCACCGCCCTACTCCGGCCAGCTCGCCACTCGCCTCGCCCTCGAGCAGGTACGGCCTCGCGACCCTCGTGGTGGCCATCTCGAACTCGAGGTCATACGGCAGCCGGGACCGCCAGGTGTACCGGCCGACCTTACCGACCCCGCTCTGATCACCTTCCGCGATCGTCCGCGCGGCGACCACCCCGCGCCACCACTCGGGCCAGCGCTCGGCGTCCCAGATCGCGTCCCAGACCCGTTCTCTGGGCGCCTCCAGGCACCATGTCGTCAGGAACTCATAGTCGGGCATGCGCCGGGGCTAGTTTTGGGAGGGCGTCTCGCCGTTGCCCAGATGCGGCGCGACCGACTCGACGATCTGAGAGAAGCGGATCACGGTCACCGTGTCCTCGTCCTTGATGTCGCGGCCGTAGATCTGACGCAGGAACCCCAGCGTCTCCTCGAGCCGCCGAAACTCGGGGTTGTCGTGCTCGATATCGCGCGGCGAGAGCTCCCTGATCCGCTTCACCTCGACCCCGTCGATAACCGCCGCGAAGATCTTCTCCCGCGGGCTGTGCTGGTAGCCGACCGTGATCCACACGACCTGGCCTCGCTCGTACTTTCGCGACTTGTCGCCCAGTCGGATCGTCGCGGTCTTCCGACCGCGCTTCAGCTGGTCGACGAAGGTGGGAGAGAAGAAATTGAGGGCGAGGAGTCCACCGGCCATGCGGAGGCCAGCCTAACGTGATTCGAAATCTGCCCGCTCACTCGGAGAACCCCTCCACCCCGATCAGCGGAACGAAGCGGCATGGCCCGATCACGTGACTTGCGATGCCGCGGCCGGTCGCGGGGTCGATGGCGTCGTCGACCCGCTGGAAGACGGTCAGAACGTCCGCGCTCGGCGCGGCCACGGGCAGCACGAGGCGCCCGCCGACGGCCAGCTGCTCGAGCAGAGGTGGGGGCACCGCGGGCGCCGTGGCGTGAACCGCGATCGCGTCGAACGGCGCCCGCTCGGCCAAACCCGAGCTGCCGTCGCCCACGACCACCTCCACGTTGGCGATCCCGAGCTCGGCCAGCAGCGCACGGGCGCCAGTGGCGAGGCGTTCGACCCGCTCGATGCTGATCACCTCGGCGCTCAACATGGCCAGGGTCGCCGTTGAGTACCCCGAACCGGTTCCCACCTCCAGCAGCCGCTCGGAGCCTTCGAGCGCCAACGCCTCGCAGATCGCCGCGACGATCCAGGGCTGAGAGATGGTCTGCCCGTCCCCGATCGGAAGCGCCTGATCGGCGTAGGCGTGGCGACGGTGGCGTCGCGGCACGAAACGCTCCCGGGGCAGCTCCCCCATCGCGCCCAGGACCCTCTCGTCACGGATTCCCCGGCGTCTCAGCTGGCGCTCGACCATCCGAGCGCGCTGGCCCGCGAGCTCGTCAGCGGCCGGGTTGCCGGACATCAGAAGATGTAGGCGTGGAGGCGCCGGGGTTCGAGCACGGTGACCCGGCCCCTGCCGACCCTTACCACCCCGGCGCGCTCCAGGGTTGCGAGGAACCGGCTGACGCTTTCGCGTGAGGTGCCGGCGAGCTGCGCGAGGTCGGCCTGGGTCATCCGGATCGTCACTCCCTGGCGCGCCTCGGCCGCGGCCTCCTCGGCGATCAGCTGGGTCAGCACCCCTGCGACCCGGCTCGGAACGGTCTGAAACGACTGTCTGGAGACCCGCTCGTTGGTCTCGCGGATGCGCCGGGTAAGCGCCGCGATCAGCTTCACCGCGATCTCGGGATGGTCCGCCAGCAGGCTTCGAAAGTCGGCCGCTGGAAGCGCCAGCAGCTCGGAATCGGAAAGCGTCTCGACGCTCGCGGACCGAGCCTCGCCGTCGAACATCGCGAGTTCGCCGAAGATGTCTCCCGAGCTCAGGGTCGCGAGCGCGATCGCTCGCCCATCGGAGTGCTCGCGCGTGACCCGCAGATCCCCCGAGCGGACCAGATAGCACGCGTCGGAGTGATCGCCTTCGTGAAACACCCGCACGCCTGCCGGAAACGAGCGCGGCACCGCAACGCGGGAGATCCGCTCGAGCTCGTCGCCCGAAAGCTCCGAGAACAGGGGCACGCGGGACAGCAGGTCGATCGGTTCGGTGACGCTCATGCGCGCTCCTGCAACACGAATCGATTATCCCCCGAAGCGGGCCGGCCGGGGCGCGCCAGCCCGCCGTTCCTCAGGTCTGACAGCGCGGGCACCAGTAGGTGATCCGGTTGGCGTCGCCCTGCCCACGTACGCTGACTCGGCCGGCGCAGCGCGGGCAGCGGCGGCCGGCGGGCTTGTAGATGGCGTGGGGTCGCCGCCCGGTCGCGAGCCCGCGGCGCATCACCCGCTCGGCCTCCTGGACGACTCGCACCGCCTCACCACCCTCAAGCTCGGCGATCCGCCTCCATGGGCTCACCCGGGCTCGAAAGCACGCCCGTTTCGAATCACGCCGACTCCGGCCCGGCTAGGGCTTGACGGTCGAGGCGAAGTCGAAGAGCCCCTTCGCCTGGTCGTCGAAGTACGGCCCGAAGACATGGCTGGTGTCCGTCTTACGGGTGTAGCTCGTCACTGAGAAGAGCGAGTCGCCGTCGGCCCAGCCGGCTCCCCTCGAAGCCGACGCCGCCGGACAGGGCAGTCGCGTCGCAGCGCGACCCGCGCCGCCGGGGTCGTCGGTGCCGCTCGGCTGCGCGGAACACCGATACTCGCGCTCCCCGTCGTAGGTGTCGTTATCGGGATACCCGAACACATCGAGGCTGCGGCCGCGCGATTTGTTGAACTCGAGCCGGAGAGCGCCGACCATCCCCTGGAGGGTGCGGGTATGACCGTTCACCTTTCGCTTCTCGACCAAGATCCCGCCGTAGTCGAGCTTCGAGTTGTCGTTCTGGAGGTAGTCTGTCTTGACGAACAGGGACTTCGCGGACCACCTCCCGAAGGGCGCATCCCCCCTTCGATAGGCGGGAACGAAGACGACCTTGGCGCGGAATCTGTGGGTCGTTGAATCGGCGAGGCAGCTGCCCGCGGTCCAGACCAGGCTCTTGTACCTGCTATCGACCACCGTGCCCGAACAGGTGCGCTTGCCGCCGCTCGGCAGCGTGTAGAAGACCGCCCCGTGCATGCGATGGGATTTGGAGGCCGGGTTGGCGACCTCGGTCGCGTGCGCCCTCCGAGCCGATTCGGCGCCCTCGGCGGACGGCGCGGCCGCCACAAGAATGATCGCCGATGCGATCCAGGTTGCCGATGCCCTTGCTCTTCGCACGCTTCCTCCCTGAAAGCCGCTGCCTGCGGCGACCCTATACCGAACGATCGCCGTTCGGCCATCCGGACCCACAGAACCAGGTAATGGGCGCCGCTTTGCTCGTCGCGAGGGGAGGTTCCGGGCGGACGTGGCTCAGGCCGATGCGACCAGCCGGCGGGGCTCGCGGGAGAAGCCGGCTGAGATCAGGACGTCCTCGACCCCCGAGCCGATCACGGACTCGCCGTCCAGCCGCTCGATCGCGAGGCGCGGCAGCAGCCCATCGCGAACCCCGCCGGCAAGCTCGGCGACGGCCTCGGCGAGTTCGTCCGGGTCGAGCTCGGC
This sequence comes from uncultured bacterium, assembly GCA_963720685.1. Taxonomy (GTDB): domain Bacteria; phylum Actinomycetota; class Thermoleophilia; order Solirubrobacterales; family 70-9; genus AC-56. The sequence goes on along the minus strand of CAVRGF010000007.1, from coordinate 26,519 downwards.
CAGCCGCAGGACGCCTCGGCCCCCGCGCTCACAGAACAGCAACGGCTCGCCGTCGCGCATCAGGAGGTAGGCGCCCGGCGTGCGGCTCGGGCGGCGCCCTCCCCTGCCGCTCCGCTCGGACTTCGGCCAGGGGGCCCCGGCCCCATAGGGATTGGCCGGGTCCGTCGCGGCGAGGATCAGATAGCGGCGCTCACCCCGCGGAGGCGAGCGCAGGCGCTCGACCGCGCCGGGAAGCGCGAACTGGGCGCCCCCGAGTCCCTCGACGAAGTAGCCGCGCCGCGCCGTCCCCAGCATCTCCAGGTTCGACATCTCGCCGTAGAGCCCCGCGAAGCCACCTGGGATCCCCTCGCCGATCACCGTCTCTCGGGTGACGATCCCGTGGCGCTCGAGCATCAGCTCGGCCTGGGCGCGCAGGCGCGGGCCGCTCGCCGGCGCGTCCTCGAACAGGGGCGCCGTCAGCGACCAGCGGCCCTGGACCGCCTGCCCGGCGCCGGCCCGTCGCGCGGCGAAGCGCCGCCCCCGGCGCTCGCCGCGCGGCACGCCGCGAAGCCGCGAAGCCCGAAGCGGCGCGAATGCGTCGTTGGTCGCCTCTCCCGCCCAGGCCAGATCCCACAGGGCCGAGTGGAGCTCCTCTGCCGGCCGGTCGATCCCGGCGACCAGATCGACCCAGAAGCACGGACCGCGCCCGAGCAACTCGCGGATCTCGTCATGCGCAGCGCCGCCCGGCGGCTCGAGCTTGGCCTTCGAGGGCGGCGGGCCGGCCAGTCGCACGTCCTCGCGCAGGTAGAGGGCCACCTTTCCACCGGTTCGTCCCAGGGCGCCGGCTCCGATCCAGACCAGTTCCCCGCCGGTCGACAGCTCGTCGAGCCAGGTCGGGCTGTACGCGCCGAGTCGGCGCGGCAGGACGTCGCGCTCCCAGACCTCCGGGGTCAACGTGACGCCCTGGAGGGGAACGATCGCCTCACGCAGCCGGTCCGGACCGGCTCCGGCCGGCCGGTGAACGTCAACGTTCTGCCAGCTCGGCAGGAACACCGCCAGCTCGCGGATGTCCACCGCCTCGGCCTCCGCTCTCAGGTGGGCGAGGCTCGCCCGGCGCAGCCGGCGAAGGACGTCCGGGTCGCACCATTCCCGTTCCGTGCCTCCTGGAAGAAGCTCTCCCCGCACCAGCTCGCCCGCTCGCTCCAGCTCGCGAAGGGCGGGTGAGGGGTCCACCGCGTAACGCTTCGCGAGCCGTTCGGTGGCGAACGGCCCGTGCGTGCGGGCATACCTGCGCACGACCGTGGCCATCGGATCGGGCACCTCGGCACCGAACGTCTCGGGCAGGCCCGCGGGCGGGGGCACGCCGAGCGCGTCCCGGTAGAGCCCCGCATCCTCAGCGGCGATCCATCGCTCTTCCCCGGCGACCCGGATCAGCGCGGCACGGCGCTCCCGCTCGAGCTTGGAGAGCATCGAGGCGGCCGAGTAGCCGTCCGCGACCCGTTCCTCGCACTCGCCAGACGTCAGGTCACCGAGGCGGCGCAGGACCTGCTGGAGCCCGTCCCGGTCCCTGGCGCGCGCCGACTCGGCGCGATGCTGGAGCGACGCCTCGACCTCGGCCAGGGCGTCCGGATCGATCAGCTCGCGGAGCTCCTCCTGGCCGAGCAGCTCGCGAAGCAGGTCGCGGTCGAGCGACAGCGCCGCCGCCCGCCGTTCGGCGTTCGGCGTGTCGCCCTCGTACATGTAGGTCGCGACGTAGTCGAACAGCAGCGAGGACGCAAATGGCGAGGCGGTCGGAGTCTCGACCTCCACCAGCGACACCCGGCGGGTCGAGAGGTCGCGCAGCAGCGACTCCAGGGCGGGCAGATCGAGCACGTCGCGAAGGCATTCGCGATAGGTCTCGAGCACGATCGGGAATCGCGGGAAGTCCTTCGCGACCTCGAGCAGGCTCTGCGCCTTGAGCCGCTGCTGCCACAGAGGCGTTCGCTTGCCGGGATAGGCGCGCGGGATGAGGAGCGCACGGGCGGCGTTCTCGCGAAACCGGGCTCCGAACAGGGCCGAGCTTCCGAGCTCACGGACCACCAGGTCCTCGATCTCGTCGGGCTCCAGGAGCACGAGGTCGGCCGGGGGCGGCTCGTCCGCATCGGGCAGATGGACCACGATCCCGTCGTCGGACCAGATCGCGTCGGCCTCGAGCTCGTGCTCGTCGCGGATCCGGGCCGACAGCGCGAGGCCCCAGGCCGCGTGAACGCGCCCGCCCCACGGAGAGAGCACGCAGAGTCGCCAATCGCCGATCTCGTCCCGGAAACGCTCGACGACCACGGTCTCATCGGAGGGCACCACGCGGGTCGCTGCCTGCTGCTCGCGAAGGTAGGCGACGAGGTTCTCGGCCGCGCGCCGGTCGAGCCCGAAGTCGCTGGCGAGCTCGACCGGATCGGCACTCACCGCCTCGCGGGCGAAGGCCCCAATCGCTCGCCCGAGCTCGGCTGGCCGTCCCACGCCATCGCCCCTCCAGAATGGAACCGCCCCGGGAACGCCTGGCGCGGGGGTGACGATCACGCGATCGCGGGTGATCTCCATGATCCGCCAGGTCGTCGCGCCGAGCAGGAAGGTCTGCCCGGGCCGCGCCTCATAGACCATCTCCTCGTCGAGCTCGCCCACCCTGCGGCCATCGGGCAGGTGGACCCCGTAGAGGCCGCGATCGGGGATCGTGCCGGCGTTCGTGGCCACCAGTTGGCGCGCCCCGGGCCGGCCCCGCACGCTGCCGGCGGCTCGATCCCAGACGAGCCGAGGCCGCAGCTCGGCGAAACGGTCGGACGGGTAGCGCCCGTCGAGCATGTCGAGAACGTTCTCGAGCTGCTCTCGGGAGAGCTCCGTGAACGGCTCGGCGGCGGTCACCACCCGCTCGAGCTCGTCCACCTCCCACTCGTCGGAGGCGCACATCGAGATCAGGTGTTGCGCGAGCACGTCGAGCGGGTTCTGCGGGATCACGGTCTCCTCGATCTCGCCCTCCACCATCCGCTTGGCGACCACGGCGCACTCGAGGAGGTCGGCGCGGAACTTCGGGAAGATCCGCCCGACCGAGACCTCCTGCAGCGTGTGGCCGGCGCGGCCGATCCGCTGCAGGCCGCGGGTGACCGACTTCGGGGATTCGACCTGGATCACCAGGTCCACGGCGCCCATGTCGATCCCAAGCTCGAGAGAGGAGGTCGCGACCAGGCACGGCAGGCGGCCGGACTTGAGGAGCTCCTCGACCACCTGGCGCTCCTCGTGGGCGAGGGATCCATGGTGGGCCCTGGCGATTTCGGGAACCTGAACAACTCCGTCGACGTCCTCGCCTTCGGCTCCGGTGTCGTCGGGCTGCGACGCCGTCGTGGCGGCAGGGTCACCCGCCTGCACCGCGACCTCGTCGCTAGCCCGGGGCGATTCACCCTTGGCCTGGTGGCCGGGGGTGTCATGTCCGGCGTGCTCGGTGGCGGGGAGCTCCTGCTCGGGCCGATCGGCGTTCAGCTCGTTGAGGCGCTTGGCGAGGCGCTCGGCGCCGCGGCGGTTGTTGACGAAGATGATCGTCGAGGTGTGCTCGCGGATCAGCTTCAGCAGCTCCGGGTAGATCGCCGGCCAGATCGATCGCGTGTTGACGGCCGCGTCCATCGAGGCCTCGATCGGACCCGGGTCGATGCGATCCGGCGAGCGATCGAGACGCTCGGCGCCGATGCCCGCGCCGTTGGCCGCGGACGGCCGGGCGGCGCCGGGCTCTGTCATGTCGTCGACCGGGACCACGATCTCGAGGTCGAGCTGCTTGCGGATGCCCGCGTCCACGACCTCGCACCGGCGCCGGGATCCGGCCAGGAATCGGGCGATCCGCTCCAGCGGGCGCTGCGTCGCCGAGAGGCCGATGCGCTGAACGTGAACAACTCCGCCGACATCCTCGCCTGCGGCTCCGCTGTCGTCGGGTTGCGACGCCACCGTGGCGGCAGGGTCACTCGCCTGCTCCGCGACTTCGTCGCTAGTTCCATCCTGGGTGTTTGTGCGGACGAGGTGGTCGAGGCGCTCGAGGGTGAGAGCCAGGTGGCAGCCGCGCTTTGACTGGGCCACGGCGTGGATCTCGTCGACGATCACCGCCTCGGCGCCGGTCAGGATCTCCCGCGCACCCGAGCTGATCATCAGGTAGAGCGACTCCGGGGTGGTGATCAGAATGTCCGGTGGCTTTCGCTTCATGGCCTGACGCTCACGCTGCGGGGTGTCCCCGGTGCGAAGGCCGACCGAGATCTCCGCGCCGATTCCCTTCAGGGGAGCGCGCAGGTTGCGCTCGATGTCGTAGGAGAGGGCCTTGAGGGGCGAGACGTAGACGATCCGGACCCCCGACCCGAGGCGCTCGGGCTCGCGAGCCAGGCGGTCGATTCCCCAGAGAAACGCGGCGAGGGTCTTTCCCGACCCGGTCGGGGCGCAGATCAGCGTGTTGTCGCCGGCGACGATCTTCGGCCAGCCAAGCGCCTGCGCGGGCGTCGGCTCGGCGAACGACGCCTCGAACCAGCGTCGAACCGGCTCGCTGAACGGGCTCAGCGGGGTCGCCTTGTCAGTCTCCGATCGCATGGGGCTCAAACCCCCGATCTTAGGGACAGCCCGGGCGCGACCCGGCGACTACCAGGGAAGCTCTGAGGCGATCGCCGACAGGGTCGGCGCGTTGGTGTCGCGTTCGGAGAGGATCGGCTCGGACACCGGCCACTCGACCCCGACCTCGGGGTCGTCCCACGCGATCCCGGACTCGGTGGCCGGGTCGTAGTGGCTGGACAGCTTGTAGGCGACGTCGGCCACGTCGCTCAAGACGCAGAAGCCGTGCGCAAAACCCACCGGCACGAGCAGCTGGCGGTGGCGCTCGTCGTCGAGCTCGTGCGCCTCCCACTGACGATAGGTCGGCGAGTCGCTTCGCAGGTCCACAGCGACGTCCCAGATCCGCCCCCGCAGACAGCGGACCAGCTTTGCCTGTCCGGGATCGATCTGGAAGTGGAGGCCGCGCAGGATGTCCCGGCCAGAGCGCGAGTGGTTCTCCTGCACGAATTCGAGCTCGACTCCCAGGTCCCGCCAGGCGTCATCGCGGAACGTCTCGACCAGGAACCCCCGGTCGTCGCCGTGGACCTGCGGCTCGATCAGGACGACGTCGTCGATCCTGGTCCGCAGCCGAGTGGCCATCAGCCGCGGAGCGCCCTGCCGTACTGGCGCTCGTAGTACTCGCGGTACTCGCCGCCGCGGATCGGTGCCCACCACCATTCGTTGTCGCCATACCACTCCACCGTTCGGCGAAGGCCCTCCTCGAACCCGACCTTGGCCTCCCAGCCCAGCCCGCGGGCCTTCTCGGAGCCCAGCGAGTAGCGGCGGTCGTGGCCCGGACGGTCGGCGACGTACTCGATCAGCGACTCGTCGCGGCCGGCCAGCGAGAGGATCGTCTTCACGACCTCGATGTTGGGCAGCTCGTCGGGCCCGCCGACGTTGTAGGCCTCTCCGGCCTGACCCTGCTCCAGCACCAGGTCGATCCCGGCGCAGAAGTCCTCTACGAAGATCCAGTTTCGGACCTGCATGCCGTCGCCATAGACGGGAAGCGGGTCGCCTGCAAGCGCGTTCAGCACGCAGAGGGGGATCAGCTTCTCGGGGTGCTGGCGAGGCCCGTAGTTGTTGGAGCCGCGGACGATCAGCGCGTCGGCGCCGTAGGTGTTGTGGTAGGCGCCGACGATCAGGTCGCCGCCGGCCTTCGAAGCTGAATAGGGCGACGAAGGCTCGATCGGGGATCGCTCGCTGAACGACCCGGCTTCGATCGAGCCGTAGACCTCGTCGGTCGAGACCTGGAGGTGGCGGATCTGCGCGGCCCGCGCGGCCTCGAGCAGGACGAACGCGCCGAAGACATCCGTCTGGATGAACTCGCCGGGAGACTCGATCGATCGGTCGACGTGGGATTCGGCGGCGAAGTTGACGATCGCGTCACAACCCTCGACGGCTCCCGCCACCGCGTCGGGGTCCGCGATGTCGCCCTCGACCAGCTCGACCCGCTCCTCCGGGAGTCCACGCAGGTTCTCGGGTCTGCCCGCGTAGGTGAGCTTGTCGAGCACCCGCACGGTGTCGGCGGGGTGTCCCTCGAGCCGGGTCCTGACGTAGGTCGATCCGATGAATCCCGCGCCGCCCGCAACCAGGAGCCTCATGCCGCGGCTCCCGCGAGCTGGCGCTCGGCCAGGTATTCGGCGAGGCCCTTCCTCCAGTGCGGAAGGGTGATCGGCTCGGCGCGCTCGGTCCCCAAAGCCGAGTACACCGGGCGCGGCGCCGGGCGGGCGAGCATCTCGGTGGTCGCCGCCATCACCTTGCACTCGACCCCGGCCTGATCGAAGATCTCCTGAGCGAACTCATACCACGAGCACTGGCCCGCGCCGGCGATGTGGTGAATGCCGAAGGCATCGCTTTCGGAAAGGACGACCAGCGCCTCTCCGAGATGCCGCGTGTAGGTGGGCGAGCCGACCTGATCTGACACGACCAGTACCTCCGGCTGCTCTCCGCCAATCCGGAGCATCGTCTCGACGAAGTTCTTTCCCCCGAGGCCGTAGAGCCACGAGGACCGAACGATGAAGTGACGGGGGTTGGAGACGGCCACCGACGTCTCGCCGGCCTGCTTCGATCGGCCGTAGGCCGACAGGGCCGAAGGCATGTCCGACTCGACGTATGGCCGGCCCGCGGAGCCGTCGAAGACGTAGTCGCTCGAGGGGTGGACGATCTTGGCGCCGACCGTCTGGGCGGCGGCCGCGAGCAGGCCCGCGCCCTGGTCGTTGATCCGCATCGCGGCGGGCTCGTTCTCCTCGGCGCCATCGACATCGGTGAAGGCGGCGCAGTTGATCACCACGTCAGGCTCGTACTCGGCGAGGGTGGCGTCGACGGCGCCGGCGTCGACGATGTCGAGGTCGGCGTGAGCCAGCGGGATCACCTCGTGGCCGTGCGACGGGCCGGCGGCGACCACCTCCCGCCCGAGCATGCCTGACGCCCCGGTGACGAGGATCCTCATCGGCCCCTCCCGCAGGCCCGGGGGACGCGGATCGTGTGGACACCCGTTCTCATGGGATCTTGATCTCGGCGTTGTCGCCGACGATCATCCGGAGGGTCTTCGGGAGCGCGTCGCCGCGTGACAGCCGCACGTTGCGGCCGAGCAGGCTCGCCTCCATGCGGTAGTCGAGGTCGGAGACGCTCGAGCCGGCGAGAAGAATCGAGTGCTCGACCTCCGCCCGGGCGATCGAGACCCCCGCGTCGATCGAGGTGTAGGGCCCCACGTAGGCGTCGCTGATCCGCGCATCCGCGCCGATGATCGCCGGCCCGCGGACCAGGGACCGCTCGAGCTTTGCTCCCGCTTCGATCACTACGCGTCCCTCGACCTTCGAGTCGACCAGCTCGCCTTCGACGGAGCGCTCGAGATCCTCGAGCACGAGCCGGTTGGCCTCCAGCATGTCATCGAGCTGGCCGGTGTCCTTCCACCAACCGCTCACCCGATGGCTCTCGACTCGCTTGCCGCCGTCGATCAGCCATTGAATGGCGTCGGTGATCTCGAGTTCGCCTCGACCGGAGGGCTCGATCGCCTTGACCGCCTCGAAGATCGACGGCCCGAACATGTAGACGCCCACCAGGGCAAGGTCGCTCGGCGGGTCGGTCGGCTTCTCGACCAGGCGCACGACGCTGTCTCCATCGAGTTCGGCGACGCCGTAGTTACCGGGGTCGGGGACGGGGGTCAGGAGGATCAGCGCATCGGGCTGGGAAGTGCGAAAGGCGTCGACCAGGGCCTTGAGCCCATCGCGGAGAAGGTTGTCGCCGAGGTACATCACGAACGGGCCGTCCTGCAGGAATTCCTCTGCGGTGAGCACGGCGTGGGCGAGGCCGAGCGGCTCGGCCTGGTGCACGTAGGTGATCGAAGCCCCGAACGCCGAGCCGTCTCCGGCGACCGAGGCGATCTCGTCGCCGGTCTCGGGGGCGATCACGATCCCGATCTCCTCGACCCCCGCCTCGACAAGCGCCTCGATGCCATAGAAGAGCACGGGCTTGTTGGCCACCGGGACCAATTGCTTTGCGGAGGTATGGGTGATTGGGCGCAGACGTGTGCCCGCGCCGCCCGAGAGGATCAGGCCTTTCAGGTGCTCCATCGCGCGGCAAGGCTACATAGAGCGCGCAAGCGGAGGGCTCAGCTCGCGATTCGAGGCTGCCCGACACTCAATGCCCGCCGGCGAGCTTTCGGTGATCCCAGCTCGCGGTCCGCCTCGCCGCGAAGCGTACGGCGACCCTTTTCAGCGCCTGAGCGCGAAGCGCCTCGGCGGCGGCCGCGTCGATCGCCGCGGTCCCGCCCGAATAACGGACCGTCAGCTCACGGGCCAGTTCGTACACGGCCTCGGGATCGCGGTGAATCTCCGCCTCGGCCTGGATCTCGATCCCTCGAAGCTCGCCGTAGTCGTGGCCGGTCTCGAGCAACAGGGTGGCGCGCGGGTCGCGATCCAGGTTGATCACCTTCTGGGACTTTGCGTATGTGTAGATCCAGACCTCGCCATCGCGGGGCACGTACCAAAGCGGCATCGAGTGCGGCCAGCCGTGTGGACCCCACGACGAGACGACGACGATCCGCTCCGAGTTCAGGAGCTCGAGCTGCTCGGCCCGATCGAGCTGGATCTGCGATCGCCGGCTGCCCATCACGCATCGGCGGCCAGCGGCTCGCCCACCGACGGGGCCGCCACGGGCAGCAGCTCGAGGGTGCGCCACGGTGCCTCACCGCGCATCGGCTGGGTGCGGCCCTCGACCCAGTCGCCCTGGAGGTCGTCGTAGTGGGAGCTCGCCACCTGGCCCGACTGACCGGTGAACGCCTGCCAGCGTGAGAGCTCCGGACGAGCGGGGTCGGCGACCATCCGCCAGCACGGCGCCCAGATGGCGGTGTAGGGATCGTTGGGGTCCCAGCCCACTTGGGCGACAGTCTCCTGCGCTCCCCCAACCTCGAGCGTGCGGTTGAAGATCCACGCCATCACCGGATGCGCCGCCCCGAGCGCGTGTGAGAAGACCAGTGGATGCACGCTGCCCCATCGCCACTGAGCGCGGTCGGGTCCCAGCCGGCCCTCGAGCTCGTCGAGCGCGCCCCGCAGCGCATCGAGGGCGAGCTCGTCCCATGGCCGGCCGATCAGCTCCTCGTCGGCCTCGGCCCAGAGCTTCAGCAGGTGTGCCTGCCAGCGCCACGGCGAGGTCACGTGAGCGATGAACCCGTTGTCGGCGCGGTCGAGCCAGCGCTCGGACAGATCACGATCGCCGATCGCCGCGCGGGTCACCTCGCGGCCCAGCCGCAAGGTGAACGCCTGGTAGATCGTCGCCTCGGTGGAATCGGGGCTCATCCGCCCGTCCCAGGAGCGAAGCTCCTCGATCGCCGTTCGCTCACGCTGGTCGGCGGGGCGCAGCCGCGCGAGGCGATGCGCCGTCTCGAGGCCGGGCAGCGAGAGCATGTCGGTCTGCATCGACTCGAAGCTCGCCAGGTCATGCTCGTCACGATCCTCGATCAGCTGCTCGATCCGGCGGGCCCGGTAGCCGTCGAGATAGTCGCTCGTGATGTGGTGCGGGTAGTCCTCCGGGGCGATCCGGTTGTTGGCCGTGACCACGAAGCCGCGCTCGGGATCGGTCACCGCCGGCAGCTCCCGGTACGGGATCCAGCCATCCCACTCGTACTCGGCGGTCCACCCGGGCTTCGGGAGATCGGGGCAGCCGCCCGGACGCAGCGGGACCCGGCCGACCGTCTTGTAGCCGATCGAGCCGTGGCGGTCGGCCCAGACCAGGTTCGAGACCGGGTGTGCGTGCTCGCCGATCGACTCGACGAGGTCGGGGCCGCTCGCGAACTCGAGCGCTCGCAGATTGGCCTCGGTGATTCCGGGAAAGTCGAGCGCGGCGAACCGCAGCGCAAGCGGCTCGGCGTCGTCGGCCGCGAGCGCCTCGTTGACGAGCGGCCCGTGGCGGGTCTGGCGGACGGTCAGCCGGTCGGGCTCGCTGCGTCCTCTGACCCGGATCTCCTCCTCGCTCCTCGCCAGCGCAACCTGTTCGCCCTCGAACTCATACGTGTCGCCGTCGATGCGCTCGATGAACAGGTCCATTACGTCGGCCATCGCGTTCGTGAACGACCAGGCGACATCGTTGTTCTGGCCCATCATCACGCCCGGGAGGCCCGCGAGGGAGGCGCCGCGGCAGTGGCGATCGCCGAGGGAGAGCCCCACCTGGTAGACGATTCCCGGCATTCCCGGGGGGAGGTGCGGATCGCCCGCGAGCAGCGGCATGCCGGTCGCCGAGCGCGAGGCGGCGACCGCCCAGTTGTTGGAGCCGGTCGCCTCGGCCGTCAGCCCGATCGAGTCCCGCACTCGCGCCAGCTGTTCCACCAGGTCCAGCCCGTCGCCATCCCAGGCGATCCCCGGAGCGAGCACGACGGGGTTGCCCCGCGGATAGGAGGGGTCGAGCCGCGCGGCCAGCCCTGGCCCCAGCTCGCGGGCCATCTCGGCGCGCAGGAGCTCGCGCTCCCAGTTGGTCGAGAGGCCGAACGAGAGCAGCTTGGTGAGGGTCAACGCGTCGGCCGGCGTGAAGGGCTCGAACTCGAGGCGCAGGAGTTGGAACTCGACCGGCAGCGATCGGTCCGCGAGCGGCGGCGTTGACCCCGGCGCAGAGCGCCTCGAGCTCCGAGCGAAGGCCCGCCGGGAGGGCCCTGGCTTCGTCCAGGGCCGCGCGGCGCAGTCCCAGCGTCCTCATGAAGCGATCGGTCGCGAGGCCGGCGGAACCGGCGATCTCGGCCAAGCGCCCAGACCCGATCCGCCTGTAGAGGTCGAGCTGCCAGAGCCGGTCCTGACCGTGGCACATGCCCTGCCCGAGCCACAGGTCGTGCCGCGACCGGGCTCGGATGTGGGGAACGCCCCATCGATCGCGGCGGATCTCGACCGCGCCCTCGAGACCCGGCACGCGCAGGGTGCCCGTGGTTCGGGGCAGCGGCCGGCGCACCAGCTGCCACCACAGCCCGGCGGCGGCCCCGGTGGCCAGCGCCGAGACCGCCCCGCCGAGCACCGCGAGGCGCTTCGCCAGCATGCCGCTCAGCATGTCGCCACTCTAGAGCGAGACGTCATCGGGCAGCCGGCCCTCGGACGCCAGCTTCTGGAGGTGCGCCTCCATGACCACCGCGGCCGCCCCTCTGAGCTCGGGCGGAACGTCCGACCACGCCGAGGCGAGCAGGCGCTCGCGGGATCGGATCCCGCCGTCGAGGGCGGAGATGAGCCTCTCCTCGCGCATCAGGCGGTGGCGGCGGTACTCGGCGATCTTGGCCGCGGGGTCGGTCACGTACGGACCGTGACCCGGGCACAGAAGCTCGAGGTTTGCCGCCCCGAGGCGCTCCAGCGAGTCGAGGTAGGCGATCAGGGAGCCGCCGTCCGGGGGGACGAAGGTGGACCCCTGCCCGAGGATCAGGTCTCCGCAGAACCCGACCTCGCCGTCCAGGAAGCAGACGTGGTCCGCCGCATGGCCAGGGGTCGCCAGGACCTCGAAGGGGCCCACCCGCCGCGGCTCGGACGCGGAGGCGGTGTCGCCGGCGATCGCCCCCCTCTCGGGCGAGGCCTCATCGGCGGCGCCCACCTCCCCGAACAGAAGCGGCGCCCCGAGCGCGGACGCGCCCGCCGAGTGATCGGCGTGCGAGTGGGTGAGCAGGACCCCGGCGATGCCGCCGTACTGATCGGCGACCCGGCGGATGGCCTGCATGTGGGCCGGGTCGGCGGGGCCCGGATCGATCACATAGGCCGGACCGACGCCGACGACGTAGGTGTTGGTCCCCTGGAGCGTCATCGGGCCCGGGTTGGGCGCGATGATCCGGATGATCTCGGGGTGGCCGGGAGGGGAGTCGGCGCTCGCCAAGATCTCTCCGCGGCGACCCGGACCGATCGTCCGTCTAGCGCGTGGCGCTCACTGCGTCGTGAACGGCGCTTCGTGCGTCCTTCGGCTCCAGCGCCACGAGGTCGCCGACCCCTTTCAGGATCTCGCGGACCAGCCAGTCGGTCGAGCCGTACGGAAGCTCGACCACGACCGCTCCGTCAGAGAGCTCCTCGACCACGGTGCGCTCCTCGCGCAGCCATCGAGCGCGCTCGGGCGAAACCCACACGCGCGCCACCCCTGCGCTGCCCACCTCGCCGTGGACCAGCCACTCTTGCTCGGCGAGCCTGGCCTCGACCCCTTCCCGTGGATCGAACTTCCGGCGGGTCGCCCGCGCTTCCTTCATCCGGTCCAGACGGAAGTGGCGAGTGTCGTCGCGGCCGAGGTCGTAGCAGCCGAGATACCAGCCCTCCGGACCACTGACCAGCTGGTAGGGCTCGACCTCGCGCTTGATGAACTCATCCTCGTTCTCCTTGTAGTAATGGAGCTCGAGGACCCGGTGTCCCTCGATCGCGTCGTTGACGGTGCGGACGACCTCGGAATCGTCGCGGCCCGGGGCGATCTCGAGCCCCTCCTGCGACGGGTCGTGCCCGAGCGCCGCGACGATCTTCTCGCGCGCCGTCGACAAACCGGCTTGCGGAAGGTGGTCGCCGAACAGGTCGATCGCGGCGACCAGGGCCTTCGCCTCCAGGGGCAGCAGGCGGGCGGGGCGGGCGAAGTTGTCGCCGTAGGTGTCCGGATCGACCTCGATCTCGTCGCCTGCGATCTCGGCATAGAGCACGTAGGTGCCGCCGCCGAAGTTGACCACGTTGAGCACGTCGATGTCCTCGCTGAGCTCCTGTCTGCTCACGTTCAACTCGTCGAGCACCGTGGCGACCGGAAGACGCGTGTCCTCGCGGGCGGCGCCGATCAAGAACCCGGCCAGCGTCACCAGGCGGGCGAACCGCTCGGGGCGGATCACCGATTCGGAGCGCCCGTTGGTCGACCGTGGCCGCCCATTGCCCTCGGCGACCGGCCGCGAGACGGTCTCGGCCAGCCCGAACTCGCCGCTGTGGCGCTCGCGCAGAAGCTCGAGCCTCTCGGCGGCCTCACGCGCCAGGCCCTCGGGCTCCAGCAGGGTCGCATTCTCGCGCCATCCGAGGACCCACGAGATCAGCTGACGGCCGGACGCGAAATCGGTCTCGTAGATCCCTCCTCGACCCGAGACGCCGTCCTTCTTGCTCGCCTTGCGGAGCTTGCCGTAGCCGGCGAAGTCGCGTTCGACGAGCCAGGCGATCCGCTCGCGGACGAACACCTTCGCCGGCCCCTCGACCTCCCCCATCTGCCAGTCGGCCCGGGAGGCATAGTCGCGGCGGTCGAAGTCCTCGGGGGGCGCGAAATCGTGCTCGGCCTTGGTCGCGTAGGAGACCTTTCCGCGGATTCGCGAGAGGCGAAAGACGCGCACCTCGTCGCGCTCGTGCGCGTGGCCGATCAAGTAGAACTGTCCGTTGCGGAACACGAGGTGGTAGGGATCGATCTTGCGGTCCGACACCTCGTCGCGCTGCATCGAGTAGTACCTGAACTCGATCGTCTTACGGCGGGAGATCGCGGTTTCGATCTTGGCCAACCGCTGGGACATCTCGCGCCCGCCTCCCGGGGCGGCGAGCTTGACGTCGATCGGCGCAGTGTCGTTCTCGGTCAGCGGGCTGGGCCGACCCCACGAGACCTGCTGGAGGGCGAGCCGAAGCGGCTCGGCATAGGCGAACTCACCGTCGAGCAGGCCGAGTGCGGTCCGAAGCGCGGCCAACTCACCGTCCGTGAACTCGATCGGCGGCAGGTAATAGTTCTCGGGAGGCAGCGCGTAGAGCTCCGCCTCGAAGAACCCCTCGGCCGGCTTCTCGACCTGGAGCGATATCCCGAGGCTCTCGAGCTCGGCGCGGTCCGCGTAGAACCGACGCGCGAACGCGTCGTCGTTCATCGAGCTGTAGCCCTCGACCTCGCGCTTGATCTCGAGCGCCGAGACGGGGCGTCCGTTCGCCATCAGGAACGAGATCAGCGAAAGCTGCCGGATGAGCTTCTCGGTGTCCTTGGCCATCGGTGGCGGAGGATAAGGGCTGACCGCGGCCGTCCCCGCGGCTCGGCGCAAGATGCCGCATTTTCGGCCCGTAGACCGCGGAATCGGTCGAACTGAGGGCCGTTCAGGCGGCGCGCGAGCCGAAGTACGCCGCGGAATCGAGGCCTCGATCGAATCGCGACCAGGCCTCGCCGTCCGGAAGCTCGCGCTCGATCCGGTCGAAGCTGCCGAGCTTTCCGCCCAGGTTGTCGATCGAGTGGACGAGGGTCGCCTCGCGGGTCGCGGGAAGTACCGGAGACCCGTTCTCGAGCGCTCCGTGGTGGGACAGGACGATGTGGAATATCGCCTGCGCGAGCCCGGGATCGAACCCCTCGATCCGCTCCACCTCCCGGCGGACCAGGTAATAGCCGAGAGGGATCTCGCCCTGAAGCCGGCCGGCGTCCGTCAGATCGATCGCAAGCGGATCGTCGTTATAGGCGATCGTCTTGCCGATGTCGTGGAGCAACGCCCCGGTGATCGCGATGTCGCGATCGATCCCCGGGAACGCGGCGGCGGAGGCGTTGACCGCCTGGGCGACCGACACGGTGTGGTCGAGCAGGCCGTGCCGGTAGGCCTGGTGGTAGTACTTGGCCGCGGGAGCGTCGCGGAAGCGGGCCCAGATCGCCGAATCGGGCGCGAAGAAGGCATCGAGCAGTCGCGACAGCTGCGGATTCTGGATCGTCGAGAGCAGCTCGCGCAACTGGGCCTCGAGCCTCTCCACCGCAACTCTTGGGCCCTCGGCGAGATCCTCAGGCTCAAACTCCGACGGCTCGGCGGCTCGGATCGCCTCGATCGTGACCTTGGCGCCGTACTGGGGATGGATCCCGAACCTGCCGCGGATCTGGACGGCGCCGCCTGGGGCGGCGAGTCGGTAGGCGTCCTGAACGTCTTCCCAGGCGACCGCCTCGGTGCTGCCCGATCGGTCACAGACGATCAATCGCAGCCACTCGCCCCCGTTTCGCTTCTGGCGAAGCTCGCGCTGGCGAACGGCGAACACCCCCTCGACGATCTGTCCGTCCTCCAGCTCGCGGATCCACATGCGCTCCGGCTGACTCGGGTCGCTGCCGTTCGGAGAGACCGTCTCGAGCCCGGGCTGACCGGTCAATGTCACCTGTTCACTCATCGCGAATCACAGTAGAGGGGGGGGCGGACGGCGGAATCTCCCCTTTTGAGTCGCTGAATCCCGCGTCGATCTGACACGCCACCCCCCCTTTCCGGTCGATCAACGCGGCGCGGCATGCGAAGGGCTATCGGCCTCCTCAGCCCGAGCACCCGCGTTCGATCTCGGCGTTCAGCTCGGCGCCGAGCAGGACGGCGAGATTCGAGATCCATAGCCAGACCAGGAAGACCACCACCCCCGCGAGGCCTCCGTAGACCTTGTTGTAGGAGGCAAAGCTGCCGACGTAGATCGCGAACCCGGCCGACGCGGCGACCCACAGCGCCACGGCGGCGATGCTGCCGGGCGTCAAGGGGTGAAAGCCGGGGCTTCGGGTGCCGGGTGCGACCGAGTAGAGGATCGCGACCATCGCAATCACGACGCCCGCGATGACCGGCCATTTCGCGACGTTCCAGGCGCCCACGGCGGGCCCCTCGACCCCGAGCACCTTTCCCACCTCCTTGGCGAGTGGCCCACTCAAGACCACGGCGACGGCGCTCAGGGCGACCAGGAGGAGGAGCAGGAGCGTGATCGCGATCTGCAAGGGGCGGAGCTTCCAGACGGAACGCTCCTCGGTGACCCCGTGAATCGCGTTGGCGGCGCGAGAGAACGCGCCGATGTAGCCGGACGCCGACCACAGGGCGCCGGCCAGCCCGAGGATCAGCGCGGCGCCCGCTGTCCCCTGGCGGCCGGAGATCTCCCGAATCGCGTCAGCGACGATGTCCTGGGCCGGGCCCGGTCCGAGCTCGTCGATGTTGTGGAGCACGGAGTGCGTTGCCGAGTCCCCCGCCAGGCCGAGGATCGCGACCAGGACGATCAGAGCGGGGAAGATCGAAAGGACGCTGTAGTAGGTGAGCGCCGCGGCCCAATCGGTGAGGTTGTGGTCGCGGGAGGAAGCGGCGGTTCGCTTGAGCTGCCCCCACCAGCGGTGAGGATCGCAGTCGGTCGATGGACTCATGCGCTCCATTCCACCCCGTCATGTTCCCGGGTGGCGCGCCCCCAAACGAGATACGCGCCGCCCGTCCGGCGGCCGAGCTGCGGGCGCCTCAAATCGCCGCCGCTACCACCGCGAATGCGTTGCATGATGCGATGGCACGGGCGGAATCGAACCGCAGGTGAGCCCGGAGGGCGAGCCGTGGGAGGCGGTCGTTCGGCCACGAGCCGGGATGGCGAGGGGCGGAATCGAACCGCAGGTGAGCCCGGAGGGCGAGCCGTGGGAGGCGGTCGTTCGGCCACGAGCCGGGATGGCGAGGGGCGGAATCGAACCGCAGGTGAGCCCGGAGGGCGAGCCGTGGGAGGCGGTCGTTCGGCCACGAGCCGGGATGGCGAGGGGCGGAATCGAACCGCAGGTGAGCCCGGAGGGCGAGCCGTGGGAGGCGGTCGTTCGGCCACGAGCCGGGATGGCGAGGGGCGGAATCGAACCGCAGGTGAGCCCGGAGGGCGAGCCGTGGGAGGCGGTCGTTCGGCCACGAGCCGGGATGGCGAGGGGCGGAATCGAACCGCAGGTGAGCCCGGAGGGCGAGCCGTGGGAGGCGGTCGTTCGGCCACGAGCCGGGATGGCGAGGGGCGGAATCGAACCGCCGACACCACGATTTTCAGTCGTGTGCTCTACCAACTGAGCTACCTCGCCGACGGAGGAAGGCTAGCGACGTGAACCGGCCTCTACAGGGCGCGTGGACGGAGCGCCAATTCGACCGCGGAGGCGGGATCGGCGGCCACCTCCACCCCGAGGCCACCCTCCGACGGGCCGCCGGAGCCGGCGGCCCAGCCAACCAGTGCGATCACCGGCCGGGCGAGCCGGCGGGCGAACCCGATCTCGGTCAGGGTCCCCCACTCCCCGCCGATCGCGATCACCGCGTCCGCCGATGCGACCACCGCCAGGTTGCGGGCCTGGCCGATGCCGGTTGCGACGACGTGAGTCACGTTCGCGTTGGCGGCGTCGGGATCCTCGCCGGGGAGGATCCCGATCACGTCGCCACCCGCCAGGTGCGCGCCGCGTGCCGCCGCCTCCATGACGCCTCCGTGGCCTCCACACACCACCGCCGTGCCCGCCTCGGCGAGGCGACGTCCCACCTCTTCGGCGGGTCCGGCGAGCCGATCGTCGGGCTCGGAGCTCCCGATCACCGCGATCTGGCGCGTGCGCGGCGCGCCGTCCACTCAGGCCTCCCCGCCGGCTCGGGCCAGCATCGCGGTCATCAATTCGAGCGCGCCCAGTTTGTGCAGCGGCTCGTTGAGGTTCCCGCACTTGGGGCTCTGCACGCAAGAGGGACAACCGTCCGCGCACGGGCACTCGCCGATCAGCTTCGTCGCGTCGCCGACCAGACGGCCGAATACATCGAAGCCTCGCCTTGCGATCCCGACTCCGCCGGGATGACCGTCGTAGATGAAGATCGTGGGCCGGCCGGTCTGGAAGTGGACGTTGGTGGAGAGCCCGCCGATGTCCCACCGGTCGCACATGGCGAGCAGCGGCAGGACGGCGATCTGGCCGTGCTCGGTAGCGTGGAGCGCCCCCAGCAGCACCTCTGAGGGCATCACGTCGGGGCCCACCAGCTCGTCGCCGAGCACGTACCAGAGGGCCTGGGTCGGGAAGTTGGTCTCGGGAAGCTCCAGCGCGACCATGTCGATCACCTCGTGGTCGGAGAGTCTCTTTCGCTGAAAGGCGGTCACCTGCTCGGTCACCGAGACCTCGCCGAAGAAGAGCTCGAACCCCGAACCGGACGGGTCAGCACCGATCGCGCCTGACCCGTTGGTCGCTTCGCCGAGCGGCGCGTGGGACTTGTCGAGCATCCGCTCCACGTAGACCTCCGTCTCGCGCCTGGGCTGGGTGTACCAGTCGCCGTCGAACGGGTCGACGACCGCTCGCCGAGTCTCGACGTCGAGCTCGCGCACCTCATAGGAGCGCCCCAGGTGCAGGTAGACCGCTCCCGGGTGGACCGTGGTGAAGGCCCGCTCGGCCTCGACAGCGCCGAGCAGCTCGCCGGATCCCGAGTCGACGATCGCGACCGCATCGGCCGAGGCGGAGCGCAGCGAGATGTCGGCGGCGGGAAAGCGGGGCGTGCGCGGCAGGTAGTTGCCCTCGCGGCCGCGGCGAAGCTCACCTGCGGCCACCAGGGCGTCGGCGCGGTCGTGCCAGCCCTCGCCGAACACTCCGTCATCACCTTGCGACAGCGGGAGCTCGTAGGCCGCCGCGAGCAGGTGGGCGGTCTGTATTCGCTCGTTTCGGTGGTCGAGGATCGCCGCCTCCACCGGGCGCTCCAGGAACTCGTCGGGATGGCGGCAGAAGAACTGGTCGAGCCCGTCCTGACCGGCCACGTACATCGCAATCCCCTCGCTTCGCCGGCCCGCCCGGCCCCACATCTGGCGAAGGCTCGCGACGGTCCCGGGGAAGGTGACGCAGATCGCCGCATCGAGAGACCCGATGTCGATCCCCAGCTCGAGCGCGTCGGTGGCGACCACCCCGAGCAGCTCGCCCTCGGCCAGGCGCGCCTCGATGTCGCGTCGCTGCGCGGGCGTGTACCCGGCGCGATAGGGCGCTATCAGCGGAGCCAGCTCGGCCATGTCGAGCTCCTCGAGGCGCATCCGGACGAAGCGCTGGATCAGCTCGATGCCCCTGCGGCTGCGCAGGAAGCAGATCGTCCGAAGCCCAGCGGCCACCAGATCGGCAAGGAGCTCGGCCGACTCCGACAGCACCGATCGGCGTGCCATCGACCGCTGGTCGATCACCGGTGGGTTCCAGACCGCGATCCGGCGTTCGGCGCGGGGGGCTCCATCGGAGTCGATCAGCCGGAAGGGCTCGCCGACGAGGCGCTCCGCCAGCTCGACCGGATTGGCGATCGTCGCCGAGGCGAGCACGAACCGCGGGGTGGAGCCATAGCGGCCGGCAACCCTGCGCAAGCGGCGAAGGACGTTGGCGACGTGCGACCCGAACACGCCCCTATAGGTGTGCGCCTCGTCGACGACGACCCAGCGGAGGCCCGCGAAGAATTCGCCCCAGCCCTTGTGGTGGGGCAGGATTCCGACGTGGAGCATGTCCGGGTTCGTCAGCACCAGGTTCGAGCGCCGGCGAAGCGCCGGTCGATCCTCGCGCGGCGTGTCGCCGTCGTAGATCGCCTGTCGAAGCGCCGAGAACCGAAGCTCTGAGAGCTGGCGGGCCTGGTCCTGCGCGAGCGCCTTGGTCGGGTAGAGGTAGAGCGCGCGTCGGCCGGGATCGCGTCCGAGGTCGTCGAGGACGGGGAGATTGAAGCACAGCGACTTGCCCGACGCCGTGCCGCTGGTGACCACGGCGTTGCCCTCAGCGGCCGCCTCCACCGCCTCCACCTGGTGCGAGAACAGTGACTCCACCCCCGAGGTCCGAAGCGCGGCCACCAGGTCGCTCGATAGCGAGTCCGGGAGGTCCCTGAGCTCGGCCGTTCGAGCCGACTCCAGCCGCTCGGCGACAAGGCGACCGTCGAGGCGGCCGGGCTCTATCGCCCGCTCCCACCCGGCCGACGCGGCGGCGCGGGCGCTAGCCATCGCCGTCCTGTGGCCCGGCGCTCGTCGTCCCCGCGGGACCGATGATCGCCGAGGCGATCCGCAGCGAGTCCAGAGCGCTCCGGTCGTGGAGCCTCAGGATGTCCGCGCCGCCGGCCACCGCAAGGGCAACCGCCCCGGCGGTCGCCCACTCGCGCTCGGCGGGAGGAGAGCGTCCCTCCCAGGACCCGGCGAGAACGGCCCCGAGGAAGTCCTTTCGCGACAGGGCCACGTAGAGGGGGCGACCTATCCGTCGGAGCTCGCCGAGTCGAGCGAGGATCTCGAGGTCGTCGTCCACCGAGAGGTCGAAGTCGAGCCCCGGGTCGAGCGCGATCTGCTCCTCGTCGACCCCGCACGACAGCGCCGACTCGATCCGCTCGACGAACCACGTTGCCAGGTGAGCGACCGGGTCATCATGCTCGGGAGGCCGTCGGTCCGCCCTGGGTCTCCCATCGATGTGCATCAGCACGTAGCCGCACCCGCGCTCGGCGACCAGGCGAAGCAGCGCGGGGTCCGCCCCGCCGGAGATGTCGTTGATCGCCGCGGCTCCCGCGTCGAGCGCCAGCCTGGCGACCTCGACCTCGAACGTATCGGCGCTCACCGGCACACCGGAACGCCGGGCCAGCCCCTCGACCGCCGGGACGAGCCGCGCCGCCTCTCTCTCGAACCCGACGGCGGGGCCGCTTCGAGCGGGGACCGCGCCGACGTCGAGCAGATCGAACCCTGCATCCACCAGGTCGAGCCCATCGTCGATCGCCACCTCCGGGGTGACGCTTCGGGCGCCCTCGAAGAATGAGTCGTCGGTGACGTTGACGATCCCCGCCGCCAGCGGGGTCGACAGCTCGAGCACGCGATCGGCGAGGCGCCATCGGGTCATCCTGCGCCTAACGTAGCGCGGCTCCCGCCTTGTACCGTTGGCCGGCCGTGGGGCTGCGCTGCGTCTACACCGACCTCGATGGAACCCTGCTGGGACACCGCGGCTCGCTGTTTCGAGATGCCGACGGGGGCTTCTCCCTGATGCAGGCGCGGGCGCTTGAGGCATGCCACCGAGCCGGGGCCGAGGTCGTGATCATGTCCGGGCGCCGTGAGGCCCAGGTGATGGCGGACGCACGTCTGCTCGGCCAGACCTCCTACATCTACGAGGCCGGGTGCGGAGTGGTGATCGAAGGCGAGCGGACCTTCCTGACCGGGGATTGGACCCCGAACGACGACGGCACGCCCGCCGAGCGGATGATCAGCGAGGGGATTCCAGACCTCTTGTTCGCCCGCTTCCCCGATCGGCTCGAGTGGCACCGACCGTGGCACGAGGACCGCGTGCTGTCCCACCTGTTTCGCGGCAGGGTCGACGTGGAGGCCGCCAACGCGGTGCTCGCCCTCCACGGCCACGACGACCTGCGATTCCTCGACAACGGCGCCATCGTCCGAGCGATGGAGGGCCTTGAGGGCCCGGCACACGCCTACCACCTGGTGCCCGGAGGCGCGAGCAAGGCAAAGGCGGTTGCCTGGCACAGCCGGGCGCGGGGATTTGAGCCGAGCGAATGCATAGCGGTCGGCGACTCGGTCGAGGACCTCGACGCGGCCGCGGCAGTGGGACGCTTCTTCGTGGTCGCGAACGGACCCGAGAGGGACCCGGGACTGCGCGACGCGATCGCCGGCAGGGCCAACGTGACAGTCACCGAGGGCCGAAACGGCGACGGCGTCTACGAGGCCGTGGTCTCGACCCTGGCCCAGGGCGAGTAGGGCCGGAGGGGTCAGCCCGCCCGCGTCAGCTCCTCGAGCGCCTGGACGGCATGCACGTAGGGCCGTCCCGTGGCGCGTTCCATGCCCACCTCGCACGTCCTGTTGCTGGACAGGTACGCGTCGAAGTCGCGCGAGGCGACCTCTGCGGCCTGGTCGCTCGTCGCGGCCCGCGTGAGCTCGGGGTGAAGGAAGCCGCGGTCGCCGGCGAACCCGCAACATCCCGCCGATCGCGGGACGAACACCTCGTCGGCCAGCGCTGCCGCCAGGACTCCGAGCCGGCGCTCGATCCCCAGGTGCCGGCTCGAACAGGTGGGGTGAACGGCCGCCGATCGAAGCTTCCCCCTCGGCATCTCGAGGCTCGGCAGAAGGCGGTCCGTCGCCCAGACCACCGCATCGACGAACTCGAGCGAGGAATGTCGCTCGCGATTGGGCTCGCTGAGAGCGGGGACGACCTCGGCGGCGAGGCCGTGCGTGCACGAGCTCGCGTCGACGACGACCGGCAGGCGTCCGGAGTCGCTCCAGCGCCACAGGCTCTCGATCGTGTGGTTCGCCATCCACGCGTGGCCGTCGGTGTACCCCTTTGATGCCCACGGGGTGCCGCAGCAGCACCCGGCGACCTCGGGCGGGATCCGAAGCGGCGACCCGGCCCGCGCGGAGACCGCGACCAGCGCGACGGGCAGGGCCTCCACCCGAGGGCCGTCCCCGCGCGAGGGCCCGAAGACCCTGTTGATGCAGGCGGGGAAGTAGACGGCTGCGGGCTCTGCCGGGTGCGAGCTTGGGAGGGACCGGGGTGCGGCGGTCGGCATCCCTGGCACCCACTCAGGGACCAGCTCGGAGCCGAGCAGGCGCTGCGCGCCGCGGGTCGCCGCGCGCAGTGGGCGGTCACCGGCAACGCGGCGGACGGCTCCGCCTATCCGCAAGCCGGCCCGCGCGGCCCGCTGGGCGGCACGGAACCGGCGCGCGACCCGCAGCGCCGAGCGCTCGGCGGCGGCCCCATGACCGGCGGCGCGGAACTCCTTCATGAGAGCCCCGGTGTTGATCCCGACCGGACACGCGAGGACGCAGGCGCCGTCAGCGGCGCAGGTCTCGATCCCGTCGTACTCGTACTCGGTGCGCAGCGCCTGCTCGAGCGGCGATCCCGGCGGCTGACGAGCGATCTCGCGCCTCAACGCGATCCGCTGGCGCGGCGTGGTGGTCAGGTGACGGCTGGGACACACCGGCTCGCAGAACCCGCACTCGACGCAGGTGTCGGCCAGCTCCTCGATCTCAGGAGTCGTCTTCAGGTTTCTCAAGTGGACCCCGGGGTCGTCGTTGAGCACCACCCCCGGCGCCAGCACCCCCTGCGGGTCGGCGAGCCGCTTGACCCGCCACATCAGCTCGGTCGCCTTGGTCCCCCACTCGCGCTCGACATAGGGCGCCATGTTGATCCCGGTGCCATGCTCGGCCTTCAGAGAGCCGTCGTACTTGTCGACGACCAGGTCGACAAGTTCGCCCATGAAGGCCTCATAGCGATCCCGCTCGGCGGCCTCGGAGAACTCCGGGGTCAGCATGAAGTGGAGGTTGCCGGCCGAGGCATGGCCGGCAACTCCGGTCAGGAAGCCGTGCTTTGCGAGGAGCGCCTGGATGTCGGTCGCCGACTCGGCGATCCGCTCGGGCGGAACGCAGACGTCTTCGATGATCAGGGCTGTGCCCCGGGGACGAAGCCTGCCGACGATCCCGTGCATGCCCTCCCTGACCCGCCACGAGACCTCGGTCACCTCATCGTCGCGGGTGAACTCCGGATCTCGCAGGAGCCGCCGGCCGGCGAGCTCCGAGCGCGCGGCGGCCTCCATCTCGTCGAGGTCGGCCGTCGTGTCGGATCGGAACTCGATCAGCAGGGCGGCCGATTCCGGCGGCAGATCACGCCAATAGGAAGGGGTTCCCGGAATCGAGTGTCCCGCGGCGATCAAGGCGGGGGCGACCATCAACTCGACGGCGCTGGCCCCGGCGGCGACGAGGCCCGGAACGGGGTCTGCCGCGGCCCCGATTCCCTCGAAGTGGACCCAGCCGGTGATCGTGCGCGGAAGCAGCGGGACGGTCTCGAACAGGGCCTCGGCGACGAACGCCAGGGTTCCCTCCGAGCCCACCACCAGACGCCGGAAGATCTCGAGCGGCGAGTCGCCGTCGAGGAAGGCACAGAGGCGGTACCCGGTCGTGTTCTTGATCTGGAACTTCCGCCTGATCCGGTCGGCGAGCTCCGTGTCCTCGCGGATCTCGTCGCGGATCTCGATCAGGCCGGCGGCGAGTCGCGGCTCGAGCTCGACGAAGCGATCCTCGGCCCCCGGGGCGGCCGTGTCGATCGTCGTCCCGGACGCGAGCAACAGCGTCAGCGCCCGGACGGTGGAGTAGGAATCGTGGCGCGTGCCGCAGCGCATCCCCCCTGAGTTGTTGGCGATCACGCCCCCGACCGTGGCGAAGTCGGTGCTGGCCGGGTCAGGGCCGAGCTTTCGGCCGTGCGGCGCCAGGACGCGGTTCGCGTGCCCCAGGACCGTGCCGGGGCCGACCCTCGCGAGCTCTCCGCCCTCCTCGACCCCGACGCCGGTGAAGTGGCGCCGGACGTCGAGAAGGATTCCGTCTCCCTGGCTTTGTCCGTTCAGCGAGGTGCCCCCCGATCGCAGGGTGACGCCGACGCCTGCTCGCCGCCCGTAGTCGAGCGTCGCCGAGACATCATCGGCGTCGCGGGCCATCACCACCACCTTGGGAAAGAGGCGATACGGGCTCGCGTCGGAGGCGTAGCGGACCAGGTCGAGCGGACGCCAGAGGACCCGATCGGCGCCGAGCAGCCCCTCGAGCTCGCGGCGAAGCGGCTGAGGAGTGCCGGCGGCCACCCAGTCGGGGGCGCGGTCGGGACTCGGGCCGGCGCCCCGGGGGGCGGTCACGACTCGAGCCACCGCGGCGGCATGGCTCAGAACAGGGCCATGCCCGGAGCGACCCCGACCTCGACCAGCTCGGGGGCTCCTGAGGCGATCGCAGTCGACAGCTCGGCGCGGAGCTCGTCGAGCCCGGCGACCGTTCGTGACTTCAACCCATAGCCGGCCGCGATCGCCGCCGTGTCCAGGGAGGGCAGGTCGAGCCCCGGGGCGCCCGAGACCTGCTCGAGGTCGGCGAACCACTTGAGGATCGAGTACTCCTCGTTTCGAAGCACGAGGAAGGTGAGCGGCACGTCGTATGCAACCGCCGACCAAAGCGCGGTGACGGCGTACTGGACCGATCCCTCGCCGAGCACGCAGACCACCGGCCGGGCGGGCTCGGCGAGCTGGACGCCTACGGCGCCGGACAGTCCGAATCCGAGGCCGCCTCCCGCCCCGAAGTAGTAGCTCCCGGGACGCGAGAGCCGCATCTGGTTGCGAAGCGCCATGGTGCTCGACGGCGATTCCAGAACGATGATCCCGTCGTCGGGCAAGACCTCGGCCAGGACCGCGTGGACCGACGACGGACTCAAGGGGTCGGACTCCGCAGGAGCCTGGGCGGCGCCCAGGGGCTCGGGGACGGGGCGATCCGACGGCCCCACCGCGGCCAGAAGAGCCTCGAGCGTGAGCCGGACGTCGGCGACGATCGCGTCGCCCATCGGGGCTCTCGAGGCCTCGTCGGGATCATTGGTCAGCTGAACGAGGGAGGTGCCCTTCGGGAGCAGCGGGCCGGGTATGTAGGGGTAGTACGGGAACACCGAGCTGCCGGCCACGAGCACCAGGTCGTGGCCCTCCAGCGTCTCGCCCAGCGGCCCTATCGCCGGCGGCAGCGTGCCCCGAAAGTTCGGGTGGCCCTCCGGGAAGCCGATGCGCCCCCCGCCCGGGGCCGGGGTCGCCCACACCGGGAGCCGCTGTCGCTCGGCAAGGGCGACCGCCGCGTCCCAGGCGCCGCTTGCGTCGACGTCGGGACCGACGACCATCACCGGCGACTCGGCGGCGGCGAGCTTCTCGGCGAGCGAGCTGACCGCGGCGGGGTCCGCCACCGCGCGGCCGGTGACCGAGCGCCTGATCGCCTGGGCCGCGCCGTCAGGATCCGCCTCGGCCGACCAGTCATCCATCGGAATCGAGACGAACACCGGTCCGCGCGGCGGAAGGTCCGCCATGTGGATCGCGCGGGCCAGGGCGGCCGGGACGTCCGCGGCGCGGGCGGGCTCGTGGCTCCACTTGACGAACGGATGCGGAACGCGGGCGGCGTCGCGGTTGGTCAGGTTGGCCTGCAGGGTGACCATCGCCCGCACCTGCTGGCCGGCGGTGATCACCAGGGGGGACTTGTTGGCCTGGGCGTTGAAGATCGCCCCCATCGCGTTGCCGACTCCGGGCGCGGTGTGAAGATTGACCAGGGTCGGCCGGCCCGAAGCCTGCGCGTAGCCGTCGGCCATGCCCACCACCACCGCCTCTTGCAGGCCGAGGATGTAGCTGAAGTCCTCCGGGAAGGCGTCCAGCATCGGCAGCTCGGTGGACCCGGGGTTGCCGAACATGGTCGTCATCCCCTGGGAGCGGAAGAGCTCGTAGGCGGCCTCGCGAACCGTGGTCACGGCGCGGCCAACCTATACGAGAAGGGGGGTCCGACGCCCGATGAGGGCCTGCGTCGCTTCGCTAGAGTCGACGGCGTGAGCACCGACCATGCGACCGTGGCGGAGGAGGAGTACCTCCAGATCATGTTCTGGCTCCACGAGGCCGGCCTGCCGATCACCGGAGCCAACATCGCGCGAGCGATGCAGCTGTCAGCCCCCACCGTCCACGAGATGATCGGCCGGCTGGAGCGCGACGGGTATGTCGAGAGGCTGTCTGACAAGTCGCTCGCCTTCACCGCTGACGGCCGCGAGCACGCGCAGGCGATCGTGCGGCGCCACCGGCTGATCGAGCGCTTCCTCACCGATGTCCTCGGGATCCCCTGGGACGAGGTCCATGAGGAGGCCGAGCGCTTGGAGCACGCCATGTCGCCGGTGCTCGAGGAGCGCATGCTGGCGGCGATCGGAGACGCTACAACCTGCCCCCACGGACACCCGCTGGTTGAGGGAGCGCGCGAGGAGGGGGCCCTGCTCGCCGACGTCGAGTCCGGAGCCGCCGTGCACGTGCTGCGCTTCGAGAACGAGGCCGA
>CAVRGF010000006.1:0-117015 GCA_963720685.1 uncultured bacterium | reverse complement strand
ATCGTGGTCGGCTTCGACGGGAGTGAGGAGGGCCTCGACGGGCTCAGGCTTGGAAGCCGGCTGGCCGAGGGCATGGATGCGAAGCTGGTTGTCGCCGCCGCCTTTGGCCCGGGCCTCAGTGCCCCGGCGGTGGACCTGAAGGCGGTCGCCCACGGGTATTTTCACAACGTGTTCGCCCAGGCGGAACGGGCGTTGGGCGGGTCTGAGTTCGAGCGCCGTGAGCTGATGGGCGTCTCGGCCCCCCGAGGGCTGGCGGAGCTGGCCGAGCGCGAGGGCGCCGACCTGGTGGTGATCGGCTCCAGCCATCGCGGTGCGGTTGGGCGAATTGTGTTCGGCAGCGTGGGCGAGCGCCTGCTCAACGGAGCTCCCTGCGCGGTCGCGGTCGCGCCACGCGGCTACGCAGGCGGGGCGCACATCGGCCTGGGGCTGATCGGGGTCGGCTTTGACGGCAGCACCGAGTCAGAGCTGGCGCTCGACCGCGCCAAGCAGCTGGCCACCGCTCTCGACGGCGAGCTGCGCCTGATCACCGTGATCCCGGAGCTCAGCGTCGGCGCGCCCGCCGAGCCCACGATGAAGGTCGATGCCGACGCATACCGCGAAGCGTCCAAACGCGCCCTTCGCGAACTGGGCTCGCTTCCGGTCGAAGAGGTGGTCGAGGAAGGAGACCCGCCTTCGGTGCTGGTCAGAAACGGCGTTGACATGGACCTCCTCGTGATCGGCTCGCGTGGCTACGGGCCGGTGCGACGGACCCTGCTCGGGGGTGTATCCGCCGAGGTGATGCGCACCGCCCCGTGCCCCGTCGTCGTCGTCCCCCGCGGCGCGGCCGGCCAATGACCGGGGGCCGGCGACGACCAGCCGCCCGCTCGCCTCGAGGGGCTCGCTGAAGTCCACCACCATCGATGCCGCGGATCTCGGCGGCCTACTCCGGCGCGAACTACTTAGCGAGGTCTCGTACTTGCAGCGGATGGATTGGCCGGCCCCGCGGCGCGAGGATGCCCGCATGACGTTGGTGCCATGTCCCCACTGCAAAGCGCGCAACTTCAGTCTGGCTCGGCGGTTGGATCTCGACCGCTGCTCGCGCTGCGGGAGGCCCTTGGCAAGCCAGGACCCGCGTACGACCGAGGATCTGGTCCGAGCGCGCCTATACGGCGTCAGGGAACGCGAGGTTTCCCCGATGCACCCAAGCCAAAGGAGGGCGAGTTGATGGAGCGAAAGCAATGATGGAAGCCAATGAGCCCGCTGCTCGAGCCCGCACGGGGGACCGGTTCGTCGTTCGGGGTCACCACCAGGGTGAGCCGGAGCGCGACGGCGAGATCATCGAGGTGCTGGGCGAGAACGGTGCTCCCCCGTACCGCGTTCGCTGGGAGGACGGGCACACTTCCGAGGTCTTCCCTGGGTCCGACGCGTATGTACAGCGCTTCGAGCAGGAGTAGGCGCGCCGCATCCCATTCGCGGCGACGGGTTGAGCCCGGAGCATCCTGAGCGCGCTCGTGGAGCAGCGTCCCTGCACCGTCGCCGTCCTGGCGCCGTCGCCTCTGCTCACCGTGACGGTCGAGGAGGGCTCGAGCGACGAACCCGAGATCCACCTGCATGCAGGAGGGCAGGGCTTCTGGGTGTCGAGGATGGCGGCGTCGCTCGGGGCGAGGGTCCTCTACTGCGCTCCGCTGGGGGGGGAGTCCGGGTCGGTCCTCGCGCCACGGATCGAGGACGAAGGGGTGGAGGTGCGCAGCGTGTCGTGCCGCGGGTCCAACGCGGCGTACGTGCACGACCGCCGCGGGGGGAGCCGCGCAACGATCGCCGAGACCCGAAGCCCGAGCCTCTCGCGACACGAGGCCGACGAGCTCTACGGGGTGGCGCTGTCGGCCGGGCTCGACGCCGACATCACCCTGCTCACGGGCCCACAAAACCCGGGCGTGCTGCCCGGGGACTTCTACCGGCGGCTCGCCGCCGATCTGAGGGCCAATGATCGCAGCGTGATCGCCGACCTGACCGGCGAGCCCCTGGATGAGGCGTTGAAGGGTGGGCTCAATCTGCTCAAGATGAGCGATGAGGAGATCGTGGCGGCCGGGTTGGCCGGAAGCCGCGACGCGGGGGAGCTCCTTCCGGCGCTCGAGACGCTGAGGGACCGGGGCGCGGAAAGCGTCCTCATCTCCCGTGGACCGCAGCCCGCGCTCGCCTGGGTCGATGGCCGCCTGCTCGAGATCACCGGGCCTTCCTTCTCACCACTCGATCACCACGGAACGGGCGATGCGATGTTCGCGGCGGTCGGCGTCGCGCTCGGCGACGGTCGCGGCCTGCGAGATGCTCTGCGCCTCGCGGTGGCCGCCGGGGCGCTCAATGCCACCAGGCGCGGCCTCGGCACCGGGCATCGGGTTGAGATAGAGCGTCTGTTCGGGCACGTCGAGGTGCAGGAGTTCGCACCACCCGCCGACGGTGGACGGACCGATCAGGGGGTGCGTTCGGTCAAGGCCCCTTGAACGATCGCCGCGAGGGGATCCTTGAGGCCCGGGGTTGAGGCGATCGTGAAGGTCGACCCGGGCGAATACGCCGAGCCGTCGAGGTCGTAGGCCTTGCCGCCGGCCTCCTGCACCAGCAGCACCCCGGCGCTGACGTCCCAGGGCAGGTTCGAGAGCATCAGGGTGGCGTCCAGACGCCCCGCGCTGAGCCACGCGAGGTCGAGGCTGGCCGAGCCGTGGACCCGGATCCGAAGGCTGCGGACGGCGAGCAGGCGCATGATCTCGAGGTGGAGTGGGTTCTCGCCGGCCGATCCGGTGCCGACGGCGAAATCGGCGAAGCCGATCACCGCCTCTCGGAGGTCGCCGACCTCGGACACCCTGATCCGGGTTCCATTCATGAACGCCCCCATTCCTCGGCGGGCCACGTAGCGCTCGCCGAGGAGCGGCAGGTCAACGACGCCGAGGGTCAACTGCCCGCCCTCGACCAGGGCGAGGGACACTCCGCACAGCGGACTCGCCTTGCTGAAGTTGATCGTGCCGTCGATCGGGTCGAGGATCCAAACGGCATCCGCTTCAGCGGGGCTCAGCCCCCCCTCCTCGCCGAGAACGGCGATCCCGGGATCCGCCTCCAGGAGCGCCGCCCTGATCGCGCTCTCGACCCCGAGGTCGACCTCGGTGGCGTAGTCGCGGTCACCCTTCTGAACCATCGCTCCGTGGTCGGAACGGCCGCGACGGATCAGGTCGCCGCCGAGGTCGACGGCCCTCTCGGCCGCCAGGAGCAGGGAGTCCGAGGATCGCGTCATCATCGGCGCCCGCGCGTGGATGTGAGCGTTGTCTCAGCCTTTCGGTGCACGTGCACCGAGTGATCATCGTCCAAGCGGCGTTGGAGCGTCATGCCGCCTCTACGTAGTTATCCCGACGAGGTCAGGTGGTTTGCCGCCTTGACCCGAAGCCCACCATGCCTACGATCAGGATCCATGTCCGCGATCGGCGAGGAATAGGGATACGCGATGGGCGGAAGAAGTTGGCGAATCGGGCGCCTGGCCGGAATCCCGATCGGAATCAGCCCGCTGTGGCTGGTGATCGTCGCGCTGATCACGTGGTCCTTGGGGGCGACCTACTACCCCGACCAGGTCGAAGGGATCGGCCCCGGCATCGCGTACCTGCTCGGGCTCGCGAGCGCCCTGCTCCTGTTCGTCAGCATCCTCCTGCACGAGCTCGGCCACGCGATAGTCGCTCGCCGACGAGGGGTGCGCGTCGAGGGCATCGACCTGTGGCTGCTCGGCGGCGTCTCGAAGCTGAAGGACTCCCCTCATCGCGCGGACGACGAGCTGCGCTACGCCGTCGCCGGGCCGGTTGTGACCCTCGCAATCTCCATGGTGTTCGGGTTCACGACCGCGGTTCTTCCCGCAAGCACTCCGGACGTGATCAAGGCGCTCGTGGGGTACCAGTTGCTTGTCAACCTGATGATCCTCGGCTTCAACCTGATCCCCGCATTTCCCCTTGACGGTGGGCGGATCCTCAGGGCCCTGATCTGGAGCCGCGCGGGTGACATCACTCGCGCGACGCGAACAGCGGCAAGAGTGGGACGTGGGTTCGCCTACGGATTCATCGCCCTGGGCCTGGCAGCGACGATTCAGGGCGCCGTCGGTGGGCTTTGGCTTGCGCTGATCGGCCTGTTCGTCCTCATGGCGGGCCGGGCCGAGGAGGGCCAGCAGCGGGTTCAGGCCGCGCTCACCGGGGTCGAGGCGCGCGAGTTGATGAGCTTTCCCGCCGTGGTGATCGACGCCGCGGAGACGGCCGAAGAGGCAATCGGGGCGTTCTTCTCCCGGTATCGATACCGCTCCTTTCCAGTCGTCGACGGCAAGGTCGTGGTCGGCCTGGTTACCATCGATCGGGTCGAGAGGATGAGTCCGGCAGAGCGGCGCGAGACCACCATGGGTGAGGTCGCCGACCGTGACCCCGAGCTGTTCATCAACGAGCACACCGACGTTGGCGCTCTGCTCGCGAGGCCCGCGTTCCGGCGCCTTGGCCGGGCCGTGGTCCTGACCGAGTTGGGCAGCCCGGGGATCCTCTCCGCCACCGAGGTGGTGCGAGCCCTCAGGGCTTCGAAGCTCGCGGCGGGCCCGCTCCCGGGAGCCACTCGAGGTCGGGTTCCAGCCGGGGGACGCGCATCCGGAATCGCACCGCGACTCCGCTGAAGCGGGAGCTGGACAGCCCCGTAGCGAAGCGAGCGCTGGCGGGGACCCTCCTGGCGGGCGCCGCCGCGCTCGGCGCCTTCTACGTGCTGCTTCCCAACCTCGCCGGGCTTGACGACACGTGGCGGCGCATCGACCAGGGTGACCCCTGGTGGTTGGTGCTGGCGCTCGTCTTCGAGCTCGCATCGTTCGGCGGGTACATGGCCCTGTTTCGAGCTGTCTTCGCGCGCGACGAGGCGCGCATCGACTGGCGGGTGAGCTACCAGGTGACGATGGCCGGGGTGGGAGCGACGAGGCTCTTTGCGACGGCCGGCATCGGTGGCATCGTCCTCACCGTCTGGGCACTGAGCCGAGCGGGGGAGCACGCCCGGGTCATCACCCAGCGAATGACGGCCTTTCTCGTCCTGCTCTACGGCGTGTTCATGCTGGCGCTGGTGGTCGGCGGGGTGGGGCTTTACGCAGGAATCTTCGCCGGCCCGGCGCCTTTCGGCCTGACCGTGGTTCCCGCCGTCTTCGCGGCGATGGCGATCGCCGTCACGCTGGGCCTCGCCTTCCTGCCCCGGCGCCTTGAATTTGGGCTCGCCGCGCGCTCCCACGGAACAAGCGCGCCGGGTCGCTGGAAACGCGCTTTGGCCACCGCTTCGGCGACGATCGCCGAGGGCACTCGCGAGGCGATTCGCCTGTTGCTGGGTCGCGAAGTCGGTCTGCTCGGCGCTCCGGCCTGGTGGGCGTTCGACATCGCCGTGCTCTGGGCTTCCTTTCACGCCTTCGGCGAGCCACCGCCGACCGCGGTCCTGGTGGTCGCCTATTTCACCGGAATGCTGGCCAACACCCTGCCGCTACCCGGTGGCATCGGCGGAGTGGAGGGGGGAATGGTCGGCGCCCTGGTCGGCTTCGGTGTCCCAGGGGGCCTGGCTCTGGTCGCCGTCCTCACATACCGTGCATTCTCGTTTTGGCTGCCGACGGTCCCCGGTGCGATCGCCTACCTGCAGCTGCGGCGAACGGTGCGTGGTTGGGGAGCCCGGCCGGTGCCCCGATGAGGAGTCCCCCGCCGCGAGGGGGGCGCCCGCCGGGCCGCACGGGGGCGATCGAGTGGGTAGTTCGCCCCGGGGTTGATTCGGGCTTCTGCGGATGGCATGCGGGCCCGCGCGGCCTAACTTGGGAGGAGATGGCGACCCCCAGCGCAGAGCGAGTAAGGAGCGCGACCACCCCCTCCGATAGCGTCTTGATCGCCGGCGGAGGGGTTGCGGCGCTCGAGGCGATGCTGGCGCTCAAGCAGTATGCGGCCGAGCGGATCGATGTCGAGCTGATCTCTCCGGAGCGCGACTTCGTCGACCGGCCGATGGCGGTCGCCGCGCCGTTCGGCTCAGGGGCCACCCGGCGCTTCGATCTCGAGGCGCTCGCCGAGGGAGTCGGGGCTACATACCGTGCGGACGCGGTGGTCGCCGTCCACCCCGAGCGGCGCCGAGTCCAGACGCGAGATGGCGAGGAGCTCTCCTACCGGGCGCTCGTGATCGCGATCGGCGCGCGGCCCCGCCCAGCGGTGCCCGGCGCGATCACGTTCTGGGGAAGCGCCGCCGCCGCCTCCCTGCGGCCGGTGCTCGACGACCTCGACACGGGTGCCGCACGCGAGATCGTCTTCTGCCTTCCGGCCGGCGCCGGCTGGCCGCTTCCCGTCTACGAGATCGCCCTGATGACCGCGGCCTACGCGGC
Source organism: uncultured bacterium (assembly GCA_963720685.1). Lineage (GTDB taxonomy): Bacteria > Actinomycetota > Thermoleophilia > Solirubrobacterales > 70-9 > AC-56. The sequence goes on along the minus strand of CAVRGF010000006.1, from coordinate 110,648 downwards.
AGAGCACGCGGCCGGCCCGCACGCGGTCACCATCGCCACCCCGGAGTCGAGTCCACTGGAGCTGTTCGGTGCCAGCGCCAGCGACGCCGTCCGAAAGCTCTTGGACGAGCGCGGGATCACCCTGCGCTGCGGCTGCTATCCGATCGAGGTCGATGATCAGGGGCTGCGCCTGGTGCCCGAGGACCATCTGGCTGCCGACCGCGTGGTCGCGACGCCGCGCCTCGAAGGCCCGTTTCTTGCGGGTGTTCCGCATGATCAACACGGTTTTCTCGAGACCGATCCGTTCGGCCGCGTCGAGGGCGTCGAGTTTGCCGGGATCTACGCCGCGGGCGACGCGACGGCGTTTCCCGTCAAGCAGGGCGGGCTGGCGGTCCAGCAGGCCGACGCGGTGGCAGGGCTGATCGCGGCCGAGGCGGGCGAAACCGTTGAGCCGAAGCGGTTTCGGCCCGTCCTGAGTGGAATGCTCCTGACGGGTGCTGAGCCTCGGTACCTGCAGTCTGAGATCACCGGCGGGCGCGGCGAGACGTCGGTCGCCGCCGCCGATCCCCTCTGGTGGCCACCCGGGAAGATCGCCGGTGGGCATCTGGGGCGCCACCTCAGGTCCCTCGGCTGGGCCGAGTCGCGATCGGAGCCGGGGGAACGCCCCGGCCAGGTGGCGGTCAAGGTGGAGCTTGCGGGGTGAATTAGGCTAGCTGCGTGACCGACGTCTCGAGCGGTGGCGATCCCGCGCTGGACAGGCGCCGGTTGGAGAGTCTGATCGAGGTCGGCCGCTCGCTGGTCTCGGAGTTGGACCCCGAGGTGGTCCTGAGGAGGCTCCTGGAGGCAGCCCGCGAGCTGACCGCCGCGCGCTACGCGGCACTCGGCATCCTGAACCCAGCACGAACCGCGCTCGAGCGCTTCATCACTCTCGGCGTTGACGAAGCGACCCAAGCAGCGATCGGCGAGCTTCCGCGCGGCCGCGGCGTCCTCGGCCTGCTGATCAGCGACCCGGAGCCGCTGCGGCTCCGAAGCGTGGAAGCGCATCCGCGCTCGTATGGGTTTCCGCCTGCTCACCCGCCGATGGGCTCGTTCCTGGGACTGCCGATCATGATCAGGGGCAACGCTTACGGCAACCTCTATCTGACCGAGAAGCAGGGCGGCGCCGAGTTCACCGAGGCCGACGAGGGGGCGGCGGTCGTTCTCGCCGATTTGGCGGGGATCGCGATCGAGAACGCCCGCCTCCACCAGGCCGCCGCGAGCCAGCGCGAGGAGCTCGAGCGGAGCGTGCACCGCCTCGAGGCGATGTCGGAGATCGGCCGCGCGGTCGGCGGCGAGACCGATCTGTCCCGAGTCCTGGCCACCGTCGTGAAGCGAGGACGTGCGTTGGTGTCCGCCAAGTGGCTGGCCATATTGCTGCGAGACGAGGGCGAGCTGGAGGTGTCGGCGATCGCCGGCGAGCTCGACGCGCAGCGGCGGGAGATGCGGATTCCGATCGAGGGTTCCCTGCTGGGCTCCGCGCTCCATGACATGAAGCCGATGCGGCTGACGGGACTCACCGAGCGAAAGGCCGCTCGCGGCGATGTGTGGTTCGAGGCCGAGACCGAGCTCGTGGTGCCGATGGCGTTTCGCGGCGCGGGAATCGGCGTCCTGCTCGCCGGCGACCCGCTCGGGGAGCGGCGCGAGTTCAGCGACGACGACGAACAGCTGCTGGCCGCGTTCGCCGACTCGGCTGCCATCGCGGTGGCCACGACGAGATCGATCGCCGAGGAGCGGCTTCGTCACAGCGTCGCCGCCGCCGATCGCGAGCGGGGTCGCTGGGCCAGGGAGCTCCACGACGAGACGCTGCAGGGGCTTGGTGCCTTGCGGATCCTGCTCACCTCGGGGCTTCAGCGGGGCTCGTCGGAGGACTTGGAGGCCGCGGTGGGCCAGGCGATCTCACAGCTCGCCACGGAGATCCAGAATCTGCGCGGCCTGATCGCCGAGCTCCGCCCCGCGGCCCTTGACGAGTTCGGCCTCGAGGCCGCGCTCCAAGGACTCGTCGAGCGGGTGTCGACCGGGGCCGGCCTCGCCGTGCAGACCGAGCTCTCGCTCCCCGGTCGAAGCGCCTCGAACGGGCCGGAGGGTCCGGAGCTGGAGGGCACCGTCTACCGCCTCGTGCAGGAAGCCCTCACCAACGTCGCCAAGCACTCGCGCGCCGAGAACGTCGTCCTGAGCGTGGTCGAGCGCGATGGGGCGATCCACGTCTCGGTTGCGGACGACGGCGTCGGATTCGACCCCTCCGCCCAGCACGCCGGCTTCGGCCTGCTCGGCATGCGTGAGCGCGTGATGATGGCGGGTGGCAGCCTCGAGCTCAGCTCGTCGCCGGGGGCGGGGGCCGAGGTCAAGGCTATGGTCCCCTTCCCGGGAACGTCCTGACCCCGCTGACTCACATTCCCGTTGCGCCGTCGCCGCCCGAACGGTTTCGAGAGCTGCTCGGCGCCCGCTACGAGGAGGTGGCCGCAGGCGTCAGGCGAGCCGGGAAGGTGTTCCGCGGGCGGGCTGTCTGGCACGTCAACTCAACCGCCAAGGGCGGCGGGGTGGTGGAGCTGCTTCAGTCGCTCCTGGCCTATGCGCGAGGGGCCGGCGTGGACGCCCGGTGGGTGGTGATCGAGGGCGGCGCGGACTTCTTTCAGATCACCAAGCGGATACACAACCACCTGCACGGCTCCCCGGGGGACGGTGGGGGCTTGGGCGAGCACGAGCGCGAGATCTACGAGGAGACCCTGCGCTCCAACGCGGCGGAGCTGCTGCGCGAGGTGGTGCCCGGCGACATCGTGTTCCTCCACGATCCCCAGACCGCCGGCCTCGTGCCCGCCATGCGCGAGGCGGGGGTACGGGTGGTCTGGCGCTGTCACGTGGGTCTCGATCTGCCGAACGAGATGGCGAAGGACGCCTGGGCCTTTCTCCGGCGGTACGTCCAGTCGGCCGAGGCGTACGTCTTCTCGAGGCGGGAGTTCGCCTGGGAGGGTCTCGACCCGGAGCGGATCTGGGTCGTGCCCCCCTCGATCGATGCCTTCTCCCCGAAGAACCAGGAGCTCGAGGACGGGGCGGCCGCCGCGATCCTTCAGAGGGCGGGACTGGGCGATGAGGCGACCGGCATGCCGGCGTTCCTGCGCGCAGACGGGACGCCGGGCCGCGTGAATCGTCGGGCCACGCTCGACGAGGGGGAGCCGCTGACCTCTGCGACCGCGCTGATCAGCCAGGTGTCGCGCTGGGACCGTCTCAAGGACCCGGGCGGCCTCCTTCGTGCCTTCAGCGAGCACATGGAGGACCGCGGCGCCCATCTGTTGCTCGCCGGACCGTCAGTCGAGGCGGTCGCCGACGATCCCGAGGCCGCCCAGGTGCTGAGCGAGGTGAGGGAGCAGCGAGACGCGCTGGCCGCAGAGGTCAAGCGCCGCGTCCACCTCGCCCAGCTGCCGATGGAGGATCCGCAGGAGAACGCGGCGATCGTCAACGCCCTGCAGCGCCGCTCGAACATCATCGTCCAAAAGAGCATCGCCGAGGGATTCGGGCTCACCGTGGCTGAGGCGATGTGGAAGGCAAGGCCCGTCGTCGCGAGCCGAACGGGTGGGATCCGCGACCAGGTCGTCAACGGGGAGAGCGGCGTTCTCGTCGATGACCCCCGGGACCTGGTTGCGTTCGCGACGGCCGTCGACGGCCTCTTGCGGGATCCCGATCGCGCGGCTCGGCTTGGCGAGGGCGCGCGCGAGCGCGTCCGAGAGCGATTCCTGGGCACGCGCCACCTGATCCAATACCTGGAGCTCCTCGACCACTTGATCTCGTCGGGGGGCGCCGGGACGGATGCCTCAGGCACCTAGGTCTCGACAAGGCCCCGCTCGAGCGCGTAGCGGACCAGCTCGGAGCGAGTGGTGAGGCCGAGCTTCTGCTGGATGTGGGCACGGTGAGACTCGACGGTGCGAACGCTGAGGAAGAGCTGTTCGGCGATCTCGCCGTTCGTGTGTCCGAGCGCGATGAACCTCAGCACCTCGACCTCGCGCTCGGAGAGGTCATCGCTGGCGCTGGCCGCGGGCTCAGCCGCGAGGCGCGCGCCGAGCTCGGGCTGGAGATAGGTGTTGCCGCCGGCGGCCATCCGGACGGCCTGGACCAGCTGCGCGTCGGCGGCGTCCTTGAGCACGTAGCCCAGCGCGCCGGCCTGCATCGCCTCCCGCGCGAACGCCGGCTCGCTCTGCATGGTCAAGATGACGATCTGGGTCTCGGGAGACTCCTCCCGGATCCTGGGCACCGCAGCGAGCCCCGAGGTGCCCGGCATGTTCAGGTCGAGCACCAGGACGTCGGGATGGTGGCCGCGGACCTTGCGGGCGGCCTCGTCCGCGTCACCCGCCTCCGAGACGACCTCGAACTCCGGCTCGGCCTCCAGCAGCATGCGCAGGGCGCTTCGGACCACGACATGGTCGTCGGCCAACACGATGCGCACCGACTGCGCCTCTCCATCCGTCGCCTGCTTCGTCACCGCAGCGACCTTAGCGCGGCTGCCCCGGTCGCTGCCTCTGAGGTGATCCGTGGCTCGATCTCGGACCTGGCCCGGATGCCATGCGGGTCAGGAGGTGGAAAGCTACCGGCTGTGATTGGCGGCACGTCAAAGGAACCGCGGTTTCGCGTTGTGATCGCCGGAGGAGGGATTGCGGGTCTCGAGGGAATGCTGGCCGTCCTCGACCTGGCGGGGGGTCTGGTGGACGTGGACCTTGTCAGTCCCGACGAGGAGTTCGTGTACAGGCCGATGCTGGTCGCCGAGCCGTTCGGGCGGGCCGACGCGCTGCGGCTCGACCTCGCGGAGGTCGCCGTCGAGGCGGGGGCGCGTCACATCATGGGCTCGCTCGCATCTGTCGATCCTGCTGCGCGCGAGGCGTTGACGGTGGGGGGGGAGTCGCTTCGATACGACGCCCTGTTGGTGGCGCTCGGTGCGAGGCCGCTGGAGGTCGTCCCGGGTGCTCTGACCTTTGCGGGAGGGCCCGAGCGTCGGCGCTTCGCCGAGCTTCTCCGCCGCTTCGGGACCCGGGGTGAGAGGCGCCTCGCGTTCGTCGTCCCACCGGAGGCCACCTGGTCGGTGGCCGCGTACGAGCTTGCGCTGCTGACCGCAGCCGAGCGGGATGCTCGGCGCCTCCACGGAACGGAGATCACCCTGGTGACGCACGAGCCGGCACCGCTGAGCCTGTTCGGCGTCGCCGCGTCCCAACTGGTCACCGCCCGGCTCGACGAGGCGGGGATCGCGTTCTGGGGGTCCAGCAGGGCCCACAGGTTCGAGGGCGACGAGCTGCGGCTCGACGACGGCGGGTCACTGGGGTTCGACGAGGTCGTTGCGCTGCCGGCGCTCGAGGTACCTCCACTGCCGGGGCTGCCCCAGCGCGGTCGAGGATTCGTTTCCACCGACGTCCAGATGCACGTCGCCGGCCTCGAGGCTGTCTGGGCCGCCGGGGATGCCACCTCGTTCCCGGTCAAGCAGGGCGGGGTGGCCGCCCAGCAGGCGGATGTCGCCGCTCGGGCGATCGCCGTTCGGGCCGGGGCCCACGTTCCAGTGGAGCCGTTTCAACCGGTGCTGCGGGCGATGTTGATCACGGGTGGAGCTCCGGCTTTCCTGCGCTCGGCCCTGCCGAGCCGCGGCCGTGGGGTCGCGGCGATCGGGCGCCCCCTCTGGACGCCCGCGGTGAAGGTCGCGGGTCGCTACCTCGGCCCCTACCTGGCTCGTGCCCTCGGCGAAGGGGAGTCTGAGGCCGTGGTCGATCTGGAGCCATCCGAGAGCCCGGCCCTCGACGAAAGTGGGCACGATCAAGCCGTCCAGCTGCTCCTCTCCGCCGCCGACGTCGACGCTCAATCCGGCGACTTCGAGGGAGCGATCCGATGGCTGGCTGTGGTCGAGCAACTCAACCTCGTGATTCCCTCGACGTACGTGACTCGTCGCGACGAGTGGCGCCGCCGACTGGATTCCGGCGCGCCGTCGGACGCCGCCGTCCGGCTCGACCCCGGCCTCGAGAGCGCGGCGATGGCGATCAGCGATCTTCAGAGGCGGATCGGATGGCTTCGGGAGATCGACCGACGAACCGAGGCCGACATGCGTGCCCACCTGATCGACCTGGACCGAGGGATGGAGCAGCTGCTCGCCCTTTCGCGGCGCGGAGGGTCGCTTGGGGGGCCGGAGGCTGGGGCACCTTGACTTCAGCGGACCGCGACGAGGTCGGCTCGGCGCCACCGCGGGTTGCGGTATTCGGCCCCAGCCCGTTGCTCACGGTCACCGTCGAATCCCGAGTCGACGCGGGAGACGAGATCCACCTTCACGCTGGCGGACAGGGCGTCTGGGTGGCACGTATGGCCGCGACCCTTGGAGCCGAGCCGGTCCTTTGCGGCCTCGTCGGGGGGGAGGCCGGGGATCTGCTCCGACCGCTGCTCGAGGCGCTTCCCGGAAGCCTTCGAGCCGTTGAGAGCGGCGGTGGGACGGGCTCGTATGTGATCGATCGCCGGTCCGGCGAGCGCCGCCTCGTCGCGTCGCAGCTCGCCGAACCGGCCTCGCGCCACGAGGTTGACGAGCTCATGTCCTCCGCCTGCGCGGCGGCCTTGGAGAGCGACGTGCTGGTGGTCTGCAATCCGTTCCCGGGCGACGCTCTGCCCCTCGAGCTCTACGGCAGCCTCGTCTCGGACGTTCGCCAGAACGGCACCCCTGTGCTGGTCGACCTGTCAAGCCCGCGACTGGACAGCGCGCTCGATGGGCGGCCGAACCTGGCCAAGCTCAACGACTGGGAGTTGGCCGAATTCGTCAAAGGCCCCGTCGAGGGCCGGGACCTGTTGCGTGCCGCCGCCGAGTGCCTGATCGACCGCGGGGCCGGGTCGGCTCTGGTCACCCGCGGAGGGGAGCCGGCGCTGGCGCTGCGCGACGGCGACGCGTGGGTCGTCGAGCCGCCGCGCTTCGAGCGGGGCTCGCGGGAGGGGTGCGGCGACTCGATGATGGGAGCAATCGCGGCAGCATGGGCGCGCGGGCTCGACTGGCGCCAGACCTTGACCCTCGGCGCGGCGGCCGGAGCCGCCAACTTCCTGCGACACGGGCTCGGAACGGGGTCGGCGACGGTGGTCGAGGGCCTCACGCAGCGGGTGCGCCTGACCCCGGCCTGAGCCGGCTCGAGGCGACCGCCCGTCAGGCGCGATCAGGAGGCGGCGAACGGCGCTCGGAGCGGCTCGCCACGAACGATCGCCCGCGGCGCCTGCTCAGCGACCCACTCGAGGTTCGAGGCAACCGGCTCCACAGCACGCAGCCGTTCGAGAGCGGGCGACAGCCGCACCGGTCTGCCGTGGATCGCGGAGTGGGAGTCGCTTCCGAGCACGTGCACCAGGCCGCGTCGTGCCAACGCGAGCATCCCCGGTGACATCTCCGGATGCTCGAAGAATGCGGCGGTCGCCTGGACCAGCGCTCCCCCGTCGACGAGCTCGGCGATCAGAGATGGCGCCCGGGCATCCAGATGGCGCTCGGGATGGGCGACCAGAGCCCCGAACCCGGCGGCGGCGAGCTCGTTCACGGCTCCACCGAGCGAGTCGCTGAGAGGCCCCGGGGCCGGCTCGAGAAGCACCCACCTTCCCTCTCCGAGGGCGACGGTGCGAAGCTCCGACTCGTCGAGCTCGGGAAGGCTCGTCTCGGCCACCTCGGCGCCGCAGAGCACTTCAACGGCCGTTCCCTCTCGCTCGAGTGCCTGGTTCAGGGCCGCGACCCGCTGCTCGAGCTCGGCGATCTGCGTCCCGTGGTCGTGGCGAATGTGTGGGGTGGCGCAGACGGCGCCTATGCCGTCCGCCTGTGCCTGGGAGGCCATCGCCAGCGAGTCGCCGAGATCCACGGCCCCGTCGTCGACCCCGGGAAGGATGTGACAGTGAAGGTCAATCACGGAACCGTCCGATGCTACGGGGTCGCGCAGGTCCCGATCGGCCGAGTGGCCGCGGGACGGATACGCTGCGGATACGGGATGAGAACTCTGGAACGTGACTCGTTCGATCGGCTGATCGAGGCGCTGGAGCGCCGCGGATATCGGGTCGTCGGCCCGACCGTCCGCCAGGGCGCAATCGCATACGAGCCCCTCAAGGCCGCGGAGGAGCTTCCGGTCGGGGTGACTGAGGAGCAGGAGGGCGGGACCTACCGCCTTCGACGTCGAGACGACGAGGCTCTGTTCGGTTTTGCGAACGGGCCGGGCTCGTGGAAGCGCTTCCTGCACCCTCCGAGGGTCCGGGTGTGGCGCGCGCGCCGCGGGCCCGAGGGGATCGAGATCGAGCCGGAACCCGAGCACCGGCCCAAGTGGGCGTTCCTCGGGGTGCGCTCGTGCGACCTGCACGCGATTCGGACCCTCGACCGCACGCAACTCGAGGTCGAGCACCCCGACGCGGCGTACCGGGCGCGGCGAGAGGGCACGTTCATCGTGGCGCTCAACTGCGGGACCGCGGGGGGAACCTGCTTCTGCGTGTCGATGCAGACCGGGCCAAGAGCAACCTTCGGCTTCGACCTGGCCCTGACCGAGGTCATCGAGCCGGATCGCCATTACTTCCTGATCGAGCAGGGCACCGAGCGGGGGGAGGAGGTCCTCGCCGAGCTGCCCACCACGGAGGCCGGAGGCGCCGAGGTCGAGGCCGCCGAGCGGGTGGTCGAGCGGACCGCGACGAGCATGGGTCGCGAGATGGAGACCGACGGCCTGAAGGAGCTTCTGTACCGCAACTACGAGCATCCGCGCTGGGACGAGGTCTCCGAGCGGTGCCTGACGTGTGGCAACTGCACCATGGTCTGCCCGACCTGCTTCTGCACCGATGTCGAGGACGTCACCGATCTGGAGGGAAACGCCGAGCGGTGGCAGCGCTGGGACTCGTGTTTCACGATCGACTTCACTCACGTCCAGGGCGGCAGCGTCCGCTCCTCGGCCCGCTCGCGCTACCGCCAATGGATGACCCACAAGCTGGCCACCTGGTTCGATCAGTTCGGCACCTCCGGCTGCGTGGGCTGCGGCCGGTGCATCACCTGGTGCCCGGTGGCCATCGACATCACCGAGGAGGCGGCGGTGATCAGGGCGACGGACGGCGAGACGCGATGAAGACGGTTGCGGATCTCCTGGCCGAGATCCCGATCTTCGTCGGCCTCTCGGATCAGCACCGGGAGGTGGTTGGCGGGTGCGGCCGCAACGTCGTCATCAACCGTGGGGACTACATCTTCCGCGAGGGAGATCCGGCGAACGCCTTCTATGCAATTCGGAGCGGCAGCGTTGCCCTCGAGCTGGCGACCCCGGGCACCCTGGTGATCGAGACGCTCCATGTCGGCGACGTGATCGGATGGTCGTGGCTGTTCCCGCCCTACCGGGTCCGCTACGACGCACGCGCGATGGAGGACGTTCACTCGATCGCCTTTGATGGCGCCTGCCTGCGAGGCAAGTGCGACGCCGACCACGACCTCGGATACGAGCTGATGAGGCGGTTTGCAGAAATCGTCACGACCCGCCTTCAGGCCACCCGCCTGCGATTGCTCGACGTTTACGGCGCGCCGAGGACCGGAGCGGGGTCGTGACGATCGCCGACATCCCCGAGCGCTTCCGCGTCACCGGGACTCACAGAGAGACCTCGGACACCTGGACCCTCGAGCTGGAGTCGGTCGGGGGCGAAGAGCTGGAATTCATGCCGGGGCAGTTCACGATGCTGTATGCGTTCGGCGCCGGCGAGGTGCCGATCTCGGTCAGCGGTGACCCGCGACGGCCAGCCAGCCTCGTGCACACGGTGCGGACGGTCGGCGCCACGACGCGAGCGGTATGTGCCGCCGCCAAGGGGGATGAGCTCGGGGTGCGCGGTCCCTTCGGGCGCGGCTGGCCTCTGGCCGAGGCGGAAGGTCGGGACGTCGTGATCGTGGCCGGTGGAGTGGGGCTGGCGCCACTTCGCTCGGTGCTCTATGCGGCCCTTGCGCAGCGGGAGCGCTACGGACGGGTGATCCTGCTCTACGGCAGTCGCACGCCGGACCAGTTGCTCTACGGCGACGAGCTCTCGGAGTGGGCGGAGCGGGACGAGATCGAGACACGGCTGATCGTCGACGCCGCCGACCAGAGCTGGCCGGGCCAGGTTGGGGTCGTGCCGGCCCTCGTCGATCGGGCCGAGCTCGACGGCGACAACACGGTCGCAATGGTGTGCGGCCCGGAGGTCATGATGCGCTTCAGCGTCGAAGCCCTGGTTGCGGCCGGGTTGCCCGGTGAGCGAGTCTTCCTCTCGATGGAGCGCAACATGCGCTGCGCGGTCGGCCACTGCGGCCACTGTCAGTGGGGGCCATCGTTCGTCTGTCGCGACGGCCCGGTCTTCTCCTGGGATGAGGCGGAGCCGTGGTTCGCCATTCGGGAGCTCTGATGACGCCGCCGCCCAAGCCCAAGCTCGCCGTCTGGAAGTTCACCTCCTGCGATGGCTGCCAGCTCTCGATCCTGAACCTCGAGGAGGAGCTCCTGCTCTTGCCGGAGGCGGTCGAGATCTCGCACTTCCTGGAGGCGACCAGCGCCGTGGCCGAGGGCCCATATGACCTGTCGATCGTGGAGGGCTCGGTTTCGACCCCCGAGGAGGAGGAACGGATCCGGGAGATCCGGCGGATGTCCCGGAAGCTGGTCACGATCGGCGCCTGCGCGAACGCCGGCGGCATCCAGGCCCTGCGGAACTTCGCCGACGTGGAGGGATTCGTCTCCGCGGTCTACGCGAGCCCCGAGTACATCTCCACCCTCGATACCTCGACCCCGATGAGCGCCCATGTGCCTGTCGACTTCGAGCTCCAGGGGTGTCCGCCGGACAGCCGCCAGGTGCTCGAGGTGATCACCGCGTTCCTCAGCGACCGAAGCCCGACGATCAGCTCGCAGTCGGTTTGCATGGAATGCAAGATTCGCGGCAACGTCTGCGTGATGGTCGCTCACGGGACGCCGTGCCTGGGCCCGGTCACCCATGCGGGCTGCGGTGCGATCTGCCCCGCCTACGATCGCGGGTGCTACGGGTGCTTCGGCCCCAAGGAGACGCCCAACACGCGCTCGATCAGCAACTGGTTCGAGGGGCTCGGGGTCGCAGAGAGCGACCTGGTGCCGCGTTACCGGCAGTTCAATGCCTTCGCCGAGGCGTTCGCGTCGGAGAGCCGCGCCGTCGAGGGCGGGGGTGCTCCGGGCCCGCACCCGGAACGCCGCCCGCACGACAACCAGGCGACGAGCCCCGGGCGCTGGGGCACGAAGCCGGCGAGCTGACGATGGAGGGCCGAACGACGACGATCAAGGTCGGGGCCCTGGCCCGGGTGGAGGGGGAAGGGGCCCTACACGTGCGGGTGCGCGATGGGCGGGTCGAGCAGGTCGAGCTCGAGATCTACGAGCCGCCGCGCTTCTTCGAGGCCTTCCTTCGCGACCGCCCGCTCACTGATGCCCCCGACATCACCTCGCGGATCTGCGGGATCTGCCCGATCGCCTACCAGATGAGTGCCTGCGCGGCGATGGAGGACGCGCTCGGGATCGAGGTGTCGGAGCCGGTCCGAGATCTTCGCCGGCTGATCTACTGCGGCGAGTGGCTCGAGAGCCACGGCCTGCACGTCTTCTTCCTCCACGCTCCGGACTTCCTCGGCTATCCCGGTGCGATCGAGATGGCCCGGGACGGCCACAGCGAGCTGGTGGAGCGCGGCCTGCGGATCAAGAAGACGGGCAACGACCTCCTGCGTGTGATCGGCGGGCGGGCGGTGCACCCGATCAACCTGCGCGTCGGGGGTTTCTACCGCGCCCCCACCTCAGCCGAGCTCGCCCCTGTGGCGCAGAGCCTCGAGCGCACGCGCGAGGAGCTGGTCGAGACCGTCAGCTGGACCGGCTCGCTGGAGTTCCCGGAGCGAGAGCTCGACGCAGAGCTCCTCTCGCTTCGGGCCGCCGACCGCTACCCGATCGAATCGGGCAGGGTCATCTCGTCGAAGGGGCTCGACATTCAGCCCTCCGAGTTCCTCGACCAGGTGGTCGAGGAGCAGGTCGCCCACTCGACCGCCCTTCACGCCCGGTTGCGTGAGCGCGGCAACTACATCGTCGGGCCGCTGGCCCGTTACAGCCTCAACCATGACGCCCTCTCGCCGCTTGCCAGGGAGGCGGCCCTGGACGCCGGCCTCGGCCCGGTGTGCCGCAATCCGTTCCGGAGCATCGTGGTCCGTTGCGTCGAGATGCTCTACGCAGCCGACGAGGCGCTGCGCCTGATCGATTCCTACCAGGCCCCCGATCCGCCTGCGGCTCCGTTCGAGCCCCGGGCCGGCGCCGGGTCGGGTTGGACGGAGGCGCCGCGGGGGATGCTTTGGCACGGCTACGAGCTGCACGCGGACGGAACGATCGAGAGCGCTCGGATCATCCCTCCGACCTCCCAGAACCAGGGGTCGATCGAGGATGACCTTCGCGGCTTCGTCCAGGCCAACCTCGAACTCGGTGACGAGGAGCTCCGGTGGCGATGCGAGCAGGCGGTCCGCAACTACGACCCCTGCATCTCGTGCTCGACGCACTTCCTGCGCATGGAGGTAGATCGCGGCTGACGACGAGGAGGTGACCGGTGCCGAGATGCTGGTCGCGGGGCTCGGCAACCGGCTGCGCGGGGACGACGGCGCCGGGCTCGAGGCCGCGCGGCTCGTCCGCGAGCGCGCGCCGGATCTGCTCGTGGTCGAGCACGAGCGCGAGCCCACGGATCTGATCGATCTGTGGGAGGGGGCAGAGCTGGCAATCGTGATCGACGCTCTGCAGGGCGACGAGCCCGGGCGCATCCACCGCTGGGAGGTGGGACCGGACGAGATCCCCGAGCGGCGGTTTCCGAGCGCCTCGACCCACGCGCTCGGCCTCCGCGAGGTGGTCGAGCTCGCGCGCTCCCTGAACCGGCTGCCCAGGCGACTCGTGGTGCTGGGGATCGAAGCCGCGGGCTTCGACACCGGAGCGGGCCTGTCACCGGGGGTGCGCCGAGCGGTCGAGGAGGTCGCCGAACTGGCCCTGGCCGAGCTCGGGCGCCAGACCCGTGGCGCCTGACCCTTACCCGGCGATCCGCGCCGCGGCGACCGCCGCCTGCCCGAACGCAATCCCGCCGTCGTTCGGCGGCAGTCGCTCGGGCACCAGCACACGATGGCCGGCGCGCTCGAGCGCCGTCCGGGTTCGGTCGAGCAGGAGGGTGTTCTGAAACACGCCGCCCGATAGGACCACCACCTCGATCCCGCGTTCCGCCGCCTCGCGTGCGCACGCGTCCGCGGTTCCACGGGCAAGCCCGTTGTGAAACCGCGCCGCGACAACCGATACGTCGGTTCCCCGCTTGAGGTCGGCGAGCAGGGCGCCGATCGTCTCCCGAGCGTCGAGGAGCGCGGGATCGGCGCGCTCCGGTCCGGGCTGCGATCCGGTGGTCCGCTGCCGAATGAGCGGCAGCGGATAGGCGCGGCGCTCGCGGCGGTCGGCCGCCCATTCGAGCTCCATCGCCGCCTGCCCCTCGTGAGCGACCCTGGCGCGAAGCCCGCAGAGCGCCGCCGCTGCGTCGAACAACCGGCCGGCGCTCGACGTCGGCGGCGAGGCGAGCCCGGTGGCCGCGAGACGCGCGACCCGCTCCCAGTCGCTCTGCTCCACGTCCCGCCCGAGCGTGGCGGGAAGCTCCGGCACCTCCTCGCCAAGGCTCGCCGCGAGCCACGCGCAGGCCATGCGCCAGGGCTCGCGCACGGCGGCGTCGCCGCCCGGCAGGGGGACGGGAAGAAGGCTCGCGAAGCGCGCGAACGAATCGAGGCCGCCGACCAGGAGCTCGCCCCCCCATGCGGTGCCGTCGGACCCGAGCCCGAAGCCGTCGTAGATCGCGCCGACGGCCGCGCCCAGCTCACCGTGCTCGGCAAGACAGGCGGCGAGGTGCGCGTGGTGGTGCTGGACCTCGATCCGCCTCGCCGTGGTGCGCTCGTGTGCATACGCGGTCGAGAGGTAATCGGGGTGAAGGTCGTGGGCGACGACCTCGGGCGCGATGCCGAAGATCCGCTCGAAGTGCGAGATCCCGTCTCGGAAGGCGATCAGGGTCTCGTACGTGCTCAGGTCGCCGATGTGGTGGCCGACGAATCCCCGCCGTCCGGCTGCCACGCAGAAGGTGCTCTTCAGCTCCGCACCCACGGCCAACAGCGGGGGCGAATCGAGCGGAAGGTCGAGGGCCTCCGGGACGTAGCCGCGAGAGCGCCGGATCAGAAGGGGCGGGCGGCCGGTGGCGCTCGGTGTGGAGCGCAGCACCGAGTCGTCGCTGCGCGTTTGGATCGGGCGATCGTGGACGAGGAACAGATCGGCGATTCCAGCCAGGCGGCGGAGCGCATCCTCGTCTCGGTGCGCGATCGGCTCATCCGAGAGGTTGCCGCTGGTCATCACGAGCGGCGTCCGGACCTCGGCGAGCAGAAGGTGGTGCAACGGGGAATACGGAAGCATCACGCCGAGCTCGGGCGATCCCGGGGCGACCCCCTCGGCGACGGAACCGTTCGCTCGCCGAGGCGCGATCACGATCGGACACCTCGGCCCGGTCAGCAGTGCCTCCTCTGTCGCCCCGAGCTCGATCAGGCGGCGCGCCGCACCCACGTTCGGCGCCATGACCGCGAACGGCCGGTCGCGGCGATGCTTGCGCTCGCGCAGAGCCGCGACCGCGTCCCGGTCGTCGGCGCGGCAGGCCAGGTGGTAGCCGCCCAGGCCCTTGACGGCAACGATGCGGCCGGCGAGGAGCTCCTGCGCGGCGGCGGTGACGGGATCCCGCCCCTCTTCGGGCCGGATCGGCCGGCCAGCGCGATCGACGAGCACGACGTGGGGACCGCACGCAGCGCACGCGTTGGCCTGAGCATGGAAGCGTCGGTCGAGAGGGTCCTCGTACTCACGCCGGCACTCGGGGCACATCTCGAACGAGAACATCGTCGTGGCTGCCCGGTCGTAGGGCACGCCACGCGCGATCGTGAACCGGGGGCCGCAGTTCGTGCAGTTGATGAACGGGTAGCGATGGCGTCGATCTGCGGGGTCAAAGAGCTCCTCGAGGCACTCCTCGCAGGTGGCCGCGTCGGCGGAGAGCACCGCCTGCGGTCGTCCGCGGGCCTCGCTGGAGGCGATCCGGAACGCCCTCTCGCCCAGGGGCGCCACCGGCTCAACCACCAGGCGCTCGATCCGCGCGAGCGGCGGCGCCTCTCCGGGAAGCCTGGCAAGCAGCTCCTCGACCCGGGGCACCTCGCCCTCCGCTTCCAAGAGAGCGCCCGACGGGTTGTTGAGGACGAATCCGCCGAGCCCGAGCTCACATGCAAGGCGGTGGACGAAGGGCCGAAAGCCGACCCCCTGGACGGTGCCCGCGACGTGGACCCGTACGCGGCGGCCGGCCATCGCCTACTCGGATGCGAGCTCGACCAGCTCGCGCAGCGCGTGGTAGGCGCTCGCCTGCGCCTCCTGGATGCGGGGGATGTGCTGCGAGCGCGTAACGATCACCTGGTCGGCAAGCTCCTCGGCGGCGATCCGCCCGCCGTCATAGCCGACGAGCGCGACCGTACCCATGCCCAACCCTCGGGCCTCGCCGAGCGCGCGCACGAGGTTCGGGGAGCTGCCGCTGGTGGAGATCGCGAGCGCGATGTCGCCTTGCCGTCCGTACGCTGTCAGCTGCCGGCTGAAGAGCTCGTCCGGACCGACGTCGTTGGCGATCGCCGTCAGGATCGCGGAGTCGGCGGAGAGGGCGAGCGCCGGCCGCGCGACGTGGACGCCGGATCCGAAGTCGGCCACGACGTCCATCGCATCGGTTGCCGAGCCTCCGTTGCCGAAGGCGAGCAGCCGTCCACCGCCCTCGAAGGAGCGACGGAGCGCCGAGGCGGCCGCGATCAGCTCTCGTCGTCCCTCGGTCAGCGTCTGACGCCGCAACTCGGCCACCTCGTCAGCCTTCGCGATCACCGAGCGCCGGACATCGGCGATCACGGCCTCGGGGTCGCTTCGCGCGCCGGAGAGAAACGGGTAGAGAAAGCTCGCCGCCGGCCGCTCGGTCTCGGGTGTCAGCTCCGAGCGAGGGCGCTCTGGTTGAGCCGCCCCATGCTCGAAGAACACGTGGACGAGCTCCCAGAGCAGGTGGTAGAGGGTCTCGACGAGCTCCTGGCGAACGTACGGGTCGTTTCCGGGCGGCGAGAACACCCATTCGGCGGGGCCGGGGTGGAAGGCGATCGTCAGGCAGCCCCGCGAGCGGGCCAGCTGGAGCGCGGCGGCCTCCTCGCCGCCGTCCTCGCCGACCCCGAAGCCGATCACGATGTCGGCGGGCTCGGCGAGCAGGTCCGCCCCACGCCAGGGCCCTACGCCGGCGGCGTCGAGCGCCAGCGCGGGGAGCGCCCGCTTGCCGACGATCACGGGGTGGACGAACTCCACCGCCACGTGGTGGGCGTCGGAGCGCGCCACGGGCGAGCTCCCCAGCGCGAGCAGCTGACCGCCCCGCCGAAACCGCTCCGCGATGCCGGCGCAGCAGCGCGCCAGCCGGTCGGCCTCCCGCTCGAAGAAGTACCGGTTCGCGGCCGTACGCCGCTCGAGGAGCGCTTCCAGGTGCGCTTCAAGCCCGGCCCTGGCAGCGGCGTCCCCCTGCGCCGTCTTGACACTCATGCTCGGGCGCCTGCGGCGAGCCGGTCGGGAAGCGCAAGGAGCCAGTCACGCCAGGCGTCGATGCCCTCGCCGCGCGTCGCGCTGACGAGCAGGTGCTCGACCCCCGGGTTGACCGCCTCGAGGTTGGCCAGGAAGCGGTCGAGGTCGAAGTCGAGGTGGGGCAGCAGATCGACCTTGTTGATCAGCACGAGCTCGCAGGTGCGAAACATGAGCGGGTACTTGAGCGGCTTGTCCTCGCCCTCGGTCACGGCGGAGACCATCACCCGCGCACGTTCCCCGACCTGGAACTCGGCGGGACAGACGAGGTTTCCCACGTTCTCGATCACGAGCAGGTCGATGTCGCTGAGGGGCAACGCCGGGATCGCGGCGCGGACCATGTTCGCGTCCAGGTGGCATTCCCCCCCGAACCCGGGGTCGGTGTTGATCTGGGTCACCGGGACACCGAGCGCCGCGAGCCGGTCCGCATCCAAGCTCCCCTGCACGTCGCCCTCGAGGACCCCGACGCGAATCTCCGCGGGCCTTTTCAGGGCGCGCTCGAGCAACGAGGTCTTGCCGGCGCCCGGCGCGCTCATCAGGTTGACCGCCGCAACGCCGTGGCGGTCGAAGTCCTCCCGGTTGGCACGGGCGATGGTCGCGTTGGCGTCGAGGACGTCCTCGGCCACCCTCACCTTGGTGCGGTGCATCGCTCCTCCTGATCGTCGAGCGGTCGAGCGCTCGCCTCGGCCGCAACCTCGATCGAATCCACCTCCAGCTCCTCGCCCCGGGCGACCTCGAACCGGGCCGATCGGCACGCTGGACAGCGAAACGCGACGATCAGCTCGCCCGCCGTCTCGGCCGGATCCGGAGCCGGGTCCCATTCGCGCCCGCAGTCCTCGCAATGAAGGAGCGCCGAGATCAGCTCCTGATCGAGTCGTGCGCCCTCGCAGACGGAGCCCCGCGCGGCGAACTCGAAATGGAACTCGAGCGACCGCGGGACGACCTGACGCAGCATCCCGACCCTCACGTTCACGACCTCCACCCGCCGCTCCGCGGCGTGCCGCTCGACCAGTTGGACGATCGCGGTCGCCAGGGAGAGCTCGTGCATTCCTCAGCAGATCCTCGGGAGTGGATCGCCCACCAGCTCGTCCATCACCCGACGCCCGCCGAAGGGCGTCTCGACGAGCACCATCCCCGGCGCCTCGGCGGACGCCTCGCCGATCTCGACCGCCTCCTCGCATCCCGGAACCGCGCGCATGGCGCGAAGCGCGTTCGCCGCGGCCTCCGGGGCCACGAACGCGACGAGCTTCCCCTCGTTGGCGATGTGCATGGGATCGATCCCCAGGAGCTCGGCGGCTCCGGCGACCGGTGGCCGGACCGGGATCGCCGACTCGCGGACGAGCATCGAGACCCCCGAGGCGCGAGCCAGCTCGTTGAGCACGGAGGCGACCCCACCGCGAGTGGCATCGCGCATGCAGCGAAGCTCACGCCCGGCGGTGCCGATCAGCGTCTCGGCGACCGGCCACAGCGGACGGGTGTCGGACTCGATGTCGGCCGCGAGGCCGAACTCCCCCCGGGCGAGCATGATCGCGGTGCCGTGGTCGCCGATCGTTCCCGACAGCAGGATCCGGTCGCCCGGTTCGATCGAGGAGGGCGCAAGCCGGGCACGGGGATCGCGCTCTCCCACCCCGGTCGTGCAGACATACATCTTGTCCGCCCGCCCTCGCTCGACGACCTTGGAGTCGCCCGCCACGACCTCGACCCCCGCCCGCTTGGCGGCGGCGGCGATCGCGTCGACCTCGGCGCGGAGCTCGTCTGCCGCCAGCCCCTCTTCGAGCACCAGCGAGAGGCTGAGCGCGAGCGCCCGGGCGCCGGCGACTGCCAGGTCGTTGACGGTGCCGTTCACGGCCAGCTCGCCGATCGAGCCGCCGGGAAACCGGATCGGCCTGACGACGTAGGAGTCCGTCGTGATGGCAAGGCCCGACCCCGCCCCGGGTATCGGCGCCGCGTCGTCCAGGTCGGCCAGCGTCGAGGAGCCGAAGGCGGGCACGAGCAGTCCCTCCACCAGCGTGCGCGTGGCCCTGCCGCCGGCGCCATGGGCCAGCGTGACCTGGCGGTCCGTGAACCGGGCTGGCTTCGATCGGGCCGTCTCGATGATCTGGAGCTTGCGGCGCTCGCGGTCCGCCACCGTCCCCTCGCTCACAGCTTCACCTTCTCTCTCCCCAGACGGCCGTAGTTGTAGAACGCGGCGCAGGCGCCCTCCGACGACACCATGCAGGTGCCGATCGCATGCTCGGGGGTGCACGCGGTGCCGAACACCTTGCACTCCCAGGGCTTGATCACGCCCTTCAACACCTCGCCGCACTGGCAGGCCTTCGGGTCGGCGACCCGTACGCCCGGAACCTCCCAGCGAAGCTCGGCGTCGAAGTCGGCGTACGCGTCGCTCAGCCGCAGGGCGCTCTGGGAGATGAAGCCGAGCCCCCGCCATTCGAAATGCGGCCGGAGCTCGAAGACATCCGCCATCAACTCGAGCGCCTTCGGGTTCCCGTCCGCCGGAACCACCCGGCTGTACTGGTTCTCGACCTCGCATCGACCATCGCCTATCTGCGCGAGCAGCATCTGAATCGACTGCAGCACGTCCAGCGGCTCGAACCCCGAGATCACGACGGGCTTTCCGTAGTCGCGCGGGACGAACTCGAACGGCATCGCGCCGATCACGGTCGCCACGTGGCCGGGACCGATGAAGCCGTCGATGCGCAGGTCGGGCGATTCGAGCAGCGCTCGCAGTGGAGGAAGGATCGTGACGTGGTTGCTGAGACAGGTGAAGTTGCGAATGCCCTCCCGTTTCGCGCGCTGAAGCGTCAGGGCGGTGGACGGCGCGGTGGTCTCGAACCCGATTGCGAAGAAGACGACCTGGCGGTCGGGGTTCTCCCTCGCGATCCGGAGGGCGTCGAGGGGCGAGTAGACCATCCGCACGTCAGCACCGTCTGCCTTCGCATCGAGGAACGTCCCCTGCGACCCGGGCACGCGCAGCATGTCGCCGAAGCAGGCAAGAAGGACGTCATCGTGGCGCGCTATCTCGATGCCGTCGTCGACGCGGCCCATCGGGATCACGCACACGGGACATCCCGGCCCATGGACGAGCTCCACCCCCTCGGGAAGCAGGTCGTCGATCCCGTACCGATAGATCGAGTGGGTGTGGCCTCCGCAGACCTCCATCAGCTTGAGGTGGTCCCCTGGCTCAACCGAGGAGAGGATCTCCGCGGCGAGCGCCCTGGCCAGGTCTGGGTCCCGGAACTCGTCGACGAACCGCACGGTCAGTAACGGTCCCGGGAATCCTGAGGGAGCCTCGACAGCGCGGCGCCCGCATGCACGAGAAGCGATTCGCCCACCGCGGCGTCGGGAACGAGGCCGATGTCCACCGTGCAACGAGCCCCGTCGTCTCCCACGCACACTGCGAGCTCCGAGGCCCCGCCCTCGAGGGCGGCCACGCGCATCGGCTCGGCCAGGTCGCCGCAGGTCACACAACGAGGACCGGGGTCGCTCACTCGATCCCGCTGCCTCGGAGCTCCGCGAGCTCCTGCTCGTAGGCGTCGCCCATCCGCTCGAGAAGTTCGAGGGTCTCGCGCGCCTCACGCTCGTCGACCTTCGAGATCGCGAAGCCGACGTGGATCAGGACCCAGTCACCAGGGACCGCGGGATCGCCTCCGTCCAGCAGGCCGACGTTGACCCTTCGCAACACCCCGGTCACATCCACGGTCGCGAGACGGTTCGGCTCGTCCACGACCTCGACCACCTGGCCGGGGATCGCTAGGCACATCTCTGGCTCCCCGGGCGCATTGCTGTCCGCTGCACGTTAGCGCCAGCGCCCCGATCAGGAGTTCCCGCCCGGATCGGCCGGGGCCGTACCCTGATGCTGATTCAGTAGCGGGTACTGATGCCGTGAGCCGGCGGGTATGGGAGAACTTGGGGGGTGATCCGACACCCGATGGCACGAGCCCCCGAGGCCGCCACCTGATGTTCCAGGTGCGCATCCACGGCCGTGGGGGGCAGGGCGTGGTGACGGCGGCCGAGTTGCTCTCGGTTGCGGCATTCGCCGAGGGGCGTCACGCGCAGGCCTTTCCGACCTTCGGCTCCGAGCGGATGGGCGCCCCCGTGGTCTCCTTCTGTCGCATCGACGAGCGCCCGATCCGCGCCCGCGAGCCGATCTCGAAGCCGGACGCGCTGATCGTCCAGGACCCGACCCTCCTCCATCAGGTCGACCTGTTCAGCGGGCTCGGACCTGACGGCTACGTGCTGATCAACTCAACGCGGGACTTCGACCAGCTCGGCCTCGGCGAGTTCGCCGCCACGCTTCGCGAGCGGCGGCGGCTGGCGATTCCGGCGACCGATCTTGCGCGCGAGCACCTGGGCCGTCCGCTTCCGAACGCGGTCCTGCTGGGGGGGTTCGCCGCGCTCAGCGGGGTGGTTTCGCTTGCCTCGATCGCGAGCGCCATCCGCGAGCGCTTTCCTGGTCCGATCGGCGACCGGAACGTCGCCGCGGCCGAGGCTGCGTTCGAGCGCGTCCGCGACGAGCTCGGGGAGCCCACCCTTGCGTAAGCAGATCGAGGGCTCCCGCGCGATCGCCGAGGCGGTCGCGCTCTGCCGGCCCGAGGTGATCAGCGCCTACCCGATCTCCCCCCAGACCCACATCGTCGAGAGCCTTTCCGACATGGTCCGGACCGGCGAGCTGGCGCCCTGCGAGTACCTGATGGTCGAGTCTGAGTTCGCCGCCATGTCGGCCTGCATCGGCGCCTCGGCGGCCGGCGCACGAACCTACACCGCGACCGCGAGTCAGGGCCTCCTCTACATGGTCGAGGCGCTCTACAACGCCTCCGGGCTGGGCCTGCCGATCGTGATGACGGTCGCCAATCGCGCGATCGGCGCGCCGATCAACATCTGGAACGACCACTCCGACTCGATGTCCCAGCGTGATTCCGGCTGGATCCAGATCTACGCCGAGTCCAACCAGGAGGCGCTCGACCTGCACATCCAGGCCTACGAGCTGGCCGAGGAGCTGTCGGTGCCGGTGATGGTCTGCATGGATGGGTTCATCCTCACCCACGCCGTCGAGGAGGTCGAGATCCCGGAGCCCGAACAGGTCGATCGGTTCCTGCCGCCGTTCGAGCCACGGCAGCTCCTCGACCCCGCCGACCCGGTGACGATCGGCGCGATGGTCGGGCCCGAGGCGTTCACCGAGGTCAAGTACCTGATGCATGCGAAGCAGATGCAGGCGCTCGACGCTCTCCCCCGGATCTCGGGCGAGTTCGCGGAGTCGTTCGGGCGCGAGTCCGGCGGCCTGGTCCGCGCCTACCGCACCGACGACGCCGAGACGATCGTGGTCGCACTCGGCTCGGTGCTCGGGACGATCGAGGACGTGGTCGACGAGCTTCGCGACCGGGGAACCAAGATCGGCGCGCTCGGCATCAAGTGCTTCCGGCCTTACCCGCTGGAGGAGGTCAGGGCGGCGCTCGAGGAAGCGGACCGGGTGGTGGTGATCGAGAAGGCCTTCGCGGTGGGCGCCGGTGGCATCGTCGGCCAGAACGTGAGGCTCGCGCTCTCGGGGCGCGTCTCCACGGTCTACGACGTCGTCGCGGGGCTCGGCGGGCGGCCGATCACCAAGCGCTCGCTGCATGGACTGCTCGAGGACGCGATCGAGGACCGGCTGGTGAGCGGGCGGCTGACCTTCCTCGACCTCGACTCCGAACTGGTCGCCCGCGAGATCGATCGGGCAGGGGGCGAGGGGCGCACCGGCCCCCATGCCGAGAACATCCTGCGTGACATCGGAATCGTCGCCGCCCGCTCCCACTAGGAGAACAGCTTTGCCATATCAAGAGATCAAGCTCTATCAGGCGGGCACCTTCGTGGCCGGCAACCGCCTGCTGGACCCCGAGCAGCGCTCGGTGCAGGCGCGGATGGAACGCTCGAACACCCTCACCTCCGGGCATCGGGCGTGTCAGGGCTGTGGCGAGGCCCTCGGCGCGCGCTACGCGCTCGACGCCGCGATGCGGGCCACCGACGGACGCGTGATCGCGGCCAACGCGACCGGATGCCTCGAGGTCTTCTCGACGCCCTTCCCCGAGTCTTCCTGGCAGCTGCCGTGGATTCACTCGTTGTTCGGGAACGCCCCCGCCGTCGCGACCGGGATCGCCGCGGCGCTCAAGGTCAAGGGCCGTGAAGACGTCCGGGTCGTCGGCCAGGGGGGCGACGGGGGGACCGTGGACATCGGCTTCGCCTGTCTGTCTGGGATGTTCGAGCGAAACGACGACGTGCTCTACATCTGCTACGACAACGAGGCCTACATGAACACCGGCGTGCAGCGGTCCGGTGCCACGCCGCCGGCGGCGCGAACCGCCAACACGAAGCCGGTCGGGGATGAGCCCGGCAACGTGTTCGGCCAGGGCAAGAACGCGCCCCTGATCGCCATGGCGCACGAGATCCCCTACGTGGCGACGGCCACGGTCGCCGAGCTGCGCGACCTCGAGTACAAGGTCCAGCGAGCGATGGAATTCCGCGGCGCCCGCTACATCCACGTCTTCGTGCCCTGCCCACTCGGCTGGGGTTCGGCATCACGCGACACGATTCGCCTCGCCCGGCTGGTCAAGGAGACGGGGCTGTTCCCCGTCTTCGAGGCGGTCGACGGGGAGCTCGACGGGGTCTCGAAGATTCGCCGCCAGGTCCCCGTGGAGGAGTACCTGAAGCTCCAGCGCCGCTACGCGCACCTGTTCAAGGAGCCGAAGCGCACCGACGTGATCGATCGCCTCCAGGGGATCGCCGACCGAAACATCCGTCGCTTCGACCTGCTCGACGCGGACCCCGCTCGGGATCTGCCCGGCAGCGCAACGGCCGCCGCCGGGCTTCCGGCGGGTCAGCCGGACGCGGCGGGTCGCACCGAGGAGGAGAGCAACCTGATGCGGCTGCTCGCCGAGACCCAGCACGGAGCGCAATGACGGAAAGGCAAAAGCCCTTCGCGATCACGCTGGACGTCGGCTCCAGTCTGGCCAACAAGACGGGGAGCTGGAGGACGGAGCGTGCTGTCTTCGTGGACCGGCTGCCGCCCTGCAACCACGCCTGCCCGGCCGGCGAGGACATCCAGGGCTGGCTTTACGAGGCGGAGTCGGGCGATGGCGGCTACGAGCGTGCCTGGCGGAAGCTGGTCGAAGACAACCCGTTCCCGGCGATCATGGGCCGGGTCTGTTATCACCCGTGCGAGACATCCTGCAACCGCGGGCAGCTCGACGAGGCCGTGGGCATCAACTCGGTCGAGCGCTTCCTCGGCGACGAGGCGATCCATCGTGGCTGGGGGTTCGAGGTCGACACGGCGCCATCCGGCAAGCGCGTGCTCGTGGTCGGCGCCGGGCCGTCCGGTCTGTCGGCTGCATATCACCTCGCCCGCCTCGGCCACAGCGTCACGATCCACGAGGCGGGGCCAATGGCCGGCGGGATGATGCGCTTCGGGATCCCGAAATACCGGCTGCCGCGGGACGTTCTGGACGCCGAGGTGCGCCGCATCCTGGACATGGGCGTCGAGATGGAGCTGAACCGGAAGGTGACCGGCGTCCTCGACTCGATGCGCGAGGGGGGCTTCGACGCCGTGTTCCTGGCAATCGGTGCCCAGCTCGGCAAGCGCGCTTATGTCCCGGCCGGCGAGGCGTCGCACGTGCTCGATGCGATCTCGCTGCTGCACAGCATGGAGGGCGAGGAGCAACCGCTTCTGGGGCGTCGCGTTGCCGTCTACGGTGGTGGCAACACCGCCGTGGACGCGGCCCGGACCGCGAAGCGGCTCGGCGCCACGGAGGCGATCATCGTCTACCGGCGGACTCGCGACCGGATGCCCGCCCACGACTTCGAGGTCGAGGAGGCCGAAGAGGAGGGCGTGCTGATGAAGTGGCTGTCGACCATCAAGCACGCCGAGGACGGCAGGCTGGTACTGGAGAGGATGGAGCTCGACGAGTCCGGCTATCCACAGCCGACCGGCGAGCTCGACGAGCTCGAGGCGGACTCGCTCGTGCTGGCGCTGGGCCAGGAGACCGACCTCTCGCTGCTCGACGGCGTTCCCGAGATCGAGGTCGCCGACGGGGTGGTCCAAGTTGCTCCCAACATGATGACCGGGCATCCGGGGATCTTCGCCGGGGGCGACATGGTGCCGGCCGAGCGCACGGTGACCGTCGGTGTGGGCCACGGCAAGAAGGCGGCGAAGAACATCGATGCGTGGCTTCGAGGAGCGCCGTATGAGCCGCCCCCGAAGCACGAGCTCGCCAGCTTCGACAAGCTCAACACCTGGTACTACTCCGACGCGCCCCGCATACATCGCGACCGGCTCGACGCCGCCAGGCGCGCGTCCACCTTCGACGAGGTCGTCCAGGGTCTCGACGAGTCGAACGCGCTCTATGAAGCGCGACGCTGCCTCTCGTGCGGCAGCTGCTTCTCGTGCGACAACTGCTACGGCGTCTGTCCCGACAACGCCGTGGTCAAGCTTGGCGAGCCGGGAGAGCGCTACGAGATCGACCTCGACTTCTGCAAGGGCTGTGGGATCTGCGTTTCGGAGTGCCCGTGCGGGGCGATCGAGATGGTTCCTGAGACGATCTGACGGTCCAAGGTAGCCGTCGTCAGGCGTCGACGCCGAAGCCCTCCGGCGGTGCCCCTCCCCGGCTGGTCGTAGTCCGATTAGCGGGCGGCGGCGTCACGAGCCGACTCGAGGACCAGCCGCTGCTCGGCAGCCGCAACCAGTCGTCGGGCCCGGTCCACGGCATCCATGTTGATGGAGATCGCATCGATGCCGGCTCGCACCAGGATCTCGGCGTACTCGGGGTGGACCGAAGGGGCCTGACCGCAGATCGACGTCTGGAGCCCGAGGCCGCGGGCCTTCGGAATCAGCTCGCTCAGGTAGTCGGTGACGGCGAGGTCGCGCTCGTCGAAGATCTCCGCGACCACCTCGGAGTCGCGGTCCGCGCCGAGCAAGAGCTGGGTCAGGTCGTTGGAGCCGATCGAGATGCCCGCCACGCCAAGCTTCGCATAGCGCTCGAGGTGGAAGAGGACCGACGGGACCTCGGCCATCACCCAGAGCTCGAATCCCGGGCGCGACAGCAGGCCCGCCGCTTCCATCTGGTCGCGACAGGCGACCAACTCACGCGGCGTTCGAACGAACGGGACCATGATGTGGAAGTTCGTGTGGCCGGCGTCCCAGACGCGGGCGATCGCCTCGAGCTCGAGGCCGAGCAGGTCAGGCTCGCGCATGTAGCGCAGCGCGCCACGGAACCCGATCATCGGGTTCGATTCCTCGGGCTCGAAGCGCTCCCCTCCGTCCAGGCCGCGAAACTCGTTGGTGCGGAAGTCGATCGTCCGATAGGTGATCGGCCGCGGCGCGAACCGGTTCGCGAACGAGGTCAGGGAATCCGCCATTCGGGAGACGAACTCATCGCTTCGGCCCTCCTCGATCAGCAGCCTCGGATGTGCGCCCTCGAGGGCCTCGATCACCATCAGCTCGGCGCGAAGCAGGCCGACGCCGTCGACCTCGAGAGCGGCTGCGCGCTCGATCTGCGACGGCTCGGAGAGGTTGACGAGAAGCTTTGTGCCGGTCACCGGGGCCGCCGTGGCGCCTACCGTCGGCGCGACGGTAGCGGGCTGAGTCGGCGCGGCTCCTTCGCGGATCTCGCCCGGCCCTGCATCGACGGTGACCACCTCGCCGTCCCGAAGCTTCTCGGTCGCCTCGGCCGTGCCCACCACGCAGGGGATGCCGAGCTCGCGCGACACGATCGCGGCGTGGCAGGTCATCCCGCCGGAGTCGGTGACGATTGCGGCCGCCCGTCGCATCAGCGGCACCCAGTCGGGAGCCGTCATGTGGGTGACCAGCACCTCGCCGTCGGTCAGCGCCTCGGCTCCGTCGAGTTCCCTGATCACCCGCACGTGACCGCTGGCGGTGCCCGGGGCGGCGCCCAATCCGCGCACCAGGATCTTCCCGTCGGCCACCGCCCCCGCTGGCGCGCCACCCGCCGAGGTCACGGGGCGCGACTGGAGCATCCAGGCGCGTCCGTCGGGGTCGAAGCACCACTCGGTGTCCTGGGGCGTTCCGTAGTGGCCTTCGATGCGCCGGCCGAGTTCGGCGACCTCGCGCACCTCGTCGTCGGAGAGCACCGGCCGCAGCGCCTCGTCGCCGCTCAGCTCGCGGGTCAGAGTGCCTCCGTCGGGCTGCGGCTCGATCACCAGCTCCTTGCGCTTCACCTCGCGCGCCAGGATCGCGAGCGACTGCTTCTCGACCACGTAGCGATCGGGGGACACACTGCCGGAAACCACCGCCTCACCGAGCCCAAACGACCCCTCGATCACCAGGCGGTCCTCTGCGCCAGACGCGGGATCGATCGTGAACATGACTCCGGCCCGGGTCGAGAGGATCTGCCGCTGGACCACGATTGCGATGTCCATGTCGGCCTGGCCGAATCCGCGCTTGGCGCGGTAGAACACGGTGCGGCCCCCGAACAGCGACGACCAGCACCGACGCACCGCCTCGACCACGGCGTCGGCCCCCTGGACGTTGAGCATGGTCTCGTTCATGCCCGCGAACGACGCCTCCTCGGTGTCCTCGGCGGTCGCCGAGGAGCGAACCGCCACCGGGGCCTTCTCCGAGCCTTCCTCGAGGTCCGCGTACGAGGCCCGGATCCGCTCCTCGACGCCGGCCGGGATCGGCTCCGCCTCCACCATCGCCCGCACCTCGACGGCCGCCGCGCTCAATGCCTCGGTGTCGTCCACGTCGAGGTCCTGGAGGCGTTCCGTGATCCGCCCGCGGAGCCCGCCCGCCTCGCAGAATTCCGCGTACGCCGGAGCGCCGACCACGAACCCCGGTGGGACCGGGATCCCGGCCGCGGTCAGCTCGCCGAGGTTGGCCCCCTTTCCGCCCGCGTAGGCGACATCTGCTCGCGAGAGCTCTGCAAAGGGCTTCACCGCGTCAAGCGTGACGGTCATCCGTAGATCTCCTAGCTCGTCTCCAGCGATTCCACCGGCTGAGGCTATGTTCGACGGCGTCGTCTTGCATCAGCTGTCTCCCCGGTCGTCCGATCCGTAGTCTCCCACCGCGTCGGCGCTCCCTGTCGTGCGATCCGGAGTCTCCCCGGGGCGTCGCCCGTGCCGCCCGGCAGAAAACGGATACCGTTCGGCCGATGGAGCGCAGCTACGTTGGCCCTCCCTTCCAGGACGCCAAGGTCCATGACGCGATGCGCGTTGGGGTCGTCACCTGCCGGCCCGAGACGAAGCTCGCGGACGTCGCCCGGATGATGGTCGGCTATGACGTCCACTCCGTGGTCGTGTCCGACATGCAAGGCGAGGGCGGCCTATGGGGGATCGTGAGCAGTATCGATCTCGCGAAGGTCGCCGACGAGCTTCAGTCGCTGTCCGCCGCGGACGTGGCGAGCACGGAACTCACGACCATCCCCTCGAACGAGTCGCTCCAGCGTGCCGCGGCGATGATGGCCGAGCAAGGCGTGAATCACCTGATCGTGGTGCAGCCCGAGACGGGGCGCCCGGTCGGGATGATCTCGTCGCGCGGCCTGGCGGCCGCGATCGCATACGGGGGCTCCTGACGTTCCGAGAGGCGGGTTGGCGGGGTCCCCGGATGGGACTTCCGTAGATACTGCGGTTGTTCGGCCGGCCGTGGAGCGCGACGATCAGTGAATGAGCGACGGGCGGCTATCGATGTCTGACGAGCCCCATCTGTCGGCGCTCGACGCGACCTTCTTGGAGCTCGAGGAGGCGGACGAGAGCGCTCACATGCACATCGGTGGCGTGCTGCTCTTCGAGTCACAGGCCGAGGGAGGGCCGCCGGCGCTCGACCGGGTGCGCGCCGAGGTGATGACCCGGCTGGGCGAGATGCCGCGGTACCGTCAGCGCCTGTCCTCGCCTCGAACCGGCGGGCTTCATTGGCCGCGGTGGCAGGACGACCAGCGATTCGACATCGCCCGCCACGTGACCGAGGCGGGGCTTCCGCAGCCCGGGGGCGAGCGAGAGCTGCTCGACTGGGCGAGCGACTACTTCTCACAGCGGCTGGAGCGCTCGCGACCCCTTTGGGAGATCGTCCTGCTGACATTGGCCGACGGGCGTTGGGCGATGGTCACCAAGACGCACCACTGCATGGTTGACGGCGTCGGGTCTGTGGACGTGGCCCGCACCCTGCTCGACACCCGCCGCGATCCGCCGCCGGCAGCCGATCGTGCCGAGCGCGGGCCCATGCCCGGTGACCCGACCTCGCGCGGGTCGGGCGGGTCATCGCCGCCGCTTCCGGTCAGAGTCGTGGGGCAGGTCACGAGCGCCGCGTTGGACGCCGCGGGCGCGGCGCTCCACGCGGCCGGCGCCGCGGTCCGGCGCGCGGTCGGCGCGGTGGAGGCGCCCATACGCGACCCTCACGCGTCCGGCCAAGCCCTTTCCCGCGCGCGGGCGATGGTCGAGCTCCTGATCACCCAGGAGGTGATCTCCGCCCCCGAGACGTGCCTCAACGACCCGATCGGCACCAGGAGAAGGCTTGCGGTCTTTCGAGTCCCCCTCGCCGATCTCAAGGATGTGAAGCGGAGCCTCGGGGGGACGGTGAACGACGTCGTCCTCGCAGCGACCGCGAGCGGCCTGCGCGAACTGCTGGGCAGTCGTGAGGAGGCTCTGCCGCCCGAGGGCCTCAGGGCGATGGTCCCGGTCAACATCCGCTCGGCCGGCGAGCAGCTCGCGCTCGGCAACCGGGTCACCTCGCTGTTCGTTGCGCTCCCGCTGGCCGAAGGGGACCCTCTGGTTCGATACCGCCGTCAGGTCGAGGAGGCCGAAGGCCTCAAAGCGGGCTCCCAGGCGACCGGGTCGGCGACGCTGATCGACCTCGCAAGCCACGCGCCACCGGCCCTGCACAGCTTCGTCGCGCGGAGCCTGTTCGCGACGCGGCTCTTCAATCTCACGATCACCAACGTGCCGGGCCCCCAGACGCCCCTCTACTGCCTTGGCTCGCGGATGCTCTCGGTCTGGCCAGTGGTGCCCTTGGCGGCCAGCCATTCGGTCGGCTTGGCCGTGTTCAGCTACGACGGCGAGTTGTTCTTCTGCCTGAACGCCGATCGAGACTCGGTGCCCGAACTCGATCTGCTCGCGGGCGCGATTCGCGGCGCGATCACCGAATTGCGCGAGCTGGCCGACGCCCGGGGCGATTCCTCGGCCGTGCCCGCGACTCGCGCGGACTGAGTCTGTGGCTTTTCCCGGATGCGGCGCCAGGTCACGGGGTCTAAGGTTGGCATGTCACTGCGACGACCCTAGGAGGTCGACTCGACGAGATTGCTCGAAAGGTTCAGCCGCCTCTTCCTGCTTGGAGGGTTCGCGTACCTGGGCTTCTATGTCTACGTCTCGTGATGGGAGTGTTCTCACCGGGCGAGATGGTGGGATTCACGATCCTGGCGGTGGTCTTCGTGGTGGCTGGCGTGATCCACTTCATCCGATTTCGCCGCGCCATGCAGGGACCCGAGAAGGACCGGATCACGCATGAGCTCCAGCTCCTCAAGGAGAAGCGCGGCTTCTGAAGGTCTACGCGGTCGCCCCGCGACCTGCGGCCCATGCCCGGGGCCAGGGATGGGCGGGAGGCGGGCTCTCGACCCTGACCCTGGCGTCGACGATCAGCGCCTCGTCCTGGGTCGCCACGACGGGGTTCAGGTCGAGCTCGACGATCTCGTGGTGGGATTCCACCATCGCGCTGAGGCGCAGGAGCACCTCTTCGAGCTTCGCGATGTCGACCGGCGGGGCGCCCCGGTATCCCGTCAGCAGCGGGTAGATCGCCAGGGAGCGGAGCATCTCGCCGGCATCTCGCCGGGTCAATGGACTGAGCCTCACCGATACGTCCTTGATGAGCTCGGCCCGTACTCCCCCCGCCCCGCATGCGACGACCGGACCGAAGACCGCATCACCGACCACCCCGATCAGGAGCTCGACACCCCCCTCGACCATCCTCTGGACGATGAACCGCTCTCGGATGGCCCCGTCTCGCTCCAGTGCCTCGTCGATCCGGGCGGCCTCCCACGACACGGCGGCGCCGCCCGAGAGGCCCACCTTGACCGCGCCGAGATCGGTCTTGTGGATGATCTCCGGGCCGACCGCCTTCAGTGCGACGGCTCCGCCGAGGTCCTCGGCGGCATGCCCGGCCGCCACGGGGTCCGGCGCGTCCCGCCATTCGGGGCCGGGCAACCCGTAGCAGTCGAGGAGCCGCGCGACCTGCTCGACGCCCAACCACCCCGGGGCGGAATCCAGGGCCTCGGCGATCACCGCAGCCGCCTCGGCTGCCCGGACGCCGGCCAATTGCGGCTCTTCCTCCTCCGGCTGCTCCCTCCACTCCGCGTGGCTCGCCACCCGAGCCAGGGCACGCGCGGCGTCCTCCGGGTAAAGGTACGTGGGAACGCCGCCCGCGGCCGTCATCGTCGCGTGGTCCTTGGATGACATGAAGACCGCCTGCACGGGAATTGGCCTGGCGCGCTCGTCGAGGGCCAGTCGAATCGCATCCGCGACATCCTCGGCGGAGGTCAGCAGGGGACGCACGAAGATCACGATCAGCGCGTCGATCCCCTCCCAGGCCGAGAGCGTGCCGATCGTGGTTCGGTAGTGCTCGGCCGACGCGGTCGCGATCATGTCGACCGGATTCCCGGTCGACGCCTCGGCGGGCAGCAACTCACGGAGCGCGCCCTCGACCGTCTCGGGCAGAGGGGGAACCTCGAGACCGGCGGCCTCACAGGCGTCCGCGCACATGATCGCGGGGCCTCCGGCGTTCGTGACGATGCCCACCCGCCGTCCTTTCGGAAGCGGCTGATTGGCCAGCAGGGACGCCACATCGAGGAGGTCGGCCAGGCTTTCGGCGCGGATCACGCCCGCCTGTCTGAAGAGAGCGTCCACGGTCACGTCGGAGGCCGCCAGCAGGGCCCCGGTGTGAGACGACGTCGCGCGCGCGCCGGCCCGCGAGCGCCCGCTCTTCACCGCAACGATCGGTTTCTGCCTCCCCATCCGCCGGGCGACGCGGGAGAACCGTGGCGGGTCGCTGAAGGACTCGATGTAGATCAGCGCGACCGAGGTGCTGTCGTCCTCCTCCCAGTACTCGAGTAGGTCGATTCCGGTGATGTCCGCGCGGTTTCCGATCGAGGCGAACGAGGACAGCCCGAGTGCTCGGTCCCGGGCGAGCTCGATCACGGCGAGGCCCAGGGCGCCACTCTGCGAGATGAACCCGACGTTTCCGGGCGGCGGCATGGTGGGGGCGAACGTCGCGTTGAGGCGCATCGCCGGGACGGTGTTGAGGATGCCGAGGCAGTTCGGCCCGATCAGGCGCATTCCGGACTCTCGGCAGGCCTCGACCAGCTCCCGCTGTCGCTCCGTGCCTATCGCGCCCGTTTCCGCGAAGCCGGCCGAGATGACGACCACCGCGGCCACCCCCTTGGCGGCGCATTGCCGGGCGACCCCGGTCACCGCCTCCGCGGGAACTGCGATCACGGCCAGGTCGAGCGGGTCGGGAACGTCCTCGATCGTCGAGTACGCACGCACCGACTGAACCACCTCGGCGCTCGGGTTGACGGGGTGAACCACTCCCGTGAAGCCGCCCTCGAGCAGGTTGTGGAAGATCTCACCACCGACCGTGCCGCGTTGTCGCGACGCCCCGATCACGGCTACGGACCGCGGCTCGAAGAAGCTCGCCGCGGCGGCCGCGGCGGCGATCCTGTCTCTCTGCTCGAAGCGCTCGATCGACTCGGCGGACAGCGAGGTGGGCAACTCGACCTGAATCGAGCCGGGGGCCGACGAGAGCTCGATCGGAAAGCCGCTCTCACGGAAGACCTCGAGCATGCGGTGGTTCTCAGGAAGCACCTCTGCCTCGAGGACCTCGAAGCCATTGTCAGCGGCGGTCTCGGCGAGGTGTGCGAGCAGGATCGTCGCCACCCCGAAACCCTGCATCTCATCGGCGATCGCAAACGCAACCTCGGCGCGTCGCGGCCCGTTGCTCCGCGCGTACATCGCGTGCGCGACCAGCTCCGCGCGGGCCCCCCTCGTCGCCACCAGGCCGAACGTGTCGCGATGGTCGACGGCGAGCGCGCGGGCGACCACGGAGGAGGTGCTCGCCGCCGCGGAGAAGAATCGAAACGTCCTGGATTGCTCGGACAGACCGTCGTAGAACGTGCGCAGCCCCGGCTCGTCGGTATCGCGCACGGGACGCACCGACAGCGTGGACCCGTCGCGCAGCACGACGTCGGCCTCGCGGTGCGACGGGTAGGTGTCAGCCATTGGGGGCCTCGGCCCCGTCGATCATGGGCTCGGCGGCAGCCAGGCTCGCGGCGACGGGCCCTGATCGAGTGTGGTCACGTCCCCACCGTGCGTCGGTGGGGCTCGCTCGCAATGAGCCTAGGCGACGATCGTCGTCGCCGGCTTTGGCTCCAGGACCCTGGCGGCAAGCTCTATGCACCGATTGGAGTATCCCCATTCGTTGTCGTACCAGGCCACCGTCTTGACCAGCCGTCCGTCGATGACCATGGTCTGGCCCGCATCGAAGATCGACGAATGCGGGTCGGCCACGATGTCCGTGGAGACGATCGGGTCCTCGGTGTAGGAGAGGATCCCGGCAAGTGGCCCCTCTGCGGACGCTCTCATGGCGCCGTTGATCTCGTCAACGTCGGTCTCTCGGGAGACCGAGCAGACCAGATCCACGACCGAGCCCGTGGCAACCGGAGCGCGTACCGCGATCCCGTTCAGCTTTCCCTCGAGCTCGGGCAATACCACGCCGACCGCCCTCGCCGCGCCCGTCGTCGTCGGGATCAAGTTGATTCCCGCAGCCCGGGCCCGGCGAAGGTCCTTGTGCGGTGTGTCCTGAAGGCGCTGGTCTGCCGTATAGGCGTGGATCGTGGTCATCAGGCCGCGATCGATCCCGACGGTCTCGTTGAGGACCTTCGCCACTGGGGCGAGGCAGTTGGTGGTGCAGGAGGCGTTGGAGATGATCTGATGCCGCTCGGGGTCGTAGACGTGGTCGAAGTTGACCCCCAGCGCGACGGTGACGTCGGGGTCACCTGCCGGGGCGGAGATGATCACCTTTCTCGCTCCGGCCTCCAGGTGTTTGGCGGCGGCATCGCGCTTTCGGAATAGCCCGGTGGATTCGATCACCACCTCCACCCCCAGATCCCCCCAGGGAAGCGCGGCCGGGTCTCTCTCGGCCAAGACCACGACCTCCCGCCCGTCGATGCGGATCGCCCCCTCGCCGGCTTCCACCTCGCCCGGGAACCGCCCATACATAGAGTCGTACTTGAGTAGATGCGCGAGAGTTGTCGGATCGGCGATGTCGTTCACGGCGACGAACTCGAGCTCACTCCGCGATTCGTGTGCGGCTCGGATCAGGTTTCGCCCGATCCTGCCGAATCCGTTGATTCCGACTCTCACTGGTGACATTCGGCTCCTTGGGTCAACTCGCTGAATGGCCCGTGGCTCCGGATCAGCCGGCACCCGCGGCCGTGCCGGCTGCCGTTCGCTGACTGGGGTCGGGGGCCTTGGGCAGGACGATCACGGGACAAGAGGCGCTTCGGATGACCTTTGCCGAGACACCGCCGAGCACGGCACGGCCCAAGCGGCCACGACCGCGGGTTCCCATCGCCAGGAGGTCGACGCCGAGCTCGATCTCGTCGAGCAGCTCGTCAGCCGCCTGACCCTTGAGCAGGAGGCCCTTGGCGCGAATCGCGGGCGGCAGCTCGGCGACAGCGTCATGGAGGCGCGCCTCCATGGCCTCGCGTTGAGTTGCCGCGCCCACGTCGGTGGTGCCCATTGGGGCGACCACCGCGGTCCCGGGCGTGAACGGTTCGTGCACCGTGAGCACTCGCAGGGTTCCCTGCGCCTCCGCGGCGAGCCTGATGGCGAGCCCGAGTGCGGCCTCAGATTCGGGCGAGCCGTCGAAGGCGGCGGCGAGGACTCGCAGCTCGGTCGACTCGCGACGGGCAAAGCCCCGCGGCGCCACCGACACCGCGCAGGGCGCATCGTGGAGGAGGCGCTCGGCGACGCTACCGGGGTAGATGCGCCCGAGTGGCCCGCGGTGCGTGGAGCCGACGACGATGGCATCGGCCTTCTCGGCCAGCGCCAGGCCCCGGAGGGCGTCCGCGGGCAGCCCCTCGCCGAGGGCCCTCGTGTCGACGTCAAGTCCGTCGAGTTCTGGGAGCACCTCAGCGAACAGCCGGTCGGAGTCCTCCTTGAGCGCCTGCTCGTAGCCGTTTCGCCCGATCGGTTCCTCCTTGACCGGGAGGACGGCCGCCAGGATCAGGCGACCGCCGGTCAGGCTGGCCAGCGATCGCCCGAGGGCGAGTGCGTCTGCGGCCTCCGAGCCGCCGTCATAGCCGATGATGATCTTGTCGAGCATGGTCTAGTCCGTTCCGGACCCGATCACCCTGGCCAGGTCGTGCGTCGAAAGGACCCCCACGGCGTGACCCGTCGCCGATTCGACCACGATCAGGTGATGGACTTCGTGTTCGGTCATCAGGTGCGCCGCCTGCTCGAGCGTCTCGCTTGCATCGACGGTCAGGAACTCCATCGCCGCGATCACGCCTGCGGAGGCGGCGTCTGAATTCGCCAGCGCGGCACCCACGAGGTCCAGATCGGATACGACCCCCCACGGATGGCGGTCCTGCGATGAAGCCTCAGGGGTGACGCCACTGACGACGACGGCGTGGATCCGTTCGCGCGACATCAGCCTGGCCACCTCAGCCAGCGGCGTTTCCCCGGAGCAGGTGAACACGCCCCGATGCATCACCTCCGAGACATACACGTCGGCTAGCGACGCGGAGGAGCCGGCACCCGGGGTGCGTCCTTTGGTGAGCATGCAGTCAGGCTATGGGACCCGGGGCGATCCGCCATCGTGGCTGGCTGCTGAACCGTGATCCGTACCCGCTACGGAGTGGCGCGAGCTTCATTGCGAACGACCTCCCGGACCGCACGGGCTCGGATGATGACGCCGCGTTCGCGAGACGCCCACCGGTTGTGGAACGGGTCAACTCTGCTTGACGACTGCGTAGATCACACGCTCGGCTACGTCGACGACCATCTCGCCGATCCTCGAGCAGCGACGGTAGAGCTCGCGGCTCGCGATCCGTCGCCGCGTGTCCTCGACCTCGAGGAGCGATGCCATGCCGCGGTAGTACGTCCGCTCGAGCTGGCGCTCGACCTCGAGTGCTGCGTCGGCAGCCTCGGTGGCACGGCCCGCGTCGGATCCCAGGTGGGCGATCGCCTCGTCGATGTGCCCGACGGCTCCGCGCAGCAGGGTCGCCATCTCGGCGATTCCCGGGTCCGGGGGGCATGCCATGACCCGCGCCTCGTTGACGAGGTCCCGCGACCAGTCGAGGATCCAGTCGATGCCGCGCGAGAGCGCGAAGACGTCCTCCGGCTCGAGGGGGGTGACGAACGCAACCCGCAATGCGCCAAAGAGCTCGCGCTTGGCGCTGTCAGCGCGATGTTCGGCATCGTCCAGGGCGCGCGCTGCAGTCGCGTCCCCGTCGGCCCAGGCCGCGAAGGCGCTCAGGCCGTCGATCGTCACGGCGACCTGGCGACGAAGGAGCCCGAGGATGTCCGGCGTCTCGGGCAGGAACCAATGGGAGCGGTTCATATGAGCCATCGAACCATCACGAGGACGGCGGCGGCGAGGGCCGCCGTGACAGGCATGGTGACGATCCAGGCGATGCCCATCTGGCGCACCAGGGCCCAGTGCACGTGATGAAGGCGTTTTCGCCCCACGCCGATTCCCGCGACCGAGGACGCGACGACCTGGGTGGTGGAGGTTGGCGCGCCCAGGAGCGAGGCGCCAAAGATGACGCTGGCCGAGGCCGTTTGGCTCGACAAGCCCTCGATCGGCTCGATCCGGTAGATGCGCCGTCCCACGGTCCGAATGATCCGCCATCCACCGAGCGCAGTGCCCGCTGTCAGCGCGATCGCGCATATGACCGCCACCCATTTCGGCGCGGCGAGGGTGTGAACGTGTCCCGTTGCAAGGAGCAGGGCGGCGATCACGCCGACCGACTTCTGCGCGTCGTTCGCGCCGTGGCTGAAGGCGAGCGCCGCGGACGTGACCCATTGACTGCCTCCAACCGGTCCGTGCCACCGCCGGGTTGCCCGTCGGGCAAGCCGTCGAAGGGATCGGATCACGACCAGAGCGCCGAGCGCGCCCAGGAGTGGCGAGATGGCGAGGGCGATCAAGGTGCCGAAGACGCCCACGGGATGAAGCCCGTCGAGGCCGCCCCAGCGAACCGCCGCGACTCCGCCCTCCGCGAGGGCGGCGCCCACGAGGCCGCCGACCAGCGCGTGCCCGGAACTGGAGGGAAGCCCCCAGCGCCAGGTCAGGAGGTTCCAGGCGACCGCGGCGGCGAGCCCCGATCCGATCACCTCGGTGGCGACCGAAGGGGCGACGGTGACGATCCCGCCGATCGTGTCGGCTACGGCGGCGCCGAGCAGAAGGGGCCCGAGGAGATTGAAGACCGCGGCGAGCAAGATCCCCTGGAGAGGGGTCGCGGCGCGGGTCGCCACGAGCGTCGCGATGGCGTTCGATGCGTCGTGCAGCCCGTTCGTGATCGCAAAGCCGATCGCGAGGAGGATCGCGATCACGAGTCCTGTCTCCATCTAATCGACTCTATGGGGCGGTCCGTCCGGCCACATACCGCTGGCGGTCACCCAGCGCGTCGAAGTTGATCGGGCGGAGTCGTGGGACGCGGGTTGAGAATGCTCGCGGCCAAGCTGGGCCTATCGGACGATGGCACGATCGGCGCGGCACGAAGGCGAGCGGCTAGACCACGGTCAGCGCCAAGAGGGCGAGAACCGAAGCCGCCACCAGGCCCAGCCCGAATCCGGTGGCCAGGCGACCCCCGAGCCCCATGGCGTGCTGCCCCATGACGGCGGGGTCCTTGGCGAGCTGCCGCATGAAGGGCAGGAGCACGAGAAGCAGCACGGCGTTGAGAGCCTGCGACAGGAACAAGATGGGGATCAGGGGCGCCGATGGGATAAGCACCACGGCTGCCGCGAGCAAGACGATCCCCCCGAAGGTCGCGTAGAAGACGGGCGCTTCGCGGAGGGTGTCGTCCACATCGGCCCGCGCTCCGAACGTCTCGGAGACCGAATATGCGGTGGAAAGGGGAACGATTGCCGCGGCCAGCAACGCGGCGCCCAAGAAGCCGACCCCGAACAGCGTTGCGGCGACGTTTCCGGCCAGGGGCTCGAGGGCCCTGGCGGCGTCTCTGGCGTCATGGATCGTGACCCCGCTCACATGCAGCGTCGCGGCACAGGCCACCACGATGAACAGCCCGATGACCCCGGTCATCGCCGCGCCGACGATGACGTCGATTCGCTCATAGCGAATGTCGTGGACCGTGAGGCGCTTGTCGACGGCGTATGACTGGATGAACGCCAGCCCCCAGGGTGCGAGGGTCGTGCCCAGGGTGGCTACGGCCACGAGAACGGCGTCGCGGTTCAGCGGCATCTCGGGCACAGCCAGGCCCCTGGCGGTCGCGGCCCAGTCGGGATGGGCGAGAAACCCCGAGACGATGTACGCCACGAACACCGCGCTGAGCGCCAAGAGGACGTGCTCCACGCGGTGAAACGATCCACGCAGAACGAGCGCCGAGACGCCAACCGCAGCGAGCGGGACGCTGACGCCCCGGCTGATTCCCGCGAGGAGTCCCGCTCCCGCCGCCACGCCGGCGAATTCGGCACACAGCGTGCCGAAGTTCGCGATCACCAACGCGATCAGGGCGATGCCGGCCCCCGCCCTTCCGTGGTGCTCGCGCACCAGGGCCAGCAGGCCCTTTCGGGTGACGATCCCCATGCGGACGCCCAGTTCGTGGAAGATGATCAGCGCAGCCGTTGACAGGGCGAGCACCCACAACAGCTC
Source organism: uncultured bacterium (assembly GCA_963720685.1). Classification (GTDB taxonomy): domain Bacteria; phylum Actinomycetota; class Thermoleophilia; order Solirubrobacterales; family 70-9; genus AC-56. The sequence continues at coordinate 72,155 of CAVRGF010000006.1, read as the reverse complement.
GTAGCCGTACTTTGCCCCGAGGATGGAGTAGGTCGTGATGCCCGCCGGATCGTCATCCGAGAGCCCGGCGAGCACACCCGGTCCGATCACGGCGAGCAGCGCCAGCGCGGTGCCTCGCCGGGCCAGGTGCGGACGCCGGTGGGTGAGGCGCCACTGGAGATGGCGAACGGGCGGCCGCTTGCTCAAACGACTAGGCGCGTCGCGAGATCATCACCGCGTGCCGCGCGTGGTGCGCGACCGCTGTCGCGACACTGCCCATCGCGGCATATCTGACGCCCGACCGACCGTGTGAGCCCAGGACGATGATCGCCGCGTCGTTGTCGTCTGCGACCTGGACTATTCGCTGCCAGGTCGATGGGCCGGCCTCGGCCAGCGGGGATGCATCGAACCCAGCAGCCCGGGCGAGCTCGGCGCCCTCCCTCGCCGTCTCGAGAGCCTGGTCGGCCGTCGCCTCGAGCGCCTCCTGGGGAATCACAGCGAACTGGGCGAACGGAATCGACTCAAGCGGTTGCCACACAGTGAGCACGAGGCCCGGTCGGCCGGTGCGAAGCTGGGTGCCGGCCTGCTCGATCGCGGCTCTGGCAAGCTCCGAGCCGTCGTAGGCGAACAACACAGGCGGTTCCGGAACGGTCTCCGATGACATCAATGGCTCCTTTCGGCTCGAGATCAGTGGGGAGCCTAGCCTCAGGAGCCGCCGGCCCTGGGGAACGGGGCTTTTCCGCCGGCCAGCTCATCACGCACGCTGCCCCCGCGGGGCATAAGCTGAGCGCGTGGACGAACCGCGCGCTCACCAGCCCGCAGAGGTGCTGATCGCCGGAGGTGGGATCGCCGGTCTGGAGGCACTGCTCGCGTTGCGCGATCTCGCCCCCGAGCAGGTGTCGCTCACCCTCGTTGCGCCCGATCCCGACTTCGTCTACAGGCCGCTCCTGGTCGAGGAGCCGTTCTCGCATCAACCCGCCGAGCAACGTGCTCTCGCGCCGATCGCGGAGGAGCTCGGCGCCAAGTTCATACAGCAGTCCCTCGCGGCGATCCGGCCCATGGAGCGCACAGCTGAGCTCGGCGACGGATCGACGCTCCACTACGACGACGCAGTCGTCTGCGTCGGTGCGAGCAGCGTTCCCGCATTGGCGTCGGCGACGACCCTCTGGGCGACCGGAGGGCAGCTTGCGATCGACGAGTTGCTGACCCAGGCCGCGAGCCGCGAGTCGCGGAGGATCGCCTTCGTGGTTCCGAGCGGCGCGACGTGGCCGCTTCCCCTTTATGAGCTGGCGCTGATGGCTCGCAGGAGGGCGGTCGAGCTCGGGCTGCGTGAGCTCGAGTGCGTGGTCGTCACGCCCGAGGCGGCTCCGCTGGCGATCTTCGGACCGGTGGCCAGCGAATCGGTCGCCTCACTGCTGAAGGCCCGCGGAATCCAGCTCCGGACCGGTGCTCGGGCAGCCGAAGGCGATTCCGGATCTCTGGAGCTCACCCCGGCGCACGAGCGCTTGGAGGTCGCGGCTTGCGTGGCCCTGCCCGTCCTGGAGGGTCCGCGCTTGGCTGGGCTTCCTGCTGATGAGAACGGGTTCATACCAATCGACGAGCACGCCCGGGTGCCGGGCGTGGATCACGTCTATGCCGCCGGAGACGGAACCAACTTCCCGATCAAGCAGGGCGGTCTGGGCACCCAGCAGGCCGACGCGGCGGCCGAGCACATCGCGGCGAGATTCGGTGCGTCCGTGGATCCGCGGCCGTTCCGCCCGGTGCTACGGGGCAAGCTGCTGACCGGGGACGAGTCGCTCAACCTTCGTTCGAACGTCGCAGGGGGAGGGGGAGAGGGAATGGCCACGTCGGACTTCCTGTGGTGGCCTCCGAACAAGGTCGGCGGCCGATACCTCGCGCCCTTCTTGGCAGGCGAGGAGGGGCAGCTCGATGTCGAGCCTCCCGGGCGCCCGCTCGACGTTGAGGTCGCCCTTCCGAAGGAGTGGCACAAAGAGCCGATGATGCTCGGCACCCTGACGCCGCCCGACGACGAGTAGCGCCCCGACAGCCCTCGCGGCGGCTACGCCGCCCGGCTGCACCTCGCGACGACGCCTATGCCTGGACGTTGAGAAGGGCGCTCAGACCCAGCATCAGCACGGCCCCGCCAACGGCGCCGGCCGCGCCGAGCAGGCGACCGCGTCCGCCGAGTGCCTGCGGGGCGAGCTCGACGACCACCAGCGCCAGCATGGCCCCGGCCGCGAAGGCGAAGGAGACCGGGAGCAGCCCCGTGACCTGCTTGACGGCAAGGAACGCGATCAGTGCTCCGACCGGCTGCGGAGCGCTCGTCGCCACGGCGGCCCAGAACTGTTGCCAAGGGCTGAAACCGGAGGCATCCATCGGGATCGCCACGCTGGTTCCCTCGGGAATGTTCTGAATCGCGATCGCCAGGATCACGAACGTCCCGAGCCCGGCGGCGGTCGACGCGTATGCGGTCCCGATCGCGAGCCCTTCGGGGAAGCTGTGTGCGAAGAGCACGGCGAAGACGAGCACCGCGGTGCGAAGGTCGGTGCCGCGCAGCCGCCCAACGTGAAGGTCCGATCCGGTGAGCCGCCATCGCGTGATCACGAGAAACGCAACTCCGAGGGCCAGGCCAAGGGCGACGGCGCTTACCGAGCCCTGTTCGAGGGCCGGGCGCAACAGGCCGACGAACGATGCGACGGTCATCACACCCGCTGCGAGTCCCCAGAGGCCCGGTCGAAGGCCCTCGGCGCGATTTCCCAGCAGGAAGACCGGGATCGCGCCGAGGCCGGTGGCGAGGGCCGTCCCGGTCGCGGCGAGCAGCAGCGTCAACATCGAGCCGCCTCGCCTCCAGGTGCGACCGCCGCCACATCGGTCCGGCCTCCCGCTTCGGCGATCACCTGCACCTCGCCATCGAAACACAACGATCGTCTCCGAAAGCGGTTGGCCGACATCGGTGGCGATCTCGGAGCCCCGCCCGGGGGGACATCGTGGACCACCTCATCGAGGGACCTGCGCGATGATCGAGGGATGGCGGGAGGATCGGAGCTGTCGCGCGAGATCGTCGCAGCCCTGCTCGATCCTCGCTCCTATCCCGATCCGGCGGAGCGCGTGGAGTTGCGCGAGACCCACATTTCGTGGGTCTTCCTGGTCGGTGAGCGCGCCTACAAGGTCAAGAAGCCTCTCGTGTTGCCGTTCCTCGATTACGGGAGCCTCGAACGGCGGCTGGAGATGTGCCGCGAGGAGGTGCGCCTCAACCATCGCCTGGCGCCTGCGTACTACCTCGGCGTCGACTCCATCGTTCGCCGCGAGGACGGCCTGCGCCTCGTCTCGGGTGAGCAGCCGGGAGCAGTCGAATACGCGGTGAGGATGCTTCGCATTCCCGAAGAGCGCACTCTGTCGAGTCTCGCGGCGCGAGGAGCGCTCGGCGCCGACGATGTGGACGCCGTCGCGAGGAGAGTCGCGACCTTTCATCGTTGTGCCGATCAGGCCCCTTCCCGTGCCCGCAAGCTTGCGGTCCTGCTCGAGCCGTTCGTGGAGAACCACGAGACCCTCGGCGATGTGGGCCCGCCGACGCTCACGGCTGATCGCTTGCTGGCGGCGGAGCGCTTCACCACGGCGTTCCTTGCCGCGCGCCGCGATCAGATCGCGGCGAGGGGCGAGCGGGGACTTGTCCGCGACTGCCACGGCGACCTTCGCGCCGAGCACGTGATCGTGGGCGACCCTGTCGCGGTCTTCGACTGCATCGAGTTCAATTCCGCGCTGCGATTGATCGATGTGGGGGCGGACCTGGCGTTCCTGGTCATGGATCTCGTCCGGCTCGGCGCGAACGAGTTGGCGGCGAGGCTGCTCAGCTCCTACCGCGACGCGGGCGGCGACCCTGGAGACGATGCACTGCTCTATTTCTATGCTTCCTACCGCGCCTGGGTGCGTGCGAAGGTGACGTGTCTCCGCAGTCGCGAGCTCCGAGACGATGACCCGAAACGGGAATCCGAGCAACACGAAGCGCGCAGCGTGTTCGAGCTCGGTCATCGGCTCGCCTGGAGAGCCCGCCTGCCGGTCGTAATCGCCGTGGGTGGAGCCGCGGCGAGTGGCAAGACCGCTCTCGCTTCGAGGCTGAGCGCCGTGTCCGGCCTCAAGCACCTCAACTCTGACGTGCTCCGAAAGCGGATCGCCGGTCTGGCGCCGACGCAGCGGGCCTCACCGGAGCACTACACGGACGAATTCACGCTTCGAACCTACGAGGAGCTCGGTCGCTTGGCGGCGTCCGAGGTCGAGCTGCGCGCAGGCGCCATCGTCGACGCGACGTTCCACCGCTACGATCGTCGGCGGGCGTTCATGACGGGGCTGGGCGCATCACCCGCGCCCGTGCTGTTCGCCGAGTGTCAGGCTCCGCAGGAGGTCCTTCTCGAGAGGGCCCGGGCGCGGATGGTGAGTGGCGGGAGCGTTTCGGACGCCGACGTCGACATCGTCGAGACGCAGCTATCCGAATTCGAGCCGTTTGACGAGGTTCCGGCCATAACCCGCGCGACGATCCGCACGGATCAACCGGTCGCGGCCGAGGTCGTCGCTGTGGAGCAGTTGGCCAACCGGCGCTTCAGCCAGACCCCCACTGCCGGCCACTGACCGTCTCCGGTGCCGGCGGGCTCACCGCTGAGGCTGTGCCATCACCTCGGCGAGGTCCAGGGCGGATAGGACGCCAACAGCACGAGGAGGGTCCCTCCCGTCGACGACGATCAAGTGCATCACCCCACGCTCGGACATCAACTGGGAGGCGTGCTCGAGTGGCTCTCCCGCCTCGACGGTCGGGGGGTCGGTGACGGCGATCTCGGCCGCCGTCACGCCGTGCGCATCGCTTTCGAAGGCCCGGACGAGATCGAGGTCCGAGATGACTCCCCACTTGCGCTTCCAGACGGGCATGTCGAGGTCGCTGACCACCACGGCGTGGATACGTCGCTGAGCCATGATCTGCGCCACAGTTCGCAGTGGCGCCTGCGGGACGCAGAAGACGATGCCCGGGTGCATGACGTCGCTGACCAGCGTCTCCGTCGACCCCCGGGCTTGCCTTCCTTCCCCGCTCTCGTCTCCACTCATCAACGCGTCCATTCGGCGCTTGCGGATCCCGCCGGAGGCGATGCCCGCCGGCGAACGATGTAGCGACGAAGCTCGTCGGCACCCCAGACGATGAAGGGAAACGGCAGCGTGATGAGCAGATACTTGACCGGCAGCGCGGCGGTGCCGAGCAGGGCCTGAAACGCGGGCAGGTAGATCAGCAGAGCGGCCAGAGCCAGCTCGAATGCGACGCCCCATAGCAGCAGGCGATTGCTGAAGACTCCGACCGAGAACAGCGATGCCCGCTCGGTGCGGGACGCGAACGCGGTGCCGATCTGGGCGACGATCATCGAGAGGAAGGTCATTGTCGTCGCTTGCTGGTACGCGTGGTGAAGCTCGGTCCCCGCTCCAACCGGATCACCGGGGTGCCATCCGGATCTCAGGAGCACATAGAAGTAGGCACCCATCTGGAGGGTGGCGGCAATCAGGCCCAGAAACAGCCATGCGCGAAGCAGCATCGGCGGCGTGATGATCGACTCCTTTCGGGACCGCGGCCGACGCTCCATGATTCCGGGCTCGGCGGGCTCGCGTCCAAGCGCCAGGGCCGGGAGGGTCTCGGTGCCCACATCGAAGGCAAGAAGCTGCAGGATGGTGAGCGGTAGCGGGACCGCGCCGCCGGCCAGCGCGAAGACGACGAACGGCGTCACCTCCGGCGTCGCATGGGCAAAGATGTAGACGATGAACTTGCGGATGTTGTCGTAGATCCGCCGTCCGGCGGCCACAGCGGCCACAATCGTCGCGAAGTTGTCGTCGGTGAGGACCACCGTCGCCGCCTCGCGGGCGACGTCGGTTCCGGACTTGCCCATGGCGACGCCGATGTCGGCGCGGCGTAGGGCCGGAGCGTCGTTGACCCCGTCCCCGGTCATCGCGACGATGTGATCCTCAGCGCGCAGCGCGTCGGCGATCCTCAGCTTGGCCTCGGGGGTGCTGCGTGCGAAGATCAGCTCCTGCCCTTCGCGAAGCAGGCGGTCGAGCTGATCCTCGCTCATCCGGTCGAGCTCCGCCTCGGTGACGACAGTCGGGTCGCCCCGCGCGATCCCGATGCGCCGGGCGATCGCCGCGGCGGTCAGACCATGGTCGCCGGTGACGACGATGATCCGGATGCCTGCTTGGTGGCAGCGCGTGACCGCGTCTGCGACCTCAGGCCGGGGCGGATCGAGCATCGCGACGAGTCCGACCAGGACGAGATCACGCTCTGCCTCATCGCGGCTCGCGGGAAGAGCCCCATCCACCTTGCGCTGAGCCACGGCCAGCACCCGCAGGCCCTCGTTGGCATACCCGTTCACCAGCGACTCGATGCGCTCCCGTTCCGCCGCGTCGAGCAACCTCGGTGTGCCGTCGGCCTCCATGACACGGGCACAGAGTGGAAGCACCGCCTCGGGCGCCCCCTTTGTGTGGACGCGAAGGCCTCCGTCGCGATCGTCGACCGTCGACATCAGTTTCAGCGTCGGATCGAAGTGGAAGTGCGCTCGCCGTCGGGTGTCGCGCCCAGCCTCGCCGACGTCAGCGCCGAGGTCTTGCGCGACAATCAGCAAGGCCACCTCGGTTGGATCGCCGCTGGGCCGCCCGTCATCGCCGAACCTGGCGTTGTTGCAGTCGCCGACAGCCTCCGCGAGCATCTGCAGCGAAGGCAACCGACCTGCATCGGTCGCCGATGGGCCCCGGCGCTCCAGATCGAACGCCTCACCACCGGTCCAGGTCCTTGTCACCCGCATCCGGTTCTCGGTCAGGGTTCCCGTCTTGTCGGTGCAGATGACGTCCGTCGAACCGAGCGTCTCGATCGCGCTGAGGCGCTTCACCACCGCGCCCTGACGGACGAGGCCGCGCACGCCCACCGCCAGTGCGAGGGTGATCACCGGGAGCAGCCCCTCCGGCACGTTGCCGACGATCAGGCCGATCGCGAATACGACGGCGTCCCGCAGCGGCAGGCCGGCCCCGAACTTGGCCAGGGGAATGAAGGCGATGCCCAGGATGACGGCGATCGCCGCGATCAACCAGGCGACCCTGCGGATTTGGCGTTCGAGCGGGCTCTCTTCGGACTCGACCCGCTCCGACAGCGCCGCGATCCGCCCGAGTTCCGTTCCCATCCCAGTCGCGAAGGCGATCGCGCGGGCCTCCCCGCCCGTGCAGGTGGTCCCGCTCATGACGAGGTCTCGCGCCTGGAGCAACGGTCGGTCGGTGTCGACCAGCGCCGCCGAGCGCAACGTGGCCACGGATTCCCCGGTCAACGCCGACATGTCGACCTCCACTGCGCCGTCGATCAACCGTGCATCGACCGAGATACGGTCGCCCTCATTGATGAACACGATGTCGCCGGGCACAAGATCGCCGGCCTCGATCTCATGACGTGTCCCGTCGCGCAGCACCACGGCGTGGGTGGGTAACAGTCTCCGCAGCGCCTCGACGGCGCGCTCGGCCTGCTGCTCCTGGGCGAACGCGAACCCAGCGTTGAGGACGATCACCACGACGACCGCGATCGCAACGGGCACGATCCCGGCGACCGCGGCGAGGGCGGCGGCCCCCCACAGCAGCAGTGCCAGCGGATGGGTGAACTGTTTCGCGAGCTCCCGAGGCCAACTCGTCTGCTTGCGGCTTTGGAGCTCATTTCGTCCGTAGACGACAAGGCGCCGCATGGCCTCACGACTCGAAAGCCCGTCGCGTGTGGCGCGCAGGTCCCGCAGCAGCAGGTCGATCCTCTCCTCCGGATCGATCGCGGGCACCCGCTCCGGGGGACGAGGGTCGTCCATGTGTTCTACCGCCGCGGGGCGCTCCGACTCGAGACGGTCATTCATGCCCTGGGTGCGAGGCCGTCGCAAACGGCCAGCGAGGAACGTCCAGCGTGGCCCCCGAGTCGCCTGCGTCCTTCGCCAAACTCGTGCGAACGCCGGGCCGGAGCCAAGGAGATCGCATCGGGGCGGATTCCGACCGGAGCACCGTGGGAAATAAACACCTACCGCCAGGGTATCTTCAGCCGAGACGTCCACGGACAGCGCGCGTCGATCTCTGCGCATGAGGTAGACACGCAAGATGCCCTGGGACTACCTGCTGGTCGCGGGAGCCGTCTTCGCGATCAATCTTCTGCCCGCGAGGTCGGATACCGCCGTATGGGGCCCCGAGTGACATGATGGTGCGGGTGACCTCTTCTGGCTGAACTCAGCGGTCGCGAGCTCCTGAGCGAGTGGCAGAAGCTGATGGAGTCGGTGTTCGCTTCCGCCGCATCGCTGGCGGGGCGCGCCGAGGTTCCGCGCCAGCTTCAGGAAGCGATGGAGCGCCAGTTGGAGCTGGTTGGAGAGGTGCTCGAACGTGAACGTGCGCTTCGCAAGGAGCTGGCGGGGCTGGTGGTCACCCCGATCGACACGGTCTTCGACCTGCTCGAGCAAAGCGGGGCAACTCTGCAGCGTCAGGCCGAGACCATGGAAGCCGCCGGGCGCGCGCTCGAGGAAACCGCCGCGCTGATGAAGGATCAGGCCGACGTGTTCGCGCAGACGATCGGCACGCTGCGAAAGCCGGCCCAGCTGGCGAGGGCCGCCGCCGGTCTAGACCCAGCCGAGCGCAAGGGCGACGACCGGTCCGGGGGCTGATCACCGTCCCTCAGGGGTGTGTTGGAGGCCTCCCTCCCCCGTGCGGTTGGCCCTTCGGGGCCGCTGGAGCTCGAAGGAGCCGATATCGGCGTTGTCGCCGCCGACAGCCTTCGGCACGCGGGGGTAGTTCACGATCCGCGGACGCCCACGCTGGTCGGTGGCAAGGCCGCCGGCGAAGCCTGCGTCGACCGCGGGGCTCGACGGTCCCAGCGCGAAGGTCTTCGTCGGGCCGCCGTAGTCATCGAGCGGCCGAAGCAGCGGTTCCGTTCCCGGTTGGTCGCCCTGGGCGGTGAGGCCGCAGGAGTTGTCGTCGGCCAGGTTGTGCTCCTCGGAGGTCATCGCTCCGGCGCAATTGCCCCCGCTCGGGGAGTTGGCGACGATCGTGCTCTCGAGCGAAGCAAAGCCGTAGGAGTTGAAGATGCCGCCGCCGCCCGCAGCGGAGGTCGAGGAGTTGTCGCTCAGGGTGCTCCGCGAGACGTGCAGGGCGCCCGCGCTCTCGATGCCGCCGCCGTCATGCGCAATGTTGCCGCTCAGGGTGCTCTGGGAGATGATCAGGTGGGCGCCGTAGATGCCGCCGCCGCCATGCGAGATGTTGCCGCTCAGGGTGCTCCGCGAGACGGTGGCGCCGGCTTGGCCGGTGGTCCAGATGCCGCCGCCGAGTAAGGTCGAGGAGTTGCCGCTCAGGGTGCTGCGCCGGACGGTGAGGGTGCCGAGCTCTTCCACAGGGTCGTTCTTGTTGTAGATCGCGCCCCCCAAGTTGCAAAGGTCGCCGCCGACCACGCAGTTGTCCCTCAGGGTGCTGCGGGAGACGACGATGTCTCCGCCAGCGCTGGTGATGCCGCCGCCGAGGTTGCGGCTCAGCTTGCTGCGCGAGACGGTGATGTCTCCGCGGTCGCTGCTGATCGCACGCCCTCCGTTGCCGCTCAGGGTGCTGCGCCGGACGGTGATGAACCGTATGTCGCCCTCGATCCCGCCGCCCCCGTTGTCCCTCACTCTGACCTGCGAGGCGGTCAGGGTGCCGAACTCGTCGATCTCGACCCCGGCGCCCTTGTTGTCGCTCACCACGCTGTGCGAGAGGGTGAGGCCGCCCTTCGTGTCGATCCCCGAGCCAAGTCCATTCGTGATCGAGATGCCGCTCAGCCTCACGCCGCCCTTGACGTGCGAGGAGACCGTGAAGATCGAGAAGGTCGAGGACGTGCCAGGTTTGCGCCGCACCGTGAGCTTGCCGGCACCCGGCCCCTTGATCGCCAGGTGGGTGCGGAGGTTTGGTAACCGGGAGCCGAGGCGGATCGTTCCGGTGGCTTTGATCGCGATCGTGTCGGAGTGATCCCCGCCGGAGTTGGCCTGTTTGATGGCGTGGCGGAGTGAGCCGGAGCCCGAGCCGTGGGTGTTCGTGACCTTGAAGGTGGCCGCCGAAGCCACTTCGGCCTGTGTCCAGAGGGCGAGAACTGCCAGCACCCCGAGGCAGATGGAAGCTGCCCGAGTCAGCGGAATCGTCCTGTCCGTGGTCTTTGCTTCATGCCTCCGTGGTTGCCGGGCTTCTTCATGGAAGGGAAGTGTCTCACTGTGCGAACTGCGAGCATGGATTCGTGTCGGCGATCGCGACCGATCTCCTGACCAAGTTCTACGGCGGCCACCGCGGCATCGAGGAGGTGACGATGGCGGTCGAGGAGGGTGAGGTCTTCGGCTTTCTCGGCCCGAACGGTGCCGGCAAGACGACGACGATCCGTACGCTGCTGGACCTTCTGCATCCGACCAGGGGCAGTGCCCGGATCCTCGGGCTCGACTCACGGCGCGACAGCGTCGCGATCCGCGCCCGGATAGGCAATCTCCCCGGAGACTTCGGATACGGAAAGGCCGCCACCGGGCGTCAGGCCGTCTCGCTGCTCGCGCGGCTGCGTGGTGTTGACGACCTGGGCAGGGCCGAGTTCCTGGCCACGCGCTTCCGTGCCGACCTGGAACGACCGCTCGGGCACCTCTCCCGTGGCAATCGTCAGAAGATCGGCCTGATCCTCGCCCTCTTCCACGAACCCGACCTGCTGATCCTCGATGAGCCCACGAGCGGGCTCGACCCCCTTATGCAGGAGGAGTTCCTGGCATTGGTGCGCGAGGAACGCGAGCGCGGCTGCGCCGTGTTCCTCTCCTCTCATGAGCTCGACGAGGTGGAGCGTGTGTGCGACCGCGTGGGGATCATCCGTGATGGAAGGCTGATCGCGATCGAGCGGGTCGTGGATCTGCTCGCCAGGACGCCGCGCAAGGTCTCGGTCGAGTTCGCCGAACCCATCGACCCGGCCGAGCTTCGCGCTTGCCCGGGCGTCATGGACCTGGAAGTCGCCGGCCGGCGCATGTCCCTCAAGTACGTTGGAGACCCGGACCCGCTGATCAAGGCCCTCGCGAGCCACACCGTCTCCGAGCTCGAGTTCGCCCACCCCACCCTCGAAGAGGTCTTCCTCACCTACTACGAGGACGAACCCTCCTGATCGCGCTGGTCTTCGCCCAGCTCCACGAGCGCCGCAGGTCGCTGCTTTCGTGGGGTCTGCCCCTCGGCCTGTGGTCGGCGTTCATAGTCTCGATCTATCCGTCCATCGAGGATGCGCTCGCCAAGGCGGTCAGCAACTATCCGTCCGCCCTCAAGGAGGCGTTCGGGATCGGTGCCCTGAGCACAGTCGAGCAGTACCTGCACGCGGAGATGCTGAGCCTGATCGTGCCGCTCGCGGTCGGATATCTGGCCGTGCGTTCAGTCGCCAGCGGACTCTCGGGTGCGGCAGAGAGCGGACGCCTCGACGTGCTGCTCTCAGCGCCGGTCTCCCGCCGGCGCCTGGTCGCCGCGGGCTTTTGCGCCACAGCGGTTGAGGTGGCTGCGGTGCTTGCGATCACCCTGGCCCTGACCGAGCTCGGCAGCGTGGTCTCGGATGCAGGCCTCTCCTTCGGATCCGGCCTCGCCGGCTATGCCAATGTCTGGCCGCTGGCGCTCCTCTCCGCAGGGCTCGGCGTCGTCGTCACCGGCTTCTCGCTGCGGACCAGCGTGGTCACCGGCTCGGTGGCGGGGCTGCTGGTGGCCATGTACGTGGTGGATCTGGTTGGGCGACTCGACCCGAGCCTCGACGGGATCCGCTACGCGTCGGTGTTCCGCTACTACGGCAAGGCGATCCAGGACGGCGTCGATCCGCTCTCCTTCGCGGGGGTGACCGCGGCCGCCGTCTTGCTCGCCGCGACCGGGGCACTGCTGTTCGAGCGGCGCGATCTCGTTTCGTAGGGTTCGCGTTCGCCAGCAAGGCTGACGCCTCGCTTGAGCAGTCGATGGCCCGCGTGATCAGCTATGGAGCGAGGGCGCGAACGAGATCCCGATGATCGAGCCTTCTTCCGATTGAAGCCGAGCCACCGTTTGGCCCCACGGCTCCTCGCGCCGGTCGTGCAGGAGGGAAAATCCTCGCTGGCGCAGTTCCGCTGCGGCGGACTGAACAGCGTCCGCGTCGTGCACCTCGAACTCCAAGCTCATCTGCGGGACGGTCCGATCCGCCGGCCAGTCGGGTGTGCCGAAGCACGCCTCAGCAGCCTGCGACAGCGGCCAGATCCCGAAGTGCTTACTGCCCTCGACCCCCTCGCTGTGGAAGTAGTCGCTGCCGGGACTCGCCTCGAGCGGGAGGCCCAGCGCATCGATGAACAGCTCGCGGCTCTTGTGCGGATGGGGCGTGATCACGGCGATGCTGGCAATGAATTGAATATCCATGCCCGTAGCGTATGACCGAGCCACACTGGTGGCTTGGAGGAACGGTCATCCGGGATCTCGCGTGCTTCCGGCGGCCGATGCAGCCGATCGTTCGCTACTTGATCGACGGGACGCGAATCCCTAAGTCCCGACGGGCGATTACGCCGGCGTCCGTCAGCTACGCGTTAGCCGGGCTGGCCGCCCTCGGCGGTTTGGAAGCCGTGCGCCGGGCAGCTACGTAGTTGGCCACTCCTCTCTGCGGGCAACTGCGGTTGCGGGAAATGAACGCTCGACCTAGCCTGGCGGTGTTGGACCGCTCGCCCGGCCCCTCGGATTCGAGGGAGGAGACTTTGGATGTTCAGGCTCCACACGCGTAGGACCAGCGACGCGCGCCGCCTATTGCTCGGGGCAGCGACCGCGGTCGCCCTTTTCGCCTCAGCTACAACGGCCCAGGCCGTGCCCTTCGCCTACGTCCCCACCCATGGCTTCGACTACGACTCGGGCATCTCCCAGTACGAAGTCGGCGCGGGCGGGCTTCTGACGCCGCTCGTCCCGCCCACCGCAGGTGGCGAGGGACGCTACCCGAACGCGGTCGCGGTGAGCCCCGACGGCAATAGCGTCTACGTTCCGGAGACGGACAGCTCCGTGGTGTGGCAGTTCGACGTCGGCGCGGGCGGCGGGATCTTTCCCAAGAGCCCGTTCATGGTGGCGACGGGCGAGGGCCCGCTGGACGTGGCCGTGAGCCCGGACGGCCAGAGCGTCTACGTCGCCAACTCCAACTACCCCTACGGCCCCGGGAGCGTCTCCCAGTACGACGTCGGCTCGGGTGGGAGGCTCTCACCGAAGAGCCCCGCCACGGTGGCCGCCGGCGACCGCGCGAACGCGGTGGCCGTGAGCCCGGACGGCGGGAGCGTCTACGTCGCCAATTACGTCTCAGGTGGCGACGGGAGCGTCTCCCAGTACGACGTCGGCGCGGGTGGCGAGCTCTCACCGAAGAGCCCCGCCACGGTGGCCGCCGGCGACGGCCCGAACGCGGTGGCCGTGAGCCCGGACGGCGGGAGCGTCTACGTCGCCAACGAGAACAGCGACAGCGTCTCCCAGTACGACGTCGGCGCGGGAGGGGCGCTGTCGCCCAAAAGCCCGGCCGCGGTTGCCGCCGGCGACGTCCCACGCGACGTGGCCGTGAGCCCGGACGGCGGGAGCGTCTACGTCGCCAATTACGTCTCAGGTGGCGACGGGAGCGTCTCCCAGTACGACGTCGGCGCGGGTGGCGAGCTGTCGCCGAAGAGCCCCGCTACGGTGGCCGCCGGTGGCAGCCCGAACGCCCTAGCGGTAAGCCCGGACGGTCATAGCGTCTACGTCGTCAACGTTGAGTACGACCCGACCGAAAACATCTTCCAATTCGACGTCGGTCCCGACGGAACGCTGTCGCCGAAGAGCCCCGCCACGGTCGCCACGGAGCCCTTCCCGGTGGACGTGGCCGTGGGCCCGGGAGCACACGTGAACCACGCGGCGACCCTGGTCAAGGACATCAGGCCGGGGAGCGCGAGCTCGGGCCCGGGGGGGTTCACGAACCTCGCCGGAAGGACCTTCTTCGGGGCCGTCGACCCCGCCGGTGCCCACCTCTGGAAAACCGACGGCACCGAGGTGGGCACGAAACGGGTCACGTCCACGGGCATTTCCCCGGGCTTCATCACGAAGGCCGGCGGCAAGCTGTTCTTCCAGGCGGGAGGCTCCGGCCACGGCCGCGAGCTCTGGAAGTCCGACGGCACCGCGGCGGGGACGAAGCTGGTCAAGGACATCAACCCCGGCAGCGATAGCTCGAACCCGAGCGGCCTCACCAGCGTCGCCGGCAAGCTCTACTTTCGAGCCAACGACGGGACCCACGGCGTCGAGCTCTGGAAATCCGACGGCACCGCGGCCGGGACGACCCTGGTCAAGGACATCAGGCCGGCCGGCAAGGGCTCGGACCCCAACCGCCTCACGGCCGTGGCCACCAGGCTCTACTTCCGGGCCGACGACGGCACCCACGGCGGTGAGCTCTGGAAGTCCAACGGGACCGTGGCGGGGACGAAGATCGTCAGGGACGTCAACTCGGGCAACGGGGGCTCGTTCCCGGACGAGCTCACGAACCTCGCCGGTACGCTGCTGTTCAGCGCCAACGGCCATGGCCCGCACGGGCGCGAGCTCTGGAAGTCGGACGGCACCGCGGCCGGGACGAAGCTGGTCGAGGACATCAACCCTGGAAGCGCCTCCTCGTACCCCGAGAACCTGAGGGCCGTGGCCAACACGATGTTCTTCCGGGCCAACGACGGGACACACGGCGCGGAGCTCTGGAAGTCCGACGGCACCGCGGCCGGGACAAGGCTGGTCAAGGACATCTACCCGGGCGGCCCTTCACTCGACGGGAACCCGTCCCCCGTCACGAACGTGGCAGGCACGCTCTTCTTCAGCGCCTCCGACGGCCAGGGCGCGGAGCTCTGGAAATCAGACGGCACCGCCGCAGGGACGAGCCGGTTGAAGGACATCAATCCCGGGGGAAGCTCGTCGCCCCTCGGCTTCACCGACCTGGGCGGCGCGGTGATCCTCGCGGCGAGAGACGGGGCCCACGGTAACGAGCCGTGGGAATCCAACGGGACCGGCGCGGGCACTGGGCTGGTCGAGGACATCAACCCTGGCAGCGCCTCCTCCAGCCCCCGATCCCTCACATCCACCGGTGTCACGATCCTGTTCAGCGCCAACGACGGCACCCACGGCACCGAGCTCTGGAGGCTCGCGCCCTAACTCAGTACCCAGCGCGAACTCGGCGTCCTCGGACATCAGTTCGGAGTCTGCCTCAAGCAGGCCGAAGCTGCTGTCCGGCACGCCGAGGATCGGCGGCGCCAGCCCGGAGGGATGGCACGGTATTCGCGGGATTGCGGACGCTTAGCCGTTCAATCGCCGGCCACCCCGTGCCACTGCTTTTCGGGGTCGCCGGGCCATTGCCCTGCTACTGGACGACCGGGACCGTGAGCGGAGCCCTACGGGGTTGTCGGCATTGATTCCCACCTGCCTGCGCGGGGCCGCGAGGCCTGCGGACCGCGGAGTGCAATGGGCGCGGCTGGTTTCGAACCAGCGACCTCGCGTGTGAAGCGGCGCACTCCAGAGCACGCGCGCTCTAATGGGCGCAGAACGGCGCCAGGAACGTGCCCCGCGACCTCTCCTTGCTCGCCGCGCCGACGTTGGTGCCGGGGTATAGGACGATGTCGGAGTAGTAGCGCTGGCGTCGACGCCGAGTCGGGCTCTTGGGGCAGGCGAGGGGGAAGAAACGCTTGCCCTTCGGCACCGTGAACGTACAGCCCTCGATGCACCCCTTCTGGTCGACGGTGAGATCGCCGGACGGGTAGTCCGATCTCAGGCGCGAGCGGATCGTCAGCTTGGTCTGCCTGGAGCAGTCGACCTCGGTGTAGGCGGTTACGAGCCCGCGGTCGAGATAGGGGACCTGAACCCTCGCCTTGCATCCCGATGCGGGGTTCGTGACGAAGCCCTCCCAGCCCGGCGTAGGCTGAAAGTACGTTTCGATCTGGCGTTGCACCGTCTTCACGAGGTTGCCGAGCGCGATGTTCGCGTCGGTCAGATGAAGTCCCCAGGTCGCGTCGGGCAGGGCGTTCAGATGCGGCGCGCCGGGGTTGTCGGAGATCTCGAGGACATTTGCCCCGTTGGCGCTCGAGCAGGCTCCCGTGTACGCGTTGTCGTACTCGGCCCAGGTGGTCGTTGCGCTCGGCACTGGGAAGCCGACGAGGCTCGTCGCGATTCCGATCGTCGTGCCCGGTGCGAAGGGCTCGGTCGGGACGATCGTCTGGAGCTTCTGAGGGCCCGGGTAGGCGCAGAGAACCTTCAGGGTCGGATCGATCGGGCCGCCGAGTGAACCGTTGTTGCGACCGAATGCCGCGTCCTGCGGCACGGGTGCATTGAAGGTCGAGAACGCGACGACGCAGTGGAGCTGAGTCTGGGTCGCGCAGGGGCGGATGTTCTGGAAGTCGCCCCCGGGCTCGCCGCTCTTCTTCACCAGCACGTTGCCACCGAGCAGGACCGCCGAGATCAGCCGCTTTCGAAGCGCCGGGCGCCTATCGATCTCCTCACCGATCAACCGGCGGAGCGTGAAGCTCCCCTGCGAGTGGCCGATGAGCACGAAGGGCCGGCCGTGGTTGTAGTTCTTCAGGTAGTGGTGCCAGCCGGAGAGCGCGCTCTGGTAGGCGATCCTCTGCATCTTCGGCGTGATCGTTTCCGGGCCCTGCAGGAGCCGCGTCAGCGTGATCTGCCGGTACATCGGCGCAAAGACCCGGCACTCCTGCGAGTAGCGAGCCGCCTGGTAGAGGGCGATCGAGCGTTCCTCCGGGTCGATCGATAGGTCGGAGTTGTCGCTGTCGTCGTCGCTGACCGTCGGATATAGGTAGAAGCAGTCGACCTTGGGCTTCTGGGGTTTCGTCGGCGTGTACTCGCCGAGCGGGGCCTTCCCGTTGTTGGAGAACCTCGTGGTGTCGAGGCCAGGGGTACAGGGGTCGTGCTTGAGGCCCGGCTTGCAGAGCCAGACGGTCTTCTGTTCGGCCGAGGCGAGGGTGGGCAGGAGTGCCGCGCACGCGAGGACGAGCACGGCCAGACCGGCGCAATGCGCCGTACTCGAAATCAGACGCGATCCCCGGCTCACTCGGGTGACCCTACAGGTCCCGGGGGAGCAGCCCGGCTGGGTCTTGATCGGCGGGTACCGGCGCACGACCGCCTGGCGCGCTGCATCTCCGAGGGCGGCTGGTTTCGAACCAGCGACCTGTGGCGTGCGACGGGGTGAGCTGAGGCGGGGCTAGTACGGGGCGCCGACCGCTTGGGCCCAGGCGCGATCCACGCTGAAGGCCCCCTGGTCGCCCACCTGGTCGACCGTCACCGTGGCCGGATCGCGGTTGCCGCTGCCGGGCTCGAGGGTGACCGATCCTGTCCAGCCCTTCCAGTTGCTCACCTTGTCGAGCGCGGCGGTCAAGCTCTTGGCGTCGAAACCCCCAGACTGCTTGACCCCGTAGGCAAGGACGTTCAGCGAGTCGTAGGTGTAGGGGCTCCAGGTGCCCGGCGCCTCGCCGAACTGATCCTGGTACTTGGAGACGTAGGTGCCGGAATCCTCGAAGTCGTCGGGTGCCGGCACTCCAACCACATCGCAGTTGCCGGCCGCTGCCTTGCCCGCATCCTGTACGTAGCCGGTGTCGTAAGAGGCGTAGTCGAGCAGGCAGGTTGGACCCGACTTCGGCGCACCCAGCTCCTTGGCGATCAGCGCACCCTCCGGGTAGTAGACAGCGGCGTAGATCGCGTCCGGATTGCCGGCGGCGAGCTTGTTGACCACGTCCGAGTAATTCCCCTTGCCGGGCTGAACCTGCTCGAAGGCCGTCACCTTCACACCCCTGGACTCGAGATCGCTTCGGACAGCGCGTGAGACCTCCTTCGTGTAGTTCTGAGTCGGGTCGTAGGCGATCGCGACCGTCCGGGCGCCGATCCATCGGGCGAGCGCATTCGAGGTCACCGGGGCGATCTGGGAGCTCATCGGCTGAAGCGTGAAGCCGAAGCCCGCGGTGTCGTTGTCGGAGGTGAGGCGGATCGGGACCAGTCCGGCGTCCTTGTAGAGCGGGAGCGTCTCGATTCCGACCCCGGAGTTGTAGGGGCCGACAACGCCGTCGAGGCCATCGGCGATTGCCTTCTTCGCCGCGGGAACACCGATCGTGGGATCACCGCCGTCGTCGATCGGGACGATCTCGACGTCCTTGCCCTCGAGGCCACCGCCTGCGTTGATCTGATCGGCGGCCAGCTTGGCGCCATTCAGCATCCCCTGGCCGAGGGTCTGCAGGTCACCCGAGAGGGGCGCTTCCAGGCCGATCCGCCATTGATCTGAGTTGCCCCCAGATGAGTCGCCGGAACCTCCGCACGCTGCGACTCCGAGGGTCAGGGCGGCTGCCGCGAGGGCGGCGGCTGCAAGCTTCGTGCGGCTGGACTGCAAGATGCTCTGCCTCCCGTGGTCGCTGCCTCGGCCGGGGCAGCCTAGCGATCGAATTCGGGCCTCAGATCGTCGACGGCTTCGGGGCGCCCTTGATCCGCACCGCGGATTCGAGCTCGCCGGCGCTGAAGCCCCCGACGGGCTCGCCGTCGAGCGCGTAGCGGTACAGCGCCACGCCGAAGATCCCGCTCAGTGCCCGGGAGAGCACCATCGCCACCGCGAGGACGATGACGCCGACGACCACCAGGACCGCCCCGGCAAAGCCACTCGAGGCCCAGATGGCGATGCCTGCGACGATCAGGGCGGCCCCCGGGAGTACCCCGAGCAGTGTCACGGCGCCGCCGATCGCCAGGTTGCCGGTTACCTGCTGCCCCCAGCGGTCCCGGAACAGGCCGGCGGAGCGCTTCAGGGTCTCGAAGGGCCCGGTTCCCTCGAGGGCGATCACCGGCACCGCCAGGAAGGTGATCAACGACCAGCCGATCGCCAGCAGGCGCCCGAAGATTGCGCCCGCGATGCCGCCCTGGTCCTCGAGCAGGCCGAGGACGACTCCGACCGCGGTCGAGACGGCCGCCCATCCTGCGATCGCGCCGAAGCGCTGGCGAGAGACGGCCAAGCCGTCACCGACGGAGACCTCGCGGCCGCGAAAGGTCATGTCGGCGGCGGCGGCGAGGCCGACGCTGAAGTAGAGGCCGACGAGGACGAGCAGATAGAGGCCCACGGCGAGTACCACCACGCCCGCGCCGGTGCTGCTGCCGTCGATCAGGTAAAGGCCCGGCCCGACGACCACGAGGGTTGCGACGATCGACGCCGCGGCGCCATAGACGGGGAAGCGAAGAAGCCCGGGATGGCTTCGCAGAAGCGACCAGCTCTTCTTGGTCAACGCCCAGCCGCGCCTGATCCGACTCATGCTCCACACCCCCTTCCGCTGCGGGTCTCGCTTGGCGACGCCCGTCCGTGGACGCGGCGACTATACCCTCGCCGCTCGAAACCGGAGCAGGCTGAGATTTGGTCCGGGGGCCGGACCGAACTTCACTCGGCGGGTCGGTGACGGCCCGGCAGCAACTCACCTACTGGCCATGGTTCCGCCGATGTCGCGCTACCTGGTCACTCGGGCCAGCGCCCCGGCGAAAGCCCCCAACGTTCTTTCATAACCAGCTGGTCAGCAGGCAGTTTCCGAGGGCGAGATACTGGGCGGGCGATGTCGCATGAGAAGCTCGAGTTGTTGCGGCCCGTCCTCGCCGAGTGGGCGAAGGGGAACTTCTGGGGAGGGGCCGAGCTGGTGGCACCGGACATCACGTTCCGGGCCGCGCCGCCAGCCAACTTCGTTGCCCAGGGGCGCGAGGAGGCCGCTCGACAGATGCTCGATGTCCTCGCTACCCCAGTTGGCCAGGTCCGTCACCACGCTGTGCGAACATGCGTTCGCATGATGCCCCGCGAGAGTCGTCGGCGCCCCCCACCATCGGGGCCGCTCTGCCCGCGATGTGACGGCTCGGGAAAGCGCCCGATCCGGGAGACCCGAGGGCGT
The DNA here is from genome assembly GCA_963720685.1 of uncultured bacterium. Taxonomy (GTDB): domain Bacteria; phylum Actinomycetota; class Thermoleophilia; order Solirubrobacterales; family 70-9; genus AC-56. The sequence continues at coordinate 52,242 of CAVRGF010000006.1, read as the reverse complement.
CCGATGCCCTGCCCGAAATGCCGTGGGCTCGGGGTGCTCCGACCGCGCCCTGGCCGACCTTGACGGGCGCGCGGTCGCCAGGGGTAGGGTTGCCCGATGCCTCGGATCGGTCGCCTCGTCGTCGTCCTGGCCTGTGTCGCCGCGGTGCTCGCCGCCGGGCAGGTCGTAGGGGCGACGGACTCAAAGCCCCCGTACGTTCATGTCGCCCATGGCCAGTTCGCCGGGCGGTCCTGGTCGCTGGCGATCGCCGGTCGCCAGGAACGACGCTGCTACAGGCTCACGCTCCACGGCTCAAGCGTCCAGGGGATCGGCGTGACCTGCCGCGCCGACCGACGTCCCTCTTACGACTGGACCCGCCTCGAAGGGATCAGCGACCTGAACGACAGCGCGACGGTCGAGCTGGACGTCACCAAGAAGCGGGTGCACAGCATGCGGCTGCGGATCAGGCATCCCCGGTCGGGCATCAAGGCCGGCTGGGTCCATGTGAAGACCCACCGCCTGACCTTCGCGGAGGCCCGCGAGGCCCACGTCAGGCGGAACTTCCGCTTCGCGGTGCTTCGCTCACGCGGCAACCTGTGCGTCACGGAGGTCGTCCTATTCAACGGCTCCGGCGCCCGGATCGACCGCAGCTCGGTCCCCTGCGAGTACTGACGAGGTAGATCCTCGCGCGGCCCCCACCTGCCCATCGGGACAGGGGGCCAGCGTGCGTCGACATAAAGATCTTCGCGGAGAGGTTTCGTCCGGCCGAGATCGGGCATCCGACAAGACTTCGGCTTGTGCCGGACTGCCGTTTGCGTGCCGCAAACCCGCGAACACCAGGAGGAGAGCCATATGTCCACCGCAACCCGTTTGTCTCCGTTGGATGACTCGTTCCTGGGCTTGGAGGAGCCCACCGTCCACATGCATGTTGGCTGGACGGCGCTGTTCGATCCCCCAGCCGATCGCCCCCGCCCCAGCTTCGAGGAGCTGCGCCGCCACATCGGCATGCGCCTGAATCGTGCGCCCCGCTACCGCCAGAAGATCAGCCCCGCGCCGCTGGACATCGACGCGCCGAGCTGGATCGACGATCCGTACTTCGACATCTCCAACCACGTCCGCCGGGCCACCTCGGAGGACCTGGACCAGGCGATCGAGCAGTGCATGTCGCGCCAGCTTCCCCGCCAGCGCCCGCTGTGGGAGATCCGCGTTGCCGAACGGCTGGGCGACGGCCGCATCGCCGTGATCGGCAAGGCGCATCACTGCATGGTCGACGGGGTTGCAGCCGTCGAGCTGGCCTCGCTGCTGCTCGACCCGACGGCGGATGCCTCGGTCGAGGAGGCCGACGGCTGGCGGCCCGACGCGGCCCCGGCGCCACTCGGGCGCATCGCCGGCGGGCTCCGTGAGAAGGCATTGGGCCCCGTCCGTCTGGCTCGCGATGGGGCGCGGCTGATGTTCTCGCCCCGACGGCTGCGCTCCGTGCCGGGGGACGCTCCCGCGGTGCTGTCTGCCGCGGCTCGAACCCTCCGCCCGGCGACGCCGGTGGAGCCGCTCAACCAGGCGCTCTCGGCGCGGCGGCGACTGGGCCGGGTGGAGCGTCCGCTCGACGACCTGAAGCAGGTTGGGTCGAGCTTTGGCACCAAGCTCAACGACGTCTATCTGGCGGCGAGCGCCGGCGCCATGCGCCAGCTCCTCATCGAACATGGCCGCACGCCCGTGCCGTTGAAGACGATGGTGCCGGTGAGCGTGCGCGGCGAGGATGGGGCCGACGGGTTGGGCAACCGGATTTCATTCATGTTCATCAATCTGCCGTGTGAGGATCCCGACCCCGAACGGCGTCTTCGCAGCATCCACCTGGAGACCACGGATGCCAAGGAGGGCGGTGACCCCGGGGTGAGCGAGGCAACGCTGAAGCTGGCCGCCTCCGCTCCGCGCGGCGTGCAGCGCTTGGTCTCGCGGGTGATGGCGAGCCCGCGGATGTTCAACCTCGTCGTCTCGAACATCCCCGGGCCGAGCGAGCCCATGTACATGGCCGGCTGCGAGCTGAAGGAGGCCTATCCGGTGGTGCCCCTCGCACAGGGCCACACGCTCTCGATCGGGATGACGACCGTGCGCGACCGCGCCTGCTTCGGCCTTTACTCCGACGGGAGGGGCTTGCCAGACGTCGGCCGGGTCGCCGCCGCCCTGGAGCGCTCGACCGACGAGCTGGTGCAGGCGGGCCGGCGATGAGCGGCGGGGTGCTCCTCACCGGCGCTACCGGCTTCGTCGGCATGGAGCTTCTGTGCCGGTACTTGGAGCGGGACGACCGACACATCTATGCGCTGGTTCGTGCCGGCGATCAGGCAGAGGCCAATGCCCGGGTGGAGGGCGCGATCGAGAACGTTTGCGAGGACGGCGATGCCCACCGTGACCGATGGACGGCGATCGCCGGCGACATCCGCCGACCCGGGATTGGATTGGAGCCGGGGCCCCGCCGGCGGCTGGCGGAGCGGGTGGACGATGTCGTCCACGGCGCAGCCAGCGTTTCCTTCTCGCTGCCGCTGTCGAACTCGCGCGAAGTCAACGTCGAGGGCACGCGACGGCTGCTTGAGTTCGCCCGGGAGTGCCAGGCCGACGGCGGCCTGCGCCGCTTCTCGTACATTTCCACGGCGTACGTGGCCGGCGATCACCGGGGCAGCTTCAGCGAGGAGCAGCTCAGCTTGGGACAGGGGTTCCGCAACGCGTACGAGCGTTCAAAGTTCGAAGCGGAGCGGTTGGTGAGCCGAACGTCGGCGGCGCTTCCCGTGCAGATCTTCCGTCCCAGCATCATCGTGGGGGAGAGGGAGAGTGGCTGGACCGCCAGTTTCAACGTTCTCTATCCACCGCTGAGGGCGTTTCAGGCTGGCGCGCTTCCGGTGCTTCCCGCCCGGCATGCCACTCCGGTGGACGTCGTGCCGGTGGACTTCGTCGCCGACGCCGTCTACCGGCTGGCGGGCGAGCCAGCCGAGAGCGGCGAAGTGCATCACCTGGTGGCCGGGGAGCGGGCGACCACGGTAGGTCGTTTGGCCGAACTGGCCTCCGCATACTTCAAGCGCCCCAGGCCCCGGCTGGTGCATCCGGGGCTTTACCGTCGTTTCGTCCACCCGCTGATCCGGAGCAGCGCGCGGGGACGCCGCCGGCGCGCCCTGGAGAGCACGGAGGCGCTCTTTCCATACTTCGCCATGAAGGTGCGCTTCGACAACCGCCGCACCAGCGCCCGGTTGGGCCGGACCGGGATCGAAGCCCCGCCCGTGGATGGTTACCTGGGCCGGCTGCTCGACTTCGCCGTCGCATCGCGCTGGGGCCGGGAGCCGCTCAGCCGGGTCGAAGCACGACAGCGACTCTGAACGTTGGCTGAGCGGCCCGGCTGCTCTTCGGCTAGAAAGGTCTCGTTGTGCAGATCCGCACCCGCTTGTGCATAAGTGCCGACGGTTACGTGACCACGCCGGACGGGTGGCCGCCGCAGCTCGCCGATCCGGCGTTCGTCCCCGGCGAGAGCTACGGCTTCCCGGAGTTCCAGGCGAGCTGCGACGCGGCGCTGATGGGCCGCACGACGTTCGAGCCCGCTCTCGGGGCCGACCGATGGCCGTGGCCGAATCTGGATGTGTTCGTGCTCGGTTCACAGCGTCCGTCGGGTACCCCCGACCACGTGGTCATCGACAGCGACCCGGCGCGGCTGTTGCAGAAGCTCCGCGAGGCCAACCAGGGCGGCGACGTCCATCTCGTCGGCGGACCTCGCACGATCGAGACCTTTCGCGCCCTCGGAGCGCTCGACAAGCTCGGACTGATCGTGCTGCCGTTGCTCATGGGAGAGGGGATGCGGCTGACACCGTCGCTCAGTACCGACACCGAGTTGAGACTTGAGAGTGAGCACGCCCTTCCGGGCGGGTCAGTGGAGATCGTCTACAACTGCAAGGCCTGAGCTCCAGCTGGTCAGGCTTCCCGGCAGCCCCGAGGGTAGGCTGGCCCCGCATGCTCCTGAGCTTCCAGATTCAAGTCCGCCTGGTGGGCGAACAGGTCATCCCCGAACTGAGCTCGCTCTGATACGCCTACGGAGCGAGATACTGCGGTGTGTCGCGGGAGCGTCGACCTTAGAGGAGTGACCGGATGAGCGAGGCCTATTCGAGCGGAGCCTGGACTGCCAAAGAGGGTGAGGGCGAGGAGTTCGTCGCGGCGTGGACCGAGTTCGCCCGCTGGCTCGGGACGATGCCGGGCGCCGGCACGGCCCGCTTGACTCGCGACCTGAACGATCCGCAGCGCTTTCTGAGCTTCGCGCCGTGGGAGAGCGCCGACGCCATGCAGGCGTGGAAATCCAATCCGGAGTTCCGCGAGCGAATGGGCGCCGTTCAAAGGCACGTCGTGGAGTTCATCCCGAGCGAGCTCGAGTTGGTCGCCGAGGTCTAGCGAGCGGCCCAACCGGCCGATGGAGCCACTGGGCACGGTCTGGCGCCGGCAGCGGGCACGGCGGATGCGAGGAGCCGTTCCGCAATTATCGACGAGGGACGCTCGGATTCGTCAAGCGGTACTACTGGGAATAGGGCGCTCAAGACCTTGCGCTTGCTCAGGCGACCGGCGGTGCACCGGTCCTCACGTCGTCGCCGAGCGGAGCCCGGTGCCTGGCCGACCTGCCCCCGCGCAAGAGCAAGCGAACCGAAGCACGGAGAGGACCAAGAGGATCGACGTGGTCAGGGCGAGCCAGGCCCGAAGCCATACAGTGGAGCCGTCGGTGCCCGCGGCCAGGGTGTGCGCGACCGCCAACACGTAGGCCACGATCATGAGCCTGTGCACGCTGCGCCAAAGGCGCGCTCCGATTCGCCGGCGGATGTAGAAGCTCAACCCGAAGATCGCCGCGAGATAGCCGGCGATGATCCCGAACCCCGTCCACAGGGGGCGGTAGGGAAGGAGGAACGGAACCGCGATCTGGGCAGGAGCGGGGTGCAGCCAGGGGTCACCTAGGAGGGTCAAACCGTGTACCGCGATGAAGACCAGCGCGGTGACCGCCGTCTGCCGATGGATCGCACTCAGACCGGGGTTGCGGACAAGTCTGCTCGCCACCGTTAACGCGAGGGCGGCCGAGATGGTCACCAGCCCCAGCGCGACAAGCCCCGAGGCGCGGCTCGCCAGCCACCAGACGTGCGTGCCCAGACTGGTGTCCGTCAATAGGCTCCTTTGCGCCGTCTACGACGCGTGCGTGGTGATCGACCTGGCTGCGGTGCAGGTGCCTCGGCTGGCTCCAAGCTGAAGCGGCGGAGTCTTGGCGTAGTAGTTGCCGGTCGCGACCCGACCGGCGGGGTTGACCTTCCATCTCCCTCTCCGGCTGCTCATGTCAGAGCCGATCGCAGGGTCGTGCCCGTGCTTCTTGCGATAGACGGTGACCTTGCGAGATGCGATACAGGCGTGCTTCTGCGACTTGACCTTTCCCGAGAAGTGGCCCCCTGAGGCGCGCGAGTAGCTGATCGTCAGCTTGGTGTCGTACCTGGTGGCGGCGAGCGCCGCGCCGCTTACCCAAAGCGTGAGCATGGCGACGAAGAGCGCCGCCGAGATGGAACGTTTCATCGTCCTCCTCTCCAGCTCGGATGCCTGGCCGCCGCCAACCTAGATCAGGCTCGGTTAGCGGCAGGCAAAGCGCAGGCAAAGGTTGAGTAAAGGGCGATTCGGAGTTGCCGTGACGAGCTCTCCATCGGGCAGGACTTCGGGGAACACGCGGTCGTGACAAGCCGCAGCGAGCGGCCCGTGTGCGAGCCGCTCGCTGTACTGAGTTGCCCTGTGGCGCAGGGCAACGCCCCGGTTAGAACGTGCCCGAGACGATCCGGACGCCGCCAGCGGTCCGGATGACGACCTTCGAGCCGTGAACGATCTTCGGCACGGCCTGCCCGCGCTCGGTGTTGCGGGTGAGCTGTGCGTGCCCGAGCGCCGAGACCTTGGGTCGTCCGACGACGCCCCCGTTGACCTTGACCCTCACCCGACTGCCGGCCAGCGACTTGATGTGGTCGACCTCGGCCTGGAACTCACGCTGCCCCGGCTGGGTCTGATATTGGGCCGAGCCGGTCGCCCTCGGGTAGGCCGCGCTGTGGGTGAGCGCAATCTGCCAGTTGACCTTCGCCGAAGCGGAAGCGCCGCCCTGGGCGTTTGCCACGGCCGCGCCGGTCGGGAGGATGACCAGCGCCGCCGCAAGGGCGCCCGCCGCCATCTTCATTCTCGTACTGAACCTCTTCTTGGAACTCATTCCTATCTCCTTGTGGTGGTTTTTGGGAATGAGTTCGAGGGTGCCACCAGCCTGGTCCGGTTCACAAGTGGACATTGGTCTTAGGACCCGACGGGCCAGCCAGCCCCGCGCGGCGAGCGACCGTACTTACCCGCAACGACTTCACGGAACTGTTCTGATTCGGACAGCGCGTCCACCAAGGACCATAGGAAGCGGATTCGCGCAGCGCGGGCCTCGAGTCGGAGCGGTCTGTGGCCGTATTTGAACGAGCTTGACCGATCGAAGGCGCACATGGCGTGGGGGGCGACGGACCCCTTTGCGACCCGGCCCCTCAGTCGGTGGGGCCGTGATGCGATTCGCCCTGGCAGGACTGATTGCCCTGGCTGTGGTCGGCGTCATCAGCTTCTTTGTCATGCGCCACATCGGCACCACGGAGGCGCTCCATAATGCGCGTGATCTGACCCGCGTAGCGGGGCGGGGGATCGAGCCGAGCCTGAGTGAGCGCCTCGTGCGAGGCGATCCGGCCGCGGTGCGGCGCTTCGATCGCTTCATACAGCGGCATGTCTTGGGCAATCCGATTGTCCGGGTCAAGCTCTGGACCCCGTCGGGTCGGGTCGTCTACTCCGATGCCCACCAGCTGATCGGCCAGCACTTCCACCTGGGCTCCGACGAGGTCGCCTCACTGAGCACTGGCAAGGTCGACTCGGGTGTCAGTGATCTGTCGCTGCCCGAGAATCGCTACGAGTCGGGGCAGGGGAAGCTGCTGGAGGTCTACCTGCCGGTGCGAACGCCGGCGGGCACCCCGCTTCTGTTCGAGGCCTACCAGCGGTTCAGCTCGGTCGCCTCGAGCGGTCGCGACATCTGGCTCGCGTTCGCGCCCGCCCTGATCGTCGCCTTGGTCGTATTGGAACTGGTCCAACTGCCCCTCGCCTCTTCGATGGCCCGTCGCGTGAGGAGGGGATATGAGGAGCGGGGGGCCCTGCTCAAGCGCGCCGTCGACGCTTCAGGGGACGAGCGTCGCCGGATCGCCGGCGACCTCCACGACGGCATCGTCCAGGATCTGGCCGGCGCCTCCTACTCGCTCTCAGCTGATGCCCAACGCCTCGATTCCGAGGGATCGACCGATGCCGCGGACGCCCTGCGGCAGGGTGCCAAGCAGATCCGCCAGAGCGTCCGCGAGTTGCGGAGCCTTCTGGTCGAGCTCCATCCCCCGCGATTGCGCGACGCGGGCCTTGCAGCGGCGCTCGCGGACCTCATGTCTCCCCTCGCCGGGCGCGGCCTGCATACTCGCGTCGATGTTCCCGACGATCTCGAAATGTCCGCGGAGACGGAGGCGCTCCTCTTCCGGGTGGCCCAGGAAGCGACCAGAAACGTCGCCTCACACGCGGACGCCACCCGGGTCGATCTCCTCGTTTCCGAGTCCCCCGAGCACGTGAGGCTTACCGTGCAGGACGATGGGCGGGGATTCACCTTCGACCAGGCCGCCTTGGCGGCTCGCCAAGACCACCTCGGCCTTCGGCTGCTTCGCGACCTCGCCGACAATGCCAACGCGGCACTCGAGATCGACTCCGAGCCCGGTCGCGGCACACGAATTAGCATCGAGGTCGATCTCCCGTGATCCGCGTCCTCTTGGCCGAGGACCACGCCGTCGTGCGCGCCGGTCTCGAGCGACTTCTTTCCGGCGCCGATGAGATCGAGGTGGTTGGGGCCGTCTCCGATGGGGAGCAGGCGGTGGCGATCGCCGCCGAGGCCCGCCCGGACGTGGTCCTCTGCGACCTCTCGATGCCGGTCATCGACGGCATCGAGGCCACCCGGCGGATTGTGGCGGACAATCCAGAGGCCCGCGTTGTGATCCTGACCGCATTCTCGGAGCGCGACCGAATCCTCGGCGCCCTCGACGCCGGGGCGGTCGGCTACCTGTTGAAGGACGCCGATCCCGACGAGCTGCTCGAGGCGGTGCGCGCCGCGGCACGCGGCGAGGCGCCGCTGACGCCGAAGGCGGCCAGCGCCGTGCTCTCGGACCGGGCCGAGCAGCGGGCCGTCGAGCTGACCGATCGCGAGCGCGAGGTACTCTCGCTGGTCGCGGAGGGGATGCCCAACAAGCTGATCGCCCGGCGCTTGGAGATCAGCGAGAAGACGGTCAAGTCGCACCTGACCAGGATCTTCGAGCGGACCGGGGTCACCGACCGCACCCAGGCCGCGTTGTGGGCTCAGCGCCACGGCCTCGGGCCGGACTCTCCGTCGCCCGCGAACTGAAACGGCCCCGCGGGAAGCGGGGCCGTTCATCTCGTCGGCATGCCAGCAGTTAGCTGCGGCTGCCGTCGTCGTCGCGGTCCCCGTCACGGCTTCGGTCGCCGCTGTGGTGCCGGTCTCGACTGCGGTCGCCGCGGTGATGCCGCTCGCGGCTGCGGTCGCCCCTGTGGTGCCGGTCACCGCTATGCCGCTCGTGGCTCGCGCTCGGGCGGTCGTTGGTGTGGCCGTGGTCGGGGCTCGCCTGGGCGACGCCCGCTCCGCCGACGGCGAGGGCGGCCGCCACACTGCCGACCGCGATCATCCTGGGAAATCGACGAGTCATCTGTGCTCCTTTCTCGTCTGTAGCCAGTAGGCGTTCGAACATGGCCACCAGCATGGAGCGGTCGTGGTCCGGTTTACAAGAGGACTTTGGTCCTACGACTGCGCCCTGAGTCCGAAGTCGTTTCGTGCTGATCTCGCTGGTGGCGTTCGTGCTGACGTTCCTCGGCGCGACCCTCCTCAACATCGCCGCCGGCCAGCCATTCACGCCCGCGCAGGTCCTCTGGATCCACTTCTTCGTCAGCGCGCCGTTCGGGGTGGCCCTCGGCCTGGATCAGCAGACACCTGGGCTCATGCGCCGTCGCCCGCGCCCGAGCAGCGAGTCGATCATCACTCCCGGTGTCAAGCTCACGTCGGGACTGGTAGGTCTCTACATGGCGACCTGCCTCGACGCGCTCATCTTCTTCGGCAAGGAGCACTACGGGAGCACGGTGGTCGCCTCGTCGATCGGTCTGACGGCATTCGGCCTGATGCTCGTCGTGGCCGTCTACGAGAGCCGCAGCCTCACCGGCACCACGTTGGTCCGTGAGGCGTTCGACAACTCTCGGATGAATTGGACGGCAGTCGTCGAAATCGCGCTGGCGGTGATGGTGACCCAGATGGACCTCTTCAACCGGCTGCTCGGCACCACGCCTCTCCGGGCTGGCCAGGCCGGCCTGGCGCTCGCCGCGGCGGTGCTGCTCCTGGCGCTCTGGGAGGCGGGCAAGCCGATCGCCCGCAGGCAGGAATCGGCCGTCGCCGGTTCGAGCTAGCGCTTAGAAGGTTCTCATTGGGCAGAAAGTCCATATTGGGCCCGTCTCAGCCCGTCCCGCCCGCGCCTCCATGTCCAGGAAGGTGGTCTGAGAGCCAGGCCTTTTGCGCTATGGGCGCGGCTGGTTTCGAACCAGCGACCTCTCGCGTGTGAAGCGGCGATCCTGAGAAGCCCAGAAACCGCATTAACAAGCGGTATGCGCCGCGCCATCTGCCCCGGTAGCTTTGCCTTGCGGATTATCAGGGATTACGCGCGATTACCGGGGATTCGGGCAGAGAGACGAGCTTTCTGCCCAGATCGAGTGCGCATGCTTCCCTAACAGGAACTGAACCCCGGCCATGGCCAGGGAAACGAGCAGGGGCGCGCGCGGCTAGAGCTGGCTCAGACGACGCAGGCGTTCGTGACGTGAAGTCGGACTCGCGCTACCTCGCCCGCGAGCACTTGCACCCGCTTGATCTCGCCTCGCCAGCAAGAGGCGTCGTTACCGACCCTAGCCCTGACGCGATAGGACCCGGGCGGCTCCTTGACCGCAAAGTGGCCATCGTCGGGATGAAGCTTCGCCACGAGCTCATGGTCGGGGAGGCTTCGCACAGTGACGGTCAGCCCCGAGCCGGTATACGGGGGAAGCGGCTTAGGCGGATACCGGCATGGCCCATAGCAGGTGGCATTAAGGACGACTCCCTTGATTCCGGTCGCGTCTCCGGCGCCAGCTCCGGCCGGCATCGAGAGGAGCCCCGCCGAGGCAAGCACCAATACGGTGGCCGCCGCCCTTCGCATGGGACAACGGTAGCTCCGCCCCCTGAAGATCGCAAGGTCGTTTCACGGACCGGATCGCGCCCCGACGGTCAAGGGCGCCAGCGCCAACCCTGAGGGATTACAGCTAGCCGATCGCGACGCCGCAGACGGCGCTCAAGCCGCCGATGAAGTGCTTCCTAACGTGTGAGCCATCTAGGTTCGCGCGGCCGACGTCCGGGCCGAAGTCACCCCAGTAGATGTGGTTGCGATGGATGGCGAGGCCGCAGGGATTGGCGCCAACCGTGATGAAGTCGCGCTTGGCATGGGAGCCGTCGAGGTCCGCGCGGCCGATTGTCCCGAGGTCTTGGTTTGTCCAGTAGACATGCTTGGCGTCGACAGCAACGCCGCAGGGATCGTCGACGAAGGGATCGGCGATGAGGCTCTGCTTGACGTGCGTCCCATCCAGGCGCGCCCGCTCGATGGTGCTCGCTCCCGGCGTGTTGTCCGCGTCGTTGCCCCAATAGAGGTGACCGCCGTGAGCCGTTACCCCGCATGGGAAGTTTGCCTTCGCGGGGCCGATGAAACCCTGGTTGGGACTCGATCCCTCGAGCGTCGCCCGGCCGATCGACGGCGCGTTCGGCGCAACGGCGTCCTGGTTCGCCCAGAACAGGTGCCCCGCGCCGGTCGCCACCCCGCACACGCCGGCTCCACCGCCGATGAAGTTCCGCCTCACGTGCGTCCCGTCGGCGTTCGCTCGTCCGACGGCGCCCGCCGTCGCGTCGGTGCCCCAGTAAAGGTGCCCGCCGTTGACGTCCACGCCGCACGGAAAGTCGGCCAGTCCCCCGATCAGCTTTCGGCGGACGTGCGTGCCGTCGAGCTCGGCCCGGCCGATTCTGCTGCTTCCGGTGAGGTCATCGGTCCAGTAGATGAACGGCCCGCTGCCAGCCTTCGCCGGAACTCCCGCCCCTGCCGAGGCTCGGTGCGAGGCAAGCGAGATCGCCAGGACCACGAGTGCCGCAACACCCACAGAGACGGGCAGTATCCGCGCACGGGTCAAGGGCCACGAGCTTACTCACGCAGGGCGTCTAGCCGCAGGCAGGTGCTTGACCGAGACGGTGTCGATCCGGAGAGGCTCCACCGCCACTGAGGAATAGGACGGTAGGCCTTGCGGTCCGGGCGCTCGGGGCCGGTCACGCGGCGATTTCCAGGCGGGGCAGGATTGACAGGAACCCGCCTGACTCCTGAGTGTTGGCAGATTTAGCCAAGGCTTCGATTCAGTCCATCGGTCGGGCGCTCATCGCGCCGACCTCCGAGGCTCAGCGGTTCGCTGTCGCTAGCGCGACGGGCTCGAGGTTGTGACAACACCGACAACACCCATCAGGCTCGCTACAAACCAGATGTGAGCCGAAGGAGCGGATGCTCCCGACAGTCGTCCGGGGAATGAATAGGACCGCAACTAATGGGTATCCGAGGGGTTGCAGGAGATGTAATCGAAGGCGCGTATCGCGAGCGCGGCGAGTGTGTCGCGTTTCGACGCGCAGATGGGTCGGGAGGTCACTATGGAAATCGGAAGGCGGTCCTCCGCCGTCCTCGTCTTGGCGATCGCCGGCGCTCTTTCCGTTGCTGGCATCGCCTGGGCGACAAACTCGACGGTGAGCTTCAAGATCAAGTGCTCCGGGCGGAGCGTGTGGAACAAGTGTCCGAAGACGACCCGCAAGCCAGGGCAGATCAACGTCCACACGCACACGAACTACACAAACGTCAACGCCAACTACACCAACCGCGCCGTGCTGTACTTCGACAACGACGGCCGCGTCAACCCGGCGGCGACCCCGAAGTGCGCGAAGTCGAAGATCAGCGGCACGAAGACGATGAAGCAGGCGATGGCCGCCTGCGGAAACGCGCTGATCGGCAAGGGCACGGCGGCCGCCCGGGCGGGATCGAACACGGTCCACGCTTGCGTGCTGGCGTTCAACGGCAGGGGGACCGGCGGGCACGTCCTGCTGTTCACCCGCGCGAACGCCTCGCCGCCGTTCACGATCAACTGCTCGAGCCCGAGGACGAACACCCACGGGAACACGAACGTGCTCCTCGACGGCCAGCTCAGCGCGGCGAACATCGCCGGCTATGGCAAGAAGCTGGACTTCAGGAACATTCACGCGGCTTCGCCGCTTCCGCTGGTGGACTTCAACGTCACGGTCGGCAAGCCGACGGTGGCCAACGCGAAGAACTACATCAGCGCCAGGTGCAGCCACGGCAACCACACCTGGAAGCTGAGGACCAAGTTCACCTACAACGGTGGCACGGTCCAGACCGTGAACGCGACCCGGCGGTGCACGGTCGGCTAGCGGGACTGGCTTCCGGGCTCACAGAGCCGAAGGACGTAGAGGGGGCGGCGAGAGCCGCCCCCTCCAGCCCCGGGAAAGTCATCGAGGTAGACGAGGTTTGGCCAAGAAGCCCTCGCGGTCCAGGCGCTCCCGGCAACCAGTCACCTAGCCCGCCCCCGGAAAATGGGGTCGGGATTTCGCCGGAGGGGATAAGTGGTTGGGACCAGTGACTGAGAGCCGCCCCGCCGTGTGATCGAACTGGCGCCACCACCGCTGTGGGATAGCATCCGCCGGTCTCGGCTACGAAGGCGGGGTACAGCATGGAGGGATGGTCTCATGGACGGTCCCGATCGATCCCGATTCTCGGCTTGATCGGAGCGGTCGCAGTGTCGCTGAGTTTCGTGGTCGCGCTGTCGGCGGGTGCGCGGCACAGCCGGCCTAAGTGCTTCGGAAAGGTCGCGACCGTGGTCGATAACAATGACGGCCACCCGGTGGCGGGCACGAACGGCCCCGACGTCATCGTGGCCAGGGGCGGCGCCGATCTAGTCGATGGCAGTCGCGGCAACGACCGGATCTGCAGCGGCGGTGGGCGCGACTTCGTGATCGGAGGACTTGGGAACGACATGATCAACGCGGGCGGGAAAGCCGACTTTGTCCGAGCGGACACGGCGAACCCGAGTCCCGACGACGGCAAGGACCTTGTCAAGGGCGGCCGTGGGGCCGACGCGTTGAATGGCTACGGCGGCGGCGACACGCTACGCGGCCAGAAAGGCGAGGACTCCGTGCTCGGCATGATGGGGAACGATGACCTCTTCGGGGGGCGGGCCGCGGATCGACTTGACGGCGCAGAAGGTAACGACCATTGCCACGGCGGCCCCGGACATGACTCCGACGACGGACTCTGCGAGCACGCGACGAGCATTCCCTAACCGGAACTGTCAGGGTGCTTCCGGCGCGATCGTCGGATAGCTGCTCCCGAACATGACCTTGTGCCTGCCGCCCCTGCTGGTCATGTAGCGCACGAGCTCCGCCGGATACCGCTTCGCGGTATAGGCCGAGGGCGGTATTCCTGGGAGCTGCGGCACAAGCGACTGGGGGGCCAGAACGAGACTTCACCGCTCTGTACGTGCTGACCGGCATCAGGATCCTGGTCGAGGTGGCGCGCCAACTCGGGGTCGGGTTCATCAAGACGCCCGAAGAGCGCAGGGCTACCGGGCACGTCCGCCACGATGGGCAGGATCCGCACGGACCGGGTGGCGGTTAGCCGCGACCGCTGGCCCCACCCGAGCGTTCTCCGTGAACGCCGCTTTCTGCCCGCGGGAGCACGGCCAGCCCCAGCCTGAGTGCGGGGAGTTACGGACAACGCACGTGGCGAGCTGCGGATGTCCCACGCCGGCGGGAGTGCCAGGCTCCGGGCGGTGAACGAGAGGCCACGCATCGCGATCCTCGGCGCCGGCTTCGCCGGCCTCGAGACCACCTTCCTCCTGCGGATGCGCCTGCGTGACCGGGCCGATCTGACGCTCGTCTCGGAACGCGAATCGTTCACCTTCCGTCCCAACACGATCTATGTCCCGTTCGGCGCCGATCCGGCCGACCTCCTCGTTGACCTCGCGAGGCCATTCAACCGACGCCACATCGACCACGTGCAGGGCACCGTCACAGGCGTCGATCCGAACGCGCACGAGGTGAAGCTCGGGGATGGGCGCACCGTCGGCTACGACAAGCTCGTGATTGCGACGGGCGCGAACATGCGCCCCGACGAGGTCCCGGGCCTCGCCGAGCATGCCGCAACGATCTGGACGCCGGAGAGCATGCTCGGCGTGCGCCAGCGGTTCGAGCGAGTCCGCGACGACGCCAAGGCGGGCCGCCGGAGCCGCGTCCTCTTCCTGATTCCACCGAACAACAAGTGCGCGGGACCGCTCTACGAGATCGTGATGATGTTCGAAACGTGGCTGCGCCGCGAGGGGGTTCGCGAGCACGTCGCGATCACCTGGTCGACGTTCGAGCAAACCTACATCCAGGCTTTCGGTCCGCGCCTGCACGAGGTCATCTCGGCGGAGTTCGCCGAGCGGGGCATCGACGGCCATACCGGCGAGGTCGTCACCGAGATCACATCCGGCGAGGCGTGTTACGCCGACGGCGGGACTCGCGGCTTCGATGAGCTGATCGCCTTTCCGCCGTACGTGTCGGCTGTCAGCTACGAGGCGCTTCCGTCCGATGACCGGGGCTTCATCCAGACCGAGATGACAACGCGCCGGGTCGCGGGGGAGCCCGACATCTATGCGCCCGGCGATGCGGGCGATTTTCCCGTCAAGCAGGCCTTCTTGGCGTTCCTCCAGGCCGACACCGTTGCCGAGCACATCGCCGCCGAAACCGGCGCCCACGACTTCGAGAACCCGTTCGATCCCGTCTCGATGTGCATCATGGAGATGTTCGACAAGGCGACGTTTGCCCAGGTCCCGCTCGAGCTGACCGGCGATCCGTCTCAGCCGGTCACCGTCCGCTCCGACGCCAACGGCGACTACAAGGTCGGCACCGGCACCACGTGGCGGCTCGGCAAGAAGATGCTCGGCGCGACCGTTCCGATGCGCTTCCATGCCGGGGAGCCCTTCCACGCCGGGCTCGGCTGGCAAATGATGGAGGTTGGCCTCAAAGGCATGTCCGCGATGCTCGCGGACTAAGCCGCTTCAGCGTCTGAGCTGCGAAGACTCGTTCGCTCGTGGAAGGTGAATCCTGCCTCCAACGCACGCCGCAACGGGCATGTCACCGCAACGCGCTCAAGGCGCCCCCGCTGCTCATCCGACAGACCGGCGGGTAGCTGGAGGTCGACCTCGAACTCTCGCGGCGTGCTTTCAGGGTCGTAGGTGACGTCGACCTTGGGGCCGGCGACGTCCCAGCCGCGCCTCTTGGCGTACAGCGCCACCATCGTGCCGATGCACGAGGCGAGCGCGGCCGGCAGCAACTCGTGCGGGGCGGGGCCCTCGTCGCCACCGCCCAGCGACGGCGGTTCGTCGGTGACGATCGTGTGGCGGCCGTTGACCTCGACCTCGAAGCGAAGTCCGTCCGAACCGGTGGCTGTCGCCGTAAAGGTCATGCAACTACACTAGCACACAACATTCTAGTTGTGCTATTCTCCGAAACCATGCCCGTCGCCTCCAACATCCGTCCCGCCGGCGAGGCCCTTCCGCACCCGCTGCCGGCCCCACTGGTCGAGCTGATCGCGGAGCGCTTCCGTGTCCTCGGCGAGCCGATGCGGATCAGGCTGCTCGAAGCGCTGCGTGACGGTGAGGCCACCGTCAGCGACCTGCAGGAGGCCACGAGTGCTTCGCAGCAGAACGTCTCCAAGCACCTCGGTGTCCTGCTGCGAGCGGGCGTCGTCGGCCGCCGCAAGCAGGGCAACTTCTCCGTCTACTCGATCGTCGATCCGGTCGTCTTCTCGTTGTGCGAGGAGGTCTGCGGCGGCATGCGCCGCGAGGTGGAGGAGCTCAGCGCTCTGCTGGAAGGAGGCGATTGAGATGCACCGTGCATGCGAGTCGAGCCGCTGGCCGCTTGAGCGCATCCTGTTCGCGCTCGCCGGGAGCGTCGTGCTCCTGAGCGTGCTGCTGGTCGCGCTTGTCTCGCCCTGGTTTCTGTTGCTGACCGCCTTTGTCGGAGTCAACCTCTGGCTTTACGTGCTGGTCGGGGCCTGTCCAGCATCGTTCGTCATCAAGCGGGTGTTCGGGCTTCATTCCGCCCTCTATCCATCGCGGCACGAGGTCGGTCGATGAGTCCGGTCGGGCCGCTGGGCCGCCTCGGGCGCTACACGGCCACCCATTTCCGTGCGGTGCTGGCCGCGTGGCTGATCGTCGCGGTTGGCCTCGGGCTGCTCGCCCCTCGAGTCGAGAATGCCTTGTCCGGGGCTGGCTGGGAGGCGACTGGATCGCAATCGGTGCAGGCGCGCGACTCGATTGCTCGCAACTTCGGCGGCCTATCCAGCTACGGGCTGATGGTTGTCGTCCACTCCTCGACCGCGAGCGCCGGCGATCCTGCCTTCCGCGAGCGCCTCGCTGCGGTGGAGCGGCTGCTGCGAAGCGATGCGGCCGTGAGCGGCGTGGTCGCGCCGCGTCCGGGCCTCTCGATCTCCCGCGACGGACGCACCGCGATCGTCCAGGCCGGCGCTCGAAGTGATTCCAACGCAATGGTTCGGGCAGCTGACCGCCTCAAGGGGCCATTGGCCGCCGTCGGCGGCGCGGGCGTGCACGTGCACCTCACCGGCGCCTCGGGGATGTGGTCGGACTTCAACGCGGCGAACAAGAGCGCGATGCTGCGCTCGGAAGTGATCTCCTGGCCGGTGACGCTGGCGATCATGCTGCTCGCGTTTGGCTCGCTGGTCGCTGCCGGGCTGCCGCTGATGTTGACGATGGTCGGCCTGATCGCCGCCGCCGGCTCGCTCTATCTGGGCACCCAGGTGCTGCCGATCTCGATCTGGGCGATGAACTTCGCATTGATGTTCGCGCTGGCGCTCGGCATCGACTACGCGCTATTTGTGGTCTACCGCTTCCGCGGCGCCTTCTTCGGCTCCCGCATGAACGCGGTCGAGGCGACGGCGCAGACCATGGACACCGCCGGCAAGGCCGTCCTCTTCTCCGGCCTCACGGTGCTGATCTCCTTGACCGCCGTCATGCTCGTGCCGAGCCCGGCGTTCCGCTCGATGAGCCTCGGAATCATGCTCGCGGTCCTGTTCGTTCTCGCGGCAACGCTGACCCTGCTGCCCGCGGTGCTGGCAAGACTCGGACCGCGCGTAGACAAGCTCTCCCTGCCGTGGGTTCGTTCGGGGGAACACCGTTCCCCACGCTTCGCCGCCTGGGCGGAGCGGCTTTGGCGGCGCCCCTTCGCCTACGGTGCCGTCGCCCTCGTGGCTCTTCTGGGGCTCGCTTTCCCGGTCACCCAGCTGCACACGGCGATGCCGTCGATCAAGGTCGTGCCGCCGCGTGACTCCTCGCGCGTGGGCTACCAGGAGGTCCAGGCCGCTTTCGGCCCGGGCGCGACCGGCCCCTTGCAGATCGTCGCGCCTGCTTCGGCCGCCGCTGGCGTCGCCGCGGTGGCGAAGGCGGATCCGGGGGTGACACGAGTGCTGCCGCCGCAACGCCGCGGGCGAGACGCACTGGTCACCGTCGTGCCCCGGCAGGACCCTTCGAACCCCGCTGTTGGCACCACGATCGACCGTCTGCGCTCACAGCTGCCGGCCGGTGCGCTCGTGGGCGGCGCCGTCGCCGAGAACCACGATCTCGAAGCCGCGCTCTCGGCGAAGACCCCCCTCGTGATCGGGGTCGTGCTCGCGCTCGGCTTCCTCCTCCTGCTGTTCGCCCTCCAAGCGCCAGTGATCGCTGCCGTGGGTGTGCTCACCAGCCTGCTCGCGACTGGTGCCGCCTTCGGTGTGGCGAAGTGGATCTTCCAGGACGGCGCCCTCCATTCGCTCCTCGGGTTCCAGCCGCAGGGGTTCCTCGACGCATGGGGGCCGGTCTTCTTCTTCGCGATGATCTTTGCGATCTCGATGGACTACACCGTGTTCCTGCTCTCGTCGGCGAAGGAGCACTGGGATCGAACTCGGAATCCTCGAGAGGCGATGGTGGGTGGCGTTGCCCATTCGGGGCGCGTGATCTTTGCCGCGGCTGCGGTGATGGTCGCGGTGTTCTTCACCTTTGGCCTCTCGGGCCCGCTGCCGCCGAAGGAGATGGGGATCATCCTCGGGATCGCGGTGCTGCTCGACGCCATGCTCGTGCGGCTCCTGCTGATGCCGGTGCTCCTGAGGCTGCTCGGCCGCTGGGCGTGGTACCTGCCGACGTGGGCGCGCCGGGTGCTGCCCGACGTGCATTTCGGACATGTCTAGGTCGGCACCCTCCACAGACAGGTGAGACGAGATGGGGCCGTGGCTACGACAGGCGCGGCTGGTCTCGAACCAAGCGACCTGTCGTCGCGTGAAGCGACGAGCCCGGGAGGGCCAGAAACCCGATCACCTGACGGTAGGGACGGGGCCGCCGGGTCCCTTCACCCCCGCCTCCTGGGCGTTGCCCTTGGCGGTTAAGCTGCCCACGTGGGGGTTTTCGGCAGAAGGGGCGCTCGGTGAGGGCCGCGCGGCGCCCGTTGATGCTGGTGGCCATTGCCGGGGCGCTTGCACTCTCGGTCGGAAACGCGGCTGCAGCCGGCAACACCTACGTTCCGAACAAGACGGGCGACCATCCACCCAATGGCTGCTCCAAGCGGGACTGCACGCTGCGTGAGGCGGTGATCGCAGCGAACGGCCACCCAGGCCGGGACACGATCCTCCTGGCACGGAAGGTCTACGAGCTGAGCATCCCCCGCACTGGCGAGGGCGACCCGAACACGGGCGATCTGGATGTCAGCGATCCGGTGGTCATAAAGCACAAGGGCAAGGGCAGGGCGGTCATCGACGCCAATCGCATCGATCGTGTTCTCCACGTCGTGACGAGCAACGCGGACCGCTACAGCGATTTGGTGAAGATCGTCGTTCGAGGCGGGAAGACGACGCTCTGGGGCGGGGGAATCATGGTTGGGAACGGAATCATCGGGTTGACCAACAGCGTGGTGATGAAGAACCGTGCCGCGCTCGAGGGGGGCGGGATCTTCGCCTCCGCTCCTGCGGGTGAGCTCGAGCTGGCCAGGACCACGGTGAAGGCAAACCGGGCCGACCAAGACGGTGGCGGTGTCGCCAGCCACGTCGAGACCAAGATCCGCGCCTCCACGATCAGCGGGAACACCGTCACCTACAACAACCCCTTTGCCGGCGGGGGCGGGATCTACTTCGACGCCGTCGACGCCCCGCTGAGGCTGAGCAACGACACAATCGCCAGCAACCGGGTCCAGGGCAGCGGGGGCGGGATCCTCACCAACGGCACGGGCCGCCTCAACAATCTCACTGTAGCCCGCAATGTCGCCGACACCGACAACGACGGCACCGGCCTGGGCGGAGGCATCGCGGGCGGCATGCTCAAGGTGGGCAACTCGATCGTGGCGCTGAACAAGTACGCGAACGGGAATGCGAGCGACTGTTCGGGAAGCTACGACTCGTTCGGTCGGAACCTGCTGACGAACAACTCCGTCGGATGCTCCGGCTTTTCCGACCCGCCGAACATCGTCACCGGCGACCCCAGGCTCGGCATACTCGCAAACAACGGCGGGCCGACGCAGACGATCGCGTTACGCCGCCACAGTCCCGCGATCAACCACGCTGTCAAGGCGAGCGCCGAGACGCGCGATCAGCGCGGCGATAAGCGAGGCAAGCAGCCCGACATCGGCGCCTTCGAGCGGTAGCTCGGCGATCTCGCAGGAAGACGTCGATTGATTCGCAAATCCCTCTCCTACCTGGTTTCGGGTGCGCACCTCCTGAGCAATGGGCAGGCAAGGCAGTGGAGTCGCGGCCTGTGCCACTGGGCCGCCTCGGCGGCCCGAAGGGGGGATGCTTCGGATGAAGTACTTAATGAGGGCGCGGCCCTCGCCCGCGATGGTCGTTGCGCTCATCGCTCTGTTCATAGCGCTCGGAAACGATCATCCCTCCGCTGTCGAAGCCGCCGGGCTGCGGGAGTAGCCCTTTGACCGTCCGGCGCGGACCCAGCCCACGCCAGAGCGGCCCTGAGACCCGTCAAGGCTGCGATACCCAGGCGCGGCAGGATTGACAGGAACCTGCCTGACGCCTGAAGCTGTGGCCAGACGATTCGCGGGCCAGGGCGAGATACTGCAGGCGGTGTCAGAGGAGAACGTCAAGGTGGTGCGGGAGGCATTCGAGGCGTTCCTGGGAGAGGACCGCGAAAAGACAGCGCAGCTGGTCGATCCCGAGGTCGAGTTTCACGGCACCGTCGGCGGGCTTCAAGAGGGCCAGATAGCCCACGGTCAGCCCCAAATCGACCAGACGTTCGAGGCCGAGGATCTGGAGGCGTGGGAAGAGCGCCGACTGGAGGCAGAGGGGTTCATCGACGCAGGCGACGACGTCGTCGTTCTGTTGCACGAATACCGGCGGGGTAGAGGCAGCGGAGTCGAGCTGGAAACTGACACGGCCATCGTCGTTGCGGTTCGAGAGGGGCGGGTGGTTCGCATCCAGGGCTATATGGACCGGACTGCAGCCCTCGAAGCCGCCGGGGTGCGGGAGTAGCGAAACTCGGATGTGTCCGATGTCTGCGGGTAGGGGCACCAGAACCGCGCTGGTGTCCAACGGTCAGCCGCGCAGCCCTCCCGCGAGGCCGCCCGGCGGTCCGCTTGAGCTCAGCGTCGAGTGACGTCCTCGCAGTTCGCCACCGTCGACCGCCGGTTGGTGATCACCTTGTCGTGGCCGGGGCCACAGTTGATCTTGTTCCTGCCCTTTGTATCGATCGTCTTGTCGTCGCTGGGTCCGGCGCAGATGAGGTCGCTGCCACGTTTGCCCTCGATCACGTCGTCTCCCTTGAGAGCAGCGGTCACGTCTGGGAACTTCGAGCCCCTGAGCTGGTCGGCCTTGTTGGAACCGACGATGTTCGCGACCCTGCCCTCGCAGCTTGGAGGCTCTACCTCGATCCCCTCGAAGTAGCCGCCGTTGGCCCCCGCGATCTTGGCCTCATCCCCGGTCCTGGGGTTGACGCGGATCACGCCGGCGGCGCCCGCAGCGACGAAGACCTTGCCGCTCGGGGCGACGGCTGGTTGGGTGACATCGCTCAGCAGGCCACCACTCGCAAGGGGGTCCACCTTCCCAGTCGCCGGGTCGACGCGGTCGATCGTGTATGGACTCGTCTCGTTGGCGACCAAGATCCGGTCCTTGGGATCGATGTCGATCCCGTAGGGATCGGTGATTGGGATTCTCGTGGCTATCTTCCGAGAGAAACCGCTGGTCTGATTGACTCGGAAGAGCTTCCCGTCTTTGAGGTCGGAGACGACGAGGGAAGCGTTGTGGTCGACCTCGACTCCGAAGGCCTGCGTCGTGGGGCTGTTGCGGTCGAGCGCCGTCGGGTTGCCGGCCGTCGGGCTCAGCCTGAAGATCGCCGGGACCTCGAAGTCGGGAGCGTAGAGCGACCCGTTGGGGTTGTAATCGACGTAGACGGGCTGCGAGAACGGCGAGGACTCGGCGACCGGGGAGACCGAGTGGGTCTCGATGTTGACCCGGAAGATCGCTCCCTTGTTGTCAGAGGCGGTGTAGTCCGCGACGAAGAGTTTGCCGTTCGGGCCGAAGGTCATCCCGGCCGGATCGACCAGCCCGTGCCCAGACGCGACCGTCGACTTGTGGCCGTTACCGGGATTGATCCGAAGGATCTTTGAATTCCCGGAGTCGGCAACGATCAGGTCGCCTGGCTTCGCGGACGCCGCCGGAGGCGCCGCCAAGAACACGACCGCGGCAATCCCAATTGAGGTCAGAAGCCCCCCTCGCTTCATGCCTAGCGACCCTACCACCTCCGACTCGACGCCCAAAGCGACTCACCGACGATCACCAAGACGAGGGGTGCGGCCGGTTACGCTCAGGCGGCGATCTCCAGGCGGGGCAGGATTGACAGGAACCTGACCCATTTCTGGGATCTTGGCTCGGCAACATTCGCCGGCGCGGCGCATCGAGGTACGCTCGTCGCGAGTTGAGCCGGGCAGCGCCCGCCTATTCGACGGAGCCCCGCGACAAGGGGACATACACGGAGTCGTTCGACCGCGTGTACTCGCGCCTTGTCCGTTTGTACGACCTGGCCATGAAGCTGTTTCCGGTCTGGCGGAGGTGGCTTGGCTGCGCCCTTCCGCACATCGAGGGCCCCCGCGTGCTAGAGGTCTCCTTCGGCACCGGCTGGCTCTTGACCCAGTACGCGCAGCGATTCGAGACGCATGGCATCGACCTCAACGACGCGATGCTGGACATGGCCCGCCGCAATCTGGCTCGCGCCGGCGTGCACGCTCAGCTCAAGCAAGGCGACGTCGAGTCGCTCCCCTACCCGGAAGACTGCTTCGACACCGTGGTCAACACCATGTCATTTACCGGCTATCCGGACGGCAGAGCCGCGATGTCCGAGCTTGCGCGCGTCCTGCGGCCCGGCGGACGGCTGGTGCTGATCGACATCAACTACCCCCGCGACGGCAATCGCCTCGGAACCACGCTCGTGACCCTCTGGAAGCGCTCCGGCGATCTGATCCGAGATATGCAGCCGCTGTTTGCAGAGTTCGGATTCGAGGTCCGCGACGAGGAGATCGGGGGGTACGGGAGCGTCCACCTCTACCTCGCCGCCAAGCGCGCGTGATGGCGCTCCGTCCCGAGCAAGTAGCGCACACCTACGACCGCATCGGCCGGCTGCAGGATTGGCAGGCGTTCTACGAGGACCCGGCCACCGAGCGCCTGATCACCAACGCCGGCTTCGACGACGCCCGCCGTGTATTCGAACTCGGTTGCGGCACGGGACGGTTTGCGGCGCTCCTGCTCGACAGGCACCTGCCCTCCGACGGACGCTACGTGGGCGTTGACATCAGCCCGCGGATGGTGCAGCTTGCCAGCGCCCGCCTGCGACCGTGGTCCGACCGCGCCGAGGTCCACCTGGGCGATTCCGCGGATCACCTCCTGCCGGACGGCTCTGCTGATCGCTTTGTCGCGAACTACGTAGTTGACCTGTTGAGCGAGCAGGATGCACGCGAGGCCATCGCAGAGACGCGCCGTCTCCTCGCCCCGGGCGGAACGCTGTGTCTAGTCAGTTTGACGCACGGACAGCGCAGCTTCACCGGGCTGGTGTCGGGAGGTTGGGAGCGCGTGTGGCGACGTTGGCCGAGCCTCGTCGGTGGCTGTCGGCCAATCGAGCTCTGCGCATACCTACCCGAGGACGAATGGCGGATCGAGCATCGAAGCATCGTCACCGCGTGGGGTCTCAGCTCAGAGGTGGTCGTGGCGTCCCGGGCGTAGGCGGCATGCCGACCGACCGTTCCGAGCCCGCTTTCCATAGCTCGCCGGCTCCCCAACGAGGGTCGGTATTCCTGAGGGCTCGGGCGCTCAGGTCCGGTCAGGCCGCGATCTCCAGGCGGGGCAGGATTGACAGGAACCCGCCCAGCGCTTGGGAGCAGTGGCTCCGGGGACCCTGGGTGCCGCTCAGCCCCAGCGGTCAGGCCCCGCTCTTTCGAGTTCGATCCGGATCAGCACACGGCGCTCACGTTCCATCCGCGCCCGGTAGTCGTCCCAGTCGGGGTTTTCGTCCGGAAAGCGCTTGTAATAGTCAATCAGCGGATCCATCGCCTCCGGTAGGGAGAGGATGCGGGCGCGCCCCTCGATGATGAGCCACTGCCCGAAGAAGCCGTCCGTGAGGAGGCAGGCCTGCGCCCACGGGTCGCGACGCAGGTTGCGAACCTTGTAGGCGGTCTCGCGGCTCGAGATGATCGCCCGACCGTCGCCGTCCACATTCACGAGTACGGGGCTCTGCTGAATCCCGCCGCCTGCAGGGCGGGTCGCCAGGACCGCCCGATGGTTCTCGCTTAGGAAGTCACGTGCCTGATCGAGGTCCACCGTGAGCACTGTAGCCGGAGGCGAGGGCTCCCGAGGGAGGCACCTACGCCCGCCCCAAGAACGCCGGGGGCGGAACTCATCCCCCCGGGACGTCAGCTACTTGCTCGGCGGTGGACTCGTGATTGAGACTCGTGCCCGCGTCCTATCGCGCTGGCTGGGGAGCCGCAGCCGCGGGAGGGAGCCGCATCGAGGCGTACTGCTGTTTGAGCACCTTGTCGGGGATCTGGATCGGGCCTCGGGTCGGACGGTCGAGGTCGCTCGTTACAAAGAGCAGGGCAGCCACCAGCACCGAGGCGAGCAGCACCCCGGCGAGGCCTCGGCCGACCACCGCCAGATAAGCGGAGAGCAGTCCGAGGGCGACAGCCGCCCCGAATATCTCAAGAAGCAGAACCGCACCGGGAACCTGGTTGTTGAGGGCGGCGATGCGGACCGTCTGCGCGTCGATCATGTCGTTCAATGTCTCTGCGTATAGGCGTGGCGCGCTCGCTGTCGGCTCGGCATCGAGCACTCTTCCGGCCAGCCTCCAGAGCCGGCGCTGGAGCCGATCCTCGTTTCCCGTCACGGCCAGTTCGGTGGCGCTGCCGGGCACGTACTCGGAGAGGCGGATGGCGCTCTTGTCATAAGCGACGAGCAGTTTCAGGGAGCGGCTGCGAAAAGGCTCGGCCAGGGTCTGCGCGCGCAGATACGTGGTGCCGATCGTGTTTGCCTCGTCGACAACTGCAGCGCGACGATCCTCATAGCGGGAGAGCGACAGCGAAAGGCCGAACGCGAGGATCAGCCCGACGACCCCGAGCAATGCCCCCTGCAAGACGCCGAAAGGCTCACTGAGGCTGTCTGATAGGTGACGGACCCGACGGCCGAACAGCGCTCCCAGCGCAGTCGCACCCAGGATCACGCCGAACAGCAGGAGCGCAAGCTCCGCAGTCGTGAGGGCGAAGAGGATGACTCCGAGCGTAGGTCAGGGCTCGGACGCGGACCGAGCGAGACCAAGGAGCAGCGTCAGCAAGTCCGGATTTCCAGGCGAGGAAGGATTGACAGGAACGCGCCCGACTCCTGGGAGCCGGGCTCTCGCGGCGTGCCTGCCGGCGCGAGATACTCCGCGGGCGATGTCGCAGGAGAACGTCGAACTGACGCGGGCAATGGCCGACGCCTTCAACCGGCGAGACTGGGACGCCTTCGCGGCGCTCAGTGACGAACAGATACGTGCTGAGTCCCGGTTGGTGGCCCTGGAGGGGGGCTACCAGGGGCACGACGGGCTGCGTCGCTGGTGGGACAACCTGTTGGGCATCTTTCCCGACTACACGATCGAGGTCGGGGAACTTCGTGACCTCGGGGACGTGACGCTCGCTCACATCCGCGGTTGGGGACACGGCGCTGACAGCGCGACGCCACTGATCGATCCCGTCTGGCAGCCGCTCAGGTGGCGGGACGGCAAATGTGTCTGGTGGCGGATCTGCTCGACCGAGGCGGAGGCCCTCCAAGCCGCCGGGCTGCGAGGGTAGGGCTCTCACTCGGCGAGATACTGCGCGGGCGATGTCGCAGCGAACTCAGGTAGCGAAGGCGTCCCTAATCGTCCTCGGGGCCGTTCCGATGCTCATCGTCGCGGCGGTGGCCTGCGCCGCCGTGACCCCGATCCCCCCGGACCGCTACCCGGCCGGTTGCCGCCCGAACGGGGAGGCTCTGCAGGGCGATGCCGAGAACGACACCATCAGGGGCACACCGCGACGAGACCTGCTTCGCGGGGGTCGCGGTCGAGACCATCTCTTGGGGCAGGAGGGCAAGGACTGCCTCTTCGGCCAGCGCGGGATCGACTTCCTTGCGGGCAGCCGAGGGACCGACACGATCTTCGCTGGTGGTGGAGACGACGGGATCACCGGTGATCCCGGCAATGATCTGATTCACGCCCAGGCGGGCGACGACGTTGCGAGCGGCGGTAAGGGCCGCGACAAGATCGTCGGCTCGGACGGCGGCGACCGCGCAGTCGGCGGTCGGGGCAACGACCAACTCACGGGTGGGCAGGGCAGCGACACCCTCATCGGCAGTCGAGGCGACGACAAGCTCGGTGGGGGAACGGGCAACGATGCCGTCCGCGGGGGCAAGGGCGACGATCGGATCGGTGACTTTGGCGGCGGTCAGGGTCGCGATCAGATCAGTGGTGGCAAGGGCGATGATGTGATCCGCGACCTTCGCGGTCCCAACCGAATCTCTTGCGGGAAGGGGTCCGACACTGTCGTGACCAATCAGGAGTCGGGCGTTGCTGGCAACTGCGAGAACGTCAGTCGCTTCTAGCGAGATACTCCGCGGGCGATGTCGCAGACCGGACCAGCCACGTGTCTTTCGGGCCACGAGGCCGCGCTCGGATACTGGCCGACATTCACGGATGCCTTCGCCGACGTTCACCGAGAGGTCGACGAGCTGGTGGACGGTGGCGAGTGGGTGAGCGTTCCGCGCAGCTCGTCGGCATAGGCCAGGGGATCGTCAAAGCAGCGGCGCGGAAGAAGGCCCTGGTAGCGGATCGCCTCGGCCACCGTCGGCCACCCGGCGCGCTCAGCGAACTCGTAGCTTCGAATCGCCTTCTCGATCCGCTCGTCGGTATTGCCGAAGTTCCGGAACAGCATCATCGTCGTGCGCGGGAAGTAGGCGAAGCGAACCAGCGGGCGAAGGACGAGGTTGGTCAGCACGGGACAGTCGAACTTCGCGACCTCCTCGCGCACCTTCGGCCCGACCGTCCGCTCCTGCTCGAACAGGAGCGCCTTCTCGAACACCTCGCCGCGCTCGTGGGCCGGAAGGGTTCGGTTGACGCGGCTTGCGTGGTGGACGCGATTCAGGGCCTCGAGGAGCTCGGGCGGCAGCAGCTCGTCGGCGCCGTCGGCCTCGCCGAATCGCTTGCTGAAGAAGTAATTGGTGTAGGTGTCTATGAACACCGAGCGGTTCGCCTGCTTGAAACCCCCGGAGAACTCGAACAGCATGTAGGCGCGGCGCGCCCGCTCCTCGCGGTCGTAGAAGTAGCGGTAGGTGATCATCCGGCTCACCGCGCCACGACGCTCGTAGAAGCCGTAGGCCCACAGCGCCCCATGCAGCGCAACCTCGGGGAACGCGTGACTGCCGCCCGAGTCGACGAAGATCGAGTGCAGGATCGCGACCCGCTGCGGCATGTCGCTCGGCCCGCCCGCCAAGCCAACAGCCTCCGCGCGTATGCGCGCGTATGCAGCGCGAACCGTCCCCTCCTCGCTCGCCGCCGTCGCTTTGCTCACGGCCCGATTATCGACCTTCGAGCTCAGAATGACCTACGCCTCGTTTTCGCGAGGGCCAATCGTGGCCACGAATAGGGATGATCCGCAGGCGTGCGCTGCGCACGCGACGGAGGCCAGCGTCCGCCTCCGCGCATAGGCTCCCTGGCAAGGGGGGTTCGGAATCAAGCTGAAAGGTGGTATCTGTGAGTTCCCAACGCCTCGCCCCGCTCAGCGGGATCGTTTTCGTCGCGGCGCTCATCATCGGCTTCTTCGTGCTCAGCAACGGTGGCCCGCAGGTCACCGACTCGGCGCAGACGATCGCCTCCTACTACGCCGCCCATCATCAGAGGGCGGAGTTCGCGGTCGGAGTCATCGCCGTGGGTCTCGTGTTCTTGGCGATCTTCATCGCCTACCTCTACGGCCATCTGAAAGCTGCTGAGACCTCCCCGAATCTCTGGTCGACCCTGATGCTGATCGGCGGAATCGCCGGCATAGCGACCTTCTTCACCGCCGGAGGCGTCCACGTGGCGATCGCGGATGGCGGCACCCATCACTTCGGGCTTGACGCGATGGTGGCCCTCAATGGTCTCGACAACGACATGCTGATTGCCTTCGTCTTCGCGCTCGGGCTGATGCTGATCGGCGTGGCCGGTGCGACGATGACGACCCTGGCTCTGCCGAAATGGCTCGGGTGGGCGGCGCTGGTACTCGGAATCCTGTGCTTTACACCCGTCTGGTGGGCCGGCGCCGCCTTGGGCCTCGTCTGGATCGTCATCGTGAGCGTCGTGTTGTCGCAGAAGGTCGCCGCGACGGCCTGAACAAGCGAGCATCTCCTCGGCCGGCGATCCCACAGATGCACTCCGTGCCCGGCAGGCCCCCTGGGGGGCTCGCCACGAGACAACAAGCCCCCGGTGCTGCCGGCGTGAGGTCGCGCGTAACCTAGACCGGCAGCCGACAGAACCGATTCAACTCACGGCGAGATGCAGCGTGTTGTCGTCGGGTGCTTGCCCAACCATCGTTATGCGATACGACCCAGGCGTCAGTGCAACCCGCTGGCCGACCGCGTCGGTTTGAACCCCATTTGAACCGGTAACCTTGATCGCGGCTTCATCGCTATTCAAAAGCTTGACTGGGCCGGCAATGGACATTGACTTCTGAAAGCCTTGGCCGGTCTGGAACCAGTGACAGCCCGGATCGTGCATCGCAACCGTGACGGTCTGAGGGGCGGGGACGGCGGCAACGGGGGGTGACCCATTGTTGCCGGAGAAGCCTACGTACGCCACGGCCGCCAGGAGGCTCAGAACACCGATCAACCCAAGGAAGAACCCGCTGATCCTGTTGCTGATCCTGAGTTGAGCTTCCTGCTGCTCTTGCTCTTCTCGCGTTGCGTGGTCTGCCATGTTCGCTCCTTGTGGAGTTGAAGTTTTCATCAATTCTGGGCGATCAGGCAGCCGCCGGCCACAGGAAGAAGCCGCACTACCGTGCACGATGCCCGCACACATTCATTGGTAGTTACCCGCAGGAGTGACACGCCCACCGGGCGGGCATGGTGGATGACTGTTGTGGCTACCCCTGCCACCTTGCGCCGCACGCTTGTTCCGCTCGCTCTGCTGGCGGGGCTCGCCACCGCCGTAAGCGGTTGCGGAGGAAGCTCCCCGCTTGTTCAAGGCACATCCTCGGGCACCTCCACGAGCTCAGCGAGCTCGGAGGTTCCCGGGTCAACGCCATCGCAGGGCGAGGTGGCACGGCGGCGACTCGGGCTGCCCCGGCTGCCAGCGAATTCGCTCTTGCCCGGCTACCTGCTGATCGCCGACCGCGACAACAACCGCATCCTCGTCGTCTCCCCGGATAAACGGATCGTCTGGCGATTTCCCCCACCCGGCGGGCTCCTCCACGGCCAGAGCTTCGCCGGGCCCGATGACGCCTTCCTGACGCCCCATGGGGGCTCGATCATCACCAACGAGGAGTTCGCGGACACGATCGCGATCATCCGGTTGGGCCCCAAGCCCCGGATCTCGTTCGAATACGGGCACGCGGGCTCGCCGGGCAGCGCCCCCGGATATCTGTCGCATCCCGACGACGCCTACCTGCTTCCGAACGGGCTGATCAGCGTCGCCGACATCATCAACTGCCGGGTCGTGTTCATCGACCGTGATCACCATGTGGTGCGCTCGATCGGTCGGGCGGGAGACTGCTCGCACGACCCTCCGTCATCGCTGCTTCAGCCGAACGGCGATACCCCGACGCCCGATGGCGGCGTGCTGATCACCGAGATCGGCGGCTGGGTGGACAGGCTGGACAGACGGGGTCACCTCATGTGGTCGATCCGAACGCCGACCGGCTACCCCTCCGACGCGCAGCTGCTGCCGAACGGAGACGTCCTCGTGGCCGGCTTCGATACCCCCGGCCACATCTACGTGATCACGCCAAAGGGGCGCGTGACCTGGACCTACGGGCCGGACTCCGGCTCGGGCGCGCTCGACCGCCCCTCGCTCGCCGTGCCGATCGGCGAGAACCTGATTGCGGCCACTGACGACTACGGCCAGCGCGTCGTGGTGATCAACAGGCAGAGCAAGCGGATCGTCTGGCAGTACGGCCATCTCGATCAGCCGGGCTCGGCGCCGGGGTATCTGAACAAGCCCGACGGGCTCGACCTGATCAGGTGAGCCGAGCTCCTCGGCGGAAAAGGCTCATCGCCGGTCGAAACGCTCGAGGGCGGCCACCGACCGTGGGGCTCTTCGGCCGCGTGGGACGTGGGCTCGGTCCCTGGTCCGGTCTGTCCGCGGTCGCACGCCCGTACACCTCGGCGATCGCGTTCGCGCCATAGAGCGCCTCGACGAGACGCAAGGCCTCCGCGACACTCTCGTTGACCATCCTGCGGCGCGCCCCCTTGCCGGTCAGCGTGAACCCGTAGAGGCTGTTGACACTCATGCAGAGGCCCGTGGCGGCACTGGGCCATTGGCCCCTCAGCATCAGGACGGCCTCCTCGAGCAACCGAATCCGGCAATCCGAGCGGTCGGCTTTGGCGGTGATTGGGGTGCTGGGTGCGAGCGTCTGCGCGGACATCGTCTGTCCTCCAAGGTGTCGATTGCCACAACGGTAGGGCGTGGGTGGCAACCAACCGGTAAAGCGCGCGCAAAGCCTCGGTAAAAGAAGATCCCCGGAGCGTGGTGGCAGGTTCGCCGACTACGAGGCGTGCGTCGTGACCGACCTGGCCGCGCGGCACGTCCCGGCGGCCCCTCCGAGCTGAAGCGCCGGCGTCTTTTCGTGCGTGAGCATGGCGACGAGAAGCGCCAGCGAGACGGATCGTTTCATGGTTCTCCTGTCCAGCTCGAGTGCCTGGCCGCGCGAACTTAGATCAGGCCGAGTTAGCAGCAGGGTAAGTGCAGGCAAGCGGTGGGCTAAGGACGTGTACCTCCCCGGCCTGCGTCCTCGCGCCTCAGCCGCGGCCGCCGGGCACCGCCGCCGGCTGGTCCGGGCGCCGAGCCCGGGGCGGCCTCACCCCTGCCGACGAGGTCTTCGAAGGCCGGTACCGGAGCACGAGCAGCACCAGGATAGGTAGCGCGGTGAGCACGACCAGAACCGTGAACCAACTGCTTGCGCCATCGGTTCCGGAGCCCAGCGAGTGCATCACTACGAGCACGTAGACGAGGACCATGGCGCGGTGCATTTGACGCCAGCGACGTGCCCCGATGCGGCGTCGGGCGTAGTAGGTGGGGCCCAGCGTTGCCGCGAGATAGCCGCCGATGATTCCCATGCCGACCCAAACTGGCCGGTAGCTGATCGTGAAGGGGACGGCAATGCCGACTACGCCGGGCCTGAGCCATTTGTCGCCGAGCAGGCAGAGGCCGTGCACGGCTATCAGCACGAGGGCGGTGAGCGTCATTTGCTGGTGGACCGTCACCAGGTCGCGCTTCAGCCCTGGTCGGCCCAGCTGCCGGGACAGGCTCGAGGCCAGGAAGAGGCCGAGCATCACGGATGCCGCGATCAAGAGGAAGGCGACGATCCCCGCCGAGCGCGCCGCGAGCCAGAACGCGTAGTTGCCGGGATCGGGCTCAGTCACCGCGACCTCCTTCCGTGTCCTTCTCGCCAGGCACTAGCGGCGCATGCTTCACTGGCGCAGCCTGGGGGCCGGCGGGAGTGGGCACAGTGGTCGGTCCTGAGAACATCGTGTAGGCGGCCAGTGCAATCAGGCCGATGAGCACCAGGATCGCCAGGACGCGTGTGCGGACCCTGGTGCCGCCGTGTTGCAATGCGCTTGGCGCGGCGGCGCTCACGGCGGCGGCGCTGGTGAGGTCCGGCTGACGATCTTGGTTGCCTGAGATTGCGGAGCCTTGGCGCCGGGCTTGGTGAGGACCGGGGTCGCCGGGCCCGCTCCGAGCGCCGGATCGCGCCCCTTCCGCACCTGGATCGCCAGCAACGTCAGCACCACGAGGAACAGGCCTAGCGCCGCCGTGATCACCGCCAAGGGGCTGGGCAGCGGGCGGCGCGCCCGTGGCGGCTTTGTCACCGCAGGCCCTGTCCTGCCCCCGCCCGCCTGCTGCTCGCGCGTCGCCAGCGTGCGCTCTTCGGTCGATGCCCGTTTGGGCGTCTCGTTCATCGCTCGCTCATGCCTCCCCGCAGTTGCGCCAGCCATAGCCGCGGGCGAACCCCGCCAGCGCCCGGCTGATGTTGTCGAGCTCGGCGCGCAGCACTCGCAGGCGCGGCACGTCGGCGGCGGCGAGGGCAACTCGGATCTTGGCCCGCAACGCCAACTGGTGCCGGACTGGGCCGAAGACGTTTGCCTGCAGGAGCTTGGCGTCGCCGGGAGGTGCCGGCACCGCCTCGAGCCGCTTCAGCTCGGAGGTTCCGAGGGTCGTTTCCTTCTCGTAGGACTTCGCAGCCTCCTGCGTATCGGCCGACGCCCCCACCTGCTCGCGTGCCGTATTGCGCTCAGGGTCGACGCTGCCGCAGATGCGGTCGGTCTGGACTATGTAGGCCCGCCGGTGGGGATCCGTCACCGCAGCAGCGGGAACGTGCTGCTGTCCGCCGACCCGCGCTGGGGTTCCCGCGGTCTGCGTCGTCTTGGGCACGGTGATCTCCCCCTCGGCCCGGCGCTTGTCCCCGCCGCAGCCGTTGAGTGCGACCAGCGCTGGGGCAAGTCCGCACAGTAGGAGCAGTCGCAGGGACGGGGGCATTGGAGGTCCTAAGGGTAGATCTGCTCGCCGCTCTCGTCGTCGATCACGATGATCGCCACCGAGGGGCATGTCTCGGCTGCTTCCATGATCAACTCGGCCGCCCCATCGCCGATCACGTGCGCGGTCTCGTTCAGCTGGAAGACCTCGGGTGCGATGTCGACGCAGTCGCCGTGAGCCGCACAGAGGCCCTCATCCACTTGTGCCTTGTACATGGACGCTCCTTTCCGCTTGTGACGTAGAGCCCTCTTCGATCGACCGGCGTAGGGCTGAGAGCGATCGGGGCTGCGCGACGGCGAAGCCGGCGACCGGCCGCTCGCCGCGGAAGAGCGTCGCGTTGTATTCGCGCGATTCGGGGTCCCCGTCGAACTCGATATGGTCGGCGGCCCGAGGGTCCCCGACCAGCTGTATGCGCAGGCCGTATTGGTCGGTCCAGAACGAGGCCAGCGCGGACGGCGCGGGCTCGATGCCGAGGATCGCCCTGCCCACCTGCATGCCCTGTCGCGCGGCGGCCTCCCAATGCTCGCTGCGCATGTGCTCATTCCAAACCGGGTCGAAGGAACGCGCCGAGTCGCCTGCGGCGAAGACGTCCGGTGCCTCGCTGCGCCCCCTTCCGTCGACCTTGACGCCAGCCGGGCCGAGGCCGCTTCCCTCGAGCCACTCGGTGGCGGGCTCGATCCCGATCCCGATCACAAGGGCGTCACACTGGAGCTGGCGGCCGTCGGTGAGCTGTACCCATTCGGCTCCGCGTGGGCCCTCGCCGAAGCGCGCAACGTGAGCAGAGAGGAGCACGTCAACCCCCTCGGCGCGGTGCAGCTCGACGAACCAGCCGGCGAGCTCGGGGGGAAGCACGCGCAGCAGTGGGGCCGGAGCGGCCTCCAGTACGGTCACCTCGAGACCGAGGCGCCGCGCGGTGGCAGCGACCTCGAGACCGATGAACCCGGCGCCGACGACGATCAACCTATCGGCGGCACGCAGCGCATCGCGCAGGCGCAGCGCGTCCTCGACCGTGCGCAGCGTATGCGCATTGGCGAAGCTCTCCGTTCCCGGGAGTTTTCGGGGCCGGCTGCCGGTCGCCACCAGAGCGGCGTCGTAGTTCAATACCCCGCCCGAGGCGAGCGTGATCGTCCGGATGCCGGGGTCGAGCGCCACGGCGCGCTCGCCAAGCAGCAGATCGATGTCGTGCTCGCGATACCACTCACCCGGGCGAAACGCGAGCTTCGCCGGGTGGCGCTCACCCGAGAGGACGTCCTTGGACAGCGGCGGCCTGTCGTAAGGGGGACGACTCTCATCGCAGATCACCCGGATCGGCCCCTCGAAGCCACCGGAGCGAAGGGTTTGACAGCAACGCTGCGCGGCGAGTCCACCGCCCGCGATCAAGACCCCGTGCTTCACGGGCTCACCCCGCCCGACGCAAGTGTGCAAGGCAAGCGCATGGCACCACGATAGGCACTGCGGGCCTCGCGGGCATCGGGAGTTGTCCGTTGAACCCTCTAGGGGTTTCGCCGCAGTGTGGGGCGATCGATGCCGAGACCCGAGTCACGGAAGGGGAGGTAGCCGTAGACGCGGCGGATCATGTACCGGGCCGAAGTTCCTGACCCTGCCGTTCTCGAGAATGACAAGGCCGCCGTACTTGCCGAGGAACGTCTCCGCTCCCAGCGGACCGCTGAGCAGGGCCGCTTTCGCTAGCACGTCGGCCTCCAGCGCCGTGGGCGCCCGGGCGGTGGCGCAGATCACGCCGGTCCAAGCGGCCCGGCCAGTGGCCGGGTCGATCAGATGGTGCTCGAAGCCCGGGCCAGCGCTCCAGAGGTGGACATCGATGCCCGAAGTCGCGATTGCGCCTTGCCGGACCGCGATCACCGCCGCGGGCTGCTCGTTAAGAGGATGGCGGATCTCGACCTGCACGCGCTCGCTGTCCGGATCTCGGCCGCCGACCCGCACGTCGCCGCCGCAATCCACGGCGTAGCGGCTGTAGCTTTGAAGCCGCTGTGCGGCGCGATCGGCGGCGAGGCCCTTGCCCGTGCCTCCGGTGTCTAAGAGGAGCCCGGGCGGGCGCCGAATCGCGCCGGCGTCGTCCAGGACCTCGATCGAGCGCCACGCGGCGCGCGGGTTGGGTCCGGCGGTCCGGCGGTCCGGCGCCGCGGCCAGAGCGACGCTGAGCGGCGGCGTCGGGACGCCCTCGCGCGTGCCCGCATAGCCGAGCGACTGCAGTGGTTCCAGGAGGGTAGGGTCGACCAGACCGCCGGTGCGCTCGGCACCCCACAGGCCGGCCTGTACGGCCTCGCGCATGAGCCCCGAGGCGGGCACCTGCTCACCCGGGTCGCGATTGAGGCGGCACAACTCGCTCTCAGGCCGGAAACGGGAGAGGCACCGATCGAACTCGTGCATGTCCGCTTCGATCTGCGCCGCCGCGGACTCCGGATCGGGCAGGCCGTTGTCGAGCGCTGCACCCACATACAGCCGCACCTCGGTCCCCATGGTGTGAATACGGCGCTCGATCAACCGGGCGTCACGGTACCGCCTCGTCTCCCACGCCGGCGTCAGTGCAGCGCTTCGAGAACTACGCTTCCATTTGAGCATCGATCGGTGACTTCCTTCGTGAAGCACCGAGCGATTCATGGCCAGCCCCCAAGCGCAAGATCCTCAGTCTCACCCGCTGAATGGCGCCCGGGTCGTGCCTGGGGGCGACTTCATCTGAGCTTTCTTCGGAGGCGCTTCACCTGTCTTTCGAAACGGGATGGACAATCCCGTCTCCAACGCCCACCCCGGTACCTGGAGGTACATCAGCCATGGCGAGCGAAAGCGAAAGAATCGACCGATACCTCGCAGCCCAGATTTGGCTGGATGCGCTGGGTGTCTGGAGACGGCCAAGGTCGCCGGCTCCAGATATCCGTCCCCCGAAGAGATCCGAGCGTCGCTGGCCAAGTCCATCCGCCCACCCTCGGAAGGCTCCAACGATGCGGACGCGGCGTGACAGGGCGCCAGCGCCTGCGACTCAAGGCTGACGACCCCAACGAAGGTGGCCGGTCGTTCTCTTTAGGGAGGCGGCCTAGCCTCTAGGTTCAGACCGAGGATCGTGATGAGGTTTCTTCGCCGCATCTCCACCCGACAGCTCCTGGCCCTCTGCGTGTGCGTGGCCGCGCTCGTGATCGGCGGCACCGTGCTCGCGATGGCCACGACGAGCGGCGGGCCGAAACCGCCCCCGAAGAAGCTGCCGGTGGCGGTCCGAGACGCCCTCACAGCTCCACCGGTGAAGGGTGTGACGGCGAGGGTCCAGTTCACCAACCACCTGATCGACAGCGGGAGCGTGCAGGGCGCCGACCCGGTCCTCACCGGTGCGACCGGTCGGCTCTGGGCGTCGAGCGACGGCCGCGTACGGCTCGAGCTCCAGTCCGACCCGTCGAACGGCGGCGTGGGGGATTCGCAGGTGCTGCTCGACCGAAACCACGTGACGGTCTACGACTCCGGCACCAACACGGTGTACGAGGCCAAACTGCCCGCTGGCCACGCCGGGAAGGCACGCCAGGACAGCGAACAGCCGCCTTCGCTCGGCGAGATCCGGCACGCGCTCCGGCGCGCGTCGACGCATGCGCTGATGAGCGGCGCGATACCGTCCAACGTGGCGGGTCGGCCGGCCTACACGGTCCGCGTCTCGCCGAAACACAACGGCGGCCTGCTCGGCGGAGCCGAGCTTGCCTGGGACGCGGCCAACGGCGTGCCGCTTCGGGCCGCGGTCTATGCCGCCGGGGACAGCGCCCCGGTGCTCGAGCTCAAAGTCACCGACATCTCCTTCGGCCCCGTCTCGCCCTCCGTCTTCGACGTCACGCCGCCCGCGAGCGCCAAGGTCACAAGCCTCAACCCTCCGGCGCGGCGGGACAGCGGCCACAGGGCCACCCCGGTTATCGGGCTGGCGGCGGTCCAGAAGCGGAGCTCGTTCAGGGTCACGGCGCCGCCGAAGCTCGCCGGCTTGTCTCGCGATGAGACGCGCCTGATCTCGAGCGGCCATCGTGCGGGAGCGCTGATCACCTACGGTCGCGGACTCGGCGGAATCGCGGTGATCGAGGCGCCTGCGGACACCCACGGCACACCCACCACCGGGTCCAGCGGCGGAGGCGATGGTGAGCAGCCCGGCCTCCAGCTTCCCGAGGTCTCGATCAACGGGTCCGCCGGCCAGGAGCTCGACACGGCGCTCGGCACGGTGCTCCGCTTCCAGCGCGGCGGTGTCCAGTACGTCGTCGCGGCTTCCGCTCCGCCTGCCGTCGCCGAGGCGGCGGCTCGGGGCCTTTAGCCGATGGACGACGCCACGCCGATCGAGATACGCGGCCTGGTCAAGCGCTACGGAGAGGTCATCGCGGTCGACAACGTCGACCTCTCGGTCGAGCGTGGCGATGTCTTCGGCTACCTGGGACCGAATGGCGCCGGCAAGACCACCTCACTGCGCATGATGCTGGGCCTGATCCGGCCGACGGAGGGCTCGGTGCGCCTGTTCGGCCGCGACCCTCAGCTCGGGGTGGCGGCGCTCGAAGGGGTGGCGGGATTCGTCGAGGCTCCCTGCTTCTATCCTTATCTGACTGGCCGCGCCAATCTCGAGCTCTGCGCCGCGCTCGACACTGGCAACGGCGCGAAGCGGATCGACGAGGTGCTCGAGGCCGTCGAGCTCCGTGATCGCGCCAAGGACAAGGTCGGCGGCTACTCGCATGGGATGAGACAGCGCCTCGGGATCGCCTCGGCTCTGCTGCGCGACCCACGGCTCTTGCTGCTGGACGAGCCCGCAACCGGCCTCGATCCCGCCGGGATGCGCGACATGCGCGCGTTGATCCGCGATCTCGCCGCCCAGGGAATGACCGTTCTCCTCTCGAGCCACTTGCTGGTCGAGGTCGAGGAAGTCTGCAACCGCGTTGCGATCATTCGACGCGGCCGGGTCGCCTACCAAGGCTCCCTGGCCGAGCTGCGCCGCCAGGCTGGTGTCAGCTACCGGCTCCGAACCACTGACGACGAGCGCGCCCAACGCGTGTGCCGGGCGCAGCCCGGGATCGAGGACGTCCACGATTACGCGCAGTCAGGCCTCGTCTTCAGCGCCGCGGGCGAGCGGGCGGTGGGCGAGCTGACACTTGCCCTCACCGAGTCGGGCGCGCTGGTGCTCGAGCTCTCGCCCATACAGGCGACCCTCGAGGATCTCTTCTTCCGGCTCACCGAGGACGACGTCCCGCCCTCGGAGTCCGCGCCCATACGGGCGGGTGTCGAGGAGCCCGTGTGACGCCCAGCGTGCTGACCGTCTATCGGTGGGAGCTCCGGAAGCTGCGGGCGCAAAAACGCACGTACCTCGGCTTGGGCGCCGCCGCCGCCGTGCCGATCATCTTCGTCGTCGCCCTGGCGACCCAGGGCCGCGGGCCGAATGACGTGGCGTTTGGCCGCTACGTTCACGACACGGGGCTCGCCATCCCCCTGGTGCTGCTGCTGTTCGGGTCGGTCTGGATGTTCCCGCTGATCACCGCCCTGGTCGCGGGCGACATCGTGGCCACCGAGGATCGCCATGGAACGCTGAAGACGATCCTCACCCGCTCGGTCGAACGCCAACAGATCTTCGCGGCCAAGGCCCTGGCCACCGCGAGTTACGCGATCTTGGCGATCTTGATCATGGGCCTGGTTGCTCTGGTGGCGGGCATCCTCGCCTCCGGCTTCAACCCGATCACGACGCTCACGGGCACCAAGGTCTCCGCGAATCGCGGCCTCGGTCTCGTGTGGGCCAGCCTCCTCGTCTACCTGATCCCGATTCTCTCGATCGCCTGCATCGGACTTCTCTTCTCGACGCTGTTTCGTAACAGCGGCGCGGCCGTCGTGAGCACGCTGATGTTCTCGCTGCTGCTTCAGCTGATCGGCATCCTCCCGGGTCTCAGCGGCCTTCATCCCTACCTGCTCAGCACACAGTTCGACGCATGGCAGGGCTTCCTCCGCGTGCCCGTCGACTGGGCTCCGATCGTACGGGCTGTCTGGGTCTGTGCGCTCTACGCGTTACCCGCGCTCGCCGCCGCAGCGCTCGTGTTCCTGCGACGGGACGTGGCGGGGGAGTAGTGCTGCTCGGGCGAGGCTGGCGAAGAGCCGAATCGGGGTTCGGCCCGACCTCCGTCGGGACCAGGCCGTGGTGATTGGGTAGGCGCGGAATTGGCCCGAGATATGTGCGCCGATGCGCGGGGATATGCGGCGATGTGGGCACCAGAACCGGGCAGGTGCCCAACGTCGAGAAAAGGCGCCCCAGCGCCCGCGATGACTTCCGCCGAGCTGTTGGAGCACGCGGTTACGGGCTTGAGCGGGGCGGGGGCACTAGGTCCGCGTGCCCGAGGTGCCCTCACCCGGGGCCAGATGAGGAGGACCAAGCCGATCAGGATGCAGACGATGCCCAATGCGTAGTTGACGAGGATCGCCAGCGCGATCCCGATCACGATGAGGAGTAACCGCGGCTCGGCGCTCCGCCGGGAGGGTGCCGTCCGCCAGAGCCGAGAGCTCCTCCATCTGCTGAACGGTCAGTTGGGGCGCGGTGTCGCTCATCGCTCGTAGTTTCCTCCAGATCCGGTGTCGGGAGCCCACTTGACCGCCACCTCGTGCGTCCGGTCCCTCTCACCAGCGTGCCACCGACGCCCGGGTGAACCGATTCAGCCAGGAAGACGCCACCGACCACCGATTTCTTCCCGGAGGGATGCCTGAGGGCGAGGCTACCCCGCGGTATTCCGGGGGCCGTGGCGCCGGCGGCCCCGCGGGGCGGCACGAGCTACTGCGCGGGCGATGTCGCAGGAGAACGTGGAGGCGGTGCGGTCTGGGTGAGGGTGAACCCTTGCCGTCGCTCCGCCGTAGACACGACAATGGCTGCCGCAGTTCGTTCTCCTCGAGTCGCCCGCGTCAACCTGCCGATCTCGCAGGAGAAGGGCGCGATCGTTCGGTCGGTCTACGCGGCGTATAGCGGACTCGCTCAGGGCGGTGAGATCGCTCCGTATGTCACCACCCACTTCGACTCAGACTGCGAGTACCGACCGGTCGAGGAAGCGAGCGCGATTCGTGGGCATGACGCGCTGATCCGCTGGATCGAGCGGTGGCTCGAGGCGTGGGACGATGCCTGGGACGAGATAGACGAGATCGTTGAGGCTGGCGAGACGGTTGTCGCCACCATCAGAGTCCATGGCCGTGGACGAAGGAGCGGAATGAAGATCAGCCAACGGCTGTTCGACGTGTTCGAGCTGCGCCACGGGAAGATCCTGCGAATAAGGGAGTATCTGCGCCCCGACCAAGCCCTCGAAGCCGCCGGGCTTCGTCAGCCGTGACCCGAGCGCATCTTGCAGGCCCCCGCCTTGTTGCTCCAGTCGCTCTGCGTGTAGTAGCGGTGGCCGTTGATCAGCTGGGTGTAGAGGGTTCCCTTGGAGGCCCTTCCACCGAGGACGGGCTTGAAGGCCTTGGGGTCGTGATAGAGGCTGGCGGGGCCGGCTTCCTCGCACTTGTCAGCCACCTCCCCTGAGCCTCCAGTCCAAGCCGGGTTACTGGTCGGATCCGAGAAGGACGAGCCGACAAGGGGATCGGTGATCGTCTCGCTCAGCTCGTGGCTGATCATGTTGATCGCCACGTCCGCGACGTCGCCGTTCGGCTCCTGGGTTCGGGTGCCGCCGTCCGCGTGTCCGCAGTGCTTGGCGTAGCTCGTGCCTGGGGTGCCGCTGAGCGGGATCACCCCGTAGAGCTTCGCGTGCTTGCCCGCCCCGACGTGGCTGTGGTAGGCGCACCAGACCGTGTTGCAGGTGCCAGTTGGACTGCAGACCGGAACGCCGTTCGGGGTGACGACGAAGTAGACGCTCGACATCCCGGTGGGCAGGTGGTGGGAGGAGATGAAGCGCGATAGCTCACTCCTTGTCTGGGCATCCTCCAGGCAGTGGGTTCCGGCTGGCCACTGGGGGAAGGTGTAGGCCTGGTTCAGGCAGTTAGGGTCGTTCTTCGGATAGGCGTGGGCGTCGGTGAAGGCGCCGCCGAAGCGCTGCTTGTAGGAGGCGTGGCCGGAGCCGTCCGTGTACTGGCTCAGGACGCTGTAGACGTTGGTGGTCTTGCCGCTGTCGTGGGCCGTGTCCTTCAGGTAGCGCGTGATCAGACTCTTGGTCTTTGACTTCAGCTTGTGGCCGGGGTCCCAGAAGATCGAGTAGGTCTTCTCGCTGTGCATCACCGGGCCACCGGCGTAGCCCAGGCTGCCCGAGTTGTCTCGCCTCTTCTGCGCCGGGGTCTCGGGCGGCGCGGGCGGGACCGGGTCGACCGGGGTCCCCTCGGAACGGAAGCGGTGCGCTCGCGTCCGAGCGGGAGCCGCTGACGAGTGTGCGGGGATGATCGCGAGCGCAGACACGACGACCGCCCCGATTGCCACGGATCGGGACAGGTAGCTCCCCTTCATCACCCCTGCGTT
The DNA here is from genome assembly GCA_963720685.1 of uncultured bacterium. GTDB lineage: Bacteria > Actinomycetota > Thermoleophilia > Solirubrobacterales > 70-9 > AC-56. The sequence continues at coordinate 11,345 of CAVRGF010000006.1, read as the reverse complement.
GGGCATTCCCTTGACAAACGTTCGCACCTCCGGATGTGGCCGTCAATACCTGGAACCCAGCGGTGTCGCACCTCTGACACTCACGGCTTGGCGGTCCGGGTCGCCGCTTTGCCCTTGATGCCGCGTCGGTCGGGGCGTTTCGCCGCTGTCTGGATGACCTCCCCTGATCCGCCTCCCCCCCAGGTCACGCTCGGGCTGAACCCCGAAAGATTTGGACGCGTCCCTGAGCGCCCCCGCGTCCCCAGTCTTGGATGACCTGCTGTGCCGCGGGTCGCGGGGCTGCTCGAGGGCCGGCGCTAGCCGGCGCCGTGCGGGTTCTTGCACCAGGGCGTGTTGGGGACCCCGGAGCATGGCGACGGCAGCGAAGGCTGCGCCGGCAGGGGCAGCATCTGAACGTTGGTCGGGCGCGGATAGTTCATGCCCGGTTGCGGCGGGCACGGCCCGAAGGCCTGGGTCGCGCAGATCACCTGTGCAGTCAGCGGGTCGGCGAGGCTGGCCCCGTGGTTGGGAACGCCGCAGGTCGCGTGGGTGACCTGGAGGTTGGCCGGAGCGCTGGTGACCGGGCTGGCGTCGGGATGGAAGTTGCCATGCCAGCAGTTGCCGGGATCGTGCGGTTGCGATATCTCGGCGAGATCGCCGTTGGTCGGGTTGCCGAAGGACCCGTTCCCGCTCAGCGAGTTGTTGGAGACCTCATTGCCCCAATCGTCGTAGTAGCAGGCGACGACGAAGTTGAGGATCCCGCCCTGGCAGTGCGACGGGGTGTCGAGCGGGTTCGGGGTGTCATCCGGGAACGGTGCGAGCAGGATCCCCCAGGCACCGTTGTTGGTGATCCGATTCTGGGTGACCGTGTCGAAGCGACCGCCGGAGACCACGATGCCGGTGCCCGGCGGGCCAAACGAAGCGCTGCCGGCCATCGGAACGTTGGGGTTGTTGTTGTCGTGGATGAAGTTGTTACGGAAGATCGTGCAGGACCGGGTCGCGCTGCCGGGGCAGAGGCCGACCTGCGGCGACGGCGCGTCGTCGTTGTTCTGGGAGTTGGTGACGATGCCGGTGTTGTTGCGGTCCCATTCGGAGTTCTCGATCACCAGGTGGCCGCCCGAGTTGGTTCCCGAGTAGCCCAGTGCGCTTCCCTCGGCGTGCGCGTGGGTCAGCACCTGGTTGCAGTCGGGGCAGGCGCCGATGTAGTAGCTGGCGTCGTTCATGTTGCTGGCGTAGGAGTGATCGATCACTCCCGGCCCCCGGGAGTTGGAGGTGAAGACCCCGTAGGTGCCGGCGGGGGCGTCGGAGCCGCCGTAGAAGGTCGAGGTCGCCGAGAGGAAGTCGCCGCGGAACGGTCCCATGCCGATCTGGCCGCTGCCGTCACCCCCGTTGAACCAGATCTGGTTGCCGCCCTCGCCGCTGCCCGCGAGGAAGTTGCAGACGGTGAGGTTCTCCACCGTGACGCCATCCGCCTTGAAGACCTCGACCCCGTTTCGGCCCAGGCCGCTGGGACCGAAGTCCTGATTCGCGGCTACCGATGAGCACTTCGGCGAGCCCGGCTTGGTCCCGTCGACGACGACGCCGTTTCGGTCCAGCCCACGCAGGTGGATGTTCGGCGTGGTGATCAGCACGCCGGCGCCGGCCTCATCGGTCGGCTTGTGAGTCGTGTAGTCGCCGCGCTCGTGGTAGTCGCCCGGCGCAATCAGAATCCAGTCGCCGGGGCGGGCGGCGTCGACGGCCGCCTGGATCGAGTGGAACTGTGCGGCCGCCGTACCGGGCTTATGGCTCTGGGCGACGCGCAGGACCCTGGCCGACGCGGCCGCGGTGAAGGCGAGCGAAACGCCGAGAACCAGTCCGAACGCCAGCAGACATCGCGTCCGAGTGAGCTTCCATGCACCCATAAACAACCCCATGTGCTTCATTCGGCGGCCTTGTCACTGAAGGCTTACCACAACGGAGTCACGCGCGCAATCGCTTGAGGTCTGTGCCAGCTCAGCGCCGGTGTCGGGAGCCGACAGGCCATGGGCGCGGCTGGTTTCGAACCGGCGACCTCTCGCGTGTGAAGCGGCGATCCTGGGGAGCTGAGGAACCGCAGCAACAAGGGGTATCCACCGCTTTGAGCGGCGGCGGCTATGTGCAGCGGACTACCAGGGATTACGCGCGATTACGGGGATTCGGGCAGAGAGATCGCCTTTCTGCCCAACTAGCTGAGCGCGCGGATGCTTGGGGCTGTGGGGCCAGCTCGCCACCGACCGCGACGGGTTCCTGTTGACTGGTCCGGATGTCGATGGCGACGACCTCGCCGGAGTAAAACGGCGAGCGGCCGCTGTTCCAAGAGACGAGCCGTCCAGGCATCATCGCCGCGGGCGATGTCCATTCGGGCTTCATCAAGCGCGCCGATTCTGCCGTCGGGGAAGGCTCGATGGGGGTTCGACCGATCCATCAACGATTGGCTGCCTGTGGGAACGGGCGTATAAAGGAGTAGCCAATGCCTTCCTGCACCCATCTCGATCACGTCCAGATTACGCGGCTTCCCGAAGCGGTCGATGGCTGCGAGGAATGCCTGGCGGAGGGCGATCCCTGGTTGCACCTGCGGATTTGCCTCGAGTGTGGCCATGTTGGCTGCTGTGACGACTCGCCCAACCGTCACGCGACGGCCCACGCACAAGGCAGCGGCCACCCGATCATCCGCTCCCTGCAGCCCGGTGAGGATTGGTCCTGGTGCTTTGTCGACGACGTCCCGCTCCTGATCGAGGGGGTCGAAGGCGAGACCCGCATCCCGCCGTCCCCGCTTGGCGGATGAGAACCGCGATCCGCATCTGCGTGGGGGCGTGAAGATGTCCTCCAGCTGGCCCGCGCTTTCCTATGAGGCCTGGAGCGAAACCTGCGACACGCTCCCGCTGACGCCGCACGCACTATGCGAGTGGAATCCGGAGCTGGCCGGCAGCGCCAAGGACACTCCGCCGCCAGTCCATTGATCCCTTCGCCCGGCCGGGGGATCTGAGATGGCGGCGGCCTTGGGTTGGGGCGCTCTTGCAGCTTCCTCACTCGTTCTTGGAGTCTTCCTGGCCTTCGCTCGAGGATGGCCCGCGACGATGATCGGCCTGATCCTGGCTTTCGGTGCGGGAGCCCTGATTAGTGCGGTCAGCTTTGAGCTGGCCGAGGAAGGGATTCACGTCGGTAGCCCCCGCGCCGTCGGGGCCGGACTGGCCCTGGGTGCGCTCACCTACTACCTCGGTGATGGTTTGATCGCGGGCCGTACCCAGACCGGCCCCGGGAAGGCGGGTAGAAGGAGCGGCGAGGACGCGGGCGTCGGTCTTGCTCTCGGATCATTTCTGGACGGTGTTCCCGAGCAGCTTGTCCTTGGCGTTGGGCTCGCCGGTGGTCAAGGCGTCAGCGTCGCGCTGCTTGTGGCGATCTTCGTTTCCAACCTGCCGGAGGGGATCGGCTCGGCCGCCGATATGAGTGCCGCGGGAACGCCGAGGGAGAAGACCCTCCGGCTGTTCCTTGCCGTAGGGCTCGTCTGCACTCTGGCCACTGTCCTCGGCTATGTGATCGCCAACTCAATCACCGGTGAGGTCCAAGGTGTCGTAGATGGCTTCGCCGCCGGCGCGCTGCTGGTGATGCTGATCGACTCGATGATCCCCGAGGCACGCAACAAGGCGGGACGACCCGCTGGCCTGCTCACCGTAGTCGGGTTCGCTGTTGCCGCGGCGCTCTCGAACACCTAGCTCCCCAGAGTTCCACTGGCGTCAGCCGAGTCCTGGCCGGTTGAAGGGAATTGGGCAGAGCCCAGTTATCGGCGCGCGCGGCTGTCGGAGTACTAACGGCTCAAACCCCTTCACCAGGCAATGGGCGCGGCTGGTGGAGTCGGGCGGCAGCCGCTAACAGCCTCCCCTTCACGCGAACACAGCAACACTACGCCTGAGGCGCAGCTCAAATCGGGCGGGATCCCCGGGGGACGGCAAGCAGCTGCCATTCGCCTGGGATCCCCTTCAGCTCGTGGCTGCCGCGGTCGTTGAACTCGACCCCCGATCCCGTCACCAGGTCGCGAACCGTGCTGGTGACGAGCACCTCGCCGGGGCCGGCGAGGCGGCCGACCCTTGCGCCGATGTGCACAGCGATGCCGGCAAGATCATCGCCACGCGCCATGCACTCTCCGGTGTGCAGCCCGGTTCGGACCTCGAGTCCCATGTCCGCGGCCTTGTCGGTGACCGCCTGCGCGCACCGGATCGCCCGGGCCGGTCCGTCGAAGGCCGCCAGGAACCCGTCGCCCATCGTCTTCACCTCGTGGCCGTGGAACCGCTCCAGTTCGGCGCGCACTGCCGAGTCGTGGGCCTCGAGGACCTCGTGCCAGCGTCGGTCCCCCATGCTCACGGCGCGTTCGCTCGACCCGACGATGTCAGTGAACAGGATCGTCTTGAGGACCCGGTCGATCTCGTACTCCTGTCGGGTTCCGGTGAGGAATTCCTCGATCTCGTCGAGGACCTCCTCGTCCCTGCCCATGGCGCTCTCGTGGAAGTCGCCCGGGTACTCGGAGAATCGGGCTCCGCGAAGGTGTTCGGCGAGGTAGCGCCCGTGGGCGACATTGACCAGAGGGTCGCCAGTGCGGTGGATGACGAGCGTCGGCGCAGAGATCGCGTTGAGAGCTTGACGCGCGTCGATGTACAGGGAGAACCGGTTGGCTGCCGCGGCCATTGCCGGGGTGGCCGAACTTCGCTCGAACCGGGCGAATCGCCGCCGGGTGGCCTCGTCATCCGGTGCGTCCTGGGTCGAGATCAGCGGCATGACCCGGCCGTGCCCCCAGCTCTCCTCGATCTGATCACAGAACGCCTCGGCCTGTTGCACGTCGACTCCCTCCGGATAATCAGGTGCCCAGGCAACGCGAGCGAAGGTGGCCCAGAGCACCAGCGCGCTCACCCGCTCGGGGTAGGTGGCCGCGAACAGCAACGCCATCGGGCCGCCCTCGGACATTCCGACCACGGCGGCCCGCTCGCAATCGGCTGCGTCCATCACCACTCGCAGGTCATCCATTCGTTCCTCGAGGGTCGGCAGGTCCGTGGTGCGATCGGATAGACCCACGCCGCGCTTGTCGAAGGTGATCAGGCGTCCGAACCGGGACAACCTGCGGTGAACAGGGGCCGTCGGGGGATCCTCCCAGCCGAGCTCGACATGCGACACCGATCCGGCGACGAACACCACATCGCCGCCGCTCCCGACCACCTGGTAGGCGATGCTCAGGTCGCCGCTCTTCGCGTAGCGGGTCTCCGCTACGTCGGCCCGCCTCTCGGAAGCCTCCTGCTCGCGCGCCAGATCGTCTCCGACGCGCCCCAGTTTCCGGGCCAGCGCTCGCTCTGCGTCGTGCAGATCAGAGGCCGGCGCTACAGGTCCTTCCCTCTTGGTGCCCATCGAAGATCCCTTCTCCCTAATCTCGCGACGGGGTCGCCGCGAGTCGGTCTCAACCAATCATCATGCAAACGCGGGCGCAACACAGTGCAGTCGCTCACATAGCGCCCGGAAAACTTCTGCCAGCACGGGCACAGTCGGGGCCTCATCGGATGCCGCAAGGCTCGTCAGGGCGCGGCTGGTTTCGAACCACAGCGAGCCTGGACGGCGAGCGGTGGCGCTGGTTCGACCGCAGGCGCGCCTGGATGGGCGCGGCTGGTTTCGAACCAGCGACCTCTCGCGTGTGAAGCGACGCGTTCCTCGGGCTGTTCAAGGGGGCCGAAATCCGCATTGTCAAGAGGGATGCGCGGCTGCGCTCGAGCATTGACCTGCTCCCACGGATCGCCCGAGGAGGACCGGTCGTCAAGCGCTATTCCTGGAAGCCGTGGCTTCGGGACCTCGGCCTCGCGAGCCGGGCTAGGAGCCGCGATGCCGGATGCAGCGAGCGACGACCGCCCTACATACTGGGACTTCAACGTGGTTCGGGTGGAGGAAGACGCGGCGATGACCGTGGAGGAACTCGCGACGTTCGCCGATCAGGCACTCGCCGGCCTCGCGCACCGGCGCGTGGACTTCGATCTCGTCGACGCGGCCGAGCCGCTGCGGCACGGTTTCGAGGCGAAGGACTGGAAGGCCACGCGTCTGCTTTGGATGCGACACGAAGCATCGATGCCGCCGGGCCCCGACGTTGTCGTCGAGGAGGTTCCCTACGACGCGGTGCGCGGGGCGCCGGTCGCGGTACGGCCCTGACCCGCGGCGCGATCGAGGCGGCCGGCGATCTCCAGGACCTTTGGATCACGGCGGACGCCGAGGACCGACGCGCGGCTTGGCTTTCGCCCTTCATGGGCGACAATGGAGTTCCTCAGACCTCCTTGAGCCGCTGCGCACTTGAGGGCGCCGCACCTCCCGACGGCATCTGAGCGCTCAGGAGGGCGCGGGATAAGGATTTTTGGGAGGACCCGCGGGTAATCGGCGTATACCTGAGACTCCTAATCGGATTCCTATTGCCGCAAGGCGGCCGGCGACTGTTGACCCAATCGACCTTCTCGGGGTCCTGGTGGTCGAAGAACAGCGTTGCGCCGGTGTCAAAGGCGGCGATGCGCGTCATGTCCTCGTCGGTCAGCTCGAAATCGGAGATGTCGATGTTCTCGCGCATCCGCTCGGACCGGACGGACTTGGGAATGGCTACGACGCCGCGCTGGACGAGCCAACGCAGAACGACCTGACCTACCGATTTCCCACGGTTAGCTCCGATCTCACTCAGCGTGGGGTCCGAGAAGATGTTGAAGGAAGCGCCTAATGAGCGCCGCTGGCGTTGTGGCTTTTCGCTTTCGCGCTGAGGGGCGCCCCCCTCATTGGGCGCGATCGCGCTGGTTATCTCCGCCGGAGGTGTGCCGGAAAGACTGGTCGGCGAACTTGTCGTCGATCCTGGAGGCTCCCGCCTGTCCCATGGGAGTGCCCGATACGTTTGGGGGGAACGAGGTATGAGCCCACCCCAAGTCAGCTTGCGGTCGGCGACCGATCGCGACGCCGAGGCGGTCGCCGCGCTCGTCGACGCGGCGTATGAGCACTACGTCGAGCGGATCGGGCGGATGCCGATGCCGATGACCCTTGACTACGGCGATGAGATCCGGCACAAGGAGGTGACCGTCGCCGAGGTCGACGAAGAGCTGACGGGGGTGCTCGTCCTCGACACGACCGACGAGGGGTTCGTGGTCTTCAACGTGGCAGTCCATCCCACGCGAACGGGCACCGGCGTAGGGCGGGCGCTGCTCGAGTTCGCCGAACTGGAGGCTCGCCGGGCAGGGTTCGATTCGATCTACCTCTTCACGCACGAGAAGATGACCGAGAACCAAGAGCTGTATGCCCGGATCGGCTATGTCGAGTACGACCGGCGTCCGATCGAGGACTTCCATGTCGTCTTCATGCGAAAGCAGCTCGCGCGGGAATAGGAAGGCCGCAGGACGATCTCCCGGCCGAACGGTCCCGGCGAGGCGGCGATGACCCCGCAGGACCGCATGAGGAGATCACCCCTCGGCTTCGTTGAGTCCGTGAGTTGCCATGTACTCCCGGGCGAGGCGCTTGGGCGCGCGCGAGAGCCACGCCTCGACGATGATTTCCTCGAGCACCTCGGGGTCGACCTTGTCGAGCTCGATGAGCACCGCCGAGTAGCCGTCAAAGTGCGGCGTCGTGAAGATCGCCGGCTCATCCGCGATTAGCGCCTGCTTGGCGAGCAGATCCTCAACGCGAGCGCCGAGTATCTCGCCCTCCGGCGCACCGTCGCCCAAAGCCTCGAGGTCGCCCTTTCGAAGTGGTCGCTCCCAGACGAAGAGCTTTGTTCGAACGCGCCACGAAGGCGTCCCCCACATGAGCTTCTCGCTCGTCTCCGGCAGCGAGAGCGCGATCCGGCGGACGTCGTCCCAGGTCGGCACGGCCGAACGGTAGCGCCGTCCCTCGTCCGGCCCGGCGACCCCTCTTAAAGATCCGTCTCGGGCGGCGCAAAGATCACTAAGAGCTCGAGGTCCTCGACGATGTCGACGAAGCGATGCTCGGCAAGCTTGGTGACGAAAGCGATCGACCCAGGCTCGACCGCATGTCGCTTTCCCTCGACTTCTAGCTCGGCACGGCCCGCGAGTACGTAGTAGACCTCGTCCTCGGCGTGCGGCGTCTGACGATCGGCTTCCCCGGCGGAGAGGCGGTAGACCCCTGCACTGAACATCCCTGCGCGCAAGAACTCGCGCCACTGTTCGCCTGCGGCGCGTGCCGCCTCAACGACTTGGTCGAGCTCAACGGCCACGTGGTGCGGCTCTGGCATGGGCGGATGGTATGTCGGCTAGGAGGGAACGATGGCGCGGGATTCCGCTCCTCGGGCCACGCTCGGCCATGCGAAGCATGGGCGCGGCTGGTTTCGAACCAGCGACCTCTCGCGTGTGAAGCGGCGATGCTAAGGAGCGCAGAAACCGCATCAACAAGCGGTATACGCCGCGAGGGACGGCGGCGGCCCTGTGACGCGGATTACCGTGGATTACGCGGGATTACCGGGGATTCGGGCAGAGAGAACGGCTTTCTGCCCAACGGACCTCGGCGAGGTCCGCCGCCGTGACGCGCGACTGCCCGGACAGGGCCTGTCCGCTCGGCCCATATGGCGCGCGACACAGGGCAGGGTCGACGAACGACGGCGCAGGGCAGTCACTCCGTCTAGCTGGCGCAGAACGGCGACAGGAACTTGCCTCTCGATCGCTCGCTGGTTGCGGCGCCGGCGTTCGTGCCCGGGTGCAGGACGATGTCGGAGTAGTAGCGCTGGTGGTGGCGCCTGCTCGGGCTCTTCGGGCAGGCGAGGCGGAAAAAGCGCTCCCCCTTCGGCACCGTGAAGACACAGCCCTTCACGCACCCCTTCTGGTCGACGGTGATGTCGGCGGATGGGTAGTCGGAACGCAGGCGCGAGCGAATCGTCAGCTTGGTCGACCTCGGGCAGGAGACCTCGGTATAGCCCACCACTTGGAGGCCGCTGTCCAGATAGGGCACCTGAACCCTGGCCGCGCAGCCCGAGGCGCGGTTGCGCACCCACCCCTCCCAGCCCGGCGTGCCGGGCGCGAGACCCCCCCGGGTCACCGCGATGTCCGCGGGATCGTTGCCGGCGGGCACGCTGGGTTGCCTCTTGGGCGACAAACGCCCACCCTTGCCAACGTCGTATTGGAACACCTTGCCCCGGTGGCAGCAGCTTGGCGCGGCGGTGACATAGACGCTTCGGCCGTCGGAGCTCGTAGCCAGCCCACTCGGCGCACGCCCGGTGACAAGGCTCGCGGGGCTCTTCGGCGACAGACGGCCACTCGCGCCGACGTCGTACTGGGCCACCTTGCCAGGGTCACCGAAGTGTGTGAGGTAGGTGACATAGACGCTTCGCCCATCTGGGCTTATCGCGATGTCGCTCGGGACAGTGCCGGCGGGTGCGGCGATTCCTCGAGGCGCCTTGGGCGAGAGCCCGCCGTCGGCCGCGACGCTGTACTGAAGGACGCCAAAGAAGAAGTTCGACGGCGTGCCGCCGCTCGCGAGAACGTAGACACTTCGCCCATCTGGGCTTGTTACCAGTTGGGTGGGCAGATAAGGCGCGCTCACGGTCGACGGGCTCTTCGGCAAGAGCCTCCCGCCGGCGCCGACGTCGTACTGGGAGATGTCATCGGGGTCGAGGTTCGTGACATATGCGTTTCGGCCATCCGGCGTCAGGGCGACGTCGATGGGATCGAAATCCGCCGCCACGGTGGCCGGGCTCTTGAGCGACAGCCTCCCGCCGACACCGACGTCGTACTGGGAGACGGTGCCGGCCCCTTCGTTGGTGAGGTAGACGCTGTTGCCATCCGGGCTCACCGCAACGCCGGACGGCGCCGCGCCGGCGGGCACCGTGGGTGGCCTCTTGAGCGACAGCCTCCCGCCGACACGGACGTCGTACTGGGAGACGGTGCCATCGTCGCTGTTTGTGACGTAGACGTTCTTGCCGTTCGGGCTGATGGCCACCTGATTCGGGCGATTGCCCGCCCCCACCGCGGCCGGCGACAGCGGCGCCAGCAGCCCTCCCGCGCCGACGTCGTACTGCGAGACGGTGCCGGGCCTAGTGCCATCGCCAAAAGTATTCGTGACGTAGGCGAACGGCCTGGCTTGCGCCGACGCGGCGACCCCAAGAAGTACGGTGGCAGTGGCCACCGAAATCCACAGGCTTCGCCTCCCGCCGTTGCCGTAGCGCGAAGGACGCCTGACCATCCGATCTCCCTTCCGGTCCCCATGGCCGCCGGGCTCTCGGCGAGCCCAGCGACGTTAGGGCGACCCTACACCCTGCGCGCGATGCCGCAACTCCGGCCCCGGCGGCGAGCCTGTATGGGCAAACCGGCCATGTGGGCATGGGCGCGGCTGGTTCGAACCACAGCGAGCCTGGAGGGCGAGCGATGGCGTTGGTTCGACCGCAGGCGCGCCTAGATGGGCGCGGCTGGTTTCGAACCAGCGACCTCTCGCGTGTGAAGCGGCGTCCGTTCAGGCGTCGCAGGCCGGCTTGAGCCCGAGATATGCGCGCGGATGCTCGGGGATGTGCTCGGATGTGGGCGCCAGAACCGGGCCGGTGCCCAATGACAGGCCGTGGGGATGTGCGAACGGGCATAGTCGGCTGCATCCCGACCGGCCATCTGGGGGGACGCTCGCGGGCCGCAGCAGGGCGTCAAGCCGTAAGGCGCACGCCTGACGATCCGTGGGTGGTAGCGAGAAACGAATCGAAGTCGTCCGCGCGAGGCGACACACGGCCGCCCTCGGCGCGGCGGTCGCACGCACGCGCCAAAGGACGGGCCTGAGGGGTTCGGCGTTCAATCCACGGTGACCGTCAGGACTCGCGAATCCGTAGTTGCCCGCGCGCAAGAGCCGTGGCCGGCACCGATGCCGCCACAGGCCGAGCGGGCGAGCATGGCAGCCTGCCAATCCATGAGAGGAAGGGAATGAAGAGCGAAGCGCAGATCTTGTTGCTCGCGGTCACCGAGGCGGCGCTATCGGTCTCAGAGGCCGAGCAGCTGTCGAGCGCTCACGGCGAACGAGGCAGCGGGCCTCGGCGCTGCGAGAGTCGCTGAAGGATGGCGAGTCGACCCTGATCGAGGCCCTTGACGATCCCGAGATCCAGAACTACCCGCTCGAGCGTGTGCTGCGCTGGCTTCCGGGGATCGGATGGTCGCGCCTCGGGGGGATGCTGGACCGCGCCGAGGTGAGCCGCCATTTCCTCAACCAGCCGATCTCGGCACTGACCGAGCGCCAGCGGGAGTCACTGGATGCGGTGGCGCCCCGACCAGCGAGCGGAAAGCGGCGTCGCTTGCCACTCCGCGTTCGGAAACTCGGCTCGGGGTCCGAGGTAGACGGTGAGCGAAACGCGAACAGCCACAAGGGCGCCGCTT
>CAVRGF010000005.1:0-541620 GCA_963720685.1 uncultured bacterium | reverse complement strand
ACCTCCACGTTCTCCTGCGACATCGCCTGCTCCCGCAGCGCGGCGGCTTCGAGGGTTTAGAACTGGAGGACGGTGTTCCCCTCGGCGATCTTCGGCGGATCGACTGGCGCGGTCCCGTTCTCCTCGATCCACGCGGCTGCACGCTTCGAAGACTCATCGGTGCCGGACTTGTCCTGACAGACGGTCACGGTCCTACCGCCGTCGTCGGTGGGGAAGGCGGCGTAGCTGACGAAGCCGGGCACGCCGCTGATCAGTTCCTTCACATCCTCCTCGCGCTGCGCGAGAAGATCGAACAGCTCGGATGCACCCTGGCCGGAGTAGCTTCGAATGACCACGTACATGACGCCTCGCTTTCTCTAGGTGCTTGCTCGGCCGACCCTATCCCGTCTACGCACGTCTCGCGTCATCTCCACGTTCTCCTGCGACATCGCCTACTCCCGCAGCCCGGCGGCTTCGAGGGCTTCGTGGCGCTGGTCCTCTTGGTAGAAGCAGACGCGGACTACAGCGCCATCGCGGATCGTCCACACATACGAGCCATGCGCCGTGGCCTCGACCCCATCCCGCCCCCGGGTATAGGCGATGAGGGATACGAGAACGTGTTCGCCGGCGTCGATGAACCCCCGTGGCTCGTGGCGAATCGATTCGAAGGTATGGGAGAAATCCTCGATCAACTGCCGCCACTGATCGAGTCCCAACACCCCACGGTACGGACCGTTCACCCGCGACAGGTCGACCTCGGCGGCCGGAGCGAAGTCCTTCACCGCAGCGTCCCAGTCTCCGCGGTTCCCGGCCTCAAATGCGGCCCGAACGATCTCGACGTTCTCCTGCGACATCGCCCGCGCAGTATCTCGCCAGCGGCTATCGATGCGCTACTTACAAACGTCGATCTTCAGTCGCGGGCGATAGCTCCTGCCGTTGAGGTGGTACTTGAAGCGTGCCTTGGAATAGACGGTGTGGCCGCAGACGTTCCGGCGGGCGGTCAGGCTGACCTTGACCCGCTTGGGGCCGGTCATGTTGAGGCCGATCTTTCCCTTCGCGTGAGCGGACGCGCCTCCCCAGGAGTGCCATCGCAGGTGGGCGGTGGCGACCTCGGAGAACCCCGCGTATGGCTGGTGGCGGGCGTGGAAGATGCACTTATGCGGCCTTTGGCGGTAGGACTTTCCGCCGTAGGCGTGGACGCAAACCACCTTGGTCGAGTGAGGCGAGGCGGCGTCACCTGCCAAGGGCAGGAGGCAACACGCGGTAAGCACCAAGATCAAGGGTGGAATAAGACGCTTCAAGGGTCCGACCTCCTTCGCGCTATCGCTCACGCAGTTGATTCGCTAGACGCCGTGGCGAGCCTATCCCAGAGGCGGCGCACCAAGGGGAAGGTCCGATCTGGCGCCCCTTTTGCCTCTGGGACCGCCGAGCGGCAAGCCACACACGCACGAGGAAATCGCGAGGGAGTAACTCATGAATGAAGCACGACGCCGGCACGCGGTCATGGTCCGCCTGAACAACGCCGAGCTCGCCTGCCTGGACGAGCATCGGGGCGGCCTCTCACGCGCCGGCTACGTGCGCAGCCTGCTGCGCGAGCCGCCGGACCGCGAAGCCATCGCTGATCGCAACGAGGTCTTGGCGCTGCTCACGGCGCAGGCGCGGGAGGGCAAGGTCAGTGCTGCGATCGCGCTCGAGCGTGCGCTTCGCGATCAGGACGTGCCCGACATCGACGACGCGCTCGAGCGCATCCTGGGGGACGAGTGACCGGGGCGCAGGTCCTACTCCCGCAGCCCGGCGGCTTCGAGGGCCCCCTCGCGGTCGGCGAAGTCCGTCTGCCCCATGACCAAGCCACGTCGCGGCAACAAGGACACCGGCAGGCCACAGGGTCACCATCAAGAGCGGGCTAGCGCTAGCTATGTGCTTCGCTAGCCCAGGTACTCCGATTCGAGCACCAGGTCCTTGAGCAGCGACTGGTACTCGACATGGGTCTCGTGGTCGCTCGTCCGCCAGCCCCGGCCTTCCTCCGTCTGCATGAACTCGCGGTAGTAGGGCACTCCAGGCTGCCTGATGTTGTCAGCCACGACCACCGAGCCGGGATGCATCCAGCCCCGGTCCAAGATCCGCCTGAGGTCGGGCAGATAGGCAGACTTGTCGTGGTCGATGAAGACGAAGTCCAGCGATCCACTGGCGAAGCCGTGCTCAGACTCGAGCGTTGCGATCGTGGCACCCCCATCGCCGAGCGTTCCGACGAGCACCGTCAGCTCCTCACCGATGCCGGCGTGGTCCCAGATACGGCGCGCGATCGCTGCGTTGTCGGCGCTGAACTCGATCGACACCAGCCGCGCCCCTTCGGGCATCACCCGGGCGGCACGCAGGGCGCTGTAGCCGCAGTAGGTCCCGAGCTCGAGCAGCCGGCGGGGCTCGGTCCGCCGGATCGCCGCATCCAGGATCTCGCCCTTCTCGTCGCCGACGTTGATCAGGAAGCTTTCGCGGTAGGCGAAGTCATCGATGGCACGAATCACGTCATCTAGATCGCCCCCCCGAGCCTTCGTCTCGACATAGCGGGCCAGCGCCAACTCCCGTCCGTCTCCCACCTGCCACTCGGTCGTCAAGCGCCGCATCCCAAGCAGCATGCGCACCACCGACCAGCGCAAGAAGGGAAGCCGTTTCCCGCCAAGCTCCGATAGCGGCGACATGGCTACTCCCGCAGCCTGGCGGCTTCGAGGGCTTCGGCACGGTTAGCGAAGAAGTCCTGTTGGACGATCTTGCCGTCGCACAGCGTCATCAGTTGCGCGGTCTGCCGAGAGATCGGCACACCGCTGGCGCGGCCTGTGCCGCGATTGGTAGTCACCACCAAGACGTGATCGTTCCAATCGAGAGACTCCTCGATCTCAAAGCGGTAGTCGGGATCGAACCGGCTGAACCAATCCGCGAGCCACACAACCGCGGCACTCTTGCCCGAGATGGTTTCGGCGCCAGCGAGATGGCGGGTCTCGCCATGGAAGACGAAAGTCACGTTCTCGGCGAGTGCGTCAATCGAGGCTGCGAGATCAACCGCCTCGAAATAGCCGGCGACGATCTCCACGTTCTCCTGCGACATCGCCTACTCCCGCAGTCCGGCGGCTTCGCCCGGATTCGGCTACTCCACGTGGCAATCTTCGCCGAACTGATCATGGAACACCGCGCCGGCTCTGCTGTTGGCCTGCACGATGCCATGACGCGCGGCCTCAGGAGCGGACACGAACGTCACCGTCCCCTCGCCGGGCACGTCGCAAACCCAATTCACCGCGCCTGTTTTCCCAACAGCATGCGCAGCCAAGGCAAGCGTCAGCGCAAGCGCGAGCGTCAGTGCGACGGCAACGGGGGGCACGATTGCTTTGACGTATTGAGCCATCTCCGACCTCCTATCCGTCGATCTGCGCGGAGGCCAGGCGCGTCGGCGAGTCCATTCGGGCTGGTCGGCGAATCCGGCGACCGCCGGAAAGGTGAGCCTCCCACTCCGAGCGGGCCGAGTCAACCTATGCCGGGGCATCGCCTACTCCTTAAGCCCCGCGGCTTCGAGGGCTCCTTCCTTATTCACGAAGAACTGCGTGCTAGCCATCCGGCCTCCACGCAGCTTCACAAGTGCCGCCCATGGGCCCTCTACTGGGGCACCGCTCGACTTACCTCGGGCGATGAGATGCCCGACAACGATCACCGCGTCATCACCAGCGTCAAGGAACTCGTCCAACTCCTGCTGCCATGCCTCCCAGTCCGCGTCGAAGTCCGTCAGCGATTGGCGGAAGCCGCTTATCCCGACGTAGACCTCGCCGCCCATCGCCCCGTAGTCGCTGGTCATCCGATGGTCCGGATGGACCAGTCGGTGGAGGGCATCGGCATCGGGCGGTTTCCGCGTGGCAGCTTCGAAGACCCGGCGCACGATCTCCACGTTCTCCTGCGACATCGCCTACTCCCGCAGCCCGGCGGCTTCGAGGGCATTCTCGGGAGGCGCGTAGAAGTCCGCTCGGCGGATCAATCCCTTCTCGACCATATAAACGATGCCGTAGTCCAACTCGACCCACGAGTCGCTGCCATGCGGCTTGCCGCGTTGGTGCATTGTGGCCACGACCCGGTTCGCTCCGGCGTCAAGAATCTTCCTCGGCTCGTACATGAAGTCGTCATACGGCTCCATCCAGGAAGTGCGGAACTCAAGGAACTCCCAGCCGCGAAGCGTTTGCTCGTCGAGGAAGCCGAAGCCCGAGAAGGTCGTGATCGCACCCTCTGCGATGAACTCCTCCACTCGCTCGGGGCCGACCAGGCCCTCATCCAGTTCCGTAAACGCGGCCAGAAACTGCCGCACGACCTCCACGTTCTCCTGCGACATCGCCCGCGCAGTATCTCGCTACCGGCGGGTCACGTCCTCGCAGTTCGCCGCGACCCGCGACTGCGCGTTGGTCACGACCACGTCATGCCCCTCGCCGCAGCGGATTCGATTGTTGTCGCGCAGGTCCACGATCCGGTCGTCGCCGCGCTCGCCCTTCAGGCGGTCGTTCCCCTTGACGCCGGTCATGTGATCGTCGCCCGCACCGCCGGACAGGGTGTCGATCTTCCTGCCGCCCGTAAGGTGATCGTCGCCCGCACCTCCGTTGAGGTGGTCCCTGCCTCCGCTGCCAGACAGTTCGTCGCGGCCGGGACCCCCAGACGCGGAGTCGTTCCACCGCTGACCTGCGATGTCGTCATTGCCCTTGCCGCCGCTGATCGAATCGCTGCCGTCGCTCCCTTCGATCACGTCGTTGCCGCGCCCGCCCTTGAGTACGTCGTGGTAGATGCCGCCGAAGACTCTGTCCGCGCCACGTCCACCGTCGACGTGGTCCAGCTTGGCGTCGCCGAACAGGCAGTCCGACCCGTAGCGGCCCTTAATGACATCGGCACCGCCGTCGCCGCGCAACAGGTCGCGCTGAGGGGTCCCGACGATCGTGTCATCCGCCTGGTCGCCTCGCAGGGCCTCACCGTTCGGCTGGCAACCCGCCGGCCACTTGTCTGGCGGGATCGGGGTCACGGCGGCGTAGGCCGTCGCAACGGCGAAGGCCATGACGACAGCTACGGCTGGGATCAGGCGCCTCGTCATTGGCTACCTGCGGGTCACCTTCTCGCAGCTCGGGGCGACGTGCGATCGCTTGTTGGTGACGACCTTGTCGCGGCCCCCGCCGCAGGAGATCCGATTGCGGCCGTCGGTGTCGACGATGTGGTCGTGCTTCTTGCTGCCGCGGATCGTGTCCTTGCCGCGGCCGCCCCGAATCCGATCTCCGCCGGGGCCTCCGTTGAGCTCGTCGGCGCCTCTCCCCCCGGCGATGCTGTCGTATCCAGAGTCGCCGCTGATCGAGTCCGCGCCCTTCTGCCCGAACAGGCAGTCCGACTGGAATCCCCCAGTAAGCGAGTCGTCCCCGCCGCCGCCACGCAAGAGGTCAGAGTGGTCGAGCCCGTCAATCGTGTCGTCGCCCGCGTGCCCTTGAAGCGCCACGCCGTTTGGAGTGCAATACCTTGGGTACTGGTCCGGGGGGATCACGGTGATCGCGCCTTCGGGCCGCGTGCAGTCGACATACAGGGACTGAGTCAAGGTGCCCCCCGACCAGACGACGGTCACGGTCCAGGTCTCACCGTGGTTTACCAACCCACTGAACTCGGTGGGTTTGGCGTTTCCGGCGGCGTCCGTCACGTCGTGGATAGGTCCCTCGCTGCTTCGCAAAACCTCAACGGTGTAGTCGAATGGCGTCAACGCGGGAAAGCCCGAGAGCCGGACGTGGATGGTCTCACCGCCGTCATCGCGGAAGGTCTCGCAGTCCCTTGTCAAGCTCAGGGTCGGCTCCGTCGCCGCCGCGGCCATGCCGCTCGTCGGGGCGGCGATCAAGCCGAGCGCGACTACCGCCGCGACCACCAGCGCGAGGCTTGCAGGGGCAGTTGTACGCGGGCGCCTGGTCATCACCCCAGAACTATCCCGCCCGTCGTCTCCATAGGCACTACCCCAAGGGGTAACCCGGCGACACCTTCGCTCCTGCGACATCGCCTGGGCAGTATCTCGCGTGGGGGAGCCTATGTCAGCATCAGCCGTCTACGGGCACCCGTTCTGGCCGGAAGGGCCGCAGCGGAAGACGATGCCATCCAACACGGAAATGTGTTCACTCGAACCATAGACTTCTCCGTTCGCCGTCACACCTCCCCCAGATCCCCCAAAGAAACTGCGCTCCTTGGCAGGCGCGTAGCCGGGGGGCAAAGTGAAAGTGGCCACGCCGTTGCCGCAGTTGTAGGCAAAGCCCTGCAGATAGACCAGGCCGCTGGGGTCGCGGTAGTAGCCGACGCGCTCGTACCGGCTCGGCAGGTAGTTGTACCAGCGATTGTCGGGATTCGAGCAGTCAATCGGGTCCATGTCAGGGAGTCCAGCCGAGGTGAAGGTCGCTGGAGTCTTCAGCTTCGCGCGGGTCACGGAGCCGTCCGCCAAGTCTGTCCCGTTCACCGAGCCGGCGATCACGTTCGGATGGTCTCCGGCAGGCGGCTTGTGCCCGGAAATGGTCCCTCGAGCGACCTGGCTGTTGTCAGAGACGACGACGGCTGCGATCGCGGTGCCGCCGAGAGCGATGAACAGGGCAACGTAGGCGACCACGGTGGCGTGGCTGGGACGACGGATACGGCGCATGCTTCCTCCCTAGGTTGGACGAGTCCTGGCGACCCTATACGCGGGATGAAGCCACGTACCGAGATCTACGGGAACCCGTACTCAGGTTCCGTATGCCGGCGGGGGGAAGGTCAGATCGATGCCACGTCGAGGTCATGTGACCGCCGAGCGGCAGACCACACACCCACCGTGTTTTTCAGAAAGGAGGGCAGATGGCCAACGAGATCCTGAGCTATGAAGAGGTCCTGGCGCTCCTGAGCCAGCAGGCGCGCGATGGCTCAGTAACGGCAGCCGCGGCGCTCGAGCGGGCCTTGCGGGCTCGGGGCGACGGGCAGGATGACGTCCGACAGACGATCGACCGCATCCTCGAAAGGGGGCAGGAGCAGAGCCACTGAGGCCAAGGACCGCGGCGTCACCGTCCGGCTACTCCAGCAACCCGGCGGCTTCGACGAACCGTCTGGCCAGTCCCCTCACCCCGGCGCAAGCCAGGTCATCGAGAGCTCGGGGCTGTATTCGTGGGTGGTGCTCTTGTAGATGGGCAATGGCCCCCCGCTGTTCTGCTGGGCCCGGGCTTGGACGAAGTCACCTGCGCGAAGCCTGGCCTGTGTCGTGACTTGCTGGTCACCGCCGTTATTCGGGTCTTCTTGATCGATCGCTAGCTCCGTCTTGCCGTTCCTGACCAGGTCTATGTAGCGGAACCCATCAGGGTCAAAGAGCCCCCACTCGACCGCAAAAGTGATGTTGTAGATCCCTGCGATAGGGGCCTTCAGCCTAGAGGGCTTGTTGGTGTTGCTGTGCATCGCGGCCGTGTCGTAGCGTTCCGAGTTGAAGGCGATCGCGGTCACGTCGTTGTTGGGGATGGTCTGGCTGGCGGTGCGCGTAACACGGGCTGCCGGGATTGACCTGGCGAGGTCTTGGGGCTTCACCTGCCCGTTCTTGATGTGCCTCGACCGTATTGCGTTGTTCTTGATGTCGTCAGGGCCGATCCTGCTTACAGCGTAGGCAGCGCCGCCCAGGCCGATGAAGACGGCGATCGTCGCCATGACGTTGGCGTAGGTCAAGTACTGCCCGATGCGGCGCATGCTTCCTCCCTCAATTGGACGAGTCCTGGTGAGCCTATAGCCGAGAGGAGGCCGGGTCCAGCGGGGCTACTCCGACAGCCCGGCGGCTTCGAGGGTCTTCGCGCCGCTATTGACCCTCGCTCAGAACGAGAACGGTCTCTGGATGGACGCCGTCGTGCTTCATGGCATCCGTCGCCTCGTCGCTCTTCATGAAGCCCTGGAACGCCTCCAGGTCGGGGATCTCGGCGATCAGCGCGGCCCTGTTTGATCCGTCTGGGTCCCGAAAGGTGCGCACCGTGATTCCCATGGGCCCGAACACCTCCTCGCGCTTTGGCGAGCTAAGCCAGTGCTCAACGTCGTCCACTTCGTGGGTGATCACGTACGTAGCCATAGGGGAAGTCCTTTCGTTTGCCTCGCCGAATCCTATGACGCGTGGGCTACTCCCGCAGCCCGGCGGCTTCGAGTGTCAGACCTCAGAACCCGCTATTCGTCAGGTTGTTCACCTGGACGGCGGTGATCTTTATGACTCTCGCCTGATCGCTCCCGTAGCCGTCCTCGCAGCTCAATGTCGCCGAGCCGTTCGAGGCGAAGGAGTGCGAGACCTGAAGCACGAGTTCACCGAAAGAGGCGTTGATTCCCGCGACAGGGACGGTTTGCCTCTGATCGAAGTCGCCTCCGGCCTTGAGGACGCAGTCGACCTCGTGGCTGCCTTGCGCAACTTGCGCGTCGACTGTGGCGAGAATCAGGTAGCTGCCAGCATGCGGGATGAGGAGGGTCGCGATCGGGTTCCCGGCTCCGCCGATCGTGTCGGGCATGTTGATTGCCGCGTCGTGAAACGTGCTGAACGCGTCGTTCGCTTTGGCCGCGGACGGCACCTTGCCCAGCGAACCTTCCTTGATGTTCGCGCCCGTGAGCGAGTTGCTGGCAACGTCCTGCCCATTCACCGAGCCGGCGATGACGTTGGCGTGCTTGCCCGACGGCGGCTTGTGACCGGAGATCGTCCCCGGCCCAATCTGGCTGTTCGAGGAGACGACGTAGGCCGCGAGGGCCGTGCCTCCTCCCAAGACGCCGAAGACGGCGATCGTGGACATCACATTGGCGTAGGTCAGCTTGCTGCGGATGCGGCGCATGGCTCCTCCCTAAGTCGGTGCATTGGGGTGAACCTACGTCGGCGGGTCAGAGGTGTCTGTGCGGTTCGGCACACACGCCGCGACTTGCTACTCCCGCACCCCGGCGGCTTCGAGGGCTTCCGCCCGGGTCGCAAAGGGTTTTCGCTCCGCGAGCAGGCCGTCCCGGAGCGTCCACACGTCCACCACCCGCTGCACGATCTCCGCTTCGCTGCTCGTGGGGACTGTGTGCTGGTGAGTGACGATCACCACGCGATCGCCCACCGGCAGCAGTTCCTCCAACTCTATGCGGATGCTCTCGAAATTCTCAAAAAAGCGCTCGTGGTACTCGATCACCGCGGCACGGCCACGGTAGACACCCGCCTCCGGCGCGTTCGCGGAAGTATGGAACTCAACCTCGGGATGGAGGAGTGGCGGGAGCTCGGGATCTTGGCGCTTCCCTGGGGTGGACCCCCCCCATCGGTTGAAGGCCTCGTACGCCTTCCGCACGATCTCGACGTTCTCCTGCGACATCGCCCGCGCAGTATCTCGCTACTCCCGCAGCCCGGCGGCTTTGAGGGCTTCCTCACGGTCCAGGTAGAAGCGCACTCGTGCGATCTTGCCTCCTCGGAGCGACCAGAGGGCCGCGGGACGATGCTCGACCGCGACTTCGTCACGCGTCGTCTGCGCACGCACACGCGTGAGGCTGACGACCACGTCGCCCGCGTCGATGAACTCCTCAACCTCGATGTAGTAGCTCTCCCACGCCTCGAGCCAATCGCGCCACGCCTCAGCGAATCCCTCAAGGCCGACGGATGTCCGTGGTCGGATCGAGCCAAACGCCCTACTCGCAATGAACTCAGTTTCGAAGTCGCTCTGGAACGCGGTCAAGTCGATTCCGGTGCTAGAAGGGTCCGGAAGGGTCGAAGCCCGAAACAGGGCGGCCAAGTCGACGCCGCTCGGCTGAACTCTCTTCACGAGCTCCACGTTCTCCTGCGACATCGCCCGCGCAGTATCTCGCAAGGTGGTCCGGCATCAGGAAGCATGAAGGTGAGGCGCGGCCCACCCTGGCCGCGTGCACCGCAACGTTCTTGTCGCAGCTCGCTGCGGGATCCCGCTCGCCGCCGGACGCACGGGATACGCCCCGCCTCATCTAGCGCTTGCCTGGCTAAGAGAGGGACGATCCCGAGTGAAGCTGGAGCGCGGGTAGGAACGACAGCTAGAGGCTCCGCCGCGCCGGAGGGACCGCCCCTCGCGGCGAGGGATACCCGAACCAGCGCTCCCTAAACACCGGCTGGACAGATGGCTGGCGCTCAAGCTCCCCGTCGCCCTCGGCCCAGCTCGCACCGCATATCTACTCAATCTGTAGCGTCAGGCCCAGCATCGGTACTGCTCAAGCTACGTACGCCACGCCGCACAACCCCCGCGCTCGCCTACCTAAAAGAGGGACGGCTCCAATGCGAGGCGGATTCCCACAGCCCAACAGGCAAGCCGCCCCTCCGATCGTGGAGGCTACTCGCCTGTCCCATCCCCGTGCCCTGATCCCTCGCCGGCCCAGCTCGATACGGACAACAGGCCCGCGCCAGCGCCCAATCACTCCACGATGTGGCAGGGCCGTTAGCGCTCAGTGCTGCGGTGTACGCCGGCAGGTGTACGCCTGCTTACTGAGCAGCAGGACAGCAAGGCCAGGCACGAGGCAGGCAAGGCATAAGCAAGAGGCATGACCTTTCGACTCGACCATTGATCGAGCATGGGTCCTCCTCTTCGCTGACCATCCCTCTAGGAGACTCCCTACTGAATCCCCGTGCGTACCGTGGGGGGCGGGGGAGGGGCGCTGGCTGCGCGGCCACCACTCACTACATACCCAGCTCAGACGCAATTCGACCTCTAAAGGCCGCTCACCGAGCGTTTCCCGTTCCGGGTAACGCGAACGGCCTACTCCCGCAACCCGGCGGCTTCGAGGGCGGCTGGGAGATTCCGCCCCCATTCGTATCGCGCAATCTTTCCGCCCCGAAAGGTCCATGTGTGCGCTTCTTGCTGCACCACCTCTGTCTCGCTTCCCCTGCTTCGCGTGCAGAAGCTGACCCAGGCGACGACCGAATCACCCGCGTCAAAGAGCTCATGCAGTTCATGCCGGTAGGCGTCGAAAGCCTGCGAGACGTTTTGAAGGACCCGAGCCGCATCGGCAACGCCCCGGCGGACGCCTGGTTCGATGGCCTCGGGAGGATTGACAAACTCGAACTCGGGATCCACGAGGGCGAGAAGCTTTTCCGGGTGCCGGTCAAACAGACCATCTTCATAGATCCGGCGCACAACCTCCACGTTCTCCTGCGACATCGCCCGCGCAGTATCTCGCGCCGCAAGGGAGAGATCGGGGTGAGGTCGGTTACAACGGTCTACAGAACGTCGCGGAACGAGCGCAGCGCTTCCCCAGCCGAGCCGTACGCGGGCAGCGCCTGGGCGGCAGTCGCTCCAACCCTGCGCTCGAGCGGCGAGCCGGGGGTCGTCACGAGATTGATACCCCCATCGCCACGGCCTTTCAGCTTGCGGGAGGCCACCACCAAGACAGAGAGGCAACCGAGATCGACCTTACGACAGCCACGAAGGTCGACGGTGATTCCAGTGGCGCCGTCCGTGATCGCGAAATTGACCAGCTTGCTCCAGCGACTCACGTTCGCAGCATCGAGGTCCCCCTCCACGTCTAGAAGCACGACGCCATCCTGGGGGGTCGGCTTAGTCAGGTTGAAGGTTGGGGGACCCGCAGCTTCGGAGTGGGTCCAAAGTAGCTGCACGTCCTCGGGAACGAGGTTTGCGGTCCTCATGGGGCATCTCCTCCCACTCCTCTCGAAATCGGTGCCGTTTTGCCAGAAAAGGAAGAGAGGAATGAAGAGCGCCCTCGGACGGCTAGGGCCAGCGTACTCCTGGTTTCTGAACGACCGTCCGGGCAAGCCCAATGGGGGAGGGTCAGATCGATGCGTAGCGAGATGCTCGGGACCGCCGAGCGGCAGACCTCACACGCACCAGATGCCATCACGAGGGTTTCCTGAATGACTAAGACACCCGATCCCGGCCTCGAGATGGTCGAGGCGATTCGCACCGGCCTTCCGCCGGGGGTCGAGCTTGACGAGCGCGAGGAGGCGATCCTCGACCTGGCCGCGAGACAGGCCCGCGACGTGGCGGCCGCCGAGGCCGACATCGCCGACCGCGGCTATCTGGTGGATGGCTCGCGCGGCCAGCAAGTGCTGAACCCGTCCATAGCCGAGGTCCGACAGAGCCGCTTGGCCCTCGGGAAGCTGCTCGGGTCGCTGGACCTACCCGAGTCCACCCGAGACGCCGTCAGAGGCGCCCGTCGAGCGGCTGAGAAGCGATGGGGGAAGGCGTCGTGACCCGGATCGCCGGTCGCAAGGTCCCGCCCTACGAAGTGCGGCTCGTCTTCGCGCTGCTCATCGGCCCAGCCGGGAGTGGCTACAGCGAGGAGGAGCTCGAGCTTGCGTGGCACGCCTACTCGGGCGACAAGTTCAAGCCCAAGCCCGGATGGCGGTGCTGGGGCTGGTGGAAGTTTGAAGCTCACGAAGATCCGCCCGACGATCAGCCCGCCCGCCTGGCTGAGCTTGGCCTTGGGCGTGAGGACGAACTCGCCGCGGGCTGATCGTCATAGCGCAACGAGAAAGGCGCCCCGGAGGGCGCCTATCCCGCTTAGGGCTCTTTACCGCCTACAGCGCCCTACGCCTTTTTAGTCGGCCAGCACCTTCCGATGAGCTTGGTTGTACCGCTGATCGCGGTGTGACCGCGCTAAGAGCCACAGCGCCGACTTGTCTTCCTCTGAGGCGGGAAGTCGGCCGATGCGCTCCGCAATCAGCTCGAAGGGTGCGCCCTCGTAAGTCCAGCGCGTCACGTCGTCTCGGAAACCTGTCATGAGCGGCACCTCCTGGGTCGGAACTAAGTCCGCGTCCCGGTCGTGCCCACTCCTCGTGCCGGACTACGGCGAGCCACTTACGTTAGTGGGGGAACCTGACCGCGCCCTAAAGGGGCGCTGAGGCCGAGCACTCGCCGAGCGTGCCTGACGCCATGAAAAGAGTTTTCCTTACGCCGAGCCACTCAGCGGTCACACAGGGTCGCCCCCGGCCATAACGACCCTCGCCCCGGGGGCCACGACTCATCCAACGCCGCTAATACCTTTGGGAGCCGTGAATCGCTGCCGCCGCTGTGGCGCCCCGATACCGCCGCGCCCCGTGGACGCTCGCGGCACCGCTCGGGTCTACTGCAGCGACCGCTGTCGCCGACGGTGGGGCGAGGAGCGCGATCCGGACGATCGCACCGACGACGAGTCGATCCTCGTCGTCAGGAAGCGACTCGAGGAGGCGACCTACGAGACCAGGACCTGTGCGTGCTCGAACCCGCTCGGGCTCCTCGATTCGGACGGGGCCGGCGAGCTGCTTTCGGTGTGGCTGGCCCCTTGTGCGGGAAGCGGTGGCGGCCGTCATCGGTGTCGTCGGTGCTGCGGCGGGGCGGTGCTTGATCGGGATACTGTTCACCGACAGGAGGAAGCGGTGACAGAGGTCAACAGCCGACCCCGGACGCAGCCCCAGCAGGGTGGTATGACGATCCGGAAGTCGCGGGCGGAAAGCGCTATTGGGACGGCCAGGAGTGGACCGATCAGCGGAAGGCACCTCGCGGCGAAGCGCTGCTTAACAAGCTCAAGCAGGCCGACTCTGCGTTAAGCCGCATCTCCGGTGGCCGGGCCCGGCGACGAAGTCGTTGCCCGAGGGATCGACGGCCACCCGGCTCGGGAGCACGAAGAGGCCGTTGAGGATGCTGCCGGCAAACTGCCGGTCGTACTGGATCGAGGCCGACGCCGGCGCGCTCCAGAGCGAGAGCGAAGCGATCGCGACCAGCGCCACGATCGCGCCTCGAACCGCGCGCCGCGGGCGCGCCTGCCGCACCGCCCGGCCTGATCCGGCGTTCGTCGAGCAGGCGGTTTGGGTGGAGAACTGATCGGCGCGCACTTCTGTGACCTCCCCCGTCACTGGGCCGCTCGCTGCAGCTGCACACGCCACGCACGGTCCCCTGGACCGATCGACGTTACTTCGTCGAAGTCCGCTCTGTCAAGCGGGAACTAGCCTTGAAGCGCTTGGCCCGGCCCCGCGCGAGGGCACGACGACGGGCCGTTGGATTCAGCTCAGGAGAGGGCTTCGAAAAGCTCCTGAAGCGTGTCGTGATGGTGGACGAGGCGCTGGATCACCGGCCGCGGGAACTCCCCCCCGGCCGCAAGCATCTCGTCCATGCAGCGGTCGAGGCCGTAGTCCCGCCACTCGACGTACGCCATCGCGGGACCGACGTGCGTGACCTCATACCAGGCGGAGCCATCCGCGCCCTGGACCTTGAATGACTTTCCGACCTTGAGCCCCCTACCGAGCACCCGGTTTCGCTCCAATGCAGCTCTCACCTTGCGCTCGGACTCGGCCGTCTCGTTGATGAGCTCGACCGCCTCGACATCCGCATCGGACGGCGTCCTCTTGCTGACTACCATCGTCGCTCCTTTGTTCGGGTCGCGATCCCGGGTGCGGCTGGGGGAAGCGCGCCGCAGACCCCGCGCGGCCGTGGCTCCCCTGCGGGAGCCGAGCATTCTGGTCGTCCTGATTCTCAGCTTGTCAACCAAGTGGCAGTCCTCTTTCGCGGTTTTCTAACCAACTTAGTCAAGATACCAAACCGAGCCGACGATGCATAGGGTCACACCACCGCCGGATGGCGCGCAAGGGCCGTGCCCGATTCGATCGCCCAAGCACGGCCAACTCCGGGTTCTGGGTTCGCTTTGTTCTGCTTCGCAGGATCACGCGAATACACTGCCTTCAACACGGCAGGGTCAGGTTCGATTCGCTCTGGTGGACGAAACCCCGTCGGCGCGCTTCGTGGCCCCCGCCCTGCGAGAGCCGGCTCTGGGACCCGGCGCCAGCCCGATGACCTTGGCTAAGCTGCCCCGCGCATGACCGATGCCGACGCGCCGCTCCTGATCGCCTATGACGGCTCCGAGACCGCCAAGCACGCGATCCGCGAGGCCGGCCGGCTGTTCGGCTCACGCGCGGTCGTGGTCGTGACCGTGTGGGAGCCCGGCCTGGCGTATGAGAGCTCGATGCCGACCGCAGGCTTGGAGATGCCGCCGGTCCCCGTGGATGTCGAGGGGGCGCGCGAGGTCGAGGAGGAGCTCCACGAGAACGCCCGCCGAACGGCGCAGGAGGGGGCCGACCTGGCGCAGTCGGTGGGCCTCCAGGCCAAGGGGCTGGCGGTCGCCGACGAGGTGCACGTAGCGGACGCGATCGTGTCGCTGGCGCGAAAGCGGGAGGCTCCGGCCATCGTGGTCGGCTCGCGCGGGCTCAAGGGGCTGCGGGCCCGCCTCGAGGGCAGCACATCGAACGCCGTCCTCAAGCATGCGCCGTGCCCCGTCCTCGTCGTCCACGACGACTGACGGCGGATCAGTGCCGCTCGGCCCGGAACATGGCCAGCGCGTGGACGCCGGCGGGATGCGCCCTGAGCTCTCGTACGACCGTCGCGGTGGCAGCCGGGAGCTCGTCGGGCTGGGGCAGTGGGACGCCGTACTCGGGCGGCATCAGGACGGCTGCGGCGAGCGAGGCGAAGGTCAGGTCGGCCGCGCTGAAGCGCTCGCCGCATAGGTATGGCCTGCCGTCATCGAGCCGCTTCGCCACCGCATCGAAGGTGGCCCTGACCTCAGCCTCGGACCGAGCCGCGGTGGCCGGGGTGACGTCGAGGTGGCGATCGATCGCCCGAGCAAGGATGGGATAGCCAGCCTCGAGCGCCCAGCGCTCCCAGGCCGGCACCCCGGTGCAGCCGTAGGTGAGAGCCAGGTCTCGCCGCCCGCGCAGCCCGTTGTACATCCACAGCCGCCCGTGCGGTCCCAAGCGCGAGTCGAAGTCGCGCTCGAGGTCACGAATTTCGGCCACTGTGCGTGGGTCTTCGGGATAGAGCCGTCGATCGGGCGGCGCCTGCGCATCGACGGCATCGAGGATGTCGGCCGAATCGGCCAGCACGCGGTGGCCCCAGACCAGGACCGGCGCGGTCCTTCCGCCCCCCGCGCGGCGAACGGCGAACCGGTGGATCAGCTGCAGGTGAGGACGCTCCCGATAGGCGACCCCTGCTCGATCCAGCGCCCACCGCGCCTTCTCGCAGTAATGGCTGATCGGGATCGTGATCAAGTCACACCGCGGCCGGGACGAGCTCATGGGCTCAATCATCGCGACTGGCGCAAGGCCATGCGTGGAGTTCGGTCCGGGGGCCGGGCTGAAGTGCAGGGGGGCGGCATAGTGAAGTTCGGTCCGGGGGCCGGACTGAAGTGCAGGGGGCGGGCGAATTCTGCGGTGCCCGGTGGCGCTCGACGGACCTCTGGACCAACCCCGGCGCCAGGCCGACGCGGGCTTCGCAACTTCAAGCGCAAGCCCGTGTTGCAGCGGGCGAGCAGGGAATCGGAGGCTCCCTGGAAGAACCCTCAAAGGAGGAGCGAATGAATCGCATCACTCGTGGAGCTCTGCCGCTGCGCAGGGCCCTGCTGGTCGCCGTCGCCGCCCTTTCGATGGTGGCGCTGGCGGCAACCGCGCAGGCCAACGTCGTCAAGGTGACCGGTGGGACCGCGACGTTCTCGCCCTCGAGCGAGCTCACGCGCGCGCTCTCGAGCCACGGCGTGACGACCGACGCCATCGCCCCCGCCACCCTGAGCGGCGGGGACCTCGCGATGCCGGTGGTCGGCGGGCGCGTCGAGCGATCGCATCTGTACGGGGACCTGAAGCTCGGCGGAGGCGTCAGGTTCAGCAAGGACGGCAGGTCGCTGTCGCTGACGCGGATGGTCGCGGTCAACAGCCCGCGCGGCGCCTTCCTGAGCGCTCGCGTGGCCGGAGAACGCCACGTCATCGCGCGCTTCACCCACCTGCGCAAGAGCATCTCGGGACACACGGCGACGCTCAACGCAAAGGTCGTGTTGAGCGCCGAGGCGGCCGCTCTGATCAACCGAAAGGCGGGCCATCACGTGGTCAGCCGCGGAGCGCCCCTCGGCGCCGTGAGCGCGACGATCACGGTCGGCTGAGCCGGCTCTCGCCGGTCTGATCGACGACGCGGACGGCGGGCGGCCCTGGGGCCGCCCGCCGCTTCGCGTCCCCTGAAGCGCGCTAGGCGAGCGCCTTCTGCTTGATCTGGTCGAACTCGGACTGGCTGATCGCGCCGCTGTCCAGGAGCTCCTTCGCCTTCGCGATCTCGCCGGCCGAGCCGCCCGCGGTGTCGCGCACGTACTGGTCGAACTGTGCTTTCTGGGTCTCGGCCTGCTTGGCGCTTCGCTTCGCCATCCCGTCGTGGTTGACGATCAGGTAGAGGAGGACGCCGAGGAACGGAATGACGATCACGAGGATCACCCATCCGGCCTTGACCCATCCGCCGACGTCGTGGCGGCGAAAGACATCGATCAGCACGGTGATCGCGACCCAGATGAAGATCACCCAGGCGAAGAAGATGATCATCGTCCAGAGGATGTTCAGGAACGGATAGTCGGTTGCCAGGATCACTCGCGGGTTCCCCTTTCGTGGGTTGGATCCGACGGACGCAACCCTGCCACATCCTGCGGCGGGGCGACATTGGGGCCTCCGCCCGGAGGCATAGACTGAGCACGACTTGACGGTATTGGGGACGTGAGCGACACCGCGGCCGAGTCGGGAAGCGCGAGGACGCGACGCGCTCTGCCGATCACGCTGGTGGTCATTGCCACGGTGCTCGCCTTCGTATCGGTGTTCGCCATCTGGGCAAAGCGCCAGCTCCTCGAGACCGATACGTGGACGACGACCAGCAGCAGGCTGCTGGAGAACCAGGACATCCGCGACGCCGTGGCTGACTACCTGGTCAGCCAGCTGTACGCCAACGTGGATGTCGAGGGTCAGCTGTCGAAGGCCCTCCCCTCCAACCTCAAGCCCCTGGCGGGGCCCGCGTCGGGCGGGTTGCGCGAGCTCGCTCTGCGGATCTCCGAGCAGGCCCTCGCGCAGCCGAAGGTGCAGGGGCTGTGGGAGGACGCCAACCGCAAGGCGCACGAGGAGTTCCTGGCGGTGATCGACAACAAGAACGACGCGATATCGACCAGCAATGGAAACGTCGTGCTCGATCTGGGGACGATCCTGACCCAGGTGGCCGATCAGGTGGGAATCGGCGGCAACCTGGCGAGCAAGCTGCCCCCGGACGCGGCCCAGATACGGATCATGCGCTCCGATGATCTGGCGGCCGCCCAGACGGGCGTCCGCGTCCTCCGGACGCTGGCGTGGCTCTTGGCCGCGCTCGCGATCGTCCTGTACGGCGTGGCGATCTACGTCGCCGGCGAGCGTCGCCGACAGACTCTCCGCTCGGTGGGCCTCGCCTTCGCCGCGGTCGGGGTGCTGGTGCTGTTCGCCCACGGGATAGCCGGCGACTACGTGGTCGGCGCCCTGACGACCACCGCCACGTCGGAGCCGGCCGCGCAGGCAGCCTGGTCGATCGGCACGACGGAGCTGGTCGAGATCGCGCAGGCGCTGATCCTCTACGGGGTCGTGATCGTGCTGGCCGCGTGGCTCGCGGGACCGACCGCCTCGGCGACCTGGATCCGCCGCGGCCTGACGCCCTACTTCCGCCAGCCCCGGATCGCCTACGGAGCCCTCGGGGTGCTCCTGGTGCTCGTCTTGTGGTGGGGGCCGACCGACGGGACCCGGCGCCTCCTGCCCTCCCTGCTCCTGATCGCCCTCGTGGTCCTCGGCACCGAGGTGATGCGGCGCCAGATGATCCGCGAGTTTCCCGACCACGTGACGACGGCGTCCGCGGAGGGCATCGCCCAGCAGATGGCGATCCGGATGCGCGAGGCGCGACAGCGGCGGATCGCCTCAAGGGGGGCCATGCCGGCCGCGGGATCGGAGGCCGAGGGGCGCATCGCCCAGCTCGAGCGCCTCGGCGGCCTCCGCGACTCCGGCGTCCTCTCAGATGAGGAGTTCGCCGCCGAGAAGCGGCGGATCCTCGAGTCCTAGCTTCAGGCCCGCAGATCGCGAGCCGATAGGTTCATGGCATGGAGAACAAGGTCGAAAGGGTGGTCATCGAGACCGATCGGCACCGGATCATCGGCGACGTGACGCTCCCGCGCGAGGGCTATCGAAGCCGCCTCTCCGAGTACCTGAACCGCGGCGACGTCGACTTCATCCCGATGGTCAACGTGGAGCTCTCGCCGCTGAACGGTGGCTCGCCCGAGTCGCGCCCGTTCATCGCGGTCGCCAGGACCCACGTCCAGCTCGCCTTTCCCTACGAGGACGACTGAAACGCGCCCGCGCTGCCGGCCAGGACGGGTGGGCTCAGGCCTCGCCGTCCCAGTAGCCGACGTTGGTCGACATCCGAAAGCGTTTCCCCGGCGGGAAGACGCTGACCTTGTCGCTGTCGGGGTAGACGCAGATGCTGACCCCCTTCCTCGGGATGGTCGACACCATGAGGACCCGAGCCATCTGATCGGAGCGGTTGGTGATCTTGTGGGCGCCATCGGGACCATCGACGAAGCAGACCACGTCGCCCTCCGACAGCGTGCGCTCACCGTCGGGGTCTCGCAGGGTCGGCGTGCCACTCAGGACGAGCAGCCACTCCTCCTCGACGTTCTCGTAGTGGTAGGGACAGATGCTCTGCCCGGGGTCGAGCTCGTAGACGGAGGCCCCCATCTGCTCGGCGCCGATCATCGGGCCGAGCCTGGCGACGCGGGCCCGGTAGCCGTCGGGGTCCGTGGCGTCGCCCTCGGGGCTGACCGCGTTGAGATTGACCATGTTCTCGATGATCTGCCTCCTTGCCTGAATCCTAGCCTCCCGGGCGCGGCACCGACGGCTTTCGCGGAGCCGGCGGGTGCGATCCTTTGAGCTCGATGGCGACGGTCATTCGGCGGGCTTCGCGAAACGACGAGGCGAGGCTTCGGGCGCTCGACGCGGCGATCTGGTCGTGGGACGTGAGTCCGGCTCCACAGCGACCGCCCGGGCGGGACTTCTTTACCGACGGCGAGCCGGACGCGACGCTCGTCACGGTCGTCGACGGGGTCGTCGCCGGCTACGTCAAGCTCGCTCCGGCTCTCGATCTGGAGTCGAATCGCCACGTGATCGAGATCCGGGGCCTGGCGGTCGACCCCGCCATGCATCGCCGGGGCCTCGGCCGGCGCCTGCTCCGGGCGGCGGCCGAGGAGGCTTCGAGGCGAGGCGTGAGGCGGATGACGCTGCGGGTCCTCGCCCCGAACCGCGCCGCACGCGCGCTCTATGAATCGTGCGGATTCGAGGTCGAGGGGGTCCTGAGAGGCGAGTTCATGCTGAACGGGCGCTACGTCGACGACGTCCTGATGGCGCTGGACCTGACGGCCGCCCCCGGCGAGCGGCCCGATCGGGAAGCGAGTTCGAAGCGCCGGCCCTCGGCCGCAGGAGGGGCTACGGGCGAAGCACGATCTTGAGCGCCTCGCGGCGGTCGTAGATCGCATACGCCTCGGGGGCGTCCTCGAGGCTCATCCGATGGGTCACCAACGGTCCGGGGTCGAGGACCCCGGAGGACAGCATCGCGAGCACCCGGTCCAGGTGGCCGATCACGTTGGCGTGTCCGGTGCGCCAGTTGAGCGCCTTGATCCAGACGACGCCCATGTGGACCTCGGCGCGCTCCGCATAGACGCCGATCACCGAGACGGTGCCCGCCTTTCGGGCCAACCTGCAGGCCAGGTCCAGCGCCTCCGGATGGCCGACCGCCTCGACCGCCAGGTCCACTCCTCGGCCCTCGGTCAGCTCCTTGACCCGGGCCCGCACGTCGTCCTCGGTGAGATGGAGTGGGACGGCGCCGAACGACTCGGCCATTCGAAGCCGCTCCTCGACGGTGTCGACGGCGACGACTAGCGACGCGCCCGACGCCCTCGCGACCTGCACCGCGCAGAGGCCGACCGGCCCCAGGCCGAGCACCGCGACCGAGGCGCCCGGCTCGAGAGGGTCGGGTCGGGCCGCGTCGCCGCACACCGCGTGATAGCCGGTCCCCGCGACGTCCCCGGCGAACAGGGCCACCTCGTCGGAGAGGCCCTCGGGGACACGGCGCAGGGTCAGATTCGCGTTCGGGACCGCGACCAGCTCGGCCTGGGTGCCGGGAAGCGAGCCGAGCGCCTCGCCGTGGCCGAAGACACGTCCCGAGTCGCACTTGTGGTACTCGCCGCGTCGGCAGTGAAAGCATGCTCCGCACGCGGTGCAGTAGGTGCCGAGGACCCGATCGCCGACAGCAACCTCGCTGACGCCCTCTCCGGCGGCGATCACAGTGCCCACGTACTCGTGGCCGATCACGAAGCCCGGCTCGATCGCGACCCGGCCGTGGTAGATGTGCAGGTCGGAGCCGCAGATGCCGGTCGCCTCGACCCGGACCACCGCGTCGTCGGCGGCCCCGATCTCCGGCTCGGGGCGCTCCTCGACGCGGACGTCACCCGGCCCCTGAAAGCTCACAACGCGCACGAGCCGGGAGGATAGAGTCAGCGCGGTGAGCGAGGGGAGCGAATCGGCGCACGCGGATCGCCCGGCCGGCGATTCGCCCCGGCGCGCGGTCCCCTCGCGCGCCGTCCTGATCACCGGATGCTCGTCGGGGATCGGCCGGGCGACCGCCGAGCGGCTGGCCGGCGCCGGGTGGCGCGTCTATGCGACCGCGAGACGCACCGAGTCGATCGCCGACCTTGCCCAACGCGGCTGCGAGACGCTCGCGCTCGACGTCACCGACGAGGCGTCGATGCGCGCCGCCGTAACGGGGGTCGAGGAGGCCGAGGGCGCCGTGGGAGTGCTGGTCAACAACGCCGGCTACAGCCAATCCGGCGCGATCGAGGCGCTCCCGATGGAGCGGATGAGGGCGCAGTTCGAGACCAACTTCTTCGGCCTGGTGCGGATGTGCCAGCTCTGCCTGCCCTCGATGCGTCGCCAGGGATGGGGGCGAATCGTCAACGTCAGCTCGATGGGCGGGCGGATGACCTTTCCCGGAGGCGGCGCGTACCACGCGACCAAGCACGCGGTCGAGGCGATGTCGGATGCCCTGCGCTATGAGGTGCGCGGCTTCGGGGTCGACGTGGTGGTGATCGAGCCGGGCCTGATCAAGACCCGGTTCGGCGAGACCGCTGCCGGATCGATCGACACGGCCATCGAGGGCGAGGACCCCTACGCGGAGTTCAACGGCGCCGTGGGCGCCGCGACCGCCGGGGTCTACGAGGGCCCGCTGGCGCGCTTCGGGGGTGGACCCGAGACCGTCGCGAAGACGATCGAGCGCGCGATCACGGCCCGCCGCCCGAAGACGCGCTACAAGGTCACACCCTCGGCCCATCTGGTCCTGGCCCAGAGGCGGCTGCTCACCGACCGTGCCTGGGACGGCTTGCTGCGAAGCCAGTTCCCCAGCCCGGGGGGCTGAGCGGCCAGCGGGCAACGCGGCGAGCTACCCTCAGCCCGAGGGAAGGAGGCCCTTAAACGGACGGGAGCCGCTTTGAGCGAGCGAGCCGCCGGCGACGCCGGATCGCTCTGGCGGCCCTGCTGGTCGTGGCCGGCGCGATCGCGGTCGCCACCACCGGTGGGAACGGAACCCACAGCGACGAACGGCTGCCCCTGAAGCTTCTCCGCGGGCCACCCGCCAAGGTGGAGTCCTCGCTGCGGCCGCTGCTCAGGGCGGAGGCGGCCCGGGTGGAGCGAATCCGCGGGCTGCGGTTCGGTGCGCTCCCGAGCCTTCGGGTGATGAGCGAGCGCCGTCTCGCTGAGCTCGGCCGGCGAGTCGCCCGCAGGGAGCGCCGGCGAAGGGGCGCCGGAGGGCCCGCCCTGCGCCGCGAAGCTCGCCTGCGGCGCGCCGGAATCGACTTCGACAAGCTCGCGGGACTGGTCCCGGCGCAGTTCGGGATCTCCTCCGACGCGAACTCGAGTCTCGACCGGGTCGGCGGCGCCTACGACTTCTCGCGACGGCGGCTGATCATCGTCCCGAGGCTGATCGAAACCCACGCGCAGCTCGAGTACACGCTCGCCCACGAGCTGACCCACGCCCTCGAGGCCCAGCACTTCCGGCTTCGGCTCGCGACGCTCGGTGACCCGGGAGAGCGCAGCGTCGTGCGGCGCGCGGTGATCGAGGGGACGGCGACGCTGGTTCAGGACCTGTATCGGCGGCGCTATCTCCACGACGAGGTCGGGCTGGCCCAGCGAGTGGAGGGAATGCGGAGCGTGATCGCCGCCGCTCCGGGGGCCTATGCGATCAACGCGCAATCCGTGTTCGCGTACGCCGAAGGCAGCCTGTTCGCGCTCAACCTCCATCGGCGCGCCGGCGGGTGGCGGCTGGTGAACCGAGCGCTTCGCTCGCCTCCGACGCGGAGCACCCAGATACTCCACCCGCGCAGCTGGCCGGGTTGGGTGGACGCAACTCCGGTCAGATTGGGGATCGCGCCGCTCCTGCGGACCGGCTGGCGGCTGGTGGGCGGCGGCGTGGCCGACGAAGAGCAGGCGCTGGTCATCCTGCTCGCGGGGGGTATCGAGATTGAGGCCTCCTCGGCTGCCTCCGGCTGGAATGGCGGTCGATACTCGGTATGGAGGCCGCGCTCGCCGAGCAACTGCGGGGCGGGCTGCACCGCGGGCGACATCGGCGTGATCGCGTTTCGCTGGCGCCGGCCGCGCGACGTCGATCAGTTCTCGATCGCCGTTCCCGCCTACATGGTCGCCGGGCGCCTCGCGGGGCGGGTCGATGAGCGCACCTGGAAGGTGGACGACGGCTACGCAGCCCTCGGAACGGGCGCGCGGAGCTCGGCACTGGCGTTCGCACCGACCGCAAAGCTGAGCGACGAGCTGGCGAGCCGCGCGGCATCGTCGGCGGCTGCTCGGCCGCCTGGCTGCGGGGCGCCAGGCCACCCCGGGGCCAGAACGCCCAGATCCGGGCGACAAGCGGCGCAACGGGCGCACGCACGCATATCATGTGCGAAAAGCGGGTAGCCGGATTTGGTAACCGCCTGGCTCGCTGACGTGAAGGGAACGGGGCACACGAGATTGAGAGGGTCCGGATAGGGGCGGGATATGTCGAGCGCGCGCGAGAGGGGCTAAAGCGTGGAGGCGAGCGGGCTTCCCGAGCATGCTGCTCCGATCGGCGCCTCGGCGGAGCTCACCGAGATCGACCCCACGGCGATCGCCGCACGCTCTCCGTGGCAGCTCTTCTGGCGCCGCTTCAAGGACGACAAGCTGGCCCTGGCTTCGCTGATCTTCCTCTTCCTGCTCGTCTTGATGGCGATCTTCGCGCCACTCGTGATCAAGATCGTCGGCGCGCCGGGCCCCGACTACCGGGACACGAGCGCCCTCGACATCTTCGGAACGCCCACCGGTCCGAGCCCGGATCACATCTTCGGGGTCGACCAGCTGGGCCGCGACGTCTTCAGCCGCACCGTGTACGGCGCGCGGGTGTCCTTGATCGTGGCCGTCTGCTCGACCGCGATCGCGACCATCATCGGGATCGTCACCGGGCTCTTGGCCGGCTATTACCGGGGCTGGACGGACACCCTGGTCTCCCGCGCCGTCGACGTCCTGCTCGCCATCCCCTACCTGCTGCTCGCCACCGGCCTCGCCGCTGCCTGCACGCTCGGCTCGGCCGGGTGCCTGGGCGGCCTGATCAAGCCCGGCCTGGGCGTCGTCATCTTCGTGATCGCGTTCACCAGCTGGACCTACATGACTCGGATCATCCGCGGCCAGGTGCTGTCGCTTCGCGAGAAGGAGTTCATCGAGTCGGCTCGATCGATCGGCGCCTCGGACTCGAGGATCATCTTCAAGGAGGTGCTGCCGAACCTGGTCGCGCCGATCATCGTCTACGCCTCGATCCTGGTCCCGCAGGTGATCCTCTACGAGGCGGCCCTCTCCTTCCTCGGCGTCGGCGTCCAGCCCCCCACCTCGAGCTGGGGCCAGATGATCTCTGACGCGACGCCGACATTCAGTGACGCGTGGTGGTACATGCTGTTTCCCGGCCTGGCGCTGCTGCTCACGGTGCTCGCCTTCAACCTGGTCGGTGACGCGATGCAGGACGCGCTCAACCCCCGGTCGAACAAGACTTGACGCAATGGCGTTTCGATGCACACAAGAGAGGACACCCCCAGACAGAAAGGAACGCGCATGAGATCGAAGCTCGTCCGGCTGATGATCTGTGGCGTACTCGCCCTGCTCGCGCTAGCGCTCGCAGCCTGCGGAAGCAGCAGCAAGAGCACCTCCGACACGGCGAGCAAGTTCGCCCCGGTGACGGCGCCGCCCGACAACGCCAAGAAGGGCGGCACGCTGAACGTGATCGCCGCCGGCGACGTCGACTACATCGACGCCGGCGCCGCGTACTACCAGTTCACCTACATGGTGACCGAGGCGACACAGCGAGGCCTGTTCGGCTGGGCGCCGGGCGACAAGGTGAACCCGAGCCCCGACCTTGCTGACGGCGAGCCGACGATCTCTTCCGACAACAAGACGGTCACCTTCAAGATCAAGCCCGGGATCAGGTACAGCCCGCCGCTCGGCGGTGGCACGGGCGTCACCCGTCCGGTGACCTCTGCCGACGTCAAGTATGCGATCGAGCGCGGACTCTTGCCCGGGGTGGCGAACGGCTATGAGGGCGTGTATTTCGACTCGCTCGTGGGCTTCAAGCAGGCCCAGGCTGCGGCCAAGAAGGACCCGACCGTGGCGCCGAACATCAGCGGCATCCAGACGCCCGACGATCAGACGATCGTCTTCAAGTTGACGGAACCGCAGGGGCCGACGGTCTCCCAGGCGATGTCCCTGCCGATCAGCGCTCCCGTTCCGGAGGAGTACGCGAAGAAATACGACGCGCAGAACCCCTCGGCCTACGGCGAGCACCAGCTGGCCACGGGCCCGTACTACGTGACCAGCTACCAGCCCGGCAAGGAGATACTCCTGGAGCGAAACCCGAATTGGGACGCGTCAACCGACTACCGTCCCGCCTACCTGGACAAGATCGACTTCCAGGAGGGCTTCTCGGACACCGTTTCGGCCGGGAAGAAGATCCTGACCGGCAGCGACCAGGCGAACGGCGACTTCAGCTCCGAGCCGGAGACTCTGAAGCTCGCCGCGACCCAGTACCCGGATCAGATGCAGATCACCCCGTCTGGTGGCCTGCGCTACGTGGCGATGAACACGTCGAAGCCGCCGTTCGACGACGTCAACGTCCGCAAGGCTGTGGTCGCAGGTGCGGACCGCGAGGCGATGATCGCAACCCGCGGCGGCCCGCTGGCCGGCACGGTCGGGACGCACTACATCCCGCCGGGCGTGCCGGGATTCGAGGAGGCCGGCGGCACCGCCGGACCGGACCTCGACTTCCTCAAGAACCCGAAGGGCGACATGAGCCTGGCCGAGTCGTACATGAAGAAGGCCGGCTTCTCGAGCGGCAAGTGCGAGGGCAGCGACTGCTCGATCAGCATGGTCAGCGACAACTCGCCGCCCGGGAGCAACACCTCCCAGGTGGTCAAGGACGAGCTGACCCAGCTCGGATTCAACGTGAACCTCCAGCCGGTCAACCACGACGTCATGTACACGAAGTTCTGCAACGTTCCGAAGAACACTCCGAACGTCTGTCCCAACGTCGCTTGGGGCAAGGACTTCAATGACGCCCAGTCGCTCCTCGACCCGACGTTCAACGGGGATGCGATCGTCCCGTCGAACAATTCGAACTGGCCGTTGCTGAACGACAAGGCGGTCAACAAGGCGCTGAACGATGCGAGGCTCGTACCGGACCCGTCGCAGCGGGCTCAGACCTACGGCAAGATCGATGATCAGATCTCGGCGCTCGCACCGTCGATTCCGTGGATCTGGGACAACTTCGACAACATCGAGTCGAGCAACGTTGCCGGGGTCACCAACCTGTTCAACGCGAGCTGGGACGTCACGTTCACCTCGCTGGACAACCCGTAGGCCGGTGACGAGCACCCGAACCAACTAGGGGGAGCAACGACCCGCCGCCCATCGGGGCGGCGGGTCGCCTCCCGGCGACAACGGAAGACCAACCCTTGCTTCGCTACATCGTCAGGCGCGTGCTCTGGGGGATCGCGATGCTGGCGATCGTCAGCGCGGTGGTCTTCGTGATCTTCTACGTACTCCCCTCCGCCGACCCGGCGGCGCTGCGGGCCGGGCGAAACGCCTCGCCAGCCCAGGTGAACGCGATTCGCCACTCGCTCGGCCTCGATCAGCCCATCTACGTCCAGTACTACGACTACATGAAGGGGATCGTCCTCCACTTCGACTTCGGCTACAGCTTCCGCTCGAATGCGGACGTCCGAACCCTGATCCTCGATCGCCTGCCCGCGACGATCTGGCTCGTCACCGGGGCGGCGATCCTGTGGCTCGCGATGGGGATCCCGGTCGGGATCATCTCGGCGGTCAAGCGGCGCTCGGTGCTCGACCGAACGACGATGGTCACGAGCCTCGCGTTCATCTCGGCGCCGGTCTTCTGGCTCGGCCTCGTGGCGCTCTACCTGTTCGCCCAGGACGTCGGCGTGATCCACATCTTCCCCGGAATCGGGAGCTACGCCGACGCCGACTCGGTGAGCGCCAAGTTCGCCTCGATGCTCTTGCCGTGGATCGTGCTGGCCGCGGCCTCGGCGGCGATCTACGCCCGATATCTGCGCTCGAGCATGATCGACGTGATGTCCGAGGACTACATACGCACCGCGCGGGCGAAGGGCCTGCCCGAACGGCGGGTGATCATGCACCACGGCGTCCGCAGCGCGATCACCCCGATCGTCACCCTGCTGGGCCTCGACATCGGCGTCCTGCTCGCCGGCAATGCGATCCTCACCGAGACGGTCTTCAACATCCCCGGGGTCGGCCGCCTCGTCTACACGGCGATCCAGACCTCCGACCTCCCGGTCATCCAGGGCGTGACCCTGTTCGGGGCCTTCTTCATCATCATCTTCAACCTGATCGTCGACGTCGCGTACGCCTACCTTGACCCACGTGTCAGATACCAGTGAGGTGATCGGATGAGCCTGCTGGAGATCAGCGACCTGACGGTCAGATTCCACACCGAGGACGGCGTCGTCCAGGCCGTGGACGCGGTCTCGTTCGGGGTCGATCGCGGCGAGACACTCGGGATCGTCGGCGAGTCGGGATGCGGCAAGAGCGTCGCCAACCTCTCGATCCTGGGGCTCACCCGAGGCCCCAACACGAAGATAAGTGGCCGGATCATGTACGAAGGGGCTGATCTGGCCGCCGCCTCCGACGAGAAGCTCCACGAGGTCCGCGGCAAGGAGATCGCGATGATCTTCCAGGATCCGCTCACGTCCCTTCACCCCTTCTACCGGGTGGGTGCCCAGCTCGTCGAGGCCATGCAGGCCCACCAGGACGTCTCCAAGCAGGTCGCCCACCGGCGCGCCACCGAGCTGCTCGACCTGGTCGGCATCCCCGACCCCAAGGGCCGGATCGACAACTACCCGCACGAGTTCTCGGGCGGGATGCGCCAGCGTGTGATGATCGCGATGGCATTGATCAACGAGCCGCGGGTCCTGATCGCCGACGAGCCCACCACCGCCCTCGACGTCACGATCCAGGCGCAGATCCTGGCCCTGATCACCCGCCTGCAGGCCGAGCTCGGGATGGCGGTGATCCTGATCACCCACGACCTCGGGGTGATCGCCGAGGTCGCCGACCGGGTGAACGTGATGTACGGCGGGCGGATCGTCGAGTCCGGCAGCCTCGACCAGTCCTTCTACGACCCGCAGCACCCCTACACGTGGGGGCTGCTCGGATCGCTGCCGCGACCCGACCGACCGCGCAACCGCAGGCTGGCTCAGGTCAAAGGCCAGCCTCCCTCGCTGCTCGCCCCGCCGACCGGCTGCCACTTCCGCCCCCGCTGCCCGCACGCGTTCGAGAAATGCACCGAGGTGCCCGCGCTCCAGGTGCGGGGCGGCGAGGCCGGCCATCCGGATCGCTGCTGGCTCTCGCCCGAGCAGAAGCGGGCGCTCCGGGTGCTCGAGACCGGCGAGATCGGGCTCAAGGAGCCGGCGGCGTGAGCGCGCCCGACGCCACCGTGCCCGCACCCACCACGGGTGAGGGTCTGCTCGAAGTCGAAGACCTCTGCATGCACTTCCCGATCAAGTCGGGGATCCTGATCGACCGCGAGGTCGGCCGGGTCCGGGCGGTCGACGGCGTTAGCCTGACCGTCAAGGAGGGCGAGACGCTCGGCCTGGTCGGTGAGTCGGGTTGCGGCAAGTCGACACTGTGTCGCGCGATCCTCCAGCTTCTTCAGCCCACCTCGGGGTCGGTCCGCTTCGAGGGCCGGGAGATGGTCGGGCTGAAGCGGCGCGAGATGCAGCCGCTTCGGCGCGACATGCAGATGATCTTCCAGGACCCCTACGCGTCGCTCAATCCGCGCCATCGGGTGGGCCAGATCGTCGGCGAGCCCCTGAGGCTCCACGGCATCGCTTCGGGCGAGGCCCTGAAGCGAAACGTCCAGTCGCTGCTCGAGCGGGTGGGGCTCGGGCCCGAGCACTACAACCGCTATCCGCACGAGTTCTCGGGCGGGCAGCGTCAGCGGATCGGGATAGCGCGCGCGCTGGCGCTTCGACCGCGCCTGATCATCGCGGACGAGCCCGTCTCGGCCCTCGACGTCTCTATCCAGGCCCAGATCATCAACCTGCTCTCCGATCTCCAGGACGACTTCAAGCTCACCTACATCTTCGTCGCCCACGATCTGGGCGTGATCCGGCAGGTCTCCGACCGGATAGCCGTCATGTACCTCGGCAAGATCGTCGAGCTGGGACCAGCCGAGCAGGTCTACTCGAACCCGATCCATCCGTACACGCTCTCGCTGCTCTCCGCGCTGCCGATCCCCGATCCCCGCGTGAACGCGGAGCGCGAGCCGCTGGTGCTCGAGGGCGACCTCCCGAGCCCTGCCGACCCCCCCTCCGCCTGCCGCTTCCACACCCGCTGTCCCTGGGCGACCGAGGTCTGCTCGGATATCGAACCCGAGCTGATCGATCACGGCGGCGGCCACTGGGCGGCCTGCCACCATCCGCTCGACCGCGAGCAACGAGCGGAGGCGCGCAAGGCGCGGCCGCTGGTCGAGCCCGAGTCCGCCTGACCGCGATCCGTTGGCGCCGACCCTGATCCTGGTCCTCGTGATGGCCGAGGCGCTGCTGATCACCCGGGGCGCCTATGCGGGCGCGATCGCGCTGGCGGTGATCGCGCTCCCGGTCGTCGTGTTCGCGCTTCGCCGCACCTGGAGGGAGAGGGGTTGAGATCCCGGCCGGCGACCGGGTGGCCTGCCGGCGTCCCCCGCCCGGTACGGTTTTCGTGATGCCCAGCGAGCGAGCCCTGCGAATCGCCGCGGCCGCGATCGCCCTGCTCGGGCTCGGGGTCGCGATCTACATCACGATCGCCGACTCGGGTGGCGGGGCACCCGCGTGCGTGGCGGGTGGCCACGGCTGCCAGACGGTCGCCGACTCGAGCTATTCGCACATCGCGGGCATCAACGTCTCGGTGTTCGGAATGGTCGGCTACGTGCTGCTGCTGGCCGCCGCCGCGACGCCGGGTGACGCCGGGCGGTTCGGCGGCTTCGTGTTCGCGCTGGTCGGTTTCGGGTTCAGCGCCTACCTGACCTACCTCGAGCTGTTCGTGATCGACGCGATCTGCCAGTGGTGCGTGTCGAGCGCCGTCCTGATGGCCCTCATGCTGATGGTCAACGCCGCGCGGGCTTTTGCCTACGCCGGCGCCGAGCTGGCGGCCGGCTCGGCGGCGTCACCGGCCGAGGGACCGTAAGCTTCCGCCTCCCACGATGGCGAGTCGCAAGGAACAGAAGGAGCAACTCAAGGCCGAGCGCTTGGCGCGCGAGGCCGACGAGCAGGCCGCCGAACGCCGGCGGCGCATGGTCCAGTACGGAAGCGCGGCCGCCTTCCTGGCGATCTGCGCAGTTGCGGTGCTGATCATCGTCAGCCAGTCGGGCAGCGACTCGGGCGGGAGCGGGACGAAGGACGCCGCCCTGGTCACCAAGCAGCTTCAGGGAATACCGCAGAACGGCACCGTGCTCGGCGACCCCAAGGCCAAGGTCACGCTGGTGGAGTTCGGCGACCTCCAGTGCCCCGTCTGTGAGGAGTTCTCGACCCAGGTCGCGCCCGACCTGATCTCGAACGTGGTTCGACCGGGCACCGCCAAGTATGAGTTCCGCCAGTTCACGATCATCGGAGCCGACTCGCAGACGGCTGCCAAGGCGGCGCTGGCGGCGGGCGAGCAGGGCCGCTACTGGAACTTCATCGAGCTCTTCTATCGAAACCAGGGCGTCGAGAACTCCGGCTACGTGACCGACAACTTCCTCGAGAACGTCGCCAAGGGCGCCGGGGTCCCCGACCTCGCGAAGTGGAACAAGGATCGCGACGACCCGCAGCTCACCAAGGAGCTCGCAAAGGTCCAGACACAAGCCCAGTCACTCGGCTTCAGCGCCACGCCGTCGTTCCTCGTCGAAGGCCCGGGCGGGAAGCGTCCCGTCGGCTCCGGGGTCCTGACGCTGAGCCAGCTCCAGAGCGCGATCAAGTCCGTTCAGTAGGACCGCCGGGCGCGGCAACCGCGCTCCGCGGCTCAAGTCGCCGCCGCGCGGCGCCGATAGGGATGCCCGGCGGGTCGACCGACCTCGCCCGTTCGTCCTTAGACCACGAGGAGGCACCACTGTGAACCTGAACCGACGCCGCATGCTCCGAATCGGACGATGGGTGCTCGCCGCCACCGCGCTTTGCGCCATGGCGACGGCCGCTGTCGCGCTCGGGGCCGTCCAGAGGCGCGCGAGCGTGAGCATTCCCGCCAATCAGGGAGGGTCGGCAACCGCGAAGTGCGATTCGGACCAAGTGGCGCTGGCCGCCGGGTTCGGCACCTCCCCCTGGGACCCGAGCACGAGCAACGGCGGACCGATCGCCCGGATCGGCTCCCAGCCGGCCGGAAAGCGGGCGATCAAGACCACTGCGATCAATTTCAACCAGAGCGACGCCGGGACCCTCTACTCCTACGCGTACTGCGGCAAGCGGGCAAAGCCCCCGACCGTCGCATCGAGCGACACCCAGCTCGAGCCGAACAGCATCGGCACCGTTCTCGCAAAGTGCCCCGAGGGCAGCCGGGTGATCTCGGGCGGCTTCGGAACGGACAACTCCGTCGTCACGCTGACCTCCAAGAAGAGCGGCAACCGTGGCTGGAAGGTCGAGGGCTTCTACATCGCGCAGACGAAGGCGAAGGGATCGGCTGAAGCGACCCTGAGCGCCTACGCGATCTGCAAGAGCCCGGGTCCAAAGCTGACCACCGAGTCGAAGGACACAACGGTGTCCCAAAGCCTCAGGACCACCAACGTGCGCTGCTCGAACGGCAGCAAGGCGGTCTCGGGCGGGTTCGACGGCAACATCCAGGCCTCCAACTCGGGGCTGGATGCCGCGGGCGCGCTGACCTCCAAGCGCTTCGACAAGGCGCGGGGGTGGACGACCGAGGGGATCAGCACCGGGCAGCCCGAGGCGACGTTGACCACCTACGCCTATTGCCGCGGCTGACCCAAGCAGCCGCACAGTCTTGGGTCCCCTGATTCAAGGACCCTGATGCCGGGGCACGCGCTCGAATCGCCGTGGGCGGCGGTTCGGCGCGGCCCCGGTGACTCTTGCGCTCGACCGACGAGCAAGGGCTTGGGATTCCGGCGTCCGCTTAGCGGCGGCTCTGCCAGACGTGCACCCACGCCACCTTGAGCCGAGCCGGGAACGGTGTCGAGCGGTCCGGTTTCCCCGGCCACCCGCCGACCGCGAGGTTCAGCAGGATGAACATGCGGCGGCCGAGCGCCCACTTGTTGCCGCGCGGCAACGCGCTTCGGCGCACGGTCTCGTACGTGCGGCCGTCGAGCCTGAAGCGCACCTTGCGCGGGCCCCATACCGCCGCGTAGGTGTGAAAGCGGCGGGCCAATGAGCGCCTTGCCGTCCGCTGACCGCCGATCCCCACGTCGAGCTCCGCGCCCGGGCCGTGCACCGTCCCATGCACCGTCCGCGGGTGCTGGCCCAGCAGCTCCATGACGTCGATCTCGCCACATCGCGGATAGCCGACCCGCCGGATGTCCGCGCCGAGCATCCAGAACGCGGGCCACAGACCGCGCCCCCTCGGGACCTTCATCCGAGCCGCGATCCGCCCGTAGCGAAACGCGAACCGACCCTGCGTCTTGAGGCGTGCCGAGGTGTAGCGGTGCCGGATCCGGTTGGAGCGCTTCACGGTCTTGCGGTGCGCGGCGATCACGAGATGGCCCCGGCCGTCGAGCCGCACGTTCCGGCGCTTACGGGTGTAGCGCTGGAGCTCGTCGTTTCCCCATCCCCCGCCGCCGACGTCATAGCGCCACTTCGCACGGCTGGGCCGGCTCCCGGCGGGCCCGTCGAACTCGGCCGACCAAACGAGGTGCTCGGCGCCGGCAGCGGTCGCCGCGGGTTCCGCGGCGTCCCCGGCACCCAGCGCGAGTGCCAGCGCGCCGCCAATTGCGCACAGCCCCGCGAGCGACAGTGCTCGTGCCCGAAAACGGCCCATCCGGCGCAAACGTATCCATCGCGGCAAGTCCGTGACTCACGGGAAGCGGCCAGGACTAGTCACCTTCCACGCCCTCGGCCCGCGAAGCGGCGGGCGAAGTCCGACCCTTCAGCGAGCTCGCGTCAAGCTCGCCGCGCGATCATCAGCTCGACCCCCCCTAGCTGCAGGCTCACCGCGCCGTCCTCATGGTGTATCGCCCCCTCGAACACCTCGCGGTCGAGGCTGATCGAGGCGATCTCGCTGCCGGCGTCGAGGCGCATCGAGATCGCCTCGGTGTCGCTCGGC
Organism: uncultured bacterium; assembly: GCA_963720685.1. Classification (GTDB taxonomy): domain Bacteria; phylum Actinomycetota; class Thermoleophilia; order Solirubrobacterales; family 70-9; genus AC-56. Next base: position 507,986 of record CAVRGF010000005.1, on the reverse strand, counting down.
TCACCTCCGGTCATCGAGTAGCCGGCCTGGAGCCTGCCGCCGAACGTCGCCACGAGGTGTGGGCTGCGTCCGGCGTCGAGCACGTGGACCTCTACCCGCTCTCCGACCAGGGCGAGCAGCGATGCGAGAGCCTCGTCGAACGTCATGTCCGCGCCGTGTCGCCGTCGATCGCCAGCCGTTCACCCCCGCGGGGGACGCACGCCCGATCCGTCAGCCGCCGCCGGGTCGCAGGTCGCCGAGCACGCCGACCCGGAACCCGAGCCATGGATAGGTCGCGTTGTAGAAGGCGTTGTCCTGTGGCTGGAGGCCGATCGCGGACAGCCAGAGTTGGTAGGCCGGCGCATTGGCGATCCCGCCGTGGAGCCGCCGCCACACTCGACCGCGCGTCCCTCCACCGGGGGCGGGTGTGATCGTGTCGGTCCACTCGACCGCGTTGCCACCCTGGTCCAGGGTGCCCCACGGCGAGGGAGTCCTGGCCTGGCCCACGGTGCTCAGGCTGCCCTGGTAGGCGCGGGCGTACGTCGTCGGATCGATGCCGAACGGGTTGACGCTCGAGCAGTCATCGCGCGGGTGAACGGCCGCCGGGCACCAGCTCGGCGCGGCGATGCCCGACGCGTGGTAGGTGGCGAGTGGCTGGGTCGAGGAGTTCGTGACGTCCCCGGTCGTGGCATCGAGCGTCGATGGGCTCGGGGCATCGGCGCTCCCGTCGCCGAAGGTTCCAGGGTTGGTCGGGTACTTCCAGTAGGAGTCCGTGCCGCCGCCCTCGGGGTCGTAGTAGGCCGCCTTGATCCACTCGTTCTGGCTCGGGACGACGAAGCCCCTCCGATGGGCGCGGGTCGCCCCCGTTCGCTTGTGGCGGGCCAGGTCGTACATGCCCCGCTCCGTGTCCCGGGACAGCCGCACCCTGTAGATCACGTACTTGATCGGTCCCGAAACGCGAACGCGCCGAGCGACCACCCGGCCGTTGTAGAGCGAGTTGACGAACCGGGCGGCGCGCAAGAAGTTCGCGAACCCGTAGGGCTTGTCGGCCCAGGCCGGATATGCCACGGAGTAATGGCGACCCCTGCGCGCGCGCGAGGAGAAGTCGATCTGACCGTACTTGGGCCAGCCTCCCGAGCTCTCGGTCGAGGCATACAGGTGGTGCGGGTTTCGACCGGTCGGGTCGACCGTGTTCAGAAACCGGACCCACTGATCGACCGTCACCTCGAGCTTCGCGATCCGATAGGGGTACTTGACCCCGCCCACCATCTGGCATCCGCGCGCGCTGTCGGGGGCATCCGCACAGCTGGGGTAGACGGCGTCCGTGAACGGCACGATCCCCACCGACGGGTTGCCGGGCGCGCCGACCTTCAGGGTCTTGATCGTCACCGCCTCGCGCCCGCCGGAGGCGCCCGCCCCGGTGGGGGAGGCCAGACCGACGGCGGACACCACCGCGAATGCTCCGAGCACCAACGCCGCACGGCGCCGTGAGCCGAGGATGATCAGCGTCCCCACGCACGCGACTGTAGGAGCAGGACAGGACGCCACGGCGGCGCCCACCACGATTCGCCCCAGCCGACCGCGCGCAAGGCGAGGCGACCGGCAGTGGCCGTGGGGGCAGCATCCTCCGTCATTTGAACCCCATCCACGCCGGACCCGTATCCCAGCCCGAAAACCGCCGAACGCCCCCACGGCCAACGTCGAGCGGCGTTCCGCTCACCCGGAGGAGAGCCCCTTGAAGAAAGTCATCACCGGTGGTCTGATCGCCCTCGCGGCAGTAGCCCTGGCGCTGGTCGCCGTCGGATGCGGAAGCAGCAACAGCACGACGAGCAGCACCGTCGCGTCGACCACCTCGACCACCCCGACCTCAGGTGGCGGAGGGCAGGACCTGAAGCTGAGCGCAGACCCGAACGGCGGGCTGACCTTCGACAAGACACAGCTCTCCGCGAATGCCGGGACGGTCACACTGACCATGGACAACCCCTCGTCCTCCGGGATCGAGCACGGGGTCGCACTGGAGGGAAACGGCGTCGATCAGGACGGTCAGATCGTGCAGCCGGGCGGGACTTCCACGGTGACGGTCAGCAACCTGAAGCCTGGCAAGTACGAGTTCTACTGCCCATTCGACTCCCACAAGCAGCAGGGCATGACCGGAACGCTGACGGTCAAGTAGTCGGCCGACGGGGCCGGGGGCCCTCCCCGGCCCGTCCTCAACTGTTGTAGATCACCATCGCGAGCCCGAACACGAGGCAGTAGATCGCGAACGGCGTCAGCGTCCTCGTCTTGAAGTACCGGACAAGGAACTTGACCGTGAAGTAGGCGGCGATCGCCGCCGACGCACACGCGACGACGGACTGTCCCCTGACGCCCTCGCCGAGCGGCCCGATCAGGTCTGGGAGCTTGAACAAGCCCGCCGCAAGGATGATCGGGGTGGCGAGGAGAAACGCAAAGCGCGCGGAATCGGAGTGGTCGAGGCCGCGCGCCAACCCGGTCCCCATGCACACCCCGTCACGGCTGATCCCGGCGACGAGCGCGGTGGACTGGGCGACGCCGATCAGTCCAGCCTCGCGGTACTCGAGCGTGGCGAGGCTGCGCTCGGCGTGGTGAGCGAGTCGGCGGCGGCGGGCGACCTCGGCGCCGAGCAGGATGAAGCCGTTGACGACCAGGAATATCGAGGCCAGCAGCGGCTTGGCTGTGAAGGTGCGGAACTGGTGCTCGAACGCCAATCCGAGCAGGCCCGTGGGGATGCTGGCCGAGATGATCAGCCACGCCAGACGCTCCGTCGGGGTCTCGGCGCGGCGCTTGCCGAGCGTCGCAAAGAAAGCCTTGATGATCGCCAGCCAGTCCCGCCAGTAGTAGGCGAGAAGTCCGAGAGCGCTGCCGACGTGGAGCATGACGACGAAGGCGAGCCAAAACGACTCGCTCTGTGACTGGGCCTTGACCAGCGAGTCCCAGCCGAACAGGCTCGGGAAGAGCACCGTGTGCCCGAGGCTCGAGACCGGAAAAAGCTCGGTCACCCCCTGCAGGAGCCCGAGGATGATCGCCTGGAAGTAAGAGAGCGGCTCCATCTGGAGTTCTCGCGGCATCGGCCCGGGCTCGAGCGACCCGGCGCGTCGCGGGGACACAGGCTAGCCGGAAATGTGCCGGCGCCCCGCTTGGATCGGGGAGATTCTGGCTCCCCGGTTCGGCGCGCGTTCTCGCAACCGTCGATCGGTTGGTAGATTTCGGGCGGCCGGATCGGGTGCGGGGCCACCCTCTTGGCACGACGCCGCCCCGCGAGCAGAGATCAGGAAGGTAGCCCGCCGATGGAGCAAGACGTGGCCTCCGGGCCCGAAGCGACGGTTCCGCCTCTCTGGATCGCACAGTCGCCGGTGCTCGCGCGCGCCTACCGGCTCGCGGCCGAGGCCCACGTCTCCCAGGAGCGCCCGAGCGACGGAGCTCCGTTCCTCGATCACGTCCTTGAAGTCGCGGTATTGCTTCACGACGCCGGATTCGACGAGGAGCTGGTCGCGGCCGGCCTCCTGCACGATGCGGTCGAGCGGGGAACGCTGACCGAGGAGCGACTGCGCTCGGCGATGGGTGACGCGATCTCGGCCCTGGTGCTCGCGCTGACCGAGGACGCCGAGATCGAGCCGTTCGTCCGTCGAAAGGCGGCGCTTCGAAGCCAGGTGAGCGCCGCCGGGCCGCGCGCGCTGACGATCTTTGCGGCGGACAAGCTGTCGGACATCCGGGGGCTGCGCAGGGGTATCGCCAGATACGGCGAGGACTCGGTCGGGGCGCGGATCGGCACCTCGATCGACGGGATGGCCGCCCACTACCGCGAGTCGGTCGAGATGATTGAGGCGAGCCGGCCCGATCTCGAGTTCGTGCCCGCGCTCCAGGCGGAGGTGGAAAGCGTGACCTCGGTGGCAAGCGCCGCCGACTGACACGGGTGCGCTCGACACCGAGCGCGGCCGACTGACATGGGTCCGGCGCCCGGGTCAGCTTCGCCCGAGCGTTCGCACCAGGTCCGTGAGGTACGGCGGGCACTCGATCGCCGGATTCGACCCGTCCGGCTCGGGCTCGCCGGCGCTCAATCGCAGGCCGACCACGCCGGCCCAGACGGGCAAGCCCAGGTCGGCGTCATCGTCGAGTGGAGGGCCGCTTCTGACCTTGGCCGAGGCGTCCTCGAGTGGGATCTGAAGGACCGAGGTCGCGCGGAGCTCCTTCTCGGTCGGCGGCCGGACGTCCCCCCAGCGTCCCGGCACGAGCTTCTCGGTGAACGCCTCGAGCGCGCCGAGCTTGTGGTCGGCGTCGTGGATCTGGCGCGCCACGCCGAACACCATCACCGACCGGTAGTTCGCGGAGTGGTGCATTGCCGCGCGGGCGAGCACCAGGCCGTCGATCAGCGTGGCGGTCAGGCACACCTCCGAGGAATTCCCGGTTCGGATCGTGCGGCTCGCGGCCGAGCCGTGGACGTAGACATAGGAGCCGACCCGCGCGTGCAGGGTGGGGGTCACGACCGGGAAGCCGTCCCCATCGATCAGCCCGAGGTGGGAGACGAGCGCTTCATCGAGGATCGCGTCCACGACCTCTCGCTCGTGAGACCCGCGTGAGGGCTTTCGACGCAGCTTGGTCTTCGGAGTTCCACCCATATTGTTACAGTACAGATAGGTGTCTGTTCTGACACAGTATTCCATCTCGGGGAAGGGGGCGAGGGAGATCGCCGCCAGCGTCGAGCGTGCGATCGAGCGAGGCGTCCTCGAGCCGGGCGACCGGCTGCCGACGATCCGCCGGCTCGCCGCCGATCTCGCCGTCAGCCCGACAACGGTCGCCTCGGCGATCGCCGACCTGCGTTCGCGGGGTCTGGTCGTGTCGCGGGCCCGAAGCGGCTCCACGGTCAGCTGGCGCCCTCCGGTCGGTGGCGCGTGGCCTGGGTCCGCGGTCCCGGCCGGAGCCCGGGACCTGGCGAGCGGCAATCCCGACCCCGACCTGCTGCCGAGCCCGAGGCCGTTCCTGCGGCGGCTGGAGCCACCGCGCCAGCTCTACGGTGGCGACGCGATCGATTCCGAGTTGCTTCGGCTGGCAGAGGACGAGTTCGCGGAAGCCGGAATCGCCCCGACCCACATCGCCGTCATGAGCGGGGCCCTCGACGGAATCGAGCGTGCGCTTCAGGCTCAGCTTCGGCCCGGCGACGTGGTCGCCGTCGAAGACCCCGGATTCGCGGGCCTGTTCGACCTCCTGCGAGCGATGGGTCTGGCGCTGCGGCCGGTCCCCGTGGACGCGAGGGGGATGATCCCCGCCGCCCTGGCCGAGGCGGTGGCCGCCGGGATCGCCGCCGTGGTGGTCAACCCCCGCGGCCAAAACCCGACCGGCGCCTCGCTCGACGAAGGCCGCGCCGTGCGACTTCGCCGGGTACTCGGCGAGGCGCCCGACGTGCTCGTCGTCGAGGACGACCACCTGGGCCCGATCGCCGGCTCGGCGAGGTTGACGTTGACCGGCGGGCGCCGCCGATGGGCGGCCGCTCGCTCGGTCGCGAAGGCGTTGGGTCCGGACATTCGCCTCGCCCTGCTGGCCGGCGACGGCGAGACGATCAGCCGCGTTCGGGGTCGCCAGGCTGTCGGGCCCCACTGGGTGAGCCACCTGATTCAGCGCCTCGTGGCGACGATGTGGGCCGATCCCGGGGTGGCCGCGAAGCTCGAGCGGGCGACGGAGCTCTACGGCGAGCGCCGTGAGCGATTCCTCGAGGCGCTGGGCGAGCGGGGGATCGAGGCGGATGCGCCGGCCGGCATCACGGTCTGGGTGCGAGTGCCCGAGGAGGCCCCGGTGGTGCAGGCGCTCCTCGAGCGGGGCTGGGCGGTCTCCGCGGGGGCGCCGTACAGGCTCCAGAGTGCCCGGGCGATCCGAATCACGACCAGCACCCTGAAGGCGTCAGAGGCAGACCAACTCGCCGCGGCAATCGAGGACGCGCTGCAGCCCGCCCGAATCACCCGGACAGCCTGATCCGGGGCCGAGTAACCGACCTTCGGCTGGTGCGCTATCGCCGCTCGCCGTGACGCGCGTGGCCGTGGCAACCGCCAACCTTCGACAGGAACGGGATCAGGTCCTTGATGAACGCGTTCGTCGGGCTCGCCGCGCTCGGATCGTTGTGCGCGTACGTGCTCTCGCGGTTGACGAGCGTCAGGTGGCCCGGCGGGATCCCCGACTGCTCCGCGAGCGTGCGCGCGTCGTCCAGGATGTGCTGGCCGCCGAGGGCGGCCCCGAAGGCGTAGATCCGCGTGCGCCGGCTGAGATCGTGCCCGTGGATCGCCCGAACGTTGAGTACCCCCTGGGCGGGATTGGCGTTTCCGTCGGCGACCGCGCCGGCATCGATCGTCAGCCGCATCGGGTGATACCAGGCGCTCCCGTCGATGTCGGTGAGGCCCTTTCCGCAGAGCATCGCCGCATAGCGCTGGATCGGCGTGATCGCACCGTCGCGCACCCACCCGCGCGGGTTGCCCGCGTCCGCGAGATGGCCGGCGTGGACCTGGGCGGCGACGAGGTTCGGCGGCGAGCTCGGGACGCTGGTGGCAAAGCCGAACTCGGCCTCGTTGGTCGGCACGACGCCCGCGGGAAGCGACGGCTTCAGATTGGAGGGGAGGATCGGCGACCGGTAAGCGATCGACGGCCCCTGCGGGTCGTAAACCGTGCCGCATGATCCGGTCGCGGAGAAGATTCCCAGGTAGGGAGCGGGAATGCCGCCGAATGCGAGCCATGGGGAGCTGGTCTTGAGGCTGTTCAGCGACTGGCTCGCCTCCTGGCGGGTGACCGGCACTGGATCGCTGCCGCCGTCGATGTAGACCAGGCCGGCGAGATCGCTGGCGCCGACCGTGCCGTCGAAATCCCATGTCGCGTACGCGGTGGTGATCGATCCGCCGAGGGAATGGCCTCCCAGCACCACGGTGCGGCCGCCGGCGTGCGCCGCTTCGACGACCCGGTGGAGGTCCTCGATCTCCACGTTCATCCCCCAATGACGCGCGTAGCCGACCGCCGAGTCGGGGATCGGCTGGAAGTGGTTCTTGACGCTCGAGTCCGTCAGCCAGCCCAGGTAGTAGTTGAAGAGCCGGGTCGCCGTGACCTGGCCCTGCTTGAACTGGTCGAGAACCGACTGGTCCTCGAGTTGGTTCTCTCGTCGCTCGACGGACCAGACCTGCCAGCGCCCGTGAGTCAGCCTGACGACGTCATCGGCGAGTGGCTTGAAGTAGCCCGACGCGGCGGACGTCCCGGGGTTGAGCACCAGGATGTGGCGGGCCGACGGGTCGCCGATCTTGAGCACTCCCACTCGATCGAGCTTTGCCGGAGTGCCTGGAGCGTCGAAGCCCGAAAGCCAGGAAAAGCGCGGCGGGCAAGCTTGGGACCCGTACGGGCCGGGGTCCCCACAGGCCGTCGCACCCGAGCTCGCGGTCGCCTGCACCGGGGCGGTCGCGGCGACCGCCACCACGATCCCGACGATCCAGGCCGGCAAGCGACGGTTCCTGCTCCTGTGACTCATCCATCCTCCGTCCCGGTGGCGCGATGCCCCACCAGCCGACAAATCCCGCGGAGATCTTATCGGCGGGCCTGGAATCCCGGTCGTGGCCGTGAGACCTGCCTCTCGTTCGTCCGCGGGCCCGGGCCGTCAGCCGCGTCGAAACAACCGCGCGAGCAACCCGGGTCCCTTGGCCATGACCTCATCGCGGAGTGGCAGACGGCCGTCGCGACGGGCACGGGCCACGCATTCGCCGTGTGCATGACGGCGCCGCGAAGCGTCGCCCTCCGGGGTGATCAGCATGTGCTCGCTGAGCGCCGGAAGGAGCCCGCCGCAAAGCGGGCAGCGATACGTCGCCGGCTTGCGGTTCGCGGCGGGCCGGATCGCGTACCAGCCCGCCGCTCGGAAGTCGCGTCGAGCGCGCGAGCCTCTATCCGCCAGCGGGCTCGCCTCCTCTGGGCTCGCGCAGGTGCATGAGGGTCAGGCGAGGTACTTCGCCACGAGCTCGGACATCGTCCCCTTCGTTCGCACCGTGGTCGACCCGGCGATTCGTTCGATCGCCTTGAAGCTGAGGGCCGTGTCTCGGATGCCGGCGCGCGGCAGCCAGTAGAGCTGGCGCTCGCTGAACACGAGCCGGTCGTCGTCCGTGCTCAAGCCGAGAACCTCCGTTCGGGCGGCGGCCGACGGCCGGGCAGACAGGAGAACCACCTGAAGCTTGCCCTGCGATCGCTCCACCAGCGTCCGGTCGAACGGCTCGTGCTCTGCGATATGGCGCATCTCGGCGGCCGTTCGCAAGAACACCGCGACGTCGAAGCCGAGTGGCTCGAGGCCCTGCTCGATCCGGCGGGTCAGCTCCGGGGCCGGCTCTCGACCCGCCCCGAACACCACGTTGCCGCTCGATCTGAAGGTCGCCACGTCGCGAAAACCCATCCGCTCGAACAGCGAGCCCAGATCGGCGCCGCTGACCCGGCGCCGCGAGCCGAGGTTGACCCCGCGTAGAAACGCTGCGTAGCTCGCCACCGGTGTCCCTGCCGTTAGTCGGTCGCGCTGAATTCCCAGATCGCAACGGCGAGCATCGCCAGGCCGAGGGCGAGCACCACCCCGGCCGAGAGCAGGGCGGGGACCTCCCAGCCGAACCAGGTGACACCCGGAGCGAGGGCGTCGCGGGCGGCCTGACTGACGGCCAGGTGGCTGAAGACGAGCTGGCGCATCGGGTCGACCGCGTAGGTGAGCGGGTCGATCCGGTTGAGAAAGGCGAGCCAACCGGGAAGGTTGGTGACCGGGAAGAGCGCGCCCGAGAGGAAGAACATCGGCATCACGACCATCTGCATCAGTCCCATGAAGGACTGCATCTGCTTGACCCGGACGGCGGCCATCACCCCAAAAGCCGTGATCGTGAACGCGAGCAGCAGCTGCAGCGCGAAGACGCCGAGGACGAGGGTCACCGAGTAGGGCACGTGCACCGTCCAGGCGAGCGCGATCAGGATGACCCCCTCCAGGCCGGCAACCGTCGCCCCACCGACGCACTTGCCGATCACGATCGAGCTTCGCCGCACGGGCGCGACCATCATCTCGCGCAGGAAGCCGAATTCGCGGTCCCACACCACGGAGGCGGCCGAGAACATCGCCGTGAACATCACCGCGAGACACAGGACGCCCGGGTAGATGAAGGTCTTCAGGTCGACGCCGTGGGTGCTCGCGCTGGATAGCTGCTGAAGCCCCGAGCCGAGCACGAACAGAAAGAGCAGGGGTTGAACCAGGGCGGTGATGAGGCGCAGCCGATCACTTCGGAAGCGCACCAGTTCGCGCCACCAGACGACCTTGATCGCTCGCAGCTCGCCTCGCGTGCTCCGCGGAGGGACCCTGACCTGGACCGGCCCGGGGGAAATCCCCGCCCGGGGGGCCAGATCCCGATCGGCGAGCGTCGAATCGGCCGAGGCGCTCATCGCCTGGTTCCACTCATCACCTGCATCAGCGCCCGGTTCGCCTGCTTGCCGCCGCTCTCCTCGGCATCGCGGATCGTCGTGCCGGTATAGGACATGAAGACGTCATCGAGGGTCGGCCGAGAGACGCTGATGGCGCGAATCGGCAGGCCAAGCTCAGCGAACAGGCGCGGGACGAACGCCTCCCCCCCCTTGACGGCGAAGCTGACCGCATGTTCGGAGATCCGAGCGTCGATCCCGAACCGCTCGTCGAGCGCCGCGATTGCCGCGTCGTGGTCCTCTGTCTCGATCCGGATCCGATCGGCCCCCACGCTCTCCTTCAGCGCCTCGGGCGTGTCCAGGACCACGATCTCGCCTTGATCCATGATCGCGATCCGGTCGCAGAACTCGGCCTCGTCCATGTAATGGGTCGTCATGAAGATCGTGATCTGCTCGCGAGCCCGGAGCTCGGCGATGTAGCGCCAGATCGAGCTGCGGGTCTGCGGGTCGAGGCCCAGGGTGGGCTCGTCGAGGAAGAGGACTCGCGGCGAGTGCAGAAGGCCTCGCGCGATCTCCAGCCGCCGGCGCATCCCGCCCGAGAAGGTGCCGACCTCGACGTCGCGTCGATCCCACAAGCCGACCATCTCCAGCACCTGGCGGCTCCGCGGAGCCACGGCCGCGCGCTCGACGCCGTAGAGCTCGGCGTGAAGCCTCAGGTTCTGCTGCGCGGTCAGGTAGGAATCCAGAGTCGGGTCCTGGAAGACGAGGCCGATGTTGCGCCGCACGTCGTCGCGCTCGCGCACCACGTCGTGGCCGGCGACCGTCGCGCTCCCCGCCGTCGGCGTCGCCAGGGTGCAGAGCATGTTGATCGTCGTCGACTTGCCGGCCCCGTTCGGGCCGAGGAAGCCGAACACCTCTCCCACAGATACCTCGAAGTCGACGCCGCGGACCGCTTCAAGCTCGCCGAACGACTTGGCGAGGCCTCGAACCGAGATCGCGACGGGCGCCGATCGCCCCGGGCCTGCTCCACTCAGCGTGCCATCGCTCATCAGTTCACCTTAGCCATCCCTCACATCGAGCCGGGCCGATCCATGCCGAGCGGCAACTCACGAGCGCTCAACGGCGGGCGCTCGCATTACCCTCTTCCCGCGGTTAGGGTCTGCCAACAAAACGACTAAGGAGGTACCGATGTACGCGCGAGTGGTCAGGTTCACCGGCGTGACCCCCGAGACGATCGCCAGCGTCGTGGCCAGAGTTGAGGAGTCCGATGGGCCGCCCCCTGGAGTCGACTCGACCGGGATGCAGCTTCTGGTGGATGCGGCTCAGGGCAGCGCGATCTTCGTCGGCTTCTTCGAAAGCGAGCAGAAGATGCAGGAGGCGAGCGTTGTCTTCGAGCAGATGGACGTCTCTGAGACGCCCGGGACCCGCGCATCGGTGGACCTCTGCGAGGTCAAGTTGGAGCGCGACGCCTAGCTGGGCCCAGCGGGAGCGCGCGCGGCCGGAGCGCTAGGCCGCCTCGACGGCTGCCTTGATCCGGCCTGCGAATGCGTCGGCGTCCTTGCGGGCCGCGCGCAGGGCGAGCGGGACGAGGAGCTTGCCGATGCCGTGGCCTTCGAGCTCGTTGTGCACGGTGAGGCGCGTGCCCTCGCCGTCCACGGCGAGGTCGTAGCCCCCCTCCGGTGCGGTGACCAGATTCTTGGAGGTCTCTGACCAGGCGATCTTGGTGGGCGGGTCGAACTGCGTCAGCTTGAAGGCGCGCTTGGTCTTCATGCCCGCGTCCTTGACCGTGCTCTCATAGGTGGTCCCGACGCCGGACGGTCCGTCACTCGTCTTTGCGATCTCGAGCACCCTGGGACTGAACTTCGGATCGTTCTCGCCGTCAGCGAGAAAGGCGAAGACCGCCTCGATCGGCCGATCGATGTGCGCGGTTCCCTCAAAGCTGCCAGCCATGCGTCCTCCATTCTGCGGTTTGCACCAAGCGATGCCGGATCATGCCAGCCGGGCGAAACTCCCCGCCTCCGGCGTTCAGGCCTGATCGTTCGGCGGTCGATCGGCTACCCGTTTGGCGCCGAGAGGTTCGAGACGGCGCTTGAACGGGAGCCCGTACCAGAGGACGGCAAACATCGCCACGACTGCGGCGCTCGTAATTGCCGTCGCCGCGCCCCCGTAGAGCACATCTGTGATCAGCATGACGGCCCCGGTCATCGCTACGGCCAGGAAGCCCAGCCCGACGATCGTGAGGCGGTTCGAAACGGCTACGAGCTCTCGCTTGCGCTGGAAGCGGAAGGTCATTCGGTGATACGCGGACGGAGAGATCATCAAGGCGGCGGAGACCGCCGTGCAAAGCAGCGTCGCGAAATAGACCTTCTTCTGGAACGCCGAGATTTCGGTGAAGTTCGCCTGGAAGGGCACCGCCAGCAGGAACGCGAACAGAACCTGCACGCCGGGCAACGCGACCCGCAGCTCCTGCAGCAGCTCGCTCAAGTTGCGGTCTAGCCGCTCCTCCCTGCTCTCGACGCGCCCGGACGGGGACTCTTGTTCGAATGACATCGGCAATCTCCTGGCTCTTGCTGCTGATCACCCGTTTCCCTGCTGAAGGGAGCTTGAAACCGCGCGCGTTCAAGGCGGCCAGGGCGTCCCCAGTGGCGCGTACCGGCCGCGATACTGCCATCGCGGGGCGCCACGAAGTCGCACTACAGGCAGGCCGCAGGGCTCCGCGAGTAGTCGTGACCACCGTTGCCAGACACCCTCGGCGGCCGGAGATCTCAACCGCTCGGAAAGCGCGCTCGCGCCATACTCGCGAGATGCGCGGGGAGGCCAAAGCTCGGAAGGGAGCAATACCCGCCCAGCGCCCCTCGGCCCTGAGGGGGCCGATGGTCGCGCTCGGGGGCATCGCCGTGCTCGCCGTGCTCGTCTTGGCGATCGAGCCACTCCGAAGTGGCGTGTCAGACGCCGTCGCCGGAGACACGGGCGCTCTTCGCGACGATCTCCAGGGCATCGGGGTCGCCGGAGCAGCGATCGTGCTCTTGCTCGGGCTCGTCCACGTGGTCGTCTGGTACCCGGCCGAGATCCTCAACACCGCGGTCGGCTACGTCTACGGCTTCTGGGTTGCGATGCCGTTGATCATGGCGGTCTGGCTGATCAACGCGGTCGTCGCATACTGGGTCGGCCGTCACGCCGCCCGACCGATCCTCTATCGGTTCATCGACAGGGATCGCTTCGACCGCTTCGAGCTGCTCGCAGAGCGCGGCGGTGTGACCTTGCTGCTCTCGATGCGCCTCGTCCCGATCGTCCCCTTCAGCCTGTTCAGCTATGCCGCGGGCGCAGCGAGGGTCCCGCTCGGCCGGTTCGTCTGGACGACGCTGATCGGCTACACGCCGCTCACCGTGGTGTTCGTCTATCTCGGGAGTCAGCTCGAGGAGCTCTCGGCCACGGATCCGTTTCTTTGGATCGGCGCCGCGGTCCTGATCGCGCTCATCGTGCTGACGGCCAGGCTCCGGCGGATCATCTTCGCCCACCGTCGCGACTCCGCGACGATCTTGCCGGAGCCCTCGCCGCGCGGCTATCGGAGTGATGGGCCATGAAGCGTCGGCCTTCCTCCGGTCCCGCGTGGAGGGCGGTCCGCACCGCCATCGGTCTTCACGCCCTCAGCATCAGGACGTAGAAGGGATCGAAGCCCTCGCGTTCGTAGAACCGGATCGCGTCGGTGTTCGTGTGCGCGACCCCGACGGCCACCGAACCCGCGCCGGCCCGCCTCGCGGCCTCCGCGGCGGCCTCTGTCAGGGCGCGGCCGACGCCGTGCCCGCGCTCGGACTCGAGCACCGAAAGCGTCTCGAGCTCGGCGGTCAGGTCTCCGATGTCCCAGGTCGGCGGGCCGTCATTGACCGACAAGAGCGCGTAGCCGATCAGCTCACCCTCGCGCTCGGCGACGAGCAGCGTGCAGCCGTCCCGGCTCAGCCACTCGAGGTATTGACCCTTGCGGCGCTCCCAAGAGTCTTCGAGGGAGCGCACGGGCGGCATCGAGGGAAGCGTGCCGTGATGGCCTCCCAGCGCTCGCCATAGCGGCTCGAGCCGGTCGATCTCATCGGCGCGTCCCGGTCGGATCTCGAAGTCCACGGCGCAATGTTCGCATCGGCCCGCGGCGACAGATGGTATTGAGCAGGTATGGCGAGGCTGCATAGGGCCGTCGAGCCCGCGAGATCGCGGGCCCGGTTGGCGACGATCGGCCGCGAGTGGACGCGGATCGGCTGCACGGGGTTCGGGGGACCGCCCGCCCACGTCGCCTTGCTGCGGAGCCTGGTCGTCGACCGCGAGGGCTGGATGGATCACCGCGCCTTCGAGGACGCGAACGCCGCCTGCTCCCTCCTGCCGGGACCCGCCTCGACGCAGCTCTCGATCTTCTGCGCGTATCGGGTCGGCGGCTGGCCGGGCGCCGTCGTCGGCGGGCTCGGCTTCGTGCTTCCGGCGGTGATCCTCATCCTCGCCCTGTCGGTGGTGTTCCTGGCGCAGGCGCCGCCGCTGTGGATTCGTGGAGCCGGCGCCGGCGCCGGCGCTGCGGTCGCCGCCGTGGCCCTGCGTGCCGGCCTTGACCTGCTCGGGCCGAGCTTCAAGCGGGTGCGCGAGGATGGTCGCAGGGAGTTGCGATGGCTCGCTTACGTGGCGATCGGCGCGGTCGCCGCTGCGCTGGTCGGCGCCTATCTGGTGCTGGTGCTGCTCGCTTGCGGGGCGCTCGAGCTCCTTCTACGTCGCGCCGCGGCCCCGACGCTCAGCGTCGCCGGGACGCCTTTGATCTCCGCTCTCCCCCTCGCCATGATGACCGGCGGAATCGGCGCCCTCGCCTGGACCGCATTCAAGGTCGGCGCGCTCTCGTTCGGCGGTGGGTTCGTGATCATCCCCCTGATGCAGGGCGACGCCGTCCACACCTACCACTGGATGACCCAGTCGGAGTTCCTGAATGCGGTGGCCCTCGGCCAGGTCACTCCGGGACCCGTCGTGGCGACCGTCGCCGCCGTCGGCTATGCCGCACACGGGATGGCCGGCGGCGTGATCGCGGCTTTTGTTGCCTTCGTTCCCTCCTTCTCGTTCATCCTTCTGGGCGGCGAGCGGTTTGAGCGACTGCGCGGCAATGGGGTCGCCCGCGCCTTCCTCGACGGGGCGGGTCCGGCCGCAATCGGCGCGATCCTCGGCGCGACCATCCCACTCGCCGGGGCACTGACCGAGCGATGGCAGGCGGCCATCCTCGCCGCGGCGCTGGCCAGTCTCCTGGCGCTTCGTCGAGGCGTGGTCGAGACCCTTCTGGGCGCGGGTTGCATCGGCGTCGCGCTCGCCCTCTTCGGGGCACCGGTGCCCGGCTGAGCTCGTTCTCAGGCCGAGACGAGGGTAGCGAGGACTCAGGCCACCCGGCCCGGGGTCAGGGAGTGGCTGTCTGGTTGACGTACGGCATGTAGTCGCGGCACGGCTCGCCGCGGAGGCCGGGGCATGGCGGCAACCCGCTCGGAACGCTGACGCCCGGCACGACCGGGAGGATGAGGCTCGACGGCATGCCCTTCGTGTGGGCGATCGAAACCGTGGGGCGCCCATTGGGTTGTGTCTCGCCGAACGACCAGATCGGCTGGTCGCCGTTCGGCGCGGTGATCGTTACGCGGACGCGGGAGCCAGCCCGGTAGGTGTGTCCCTCGTAGTAGAGGGGGATCGTGACCTTGACGTAACGGTCACGCGGCATCGGCGACACGTCCGCGGCCCGGAGGCTCAGGGTCGGCTCGAGCAGGGTGCTCTTCTTCGCGTCGAGCTTTCGCTCGTTGGCCCGCAGCCAGCCGCCCTGCACGAACGTCTCCTTGCCGTCGGGCCTCACCTCGGAGATCGTGGCCTGGAGGTCGACGTTCGGACTCGATGAGCGAACCCAGGCGTGGACGGCGCCGGCGCCGATCACGGTCTTGTTGCGACTCAGCGGGGGGCTCAGGTAGGAGGCCGCGCTGCCGGCAGGGGGGCGCCGCCACTTGTACGGTGGCGTCGCGGTCCAGAGGCCGTCGGTGCCGGCCGCAGTGTCGCCGGTGAAGTCGGTCAGCGGGCGGGCATGGGGTTTCCAGGTGAAGGAGTCGGCCCCCCCGTGGGTGGGCCGCGCGTTGTGGAGCCCGCCCTGATTCGCGAGGTACCAGTAGCGGGGCTGGGTTCCCGGGATGGGGAACTTCGAGAAGGACTGCTCGTAGGCTGGGAGCGGCTGGCCGGCTGACGAGCCGCCCGCTCCGTTGTCGAACAGGAGCCGGATCGGCTTCAGCTGCTCGAACGCAGACAGAGCTCCCGCGTAGGTCGGCTGCGTCTGGATCGGGTCCGGCGGCATGGTCACCCCCGGTATCCCCATCGCCTCCTGGTAGATGACCGGGGCGGCGGCGTGGATCGTCGCGGAGTTGATGATCGGTGCCTGTTTGGCGACGTAGAGCTCTAAGAAGTCGTACCAGCGGTTGAAGGTGTCCGGGTCGAGCGAGTCGACGTGGGTGCCGTTCGTGAACGTGAACCACTTGCGCTCGGTGCCGGTGAAGTGCTCCGCCAGATCCGGACAGTGACCGCCGGTCTGCTCATCGGTGAACTGGCAGGCCATGTACACGGGCGCCTTGATCTTGTGCACGAAGGTGACTGGTGACAGCGGGTCGGCGACCTTCGGCACGTAGTGGTTGTTGGCCCGGATCTTGGCCAGGAGGTTCGCCGCCTCACCGTGGAGGGCCTGGTTTCCCTTGCAGGTCTGGTCGCCGTTCTGGATCTTCTGGTAGGCCCAGCTCTGCCCGCCGTTGGCGCTCGCGGGCTTGGCGTCGTGGATCCGCTCCTTCGCCCAGTTGACCGCGAATCCCGTATTCAGGATGCCCCCCGGATAGAGGGTCGTCTGCGTGTTGTCGATCACCGAGAGGGGCGAGATCGCGGCCAGGCTCGGCGGATTCGTCTGCGCGGTGAAGAGCTGGCTGATCCCGCCGTAGGAGATGCCCATCATGCCCACCTTGTTGTGCAGGACCCACGGCTGGCGGGCGACCGTCTCGATCGCGTCGTAGCCGTCGAGGCTCTGGAGCGGCTCGAAGAAGTCGAACGCACCGCCCGAGCAGCCGGTGCCGCGCATGTTGATGTCGACCACCGTGAACCCCATCAGGTTGGCGAGGATCGCGATCCCGCTCTGCGGACCGGCCGGGTCCGCGTACCCGTAGCCCGAGTACTCGATCAGGGTCGGCGTGGGACCCGCTGGGATGTGCGGGGGTGGGACGCCCACGGGCAGGACGTTCGTCACGTCCTGCGGCGGATGTACGTCGATCGCCAGCTTGGTGCCGTCGCGGGTCTTCAGATAGCCGTAGCCGCTCGACGGGATCGTCTGGTTGTAGATCTGCGTGCTCGGCGGCGCCGGGCGCGTCGAGAGCACCGTCAGCGGCGCGGACTTCGCACCGCCAGAGAGGCGAACGCGATACCCAGTCCCCGGCTTGACGTTGCGGAACAGGAGGCCGCCCTGCCCGTCGGCCCGCTTCGTGGCGACCGTCTGACCCGCACTGTCGAGGAGCGACATCTGGGCGCCCGCGGCCAGGTGCGTCACATAGACCTGCTCGACGCTGCCGTGGGCGCTGAACGACGCATCGGCGGCACCGGTTCCCGCCATGAACGCAAATGCCACGGCGACGGCACCCACGGACAGGCGGACGCTCCGGATCATGTCGGGCACTTAATCACGCCTCGCCGGCGCGTGTCGCAGTTCCCCGGCGTGGGCGCCGCGCCCCGGGAGGCCCGACGGACGAACCTCAACACGCGCGGACTCCGATGCGAGATGGTGCCTTTCTTGCCGATCCGCTACGACACCGCAGTGGAACAGGCGCATCGAGCCGCTCGGCTGCCAGAGTGAGAGGTGACCCCGGACATCTTCTGAACGGCGTGTGCGACACGCGCTTTGCGCCGATGCGCGACGCACTGGCGGCGAACCTCGAGGATGAGATCGGGGCGGCGGTCGTGGTGCGCGTCGGAGACGAGGTGGTCGTCGATCTCTGCGGCGGTTGGGCCGACTCAGCTCGCACGCAACGGTGGACGGCGGACACCGTGGTCGACGTGTTCAGTGTCGGGAAAGCGTTCGTCGCGCTCACCGTGCTGTCAATCGGACTCGACCTCGACGCACGAGCCTGGCAGGACGCGACGCTGCGCCAGCTGCTGGCGCACCAGGCCGGGCACCCAGCGGTTCGCGCCGACGTGCCGCCGGAGGCGATCTACGACTGGGATTGGATGGTTCACGCGCTCGAGTCCCAGGAGCCGTGGTGGGTGCCGGGGACCGCGCACGGCTACCACGTCAACACGTTCGGCTTCCTGTGTGGGGAGGTCGTGCGGCGCGCGACGGGCGAGCCGCTTCGGGCGCGCTTTGCCCGGCTGGCGGGCGATGCAGCGGGCGTGGCGTTCGGTGCTCCGTCGGGGGCCGACGTGGCCGAGTTCGTATTCGATCCCGGCCCCCGCGCGTCCGCCGGGAGCACCGCCGAGATCAGCGAGGCGCGTCGCCACCTGCTGGCGCGTACGTACCTGAACCCGCCCGGGCTCTCCGGTCTCGGCACCGTGAACTCGGCCGCGTGGCGCGCGGCCGAGATCCCCAGCGCGAACTGCCACGCCAGCGCCCGCGGGGTCGCGGCGGTCTTCGCGCGCCTGCCCGAGCTGCTGGGCGCCGACGTGCTCGCCGAGGCGACGCGGCCGTGGTCCGCCGGCCCGGACTTCGTTCTCGACCGCGACACGCGCTTCGGTCTCGGCTTCCAACTCACGCAACCCGACCGCCCGATGGGGCCGGGACCGCGCGCCTACGGCCACTTCGGCGCCGGCGGCTCGCTCGGCTTCTACGATCCCGACGCCGACCTCGCCTTCGCCTATGTCTGCAATCGGTGCGAGGGTCGCCGATGGCAGACCGATCGCAACCGCAGACTGCTCGACGCCCTGGCGACAGTGATTTGACGACGTCGGCGCCTCGAACGTGGTCCTGGCCGTACACCCTTCATGGAGTAGGCTGAACCACAGCCGTCCGAGGGTCCTCTTCATTTCTCTCTTCCTTCCGCTAGGCGGCGCCATTCGAGAGGAGTGAGAGAGGGATGCCCGATGGGCGACCCGCACACAGCCGGCGCGGACAGTGAAGTGGTGTCGGTCGAATCCGCAGCTCCGGGCCCGTGGGGGGGCGCCTCGGTCGGGTCGAATACGGCTGGAGGGTTGATGCTCGTAGACGTCAAGGGCGAGCTGGATTCTCCCGCCCTGCGGCGCTGGCGCGGGTTCGTCGACTCGGCAATCACGGGCGGTGTGACGGGCGTCGCCGTCGACCTTCGTGGATGTAGGGCGATCGAATACGGCTGTCTTCGCGTGCTGGTGACCGGCTCTGCCCAGCTACAGGCACGCGGTGGCGCGGGTATCAGTCTGGTGACGGTCCCCGGGTCACCCCTGGAGCGCAGCGTCTTCGCGACCGCGGCCGACGAGCTGCCCACGCACTCGTCCGCTCGGGAGGCGTTGCAGTCACTTCGCGGCACTCGCCGCGAGTGAATGGTTGGGACGATGTCCCACCAACCCAGGCCAAGTAGACTTGCCCCAAGCTGCCCGGTGGGTCTTTCTTTGCGCCCCCTCCGCCCTTCGAGCGCTTGCCTTCGCAGAGGGGGTCGAGAAAGAGAGTGTCGGCCATGACCGACAGCACAAGGGCCCTGCAGTCCGAGGGATTGCCGGCAGAGATCACGCGCTCGCTCGTCTGGCTGTGGACGAAGTATGCGGGCCAGCCGCCGACAGGCGCAAAGACAGAGATTCGAGGCAACGTCGTCACTTGCGTGCTCGTGAACGGAGTGGGCGACTTCAACAGGAGCATCGTCCGCGGCGAGGGGGGCCTGACGTCGGCCGATTACAAGAGCGACGCGGTCGCGGCCGTCGGCAAAGCGACTCGACAGCGCGTCGAGGCGTTCCTGAGCAGTCATGACGGAGATACCGACGTCGCCACGGAGGTGTTCACCCTTGAGCCATCGCTCAACCGAGGAGCGCCCGCGCTCGCGGACAGGCGACGGACCAAGGGCTTCCGGTCTTCCCGGACGGGCGTCGCCTGAGCGCCTGGACTATCTACCATGGCTCGCCGTGGACTACGCGGAGATCAGGCTCCTCAACGGTGACGTCTTCACGGTGGAGGGAGCGTTGGACCAGGTAGAGAGCAAGCTCTCAGACGCTGCTCGATCCGGTCAATCGCGTCTGGCTTGGTTCGCGGAGCACGGAACCGATGCCTCGATCGGCGTCAACCCGGTCCACGTGACCACCTTGAGGATCAGCGAGCTCTCAGACTGAGCGCAAGCTGACCGATCGCGGCATGCAGCCGCGCCCTACCCAAGGAGCAGTTCGAGGCCTTCGGCTAGCGCATGATGCCGGTTCTCGACGAGGTCGGGCTGGGACCGAGGGCGGCTGCGTTCACAGCCTCTTTACAGCGCCCCCGCTGGGCAGGCATAGCTTGTACTGGTGGTGCCGGGCACGTGAATTCTCGAAGCCGTCGGGCGGGATTCCGAACCACGCGGCTCCCTGACCGTGGGTTGTGATTCCGAGCTCGACTCTCACGGCCTGAGCCCGCACGATTCCGGCGTCGAATCGCGGGCAAGGGAGTTGGAGCGCCCGGGCCCCGCGATCCGCCGCGGCCTGCGAGCCGAGCTGGCGACCATCGCGGTCGCCCTGGCCATCGCTGGGTGCGGCAGTTCCAACGGTTCCGACGGTGCCACGACGGCGCAGGGACCGGAATCCCAGCAGGGTTCCACCGGCTCCAACGGTGCCACGACGGCGGCGGGACCGGAATCCCAGAAGGTGACTGACGTGATCGCGGGTTTTTACGCAGCGGAGGCGAAGGGCAACGCCAAGCGGGCGTGCGACTACATGAGCCAAGGTTGGCAGGGCGAGCTGATCCAGTTGATCAACAAGCAGCCGACCAATGTTTCCCGGCCTCCCTTCCGCTCCTGCGCCGCCGCGATGGGCTCCGTCCTGCAAGCTCCAGTCGCTCGCATGCTGGCGAGGAACGTACGGGTCAACGGGGTCTCGGTCTCCGGCAGCTCGGCAAAGGCCCAGGGGACAAGAACCTCCACCGATGGCCGTACCACCTCTACGACGGACTACACCTTGACCAAGACGGGCGGCCAATGGAGGATCGCGCCCGGCAGCGGTTCGACGACGATCAGCCCCACGACGTCGAATCCTTGATGCCTGGGCTCACCCAACTGGCGGCGACTTCTCCCAGTTGGCCGTCCGGCGTGTACCCGGATGAGTATCTGGGCTGACCCCGTCGGGCCACGCGCGACCAGGACGCCGTAGGTTGGACACTCGGCCCGAAGCGGTAACCGACGAGCCCGGGAGAGGAGCTTCGATGAACGACCTCGCAGCCACATTTCGACGCCCACGTCCATGCCGAGTTTCAGGACCTGGATCTCGAGGCGACCATGGCCACGATGGCCGCTGAGCCCTACGTTCATCACGTCCCCACGATCACCGGCGGCAACGGGCGCTCGGGCGTGCGCCACTTCTACGAGCGCCACTTCATCGGCCAATGGCCCGACGACACCGAGACGCGACCGATCTCGAGAACCGCCGGGGAGAACCAAGTCGTCGACGAGCTGATGATGACCTTCACCCATGATCGTCCGCTCGACATCATGCTCCCGGGAATTCCCCCGACCGGGCGTCGGATCGCCGTTCCCGTGGTCGTGGTGGTCGGGTTCGAGGATGGCAAGGTGAGCCACGAGCACATCTGCTGGGACCAGGCGAGCGTGCTCGTCCAGGCTGGCCTGATCGATCCGGGCGATCTACCGATGGTCGGGTCCGAACAGGCTGACGCCCTGCTCGATCAAGAGCGCCCCAAGAACGACCTGATCCGCACGGCCTGACGTCTTTTTTAGGGCGATTTCACGCGGGGGTGCAAGCCTCGGTTGTCCGGGACGCCCCGGGATCGGTTGCTGGTATTCTTTCTTGAGTTGATTACTCAACAAACGAATTCGGAGGCAAAGATGGGCGACAACGAGCGAGGCATACACATCGATTCGATCGATGGCGAGGCGGTGAAGCTGGACGACGGCAGCCGCCTGCAGCTCGACGGCGAGGCGGCGCGCGGGACGGTGGACTGGCTGCGCAAGCGCGGGGAGGCGCCCACCGAGGAGCTCACCGTGACCGAGGCGCTGGGGGCGGCCGGCGCCGAGCACGGCGCCGAGGTGATGGTGCGCACCCGGGCGCAGGTCGAGTGGCTGAGGCTGGCGGCGCGTTGGTGCGGCGAGCAGGCCGACCGCCTGCACGGCGAGCTCGAGCTCGCGCGGTCGCGCTAATCGCGCCGCTTGTGCCGTGGGCTACTGGACGCCAGCCGCCCGCGGCGCGTCGCTGGCCTGAGGCTGGCGCAGATAGAGGGCAATCGAGACGACCAGAACCCAGATGAGCGTCCCCAAGAAGCCGACAAACCCGACGGGCGTGAAGCTCACGACTGCGAGAAGGATGGCGACCCAAGCCAGCCACTTCGGCAGTCCACCGTGCCGAAGCGTGACAACGGCGGTGGCGAGCAGCATCACCGCCCCGCCGGCAACGAACGGCAGAAAGTCGTCGTTGTTGAGGGCCGAGAGAGTCTGGGTGACAGTCGGGGGAACGTGGTCGACGGCATCCGCAACGGTGAACTGGATCATCGAGGCGACGGCGCCGCCGGCCGCGTAGACGATCGCGCCGGCGAAAGCGATCGCCGAAAGCCTGCCCCGGCTTCCCTCGAGCTCACGCAAGCTGGCCCGCAGGCTGCCTGCGAACCACAGGAAGAAGAGCACCGCAAGCCCACCTAGCACGGCCGCCACCTGCTCCTTCGTCTTGTGGTCGTGCCAGAAGCTGACGATCTTCGTCGTCGAGTCCTTTACATCCGGCTGACTCCCGCTGAGAATGAACAAGGCCAGAATCAGGCCGAAGAACACCACGCCCGTCAGAGGGGCGAGCCGCTCGAGGGTGTCTCGCTGCATTGATGCGCCTCCAATCCGATGCTTGGTCGGCGCGAGTCTCCCACTGCCGGCGGACGGCGACGACAGCCCTGCTGCCGGCGTACGGGTCCTTGGGGTTTCTGGGGTTGGCGCTGAGAGGAGGCGCCGGCGAGAATCCGCCCAAGATGGCCTTCTTCGAGGTCCACAACCACCTCACGGCGGGTCCCGGGAGCTGAGCCTAATCCCCTCCGGAAGCCGGGCCACTAGGGCCCGAATGAGATAGCGACGCGATTAGCAGAGCACGGCCAGGTGGAACGACTGGTCCTTCTCGACTCCGGCACTGTCTCTCGTCTTCACGTAGACCCCGTGGGAATCTCCGTGCCGATAGGCCTCCCCGATCTTCCCAGCCCTCGGGTCCAAGTTGGCCGAGTTGGTCCGGCCGATGGTCGCATCGAGCACGCAGCCCGTCACCCGTCGATTGAAGATGACCTGGTAGGAGCCCGGGACGCTGGGCGTGAAGAGTTGCTTCGCCGAGACTGCACCACTCCCGCGTATGAGGTGACCGTGCGAATCCAGCAAATTGCGGGTGCCCTGGAGCCTGGCTGACCCCGTAGCGGCCAAGGGCGGCCAAACTTGGCCGCCCTTGGCGCGATACCGGAGAGAGAATTATGCTCTAGGAGCACATCTTTGCTTCAACGGTTGGGGTCAGACTCTTCCGCTCAGCCCACCTTACATGCCTGGGTCTTGTTGACCGTCTGAGTCGTTCCGGTGTTGTAGGTGAACTTCGTCTGCAGCTTCCACTTCTTGATGGAGCGGCTGCACTTCGCGCTGATGTAGTTCTTAGCGTTGCTGACCTTCGGCTTGCCGACCGTGACGTTGAAGTCGGTCAGCGGGAGCGGCGAGGCTGCGTGGATGTGGTTGAAGTCCAGCAGCTTGCCGTAGCCGGCCTTGTTGGCCGCCTTCAGCGCGCCGTCCAGGAGCACGTTCGTGTTCCCGGCCGTGTTCGTCGCCGGGCTCGAGCAATTGATCGAGAACGGCGGCGCCGCGTTGGCGCGGGTGAACAGCAGCACGTGGCCGCCGGTGCCCTTTCCGTTGAACGCCAGCACGCAGGCGTGAACGGTGTTCGTGCCGGCCGCCGCGGTCGCGGTCCCCTTGCCGATCAGGGCGCTCTTACACGCAGCCATCGCCTGCTTCATCGTCTTCGTGCCCGAGATCTTCGACTTGGCGCACTTCGGCGTCGCCGAGGTGTTGACCTTGAAGTCGCTGTCGAAGTACAGCCGGGCGCGGTCGGTGTACTGGCTGTTCACATTGCTGTACGTCGTGTGCGTGTGGACGTTGATCTGCCCGGCCTTGAAGGTGCTCTTTGGCCGGGTGTTCGGACTGAACTTGAAGCTCACGGTCGAGCTGATCGCCGCGTAGGCGATTCCCGCAATGACCAAAGAAGCGGCGGTTGAAAGAACCAGGGCAACGATGAGCCCTTGCCTTCTCTGCATGTCTCCCTCCTTGATTGTCGCGCGCGAGGCATACCCACACGCATCGTTGGAAGGCCGCAGACAAGCAAGCGAATCCCTGGGATGCAAGGCTTGCTGTCGCGACTATGACAGCCTCCGATAACGATGTCGGCTCTTCTACGAACAGCGGCCCGACAGGGCTGATCGCTGGACGATGACGCCTGTGGTTCGCGTCCTCGAGGAGGATCCCGGCCTGGGCCGCGGTCTCGCACCGGAGCGCCAGAAGGCAGCCCGACACGCTTGCCTGGCCGAACTGATCCGACTTCCTCGGGGTAGCTGGTCCGCAGGAGGCGAGAAAGATCTTGTAAAGCATGGCTTCGGCCTCCTCGTCCTGAGCGGTTTGCTCAACAGACGCGTCGGACGCGTCGGTCGCTATGGCGTGGAACTGCTTGGACCTGGCGATCTGCTTCGCCCCTGGGACCACCCAGCGATTGAGTCGATGCTGCCTTTCAGTGCGGAGTGGAATGTGGTGAAACCGGCGCGTGTGGCGATACTCGATGCACGCTTCGCCGCTCGCGCCGCCCCCTATCCTGAGATCGCCGCCGAGTTGATAAGACGGGTCCTGGCGCGCTCTCGCCAACTGGCCCTGGCCATGGCGATCGTTCATCACCCCCGAGTCGAGACGAGAGTGGAGATGATGCTCTGGGTGCTGGGCGAACGCTGGGCGAGAGTTCGACGGGAGGGAATCGTCCTTTCGCTACCGCTCACGCACGCGGTGATCGCAGACTTGGTGGCGGCCAGCCGACCGGCGGTCAGCGCAGCCCTATCCGCTCTCAGCGATCGCGGCCGGGTAACACGCGAAGGCGATCTTTGGTTGCTGACTGGACCGCCTCCCGGCGAGCTGGACGCCGTGGACCGATCGCCGTCGGGTCGTTGAACTCGCCACGGGACGCCTTTGCCCGCCGACGCTCGGCTCTTCGGTCGATCCAAACGACTGGCCCAAAGACCAGGGCGAGGACCACGAAGGCTTCCAAGATCGTCAACAGATCGCGCATCGCCACGCAGAGCTAACTCCCGAGGCAGCGCGCAGACAACCCCGGCTGTCGGATCTACGACAGCCGCCGCTGTTCGCTGCTGGTTGGTGGGGTCAGCGACTCGTTGGTCGTTGTCGTTGTAGAAACCCAGCCCGCTCGTCCTCGACTCGCCACGCCTCGACGAGCAAGACGCTTGGCACGTCGACTGGTCGCAAGGCGGTGGCGCAGGACATCGAACACCCCCAGGCCGCGTAGGGGATGCCGCAGCAATTCTTCGAGGAGGTCGCGAGCGGCTCGGGGATCGCGGGCGTGACGTCGGACCCGAAAGCGATCCCACGCGCTGACACCTGTCCGCCGCTCAACCAAGCCTCTACCTGCCCCCCGCGCATGTGCGAACTCCCGGACGACTCTCAGGTGGGCGGCGTGCATGGCTTCCCAGTCGGCAGAGATCTGGCCCGGGTGCGTGTGGTAGAGCATCCCGACGCGAGGTGACAGCGTCGCCTGGCCCCGAGTCATGATCCGGCGCCAGAGGTCGAGATCCTCGCAAAGCATTTCGCGAAAGCCACCGACCTCCAAGGCTGCATCGCGAATGAACATCGCACCGCTCGACGGAATCAGGTTCTCCGGATGAAGGATCGCGGCAGGCGACCTGAGCACGATCGGCTCGCGACCGGTCGGCCCATGGAAGCCGTGCTGATCTGTACGGCTTCCCACCTCGAGGCATGAGCAGGCGACCAGCACGTTTCCGGGGGCGAGCGTCCAGAGAAGGTCGAGATGATGGGGGAGCCATTCGTCGTCGGAGTCAAGAAGCGCGACCCACTCTTCGCTGGCTGCTTCGAGCCCGGTTTGATAGGCCGCCGCCGCCCCCCGGTTGTGGCTGTGGACGATCAGCTCCGCACCCCACTCCGCGGCCACCTGGCGACTTTCGTCGGTCGATGCGTCGTCCACCACGATCACTTGTGCCGGTCGGCGGGGTTGCTGGGACGCGATGCTCCCAAGCGCCCTTCGCAGGAGTCGAGCGCGGTTGTGGACTGGGATGACTACGGAGATCGGCAGCGGGTGCCCGCCCGGCCTGCGCGTGGTTTCCCCGTTTTTCGCGGCAACCCGGCCAGGGTCGCTGTGCGTTTCCCAGTTGTAGGTCATGCGAAGGGCGAAACGCCAGCCTGGCCGCCTGGCTGGTCCCGTGTTGCGGCCACATTGAGGATCGCGCAGTCAAGCTTCACGAATCGACCGGACTGAGCAAAGGGCTGGTGTCATACCTATGACAATCGCGCTGCGTCTGATCAGGGCGGCTTCGAGGGGAGCCGGACCCGTTCCTCGATCAGGTGATGCTCGAGGGCCGGGTGCTCGCTCGTTGTAAACGATCCGATTTGCAGCGACCTACGACCTAGAAGCGGAGGGGAGGGATCGAGCCCTCGATGGACCGAAGCAGCCCATCGTTTTCGAGGGTGCACAGGCGAAGAGCGCCCTGAGGCTGCGCGGCCGAACGCGCCGCGGGTATGAAAGGGCGCTTGCAGCAGGCATAAAGACTGTTAACGACTGCTCGTAAACGGCGCTGTGCCTGATACGTTGCGGCACGCACAGTGCCGAATCCACCCGACCATGGACGGGTGGAGCGGGGGAACCAATCACTCCCCGGGGCGAACGGTCCAAGGCCAGGTGGCCCAGCGGACCAAGCGCGACCTCATAAAGCGCGAGCCCGACAGCTAACCCCGTAGGCGACGAAAGCGATGACGAAGCCGACAGCCTCAAGTCCGCAGCGCCGCGTGGCCGCGTTTGGTTTCGCTGCGTTCCTGATCGCCATGGTCCTTGTCGGCCTCCCGGCCGTGGCGCCGGCGCAGGACCTTCGAAACCAGCTCTCGGCGAAACGTAGCCAACTTGCGCAGGATCGCTCGCAACAGGCCGCGCTCAGCGCCACGCTCGAGCGCTACTCCAGCCAGATCAGCCAGCTCTCCGACCAGGTCGCGACGCTTCGCAGCCGCCAGGCGAGCGTCCAGCGCCAACTCGAGATGAAGCGGGCCGAGCTGCAGAGGGCCCAGGCGAAGCTGAACAGGCTTCGGGGGCGCCTCCACGCCGCTTTGAGGGTCCTCAAGCAGCGTCTCGTTGCCATCTATGAGTCCAATCAACCCGATGCCCTGACCGTGATCCTCAAGGCCCATGGCTTCAGCCAGCTCAGCTCACGCTACGAGTACCTGCAATCGATCCAGAGCCAGGACACCTCGATCGTCACCGGCGTCCGCACACTCCGAAACCAAACCCGGGACACCGTGAATCGAATCGCTGCGACCACCAAACGTCTAGCCGCGCAGCGCGACGAGCTGGCCCGAACCCAGAACCAGCTCCAGGCTCGCCAGGGCGCCCTCGCCGCCGCCCAGGATCGAAAGCAGGGCCTCCTCTCGGAGGCCCGGTCGAACGGAGAGCAGCTCCAACGCGAAATCAGCGCCGTTCAACGGAGAATTGACGCGGCTCAGGCAGCAAAGGCGACCCCAACGCCCCCGACCACACCTGAGACCTCGGCATCCGGAGTGACAAGTCCCACTCCTCCGTTCGCGTCCCAGCTCGGACCCGTGCCGGCGGGGCAGGCCATCTCCCCGTTCCCGGCCTCCTCGCCAATCACCTGGGGACGAACGGACCAAGGTGTCGATGGAACCACGGCTCCTGGGTCGCCCCTCCTTGCGATGGGCTCCGGCACGGTGACGATCGGGCACGACCCTGCCGGGTTCGGTGCCTCATACCCGATCATCCACACTTCGTTTGGCGACTTCTACTACGGCCATTGCGTCCCCACGGTCGCAGACGGAGCCAGTGTCTCGATCGGCCAACCGATCGCCACCGCCCACTACGGAACCTGGGGAAACTCCACCACCCCCGGGGGGTTCGAGATCGGCGCATGGCCGCCGGGCGACATGACAGCCGGGGGAGCGATCCGCAGCTGGCTCATCGCGCTGCCGCGAAGATGAGCACCCGGCTCGGCCTGCTGGCCGCAGCCGCATAAGAGAGCGGCGGCGCCCGCCGCAAACAGCATCGTGCCGCGACTCCTCCAGCGGCCGCTTGCGCCGCGCTGGGTGCGCACGAACCACGCCAGCCCGACCAAACAGAGCAGGGTTGCCACGTAGAAGTTCAGGCGCAGCCCCAACAGATGGTGCGCTGGGTCGACTCGCAACAGCTCCTCGAATATCCGAAAGCCTGAGTATCCGGCGACGTAGAGGGCGAACAGGCCAGGCGGGCGCAGCCTGCGGTTCCTTCCCAGCCAGACGAGAAACCCGGCCAGAGCCAGGTTCCAGACGATCTCGTAGAGGAAGGTCGGGTGGAAAGTCGTGAACTCCGTGTACCCGGGAGGTCGGTGGGCCGGGTCGATCTGGAGCCCCCAGGGAAGCGAGGTCGGCCCGCCGAAGAGCTCCTGGTTGAAGTAGTTGCCAAGCCGCCCAATCGCCTGAGCGACGAGGAGCGCCGGAGCGGCGGCGTCCAGGAAGCGTGAGATGTCCGCGCCGCGGCGTCGCAGGACCCAGACCCCGGCCAGGCATCCGCAGGCGATCCCACCCCAGATCCCGAGGCCGCCGTCCCAGACCGCGAGGGGGCCCCACCAGTGATGGGGAACCTCGTTCCAGCTCGTCGCGACGAAGTAGAGCCGGCCGCCAATCAGGCCGGCGGGAAATCCCCACAGGGCGACCTCCTGGACGAGCCCCCGATCCCCGCCCTGGCGCTGCCAGCGCCTCGACGTGATCAGAACCGCCGCCACGACCGCGGCGACGTAGGCCAGCCCGTAGGCATGGACGAGCAAGGGCCCGAGATGGAGGCCGTTCGCTGGTGGGCTCGGTATCGAGGCCGTCACAACGATCCAGGATGCCAGTCGACTTTCGCCGCCACCCGGCGCGAGCACCGTCCGACCTTCCGCAGCCCGGGCTATACTGGCGCCGCCCAATTATCTGCCGAATCCGTCGCGGCCCGGCCGCAACGGAGCGGGGGAACCAAAGGGGCGGCGTCGAAGGCCGTCCCCGGGGGCGAATCGGACGAAGGTTGTCCGTAGCGCCGCTCTTTCGGCGCGAGCCCGACAGCTAACCCCGCAGGCCAACGAAGGAGACGGTCTTGCTTGGGACTCGCATCAGGGTTGTGGCCGCAGCGCTTTGCATCGGCACATCGATTGTCGTCCTCTCCACTCCGGCCGGCGCGTCGGACGGAGGCACCCGCAGGCCCGGTGACCACAACGGCTACGTGAATCCCTTCAAACCCGCGCGATGGTACGAGGGCAGGATCGACATGGGGGTGGACTACGTTCCCCACCGCAAGCACGCCCTTGTGGCCATCGGCAACGCCAAGGTCCTCGGCTCGGATAGCCATTCGGGCTGGCCCGGGGGGCATTTCATCTGGTACAAGCTGACGAACGGCGATCACCGCGGCGACATCATCTACGTGGCCGAGCAGCTGAAGAAGATGGTGCCCAAGGGGAAGAGGGTCGCGGCCGGCGAGCGGATCGCAACCGCCCTTCCGGGCTCATCGGGCCTGGAGATCGGCTGGGCCAATCGCCGCGGAGAGACCCGGGCCGCTCCCTGCTACCGCGAGGGCATGAAGACCCACTCCGGACGAGAGATGGCTCGGTTCCTCAAGTCGCTGGGCGCCAAGGTCGGTGATCGGGCGGGTCGGGTTCCCGATCATCCAAGCGGGAAGCGCTGCTAGGGACGCGCGGAGCGGCCGAAGGCGCATCCGGCGAGCGCTCGTCCAGTGGGTGCTAGCCTCGCCACAAGTGAGCAGGGGCAACCGCTGTCTGGGCTACCGATCATCCGCGCCGATGAGGTGGGGGGGCCGCGCCGGAATCGCGGCAGCCGCTTCATCCCTCGCGCTTCTCGCAGTCGCCGGATCCGCGCCGGCGATGCCCGCCAAGGTGGCGCATCAGTTGCGGAGAGCTCGCGTCCCGGCTTCCCAGCTCAAGCACACGCGGACGATTTCCCTGCCCGGCGGCTCGACGGTGTATCGATTCCAGCGGCGGGTGAAGAGCGTGCCCGTGCTCGGCAGCGAGGCCGTGGTCAACGACCCGCCCGATGGTTCGCCTCAGGTTGTTGCCGAGGCACACCGGGCTCGGATCTCCGCTCCCAGCGCCCCAGCGGTCTCCAGGGCCAGTGCGATTGGCGCAGCCGAGGATGCCGTCAAGACATCACAACTTCGCGGCGCGCGGTCGGCCCGGCTGGTTATCACGCCAAGCGCGGGGGGAGTCCTCGCCTGGAACATCTCGATCCCCTCTGCTCAACCGCTCGGTGACTTTGCGGTCCTCGTGGACGCCAGAACGGGCCGCGTCCTAGCCGCGCACAATCTGCTCCGCGACTACCGAAGTGGCGAGGCGAGAATCTTCGTCCCGAATCCGGTGGTCACCAACCACGGCAACGCCGGTCTGCGCGACAAGTCGGGCCGGAACTTCAAGCGCCTGAACCGGCTGCGGGTCCGAGTCGCGCTACGTCACATCTCCCCGCACCAGCATTGCCTCAAAGGCCGCTTTGTGAATGTACGTGTCGGCAGGAACAGAGCGCGGGTGTGCCGGAGGTCCCTGAACTGGAAGCGGGTAAAGAGGGCCAGTCAGAAGTTCGAGGCGCTGATGGCCTACTACCACGTCGACCGCGAGCAGTCCTACATCCGTAGCCTCGGCTTCCACAACGTCGACAACCGGCGCCAGGTCGTCCTCGCCGACAAGATCAGCCAGGACAATTCCTTCTACTCCTCGTTCACCAGGACCCTGACGCTGGGGACGGGTGGTGTTGACGATGGCGAGGACGGGGACGTCATCTCTCACGAATACGGGCACTCGATTCAGGACAGCCAGGCGCCTGCCTTCCTCCAGAGCAGCGGTCTGGATGCTGGGTCACTCGCCGAGGGTTCCGCCGACTACCTGGCGGCCGCGATGTCGGCTCAGGTACCGGGGACCACGAACACCGACGACGTCTGCATCTTCGACTGGGACTCGCAGAGCTGGGGCACGTTCTTTCCCTCGCTCGGTCGACATTGCGGACGCCGGGCCGACAACCCCAGCACGGTGAGCGAGGAGGAGTCCAACCAGCGCGACTGCAGCAACGGCTTTCCAGCCGGCCCGTTGGACATCCATTGCGTGGGGACGGTCTGGTCAAGCGCCCTTTGGGATCTGCGGGGCCGGGTGGGCACGGACCAGGCGGGGCGCGCCGTGATCGATAGGGACTTGATCGCCTCGCAGTTCATGTACACGGCCAATGAGCATTTCCGTGACGCCGGCAATGCCCTCTTGGCCGCGGATGACGACCTCTATGGAGGCAGCCACCAAGCGGCGATCGAGGCTGAGATGATCGATCGGGGTATCTGCCCCACCACCGGCTGCTAGCGCTTCGCCCTCTCAGCCCGTGCGGAGACGAGCCCGGCCCGAATCTACAACGGCAAGGCCGTGCTGGTCACCTTCATCTACGACCACTGCCCGGACATCTGCCCGCTGATCGTCTCGAACCTGCATGCCGCCCAGGATCAGCTCGGCGCGAAGGCGAAGGACGTGCAGATCATCGCCGTGTCCGTCGACCCGAAGGGCGACACCCCGAAGACGGTCAAGGCCTTCCTCGCCGACCACCAGATGACCGGGCGGATGCAGTACCTGATCGGGTCGGGACCCCAGCTCGAGAACGTCTGGCACGACTGGAACATCGTCTCCAAGACCGACCCGAGCCGCAACAGCCCCGACGCGGTCGAGCACTCGGCGCTGATCTACGGGATCTCGGGCAGCGGCAAGATAACGACGCTCTACCCGGCCAACTTCAAGCCGAAGCAGATCGTTCACGACGTGCCGCTGCTCGCGTCGAGCCGCTTGCGCTAAGCGCGGCTCCTCGCCGTTGACCCCCCCGGCAGGTCGATTTCGTCGACCAAATGAAAGCGAGAACAAGTCTCATTCTCGTGCTAGGGTCCCCCGTCCTCCGCACTTGCGATACGCGCGAGTCCGCGAAGAGACGAACGGGCCTCGACATGCCAAGGACACTCTCCCTTCCCATCGTTGCCGCCGCCGCGCTCGGCGCGATCCTCGCCGGTTGCGGCCAGGGATCGGTCGCGAGCGACTCCGGAAAGCTTCAGGTCGTGGCGGCTGAGAGCTTCTGGGGGAGCATCGCCGAGCAGCTCGGAGGCAATCGGGTCGAGGTGACGAGCATCATCACCAACCCGGCCACGGACCCCCATGATTACGAGCCCACCAGCGACGACGCGCGGACGATGGCAGGCGCTCGGATGGCGATCGTGAACGGGATCGGGTACGACGCCTGGGCCTCGAAGCTCCTGGCGGCAAACCCGACGCCCGGGCGGGTGGTCCTCAGCGTCGGGGATCTGCTCGGGCTGAAGGCCGGGGACAACCCTCACCAGTGGAACTCGCCGGGCGCAGTGGAGCGGGTGGTTGGTCAGATCACCGCCCAGTACGAGCAGGCGGATCCCGGGGACCGCGCCTACTTCGAACGCCGGCAGACCGCATTCAGGACCAAGTCGCTCGCCCGTTACAGGCGGTTGATTCGCCAGATCAAGGCTCGATATTCCGGGACACCCGTAGGCGCCTCGGAGAGCATCTTTGCGCCACTCGCCCCGGCGCTCGGCCTGCGGCTCGTGACCCCAGCCGGATTCCTCGACGCGATCTCAGAGGGAACTGAGCCCACTCCGGCCGAGAAGGTGACCACCGATCGGCAGATCAACGATCACCGAATCAAGATCTGGGTCTACAACAGCCAGAACGCTACCCCGGACGTCCAACGCCTGAACGACGAGGCACGGGCCGCGGGGATCCCGATCACGACCGTCACCGAGACGCCCACCCCTGCCGGTGTCAGTTTCGAGGCCTGGCAGTCCCGCGAGCTCGAGAGCCTTCGCGTGGCGCTCGCCAGTGCAACCAGCCGATGACCCCTCGGCCCAGCACGGCAACCGCCCCTGACGCTCCGGAGCTCCGGTCTGGAGGCGGCGCGGCCTTGACCCTCGCCGGCGCGCAGGCAGCTCGGGGGGGACGAGTGGTCTGGAGGGGGCTCGACCTCCGCGTGGCCCGCGGGGAATTCGTCGCGGTGCTTGGGCCAAACGGCGCCGGAAAGTCCACCCTCCTCGACGTCATCCTCGGCCTGCAACCCCTCGGCGCCGGGTCGGCAACGGTCCTCGGCCGGCCACCAGGGCGGCTCAACTCCGCGATCGGCTACCTGCCGCAGCGCCGAAGCTTCGAGCCCTCGACCCGGATCCGCGGTCGTGATGTCGTGCGCCTGGGGCTCGACGGCGTCCGCTGGGGGCTTCCGATGCCGCGTTGGCTGAGTGGGCCGGCCGCTGACGCGCATCGACGGGTCGAAGAGGTGATCGACCTGGTCGGCGCGAGCCTCTATGCCGATCGCCCGATCGGCGAGCTGTCGGGGGGCGAGCAACAGCGTCTGCTGATCGCTCAGGCCCTCGTCCGCAGGCCGCAGATGCTGTTGCTCGACGAGCCCCTTGACAGCCTCGATCTTCCCAACCAAGGGGTGGT
Source organism: uncultured bacterium (assembly GCA_963720685.1). Taxonomy (GTDB): domain Bacteria; phylum Actinomycetota; class Thermoleophilia; order Solirubrobacterales; family 70-9; genus AC-56. The sequence continues at coordinate 474,715 of CAVRGF010000005.1, read as the reverse complement.
CGCGTCGCTGGTGCAGCGAGTCTCTCGCACCGAGGGGGTGACGGTCCTCCTGGTCGCCCACGACGTCAATCCGATCCTCGGCTACCTCGATCGTGTCGTTTACCTCGCAGGCGGGCGGGGCGTGGAGGGAGCGCCCCGTGAGGTCATCAGGAGCGAAACCCTGAGCCGTCTGTACGGAACGCCGATTGAGGTCCTCGAGACATCGGGCGGACGGCTGGTCGTCGTCGGAACGCCCGAGCCTCCGGCGATCCACAGCTCCCGACACCAACACTGATGGCAGCCCTGTCACTCGACCCGATCTCCGACTGGACTCAGCTGACGACCTATCCGTTCATGGTCCAGGCGCTTCAGGCCGGAACGATCGTGGCGGTGATTGCGGGGGCGATCGGCTGGTTCATGGTGCTTCGCCGCCAGACCTTTGCAGGCCACACCCTCGCGGTGGTGGCCTTTCCGGGCGCCGCGGCGGCGACCCTCGCCGGGCTTTCCGTCGCGATCGGGTACTACGGCTTTTGCGGCCTCGGCGCACTGGCACTCGCGGTCGGATCGGGGGGGCAAGCGCGCGGACAAAGCAGCGAGTCGGCCGCGATCGGCACCGTCCAGGCGTTTGGCCTGGGACTCGGATTCCTGTTCGTCAGCCTCTACCGAGGCCAGCTCAGCGACCTCGAGACGCTTCTGTTTGGGACCTTTCTCGGGATCACGGCGGCTCAGGTCCAAACCCTGCTTTGGATCGCCGTCGCGGCGGTCGGCATTCTGGCTGCCGTCGGCCGACCGTTGCTCTTTGCATCGATCGACGGCGCCGTCGCCCGGGCTCGGGGTGTTCCTACAGCCGCTCTCGACGTCGGCTTCCTGCTCCTGCTCGGCCTCGCGGTGGCGGCCACCGCGCAGATCACCGGCGCCCTCCTGGTGTTCGCCCTCCTCGTCACCCCGGCCGCTACCGCTCAGCAACTGACGGCACGGCCCGTTCTCGGACTCGCCATCTCGGTCGTGATCGCGCTGTTCGTCACCTGGATCGGGTTGAGCATCGCCTACTTCTCCCCCTATCCGGTCGGTTTTTGGGTCACCTCGCTGTCCTTCGCGCTCTACGTCGGCGTCCGCGTGGCGGTCGGCGTCCGACGCCATCCGGCTAGGACGGTAGCCGCCGGCTGATGTTCGCCCACGAGTTCATGCGAAACGCGTTCCTCGCGGGTACTGCGATCGCGCTTGCCTGCGGGCTCGTTGGCTACTTCGTCGTCCTCCGTAGCCAGGTCTTCGCGGGGGACGCCTTCAGTCACGTCGCGTTCACCGGCGCCCTCGCGGCCGCGGCCGCCGGTATTGACATCCGCCTCGGCTTGTTCGCAGCGACGATCCTGGTCGCGGTTGGCCTGGGAGTGCTCGGCGATCGCTCCCGCGCCGACGATGTCGTGATCGGCTCGGTCTTTGCCTGGATCCTGGGTCTTGGCGTCCTCTTCCTCTCGATCTTCACCGTCAACGCCAGTGGCTCGAACGGGACGGCCGCGGTGCGGGTGCTGTTCGGCTCGATCTTCGGCCTCAGCGCCGCCGACGCTCGCCTCGCGACCGTGATCGGGCTCGCGAGCGTCCTCGCGTTGGTGGCGATCGCGCGCCCGCTCCTGTTCTCCTCCGTCGATCCCGGAGTCGCGCGCGGCGTCGGGGTCCCGGTGCGAGCCCTCGGGATCGCCTTCCTGGTCCTGCTTGCGATCGTCGCTGCCCAGGCGACCCAGGCAGTTGGAGCGCTGCTCCTGCTGGGTCTCCTCGCCGCGCCGGCGGGTGCTGCAAGGCTCCTGACCAGCCGCCCGTGGTGGGGCCTGGCGCTTTCGGGGGCGCTCGCAGTGGCGGCAATGTGGAGCGGATTGGCGCTCAGCTACACCATCTCGTCCGTGCCGCCGAGCTCCGCCGTAGTCGGGATCGCCACCTTGGCGTACCTTGTGGCGGTCGTTGTGCGCAGCATCAAAGAGCGGGGCGACCTCCGTGCGGCTCGAATCGCGGCCCCGCCGAGCGCGATTACCGCAGGTACCGATGGCTGATCGCGGAGCAAGCGCCGAACGTCCTCCCCGCCACCGCGAGTGGGTCGAGCACGCCTCGGCGAGCGTTACAGAAGCCGGCTACCAGAAGGGAGCGGCGAGAAGGGCGGTGATCGAATGTTTGGGGCGCCAGGCTTGCGCGCTCAGCGCCCAGGAGATCGAGGATGAGCTTCGGGGCGCGGGACCCGGGGTGGGCCGGGCGAGCATCTACCGCACTCTCGACCAACTCGAGCAGCTCGGCCTCGTCCACCGCCTAGATCTGGGCACCGGAGTCGCAACGTATGAGCCTGCCGAGCCCAGCGGCGAGCACCATCACCATCTCCTCTGCGACCGATGCGGTCGCGTTCTCCCCTTCCACGACGCGAAGCTAGAGAGGGCGATCACCGATCTCTCCCGACGAAGCGACTTCGACGTCTCAGCCCACGATGTGACGCTTCATGGACTGTGCCCGCGCTGCTCGTAGCGTCAGCTTGCCGCCGGGGAGCTCGAGCCACTGACGAAGAGGCCGGAGGCCAAGATGGCCAAAGCAAAAAGCGCGATGGTGATCAAGCGCAGGCGCCTCGGTGTCAGCCATTTGCCGACGTGATTGCCGAGCCACACCCGCAGACCGCTGGCGGTGCTGACGCTCGCGGCCGCGGTCATCATGCACTGCATGCACATGCCGCTATGAACGATATCCCAGGCAGGTCGGCTCGACCAACGCGCGCAACAGCGGAGGGGGAGGGATTCGAACCCTCGATGGACCGAAACAGCCCATAACGGTTTTCGAGACCGCCGCATTCAACCACTCTGCCACCCCTCCAAGGTGGTCGGGCCGAAGGCTAGCGCCGGCCCATTCGAGATGTGCGCATCGTCACACCGCGACGCCGCTTCCTGAGAGATGCTTTGATGGAAGGCGACGCGGCGATGCGCTCAGCACTACCCCCAGGCCCCCGGTATCCGAGCCTGATCCAGGGCGTCGGCATGTGGACGCGGCCCTTCGCGTATTCGGAGCGCTGCCGGGCCCGTTACGGGAAGCGGTTCACGGTTCGCTTCCCTGCGGCGCCCCCGTTCGTGGTCCTCTCCGACCCCGACGAGGTGAAGGAGGTGTTCATGGCCCCGGCCGACGTCCTCCACCCGGGCGAGGGCGCTCGGGTGCTCGAGCCGGTGGTCGGCAAGAACTCGGTGATCCTGCTCGACGAGGCCGCGCACATGGAGCAGCGAAAGCTCGTCCTGCCCGCCTTCCACGGCGAGAAGATGGCCCGCCTCGGCGGCCTCATGTCCGAGGTCGCCGAACGCGAGGTCGACGCCTGGCCCCGCGGCCAGGGCATCCCGCTGCAGCCGCGGATGCAGCACCTGACGCTGGAGATCATCCTGCGGGCCGTGTTCGGGCTCGACCCGGGTCCACGGCTCGATGCGCTTCGGGGGCGGCTCAGCGACATGCTCAAGTTCGGCGACCGGCCGATCAGCCTCTCCCCGCCCGACCCAGATGGCTGGCTGGCCCGGATCCTGGAGCGATTCGGCCCGTTCGCCGAGTTCGTACGACTCCAGCGAGAGGTCGACGAGCTCGTGTTCGAGCTGATCGAGGAGCGAAGAAGCGACGACGGCGAACGCGACGATGTGCTCGCGATGATGCTCGAGGCGCGCCACGAGGACGGCTCGCCGATGTCGGGCCAGGAGCTGCGCGACGAGCTGATGACCTTGCTCGTCGCGGGGCATGAGACCACCGCCTCGTCGCTCTCGTGGGCCTTCGAGCGCCTCGCTCGTCAGCCGCGCGTGCTCTCCCGGCTGGTGGAGGAACTCGACTCCGACGGCGATTCCTACCTCATCGCCACGATTCAGGAGACGCTTCGGCGCCGGCCGGTGCTTCCCAACGTCGAGCCACGGTTGGTCAAGGAGCCGTTCGAGGTCGGGGGCTGGACCTATCCGACCGGCGTCTGCCTGGTCCCGAACGCCTATCTCATCCACCACGACCCCGCGATCTACCCCGACCCCTACGAGTTCCGTCCCGAGCGCTTCCTCGACGAACCCCCGGGTACCTACACCTGGATCCCGTTCGGCGGCGGGAGGCGGCGCTGCATCGGGGCGAGCTTCGCGATGCTCGAGATGCAGATCGTGATCCGCACCGTGCTCGAGCGTCGCGAGCTTCAGCCGGCCGCCGACGCTGCCGAACGTCCGGCGCGACGAAACATCACCGTTCGACCAGGCGGAGGCGCCGTCACGGCGCTCGGGGATCGCGACCCGTCGGCGGTGGTCGCCGCGTAGATACGCCGTCTCTCGAGCGGGGCATCCGACCCGGCTTCCCCGCCGCCCCTCGACACCTCAGCCCGAGATCGCGTAGCGAAGCACCTCGACCACCTGCTCGGGTGTCTGGGCAACGGCCATCGCCGCCCGATCGACCTCCTTGAGGGCGTGAGTGAGCTCGGGGTCGTGGAGGGTGACGACCGGCTTGCCGAGCGCGGCGGCGTACCCGGCTTCGAAGGCGGCGTTCCACTGCCGGTACTTGTCGCCGAACCGGACCACGACGACGTCGGCCCGGCGAAGCAGCGTCTGGGTGCGGACGGCGTTCACGCCGGCCCCCTTGTGGTCGCGCCAAAAGGGCTCGTCCTCCTCACCCAGGATGCTCGCGCCGGCGTCGTCGGAAGCCGAGTGGTTGGTCACCGGGGAGAGCAGCTCGACCGGCAGGCCCGCTTCGCGAACGCCCTCGGCGATCCGCTCGCGCCAGTCGGAGTGGATCTCGCCCGACAGGTAGACGCTCCAGGTGCCCTCGACCGCCATCGGGCTGATGTTATGGAAGCGCTGAGCGTTGGATCATGCGGCGGTGGGCGAGCCGGGTCAAATCCCGGCTTCCCGGGTCCGACGTCCCCCCACCGCGTCAACCTGGCTGGTGGCGGCTATCGTCCCGGTCGCTCGGAGAGGTGACCGAGCGGCTTAAGGTGCGCGACTGGAAATCGCGTGGGCGGGTCAAACCGCCTCGTGGGTTCGAATCCCACCCTCTCCGCTGGAATCCGACGGGCGTCTAGCTCAAGAGGCGTCTAGCTCAAGAGCTTCAGACAGACCGTCCCGAGAAACACGTGCGCGTTGGTGGTGGTCATGTTGATGACGACGATGCTCCACTTTCGCGGCGAGCCTCCGACCGCGTCATAGGTGGGCACGACGCCCGGGGTGTCGGAGCCGAAATAGCCGTTGATCCCCTTCGAGTGCCTGGGGCATGTCCCCGTCGCGCCGTCGTTGGCTCCGTGACGGAGCGTGAAGACGTTGGTCTCGAGGTAGATCACCTTTTGCCTGCGGGACCTCTTCGCCGCCGCGGTCGAGGCGTTGGCGCTCGGAGCGGCAACCCGATGCATGGGGATCGAAGCGGTGTCGAGCGCGGACGCCTTGATCGCCGTGGACGAGGTCGAGCCCGTCCCGAAGACGACGCCGACCGAGGCTCCAACCGCCACGCAGACCACTAACAGGGCGATAACCAGCTTGCGCATCTCTGCCTCCCATCGCCGGGTGAGGAACACCTCGACCTTACGCGACACCGGCGACGCCCGTCAAGGGCTCCGCCGATCGATCCCGGGCCGCCCGATCAGGACGCGCGACGCATCCACGACCCTTCGGCGTCCTCTTCGGACGGTTGACGCGGCCGCTCATACGTACGTCCACAACGCAATTCGACTGGCGCATCCTCGGCGGCGCCTACTTATTTTCACGTAGTGAAAGTAGGCAACAACACCGCCCGGCGGGGGCGGAGAGACGAGGAGGCGGTATGCACTCCAGGATCAAGGTGGGGCTGTTGGTGAGCGGGGCGGCGATGGCGGTGGCGCTGGGCGCCGCGGCGGTGGCCGGCGCGGCCAGCTCGACCTACCCACGCCACCAGGAGGCACGGACCTTCCACTCGAGCGACGGCGGATGGCACGGCTCGAGCTCGATCAACGGCACCTGCGTCCCCTCGGTCACCTGCCCGACGATCACCAACGACCACGCAGCGAGCGGCGGCGCGGGAGGATCGGGCGACGGCTACCTGCGGACCAGCGTCTCGTCGCCGGCCGGCGCGCTGACAACGTCGCGCGGGACCTACAAGAGCCCGGTGTTCACGTACAGGGGGGCCAAGGGGCATGAACCGCGGCGCCTCGTCTTCGCGATGAAGCGGCGCGCGGAGCTCACCGCCCTCCTCGCGGTGACCGGCAACAGCGCCAGCTTCTACGTCGATCTCCTCGACCTCTCACAACCGGGCGCGTCGGTCCGGTTGATCTCCCAGAGGCCGATCGGCGATCAGAGCTCGTGGCGACCGAGCCGCGCTTCGGTGTCGCCGGGCAAGCTGACGATCGGCGACCGCTATCGCGTCCGGATCACGTCGAAGTTCGTCCTCGGCGTGCAGGTGAACCCGAGCGGAAACGTCGGCTACGACGACGTCCTCCTGCGCGCCAGGCGCAGCGGGGGTGGCAACGACGGCGGCGGCATCCACCACCTCACCCAGCGGGTGCGCGAAGGCCTGGGCGCCGTGACTCTCAAGCGGCACGGGATCACCTTCAGGGCCCGCTGCCCGGGCGCGGCGCGCCCGAACAAGTGCGCGATGAAGTTCAGCGCGCGCTTGACCAAGAAGGGCCACAAGATCACCAACACCCGCAGAGCGAAGCTCGGCGCGGCGAAGCACCGCCGCATCCGGCTCCATCTGAAGCACGGCTTTGCGAAGCGGGTTCGTCACCACAATCACATCTGGATCAAGGCCAAGGTGAGGATCGGAGGCCAGCGCGTCCACGTCGTCAAGTCGGTGCGGGTCGTCCGGCACTGACCTCCCGTACCCCCGGATGGCGGCGGCCCGTTCCCGGCGGGCCGTCGCCGCGTTCGGGGTGGGCATCGGGGCGCGCCGACCGCCTCCTCATTCCGCTGAATTTCGCCGACCGGGACCGCTCGGGCCCGAACCAGCGCATGCATCCAGCCCGCTTAGTAGCGTGATGCCAGCGACGTCAAGACCTGCCTAGTCCCCTCGTCGAGGAGGGGAGCGGGGGAACCAAAAGGGTCCTCGGATCCAGGGGCGAATCGGAGCTCAGCTCCGTAGCGCATCTCTTTCAGCGCGAGCCCGACAGCTAACCCCGCAGGCGCGAGAAAGAGAGGTGACCGATGACGAACCGGCTGCTGAATGTCCTCGATCCCGAGGACCTCGACGGCTCGACCCGCACGATCGGCTGGATCGCCGGCGAGCTGATCGGCGCGTTGATCGCGATCGCGGCGCTGGTCGCGCTGTTCGTGGTGCACCTGGGCTAGCGCCGGCCGCGGGTCAGATACCCAGGTAGCGCTCGGATTCCGGGGGCTTTCTGCGACTCAAGGCCGCGTTGAACGGGATCGCCCCAAACCAGATGATCACGGCGAGCGTCGTGTTCACGAACGCCACCGGCATCGAGAGCACGAAGAACACGACGGGCGACAGCGACGCGGTGACACCAAACCGGTAGACGTCCTCGGGGAGGGTCCGTCTGAGCAGCTCGTGGCGCTGGGCATGCCTGAACAGCACCACCTCCATGCCGCTGACGATCGCCACAGCGACCGCGTAGACCACGATGGAGAGCGGATTCTCAAAGAACTGGCCGAGCAGGGCGGTGGGAAACGGCAGGAAGGCGATGAAGCCGAGATAGACGAGGTTCAAGCCGATGAACTTGGAGTCCATCCGCGCGAGCATCGCGACGAACTGGTGATGGGCCGCCCAGTAGCGGCCGATCACGGCGAAGCTGATGAAGAAGCTGGTGAAGTTCGGCACCAGGTCGCCGAGCGCCTTGGCGAGGTCGTGGACACTGCCCTCGTGCTTCAGGACCGGCACAGTGATCCCGACCACCAGCAGGGTCATCGCGATCGCGAACAGCCCATCGCTGAAGGCGAGAACTCTCGAGAACTCCTCGCTCCCGCGCTCGTAGCGCCCGGAGATCCCCGACTCGACACCCTCCATGCCCGAGCAGGCTAGAGGCGAGTCAACCCGGAACCGGCGGGCTCGGCTAGCGACGGGCCTTGAAGAACGCCTCGAGGAGCGCCGCCGACTCGGCGGCCATCAACCCGCCGGCCACCTGCGGGCGGTGGTTGAGGCGGGGCTCGCCGAGCACGTCCAGGACGCTTCCGGCCGCACCCGCCTTCGGGTCGCGCGCGCCGAAGACGACCCGGCGAACCCGCGCCAGGATGATCGCCCCGGCGCACATCGAGCACGGCTCGAGCGTGACGTAGAGGGTCGAGTCCGAGAGCCTCCAGCCGCCGAGCGCCCGGGCGGCCTCGCGGATCGCGAGCACCTCGGCGTGGGCGGTGGGGTCGGAGAGCTCCTCGCGCCGGTTGCCGGCCGCGGCGAGCACCTCGCGCTCGCCGACCACCGCCGCGCCGATCGGCGCCTCGCCACGCTCCGCGGCGAGCTCGGCCTCGCCGAGCGCCGCCAGCATGAAGCCCCGATCGGCGTCCGCAAACCCGTCCGAATCCGTGCCTGCGCGGCCTTCCTGCATGCGCGCAGTATCAATACTTCGGGGCCCGAACCGTGTTACAAGGCAGGGATGAGGCTACGGCGGGCCCAAGCGCTTCTCCTTGCCCTGGCGGGCATCGCCCTCGCGGCGCCGTCCGCCCATGCGACCGAGCTCCCATACGTGCGCGGCCAGGTCCTGACCAAGTTCAAGGGCCAGCCCGTGGAGCAGACGGTCAACCTCCCGGCCACGGTCAGCGTGCCCGAGGCGGTGCATCTGCTGCGCGGCAACCCCGCCGTCGCCTACGCGAACCCGAATTATCTGGCGAGGGGCGCGGCGCTGTGGAATCCCTACGACCCGGGCTCGCCGCACCTCGGCCCGCACGGCTGGAGGATCGACCAGTGGAACTTCCGCGCCCCCACCCTGCAGACCCCGGGCGGAGCGAGCGTCCAGGGCGCCTGGCAGAACCTGCGTGACGCGGGGCACGGAGGAGGCAAGGGGGTGACCGTGGCGGTCCTCGACACGGGGGTCGCGTACAAGGGCAAGGGCACCAACTACAGCCATGATCCCGACCTGCCCCCGAGCGATCGGTTCCTCGCCCCCAAGGACTTCGTCGACAGCGACACCTCGCCGCTCGACCAAAACGGCCACGGGACCCACGTCGCCAGCACGATCGTGCAATCCACCAACAACCACAAGGGCCTGACCGGGATCGCCTACAACGTCAACCTGATGCCCGTTCGGGTGCTGAACCGCCAGGAGAAGGGAACGGCGGCGAACATCGCCCGCGGAATCCGCTACGCGGTCGACCACGGCGCCGACGTGATCAACCTGAGCCTCGAGTTCCAGCCCCCGATCAAGCGGTGCTCACAGATCGCGGGCGTATGCGACGCCGTCAAGTACGCGAACAACCACGGCGTGGTGCTGGTCGCCGCGGCCGGGAATCAGAGCAGGCCGAGCGTCGCGTTCCCGGCCCACGCCGGGGTCGTGATCGCGGTCGGCGCCTCGACCTATCGAGGCTGCCTGGGCGCCTACTCCGACTATGGGGCGGGGCTCGACCTGCTCGCGCCGGGCGGCGGTGGCGACACCAGCGCCGTGACCGGGAACCCGAGCTGCAGCACCTCCGGGAAGCCGTACGCGATCCGCCAGTACAGCCTCCTGCGAAAGCCGGCGTCAAACGGCAACTACGACAAGTTCGGAATCGTGGGACTCGCCGGGACCTCGATGTCCGCCGCCCACGTGAGCGGCGTCGCGGCCCTGCTGCTCGCCGAGAACCCCGCGCTGACCCCCTCCCAGGTCGGCGACCGGCTCGAGAGCTGCGCCACCCTGCCGGGCGATCCCTTGTACTACGGCGCGGGCCTGCTCGACGCGGCCCGGGCGACCTCGTCCGACACCTGCTGAGCGGGCGCGCCGCGCCGGGGCGCTACGTCGTGCGGACGATGCAGACGCTGCAGGGAGCGTGGTGGGAGACCTTGTTCGGAACGCTTCCGAGCAGGAACCGCTTGGCGCCCGTCATCCCCTTGTTGCCGACCACGATCAAGTCGGCGCCGACCTCCTCGGCGACGTCCAGAATCGCGTCGGCGGGGTCGCCCTGCCGAGGATGCGGCTCGGCATCGATCCCACCCTGCTTGGCAAGCCCGGTGGCCGCCTCGAGCGTCACGTTCACGTCCTCCCGCGGGCCCACCGCATAGGACACGTCGCCCGGCACCTCGCCCTTCTCCTCGCGTAGGCGACCGCTCGACACCGGCTCGAAGGCCGCCACCACGCTCAGCTTCGCCCCGGCGAGCTTCGCCAACTCGATCGCCTGGCGAACAGCCTCGCTCGCCGTCTCGGAGCCGTCCGTGCCAACCACGATGCGCTCGAACAAGCGGTCTCCCTTCGTCTAGTCGCCGGTCAGGCGGGAATCGTCTCGGTAGCCCTCATCCTATCCCGACCGATCCCGCTCAAAGCAGCTTGACCAGCCCGATCACCATCGACGCGATCAGGCAGACGATCAGGATCGTCATCGCGATGATCCAGCTCCTCGGCAAGGTGCTCGTAGACTACGACCGCCGCCATGGCGACCGTCGAGACCGTAACCGGACCGGTCGATGCCGATCAGCTCGGGACGACGCTGGTCCACGAGCATCTGATCTACCGCGACGAGGCGGTGGCAGCCTGGTGGCCGCACCTGGGATCGGTGGTGCCGGTGGACCCGCCGCGCGACGTTGGGCCCGACGGCCTCCATGAGGTCGCGATGCAGAGCGCCCGGGCGGTCGTCGAGCAGGGCGTCAAGACGATCTGCGAGCCCACCGGGATGTTCGGCGGCCGCGATGTCGAGTTCTCGCGCCGCGTCTCGGAGGAATCTGGGCTTCAGGTGGTCCCCTGCACCGGCATCTACACCTACGACTACCTGCCGATGTTCTTCGTCACCCGCGACGCGGGCGCGATGGCCGACCTGTTCGTCCACGACATCACCGAGAGCATCCAGGGGACGGGGATCAAGGCCGCGTTCTTGAAATGCGCCGCGGACGCGCCCGGGGTGACGGAGAACATCGAGAAGGTGCACCGCGCCGTCGCCCAGGCGAGCGTGCGGACCGGGGCGCCGATCATGGCCCACTCGCGGCCCGCAAACCAGACCGGGATCCGCCAGATCGAGATCTTCGAGGAGGAGGGGGTCGACCTCTCCAAGGTCCAGATCGCCCACACCGGCGACACCGACGACCTCGACTACATCGAGCGCCTGCTCGAGAAGGGCGTCTACATCGGCATGGACCGATACGGCCTGGAGATCTTCCTCGCGTTCGAGAGGCGAAACGCGACCGTGACCGCCCTGCTGGAGCGAGGCTACGCCGACCGCATGTTCCTCTCGCAGGACTACTGCGCGACGCTCGACTGGTACCCGGTCGAGGTCGAGGAGCAGCTCCTCGCCGGGGGCGCCGCCAAGGACTGGAGCATGACGCTGGTCTTCGAGCAGGTCGTGCCGATCCTGCGAGAGGCCGGGATGAGCGACGCCCAGCTCGAGACGATGATGGTCGACAACCCGAGGCGCTGGCTGGCGGGTTGACGGGCGCGGCCGATCGGTGAGCGACGCCGACATCACAACGGTTCGCGGCTCCTACGAAGCGCTGAACGAGGGCGACGTCGAGGCCGCCCTCGAAGCGCTCGACCCAGACGCCGTATGGCGAGACAGCCCCGAGCTGCCGGGCGGCGGGGAGTTCAGGGGGCGCGAGGAGCTGGGCCGGTTCCTGCGGGACTTCCTGGCCGAGTGGCGAGACTTCCACCAGCGAATCGACGACGCGGTCCGCGAGGGCGAGCGGGTCGCTGTCTTGATTCATCTGAGCGCCACCGGCAGGGCGAGCGGGATCGAGGTGGACACCCGGTACGCGCACCTGTGGACGATGCGCGACGGGATCGGCGTCAGGGTCGACGCCTACCGCGACCCCGAGGAAGCGCTGCGCGAGCTGCGTCCATCCGCCTGAGCGTCCGGCCGTGTCCGGGCCGCGGCGCCGACTCCGTCGCTGGCCGAATTTCGACCACGGCGCCGACTCCGTCGCTGGCCGAAGTTCGACGATATGGACATCGAAATTCGGCCACGGGCGCCGTTTTGGCCCTCGGGTGGCGCTCGCAATACCTGAAATCAGGTAGAGTCATACGCGACCGGTCGTTCACGGCCGGAGGCGAGACAAGATCGGAAGGACGGAAGGCATTGCCGCTAATCAGCTGTCCGAATTGCGGAAAGACCAGCTTCACGTTCGCGCGCCGCGCTTACGTAGCCCATTGCGGCGGCTGCGGAAAGCCGCTGGCCGGCGAGCAGGACACGTCCGCGATGGAGCTCGAGATCCGCGAGCGGCTCTACGGTCAGCGCGAGGATCCGGCCCGTCGTGCCGTTCCGACGCGCGGCTGAGGGTCAGTCCCTCGACGCGCCGGCCCTGACGCCCCAGCCGGCGATCGCGCCGTAGCAGCCGAGGACGAGCACCGACGCGAAGAAGGCGACGTAGAGCGCCGTCCCCGCCCCGCTGGAGGCCAGATCGCCGGCGTGGATGGCAACCGCCACGAGCTCCAGCGCCCCGAGTGCCGCCCAGGCGAGCGCCGAGCCGAACAGGCGGTCGAGGTCGTTCTCGCGAACCGCGAACGCCGCCGCCACACCGAACCCGCACAGGAAGGCGGCGATCGCCCGTCCGGTCAGGGGCGTGAGCGGCCAGGGCCAGATCGAACTGAGGCCGACGGGAGCGGCGAACAGCAGAACCCCGAACGCGAGCAGGAGGAGGGCCTGCACGGCGAGCGCAGCGCGGAGCCACGGGGCGAGCGCCGGCGACGGCTGAGCCGGTGAGGCCGCGCCCTTCGGCTGCGCCCAGATCAAGTAGGCGAGCATCGGCACGACGATCACGTAGACGACCAACCAGAAGCGTCCGTAGAGGTCGTGATGAAAGCGGTCGAGGTTAAGAAGCGTCGCCGCCAGGAGCAGAGCGGCGATCGTGAAGACCGGCGGCAGGGCCGTTCTGGCCCGCGCCCAGTCGCGCTGGCGCGCCGCCCAGGCGAGGAGCACGCAGGCGGCCCAATAGGCGGCGCCCATGAAGGCGGCGGTCAGAGGCGGTGCGATCGTCCACGAGAAGAAGCGGTCGGTTCGAGCGGCGCCGACGAACAGCTCGATGCCCGCGATCACCGCCAGCACCGCCGAGGCGCCGAAGAACCAGCGAAGGCCCCGGCTCGTCTGCGCACTCACGGCACAAGCTTATGGTCGCGCGGGAAGCGAGGCCCCACGATCCACGTGGAAAAAGGCCCGCAGTGCTGCCTGCTCGCCACGACGCCGGGCCGGCTGGTCGCCAACCGCTCGATCAACGCCGGGCTGGCTGGTCGCCAACAGCTCGACCACCCACGCTGGCTGCACTTTTGTCCGGCCCCCGGACAGAACTGCAGTCACCGGCGAGCGCAGCGGCCAAGAGCGCTCTAGCTCCACGCGGAATGTGACGGAGTGCGAAACCGGGCCTCCCTGCCCAGCCAAACCGGCCACGCTCGCACCCCGCCGGCAGCTGAGACTTGGAGCGGACTGGCGCGCTCGCACCCGCCGCCAGCGCGAGACCTGGAGTGGCGGGCGCCGCTAGAGTGCCGAGCGCGATGTCGACCGCAACCCTTCACACCAGCGCCGGGCCGATCGCCGTCGAGCTGTTCGACGAGGATGCCCCGAAGACGGTCGAGAACTTCCGAAAGCTCGCCGCCGACGGCTTCTACGACGACCTGATCTTCCACCGGGTCATCCGCGACTTCATGATCCAGGGCGGCTGCCCGGAGGGAACCGGCACCGGCGGCCCCGGCTACACCTTCGAGGACGAGTTCAATGACCACAAGGTCGTCCGCGGAGCCCTGGCGATGGCGAACGCCGGGCCGAACACCAACGGCTCGCAGTTCTTCATCGTCACCACCGATGCGGCGCCGTGGCTCGACGGCAAGCACACGGTCTTCGGCCAGGTTACGGACGGGATGGACCAGGTCGACGCGATCGAGGGAACCGCCACCGGATCGGGAGACCGCCCGCTCGAGCCCCAGGTCATCGAGCGGGTCGAGCTCTCCGACTGAGCCGACGCCGGGCCGAATCGGCCCTTCGGCGCGGCTACCATGGCCCGGCGATGAAGCTCGTGATCCAGATTCCGTGCCTGGATGAGGAGTCGACGCTTCCCCGGGTGCTTGCTGAGCTCCCCCGCGAGGTCGAGGGCTTCGACGAGGTCGAGTGGCTCGTGGTCGACGACGGCTCCGCGGATCGGACCGTCGAGGTCGCCCGCACGCACGGCGTCGACCACATCGTCCGGCTGACCAACAACAAGGGGCTCGCAGCCGCCTTCCAGGCCGGCATCGACGCCTCGCTGAAGCTGGGCGCCGACGTGATCGTCAACACCGACGCCGACCACCAATACCCCGCCGGCGAGATCCCGACCCTGGTCGGCCCCATCCTCTCCGGCCGCGCCGACATGGTGGTGGGCGATCGACAGGTGAAGGACATCCAGCACTTCTCAGCGTCCAAGAAGCTCCTTCAACGGCTCGGAAGCTGGGTCGTTCGCCGTGCGTCGGGCACCACGATCCCCGACACGACCTCGGGGTTTCGGGCCTACAACCGCGAGGCCGCGCTCCAGCTCCAGGTGGTCTCCAACTACACCTACACGCTCGAGAGCCTGATCCAGGCGGGCAAGATGCTGGTCGCGGTCGAGCACGTCCCGATCGCGACCAACCCCGAGACCCGCGACTCGCGCCTGGTCGACTCCACAGCCCGGTACGTGCGTCGAAACGCCGTGGCGGTATTCCGGGCCTACGTCCAGTACGAGCCGCTCCGGGTCTTCACGATCGTCGCCGCCGTCCTCGCCGTGGCGGCGCTCGCGGCCTGGACGCCATTCCTGCTCGACTGGATCCTCCACGGCGACCGAAGCGGCCACATCCAGTCGCTGATCCTGGGCGCGGTGCTCGCCCTCGCGGCCGTCCAGATGTTCGGGCTCGGCGTGGTGGGCGACGCGATCGCCGGCCAACGCGTCATCGCCCAGCGGACCTTCGAGCGAGTTCGCCGCCTCGAGCTCGAGGCCGGGATCGAGCCCTCCCATTACGAGCCCTCCGCCCCGGGACCGGGCGACCCCGCGCCGGTCTCGCCACGGGACCGCTTCGAGCCGCCCGCGGAGCGGGATCGAAGCGAGGTCGGCGTCTGACGGCGACCGCACCGTCACCTTCACCGGCCGCGCCGGCCGGCAACGTCTACGACAAGTACGCGAGCCGAAACCCGGTCGAGCGGCGAATGGTCAACGGGTTCTTGGGCCGGCTCGAGGAGCTCGTCGATCGGACAGGGGCCCGAGAGGCGCACGAAATCGGCTGCGGCGAGGGCGAGCTGGCGGCCCGCCTGGCGCGCCGGGGACTGCGGGTTCGGGGGAGCGACCTCTCGCCCGAGGTGATCGCCGAGGCGAGCCGGCGGGCGGACGGCACCGGCCTCGGGATCGAGTTCAAGGCTGCCGCGGTCGAAACGCTCGAGCCCGCCGAGGACGCAGCCGAGCTGATCATCTGCTGCGAGGTGATGGAGCACCTCCCCGATCCCGAGGCGGCGCTCGACACGGTCGCCGGCCTCGCCCGGCCGTGGGCGATCATCAGCGTCCCGCGAGAGCCGCTGTGGAGGGCCCTCAACGTGGCCCGAGGCCGCTACGTCGGCGAGCTCGGAAACACCCCGGGCCACCTGAATCACTGGTCGCGCGGGGGTTTCGTGCGCTTCCTGCAGCGGCGCCTCGAGGTGGTGGAGCTCCACAGCCCCCTGCCGTGGACCATGGCCCTGTGTCGAAGTGAGAAGGCGGCTGCGGCGTGAGCGACCCGGCGACCTCGGCCGAAGGGCGACGGCCCGGCGGCGTCTCGCGAGCGTGGGCGGGGGTCCGGGGCCGTCCCTGGCTGGCGGCGATCGTCGCGCTCGGAATCGCCTGGGGCTTCGTGATCCATTCGACGGGATGGGCGCAGTTGGCGCACTACGCGCAGGTTCGAGCGTTCGCCGACGGGCGGGCGCAGATCGACCGCTGGCAGTGGGAGACCAAGGACAAGGCCTGGGTGAACGGCCACTTCTACTCGGTCAAGGCTCCCGGGCTGCCCGCCCTGACCCTTCCCGCCTACCTGGCCCTCGACGCGCTCGGCGCCAAGTCGCTGGCCCGCGATGCGGCCGCCAACGCCGCTCAGGCCGACCATCCGCGCTGGGCGCCATATCCGGATCCGGACCTCTCGCAGTACGGATTCAGCGCGGCGCGCGCCCACCGGGTGGAGGTTCGGATCCAGGACGAGACCCCGATGATCTGGGCGCTCACCCTGATCGGCGCGGTCCTGCCCGCGATCGCGCTTCTGTGCCTCATCCGATCGGTCGCGGAGCGGATCGAGCCCGGGTACGGAACCGCGGCCGCGATCACCCTCGGGCTCGGGACGATCGTGATGACCTTCGCGGCCGAGTACTTCACCCACGTCGCGGCGGCCGCGCTCGGGTTCGGGGCGTTCGCGCTCTTGTTTCGCGAGCGTGAGGGCGCGGCCCGGACCTGGCTGGTCGGCCTCGCCGGGCTGACCGCCGGGCTCGCGGTGAGCTTCGAGTACCCGATGGGGCTCTTGGGCGCGGTGCTGTTCTGCTACGCGCTGGCCCGCCCGCAACGGGTGCGGCGGGCGGCGGCCTACGCGACGGGGGCGCTGGCGGGGGCAGCGCCGGCGCTGGCCTTCAACGTCTGGGCGCTCGGAGCGCCATTTCGGTTCGCCTACGCAAACGCGGTCGCGGTGCAGGGCTCGAACGGCCACGCGATCCTGGGGCTGAACGACGGTGGCTTCTTCGGGATCGACATCCCGAAGCCGAGCGCCGCGATCGATCTGCTGATCGCCAGTCGCGGCCTGCTCACCCTGACCCCGGTGATCGCGGTGGCGATCGCCGGGGTGGTGCTCCTTCGCCGCCGCCACCGTGCCGAGGGCAACGTGATCGCGGCGGTCGCGATCGTCTTCTTCCTCTACAACGCCGGCTACTGGCTCCCGTTCGGGGGAGGCTCGCCGGGGCCGCGCTTCCTGATCCCGGCCTTGCCCTTCCTGGCGCTCGGATTGGCCGTTGCGTACCGGCGCATGACGGCGCTCACCCTGGCGCTCGCGGTCCCGTCGGTCATCTTCATGCTCGCCGGGGCGATCACCTTCCCGCTGATCGGCGAGAACGGCATCGGCACCTGGACGAACCAGCTCGGCAACAGCCAGCTCGAGCACACGGTGCTGAGCGTGGTCGGCGTCCACAACGGCTGGCTGGCCCTCGCGCCGCTGCTGGGCGCGATCGCGGCAGCGATCGCCCTCGCCGCCATGGCGACGCCCCAGACCAGGCTCGGCGACGTCCGCCCGGCGCTCGCCGCCCTGCTCGGCTGGACGGTGATCGCGGTGGTCGGCCCGACCGTCGCCGGCGACCCGATCACCCCGCTCTCCCACGGCCGCGCCGCGCTGACCCTGGTGGCGATCGCCGTCGCGGCGTCGGTGACGACCTTGGCGACGCTCCGCCGCCTCGAGGTTCGGGCCGAGCGCCCCGAGCCGCTCGTCGTGCCGACGACCGTGCCATAGCGGTTCGCGCGCGGCGCGGTGCCCGCGCCCAACCCGCCCACGCCACCCGACCCGCGGCCCCAAGCGGGGTCAGTCGGCGGCCTGACCCGGCTCGATCTCGTAGATCACCAGCTCGCCGTGGCGGATGCGGGTCAGCGGCAGGTCGGCGACCGAGCGCTTGGCGGCGCGGTGCCAGGGGGTTCTGGCGACGCGGTCGGTGTGAAGGACGACGCTCCGGACGCCGAGCCGGGCCAGGAGCGCCACGCTCTTTCGGCTGGGAAAGCTCTCAACGTTTCGGATCAGGTGATCGGTGAACGCGGGATTGAGGCTCGAGCGGCCGTTGACGAGCGCCGGGAATCCGTCGGTGGACCAGAGGATGTAGCGGCGGTTGTCGGTCGCGCGAAGCGCCGGAAGGTGAAGCTGCGGCGCGGGAGCCGACGCCGTCGACGGCGGGATCCGGGACACCTGGGGCTGGGCCCGGTTGCCGAACGGGTCGAACGGGAGGCCGCGGCCCTCGACCACGACCGCGAGCGCCAGGACCACGGCCACAGCGGGCCCCGCCCAAACGAGCCGGCGCGCGGACGGACCCGCGGCGGCCCGCGACAGGCCCGCCCCGGTCCGGGGTCGAGAGGCCGCCGCGATCGCCCGCTCGGCGCCGGCGCCGGCGAGCAGCGCCAGGCCCAGGGACGAGATCGCAACGAGCCTGCCGGGCACCCGGATCGCCTGCCAGCCGGGCAGCACCTCGTACACGAGCCGATACGGCCACAGCAGCCCGCCGCCGGCCCGGAACCCGAGGGCGAGCACCATGACGACGACCACGCCCGCGCCCAGACCTCGGCGAAGCCAGCGCGGATAGGCCGGGGAGGCGAGGCCGGCGATCGCGAGGGCGAGGATCACCAGGCCGGGGAAGAGGGTCTTCTCGGGCACGTTGGAGAGCCCGTCGCGAAGCGGTGAAGTCGCCGCGCCCCAGACGAGGTTCTCGTCCGGGGCGACCAGGAAGACCCACGGCGGCCCGGAGAAGGCCTCGACCTCCGACGGGGTTCGCTTGGCGCCGGGGTGTGCGTCGGCGACCCGCACGTAGGGCCGGCTGAGGGCGAAGCCGACGGCCGCGAACAGGATCGCGCCGGCGACCGTCGCCAGCGCCAGGCCGCGATCCAGGCGCGGTCGGCGGCGGCGAAGCCAGACGATCGCGGCGATCACCCCGATGGCGCCCAGCAGGTAGCCGAGCGGCAGCCCGAGGGTGAAGCCGATCGTGAGCTGCCAGGCCGCGACCACCCAGCCGCCGACCACCCACCACGGCCGGTGAAGGCGGAAGCCACGGACGCCGAGGGCCAGCGCGAGCGGGATTCCGCCGCTCGAGATGACCTGCATGTGGCCGTCCTGCTCGAGCCGGAAGGGGGCGTACGCGAACGCCGCGCCGGCGACTGCCGCCGCGCCGGGGCTCAGCCCGAGCTCGCGGGCCAGAAGATAAGCGCCCGCGAACGCGAGCGCGTAGACGAGCAGGAAGATGACGTCGTAGCGAAACACCGCGGCGTGCGGCCCGGACCCGAACCACGAGAAGGGGGCATACCCGACCAGCGCATCCGAGAAGGCGAGCGTGTCGTGAAGGGGCCAGAACTGGTTCGACTGAAAGAAGTGGAGCGGCTGATCAACGAGCGCGTGGCCGCCCCAGGCGAGCTGCCAGGACTCGGCGAGCGGGTCGCCGAGGTCCTTCGGGATGTGCTGGCCGAGGTGGAGCACCAGGGGCCAGTTCATGACCACCGACAGGAGGCAGGCTCCGAGGGCGAGCGCTCCCAGCTCGCGTGCGGTTACGTCGCGCCGAGGCCCGCGCATCCGCGGGATGCTCGCAGTCGGCGCGGCAGCGACCCGGGGCGGACGCAGTCCGGGACGACCATGAGGGGGGCGATCGCGTCCGCCAGCCGGCGGCGGAGGGCGACCGAGGCGCCGGCTAGCTCAGGCCGGGATCAGGTCGTTGGGGTTGAGGACGTACTTGCGCGCCGCGCCCGAGTCGAAGTCCTTGTAGCCCTGCGGCGCCTCGTCCAGCGTGATCACGGTGGCGTTGACGGCGTCGGCGATGTGCGCCTTGTCGGTCAGGATCATCTGCATCAGGCCGCGGTGATAGCGCATCACGGGGCACTGGCCGGTCGTGAACGAGTGCGACTTCGCCCACCCGAGGCCGATCCGGATCGACAGTGAGCCCTCCTTGGCAGCGTCGTCGACGGCGCCCGGATCGCCGGTCACATAGAGGCCCGGGATCCCCAGCTTGCCGGCCGCCCTGGTCAAGTCCATGATGCTGTTGAGCACCGTCGCCGGCGCTTCGTGACCCGCGTCCGACCCGTGGCCCCGGGCCTCGAACCCCACCGCGTCGACCGCCGCGTCGACCTCGGGCACGCCCAGGATCTGCTCGATCTGGTCCTTCGGCTCGCCCTTCGAGATGTCCACCGTCTCGCATCCGAAGGAGCGCGCCTGCTCGAGCCGCTCGCCGATCCGATCGCCGACGATGACGACCGCGGCGCCCAGCAGGTGGGCCGAGTACGCGGCCGCGAGCCCGACCGGGCCGGCGCCCGCGATGTACACGGTCGAGCCCGGTCCGACCCCGGCCGTGTAGACGCCGTGAAAGCCGGTCGGGAAGATGTCGGAGAGCATCGTCAGGTCGAGGATCTTCTCCAAGGCCTGGTCGCGATCGGGGAACTTGAGCAGGTTCCAGTCCGCGTAGGGCACCATGACGTACTCGGCCTGGCCACCGACCCAGCCGCCCATGTCGACGTAGCCGTAGGCCGAGCCGGGCCGGTCGGGGTTGACGTTCAGGCAGACGCCGGTGTGGCCCTCCTTGCACATCCGGCAGCGCCCGCAGGCGATGTTGAACGGGACCGAGCACAGGTCACCCTCCTTGATGAACTCCACCCCGGGCCCCGTCTCGATCACCTCGCCGGTGATCTCGTGGCCCAGGATCAGCCCCGGGGGCGCCGTGGTCCTCCCCCGGACCATGTGCTGGTCGGAGCCGCAGATGTTGGTGGAGACGATCCGCAGGATCGCCCCGTGCGGCGTCTTACGTCCCACGTTCGCGGGGTTCACCCCGGGCCCGTCCTTGAGCTCGAAGCCCGGGAAGTCGATGTTCTGGACCTCGACCTCGCCGGGTCCGATGTAGGCAACCCCTCTGTTGTCGGCCATGATCCCTCCTTAGAAGGCTGCGACGCCCGCCTCGGCGACCTCGTGGTCCGCCTCGACGCTCCCGCCGCTGACCCCGATCGCGCCGACGACGTCGTCGCCCGACATGAGTGGAATGCCGCCCGCGAACACGATCAGCCGCCCCTGGTTCGACGCGTGGATCCCGAACAGCGGCTGGTTCGGCTGGCAGAGCGGCGCGAGGTCCTTCGTGGACATGTCGAAGGAGCGCGCGGTATAGGCCTTGTTCTGGGCGATGTCGATCGAGCCCAGCCACGCACCGTCCATGCGCGCGAACGCGGTCAGGTTGTTGCCGTCGTCGACCACCGCGATGTTCATCGGCACGCCGATCTCGTCGGCCTTCGCTCGCGCCGCCTCGACTACGGCCTGCGCTGCGCTCAGGGTCACACTCTCCGCCACGGCTCCTCCTTCGATCCCGTTGCTCGAACGGGTCCGACGCTATCGGCCGACCCTCGAGATGTCGCCTCCCGAGTGGGGTTGCAGGGGGGTTGCAGAACGGCGCCGCTCAGCGAGGCGCGCCGCGCTGGAGCAGCAGCTCGACCTCGAAGTTCGCCCGGACCTCAGCGTCGAGCCGGTAGGGCGTCGCGGCGAGTGCCGCGCCGAGCAGCCGGCGAAGCCTCGACATCTCCGCCCGCACGGTGACCGCCTTGAAGCCGGGCCCGTAGAGCTCGAGCCCCAGCTCGCGGCCGGTCATCCCTTCCGGGTGGAGGGCCAGGAGCACGACGATCTCGCTGTGGCGGCGGCTCAGCTCGATCGGCACACCGTCGATCAGGAGCCTGACGCGCCGGCGCCCGAGCTCCTCGAGCACGAGCATCGGCCTGGGCGCTCGCCTTCGCGACGGCAACGGCCGCAGGAGAATGGCCTCGGCGCGCTCCCCGAGCGGCTCGGCGCTCACCTCGATCCCGTTCGGCAGCACGACCGGCTCGGACTCGGAGAGCTCGACCCGCCGCCCGAGCCATCCGCGGGGCGACGCCGCCAGTACCCGCCCCGATCTGGTGACCAGGGCGCTTCGCTCGCGGGCTCCAGGCACGACCCGCTCCAGGTAGAGCGACCGAAGGCGCTCGTCGCGGCGGTCGAGCTCGGAGGAGAGCTTGTCCTCGACCACCCGCGCCACCGCGGAGACCAGGGACAGGCTGTGCGGATGGCCGGTCCGGAAGCTGCCCGACAGATCGAGCACTCCGAGGATCTCGCCGCTCTCGGGGTCGTGGATCGGCGCCGCCGAGCAGGTCCAGCCGTGAAGGCGGCGGTTGAAGTGCTCGGCCGAGAAGATCTGCACCGGATGGTCGAGCTCTAGCGCCGTCCCGACCGCGTTGGTCCCCACCGCCCGCTCGCTGCACAGGTGCCCGGGCAAAAAGCGCGGGCCGACCGCGATCTCGAGCGCCTCGGGCCTGCCTCCTGCCCACAGAAGCACGCCCTCGGCGTCACTGAGGGCGGCGAAGTAGCGAGCGTCCTCGGTCGCGTCGGAGAGCATGCTCTCGACCAGCGGCAGAAGATGCGCCACCGGATGCTCGGCAAGCGCCCGCTCGGTCGCCGCCGAGTCCAGCATCTTCGGCGCCGACCCATCCGGGTCGACCCCGGCCCCGGCGGCGCGCTTCCACGAGCGCGCCACCAGCTCGCGCAGGATCGACGGCGAGGCGCCACTGCTGAGCGCCAGCTCGTGGGCGCGCCGAAGCAGGCGGGCCCAGCGAACCGGATCGACCCGGGTGTCGATCCCGATCCAGGGGCTTCGAGGTGGGGCTTCGCCGCCTCGACCGAGCTCGCGGTCACCGAAGTCGCCGGCGCCGGCTGTCACTGACGAGCGCTCCCAGGCGGCGGTCATCGTTCCGACGTCGATCATAGGCGCTGCGGGCCGTATCCAAGCCCCAGAACGGCACCGCACCGGCTTGCCATCCGCCGCCCCACTCTCCGCCACCGCCATCACCGCGGTTTTCTGTCGCAAATTGCGAAATGGCCCCTCGCACGTCGGGTCCGGGTGGTGTAGTTTCGCTGAAGCGACCGGGAGAGAGAAGCAGCCGGCAGAAGCCCAGCCGGAGGCCCATCTCGACAGGCGACGACGAGAGCTTATTTCGCGCGAAGGCTACGCGCGGGGCAGGCGAAGTCGATGCCCCCGGTCGTTTCTTCTTGCCCTGATTCGACTGCGGCGGCGAGGCGTCCGGTGCTGCTCCTAACGTCCAAGTCGCGGTGACGCTGCCGTCGGCCGATCTGTGCCTGCCCAACCTCGGCCGCGCGACCCGGGCGCACCGGGAGCAGGGCGCTGCGGCCGGACCCCGGGTGAGCGGTCCGCAGCTAGCCCGCCCTCTCCCACCTGACGACGATCGCGCACGGCGCTCCGCAGTAGTCTGAGAGCGGCATTGGTTCACCTGATCAGGGAGGCCGAGCGGGAGCCCGAGGGCGCCCTGATCCTGAACCACGGGCGGGGCACCGACGAGCGTGACCTCTACGGCCTTCTCGACGAGCTCGACCCCGAGCGTCGGCTGGTGGGCGTCACCCCGGGCGCTCCCTTGACCGGGATTCCTCCGGGCGGGCGCCACTGGTACGTGGTGCCGCGCGTCGGCTATCCGGACCCCGGGACGTTCGCCGCCGCCTACCGAGAGCTGACCTCGTTCCTGGACGAGCTGCTCGAGGGGCGCGGAATCAGCTGGGACCGGACCGTGATCGGCGGCTTCTCGATGGGAGCGGTGATGAGCTACGCCGTCGGGCTGGGCCCGGGGCGGCCGTCACCGGCGGGAATCATCGCCCTGAGCGGGTTCGTTCCGACGGTCGACGGCTGGCATGCGGAGCTCGAGCAACGGTCCGGGCTGGGGGTGCTGATACGCCACGGGCGAGCAGACCCGGTGATCGAGGTCGCGTTTGCACGACGGGCGCGCGAGCTCCTCGCCGGGGCCGGCTTGGAGGTCGACTACGCGGAGTTCGAGGGTGGCCACTGGCTTCCCGCGGAAGTCGTCGGGCAACTCCGCGGGTTCGTCGCCGCGGCGTTCGACGGCCCCGAGACGAGCCCGGCCGGGACCGGCTGAGCCACACCGAGGCGCCCAGCGCCCCCGGCCGTCATCATTGAGGCCGCTTGACCACGCTGGTGGAACTGCTCCTTCCGATCGCGCTGGCGCTTGCCTACGCACGCCGCGTCAGCCACTTGGCCGCGCACGGCAACCCCCCGTCGACGATTCGCCAGATCAGCTTCAGCGCAGGATTGCTGCTAATCCTGATCGCCACCGTGGGACCGATGGACGAGCTTTCCGACGAGCTGGTCTTCGGCCACATGATCCAGCACACGATCCTCACCGACGAGGCGGCCCTGCTCCTGGCGATCGGGTTGACGGGACCGGTGTTGAGGCCCGTTCTGAGCGCCCCCGGCCTTCGGCATCTGCGCCGGCTGATGCACCCGGTCGTCGCGATCTGCCTATGGGTCGTCGTGATCTACGCCTGGCACATCCCGGCCCTCTACCAGTCCGCCGAGCAGCACCCGTTGCTTCACGTGCTCGAGCATGCGTCGTTCCTCGGCGCCGGCGTCGTGATGTGGCTTGCGCTCCTCGGCCCGCTGCCGAAGCCGCAGTGGTTCGGACACATCGGGAAGGTCGGCTACACCGCGGTCGTCCACTTCTCGAGCATGGGAATGGCGAACATCCTGATGTGGTCGGGCGTGGTGCTCTACCCGATCTACGCCGAGGGCGAGGCCGCGCACGGCATATCGCCCCTCACCGATCAGAGCATCGCCGGGGCGATCCTGATGATCCAGGGAGGCGTGATCATGCTCGCCGTCTTCTTCTGGGTCCTCGTCCAATGGGCGCGCGAGGACACCGAGCGCCAGGAGCTGATCGACCTCGCCGAACGCCTCGACGTCCCGCTCAGCGACCAGCGCGCCGCCCGCGCCGCCGCCGCCGGGCGGGGCTCGGAGCTTCGCCGCCGCCTGGAGGACGAAGCCGAGGGCTCGGGCCCCCGCGGCCCGCAGCCGGTCGCCCGTTAGGCGCCCGGCCGAGCCGCGTCGCCCCGCCCCCCACCTCCTACAATCGTCGCCTTCCACCCGCGCCCGTAGCTCAGTTGGATAGAGCGCTGGTCTACGAAACCAGAGGTCACAGGTTCGAATCCTGTCGGGCGCGCTGACCAGGTCGCGGAGTTTGCCTGCAAAGGCGGCGAGAACACGCGAAACGACACCATCGCTGGCAGAACCCCAATGCTGAAGCCGGTTGCACAGCTCGAAAGTGCTCCAACTATCGCGCGATGAGCGCAAGCCGAGGGCAAGCGTTCCATGCCTTGTGGGCGGGGGGCACGATCCGGGGGCCCCGTTCCCCCCAAACGTCCGGGGGGATAGGAGATAGGAGCGAGGGGTCAATTTGCAACATCGGCGAGACGGGCGTTGCCGCGAGCGAATTCGGCAGCGAAACCCTGTCGTTTCTCACTCTTCCGGATGTGCTCGTACTGGCGGGCCCGTTTGGTTCCCTTCTTGATTCCTCGTGGCGGCATGCCGGTCCTTTCTCTTTAAGGCGTTGACTCCGCGGCTCGGGTCATCGAGCTCGTGGACGAGGACTTCGCCTCTGCTGTCATCGGGCTTCCCTTCCCCCGCTGCGGGCGGCCAAACATCAATCGAAGCGAGTTTGGCCGCCCGCTCGGGGTGAAGCTGATCCCCCCGTTCCTCAACACCGCGAGAGGCCTCCGTCGGGCAAGGCGTTTCGCAGATGAAATCTTGGGGACCCCGGAACCTGCAACCGATGACGAAGGATCGACCGACAACGCAATTCGAAGTCGAGCCGGCTTCGACCCCTGACTTCGTGCGGGAGAGCGCCTTGCTGACGGGCGCCTTCCGGCTTGCATTCGCAGCCCATCAGGGGCCCCGAAGCGAGGGCGAGACTACGATCGACCATCCGGTCGCGGTCGCCCGTCTCCTCCACGAAGCCGGATTCGGCGATCAGGTCGTCGCCGCGGCGCTCCTGCACGATGTGGTCGAGGACACTTCGACGAATCTCGGGGAGGTGGCCACGCAGTTCGGCCCCGAGATCTGCGCGCTCGTGCGCGAGATGACCGAAGACGAGGAGATTCGCGACTACCCGCTCCGAAAGGCCGAGCACCGGTCGAGGGTGGCGCGAAGCGGCAGGGTCTCTGCGATCTACGCGGCGGACAAGCTCGCCAATGCTCGGGCAATCGACGATCCCGCGGAGCTGCCGAAGGAACGGCTAGACCACTATCAGCGGACACTCCAAACGATCACCGACACCCATCCGGACCTACCGTTCCTGCGCGATCTGCGGTTTGAGCTCGAGCGATTGACCGCGAAGCACGCCGACTCCTGACGGGCTCGCGGATCGTCTGCCCTGGGTTCTGAACCCCTCAGCCCTACTGAATTCGGCTCGCCTAAGCCAGTTCCGACGCTCGACGAAGCTGTCACCTGGATTACCCCAACCCAATCGCGGGTAAGAGATCTGGGTGAGCGTTGCCGGAATCCTCGACATCGACGGAACGCTGGTGGACACCAACTACCACCACGCGATCGCGTGGTACCGGGCATTCCGCTCCGTGGACGTGACCGCGCCCCTGTGGAGCATCCATCGTCATATCGGCATGGGTGGCGACCAGCTCGTCCCGTCCCTGGCTGGAGACGAGGTCGAGCGGCGCCACGGAGAGACGATTCGCGAGGCCGAAACCGCGTGCTACATGGCCCTGATCGACGAGGTCGAGCCGCTCGACGGGGCGCGGGACCTGATCGTCGAACTCAAGCATCACGTCGACTCCGTCGTCCTGGCTAGCTCTGCCAAGCAGGACGAGGTGGAGCACTACCTGACGCTGCTGCGAGCGCGCGATCTCGTGGATGCGTGGACGACCTCCGCGGATGTCGACGCAACCAAGCCGAAGCCGGATCTGATTCAGGCCGCGATGGAGAAGGTCGGGACGAGCGGGGGGGTCATGATCGGTGACTCGGTGTGGGACTTTCGGGCGGCGGCGCGCGCCGGAATCCGCTCGATCGCGGTGCTCACCGGCGGCTTCTCCGAGCAGGAGCTCCTCGAGGCCGGAGCAGCCCGAGCCTTCGAGGACCTATGTGAGTTGCGTGAGTGGCTCGAAGGCCATGGCGCCGGCTGGATTCGGGGCTCGGATGAGCACCGGGAGCACATGGGGGCGCCGGCCTGATGACTGCGGGTGCGGAGGCTGGTGTGGAGAGCACCAAGACGCGAATCCCGGCTCGCACGGATCGGCTGCCCTGGTCGAGCTGGCATTGGCTGGTGGTCATCGGCCTGGGGACCGTCTGGGTGCTCGACGGACTCGAGGTCACGCTCGTCGGGGCGATCTTGGCGGTTCTCCAGAAGGGCTCCACCCTGGGGTTTCGGCGACCGAGGTCGGCCTCGCGGGGACGATCTACATCGCCGGCGCCGCCAGCGGTGCGCTCGTTCTCGGATACATGACCGATCGCTTCGGGCGAAAGCGGGGCCGACCGGGTTCGGAGCGCCAAGGATCACGTAGACGATCGCCGCGATGCCCCAGTTGATGCCGATCCTCGCATCGGAGCCGTCAAGCGTGAACCTTCCGTCGAAAGGGCCTACAAGAACCTTGGCGGCGCCGTGAATCGCAGAGACGACATCGCTGCCCGGATTGGCGTTCAGCCAAACCAGGAGGATCCCGGCGACGATGATCGCCACGACGATCCCGGCAGCGAGTTGGAGGAGGCGAGCAATTCCGAGTGCCGACTCGGAAACGACTGAGGGTCCAGATGCGCCAGATTCCAAGGGCGCAGTCCGCGCGCCTCGCTCTGGCCCATCTGCGCGCGACGACGGCGTGAGGTCCGTCGATGCCAGCGGCCCTGTGTGTTCTCAACGTCTGGCATGTAATGGCTTATGCCCGTGTCCACCGCTCGTCAAACCTAAAGCTCGCCGTTCCAGTTGCATCCGTCCCGGCTCAGCCTGGCTATCGCCGCGCATCCCGCGGATCGCCTACTCCGGACGGCCTGGGGCTTCGACGGCCTCGTCCTTGTCTCATTCGGCCTGCGCGCATCGTCGTCGATGGCGCCATAATCGCCATTCGCGCGATCGAACGGCCCGGGCCCTGACAGACGAGCATGATCGGAGCCGTAGAGGAACGGGATGATCGTCCCGGGCGCAATTCAGCTCGAACTCGCCCCGCTGGAGCTCCTCCCGCTTGTTGTACCGGCGGCGATGTACTGGGGGCGCGCCCACACGCTGGCGAAGCGCGGTCGAGCGGTCCCGGTGTGGCGGATTGCCTCTTTCGGGAGCGGCGTCCTGCTGATCGCGGTCAGCCTGGCCACCCTGGGCCCGCCCAGCGACGAGCTTCTTTATGCGCACATGGTCGAGCACCTTCTGATCGGGGACCTGGCCGCCATCCTGCTCGTCCTGGGGCTGACCGGACCCTTGCTTCAGCCGATCCTGGCGATCAGGCCGCTCGACAAGCTGCGGATCCTGGCCCACCCTGCCGTAGCCCTTCCGCTGTGGGCGATCGACCTCTATCTGTGGCACTGGCCCGTGCTCTACCAGGAGACGCTACGCAGCGATCGGCTTCACGCGCTTGAGCACCTGATGTTCATCTTCTTCGGCTGCCTGATGTGGATGCCGATCCTCGGGCCCCTGCCGAGGCCAGCATGGTTCGGCGCGGGATGGAAGCTCGTCTATCTGGCGATCGTCCGCTTCACTCCGCTCCCGCTGGCCAACGTCCTGCTGTGGTCGGGCACCGTCCTCTATCCGATCTATGAGCCCGGAGATCGGGCACACGCCCTCTCTCCCCTCGCCGATCAGGGGATCGCCGGCGCGATCATGATGGGCGAGGGGATGCTCGTGACGCTTGTCGTGCTGGCGTGGGCGTTCCTGCGCTGGGCTGACGAGTCGACCGAGCGCCAGCGTCTCCTCGAGCTCGCCGAGCAGTGGGGGGTCGAGCTCAGCCCGACCCGCGCCGAACGGGCCGTGGCCGCCGGACGATCTCGGGAGCTCGAGGCTCGAATCCGCTCGAGGATGCCTATCCCCGAGGTCGACGGGGAGCGCCGGGCCCGGCGATGACGGGTTCCTCATGGCTCCGCGGCTCAGACCGCCTCCTGCTCGGCCCGTTTCTGCACTGCTCGGACCTCCTCCCCCCGGCGAAGCGCGAGGCAGACCCTGCGCGTCACGACCAGCACGATCAGCGGAAGGACGAAGACGAGCACCCGATAGGTCCAGATCTGTCCGACGTAGCCGATCCCGAGGAAGAGGTAGACGCGGTCGGCGGCTCCGGCGAAGAAGACCAAGAACACCCACGAGAAGAAGGCGGCGCCAATCGCTGTTCGCCAGGGAGCATCCCGAGGACGGTCTAGAACGTTGTGGGCTCGACGATCGCCCGTGACTCGCCGTTCGAGCCATGGCCACGCAAGCAGGGCGCCGAGGACGAGAAGTGGGAAGAGCGCCCCACCCCAGAACGGGTTCGGAACAAAGGTCCGATCCCCGACCACCAGGTCGAAGTGGGGCACCAGCCGCAGAGCCCCGATCAACCAACCCAGGTACCAGTCGGGCTGGGCGCCGTTGGTGCTGCTTCCGACCTGGTACGGCCCCCAGAGCCAGATCGGGTTGATCTGCACCAGGCCGCCGAGCAGGAAGAGGCTGGCAGCGACGGCACTGAAGAGACCGAGGGAGCGCGGCGCCTGGGTGGGAAAGGAGGGCAGGCCGAGGATTCGTCGCTCGCTCTGACGCCCGCGCGGACCTCGAAACTGCGTGTGGTGGCGTGAGGCCACCAGCGCCAGGTGGAGGGCGAGCAGAGCGCCGATCAGGGCGGGAAGGATGAGGACGTGGGCGATGTACATGCGCGACCAAAAGCTGGGGTCTCCGGGGTACGGTGCGCCCCACAGGAGAAGCCCCAGGTTGCCGCCGACGATCGGAATCGAGAGAGCCACCGAGTATCCGATCGCAAGACCCATTCCCGAGAGCAGGTCGTCGGCCAGCGAGTACCCGAGGTAACCCTCCGGCAGGGCCAGAAAGAGCATCACGACCCCGATCACGTAGGTCAGCTCGCGAGGCTTGCGAAATGCCCCCGTGAAGAAGATCCGCATCAGATGCAGGACGATCGCCGCCACGAAGACGTCCGCGGCCCAGTGATGGGTCTGGCGCATCAAGAGCCCCGCCTTGACGTCGAACGAGATGTCGATGACGGACTCGTAGGCCTGCGTCATCTGAAGTCCCCGAAGCGGGGCGTAGGAGCCGTGGTAGGTCGTGGTTGCCGTGCTCGGATGGAAGAACAGCGTCAGGTAGATGCCCGTCGCGACCAGGACGATGAACGCGTAGAGCGCCACCTCCCCGAGCAGGAACGACCAGTTGTCGGGGAACACGTAGCGGAGCGCCCGACGCGAAAACGGCGCTGCCCCGGTGCGCTCGTCGAGCGGGCCGATGACACGGCGCACGATCATCGCTGCCTCCCCGCGGGACACCCCATCAGGTCGGCTTCCCGCTTCGCACACCCCAGAACGAGGGGCCGACCGGCCCCGAGAAGTCGCCTGCGGCGCGGAGCTCGCCGGAGTCGTCGATCGAGAGGGGAAGCTGCGGCAGGTTTCGCCCCGCGGGCCCGAAGATGACCGTGCCGCCCGATGCCGGGTCGAAGGTCGAGTAATGACACGGGCAGACGAGCGCGGGACGCGGCGACGTCGGCGGAAACAGGGGCTTTCGGTAGAGCGAGATCGCGCACGCCGCGTGGGTGCAGATCTTCGAGTAGGCAAGGATCCCATCGGGTGCCCAGTCGCGCCGATCCGCCGGCAGCTCGAGGTTGGACGGAGCAACGCGGACCACGACCACCGGGGCCGCGAGCTCCTCATGATCGATGCCCTCGGGGTAGGCCGTGTAGAAGGTCTCGTTCGAGATCTGGTTCGCCGCATAGGGGCGGCCTTGATCATCGACGAGTCGCCGTCCCTTGCGCCAGGGCGAGTAGTAGAGGGGCTCGGTGTCGAACACCGGGCCCAGCGAAACGGCGGGAACGATGAGGGCGGCGCCCAGCGCCATTCCGGCGGCGCCAGCGGCGCCCTTGAGCAGGCGCTTCCGGGTGATCCTGCTGCTGCTCTCGTCGACGATCTGGATCACCCGCTCCTGCTCCTCGCGGTCCCCCGCCTCCGGGTAGTCGTCCTCGAGTTCCTCCTCGACGACGAGTAGCTTGCCCGCGACGATGAGCGCGACGGCCAGCAGGGCGAACGCCCCACCGAGTGCGAGGCCAAGTAGCTGGGTCTGGTCTTTCCAGTCCGACGCGTAGACGACGACGAACATCACCCCACATGCCGCCACCCCGAGCAGGAGGACGATCACGGCGAGCTCTGCGCGCGGGGCCGGCTCGCCCTCGGCCACGATGCGCTCGCGCCGGCGCGGGCGCGGGGCCCCGAGGACCGCCGCGACCAGCGCGATCGACTTCCACAGGAGGCCGAGCAACCTCATCAGGGCCCGCCCGACGGCGTTCACGCGGGAACCCTCACGACGAATTCCTCAGCCGGGAGCCGATCAGCACGCAGACGCCGACCAGTACCAGGCCGGCGACAGCCCAGGCGACCATGCCCTCGGGAACCGGGCCGAGATGACCGATCCCGAGCCCGCCGGGGTCGTCGGGATGATCGCTGTAGCGGACGTAGGCGACGATCGCGTTCAGATCGTGGTCGCTGATCGCCTTCTTCGAGAAGCGCGGCATGAGGTAGGGACCCACCCTGACCGCCTCGGCTACCTCCCTGGCACTCGCGTGCTTGAGGACGGGGACCTTGGTGTCGGTCACGTAGCCACCCTCGCCGACCACCTGGTGACAGCCGGCGCAGTGCTCGGTGAACAGGTTCAGGCCCTGGGCCAGGCTTGCGCCGGCGGGCTTCGGCTTCGGAATCGCGGGACCCTTGCCGAGCGAGGCGATGTAGGAGGTGAGCCCGCGGATCTCGCGATCGCTGAAGAACGGCCGTTGGCGCTCGGGCACCTCGTTGGGATCACTCAGCGGCATGCGGCCGGAGCGCAGGTAGAAGTCCGGTGCCATTGCGCCCACACCCCGAAGGTCGGGCCCGAGCTCCGTAACGCCTCCCGCGCCGCCCTCTGCGGCCGGGCTCACTCCCTGTCCCTTTGACCCGTGACACGAGGCGCAGTTCGCGGCGAAGAGCTCTGAGCCCAGCTCGACCGGCGGCTTGCCCGCCTCGTTCTGCGGGTGCACGATGCCGCTCGGCGGCTGAGCGGACGCCACCACGGCAAGGATCAGGCCGCCGAGCGCCACGGCGGTCACCAAGTGGCGAACCCGGACCCGTAGCCAGGAGTGGCCTCGGGAACGCGATCGTCGAGTGGTGCTCATGATTGACGGCAGTCGGAGACGATCGCTACGCCGAGCCCGGACATCGCGATGATCACTAGGAAGAGCACGGTCACCGTCATGCCGACGATCGCCAGAAAGCGCACCCGCCCGGCGGGCGGCGATCCCTCCGTGTGGGCTCGATGAGAGCCGCGAAACAGCCCCAGCGCAGTCAGCCCGGCGGCCGCGGCAACGATGAATGCGATCCCCGTCAGGACGCCCGCCCAGACGTCGATGTCGACGTTCCACCCCTGGCCGGGAATGCTGCACCGCGTCTGGTTCGCCCAGTATCCGAACGCGAACTCGACGACCCACGCGAAGGGAGCGCCCAGGACCGCGAACCACATGATCGGCGAGGATGGCGAGCTGGGAGGGTCGAGTCTCATAGCGACGGGTAGAGCTGGGTCAGGACGACGGGGACCGCGGTGAAGGCGACGAAGTACCAGTACAGGGCGATCACACGGAGCGCGATCGACCGGTAGTTCGTCAGGCCCAAAGGCAAGACCGCCAGAAGCCACGCGTCGAGCACCAGGCCCACCGCGACGTGCGCGTGATGCAGGCCAAGCAACGTGAAGTAGATCGAGCCGTAGGCGGTCTGGGTTGGGCTGAACGTCTTGAGATCGCCGGCGAACAAATGGATCTGAAGGCCGAGGTAGGCCCCCTGGATCACGAGGGCCACCGCCACGAGCGTCCAGGCGACCCAGCTTCGACCGCGACGTGATGCGCGAACGGCGCCCAGCATGGGCACGCAGCTCGTGACGAGCGCGCCGGTCAGAATGAGGGGACGCGTCGCCGATGGGGAGTCGATGCCGGCGGGGGGCCACGTGCCGCTCTGAAACCGCAGGTAGAAGTAGGTCGCGATCAGCGAGCCGAAGAGCGTGAACTCGGTCGCGATCAATAGCGCCATCGCCCACCAGCCATTCGGCAGAGCCCGCCTCTGGCGCGCCAAGCGCCCGGCCTCCGCCGCCGCGCTCGCCTCCGTGCTGCGCGTGACCTCGGTCATGCCTCGCGAGGCTCCTTCCCATGCCACGCCGCGAGCACCACGAACGCGAGCACAACGAAGATCGTCGCGGCGATCCACTGCCGAAGGAGGATGAAGGCGAAGATCCCGCTCACCGCGAGCGCGAGGACGGGCGGCCACGGAGACGACGACGGCACGTCGAGGATCTCGTCCCATTCAGCGTCGACCGCGGTGCTAGCGGGCGTTTCGTGGCCGCGCCCGAGCACTCTCCTTCCCGCGACGAGATCCTCGGCGTCCTCTGATCGGTCCTCGCGATCCCACATCGGATAGGAGCTCGTGACCTTCGGTATGACGGGATAGTTGTATGGAGCAGGCGGCGAGCTCGTTGCCCACTCCAGAGTGTCCCCCTCCCACGGGTCGTTGCCCGCGGGCGCCCCGCGGAAGCGGCTGACGAGCAGATTCGCCGCGACCATCAGGAGGCCCACCGTGAGCAGGTAGGCCCCGATGGACTCGACCAGGTTATAGCCGGTCCAGCCCAGGCCCGACGGATAGGTGTACTGCCTCCTCGGCATGCCGAGGAGACCGACGATGTGCATCGGAAAGAAGGTCACGTTCATGCCGGCGAACGTCACCCAGAAGCTCGCCTGGCCGAGGCGTTCGTAGTACATGCGGCCGGTCACCTTCGGAAACCAGTAATAGAGGCCGCCGATCAGCGGGAACACCGCCGCTCCGAAGATCACATAGTGAAAATGGGCGACGACGTAGTAGGTATCGGTCAGCTGCTGGTCGAACGGGATCGCCGCAAAGGTGATCCCGGACAGGCCGCCGATGATGAACAGGACGATGAACCCGATGATCCAGAGAAGCGGTGTCTTGAAGCGCGGCGTCCCGGTGATGATCGTGGTAATCCACGCGAAGAGCTGGATTCCGCTCGGGATCACGATGATCAGGCTGGCCGCCGCGAAGTAGATCGTGGTGGCCTGGGATAGGCCTACCGCGAACATGTGGTGAGCCCAGACGCCGAACCCGATGAAGGCGACGAGGATCTCGGCCAGCGCTACGAGGGGGAAGGCGACCATCCTTCGTCGCACGAATGTCGGGATGATCGAGGTCGCGATCCCGAACGCGGGCAGAATGATGATGTAGACCTCGGGGTGCCCGAAGATCCAGAACAGGTTCTGCCACAAGATCGTGTCTCCGCCGTGGGCGACGTTGAAGAACTGAAAGCCGAGCAAACGGTCGAGCTCGAGGAGGACGAGGGCGCAGGTCAGCGCGGGTAGCGCGAAGACGAGCGCGAATGAAACCGCCAGAAAGGCAAAGCAGAAGAGGGGCATGCGGTTGATCGACATGCCCGGAGCCCGCAGCTTGAAGATCGTGACGATGATGTTGATCGCCGTCGCCGTCGAGGAGAGCCCGGTGAAGATCAGCCCGAGCGCGTAGAAGTCGATCCCGGGGCCGGGGCTGAAGGTTCGCTCGGCGAGCGGGACGTAGTCGAACCAACCAGCGGCAGGCGCATTGCCGGAGAAGACACCTGCATAGATGAAGATGCCGGCGGCCAGGAACAACCAGTAGGAGAGCGCGTTGAGCCGCGGGAAGGCCATGTCCCGCGCCCCGATCATCAGTGGGATCAGGTAGTTCCCGAACGCCCCGATCGAGATCGGGACCACGAACAGGAAGATCATCGTCACCCCGTGCATCGTCATCGCCTGGTCGTAGCCGTTCGGGCCGAGCACGGTCTGGTCGGGGGCGAGGAGCTGGGTGCGGATCAAGAGCGCCTCGACACCCCCCGCCACGAAGAACGCCAGCGAGGTGAACAGGAACATGATCCCGATCCGCTTGTGGTCGACCGTGGTCAGCCAGCCCATCAGCCCGGAACGCTCCCTCCAGAGCCGGTTCATCCGGTCGATCCGGGGCTGGGCTGCTTTCGGAACGGCAACGGCCACGGTCAGCGGAGATGATCGAGATAGGCGACGAGCGAGCTGACGTCGCCATGGTTCAGCCCGAGCGCGGGCATCTTGTTGCCCGGCTTTACGTGTTGGGGGTCCTCGATCCACTGCTCGAGGGCACGCGGGTCGTTGGGAATCGTGAGGGCGGCGAGGGTCGTTCGACTGCCGACGTGGGTCAGGTCCGGCCCGACCCCGCCCTGCGCGGAGGTACCCCGGATGGTGTGACAACTCGCGCAGGCTTGAGAGAGGAACACGTGCTCGCCCCTTCGCTGGCGTGCGGTCGCCGGCTTTGCGGCGGGCCTCTCCGCGTTCGCAAGCCAAGCGTCGAACCGCTTGCGCGGATCCGCGAAGACCTTCATTGCCATATGCGCGTGCTCGAGACCGCAGAACTCGGCGCACTGACCGCGATAGACGCCGGGCCGGTCAGCGTAGAGGAGCACCCGATTGGTCCTTCCGGGAATCATGTCGATCTTCCGGTTCAGCTCGGGAACCCAGAAGGAATGGATCACGTCCGCCGTGGTGGCTACGACGTCGACCCTGGTTCGCACCGGGATGTGGATCTCATTGGCCGTGACAGCCGAGGTGCCCGGATAACGCACCTCCCAAAACCATTGGTGGCCGACCACCCGAATCGTCCTCGCCGTCGAGCCGGGCCTCGGGGCCGCGGTCTTGCTCGTGAGCCAGATGTCGGACACCCCGAAGAGCGGGATCAGGACCAGGGCCGGGACGACCATGCCAAACGTGATGACAAGCACCGTATTCGCCCTCTCGCTCTTTCCGATGAGGGGGAGGCCGGCTTCGCCCCTTCGAAACCAGGCAAGCAGCAACAGGGCGACGGCCCCGAGGAAGACGACGCAGGCCGCCCCCAGCATCCACCACCACAGGACCGCGATGTCGTGAGAGTCGGGGCTGTGCGGAGCGAGGGTCGACTGCCGACCGCAGCCGGCAAGCGCAAACGCGGCGAGGACCAGCGCAGGCCCGCATCGCCTGATCACCTCAGGCGCCCCTCGGTCGGGCCCGTGTCGGGGGCGCGATCGCGCGGTTTGCGAAAGCCGGTAGGTATCGACGTGGGTCCCGGTTCAAACCTTGCCCTCGTCGGCGTCGTTCAAACCTTGCCCTCGTCGGCGTCGCGGCCGGGTCACGATATCGCCAAGCGAGCCGGAGACACTCGAGGTCGTCACCGCTGAGACGATCGCTCGTACGCCGCTAGAACCACCGATATTGTCGCCAAGCAAAGCGTCTCGCCGAACAACTGCTGGTCTGCGGAAGGATCTCTCAACAGCCCTTCCATCTACCTCCGAGTCGGATTGGTTGCAGGCGTTCGTTACCCCGCTGAGGGGTCGCGAATCGGCAACCCTTGGGCTTGTCAGATCGCCGCGTCCCCGGCATGCTTCGCCGCCGAAGCAAGGTTCGATGCAGCCTCGCTGACCGCCTTCTTGGCGCGCGTCGCGCTCTGTTGTGCTTCGTCGCGCTGCCGGCTCGCCGCGGACTCCTCGGCTCCGGCCTTCTGCTTGTTGCGCCGCCGGGTCACTGCTGCCTTCTTTGCCGCAGCAGAACGATCCGCCTTCGTCTGTGCCATCGCTTCAATCCTTTGATCGTGTACGTCGCCTGGTACCCCTTTCACCACGACTGAATCCACGCGGCCTTCCCCCCACCGTTCAAACCGCGCTGACGGGTACGCAATCAGCGCCTGGGCGGATCCACAAGGGCGTGCTTTCCACCACCCCAGGGCGCTAGTCGCTTGTTTCGGACCGTGATCGCGGTGCAAACGAATTCCGGGCGGTCCGCCGCGCAGCCCCTTCTGCGAGGGCCTCGCGCAAGGCACCCCGGAAGCGTCCGGGTCCCCAGTAACGCGCCCCAACCGCACGGGCCAGCTCCTCGCGAGTCATCTGGCCACGTTCACCCAACGCCCGCGAGATCGCCTCGATCTCACGGTCGAGTTCCTCCTCGAGGCCCTGGCCGCCTCCGCTGTGGACGGGCATGGGGGAATACAGGGACCGCCCGGGGCCAAGACGGAAGCGCCCAAGTCCCCGTCGCTGAACTTGCTGGCGCTCCAAGCGGCGGCGAGCACGCTCTTCGCGCGCCTGCCGGGCCGCGTCCCGGTCCCGCGCCGCGTCAAGCTCTCGCCGTGCGTCCTCCGCCTGCTGCGTCTCGTCCCCGACCGCGCCCGCCGCGCTTTCGCGCTCGGCGGCCATGGCGCGCTGCTCGGCTGCCTGCGCGCGCTCGGCTGCGGCCCGCGAGAAGGCCTCGTGGGCGCCCATATCCGCCTCCCGCTCAGAAGCCAGCGCCTCGGCGCGCTCGGTGAACATTCGGGCCCGCTGCTCGGCCGCCAGGGCGCGTTCTTCGGACGCCTGCGTTTCTGGTTCCTCGGCTTGGTCGGCACTCGAGGCCGTGTCGGCGCGCTCCTCGGAGGCCGTCGCCAGCTCGTCTTGCGCCTCGGCGTGAAGCTCGGCGATTTCGGCAAGAGCTTCCTCGATCGCCACCTGCGCCGGTTCCTCATCACCGCTTTCGATCGCGATTCCCCTCAGCTCGTGAGAGCGGGCGCGATGCTCGGCGGCCCTCATCCTCTCCTGCTCCGCGTCCTCACGCCGCCGCCGGGCCTCCTGGATCTCGGGGCGGATGTCGATCTGCGCGGCACGCTCGGACAGATCATCCGCTGATTCGGTGCCCGGACCCTCATCTTCGCTCCCTTCGGCGGTGAGGGGCTTGGCGATGCTCTCGAGCGACTCCTGTTCGGCCTTGACCCCGAACAGGAGCTCCACCACGCCGCCTGTCGCCATCACCGCCGCACCGATGTAGAAACCGATCGCGAGCGTTCGGGAATCACCGCTTGCGATCAGGTGACCGAACAGCAGCGGGCCCGTGATCCCCCCGGCGGCGGTTCCCACCGCGTAGAAGAACGCGATCGCCAGGGCCCGTGTCTCCATCGGGAAGATCTCACTGACCGTCAGATAAGCGGAGCTAGCTCCCGCGGATGCCAGGAAGAAGGTCCCCATGACCAGAGCCATGAAGGCCACCGTGCTGAGCTCCCCGTTCATGCCGCTTCCGCTCGCCAGCAACAGGCCGAGCGCGACTGCAACGCCCGCCGAGGCAAGATAGGTGCCCGAGATCATCGGCTTGCGGCCCACCGTGTCGAAGAGCCGACCGAGCGTCAGGGGGCCGATGAAGTTGGCAAGCGCGAACAGGACTATGTAGAAGGGCACCGACCCCGAGCCGACGCCGAAGTAGGTCGACAGGATCGTCCCGAGGTCGAATGTGATCGCGTTGTACAGAAACGCTTGGCCGATGAACAGAGAGAGTCCAAGCGTGGTCCGTTTCGGATAGGCGGAGAACGCTGTCCGGGCGATCTCTCGGAACGGGATCGATTTCCGCTGGCGGACCTTGATCGTTTCCTGGGGCTCAGTGAGGTCCTGATCGACGTCCTCGCGGATCCCGGCCTCGATCGAGTCGACGATCTTCTCCGCCTCCTCCTCTCGTCCGTGGATGAAGAGCCAGCGAGGACTCTCGGGCACGTTTCGCCGCACGATCAGAATCGCCAGGCCCAGCATCGCCCCGACGCCGAAGGCCAGCCGCCAGCCGAAGTCCTTGGCAAAAATGCTGGTATCGAGGAAGAACAGGGCCGCCAACGCCCCAAGCGCCGCCCCTACCCAATAGGAGCCGTTGATGATCAGATCGACTCGCCCACGTACGCGAGCAGGGATCAGCTCGTCTATGGCCGAATTGATCGCGGCGTACTCACCACCAATCCCGGAACCGGTGACGAATCGGGCCGCAAAGAAGTACCAGGGGGAGAAGGAGAAGGCGGTAGCCACGGTGGCAGCGATGTACACGGTGAGGGTGATCAAGAACAGACGCTTGCGTCCGAAGCGGTCGGTTAGCTGGCCGAAGAACAGGGCCCCCACGCAGGCGCCCGCCACGTAGAAGGCCGCCGCAGTGCCGATCTGCCCGGCGGTGAGCTCGAGCCCGCTGCCCTTCTCGGAGAGGCGCGCCGCGACCGACCCGACGATCGTCACCTCGAGACCGTCCAGGATCCAGACGGTTCCCAGGCCGATCACCACTAGCCAGTGGAACTTCGCCCAGGGCAACCTGTCGAGCCGTGCGGGAATCCGGGTCTCGATCGTTCCCGTCTGGACTCCAGCCTCCATGCTGGTGACCCCAATTCCCGGTTGACGCTCCGTCAAACCCACCAGCCGAGGAGGTTTGCGGGACCCCGCCGCCGGGAACCCGAAGTGCGTGCACCTGCGTTGCCGAATATTCGGACATCGTCCGAGGTTCTGGGCCGAAGGCGAGATGCTGCGCTGGCGCTGTGAACGCGGATGCGGCGCGGCCGGCGAAAAGCAGTACGGGTCCCCGGCTCAGGCGGCCAGATACGCTGCCGCGTTCGATTGGGAGGACCGGCAAGATATCGGCCGGCGACCCCTGCTCTCCCTGGTCCCGCTTGGCCTCATGCGCCATCTGCGGAACCGCGAATAGCGGAAAGCGTAAACGCAGGCGATGGCGGACCGACCGGGAGAGCGTGAGGTGCATGAGGGCGGGCCCGAGGGTGCCCTCGCCACGTCCGCGGTGGGCAACAGCACCGCGTTCGGATACTCGATCATGATCACGGTGACATTCGGGATGGTGTCCCGAGTGAGCGGAGCGGGGAGCATCCCGGCCTTATTCGGTTTCGCCGTGGCGGCGAGCTTTGCGGTCGCGCTGATCGCCGGGCTGATCACCCGCGGCTTTCGGAAGAGGCTCGAGCACGCGCCGACCGAGATCGCGATGCTGGGCACGGCTATGAACGTCTTCTCGGTCACGGTTTCGGTGGCCGCCGCGCTCCTGGCCGCCGAGCTACTGTCGAACGTGCTTGCGTGGACGATCGCGGGCTTCACGGCTTCCGGCCTCTACGTTCTGCTCGAGGGAGCCGAGATCATGCTGGCCGAGCGGATCCAGGCAACTCGAGGCGACCCCGACGCTGAGACCCGTTCCCAGGCAGGGTGAGTTCCCGCTCGACCCACCGTCAGATCGCTTACGAGAGCACGCACACCACGCTTTTTGAGTCGCTCCACGTGGGTAGTTGGGTCCAGGATCCCGCCAGAGAGGCCCAACTTCCGGCTGGGCTGGAAGGAAGCCACCAATAGCGACGTTCGAGGGCAAGATCATCGTGATCACCGGCGCCTCTGCCGGGGTGGGGCGGGCTGCCGCTCGCGCATTCGCCGAGGCAGGCGCGGACATTGCCATGCTCGCCCGCGAGGGGGAGGGCCTCGATGAAGCGCAGCGCGAGGTCGCCAGAGCCGGGTCACGTTCCCTTGCGGTACCCACCGACGTCGCGGACCCGGATGCGGTCGAGGCAGCCGCGGAGCGCATCGAGGCAGAGGTCGGCCCGATCGACATCTGGGTGAACGACGCGATGGCAACCGTCTTTGGACGGGTCTGGGACATCGCTCCGGACGAGGTCCGGCGTGCCACAGAGGTCACCTACCTGGGCGCCGTCAACGGGACGATGGCCGCTCTGCGCCGGATGCGACCCCGCGACCGCGGCAAGATCGTCCAGGTCGGCTCGGCGCTCGCCTACCGGGCGATCCCCTTGCAGTCGGCCTATTGCGGGGCGAAATTCGCCCTTCGCGGCTTCACGGATTCTCTGCGCTGCGAGCTGGAGAGCGATGGGTCAGGAGTGGGGGTCACCATCGTGCACCTCCCCGGTCTCAACACACCTCAGTTCACGTGGGTGCGGGTCAGGGGACTGCAGCACACGCCGCGGCCCGTGGCCCCGGTCTACCAGCCGGAGGTGGCTGCGGATGCCATTTTGTTCGCGGCCACGCACCGACGACGGGAGGTCTGGGTGGGTGGTTCAACCGTCGCCACTATCATCGGAAACCGACTCGCTCCATGGGCTGCCGACCGCTACCTCGCGGCCACGAACGTGAATGCGCAGCAGACCGATCGAGCCGTCTCACCTGAGCGCCGGGACTACCTTTTTGAGCCAATTGCCGAGGACAGAGGGGCCCACGGCCCGTTCGACGACGAAGCCAAGTCCCGTTCGGTCCAGCTTTGGCTCAACAGGCGTCGGCGCTTCGCTCTCTGCACCGCCGCCCTGGCCGCCACGTCGGTCCTTCTCCATCGGCGCGTGCCGAAAGATCACTTAGTCGCCCGACGATCTGTACGTAAGGTGACAGCCGCTGGTTTGAGGAGGGTCCGACGGGGCAGATAGGACCTCATGGAGGACAACGTCGCCAAGATTCCGATCGGACGGCGGCGGTGGGCTATCGCGGAGGGCTACATTCCGGCGTGGAGTAACGGTCCCGGGCCGGAGATGGTTTCCCACGAGGCGTTCACGGTCCTCAACTCGGGCGATGAGGACGTCTCGTTCGAGGTCACTGTCTACTTCGAGAATCGCGAGCCGATCGTCTACAGCGCGGTGGCGCCTGCGAGGCGGAGCCTCCACAAACGCTTCAACGAGCTCGACGACCCCGAGCCGATCCCGCCCGGGCTGGGATTCGGAAGCGTGATCGAGGCGGAAGCGCCGGTGGTCGTGCAGCACACCAGGCTCGACTCCAGGCAGAGCGCAAACGCTCTCATGACGACGATCGCCTACCCCGACGCCCGAGGAGAGAGGACTCGATGAGCCAGCTCGTATCCGACCACCTGCTCGAACGTCTCGCCGACTGGGGCGTGAGACGGATCTACGGCTATCCGGGTGACGGCATCAACGGCATCGTCGGAGCCTTGGACCGGGCCGACGGGCAAATCAGCTTCGTCCAGGTGCGCCATGAGGAGATGGCGGCGTTCATGGCCTGCGCTCACGCGAAGTTCACCGGTGAGGTCGGCGTTTGCCTTGCGACCAGCGGGCCTGGCGCCATTCACCTCCTGAACGGCCTTTACGACGCAAAGCTCGATCACCAGCCCGTGGTCGCGATCGTGGGCCAGCAGTCGCGCCTTTCCCTGGGCGGCAACTATCAGCAAGAGGTCGACCTACCGGTGTTGTTCAAGGACGTGGCCCATGAGTACGTCCATATGGCCACAGAGGCGGGGCAGATCCGACACCTGGTCGATCGCGCGATGCGAATCGCGGCAGCGGAGCGCACCGTGACCTGCGTCATCGTCCCCAACGATCTTCAAGAAGAGGACGCCACGCCGGAGCCCCCGCGCGAACACGGGACGGTGCACTCCGGCGTCGGCTTCTCGAAGCCGAAAACCGTCCCAGCGGAGCAGGAGATCCGCCGAGCCGCCGAGGTCCTGAACGCCGGGGAGCGAGTCGCCATGCTCGTGGGCGCCGGCGCGATGGGCGCTCAAACGGAGGTCGTGGAGGTTGCTGGGCTCTTGGGCGCCGGCGTAGCCAAGGCGCTGCTGGGGAAGGCGGCGCTCCCCGACGACCTGCCGTGGGTGACTGGCTCGATCGGGCTGCTCGGCACCAAGCCGAGCTGGGACCTGATGATGGATTGCGACACGCTGCTCATGGTGGGATCGAGCTTTCCGTACTCGGAGTTCCTTCCGGAAGAAGGGCAGGCGCGGGGTGTGCAGATCGACCTCGACGGCCGGATGATCGGAATCCGCTACCCGATGGAGGCAAACCTCGTCGGTGACTCGGCCGCGACTCTGCGCGCGTTGATCCCCCTGCTCGGGCGGAAGGAGGATCG
Organism: uncultured bacterium; assembly: GCA_963720685.1. Lineage (GTDB taxonomy): Bacteria > Actinomycetota > Thermoleophilia > Solirubrobacterales > 70-9 > AC-56. The sequence goes on along the minus strand of CAVRGF010000005.1, from coordinate 432,313 downwards.
CGGTTGGCGAGAGGAGGTGGAACGGAACGTGGCGTCCTGGTGGACGCTGATGGAGGAGCGCGCAATGCTGCCCGCCGACCCGCTCAATCCGCAGCGAGTCTTCTGGGAGCTCTCCTCCCGGCTTCCGGATCGGGCCATTCTGAGCTCCGACTCTGGATCATGCGCGAACTGGTTCGCGCGCGACCTGAAGATCCGCGACGGGATGATGGCCTCCCTATCGGGCACGCTCGCGACGATGGGTCCGGGCGTCCCGTATGCGATCGCGGCCAAGTTCGCCCATCCCGGCCGACCAGTGATCGCGATGGTGGGCGACGGCGCGATGCAGATGAACGGGATCAACGAGCTGATCACGATCTCGAAGTACTGGCGCGAGTGGAGCAACCCGAGCCTCATCGTTCTCGTCCTGAACAACCGCGACCTGAACCAGGTGACGTGGGAGCAGCGTGCCATGGCCGGGGATCCGAAGTTCGAAGCCTCGCAGAGCCTTCCCGACTTTCACTATGCCGAGTACGCGGAGTCACTGGGGCTGGTCGGCATCCGCGTCGACGATCCGGACGACGTGGGCGCCGCCTGGAACCAGGCGCTCGACGCCCCCCGGCCCGTGGTCCTGGAGGCGATAACAGACCCAGAGGTACCTCCCCTTCCTCCCCACATCACGGTCGCGCAGGCAAAGGCGCTCACCTCCGCGCTCCGCAAGGGAGACCCCCACGCGGGCCGCATCATCAAGCAGTCCTTCAGGCAGAAGATCGAGGAGTTCGTTCCAGGTCGATGAGCGCAGTGGCCGACGCTGCCGGAATCGCAGCGGGCGAGGTGTTGGTGAACTCGGTCGATGTTCGCGCCTACACCATCGCGACTGATGCGCCGGAGGCCGATGGGACACTCGACTGGGACTCGACGACGATCGTGATCGTCCATGCCGAGGGCGGCGGCGAGCGCGGCCTCGGCTACACCTACGCCGACGTCGCGACCGCAAAGCTGATCGAATCGAAGCTGGCCCGGATCGTGGTGGGAGCCGACGCTTCTTCACCTCAGGCGGCGTGGGAGCGGATGGTTGTCGCCACCCGGAACCTCGGGCGGCCGGGCATCGCATCCATGGCGCTCTCCGCCGTCGATACCGCCCTGTGGGACCTGAAGGCCCGCCTCTGCGGGATTGCGCTCTGCACGCTTCTCGGCCAGGCTCGAACCTCGGTGCCGGTCTATGGGAGCGGCGGGTTCACGTCCTACTCCCATGATCGCCTCGCCGAGCAGCTCGCCGCCTGGGTTGAAATGGGCATACCGCGGGTCAAGATGAAGGTGGGCTCCGAGCCCTCGCGCGATCCCGAACGGGTTCGCGCGGCTCGCGCAGGCATCGGGCGCGGGCCCGAGCTCTTCGTGGACGCCAACGGCGCCTACTCTCGGAAGCAGGCGCTCGCCTTGGCCGAGCGCTTTCGCGAGCAGGCCGGGGTCAGCTGGTTCGAGGAGCCCGTCTCCTCCGACGACCTCGAGGGGCTGCGACTTCTCCGCGATCGCGGCCCGGCTGGAATGACGATCGCTGCCGGCGAGTATGGCTACGACCTCCCCTACTTCGCGCGGATGCTCTCTTCGGGGGCGGTCGACGTGATTCAGGCCGATGTCACGCGATGCGGCGGAATCACCGAGCTCCTGCGAGTCGACGGACTCTGCCGGGGCCACCAGGTGCCGCTGTCCCTCCACTGCGGGCCCGCCATCCATGTGCATCCGGCGAGCGCGCTCGACCGGCTTGCCCACCTCGAATACTTCCACGACCACGTTCGAATCGAGGCGATGTTGTTCGACGGCGTGCCGGCTCTACGGGACGGCGCGCTCGTTCCGGAGCCGTCCCGGAACGGAAACGGCCTCGAGCTCAAGTCGGCGGACGCGGAGGAGTTCGCCGTCCGGGTCTAGGGCCGATGACTGATCGACGAAGAACGGAAACCGTGGCCAAACTGGGCGTCTCCAGGGCGACAAACCTTGCCCGCCGACGCCGACGGCCGCTGGCAGCCCAGGCGCTCTGGAACCTCCGCCACGGGCGCGCCCAGCAGATGCTGTCCGTCGCCACCGCGGCGGCGGTCGTGCCCCTCGGGGCCGAGGTCTACATCAACCATTACGGGGGCTCGTTCGGCAACAAATGGATGTGGTCGCCCGTCGCGATCACCCCACCCCTCGCGGTCGCGGCAACCATGTCGGTGCGCTCGGGGCGTGTCGCACGCACCTGGCTGCCTTTCTTCTCCGGGTTGCTGGTCCTCAATGGCGTCATCGGCACGTACTTCCACGGGCGTGGCATCGCCCGCAAGCCTGGCGGATTCGGCGAAGCCTCCTACAACCTCGTGATGGGTCCGCCGCTTCTCGCCCCAGGCTCGCTGTCGATGGTCGGCGCCATCGGCCTGGTCGCTTCGATCATGCGCCGAGAGCGCTGGTGAGCGACCACGACTACAGAGCGGCCGACCACCTTCCGAAACGTCGCTCGCCGGAGGCCGCCCCCGCGGATCCCCTCGACCTCCCCCGTCAACGGCGTGGCCGTACACCCCAGATGCACGGGCGTTACCCGGACTACGACGTGCTCGACCAGGCGCCGCACTGGGATCCTGTGACACGGGAACTGGTCGAGCGGCGGGCGCGGGAGCTCCCGCCGATTCGCTTCTTCTCCGCCACCGAGGCCACGACGCTGCGAGCCTTCTGTGACCTCGTCACTGCGCAGGATGCAGAGCCTCGGGTGCCCGTTCTCGAGATGGTCGATCAAAAGCTCTCCGAGGGAAGGCTCGATGGCTACCGGTACGCGGACATGCCCCCGGATACCGAGACCTGGCGTCTGGTGGCCGAGGGCCTGAACCAAGCGGCGATTGAGGTAAGCGGGAAGCCGTTTGCGGAGGGCTCCCTCGAGCAGCGTCGGCGAATCTGCGAGGACTTCGCCGAGGGACGGCTCGAGACCGGCGTCTGGAGGCAGATTTCGAGCGCCAGGGCCTGGGGCGTCGTGATGCGAGGGGTGCTGTCGGAGTTCTACTCGCACCCCTGGGCCTGGAACGAAATCGGCTACGGCGGACCGGCCTACCCTCGCGGCTACATGCGTCTGGCGCCGGGCGAACGCGAGTCCTACGAACGTGAGGAAGTCGGAGGCGAGGATCCGGTCCGAGCGACGCGTGATCGAGGACCGCGGTGAAGCGCCCGCTGCGGACCGTGGCGAAGGGAGGACTCGGACCGGCCCACAATGAGTCCCGCTATCTCCTCGACCCTCAGCGCCGCGGGCTTCCGAACCGCGACCGCATGGCCAGCTATCGACACGACGCCGCGGTCGACCTGGTCATCGTGGGGGCGGGGGCCGGCGGGTCGACGCTCGCGCAGCGGCTTGCCCGGCGGGGCTGGCAGATCGTGATCCTCGAGTCCGGCCCGTTCTGGGATCCGGATCGCGACTGGGTTTCAGATGAAGCCGGGGCTCACAAGCTCTACTGGACCGAGCCCAGGGTGATCGGCGGGGCCGATCCGGTGGAGCTCGGCAAGAACAACTCGGGCCACGGGGTCGGGGGATCGATGGTCCACTACGCCGGCTACACCCCCCGCTTCCACCCCTCGGACTTCGAGATCCGCAGCCGGGACGGCGTCGGTGCGGACTGGCCGATCTCCTACCGCGATCTGAGGCGCCATTACGAGCGAGTCGAGGCGGAGCTGCCCGTCTCGGGGCAGGACTGGCCGTGGGGAGACCCGCATCGCTACCCGTACAGCGCCCATCCGATCTCCGGCGGAGCCGAGCGCGCCCGCGCCGGCGCCCACGCCGCCGGGATCGAGATGCGGATCGGGCCCGTCGGAATCCCCAACGGCACGTTCGGAAACCGCCCGCATTGCATATATCGTGGCTTCTGCCTGCAGGGATGCAAGGTGAACGCGAAGGCCTCGCCCCTCATCACTCATCTTCCCGACGCGATCGAGCATGGGGTGGAGATCCGGCCGGACTCGCATGCGCTCCGCGTCGAGACCGACGGCAAGAGTTGCACGGGGGTCACGTACGCCCATCAGGGGCATGAGTGGTTCCAAGCCGCCCGTGCGGTGGCCGTCGCCTGCTACTCGATCGAGACTCCGCGCCTCCTGCTCAACTCGGCGAGTTCCCACTTCCCCGACGGCCTGGGCAATGAGTTCGACCAGGTCGGTCGCTACGTGATGGTCCAGGGCGCCCCGCAGGTCGCGGGGCGATTCGGCGAGCAGATGCGCATGTACAAGGCGCCTCCCCCGGAGATCTGCTCGGAGCAGTTCTACGAGACCGACGAGGATCGCGGGTTTGCCCGAGGCTTCTCGATTCAGACCGTGGGCCCCCAGCCGATTGCGTGGGCCGAGCACGTTCTGGCCGACGGACACTGGGGACCGGCGCTTCGCGAGTACATGCGTGACTACAACCACTGGTTCACGCTCGGGGTGTTGAGTGAGCTGCTCCCGCAGCCGGAGAATCGCGTGACCCTTGCTGACGAGCACGATCACCACGGCATGCCGGTGGCGAGGATGGACTACACGCAGTGTGACAACGACCGCGCGAACATCGCCTACGCCAAGCGTACGCTCGAACGAATCTGGGATGCCGCCGGCGCCCAGGACACCCTGACGATCGATCGCTACGCACACCTGGTCGGCGGGTGTCGGATGGGAACATCGCCCGAGGAGAGCGTGATCGACGCCGATCATCGGGTCTGGGGGCTCCCGAACCTGTTCGTTGCCGACGGCAGTGTGATGCCGAGCCAGGGAAGCGCCAATCCCGCCCTGACGATCATGGCCCTCGCCTCCCGCCTCGCGGATCGCCTCAGCGCTCCCCGCTCGCGCGCCGCCGGCAGGCCTGCCCGCGCCGGCGTACCCGTCGCCAGGTGACGACACTCGGCCATATCCAAAGGCTGCAGGCCGTACGCTTCGCGTTCGGGATCGGCCTGCTTGCAGGGCCAGCCCAGATCATCGAGTGCGTGACCGGGCGGGCGCCTGACCGCCGCGCGCTTCTCGCCGCGAGGATCCTCGGTGGACGTCAACTCCTCGAGTCCGCGGCGCTCACCCTCTGGCCGCAGGCCGCGGTCCTGAGCGCCGGCGCGGCGGTTGACCTGATCCACGCCGCGATGACCGCGACCGTGGGGTGGAGGGCCCCGGACCGTCGCCGCCTGGCGCTGGCGAATGCCGTCACGGCTCTCGCATTCGCAGCAGCGGGCCTCCGGTTGGCTTCGCCGTCGACCAGCAGCAACCGGGGTAAGCGAAGATGACCGGCAAACGCCGGGTCCAAACCGCGGGCAAGCTTCAAGCCGAACCCCACGTCCTTCGCGAGTATGCCTTCCTGGCCGATGGCGAGCGAGGGGTATTGGTCGGTCCGCGCGGTGACTTCGCATGGATGTGCTTTCCGCAATGGCACGACGACGCGGTCTTCGCATCCCTGATCGGAGGACCCGGGGGGTTCGTGGTCAGCCCCTCCGTGCGACAGGTCTGGGGGGGTTACTACGACCCTGGGACGCTGATCTGGAACAGTCGCTGGGTTACCGAGGAGTCGACGATCGAATGCCGGGAGGCGCTGGCACTTCCCGGGTCGGCATCCCGGGTCACGGTTCTGCGACGCGTTCGCGCGATGGCCGGCACAGCTCGCGTTCAGGTCACACTCGACCTGCGGGCGGACTTCGGTCGGGCTGCCGCCCGAAACGTCAGAGAGCGCGGTGGCTGCTGGCGCGCACGCGTTGCCGAGGCCCATGCTCTGGTGATCGGACTGCCAGAGGCCGAGCGGCGCCCAGACCGACACGGCGGTCAGGAACTCGTCGCAGAGCTCGAGCTGACGGATGGCGAGGAGCGCGACCTCGTTCTGATCCTCGACGCCACGGAGATGCCTGAGGAGCCGCGGTGCGCGGAGGACCTCTGGAGCGGAACGGAGGCTGCATGGCGCGAGCGCGTGCCGGCCTTCGATGCCGGTCTGGCGCCACGCGACAGCCGCCATGCCTACGCCGTGATGAGCGGGCTAACGAGCAGCGGTGGAGGCATGGTGGCCGCCGCGACGACGTCGCTTCCGGAGCGGGCGCGCACCGGAAGGAGCTTCGACTACAGATACGTATGGATCCGCGACCAGTGCTATGCAGGGCAGGCTGTCGCACGAGCGGGAGCCCACGGCCTTCTCGACGAGGCGGTCCGCTTCGTCGGCGAGCGGCTTCGCGCCGACGGCGACCAGATGAGGCCCGCTTACACGCTGGCGGGCGGCGACGTGCCCGATGAGAGCACCCTCGATCTATCGGGCTACCCGGGCGGCTCCGACATCGTCGGCAACTGGGTACGAGGACAGTTCCAGCTCGACGCATTCGGCGAGTCGCTGCTGCTGTTTGCCGCGGCGGCGCGTCACGACCATCTCGACGGAGACGGCTGGCGGGCCGCCGAGATCTCGGCGCAGGCGATCGCGACGCGGTGGCGCGAGGCCGATGCCGGGATCTGGGAGCTGAAGCCCGCCGAGTGGACCCACGGGCGTTTGATCTGCGCCGCCGGCCTACGAGCCATGAGCGAGCTACCCGGCGCCGAAGAGCTCGCCACGGGGTGGATGGCGCTGGCGGACACCCTGGTCGCGGACTGCTCGACTCGATGCGTGCACCCGAGCGGTCGCTGGCAACGTGGGCCGAACGACCCACGAGTTGACGCCTCACTCCTCCTGCCCGCGGTGCGCGGTGCCATTCCCGCCGACGATCCGCGCACCCTGGCGACTCTCCGAGCGGTCGGGGCCGACCTGACCCAGGACGGTTACGCGTACCGCTACAGGCCGGACTCCCGCCCCCTGGGGGAGGCCGAAGGGGCCTTCCTCATCTGCGGCTTCTGGATGGCGCTCGCGCTCGCTCAACAGGGAGACTACGTTGGGGCCGCGCGGTGGTTCGAGCGCTCGCGCGCCGCCGGCGGTCCGCCCGGGTTGCTCTCAGAGGAGTTCGACGTCGAACAGCGCCAGCTCCGCGGCAACCTCCCGCAGGCGTTCGTTCACGCCCTCCTCCTCGAATGCTCGGCAGAGCAGGGCGGCTGGTCGGCGTCTAGCTCTACTGCTCCCGCCGCGCAGAGGTATGCCGGCGGTCGGTAACGCCCGCAGAAACGGGTGCCTCCCTTCTAGCGACGGCCATCCGCAATGCACGAATACGAAGCTGGCGCGGGTGCAAGGGATAGGTCGGTGGCACAGTAACCACGGTCGCAAATGGCGAGCTCCGGACACCGCGCCCGCCACGGTTGCCATCGCGACCCCGTTCGTTCACGGTGAACGCTGCATCGAGGGCTCGTCTACCCGCTGGGTCGCTCGACTATTCGGAGCGCTGCCCCAGCACTCGCGACTTCTCCGTGGAGAGCTCCTCGCTGGAGAGGATGCCCTTCTCATAAAGGGCAGTGAGACGCTCCAAGTGTTCGATCCGAATCTCCTGAGGCGAGCTGCCGTCGACTTCCCCGCGCTCAGGCCTGCGGATCTGGCTGGAGCTCGAACCGAGGCGTCGCCCGATCGATAGCGCGCGATCGCGCGCTCGCCCAAGGTACTCGCCAGCCGATGTTTCGAGGCCGGGGAATTCAACCGTCGCCTGCCGGCGCAGATGGCGGATTCCCACCGCGGCGAGCCCGCCGAGAATGACCGTAGTCAGGAATGCGCGCAGACCATGGGTTGGCGCGGCGAGGAAGTAGATCCCGAGCAGAAGGCCTAGCCCCCCGTAGAAGTAGCCGACGTGACGTTGGAGGCCCGGCGCCAGGAACTGCCTCGTGGTGCGGGCCAATGAGGTTGGCGAGCCCAGCCAGCCGGCGAGCCCAAACAGCCCACCGAGCACCATTACGGTCATCGCAATGCTGACCATCAGCGAGGTCGCGATCGACCACGCCGCATCTCCGGCGGGCTTGACGCTGTCGTCACTCACCAGATCGCCGACGATGATCTGCCCCGTGACGTGACGCGCGACGATCACTGCAAACCCCGCTGCGACCAGCCCGACCCCGCAGTAGAGCGTGGTCATCCAGCGGTCGGAGGGCGCCGACAGATAGATCGCCAGCGCCAGGACGCCGAAGGTGAGCAGGACGAGAATTACCGTCGCCCCGCTGATCCAGTTGGCGACCCGCTGAGCCATATGGAGCTGATCGGAGCGGAGAATCGTGATCTGGCCCACCGTCGCCGGGAGATGCACGTCGGGCCCGATCCCAAGCTGAGAAATGAAGCTCGCCACCAGACGGCCGAGGTTGAGCGTCACGGTGCCCCCGCGCGATGAGACGACCGCGTTTCCCCCGTGCAGGAGAATCAGCAACTGCTCGTGTGCGTTGCGATTCGCCTCGCTCCAGAGGTCCTGCGCGGTCGAGCTCCTGAGAATCTCGTCGGCGCCGTCGCCCGCCACCTGTCGTAGGCCCGCCGAGGCGGGACCCGCGAGGCCGTGGACCTGATCTGGCAGAGCCGATGCGATCTCCTGCTTCACGCTGACGTTGGCGTACAGCTGATCGACGAGGTAGTCGGCGACCGTATTGCGGATCGTCTCGTTCTGCAGGAATTGATCGCTCGTCGCGACCCAGTCGTCGGTATTGAGCGCCTGGCGCTCGAGCCAGATCCCGATCACGCTGACGAACGCGAGAAGGGACGACAGCGCCACGAGGACGCGGACGATCCGCTGGCGGGGCCTCCTGGGAGCTGGGATGATCCCGGAGCTGTGTGCCTCGGTGACAGCTTCGGCTGTCGCCGACGCGGGGCTGCGGGAGACGCTCGAAGAGGATGTCGTCGTTGAACCCAAACCGAGATCGCATTCCGTCGGCCAGCCGCCCGGGCAGCGCAAGACGAGCCTCAGAAGAGCGGTTACCCGAATTCGAGGGCGCAAATCCCAGGGACAAGCACCGTCGGTTCCGCCGGGAAGGCCGCTGAGCTCAGCTGGCCGCGGCAGCTTCGAACCGGGCGACGGGTCGAAGCCGCCGCGGCACGTTGAGCAAGAAGAGCAGTCGAGCCGCGTCTTGCCAGCTCTAGCGGCGCGTCCCCTTCCGCTAGGCGCCGTCCCAAGCTCTCGCCGGTGTCACCTAGACGTCGCCGCGGCGGGCGATCGCGGCCAGTTGAACCGCCGCCCCCAACAAGTAGAGGGTGGTGGCTGCGAACATCGCCATCGGCCACGCGGGCCAACCGGGAATCTGCGCGATCAGGGCGACAGCGCCCAAAGCTGCACCGACGGCGAACCAGTGAAAAACGCCGGTGAGCACGCGCTCGCGGCCGGATGCGATCTCCTCAATCGCGCCCAGTTTGCGATGGGCGATGAGCCCGATCGTCGTAAAGCCTGCGAGAGCCCCGGCGACGAAAAGGAAGACATCGGCCACGTTTGGAGCGCCCCGAAAATGAATCAGCACGGCTCCGGAGCTCCAAACCGAGAGCGTGTAGCCGTATGGAGCGGCGCTTGAGGACGCGAGAGTCCCGAGTGCTCCGCCCAGGCTGGTGGATCGACTTCCCTCCATGCCCGCAGCCTACGCCGCTCGGGCGACGGTGAGCCGCCCGCCCCAGACGCCGCAGAAGCGCTGCCTTGCAGGGATAGGGTCGTCCCACGGAGGACACGACCGGAGGAGGAGCTTGATGCGGAGCCAAATTCGACGCCAGGTCACCTACGCCAACTTGATGGCAACCTCGCTGTCTTCATCGCGGTGGGATACTGCGAGCGTTACCCGCGAGGTCTGGAGGATGGTTGAGATGAAGTACTTGGTCAGCGCCACGCCCGGCCCGATGCCCCCAACGCCCGAGCAGTTCGACGCGGCCATCGACTGGCTCGAGGGAAAGGTCAATGACGGCACCTTTGACTGCATCTTCGGCTACGTGGAGGGCGGCGGCTTCAGCGTCACCAACGCCGATTCGCATCGCGAGGCCCTGGACGTGATGGCGGATTACCCGCTGTTCGGACTGGTCACCTGGGAGGTGCGCCCGCTTCTGGAGTTCAAGGAGGGAATCGACACGGTGCGTGCGAAGCTGGCCGAGGCCCAGGCGGCCATGGCTGGCGGCTAGAGCAGGGATTCACACGAAGCCGGCTACGACGAGCACCGGCAGCTCTCCGGATCGCAGCGCAAGTGCTGCGCTTTGCGAGTCGCCGGCGCGGTACCTCGTCTTACGGGGAGAGCGCCACGACCCGACATGGAGTTCCTGTTAAGAAAGGACGCTCTTTAGGCGGAATTACGAGGAGCAGCGATAGCCTCACGGTTCGCCGTAGTCCGGCACGCTGAGGGGCACGACCGGGGCGCGGACGTTCCGACCGCCAAGGAGGTGTCCCATCGCGGGCATTCGAGACAAGATCAGAGGCTGGACTCGCGAGGGTCTCTCCCTCACGTTGATTGCGGAGCGCATCAACGGGCTGCCCACGTCAGAGGAGGAGAAGTCAGCCTTGTGGCTTTGGGCGTGGTCGCTCCAGAGCCACCGAGGTCAGGGGTACCGCCAGAGCCGTCAAGGCGTGCTGGCCGACTAACGAAGATCCGTGCTCGGCGGCCGCCTCGCGGCTCGCCGCTGTGACTACATTTACTGAAGCGATGGACAATATGGCCATGTCCGAAAGCCTCAGTGAGCGCCTCCCTACCGCGCTGCCTTCAGCGCCTCAGGCCCCCGAGAAGTGCGAGCCGATTCATCCGGGCTCTGGGGGCCCGGGGCTTCGCAAGCGACTCGCCAGTGCCCTGGCGGCGCTGGGTCTGCTGCTCGCCAAGGCGAAATCACTTCTGCTCCTGCTTCCGAAGCTGAAGCTCCTGACGACCTTCGGCTCGATGCTGGTCTCGGTCGCCGCGTACGCGCTGCTCTTCGGCTTCCCGTTCGCGGTCGGGTTCGTTGCTCTCCTCTTCCTCCACGAGATCGGCCACGTGATCCAGCTGCGACGCGAGGGGATCAAGGCCTCGGCGCCGATGTTCATCCCCTTCCTCGGCGCGGTCATCTCGGCAAAGTCGATGGGCAAAGACGCGGCCGCCGAGGCTCGGGTAGGGCTCGCCGGTCCAGTGCTCGGAAGCATCGCATCGCTTGTCCCACTCGCCGTCTGGCTGGCGACCGGCAGTGACTTTTGGCGGGCCCTCGCCTACATCGGGTTCCTCCTCAACCTCTTCAACCTGCTGCCGGTGGTGCCCCTGGATGGCGGCCGCGCGATGGCGGCGCTCAGCCCCGCGATCTGGCTGGCCGGGTTGGGGGGGCTCGTCGCTCTCACGGTCTTCTACCCGAGCCCGATCCTGTTCCTGATCCTGATCTTCGGCGGACTCGAGAGCTGGCGGCGATGGAAGGCTCGCACGACGCCGTCGGGTCGCGCCTACTACGCGATCCCGGCCCGGACCCGGGCGCTCGTGGGCATTGTCTACATCGGCCTCGCCGCCCTGCTCGCAGTCGGAGTGGCCGAAACCTTCTTCTCGCGCAGCGTCTGATCGACCTTGAGCAGGCCGGCGAGGTCCTCCGCGGCGTCAGCTCCGCAGGCCCGGGGTAGCGCTCCATCGCGTTGCCACCGGCCAGAGAAGCGCTCTGCGCGGGGAATCTCGGCAGCGATTGCGCTCAGCCACCGGTTGACAAGACCGACGGTCAATCTACGAAACCAGAGGTCACAGGTTCGAATCCTGTCGGGCGCGCTGATCAGACCGCGGAGTTTGCCTGCAAAGGCCCGGAGAACACCCGAAACGACACGATCGCTGGAAGGGACCCCTGAAACCCGCTTCTTAGGTTCCAGGCCTGAGGAGACCATCGCGCAACTATCGCGCGGATTGGAGTGCTGAAGCCAGATCTGGCGCCTGGCTTAGGCCGAACCATCGCCCGGATGGCTTCAAGAGCAGCCCGTCCGCGCACGACGTTCGTTCAATTCGCTGTGCACGGAGACCAGCCGCGCGAGGCATTGCTGCTTTTCGCGCCAGGCAGCATCAGCGAGGCAGGTGTTGCCGGCGCGTGTCCGCACCCATGATCGCGGGATAGCCGCAGCCTTCGATCAGCGCGCCGGGATTGCGCGCCCGAGAGCTCGTCCCTTGCGTGCGGTGAGTCGCGTCATGCGGAGGCCAAATAAGCGATAGCGTCGCCGCAGTCCCCCCAAGGGGAGGTCCAGGCCGCTGCGGGGCTAACGCACGCGGCTCAAACAAGGAGGTGGAGATGAAGCGCGCAATCGCACTCGCGCTCTTGGCGGCCTCGGTGGTGCTCGTGATCGCGGTGACCGCGAGCGCGGGTCACGGGGATCACCGCGCGGGTCGCACGATCACGGTGGTCGAACACGCGACCACGGATGCCGTCACCAATGGGACGGCAGGCGACGACGCGGGCAACATTCTCACGTTCGCGAACGACGTCTTCAACGCCGCCGACACGCAGAAGGTCGGTAGCGACCAGGGGTCCTGCGTCCGCGTCGTCGTGGGCAAGTCGTGGGAATGCACCTGGACCACGTTCCTGCCAAAGGGGCAGATCACGGTCGAGGGCCCGTTCTATGACGCTGGCGATAGTGTCCTCGCCGTAACCGGAGGCACCGGCAGGTATCGCAACGTGCGTGGTGAGATGGAGCTCAAGTACCACAACCCGGCTGGTACGAAGTTCGACTTCGTCTTCCATCTGATCGGCTGAGTGGTCGGGCGCCGGGCTGAACATCCCGGCGCCCCTCCGCAAGACTGGACGACGACTGCGACGGGGGCGTGTGGCGCCTCTGAGGCGAGTTCGCACGCGCCCATGGCCTGTCGTCGATCAGTTGCCGGTCATAGAGCCGTTGCGGATCGGCAGGGCAAGCGCTGAAGCGACCCTGCGACCTTCGGGTCGATCCCTCGCAGCGGGGAGTGTGTCGCTGTCGTGTGAGAGCAAGAGCGCCTGTCGCCGACCGCACACAAAGCACTGGGCCTCCGGCTCTTGGTTGCGCCTTTGCCCCGGTTCGAATCCTGTCGGGCGCGCTGACCGCGACGCGGATTTCGCCTGCAAAGGACGCGGGGTTCTGGAGCAGCACATTTGGGGCACGAAGCTTGGTTCAAGGCTCTGTCCACCGGGCCGACAGCGCGAAGTGGCGCCAGCTTTCGCGCAACGAAGGAGCGAGCCGATCGTCCCCGACGCCGACTCGCGCCCGCTCCTCGTCCGGAGCGAGCATGTCGCAAGGCTGCCTCAGCACGCTCGGATGAGTAGTTGAGCCCACCACGGGAAGCCCGGTGGCGTGTAGGGTCGCCGTGGCACCCATAGGCGGTAGGAGAAGACATGACAGCAGATGAAAACGTGGCGATCATGCAGCGCGCTTACGACGCTTTCAACGCGGCCGATATCGACACCCTGACCGAACTGTTCGACGAGGACGCTGTGTGGCACCTGCCGGGACGGAGTTCGATGGCCAAGGACTACCAGGGCCGCGACGCGACTCTCGCTTACTTCGGCCAGCTGGGCCAGGAGACGGGCGGCACTTTCCAGGCCGAACTGGAGCAATTGTTCGCAGGCCATGACGGTCGTGTGATCGGCCTCCATCGCAGCACCGCGGAGCGAGACGGCAAGCGCCTGGATGTCGGCGACTGCATCGTCTTCGAGCTCAAGGACGGCAAGATCGTCGATGGTCGGGAGCACTTCAACGACCTCTACGCTTGGGACGAGTTCTGGTCGTAAGCCGCGACGAGATCAGGGTTCGGTCAACGCCCGCTGTTTGACCGAGGCGGGTAGATCAGAGATTGCTTACGCGTGGCGCCGACACTACCCGGGTGTCCCGAGCGTGCGCCGTTCGCTTTCCCTCGCCGCGCATTACCAGCGCGGACCGGCGTCGGTAGTGCCTGCGCCGGCTCTAGGTGCTCGCCAGCGACGTCTGGGTCGACAGCTCGGCGCTTCGCTCGAGCACACGAGCGAAACCTCGCTCGAGCTGACGCTTGAAGATGCGGTCAATTGCCCCTCCGATCACCGGGATCGGGATCTCGAACGACGACGTCCACACCGCGTTCGTGCCGGTACCGTCGGGCTCGAGCCGGATGCTCCCGCCCTCGTGGCGGAGCGGAAGGGTCTTGACGTGTCTGATCAGGTAGTCGAAGCGCCGCGGGGGGTCGAAGGCGGTGACCTCTTCCTCGAAGCGAAGTGGTCCGAGCCAGAGCCAGCGGACGGCGCCGAGTCCGTTTGGGTCAGGATCCCCGGGTTCGACCAGCTCCGAGCGACGGATCCCGTCGAAGCGGTCGTAGCGCGCATGGTCGGCGACGATCTCAAACACCGCCTCGGGCGGCGGGTCCAGCCGTCGTTCGACCCGAATCGAGCGCCTCATCGTGCGTCGCTTTGCTCCGCCAGCCCCATGTCCGACAGCGTAGCCCGCGGGACCGCGGGCGGTTCCGAAGTGAAGCCGCGCTGGTTGACCCTTGGGGCCACCGGTTCACAAGACCGACGGTCAATCTACGAAACCAGAGGTCACAGGTTCGAATCCTGTCGGGCGCGTTGAGCAGGTCGCGTCGATCTGCCTGCAAACACGTCGCCACACGGCTACTGAGGGCGGCACCGAGCGCAGGCCCCAAACCCGGGTCTTGGGGCCTCCATGCTTGACGAGACCATCGCAACCGTCGCGCGTCCCCGTCGTCGAGTGGCCGCCCGGTCCCTTACCGGGTGCCGAGCGTCGCCTCGCGCCGCTCCGTGTGAACTCCCTCCGCGAATTCCTCGATGACCTTGGCGCAGAACGTGTCGAGATCGTCCGGCTTGCGACTCGTGACGAGACTCCCCTCGACATGGCATTGTTCGTCGACCCAGTTTCCGCCGGCGTTCTCGATGTCAGTTCGCAAACTCGGCCATGAGGTGAGCGTTCGTCCCGCTACCACTCCGGCCTCGACCAACGTCCAAGGCGCATGGCAGATCGCGCCGACCGGCTTGCCTGCTTCGAAGAAGGCGCGCGTGAACTGCACCGCGTCATCAACCGTGCGGAGGATGTCCGGGTTCGCCACTCCGCCCGGCAGGACGAGGCCGTCGAACGACGCCGGGTCGGCCTCCCCCACGGCGACGTCGACCGGGAAGGTATCGGCCTTGTCCAAGTGCTCGAAACCCTGCGCCTCACCAGGCTCTGGAGCAATCAGCTTCGTCTCGGCCCCAGCATCCCGTACCGCCTCCCAGGGACGAGTGAGCTCGATCTGCTCGATTCCCTCGTTCGCGACCAGGAATGCGATCCGCTTGCCTTGGAGATTTCCGCTCATTCTTCCTCGCTTCTTTCGCTTGGGCGCCTCGCCGTTGCCGGTTGGTCGTTCAGATGCGAGCAGGAATCAAGACTCCTCCGGTCCTGATGAAAGCTGCTGCAGCCCAGGGTTTTTGTGCATGCCGCCTCTTGCTCATCCGGTTGCTTTGTAATCGACCATCTCTTACCCGGTCCATCCACGGTGAAACTCCAGGGCTGGCGAGCGCAACAGTGAAAACAATTCGTGAGGTGACTGGTGAATAGCCCGCCAGCGATCGGGTAACAGTAAATGCAGGGCCCGACTAAGGCTTTGCGGGAAGGAAGCGAGTCGGCCCTCTTCGTCGTACGTAATCCAAACCCACGAATGGGAGGGCGAAATGGACGACAGCATCAAGGACAAGACGATTGGCAGAGTCAAGAAGGCGACCGGCGATCTGACCGGGGACTCGAAGCTTCGCCGTGAAGGGGCCAAGGATGAGAAGAAGGGCGAGGCCAAGGACAAGCTCAACGACGCCAAGGACAAGGTCCAGGAGAAAGCCGAGGAGGCCGCGGACCTCGACCGCTAAGTCCGACTCCCAGCGTCGAAGCTGGGATCTTCCCCTCACCGAAGCTCGACTGGATTGCAGCAGCTTCCCCCAGGGCAGAGGTTACGGACTGTGGTCCTGCTCGCAGCTAATTGACCAACCGCGGATCGCAGCTAGTTGACCGACCGCGGATCGCGGAGAGGCGTCCAGCTATGCGCTTTGCCCACGCTCGCTGATTTCACCCCCCAACGAAAGGAATTTGAATGTCTCTCGTGACTGTGCTCGTAGTGATCATTCTGGTGCTTCTCATCGTCTATCTGGCTCGGCGGGTCCTCTGATGTACTGCCTCTCCTCTCCGTACCGGGAATCCCAGCGCCGAGATCCGCGCAGCTCCGGATCGCCTCGAAAAGAACTCCTCAACCATCCGTCAGCGCGCCATCAAACCGAAGAGAGGGAGACTCCTCCGCCTGCACCGCATCCAGGAGCTTGCGAAGCGCTCTGCGCATGATCCTCGAGACCTGCATCTGCGAAACGCCGATTTGATGGCCGATCTCGTGCTGGGTCAGATCTTCTTCAAAACGTAGCCGGAGGACCATCCGCTCCCGGTCGTCGAGCGGCACCTGGGCTACGGCCAGCTGCGCCTCCACCCGGTCAAAACCGCGTTTGCTTTCGGTCTCTTCGACCGATTCGATAAGCGGGGGCGAGTCGGGCTCAGACCGGTCAATCGGAGAATCCAGCGACCAGGTGTGCCTGGCCTCATCAGCCGCCAGGGCCTCCGCGACCTCCTCCTCCGAGAGGCCGAGACGAGAGCAGATTTCGCTCACGGTGGGCGTGCGCCCTTGCTCGTCCGCCAGTGCGTCGGCCGCGTTGGACACGTCCATCACCCTCTCCTGAAGACCACGCGGGAGATGGACGTCCCAGACTCGGTCCCTGAAGTGGCGACGGAGCTCGCCGAGGATGGTGGGAGCCGCGTAGGCGGGAAACCCAACGCCCCGGGTCGGGTCAAAGCCGTCCAAAGCCTTGACCAGTCCGAGGCTTGCGACCTGCATCAGGTCATCGAGCTGCTCTGACCGATCTCGATATCGAAGCGCCAGCGATTTCGCGAGGGGGAGGAGACGGCGACAGAGTTCCTCCTTCAGCGCCGGATCGTGGCTCTGCGCGTAGCGACGTAGGAGCGCACTCTCCTCCGTCAACGAAAGCTGAAACGGATCCCTCGTCGCCTCATGCCCATGCTGGGCTAGCTCGTCCCGTCTGACCGGCCGTGCACCCAGGTCGTTCGGAGTCAAGGCGCTACCTCCTTGCAGGGAACGGATCAAGAGCCCAGGATAGCGCAATAGCCCTTGCTGTAATAGGGCTTGCGGCAATAGCTAATGCCGTAATGGCCATTGCGGCAATAGCCACTGCCGCAAGGGGCCTTGCTAATGTGGGTCTCAGAATGTCCGGTGGCGACCCGTTCGACACTGCCCTGCAGGACTTAGATCGCGCGCTGGCTGCCAACGCTCGGCGTATGACTCAGATAAAGCGGAGGATCGCTGAGATCCGGCGTCAGCGCTCAGCCGGCAGGTCCTACAGGGAGATAGTCGAAGCGACGAAGGGGAATCTCAGCGTCCAGCTGATCACCGAGGCAACACAGGCACTTGATGAGTTCGGTGCCCGTGTCCGCAGGGCAGAGGCGCTTGCGCTGTACGGCGAGGGAATGACTATGGAGGAAATCGCCGAGAAGTTCGGCGTCACGCGTCAGCGCGTATCGGTGCTCCTGCGAGATGCTGACGGAGAGGCTTCCGGCGATGGCGGTCGCGCTCACCCACCTCGAAAGACGGCACGGCGAGGCTAGTTCCGGTTGGGCGACTACGACGTGATCATCATCGGCGCCGGGCCCGCCGGGGAGCATTGCGCGGGGCGACTCGCTGGCAAGGGGTTGAAGGTGGCGATCGCCGAGCGCGAGCTCGCCGGAGGCGAGTGCGGGTACTGGGCCTGCATCCCCTCCAAGACCCTCCTTCGACCCGGCGAAGCGATCGAATCGGCGCGCGAGGCGCCGGGGGCTCGCGAGGCGGTGAGCGGCGAGCTCGACGTGCGGCAGGCCCTCGCCTGGCGCGACTTCCAGGTCTCCGACTACAGCGACGACGGACAGGCCGGGTGGCTGAAGGATGAGGGGATCGACCTGCTGAGGGGCTCGGCCAGGATCGACGGCCCGGGGTGCGTCGCGGTCAGCGATGCGCGGCACGGCGCCGAAAACATCGTCGTGGCCACCGGGTCCGACCCCGCGACGCCGCCGGTCCCCGGGCTCTCGGAGCTCGACGGGGTGTGGACCAATCGCGAGGCGACCGGCCTGACAGAGGTTCCTCGCCATCTGCTGGTGCTCGGCGGCGGCCCCGTGGGAGTCGAGCTGTCCCAGGCAATCCGACGAATGGGGGCCTCGGTGAGCGTGGTCGAGCAGGCCGACCGTGTCCTGTCCAGAGAGCCCGCCCAGCTTGGCGAGGGATTGTCCGACGCGCTCGCGGCCGAGGGGATCGAGCTCCACCTGGGTGAGCGCGTGTCATCCGCGCGTCGCGAGGACGGGGACTTCGTGCTCGACCTCGAGAGCGGAGGAGAGCTCCGGGGTGACCGGCTACTGGTCGCTACGGGTCGCACGCCGCGAGTGGACGGCCTCGGCCTCGAGACGGTCGGGGTCGAGCCTCGTGAAGATGGGATCGAAGTCGACGCACGGATGAGCGCCGCAGAGGGGATTTGGGCGATCGGCGACGTGACCGGCATGTGGCCGCTCACCCATGTGGGCAAGTACCAGGGACGGATCGTGGCGGCCAATCTGACCGGCGAGTCGCGTGAGGCCGACTACAGCGCAGTTCCTCGCGTCGTCTTCACCGACCCGCAGGCCGCATCGGTCGGCGAGCCAGATGGCAAGCTGACTGCAACAGTCCAGCTGGCTGATGTGACGCGGACGTCGACGTACACCCGCGCTTACGAGAGCAAGCCCGGGTTCTTGACGGTGGTCTCCGACGGTGAGCGCCTGACCGGCGCCTGCGCCCTCGGTCCCGAGGCCGGCGAATGGCTCCAACAGGCGACGCTTGCGATCAGAGCCCGGGTTCCGCTCGAGCTCCTGCGAGACGTGATTCAACCCTTTCCGTGCTTCTCGGAGGGGTTCATCGACGTCCTGGCCGCCCTGGACGGTCAGGGCTGATGACCCGGGACACGTTTCTCGCGCACGCCTCCGGGTAAGCGGGGGGAAGGCCAGACGAAAGGACCCTAATGCCGCCACGCGGAGTCAAGAAGGGCAGCAGGCGAGCCCGCCAGTACGAGCACATCAGGAAGAGCGAAAAGCGTCAAGGCCGTTCGGAGGCCCGCGCCGAAGAGATCGCCGCCCGGACCGTCAACAAGGAGAAAGCCAGGTCGGGTGAGTCCCGGCGTCGCTCCCGCGCCTCGACCGAGGACATGTCGTCGGCGCAACGAGGAGGCCGGCGATCCGGAACCGACCGACAGAAGGGCAGGACCCGGGCACAGCTCTACAGCGAGGCTCGGAGGCTGCACATCGATGGACGTTCCAAGATGAGCAAGGCGCAGCTCCAGCGAGCGGTCGCTGGCAAGCGCGGCTAGCTGAACCGGTTGTTTCGGAATCTACCCATGGGGTAGAAGCGGACCCATGGAGCTACCGCTACTACTCATCGTGATCGGGATCGTGCTCGCGATCCTCGTCAACTATGCCTTGGGCATCGTCTGCATCGTGATCGGCCTGGTCCTCTTGATCTGGCCGCGGATCACGGCGACTCGCGGTACCCGGATCTAGTCCGCAGCTCCAGCGCGAACTCGAGCGACGGGCTCGGCCGCTTGCAGGCCTGGGCCGTGGGCGTCGAGAACCCAAACGAGAGAAAGGAAGAAGTGGCAACCAAGATGGACAAGAAGCTGTTCAAGCAGATCCGCTCGCTTGGCGTCCGGAAAAGCCATGCGCGCGACGTTGCCGAGGCCGTCCGAAACAGCCCTAAGTCGGCACCCAAGGCCGCGCGCCGAGTGGCTGGCGACCTATCTGGAGCGGTCGTCGAGATCCAGGATCGCCTGAATCACGGACCCGAGAAGCGAAAGGCGGCGGCAAAGAAGGCCGCAGCGACGCGAAAGCAAAAGGCAAAGCGCCGCAGTGAGGCAGCCAAGAAGGCTGCACGCACTCGCGCGCGAGCCTGAGCCGAGCTCACGAACTCTCCGAACGAGGGCCCGGCCGTCTCCACATGACGGAGCTGAGCATCACAGAAAGGATTTGACAATGAGCACGATCGCAGTCGTCTTGATCGCAATTGGCGCTGTGGTTCTGATCGTGGTACTCGCGGCGATCCTCACAGGAGCCCGCAATCGACGGCTCGAGGACCGTCGGCAGATCGCGCGTGGGCACCGCGATGAAGCGGAGTCACGCAGACTGGATGCCGAGATGCAGCGTGCTGCGGCAGACGAGCAGGCAGCCCAAGCACGTCGGAAGGCCGCCGAGGCCGAAGCGCGGTCCCGCACGGCCGCACAGGAGCGAGAAGAGGCACGCGCGCACGCTCAGCACGCGACGGAGATCGATCCGGACTCCTAGTGGAACCCAGGAAGTCGGGTCGAATTGCGAGCCGAGAGCTCAAGGGTTTGCGACCCCCCGATCCGGGAAATAGTGACAGGCGATGACCGCTACACGAGAAGAACGCGCTTCCGACACCGATCCCGCTGCCCGACCAGGCCATGGTCGAGTTGGCTCTGATGCGACTCATGCGCGGTCGGAGCGGACCGTCGGCACCGGCACAGGTACGGCGCTTGCATTCGCTGCGGGCACGCTGGCGCGCCTCGTTCGCTTGGCGGCCGGGATTGTCGCCACGATCATCGTCGCCGGAATCCTCTTGGTGGTGCTGAACGCCAATCCCACCAACGACATCGTTTCGGCGATTCATGACGCCGCCCGCTCGCTCGTCGGCCCGTTCGACGGCATGTTCACGCTCGATAGTGCGGACGCCACCCTTGCCGTCAACTGGGGCATTGCCGCACTGGTCTACCTCATCGTTGGCGGACTGATCGCTCGGCTGATCGCGCTGATCGGAATCGCCGGACTCCGCCGACGCCGCATCGTTGCAACCTGACACGCGAGCGTTCCGGCAGGATGTTCGAGGCGTAGGGTTCCCGCATGCTGTTCGGCGTCGCCGTCTTCCTCACCGACCACGCGCCCGACCCGGGGACGATGGCGCGGTTGGTCGAGGACCGCGGTTTCGAGTCGCTATTCCTCCCCGAGCACACCCACATCCCGGTCAGCCGGGAGACGCCCTACCCCGCCGGCGGCGAGCTGCCGGACTACTACAGCCGCACCCACGACCCGTTCGTGGCCCTCGCTGCAGCAGCCATGGCCACCGAACGGCTGCGGTTGGCGACGGGCATTTGCCTGATCATCGAGCGTGATCCGATCATCACCGCCAAGGAGGCGGCCGGCATCGACATGATCTCCGGCGGGCGCTTCCTCTTCGGCGTCGGCGCCGGCTGGAATCTGGAAGAGATGGAGAATCACGGCACCGACGCAAAGCGTCGTTTCTCGATCATGCGCGAGAAGGTCGAGGCGGTGAAGGCGATCTGGACGAAGGACGAGGCCTCGTACCGCGGGAAGTACGTCGACTTCGACCCGATCTGGTGCTGGCCGAAGCCGATCCAGCGCCCACACCCGCCGGTGCTGGTCGGTGGCAATGGTCCGAACGTGCTCGAGCGCGTTGTCGCCTTCGGCGACGAGTGGATGCCGAATCGAGCTAGCGGTCTGCGCGAGCGCATCTCCGAGCTCCAGCAGCTCGCGGAGCAAGCGGGACGCGCGCGGATTCCGGTCACCCTCTCAGGGGCCACGCCCGATCGCGAGCTGATCGAACGCGGAGAGGAGGCCGGCGTCCATCGCTGCACCTTCTACATCCCCTCCTCGGACCGGGACGGAACCGAGCGGGCCCTCGACGAACTCGCCGCGACGATCGGCTTGGGTTAGGGGCCCCTGTATCGGCCGGGAAATCGGTCACACCAGTGATACCGCTCGCCCTCCCGGTTCGACCTAGTTACGCGTCTTCGTCTCGCAGCCGCTGACGACGGAGTTGGGGTCCTTGGGGAGCGGATCGAGGTCGGCCCTGTCGGCCCCGCCCGGGGTGCCACCGCCGTCGCAGTTGATGACCCGATCGGAGGTCAGGTCGCGGGCCTTTAGCTGATCGTTTCCGTTCATCCCCCTCATCGCGTCGGCTCCAGCGGCCCCGGTCAGAAAATCCTTGACGAAGCCACCGGTCAGGCTGTCGTCGCCGGGGCCGCCGTTGAGCGCGCTCACGATGGCGGTCGAGTTGGTCACCTGGTCGGCCTGGTCGGCGGCCAGGGCCCTGATCAGGGTGATCCTCGAGGCGGTGCAGTTGGCGGTGTAATCGCCGCTTCGCGTGCAGCCGGCCCCGGCGTGGACGCCGGAGCCGGTATAGCGGTCCGAGGGCAGGTCGGTGATGCGCAGGGTCGTGGACGAGGGCTTGGTGATCCTGAGGTTGTCCTTGGCCCGGGTGGCGGCCGTCACCGTGAGCGTGGAGCCCGCGACGCTGACCTCGGCGGTGTCGACGATGAAGCTCCGCGAGGCCTCCGGGCCGACGTTCCCGGCCGGATCGGTGGCCCGAACGCTGAAGGTGTGGGAGCCGTCTGCGAGGTGCGCAAGGGTCCTCGGCGAGCTGCAACCCTGCCAGGCGGTCTCCTGGCTGGAGTCGACGCGACACTGCAGGTTCGCTCCGGGCTCGGAGGAGAAGCCGAAGGTCGGGGTCGGGTCGTTGGTGATGCCGGAGGGGCCGGAGCTGATCGTCGTGGTCGGCGGGGTGGTGTCGACCGTGAAGGTACGCGAGGCCTCCGGGCCGACGTTCCCGGCCGGATCGGTGGCCCGAACGCTGAAGGTGTGGGTGCCGTCAGCGAGGTGCGGGGTTGTCAACGGAGGACCGCAGCCCGAGTAGGAGCCCAAGTCGAGCTTGCACTCGAACGTCGAGCCGGGCTCGGGGGAGGTGAACTCGAAGGTCGGCGTGGGGTTGTCTATCGCCGCGCCTTCGCTCGGCCCAGAGACGATCGCGGCGACCGGCGGAGTCGTCTCGGCGGTGAAGCTCTTGAACACGGACAGGGCGGGCTTCGCGCTGTAGTCGTGCTTCAGCAGGCCCGCCGTGGCGCAGAACGTGCAACCCGTCGCGTGGGACTCGAGCGGGTCGCGCCAGTGATACCAGAAGAGCCGCTGCACGTTCCACGCGTCGCGATTGGCCAACACCATCTTGTAGGTCTCTTTGAGCATCGTCGCCTGGCCCTGAAGACCCTTGTTGATGGGGCCCGAGGCGGCGGGGGCAGAACCCGAGGCGATCTCTGTGACCCAGAGCTGGGTGGCGCCGTCGGCGTGGCTCCTCATCACGTCGCGGAACTTCTGGATCTCCGTCTCGACCTTGTCCCGGCTCGACCCGTACGGGTGCAGGGCGGCGACGTCGAAGTATCTCTTCGCTCCCGCGTCGTAGAGCTGATCGAGGAAATCCCAGGCATTCATGTCACCGTAGCCCGGCTCCCCCCCGAGCACGATCTGGGCATTAGGGTACTCGCCCTTGATCGCGGTGCTCGATGCCTTCAGCAGCTTCTCGTACTGCGTGGGGGCCGGGTAGGGAATCCAGTACTTCTTCAGGTTGGGCTCGTTCCAGATCTGGTAGGCCTGGACGGGAAGCGGGGTCTTGCCCGGGTACCTCGCCCGGAAGTGCGGCCAGTAGCTGCCGCCCGGGCCGTAGCGCCGCGCGAACCTCTTCAAGAAGGTCTGCCAGGCCGTGAGCTTGTCGATCGGAGGCCGGGCCGGATAGCTCTCGGCCCAACTCGGGCTCCCCCACACGGCCGGGACGACGCGGATGCCGTGCGCGACCAGCCGGCCCATGAGCCTGTCCTGTCCTCCCCAGCTGAAGCAGCACGGCTTCGGTTGCACCGACGCCCAGCTGAACAGGTAGCGCATCGTGTGAATACGGGCTCTCTGTATTCCTCCCAGGTCCCCATCGCTGATTGGCGGCCCCTGGGCGATGCCGAAGAACTCAGACCGGACGGCGCCGGCCGAGGTGGGCGAAACCAGGGCGGCCGAGACAACGGCGAGGTTGAGGAGGACGATCGCCCTTCGAGTTCGCGCCCGGCTGCCCACCCGGCTTCAGCCTTCGCTGAGGCCGTGGGGATGGAGGTGATCCTCGGCCATTCGCTTCAGCTTGACGCGGTCGATCTTGCCGGTCGGGTTGAGCGGCATCTCGTCGAGGAAGACGATTTCCTCCGGCGCCTTGTAGCCGATTCGCTCCCGGCAGAAGACGATCAGGTCGGCGCGGGCGGGAGCCTCGCAGCCGTCGTTCAGGGTCACGTACGCGCGCACGTTCTCGCCGTGGACCTCGTCGAGAACGCCGACGGCGCCCGCGAGCGCCACCGCCGGGTGCTCGACCAGCGCCCCCTCGACCTCGTACGGGCTGATGTTGGAGCCGTCGTGGACGATGACCTGCTTCTTGCGGCCGAAGAACCAGAGATAGCCGTCCTCATCGGCCCGAGCGAGGTCGCCCGAGTCGAGCCAGTCGTCGGTCACGACCTCCTCGGTTGCCTCCGGCGCCTGCCAGTAGCCGGGCATGCGGCTCCGACTTCGGATCCAGATTCGGCCGACCTCCCCGGCCTCGATCTGCTCGCCCCCCTCATTGCGCAGGGCGATCTTGAAGCCGCAGATCGGCCTCCCGATCGAGCCCTGTCTGATCTCACCCGAGGGGGGATTGAGGGTCGCCAAGCCGACCTCCGTCATTCCGTATCCCTCGACGATCGGGAACCCGGCCTCGGACGCGAATTCGGTCAGAAGCTCGGTCGAGACCTTGTCGGCGCCGGCGCGGCACATCCGCAGCGAGGAGAAGTCGCCGGGCCGCAAGTCGTGGTCGTGGATCAGCGCCGAGAGCGCCGCGGGGATCATGGCCAGAATCGTCGGTTGATGCTCTCGCAGCAGGGGCAGGAGCTCGTGGGCGTCCGTTGCCCGCGCGACCACGACCTTGCCGCCGACCGAGAGCGTCGCGAGCGACCACAGGAAGGAGCCGATATGGGACATGGAGGAGCCGGGGAGGAAGACGTCACCCGCGTCGAGCTCGAACGCGCCGGCCGCGCTGGCGATCATCCAGCGGACGGTCTCGCGCGTGTGTGTGACGCCCTTTGCAGGGCCGGTGCTGCCCGAGGTGAAGAAGATCACGGCCGGCGCGCCGGGACCCGGCGGCTCGGTGGCGTCAGACAGCGGCTCGGCATCGAGAAGGATGCCGAAGTCGTGGCGCCAATCGGCGTCGCCCCCCGCGGGATCCTCGCGGCGGGCGGTGAGCGGCTCGGTGTCGCGGTAGGCGATCGCCCCAAGCTCGAGCTCGCCCGCTCGCTCGCTCGCGGCGACGTCCTCAGCCCGCTCGACATGAGCGATGAGGGCCCGGGCGCCGCTCACCTCCAGCGCGTGGTCGATCTCGCGGGCGGTGTAGCGGTAGTTCAGAGGCGTGGCGATCACCCCGGCGCGAAAGCAGGCCAGGTAGTGGAGAACGAGGTCGATCCTGTTCGGCATCAGGGAGGCGAGGCGATCGCCCGGCTGGAGCCCAAGCGTGCGGTAGCCGCCGGCAAGCGCCGCACTGGCGCGGTCGAGTTCGCGCCAGGTGAGCGCGCGCGTGACCGAGACGATCGCGATCTCGTCGGGAGCTGAATCGAGACCGATCCGAAGGAGTTCGTTGAGCGGCGCGGCGGGGGCGTCGAGTTCGGCGCCATCGAGCAGCATCCGGCGGGATTCTATGAAGCCCTCCAGACTCAGCGCTTCCGCTGAGCGCTGATCTCGTCCTGGATGGGGGTCGAGCGGCCGAGCTCGTAGGGCAGGGCGTCGCGAGGGCTCCGTAGATTTCACGGCGCGATTCTGCGGTCGGCCTCGATTCAATGGAGCTGCGCCTGAACGCCCCCGCCACCGGAGGGCGGGGGTGACGCCGGCGACCGTCTGGGACCGCGCCGAGGCCAAGGGCGCCCCGCGCTCGAGCTGGCAGGACGCGGCTCGGCGGCCATTCTGGCTCGACTCGCCTCTGCGGCCGAAGGCGCGCGATCCGCTCGTCGGTGCCGAGCAGTGCGACCTGGCGATCGTCGGGGCGGGTCTCAGCGGTCTCTGGGCCGCGATCCTCGCCAAGCAGCGCGACCCCGGTCTCGACGTGGTCGTCGTGGAGGGCGAGCGCGTCGCTGCCGGCGCGAGCGGAAGGAACGGCGGGCTGATGGAGTCATCGCTCACTCACGGCCTCGAGAACGGGCTGCGCCGATTTCCGGACCAGATGCCGACCCTCGAACACCTCGGCGAGGAGAACTTCTCCGCGGTCCTCGAGCTGATCTCCTCGCACGCGATCGACTGCGGACTCGAGCTCACGGGGGCCTTGACCACCGCGGTCGAGCCGCATCAGGTCGAATGGATGGCCGAGGCGAGCGAGACGGCGGCTCGGTTCGGTCACGACGTGGTGCTCCTCGACGCCGAGGCGACCAGGGCGGAGGTGGACTCGCCGCTATACCTGGGCGGAGTGATCGACCGCACCGGCACCGGCACGCTCGACCCGGCCCGCCTCTCGTGGGGGCTCAGCAGGGCCGCCCAGAAGCTTGGGGCGCGACTCCACGAACACACCCCAGTTCGGCGCCTCGTCCGCCGCGGTGCCCGCATCAGGCTCGAGACAGAGCAGGGGGTGATCGACGCGGGGCACGCACTTCTGGCGAGCGGCGCGAGCCGCGGCCTCGTCGGGGCGGTCCGGCGGCGAATCGTCCCTGTCTACGACTACGTCCTGGTCACCGAGTCCCTCACCCGCGATCAGCTCGCATCGGTCGGCTGGGCCAATCGCCTGGGGCTCTCCGATGCGTCCAACCAGTTCCACTATTACCGGCTGACCGAGGACGACCGCATCCTCTTCGGGGGCTTTGACGCCGTCTATCACTACGGCAATGGCAAGCGGCCCGAGCTGGAGCAGAGCGAGCGCAGCTCGGCCCGGCTTGCGGCCCACTTCTTCGCCCTCTTTCCGCAGCTCGAGGGGATCCGTTTCTCCCATCGCTGGGGCGGCGCGATCGACACCTGCAGTCGCTTCTTCGCGTTCTACGGAACCGCCCGTCACGGCACCGTCGCGTACACGGTCGGACACACCGGCCTCGGCGTCTGCGCGAGCCGCTTCGGCGCCGGGGTGGCCCTGGACCGTCTGCAGGGCGACGACAGTGAGGCCACGCGTCTCGGGGTCGTCCGCAGCCGGCCCTGGCCCTTTCCCCCCGAGCCCCTGCGATGGGCCGCGATCGCGTTGACGCGCAACCGCCTCGCCGCCGCGGATCGGCGCCGGGGAAGGCGCGGACTGTGGCTCGGGATTCTCGATCGGCTCGGGCTCGGCTTCGATAGCTGACCCCGTCCTTCGGCATGGTCGCGATTCTGGGCACCCGGCCAGCGGTACCGGGTTCCAGGTAGAGGACTAGGTCGCGCCGCGGACCTCTCCCCAGGGCGCGTTTGCGCTCTCTTGCAGGGGGTATGCGCGGCTCATCCGGGACCAGCTTCGACGACGACCGGGGGAACCGGCGCAGGCCCCTAAAGCGGGGGCTATTTTCGCGCGCGTATCCGTCTCTCGCGTCGGCGTTCGCTCCTTCAGGGAGCGCCCGCGATTCGGGAAGAGAAAGCTTGCGACACTCGATCAACCAGCCTTCGATTCGGCGCCCGCTCTTCGCGGTCGCGGCGGTGCTCGTCGCGGTGTTCGCGCTCTCCTTCGCGAGCGCCTCGGCCGCAGTCCCGTCGACCAAAACGGTGACGGGCGCTGCCCAGAAGGCCCCCGTGAGCCCGGTGTCGAGCGGGACCGTCGGCGCCGCGACGAGCGTGGCGACGGGAGCGGCCGGGGCGGCGACCACCGCGGTTCAGACACCGAAGCCGTCGGCCCCGTCCGTCAGCCGTCCTTCGAGTCCCCCGCCCGCGCCGACCCCGCCGGCCCCCGATCCGAAGCCCGCGGCGCCGTCGGTCACGCCAAAGCCCGTCGCGGTCCCCCAGGTCCACCAGCCGAAGCCTTCCACGCCACAGGTCAAGCCGAGTCCGACGGTGCCGAAGCCCCCGGCTTCGGTCAACCCGAATCCGACGGCGGTCCCGCACGTCAATCAGCCGAAGCCGCCGATCAATGTCGGCGGCGGAGCCGGCCAGACGCCCGGAACACCGAACACGACTCCCGACCCGGCCGGCGGGGGCACCGCCCCGTTGGTCGATCCGATCACCAAGCCAGTCGCGTCGGTGATCGGATCCGTCACGGGCCCGGTCGCCTCGATCACCCAGCCGATCGCATCCGTGATCGGCCCACTGGCGGGTCCGGTCGGCCCAGTGGCCGAGACGATTGAGCCCGTAGTGGACACGATCGCCGGGTCGACCGATTCGACCGGGGGCTCGATCCTCGACCCGATCTCCCCGATCGTCGGCCCCACCGGCCCCGTCAGGCCGATCGTCGATCAGGTCGGGCAGATCACCAATCCGATCATCGGCCCGGTCATCGATCCGGTGGTCCAGGTCGTCGACCCGATCGTCGGCCCCACCGGCCCCGTCAGGTCGATCGTCGATCAGGTCGGGCAGATCACCAATCCGGTCATCGATCCGGTGGCCCAGGTCGTCGACCCGATCGTCGGCCCCGTCATCGACACGGTCAATCCGATCACCAACCCGATCAGCCCGATCGGGCTGCCCGTGGCCACGGGCGTCGATCCGCTCACCCCGGTGGTCCACATTCCCGGCGCCCCCGTTACGACCCCGCCGATCGTCAACCAGCCGGCACCTGCGCCCGCCGGGCCGGGCAGCTATCCGGTCGCCACCAATGCCACCTCGGTGGGAGTCTCGGGAGCTGCTCGGACCAGCGCTGACGGCGCCACCGGCGGGACGCGCCTCGCGAGCCACGGGTCGTCCCCGGCCCGGATCCTCCCGCTTGCCGGCGGCGCGGCCATCGGGTCGCTCAGCCAGGGGTTCACCGCCGCAGGGCAGATCTCGCACGCCACCGCCACGCCGGGTCGATCCGGGCTTCCCGACACCCCTGCAGCCCCCGGCGGCTCATCGGGCACCGGCTCCCCGGCCCCCGGTGGCATCTCCCTTTCCTTCCTCGCCATCATGCTGGCGCTCGCGGGCCTCGCCGCCCTGATCTTCGAGCGCCTCACGCTGGCCCCGGCCGCCTGGCGGTCCGCGGCCCGCATCGCCCTCCTCGAGCGGCCTGGCTAGAGCCGATCGGCTCCCAGGTAGTCCGCCGAGCGCCGATCCGGCGCCTCGGCACACGTCCGTTCGAGAAACAGGAGATGGAAGGTGCAAAGAAGATTCGATTTCACGGCAGCACGCTGGGCGCTGGCGGCTCTGATCGGGATGCTCCTGGTGTTCGCCTGCCCGAGCCTCGCCGCCGCCACCAGCGGGCCTTCGGGCGCGCAGGCCGATTCCCGCCTGATCGCAGCGGGAACCGGCTACGGCGCCCCTGAGGGCTCACAGCGCGTACGAGACGTACAGCATCGGCTGATCCGGGCGGGCGAGCGCCCGGGGCCCGTCGATGGCCTCTACGGACCGCTCACCACGGCAGCAGTCGAGCGCTTCCAGGCCGGCGAGGGCCTGGCCGTGGACGGCATCGTCGGACCGCAGACCGCGAGCGCCCTGAACCGCCAAAGAGTGCTGGTCTCCGATGGAGCCGGCTACTCGAGGCCTGACGGGTCGACTCGGGTCCGCGGGCTGCAGCATCGGCTGCGCCGGGCGGGCGAGCGCCCGGGGGCACTCGATGGGCGCTTCGGGCCTCGGACCGCGTCCGCGGTGGAGCGCTTCCAGACGAGCCACGGGTTGGCCGTGGACGGGATCGTCGGGCCGGCGACGAGCGAACGACTGGCGCGGTTCGCAGCAACGTCCGGCCAGGCACAGAAGGCGCGCCCGGAGCAGGCCGACAAGCCGTCCGCGAGGCCCGCACCGAGTCCGTCCCCTGCGCCGGACCGAACGGCCAAGCCGGCGCCCGACCAATCGATCCAGCCGGCACCGGACCGCACGGTCGAACAGACGCCGAGGCAGCCGGTCTCCACGCGAAATCGAGACGATCATGGCTCCGGCCTTCCCGCCTGGGTCGTGGCGGTCGCATTCGCAGTCGCGATGCTGCTCGGTGGCGTTCTGCCGGTCGCACTGGCAAGGCGAAAGAGAAAGCCGGAGGAGCCCGCTCCGCGCGAAACCGCGTCGGAGCCGTCGTTTCAGGTCCAGTTCCACGGTCGCGACGGTCAGGGCGTGATGACCGCCGCCGAGCTCCTCTCTGTCGCGGCGCTCGTCGACGGCCGCGACGCGCTCGCGTTCCCGAGCTTTCGCTCGGGGCCGGCGGGCCCCCGCGTGGTGGCGTTCTGCCGGATCGGCGGACGCCCGATGCGGCCCCGCGAGTCGATCGGGAAGCCCGACGGCCTGATCGTCTCCGATCCGGAGGCCCCGCAGCTCGCCGACCTGTGGGAGGGACTCGAGCCGGACGGCTATCTGCTCGTCGACTCGACCCGCACGATCGAGGAG
Source organism: uncultured bacterium (assembly GCA_963720685.1). Taxonomy (GTDB): domain Bacteria; phylum Actinomycetota; class Thermoleophilia; order Solirubrobacterales; family 70-9; genus AC-56. Next base: position 402,245 of record CAVRGF010000005.1, on the reverse strand, counting down.
CTCGGGCTGGACGAGGTGGTCGCCACGCTGCGGCCAGACCGGCGCCTCAGCATGCCGGCGAGGGAGATCGCACGCGAGCACCTCGGCCTGCCGATCGCCGACGCCGCGCTGGTGGGCGGGTTCGCGGCACTGAGCGGGTGCGTCTCGCTCGAATCGGTCGCCAGCTCGATCCGGGAGCGCTTCCCGGGGGAGACCGGCGAGGCGGACGTCGCCGCGGCCGAGGCGGGGTTCCGCTACGTCGAGCGGGAGGCGCGGGACATCGCCCGCGCCAACGGCGGCAGGCCGTCCCGCGGTACTCGGACGCATGAACGGAATATGGGGAGCCGCCTAACGCGAAGCGCGTGACCACATCCTGGTCGGGGCCGGATCGCAGCCTGGGCGGGGCCGGATCGCGGCTCCGGCGGCTGTCAGAATCGCGGCATCGCCGATCGCTTCCAACGGCCTGGCTGGTTTCAAAGGCACCTGTTCGACCGTGCCGTGGCGGCGCTCACCCGGGCGGGCGTGAGCGTTGCCGGGTCCCGCGTCCTGGAGGTCCGCGGCCGCAATAGCGGCGAGCCCCGCCGAACGCCCGTCAACCTGCTGGTTATCGACGGCGCCCGGTACCTGGTCGCACCGCGCGGCGAAACGCAGTGGGTCCGCAACCTGCGGGCCCGAAAGGAGGGGCACCTCCTGGTCGGCAGGCGCTCCGAAGGCTTTCACGCGTCGGAGGTGTCCGACGAGGACAAGCCCCCCATCCTTCGGGCCTACCTGACGCGCTGGAAGTGGGAGGTCGGGGTCTTCTTCGGCGGCGTGGGGGGCGATTCACCTGACGCCGAGCTTCGAAGGATCGCGCCGAACCACCCGGTGTTCCGGATCGACGTCTCAACGGGCTGAGCGGGCGAGCGCCGTTCAGGCGGGCGGGCCGTCAGCCTCGGCTTCCTCGGCCTTGGAGTAGGCCTCATACCCGCCGCTTCGCTCCCACATCGAAGTCAGAAGGCCCTCGACCTGCTCGCGCTCGCCGGGATCGAGACCGTCGAGGAGGTCCTCCTCGACCGAATCCATGACCGCGGAGACCTCCTCGATCACCGCGATTCCCTGCTCCGACACCTCGACCAGGTGGCGGCGGCGATCCTCGGGATCGCGGCGCCTGGTGGCATATCCACGCTCCTCGAGCTCATTCAGGATCGCGACCAGGTTGGTCGGGTCGAGATGCAGCTGCCCGCACAGCGACTGCTGCGTGAGCTCACCGCGATCGCGCAACTCGATCAGAGCCCCTACGTGGCGAGGTCGGATGCCGAAGGGCTCCAGAGCCTCGCTGAATCGGTGCATCGTGATCCGGCCCAGCTTGATCAGCAGCAGGGTCGGCCATTGCCTGGCAATCCCCGGAGGCGCGCTCTGTCTCAACGCCTTTGCCATGCACAGAACGTTAGCACGTACCAATCCTCGGTGACTGCAAACGATCTGCTAAGGTCATTCGATCTTCTCGCGAGCCTCCAGCCCGAGCCCCCGGATCATCCTCGCCGTCCTGTCCCTGGGCGGCATCTCCTACGCCCTCCTGCAGTCGCTCGTCGTCCCTGCGCTACCCCAGATCCAGAGCTCCCTGCACACCTCCGAGAGCGCGGTCGGCTGGGTCTTGACCGCCTACCTGCTCAGCGCCTCGGTCGCGACGCCGATAATCGGCCGGCTGGGTGACATGTACGGCAAGGAGCGCCTGCTGATGATGGTCCTCCTGGCGCTCGCGCTCGGGACGCTGACCTCTGCGATCGCCTCCTCCCTGTGGCTGATGATCGTCGGCCGGGTCATCCAGGGGGCAGGCGGCGGCATCTTCCCGCTCGCCTTCTCGATCATCCGCGACGAGTTCCCCAATGAGCGGGTCCCGGGTGCGATCGGCCTGGTCTCCTCGCTGCTCGGGATCGGCGGCGGCGCGGGCGTGGTGTTTGCGGGCGTCGTGACGCAGAACCTCTCCTACCACTGGCTGTTCTGGTGCCCGCTCGCGATCATCATCCTGACCGCTTACCTGACCCGCCGCTATATCCCGGAGTCGCCCGTCAAGACCCCGGCCGAGATCAACTATCGCGCCGCGGCGTTGATGACGCTCGGCCTGTCGGGCGTCCTGCTGGCGATCACCGAGACCAGCACCTGGGGTTGGACCTCGTCGAAGACGCTCGGCCTGCTCGCCCTCGGAACCGCGGTCCTCGCCGCCTGGGTGCGCGAGGAGCTGCGGTCCCGCGAGCCGCTCGTGGACATGCGCATGATGGCGATCCGCGGCGTCTGGACCACCAACACGGTGGCGTTCCTGATCGGTGTCGGGATGTACTCGTCGTTCGTGCTCCTGCCCGAGCTCGTGCAGGAGCCGACCAGCACCGGCTACGGCTTCGGCGCCTCGGTGACGACGGCCGGGCTCTTCCTGCTCCCGACGACGATCGCGATCGTGGTGATCGGGCAGATGGCGGGAGTGCTCGAGCGCCGGATCGGGTCGCGCGGGTCGTTGATCGGCGGCGCCGGATTCGCCCTCGCCTGCTACGTCCTGCTCGTGACCGGCCGAAGCCAGGAGTGGGAGATCTACGTCGCCGCGGGCCTGCTCGGCATCGGCATCGGCCTCTCGTTCTCGGCGATGGCCAACCTGATCGTCCAAAACGTGCGCCAGGAACAGACGGGCGTCGCGACCGGCATGAACGCGGTTACCCGCACCCTGGGGGGCGCGTTCGGTGGCCAGCTTGCCGCCACCCTTCTGGCGAGCAACCTCGATGCGTCCGGCATCCCGGCGTCCTCCGGCTTCACGCTCTCGTTCCTGATGTGCCTGCTCGCCCTGGCGGGCGCGCTCGGCTTTGCGGTGGTGGTGCCGAGACGAAGCGCCAACGACCTCGCGCGGGAGATCGCGGTCGTGCCTCGCGCTCGCTCCGGCGAGCCAGAGCGCACCGCCGCGTGACCAGTTCCTCGAACGGGGCCGGCCGGCGCACCACCGCCGTCCCGATCCGTTTGCCCGAGCCCGAGGCGGGTATTGGGCCCGCGTAGAGGAGGTATCAAAGTGGAGAACTTGATCGAGAAGGCAGTCGGCAGGGCGAGGAAGGCCGCCGGCGACCTGGCGGATGACTCCCCGCTTCGCCGCGGAGGCGCCAGGGACGAGAAGCGGGCAGAGGTCAACGGGAATCTCGGGAGCGCCAGGGAGACCCTGGCCCAGAAGGCCCGCGAGGTCGCGCACCTCGAGAAGAAGACCTGAGCGTTTGCCGCGATGAGAAGCTGGCGGCTCCGGCCAAACGCAAGCCCGAGGAGGACCGATGAGCTACGAAACGATCCGCTACGAGCGGGACGGCCACATAGCCGTTCTCACCCACGACCGCCCTGACCAGCGGAACGCCGTCAGCCGCCGGATGAACGACGAGCTTCACGACGCCTGGCGGCGGTTTCGCGACGACGACGGGGCCTTCGTGCTCGTGATCACAGGTGCGGGCGAGGCGTTCTGCGCCGGCTGGGATCTCGCCGACGCCGCCGAGACGAAGATGGCGGATTGGGACGAGTTCCGCACGCACGTCCACGACTCGCCCGGGGATTGCGGATACACGCGTCGGGTTGACGTGTTCAAGCCCGTGATCGCGGCGGTGAACGGCTGGGCCGTCGCCGCGGGCCTCGAGAACGCACTCCTGGCAGATATCCGGGTCGCAGCCGAGACCGCCGTCTTCGGCGCCCTGGAACGTCGCTGGAACATCGTCGCGGGGGACGGGATGACGGTCCGGCTGCCGCTCGTCGTCGGCTATGCGAAGGCGATGGAGATGATCATCACCGGTCGTCCCGTCGACGCGCAGGAGGCGCTCCGGATCGGCCTCGTAAACGAGGTCGTGCCGGCCGGCGGCGCCCTCGAGCGTGCGCTGGAGGTGGCTCGCGAGATCGCCGAGCTGCCCCAGGGGGCGATCCGCTCCGACAAGGAGACGATGGTTCGCAACGTCGGGCGGCCCTACGAGGAGCAGCTCCGAGTCGAGGCGGAGATGTGCCTGTCGATGTTCATGCGCCGCGACTCGCACGCGATCGGCGCCCGGGCCTTCAAGGAGGGCCGAGCGCCCGAGTGGCCGCACCACGGGCTCTGAAGCGCTCTCACAGGCCGAGATTGCGCACGCCGCGCTCGTCCCAGCCCAGGTGGTGGGCGAGCTCGTGGCGAACCGTGCGCTCGACCTGGGCCCGCAGCAGCTTCGGATCGTGGCCGAAGTCGCGCTCCAGGGTGTCCTGGTAGATGACGATCCTGTCCGGATAGCTGTCACGCGCGACGGTTCCGCCCATGTAGAGCCCATAGGCGTGGTGCTCGCGCCCGCGGCTCGAGACGACGACCGGCGTCGTCTGCAGGAGCTCACGGAATTCCTCGGGCAGGTCGTCGAGCGCCCGCATCACGAGCTCGTCGAACTCGCTCGGCGGCAGGTCCGGCGGCGGCATTCGGGCGAGCGCCTCGCTTCGATCGACCAACCGCCGAAACTCTGGCTCCGGCATCTCGCGACCGATCAACGCCACCGTCGCCCAGGCGGTCAGCAGGATGATCGCAACGGCGCCGACCACGAGCGCGACGAGGCCCCAGAGGCCGGAAAGCGACGGAGGGTTGACGAGCAGCAGCACGACGCCGGCGATGAAGGCGCTCAGAGCGGCCGCCTTGAGCGGCGGGCCGAAGGCCTCCCTCATCGCGGGATCACGCCCTCGGCGCGAAGCCACTCCTCGCAGCGCGCCATGCCCTCATCGAGGTCCACCGAAGGTGTGTAGCCGAGCTCGCTGCGTGCCTTCTCGATCGAGTAGCTGCCCGCTCGCGACAGGTAGCGGACCGCGGCGGGGGTGACCTCGGGAGCGGCACCCCGCAGGCGGCGCACGTGCCCGATCACGGCCGCGAGCGCCGCGACCACCGGCGTCGGGGCGGTCGGTACCCGCTTCTTGCCGAGCATGCGCGCGTAGTGGCCGAAGAACTCCCGGGCCTCGACGTCGTGGCCACCGCTCAGCGTGAAGACCTCCCCAACCGCCCCGTCGTCGCTCGCCGCCAAGACGATGCCGTCAACGAGGTCGTCGACATAGACGGGGCTCATCGTTCCGCGGCCCATGGCGGGCAGGATCAGGCGGCCCATCGCCATCTCTCGCACCGGCGTCAGGGTCCAGAAGTGCGATCCCGGCCCGTAGACGTCGCCCGGCCGGATGATCGTGCAGCCGACCTCGCCCGCCCCGTGCGCCTGAAGGACGACCTGCTCGCTCGCCACCTTGGTGTCCACGTAGGGGACGCCGTTGGGCCGCACCGGATGGCGCTCGTCGACCTCCCTCGGTATGTCGAAGCCGAAGGCAACGATCGACGAAAGCTGGATGAACCGCCGCGCCCCGGCCCGGACCGCCGCATCGAGCGCGTTGCGAGTCCCGACGACATTGACCCGCCAAAAGCCGTCCGCATCGCTCTCCATCCCGAGGCGGGCAGCTGTGTGGATCACGAGCTCGGCGCCGTCCGCCGCTTCGGCCCACGAGCCGGCGACGGTCAGATCGCCCGCGACGACCCCCAGCTCCGGCTCGGCGCGAACGTCGACGCCCGCCACCTCGGACCCCGCGTCGCGGTAGCGGCTCGCGATCCGCCTCCCGATCAGGCCCAGCGCGCCGGTGACGAAGACCCGCTTGGGAACGGTGTGCTCGATCGAACGCTCGGCCACCAAGCTGATGCTACGCGGCGCCGATCGACGCGTACACTGCCGAACGCGAGATGCGCGCCCTGCAGGTGACGACGGAGGATGGGCCGGACGCCGTCTCGGTCGTCGATCTCCCGGAGCCGGACGCCGAGCTGGTGATCGCGGTGCGGGCCGCCGGCGTGTCGTTTCCCGACCTGCTGATGACCCGAGGTCAGTACCAGGTGCGCCAGGAGCTTCCGTTCACGCTCGGCTGGGAGGCGGCCGGGGACGTGATCAGTGCCCCGTCGGAGGGGCGCTTCGCGGTCGGGGACCGCGTCATGACCCTCAGCCTCGGGGCGCACGCCGAACAGCTCGCGGCGCTGCCCGAGGCGACGTTCCCCCTTCCCGACGAGCTCAGCTACGAAGAGGGTGCGGCTCTTCCGCTCAACTACCTGACGGCGCTGGCGGCGCTCGACCGCCGCGGTGGACTCCAGGCCGGCGAGACCGTGCTGGTGCACGGCGCAGCCGGCGGGGTGGGCACGGCAACGGTTCAGGTCGCAAAGGCGATCGGCGCGCGGGTCGTCGGCGCCGTCTCGAGCGAGGAGAAGGCCACGATCGCACGCACGGCAGGAGCCGACTCGGTCGCGATCGGCGAGGCCTTTCGCACCCAGCTCGCCGAGCCGATCGATCTGATCGTCGACCCGGTCGGCGGCACGGAGCGCTTCAAGGAGAGCCTGCGCTCACTCGCTTCCGAGGGGCGGATCGTCGTCGTTGGCTTCACCTCGGGAGAGATCCCCGAGATCAGGGTCAACCGCCTTCTGCTCCGCAACGTCGACGTGCGCGGCTGCTCGTTCGGGGCCCTGGCGTCGGAACCGACGGGCATCCCGGACGCCGTCGAGCGGCTCGGGGGGCTTGTCCGAACCGGGAAGGTGCGGCCCGTCGTCGGGTCTGTCCACCCACTCGAGAGCGGGGCCGATGCTCTCCGAGAGCTGGATCAGCGCCGTGCCACGGGCAAGGTCGTGCTCGCCGTCTAGCCGCGGTCCTGCTCGGGTCAGCGCGGGCCACGCCGGATCAGCGCGTCGAGCTCGATCCGGAGCTGGTCGAGGAACGGCAGGTCCGGGTAGACCCTTCCGAGCATCCGGACCGTGCGCCGGTAATGGCGAAGCGCCCTGGCGGGCGGCACCTTGTCCGAGGCCGCGAGGGCGCGAACGTTGACCAGGCTCTCGGCGGCATAGACCGCGCCGACGACTCGATCCTCTTGCGTGATCCGAACCCGGTGCTCGGCCAATCCCGATCGACACCCTGCCGACCTGGCTCCAGGACGTGGGCCGGCTGTTTCCGCTCTTCCACCTCGCCGAGGGGCTTCAGATCAGTTTCGGGGTCACCTCGGGACCGGGCTGACGGCCAACAACGTCGCCGTGCTTGCGGTGCGGGCGGTGGGCAGCGCCGTCGTCCCGGCGCGCTCCTTCAAATGGGAGTCGCAGACGGCGCGCGGCTGAGCGGGCGGGCGAGGACCCGCGCCCGCCTACTGGTGGATGACGACCGGGGTTCCGAGCCCCACCCGGCGAACCAGGGCGCTGACGGCCGCGTTCGAAGCCCTGATGCAGCCGTGGGACAGCGCCGCCCCGAGGGGACCCGTCGTGCCGTGGATCGCGATCCGGTCGCCGCCGAGCCAGCCGGACTGCAGGTCGGTCTGGAGGGCGCTGGTCGCCAGAGCGCAGCAGCCGTAGGCGGGGTCCAGGCCACCCCGGAACGTGTCGGTTATCGCGAACCGGCCAGTCGGCGTGGGCGACGCAGGGGCGCCGACCGTGACACTGAAGGAGCGAACCGCCCGGCCCGAGAGCCGAAGCCGGGCGGCCTTCGAGGAGAGGTCGACGTCGATCGAGTAGCGGGTCCATCCGGGGCGCAGCCGGACGGGGTCGAGCCTCACCCAGCCGAGCTTCCCGTCAGGGAGGAGGGGAGTCGGCACCCCGGCCCATGCGCCGCGCCGCGCGAAGACCGCGAGCACCGTGCGCGAGCCGAACCGCGTCCGCCACCCGAGAGTCCTGACGACCTTCCCACCGGGCTTCGTCCGCAGCGCGACCCGGGAGCCGCGAACGACCGAGACGAGCGGCTGGACGTGGTGCGTGAGCCCGTCGTCTCGGGCAGACGCGGGCCGCGCGGGAGCCGATCCGCGGCGTGGCCCCGCCGACGACCCGCCCGATCGAGGGGCCTCGGTGGCTCGCGGCGCGGGGGGCGGGCCAACACCAGAGCTGGAGGACCAGCCCTCCGCCCGCCCGGACGGCGCGCCAAGCCGGGGGGAGGCGATCACCGTCACCGGGGCGCCACCGCGATCGGAGTCCCGATCCGAGAGCAGGGCCCGGACGGCGGCGAAGGAGATGAAGGCCAGCAGGCCCGCGAGCCCCAGCGACCAGCGATAGCGCTTCATGTCATTCGTTCGGTCTTGCTCACCCCGCGGGCGGGGCGTCGGGGATGGATCGTCAACTCGCTCGGGCGGGCGCGATCCCTGGACGGCCCGCCTGCCGAGCGGAGAGGGAGGGATTCGAACCCTCGAGAGAGCTTTCGCCCCCTACTCGCTTAGCAGGCGAGTGCCTTCAGCCACTCGGCCACCTCTCCGGGGCGCGGCCCACGATTCTAGGTGTAGGGGCGTGCCCCGCGTACCCGCCGGAGCCGCGGTCAGCCGATACGCTCGCGCTGCGGTGAGTGCAACCCAGGCCAGCGTCTCCCAAGCCCCCGCGAGGGTCGACCGGGGGGCACTCCTTGCCCGATACGAGGGAATCTTCGAGTCGGTCGAGCCGCCGTTCGCGTTCGTCGACCTCGACGCACTGCGCTCCAACGCCCGCTTCATGCTCGCCCAGGCGGCGGGAACGCCGATCCGCGTCGCCTCGAAGTCGGTCCGATCGACGGCCCTCCTGAGGCTGATCGATGAGCTTGACCCGGGCTTTCGCGGCATCCTCGCCTACACGCTTCCCGAGGCGCTGTGGCTCGCCGCCCAGGGATTCGACGATGTCGTGGTCGCCTACCCGACCGCAGACCGCACGGCGCTCGCGGCGCTGGTCGAGCTGGCCGCTCGGGATCCCGAGCGCGCGCCGATCCCAATGGTCGACTCGCCTCCCCACCTCGACCTGATCGAGTCGGCGATACACGGCGGCGCGGGACAGCTGCGGGTCTGCCTCGACCTCGACGTCGGCTGGTGGCCGGCGAAGGGGAGGCTCGCGCGCATCGGCCCGAAGCGCTCGCCGATCAGGAAGCCGGCCCAAGCTCGGGAGATGGCGGCCGAGATCTCCGAGAGGCCGGGCACCCGGCTGGCGGGAGTGATGGCCTACGACGCGCAGATCGCTGGGGTCGGCGACCGCGTCCCCGGGAAGCCGCTCAGAAGCGCCGCGATCCGCTCGATGCAGGCTGCGTCGGAGCGCGAGATCCGGCGGCGCCTGCCCCGACTGGTCGCCGCGGTCAGCGAGCTCGCCGAGCTCGGGTTCGTGAACGGCGGAGGGACCGGAAGCGTGGCGCGAACCGCCGCCGCCGGCACGGTGACCGAGGTGACCGCCGGATCGGGCTTCTTCGCGCCCGCGCTCTTCGACGACTACCGCTCCCTGGACCTGACACCAGCGGCGTTCTTCGTCCTCCCGGTGGTACGCCGGCCGAGCCCCACGTTCGTCACGGCGCTGGGCGGCGGCTACCCGGCCTCGGGCGCCGGAGGGGTTGACCGGCTGCCCAGGCCCTACCTGCCCGAGGGCCTTCACCTCGATCGACAGGAGGGCGCGGGCGAGGTCCAGACCCCGCTCGGCGGCGTCGGCGCGCGGCGGCTGCGGATCGGTGATCGCGTCTACCTTCGCCATGCCAAGGCGGGCGAGCTATGCGAGCGGTTCGACTCGCTCTACCTGGTCGAGGGCGATCGAATCGCAGATCAGGTGCCCACCTACCGGGGCGAGGGCCAGGCGTTCCTCTGACAACTCCGAAGACATCCTCGGCTCCGCCTCCGGTGTCTCCGGGTCTGTAACGAGCCGGGCGGCAGGTCCACACTCCTGCACCGGGACTTCGTCCCTAGCGTGTGGCGGGGGGACCCAGGACGCGGTCGGTGTAGGGATTCGAGAAGCGGCCGTCGGGGTCGAGGCGCCGCCGGACCCGCTGGAAGTCGCGCCAGCGCGGGTAGCGCGACGCCAGGGTCTCGGCTGTCTGGAAGTGGCGCTTTCCCCAGTGGGGGCGCCCTTCGTAGGAATCCATGATCTCCTCGACGGCCCGAAAGTAGGGTTCCCAAGGCGCCCCCTTGTATTGGTGGACCGCGATGTAGGCGGTTTCGCGCTCGTGCGCGGTGCTCAGGAATGCGTCGTCGGGCGCCGCGAGGCGGAACTCAATCGGGAAGCCGACCGGGAACCTCCCCTCCCGAAGCAGCGCGACCACCCTCCGAACGGCGTCCGCTCCGTGGCGGCGCGGGACGGCGTACTCCATCTCGGTGAACCGGACCCGCCGCTCCGACGCGAAGATCCGGTAGCTGCGATCGGTGCGGCGAGAGCTCGAGAACTGGTCGGCCGCAAACCCGGCGAGGCGCGGGATCGAGGCCGGGAAGCTCCGGCCGATGCGCGACAACAGGTCCATGCCGTAGTTCTCGATCAGGATCTCGTTGACGAACGCCTGGGCCCGGCCCCGCGGCCTCGGTGGGCCATCGGTGCGATTTCGCTCGATGACCAGGGCCGTGTCGGTATGCGGGAAGACGTAGAACTCGAAATGCTCGTTGTTCGCGGCGAGCTCGTCGATGCTCGAGAGGGTCCACTCGAGCGGCTTTGGCGCGTCGACCCGCTCCATCACGAACGCCGGAACGGCTCGGAGGGTGACCGAGTAGATGACCCCGAGTGCCCCGATCCCCACCCGCGCAGCACGAAACGCGGCCCGGTCGGAGCGCTCGGACAGCTCGACCACGGTCCCGTCGTCCAGCACCAGCTCGAGCGCCTCGACCTGTGCCGAGAGGTTCCGAAACCCGGCGCCCGTTCCGTGTGTCGCGGTCGAGATCGCCCCGGCCAGGCTCTGCCTGTCGATGTCGCCGAGGTTTTCCATCGCCAGGCCGTGCTCCCACAGGGCCTCGCCGAGGTCGGCGAGCGTGATCCCCGCCTCGACCTTGATCAGGCCTGACCCACGATCGAGGTCGAGGATCCGGTTGAGCGCCTCGATCCGGATCATCACCCCGTCGGTCAGCGCCGCGCCGGTGAACGAGTGCCCCGCGCCGGTGGCGCGGATCGCAAGGCCGCGCTCGGCCGCGCTCCTCACCGCGTGGATCAGCCCCTCGAGCGTCCTGGGGTGTTGGATCGCCACCGGAACGCAAGCCTGGTCGCCGGTCCAGTTACGCCACTCGCGCGCCATCGCCGGCAAGCCTATTCCGCGCGCTTTCGAGGAGGGGGACGGTCTAGGCTCGGTCCAACGATGGAGCGGTGGCAGAGCCTGGTTTATTGCAGCTGCCTTGAAAGCAGCCGGTCCGCAAGGGCCCGGGGGTTCGAATCCCTCCCGCTCCGCTGCTCGAGGGTGCCGGCGTGAACCCGGATCGCGAGCGCCTCGGCTAAGTCAGCTCGAGCTCGTACTCCAGCCAGGTGCCGGGCGTTGCGCCAACGCGGTCGTAGACGGCCTGGGCGCGGCGGTTGTCAGGCGCGGTCACCCAGGTCAGAACGGGAGCACCGTGTTCGCGGGCCCGCTCGGCGCAGGCCTTGATCAGCGCATCGGCCGCGCCCTTTCCGCGGGCCTCGGGAGCAACGAACAGGTCCTCCATCACCGCGATCCGCGCCCCTCGAGTGCTCGCCCATTTCCACCCCACGGCGGCAAATCCGATCGGCATCCCGTCGATGTTGCGGGCGACCAGGAGCATGCCTTCGGGGTCATCAGCGGCGATCAGCGCCCTGGCCATCGCCTCGAGGCCTTCGTCGGTCGGAGCGACCTCGTAGAAGTCGCAATAGGCCCGCATCATCGGAAGCAGGGTTCGCAGGTCGCCCTCAACGGCCGAGTCGATCTCCACATAGGGAGTATGCAACGAGATCGGGCCCCGGGGCCGCGCGGGCCTTGGGCCGCGGGGATTCGCGCCGGCGCGGGCACACGAATCGCTGCGCCCTTCCGGTTTGACTGGCGCTCGGGCCGTGGGTCTGCTGAGGTATCGGGACCCCCAGGTGATTCGCCCGGTCAGCTCGACACGCCTCTCATTGGGTAGCGCGATCGTCGCCGCGCTCCTCATCGCGACCGCCGGATCGGCGGCGGCGAAGCCCTTTGCCCCACCCCACCATCGAATCTTTCACGGCGTCAGCGACACGTCGAGCAACCGCGACTTCCACCGGTTCGCGAAGCGGGTCGGGGCCCATCCCGCGGTCCTGGAGGACTTCTACCACTGGGACACGCCGCTCACGACCGGCGCTCTGAAGCGCTGGCACAAGACCCGGACCCGAGGGGTGCTCAGCCTGTCGACGGCGGCCGGGGTCGGGCCGGAGCGAGTCAATCCTCGCCAGATCGCGAAGGGCAAGGGCGATCATTACCTGGTGCGGCTGAACCAGTCAATCGTCAAGTCCCACCAGGTCGTCTACATCCGCCCGTTCGCCGAGATGAACGGGTCCTGGAATCCCTACTGCGCCTACAACTCCGACGGGACCAGGAAGGGGAAGAGCCACTCGACCCGGAACTTCCGCAGGGCCTGGCGGCGAATGGCGCTGATCGTCCGCGGAGGGAAGGTCAAGAAGATCAACCACGAGCTCCGAGAGCGCCACATGCCGCGCATCTACCGGGCTCACTCCAACCACTCCCGCGTCTATGGGCGCCACAACATCCACCACCGGCTCGAGCACGCCAAGGTCGCGTTCATGTGGTCGCCTCAGACGCTCGGCTCGCCGGCCGTGAAGGGCAACCGGCCGGGCGCCTACTGGCCCGGCAAGCGCTACGTCGACTGGGTCGGTGCCGACATCTACTCCAAGTTCGCCACCCCGGGGATCTGGGGGGCCTTCAAGCACTTCTACCACCGCTGGAGCCATCAGCCGTTCGTGGTCGGCGAGTACTCGCCCTGGGACAACGACTACAGGGGCCGCTTCACCCGCAAGCTGTTCCGCTGGGCCAAGAAGCACCATCGGGTCAGGATGCTGATCTATTACCGAAGCGTCACCCCGGGCACGCTCTACGACATCAACCACTGGCCGAAGGCCCGCCGGGTGATCCGCCACCAGCTGAACAAGCGCCGCTTCGCCGCGTACGCCCCGCACGTTCGCCACCGCGGTCGGAACCGGCATCGTCATCATCACTCGCATCGCAGTCGCAAGCACCACGGCGGGTGACGCCCGGCCGCCCACGCCCAAGCCGATCTCGATCGCACCGGCTGCACGCCACCTGGTTCGCGCCAGGGACCTTGTCGACGTCCGATACTTCGAGCCGCTAGGTGTGGAGGACATGGCGCATGCGGCGGGACTCTCGCGGGCGCACTTCAGCCGCGAGTTTCGGCGCGCCTTCGGGGAGTCGCCGCGCGCCTACCTGCTGACCCGGCGCCTCGAGCGCGCCTCGGCAATGCTGCGAAACACCGATCGCTCGGTCACCGACATCTGCCTGTCGGTCGGGCTTCGGAGCGTCGGCTCGTTCACGACGAGCTTCAAGCGGACGTTCGGCGTCTCGCCGACCGCCTACCGCGCCGCGCATCCGCCCGCCGTCGAGGCGGCGCCGATTCCGGTCTGCGTGGTGCTCACCTACGGTCGACCCCAACACAGCACGTTTCGAGAAGACGCGGGCACCCGGCGCGGGTAGCCTGGCCCGACACCCGCCCCAGCGTCAGGAGAGCAAGATGATCAAGGTCGCCGCCGCCCAGCTCCTCGTCCACGACCAGGATGAGGCGCTCGCCTTCTATACGGAGAAGCTCGGAATGGAGGTCCGAGTCGACGCGACGAGACCCGACATGGACAACTTCCGCTGGCTCACGGTGGGCCCGGTGGGACAGCCCGAGCTCCAGATCGTGCTGATGGCGATCCCCGGGCCTCCGGTGCTCGACGAGGAGTCCATGGAACAGCTTCAGAACCTGATGGCCAAGGGCGCGACCGGGGCGCTCTATCTCGAGACCGACGACTGCCAGGCGACATATGAAGAGCTGACCGCCCGCGGAGTCGAGTTCGTACAGCCGCCCGAGGAGCGCCCCTACGGCGTCGACTCGGGGCTTCGCGACCCCTCGGGCAACTACATCAAGCTGTCGCAGTCGCGCGAGCGGGCCTCCGCCTGAGGTCCTGGCCCACCCGCCCCGCGTCAGGGCGATGCCAGCGTTGCTGCAGGCGTCGCCGCGAGGCCGCGGCGAGGCGATCCGGCGCTATCCTCCCCGGGCCGATGAGTACTTGCGTAGTCACCGGAGGAGCGGGATTTCTCGGATCACACCTCTGCGAGCAGCTGCTTGCAGAGGGTCGCCGGGTGATCTGCATCGACAACCTCGACACCGGCTCCCTTCAGAACATCGAGCACATCCGCGACCCGGAGTTCCGGTTCCTGAACAAGGACCTGACCGAACCGCTGTTCCTGGAGGGAGAGGTCGACTACGTCTACCACCTGGCCTCCCCGGCGAGCCCGATCGACTATGCGCGGCTTCCGCTCCACACCCTCAAGGTCGGCTCCTACGGGACCCACCACATGCTCGGGCTCGCGAAGGAGAAGCGGGCCCGCTTCCTGATCGCGTCGACCTCGGAGGTTTACGGCGACCCGCAGGTCCACCCCCAGCCGGAGGACTACTGGGGCCACGTGAACCCGATCGGCCCCCGTGGCGTCTACGACGAGGCCAAGCGCTACGCCGAGGCGCTGACCATGGCATACCACCGCCAGCAGGGCGTCAACACCTGCATCGCGAGGATCTTCAACACTTTCGGGGCCAGGATGCGGCCGCACGACGGCCGGGCGATCCCGACCTTCCTCCGCCAGGCGCTACAAGACAAGCCGGTGACGGTGTTCGGGGATGGCAGCCAGACGCGGAGCTTCTGCTACGTCGACGACCTGATCCGGGGACTGAAGCTGCTCGCCGAGTCCGACGTGCACCTGCCGGTGAACGTCGGCAACCCGAAGGAGATGACGCTCCTCGAGCTGGCCGAGGGCGTGATCGCGGCGACCGAATCGCGATCGGAGATCGTCTTCGAGGCGCTGCCCGTCGATGACCCCCAGGTCCGCCAGCCCGACATCAGCCGCGCCAAGCAGCTCCTCAACTGGGAGCCGCAGGTCGATCTGGCGGAGGGACTGCGCCGCACGATCGAGCAGGCGGGCGTCGAGCGCCTCGCCGGCGCCTCGGACTGATCTGCGCCGCCCGACCGGCGGATACGGTGCTGCGGTGTCGCCAGCGAGCCTGCGCATCGCCCACCTGACGGCGACCTTCCCGCCGTACCCGGGAGGCGCCGGGAACACCTGCTACCGGTTCGCGAAGGGCCAGGCCGAGCGCGGCCACCACGTCGAGGTGTTCACCGCCCCCGCCGAGGGCTCTCCGCCGGACCCCGGCGCGGCCGTGGTCCACAGGATCGAGCCGGTGGCGGCGATCGGGAACGCGCCGTTGATCCCGAGTCTCGCCCGGGTCGCGGGATTCGACGTCGTCCACCTCCACTACCCGTTCATCTTCGGATCCGAGTTGACCCTGCTCGGCCGGATCAGCCGTCCGAGGCGCCGCCAGGCCCTGCTGGTCCACTACAAGAACCGGCTGGTCGCAGGAGGAGCACGCGGAGCGGCCTTCGCCGCCTATGAGCGAACGGTCGCGCCGTCGCTGGTCGGCGCCGCGGACCGGGTCTGCGTGCTGTCAGCCGATCACGCTCGCTCGGTCCCCTACCTGCGGCGGATCGGCGACAGCGACCCGGCCAAGCTGATCGAGATGCCGAACGGGGTCGACACGGAGCAGTTCTCTCCGGGACGGGACCGGACCGGCCGCCGGGGCTCGCTGGGGATCGGCGAGGACGACATCGCGGTCGTCTTCGTCGCGACCCTGGATCGTGCCCACCACTTCAAGCGCCTCGACGTGGCGATCGCGGCGCTCGCGAGCCTCGGCGATCCTCGGGTCCATCTGGTGGTCGCTGGAGGCGGCGAGCTGCTCGACGACTTCCGGGCGCAGGCGCTTGCCGCCGGCGTGGAGGGGAGGGTTCACTTCCTCGGCCGCGTCGCACACGCCGAGCTTCCCGACCTGCTGCGGTCGGCCGACCTCTTCCTCCTCACCACGCAGCCGCCGGAATCGTTCGGGATCGTCTTGATCGAGGCGATGGCGTGCGGGCTGGCGGTGATCGCGACCGAGTACCCGGGCGTGCGCGCGGTCGTCGACGATGGCCGAACCGGCCTGGTGGTCGAGCCCGGCCGCCTGGACGCAGTCGCGGACGCGATCCGCCGCCTGATCGAGGCGGGCCGCTCGGCCCGCGACGCGATGGGAGCCGCGGGTCGCGACAAGGCTGTGGAGAGGTGGGGCTGGCCGGGGTTGATCGACCGCATGGACGAGGCCTACGCGGAGGCGATCGCGACCCGTCGGGCGCGAACGCCATGAATCTCTTGCTGGTCGCGTACTTCTATCCGCCCTGCCGCGACACGGGCGCCCACCGGCCCGCGGCGATGGCGAAGTGGCTGCGCCGCCTCGGCCACCGGGTGACGGTCCTCACCACCTCGGCCTACGGCCCGGGGGACGATCCCGACGAGGCGAGCGTAGTTCGCACGGCCGACCTGCAGCGCCTGCGCGCCCGCGCTCACGGACACGACCGGGTCGACGCCCTGTTCGACTCCGACACCTACTCGGGGCGGCCCCACCCCCTGAGCAGGGTGATCGTCCCCGAGCCCCTGGCCGCGGCCTGGGCGCCCTTCGCTCGCCGCGAGGCGCTGCGGCTGAACCGCCGGGAGGATTTCGACTGCGTGATCACGAGCTCCCCTCCCGAATCAGTCCATGCCGTGGGCCGGGCGCTCGCGCGGCGGGGGGTTGCCTGGGTGGCCGAGCTTCGCGACGCTTGGACGTTCGAGCCGATCCGGCCACGATTCCCCACCGCGGCACAGCGCAACCTCGACGAGCGGCTGGAGCGCCGATGGCTCGGCGAAGCCGACGAGGTCGTGTGTGTCAGCCAGCCCGCCGCCGACGACCTCCGCGCGCGGTTGGGAATCGGCGCCCACCTGATCCCGAACGGCTGGGACCCGGACCTCGACGAGCCGGGCGGCGCGCCGGAGGCGGCGCCGATCCTCGACCCGGAGCGGATCTCGCTCGTCTACACCGGTCGCTTCGGCAGCTATGGGCGCGATCCACGGCCCCTGATTCGAGCGCTCGCCCGACTGGCCTCGGAGGACCGCGCGGCCGCCTCGCGGCTCGACCTCGTGATGGCCGGACCGCTCACCGATGCCGAGGCCGAGCTGATGTCCACGGACGTGTCGCCTGCGCGGATCGTGCTCGCGGGCAGCCTGCCCCGGAGGGTGGCGCTCGCCCTTCAGCGCTCGGCCGATGCGCTGCTGCTCGTCGCATCCCCGAAGCGAACGCAGCTCCTCAACTTCAAGCTCTTCGAGTACCTGGCAGCCGGGCCGCCGATCCTGGCGCTCGCGGCGGGGACCGAGGCGGGCCGGGTGGTCGCCGAGGCGGGCGGCGAGGTAGTCGCCGCCGACGACGTGACGGCGATCGTCGGGGCTCTACGGCGCCTGGCCGGTGGCGAGCTCCGGCCCCCTGACCCCGGTGCCCTGGAGGCCTACTCCTACCCGGCAACCGCCGAGCGCCTGGCCGCGGCGGCTGAGCGGGCGGTGATCGCGGCGGGCACCCGGCATCCTGCTTGAACGGCGGCGGCCACCTATCCTTGAGGCGATGGCGACCCGCCCGACGGAGAAGCCCGTCGACCGCGATCCAGACGGCCCGCCCGCCCCGGCTGAGGGGACGGGCGAGGCGGTCGACGACGACCTGCACCGCAACATCGCCCCCTTGGTTGGGCCCGACGATGAGCGCCGCTTCACGGATTCGGGGATCGAGATCGAGGCCCTCTACGGCGAGGCCGACGTCGCGCCCGACCTCCAGGAGCGGCTCGGCGTCCCGGGCGAGTACCCCTTCACGCGGGGAATCCATCCGGGGATGTACCGGGATCGACTCTGGACCATGCGCCAGTACGCGGGCTACGCAACCGCCGAGGAGACCAACCGCCGCTATCGCTACCTGATCGAGCACGGCTCGACCGGGCTCTCGATGGCTTTCGACCTGCCGACCCAACTCGGGCGCGACTCCGACGAGCCCCTGTGCGCCGGCGAGGTGGGCCGGACCGGGGTCGCGATCGACACGATCGAGGACATGCGGACCTGCTTCGACCAGATCCCGCTCGACCAGGTGTCGACATCGATGACGATCAACGCCCCCGCCGCGATCCTCCTGCTGCTCTACGAGCTGGTCGGCGAGGAACAGGGCGTGCCGGCGGAAGAGCTGCGCGGGACGGTCCAGAACGACGTGCTGAAGGAGTACGTCGCGCGTGGCAACTACATCTATCCCCCCGAGGCGACGATGCGCCTCACCACCGACATCTTCGAGTACTGCCACGCCCGGGTCCCGAGGTGGAACACGATCTCGATCTCCGGTTACCACATCCGCGAGAAGGGCTGCTCCGCCGTTCAGGAGGTCGCTTTCACGCTCGCCAACGCGATCGCCTACGTCGAGGCCGCCCTCGATCGCGGGCTGGAGGTCGAGGAGTTCGCGCCGCGGGTCGCCTTCTTCTTCAACTGCCACAACAACGTCTTCCAGGAGATCGCCAAGTTCCGTGCGGTGCGCCGGATGTGGGCTCGGATCATGCGAGAGCGCTTCGGCGCCAAGAGCGAGCGCTCGCAGATGATCCGGTTCCACACCCAGACCGGGGGGGTCACCCTCCAGGCCCAGCAGCCCGAGGTGAACATCATCCGGGTCGCGCTTCAGGGCTTCGCCGCGGTCACCGGCGGCACCCAGTCGCTGCATACGAACGGGTTCGACGAGGCGCTCGCGCTGCCGACCGAGCGCTCGGCGCGGATCGCGCTCAGAACCCAGCAGGTGCTGGCGCACGAATCGGGGGCGGCCGACACCGCCGATCCGTTCGCGGGCTCCTACTTCATCGAGTCGCTCACCGACGAGATCGAGGAACGATCCTGGGAGCTGATCGACAAAGTCTCCGAGCTGGGCGGATCGGTCGAGGCGCTCGAGTTCATCCAGCGCGAGATCGAGGAGTCGGCGGCCTCCTACCACGAGCGCTACCGGACCGGCCAGGACGTCATCGTGGGCGTCAACAAGTACGTCACGGAGGAGGTCGACGAGGTCGAGATCCTGAAGATCGACCCGGAGACCGAGCGCCGCCAGGTTGACCGGCTGACCGCCTTCAAGGCGGCGCGCGATCAGGAGGCGCTCGCCCGCGGGCTGAAGGAGGTCAGCGAGGTAGCCGCCGGCCAGGGCAACCTGCTCCACCCGATCAGGGAGGCGCTGCGAAACGGAGCGTCAATCGGCGAGGTGTGCGGCGCGATGCGCGAGGTGTTCGGCGAGTACCGGGGCGGCGCGTTCTTCTAGCGGCGCAGCTGGCCGCACGCCCCTCTCGAGCGCTATCCGGGCTGCTGGACGATCACCACCTGGCCGGGATCCGGCGACGGAACTCGGGTTGGCCGCTTCGAGCGATAGACGTTGAAGTTGACCCGGGGGGTCGAGCCGGAGCCGACCAGGCGGAACCGACGTGCCCACCGAGCCGGATGATCCCCAGAGAGTGAGTACTTGATCGGGGGCCCTGAGCCCCCGAGCCCCTCGCCCCCGCAGACGGCGCCCCAGAAGCACGGCGCGATCCCGTAATTGGGCACCTGCCGCAGCGAGATCAGGACGAGGTTTCGAGTCACGATGCGCTCGTCCGGGCTCGCAAGGTGGGCGTGCGGCAGATAGACCGACAGTCCGACGCTCACGAAGTAGCCCGGCCCGACCATGACCCGCTTCGCGGTCGTCGGGCCGAGCGCCGTCGCCACCGTGTCCCAGTTGAGCCGCCGTGCGGCAGGGGTGGCCGCGTTCCAGGTGCTCAGTGCGATGCCCGCCACCGCGAGGGCGACGACGGCGGCGATCCCGAGGCGGCCGATCGACGGTACGGCGAGCGCGATCGCCACCGTGACCGCGAACGGAAGCCAGAGCTCGAGCACGTAGCGGGTGATCACGTAGTCGGCGCCGAGGAACGCCGGCACCACCGCGAGCAGGAATCCGGCGAGGGTGACACTGCCCGCGAGCAGGAAGGAGTCGCGGGTCGGGAGGTCGGCACGGCGGAGCGCGTAGGCCACGGCGGCGGCGAGCGCGACACCGACCACGACCGGCAGGACCCGCCACGGCACGCTGAGGCCGACAACGAAGTGCTGGGGGATCGAGACGACGCGGTCGACGCGGTCGAGCTGGCGGATCACGAGGGCGACCTTGTCCTGCTGCTGGTTAACCCCGGCGAGCAGGAGGACAGCTATTCCCACAGCTCCCATCGCCGCTGAGGCGATCAGCGTCCTGACCCTCGGACCGCGGAGCAGGAGCCAGACCGCCTCGGGGACGATCAGGACGACGGCGAAGTAGTGAGTCGTGAATGCGAGAACGGAGGAGATCGCCCATCCCCAGAGCCATCCCGGCTCGTCGCGCTCCAGCGTGTATGCGAAGAACGTGAAGGAGAGCGCCGCGAGGAAGACGAGGAGCGCATAGGTCCGGACCTCCTGCGAGTACCAGATCATCAGCGGGCTGGTGGCGGTCAGGGCCGCCGCGAACAGCCCCGCACGCCGCGAGGCGAGCTCGCGCGCCGCCGCGAATGCGACCGGGACCGTAGCCGTGCCCAGCAGAGCGGACATCGAGCGAATCGCGATCTCCCCGTCGCCGAAGACCTTCCGCCACCCCCAGAGCAGGAGCAGGTAGAGCGGCGGCCCGCCCTCGGCGTGGTTGACGGAGTCGAGAACGGCGCTGAGGCTGCCGTGAGTCTCGCTCAGCGAGGTGTATTCGTCGAGCCAGTAGGACGGCACGCCGAGGGTCGCGAAGCGGAGCAGCGCCGCGAGGGCGACGATCAGCGCCAGGGCATGGTCGGAGGCGAACTGGATCGCCGCCGGGGGCGGGGTCGCGCGCCCGTTTTGGCCGAGCCGGCGTTCTGCCTGTGCCTCCATCGACCCTCAGCCGGCTCCCTGGACGACGAGGTTGCGTTGCGCCGAGCTCCGAGGCGCGGGCAGGGCCACGGGGCGGGGTGCTCGGTAGATGCGGTAGGCGACGCGCGGCGTCGTGCCCTGCCGGACAAGCGTGAACTGTGGAGGCGGCCCGAAGGGGGGCGCCGCCCCGCCAAGCCCCTGGCCGCCACAGTCGGCCCCCCAGAAGCACGGGCCGATTCCGTAGTTACGGACGGGTCGAAGCGAGAGCAAGACCAGCTCGGAGGCGGTCGGGGTCTCCCCGGGCTTGGCGACGTGGGATCCGGGCAGGTAGAGGGACAGTGGCACGCCCTCATAGACGCCCGGCGTCGCGATCACCCGCTCCCCGCTCGGGGGGCCCAGGGCCTGCGCAGCGGCGTCCCAGCCGATCCGCCGCGCGGCCGGGGTGGCGGCGTTCCAGACGCTGAGCCCGATCCCGAGCGCGCAAAGGGCCACTGCGACGGCTGGGCCGAAGCCCCTCGCGGCGGGGGCGCCGAGGGCGACCGCCACGGCGACCCCGAGCGGCAACCAGAGCTCGAGCAGGTTGCGGGTGATCATGAAGTCGTCCCCGAGCCACATCGCGATCAGGGCCAGCGACGCCCCCGCCAGGCTGACCCCGGCGGCAAGCCAGAAGGCCCGTCGCGAGCCCCGGTCCGCCCGGATCAAGGAGATGGTCACCGCGACCACGACAAGGCAGCCGATCAGGGGGCCGATCGCCTTCCACGGCACGCTCAGGCCGACCACGAAGTGCTGCGGGACCGCCGCGAGTCGGTCGGCGCGGGGCAGAAACGCGATCCAGCCGCCCCGACCCTGCTGGTCAGACCACAGCGGCAGCAGGGCCAGGCCGACCGCGGCGACCCCGGCCAGCGCCAGCACCGCCCTGGCCCGGATTGCGCGGACCCGGAGCATCAGCCAAGCGGCCTCGGGAACGATCAGCGCGATCGCGAAGTAGTGGGTCGCCAGCATCGCGGCGCAGGCGAGCGCCCACGCCACCAGCCACCGAGGCTCCTCCCGACGCAGGGAGTAGACGAAGAACATGAACGAGAGGGCGGCGAGGAAGACGAGGAGCGGGTAGGGCCTCACCTCCTGCGAGTACCAGACCAAGAGCGGGCTGGTGGCCGTCAGTCCCGCCGCCAGCAGCGCCGCGCGACGCGACGCCAGCTCGCGGGCCGCGGCGTAGACGACCGGGACCGTGGCCGTTCCGATCAGCGCCGAGAGCGATCGGACCGTGACTTCCCCGCCGCCCAACACCTTCTGCCAGGCCCACAGGACCAGGAAGTAGAGCGGCGGGCTTCCCTCGACGGCGTGGACGCCGTGGAACATGGCGCCGAGTCCGCCGTGGGTCTCGGCAACGGTGACCGCCTCGTCGTACCACAGCGACTGCGGCCCGAGGGTCGCAAGCCTGATCGCTCCAGCGACCAGGACGATCAGGGCCAGGGCGTGCGATGAGGCGAGCTCGCGCACCTCCGGCATGGGTGCGACGCGAACCCGAGTTCCCGACAGCCGTTGTTCCGGAGTCCCCATTTGCAAGCCACGCAGTATCCCGCCTGGCCGACCCCGCATCGCGACCCATCTGCAATCGTCCCGGCGTGGTCGCGACCGAGCTGAGCCTGGCGACGCGAGTCGAAGCGCGGGGCACCACCCTCCTCGACGCGCTGGAGCGCCACCTGCCCGGCTCTCGCGATCACGCCGAGGGCACGGCCTCATATGCCTTTGCCGCCGCCGCCGGGCTGGGGATCGGCCGCGCCCATGCCGAGGCGGTGCGAGCGACGGCCCGACTGCACGAGGTCGGGAAGGTCTACCTGCCGGCCGCCCTGCTCGACAGGCCGCATGCCGAGCTCACCGCCCAGGAGGCGGCGCTGGTCGACTCGCACTGGGCCTACGGGGCAGCGCTGGCGCGCGGGGCCGGCGTGCCGGATGTCGCCTGTGAGTGGATTGGGGCATGCGGGCGGCGTTTCGCAGGGGGCGAGACGGGCGGGCTGCCCGGGAACCTCCCGCTCGAGGCGCGAGTGGTGCAGGTGGCGTGCGAGTGCGACCGGCTGATGGCCTCGCGCGCCGCAGGCCAACCGGCGCATCTGGCCGCCGTTGCGGGGCTGCGGTCCGGGGCCGGGAAGAGGCTCGACCCGGCGGTGGTCGAGAGCCTCGCGGAGATCCTCGAACACGCCGCATAGAATCGAGCGCGCTGTGCGGCAAAAGTTTCCCGAGACCCACGAGGACAAGCTCGCCCAGCTGAGGGAGCTTCGCGACCAGGCGATTCACTCGGCCTCCGAGGAGGCGGTCGAAAAGCAGCACGAGAAGGGCAAGCTGACGGCCCGCGAGCGGATCGACAAGCTGCTCGATCCCGGGTCGTTCGAGGAGCTCGACACGTTCGTGCGCCACCGCACCTACGAGTTCGAGATGCAGAAGCGCCGGCCCTGGGGTGACGCCGTGGTGACGGGCTGGGGGACGATCGACGGCCGGCCGGTCGCGGTCTTCTCGCAGGACTTCACGGTCTTCGGGGGCTCGCTCGGCGAGGTCATGGCCGAGAAGATGTGCAAGGTCATGGACCTCGCCGCGAAGATCGGCGCGCCGGTGATCGGGATCAACGACTCCGGCGGGGCGAGGATTCAGGAGGGGGTCGTCTCGCTCGGAGCCTACGGCGACGTGTTCGTGCGAAACGTCCAGTGCTCGGGCGTGATCCCCCAGATCAGCCTGATCATGGGCCCGTGCGCCGGCGGGGCCGTCTACTCGCCGGCGATGACGGACTTCATCTTCATGGTCAAGGAGACCTCGCACATGTTCATCACCGGCCCCGACGTGATCAAGACCGTGACCGGCGAGGAATCGACGTTCGAGGACCTCGGTGGGGCGATGACCCACAACACCAAGTCGGGTGTCGCGCAGTTCGCCTCCGACGACGAAGAACAGTGCCTCCAGGACGTGCGCTACCTGATGTCCTTCCTACCCCTCAACAACCTCGAGATGCCGCCGCGGACCGAGCCCTACGACGATCCCGATCGCGCCGACGAGGCGCTCGACTCGATCGTCCCCGACGATCCCTCGAAGCCGTACGACATGCGCGACGTGATCTCCCGGATCGTCGACGACGGCGACTTCCTCGAGGTCCACGAGCACTTCGCGCCGAACATCGTCGTCGGGTTGGCGCGCCTCGACGGCTATCCGGTCGGGATCGTCGGCAACCAGCCCCGCCACCTGGCCGGGGTCCTGGACATCGACTCCTCGGTAAAGGGGGCGCGGTTCGTGCGCTTCTGCGATGCCTTCAACATCCCGCTGATCACCTTCACCGACGTGCCGGGATTCCTGCCCGGCACCTCGCAGGAATGGGGCGGGATCATCCGTCACGGGGCGAAGCTCCTCTATGCGTTCACGGAAGCGACGGTCCCGAAGCTGACCGTGGTGACGAGGAAGGCCTACGGCGGCGCCTATGACGTCATGGCCTCCAAGCACATGCTCGCCGACTTCAACTTCGCCTGGCCGACCTCGGAGGTCGCCGTGATGGGCCCCGAGGGGGCGGTCAACATCATCTTCCGGCGCGACATCCAGCAGTCGCCGACCCCGGATGAACGGCGAGAGAAGCTGATCGACGACTACAAGGCGCAGTTCGCAAACCCCTACTCGGCCGCCGAGCGCGGCTACATAGACGACGTGATCGTCCCCCGCGACACCCGGCCCAAGCTGATCCGCGCCCTGCGCACCCTGCAGACCAAGCGGGTCGACCAGCCGAAGCGAAAGCACGGCAACATCCCCCTATAGGTCCCGCTCGGGGGCGCGGACGTCGGGGTACGCGCGCTGAGCAGCGTGCCGCGCGAAGCGCGCGCGTTGGCCGTATGGCTAGGTGGCGCCCGAGCGCGCGTCCACACCCAGTCACGCTTCGCGCAACATCCGCAAGCTCTTGTCCGCCACCCTCGGGCGGTGAGTGAACTTCGGTCCGGGGGCCGGACAAAAGTGCAGCCTGCGCGGGTGATCGAGCCGTTGGCGACCAGCCAGCATGGCATCGTCGCCCGCCGGCAGCTGCTGGCGGCGGGACTGAGCCCGAGCTCGATCAACCGGATGCTGGCGTCGGGGTGGTTGCACTCCATGCACCGGGGCATCTACTCCGTTGCGACCCGAGCGGCGGGCCGGGAGGGCCGATGGATGGCGGGCGTCTTGCTCGGCGGATCTCGGGCCGTGTTGAGCCACCGGAGCGCGGGGGAGCTATGGGGCCTCGTCGAACCGATCGACGGGCCGGTCCACGTCGCGGTCCGTCACACGCGAAGGGGACACGTGGGCGTCCGGTTCCACTGCTCGTGGGACGGTGCTCAGCGAGCCAGGCGGCGTGGGATTCCGGTTACGGCCGTTCCGCGAACGCTCCTCGACCTCGCCGGCGTGGCCTCCACCACCCAGCTTCGTCGTGCGTTCGCCGAGGCAAGCAGACGCGGCGACCTGGACCGTTCCGAGCTCGCGTACCTCTGTGAACCGTCCACGGGGCGCCGCGGGCTGGGTGCCCTACGCGCCCTGCTCGCCGAGCGGCCGCTGCCTGAGGGTGAGACTCGATCTGCGCTCGAGCAGCGATTCCTGCGGTATTGCCGCGAGCGAGGCCTGCCGATCCCGGCCGTGAACGTGCCGTGGCCGGGTACGAGGTCGACTGCCTGTGGCCGGGACCGCGCGCAGTGGTGGAGCTGGACAGCTGGACACACCATGGCGGGCGCGACGCCTTCGAGGTGGATCGCAGGCGCGATGCACGCATTCAGCTAGCCGGGTATCGGATCCTTCGCGTGACGCATCGCCGTATGGCCGATCAGGGAGACGAGCTCGAAGCGGAGTTGCGAGGCCTGCTCGGGGCCGGGTCCAGCGCAAGGCCGATGAGTGAAGTTCGGTCCGGGGGCCGGACTGAAGTGCAGGGGGCGGGCGAAATCCGTGGTGCCCGGTGGCGCTCTTCGTCCTACAGGCCGACGGAGACGGCCTCGACCTCGCCGCGGCGCCAGGCCTCGTACACGGCGATCGCGATCGCGAGGTCCTGGATCGCCAGGCCGGTCGAGTCGAAGAGGGTGATCTCGCGGTCGCTGCGCCGCCCGGCCGCTCGGCCGCAGAGGACGTCGCCGAGCGAAGTCACCTGATCGCGCGCAACGGCGCCGGCCGCGACGCCCGCGGAGAGCTCGCCGCCCTTCGATGCCTGGGCCCACTCGTCGCAGAAGAGACGACAGCGTTCGAGCACAGAGAGCTCGACCTCGGCCTTGCCCGATCCGTCGGCGCCGATCGCGGCGAGGTGTTGTCCGGGCAACAGATCGGAGCCGAGGATCACGGGCTCCTCCCCCGGAGTGACGGTCACGACCACGTCCTGTCCCGCGGCTTCCTCCCGCGTTCCCTCCACCCAGCCGAGCTCGCCCGCAAGTCGCTCGGCGGCCGGGGCGCGCGGATCCGCACAGACCCCCGGCCCGTAGCCCGAGGCCGCGAGGCATCGCGCCGCCCACGCCCCATTGACGCCACAGCCGATCAGGCCCACCGACCGGGCGCCGTCGCGGGCCAGCACCTGCGCCGAGACGGCCGCCACGGCCCCGGTCCGAAGCGAGGTCACCGAGGCGCAGTCCATCACCGCGAGCATGTCCCCCGTCTCGGCGCTGGAGAGGAGCAGCGCCCCGGTGACGGCGGGGAGGCCGCGCTCGGCGTTTCGCGGGAAGGAGGTGACCCACTTGAGCAGCGCAAAGCCGTCGCCCCGCGCGGGCATGGCGCGGAAATCGCCGTTCGGAGGAGAGTCGAGATAGACCTTGGCCGGCATCTCCCACTCGCCCTCGGCGTGGCGCTCGAAGGCCGCCCGGGTGAGATCAATCGCCACCGCGACGCCGACCGACCCCAGCACCGCGTCGGCATCGAGGACGGGAATCGTCGCCACGGCGGGCGAGATTAGTCCTCGCCGGCCCCGGGGCGCGGGATAGAGTGAGCGCATGACACGCAACGGCGGTCGCCGCCCGCCCACGCCGGGGATGGAGCTGCTCGCCGAGGCCGCGTCCGAGACCGAGGCCGCCGCGATCGCCGCGGCGCTCGAGCGCTTCCTCGTCGATACCGCCCGCCCGACCACGCGGCGTGACCCCGATCAGAGCCCGTGGCAGCGCGCGGCGCTTTGGGAGGGGGTCTCCCGCTCGGAGGGCCTCGCCCGGAAAGCGCGTTCGGAGTAGAAACATCGACCATCGACTCGCTCAACCGATAACGAGGAGGAGACAGTGGCTGTAGTGAAGATCATCGAGCTCGTGGGAAGCTCGAAGACGTCCAGCGACGACGCGGCGATGCAGGCGCTGAAGCAGGCCCAGAGCTCGCTTCGGAACATTCGCGCCGTGGACATCGTCAGCACCGGGATACGGGGCGAGAACCTCGATGAGTACCGCGCCCACGTCCGGGTCGCGTTCCTGATCGAGAGCACCGAGATCGACTGAAATAGCTCCGACGACATCCTCGCCTCCGGCTCCGGAGTAACTCCGGCGGCTGCTCGCCTCCGGCTCCGCTGCCGGGCTATTCGACGAAGTCGCGGCAGCTGCGCCTACGTCCTACCCGATCAATGTCGGCGATTCGCGACGGCATTGGCAAGGGCCCGACGGGCTCCTGCGTCCAGCCCGCCGGGGGCACCCCTACCCAGCCCAGGCCACCACGGCGGGCACGCCTACCCAGCCCGGGCCTCGAGTCCCAACCACAGTCATCGACAACTGACCGACAAGCGATCAAATGTCCGCGATTCGCGACGGCGGTTGGGACGCCACGGGAAATGCCCTAAAGCCGGTCAGGATTTGTGTAATATCCTTCCGCATGGAACCCACGGCGGTCGATTCCCCCTCCGTGGCCGCGAAGGTCGCGGCTGAGCACAAGCTCGAGGTGAGCGAGAAGGACCAGGCCGGAAAGGGCAAGGTCGGCTCGCTCGAGAACCCCGAGTCACACGAGAACGTGCCCGGCCACGTGATTCCGATCCTCGAGCGCGAGTTCGACGACTTCGACACCGAGGCCGCCAAGTTCATGCGCGGGGAGACCCCCGAGGACCAGTTCATAGGCTTCCGGCTCAAGCAGGGTGTCTACGGACAGCGCCAGCCGGACGTCCAGATGATCCGCGTCAAGCTCCCGCTCGGCGGTGTCACCCCCGAGCAGATGGACGCCTTCGCCGAGGCGATCGAGCGCTGGGCGCCGCTTCGCCGGGGCCACATCACGACCCGCGAGAACATCCAGATCCATCACATCCCGCTCCCGGATGCCGCGAAGTTCATCCGGCTGATCAGCGACGCCGGCCTCTCATCGCGTGAGGGCTGCGGAAACACGATCCGCAACGTGACCGGCGACCCCTGGGCGGGGATCACCGAGGGCGAGCCGTTCGACATCACCCCATACGCGATGGCCTACGTGCGCTACTTCGTCCGCCATCCGACCACCCAGCTGATGCCGCGCAAGGTCAAGACCGCCTTCACCGCCACCGAAGAGGACGTGGCGATGACCGGCATTCACGACATCGGCTTCATCCCGAAGCTCCGCGACGGTGTTCGCGGGGTCGAGATCCGGGTGGGCGGTGGCACCTCGATCATGCCGAGGATCGCCCCCACCCTCTATGAGTTCGCCGAGCTCGACAACGGCGACTACCTGAAGATCTCGGAGGCCTGCTGGCGAATCTTCGACCGTCAGGAGTGGCTGCGCGTCAACCGCGCCCGCGCCCGGATCAAGGTGCTCGTCGACAAGGTGGGAATCGACGCCTTCCGCGAGATGGTCGAGGAGGAGCTTCAGGGCGACTGGGTCACCGAGCGCGACTTCGACGTCGAGCGCCTGAAGCTGATCGACGACGAGGAGGCCCAGGCCCCGCCGCGTCCCCCCGCGCACGGCAGCCCGAACGGCGACCGCTCCGAGTTCGACCGGTTCAGTCAGGCGAACGTGCGCGCTCAGCGCCAGCAGGGGTTCAGCGCGGTCGAGGTCAAGGTCACCCGTGGCGACCTGACCCCCGAGCAGCTCCGTGGTCTCGCCCAGATCATGCGTGAACACACCGGCGGCTACGCCCGAACCTCGGTGCAGCAGAACTTCGTCCTGCGCTGGGTCCGCGACGAGGCCGTCTACGACGTGTGGCAGCGTCTCCGCGAACTGGGCCTCGGCGACGCCGGACCCCGCGAGATCACCGACGTCGTGAGCTGCCCCGGCACCGACAGCTGCAAGCTGGGCATCACCAGCTCGATGGGGCTCAACAAGGTGGTTCAGGAGCGCCTCGAGGGGATGGCGATCAACGATCCCCTGACCAGGAAGATCCACATCAAGATGAGCGGCTGCCCGAACGGGTGCTCGCAGCACCACATCGCCAACATCGGCTTCTACGGCGCCTCGATGAAGGTGGGCGAACACCAGATCCCCGCCTACATCGCGCACCTGGGCGGACACTACGAGAGCGGCGAGATCGTCTATGGACAGAGGCTGAAGGCGCGGCTGCCCGCCAAGCGCGTCCCCGACGCCGTGGAGCGCTGGGTCCGCTTCTACGAGGAGCGCCGCGAGGACGGCGAGGAGTTCAACGCCTTCGTCGAACGGGTGGGCACCGACCCGTTCGAGGAAAGGGTCAAGGATCTCGCGATGCCGGTCGAGTTCGGTCTCCAGACCCTCAACCAGTTCATCGACTGGAGCCGCTCGGACCCCTACAAGGTCGAGCGCGGCGAGGGTGAGTGCGCCGTCTGATGGACTCCCAGCTCGCCATCCCACAGCTTCCGCTCGAGCGCCCCCGGCCGCTCCACGAGGGCGACGACCAACCCCAGAACGGCAACGGGAGCGGGAACGGCCGTCCGACCAAGCTGCCTACGATCAAGGGCCAGGTGGTGGACCCGGCCGAGATCTCAGCCCAGGTCGAGGCGATGGACGCCGACCAGGCAATCGCCTGGGCGATCGAGACCTTCCACCCCCGGCTCCGATTCGCGGTCTCGTTCCAGAAGACCAGCTCGGTCGTGGTCGACATCGCCCATCGGATCGAGCCGGCGGCGCGCTTCTTCTACCTGGACACCGAGCTCCTGTTCCCGGAGACCTACGAGACGCGCGACGCCCTCGCCGCCCGCTACGGGATCGAGTTCGACCGCTACGCCGGCATCTCCCTTGGCGAGCAAGCCGAGCGCCATGGCGCTAACCTCTGGCGCCGCGATCCGGACGCCTGCTGCGGGATCCGCAAGGTGGAGGCGATGCGCGAGGCACTGGACGGCGCCGAGTGCTGGGTCTCTGGAATCCGCAGGGTCGACTCTGAAAACCGGGCACAAGCACCGAAGGTCGGGTGGGACAAGCGGTTCGGACTATGGAAGCTGAATCCGCTGGCCGACTGGGACGACAAACGAGTGTGGAACCACATCAAGGAGCATCACGTGCCGTACAACCCCCTTCATGACCAGGGTTATCCGTCGATCGGATGCATGCCCTGCACCTCTGTGCCCGGCGAGGGCGAGGACGCCCGCTCCGGCCGGTGGGCCGGCACGAACCGATCCGAGTGCGGAATAAATGGGTAGCTCCGAGACGGCCCTGGCGCTGACGCTCACCGCGCGCCAGGCCTCGGACGTAGAGCTGCTCGCCAACGGCGGCTTTGCGCCGCTCGACGGATTCATGGGCTCCGCCGACTGGCGCTCGGTCTGCGAGCGGATGAGGCTCGCCGACGACCAGATCTGGCCGATCCCGATCACCCTCGCGACCGATCTCGAAGCCTCGGCGGGCGACGTCGTCGAGCTGAGCGCGCCGAACGGCAAGCTGCTCGGGCGCCTCACGGTGAGCGAGATCTTCGAGCGTGACGTCGACACGGAGGCCGAGCAGGTCTACCGGACCACCGACGACGAGCATCCGGGAGTCGCCGCTATCCGCCGCGAGGGCTCGCGATGCGTCGCCGGTCCGATCGAGGCGGTCGCGCTGCCGGACCATCAGGAGGCGTTCATCGACCGCTACCTGAGCCCGGACGAGTCGAAGAAGGCGTTCGCCGATCGCGGCTGGAAGCGGATCGTCGCCTTCCAGACCCGCAACCCGATCCACCGCGCCCACGAGTACCTGACCAAGGCGGCGCTCGAGGTCTCCGACGGACTGTTCCTCCATCCGTTGGTCGGCGAGACCAAGGAGGGCGACATCCCCGCCGACGTGCGGATGCGCTGCTACGAGGTCCTGATGGAGAAGTACTACGCGCCGGACCGGGTGATCCTCGGCGTCAACCCCGCGAAGATGCACTACGCGGGCCCGCGCGAGGCGGTTCTCCACGCGATCATCCGCCGAAACTACGGCTGCACCCACTTCATCGTCGGACGCGACCACGCGGGCGTCGGCGACTATTACGGGACCTACGACGCGCAGCGGATCTTCGACGACATCGATGTCGGAGAGCTTGGGATCGAGCCGCTGTTCTTCGAGCACACCTACTGGTGCGACGAATGCGAGGGCATGGCCTCCGACAAGACCTGCCCCCATCCGGCCGAATCACATCTGTTCCTGTCAGGGACGAAGGTGAGGGAGATGCTCTCCCGCGGCGAGACCCCGCCACGCGAGTTCACGAGGGAAGAGGTTGCAGACATCCTGATCGACGCATACAGAGAGGAGTCGGCAACCAATGGCGGCTGAGAAGGGCTTCTGCCTGTGGTTCACGGGACTTTCCGGATCCGGCAAGACGACGATCACCAACGTCCTCGTCAAGGAGCTGCGCGCCCGCAATGCAAAGCTCGAGGTTCTGGATGGCGACATCGTTCGTCAGAACCTCTCCAAGGGCCTCGGGTTCTCCAAGGAGGACCGCGACACCAACATCCGCCGGGTGGCGTTCGTCGCCGATCTCCTGTCACGAAACGGCGTCCCGGTGATCACCGCGGCGATCTCGCCCTATCGCGAGCTGCGCGACGAGGCTCGAGTGAAGATGGACGGCCGGTTCATCGAGGCCTACGTCAAGGCCTCGGTCGAGGAGTGCGAGCGGCGTGACGTGAAGGGCCTCTACGCGAAGGCGAGATCCGGCGAGATCAAGGAGTTCACGGGGGTGTCCGATCCCTACGAGCCCCCCGAGAACGCCGAGTTGGTGATCGATACGGAGGCCCAGAGCCCCGAGGAGTCAGCGGAGCAGATCCTCGCCTACCTCGAGGGCGAGGGCCTGATCCCGTCCGGCTCCTAGGCGGCGACGCCCGCACCGCCGAGGGCGGCGCGGGCGCGTTCGAAGCGGCGTCCATTCCAGGCAGCGGCGAGTGGCTACCGTCTGGCGGGCACCCGCGGCTCGCCAAGCCCGTAGGTGTCGTAGGCGCCGAAGCGGGCGAACATCTTGTGGGTCGGACCGTGGAAGTCCGACGACGCGGTGGGAGCCAGGTCGAGCTCGGTGCAGAGCTCGAGGCAGTGTGCCGTCTGCTCTCGAGTGTGGGAGGGATAGAAGGTCTCGATCCCCTCCAGGCCGGCATCGCTCCGCAGGCTCGCGACCAGGTCGCGCACCTGCTCTGGCTCGGAGACGTCCCAATAGGGATGGGCGACGACCGCGGCGCCGCCCGCGTCGTGGATCAGCTCGACGGCCTCCTCGGCGCTCGGCCAGGCGCGTGCGACGAACGCCTTTGCTCCCGGCACCAGGTACTCCTCGAAGAAGGGACCCAGGTCCGGGCCCGCCCCTGCGGCGCGGGCGATGTGCGGGCGGCCGATCGAGTCCGCGGCACCCGCCTCGGCGAGCGCCCCCTCGAAGGTGACCTCGACGCCGAGCGCGTTCAGCCGCTCGATGATCTGGTGGGCGCGGCTGACCCGCTCGGCCTGGGCCCGCTCGCAGGCGGCCGCGATCCGGTCCAGGTCGACCCAGTAGCCGAGCACGTGGAGGTCGTCCGAGTAGGCGTGAACGCAGGACATCTCAACGGCCGGGACGCACTCGATCCCCGCCGCGGCCGCTTCGGCCACCGCGGCCTCGACGCCCGCGACCGCGTCGTGATCGGTCAGCGACATCACGTCGACCCCCGCATCGGCCGCCGCTCGGGCAACCTGCGACGGCTCCAGCTGCCCATCCGATACGGTCGAGTGCGCCTGCAGATCGATCATCGAGCGCGCCATTGTCCCGAAAACGGCGCGCCGCCGAGAACCAGATGAGAATCACTGCCAAAGCCGACTACGCCGTCCGCGCCGCCGCCGAGCTCGCCGCGTCCCCCGATGGCAAGCCGGTCAAGGGCGAGCACCTGTCCGAAGCCCAGGAGATCCCTCTCCAGTTCCTGGAGCACATCCTGCTCGAGCTCAAGCACGCCCGCCTGGTGCGAGCCAAGCGAGGGGCGCGGGGCGGCTACTGGCTCGCCCGGCCGGCCGAGGAGATCACGGTGGCCGACGTGATCCGAGCGGTCGAGGGGCCGCTGGCGAACATCCAGGACGCGGCACCCGAGGCGACACACTACCCCGGACCGGCCGAGCACCTGCGCGACGTCTGGGTCGCCGTGCGCGCGAACCTGCGCGCCGTGCTCGAGAGCGTGACGCTCGCCGACCTTACCGCGGGCAAGCTGCCGCGGGAGCTGAAGCGCCTGATCGCCGATGAGGACGCCTGGGAGGTCCGCTGAGCGCGTCGATTTCTCCGCCGGGGCCGATTTCGGTACCATCGGCGACGCGTTAGGTACTAATCCGGTCAACAAAGACCGGAAGGGCGCCACCGGGCAACTCGCCCACTCCCCACCTCCAGGCTATGGATCCGATCATCGTCGTATTCGGCTTCGGCATCGGCCTCCTGATCGGCATGACCGGGATGGGCGGCGGATCGCTGATGACCCCCCTGCTGATCCTCGTGTTCGGGATCCAACCGGTCACCGCGGTCGGCACGGACATCTTCTACGGCGCCGTCACCAAGACGGCGGGCGCGTGGCGCCACCTGAAGCACGGGACCGTTCACAAGGGCATCGCCATGTGGCTGGCGGTCGGCAGCGTCCCGATGGCGGTCGCGGGTGTGTGGCTGATCGAGATCCTGCAGCGCAGCTATGGGGAGGACGAGGTCAACAAGGTGGTGCTGGGAATGGTCGCCTCCGCCCTGCTGGTGGTCGGGGTCGCAACGCTGATCCGGGCCCTCTTCCTTCGCGACGTGATCCCGGAGCGCTATGCGATGCACCTGTATCGACGCCACATCGTGGTCGCCGTGGCGACCGGCGCCGCGACCGGCTTCGTGATCGGCCTGACCTCGGCCGGCAGCGGGACCTTGATCGCGCTGGTCCTGATCGCCGGGTACCGGCTGACACCACAGCGGGTGGTCGGCACCGACGTCTTCCACGCCGCCCTCCTCCTGTGGGCCGCCGGCCTCGCCCACTGGGTCGGCGGCAACGTGGACCTGGGCCTTGCCGCCAACATCCTGGTCGGCTCGATTCCGGGTGTGTTGCTTGGGAGCCAGCTCGCGATCACGGTCCCGACCGGCCTGCTCCGAAACGCCCTCGGAATCGTCCTGATCGCATCGTCGATCACTCTGATCACCAAGGAGCACGTGCCAAAGGCCGTCCTGATCCCGTCGGTCAGCGTCGCCGCGTTGACGATCGCGGGCCTGTTCGCCGTTCAGATCGGATTGCACCGCCAGCGCCAGCGCGCGCTCAAGCGGACGGCTCAGGCCCCCGCTGCCGCGGGCTGACGGAATAGCTCCGACGACGTCCTCGCCTCCGGCTCCGGAATGACTCCGACGACATCCTCGGCTTCGCCTCCGGTGTCGTCGGGTTCGGGTGTGTTACCGGGCGGCAGGACGTAAGGGCCCTATCCGGGACTTCGTCCCTAGCCCCGGCGGGATGGTGCCTTGACCGCACGGATGGACCGAGCGCCAGGCCGTAGGCGCCTGCACCGCGACTTCGTCGAATGACTCCGGCGGCTGCTCGCCTTCGGCTCCGCTGCCGCCGGGTACGGGCGCTTACGGGGCGGCAGGCCGTAGGCGCCTGCACCGCGACTTCGTCGCTAGCTCAGACGTGGGTCGTCTTGTCAATGCATGTCATTGACTAACCGACCCACGCCGTCGTGACGGCGTGGACTTACTTCCTACCCAGCCCTCATCACCACGATCGCGAACCAGCGACGACGATCAAATGTCGGCGATTCGCGACGGTGCGGCCAGCTGCCGCCGTTGGGGCCGCGTGGTCTAGGCTCCGCGTGATGGACTTCGACATCACGCCCCGAGTCGAGGAATTGCGCAACCGGATTCGGGCCTTCATGGACGAGCACGTCTTCCCGGCCGAGGTCGAAGCCTTGAAGGCGCTCGACGCCGAGGTCGGACCCGGCACGCCATATCCCGAGATCCTGGTCGAGATCCGCAGCCGCGCCCGCGAAGAGGGCCTGTGGAACCTGTTCATACCCGACGAGCGCTATGGGGCCGGCCTCGGCAACTGGGAGTACGGGGTTCTCTGCGAGGAGATGGGCCGAAGCCCCGCGATCGCGCCGATGGCCTTCAACTGCTCGGCACCCGACACCGGCAACATGGAGATCGTCGCGGAGCACGGCACCGACGCGCAGCGCGAGCGGTGGCTCCAGCGGCTTCTCGACGGCGAGATCCGCAGCTGTTTCTCGATGACCGAGCCCGAGGTCTCGGGCTCCGATCCGACGACGCTTCGCACCCGGGCGGAGCTAGACGGCGACGAGTGGGTGATCAACGGCCACAAGTGGTTCACCTCGGGCGCCGAGGGGGCCGAGCTGGCGATCGTCATGTGCGTGACGGAGGCCGACGCCCACCCCTACGCACGGGCGAGCATGATCCTCGTTCCCACCGACAACCCGGGATTCGACCTGGTGCGGTCGGTCTCGGTGATGGGACACGCCGGCGGGCCGGGGCACTGCGAGATCCGCTACGAAGACTGCCGGGTGCCGGCGGCGAACCTGCTCGGCGAGCGCGGCGCCGGCTTCGTGATCGCCCAGGATCGGCTCGGGCCCGGGCGGATCCATCACTGCATGCGGGCGATCGGGACCGCCGAGCGTGCGATCGAGCTGATGAGCCGCCGCGCCAACGATCGCGAGACCTTCGGCGGCAAGCTCGCCGACAAGCAGTTCGTCCAGGACTTCGTCGCCCGCTCGCGGATGGAGGTGGACCAGGCTCGGCTGCTGACCCTCTACGCCGCCTGGAAGATGGACACCGCGGGCAAGCGCGCCGCCCGCCAGGAGATCTCGATGATCAAGGTGGTGGCCGCGAACGTCGTCATGGACGTCCTCGACCGGGCGATCCAGGTCCATGGGGCGCTCGGGATGTCCGACGACACGCCACTCGCCTGGATGTGGCGGTTCTCCCGCATGCTGCGGGTGGCCGACGGGCCGGACGAGGTCCACAAGGTCGTGATCGCCCGTCGCGAGCTCCACCGCTGGGCGAAGGAGTCGGAGGCCGCCGAAGCGGGCACCTCCGACGGCGCCGGGGCAGCGGTGCCCGCCGAGCCGGCGAAAGCCTAGGGAACTCGCCGCTCGGCCTCGTCGGCGGCATTTGCAAGCCGCTCGACGATCCTTCCGAACTCCTCGACCCGCTCGTCGGGGTCGCCATACTGGCCAGCCGAGAAGCGTGCGTGGACGCCCTGGAGGATGATCGCCAGCTTCCACCAGGCGAGCGCGATGTAGAAGTCGATCTCGGAGAGGTCACGCCCGGAGGCGCTCGCGTAGCGCTCGCGGACCTCGGCGCGGCCGGGAAAGCCGGGCGCGGTCGTCGGGGCCTCGAACAGCGGCATCAGCTCGTCCCCGGGCTCCGACCAGTAGACGATCAACATCCCCACGTCGGCCAGTGGGTCTCCCAGGGTGCAGAGCTCCCAGTCGACCACCGCCGCCACCTCGCCGGAGCTCGACAGGATCATGTTGTCGAGCCGGTAGTCGCCATGGACGACCGTCGCAGGGCCCTGCTCGGGGATCCGCTCCGACAGCCGGCGATGCACGTCGTCGATGACCGCCAGCTGATCCGTTCGCGACTTCTCCCACTGACCGTGCCAGCGGTGGAGCTGGCGGGCGACGTAGTCCTGCTTCTTTCCGAGCGTGCCGAGGCCCACCTGATCGGGATCGATCGCGTGGATCCCGATCAAGGTGTCGACCACGCGCCCGCCGATCGCCGCCCGCTCCGCCTCGTCGAACGCCGCCTCCGCCTCCTTGCGCGAGCGCAGGATCGGGCCCTCGACGAAATCCATCAGGTAGAAGGGGGCGCCGTTCACCGACTCGTCCTCGCACAAGCCCACGACGGGCGGAACCGGGACATCGGTCGGCTCCAGGGCCGAGAGGATCCGGTGCTCGCGGGCCATGTCGTGCGCCGACGCGAGGCGCTCGCCCAGCGGCGGTCGCCGGAGCGCCCATCGCCTGCCCCCCGAGTCGCGCACCGCGTAGGTCAGGTTCGAGCGGCCCCCGGAGATGCGCTCGAAGGCCAGCGGAGGCTCGGCGCCCGGAACCTTCTCGGCGAACCACGCCTCGAGCCGCGGCCCGTCGATAGCCTCATCTGCCCGGTCGATAGCCTCGTCCGCCATGGGAGCCAATCCTATGCGCGAGCAAGCCCGGCACACCGTTCTGCTGATCGACTTCGGCGGCGTGCTGACCACTTCGGTGTGGGAGAGCTTCGCGGAGTTCTGCGCCCGGCGTGGACTCGAGGTCGACACGGTCCGACGCCTGTTCCGGGCCGATCCGGATGCGCTGGCCGACCTGCGTGGCCTCGAGACCGGCAACCTCTCCGAAGGCGAATTCGAGCTTCGGTTCGCAAAGCGCCTCGGGCTCGCGGAGCCCGCCGGCCTTATCGACGATATGTTCGAGGGCATGCGGCCGCACGAGCCGATGCTCGCCGCGGTCGCCGCGACCCGCGCCGCGGGCATCCGGACCGGGTTGGTCTCCAACTCGTGGAGCACCTCGCACTACGACCGCGACCTGCTCGCCGACCTGTTCGACGCGGTCGTGATCTCGGCGGAGGTCGGCCTGCACAAGCCCGGGCCCGAGATCTACCTCCTGGCCGCCGAGCGCGTCGCTGCCGAGCCGCGCGAGTGCGTGTTCGTCGACGACCTGCGCGAGAACTGCACCGGCGCGGAGGCGGTGGGCATGACGACGATCCTCCACCGCGACCCCGCCGAGACGGTCGGGAGGCTCGAGGACCTGCTCGGGATCGCGATCCCCGCGCCGTCCTAGCGGGCGGCGTCCCGGCCCGCGCCGATCTCGCGGCCCTGAGGGCGTCTACGCTCCGGCGGCGATCAGCGCCACGCCGACCAGCGCCGCCACCAGGCCCCCGCGCTGCGCGGCGGCGAGGCGCTCTCCGAGGACGAAGCGGGCCAAGAGCACGGTGACTGCCGAGTAAAGCGAGCCCGCCACCGCCACCAACGAGAGCAGGCCGTGATTGGTGGCGAGCGCGAACAGCGAGTTGGCCAGGACGTCGAAGAGGCCGATCGCCAGCAGAACTGGAAGAAGCGAAGCCTCGATCCGCATCGACGGCCGGACGGCCGCCGCCGCAATCGCGAGCGTCGCCACCCCGCCGACTCGCGCCGCCACGATCGTCCATGCGGGCTGCGGTCCTGATGCGACATCGAGCGCGAACAGGAAGGCGCCGAACCCGAGCGCGGCCAGCGCGGCCAGACCGATCGAGGCGCGCCCGGCGGAGCGCCACTCCGGGTCCGGGGAGCGGGTGACGAGGATCACGCCTGCGATGCCCGCCGCGGCACCGATCACCTGGATCGGGGCGGGCCGGTCGCCCTGGATCACCCCGGCCACGACCGGCCCCAAGACGCCCAGAGCGCCGATCGTCGCGACGACCGTCACCGAGCCGAGGGCCATCGCGCGGTAGAACGCCGCCAGCGCCAGCACCACCACAGCCCCGGCCCCGGTCGCAACCGCCGCGTCGCGGGTGCTGAGCGGATCCCCGCCCATGGCGAGCGCCACCACGAGCGCCAGGACGAGACCGACCGGCTGGCTGACCAGGAGGACCGTGAGTACGGAGATTCGCCGGGCCTGGAGCCCACCGAGGAAGTCCGAGACGCCCCAGGCGACGCTCGACCCGAGGGCGAGCGCTATCCCGAGCACTGGCGATCCCGGCCGAAGAGCGCCGAAAGACTGAATCGGGCCGAGACGCGGACCGGCCCCGCTCGGCGCACCTCGACGCCCGTCCACCCGCCGTCACGATCCACACACGCGCTTCCCGAGGTGACGGTCCAGTACGGCGTGTAGCGGAGCCGCAGGAGCAGGTCCCCAGGCCGCGATGCCTGGAGCGTGAAATCGGCGGGCCCGAGCTCGGTCAGACGCCCGCCGAGTCCCGCGGGCCGAGCGGGTCGCTCGGCGTCGGACAGCAGGCCGGGCGTTCGGCGAACGCGGTAGAGGCGCCAGTTCGAGTCCGACCATTGCGGCTCCAGGAACGGCAGCCCCTGCGCGATCAGGGCCTCCTCGTCGCGAGACAGGTAGTCGGGCGCGGCATCCGAAACGGCGACGTAGGAGACACCGCGCTCATAGAGCCAGGCGCGGTAAGCACGCGGGGTAAGCGTGCCGTCCGTGAACCGGTCGAAATCGTCCGACTCCAGCTGGCGAAGCCAACCCCGGGCGAGCGGAAAGCGCGGCGCGACATAGGTCGACTCCCACCGATTCCTGGTCGGCGGTATCTCGATGCGAGTGGGGACGCCATGGGTCTCCCGCTGAAGCGCGGCGAGCAGCGGCGCGTAATAGGACTCCTTTACGGAAGGATCCCCGGAGGCCGCCGAGAGATCGCGAACGGGGGCGGTCCATTGCCAGTAAAGGAGCGGAAGGGCGAGGAGAGCCAGGGCCACCGGCCGGCGGCCCGTCAACCCAAGGGCGAGGACGGGGCCGCCCGCCAGGGCGCCGAGGCGAGCCATGTTGCCGCCAACCGGATTCGGGATCGCGAACGCCGCGATCGCGGCCAGCGCGTAGACCGCGATCGCCCAGCGAATCGTCGCCTCCTCGGCCGGCAGGAGAATGAGCCCGACGGCCGCGAACACGAGCACCGGAACCAGTGCCGAGAATTCGAACGGCTCGACGCCGCCGGTTGGAAATGCCAGCGAGAGCGCGGCGATCGCGGCGATCGCCCCGGCGGCGAGGACGGCGCCGCCACGACGGTCCCCCGCGAGGGCCAGCGCGGCGCCCGCCAGCACGACGAACAGGCCCGCTACCGGGCTCGCGCACGAGGTCAGAGCGCCGAGCGCGGCGGCCGTCCCGAGGCGGCGCCGCTGCACGGCGAGGAGGGCGGCCGCACCCACGGCGACGCCGAGCGCGAACGTCAGGCGCCCGGTGAACAGCATCGTCGCCGTCCCCGCTCCGAACCACAGGATGGCCAGCGAGGCGCGAGTCCCGTAGGCGCGGCGGGCGAGGGCGGCGAACAGCGCGGCGGCCGCGACCGCCGACAGCGCCCCCACCACCCGCGGGCCGAGCGCGGCGCCGAGCGGGGGAAAGAGGACGCTGTAGCTGGGCAGGTAGTGGCCCCCGTACCAGTAGTCGTTCCAGAGCAGGAACCCGTGGGCCGAGAAGAGGTCCGAGCGAAACGTCTGGGCGGCGAGGTCGGCGCTCGAGGGTGCGACGACGAGATAGGCGACCGCCAGGATTACTGCCGGGACCATCCCCAGGGCCAGCCTGCGCCCGTCCGGCTAGCCGCGGGCCAACTCGACGCGAATCTGCTTGCCCTTCAGCTTCGTGCCCTCGAGTCGCTCGAGCGCCTGCTCCGCATGGCCGGCGTCGAGCTCCACGAACGAGAACCGGTCGAGGACTCGGATTGAGCCGATCGCGTCGTCTGGAACCACCGCTCCCTCGGTGAGCGCCCAGCGGACGTCCTCGTCATCGATCCCGCTGCGCCTCCCGCGGTTGACGAACAGCTTCACCAGCCCCTCCTTGGAGTCCCCGGCGGGGGCGTCATCGGGTGCGCGAGCGCCAGCGTCTGCTCGAGGCTCCTTGGCGGGCCGCTTCTCGGCGGCAGGCGGCTCGTGCCTTCGGCGCCTCGGCCGCGGAGCGTGCTCGAGGCGCTCCTCCGGCGGCTCCCACTCCCCGATGCTGGTCTTGGCCTCGCGCTCTATCCGGTCGATCTCCGGCCGCTGCTTCTCGGTCACGAAGGTGATCGCCCGGCCGGTGCGCCCCACCCGACCGGTTCGGCCGATCCGGTGGATGTACGACTCGGTCACGTCGGGGACGTCGTAGTTGATCACGTGGGTTACGTGCTCGATGTCCAGCCCGCGTGCCGCCACGTCGGTCGCCGCCAGCAGCCGCAGCCGGTGATCCTTGAAGGCGAGCATCACCCCGTCGCGCTGGCCCTGGCTGAGGTCGCCGTGGAGGGCCTTGACCTGCATGCCGCGGGCCCGGAGCGCGTCGTCGAGGCGCGAGGTGCCGATCTTGGTGCGACAGAAGATGATCGCCTGCTCCGGCTCCTCGGCCCGCAGGACCTCGATCAGCCGCTCGACCTTCCCGCGCGCCGGAACCTCGACGTAGGCCTGCTCGATCGCGTCGACCGTGAGCTGCTTCGGGGTCACCCTGATCGTGGTCGGGTCGTACATGTAGCGATCCGCGAGCCGCTCGATCGGGGGAGGGATGGTGGCCGAGAACAGCGACGTCTGGCGCCCCGCCGGGCAGATTCTCAGGATCCGCTCGACGTCCTCGATGAACCCCAGATCGAGCATCTCGTCGGCCTCGTCGAGCACCACGTAGCGGGCCGATGCGAGGTCGAGCGACCCCCGCGAGATCAGGTCGAGCGTCCGGCCCACGGTGGCCACCACGATGTGGGCCCCATCGCGAAGCCTCGACTGCTGGGTCCTTACGGCCTGGCCGCCGAATACTGCGATCACCTCGACGTCGAGGTGCTCGGCGTAGGCGCGAAGCGCCTGGGTGACCTGAATGCAGAGCTCGCGGGTCGGGGTCAGGACCAGGCCCTGGGTCTCTCCAGAGCCCGGATCAAGGTACTGGAGCATCGGTAACCCGAAGGCCGCCGTCTTACCGGTTCCGGTCTGGGCCTGCCCGATCACGTCGCGGCCGGCGAGGAGCTCCGGGATCGCCTGCTCCTGGATCGGCGTCGGGTCAGAGTAGCCAAGCTCGTCGAGCGCCCGCAGGATCTCCTCGGACAGCCCGAGGTCGCTGAACCGGGTCACCGAGTCGGGTCCAGGAGCAGCTTGCCGTGCGTCCGGCGCGCGGCGATCTCCTCATGGGCGCGGCGAGCCTCCGCGAGCGGATAGGTCTCTCCGATCACCACCTCGAGCTCCTCGTTGGCCACCGCCCCGAGCAGCTCTGCGACAGCTTCGCGCAGCTCCTCCGGCC
The DNA here is from genome assembly GCA_963720685.1 of uncultured bacterium. GTDB lineage: Bacteria > Actinomycetota > Thermoleophilia > Solirubrobacterales > 70-9 > AC-56. Next base: position 360,462 of record CAVRGF010000005.1, on the reverse strand, counting down.
GTCGGAACAGGTGCACGAGCCAAAAGCCGACCACGGCGCGGCCGGTCCGCATCAGATCGACGTTTCGAACCTCGACGGGCTCGCGCGAGGCGAGTCCGAAGGTGACCAGGCGCCCGAATGGAGCCAGGGCGGCCAGGCACGCTTCAAACGTCTGGCCGCCGGTCATCTCGAGCACCACGTCCACATGCTCTCCCCGGTTCGCCTCCAGGATCGCCGCCTCGAGATCGTCGGCGCGCGAGTCGACGGCGGCATCGGCGCCGAGGCGAAGCGCCAGCTCCCGTTTGTCGTCGGAGGACGCGAGGGCGATCACACGCCCCGCCCCCATCCGCTTTGCGAGCTGGACCGCGAGCGAACCGGTGCCGCCGGCCGCAGCCTGGACGACCACCGACTCGCCCTGCTGGAGCCGGGCGGAGGTCCGCAGCAGGGTTCGTGCCGTCAGGCCCTGTAGCAGCAGTGCCGCTGCCTGATCATCGGAGACGCCGTCCGGGACCGGGACCAGGACCGCCTCCGGCACCACGACCTTCTCCGCGTAGCCGCCGCTCCTCACGAGTGCCGCCACCCGCCGCCCGTCGGGCGTCCTGCCGGCTACCTCCCCGCCCGGGATGAGCGGCAGCTCCTGGGGGGCGAGGTAGTCGTCGCGGGTCGCGTGGGTGTCGGCGAAGTTGATCCCTGCGCGCACCACGTCGACCACGACCTGGCCATCTGCGGGCTCGGGATCGGGCAGCTCCGCGACCTTCATCGCGTCGGGGCCGCCGAACTCCTCGAGCTGGATCGCGCGCATCGCTGCCGCAGTGTACGGCCGGCTACCCGGCCGCGCCCGCGGCCCGCATCTCGGTGAACACGGCGCTCGGCTCGTCGTCGACGCCGAGTTGCTCGTCGGAGATCACGTGGGAGACCGCGTTGATCAGCGCCAGATGGGTGAAGGCCTGCGGGTAGTTGCCGAGCTGAGCCCCGCTCAGCGCCTCGATCTCCTCGGCAAACAGTCCGAGGGGCGTCCCGTGCGTCAGCACCCTCTCGCACAGCTTCCTCGCCCGCTTTCGCTCCCCGATCTCCGAGAGCGCCGAGACGAGCCAGAACGAGCAGATCGTGAAGGTCCCCTCTCTCCCCCTCAGGCCATCCTCGGTCTCGTCCACGCGGTAGCGAAGCACGAGGCCGTGCTCCGTCAAGCGATCGGCGATCGCCAGCACCGTCGCACGGACCCGCTCGTCGTCAGCCGGGAGGAAACGCACCAGCGGAATCAGCAGCAGCGAGGCGTCCAGGGCGTCGGTTCCATAGTGCTGGCGGAAGATCCCGTGATCGCTCACCCCGTGTTCCAGGATGTCGTCTTGGATCGCTGCGGCCTCCTTTCGCCAGCGCTCGCCGAGCTCATCGCGCCGGTAGTCGGTCGCCAACCGCGAGGCCCGGTCGAGCGCAACCCAGCTCATCAGCTTCGACGAGACATAGTGCTTGGGCTCTCCCCGGGCCTCCCAGATGCCCTGGTCTTGCAGCCGCCAGGCGTCGGTCGCGGCCTCGGCCTGGGCGAGCACGATTGGTGCCATGTCCTCGGGCACCCCCTCCCGCGTCTTGGAGTGGATGTAGATCGAGTCGAGCAGCGCTCCGAAGACGTCGTTCTGTCGCTGTTTGAACGCGGCGTTGCCAACCCGCACGGGCTTTGAGGACACGTACCCGTCGAGGTGATCGAGCGTCCGCTCGGTGAGCTCGGTCTCGCCACCGATCCCGAACATGATCTGGGTCTCGGGCCCTCGCCCGTGGAAGAGACTCGAGACGAACTCCATGAACTCCCGTGCCTCCTGGTCGAAGCCGATCACGTGGAGGCTCCAGAGCGTGAAGCTGGCGTCACGGATCCAGGTGTAGCGATAGTCCCAGTTGCGCTCACCGCCAGGCGTTTCGGGCAACGACGTGGTGAGCGCGGCGATCATCCCTCCCGTCGGCTCGTAGGTGAGCCCCTTGAGCACCAAAGCCGAGCGCTGAAGCGTCCAGCGCCACGGGTGGTCGGCGAAGCGCCCTCGCTCCAGCCACCGGCGCCACAGGTTGACCGTCTCCTCGATGCACTCCACGGCCTCGTCGGCGTCCCGCGGCCCGCTCAGCTCCTCTCGCCACGTCAGGCACAGGAATGCGCGCTGGCCGCTCTCGAGCGTCCGCACGCCGCGGGCGACGGAGCCGTCGATCTCGATCGGGATGTCGCCGAGGAGCCTCAGCAACTCGCCGCCGCCGCTCACGTCCGCGGCGAAGCCGTCGGTGTCGATCAGCTTCCAGGTCGCGTCGCGGGTCGCGTAGTCGAAGGCGGGCTCGCAGACCGCCTCGATCTCGATCCTCCCATGGACGCACTCCACCGTCCGCACCAGCATGTGCTCGGCATCGCGCGGCCCGAGCTCTCGAGCGCGAACGCTCTCCATGTCCTCGTCGCCGGCCGGCGCGAGGACCAGCGCGTCGTGAATGATCATCCACCCGGTATCGGTCATCCAGCTCGTCTCGAGCACGTTCGAGCCGGGGACGTAGCGGCGGGCGACCGGCGCCCTCAGCCCGACCGGCCCGAGCCGAAAGCCGCCCGCGCGGCGGTCCAGTAGAGCCGCGAACACACTGGGCGAGTCGAATCGCGGCAGGCACAGCCACTCGACCGTTCCATCCGATGCGACCAGCGCGCCGGTGTGGCAGTCCGAGAGGAAGCCGTAGTCGCCGATCGCGTGGAAATCGGGGCCGGCGGCCCGCAACCCGGCCCGGTGCCCGTTCGCCGACTCGGCCATCTCGCGTCGAACGCTATCGCCCAGGTATGAGATGAGGAGCTTCAGCTCCGAAACAGGCGTGTCAGGGCGCCGAAGGCGCCCGCAAGTAATTCATCAGATGAGGAGCTTCAGCTCCGAAACAGGCGTGTCAGGGCGCCGAAGGCGCCCGCAAGTAATTCATCAGATGAGGAGCTTCAGCTCCGAAACAGGCGTGTCAGGGCGCCGCAGGCGCCCGCAAGCAATTCATCAACTCAGGAGCGTCAGGGTGTTCGGGCTCTTAGGATGCGCCCATGTCCCTGACCGTCGTGGGCTCAATCGCGCTTGACTCGGTGCGCACCCCGTTCGGGCAGCGCGAGCGCATGCTGGGCGGCTCGGCGGTCCACTTCGCGCTCGCCGCCGGATTCTTCGCTGATGTTCATGTCGTGGGGTCGGTGGGCGACGACTTCCCCGACGAGCACCTGGAGCTGCTGCGCGCGCGAGGGGTCAACGTCGACGACGTGGAACGGGTCAGCGGCGGCCAGACGTTTCGGTGGCGCGGCCATTACGAGGCCGACATGAACCTCGCTCACACGGACGACACCGAGCTCGGGGTGTTCGCCGACTTCGAGCCCAAGCTGTCGCCGGCGTCGAGCCAGGCCGACGTGCTCTTTCTGGGCAACATCCAGCCCGACCTGCAGCGACGGGTGCGCGAGCAGTGCGGTCCGAGGCTCGCGGCCCTCGATTCGATGAACCTGTGGATCGAGACCGCCCGCGAGTCGCTGGCGACAACGATCGGAACCGTCGATTGCGTGCTGCTGAACGATTCGGAGATCCGGATGCTCACCGAGGAGCCCAATCTGGCGCGGGCGGCACGCAAGGTGATGGACCTCGGCCCGACGATCGTGGTCGCCAAGCGGGGAGAGTACGGCGCCGTGATGTTCACCCCCGAGCGCTCCTTCGCGCTCCCCGGATTTCTGCTCGAGGACGTGCGTGACCCGACCGGCGCCGGCGACAGCTTCGCGGGGGGCTTCCTGGGCTACCTGGACATGCAGGGCACGGAGCCCAGCGAGGCGGCACTTCGCCGGGCGGTCGCTTACGGGACCGTTCTCGCCTCGTTCAACGTCCAGGAGTTTGGCGTCGAGCGAGTGGCCAAGCTATCCGAGGGCGACGTGTCGGAGCGCTACGAGGCCCTGGAGGTGATGACCCACTTCAACCTGCCCGGCCTGGACCCCGTGCCCGACTAGAGCGCCCGGAGCCCCGGCACCCTGCCGACCGGCGCCCCGCTCGGACGCAATGCGCCACGTCCGGTGCTCGATTGTCCAGCGCAGTGGGTCAGAGCCGGATCGCGACCAGCGCGATCGCCAGCAGGACCACGGACGCCGCAATCACTCGCAGCGCCGCGTCGAGAGGAGCGGCGATCACCGCCGGGGTCAACTCGCGCGTCGTGCCGTCGGCCAGTCGCTGCTCGCCGCTCAACGACGCGGTGCGTCGCCGAAGCTCGCGGACCGGAGTCGAGAGGCGGCGCTGCGCGACGCTCAGCCCGAAGCAGGCCGCAGTGACGCCGACGCCGGCCAACGCCTCGCGAGCCGAGCCGATGCCCAGTGCATTGGCCCAGAAGCTGGTCAGCGCTGGAAAGGATCCCCACGCGACCGCGAACCAGAGGTCGGTGTGGAAGCGGCCACCGAACAGCTCGAGGTTGTAGGCGAGGACGAGAAAGGCGCCCGCGGCCACGAAGGGCGCCAGGGTCGCTGACACGGTCAGCACCCCCGCAACCCCGATCCCCGTCGCCCCGGCCAGGGCGACCCCGGCCAGGACGGCCAGCGAGCGATCCGACAACCGCGTTCGAAGCGGGTGCCCCCGCATCTCGTCCAGCGCGTGCGCCGCCACCCCGACCGCGAGGAAGAAGGCCCCGAGCGTCGCCCAGAGCCGGTTGGCATGAAGCTCGGGGGCAGCGACCGCACCGAACGCCACGTAGCTCAGATGCCAAGCGGTATACGGAGGGTGGAGGATCGTCACCAGGTCCCGCCAGCCTCCCGGCCGCAGCGCGTAGAACGCCGGGCGGTCGGCGACCTCAGCCATCGCGGACACCGTGGACGACCACCCCGCCTCCGAGGCTCATGCGGCGCTGGCGGATCAGGGAGATTCCCGCCCTCTCCCACAGCTCCGCCTGGCGGGGCAAGGGCCAGCGCTCATATAGCTCCTCGATGCTCGGCCCGAGGAAGCGCCCGACCTCGTACCAGTCATGGCCGAACGGCCGGCCGAGCACCGGCAGCCCGACGCGGGTGTAGAGCCACCACAGCGGCCGCACGAGCGGTGGGTCGGGCAGGCCGAACTCGAGCGAGGCGATCCGCCCCCCCGGCTTGACCACCCTGGCGAGCTCGGCGAGCGTCGCGGCCGGGTCGTCGACGTAGCGCAGCAGGTAGGTGAAGGTGAGGTGGTCGAACTCGCCGTCGGCAAACGGTAGGCGCTCGGCCTCTCCCTGGACCAACTCGATCCTGGCGGCGAGCTCGCGACGGCGATCGAGGGCCCGTCGCGCGCCGGAGAGCATCTCGGCGCTCTGGTCGATCGCCACCACCGAGCACCCGTAGGTCGAGACCAGGCGACGCGCGACGAGCCCGGTGCCGGTCGCGACGTCCAAGACGCGATCTCCGGGGCCGGCCGCCACGGCCCCGACCATCGCCCGGCGCCACCGCGAGTCCTGCCCGAAGCTGAGCAGGGCACCTGCAAGGTCATAGCGGCGGCCGATGCCGTCGAACAGCTCCAGCGCCCCACGCTTTCGGTCCGACCGCTCGACAGGCATCGTGCGCGAACCCTCCCAGAAACGCCCGCCCGCGGGCCGATCGGTGCGAGAATTGGGCCGACTCCACGAAACTCCAGAGGAGAGCGAATGGCGACCGACCAGCAGACGAAGCAGGAGGGCGATGGCGCCGTGGGCGCCACCGGCACGGACACGCTGACCGTCACCGACAACCGGACCGGCCGCACCTATGACCTGAAGGTGACCGACGGGACGATCCGCGCCATGGACCTGCGCCAGATCAAGGTCACCGAGGACGAGTTCGGGCTGATGGCCTACGACCCGGCGTTCACGAACACCGCCTCGTGCCGATCGGCGATCACCTACATCGACGGCGACGCCGGGATTCTGGAGCACCGCGGCTACTCCATCGAGACGCTCTGCGACCAGTCGCGATATCTCGAGGTCGCCTACCTGCTCGTATTCGGTGAGTTGCCGACCAGGCCCCAGCTCGAGCGCTGGATGTTCGACGTGACCCACCACACCTTCGTCCACGAGGACATCAAGAACCTGTTCGAGACGTTCCGCTACGACGCCCACCCGATGGGCATGCTCTTGTCCGGGGTCGGCGCGCTCTCGACCTTCTATCCGGACGCCAAGCACATCGACGATCCCGAGGAGCGCTACATGGCGGCGGTCAGGCTGATCGCCAAGGTACCGACCCTGGCCGCCTTCGCCTACCGCCACAACATGGGGCTCCCCTACGTCTACCCCGACAACGACCTGAGCTACGCGGGCAACTTCCTGTCGATGATGTTCAAGAAGACCGAGGCCAAGTACGAGCCCGACCCACGTCTCGAGCGAGCCCTCGACGTCCTCTTCATGCTCCACGCCGACCATGAGCAGAACTGCTCGACCAACGCCGTGCGCGGGGTCGGCTCGTCGCAGGTCGACCCATACTCCGCGCTCGCCGCCGGCGTCGCGGCACTCTATGGGCCGCTCCACGGCGGCGCCAACGAGGCCGTGCTGCGGATGCTGCGGCGGATCGAGTCGGTCGAAAACGTGCCGGATTTCCTCGAGGGCGTGAAGAAGCGTGAGGAGCGGCTGATGGGCTTCGGCCACCGGATCTACAAGAACTACGACCCGCGGGCGCGGATCATCGAGCAGCACATGGACGAGGTCTTCGAGGCCACGGAGTACAACCCGCTGGTCGAGATCGCGCGCGAGCTCGAGAAGCGGGCGCTCGACGACGACTTCTTCACCTCGCGGAAGCTCTACCCCAACGTCGACTACTACTCCGGGATCATCTACGAGGCGCTCCAGATTCCCACCGAGATGTTCACGGTCATCTTCGCGATCCCGCGAACCTCGGGATGGGTCTCCCAGTGGATGGAGATGAACGACGACTCCGAGCAGAAGATCGCTCGGCCCCGCCAGATCTACGTCGGGGAGCGCGAGCGTTCCTACATCGCCATGGACGATCGAGAGGGCCCCGAGAAGATCACCGGCCCGCCCGCCCGCCGCCCGAAGCGCCAGCGCCGCGGCGCCTGAGAATGACTCCGGCGGCTGCTCGCCTTCGGCTCCGCTGCCGCCGGGTTCGGGCGCGTTACGTGGCGGCAGGTCGTACTCGCCCGCACCGCGACTTCGTCGCTAGCTCGGGCGGGTGGTTTGCCGGGCGCCCCCGCCACGTCTACCCAGCCTCCAACCACCACCATCGCGAATGACCGACAAAGTCCAATGTCGGCGATTCGTGACGGCATCGCGGAGCCCCCGGGCCCGGCTCAACCATGGAACCGGCTCCCCGACCCAGCCCAAGCAGCACCGATCGCGGCTGACCGACAGGCCATAGCATGGGAGCCGTGGGGGGCTCGCGGTATCGGCTCACGGTCAGGCATGGCGCCTCGGTCGAGCATGAGAGCTTTGATGACCTCGACGGCGCCGTCGCTGCCCTTCAGAGGCGGGTTCGCGCGGTTCGCGCCGAGGGGCCCCTCGATGGGATCAATGCACTGCGCGACTTTGAGCCGAGCCAGCGGGTCCAGGCGCGCGTCGAGATCTCGACCGGTGGGCCCCTGCGGGGGCGTGAGGCGGGGATCGACGTGATGGGAGACGGCTCGCTCGTGCCCTATCAGGGCGTGGTGCGAAAGCGGCGGCTCGCGGAACCTGACGGCGCGACTCCCTTCGACGCGGTTCGCGGGGCGCTCGGATGAGCAGCGAGGGTGAGATCCCGAAGGGCAGCGTCGCAGCCGGTCGGCGGGTTCGCCTGCCGGCGGGCGCCGAGCCCCCGATCGTGGTCTACGTGAACGGGGTCGTCCAGCAGGAGGGCGCCGACTACGAGCTGCGCCGGGACGAGCTCGTGTTCGCTCGGCAGATCATCAAGGAGAAGGTCGGCGGTGCGCGCTACGTCGCGATGCTGCTGGGCCTGTTCGGCACCTATCGAAAGAACGAGACCGTGGATGTCGAGTACACGCTCGGTGGGCAGACGAAGCTGGCATCGAACGTCGACGTGTTCGAGTGAATAGATAACTCCGACGGCTGCTCGCCTGCGGCTCCGCTGCCGTCGGGCTAGGGTCCGTTACCGGGCGGCAGGACGTAGTGACTCGCCTACGGCCACGTTTTCGGCGGGTTAGGGCCTGTTGCCGAGCGGCAGGTCGTACTCACCGAACAGCCAACTTCATCGCCAGCTAGCCCAGGCCGGCGAGCGCGGCCACCCGCTCCCGATGCTGGCGAGAGGTGCCCAGGAGCTGGGCGCTGACCCGGGCGCGCTTCAAGAAGAAGTGGATGTCGTGCTCCCAGGTGAAGCCGATGCCGCCGAACGTCTGGATCGCGTTGTGGGTCACCGAGGTCGCGGCGTCCGAGGCCCGAGCCTTCGCCATCGACGCGGCCAACGGCAGCGATTCCGGCTGCGCATCCGCGGTCCAGCCCGCGTAATAGGCGAGCGAGCGCGACTCCTCAACGTCCCAGAGCATCTCGGCGAGCCGGTGCGAGACGGCCTGGTAGGCGCCGATCGGACGGCCGAACTGCTCACGCTCCTTCGCGTAGGCGACTGCCATGTCCAGGGCTCGCGCCGCCACCCCGACCAGCTCGGCGGCCAGGACCACCACCGACCTCTCCGCCGCCTGCTCGACGTCCCCAGGGAGCGAATCGCCGCCGGATGCGCTGGCGCGGAAATAGGCGCGGGTGGTGTCGATCAGGTCGAGGGACTCGAGTTCGGCGTCGCCGGCCTCAACGAGCTTCGCTCCGTCGCCTTCGTTCAAGACCAGGACCGACGCGCCGGCGGCGGCGCCGACCACCGGCTCGTCATCGGGCGTGAAGGCGGCGGCGGCGCGCTCGGCCCCTGACGCGATCCCGGGGAGCCACCTGGCGCGCTGATCGTCACTGCCCGCCTGCTCGATGAAGATGCCCGCCGACAGGTTCGAGATCCAGGGCGAGGGGGCCAGCGCGTAGCCCATCTCCTCGGCAAGGATCACCGCCTCGACCGTGCCGAGGCCCTGGCCGCCGTGCTCCTCGGAAAGCGCGATGCCGGCCCATCCAAGCTCGCAGATCTCGCCCCACAGGCCGTCGTCGTACGGGCTGTCGGACTCGGCGAGCCCGCGAACCTTGTCGGGCGCAAAACGCGAGGCAAGGAACTCGCGGGCGGTTGACTTGATCTCGCGCTGCTCGTCGTTGAAGTCGAAGTTCATGAAAAACCTTCCCTTGCCAGGGGGGCAAATCGCGTTTCGCGCCTAAAGGCGCTCACCCGCATCACCTGAGCTTGGGCAGACCGAGGACGCGCTCGGCGACGATGTTCTTGAGGACGTCGCTGGTGCCGCCCTCGATCGAGTTGGCCCGGGACCGCAGGAAGCGGTAGGCCCAGAGGTTGTCCTTGCTGAGCGTCTCGACGCCGCCGACGGCGATCGCGAGCTCGGTCAGCGCCTGGTTGGTCGAGGACCATTGGAGCTTGGCGATCGAGCCCTCCGGTCCGGGGGTCCCGACTTTCATCGTCGCCGTCAGCGCGCGCATGGCGCCGAGCCGCAGCCCCTCGATGGCGATCTTCAGGCGCGCGACCTTGTCGCGAACCAGCGGGTCGTCGGCGAGACCACGCTCTCTGGCCAGCTCGATCAGCTCGTCGAGTGAGTTGGCGAGGCCGAGTGCGGCGGACGCGCCGAGGCCCGCTCGCTCGTTCATCAGCGTCGTGATCGCGACCATCCAGCCGTTGCCCTCGCCCCCGACGACGTTCTCGTCCGGGACGTAGGCGTTCTCGATGAACAGCTCGTTGAATTCGGCCTCGCCGGTGATTTGACGGAGTGGCCGCACGTCCACCTCGTCCTGCTCCATGTCCATCAGGAAGTAGGTGAGGCCCTTGTGCTTGGGGGCGTCCTGATCGCTACGGGCGACGAGCATGCACCACTTCGCTTCGTGGGCAAAGGTCGTCCAGACCTTCTGGCCGGTGATCCGCCAGCCACCGTTCTCCTTGACGGCCTTGGTCTTCAGCGATGCGAGGTCCGAGCCCGACTCGGGCTCCGAGAATCCCTGGCACCAGATCTCCTCCGCGGAGAGGATCGGCTCCAGGTAGCGCTCCTTCTGCTCCTCGGTGCCGTGGGCGATGACCACCGGGCCGCCCATCACGAGCCCGAGGACGTTGGCGGGCCGTGGCGCCCTGGCTCGAGCGAGCTCCTCGCCGAAGATCGACTGCTCGATGAGCGTGGCACCTCGGCCGCCATACTCCTTCGGCCACGACACGCCGGCCCAACCGGCGGAGTGCAGCTTGCGCTGCCACTCGCGCTCGAACTCGTACTGGACCTGGTCGCCGCCCTGGGGAGCCGGGCCGGGGTGGTTCTCCTCGAGCCAAGCACGCAGCTCGTCGCGGAACTCCTGCTCGGAGGCTGTCAGCGTCAGATCCACGCGACGCGGACTCTATCGCCGCCCTAATCGAACGCGTAGAGCATCAGAACCGCCGTGACCACCCAGGTGACTGCGGCAAAGATCATGCCCGGGTCCTCCGTGAGGATCGCGGCCGTCGAGCGAGTGTCCTTGCGGTCGTAGATCAGATAGAGGTAACGAAAGATCGCATAGAGAACCGAGGGCGCGGTGGCGAGCATCTTCGATCCGATCCTCGGGCTGTTGACGGCGTAGATCACGTAGCTGAGGATCGCCGAGGCGGTCACCATCGCGACCATCTGGTCGAGGAACGGCAGCGAGTAGTGCTCGAGCACCGGCCGGGTGTCGCCGCCCACGGACTGCTCCATGATCGCCTCCTGGCGGCGCTTTGTGAAGCCGAGGAAGAGCGCGAGCATGCCGGTGCAGATCAACAGGAACTCCGAGGCCCGGGCCTCGACGGCGACCGTCCCCGCGACGACCCGGAGGATGAACAGCGAGGCGATCGCCATCACATCGAGGATTACGAGCTGCTTCACGACCAGCGTGTAGGCGACCGTGATCACTCCGTACCCGGCGACCAAGCCGGCGACCTCAGGCGCGACGAGGAGCGCCGCGACGCCGATCGCGACCGCCGCGAGCACGGCCGCGGACACCGAGGCCAGCCGCGTCGACAATTCGCCGCTGGCGATCGGGCGGAAACGCTTCTCGGGGTGGCGACGGTCGAATGGAGCGTCGTGGAGGTCGTTGAACAGGTAGCCGGCACTCGAGATCGCGCAGAAGCTCGCGAACGTGAGCGTCGCGTCGATCACCTGGGGCCCCTGCCGGAGCTTCTGCGAGAACAGCAGGCCGGCGAACACCAACAGGTTCTTGGTCCACTCCGACGGGCGCATCGCCGCGAGCAGCGCCACGGGCGTCGACCTCCGGGGAGAACCCGACGGCTCGGCCGGCGGAGCGACGGACCGCTGCTCGGTGAGCGTCTCCATGCCGGAGAGGTTAGGGGTCGACCAGGACCCCTGGATTGAGGATCGCGGCCGGGTCGAGCGCCCGCTTGGCGGCTCGAAGCGCCTCCGCGAACGGGTCGGGGCGCTGACGGTCATACCAGGGGCGGTGGTCGCGGCCGACCGCATGATGGTGCGTGATCGTGCCGCCACCGTCGATTACTGCCTGCGACACGGCCGCCTTGATCTCCGCCCACTGCGCGACCTCGCCGCCGCGCTTCGCGGGACAGAGCACCGTGTAATAAGGAGCGGGGCCGTCCGGGTAGACGTGGGTGAAGCGGCAGGCGAGGATGGGTGAGCCGGGACCGCCGGCCGAAACGCCACACACCTCGGCGACCGAACGGCGGGCGGCCTCCATCACGCCGGCATGGAAGTCGGGGAACCGATCCCAGGTGATCGCGGTCTCGAATGTCTCCGAGAGCACCCCCACCGCGACCAGCGTGTCGCGCAGATAGGGCGCGGCCACAAAGGCGTGGCGCCACGAGCCCACCGGATCCGATCCGGCCTGCGCCTCGATCGGGGGGTTGGCCGCGGTCGCGCCCCGCCGGGGCGCGGGCGCCGATCGTCCGGTCGTCTCGCCCGGCTCGCCCCCGTGCTCGCGAGCCGCCTGGAGCGCAATCTCCATCGGCCCATCGACCGGGTGATGAGCCGACTCGAAGCCGAGGACCAGGAGCGCCTGGCCGGGCGGGCCGGCGTGGGTGAGCGCGGACTCCGCTTCGTCGAGAAGCCGGCAGTTCGATGGGGTGAGCCCAGATCCGGCGAGCTCCCTGACCGCATCGACGCCGGCGTCGAAGGAGTCGAACCCGACCCCGGCGGAGAGCTTCCAGCGGGGGCGCTCCCGGACGCGGACCCAGGCCTCGGTGATCACCCCGAGCGTTCCCTCCGACCCGAGCATCAGGCGATCCGGGCTGGGCCCCGCTCCAGAGGCCGGCAGGCGACGGCTCTCCCAGACACCGGCGGGGGTGATTGCCCTGACGGACTCGACCAGATCATCGATGTGCGTGTACGCGGTGGCGAAATGTCCGCCGGCGCGGGTCGCGATCCAGCCGCCCAAGGTGGAGAACTCGAACGACTGCGGGAAGTGGCGAAGCGTCAGCCCGTGCTCGGCGAGCCGATCCTCGAGGCGTGGACCGAGCGCCCCGGCCTGGATCCGGGCCGCCCCCGAGACCCGGTCGACGTCCACGACATCTCCGAGCCGACCCATGTCGATGCTGACCGAGCCGCGATATCCGTCGCCCACCCGGGGCTCGATCCCGCCGACCACGCTCGTCCCGCCGCCATAGGGAATCGCAGCCAGCTCCTCGTCGGAGCACCAGCCCAGGATCTGCTCGAGGTCGTGCTCATCGGCCGGATGCGCCACCAGGTCAGGCGGGTCGTCGACCTGCCCGCGAAAGCCTCGGATTACGTCGCGATAGGCCTTGCCGAGGGCGTGGCAGACCCGCTCGTGGGCATCAGAGCTGAGCTTCGCGGCAAGCGATGCGGGCGGGTCCACCCTCGGCGCCGCGAGCTCGATCGCCTCGAGCGGGACCGGGTCCTCGACGTCGTCGCCGCCGAAGCCCAGCCGGTCGCGGATCCCCGGCGCCGCCGCCTCCACCTGGCGGCGCGACATGGCCTCATCCTCGTACCCCCAGCCCCAGTGCTTTCGCCTGCGAGAGGAGCGCTCTACCAGTGAACGCCCCTCATCAGATAGGCGAAGGCGACCTGCTGGCGCGATGCCTCCTCGTTGGCGGTCGGTGCTCCGGCGGGCTCCGTCTTCTCGCCCCTGGCGGCACGGGAGTCGGGGAACAGCTTGTAGGCGCTGTTCAGGATGTAGTCGATCGACTTCGGATTGATCGCGTAGAGGATCTGGCCGAGCGTCCCGAGCGGCGTGGCCACCCGCTTCGGCCGGTAGATGATCGAGTCGCAGATCATGTCGGCGGCCTCCTCGGGGGTGATGGTCGGGAAGCGGTCGTACATCTTGGTCGGCTTGATCATCGGCGTTCTCACCAGTGGCATGTGGATCGTCGTGATCGCCACCCCCTCGTCGACGATCTCCGAGGCGACGCATCGTGAGAACGCATCGAGCGCCGACTTGGAGGCCACGTAGGCCGAGAAGCGCGGCGTGTTGGTCTGCACGCCGATCGAGCTGATGTTCACGATCTGGCCCGAGCGCCGCTCCCGCATCACCGGCAGAAGCTTCAGGATCAGCTTCACCGCCCCGAAGTAGTTGAGCTGGATGGTCCGCTCGAAGTCGTGGAAGCGGTCGTAGGAGAGAGCGATCGAGCGCCGGATCGAGCGACCCGCGTTGTTGATCAGGATGTCGACGTGGCCATGCCGCGCGAGGACCTCGTCGGCCATGCGGTCGATGTCGTCCATGTCCGAGAGGTCGCAGGCGTGCACGTACGCGGTCCCTCCGCCGTTCGCGATCTGCGCTCGGATCTCCTCGAGCTTCTCGGCGGTGCGGGCGACGAGCAGGACGGTGCCGCCGGCGTCGGCGATCTTGAGCGCGGCCGAGCGGCCGATCCCCGACGAGGCTCCGGTGACCATCACCACCCTCCCTCGTACCGCCTGCTCGAGCGAGACCGTGCCGAGGAACCGGCGACCGACGCGCAGCAGCTCGTCCGGGATCTGCTGCTCGATGATCTGGGTGATGCCGCCGACGGCTCCCGCCCGCCCCCTGACGGCCCCGACGAGAGTCCGGTCGCGGAACAGGTCCGGATCCAGGTGGCGCTCCCAGTAGTCCCACAACTTGTCCGCGTAGACCTCGAGCGGCGGCACCCTGATGTCGCTGCCCTCGAGCGCCGCCTGGGTCTGTCTGGAGTCGAAGCGGGTCGGGTAGTTGATGTAGGTGAGGACAGAGCGCGGGATCCCGAAATCGGCCAGGACGCTGTTCGCCGCCAGGCCCACCGGCGGCGCCATCACCAACGCCTTCAGAACGGGGGTCAGGGTCTCGACGGCGACCGGCGGGACGCGCGCCGACGCCTGCGGCGCGTGGGCGGCCCGCGCGAAGATGTCGATCACCTCGCCGGCACTCTTGGGCTTCGGGTCGGTGAGGTGGAACGCCCGGCCATCGAGGCCCTCCTGGTGGGCGATGTGGTCCATCGCCGCGGCCACGAAGTCGACCGGGACGAGGTTGATCTCCCTCCCTTCGATGCCGATCATGGGAACCCATTGCGGCACGACGTTTCGAATCCGGCGAATCAGCTTGAAGAAGTAGTAGGGACCGTCGATCTTGTCCATCTCGCCGGTCTCGGAATGGCCCACGACGATGCCCGGCCGGTAGACGCGCCAGGGCCGGGTGCACTCGGTCCGCACGATCGCCTCGGAGTCGTGCTTGGTACGGAAGTAGGGGTGCGTGTCGAGGTTCGTGGCCTCGTCGAACATGTCCTCCCGCCAGTCCCCCTTGTAGAGGCCGGCCGCGGCGATCGAGCTGACCATGTGGACGCGCTCCGCCTCGACGGCCTCGGCGAACTCGACCATGTGCCGGGTTCCCTGGACGTTGGCCAGCCGCTGGCTCTCGGCGTCGGCCGTCATGTCGTAGACCGCGGCGAGGTGGAAAAGGTGGTCGACCTCGCCCCGCAGCTCGTCGAGGCGCTTGTCGGAGACGCCGAGACCGGGCTGGGAGAGGTCACCGACCACGGCCACGACCCGATCCTCGTCAACTCTCCAGCGGCTCCGAAGCTCGGCCAGCCTGCCCTTCGAACCCTCGCGGACCAACACGTAGACGGTCCCGGGGCGCTCGAGCAGCCGCTCAACCAGATTGCGGCCGATGAAGCCTGTGGCGCCGGTGACGAAGTAGTTCAATCTGCACTCCTGAAGTCGGAGGCACTGCGCGCCTCGACGGGTTGCGCGTCAGACCTGACCCTACACTCTGCGAGGTGGGCATTCATCAGTCAGTCGACCCGGGAGACCCGGGTCAACCGACCACCCGGCTCGGCCGCGTCGACGGCTCACAGGCGGGGGCTGAGCGTCGCCTTGTCCGCGACGGGGTCCAGGTCCTGGCACACGGCGCGTTGGTCTGCCCGAGATGCGCGCTGCCGCTCGGGGCCGAGGGGCGAATGCCCGCCGGGCGCCCGGTGAGGTGCGGGTTCTGCGACCACGCCGGACCGGCGCGCGAGTTCGTGCTCGAGGACGTCTACGACACGCTGGCGAACGAGGTTTACCTGGTCGCCCGGGTGAGCTGAGCCATCGCTCCCCTGGTCGCGGCGATCCCGCGCCCAGGACGTAGACTGAGCACTCGCGCCTGATGCCCTCCCCGGTCCAGATCCAGATGCCCCAGATGGGCGAGTCGGTCACCGAGGGCACGGTCCTCGAATGGCATAAGCAGGAGGGGGATTTCGTCAACGAGGGCGAGACGGTCGTCGAGGTTTCGACCGACAAGATCGACGCCGAGGTCCCGGCCCCGGCTTCGGGCGTGATCACAAGGATCCTCAAGGGCCCCGACGAGACGATCGAGGTCGGCGCCACCCTCGCCGAGCTCGACCCGAGCGCCGAGGCACCTGAAGGTGGGAACGTTGGGGCTAGCGACGAAGTCGCGGGGCAGGCGAGTGACCCTGCCGGTCGGCCGGCGTCGCAACCCGCCGGAAACGCAGCCGAAGGCGAGGCTTCCGGCGGAGCTATTGAGGACGAAGTCGCGGTCGGAACGGAGGTACCTGCCGCCCCGTCCGCATCGCAACCCGCCGACACCGGAGGCGGAGCCGAGGATGTCGGCGGAGTTATTCCTTCCGAAGGGGTTGTTCCCATCTCCATGCCGGAGATGGGCGAGTCGGTCACCGAAGGCACGGTCCTCGAATGGCACAAGCAGGAGGGCGATGCGGTTTCGGAGGGCGAGACGGTGGTGGAGGTCTCGACCGACAAGGTCGACGCCGAGGTGCCGGCCCCGGCGAGTGGCACGATCGCCAGGATCCTGGCCCAGCCCGACGAGACGGTGCAGGTCGGCCAGCTGCTGGCGGAGATGACCGCGGGCGCCGGCGCGTCGACGGATGGCGCGCGGCCCTCGACCGCGCCAGCCGCTCCTGCGCCCGCTCCCGGCGCCACCGACGGCACCCGCGCCTCGCCGGTCGCACGCCGCGTCGCCGCCGCAAGCGGCGTCGACCTGGGCGCGATCCGCGGCTCGGCGCCCGGCGGAAAGGTGACGAAGGCCGACGTGCTGGCGGCGGCGAACGGCGAGGGACCGGCCTCCCCTGCGCGTGCAGCGCCAGACGGCGGCACCGTCGTTCCGCTGCGCGGACCCGCCGCGATGCTCGCCCAGGCGATGAACGAGAGTCGCTCCGTCCCAACCGCCACCTCGTTCCGAACCCTCGCGGTCGACGTGCTCGACGCCAAGCGCCGGGCGCTGAATGGGACGCTCAAGGAACGGGGGATGAAGACCTCCTTCACGCACCTGATCGCCTGGGCGATCGTCAAGGCCGCAGTCGAGTGGAGAGTGATGGGCCGAGCGTACGCGGAGAGCGACGGCAAGCCGCAGGTGGTCGACCCGGGCAGCGTCAATCTGGGGATCGCGGTTGATGTCGAGCGCAGGGGGTCGCGCAACCTGATGGTGCCCTGCATCAAGGGCGCCGATGGGCTCGACTTCGCGGGCTTTCACGCCTACTACGAGGAGCTCATCAACAAGACGCGAGAGAACAAGCTGACCGCAGACGACTTCCAGGGAACCAACATCACACTGACCAATCCCGGCGGCCTCGGCACGGTCGCCTCGGTGCCGCGCCTGCTGACCGGCCAGGGCACGATCGTCGCGACGGGCTCGATCGCCTATCCGGTCGAGTGGGCCCACGCCCCGGCGGACAAGCTCAAGTCGCTGGGCGTCTCCAAGGTCATGACCATGACCTCCACATATGACCATCGGATCATCCAGGGCGCCGAGTCGGGCTCCTTCCTGCGTCGCATCGACCAGCTGCTTCAGGGTGATGACTCCTTCTACGAGTCGGTCGCCGAGTCGCTGGGCGTCGACACAGGCGTCGTCGCCAACGCCTACCCGGCCTCGGCCTCGGCGCCACCGATTTCCACCCTCGCGGCGCCGCCCACCGCCGAGGCTCCCGACACCGAGCTCCTCCAGGCGGTCCAGGCCGCGACCTCGCTGCTCAAGGCCTACCGCACCCACGGCCACCTGGCAGCGCGGCTCGACCCGCTCGGCAAGGCGCCCCGCGGCGACCCTGCGATCGAGCCCGAGAATCTCAACCTCACCCCGGAGCTCATGGCCCGGATTCCCGCATCGATCCTGCGAATCGGGGTTCCCGGGGAGACGCTGCTCGAGGCCCTGCCCCGGATGCGGGCAGCGTACTGCGGCACCGTCGCCTACCAGATCGAGCATCTCTCGTCCCACCAGCAACGCATGTGGCTGCGCGAGGTGATCGAGACGGGAGCGCACCGCGTCCCGCTGACCGCGGAGGAGAAGCATGCCCTGCTCTCCCGCCTGATCGAGGTGTTCCGATTCGAGCGCTTCCTCCAGCGCGCATACCTGGGCCAGAAGGTGTTCTCGATCGAGGGCCTCGATGCCGTCGTCCCGATGATCGATGAGCTGCTCGCCCTTGCCCGCAAGGGCGGCGCGCGGGAGGTGGTCCTCGGGATGGCCCACCGCGGAAGGCTCGCCGTCCTGGCTCACAACCTCGGCCGACCGGTCGAGTCGATCATGGCCGAGTTCGAGGGTGCGCGGGCGCTCGAGCGGGTCAAGGCGATGGCGGCGATCCCACACGGCGGAACCGGAGACGTCAAGTATCACCTCGGCGCCGAGGGCATGTTCACGACCCCCGACGGCAACCAGATCAAGGTCCGGCTCTACCCGAACCCGAGCCACCTCGAGTTCGTGGATCCGGTGGTCACCGGCGGCGCGCGGGCGGAGCAGAGCTCGCACGACGGCCCGCATCTCGAGCACAACCCGGAGCTTGTCGTTCCGCTGCTGCTCCACGGCGATGCCGCGTTCCCGGGCGAGGGGGTGGTCGCCGAGACGCTCAACCTCCAGGCGCTGAAGGGCTACTCGACCGGCGGCACGGTTCACCTGATCACCGACAACCAGGTCGGTTTCACGACCGATCCCGAGGAAGCCCGGTCCACCCCCTATGCGTCCGACATGGCAAAGGGGTTCAACGTCCCGATCATCCACGTCAACGCCGACGACGTCGAGGGGTGCATCGCGGCGATCAGGCTCGCGATGGCCTATCGCGAGCGCTGGGCCCGAGACATCGTCATCGACCTGATCGGGTACCGCAGGTACGGGCACAACGAGACCGACGAGCCCGCCTACACGCAGCCGACCGTGTCGGCCCTGATCAAGGCCCACCCGCCAGTCTCGGAGATCTACGCGCAGCGCCTGGTCGACGAGGGCGTGGTCAGCGCCGAGGAGGTCGACGGCGACGGCACCCGGCGTGACGCCGAGCTTCAGACGATCCACCGAGAGCTCAAGCAGAAGATGGAAGCGGGGGATTTCGAGGCCGACCCCTCGACCCAGATCGGCACCGGCGAACTCGACCGGACCAAGAGCCCCGACGTCGACACGGCCGTCCCCGAGGACCGCCTGCGGACCCTCAACACTGAGCTCCTCCGAGTTCCTGAGAGCTTCGCGATCCACCGCAAGCTACGGAAGCCGCTCGAGCGTCGGGTCGAGGCGCTTGAGGAGGGCGGAATCGAGTTCGGCCACGCCGAGGCGCTTGCCTTCGCGTCGTTGTTGACCGAGGGCACGCCCATCCGGCTGACCGGCCAGGACACGATCCGAGGCACCTTCTCCCATCGCCACCTCGCCTACTGGGACGAGAAGACCGGCCTCAAGTACATCCCGATCCAGAACCTGACCGATGCGCAGGCCCCGTTCGAGCTCTACAACAGCCCGCTGTCGGAGGCCGGCTGCCTCGGGTTCGAGTACGGCTACTCGGCCGCCTCGCCCGACAGCCTGGTGCTCTGGGAGGCGCAATTCGGCGACTTCGCAAACGCCGCGCAGGTGATCATCGACAGCTTCATCGTCTCCGGAGAGTCGAAGTGGGGCCAGACGACCCGGCTCACCCTGCTCCTCCCGCACGGATACGAGGGTGGTGGCCCCGAACACTCAAGCGCCAGGATCGAGCGATTCATCCAGCTCGCCGCCGAGGGGAATCTGCGCCTCGCCAATCCGACCACGGCGGCCCAGTACTTCCATCTGCTGCGGCGCCAGGCGCGAATCGCCAAACCACGTCCGCTGGTCGTCTTCACCCCCAAGGGGCTGCTGCGCCTCGGCGCGGCGTCCTCGCACCTCGACGAGCTGACCTCGAGCACGTTCCAGTTCGTTCTCGACGACCCCCGCGCCCAGGGGCGAAAGGACAGGGTCGAGCGGCTGGTTCTGTGCAGCGGCAAGATCTACTACGACATCGACGGACACGAGAAGCGCGAACAGGCCGACTCGGTGGCGATCGCCCGCGTCGAGCTCCTCTACCCCTTCGCACGCGATCAGCTGATCGAGCTGATCGCGGGATACCCGAACCTGAAGCAGATCACGTGGGTCCAGGAAGAGCCCAAGAACACGGGCGCCTGGAGCGTCATGTGGCGCCGGCTGCCCGAGCTCCTGCCCGAGGGCGTCGAGGTCGCCTACGTCGGCCGCCCGCAACGCGCCAGCCCGAGCGAGGGATACCCGGCCGCGCACCGCTCCGAGCAGGAGCGGATCGTGCTCACCGCGCTGACCTAGACGCGCGCCTACGCGAGCGCGGCGCGGCGGATCACCGCCACGGCGAGCGACTCGCCGCAGTCAGGGCAGGATCGAAGCCGTTCCCAGGAGCGGTGCTCGTGCCCGGCCGAACAGCGGTACTCGCGCTGCATGCCGACCAGCCTCCGCATCGAGGGGGAGCGGCCAGACCCGCCGGCGACGTCGGCAGATGTGACTGGAAGGGGAGCCATGCCACGATGGTGCCCGGTAGTCGTCCGCGCGCCTATGGACGCGGGTCCACACTCGCGATCGGGCGGTTGTACGCGGGGGCCACTCAGATGGCGGGCATCGCGCGGCGAAACGGTCGCTAATCTCGGGCCGTGGAGTCGAGCGCGACCGAGCCGACGGCCCCCGGGCGCGAGCCCCAGGGGGCGCTTCGAAAGGCAGTGCCCGGCGCCCTGTGGCCGTGGGTCAAGCGCGCGAGCTGGGTCGAGCTCGCAATCTTCGCGGCCCTGTGCTTCTTCTGGCTCGCGCCCGGCTTCGACGAGCAGGCGATGGTGTTCGGCTGGGCCCACGGGATCGGGTTCATCGCCCTCTGCATCTTGATCTGGATCGCGATCCTTCGCCACGAGGCGCCATACACACTGCTGGCGGCGACCCTGACGCCGGTCGGCCCGCTGGGCAGCGTGGTCGGCATCTCGGTGATCGAGCGCAAGCGGACCCGCGCTGGGTAGGGCTGCGTGGCACGGTGTCAGCGCCGGGTGGTGCGGCCGCCCGGGGTCGACCTTTGGGGGCCCGCTGCGACCGGAGGAGCCGCAAACCGAGCAGCTTCGGCTGAGGGCGCGAAAAGCGAGGAGCTCAAGGGCGCAGCCCGGGGGCGGAGGGGCCGAAAACCGAGCAGCTCGGGGGGACTCAGGGAGGCCGGCGAAGCGAGCGTAGTCGAGCCCTACGTGAGCGAGACGGCCGACCGAGGGCCCCGAGATGCGAAGCGTTTGCAGGCCCCTGAAAGATGGCGGGGCGGGGCTGTGGGAGGCAGGGGGTCCACACAGCCCGCGCCCACGCCTGCGCGTCGGTAGCCAGGGAGGGATGCCGACGCGATCGCCCCCGGAGGCGGGACTGGCCGGGGGCGAGCCCTGAAGTCTCCCTCATTCGCAGGTGATGTGCCATTTTGATGCATTGGGCAGTGGAAAGTCAATAGACGACCGCCCACGAAGACCGCGCAAAGCCCGGGCAGGACGCCCGTCCGTCTCCCCCCCTCAGGGGAGGCTGCGCAGGACCCTCTGCAGGATTCCGCCGTTGCGGTAGTAGCCGACCTCGTTCGGGGTGTCGAGACGCACCCGGGCCTCGAACTCGATCGCGTCGCCATCGCGGCGCGCCCGGACGCGGACGGCACGGGCCCCTGACGCCTCGGGATGAACCGCCTCCTCGAGTCCCTCGACGTCGATCACCTCCTCGCCGGTGAGCCCGAGTGACGCGGCGCTCTCCCCGTCGGGGAGCTGAAGCGGCAGTACCCCCATGCCGATCAGGTTCGAGCGGTGGATGCGCTCGAAGCTCTCCGCGAGCACGGCCCGAACGCCCAGCATCGCCGTCCCCTTTGCCGCCCAGTCACGTGAGGAGCCCGAGCCGTACTCACTTCCCGCGACCACGACCAGGGGCACCTCCTCTTCGGCGTAACGCATCGCCGCCTCGTAGATCGTCGTCTCGACGCCGTCCGGGAAATGGCGGGTGAATCCCCCCTCGCGATCGACGAGCGCGTTGCGCAGGCGGATGTTGGCGAACGTGCCCCGGATCATCACCTCGTGGTTTCCCCGCCGCGAGCCGTACGAGTTGAAGTCGCGCACCTCTACGCCATGATCGATCAGCCAGCGACCGGCCGGGCTGTCCCGCTTGATCGCACCGGCCGGTGAGATGTGGTCGGTGGTGACGCTGTCCCCCAGCACGGCCAGCACCCTCGCTCCCTCGATCGGTCGGGGCGGCTCAGGCTCGGGATCCATGCCCTCGAAGAACGGCGGCCGCCGGACGTAGGTGGAATCCGTCCATACGTAGCGGTCTCCCTCGGGGATCTCGAGCGAGCGCCAGCGTTCATCGCCCGTGAACACGTCGTGGTAGCTCTTCGTGAACATGTCCGAGCGGATCGCGCCCTCGATCGTCTGCTTGATCTCATCGCCGCTCGGCCAGATGTCGCGCAGATACACCGGCTCACCGTCGGAGCCCTCGCCGATGGACTCGGTGAGGATGTCGATGTCCATCCTGCCGGCGAGCGCATAGGCGACGCAAAGCGGCGGTGAGGCGAGGTAGTTGTTGCGAACGTCCTGGTTGATGCGGCCCTCGAAGTTGCGATTGCCCGACAGGACCGAGCAGACCATCAGGTCGTGCTCGTTGACCGCCTTCGAGATCTCGGGCGGCAACGGCCCGGAGTTGCCGATGCATGTGGTGCATCCGTACCCGACGAGGTTGAAGCCGAGCCCGTCGAGGTACGGGGTCAGCCCGGCCTGGTTCAGGTAATCCGTGACGACGGTCGAGCCCGGGGCCAGCGACGTCTTCACCCATGGCCTGCTCTCCAGGCCGCGCTCGATCGCCCTCTTGGCCAAGAGCCCCGCCGCCACCATGACCGACGGGTTGGACGTGTTCGTGCAGCTCGTGATCGCCGCGATCACCACCCGCCCGTGATCGAGCTGCGTCTCGGTGCCATCCTCGAGGGTCAACGCCACCGGTTGGCCATGGCGCTCCTCGACCACGGTGTCGGTCGCATGACGGGGCCTGCCACGATCGTCGTTGTGCTCCTCACCGGGAGGGTCCGACGCCGGGAAGGTCCCTGCCACGGCCTCGTCGTAGCTGTTCCCGAGGTTCTCCGCCGCGTCGGGGTCGAACTCCTTGAGCGACTCCAGGAAGGCCGGCTTCGCGTTGGCCAGCGGAATCCGGTCCTGCGGGCGCTTCGGCCCCGCGATGCTCGGCTCCACCCCTGAAAGGTCCAGCTCCAGCGTCTCGGAGAACGTCGGCTCGTCGGAGTCCTCGGCGTGGAACAAGCCCTGCTCGCGTGCGTATGCGTCGACCAACTCGATCAGGTCGCTCGGTCGGCCGGTGAACTCGAGATAGCGGAGGGTCTCCCGGTCGACCGGGAAGATCGCGCAGGTGGAGCCGAACTCAGGCGACATGTTGCCGATCGTCGCCCGATCCGCGAGCCCCAGAGTGTGCAGCCCGGGCCCGAAGAACTCGACGAACTTCCCCACCACGCCCCGCTCGCGGAGCATCTCGGTGACCGTGAGGACGAGGTCAGTCGCGGTCGCCCCCTCGGACAGCTCGCCGGTGAGCCTGAACCCCACCACGCGTGGAAGCAGCATCGAGATCGGCTGGCCGAGCATCGCGGCCTCCGCCTCGATCCCACCGACGCCCCAGCCCAGCACCCCGAGCCCGTTGATCATGGTGGTGTGCGAGTCGGTCCCGACCAACGTGTCGGGATAGGCCTGCGTGACTCCGTCGCGCTCGTTCCTGAACACCACCTGGCCCAGGTACTCGAGGTTGACCTGGTGACAGATCCCGGTCGCCGGCGGGACGACGCGCAGATTGTCGAAGGCCTGCTGGCCCCAGCGCAGGAAGGCATAACGCTCGCGGTTTCGCTCGTAGTCACGGTCGGCGTTGATATCGAACGCTCGCGCGTTGCCGAACGCATCCACCTGCACGGAGTGGTCGATCACCAAGTCGACCGGGACCAGTGGATCGATCCTCGCGGGATCGCCGCCCAGCTCGTCCATGGCATCGCGCATCCCCGCGAGATCCACCAGCGCCGGCACCCCCGTGAAGTCCTGCATCAGGACTCGGGCGGGCTGGAAGGGAATCTCGGCGCTGGGTTCTGCGGTCGCGTCCCAGCTCGCGATCGCCTCGATGTTCCGCCGGGTCACCGACTCGCCGTCCTCGAGCCGCAGCGCGTTCTCCAGGAGAACCTTGATCGAGTAGGGAAGTCGGGCGACGTCGAATGTGGCCTGAAGAGCGTCGAGGCGGAAGACCTCGTACTCGCGTCCCGAGACCTCGAGTGTGTCGCGGGCCCCGAAGCTGTCGCTCATGTCTCTCCTTATGCTCGCATCGTCAGCGCTTGTCCGCCTGACCCTGGGCGATCTCCTCCGCAGCCCTCGTCGCAGGGCCGCCCGCGACGCGGCCGGAGAGCTCAGGGGCGAGCATCGCAAAGCGGGCGAGGGCGCGCTGGCGCACCGGCGCGACGGAGATCTCGCTCTTGTCGCGCTCGATCGCCCGCACCACCGCGCTCGCCACCTGCTGCGGTGTGCCGGTGCCGACACCCGGGGGCGGCTTCGCCCGACTGTCGGCGAACATCCCCGCCTCGCGGATCGCGCCGGGAGTGATCACCGAAACGCCGATGCCCGAGCGGCGAAGGTCCTCGCGCAGGTTGAGAGCGAAGCCCCGCAGTCCGAACTTGGTGGCCGCGTAGAGCGAGGCGCGGGGGGTCGAGACGAAGCCCGAGATCGAGGAGATGAAGACGAAGTGGCCGCTTCCGCGCTTCTGCCAGGCCGCAAGCAGCTCGCGCGCCATCCGCACCGGGGACTCGAGGTTGACCCGGAGCGCCCGCCCGATCTCCTCCTGGGAGAAGCCGTCGAGCCGCCCCGACGCCGGCAGACCGGCGTTCGCCACCAGGACGTCGATCTCGCCGGCATCCTCCAGCAGGCGAAGCGCCGCGCCGTCGTCGGCGAGGTCGGAGACGACCGCCCGGTGCTGTTCTGAGGGCAGGGTGGCCACGAGCTCGTCGAGCTCCTCCGCCTTGCGCGAGCTGAGGACGAGCGTGGCGCGGCGATCGGCGAGGGCCGCCGCCATCGCCCGCCCGAGGCCGCCGGTGGCCCCAGTCAACAGGACGGTCTTGCCTTCGAGCCTCACCCGACCAACCTACCAACCGCCGAACGCCGGATCCGCGCGCCGACTGAACGCCCACCGATCCCGCCTACGACGGGCGTCGAATAGGCTTGGCCCGTGAAGCTCTACGTCTGCTGGGGCACCTTCCAGACGCCGCGCCCGGGCGGGCACCCGTGCCACAACGCCCATCAGGCCCTGAGAATGGCGGGGTATGAGCCCGAGGTCGTCAAGGTGCGAGGGCTGGGGGTCGGCCCGCGGTTCCTCCACCTGGTGACCAGCGGACGGCGGGAGGTCGAGGAGCTCTCGGGGCAACGTGCGGTGCCGGTCCTGGTCGCCGACGACGGCGAGGTCGTCTCGGAGTCGCGCCGGATCATCGCGTGGGCCGAGGCCCACCCCGCAGCCTGAGTCGACGGACGCCGATCCCTGGGCCGGCCACCGACCGAGTACGAGCCAGCGGGGGCGACCTCCCGATCCCACCCGAATAGCCCAATTTGCAGGTATTCGAGGGTTGGGCGGCGAATGTATGAGCATTGTGTGAGCAAACGTCGGTTCGATCGTGTAGGGTCCCGCACCATCGATAACCGGTAAAGCCGAATCCCCGTCGACCAACGGCGGGGAACGGGGGAACCACACATTGGGGCGAACCCACCCCCTCGGCGCCCGGCCCGCGAGGCAAGGCCTCTCAGGACGAGCGCGAGGAACACATGGGTGGGAGCGCAGGCTCCTTTAGCGCTAGCCCGACAGCTAACCCCGTAGGCCGACGAAGGAGAACTGGTCTTGCATTCAGACGACAAGTCTCATCCCGGCTACAGGAAGCTCAAAGCAGTAGCGGCGACCGTGGCGGCGGTTGCGTCCCTGGCGGCGCTCTCGGCGATCCCGGCGCAAGCGCAGAACGGGGGCACCGGCGCCTCGGCGTCCAACGTCCCCAAGGGCCACGCGAGGTTGGTCCATGGCAAGGCGATCGCCCCGTCCGACGCCCCGCGTCGGGTCGTCAAGGTGATCAGGGCCGCCAACCACATCCGCAGCAAGCCCTACAAGTGGGGCGGTGGCCACGGCAGCTGGAACGACAGCGGATACGACTGCTCCGGCTCGGTGAGCTATGCCCTTCATGGCGGCCACCTGCTGTCCACCCCGATGGCCTCGGGCGGCCTCATGCATTGGGGTCACGGCGGCAAGGGCCGTTGGATCACCGTCTACAGCAACTCGGGCCACGCGTTCATGGTCGTGGCCGGGCTGCGATTCGACACGTCGATGACGGCGGGGAACGGGCCCGGCTGGAGCAGGAAGGTCCACGCCGAGCGCTTGAGCGATTTCCGCAAGCGCCACAAGCCTCACTACTAAACGACTGAGTAGCGCGCAAGCGCTGTTTCGGGACAAGAGAGGCCCCGCGTCGACGCGGGGTCTCTCTCTTTGGGGTTCGGGGGCGATCGCGGGGGCGGGGATCCCCAGTTCCCGATGGACGAATCGTCCAAGTCGCGGGCCCCGGCAGGCGCGCCCGCGTCGCGTGCGCCCCTCCATAATGGCCCGGGCGGATGGCCAACTTTGTCCACCCGGTGACTACATCCCGGAAGGGTCTTCGTATAGCTTGCGACTGAGTCGAGGAGCGCTCCGCGACTCGTTCGAGTGGAGGAAACCGCAGCCATCACTGTTGACCACGGGGAACGTGAGCGGCCCGCGGGCCCTGCCGAGCGGCAGGCCGCTGCGTCGGCCGAGGCTCCGGACGTGCGGCTCGAGGGAGTTCGCAAGGTGTTCGGCGACGTCGTGGCGGTCGCCGGCGTGGATCTCGAGATCTCCCGGGGAGAGTTCTTCACCATGCTCGGCCCGTCGGGCTCGGGCAAGACGACCACGCTGAGGATGATCGCCGGGTTCGAGGCGCCCGACGAGGGGACGGTCGCGCTCGCCGGGCGGGACATGACCGGGCTGCCGCCATACGACCGGCAGGTGAACACGGTGTTCCAGGACTACGCGCTGTTTCCTCACATGACCGTGGGCGAGAACGTCGAGTACGGGATGCGGGTGGCCAGGGTCGACCGGGCCGAGCGCCGAACCCGGACCGCGGAGGCGCTCGAGATGGTCCAGCTCGGGGGCTTTGAGGCGCGCAAGCCCGGAATGCTGTCCGGAGGGCAGCGCCAGCGCGTGGCGCTCGCTCGAGCGATCGTCAACCGGCCGCGCGTCCTGCTTCTCGACGAGCCGCTCGGAGCCCTCGACCTGAAGCTCCGCGAGCAGATGCAGGTCGAGTTGAAGAGCATCCAGGGCGAGGTTGGGATCACGTTCATCTACGTCACCCACGACCAGGACGAGGCATTGACGATGAGCGACCGGATCGCGGTCTTCAACCAGGGTCGGATCGAGCAGGTCGGCACGCCCGCCGAGATCTATGAACATCCCGCGACCAGGTTCGTCGCGGGCTTCGTGGGGATCTCCAACGTCCTGAGCCGAGACGGCGCACGGTTCACGGTGCGGCCCGAGAAGGTCCGGCTGATCGAGAGCGGCGAGGACGGGTCCGGCCTGCACACTGAGCGAGGCGTGATCCGCGCAGTCGCCTATGTAGGCATGGTGACCCGCTACCTGGTCCAGCTCGATGCCGGCGGGGAGCTTCAGGTCGTCCGCCAGAACCTCGAGACGTCCTCGTCCGAGGCACTCGAGCAACGCGGGCGCGAGGTGACGGTCGGATGGCGACCCGAGCATACGGTGGCCGTTCCAGAGGATCCCGCAGACACACGAAGGGAGAACCCCCAGTGAGAGGACAACGAGCTGGCCATCCGGCGAGGGTGGCATGGATGTGCGTCGCCGGGCTGATCGCGGCGATGGCCGTGATCGGTTGCGGCGGAGGAAGTAGCTCAAGCAGCGATCGAAACACCGAGACCCTGCCGAAGGTCGGCGCACCCGAGGGGCAGCTTAACCTCGTGGCATGGGCCGGTTACGTGTCCAACCCGTGGAAGGCCGACTTCCAGAAGGAGACCGGCTGCCAGGTGAACGTCAAGGTCGCCGGCACCTCGGACGAGATGGTCCAGCTGATGCGAACCGGCCAGTACGACGGCGTCTCGGCGTCGGGCAACGCCAGCGAGCGTCTCGTCGACGCCGGGGACGTCTCCCCGGTGAACGTCAACCTGGTCCCCAACTACAAGACGATCTTCTCCGACCTCAAGGACCAGCCGTACAACACCTTCGACGGCACCCATTACGGGATCCCGCATGGCCGCGGAGCGAACCTCCTGATGTGGAACAGCGACGACGTCAGCCCGGCGCCGAAATCGTGGTCCATCATGCTGGATCCGAAGGAGGCCGCGAAGTACAAGGGCAAGATCTCGGTCTACGACGACCCGATCTACATCGCCGACGCGGCGGTCTATCTCAAGGCTCACCAGCCCGATCTCGGAATCGACAACCCGTACGAGCTCAACGACGATCAGTTCAATGCCGCGGTCGACCTGCTCAAGCAGCAACGGCCGAACGTGGGCGAGTACTGGTCGGACGCGCTCAAGCAGATCTCGGCGTTCGCCAACGGCGACGATCAGGTCGGCACCACCTGGCAGTACCAGTACTTCGCGCTGAAGGACAAGGGCCAGCCCGTCGCATCGAGCCCCGCAAGCCAAGGGTTCGTGCCGAGCGAGGGCGCGACCGGGTGGTCGGACACCTGGATGATCAGCTCATCCGCTGCGCATCCGAACTGCATGTACAAGTGGATGAACTTCATCGTCTCGCCAAAGGCGAATGCCGAGGTCGCCCAGTACTTCGGCGAGGCTCCCGCCCAGACCAAGGCGTGCGATACGTCGACGCTCGAGAGCGCCGCAACGGCGGACGGCCTACCGCCGAATCCGGCGTTCTGCACCCAGTACCACGCGGCGGACCCGGCGTTCTGGAAGAACGTCTATTACTGGCAGACGCCCATCGCCGACTGCGGAGACGGCAACACCGACTGCAAGGACTACAACGATTGGGTGAACGCGTGGACGGAGATCAAGGGATGACCGACGCCACGGCCGCTTTCGTGACGAAGGCGGTGCATGGAAGCAGCTGACGCGGTTGCGTCAGCGCCGAGGAAGAGGTCGGCCGGCCGCTGGCTGGCCGGCCTCTTCCAAGGTCGCCCGCGCCTTCAGGCGGGCGCCCTGCTCAGCGGGCCGCTCGCCTGGCTCGTAGTCGGATACCTGGGCTCGCTTGCAGTACTGCTGATCGCCGCGTTCTGGAGCGTGAACGCGCTGACCGGGGAGCTGATCCAGGGCTTCAGCCTCGACAACTTCAAGACGCTGATCGATACGCCGGTCTACCGGACAATCGCCTGGCGGACGATCCGGACGGCCGGGCTGGTCACGCTGACCGACGCGGTGCTCGCGTTCCCGATCGCGTTCTACATGGCGAAGCTCGCCAGCCGGCGCACGAAGGCGGTGCTGGTGGTGGCGATCCTGATGCCGCTGTGGTCGTTCTACCTGGTGAAGGTCTATGCCTGGCGCACCATGCTGTCCGCCGGCGGTGTGATCAACTGGGCCCTCGGGCCGCTCGGTCTGCACGGCCCCGGCTACGGGACGACGGCGGTCTGGCTGGTCATGAGCTACCTGTGGCTCCCGTTCATGATCCTTCCGATCTACGCCGGGCTGGAGCGGATCCCGGATTCGCTGCTCAGCGCGTCCGAGGACCTGGGCGCATCGCCACTCACGACCTTCAGGCGGGTGATCCTGCCGCTGAGCTTCCCCGCGGTGGTCGCCGGCTCGATCTTCACCTTTTCGCTCACGCTCGGCGACTACATCACCCCTCAACTGGTCTCGAACAACCAGTTCATCGGGAATGTCGTCTACAACAACATCACCAACAACCTCCCACTCGCATCGGCGTTCGCGTGCGTGCCGATCGTGGTCATGGTCGCCTACCTGATGATCGCCAGGCGGCTCGGGGCCTTCGAGCACCTATGAGGCTCTCACGGCGATCGACCAACCTGCTCCGGATCGCGGTCGGGGTCGGCCTGGGGTTCATCTATATCCCTCTGATCGTGATCGCGATCTATGCGTTCAACGCCTCGAACCTGTTGGAGTGGCCGCCGCCCGGATTGACCCTCGATTGGTTCCCGAAGGCGTTTCAGGACGCCGACGTCCGGAACGCGCTCCTGACCTCGCTCAAGGTCGGGGCGGTCGCCACCGCGATCGCGCTGCTGCTCGGGACCCTGGCCTCGCTCGCCGTCGCTCGTCACCGCTTCTTCGGGCGCGAGACCGTCTCATTCCTGGTCGTCCTCCCGATCGCTCTGCCCGGGATCGTCACAGGTGTCGCCCTCAGCGACACGTTCACCCAGGTCCTGGGCGTCGACCTGAGCCTGTTCACGGTGATCGTCGGCCACGCCACGTTCTGCATCGTGGTCGTCTACAACAACGTGGTCGCCCGGCTGCGGCGAATGTCCGGGTCGATCGAGGAGGCCTCGGCAGATCTCGGAGCCGATCCCTGGCAGACCTTCCGCCACATCACCCTCCCCAACATGGCCACGGCCCTGGTCGCCGGCGGGTTGCTTGCATTCGCGCTCTCGTTCGACGAGATCATCGTCACCTTGTTCACGATCGGCGCCGGCCAGGAGACGCTGCCGATCTGGATCTTCAACAACCTGTTCCGGCCCAACCAGGAGCCGATCGTCAACGTGGTCGCGGTGATCGTGGTGCTGCTCTCGATCATCCCGGTCTACCTTGCCCACCGCCTGACCCGGGAGGAGGGGGGCGCCACCGGCGGGCGCGCCGCGCGAGGGAAGGCCGAGCTCGCGGAAGCCACCGCGATACCGTGAGCCGAGCCCCGGCGGGGGGACGCTAGCGCGCCCGATCCAGAGCGGTGGAGATCAGCGCCCGCGCCGCTCGCCGACCGCTTCGAAGCGCGCCCTCCATCAGCGACGGGGACTCTTCGGCCGCGTGCTCGCCGGCGAAGGCGATCACGCCGAGGGGCTCGGCCAGAGCGCGTCCCGCGGCCGCGGGACGCCCGACCGAATAGGCCCCGCGCGACCAGGGATCATCGCTCCAGGTCGAGAGCACGGCGCCCGACGCGGAGAGGTCGAGATCGGGCCGCAGGCGGCGAAGCGAAGCCAGCCATACGTCCGGGCCCTCGGCGACGCGGAGCCTCTCTAGGGCGTCGAGCGAGCCCGCGAAGGCGCTGAGGAGCGACTGGACCCGGTCGGCCTCCCCGGTCGCGGTCCAGGTCCAGTAGCGCTCGGGCACAGACAGCACCGCGCTGAGCGGGGGCGGCTTTCGCAGCGGCACGAACAGCTTCGCCGCGTGCCCGTAGGTGATTCCCGCCAGCGCGGTCGCGAGCTCCGCGGGGAGCGCGGGGTCGAACTCGAGCGCTCCGAGCACGCTCGCCGGCACCGCGACCACGCAGGCGTCGGCTTCGAGGTCGGCGTCATCGACGTGAACCACGGCCCGGCGGGCGCCCCAGGAAACGCCCCTGGCCGGGGTGTCGAGCCACAGCGACGAGCCGAGCGGCCGCGCGAGCGCCTCGGCGAGGCGCTGGTTGCCGCCGGCGATGCCGGGGGAAGGCTCTGCGTCGAGGTGCGCGACGCCCGCCAGGTCGCCGGCGGGGACCCGGTCCGCGGGACTCGCAGCCGACACTTCGACCCGGGCCGTGATCGCCTCGCGCGCGGCCGAGCCCAGGTCCAGCCTCTCCAGCAGACTCCGGGCTGACTCGCCCGACTGCGCCCCTCCGCCCGCCAGCGCCCTGTCGACGGTTCGAGCAGCCCGCTCGAGCTCGCCTTCACCGAGGCCCGCGATGCCCCGTGGCTCCCGCGCTCCGTACCGCATGCCCTTGTCCCAGAGGCCGAGCCCGAAGCGCTCCACCAGCTCGCGGATGAGCGAGTTGCCGGGGAGGATGAACTCCGCTCCCATCTCAACCACGGCACCGTTGTCGAGGCGCTTCGACCAGACGCGTCCCCCGACCCGCCCGCGCGCTTCGAGCACGGTCACGTCCACCCCGCCCCGCAGCAGCTCATCGGCGGCGGCCAGCCCGGCAAGGCCGGCCCCGATCACTACGGCCCGCACCTCAGCTCCTAGTCGCCGAGCGCCGCCGCGTCCACGCCGAGCTCGGCGGCGAGACGCTCCGCGACCAGCGAGCGGGCCGCCTCGACCTGCATCGCCGGGTCCTCGAGGAGGGCGCGAATGCCGGCTCCGTCGAGCAACGCCATCGCCAGGTCGGCAGCCGACTCGGCGTCGACGTCGGGGTCGAACTCGCCGCTCGACACCCCGGCCCGGATCAGCTCCGCCATCCAGGCGCGGTAACGCTTGTAGAGGCCCGCGGCCACCGGGCGCAGCCCCGGATCGCGGACGGCCCGCAGCCATAGCTCGACCCACAGCACCCACTCGCGCTCCTGCGGTCCCGGCAGGGGCAGGCAATCGGCGATCGCAGCGGCGAGCCCCGCGGTCGCCGTCTGCTCCGTTCCGGAGTCGCCGAATCGGTCCTCGCCGGCTCGCTCGAAGGAATGAATGAGCGCCTGCTCGAGCAGCTCTTCGCGGGTCGAGAAGTAATGGTGGACCAGCGCGGTCGAGGCGCCCGCCCGGGTCGCGACGCGCGCGATCCGTACATCGTCGATCCCGTCTGCGGCGATCAGGTCGCATGCCGCCTCGAGAATCCGCTCGCGGGTGCTCTCCGAGACCGATGCGACCGCCAACCTCGAACCTCCCTAGGCGGTAGCCAGCGCGACGCCGGCGTCAGCGAGCACCGCGGCCGCGGCGTTTCGGCCGTTCAGGGCGATCACGCTGCCCGCGGGATGGGTCGCCGCACCGCACAGGTAGAGGCCGGGGACCGGGGTTCGCGCCGCCAGTCGCCCCTCCCACATCTGATCGGGGGTGACCTCCCCCTGGAAGATGTTTCCGCCGGTCAGCCCGATCCTCGCCTCGATGTCGGGCGGGCCGAGGACCTCGTGGTCGACCAGGCTCTCCTCGAAGCCCGGTGCAACTCGATCGATCAGGTCGATGAACTGGCGGGCGACCTCGTCGCGTCGCTCCTCCCAGCCGCCGCCTGCCAGCTCGTAGGGCGCGTACTGGCCGAACACGCTCAGCAGGTGCTTT
This sequence comes from uncultured bacterium, assembly GCA_963720685.1. GTDB lineage: Bacteria > Actinomycetota > Thermoleophilia > Solirubrobacterales > 70-9 > AC-56. The sequence goes on along the minus strand of CAVRGF010000005.1, from coordinate 327,700 downwards.
CCCTGCGGCGCGGGCGAGGGGTCATATCCCGTCTGGAGGTAGATCTCGCCGAACGCGACGGCGGGCTCGCCGCGCTCCGCCGCCTCGAAAGCGCGCTGTGCCTCGTCGATCGTCCCGGTCACGTCGATGGTCGCCCGAGCCGGCCAGTCCTCGCCGGGCGCCGCCGACCAGCTCGGCAGCCGGTCGAGCGCCGCGTTGAACTTGACCACGGGGCTTCGCACCTTCCAGCGCTCCAGACGGTCGCGGAAGCCACCGTCCACCTCCTGCCCGTCGAGCATCCGCAGAGTGCGCTTCGGATCGGCGTTCGAGATCACGGTGGCGGCGCGAATCGAGGTCCCATCCTCGAGCGTGACGCCCTCTCCGGGAAGGATCTCGGTCACGGGGACTCCGCATGCCAGCACGGCCCCGGCTTCGCGGGCGGCGTCAGCGATCGCAAAGCTCACCATCCCCATGCCGCCCTCCACGTAGCCCCACAGAGGGCCTCGCCCGTCCATGTCTCCCTGGAAATGCATCAGCTTGATCGAGGCGGTCCCCGGATCCCTCGGCCCTCCCCACGTGCCGATGATCCCCTGACCGAACAGGGCCGTCTTGAGACGCTCGTCGGAGATGTGGTCGTCGAGCACGTCCGCGATCGACGCCTCGAAGAGGAGGTCGATCATCGTTCGGTCCCCGCCCACCAGCTCCTCGATCTCGGCCCTGGTCGGGGCATCGCCCACCCAGGTGTCGCGCTGCCCCTTTCGCAGCCTGCGGCGAACCTCGTCGAACAGCTCCTCGTATGCCCAATAGCCCTCGATGTCCCGCGCCGAGACGCCGAGCTGCTCGAGGTTCTCCTGGGTCCGCGAGTCGTCTAGCCACTGGCCGAAGGCGCTGCCGTCGTCGAAGGGGACCCACAGGTTCGGGTCGGCCATCCAGTAGCGAAGCCCGCGGCGCTCGAGCTCGAGCTCGCGGATCACGAGGTCGTCGAGCAGGCCCACCACGTAGGCGCACGGGCTGACCACGTAACCCGGATCGGCAAAGGGCCGCTCCAGGGTGCAGGCGCCTCCGAGCCGTTCTCGGCGCTCCAGAACCAGGACCGATCGACCGGCGCGCGCGAGGTAGGCCGCAGCCGTCAAGCCGTTGTGCCCGCCCCCGACGACAACGGCATCCCACTCGCGGGCGGCCAGCCCGGCGACCGGCTCGGGCAGGCCGACCTCGCCCAGCCTTGCGGCGATCTCGTTCACCGTCCCCGGCCTCCGCGTCCCCCGCGTCCCCCTCGGTCGCCACGACCCCTCACGCGGGCACCTCCGAGTGCTCGCGAAGGGCATCCATGTAACGCTCGGCGACCATCAGGTCGAAGGCGTGCACGTCGATCTCCTCGGCCGAGTAGCGGCCGGCCACGTAGCCTCGGGTGCGCACGCCCTGGTTGGTGAGCTCGCATACGTGCCAGTCCTCGCGGTTGACCTGGTCCCAGAACTCGATCGCGTCGGACGGGTCGAACCCCTCGGCCGCGATGGTCGAGGACTCGAAGAACCACTCGCAGACGATCTCGGTTCGGTCGACGGCGGTCGGCCACAGGGTGTGGAGCATCGCGTAGTCGGGATGCAGCGAGACCAGCGCGTTCGGGAACAGCACGAAGTAGAGAACCGAGGTCAGATCGTCGCCTGAGAGGCCCTCGATCGGCGGTCGGGTCTGGGCGTGGCCGCCCTCGCGCCCCATGGTCGAGGCGCCGTCCGTGAGGTTCATCGAACCCCCGCACCACGCGCCCGCCCCCTCCATGACCTCGCCGCTCATGTAGTTGCTGAGCTCGTTGAGTTCGGGATGAACGCCCGGGCAGTGAAGGCATTCGCTGTAGTTCTCGGCGATCGCCTTCCAGTTGGCAGCGACCGTGTACTCCGCCCTCCCGGCGCGGCGCAGATCGCCGACCCGGTAGCGCTCCAGGTACCCGGCGAGCTCGCCCACGTGAGGGTCGATCGGGGGCGCCTCACCACTCAGATCGACCAGCACGAGGCCGCCGACGGTGGCGACGCGGACACCGATCAGGCCCCAGCACGAGGCGTCGAAGTCCTCCACTCCGTCCATGTGAGGGGTGGCCTTGAGCTCGCCGTCGAGGCCGTACGACCAAGCGTGGTAGGGACACTGAACCCGGCGACGGACGCTGCCCTCCGCGTCCTCGATCAACCGCGCGCCACGGTGCCGGCAGACGTTCAGGAAGGCGTGCGTTCGTCCATCGCCGCCGCCCATGACGACGACGCTGTCGTCGCCGACCTCGCGCCTCAGGTAGCTCCCTCTCTCGGCGACCATCGAGGCGTGGCCGACGCAGACCCAGCCGCGAAAGATCGCCTCGAGCTCCCAGTCGAAGACGCCCGGATCCACGAACGCCCGCGGCGGGAGCATCGTCGCGCGTTCGACCGGCCGCAGGCTGGCCTCGATATCGAGCGGGTCGAGGTTGAGTGTGGGCTGCGGTCGGTTGTTCAAGGCTCCGCCTCCTGGTCGGTGTCTCGCGCCTGCTCGCGGTCCGCGTCTCGCGCTGGTTGACCTTGTAGTCAATCGCATGTTAGTCTGGCGAGCCGATGGAGGTCAAGTCGCTCGATCGTCCCTCCGGCGCCCTCGGCGCCAACCCGCTCGAGCTGGACGATCGAGCGCTGGAGCTTCAAGCGCGGGCGCGCAATTTCGCCGAGCAGGTGCTGATGCCGCTCGAGGAAGAGGCCGAGCGGCGCGGCGGACGGCTCGCCGACGACACGATCGCCGACCTGCGACGCGAGGCGATCGACGCCGGGCTGAGCGGTGGGCTCCACGCGCGCGAGCACGGCGGCCAGGGCTGGACGCGGCTCGAGTGGAGCCTGGTCGAGGAGCAGTACGGCCGGACCACCAACGCGATCCACTGGCACGTGCCCAACGCGTACAACGTCTGGGGGCACGCGAGCCCGGAGCAGATCGACCGCTACCTGCGACCCGCGCTCCGGGGTGAGCTCAAGGACGCCTACGCCGTGACCGAGCGCGACGCCGGCTCGGATCCATCCGCGATCGAGGCGCGCGCCGAGCGGACCGCCGACGGATTCCGGCTCAATGCCGAGAAGTGGTTCGTGACCGCGGGCGACGTCGCGAGCGTCTATGTGGTGATGGCGAACGTCGTGGAGGGCGACGACGCGCTTCCCACGCTGTTCGTGGTCGACCGGGAGCGGCCGGGGGTCGAGATCGTCAGCGATCCCGATTACACGCACAATTATCCCGAGGGTCACCCGACGATCCGCTTTCGTGACGTCGAGCTCTCCGCCGACGACGTGATCGGCGGGGTGGGCGGCGGCGGCGACCTTCAGCGCTCCTGGTTCACCGAGGAGCGCCTCGGGATCGCGGCGCGCTGCGGTGGGGCGATGTGGAGGCTGCTCGACGAGACCGTAGCGTGGGCCCGCGATCGCGTTCAGGGCGGAGCGCGGATCTACGACCATCAGGGAGTCTCGTTCCCGCTCGCCGACTCCGCCGCCGACGCCGCATGCGGCCGGTTGCTCACCCTCAACGTCGCCTCGCTCGCGGACTCCGGGGCGGACCCCAAGATCGTCCATCACAAGGCCTCGATGGCGAAGCTGTTCACGAGCGAAGCCGCGTGGCGATGCGCCGACCGCTGCGTGCAGGCGTTCGGCGGCCGAGGCTACCTTCGCTCGAACGTCGCCGAGCGACTGTTGCGAGAGCTGCGCGTCGACAGGATCTGGGAGGGCACGAGCGAGATCCAGCGGCTCATCATCGCCAGAGGCCTGGAGCGCCGTGGCGTGGAGCACATCATCCACTAGGCCGGCGATCCCGGTCATGCATCACACGGGTGCAGAAGCGGATCGGTGAGTGTGACGCGATCCCAGCCATGCAACGCCTAGGCGCGGAAGTGACATCGGTGCCCTCGAGCCCGCCGGCTCTCGACCCTGCCCCGCTTCTGAACCCGCGCTCGATCGCCGTGGTCGGGGCCAACGATCGGCCTGGCTCCTACGGCGACATCGTGCTCGCCAACTTGGAGCGCGCCGGGTTCGGCGGCAACGTGTGGGGGGTCAACCCGCGGCGCACCGAGGTCCACGGCCGACCCTGCGTCCCGTCGGTGACCGACCTCCCCGAGCCGGTTGACGCGGTGGTGGTCGCGATTCCCGCCGCCGGCGTCGCGGCGGTGATCGCCGACACGGTGGAGCGCGGATGCGGGGGGGCGATCGTGATCTCGGCCGGTTTCGGCGAGGTCGCCGAGGGGCGCGGCCTGGAGCGGGAGATTCGCGAACTGGCGCTCGCCGGAGGCCTGCCGATGTGCGGCCCGAACGGCAACGGGATCTTCGCGGGCGCCGTGCGGGCGCCGATGTGGGGCGATTCGGTTCCTCCGCTCGACCCGGGCGCCGTCGCGATGATCTCCCAGAGCGGCAACGTGGCGGTCAACGCGCTCGGCTCGCGACGGGGGATCCGGTACCACACGGTCCTCTCCACCGGCAACCAGGCGGTGCTCGACGCGAGCGATTGGCTTCGGGCCTTATGCGACCTGGACGGAGTCGGCTCGATAGCGATGTTCCTGGAGGAGGACGGAGACGGTGAACGCCTGGCGCAATCCCTGGCGCGATGCGCCGAGCGGGGCATCGGGGTGGCGGTGCTGAAGGCAGGCGCCTCGGAGGCCGGGGCGCGCGCGGCCTCCGCCCACACCGGGGCACTGGCAGGCGACCAGCGGGTCTTCAAGGCCTTGGTCACCGAAGCCGGGGGGGCGTGGGCCCATGATCCCCACGAGCTGCTCGAGCTGGCTCGCGTCCTCGCCGAGCCGCGCGCTCGGCCGCGAGGCGACGGGGGTCTCGCGATCCTGACCTGCTCGGGCGGCGACTCGAGCATCGCCGCTGACGAGGCGGCCCGCGTCGCGACCGAGCTCCCGGGGCTCTCCCCCGCAACGCGTGAGCGCCTCGCCGACCTGCTCCCGGCTGCCGCGACGGTGGGCAACCCACTCGACTACACGGCGATGATCTGGGGGGACTCGGATCTGCTCAGCCGGATCACCGTGACCGTCGGCGACGACCCGGCGATCGACCAGCTCCTGGTCCTGTACGACCACCCCCAGGGCCTTTCTCCCGAGGCAGCCGAGAGCTGGGCGGCGGTTCGCGCCGGGATCATCGCCGGGGCGGCCGAGACCCGGGCCGCCACCCTGGTCGCCTCGACGCTCCCCGATCTGATCGACGATCGGGCCAGCGGCGAGCTGGCGCACCGCGGGGTCCCCGCCGTGGCCGGGCTCCGAACGGCACTGGCATGTGCGAAGGCGCTCCGCGCTCCGCGCGCCGAACCGGGTCGGATGCTCGAGATCGCGTCCGCGGCGGCACGGACGAGCGACGCCCGGACCGGCGCCAACGAAGGCTGGATGGACGAGATCGACACCAAGGAGATCCTCCGGGCGGCGGGCCTGTCGGTGCCCGAGGGCAGGGTCGCGACCAGCGAGGACGACTGCGTGCGGGCGATCGCCGCGCTGGGGCCGGCGGCCATCAAGCTGGCGTCCCCGAGCCTTCGCCACAAGACGGAGTCGGGAGCGCTTCGGCTCGACCTCAGAACAGCCGACCAGGCTCGAGCGGCCTACCGGGAGCTCTCGAGCTCGCCGGCAGTCGACGGGGCGCGGGTGCTGGTCGAGCGGATGGTGCCACGAGGGGTCGAGGTCCTTGTCGCGGCGCGATCCGACGCGGTCGTCCCCGCCCTCGTCATCGGCCTCGGCGGGATCTGGACCGAGGCCCTCGACGACGTCGCGATCGTTCCGCTGCCGGCGAGCGCGGGGCGGGTCCGCGGGGCGATCGAATCGCTTCGAGGGGCCGCGGTCCTGACCGGCGGGCGAGGCCACGACCCGGCCGACCTCGAAAGCCTCGCCGAGCTCGCCGCGTCGGTGGGCTCGCTGCTGATCGAGCACCGCCTGGAGCTGATCGAGCTGAATCCGGTCGTGGTCCACCGGGGTGGATGCGTGGCCGTGGACGCGCTGGCGCGCCGCGGCCCGGTGGTCGGGTGAGCATGGCCGGCATGGCTCGTTGAGCAGCCGGATGGCGCGCCTGGCGCGCCTCGTTGACCTTGTAGTCAACCGTACGATATTTGATAGACTCGCGCGCCATCGAGGCCGCCACTCACACACCGAGCGCCGCTCCCGACTCAAGGCGAGGCGCGCCGCGGTCCTATGACGCGATCGTCGTCGGCGGAGGGCACAACGGGCTGACGACCGCCGCCTACCTGGCCAGGGCGGGGCTGCGGGTGGTGGTCCTGGAGCGCCGGGGCATCCTCGGCGGCGCCTGCGTAACCGAGGAGGTCTGGCCCGGCGCGCGTGTCTCGCGCGCCAGCTATGTCGTCTCGATGCTCCAGCCCAGGGTGGTCTCGGACCTGCGGCTTCGCGACTACGGCTACCACGCCGTCCCGCTCGATCCGGCCTACGCCGCGATGACCGGCGACGGCCCGATCTTCTTCTTCAACGAGGCCGCCCGAACCGCCTCGTCGATCGCGGCCTTCTCGAGGCGAGACGGCGACGCCTACCAGGGCTTCGAGGACCTGCTCGATCGAGCAGCGTCCTTCCTGCGTCCGATGATGCTCCGCGAGCCCCCGGCGCTCGGGTCCCGACATCCCGGCGACCTGCTCGGGCTGCTCCGTGAGGGAGCTCGAACGGCCGGGCTGAGCCGCCGCGACATCCACGACCTGATCCGAATCTTCACGATGTCGGTCGCCGACCTGCTCGACGACCACTTCGAGCATGACGGGCTCAAGGGTTCGATCGCCTCGACCGGCGTGGTCGGGGTCTGGGCCGGCCCCCGCACCCCCGGCACCGCCTACAACCTGCTCCACCATGCGCTGGGCGAGATCGACGGGATCTCTGGCGGCTGGGGTCAGGTGATCGGGGGCATGGGGGCGATCAGCCAGGCGCTCGCTCGGTCGGCCGAGGCGTCCGGTGCCGAGATCCGCACCGGCGCGGCCGTCGAGTCGGTCGACGTCCGCGACGGGCGCGTGGTCGGCGTGACGCTCGCCGACGGCGAGGAGATCCGGGCGCCGATCGTGGCTTCGGGCGCCCACCCGAAGACGACCGTCCTCGACCTGACCGGCGCCGAGCACTTCCCCGATGATGTCGCCGACGACATGCGCCGCTATCGAACCCGAGGCGGCTCGGTGAAGGTGAACCTGGTGCTGAGCGAGGCGCCCAAGTACGAGGGCGTAACCGCGGAGCAGCAGCACATGCTGGAGCGCACCGGCGTCAACCTGTGCCCTTCGATCGACTATCTCGAGCGGGCCTGGCAGGACGCGGTCGAGGGGAGGCCCGCCGCCCAACCGTACGTGGAGGCCGAGCTTCCCTCATCCGTCGACTCGAGCCTCACCGACGACGGGCGGTGGGTGATGACCATGTTCACGCAATACGGGCCCCCTGGCGAGGACGGCTGGCCCGACGGAGCGCGGGAGCGTTACGCGGATGCCTGCGTCGAGCACCTGGCCCGCTACGCGCCCAACGTCCCCGGCGCGATCCTCGAGCGCGAGGTGCTGGCGCCCCCCGACCTCGAGCGCATCTTCGGCCTGGTCGGCGGCTCGATCTTCCAGGGTGAGCAGGGACTCGACCAGATGGCCTTCATGCGGCCCTCGCCGATGCTCGCCCAGTACGCGACCCCGGTCGAGGGCCTCTATCTATGCGGGGCGGGCACCCATCCGGGGGGCGGCGTGATGGCGGCCTCTGGCCACAACGCAGCGAAGCGCATCCTCCGCGACCGCCGCCGCTCGCGTCTGCCCTGGCGCAGTCGAGCCACCGGCTGAGACAAGAAGCGCCGCGCTCGATGATGAGCGCGGCGCTCTCGCAGGCACTTCCCTGCGCCCAGGGGTTCCTTCCCCAGCGTTGCGGTGGCCTCGGCCCTAAGCCAGGCTCACCATCACGTGCTTGATCTGCGTGTAGTCCTCGAGCGAGTACATCAAGAGGTCCGTGCCGTACCCGGACTGCTGGTGTCGGCCAACGCCTCATCCGGCTCCACATAGTCCATCCCCACGCCCTCGGCGACCGCTCGATGGGTCACCTTGCCACCGGCGACGTTGATCCCGAGCTTCAGGCCGGGATCCCGTCGCGCGGCCTCGGCGACGCCCAGGTCGGCAAGCGCGAGCACGTACGGCAGGGTCGCGTTGGTGAGCGCGTATGTAGATGTGATCGGCACCGCGCCGGGCATGTTTGTAACGCAGTAGTGGATCACCCGGTCGACCTCGAAGGTGGGGTCGCGGTGGGTGGTCGGCTTCGAGGTCTCGAAGCAGCCACCCTGGTCGATCGCAACGTCGACGAGCACCGCATGCGGCTGCATCAGGTTCAGCTGCGATCGCTTGATCACATGGGGAGCCCGAGCGCCGTGCAGCAGCACCGCGCCGATCACAAGATCGGTGGTGGGCAGCCGCTCCTCGATTGAGAGGGTCGATGAGAACACGGTCGACGCACGCCCCCCAAACGCAATGTCGAGCTCGCGCAGACGGTCGATCGAGGTGTCGTAGACGAATACGTCGGCCTCCATTCCGATCGCGATGAAGGCGGCGTTCATGCCGACCGCCCCGCCTCCGATCACCATCACGTTCGCAGGCGCGACACCCGGCACCCCGCCGAGCAGGATGCCGCGTCCGCCGAGCGGCTTCTCGAGCATGAAGGCGCCGGCCTGAGTGGCGATCTTGCCGGCGATCTCCGACATCGGGGCGAGCAGCGGAAGGCGCCCGAACCGATCCTCGACGGTCTCGTACGCCACGCAGGTCGCACCTGAATCCCGCAGCCCGCGGGTCAGATCGGGGGCCGGCGCCAGGTGGAGGTAGGTGAAGAGGGTGAGCTCGGGGCGCAGGTGGGACACCTCCTCGGACTGAGGCTCCTTCACCTTCAAGATCAGGTCGGCGTCGCCCCAGACGTCCTCGACGGCCGGAACGATCCGCGCCCCCTGGGCCTCGTAGTGGGCATCCGAGATCGCGCTGCCCTCTCCCGCGCCCTGTTCGATCAACACCTCGTGGCCGTGCTCGGCCAGTTCGCGTGCCCCAACCGGGGTCAGGGCGACCCGGTACTCGTCGGCCTTCACCTCGGACGGGACGCCAACCTTCATGCCCGGACCTGCTCGGGACTCGCCACCTCGAACCGGCAGCCTCGCCGCTCGAGCTCGACGAGCGTTTCCGCGGGGTCGATACTGGGTTGTGGGGAACGGGCACCGCGAGCATCGATCGGCCCGCGGGCCAGCAGTCGCACAGCAGCGGCGCTTGGAGCCGCGGTCGAGATCATCCGACCAGCTCCCTGGCCCGAAGCGCGAGCCATAGCTCGATTCGGTCGGTGGCCCGGGAGAGGTCGCGCCCGGTCAGCTCCTCGATCTTGCGGATCCGGTAGCGCAGGGTGTGGCGATGGCAGTACAGCTGGCGGGCGGCCCGCTCCCAGTTGCCGTTGTGCTCGATGTAGGCCTCGAGCGAGCGCAGGAGCTCTCCCCCGTACTCGCCCTCGGTGCGCTCGATCGGCTCCAGCAGACCCTCGCTGTAGAGGCGAAGGGCGTCGTCGTCCTGCAGCGAGAGCAATAGCGTGAACGCGCCGAGGTCCGCATGGCTCGCGACCTCGGGCGCGTCACCGTCGGCCAGCGACGTTGCCTGCAGCGCGCAACGTGCCTCGTGGAAGGCACGGCGAAGCGAGGCGACGGCGGTCGTCCGGCTGGCCGCCGCTCGCACCGGCCCGTGGGAGTCGGCCAGGGCCGAGCGCAGGGTCGAGGCCACGGCGATGGGGTCGCCGGCTCGGGCGTCGATCACCACGCAGAGCAGCGGCTCACCGGCGGCGGCGCTGGTGGCGACCAGTCCGCCGAACCCGGCGTCTGCGAGCTCGAGCTCGAGGTCCCGCTCGCCCGAATGGGCGTCGTCGAGCTCGAAGACCAGCACGGCCGCCTCGGCACCGATCCCGAACGGGCGCAGCCGGCTGCGAAGCTCGTCGGGCTCGAGCCGGCCTCCGAGCGCCTCCGCGAGCAGGTCACCGGCCAGCCGGCGTTCCGTCTCGCGGACCACCCGCTCGCGCATCAGCTCGAGCCCGACGGCCATCGATCCCTGGCGAGCCGTGAGGCGCTCGAACTCTCCCAGCGGGCCCTTGCGGCTGGTGACGATCAACCAGGCGACCGGGGCGCCGCCGCGCCGGCCGGGCACCGGCACCACCAGGGCGCTGTCGGCGAGCGACGGATGCTCGGGCTCGAAAGCAGTCACCGTGGCCGACCCGCGCCTGGCGAGCTCGGCGCTCAGGGCCTTCAGGGCGGCGGCGCCCGGACCGCCCTTCGCCGGATGCCGGGCGAGCTCTCGCCCGGAGGAGTCCTGGACGATCGCCGAGCCGCCGATCGCCGACGCCAGCGATCCCAGGACGGACTCCAGCCCACGGCCCTCGATCACCAAACGCTCGAGGCGTTCGTGCACCTGCGTCCCGCGCTCCAGAACCGCGTACTGCTCGTTCACGAGCAGCGTGAAGGCGCGCTCGGTGATCGCTATGAAGGGCATCTCATACGGCACCTCGAAGAGCGGCAGCCCCCGCTTGTCGGCCTCGTCGAGAAGGGCCTTCGGCATCCGCTTGTGGCCGAAGCCGGTCCCGAGGCCGAGGCCAGCGACGTCGTGGTCGGCGAGCAGCGCCGCAAAGCGGCGCTGGCGGGCGGCGCCACTGAGCTGGATTCCGGTGGTCAGGAGCAGCTCACCGCCTGAGAGCCATTGGGTCGGATCCTCGAGCTCGGTGATGTGGACCCAGCGGATGCGCCTCTCGGCAGCGTCGGCTCCGGCGACCAGCTGGAGGCCGCAGTCGGCGACGAGATTGCCGACCGTCAGCATCGCGTCACTTCTTGATCCGCTCCCAAGCCTCGGTGAGGACCGGGCGCAGCACGTTCTCGATCTCCTCGAACTGCTCGGTGTCGCAGACCAGGGTGGGAGCGAGCTGCACCACCGGATCGCCGCGGTCGTCGGCCCGGCAGATCAGGCCACGGCGGAAGAGCTCGCCGGATAGGAACCCGCGCAGCAGCCACTCCGACTCCTCGTCCGTGAACCCCTCTTTGGTCTCCTGGTCCTTGACCAGCTCGATCGCGTGAAAGAAGCCATCGCCGCGCACTTCGCCGACGATTGGGATGTCGCGCAACGAGTCGAGCATGCCGCGGAGCTCACCCTGCTTGCGCCGTACGTGACCACAGATGTCCTCGCGCTCGAACACGTCCAGGTTGGCCATCGCCACCGCCGCGGCGACGGGGTGGCCCGCGAAGGTGAGTCCGTGGGCGAACGACTCGTTGCCCTGCATGAACGGCTCGGCCACGCGGTCGGAGGCCACCAACCCTCCCATCGGCACATAGGCGGAGGTCAGCGCCTTGGCGACGGTCATGATGTCGGGCTGGTAGCCGTAGCGCTGGCATCCGAACCAATGGCCGAGCCGCCCCCAGGCGCAGATCACCTCGTCGGAGATCAGCAGGACGTTATGACGGTCGCAGATCTCGCGCACGCGCTCGAAGTAGCCCTCCTGCGGCGGGATGCAGCCGCCCGCGTTCTGGAGCGGCTCGAGGATCACCGCGGCGACCGTGTCGGGATGCTCGTAGATGATCTTCTCCTCGATCTGGTCGGCGGCCCAGAGCGGATCACGGTCCGGCGGCCAGCGGTAGCTGTCCGTGTTCGCGACCTGAAAGCCCCCTGGCACGAGCGGCTCGAACTCATGGCGCAGATCGGAGATGCCGGTTGCCGCCAGGGCTCCGAGGGTGGTGCCGTGGTAGGCGATGTCGCGGCTTATGAACTTGGTCTTGCGGGGACTCCCGGTTCGCTGGTGATAGGCGCGCGCGAGCTTGATCGCCGACTCGACCGCCTCCGATCCGCCCGAGGTGAAGAAGACGCGGTTCAGGTCACCGGGGGCCAATGAGGCGATCCGCGCGGCGAGCTCGATCGCGCGCGGATGCGCATAGCTCCAGACGGTGAAGAAGTCGAGCTCGGCTATCTGTTGGGCGGCGGCCTCGCCGAGCTCCGTCCGGCCGTGTCCCGCGTTGACGCAGAACAGCGCCGAGAGCCCGTCGAGGTAGCGGTTGCCCTTCTCGTCCCACACATAGGGACCCTCGCCGCGGACGATGATCGGCACGTCGGCATCGTCGTAGGCCGCATGCCGGGTGAAGTGCATCCACAGGTTGCGCTTTGCGAGCGCCTGCAGATCGGCGCCGGTGGTGGTGGCCGTTGCGCTGGTGATTGCCATCTGGGTCTCCTCCCAGTCCTGCGACCGCATGTCCAGCATGGATCGACGTTCCGTATAAACCGTATCCAGCCTGCGCTGATCGCACAACGGGGATTAGGTTCAAAGATGCTACCTCCTTCTTGTACAAACCGCACAAGGAGCTTTTTCCGTTTTGGGGATTTTGCCCCTTGCGCGCAAGTGGGGGCGGGCATACGCTGCTTGGCCTGAGCGGTTAGCCTTCCGCCCGTCGCATCGACAAGAAGGCAGACCACATTGCTCGGAGGAAGTGAGGAGGACCGGACTTTGGATCGGGGCAGCGAGAGCGGTGGTTCCGCAGACGCGGAGGCGTCGGCTCGCTCTGGGGATCCGACGGTCCGCCTCGAGGGGGTCAGCAAACAATTCGGCGAGCTCGTCGCCGTTCGCCAGATGGACCTCGACATCGGCACCGGCGAGTTCTTCACCATGCTTGGTCCGAGCGGCTGCGGCAAGACGACCACCCTGCGGATGGTCGCCGGCTTCGAGCAGCCCACCACGGGGCGGGTCCTGATCGACGGGACCGACGTGGCCGGCCTGCCCTCCTACAAGCGCCCCACCAATACCGTCTTTCAGAGCTACGCCCTGTTCCCCCATCTGAGCGTGGGAGAGAACGTTGCCTTCGGGCTGCGACGAAAGAAGGTGCCGAAGCGAGAGATCGATGAGCGGGTCGAGGCCGAGCTCGAGAGGGTGGGGCTGGCGGGCGAGATCAACCGAAAGCCGAACCAGCTCTCCGGGGGGCAGCAGCAGCGCGTCGCGCTCGCCCGCGCCCTGGTCAACCTGCCGAAGGTGTTGTTGCTCGACGAGCCTCTCGGCGCCCTGGACCTGAAGCTCCGAAAGGGCCTTCAGCTGGAGCTGAAGGGAATCCAGCGCGAGGTCGGGATCACGTTCGTATACGTGACCCATGACCAAGAGGAAGCGCTGACCATGTCTGACCGCATCGCCGTGATGTCGAACGGCGTGATCGAGCAGGTGGACACGCCGGAGGCCGTGTATGAGCGCCCGAGCACCACGTTCGTCGCCGGCTTCATCGGAGTCTCCAACCTGATGCCCGGTCAGGTCACGCTGGCAAACGGCGGCCGCGGCACCATCCGCCTCGACACCGGCCTGGAGGTCGATGTCGCGATCGACGGGATCACGGCCGGCGAGCGCTGCCACGCTGTGGTCCGCCCCGAGAAGCTCGATATCGGACACGCGAGCGAGCCGGCGAGCGACGGCTTGCCGAGCGTCGAGGGGGTGGTCGAGAGCTCGGTGTATCTCGGCACCTCCACCCAGATCGTCGTGCGAATCCCGGGTGAAGTCTCGATGACCGTGCTCGTGCCGAACGCGTCGGAGGCGGAGCGGGCGCGGCTGCCCGGCGGGGGGGCGGCTGTGCGCCTCACCTGGGCCCCGGAGCACATGCATGTGGTACGAGAGTCCCTCGCAAGCGCAGGCGCGAACACGGAAGCTGAGCAGGACGAGCAGCCGGATCAATCGGCTGCATGAGAACGAGGAGGCGATCAGATGATGCTGAGCAAGCCTGACAGTGACAATCGGGCCGCGGGCCGGGTTGCCGGTGGGCGGCTGAAGCGACTGGCGATCGCCTCGTTTGCGGTCGCCGCAAGCCTCGCGATCGCCGCCTGCGGCGGCGGCGGCGGAATCGGGGGCGGGAGCAGTGACGCCAACGTGCAGACGGTCAAGCTGACCGGCAAGCCCAGCGGCGACCTGACGATCTCCAACTGGCCGCTCTACATCGACAAGCAGACCGTCCCAGACTTCGAGAAGGCGACCGGCGTCCACGTCAAGTACATCGAGGACGTGAACGACAACGCGGAGTTCTTCGGCAAGGTCCAGCCGCTCCTCGCACAGGGGCAGTCGGGCGGCCGATCGATGTTCGTGGTCACCGACTGGATGGCCAACAAGATGCATGACCTGGGCTACCTCCAGAACCTAAACAAGTCGGCGATCCCAAACGTCGAGAAGAACCTCGTTCCCACGCTCCAACACCCGGCGTTCGACCCCAACCGCGACTACTCGGTTCCGTGGCAGTCGGGGATGACCGGGGTCATCGTGCGCAAGGATCTGGCTCCGGATGTCAAGTCGATCTGCGACCTGTTCGACCCGAAGTACAAGGGCAAGGTCGACATGCTGACCGAGCTGCGCGACACCGTGCCCCTGGTGATGAAGTGCCAGGGCGTCGACCTCGCGCATGCCACAGAGGACGACTGGATGGCCGCGATCGACAAGATCAAGCAGGCCTCGGACTCGGGCCAGATCCGCCGGTTCACCGGCAACGATTACGCACGCGACCTGACCAGCGGCGACGTGGACGCGGTGATCGGCTGGTCGGGTGACGCCGTCCAGCTCCAGGCCGACAACCCGGACATCGAGTGGCGGATGCCCACGGAGGGCTGCATGTTGTGGTCCGACAACATGGTGATCCCGGTCGGCGCGCCGAACCCGACCGCCGCCGAAGCCTGGATGAACTACGTCTATGACCCGAAGAACCAGGCCCAGATCGAGGACTACGTGAACTACGTCGCACCGGTTGCAGGCACCAAGGAGGTACTGCTCAAGCAGGATCCGAGCGTGGCCAAGAACAAGCTCATCTTCCCGAGCGACAAGTTCACGGCCAAGTGCGACGTGGCGCCGACACTCAGCGGACAGGAGGAGCAGCGGGTGACCCAGGCGTTCGACGCCGTGATCAACGGCTAGTGAACAGCTCCGCCGGAAGCCTCGCCTTCGGCTCCGTTTCCGGCGGGCTCGGGCACGACGCGGGCGGCGTTCCTTGACCGCCCGTCGTCGCCTGGTTCCGTATTTCCTGCTCTTTCCGGGGGCGTTCTGGCTGATCGTCTTCTTCGTCGTGCCGATGTACTACATGGTGCGGCTGTCGCTCGACTCGGGAACGCTCGAGACGGGGTTCACCTTCAGCTGGCAGTGGTCGAACTACAAGGACGCCCTGTCGCTCTACGACGCGCCGTTCCTGCGCTCCTTCTATTACGCCGGGGCGGCGACGGTGATCGCGCTGCTGATCGGCTATCCGCTGGCCTATGCGATCGCCTTCAAGGGCGGCAAGTGGAAGAACGCGATGCTGTTCGCCGTGGTGGCGCCGTTCTTCACCACCTACCTGATTCGCACCATCGCCTGGGAGACGATCCTCTCCGACAACGGCGTGGTCGTCAACAGCCTGCAGTCGGTGGGCATCCTCTCGTCGAGCGGCCGGCTCCTGCAGACGGCGACCGCGGTCATCGCGGGCATCACCTACAACTTCCTCCCCTTCATGGTCCTGCCGATCTACGCCAGCCTGGAGCGCTTGGACGAGGGCCTGATCGAGGCGGCCAAGGACCTCTACTCGTCGTCGCGCTCCGCGTTCGTGAAGGTCACCCTGCCGCTCTCGGCACCCGGGGTCGTGGCCGGAACGCTGCTCACCTTCATCCCCGCCGTGGGTGACTACGTAAACGCCTTCTTCCTCGGCAGCACGAGCAACCACATGATCGGCAACGTGATCCAGGGCCTCTATCTGACCCAACGGGACTATCCCGCCGCTGCGGCCCTCTCGTTTGTGCTCATGGCGGTGATCATGGTCGCCGTCTTCATCTACATCCGCTTCGCCGGCTCGGAGGCCCTGATGGGCGAGGACACGGGGGTAGCCTGATGGAGGCCGGAACCGCCGCAGCATCCCCCTACGTGCACCGCGACTCGGCCCCGCGGCGGGCCTGGACCTGGCTCCGCAGGCGCGCGATCAACATCTACGCCGGGTTGGCGATCGGCTACCTCCTGCTCCCGATCGCCGTCATCATCCTGTTCTCGTTCAACAACCCGGCCGGCAAGTACAACTTCACCTGGGTCGGCTTCACGCTCAGCCATTGGGGCAACGCGTTCGGGCTCCCGGACCTCACCGACGCGCTCCTGACCAGCCTGCGCCTGGCGCTGTTCGCGACGCTGATCTCCACCGCGATCGGGACCCTGATGGCGCTGGCGCTCGTCCGGCACAAGTTCTTCGGACGGCGCACGGCCAACTTCCTGATCGTGATCCCGATGGCCACCCCCGAGGTGGTCATGGGGGCGTCGCTGCTTTCCTTCTTCCTGATCCTGAACACGCCCTCGCTCGGGTTCTCGACCCTGCTGATCGCGCACGTCATGTTCTGCATCAGCTTCGTCGTCGTGGTCGTCCGCTCTCGACTGATCGGGTTCGACCGAAGCCTCGAGGAAGCCGCCCAGGATCTCGGGGCCACCCCGTTACAGACCTTCGTGCGGGTCACCCTCCCGCTGATCCTCCCCGGAGTCGTCGCGGCCGCCCTGCTGGCCTTCGCGCTGTCGATCGACGACTTCGTCGTCTCGAACTTCAACTCGGGCACAACGGTCACCTTCCCGCTCTACATCTTCGGCGCCGCACAGCGCGGCATCCCGGTCGAGGTGAACGTGATCGCCACGATCCTCTTCGCGACCACGCTCGTGGCGATGGGCTTCACGGTCTTGCAGCAGCGGCGGGCCGAGCGGCTGGCTGCAGTCCGACCTCAACAGGAAGGGGAGTAGAGACAGCATGGAGAGCGCGGCGGTACCAGTGCCAGCCGGCTCAGGAGCCGGCGAGAAGGGGCTGAAGCCGAACGCGATCGGCTACCTGACGAATCTGGTGATCTCGGTGGCGTCGGTCGCCCCCGCGTACAGCCTCGCCGCCACGCTGGGCTTCGTCGTCGCCGTGGGGGGGATGGGGGTACACGCCCCCGCGGTGATGATCGTCTCGTTCATCCCGATGCTCCTGATCGCCTCGGCCTACAACTACATGAACAAGGCCGACCCCGACTGCGGCACGAGCTTCACCTGGGTGACGAGAGCGATGGGGCCGCGGCTCGGCTGGCTTACTGGTTGGGCGATCGTCGTCGCCGACGTGGTTGTGATGGCCACCCTGGCATACATCGCCGGCGTCTACTCATTTCTGCTGTTTGGCCTCGACGCCGCCGCCTCCAACCTGCTCGACGTGAGCATCGTCGCGGCACTGTGGATCGTCGTGATGACCTGGATCTGCTACGTCGGTATCGAGCTCTCGGCCGCCACGCAGAGGATCTTGCTGTCGATCGAGGTGTTCACGCTGGCGCTGTTCGCGATCGTCGCCCTGGTCAAGGTCTACGGAGGATCAGCCCCCGCGGAGTCGATTCACGTTTCGCTCAACTGGTTCTCGCCCTTCGGCCTGCCGGGGGGATCGAGCGCGTTGATCGACGGGGTGCTGCTCGGGGTGTTCATCTACTGGGGCTGGGACAGCGGCGTCTGCGTCAACGAGGAGTCCGAGGACTCCGCCACCGGGCCCGGAAAGGCGGCCTGGGTCAGCACGCTGTGCCTGGTGCTCATCTACGTGATCGTCGCGACCGCTGCACAGGCATACGGTGGCCTCGCGGGACTCCGGCATGACAAGAACGACGTGCTCAGCGCTCTCGGCGGCGAGGTGTTCGGCTCGCCGCTCGACAAGTTACTGATCATCACCGTTCTCACCTCGGCGTCCGCATCGACCCAGACGACGATCCTGCCAACCGCGAGGACGACTCTCTCGATGGCGAGGTTCGGGTCGATTCCCAAGATCTTCGGCCGGGTCCACCCCAGGTACCTGACGCCGGATGTATCGACTTTGGTCATGGGTGCCGTCTCGCTGGTCTGGACCCTGTTCATCATCAACGTCAGCCAGAACGTGCTCGGCGACTCGATCACCGGACTCGGATTCCAGATCGCCTTCTACTACGGGCTGACCGGATTCGCGTGCGCTCTGTACTACCGCAAGGAGCTGTTCAAGAGCTTTCGCAACTTCGTGATGGCCGGATTGGTGCCGTTCCTCGGTGGCGCAATGCTCACCTACATCTTCGTCAAGGCGTTCATAGACAACAAACCCGTGGATTCCGCGTATTCCGGTGGCGTCTTCGGCATCGGCGCGGCGGATGCGATCGGGGTCGGGCTGCTGCTGATCGGCGTGGTGCTGCTGGTGTTCGCGAACTTCGTCTACCCGAAGTTCTTCGGCCGAGGAACCGAGACAGCGCCGCCTGACTTCCTGGAGGGCGGGGTGAGCGGCCCTGCCGTAAAGACAGTGACACCGGAATGAGAGTCAGCGAACACGGCGCCCGAATCGGGCAGGAGGATCCAGATGGCTGACATAGTCGTCGGTTACGACGGCACCGAGGGCGCCAAAGCCGCGCTGGACAAGGCGGTCGAGTTCGCAAAGCTGCTCGGGGACAAGATCGTGGTCGTTTTCGGCTATGCACCTGGCGGGTACGGCGGCGGCGAGGTCCCGACCCACCGAGAGGCGGTCAAGGAGCTCGGGGAGAAGATGACCCAGGAGGCGAACGAGGTCATTTCGGCAGCTGGCGTCGAGCAAGAGACCGAGCTGATCAACGAGCGTGGCGCTGAAGCGCTCAGCGATGTGGCCACGCAACGCGCGGCGCGGATGATCGTGGTCGGCAGCTACGGCGAGTCGCCGTTGACCGGAACCGTGTTGGGCAGGACCGCTTACCGGTTGGTCCACGTCGCGCAGCGGCCGGTGCTCGTGGTGCGGGCCTAGGAGGCCCTCAGGAGCTCAGGTCGCGGGCGATCCCCGGTGTGTGCGCGCCGAGGAAGACGAACACCGGATGGGGCGCGCCCGCGGTCACGACCTGGACGGACGAGCCGTCGGGCGCCTCGCCCCTGATCCGCTCCGCCAGTTCGTTCACCCGCTCCTCGCTAGGAGCTCCGACCAACAGGTACTTCCAATGACGCCGAACTTCGATTCCGTCGTCGGCGAGCCGAGCGGCGAGCGCCACGGTGTCGTGCCGGCTCGGGAGATCGATCCGGACCTCCCACTGATAAGCCCACCGGGGGCGCGGCTCTCGCTCCGCGGCCTCCTCGTGTCGCTGGTGCTCGGCGGAGCGCTCGGCGTCGGTGCTCGGCATCGGCTCGGAGGCATCCTTCCACGCGTCCTCGTCGGGATGCCAGCGGGTCACCGAGACGTCCGCGGTGAGCCCCTCGGCGGCGACCAGCTCGCGGGCGACGCTCTCGGCCTCACGCGCCTCCGCCTCGGAGCGAGCGTAGAGGAACATCCGGGGCCCGTCCCGGGTCACGATCACCCGATCGCCGAGCCGCTCGCTCGCCTCGTCGTCCAGGTCGAGGCTGCGCAGCCGCTCGCCGAGCTTGAACCCGTGCTGCTCGTCGTCGAGGTCGACCTCGACTCTCCACTCGTCGCTCATTGCAGAAGTGTGTCACCCCGAGCGCGGCGGCGCCCGCGGCCCGGGTGCGCCGGCGCCGGTCGGGCGAGCCGCACCCCGGCGCAGTGAACGGAAGACATCGGCGCGATCCGCTCATCTAGCATCAGCTCGGCGATGACCGATGCGAAGAGCAGCGCCGCGCCGCCGGATGCCCACCTGCTGATCGGAGGCGAGCGCGTCGACGGCGAGGGAGCGCCGCTCCGGGTCGAGAATCCCGCCACCGAGGAAGAGGTCGCCCGGGTAGGAATCGCGTCGGAGGTCCAGGTCGCGGCCGCGATTGCCGCCGCCAGCAACGCTCAGCCCGGATGGGAGCGCACCCCGGCCGTGGAGCGCGGCGAGGCGCTTCACGAGGTGGCCGCGCAGCTTCGCACCCACGCCGACGAGCTCGCCGAGCTGATGACCGCCGAGGGCGGCAAGCCCCTGATCGAGAACTCGGACGAGATCAGCTGGACCGCCGCGGCGTTCGACTACTACGCGGAGATCGGCCGCGACTCGGCGGGCCGGGTCATTCCCTCGATCGAGTCGACCCAGCTGTCGCTCGTGGTCAAGGAGCCGGTCGGGGTTGTCGCCTGCATCGTTCCCTGGAATTACCCGCTGCTGCTGCTCGCATGGAAGCTGGCGCCGGCGTTGGCGGGCGGCAACACGACGGTCTGCAAGCCCTCGGAGCTGACCCCCCTCTCGACGCTCGCCTTGGCGCCGTGCCTCGAGCACCTGCCGCCCGGGGTCGTCAACGTGGTCGCCGGGGCCGGCGAGGTCGGCGCGCGCATCGTCGCCGACCCGCGGGTCGATTGCGTGGCCTTCACCGGATCGGTTCCGACCGGAAAGCGGATCGCCGCCGCCTGCGCCGAACGGGTTGCTCGCATCAACCTCGAGATGGGAGGCAAGGATCCGTTCATCGTCTGCTCGGACGTCGCCGAGCAGATCGACGTGGCCGCCAAGGGCGGCGCCTGGGCGGCTTTCCTGAACGCCGGCCAGGTGTGCACGTCGGCCGAGCGCTTCTATGTGATGGACGACGTCTACGACGACTACCTTCAGGCGTTCGTCGACTTCACCGCCGGCCTTCGGGTCGGCGACCCGCGAGATCCGCGGACGGACGTCGGGCCGATGGTCTCGGCCAACCAGCGCGACAAGGTCCACGAGCAGCTCGACGCGGCGGTGGCGGCGGGGGCCGAGGTGGTGATCGGCGCCGACGCGGCGGGGCATGACCGCGGCCACTACTTCTCGCCCGCGGTGGTGACGGGCGCCCCGGTCGAGACCGACCTGCTTCGCGAGGAGACCTTCGGGCCAGTGGCCCCGATCGTCCGGGTCGCCTCGCTGGACGAGGCGATCGAGCTCGCCAACTCGACCCGCTTCGGGCTCGGCGCCAACATATACACGGCCGATCTGCGCAGCGTGATCCGATGTATGCGCGAGATCAAGGCGGGCACGGTCTGGTTCAACGACCCCCTGACCGACAACGACGCGGGCCCGTTCGGCGGCTTCAAGCAATCGGGCCTCGGCCGGGAACTGGGCCGCGAGGGGCTCGAGGCCTTTCAGGAGACGAAGCACGTTCACATCGAGACCGAGATCGCCCCAAAGGAATGGTGGTATCCCTACTCTGAGTATTCGAAGGGTCAGGGATGAGCTCGATCGAAAGCGCGGAGTCGATGCTGGACAGCCCCCGGGGCGATCGACCGCGAACCCTGCGCAACTACGTCGCCGGCGAGTGGCGTCAGGCGGGCTCCACCGAGACGCTCGATGACGTCAACCCGGCGAGCGGCGAGCTCACCGCCCTGGTACCGCTCTCGGGAGCCGCGGATGTCGACGCGGCGGTGGTGGCGGCCAGCGCCGCACAGCACGAGTGGCGGCGACTTGCTCCCCAGCGCCGGGCCCGGGCCGTGATCGCGCTCCGCGAGGCGCTGTGGGCCAACCGCGAGGAGCTGGCGCGCCTGGTCACCGAGGACATGGGCAAGACGCTCGATGACGCACGGGGTGAGGTGCTGCGCGGAATCGAGTCCACCGAGGCGGCGTGCGCGATCCCCCACCTGCTCAAGGGCGAGGGGTTGGAGGGGGTCGCCAGGGGGGTCGACGTCGACCTGGTTCGCCAGCCGGTTGGCGTCGTGGCGGCGATCACGCCATTCAACTTCCCGACCATGATCCCGTTGTGGTTCCTGCCCTTCGCGATCGCCTGCGGCAACGCATTCGTGCTGAAGCCGTCCGAGCGCGACCCGAGGCCCTCCGAGCTGATCTTCGAGCTGATCGACGGGATCGACCAGATCCCGGCCGGGGTCTGCAGCCTGGTCCACGGCGCCCGCGACGCCGTCAACGCCCTCCTCGACCATCCGGACGTGGACGCGATCTCGTTCGTCGGGCAGGCTTCCACCGCCCGGTACATCGCGGAGCGGTCAGCGGCAACCGGCAAGCGCTGTCAGGCGCTCGGTGGAGCCAAGAACTCGCTCGTCGTGATGCCGGACGCCGACCTCGACAAGAGCGTGCCGGCGATCATGGGCTCGGCGTTCGGCGCCGCCGGCCAGCGATGCCTTGCGGGGTCGGTCGCGGTGCTGGTGGGCGACCGCGACCGCCAGGACGAGGTCCGGGACGCCCTCGTCGCCGCCGCCGCGGAGCTCCGGGTCGGCTCGGGCGAAGACGAAGCAACCGACGTGTGCCCCCTGGTCGGCCCCGAGGCCCGCCAGCGCGTCGCGGGCGCCGTCGAGCGGGCGGTGGGCGACGGCGCCGAGCTGCTCCTCGACGGCCGCGGCGCCGATCCGGGGCCCGCCGACACGATGATCGGGCCGACGATCGTCGAGACCGGCGACCACGAATCCGAGCTGGCACGCGAGGAGCTGTTCGGCCCCCTGCTGGCCCTGGTGCGGGCGCCGGACCTCGACCGGGCGCTCGAGTTCGTGAACGGATCCCGTTACGGAAACGCCGGGTCGATCTTCACCACATCCGGCGACGCTGCTCGAAGCTACCGCTATCGGGTCGAGGCGGGGATGATCGGCGTCAACGTCGGCGTCGCGGCTCCGGTCGCCTGGTTTCCATTCTCGGGCTGGAAGGACTCGTTGGACGGTGACCTGCACGCGAACGGCAGCGACGCGGTCGAGTTCTACACCCGCAAGAAGGTCATCACCTCCCGCTGGTAGTACCCCACGAATACGACCTGCCGCCCGGCAACAGGCCCTAACCCGCCGGGAACGGAGCCGAAGGCGAGGCTGCCGGCGTAGTTGTTCTAGCGGCCGACGTGGATCCCGATGCGTTCCGGCAGGCCGGCGACGAACCGGGTCAGCGGGCCCGGGCGCCGGCCCTGCTCTTCGAGGCGTTCGCGACGTACCAGCGCTCTGCGCACCACCGTCCCGCCGACGTAGCGAAGCGGCTCCGGGGGGACGCGGCCAGGGGGCGAATCGACGATCGCCAAGCGTGAGTGCTCGTCGCGGCGGCGAAGCGCCAGCGAGGCGAGGATTCGTCCCGCCAGATGCGAGGGCCCAACCCCGTTGCCCGTATAGCCGCACGCGTAGTGGACGCGGTGGCCCTCAAGGCTTCCGATCATCGGGAGGTGGGTCGGCGACACGTCGATCGGGCCACCCCATGCGTGCTCGATGCGCCTCCCCGCGAGGGCCGGGAAGAAGCGCACCAGATGGCGCTCGACCTCGGCCACGACGCCCGGGTCGAGCTCTGCTCGGCCCTTCAGTCGGCCAGCGCGCACGACGCGCCCCCCGCCCCACCCGAAGGCGATCCGCCGATCGCGGGTGGTGCGAAAGTAGTGGACCAAGGTGCGGGAATCGGTGATGCACTCGCCGCCCGTCCAGCCGAGCTCCTCGAGGACGTCCGGCACCGGCTCGGTGATCACCATGTGGCTCGAGGTCACGGTCAGCCGCCGGCGCAGGGGCCGCTGGCCGGCGAGCGCGGCGCCCGTGGCCAGCACGACCGACCCGGCCCGGACGCGCCCTTGCGGCGCCTCGAGGACCAGACGGCCGCCGTCCCGGCGTGGCGGCTCGGCCCGCGTGCCCTCGAAGATCGACACGCCCCGCTCCAGCAGCGCCGAGCGCAGTCCGAGGGCCAGCCTCGCCGGGTGGACGGTCCCGGCTCCGGGGTAGAAGGCCCCGGCGCGGAACAGCGGCGAGGCGCAGCGAGCGCGCACCTCGGCGTCGGTCATCGGGCGGCACGCCTCGGGCACGCCCAGCTCCTCGCAGGCCGAGACGGCTTGACGCCAGGTCCCGTCCCACGAGGGCGCGGTCGAGACCTGCAGGTAGCCGCCCCGGGTGTGCCAGGCATCCACTCGCTGCTCCTCGCACCACCGGCCCACCCCCTCGACCGCCTCCTGGGAGGCGCGAGCGACCTCGAGCGCCGCCGCGTCGCCGAACCGTTGCCGAAGGGTCGGCAGGCTCAACCACAACTCGTTCAAGAAGCCACCGTTTCGGCCGCTGGGGCCGGCGCCGCAGCGCTCGGCCTCGACCACCACCACCCTCGCCTGCGGTTCGAGCTGACTCACGAACCACGCCGTCCACATTCCCGTGTAGCCGCCCCCTGCGATCGCCACGTCGGCGTCGAGCTCGCGATCGAGCGGCGCGGCCGGGCGAGGCTGACCCGCCTCCTCCTGCCACCAGCCCCACGGTGTATGCCGGATGGCCATCGGGGCAGTCTGACGCCGCAGGCAGGGAACGGACTTCGAGCCCGTGGACGCCGGGCCGACGGACTCCACGCGATCGAGACCGCGTGGAGGGCCTAGAGCGGTCCCGGCTCGACCGAGCGAGCCTCGTGAAGCTCGATCAGCTCGCGCTGCACGTTGTGCGGCTCGCCATGAGGGCTTCGCCTCGTCCAGGTTCCGTCCGGCCCCAGGACCCAAGAGTTGGTGTTGTCGGACAGGGAGCGATCGAGCAGGTCCTCCAGGTAGGCGCGGCTGGTCGGGTCGTCGACCGGCGCCATGAGCTCGACCCGGTTGTAGAGGTTTCGAGGCATCAGGTCCGCGGACCCGATGAACAACCGTGGCTCTTCCCCGGGCCGCTCGAACGAGTAGATGCGCGAGTGCTCCAGGAACCTGCCAACCACCGATACGACCTCGATGTTCTCGGAGATGCCGGGGACCCTCGGTCGCAGAGCGCAGATCCCGCGGACGTTCAATTCGACCCTGACCCCGGCCTGCGAGGCATGGTACAGGGCCCGGATCGCCGGCGCATCCAGCAGCGCGTTCATCTTCATCCGGATCCGCGCCGGCCGCTCAGGAGAGTGCGATTCGATCGTCCGCTCGATCTCGCGCAGCATGCCCTCCTTGAGGTTGAACGGAGCGACGAGGACCTTGCGGTAGCGGCGCGGCCTCGAGTAGCCGGTCAGGTAGTTGAACATCTCGGCGATGTCGGCGCCGATCTCCGGGTCGGCGGTGAACAGGCCGATGTCGGTGTACAGGCGGGCCGTCTTGGGGTTGTAGTTCCCGGTCCCGATGTGGGCGTAGTGGCGGACCCCGTCCCCCTCGCGGCGGACGACCAGGATGCATTTCGCATGGCTCTTCAGGGCCGGCAGCCCGTAGACCACATGCACGCCGGCCTGCTCCAGCTTCTTGGCCCAACGGATGTTGGCGCGCTCGTCGAATCTCGCCTTTAGCTCCACCATGCAGACCGCCTGCTTGCCCCGCTCGGCCGCTTCGATCAGGGAGGGCACGAGCGGAGAGTCGGCGCTGGTCCGGTAGACCGTCTGCTTGATGGCCAGCACGTCGGGGTCCTCGACGGCCTGCCCCACGAAGCGCTCCACGGAGCTCGCGAAGGAGTCGTACGGGTGGTGGACGAGGAGGTCGCTCTCGCGGATCTCGGCGAACACGTCCGCCTCGTCACCGTCCTCGCCGCGCAGCCGGGGCGGCGTGACCCCGACGTGCGGCGCTTCCCGCAGCTCGCTGAACCCGCCTACCGCGGCCACGTCCCAGAGGTCGGACATGTCGAGCAGGCCATCGACCTCGTAGAGCTGGCGCTGGTCGATCTTCAGCGCCTCTCGCAGCCATTCGCGAAGCCGGGGGCTCATCGCGCTGTCGACCTCGAGCCGGACGACCTCGCCGAAGCGGCGGCGGCGGAGCTCCTCCTCGACCGCCTGGAGAAGGTCGTCGGCCTCGTCGGATACGTCGTAGTCGGTGTCGCGGGTGACCCGGAAGAAGGCATAGTCGGTCACCTCCATGCCCGGGAAGAGGGAACCCAGATTGGCGGCGATCAGATCCTCCAGGGGGACCAGCGTGGCGCCCGTCTCCCCGATCGCGACGAAGCGCCCGAGCAGCTCCTTGGGCACCTTGACCCGCGCGATCACTTCGGTTCCCTGATCCGGATCGCGGAGCGTCACAGCCAGGCTCAGCGACAGGTTCGAGATGTAGGGGAACGGTCGCCCGAGGCCGATCGCAAGGGGGGTGAGGGCCGGGAAGATGCTCTGCTCGAACGCCCGGTCGAGCTCCACCCGCTCGCTGGGGCTGGCGCGCTGGGGCGAGATGATCCTGATCCCGTGCTCGGCGAGCACCGGGCGCAGCTCGCGCTCGAAGCACCCCCCGAGCCGCGCCCGCTGGCCCTCGACCCGCTCGCGGATGGCGTCGATCTGGTCCGTCGGGCTCATCCCGTCGGCTCCGCGGGCATCGACCCCGGCCTCCAGCTGGTCGTGGAGGTTCGCGACGCGGACCATGAAGAACTCGTCGAGGTTCGACTCCCAGATCGCGCAGAACTTGGCCCGCTCGATGAGCGGCACCGATGAGTCCTCGGCGAGCTGGAGCACCCGATCGTTGAACTCGAGCCAGGAGAGCTCGCGGTTGAAGTACAGGGAGGAGTCCTCGAGGTCCGGGGCCGCGTCCGGGTCAGTCCGGGCGGCGGCCTGTAGCGGCTGTGCCGCGCTCGGATGGGCTTCCGTCGGCTCCATTGGATGCCTCGGTCATGGTAGCGGCGACCTGCTCAGGCGGCCATCGAAGCGGCCCCCGATGAACGTCTCCGACCAGCCCGCGCGAGCGCTCGGTCCCACCCGGCACCAAGCTGTCCCAGCGCGTGATCCCAGCTGCGATCCCATCCCTCAGCCAAAGCCCCGCGGGCGACCCGCTGCCGCATGAACGAGGAGGCAGCGAGCTGGCAAACGGCTCCCGCAAGCGAATCGGCGTCGGCCGGGCGCAGCCACCCCGTGTGCCCGTCTCGGATCAGGGACCTCGGCCCGCCCTCCGCGACCGCGACGACCGCGAGGCCGCTCGCCTGCGCTTCGGCGATCACCTGTCCATAGGTGTCGGTTGGCGAGCAGAACAGGAACACGTCGCAGCTCGCGTAGACCCGCGCCAGCGCCTCCCGATCCAGCCAACCGAGAAAGGTGGCGGGCAGACTCGTCCGAGTGGGCTCCGCGGTCGAGCGAGCTCCCTCCTCCAGCCGCTCGCGAAGCCAAGCCTCCTCGGGCCCGCCGCCCGCGAGGATCAGGTGAAGCCGCGGGTCGCGCTCGCGGGCGCGCAAGAAGGTCTCTGCCAGCAGCTCAACGCCCTTCTCCTTGGTGAGCCGGCCGGCGTAGAGGACCTTGATCACCCCGGGCAGGCTCTCGGGCGCACGCTTGGCCGGATCGTAGAGTGAGAGATCGACTCCCCTGCTCCAGCGAGCCACCCGGTCGGGCGAAACGCCGAGACCGTGCAGGGATTGATCGGCCGGCTCACTCGGCGACAAGACCAGCTCGCACTGTCTGTAGAAGAGCGCCAGCGCCATCCGCGCGGCGGCCTCGAGCCGAGCGTCCCCGGTCCGGATCGCGACATAGCTTGCAAGCTCCGTGTGGTAGCTGCCGACCAGTGGCTTGCCGGCGATCCGCGCACAGACAGCGGCGCCGGCGCCGGCGGGGCCCGGTGAGACCGGGTGAATGACATCGAACCGCCCTTCGATGAGGGTTCGGCACAGACCGTCGAGGCTGGGCACTCCCACGTCGAGTCCCGTGTAGAACGGGACCTCGACCTCGGTCACGGCGGGCAGGCGCTGATCGACTCGCGAGTCGGTGCCGATCACCTCGACCTCCCATCCGGGCACGCCGGCCTCGCGGATCCGCTCGATCGTGTGGGTGACGCCGTGCATCGACGCCGCCCCGTCGACGACGATCGCGGCGCGCGGCGGCCGCTCCTCGCCGTCGCCCAGCTTGGACCGCTCGCTGCCGAGAAAGGCCGTCGCGGGGAGGTACGGAACGGCGGGTATGCACGCCTCGAAGACGTCCTGCCCGAGATCGGGCGAGTCGTTTGAGGCGCCGGCCGCGGCGACAATGCGGCCCGCGGCGCGGTGCAGGCGCGTCTCATGGGCGCGCCGAGCTCGACGCTCGAGCTCGGCGTGGCTGAACCCGTCCTCCTGCATGATGCCGATCAGGCGAGCGCGATCCCCGAGATCGAGCGCCTCACACCACGAGTCGAGCAGGGTCCGCGCCTGGTGACGATCGAGCCCAGCGGACGGCTCGCCGCCGCGCGCCGAGCCGTCGCTCACCACACGCTCGGCAAGGCCGAGCACGTCCGCCGGGCTCAGGGTTGCCGTCGGCACATTCGCGCTCGACTCCTGCGGCGGCGGCTCCTCGAGAGCCCGGACGGCAAGGGCGAGCGCCGAGTGGGCCCACTTGGCGGCGCTTCCCTGTTCGCCGCGCGCGGTCGCACCACCCTCCCGGACATGGCGAAGAAACTCTTCCGGCGTCGACGCGGGCGGCGTCTGAGTCCAGGTGCGCCCGATGTCGACGCCGGCGTGGTCGTCCGATCCGCCGACGGCAGTCCCTCCCCGGGTCTCGATGTACACGGCCGCAGGCATGTTGAGCTCCGGCGCACGAGCACCGTTTCGTACCTCCCAGATCGGAAACAGCTCGGCCAGGCGCGCCCGGTGACGCGGGCCGAGCGGTGCGGCGACGGCGAAGAACGGATGCGCAAGGGCGCATGCGATTCCCCGATCGTGCAGGAACTGCGCGCACTCCTCGACGTCGGGCGCATATCCCTGAAGGCTGTCGTGTTCCTCCGGGCTGATCCCGTAACAGAGGACGTGAACGGCCTGGGGCTGGCCGCGAAACCAGGCGGTCAGCTCGACCGAGATGAACACGTCCGGGCGGTCCGCGATCTCCAGACAGCCGGCGATCGTGTCGTGGTCGGTGATCGTCACGAAGTCCATGCCCCGTCGCTTCGCGAGGCGGTGGACCTCATCCGGAGGTGTCGCACACTCGGGCAGTCCGAGACTCCGCTGCACACCCAGTCTGGCGACTGACGAGGCCGTCGAGTGACAGTGCATGTCGACCCTGGCCACCCCCGCCACCCTGCTTGGACTCCGATCGGTCCTGGGAATCATCGTTGCCCCCTGATCTCGCCTTCTATTGCAGCCTCATGTTCGACCGCCGGCGAGCCGATCCCGTTAAGGGATCAGGACCAGGGCGTGAATCTACGGTTAAACCGCGGAGGCCGAACGACCGATGGCGATCACGGCAGCGGCGGCTTGCCGCGCTGAATGGGCCGATAGAGCCATGCGTGCAGGAAGTCGCCGAGCTGGACGCCGCCGTCGCGCTCCGCGAGGTCGATGAACTCCCCCGTGGTGGCATTTCCGTAGCGGTGCTGCGTCAGCCAGTCGCGGATGATCCGGTAGAAGGTGGCGCCACCCACCTTCTCGCGAAGCGCCTCCAGGGTCATCCCGCCGCGATCGTAGATCGTGCCGTCGAACAGGTTGGCGGGTTTCCCGGGATCGGCCGGGGGAGGGTTCCAGAACTGGGTGTCGCCGGCGGGCGTCGCGTAAAGCCGCCCGAACACGGCCTTGGTCGTGGCTCCGCCGTGGTGCTGGGTCCAGAGCCACTCGGACCAGGTCGCGAACCCCTCGTTGAGCCAGATGTCGCGCCAGCGGCTCGGCGTGACCGCGTCACCGAACCACTGGTGGGAGAGCTCGTGCGCGAGGGTGACCTGATCCGGCGCCCAGTTGAACAGCGGCCGGGTCTGGGTCTCGAGCGAGTAGCCGACCGATGGGGCACGGTCGACGATCGCTCCGGTCTGGCCGAACGGGTAATCGCCGAACCTCCGGCTGTAGAGGCGGAGGATCGCCGGTGCCTTGGCGAGCACGGGCAGCGCCGCCGAGACCTGCGTCGGATCGACCGCCACATATGAAGGGATTCCGTCCGCCCTCGAGCGGATGACCTTGAACCGCCCGGTCGTCGCGGTTGCGAGATAGGTCGCCATCGGGGCGCCCTCACTCCACACGAAGGTGGTGCGGTGGCGGTGCCGAGTCCGGCGCCGAAGCGCGCCGTTGGCGACCGCGGTGACGCCGTTCGGGACCGTGACCCGAAAATCGTATGTCGCCTTGTCGCTCGGGTGGTCGTTGCAGGGAAACCAGGTCGGCGCCCCTTGCGGCTCGTCGGCGACGAATGCCCCGTCGCGTGTCGGTATCCACCCGTCCTGGGATCCGTCCGGATCGATCACCGGATGCGGATGGCCCCGGTAGCGGACCCGGACCTTGAACCTTCCACCGCTCCACAGGGTGCGAGATGGAGAGATCACCAGCTCCTGGCCGTGGCGCCGAAACCGGGCGACCCGTCCGTCGACCTGCACCGAGGACACCTCGAGGCCGCGGAGATCGAGATCGAAGCGGCTGAGCGACTCGGTGGCGAGGGCCCGGATCCGCGCCATCCCCGCGAGGCGATTCCCGGATCGCCGGTAGCGGAGCGCGAGGGAATAGTGGGCGACGTCATAGCCCCCGTTCCCGGCCCTGGGGAAGAGGGGATCGCCCACCCCCGGCGCGCCATGGACCGGCGCGGCGGCGGCGGGGCCGACCGCGGTCGCGACGACGATCGCGGCGGCCACGAGCGCCGCCGCGATCCGGGGCGCCCTATGCAGAGGGTTCTCCGAGATCGCCGTCAATCTCTCGATCAAGCTCCGCGCAAACCCGCACCAGCTCGTCCGCGAGCGGGCCCGGACGCAACGGCGGCAGCCGCTTCGCGAGGGCCCGGTAGTACCAGCGCACGTCGTCCGGCTGCTTGCCCGAGCGTCGCCACTGTTCCTCGCCGTGAATCCGATGCTGGCGGAGCATCGTCCTGGCGTTGTCGAGCTTGTCGGCGAGCAGGACGAGCACGGCGTCCGGAGAGCACCGACCCATCTCCGTGAGGTGGAGCTCCTTGCGGCGACGCCAGGGCGGTTTCGGGTCGGCGACCGAATCGGTGCACTCCTCCACCGTGTTGGCGACCCGCTTGCCGTAGCGGTTGCGGATGTCCGCGAGCCTGGCAACGCCCCCCTGATCTTCTGCAGCGTCGTGAAGCAGGGCCGCGATCGCGTCGTCCTCCGAGCCGCCCTCCTGGATCACCAACCCCGCGACCCGGAGGAGGTGGGCGATGTACGGCCTCCCGTCCGCCCGCCTGATCTGGCCGGCGTGCGCCCTGGACGCGTAGCCGAGCGCGTCAACGAACCGGCCCGAGAACGCGTCCTCCGAGGCCTCCGGGGCTCGCGCGATCGCCTGCGTCTGGGTCTCGAGCACCAAGGTGACCCACCAGGCTACCGGGCGACGGACGTCCGCCCCCGCAAGCGCGGGGAGCCGTCGCTAACCGCCGTTTCGGTCCGGCGAGATCCCTGCGCGAGACTCACGCCGCGCCGTCTGGAGCTCGGCCGCCGCCGACGCTGCCCGGGTGGCGGCCTCGCGTTCCTCGCGCTCGGCGGCAGCGAGCCTCTCTCGGGCGCGCTCCGCGCGTCTGGTGGCGCGGCGGCGCTCCCGGGCTTCCTCGAGGCGCTTTCCCATCGCCTCGTCCAGACGATCCCAGACGCCCGCGGCCTCCTGCTCGGCCCACAGGGCGCCGAACCGGTCGAACAGCAGGCGGCGACGGGCTCGCAAGTAGACGATCAGGGTCTCGAGACCGCGATACGAGGTCCGGTGTGGCGCATGCGAGGCCAGCTCCGGCCCGAGGTCGTCGGCGTCGCCGGCCCACATCCGGACCGCCGTCGCATCGGCCTCGCGCAGGCCGTCCAGGTGTCGCTCGACTCGTGGCAGCATCACGTCGCAGTCGTGGAGCTCGCCGAGCACGTCCTGCAGATCGCGGGCCCTGCGGCGCGCCGTCTCGGCGACCCGTCCGAAGCAGAACTCGGTTGCCTCGAGCACGTAGCGAAGCCGCTTTGCGGCGATTCTCAGGTCGTGCTGCCTGCGAATGGCCCCCGGCTCGAGCGCGCGGGCTGCGAGCGAGCGCACCTCGCCGAGGCGCACCCGAACGATCCGCGCGGCGTTGTCGGCCAACGGCTCAGCCGGGTCGAGCTTCTTGACCCGCTTGGCCTTCACCGCCCTGCCCCGGCCGCGAGCGCCTCCGCCTCGATCACGAGCTCCGAGAGGCGCTCCGAGAGGGCCGCGAGGCGCGGCGCACTGACGAACGTCTCGAGCGCTGCATTGGCCTGAGCCTGCTCGGCCACGAGGCGCTCGACGAGGCTTGCCACGCCCGGCCGATCGGGGGAAGCGAGGCTCTCGCCGAACCGGTCGAGCGTGGCGATCGTCACGTCGCGGTCGCGCCGCTCTCCGAGCGCATCGGCGATCGCCTTGACCTCGGCGAGAGCTTCCATGAACTGCTGCGACGGAAAGCAGGGCTCGAAGACCTCGAGCGCGGCCCGCAGCCGCCTCGTCGCCACCCGCATGTCGTGGACGTGCTCGATTTCAGCCACGTCGAGCACGCCCTCCGAGTGGTCGGCCACCTCCCGCGCCCGAACCGCGACGATCTTGGCGGCGGCAGCAGCGTACGGCTCCTCCGCCCTCAGCCCGTCGATGGCTCGAGCCCTGGCCATGCGGCCTGAGCCTACCGGCTCCAGCTGGGGTCGGGCCGGCGCCGAGCGGGCTAAGCGGCGAGGGCCGTCGGGGCGCCGTTTGCGGCGCCGTGCAGAAGCTCCAGGATCACGCCCTCACGAAGGCCGCCCTTGCCGATCTGGAGCGGCTGGCCGAGCAGCTCGGAGAGCTTCTCCAGGATCAGCACGCCGGTGGGCAGGATCCGCACCCGGCGGGGGTCGAGCTCGAACCGCTTCGCCACCTCGAGGATCGGAGCGCCGGTCAGCACCCTGACCGCCCGCTCGAGGGTCTCGTATTCGAGCACAGCGCCGACGAGGGTTCGCAGAGAGGTGGCGCTTCCGCCGACCGCGACCGCCTGGCCGGGCTGCTCGAGCTCGACCCCGTCGAAGACGTCGGAGATGTGGTCGCGGACCCCGCGAAGCTCGGCGGCCGACGGAGGATCGTTGGTCAAGAACTCCTCGGCGAGCATCCCCGAGCCGATCTTGAACGACTGCACGGACCGGAGCCCTTCGGTGACCGTACCGATGATCACCTCGGAGGAGCCGCCGCCCACGTCCACGACGCCGATCTCCCCCTCGACCGGGTGGCCAAGCGTCTTGGTGGCGCCGATGAAGGCCAGGCGTCCCTCCTCGTGCTCGCTGAGGACCTCGACCTCGACGCCCGCGACCCGGTCGATCTCGGAGACCACCTCAGCCCGGTTCGCGGACTCGCGGATCGCCGCCGTCGCCACGGTACGGATCGCCTCGGCACCGAGCTCCTCCGCCAGTCGGACCTGGGTGGCCACCACCTCGGCGACCTCGGCGACCTTGTCGGCATCGATCGCTCCGTCATGCTGCGAAGCCTTGCCGATCCGCGTGTAGGCCCGCTGCTCCATCACCTTGCGGAGCTGGCCCTCCTGCGGTTCAGCGACCAGCACCCGCGTGGTGTTGGAGCCGATGTCTATCGCGGCGCAGAGCACGTCGAAGCCGATCTTCTCAGACCCAACGGATAGCCCACCTCCAAGGCGCGTTCGGCAGGTAACGATCCCTTCACATCCCGTTCACGGCGCCTTGACGAGCGGAGATGGAATGGCACCGAAACTCCCGTTCAGATGCAGGTCGATCTACTCGCGGACCGCCTCGGCCTCAGCGTCCCGGACGAATGGTGGCCCACCCCGGCCATGCTCAAATCGCTCGAGGCGGGAGGATTTCCGCGAGTTCAAATTCATGCCCCGGTCCCGTCGGTACTGGCCGACCGCAGGCAGTGCTCGCTACACGCCGCCAGGCTGAGGGAAGCGCTGGCGACCACCACGCTTCAGCCAGTCGTCCACGCTCCGAGGGGCCTGCGGATGGGTACCGCGCGCGCCGACCGGGCCGCGGACGGTCTGGTCTCCTACGCGGCGGAGATCGGCGCGACGCACGTCGTGTACCACGCCTGCGCGTTTCCCGACGTCCTCGACGACCATGAGGCTCTACGGCTCGAAGCCGAGTCGCTCGAAGCCCTCGCGCCCAAGGCCGAGCGGCTGGGCGTCGTGATCGCGATCGAGAACCTGGCGCCCGTCTTCCCCGGGCCCGAGCCGCTCTCGGCACACCCGATGGCTCTCAGGAGCATCGCCCAGCGGATCGGTTCAAGTCGGGTGGGACTGTGCCTGGACCTCGGGCATGCGCATATCGTCGCCCAGTTGCGTCACACCTCGGTGGAGGCTCTGATCGAGCCGGTGCTCGACGTGGTCGCGCTCTTTCACCTTCACGACAATTTCGGAGCGCGCCCGTGGCCCATCCCCGTCGATAGCGCACTCGATCCGTTGAAGCTCGACCTTCATCTGCCCCCCGGTCGAGGCAACCTGCCGTGGAAGCGGGTGTTACGCCACGTCGCCGCTCACTCAGCGCCCGCGATCCTGGAGGTCCATCCACCGCATCGACGCCGCGCGGCGGAGATTCACAGCTCGTTCGTACGGCTGGCCGAGGATCGTGAGCCCGCGGCGCTTGCGGTCTGACGTGCGGTCTCCTCCGATCCGGCCCCGAGAGTGGATGAGCCGTGAGCTCCGGCGCGATACCGTGGGCGGGTGGGGCGGTTCGGCCGCATGATGAGCGCGAGAAGGCGCCGCAGCGCTTCAGATGACCTCTCGTCGCGCGGCGAGTTCCTCGAGCTGTTCGCGAAGGCTGGAACGAACATGCAGCAGGCCGGCGAGCGAGCCCATCAGCTCCTCATGTCCTGGCCCGAGAATCCCGGCCTGACGAGCGAGATAACCCGTTGCGAGCAGGAGGGCGACCGGATCACGCGGCAGATAATCCACCTGCTCCACCGCACCCGGGTCGCCGCTTCGACCCGGGGCGACGTACACGCGCTCGCAGAGGCGATCGACGACGTCGTCGATGAGATCGAGGAGGCGTCACAGGACCTGGCCGCATACGGAATCGAGGCCCCGATGGAGCAGGCCCAGCTCCTCGCGGCCGTGGTCCGGGACTCGACCCGAGCGATGGGCCGAGCCCTGAACAGCGTCGCCGAACCCGACGCGATGGAACGCGAGGGCCCCGAGATCCGCCGACTCGAGCATGAGGGCGACCGCATCTACCGCGAAGCGCTCGCTTCCCTCTTCGATGGGGGGATCGACCCGATGGTGGTGATTCGCTGGAAGGACGTGTACCAGGGCCTGGAGGACTCGATCGATCGCACGCGTCAGGCGATGGACATTCTCAACGGCCTGATGATCAAGCGCTCCTGAGTCGAGCTCGGCCGACGCGAGGCCGTGCCGAATCGGGGCGCCAGGTGCGTTAGGAGGTCGTCTCGCCGTTCGGGTGCGAGGCGTCCTCGAACTCCCGGAAGAGACCGGTGACCAGGAAGGCGACCTGCTCGCCCACGTCGACCGCGTTGTCGCCGATTCGCTCCAGCGCCCGCGCAACGAGCATCATGGTCATGGCCCACTCGCGCCGGTCGATCTCGTCGCCGATCTCGATCGCGCGCTGAAAGCAGTCGCGATTCAGGTTGTCGATCACATCGTCCTCGCGGACCAGGTCGCGCGCCATCTCGACGTTTCGATCGGCGAAGGCGTGCTTGGCCTGCCGGATCTGAACCCGGATCCCCTTGCCCATCGAGATCAGGTAACCGAGCAGCTGCTCGTCGGCCGGCGGATCGTGACCGGCGATCGGGATCAGCTTCGCGATGTTGACGCACTGGTCGCCCATCCGCTCGATGTTCTTCATCACGTGCAGGAGCGCCGCGATGAGGCGCAGGTCCGTGGCCACGGGGGCCTGGGTGGCCAGCAGAGTCAGGATCGCCTGGTGGATCTCCAGGTAGCGCCCGTCGATGACGTCATCGTCCGCGATCACCAGCTCGGCCAGCTCGATGTCCTGGTGCTGTACGGCCTCGACGGTCCGGTCGAGCGAGGCCACCACGAGATCGAGGCCGTCGAGGGCGCGGCTCTCGAGAGACGCCAGCTCCTCGCGGTATTCGTGCCTGGTGGCGTCGACCTCCATCAGCCGAATTTCCCGGTCACGTACTGCTCGGTTCGATCGTCGTCGGGGTTCGTGAACATCTTGTCCGTCGGCCCGACCTCGACCAGCTCGCCGTCGAGCATGAACGCCGTGGTGTCCGCGACCCGCCCAGCCTGCTGCATGTTGTGGGTGACGACCGCGATCGTCACCTTCTCCTTGAGCTGGGCGATCAGCTCCTCGATCTTCAGCGTCGCCACCGGGTCGAGCGCCGAGCAGGGCTCGTCCATCAGCAGGACGTCGGGCTCGACGGCGAGGGCCCGTGCAATGCAGAGGCGCTGCTGCTGGCCACCCGAGAGCCCCATCCCAGGGCTCGAGAGCCTGTCCTTGACCTCGTTCCAGAGGCCGGCGCCCTCGAGGGCCGAGTTGACGCGATCGGTGACCTCGCCTCGCGGCGTGCCCGTGAACCGCAGGCCCGCCGCGACGTTGTCGGAGATCGACATGGTCGGAAACGGATTCGGCTTCTGGAACACCATCCCCACCAGGCGGCGAACCGCGACGACATCGACGTTCGACGCGTGCAGGTCTATGTCGTCGAGCAGCACACGGCCCTCCGACCGGGCGCCCGGGATCTCCTCGTGCATGCGGTTGACGCAGCGGACCATGGTCGACTTCCCACAGCCCGACGGGCCGATGATCGCCGTCACCCGACCGGGCTCGAAAGCCAGGTTGACGTCCTTGACCGCGTGGTTCGAGCCGTAATAGGCGTGAAGGTCCTCGAGCCGCACGTGGCGCGTGGCGTGCATCTCCTCGATGCCCGCCGACACCTGGCCCATTTGTGGGGACTCGGGAGCCGGGGGCGCCGGCTCGATCTGGCCCGGACTTCGCGGCATCGTCGTCTCCTCAGGGTCGGCCACTTTCACATCCCTCGGCTCGTAGTTCATCACAGGGCACTCCGTTGCATTTGCGGTTCACCTACCTGGCTGCCCCAAGGCGGCGACGCATCCGCGCCGACAGCACTCTGGCGAGGATGCTGATCACCAGCACGAAGAAGATCAGGACCAGCGCAGCCCCCCATGCCTGCGCGTGCTTCACCGGGTCGGGTGATTCCGAGTACCTGTAGATGATCACCGGAATGTTCGGCAACGCCTGCGACGGATCTGTCTGTACGGCGTCCGCGAAAACGCTTGTCACCAGCAAGAGGGGCGCCGTCTCGCCCACCGCGCGGGCCACCGCTAGGAGCGCACCGGTCAGCATCCCGCTGAGCGCTGTCGGCAGCGTGATCGACAGCGTCGTCCGCCAACGGCTTGCCCCGAGCGCGAGCCCGGCTTCCTTCACCGAGCCCGGTACCAGCGTGAGCACCTCGTGACAGGACCGGGCGACCAGTGGCAGCATCACGATCGCCAAGGCCACGGAGCCTGCGAACCCGCTCAGCTTCTGTTGCGGCGCGACGATCAGACCGAAGATGAAGATGCCGGTGACGATCGTCGGCACGCCGTTGAGGATGTCGAGCACGTAACGGATCACGAAGCTCGATCTCTGGCCGGCGAACTCGCTGGTGTAGATCGCGACCAGGATCCCGAACGGCACTGCCATCAACGTCGCGATGCCCACGATGATCGCGCTGCCGACGATCGCGTTTCCGATCCCTCCGGCGCCGAAGTTCGACGTGTTCCCGGTCAGAAAGTTGATGCTGATCTCTCCCGCACCCTTGACCACGACGCTGGCGATGACCAGCGCCAGGACCGCGACCGCCAGCAGGGCGGCGATCCAGGCGCTGATCTCCATTCCCCGATTCACGGCATGCCGCCGCCTCAGGTTGCCGCTCTGGGCCAGGAGCGGATGAGCCGCGGGAGGGCTCATGCCTGGCTCCCCCCGCCGGAGCGCTGCTGGATGGTGCGCACCAGGAGCCGTGCGACGCCGTTGAAGACCAGCGAAAGTATGAGCAGGATCACGGCCAGGTAGGCGAGCGCCGATTGGGTGTCGGGCGTCCCCCCCTGATACTGCGCGGCGATCTGGCCCGCGGCGGACTGTGCCGGCAGGAAGAGGTTCGAGTTGATACCGGGTGCGCCGCCGATCACCTGGGAAACCGCGATCGCCTCACCCACGGCACGACCCAGCCCGAGCATCACCGCGGCGATGATCCCCGGCCGCGAGTAGGGGAGGACGACCGTCTTGATCATCTCCCAGCGCGTGCCCCCGAGCGCCAGCGCGCCCTCCTTGGCCGCCGGCGGCACCGTCGTGAAGATCTCCCTGGTGAGGCTGGAGACGATCGGCACGGTCATGATCGTCAGGATCACCATGGCGGGGAACAGCCCGACGGGCGAATACTCCCCCGCGAACAGCTTCCCGACCCCCGGGATCCAGCCGAGTGCGGAGTGCAGTGCGGGCTCGATCGTCGACTGCATCGCGGGCCCCAGGACCAGGATGCCCCAGAGGCCGAGGATGACGCTCGGGATGCCGGCCAGCAGCTCGACCAGCGTCCCGATCGGCGTACGCGTGCCGCGCGGGGCGAGCTCCGTGAGGAAGAGAGCGATCGCGATCGACAGCGGTGTCGCAAGGAGAAGAGCACCGAACGAGCTGACCGCGGTGCCGTAGAGGAACTGGGCGGCGCCGAACTGCCCGTGCACCGGATCCCAGTTCGACGTCGTGATGAAACCGAGCCCGTTGTCGGAGATCGCACCCGATGCCAGGTCCACGACCTTGTACGTGAGGCCGCCGAGGATCACCGCGGAGCCGATCGCCGCCGCCAACGTGATCAGGTAGAGGCTCCGATCGCCAAAGCGATCGAGTACCCCGCGCCGCTTGCCGCCTAGAGCTGGCCCGAGTCTCGCTGTGGCGCTCTCGGTCGTCATGTCACCCGATCCGCGAACCAGGCGCAAAACATCCGGGACCCACATGGGGTCCCGGATGTGAGCTCCTGCCTCATTGAATTGACCCGGCCGTCGGCTTTAGCCGCCGACCTTGTTGAGCGCCGCCTCGCTGTCGCTGACCACCTGCTTCGGCATGGTCCCGTAGCCGAGGCCCTCCGCGAAGGACTGACCGGGCCCGAGCGCGTAGGTGATGAACTTCTTCAGCGCGTCGGCCTTGTCCGTGCTCGTCGGGACGATCACGTAGGTGAACGTCGAGTCAGGCCAGGCATTCTTCGCCGAGGCCGGGGGATTCACAATCGACACACCGCCCGGAGGAACGGACTTCGCAGTGGCAGCCGCCGCGTTGATGGCCGGGATCGACGCCTTCGGGTAGTTGCCCGCCGCGTTCTGCAGCAAAGCGTAGTTGAAGTCGTTCGAGGTCACGTAAGCGATCGTCAGGTAGCCGATCGCGCCGTCGGTCTTCGAGACGGACGCGGCGACACCATCGCTGCCGTCGCCACCGACGCCGGTCGGGAACTTGACCTCGGTGCTCACGCCGACCTTCGACTTGAACTCCGGGCTGACGGCGGACAGGTAGTCGGTGAATGCGTAGGTGTCTCCCGAGCCGTCGGTCCTGTAGACCGGCGTGATCTTCGTCGACGGCAGGTTGACGCCAGGGTTCAGCTTCGCAATCGCCGGATCGTTCCAAGCCGTGACGTTTCCGAGGTAGATGTCCGCCAGTACTTGTCCGGTGAGCTTCAGGTTGTTGGGGGCCCCGCTCAGGTTGTACGCCGGAACCACAGCACCGAGAGACCAAGGAACCTGGATGCATCCCTTGCAGGCGCTCAGCTGGTCGGCATCGAGCGGCGCATCGGAGGCCCCGAAGTCCACGGTGCGTGCGGTGATCTGCTCAATCCCGCCGCCCGAGCCGATCGCGCCGTAGGTGACGGTGTCGCCCGTCTTCGACGAGTAGTCGGACTGCCACTTCGACATCAGCGGGGCGACGAACGTGCTGCCGGCGCCGGTGATTGGGCCGCCGGAGGAAGACGATCCGTTGTCGCTGCTGCTCGATCCGCAGGCGGCGACGCCCACCACGAGCAGGGCACAGGCGCATGCTGCAAGTACGAACTTGCGTGAAATCACTTGGACTTGGCTCCTTGGTCTCGAGTTGTCGCGCGCAGCCTCCCAGCGCCCCCCCTCGGACCTGTTACGCCGTTGTGGCGGACTTGTGAAAAACCCGTTAAACGTTGTCGAGCTGCACCGTGCAGAGCCGCGAAAGAGCCTCGCGAGCGGCGGCGAACCGAGCGGGGCAAAAAACCGGCGGGCGGCGGCTAGCGAGTGGCCGGGCTCGCGGTTTCGGCCTGCTCGGGCTGGCGGCCGACCTGCCGCTCGGCGGAGGCACCGCGTTCGGCCGAGATCTCGGCCTCGCCGGCCAGCGAATCGATCGGCTGCGGATCGAACCGGTACCCGATTCCGAAATGGGTGTGGATGTATTCCCATCCGGGCGAGCGCTTCTGGAGCTTGGACCGGAGCTTTCGCACGAACACGTCGACCGAGCGGTCGCCGTGGATCATCGCGTAGCCCCAGACTCGCTGGTAGATCTCATCACGCTCAAGCACCTTGCCGCCGTGGTCGGCGAGCGCCTGGAGGAGCTCGAACTCTCGC
Organism: uncultured bacterium; assembly: GCA_963720685.1. Lineage (GTDB taxonomy): Bacteria > Actinomycetota > Thermoleophilia > Solirubrobacterales > 70-9 > AC-56. The sequence continues at coordinate 287,710 of CAVRGF010000005.1, read as the reverse complement.
CTGGTCAGCTCGAGGCTCTCGCCGCCGACGTAGGCCTGAAAGCGGTCGGAGCGAACCTCGAGCTCGCCGGCGACCAGGGGACCGGCCTCATCGCGCGCTCCGCCGCGACGATGGCGCCGCACGACCGCCTCGACCCGCGCCATCACCTCGTCGGGGTGGCAGGGCTTCGCAACCCAGTCGTCGGCTCCGAGACGAAGGCCCCTGACCCGCTGGGCGACGGTCGCCCCTTGGGTGCAGACGACCACGCCCAAGTCCGGAAGCATCCCGCACACCCGCTCCATGAAGTCCCAGCCGAGCGGTCCGAGGAGCTTCGGGTCCAGGACGAGAGCGTTGAGCTTCATCGCCACCAGCTCCTCGACCGGCACCGGGCCCGAAAGCGTCCGGTGCTGGCAGCCCGCGCTCTCGAGCCGCTTGCAGAGGACGTGGACGAACCCGGAGTCGTCGTCGATGATCGCTACGCGCAGTGTTCCCGAGTTGGCGTTCATCTGAGTTGGCCGCGAGGTCGAGACCGGTAGGCCGGCCCCGCCTCGCTGTCCGAGCCGCCACCATACTAGTCCGCCCGCGGTCGCCATCGCGGCTCCTTCACAGAACTTTTACAGGGCGATTATCGGGATATTCACCGAACGGCCGCGCCGCCGCCTCAGACTGCCCGGGCAGCGAGAAGTCCTCTCTCGTGCGGCGCGCGACCTAATCTCTGCCCCGGGTCGCGCGCCTTCGTTTTGAAGGGCCGCAGGTGGCTAGAAGGTCGCCGGGCGAAGCCCGGTCGCGATGATCATCAGAACCCCGACGCCCACCGCGATCCTGTAGATCACGAAGCCGTCGTAGCTGTGTCGCCTGACCACCGCGAGCAGCGCGGCGATCGCCAGGTAACCCGATACGGCGGCGGCGATGGTCCCGACGATCATCGGTTCGGCGACCCCGTGAGGGAGCCCGTCGGATGCGGCCCGGTAGGCCTTGAACAACACAGCTCCCGCGGTGATCGGGGCCAGCAGAAGGAACGAGAACCTGGCGGCGGCGTCGCGGTCGAGCCCCAGGAACCGGGCCGCGGAGATCGTGATCCCCGAGCGCGAGACGCCGGGGGCCAGCGCCAGGATCTGGGCGAGGCCGATGTAGAGGCCCTGTCGAGGAACGACCTGCTGGAGTGACTCGCGTTGCGGGCGCCGGTCGGCATAGCCGAGGACGAGGCCGAAGACGATCAGCGCGATCCCGATCTGCCACGGCTGCCCGAGATGGTCCTCGATGAAGCTCGCGCCGAGCCCTCCGGCGATCACCGCCGGGATCGTGCCGATCACGATCGCCCAGGCCAGTCGCTGTTTGGACCCCGCGATCGCTCGGTCGCCGATCGACCGCCACAGAGCCCTCAGCAGGTCCACGATGTCGGTGCGGAAGTAGGCGACGACCGCGAAAAGTGTTCCCGCGTGGAGCGCCACGTCGAACGTCTTGTTGAACGACTCGTCGTCCTGCAGGAAGTGGTAGTCCTGGAGCCAGGGCACCAGGATCAGGTGACCGGACGAGGAGATCGGCAGGAATTCCGTGAGACCCTGCACCACCCCCAGCAACAGGGCCTCGAGGTCGGACATGAGCCGGGCATCGTAGAGCCTCGCAGCGAGGGGTCCGGGCCGTTAGTACAGTTGGCGGCCGTGCGCCGCTTGCCCAGAATGCTGATCCTTGCCGCCGCCGCGCTCGTGGCGCTCCTTGGATCCGCCGCCCCGGCGCTGGCCGCTGACGGCGTGGGACTGTGGGGCCGGACCGACGACAAGGTCGTCACCTACTGGGGATTCGGCCTGATGATCTTCTTCGCGGTCCTGGTCACCGTCCTATCGCTCATCCAGGGGCGGCTCGAGAGCCGCAAGGAGCGCATCCGCGAAGAGCTCGAGCGCCTGCGCCCACCCAGCTGAATCAGGCGGTGGCGAAGGTCGGGTACGAGCGCGTTGGGGCCGCCGCGGTGCTGACCATCGAGCGGCCGGAGCGGCGCAATGCGGTCGATCCCGAGACCGCGGAGCTGCTGCTTGACGGCTATCGGCGCTTCGAGGCCGACGGCGAGGCCCGGGTGCTCGTGCTGGCGGGCGGGGATCCGGCGGCCTTCTGCGCGGGCGCCGACCTGAAGGCGATTGCCGAGGTGGCGCCTTCCCTGACCCCCGAGGCGATCGATTCGGTGGCCTCCCGACCCGAAGGCCCGATGGGGTTCACCCGGCTCACCCCCTCGAAGCCGACCCTCGCGGCGATCTCGGGCTGGTGCCTGGCCGGTGGGCTCGAGCTGGCCCTGTGGTGCGATCTGCGGATCGCCACCGAGACCGCGCGGCTCGGATTCACGGAGCGGCGCTTCGGGGTCCCTCTGATCGACGGCGGCACGCAGCGCCTCCCGCTGGTGGTCGGTATGGGCCGGGCCCTGGAGATGATCCTCACCGGCCGGGTAATCGACGCGCACGAGGCGTTGGGGTGGGGCCTCGTCAACGAGGTGGTCCCCGAGGGCGGCCATCTCGAGCGGGCCCTCCAGATGGCGGAGGGCCTGGCCGCCTTCCCCCAGACCACGATGCTCTCCGATCGCCGCGCCGCGATCGAAGGATCCGGGCTGCCGCTCGCCCAGGGCCTGACCCTGGAGGACGAGCTCGGCCGGGCCTCGATCGAGACCGGCGCCCGCGGCGCTCAGCGCTTCGCCGCCGGGGAGGGCCGCGGCGCCGAGGGCGCCGGCGTCTGAACGCCGGGTCGCTAGCCGCCCGGGAGCCGGAACTCCGACAGGAGGCGCTTCTCGGTCTCCCCCTCGATCGTCGCGACGACCTCGACGTGCCCCTCCAGCGGCGTGCCGCGCAGCTTGGTCGCCAGCAAGTCGTCGACCTGGAAGATGCCCGCGGAGTTGTTCATCTTGATCTCGACCCTGACCGCGAGATCCTCGCCCGCCTCGATCGACACCTCGTCGATCGCTGCCGCCGAGAGCGAGTGGATCCCCACTCGACCCGCGTCGACGGGCACGCGCGAGCGGCCATGGGCCATGTCGAGAGCGTCCGCGACGCGCACCACGCCCGCCTCCAGCGTGTAGGGGTCGCCGCGGCGCCGGTGGCCGATGATCGCGTGGAGGGTCTCCGAGACGACGACCGTGCGATCGGGCTCCCGGTAGGCGTCGGCGAGCAGCTGCCTCAGCTTGCGCTCGGCTAGGAAGAGGCTGTAGGCCTCGTGGTCGGCGCGATGGATCGACATCCCGACGTCGTGGAGAAGTGCACCGCCCGCCACCACGACCTCGGCGTCGCGCCGGCCCATGCCGTGATCCGTGACCATCGCCGGCTCGATCCCGGCACGGGCCAGCAGACGAAGCAGGCGAAGCGCGATGTTGAGCACGATCTGTACATGCACCCAGGAGTGGTCGGACATCCCGAGACGCTCCGAGACGACCTGGGCCATGTGCCACCAGGTGCGAAGCTCGGAGTCGGCGTTGACCCCCTCCAACAGCGCCTCGAGACGCCGGTTGCCCCGCGACGGCGCCCGGACTCGAGCGTCGGCGATCGCCGCCTCCGGCCGGACCCCTCGCTCGCCCGGCCCCGCAGCGGTCTCGGACCCGTCGGCGTTCACCTCCCCAGTGTCCCAGGTGGCCCAGCGACACCCGGAGGACCCCCGCGGAGGAATAGAGTCCGTTCGGTGGCTTCGCTGTTGTCGATCGAGCCTCACGACGACGTCGCGGTGGTGACCTTGCGGCGTCCTGAGAAGCGAAACGCGCTTTCGATCGAGCTTCGCGTCGAGCTGGCAGAGGCGTTCAACGGGCTCTCGCGGGATCCAAAGGTCGGCTGCGTGATGCTGACCGGAGCCGGCACGGCGTTCTGCTCGGGCATGGACACGTCGCAGTTCGGTGGCGACCTCGAGCACCGCAGACGACTGGTCGAGACGAGCACCCTCGCGTTCGAAGCAGTAGGCGACTGCCTGCGCCCGATCGTCGCCGCGGTCAACGGCCCGGCGATCGCGGGCGGGTTCGCTCTGGCGCTCCTGTGCGACCTGCGAATCGCCTCGCCTCGAGCCGTGTTCGGCTACCCGGAGCTCCCTCGCGGGATCCCCCCGAGCTACGCGGCAGCCCGCGCCGTGCTTCCAGCCACGACCGCCCAGGAGCTCTGCCTGACGGGTCGCCTCGTCGAGGCCCAGGAGGCGCAGAGGCTGGGAATCGTCCGTGAGATCGCCGACGACGTGGCGCCCCGGGGGATCGAGCTCGCGCACCGAATCGCCAACCTTCCGCGCGAGGCGGTGCTCGAGACCAAGCGGCGAACGCTGCTCGAGCGGCGCCACCTCTGGGGCTTCCTGTTCGAGGACGAGCGGGAGGTGTTCAAGCGAGCGTTGCTCGGTCCTGGCCAGGCATCCGAGCAGGGCAGTTCGGCGGCCTAGGTGTGGGCACCAACCAGGTTGTTGGCGTCGAGCTCAGCCAGTCGGGCCATGGGCGGCATCCTCCCGATTGAGCGATGGGGCCGTTTGCGGTTGTAGCGGTCTAGCCAGGCCGGCAGAGCCCTGGTGCGCTCGCGACTTGAGCCGTAGACGGCGTCGTAGGCCCAGCCGTCGACCATCGTCTTGATGAAGCGCTCGGCCTTGCCGTTGGTGCGCGGGGTGTAGGGCCTGGTGCGCAGGTGGCGGATCGAGAGCTCGCGGCAGGCAATCGCGTGGGCCCGGGAGCGGTAGGGGTTGCCGTTGTCCGTCATCAGCCGCTCGACCCTGATTCCGAGCGAGGCGAGGTAGGCGACCGCCCGACGCAGGAACGCGATCGCCGTCTCGGGCCGCTCATCGGCCAGGACCTCCGCATAGGCGATCCGGGTGGCGTCGTCGACGCAGACATGGACGTAGTCCCAGCCCTGATCGTAGGCGCGGCGGTGGTAGCCCCTCGGGGCCCGTGAGCCGGTCACGCGGTGCCCGGGACGGGCGATCCGCCCAAGCTTCTTGACGTCGATGTGGACGAGCTCGCCCGCCCTGGAGCGCTCGTAGCGGCGCTCCGGCGCGGCCGGCTCGAGGCGCGGAAGGCGCCCCAGGCCCGCGCGCTTGCAGATCAACGACACCGTCGAGGGTGCCATCTCCAGCTGCTCGGCGATCTGCTCTGCGGTGAGCCGGATCCGCCGCAGGGCGAGCACCGCCTCGACCCGGTCGCGGGGGGTGCGGTTGGCGACCCGCCGCGGGGCCGAGGAGCGGTCCTCAAGCGATTCCCCCCGGGCCTTGCGGCGCGCCCACTTGCGGGCCGTCGGAACGCTGACCCCGGCGGCCTCGGCCGCCGCCGTCAGCGTCCAGCCCTCTTCGAGCACACGACGGGCCAACAGCTCGCGCGACTCAGGACACGTCCTGGCGTTGCGATGCAATGTCATCCGGTTCCTCCTTTGGATGGCTGGGTGGGGTCTCATCCCCCAGCCTCCAAGGAGGGCCGGTCGGAAGAACGTGGTTGGGTCCCAGACCTAGGCGGCCACGGCGCGAAGCAGCAAGGGCCAGACATAGGTCTCCCACAGGGCGGTGCAGACCAGGACCGGAGCGGCGAGCGCGACGGTGACCACCGTGGCGGCCAGCAGATCGCCCCAGTCGCCTCGCCGACTGGCGAGCGTCCAGGCGGCCAGGGGAAGGAACAGCGCTGTCAACTCGGGCAGCGCGTGGGGGAGCGCCGTCAACACCAACAGGGCGGGCGAGATCTGCAGCTGGAAGGCCAGCGTGGCCCCGGTCGAGCCCAGGGTGTAGGCCTGGGTCGCGAGCGAGAAGCAGGTGACCGCGACCACCCAGCCGAAAGCGATCGGTCGCGCCTTCTCGTGGACCCATCGCGAGACGCCCGTGCGCCGCGCGGTCGAGAGCGGCAACGAGCTTCCCGCGATGAATCCGGCGACGCAGGCGAAGGCGTGCAGGGCGAGGACGAGTGAGTTCCGAAACAGGATTCCCAAGACGTCGGTCGCCTGGGGAGGCTCGCTGATCCCCGGGATCGCGATCGGCGTCAGGTCGGGTTGCGCCACCGATGCGATCAGCCAGATGACGGCCAGGAGACCCGCGGCGACGGAAGCGCCGCCGACGATCCAGCCCCCCACGACCGGCCACGGATCGTCGTTCCAGCGCAGGAGCGCACCCCGCGTCTGGCGCACGCCGTGCGTGAGCGCGTACTCGCTCAGGTCCACTGCATAGACATCGGCATCGCGCCCCGAAATGAGAAGGCCCGGCCGGATGGCCGGGCCCTCGAACGCCGCTCGCCGTCTCGCTCAGGATCCGCAGATCGGCCAGGGGCTCGAGCCCCCCCGGCTGTAGAGAAGGGCGGCGCGGTAGTCCTGCTCGTCCTCGGGGGCGGCGGCGGGATCGCCGGACCCACCTACCGAGGCCCAGGTCCCGTAGTCGAACTGGTACTTGCCCCGGTAGGTCCCGTCAGGCGAGACCGCCGCGGGGTTCCCGCCCGACTCGCATGCCGCGATCGAATCGAGCGTCCCGCTCGAGACCCCGACCGACTCCGGGGAGGGGAAAGCGGTCGTGTCGCTCGAGCCGTGGGCCGCCTGGGCCCGCGCGCGCTCGGCCCGGCGATGGGCGATGCGGACCGACTCGTGGAAGTGCCGGGACGGCTTGGCGAGCACGGCGAGCCGTGCCCGATCGCCGTGGACGGCGCGATTCGCCGCCTTCTCGGCGGCGGGCTGGGTCGCCTCGGAGCCTGCCGCCTGGGTGGCGACGCTGAGCGCCAAGGCGGCTGCGGTCGTGACGATGAGCCTTCGCTTTGCGACGGACACGGATGAACCACCTCCAGTTCGATTCGAAGCCCGGCGCGATCACCGCATGGCCGCGCGCAGCAGCGAAGGCACGCGTGCGTGGCCTTCGCTCGTGCGCTCCGGTTTGCCGGGCGTCCGTCTCCCCTGGGCGGTCTTGAAGAGCGCGCCGATCGGCGGCGCGCGCCCTAGGGGCAAGGCGCGGCAGCGTCTCAGGCGAACACCCGTTTGTGTGTGATGACCATCACACATCCGCTATTTGGGTAGGCCGGCCAGGCGCGAAAGTACCGCATTTGCAGCGACTTACTTTCGGTGGGCAGCGACGTGCAGTATGGGTGAGGCGTGAGCAGTCGCTAACGATTCACGCCGCCACGCCTCCCTGGCGGCTTGCCCGACCGGTGAGCCCCGGTCAGCCGCCCGTGTCCTCGAGCACGGCCATCGCGGCGTTTCGGCCGTTCAGCGCGATCACCGAGCCCGCGGGGTGGGTCGCCGCGCCGCACATGTAGAAGCCGGAAACCGGGGTGCGCGCCGGGAGCCGCCGATCCCACATCTGGCTCGGCAGGGCCTGGCCCTGGAATATGTGACCGCCGGTCAGTCCGATCTGGCTCTCGATGTCGGGCGGGCCGAGCACCTGGCGATACTCGACGCATTCGCGCACGTCGGGTGCGTGGACCGCGATCGCGTCCAGGATCATGTCGGCGACCTCGTCGCGGCGGGCGTCCCATCCCCCGCCGGAGAGCTCATAGGGCGCGTAATGGGCGAACACGCTCATCAGGTGGCGCCCGGGTGGCGCGACCGAGGGGTCGTAGGCGGTCTGGAAGTAGAGCTCGGCGAACCCGATCCGCGGCTCACCGCGAAGACACGCCTCGTAGGCCTCCTGGCATGCGTCGAGGCCGGGCGTCACGGTAAGCATCGCCCGATGGGGATCCACGTCGCCGGCAGCCGGGAAGGTGGGAAGGCGGACCAGCCCCGCGTTCAGCTTGACCACCGGAGAGCCGACGTCCCAGCCCTCCAGCCGCTTCCTGAAAGCGGGGGAGACGGCCTCGGGACCGAGCATCGCGAGGGTTCGCTTCGGGTCGGCGTTCGAGATCACGGTCCGGGCCCGGATCAGCTCGCCACCGGAGACCTCAACGCCCTGGCCGGGCACGATCCGCTCGACCTCTACTCCCGCAGCGATCTCGGCGCCCGCCTGGAGCGCGGCCTGCGCGATCGCGAACGAGATCCGCCCCATGCCCCCCACGACGTAGCCCCACACGGACCCCAGCCCGAGCAGGTCGCCCTGGTGGTGCAGGAGATGGACCGACGCGGTCCCGGGGTCCCTGGGGCCGGCGTTCGTCCCGATGACACCCTGGCCCATCAACGCGTCCTTCAGCCGCTGGTCGTCCACGTAGCGATCGAGGGTCTCGGCGATCGATTCCTCGAACACGATCGAGACCAGCTCCCGGTCGTGCCCGAGTATCTCCTCGATCTCGGCACGGGTCGGCGACGAGCCCGCCCACGTGTCGCCCGCAGGTCCGTCGCGGAGCAGCCTCCGCAGGCGCCCGAACACCTCCTGATAGCCGAGCACCCCGCGGATGTCGCCCGCCGAGAACCTGTTCGCCTCCATATGGGCGACGGTTCGATCGCGGTCCAGGAACGACGCGAACGACGATCCGTCCTCGAAGGGGCACCAGAGGGCGGGGTCGGCCGGGATCACCCGGTAGCCCAGGCGCTCGAGGCCGAGCTCGGTGATCACCCTCTGATCCAGGAGGCCCACAACGTAGGCGCAGGGACTGACCAGGTAGGCCGGATCCGGAAACGGGCGCTCGAGCGTGCAGGCGCCGCCCAGCACCTCGCGGCGCTCGATGACCAGAACCGACCGGCCGGCTCGGGCCAGATAGGCCGCCGCGGTGAGCCCGTTATGGCCGCCGCCGACCAGGATCACGTCCCAGTCGCGGGTCGCCAGGTCGCGCATGGGCGCCGTGAGCCCGACCCTTCCGAGCGCCGCGTCGACGTCGATCGAGCCCGCCGGCCGGTGCCCGCCTGCCACTATCAGCGCCTACGGCGCCGGCCGGCCGGCCGGCGCCCTCGAGCGACGAGGCGACCCTGACTCGACTCGCCCGCCGGGACCGGCTTCAAGCCCCGGAGCTCACCGACCAGGATCTCCTCCGCACACCGCCGATGCCAGTGGTGGTGATCGGAGCCGCCCGCCCTTCGAACGTAGTGGACGACGACGTGGTCGGCGCCGATCGCGATCTCGCCGTGACAGCCGGGGCAGCGGTAGAGCTTGCCTGCGATCGAGCGGATCAGCCATGCCTCGTGGCCCTCGTCGGTCAGGCCCCTGAGGCTCGTCCGGGTGTCGGGCAGGCCCTCGAAGCGACTCATCGCGCCCGTCAGGCTACTGGCCCTCCGCGGAGCGCCGGGCGCCTCGAGCCACCCGGCGGCGAGCCGGCGCGAACCCGTCGACGCGGCGGACGCGCCGATCAACGACCATTGGCCGATGAGCGCCGATCACGAGCCGAGTGCCGAGGAGCCACCCCGCGAGTGCAGCGCCGGAACCCTCGGCGAACGGGTCCGCCGCACCGACTCCAAGCCCGCGTTGGTCGCCACCGCGAAGCGGATTCGACAGTTGCTGCCGGGCGACGAGCGCTACGGCGACGCCCTGTCGACGGCTCCCGGACGTGCACCCGATCGACTCGGCCGGCTCGTGCGCGAGGCCCAGGCAGAGCGACCGAGCGCCATGCGCGAGTTGGGACTCGGCGCCCTTCAGGCCTGGCAGGCGCTGTCCGAGGCCCAGGGCCGTGGTCGGGGAAACGCCGACGTGGCAATCCTCTTCACCGATCTCGTCGCCTTCTCCTCGTGGGCCCTGGAGGCGGGCGACGAGACGGCGCTGGAGCTACTTCGCCGCGTCGCGGAGGCCGAGGACGCCGCGATCTCGAGTCACGGAGGAACCGTGGTCAAGCGGCTCGGCGACGGCTCGATGTCCGTTTTCGGCGCCGCCGGCGGCGCGGTCAGCGCCGCGCTGGACGACCAGGCACGCGTCGGGGAAATCCAGATCGCCGGCCATCGCCCGGAGCTCCGCGCCGGGGTCCACGTGGGGCGTCCGCGCCGGGTCGGGCACGACTACCTGGGCGTGGACGTGAACGTGGCCGCTCGGGTCGCCGACTCCGCAAAGGGCGGGGAGGTCCTGGTGTCGCAGGCGGCGCGTGAGCAGATCGAGGACCCCCGCTTCTCGTTCGGCCGCAACAAGCGACTCGCCGCAAGAGGCGCGCCCCGGGGGCTATCGGTCTGCCGGGTCACCGCACGGTCATGAAGCCGCGCGCGGTTCGCCTCAACGTCCGGGACTCAGAGCGGGTCGGCGACTTCTACCGGGAGACGATCGGGCTTCGGGCGCTGGGCACCGACGGCGGGGTCCTCCGGATGGGCGTCGGCGAGGAGACGCTCGTCGAGCTGGTCCCCTCGCCGAGCGCGCCGGGGCGGCCTCCCGGGACCACCGGCCTCTTTCACCTCGCGATCCTCCTGGAGACCAGGCATGCGCTCGCCCTCGCACTGCGGCGCGTCGCCGGCTCCGGATGGTCGCTCACCGGCGTCGCGGATCACCTGGTCAGCGAGGCGCTCTACCTGGACGACCCGGAGGGGAACGGGATCGAGCTCTACCGCGACCGCCCTCCCGAGGACTGGCCCCGCGCCGGGGGCGAGATCAAGATGGCGACCCTACCCCTCGATCTCGACCGGCTCGTGGCCGAGGCGACCGACGCCGACGATGACGAAGCCGTGGTGCCGGCCTCGACGCGGATCGGCCACGTCCACCTGAACGTAGCCGACCTTCGACGGGCCGAGGCCTTCTACTGCGAGCTGCTCGGGTTCGACGTCACGACGCGCGGCTTCCCCGGGGCCCTGTTCGTGTCGACGGGCGGTTACCACCACCACGTCGGCCTCAACACCTGGAATGGCCCGGGTGCGCCCCCGCCGCCACCGGGGGCGCTCGGCTTGAGCCACTTCGAGCTCGCCGTCGACGACACGATCGAGCTCGAGCGCCTTCGGCTGAGGCTCGCCGAGGCCGGGGTTCATTCGGACCCGGCCGCCGATCGAATCGCCATCCGAGACCCGTCGGGGAACGGCGTCCTGGTCACGGCCGGCTGAGCGCCGGCGCCGGCGCCTCCGCCTGCTCGGCGGCGAGCAGCCCGCGGCGACGCGGGCGGTGGACCTTGAGCTCGACCGCCACGAGGTAGGAGCCGATCACGAGTCCGGCCGCGAGCAGCTGCGCGACCAGCCCCTCGACGGTCGGAAAGATCGCGAACCAAAGGCCCAGCCAGCCTGGGATCGCAACGTCGATGGTGGTGGTCGGCAGCCACCCGGCCAGCTGCATCTCCTGAACGCTCTCGCCGACCATGACCACCAGCACGACGCCGAGCAGCACCCCGGTGATCACCAGCAGGCGCTTGTACGGCAGACGTCGATGGAGGGTGAAGGTGACCACCCCGACGGCTGCGGTCAGGCCCAGCCCGATCGCGACTCCTTCGAGCACCGTCGACGACCCGTACTCGAGCCGGAGGTTCTGTAGGAACAGGACGACCTCGAATCCCTCCCGATAGACAGACGTGAAGCCCAGGAGCACCAGGCCGAACAGGACGCCCTTTCGGGCGACGTCTCCGTGGCTTTGGTCGAGCAGGCGCCGCCGCCTGCGGTGGTGGCTGGAGATCCAAGCCGTCCAGTAGATGCGGTGGAAGAACCAGTTCATGACCACCAGCAGGACGACGACCGCCAACAACCCGGTGGCCGCCTGAACGTCGAGGCCCCGCGCGCCGAGGGCGCCCAGCAGGCCGACGGCGATGAGCCAGGTCGCGACGGTGGCCCCGAAACCCGTCGCGCCACCGGCCGCCACCGGACCGCGCAGGGCACGGTTCGCCCCCAGAAAGCTCGCCAGCACGGCCGCCAGGACCAGAATCGTCTCGAGGCCCTCCCGGAAGACGAGCAGCCCGCTGTCGAAGAGGACCGCCCCGTGACTGAGCCGCGCGCTCGGGTCGGTGGGGTCTGGGACGCCTCCAGACGAGGTCGCCATCTGCCAGACGAGGACCGCCAGCGCCGAAGCGCCGACGCCCCCACAAGAGGGCGGTGCGGATCGGGATGCGAGGGCTCATCGACAGATTTGGCGGGGGGACGATCCCGACTCCGGTCTGACGGGATTCGCCTTAGGGAACCCTAACACCTTGACCCGAGGCGTGGCCCCGGGGCGCCGCCCCACGATCAGGCGTCTTCGCCGGGGACCTGAGTCTCGTTGAGGCGCGTTTGAAGGCGCCGGCGCTTGGCGGTCAGCTCGCGATCGAGCCCGTCGATGTCGGCGCCACGCCGCCGCACCAGCTCGAGCTGCAGCTCGACGTGGCCGAGCGCTTCTGAGAGCACCTTGCGACGTCGAGCAGGATCCTCGATCCCCCCGTCCCACTCCCACCGCGGCGAGGCACGAGCCACATCGGCCGCGGCGAGCTCGCGAAGCTCCTCGAGCGACACCCCGAGCAGGTCCTTGAGGCGCAGCACGTCGCGAAGCCGCTCCACGTCGGCCTGCTCGTAGCTGCGATGCGACCCCGGTGCGCGCGGTTGCGTGGTAGGGAGCAGGCCGATCTCCTCGTAGTATCGAATCGTCCGGGTCGTCGTGCCCGTGAGCTCGGCGACCTCGCCGATCCGAAGCGCCTGGCCACGGTCGCTCAAGGAGCCGCCTGCGAGAAGATCCTGACGTTCACGTTAAGATGACGTTATCAGGCACGGCACGGGCGCGCCTGGCGACTGAGGCCACCCTTGCTTTCCGCGATAATGCCACTATACTTTGTGAAGCAATGGACAACTCAAACGAACAGAGGAGACCGACGGGCCGTACGCGAGGCGCTGCAGGCCAGCGCACCGAGCCAACACGCCGGCGCGGCCCGCACGGCGCCCCGACCCCCGCGACGGAGCGGCGCGGCGAGGCGCACTCGACCGCGTCGCAGACCACGGACGGTCTCCAGCACCTCTACAACGAGGCAAGCCGCTACGCCCTGCTCTCCCGCGAGGAGGAAGTCGAGCTCGCGAAGCGGATCGAGCGCGGCGACCTCGGCGCCAAGGAGCTGCTGATCAACTCCAACCTGCGGTTGGTGATCAAGTTTGCGCGGCGCTACCAAGGCCACGGGCTTCCGCTGCCGGACCTCGTCCAGGAGGCGATGCTGGGACTGATTCGTGCGGCTGAGAAGTTCGATTGGCGGCGCGGATACAAGTTCTCGACCTATGCCGTGCTGTGGATCAAGCAGGCCATCCAGCGCGGCCTGGACAACACCGGCCGGCCGGTGCGGATTCCGGCCCACGTCGCGCAGCGCGAGCGCACCGTGAATCGCGTCTTCAGCGAGCTCGGCGCGCGGCTCAACCGCGAGCCCTCCGACGAGGAGGTCGCCGAGAAGGCCAAGCTGCCGCTTGATGAGGTGAAGGCGATCCGCGACCTGACCCGGGTCACGACCAGCCTCGATGCCCCGGTCGGCGACGGCGAAACGAGCCTGGGCGAGCTCCGTGCAGAGAGCGCCGCCAGCGTCGAGGACGAGATCCTGGAGCGCCATCAGGAGAATGCGGTTGGCAGCGCCCTGGCGATCCTCCCCGACGAGGAGCGACGGGTGATCGAGCTTCGCTTTGGCACCGCCGGCGAGCCGGAGACCTCGGTCCGCGAGGTCGCACGTCGGCTCGGGGTGACCCAGGAGCGGGCCCGCAAGCTCGAGGCGCGCGCGCTCGGCCGACTCGCCAACGACGAGGCGCTGGCCGCCTGGCGGACCGCGGCGTAACCCGCCGCCGGCTCGCGGCGGTCCACCCGCGAGCCGTTCGGCGCACCTCAATAGCATCAATCCGTCCGTGCCCTTCCACGTCGAGATCCGCCAGTCGATTCGGCGTGCTTGGGCGTTCAACCTGAGCCCCGAGCGGCTGTCGCGAATCGTCGTCGAGCCGTGGCGACACGGCCGGCCGCTCGCCCTCGGGGATCGCGAGTGGGTTCCGAAGGACAGCACCCTGCGGATCCTCGAGGGGCCCCAGCTTTCGCCGCCCGAACTCGCCCACGGGGGCGGCTGGCAGAACGCCGAGCGCTCCGCGGAGGACGTCACCGTGGCTGTCCTCAGCCGAGCCCAAGCGCAGGCGACGTCGGCCGCGATCCTGGCCGAGACGCCGACGGGCCGCGGCACCGTCGCCCCGCTCCTCGAGCCGCTCGACGTCCAGACCGTCGAGTGGGCCGCGTTGAGGGCTCGACTCCTGGCGCCAGCGACGGCCCCTGGCACGGAGCCGACGGCGTATGGCGGGGAGATCGTGGTCGCAATCCTGGTGGTCGAGCGAGCCGACCCCTCCCCGGAGTGGCTGTTCGACGCCGGCCTGGCGATCGGTGCGCTCGGCGGCCGGGCGATCGTCACGCAACTCGGCGACGAGGCTTCGTCGGCAGCCCTGCCGGATCTCGGCATGATTCGCCTCGACCCTGACGAGCCGGCTTCGCTTCAGGCGCTGACCGAGCGCCTCCGACGCGCCTGCCGCGCCTCGCGGTAGGTGGCGTCCGTACCGCCGGCGAACACCGCGAGCACCCGAACGCCGACGCGCCCGCATCGGCGGGCGCGTGGCAAACGTCAGGTGGCCCGCCTCAGCTGGCGGACAGCGCGGGCTCGGCGAAGGCGACGGGGGCGCGACGCGGAACCGCGAGCACCGGACTGGCCGCCGTCTCGATCGCGTACTCGGCGCTCGCGCTGAGCTCGAGGCGCCCGTCGGGCGTCCCCTCGCGCGAGCCGAGGACCATCAGGTCGACGGGGCCCGAGCCCGGTTCGGTCACGGTCGCACCCAGGGCGCTCGCCAGGCTTCGCGCCGTCTCCTCGGCGGCGCTGTCGCCCTCGCTCAGCACGCCGATCTTCGCGACCCGGACCGAGGCTCGCGAACGAAGGTCGGCGGGTGCGATGGCGACCGCCGTCGTGCCGCCGTTGATCAGGCGCTTGGCCGAGGTTCCGGGGAGCACCGAGCCGGCCGCGGTCCGGTACTCGGACCCGAACACGACGACGTCGGCGTTCTCGCTGGCGGCGAGCTCGCTGAGGCCGTCGCCGGTCGAAGCGTGGACGACCACGTGCCGCGGGGTGTCGGGGGCGCCGATCGAGCGCGCGCCGTGGCTCAGGAGCTCCTCGGCCTGCTTCTGCTCGAGCGCCTCGCGGTCGCGCTCGTCGGCGACCTGGTGGCGAACGTACGCGAGCGACAGCTCGGCGCCCGAGACCGCCAGGAGGCGACCGAGCGCCAGCGCGTCGCGGTCGTTGTCGGTGTCGTCATAGGAAACGATGATTCTGGGACTCATGCGGGTTTCTCCTCGCTTGGGGTCAGTCCTGAAGTTCGCCACGATCGTCGCAAACACCTGCCATCACCGCAAGGAAAGTTCGTGATCCTATAAATTAGCGATACTAATGCTGAATGTGCAGCGCCTCAAGCTGCTCCGCGAGGTCGCGGCCCAAGGCTCCTTCTCGGCCGCCGCGGACGCGCTCTCGTACACCCAATCGGCCGTCTCACAGGCCGTGGCCAAGCTCGAGGCGGAGGCGGGCGTTCCTCTGATCGAGCGCGATCGGCGCGGGGTCCGCCCCACCCCGGCCGGCGCGGCGCTGGTCGAGCACGTCGACGGGATCCTCTCGCAGCTCGAAGCCGCAGAGGCCGAGGTCGCGGCGATCGCCGGCGTTGGTGGAGGCCGCCTTCGGATGGCCTCGTTTCCGACCGCGGGCGCCACTCTGATGCCGGTCGCGATCGCGACCTTTCGCGCCTCGCACCCCGACGTTGCGCTCAGCCTCGTCGAGGGCGAGCCGGGCGAGATCGTCCCGCGCCTTCGGGCCGGCGAGTTCGATCTCGTGCTCGTCTACGAGTTCCGTGGCGTCAGCGAGAAGCTCGGGGCCGGTTTGCGGCGCTTCGACCTGCTTGACGACCCGCTGCGCGTGGCGCTCCCGCATGGACACAGGCTGGCCCACAAGCGGACGGTCCGCCTCGAGGACCTGAGCGAGGAGTCGTGGGTTCAGACCTCGGCCTCGACGCCCTACGCGCGCTACGTCGTCCGCTCCTGCCACGCGGCGGGCTTCGAGCCGCGGGTCTCGTTCGAGAGCGACGACTTTCAGACCGTGCAGGGCCTGGTCGCCGCGGGCGTCGGCGTGGCGCTGATCCCCGAGCTCGCACTTTCGATCGCGCGCGACGACGTGGTGATCCGGCCGCTACGCCCGGATGAGCCCGTACGCGGGGTCCTGGCCGCGACCCCGCGAGGAGCGGCGGTGATGCCCGCCGTCGCGACGATGGTCGACGTGCTCCGGACGGCTGCCGGCCAGTATCGCGGCGGCGATCGTTAGGACGTTCCCCTCCCGAGGAGGCCTGGTCGCGACCGACGACCGCCCCGGCCGGACTGGCCGAGGCGGTCGTGCGGTTCGCGGTGCGCCGCGGGTCAAGCGACTCCGTTCGAAGGAGCCGAGGCGCTGATCGTCGCCACCCGCATGACGACGTCCCTTATGCCGTGCCCTCCGCCGGCGCCGGCGGTGGGGTCGGGACCCCGGACGGGAATCCGAGCGAGGGGACGTCCGAGGGATAGACCTCGTGGCCGTGGACCGCGACGTCGCCCTCCTCCATGTCCTTCTCGTCCATCCGCAGCGAGACGACGAGGCTGACGACCCGCAGGACGATGTACGTACCGACCGCGCAGTACGCGATCACCCATGCTGCCGTCAGCAGCTGCCACTTGAGCAGGTCGAAGCCGCCGCCGGAGATCAACCCGCTCGCCGACACACCGAACGCGCTGGCCATCGCCGAGTTGGCGAAGATCCCGGTCAGAAGGCCGCCGGAAAGACCCGCGAATCCGTGCGTATACACCACGCCGAGGGTGTCGTCGACGTTGCGGAATGGCGCCACCCGGCTCAGGTAGTTCAGCGCCAGGTACACGATCGAGGCCGCGATCACGCCGATCGCGATCGCCCCCCAGCCGTTTACGAAACCGGCGGCCGGTGTGATGGCGACGAGCCCGGTGATCATTCCGTTGACCGATCCGATCAGGCTCGGCTTACGCCCGGTCGCGTAGTCGAGTCCGACCCAGACCAGGAACGCCACCGCGGTGCAGAGGTTCGTGTTCAGGACCGCCGCAGAGGCGTCGGCGTTGGCGAGATACGGATCGCCGCCGTTGAAGCCGTTCCATCCGAGCCACAGCAGTCCGGCGCCGACCGCCACCATTGCGAGGTTGTTTGGCGCGTCGACCTCGCGGTCACGCTGAAGGCGCGGTCCGATGACGGCGGCGGCGATGAAGCCCGACACCCCGGCCGCCAGATGGATCACGTAGCCGCCCGAGAAGTCGAGGGCGCCCTGCTGGGCGAAGTAACCGCCGCCCCAGATCATGAACGCGTTGACCGTGTAGATCAGGCTCGACCAGAGCAAGACGAACAGGATCCACGCCTTGAAGTTGATCCGGCCCAGCACCGAGCCGAGCATCAGGATCGGCGTGATCGCCGCGAAGACGAATTGGAAGTAGATCAGCGAGGACTGCGGGAACGCCAGCTTGCCCACGTCCCCGAGCAGGGGGATCGTCCCCTGGTGCAGGAGCGAGGAGCTGTCGAGAACGGGCCCGGGCTTGCCCAGGAAGTTCCCGAAGAAGCTGCCGCCATCGGCCCCGAAGATGTGAATCGGCGCGCCGAAGCCCATCTTGAAGCCGTAGCCCACCCAGGCGATCAGGACGATCGCGAACGCGACGAACGCCATCATCATCGAGTTCACCGACCATCTCTTCTGCATGATGCCGCCGTAGAGGACGACGAGGCCCGGAACGCTCATCAGGCCGACGAACGTCGCGGCAGTCATCTGCCAGGCGTTGTCGCCAGGGCTCAACCAGTCCATTTGGTAGTTCCTTTCTGATTGCGGCAGGCGAGAGACAAGCCACGCTCCCATGCGGACGTCCTGCCCAATGGTTTGGCGCCGCAAAGGTTGCCCGCGATGCGAAGCCGTGCCTACGGACAGATGTACAAAGATCCAGCGGCCCTGTTCGCCCGGTTGTCGAATTCGCGAGCTACCAGGAGGGCCACCCTGGCCCTGTCGCGATTCCCGCGACCCGAAAGCCAGCCGCTAATCTGGCCGCCATGCCCCTCGAGGGACACTGGCAGCGGACCCGGAGGCCGCTGCGCAAGCTGAGCCCCCGTGAGCGGACGGTGGCGATCAGCACGGTCGTCGCCACGGCCCTTGCGATACTCCTGCTGATCGTCGCAACCGCCGGAAACTCGCGCCCTGCGCCCGGTCCCGGATGCATCCGAGCCACGATCGCGCATGTCATGGGCGGCGAGGAGCTCAACGCCTGCGGGGCTCATGCGACCAGGATCTGCGCGCAGAACGCTAACCGCGAGGACCCAAATGCGCTCTCGATCCAGGCGAGCTGCCGCGAGGCCGGCTACCCGTAGCTGAGCTGGTCGTCCCGGTCCATCGAGCCCCCAGGCGGGGTGGCCGGGGCCTCTGGCCAGCGGGTCGATCCGAGGTGGAGCCTAGGATTTCGCCGCGATGGGCACCGTGGATCGGGCTTCGAGACGAGCCCTGGCACTGGCGGCGATCGTCGCTTCGGTGACCGCAGCCACGGCGGCGATCGGGCCGGCCCCCGCGTCGGCGGGGACCTCGTCGCGGGTCGAGGCGCTGCTCGAGCTCCGCCACCCACACGGGCTGGCCCGCCTCGTGCGTCACGTGTCCGACCCGGCCTCGCCTCGCTACCGCGACTACAGCGGGGTGGGCCGGCTGATCCGCCGGTTCGGCGCCTCGAGCTCAACCCGGTCCCGCGCGATTCGCTGGCTCGGCGCCCGCGGAGTCCGCGGCCGGATCGGTCCCACGAGGACCTACCTGCTGGCCACGATGTCGGCGGCCCGCGCCGACCGGCTCCTCGGCCGTAGGGCGTCGGGTGTCGATCGCTCGGCCAGGCGCTTGGGGCCCGAGCGTCGAGCGGCGCCGGGGCGAGTTCCGCGTGGCCTTCGGGGTGCGGTGACCGGCGTCAGCCTGCTGAGTGACGCCCCCGGGGCCGTGGATACCGGGGCCGATTCGATCCCGCCCCTGCCCCCGGCGCACGGCTCCGAACGCGATCGGACCGGCACGCCGTCAGGGTGCAGCGCCGGGCGGACCGCGGGCTTCGCGCCGCCCGACTCGGCTTTCACCCCGAACCAGTACCTGACCGCCTATGGGCACGACAAGCTTCAGTCGCATGGCCTTCGTGGCGGCGGGGAGCGGGTTTCCTTCGTCGAGATCGATGGCTTCAAGCGTTCCGACATAGCGACGTTCGGGCAGTGCTTCGGGATCTCCATCCCGCCGATACATGTCCATCCTGTGGGCGGAGGGGTCCTGCCGCCGGCCGACGAGACGACGCTGGACCTCGAGGTGTTCTCGGCGGCGGCGCCGAAGGTGGACGGCATGGACGTCTTCGAAGGCTCCTCCTCCGCGCCTGGGCTGCTCGAGACGATGGCTGCCGCGCTCGGCAGGAAGGGCACCCGGCCCGACGTGATCTCGATCTCGATCGAGTCATGCGAGCCCCGCTACGTCGGCCAGCGGGTCTTCGCCGAGGCGTACGGCAACGTGTTCTCGATCGCCGCCGCGGCGGGGATCTCCACGCTCGTCGCCGCGGGAGACCAGGGCTCCAGCATGTGCACCGAGGGCGGCACCGCGCTCGGCCTGCTGGCGACCAGCGTTCCCGCCACGTCTCCCTACGTGACCGCGGTCGGGGGCACCAACCTCGTCTTGAGCACGCAGAACGCGATCGCCCGCGAGCTGGTCTGGAACGACGAGCCAGACGCCTTCGCCGCAACCGGCGGGGGCTACAGCCTCCTGTTCGACAAGCCGTGGTGGCAGAAGGTTGCCTCCTCCGACCAGGCCCGCACGGTGCCCGATGTGGCGGCTCTGGCCGACGTGATCCCCGGGTACGCCATCTACTGCACCGCTCCTGTCTGCACGACGTTCCCGCAGCAGACTCCCGGCTGGACCGCGATTGGAGGGACCAGCGCCGCCACGCCCCTGATCGCCGGCGGGATCGCCCTCGCCGACCAGTCGGCGAGTCGCCACCGTCAGCCGGGGCTCGGCTTCCTGAATCCCCTGCTCTACAGGCTGGGCCGCTCCTCATCGCGCCGAACCGTGTTCGGCGACCTGCGCACGGGCGATAACGACCTCGGCGAGCTGATCCCCGCGGCCGCCGGGGGCGGCAAGCCGCTCGGGTGCTGCTCGGCGAAGGGCGGCTACGACCTGGTCAGCGGCTGGGGCTCACCGAGGCTCGTGGCTCTCGACCGCACGGCGCGCCGCGCGGCGCGGCGTTGACGTACTCGATCGCCGGGGGGCTCGCCGCGACCCGGAGGAACGACCCCGTGCCGGACGTTTCAGGGCTCGTTTAGAAACGCTGCATATGTTGCGGTCCGCACCGGGACGAGGTTCCGGAGTAGAAGCCTATGAGCGTTTCCGCGGGCGCCGACCGAAGTCGCGAGACCGCCTCCGAGCAGGGCGATGGCGGCGTCGTCTCGCCCCGCGGTGACGTCGCGCCGGGCGCGGGGAGCCCGGTTGGAGTCGCGAGCCCTCCGGTCGAGCTGGGACGCCTGCGCTCGGTGCTGCGCGAGCGGGCCGAGCCGCTGGCGCTCGTCGCGATCACGGCGGTCGCGGCGCTGCTTCGCTTCTCGACCCTGAACGTTCAGAGCTTCGACCACGACGAGGCGGTGACCGCGATCCTGGTGCTCCACCCCACCCTGACGGGGACGCTCGCCGCGGTCGCCCACCTGGAGCGCAACCCACCCCTGTACTACGTGCTGGCCTGGGGGTGGTCGAAGGCGCTGGGAACCGCCCAGGACGACCTTCGCCTCCTATCGGCGATCTTCGGCACATTGACCGTTCCGGCTGCGTTCCTCGCTGCGAGGCAACTCTGCTCCCGGCGCGCGGGGCTGATCGCCGCGGCGCTGGTCGCCACCAACCCCTTCCTGATCTGGTACTCGCAGGAAGCCCGCTCCTACGCCCTGATGGTGATGTTCGCGACCATCGGCCTGTTCGTGTTCGCGCGAGCCAGGCGCGCTCCGACCGTGACCAATCTGGCGCTGTGGGCCCTCACCTCCGCGCTGGCCCTGCTCTCCCACTACTTCGCGGTCTTCGCGATCGTCCCCGAGGGAATCCTCCTGGTGGCGACCACGCGCCCCCGGGCGCGGGCCGTCGCGGCGCTCGCCGCCACCACGGGCGTCGCGCTCGCGCTCGCCCCGCTGGCGGCCGTCCAACAGAGTGGTCGGTCCGCGAGCCCGTTTGCGAGCGTCGGGATCGCGGAGCGCGCCTGGCAGATCCCGGTCCACTTCGCCGCCAGCGTGGAGCCACCGATCCTCGGAGGTGGCGCGGTCGGGATCCTCCAGATCACCTGCGGCGTCTGCGTGCTGTCGTTCGCAGCCGCGGCGATCGCGATCCTTTGGCGGTTCGGGAATGGCCGGGAGCGGGCCGGCGCGATGGTTGCACTCGTGGTCGCGCTCGCCGCGTTCGCGATCCCGATCCTGCTCGCGCTGAACGGCTTCGACTTCGTCAACGCGCGCAACATGATCGCCTCGCTCGTGCCGCTCCTCGTCGCCGCGGGAATCGCTTTCGGATCCGTCCGAGCCGGGCGCCTCGGCATCTGCGCGACCGCGCTCGCGTGCTCCCTGTTCGTCGTCGTCTTCGCCGCCGTCAACCTCGCGCCGCGGATGGAGCGGCCCGACTGGCGGGCCGCGGCCCAGGCGATCGGCCCGGCGCCTTCGAGCGGAATGGTCATCACGCCCCCGCTCGGACAGGTCCCGATCTCCTACTACCTTGGCGCCAGCAGGTTCAAGTTCGGGACCCGTCCGATCAGGGTCCGCAACCTCGACTTGCTCAGCAAGGGCCTGTCGTCGGCTCCGCCGGCGGGCTTCAGCCCGGTCGGCGAGAGCCGCGTCGCACAGGGACGCTTCTGGTTGCGGCGGTTCCGGTCCCACCGTCCGGAGCCGGTCGACCCCTCGCTGGTCCCCAGCTCGCAGCTGATCGCCGCCGTGTCGCATCAGTGGGACTTCGCCCCCCCGGCGCGGATCAGGGACCGGGGCTGACGATCGAGGCCGGGGTCGGAGATCAGCCGCGCTGGAGATCCGCCCCCTCGATGGCGGAACCGACCCTGGCCCGCCGCTGGCGCAGCCGCACGTTCGCGCTGGTCGTACTCGCCTCGTTCGGTTCTGCCCTTCTCGGCCTCGGGCCGCCCAGCGCTACCGGGTCGTCTGGCAACCTGAGCCGCTACGTGAACCCGTTCGCCGGGACGATGCGCAGGACGCGCAACAGCGGCGCGGGCAGGACCTTCCCGGGACCGACGATGCCCTTCGGGATGATCCAGTGGAGCCCTGACCTGAACTCGCGTGGCTACCAGTACGCGACCCCCGGCGGGCGGCACGGGAGGATCACGGGGCTCAGCCTCACGCACCTGAGCGGAGCCGGCTGTCGGAGCTACCAGGACTTCCCGTTCATTCCGACCGCCAAGCCGCCCGACGGCTCTCCGGTCGCGCGGGGGAACGAGAGCCTCGACTCGCGGTACGCCCTCGACTTCAACCATGCGCAAGAGCGGGCCCGGCCCGGGCTATACGAGGTGAGGCTCGATCCGGGCCAGCCGGACTCGACCGACGTCAAGCTGACCTCGTCGACCCGGGCGGCCGTCGGACGATTCAGCTATCCGCGCACCCACGCGGCGACGATGATGATCGACGCCGGCGGCAGCGCGATGCCCGATCGGCGCGCCGCGGTCCATATCCACCCCGGCCGACGAGAGGTGAGCGGCGCGGCGACAAGTGGGTACTTCTGCCTTCAGCGCCCCTCCTACGGCGTCTACTTCGATGCGCAGTTCAGCCATCCGTTCCGCACCTACGGGACCTGGAAGAGAGACCGCCTCGAGCGCCACTCCACCGCGAGCAGCGACGAGCGCTCCCGCGCGTTCCCGCCTCGACGAGCCGAGACGGGCGCCTACGTGACGATGGACGCGACCCACCGGCCCCGGATTACGGTCCGGGTCGGGATCTCGTTCGTGAGCATCGCAAACGCCCGGCACAACCTCGAGGCCGAAACCGCGGGGCGCAGCTTTCGATCGGTCCGCAACCGGGCCCACCGGGCATGGAACGAGAAGCTCGGCCTGATCCGGGTCGGCGGGGGCTCGCGCCCCGATCGACGCACCTTCTACACCGACCTCTACCACGCGATGATCGCCCCGCGGACGTTCAGCGACGCAAACGGCCAGTACCCGGGCATGGACGGGCGGGTGCACAGCGCCGACGGCCACGTCCAATACACCGACTTCTCGGGCTGGGACGTGTATCGATCCGAGGTGCCCCTTCTCGCGCTGCTCGTCCCCGCGCGGGCCGGCGACCTGGTGCGATCGTTGCTCAACGACTCCGATCAAAGCGGCTGTCTGCCCAAGTGGGCGTTCGCCGACGGCCAGACGATGGAGATGATCGGCGATCCGGCCGACCCTGCGATCGCGAGCGCCGCAGCGCTCGGCGCCGACCGCTTCGACCCCTCCGCCGCAATGGCCGCGATGGTCAGGGGAGCGACGCGGCGCTGCCGCAGCCCGAACGGCGACTACGTCGAGCGACAAGGCCTCGCCCCCTACCGATCGCTGGGCTACATCCCATTCGAGCTCAACCACCAGGGGGGCGGGACGACGGCGGTGACCGGGAGCCCGAACGCGGTCCGTGGGTCTGCGGCGACCACGCTCGAGTACGAGACGGCCGACTTCTCGATCGCCCAGTTCGCCGCCCGCGCCCTGGGCGACTCGCCGGCTTACCGAACCTACATGCGACGCGCCGCGCGGTGGACGCGGTCGTTCGATCACCGGACCGGGTACATCGAGCCGAGGCGCCGCGACGGCGGCTTTCCGGCCCACTTCAACCCCACCTCGAAGATCGGCTTCGTCGAGGGCGACGGCGCCCAGTACCGGTGGATGGTGCCGTATGACCTGGGCGGGCTCGCGGACCGGCTCGGCGGCAGCCGGCCCGCCGCGCACAAGCTCGACGGGCTCCTCGAAAAGCCGAATGACGTGAGGCGCAGGTTCCACTCGCGCCACGCCCTGCTCGGCAACGAGCCGACTCTCCTGACGCCTTGGATCTATGACTGGTTCAAGGAGCCGTTCAAGACCCAGCGCGCGGTGCGCCAGGCCGTCGGCCGCCTGTACGACCCCTCGCCGAGCGGCTATCCCGGCAACGACGACCTCGGCGCGCTCTCCTCCTGGTACCTGTTCGGCGCCCTCGGCCTGTACCCGGCGGTGCCAGGGACGGGGCTGTTCGCCCTCTCGAGCCCGGTGTTTCCCCGCGCGATCCTTCACCTCCCGGGGGGCGACGTGATGATCGACTCCTCGGGGCCGACGCAAAACCGGCCCTACGTTCGCCGCCTGCGGGTCAACGGCCACGTGTATCGCAAGGCCTGGCTTCCGTTCTGCTCGATCGCGTCAGGAGGGCGATTGAACTACCGGTTGAGCGGCACGCCGCGCAGGGCCTGGGGGGCGCGGGGCTCCGATCGCCCGCCCTCGTTCAGCGCCGGAACGCCCCCACCGACGGGACGCTGCCGGTTCTGAGCCGGGCGCAGCTCAGCCCGGAGATGGCACGAACCCGAGGCAGCGCGCGTGCCGGCGCCCCCGAATGCGACATCCGGTCCGTCCACGGTCGCCCAGCTAGGGTTTCGATGTGGCGGCAACGGTCACGGAGTGGTCGCGGCGGGGCCCCTCCGGCGAGAGACCGATCCGTGCAGCCGAGGCGGGCGTCCGCACCCGAGCCGCCGCGACGCTCTGGGCCTTCGAGCGGGAACTCGTTCAGGCGGCATAGGGCGTTCGCCCGATGCGGCCTGGTCCGCCGCGCGACATACTCGTCCCACCATCGGCGTCGAGACGCGGCGCCGAGAACCCAAGGAGGTTGATGTGATCCTGGCCACGACGACGGTCGAGGACTACGACCGCTTCTTGAGCATCTTCTCGACCAAGGGCGCCGAGAAGCGAAAGGAGCACGGGTCCAAGGGTGCAACGGTGTTCCGCGATCCCAACCAGGACGACCGCGTATGGGTCCTCTTCGACTGGGACGCAGAGGGCTGGCAGAGCTTCGTCTCCGACCCCGAGGTCCCGCCGATCATGCAGGAGGCCGGACACAAGGGCCCGCCCCAGGCGGCCGAGCTCGGCGGCCAGTACGACGCCTAGCGCCCGCGCTGCAGTTCAGCTGTCCAAGTCACTCGCTCGGATAGACCGAGATCGGAGGAGAGGAATCTGATGGAAGCATCAAACGCTGCACTCGGCCGACCCATCAAGGTGGGTGTGATCGCCGATCAGACGGGTCCCCTGTCGTTCATGGGTGTCGCGGACGCCAACGTCGCCCGGATGGTGACCGATGAGATCAACGCCGGCGGCGGCCTGCTGGGCCAGCCGATCGAACTCTGCCTCGAGGACAGCGAGACGACCGACAGTGTCGCGGAAGCATGCGCCACCAAGCTGGTCCAGCAGGATCGGGTCGATGTGATCTTCGGAGGCATCTACAGCTCGACGCGACAGGCCATCAAGGGTCCTGCCGTGGTGGATGGCAAGACCCTCTACATCTACCCCGAGCAGTACGAGGGGCAGGAGTACGACCCGCTGATCTTCTGCACCGGTCCGGTGCCGGCGCAGCAGGTCGATCCCCTGATTCCGTGGCTGATGGAGCGGACAGGCGCGAAGAAGTGGGCGCTGCCGTCAGCCGACTACATCTGGCCGCAGATCATGAACGAGAAGGTGCGCCAGATCGTCACCGCCAACGGCGGGGAGATCGTCGAAGAGGACTACTACCCGCTCGACCACCTGGACTACGGCGAGACGGTCGAGAAGATCATGTCCAACGGCGCGGAGGTGGTCTTCAACACGATCGTTCCGCCCGGTCTGACGCCGTTCATCCAGCAGCTGCACGATGCCGGCTTCACCAAGCGCGGTGGACATCTCGTCTGCACGTACTTCGACGAGAACTTCCTCAATCTGGTGCCCGCCGAGCAGGTCGAGGGTCTGTACGGCTGCCTCGACTACTACCAGGACGCCGATGACCCGTTCAGCAAGGAGCTGCTCGACAGGTACAACGAGCTCTACCCGGGGAGCGCCATGTTCACCGCCGGCAGCGCGTGCTCGGGCATGTACCGAGGGCTGAGGCTGTGGGAGTCAGCCGTGCGAGAGGCGGGCTCACTCGACCAGGCGGATGTCATCGCTGCCCTGGATCATGCGAAGGTCGCCGTCGGGCCGGGCGGCCCCGCGGAGATGGTGCCGGGCCAGCACCACGTGCGGATGAACATGTACATCGCCCAGGTGCGCGACGGCGCGGTCAAGGTAGTCGAGCGCCTGGGGGTCATCGACCCGAAGGAGAACATGCAGCCGGTGGGGTAGTCCGCCACAGGCCCAGTGAATCGCGAGGAGCCGCCCGGGCCGGGCGGCTCCTCGCTGCCGCGGCCCCATACTCGCCCCACATCCCCGTCCAACTCTGAATCGCCGCACGGAGTCCTTGAATCCCGGTGTAGGTGGATGCATCCGGACCCAGGCTTGGCATCCCAACCCATTCAATGGCGGGATGAAACGCCGCCGACGCCGTGTCCCAGTCCTCCATGAGAGCCGCCTCGAAAGCCTGCCGGACTAGTTCGACGTTCTTCTGCGACGTTGCCCGCGCAGTATCTCCTCAGTTCGTGGGCGATGTCACGCAGCGATATGCCGCCTTGTAGCTCGAGGTCGCCCCACCTGCGTCATAGATGAAGTTGCGAGACGAGTCCTCGCCCAGCAGGCCGCCCCCGAGCCCGTAGGGGTTGCTTTCGGTCCACTGCGTGGCGACCCATTGGTCCGGCTGAGGTGCGCCGCTGCTCTCGAATACCACGGCCAACTCGGCCAGGGTCGGCAGGCGACGCTTGGCACCGGCGCAGGTCTTGAGCGCACCCTCAAGACTGGCGTTCGAGCGGAGGGAATCCTCAAAGCAGAGGTCGCCGGCCCGCCGCAATCCCGACGCACAGTGCAGGGTCAGTGCCGTCTTCGTTCCCGAGGAAAGGTCGGCTCGGTTGACCGAGCCACCGATCAGGTTCGGATGCTTGCCGCGCGGAGGGTTGTGGCCCGAGATGGTGCCTTGGCCCACCTGGCTGTTCCTGGTGATGATCACGCTGGCGAGCGCGGTGCCTCCCATGGCGACGATCAGCGCGATCACAGACACGACGTTGGCGAAGGTGAGATGGCTGCGGATGCGGCCCATGGTTCCTCCCTGAGATTGACGGCTTGGAGCGAGCGTAGATCGCAGCGGGGGCCGCGTCCAGGTCTGGTACCTGCTCTCCTTATAGCGGTAGAGGAGGTGGCAAGCCGGAATCCGACGGCCTGGCAACCGCCGGGTGACCCGCTGGACGATGAGAAGACCGTGAAATTCACGAACGGCGCCTGAAGTGAGCCCCTACTCCCGCAGTCCGGCGGCTTCGAGGAGGCTTCCCCCACTGGGGCAACGCGATGCGCCCTCGCGGATGATCGATGCACCAGCGGCGGGATACTGCGAGGGATGTCACTAAACCCCAACGACGGATGAAGCGCCCGCCCGGTCTGATCGGGAGCTTGGCCCTCCTTGGTAACGGCGGCAAGCTGCACATCGTCAATCCCGAGCGCCTTGACTGGCACCACGGGAGAGTCACGACCTACTGTGGCCGTGAGTGGCCACTTCCTGACCACGCGCGAGGCTGGGCGGCGGTGGACCCGGCCCAGGTCTGCAAGACCTGCCAGCGGGCAGCTCGGGTGTCGGAGTTCCTAGCGCACGAAAGGCATAAGCACTTTTGGCAGCGCCTTTGGAGCCATTGATCAGCCTCAATCAGGCCGCCGACGCCGCCGCGAACGGAGACCTGGGCCACCCTTTCCAAAGCCGGCCGCGTACCGGATACATCGAGGCCCTGACGTAATCCGCGTACCGATGAGGTCGGCAGTGCCGATGTTTGCTGTACGAAGCTCGATGACGCCGAGTACGCGGTAGAGAAGGTGTCGCGTGGCCTCGAAGTCGCGCTCGATCTCGCCTCGGGTGAGTTCCCGCGTCGACTGGATGGAGACGGCGGGAATCGAACCCCAGCGAGCAGGATGCGAGTGGTGGCGCGGGTGAGTTCCCGCGTCGACTGGATGGAGACGGCGGGAATCGAACCCGCGTCCGCGGTCGCGATGCGAAGGCATCTACAGGCTTAGCCGGCGCTTTGATCTCGTCCTCCGGGTCCGCACCGGCGGGTGAGTCCGAAAGACCAGTCCCCTGAGAGGTCTCCCGGCGGCGAGGACGAACCGCTCAGGACGAGCCCGCTTCTGAAGCCGGGGCCCCTCCCCGCGGGCGAGGGAGGGCCGACTCCTCACCTACTTAGTTTGAGCTAAGCGGCGAGGGCGAACTCGTGGTCCGCACTTATGGTTTTTCCCGGGGTTTAACGAGGCCTCCGGGAACCTCGGCCTGCAACCTTTCGCACGGATCGACCACGTCGAAGCCTGTCGTCCCCGTGCTATGTCTGCATCCAGGGTACCGCGCCGGGCGCGCGCGATCGCAACCGCGACGGCGCCCCCACCGCCCGGGACCGAGGCTACATTCTCCGAATGAGGGGGATCCGGTGATGGCTGGCGGCGACCGGGGCAAGCGCCTCTTCCTCCTCCGCCACGCGAAATCGAGCTGGGACGACCCTGCTCTCGCCGACCATGACCGCCCGCTTGCGAACCGCGGCCGGCGAGCCTCAAAGCGGATCTGCGAGCACATGCGCCGGGAGGCGATCTCCCCCGCATTCGTCCTCTGCTCCTCGGCGACCCGCACTCAGCAGACGCTCGAGTTGATCACGCCCGCCCTCGAGGCGCCCGAGGTGTCGATCGAGCGGGGGCTCTACGGGGCGTCGAGCGCGGCTTTGCTGGACCGGATTCGAGAGCTCGGTTCCACGATCAGCTCGGCGCTCCTGATCGGCCATCAGCCGGCGGTCCAGGAGCTGGCGCTCGCGCTCGCAGGCGATGGCGCCGAGCTCGCTCGCGTCAGAGCCAAGTTCCCCACCGCGGCGCTCGCGACCCTGCTCTTCGTCGGCGAGTGGAGCACGCTTGGCCCTGGCAGCGCGGAACTGGTCGCGTACGTCAAACCGAAGGAACTCACCGGGTGAGGCGCCGGGCCTAGAGGGTCAGCTTGGCCTTCAGGTCGACTAGGAAGGAGTGCGGGAACCCGGGGATGCCGTCGAGCTCGTCGAGCGATTTGAAGCCCCCGACCCGGTCGCGATAGGCAAGCACCCTTCCGGTCTGGGTCACCGAGAGGTTGTGCTCGCGAAGCTGCTCATAGGTCGCCTCGTTCAGGTTCAGCGCGTCGGCGGGCGCCACCGTCGCAGCCGGTTCGGACACCGGTGGTGGTGGGGCGAACGCTGGAGGCGGCGGCGAAGCCGGCTCGGCGACGGGCGGTTGCATCGGCTCCGGGGCGGACGGTGGTGGGAGAGCCGGTTCGGCGACGGGCGGCTCCGGGTCGGCGAACGGCTCGGGATCGGAGAGCGCCGGCGGATCCGGCATCGGCGGCGCCTCGGGCTCGGCTTCCACGATCTCGTGCTCGGAGGTCACCTCCGAGAGGCGGTCCACCGCGTCCTGGGCGCGCTGCTCGGCGTCGGCGGCGCGCTCCTCTGCGGCTGAGATTCGGTCGAGCATCTCGCGCAGGCGCTTCTCGCGATCGCGCTCCTCGAGCTTCAGCTTCGCGATGTGCTCAGCGCGGGCCGCGCGCTCCTCGGCTTCGCTCGCTCGCGCCTCGACCTCGCGCAGGCGCTCGGAGGCGCGCTCGAGCGCCTTGGCCGTTCGCTGCTGCGCGTCGGCCAGGCGCGCCTCCGTCGCCTCCAGCTCGTTGGCCAGGTCCTGCTCGGTGGCGAGATCAGCTGTCGACGACGCGCCCGTGCCGGCGAGGCGAGCCTCCGCCGCTTCGAGATCCACCGGCGCGGCGGGCTCGCCGAACGTCTCGGCGCCCGCGGCAGTGGCCTGCGCGACCTCGAGTCGCCTCGCGGCCTCGGCCGCCTCGCGTTCGCGCTCCTCGGCATCAGCCCCCATCTGCTGGGCGCGTGCCTCCGCCTCGCGCCGAGTCTCCTCGGCCTCACGTATCCGCTGCTCGGCCTCGGAGCGGATCCGCTCCTCCTCGGCGACGGCGGCGCTCTCGCCGCCCTGACGCTCGGCGGCCTCCAGGCGAGCCATCGCCTCGGCCTCGGCGGCCTCACGGATCGCCCGCTGCTCGTCCGTCGGCGGGCCCGCCGGAACGGACTGAGAGCCGATTCCAGCCTCGGGCGGCGCGGCAGGCTGGTCGAACCCCTGGGGCGCGACCGGTGGCGGCGGCGCCGACGGCGCGCGAGCCTCGGGGTGCGAAAGCGTCGGCGCATCGGGCTGCTCGAAGCTCGGGGCCTCGGGCTGGGCCACGGTGGGCGGCTCGGAGGGCTCGCTCGGGAAAGGCTCGGGACGGGCCGCCGGAGACTCCACGGTCGGCTGCTCCTCCGAGGATCCGGACCGGCTCAAGGCGGCGGCGCCGGCGCCGGCCGCAACCCCAGCGGCGCCAGCGGCGATCGCCGCCTCGCCAGGCGAGATGCCTCCATGGCCCTGCTGGCCGGCGACCGGCGCCGGCGGCGGAGCGGCGGCGGGGGCCTGGGGCTCGGCGGTTTGCGGGGGTGCGGCGGTCGGCTGCGGCGGCTCCGGCGCTCCGGGCGTGGGCTTGCCCGAGCGGCCACGAGCGGCGCGCTTGGCCTGTCGCTCCTCCTCCTTGGCGCGCTTTTGCGCTTCGCGCGCCGCGCGGCGCTCCCGGAGCGCGCGCTCGCGCTCCTGCTTCGCGCGCTCGCGCTCGGCCGCCTTCGCCGCCTTGCGCTCCTCGCGCCCCTGACGCCTGGACCCGGCGGCGGCGGCCTGGCCGCCCTGCTTCTTGGCCGCCCGCTGCTCGGCCTTGAGGCGCTTCTTCTCCTTGCGCTCGGCGTCTCGCTGGGCCCGCATCTCGCGCTGGCGCTGGCGGCGCTCCTCGCGAACCCGCTTTCGCTGCTCGCTCCTGCTCTCCGGCACCGGCGCCTGGGGCGCGGACGCCTGCGCAGCAGGGGTCTGAGGAGCCGGCGGAGGCGCCGCAGGCGGGGCCGGGGAAGGAGGCGGCATCGACGGCGGGGATGCGGAAGGTGGTGGAGCCCCGGGGGGTGCGGCCGGCGGCGGGTTCTGGGCTGCCGGGCTCGGCGGCGCCTCTGGCTGTGGGGGAGGAGCCTGCCCCGGGGCTTGGGGCACGGCAGAAGGCGCCTCCGCCTGATCACCGCGGCGGGAGAGCCTGAAGGCGCGAGGCTTCTTCTTGTCCTCCCCGTCGCCGCTCCGAGTGAGCCTGAAGGAGCTCATCGCCCTAATCGTCGCATGCCGGCGGCTCGGACGGTCGCCCGGCGGGCTGAGCTGGGCGTGTTGGTGCGAATCGGCCTGGGATCCGGCCGCCGGCGGATGCTCGCCCGGTCATTTGAGGCGTTGGCGATGCTCGCGCTCGATCTCGCGCTGCACGTCGCGATCGCGGATCTCGCGACGGCGGTCGCGCTGCTCCTTGCCGCGCGCCAACGCCAGCTCGACCTTGGCTCGCGAGCCCTTGAAGTAGATCCGGGTCGGGACCAGGGTCAGGCCGCGCCGCTCGCTGCGCCCGATCAGGCGCTCGATCTCGTAGCGATGAAGGAGGAGCTTTCGGGGCCGCTCGGGATCGTGATTCTGGTCGGCGGCCGGCTGATAGGGCGGTATGTGGGCGTTGCGCAGCCAGACCTCGCCTCGGTCGACCACCGCGTAGGCGTCGATCAGCTGCGCCTTCCCTTCCCGAAGCGACTTGACCTCGGTCCCCACCAGCTCGATCCCGCACTCGAACTTGTCGAGCAGCTCGAACTTGTGCCCCGCGCGCTTGTTCGTCGCCACGTCTCGGGATCGCTTGCTCGCGGGCTCGGAGGCGGGCTTTCGCCGGCCGCTCTCAGCCATCGTCGCCACCACCGGCCGGAGCCAGGTCGACGCGACCGCGTGGCGCCTCGATCGACTCGACGCGAACCTTGATCGGGTCGCCCAGCCGAACCGCGCGGCCGGTGCGCCTGCCGACCAGCGCCGTCTCGGTCTCGTTCAGATCGAAGCGCTCGCCGCGCATCAGACGGGCGGGCAGCAGGCCCTCGTACACGTCGCCGAGATCCCCGCCGAAGCGCACGAACGCCCCAGCGCCGATCACCCCCGATACCTCGCCGTCGAAGGGGCGCTTCCAACCCGATTCGAACAGCTCGCGGCGAAGCAGGAACGCGCCGCAGACGCGATCGGCATCGCGCTCGACGGCGACCGCCTCGCGCTCTCGCTCCGAGCTTCGCCACGCCGCCTCGCGAACGTGGTCGGGTCGCGGCTCGGCCTCCCCCGCGCCGATCGAAGAGAGCAGCGCGCGGTGCGCGACCAGGTCCGGATAGCGGCGGATCGGCGACGTGAAATGAGCATAGGAGTGACTGCCCAGCCCGGCATGGCCCAGGTTTCGGTCGCCGTAGTAGGCCTGCTTCAGGGACCGAAGCACAAGAGATGTATATGCGGCGCGGCCGTGGCCCCGCCGCTCGGCCTCGCGGGAGACCATGCGGCTGATCTCGGCGGTCAGCTCTCCGGCCTGGGTTCCCGAGAGCCGCGCGGGCATCGGGGGGGTCGGCAGATCGAGCGCCGCCAGCTGCTCCACGAGGCGCTCGACCCGCTGCGGGTCGGGTTGCTCGTGGACTCGGTAGAGGGTCGGGACGCGACGCCGCTCCAGGTGTTGGGCCACCTGCTCGTTGGCGAGGATCATCAGGTGCTCGATCAGCCTGTGGGCCTCGCTGGAGGGCACCGATTCGGCCCCGACCACTGCGCCGTCGCGATCGAACTCGAACTCCGGCTCGAACGACTCGACCTCGAGCGAGCCGGGCGCGCGGCGCGCGGCCAGCGCCGCGGCGGCGCGGCGGGCCAGCCCGAGCGAGGTGGCGATCGCGGCCGGCGGCTCGGCGTTCCCGCCGAAGAACTGGTCGAGCTCCTCGTAGGTGAGACGTGCGTCGGAGCGAATCCTGCTGCGAAAGAACGAGGCCGAATGCGGCGTGCCGTTCTCGCCGAGGACGATCTCGACGCTGACCGCGAGCCGCTCGACCCCGGGGGCCAGGCTGCATGCCTCGTCGCTCAGCACCGCCGGAAGCATCGGCTCGACCGCCCCCGGCACGTAGGTGCTGGTCCCCCGCCGAAGCGCTTCCGCGTCCAACCCACCGCCGGGCTTCAGATGGGCCGACACGTCGGCGATGTGAATCCAGAGGCGCACCGCGTCGCCGTCGGCTTCGGCCGACACCGCGTCGTCGAAGTCGCGCGCGGTTGCGGGATCGACCGTGAAGGTCGGCATCCCGGTCAGGTCGCGGCGCGGCTGCGACCCCGCGCCCGCCCGCGAAGCCGCCTCGCGGGCTTCGTCCTCGAGCGCCGCCGCGAAGCCGCGGCGGACCCCGCGGTCCCAGAGCAGCGCGGTGACGACGTCGCGGGCCGACTCGGCCGATCCGAGCGGTCGAATCGCCCGAGCGCCTCCGCGGCGAAAGTCGACCAGGGCGATCTCGCCCGGCCCGACCCGGACCGATCCCCGGCCCAGGGTCGCCTGCGGACCGCGCTCGAACAGCGGCTCGGCGATCGCGAACCTGCCCCTCCGCTCGACGCTCGCGACCCGGCGCCCCAGCGGTGCGGCGCTGCGCGCGCTCACCTGTTCTCGACCGCCGCCTTCTCCGCCAGGACGGCGAGCGCCTTGTCCAGGCCTTCGTCGCGGGGCGTCTTCGGGTTGTCGAGGGCGTGAACGTCGGGCTTGATCCCCTTGCCGGCGAGCGAGATCCCGTCGGCGGTCAGGTACTCGCCGACGGTCAGGTCGAGCGCCCCGCCGGCCGGCAGGTCGAGCACCTCCTGGAACACCCCCTTGCCGAACGACCGCGTCCCGACGATGGTCGCCTGGTGGTGGTCGGCCAGCGCCGAGGCGAGGATCTCGGCCGCCGATGCGGTGTCGCGGTTGATCAGCACCACGGTCGGATGCGAGGGAAGCGGGTTGCCGACCGCGTCGTAGTCGCGATGGCCCTGCGTCCGGCTGTCCGTCGAGACGACCAGCTGGCCCTTGTCCAGGAACAGGCTCGCGCACAACACCGCCTCGTTCAGCAG
Organism: uncultured bacterium; assembly: GCA_963720685.1. GTDB lineage: Bacteria > Actinomycetota > Thermoleophilia > Solirubrobacterales > 70-9 > AC-56. Next base: position 253,924 of record CAVRGF010000005.1, on the reverse strand, counting down.
CCCGCCTCCGTTGCCGCGCAGGTCGAGCACCAGGCCCTCGGCCCCCCGGCGGTCGAGGCGCTTCAACACTCGCGAGAGGTCCGCGTGAGCGCCCTCGCTGAAGGTGGTGAATCGAACGTAGGCTGCCTTGGTGCCGCCCGCCTGCTTCAGCTCACCGGTCGCTGCCGGCACGTGAACGGTCGCGCGCTCGAGGCGGATGGTGCGCGTCCGGCCGCCCTGAGCGGAGACGACGCGGAGGCGGACCGGGGTGCCGGGCCGACCCTTGATCCGCGCCGTGGAGACCTCGGACGACACCCCGGCGATCGAGCGTCCGTCGACGGCGACGATCAGGTCGCCGGGCCGGATCCCGGCCTTCTGTGCGGGCGTGCGGGGCAGGACGGTGGCGACTCGCAGGCCACGTTTGATCTCGGTGACGGTCAGGCCCACACCGGAGAACTGCGCGGAGTTCGCCTCCTCGAACTGGCGAAGCTGGCGGGGATTGAAGTAGTGCGAGAAGCGGTCATCGAAGCGCCTTCGGAGCGCGCGCACCATCCCGTCGATCGATCCGTTGTCGAGCAGGGAGCTGTGAACGGGCTTGTAGTAGTGGTCCTTGATCACGTCGCTCGCCTGAACGGACGCGTTGTCCTTGCCGAGGCCCCCGGCGAGCGCGACGACGGCCACGGCGATCGCGGCGGCCAGCGCGACCCCGGCAGCGAAGCCGACGATCAGGCCGCGCCGGCGGTCCGCGTTCAAGGGCGCCGTCCCCGGGCGGCGGACGGACGGATCAAACGCGGAGGAAGCGGCGCAGCGTGATCCCGCTGCCCAGCGCGGAGACGACGACCGCCGAGCCGACCAACAGCGCGATCAGGGTCGTGAACCCGACGGTCGAGAAGTTGTCGATCAGGACGAAGTTCTGCTTCAGCGGGTCGATGATCGCGACCTTGCCCACCCACAGGAGGCCGACGGCGACGCCCGCCCCCGCCAACCCGACGATCAGGCCCTCGATCACGAAGGGCCAGCGGATGAACCAGTTCGTCGCCCCGACCAGCCTCATCACCTCGACCTCGCGGCGTCGGGCGTAGATCGAGAGGCGGATCGTGTTCGCGACCAGCATCAGCGAAGCGACCAAGAGCAGGCCGGCGATCACGGAGAGGATGATCTTGACCGCGTTGGTCACCGTGCGAATCTGATGGGCGAGCTGCTGGGAGTTGTTGACGAAGTCGATCGACGGGTTGATCGGCTTCGGCTTGCCGCCGGCACCGGTCGGTTCGATCGCGGCCTGGATCGCCCCCAGGTTGTCGGGATCGTCCGGGAAGACGTTGATCGAAGGGGGCAGCGGGTTGTGCTTGAGCTGGCCGAGGCCCTTGCTGAGCGGCCCCTTGCCCACCTCGTCGCGCAGCACGTTCAGGCCTTGGCCCCGCGAGACGTACTGGGTGCGCGCGACGTGCGGGATCTTGTCGATCTTCTTCTGCGCGTTGACGCCCTGCTTCTTGGTCGCATCGGCCTTCAGGAAGACGCGCAGCGCGAGCTGGGAGCGAACGTTCTCGTTCGTCGTCGAGCTCGCCTTGATCACCGGGACGAACACCCCGAGCAGGAGCGTCGTCAAGACCACCGTCACGATCGCCGCGAGGCTCGGCGCCGCGCTTCGCCGCAGCGCGCGAAAAGCCTCGGCGATGAAGAAGATGATCCGGTTCACCGAGACGGCCCTCGCGTCCTAGCTCGGCTCGCCATTCGTATGGCCCTCGTCCCCGACCCCCATCTCGGCGCGCACCCGGACGGCGAACTCGCTGGTCGACTCGTCCATGTAGCCGGCGGTCGCCTCGTCGCGGACCAGCCGGCCCTCGTCCAGCGCCAGCACGCGGCGGCGCATCCTGTCGACCATCTCGCGGTCGTGGGTCGCGACCAGCAGCGTGGTGCCGGTGCGGTTGATCCGGTAGAGAAGCTGCATGATCCCGATCGATGTCTCGGGATCGAGGTTGCCGGTGGGCTCGTCGGCGAGCAGGAGCGGCGGGTGGTTGACGAACGCACGGGCGATCGAGACGCGCTGCTGCTCGCCGCCCGAGAGCTGGTCCGGATAGCTGTGGACCTTGCCCTGGAGCCCGACCAGCCTGAGGATCTCGGGAACCTGACGCCGGATCTCGCTGCGCGCCCCGCCGGTGACCTGCATCGCGTACGCGACGTTGTCGTACACGGTCCGGTTGGGAAGCAGCTTGAAGTCCTGAAAAACGGTCCCGATCCGCCGCCGCAGGTGGGGAACCCTCGACCGTCGGATCCGGTTGATGTCATGCCCGGCGATCAGCACCTCACCGCTGGCCGGCTCGACCTCGCGGATCAGCGCCCGGATCAGGGTCGACTTGCCGCAACCGGTCGGCCCGACCACGAAAGCGAACTCGCCGCGATTGAGCGCGAACGAGACCCGCTCGAAGCCGAGGTGGCCTCCCGGATAGACGACGGTCGCGTCGCGAAGCTCGACGATCGGCGAACGCCGGCGGGGAGCGGGGGCGGAGGGCGAGCCGCGTCGCGCGGTGGCACGCGACGATTCGTTGGCGGCGCGCCGACGCCGTCTAGCGCCTGTTCTGAGCGAGGGCATGCGAAACGTGTTTCTCCGACGCCCGCCGCAATCCTGCGCCGCCCGATGCGGACGGCCCGCCCGGCAGGGCGTCTCGCGAAGCGTAGCGAAGACTGTGAGGGAACACTAACGAAAGCGTCCGAGTCCCTATTCTCGCGCATCACGGAGCCGAGCGGCATGAGCGCGACCCACGCACGGACGAGCAGCCGATGACGCGCCTCGGCTGGTGGGCGGTGACCCTCGCCGCCGTGGCCCTGGTTGCCGCGGTCGTCGTGCTGGCGATCTCGGGCGGCGACGGGACCGAGGAGCGGGGGCCGAAGGGCGAGCGGGCGGCACCCTCGCCCGCCACTCCTCCCCGCCCTGCGTCGAGGCCTCGGCATCGGTCGAGCCGCGCCGATGAGGTCCGTCGCGAGGTCCACCGCGCGGTTGACGAGTCGCCGGCGCCGCGGCTCGACCGCCGTCAGCTGAACGCGGCCAGCGTGGTTCGAGCCTACGTCGCGGCGCTCGATCGCCGAGACGGCGCCCGCGCTTGCCGCCAGTTCGCTCCCGGTGCGCTGTCGTCGGTCGATCTCCCACGCCGTCGGGCGGGCTGCGCCGGCTCGCTCGCCGCGTCGATCGGATACCGCGACCCGCACGGATACCCGGTGTACGAGGGGTCGCGGGTCGCCCGGATCGCGTCCGTCTCGATCGACGGTCGTCGAGCTCGGGTCGTAGCGACGACCGTCACCCACTTCGCCGAGGATCGCGAGCCCTCAGTCGAGGACGACGTCGTCTACCTGCGACGGACCGGGGAGCGATGGCTGATCTCCAAGCCGAGCGCGGCGCTTTACCGGGCAATCGGCGTGGGCGACATACCGCCCCGGGCGCTGTCGCCTCCGTAGGCACGCCGCCGGCCTCGGTCGCCCGCGATCACCCTCAGCGGTGAACCGAGACGATCCGCGGCCCCTTGCGACCGAGCACGGTGACGTAGGCCCGGCTCGCGGTCAGCGCGGTCGTCCACAGGGTTCGCCTGCCGTGCAACGTGAAGATGGCGCGGCCCCGACCGCCACCGGAGATCCGTCTGATCGTCAGCGACTGTCGAAGTCGTCTCGGATGGGTGGCGAGCGGAGGCTCGGGCCCGCGGCCGACGCGAACGTAGAGCAGGTGCCCCCGGTCGGCCGCCGGGTTGAGCAGCTCGGCAGACGAGGAGCGAAGCACCGTGCCCCCCTTGCCGGTGTTCAGGTTGAGGCGCCTGATCGAGTTGCGATGCCGCCGCGAGACGGCATAGAAGACCGTGCCCCCGTCGAGGCTCGGGTGCCCGACCTGCGCCGGGCTCGAGACCGAGGCGATTCCCTTCGCATCGCCCGGGTGATCCGGCCGGTTGATGCGCCGTGCGCGCAGCCGGTAGCGATCGCCGTCGACCACCAGGTAGGCGAGCCAGCGCCGAGAGATCGCCAGCGCGCGGGCGCCCGGGGCCGAGATCGACGCGATCGCCCTGCGCGTGAAGCGATCGAGGATCCTGATCCGATCGGTGCCCGAGATCACGGCCGCGTACGGGCCACCGATGGCCGGGTCGCGCCCGGGGAGGCGATAGGTGTGTCCCTGAACTCGCTCCACTCCCGTGCGGCCGAATCTCTGGAAGGCGAGCGCCTTCGCGGCGGCCGAGGGGTCGGCGCCGTGCGGCACCTCGGTGTGGGCGGCCGCGGCCGTCGCGGTCGCGGTCAGCGCCGCGGCGAGGAGGCACAGGGTCGCGGCGTCGCCGAGGCGAAAGGCCCGATAGAGCGAGGGCCGCTCCGCCATCAGCTCGATGCACCTTCTTCCGAGCGGGCTGTCGACGATCGGCGCCACGGCGATGACCGGGATGGCCCGGCCGATTCCGAACCCGGCGCCGATCAGGAGCCCGAGCCGGGGATCGCCGAGGGCGACGCTGATCCCGGCCAGAGCCCAGACCCCGAAGCTGAGCACGAACGTGGTGAACCCGAGTCCGAGAAGGATCCCGTACAGACCCGCCGCCACGGGCAGGGGCAGGGTCCAGCGCCATCGCTCCGGCAGCTGGCGCCGGATCTGGGGAACGATCCGCGTCCCGCGGACCTCGGCTGCCGCCGCCCCCAGTGCGATCGCGGCCGCGAGCAGACAGGCGGCTCGTCCGGGGGCGCCGTGCACGAGATCGCCGAGCATCGAGAGCAGGCCGAAGGTTGCGACGCCTCCGATCACCGCCCCGGGCGTGAAGGTGGCGCACGCCGCGACCGTCGTCCAGCGCCTTGTTCCCTCCCCGGCCAGGCCGACCGTCTCGACCATCGAGAACCCGCACGGGGACCACGCCCCGGTCAGCCCGGCGAGCAGCGAGGCGGCCACGAGGCTCAGCTCGAGGGCGCTCATCGGCGCGCCGCCCGCCCGCCGGCCGCCTGCGTCGCCCTGTTCAGCACGGGACGTGGGTCTGGTAGTAGGTCACGCAGAAGACCTTGCGCCCCCCGTAGCAGTAGCCGCCCAGGGCGGCGTCCCCGTTGATTCGTTTGTCGTGGTGGGAGCAGCAGTCCCAGAGCTTTCGCACCGTGCCCCCGCAGCAGCGATACCACGAGCCCTGCGGGTGAGCCTCGATGTCGAGCCGCCGAGCGGTCTCCTTGCACACCTTGGTTCGCGGAGCGGGAGGCAGGGGCAGCCCGTCGGGATCGCGCCGCAGCCGGCCGTCGTCGTGGATCGGCAGGCCCCGGTGGTTGACGAGGCGACCGATGTTGTCGACCTTCCTGCCGTCCCCGGGACGGACGGGGTAGCCGCTCGAGTCCACGCGCGGCAGGCCAAGCGGATGAATGCACGAGCCGGTCGTGTAGGTGTGGCCGCAGAAGTTGGTGTAGGGGTTCGCGCCGACCTCGCCGGGCTTGACCACCTTGGCGACCGTGGCCCCGGCGGTGCCGGCCACGAGGGCGGCGCCGGCGCGCGCCAGCAGGCCACGCCGAGACGTCTCCCCCGCCAGGGCGTCGAGCGCCTCGCCGATCCGGTCGCCGCGCATGGCCGCTAGCCGTCGCCGACCAGCTCGGGGCGCCGCGCCTCGGCCGTCGCGAGGACGCTTTCGAGCTGGGCGAGGTTGTTGAACGTTCCCTTCGCCAGGACCGTCCCGTCTGGATCCAGGGCGACCGCAAACGGGCTTCCCGGGATCCCCAGTCGCCTCCACACCTCATCGTCCGTCACCTCGTCGAAGACCCTCACGGCGAGGGCGGGATGATCGGCGAGCGAGGCAATCGCCGGCTCGAGCCCGCGGCACACCCGGCAGCCCTCGGAGGTGAAGACCCCAAGCGCGAGGGCGCGCTCACCGAGGTCGTCGAAGCGCTCGATCGCCTCGACCCGTTCGCCCAGCCCGGGCCCTTCCTCGCCGATCTCGAGCGCTGAAGCGGGACCGAGCCGCAGGCGCAGCATGCCGACCTCGCGGGCCAGCGCTAGCACTGCGATCGCAAGCCCGATGCAGAGCAGCAGGGCCGCCACGACACCGGCCGCGAGCCATTGCTCGGTCGAGAGGTGGTTCTCAGGAAGGAACGGAAGAGCGGCAAAGCACCCGGCCAGTCCGATGTCGCGGAGCACAGCTCCCCATCCGACCGTCGAGCGCGACCCGAAGCAGGCGCACGGAGCGCCCGCCCGGCCGCGCATCATGGCGCTGACCAGTGCCGCCGCGAACATGGCGAGCAACCCGGCTGAAAGCCAGGCGGCCTGATCGCTTCCCAGGGCAACCCCGGCCGCGAGGCCGAGCTCGGTGACGACCAGAAGGGCCCAGGCGATCCAACGCAGCCGCTCGCCTTCGAGCTCGAACGTGGCCAGGGCCGCGCGGCTCGACCTCGGGCTTGCGAGCTTCATCGCAGCCGACCCTGCCAAGACAAGTGCCAAGACGATTCGGGCCAAGACCCCGAACACGCCCTCAAACTACCAGCGGCTGGCCCGGTCAGGCCGGGATCTCGGCGGGATCAGCCGATCGCGACCATGCGCTCGATCGGCAGGCGTGCGCGAGCGGCGACCTCGGCCGGCACCCTGACCTCGTGCCGGAGGTCCCGGAGCGAGTCACGAAGCTTCGGCAAGGTGATCATCTTCATGTACCGGCAGAAGGCCATCCTGTTGGCTTCGATCAGGGTCGCCTCCGGCGCCGCCTGCTGGAGCGGATAGAGCATCCCCGTCTCGGTGGCGACGATGAATTCGCCCCCCGGGTTCTCGGCGACATGGCGGAGCATCCCCGAGGTGGAGAGCATCTGCACGCCCTCCGGATCGAGATCGCCGGAGGCCACGTATTCGAGCGCCTGGGTCGAGCAGCCGCATTCGGGATGGATCAGGAACTCGGCATTCGGGTGGGCGGCGCGGGTCGCCTCGATGTCGTCGGGGCGAATCCCGGCGTGGACGTGGCACTCGCCATCCCACACGTGGAAGCGCCGATAGCGCTCTGGGTCGTCGGGAAGGCCGAGCTCGCGGGCGACGAACGAGCCCAGCCACATGTCGGGGCCGAACAGGATCTCGGTCTCGGGGCCGTGCTCGGCCCAGATGTGCTCGACCACACCGACGGCGTTGGAGGACGTGCAGCAGTAGTCGGTCTCGGCCTTGACCTCGGCCGACGTGTTGACGTACATGACCACCACGGCGCCGGGGTGCTCGGCCTTCCATGCGCGGAGCTGGTCTGCGTTGATCGACTCCGAGAGCGAGCAGCCAGCGTCCGGGTCGGGTATCAGGACGGTCTTTTCGGGCGAGAGGACCGAGGCGGTCTCGGCCATGAAGTGGACGCCGCAGAACGCGATCACGTCGGCGGCGGTGCTGGCTGCCTCGCGTGAGAGCTGCAGCGAGTCGCCCGTCAGGTCGGCCGCGTCCTGAACCTCGGGCACCTGGTAGTTGTGAGCGAGGATGACGGCGTTTCTCTCCGCGGCGAGAGCCCTGACCTCGCGGCTGAGCTCGCGGATCTGGACCGCGGACAGCTCGGGGACGACGCTGGGCTGAACTGTCGGCAGCTCGACTGCCATGCCGTTCCTTTCATGTTCGCCGGCTGGGCTTGACAGGCCTCGAGCGAAGCGAATGACTGACCGTGATTCTACCTGGCCGCTAGATGTGTCCGTGCGTCATCCGGGGTGCGGGGGTTTGGAATCGGCCATCTAGGCTTGGTCCGAGGTCCGATGCCTGAGTTGCCCGAGGTAGAGATCACAGCTCGCCGCCTGGACGCGTCGCTGGCCGGGGTCGAGGTCGAGTCGGCGATCGCGACCGGGATGGTCGCCCTGAAGTCTGTCGATCCGCCACTCGGGACCCTGGCGGGGCGATCGATCTCGGGAGTGCGGCGGGTCGGCAAGATGCCAGTCGTCGGCTTCGAGGCCGGCGACGGCGACCCCCTGGCGCTGCTCGTCCACATGATGTCGGCCGGCAGGCTCCAGCTCTTCGACAAGCGGGCATCGCTTCGGGACCGCGCCTCGAGGGTCCTGATCCGGCTGGCCGACGGCCGCGAGCTTCGCCTGCGCGAGTTCGGGACCAAGCAGAGGGCCTGGGCGAAGCTGATGCCCGCCGGCGACGTGGAGCACGACGAGATGGTTGCGACGCTCGGCCCGGAGGTCTGGCCCGCGCCCACGTTGGACGAGCTCGCCGAGCGGATCGCCCAGCCCCGCCACCTTCATCCGATGCTCCGCGACCAGCGGGTCGTGGCCGGGATCGGCCGCTCCTGGGTGGACGAGGTGCTCTGGGAGGCTCGACTGTCGCCCTTCAAGCGCGGCTCGGACCTGGAACGCGCCGAGACCGAGCGGCTCCACGCCGCGCTCCACGTGCTCGGCGACGCGATCGGCCACTACGAGGAGGTGATCGGCGAGACGGTGCCGGACAAGATGCCGATGCCCCTCCGGGTCCACCGTCGCGAAGGCGAGCCGTGCCCACGATGCGGAACCACGCTGGCAGCGGTCCACTACTCCGAGCACATCACCTGCTACTGCCCGACCGAGCAGACCGACGGCCGCGTCCTCAAGGACCGCCGGCTGTCGCGGCTTCTGAAGTGAAGGCCCTGTGGCCGTTACCGGCGCAGGAGGCGCCGCGTCACCGCCCGGCCGACCGCGACCGGATGATTGACGACTGTGGCCACTCGCCCGGTGACGGAGAAGGGGTCGTGGGCGACTCCGAGCTGGCGCAGGACGGTGTTCGGGTCGAAGTAGACGCGCTCGCAGACCAGCCGATCCTGCTCGAAGACGAATACGGCGCAAAAGCGCATCTCGAACTTGCGGCCGGTCGCCGGGAGCCCTCGGAGGGGCCCCTCGTGGGTCCCGTAGAGGTTGGCCTCGACGATCACGGCGTCGTCTGAGTGGTGAAGGGCGATCAGCTCATTTCGCTGGTCGGGGAAGGCGGTGCGGGTCTCCTCGAAGTAGCGCGCCACCTCCTCGGGGCCGTCGAAAACCTCGCCCGTGCCGATCAGCTCGTAGCGGGGGTGGTCGAAGGTCTCGAGCGTCACGTCGAACTCGTGGCGATTCTCGGACTCCATGTGCTCGATCACGAGCGCCTCGCGCCTGGCCCGGAGATCATCGCTGACGGCCATGTGCCGACTCTATCCCCGACGGGAAAAGGGCGTCACTCGGGCTCGAGCAGCATGCTCAGGTCGAGGGCCGGGGCCGAGTGGGTGAGCGCCCCGACCGAGATCAGGTCGACCCCCGTCGCGGCCACCTCGGCGACGTTGGCGAGCGTCACCCCACCGGAGGCCTCCAGCGTCACTCGGCGGCGTTGAGAGGCGTCTGCGGCGTCGCGCGCAGCGACCGCGCCTCGCAACTCGGATGTGCCCATGTTGTCGAGCAACAGCCGATCGGCGCCGGCGCCGATCGCCTCCTCGACGTCGGAGGTGCTTGCGCACTCCACCTCGATCGCGCGACCCGCCTCGGATTCACGGGCGAGGTGAACGGCCGCGGCCAGGCCACCCGCCAGGGCGATGTGGTTCTCCTTGATCAAGACGGCGTCATGAAGGCCCATCCGGTGGTTTCGGCCCCCGCCCGCCGCCACCGCTGCCTTCTCCAGCCCACGAAGCCCGGGGATCGTCTTGCGCGTGTCGAGGATCGCGACGCCCGTCCCCCGGACGGTATCGACGAACCGCGCGGTAAGGGTCGCTACCCCCGAAAGGTGGCCAAGCAGGTTGAGCGCGGTGCGCTCGGCGGCCAGCAGGGCCCGCGCCGGACCGCGAACGATCGCGATGTCGGCCGGCACGGAGTCGCGCCACATGCCCTCGGGCTCGAGCCCCTCGAGCTGCCCGGCGCCCGCCTGGGCGAAGGCCTCGCCGGCGATCTCGAGGCCGAAGATCGCACCGGGGGCCTTCTGCACTATCCGAGCTGCGGCGCGGGCGTCCGCGGGGACGGTCGCAACGGATGTGACGTCGCCGGTCCCCACGTCCTCTTCCAGGGCACGGGCGACGAGCTGGCGGGCTGCATCCTCCACGGCTGCGGCTAGTCCTCGGACGCGGTCTTCAGGAGGTATTCGCGAACGAACCCGTCGAGGTCGCCGTCGAGGACCCGCTGCGCGTCGCCCACCTCATGACCGGTGCGGTGGTCCTTGACGCGCTGGGAGGGATGAAGAACGTAGCTGCGGATCTGCGAGCCCCAGGCGACGTCCTTCTGCTCGCCGCGCTCCGCCGCCATCTGCTCGGCTCGCTTTCGCTCCTCGAGCTCGAGCAGCCGCGCCCGGAGCAGGCGCATCGCGGTCGCCTTGTTCTGGGTCTGCGAGCGCTCGTTCTGGCATTGGACGACGATCCCGCTGGGCACGTGCGTGATTCGCACCGCCGAGTCGGTCTTGTTGACGTGCTGCCCACCGGCTCCCGATGCCCGGTAGGTGTCTACCCGGAGGTCGTCCTCGTCCAGCGCCACCTCGACCTGGTCGTCGACCAGCGGGCCGACGTCGACCTCAGCGAAGCTGGTGTGGCGTCGGTGTGCGGCGTCGAAGGGCGAGAGGCGGACCAGGCGGTGGACGCCGCGCTCGGCGGCGAACAGTCCATAGGCGTTCTCACCCTTCGCGATCAGGGTGGCCGACTTGAGACCCGCCTCCTCACCCGGAGACGCCTCCTTGAGCTCGACGTCGAAGCCGCGCTGCTCCGCCCAGCGCAGGTACATGCGAAGGAGCATCTCGGCCCAGTCCTGGGAGTCGGTGCCGCCGGCTCCCGAGCGCACCGTGATCACGGCGTCGCCCGCGTCGTAGCGGCCACTGAACAGGCGCGCCTCCTCGAGCGTCGCGAGCCGATGCTCGACGGCGCTCAGTTGCGAATCGAGCTCGTCGACCAGCCCCGGGTCCTCGGCCGACAGTTCGACCAGCTCCTCGAGGTCGGAGAGGTCGGCCTCGAGCGATCGAAGGGTCTCCAGGCGCCGTTTGGCGGCGGCGTGCTGGGCCGATGTCCGTGCCGCGCCGTCGTGGTCCTCCCAGAATCCCGGCCGCTGCATCTCGGCCTCGAGTCGATCCAGGTCGGCCTGGAGCTTGGCAGGGTCAAAGGTAGTCCGCGAGCCGCGTCAGGCCCTCGCGGGCCTCCGCGAGCCGCGCGGACACGGTCTCCTTCGACGCTGCCTCGGCCATCGGGCTAGAGCTTAGTGGCGGGCAGGCGCTGGACGGCTGGCGGCGGTCAGGCGCCGTGGCACTTCTTGAACTTCTTGCCCGACCCGCACCAGCAGGGATCGTTGCGGCCGATCTTGTCGCGGTCGGCCTTGACCACGGTCTCCGGGTTCTCGGACGCGCCGCCGTTGCCGCCCCCGCCGCCCGACGGGGATGCGGGGATGACGCCCGGCGCCGGCGTGGTCGCGGTGGCGGACTCGGCGGCGGCCGCCTGCATGGCGGAAGGCTGCTCGGGCCCTCCCCCGGCGTAGGAGAGCTCGGACGGCTGGGCCTCGGGCTGGGGCTCGAAGTCGGCCGGCTCGATATTCACCTCGACGTGGTAGATGACCCGCGCGAACTCCTCCCAGATCGAGTTCATGAGCTCGCGGAACATCGTGAAGCCCTCGTTCTTGTAGGCGACGAGCGGGTCGATCTGCGCGAAGCCCCGCAGGTGGATGCCCTCGCGCAGGTAGTCCATCTCGAAGAGGTGCTCGCGCCAGCGGTAGTCGATGATCTGAAGCAGGATCTGGCGCTCGAGATGGCGCATCAGCTCCTCGCCCAGCTCCTCCTCGCGGCGCTCGTAGGCGGCCAGTGCGTCCTCGCTCAGGATCCGAGCGATCTCCTCCCGGTCCGAGACGCGCCCGTCGAAGGATGAGAGGTCGGCGCTGACGGGCCAAAGCTGGGCGGCCTGGGTGGAGAGCCCGGCGAGGTCCCAGTCTTCGAACACCTCGCCCTCGGTGTACTCGGCGACCAGCCGCTCGACCACCTCGCCGACCTCGGTGCGCGAGACCTCCGACATGTCGCGTCCCTCGAGGATCTCACGGCGGTACTTGTAGACGACCCGCCGCTGCTCGTTCATCACGTCGTCGTACTCGAGCACGCGCTTTCGGATCAGGAAGTTCTGCTGCTCGACCTTCTTCTGGGCGTTCTCGACCGTGCGGCTGAGCATCTTCGCCTCGAGCGGGTATTCCTCGCCATCCTCATCGACGGGTCCCAGGCGGTCGAGGATCTTGTAGATGCGGTCGCCGGCGAACAGCCGGATCAGCTCGTCCTCGGCGGAGAGGTAGAAGCGCGACTCCCCGGGGTCGCCCTGGCGCCCCGCCCGACCGCGAAGCTGGTTGTCGATCCGCCTCGACTCGTGGCGCTCGGTGCCGCAGATGTAAAGCCCGCCGAGCTCCAGCACCTTCTCGCCCTCCTCGCGGCATGCCTCCGCAAGACGCGGCATCAGCTCGACACGCTCCTGCTCGTAGCTCGCGTCGTCTGGCGTGACACCGAGCTTTCGGAGCTCGGCGGAGGCGAGCTGCTCGGGGTCGCCGCCCAGCTTGATGTCGACGCCGCGCCCGGCCATGTTGGTCGCGATCGTCACCGCGCCGATCCGCCCCGCCTGGGCGATCGTCTCGCCCTCGCGCTGGGCGTACTCGGGCTTCGCGTTCAGGACCACGTGCTCGATCCCGTCGCGGGTCAGCTGGTCCGACAGCATCTCCGAGACCTCCACCGAGATCGTCCCGACCAGGATCGGCTGGCCCCGCTCATGGCGATCCTTGATCTCGCCCGCGACCGCCTTCCACTTTCCGTTGCGGGTCTTGTAGATCTGGTCGTTGTGGTCCCGGCGGACCATCGGTACGTTGGTCGGGATGTCGACCACGGGCATCTCGTAGATCTTCATGAACTCCTGCGCCTCGGTCAGGGCGGTGCCCGTCATCCCGGCGAGCTTGTCGTAGAGGCGGAAATAGTTCTGGAGGGTGATCGTCGCGAGGGTCTGGTTCTCCTCGCGGATCGGGACGCCCTCCTTGGCCTCGATCGCCTGATGAAGGCCCTCCGACCAGCGCCGTCCCTCGAGGATCCGGCCGGTGAACTCGTCGACGATCTTCACCTCGCCGTCGATCACCGCGTAGTCATCGTCGCGGTGGAACAGGGACTCGGCCTTCAGCGACTGGATCAGGTGGTTGACCAGGGTCCCGTGCTCGGCGACATACAGGTGGTCCACCCCGAGGAACCGCTCGGCCTTGGTGACGCCGCCCTCGGTGGGGGCGACCGTCTTGTGCTTCTCGTCGTACTCATAGTCATAGTCGACCTCGCTCGTGTCACGGTCCTCGCCCAGCGACTTGAGCTTCTCCTTGGCCTGGACCCCCACCAGCTGCTTGGCGAGCCGGGCGAAGGTGTAGTAGAGGTCGGCCGCGGCCTCCGGCGCACCCGAGATGATCAACGGCGTACGCGCTTCGTCGATCAGGATGTTGTCGACCTCGTCGACGATCGCGAAGGAATGCTTGCGCTGGACGCAGTACTCGAGCGCGCTCGCCATGTTGTCGCGCAGGTAGTCGAACCCGAACTCCGAGTTGGTCCCGTAGACGACGTCGCACGCATAGGCCTGCTGGCGGACGTCGGGCTCATGCCCGGCCTGGATCGCGCCAACGCTCACCCCGAGCGCGTCGTAGACGGGGCGCATCCAATCGGCGTCGCGGCGGGCCAGGTAGTCGTTGACGGTCACCAGGTGCACCGGGTCGCCGGCCAACGAGTTGAGGAAGACGGCGAGGGTCGCGGTCAGCGTCTTGCCCTCGCCGGTCTTCATCTCGGCGATCGAGCCGCTGTGGAGGACCATGCCGCCGATCAGCTGGACGTCGAAGTGGCGCTGGTCAAGGGTGCGGCGCGCCGCCTCTCGGCAGAGCGCGAATGCCTCGGGAAGGAGGTCGTCGAGCGACTCCCCGCTGCCGGCGCGCTCGCGGAGCCGATCCGCCTCGGTGCGGATCTCGGCGTCGTCGAGCAGCTCCATCTCGGCCTCGAACCGGTTGATCGAGGCCACCCGCCGCTCGTACTCCTTGAATTGACGCCCCTCGCCGAGGCGCAGAGCGCGATCTATCAGTCCCTTGGCCACAAGCTCCCAGGGTACCGCCAGCCCGATCCGGCCGGAAACGCGGCCAACGGTGAGAGGGCAAGGTGGGGGGTCGCCTGCCACCCACCCAGCCGCGGAGCGGCTCCGCGGAGCCGCTCGCGTTCGGGCCCTCCCCGATACCCGTCGCGAATCGCCGACATCGGCGCTCGTCGGTCGTTCGCGACGGTTGTGGGAAAAGGGCCGGGTAGGGAGCTGTCTCGGTAAACCGCCCGCCAGGCCTAGCGAGTCGCCACCCGAGTACGACCTGCCGGTCGGCAACGCGCCCGAACCCGCCGACACCGGAGGCGAAGCCGAGGATGTCGGCGGAGTTATTGAGGCGAGGCTCCCGGCGGAGCTATTCAGGAGCCGAAGGCGAGCAGCCGCCGGAGTGGTTCCTCGTCAGGCGGGGCGGCGGCGCAGGCGGGCCATCAGCCGGCGCGTCTCGTTGCGCTTGCGACGCTTGTCGCGATGCTTCTTGACCTGGCGGCGAAGATCCTCGGCGATCTCGTGGATCGAATGGAGCATGTCGGGTGACGCCTCGCGGGCGCGCAGGGTGACCCGCTTCAGATGCAGGGTCGCCTCGGCGACCTGGCTATCCGCGATCGACGGGTTCCGCTCCTCGATCAGCTCGACCTCGAGCACCGCCAGCTCGGACACCTGCCTACCGGTGCGGGCGAAGCGCTTCTCGATGTGACGGCGAAGCTCGTCGGTAACCTCGGTGTTGCGTCCCCTGACCTCGATTCGCACGCTGGCCCCTTTCGTCGGATGTGCATCTCATGGTACGCCTGTCGCCGCGTCGCGCCAACCCATCTGGGCGGGCCGAGACGACGCGCTCGGCAGACTCGAGCGCGCGAAGCTGACCGCGTCGACCCGTGAAGCACCCGCCCCGCGAAGCCCCTCCGCGCAGGCGCCGAGCGTCGCCCCGGTGGTCACCACATCGTCGACCAGGAGCGCGCGGGCGGGCGGGCGGGCCGCGACCCGGATCCTCGGAGGGTCGGTGAGGCGCTCCGAGCGAGGTCGCCCCACCTGCGGCCGGCTCTGGGAGCGGCGCAGGCACCCTCTGAGCTCCGAGCCGGTATGGCGGGCGAGCGCCGCGGCGATCGCCTCGGCGGGGTCGAAGCCTCTCGTGCGCCGCCGCCACGGCGCCGCGGGGACGGGGACGATGATGCCCTCCAGCAACTCCCGGGGAACGCCCGCGGCGATTGCCAGGGCGGCCCGCCGGGCGAGGGCCGGGCGGGGACCGAACTTCAGCACCACCACGAGCCGGCGGGCCACACCCACATACGGCGCGGCCGACCAGACGGAGTCGAGACCCGGGATCGCCGAGATGCACGGCGCCGCGGAGCTGAGCCGGGACTCGCACCGGGCACAGAGCTGGTCGCCGGACCGGCAATCCGCGGCGCACAGAGCGCAGCGCGGCGGCACGATCAAGTCGACCAGCCTCGAGAGCATCGGCGTCGACCATGATCCGGCCATCCTCTCGACCGGTCGCGCGCGAGCCGAAGAGAGTCGCCGGCCTCAGTGAGCCAAAGGCATCGCGACGGTTCTGTTCCGGCCTCCGCGCTTGGCCTCGTAGAGCGCCTGATCGGCCCGCTCGACCAGCGTCGCCGGCGCCTCGTCGCGATTCCACTCCGCGATTCCCACCGAGCATGAGGCACCGCCCGGGGTTGAGATCCGCAGGCGCTCTGTCACCCAGGTCGCGTCCTCGATCTGGGCGTCCGTGAGGATCAGGCTGAACTCCTCCCCGCCATAGCGGGCGAGCAGGTCGTATGGGCGCAGGACCGCCCGCCAGGCCGCCGCCACCTCCTTGAGCAGACGGTCACCCGCCTGGTGGCCGTGGGCGTCGTTGTAGTCCTTGAAGTGGTCGAGGTCGAGCATCGCGACGCAGATCGGCTCGTCCTGTCGCAGGGAGCGCCCGAGCTCGCGGGGGAGGTGCTCCTCCCAGTGGCGGCGATTCGGCAGGCCGGTGAGATCGTCCGTCGAAGCGAGTCGCTCGAGCCGTTCGAGCCTGTCCTCGCTCTCGTGGGCGCTCCGGACCAGGCGGATCACGGATCTGACTCCGATCCCGAGCGCGATCACCACGCCGACGGCGAGGACGGCATCGGCAAGCAACTGGGCGTTCATCGCCTCCTCCTATTCGGGAAGGCCACCGTCGAGCTTGAACGAACCGGACTCGGCTGGCCCGCTGGTCGACCGACTCGCCGGACGCGCGGGACGGCGTCAGTCGTCGCTGAATACGGCGGCTTCGACTGCGCCTATCTCGGCCTCGCAGCCGATCACGGACGGCGCCTTGCCGAGCGCGGTGTCGGGATCCTTGAGGCCGTGGCCGGTCAAGACGCAGACCACCGTCGCCGGGGGCTCCGCTCCTTCACGCGTCGGCAGCCCGTGAGCGAGGATCCCGGCCACTGAAGCGGCTGACGCCGGCTCGCAGAAGACGCCCTCCCTGGTGGCGAGCAGATGATAGGCATCGAGGATCTGCTGGTCGGAGACGGCGGCGATCCTGCCCTGCGACCCGGTCACCGCGGCCATCGCCTCCTCCCAGCGGGCCGGATTCCCGATTCGGATGGCCGAGGCGATCGTCTCGGGCTCGGCGACCGGGCTTCCCGAGACCAGGGGCGCCGCGCCCTCAGCCTGGAAGCCGTACAGCACCGGGGCTGTCTCGTACTCGCGAAACCCTCGCCACCACGCCGTGATGTTGCCGGCGTTGCCGACCGGCAGCGCCACCGCGTCGGGGGGACCCGAGAGCTCGTCGCAGACCTCGAACGCACCCGTCTTCTGGCCCTCGATCCGGTACGGATTGACCGAGTTGACCAGCTCGACGGGGTGGCGCTTCGAGAGCTCGCGGACGATCTCGAGCGCCTGGTCGAAGTTGCCGCGGATCGCGATCACGCGAGCCCCATGGATGAGGGCCTGGGCCAGCTTTCCAATCGCGATCCGCCCTTCGGGGACGATCACCGCGCCGCGCAGGCCGGCACGCGCCGCGTAGGCCGCACAGCTTGCGGCGGTGTTGCCGGTCGAGGCGCAGATGATCGCCTTCACTCCCGCCCCCTTTGCGCGGGAGACCGCGACCGTCATCCCGCGATCCTTGAAGCTTCCCGTCGGGTTCGCGCCCTCGAGCTTCAGCAGGACGCGAGCCCCGACCAGATCGGAGACGACCGGGGCCTCGACGAGCGGCGTCGAGCCCTCGTTCAGGCTGACCACCGGGTCGCCCGGCTCAATCGGCAGCCGGTCCCTGTATCGCTCGATCACCCCCGGCGGCAACCGAAACCCTCGCTGGATGGATCCCAGTGGTTGTTCATCGCTGGTAGGGGGTGCCCCGGCGGAGGCACCGCTGGAGCTGGGACGTAGTCGCGGATCACGTGAGTACGACCTGCCGGAAGGTAACGCGCCCGAGCCCGCCGGCAGCGGAGGCGAAGCCGAGCACGTCGGCGGAGTTATTCCTCCTCATGCGAACTCCTCCTCGATGACCCGGATCGCACGCGGCTGGGCGCGCAGGAAGTCGAGCGTCGCGATCTCCTTCAGCGCCTTGAAGAAGCGCGTCTCAGGGACCTCGTGCATGACCATCACCAGGCGGGCGTCGTCTCCCATGCCGCGCTGGACCACGCTTCTCACCGAGACCTCGTTCTTGCCCAGCAGATCCGCGATCTGTGCAAGGACGCCCGGGCGGTCGGCAACCTCGAGGTGGAGATAGAACGACGAGCTGATGTCCCGGACGATCTCGAGCGACTCCCCGGCAACGTGAACCGGGGCTCCTCCCGTGAGGATCGAGAACACGTCCCCGAGCACCGCCGAGGCCGTCTCGACCCCGCCTGCCCCGGGACCCGACATGGTGATTTCGGTGATCGCGGGCGCCTGGACCATCACCGCGTTGAACGGGCCCTCGACCGGCGCAAGCGGGTGATGGGGGTAAAGGAAGCATGGAAAGACCCGGACGCTCAGCCCGCCATCGCGCCGCTCGGCGATCCCGAGCAGCTTCAGCGACAGGCCGAGCTCCTTGGCGTAGGCGATGTCATCGGGCTGGATCTCGGTGATCCCCTGACAGGAGACATCCTCGAGCGCCACCGGGGCCCCGAAGGCCAGCCGGGCGAGGATCGCCATCTTGGCCGCCGCGTCCGCACCCTCGACGTCATCGGTCGGGTCGGACTCCGCGTAACCGAGTCGCTGGGCGCGCTCGAGGGCGTCCGCATAGGTCGCGCCGGTGCTGGTCATCTCCGAGAGGATGAAGTTCGTGGTCCCATTGACGATCCCGAAGACCTTGGTTATCTCGGTCGCGGCGAGGCTCTCCTGGATCACCCGGATGACCGGCACCACTCCGGCCACGGCGGCCTCGAAGCGAATCTGAACCCCCGCCTCGCGGGCAGCGTCGAACAGCTCGTCGCCGTGCTGGGCGATCAGCTGCTTGTTCGCCGTCACGACGTGGCGGCCGGCGCGAAGCGCCCGCAGCACGTAGTCGCGCGCTGGGTCGGTTCCCCCGATCAGCTCGACCACTATCTCGGAGTCCTCGAGGATCTGGTCGAAATCCCCCTCGCCGCGCCGAAGGACGCCGGCGAGGGCCGGACGGCGGCCCGCGGCGGCCTCGATCGCCGCGGCACGCTCGACGACCAAGTCGCGAAAGGCCGACCCGACCGTGCCGGTCCCGAGCAGACCGATCGGAGCGACGTCAGCCGGCATCGCGAGCGACGAGGTCGTCCCAGGTCTCGCGACGGACTACGACGCGGGCATCACCGCTCCTTAAGAAGATGACCGCCGGCCTGGGCACGCCGTTGTAGTTGCTCGCCATCGCGTAGCCGTAGGCGCCGGTCGCCGGGGTAACCAGCAGGTCGCCGGGACGGGGGGCGGCGAGCAGGGCGTCCGTGATCAGCACGTCCCCCGATTCGCAGTGCATCCCCGCGACCGTGACCTCGGTGTCAGGCATGGCGGCCGCACGGTTGGCGACGATCGCCTCGTAGCGTGATCCATAGAGCATCGGGCGAAGGTTGTCCGACATTCCGCCGTTCACGGACACATATGTCCGCACTCCCGGGATCTCCTTGACCGTCCCGATCTCGTAGGCGGTCAGGCCCGCATTTCCCACCAGCGAGCGTCCCGGCTCGACCAGGATCCGTGGAACCGGGTCGAAGGCCCGTTCCACTCCCCGAGCCTTGACCTCCACGTAGGACTCGATCGACGGCGGCGTGTCGCTCGAGCGGTAGGCGATGCCGAGCCCGCCGCCGACGTTCAGGATCCGGCACTCCCAACTCGAGTCCACGAGGCCGGCGAGCGCCTCGATCGCCGCAGCGAACGGATCGAGCTCGAGGATCTGGGACCCGATGTGCGCATGCAAACCGACCAGGCGCAGGTGCCGCGATTCCAGCACCCGGGCGACGCCGCGCGCAGCCAGCCCGTCTTCGAGGCCGAAGCCGAACTTCGAGTCGAGCCCGCCGGTCTGGACGGAGGAGTGCGTAGAGGGGAGAACGCCCGGAGTGACCCGGAGAAGAACGTCCTGCCGACGGTCGAGGAGCGAATCGAGGCGGTCGACCTCGGCGAACGAGTCGACGATCAGGTGGCCGACGTCGGCGTCGATCGCGTAGCGGAGCTCGGCCTCGGTCTTGTTGTTGCCGTGCATGTAGATGCGAGCCGGGTCGAACCCGGCGCGCAGCGCCATGTGGAGCTCGCCACCCGAGGCGACGTCGACCGAGAGCCCGAGCTCGGCGAGCAGCCGGTCGATCGCGGTAATCGGAGCTGCCTTGCTCGCGTAGAGGACCTCGAAGTCGTCGGTATGAGCCCGGAACGCTCCCAGATAGGCCTCGGCCCTCGACCTGATCTCGTCCTCGGCGTAGAGGTAGAGAGGCGAGCCGAACTCGCCGACCAGGTCGACCACGTCGCATCCGGCGATCTCCAGGTGCCCCCGCTCGTTCACCCGGCTCGCGGCCGGGTAGGCGGGGGAGTCCTCGACCATCGATCTCTCACTGGTCGCGCTCACCACCCCATTATTCCGGCGGCTCTCGCGGTTCGCCGGCTGTTCGGCGGATTCGGGCGCGAACCTGCCCGTCCGCGACCGCCCTGGGCCGACGCGGCTTCGCCCGATCCGGGCCGCTACGGTGAGCTGATGGCCAGGACGATCGGCCCGCCGAACGAGTCCGGGGTTCACTCCGGACGGCCCTACCTGTCGTGGTTCCCCGAATCCGCGCCGCCGTGGCCCGGGATGGTGATCGTGCACGGGGCAGGGTCGCGCAAGGAGAACCACGGCGACTTCGGCCGCGCCTGCGCGGCGAGCGGCTGGGCGGCGCTTGCATTCGACCAGCGCGGTCATGGCGCATCGGTGGACCCGATGAGCCCGGCGGCGATGGCGGATGTCGCTCGGATGGCCCGCTTCCTCGGCCGCCTCGACGGCGTCGATGAGGCCAGGGTGTGCGCGCGGGGCTCGAGCATGGGGGCCTTCATGGCGATCCAGGCCGCCGCCACCTCGAGCGCGATCGCCGGGGCGGTCGCGATCTGCCCCGCTGGATCCGACCATCTGCGACGCGGCATTCGAAGCGGGCGCCTGGACATTCGCCTCGACCCGGGCGCCCGGGAGCCACTCGATGCATGGCTCTCCGAGCACGACCTGCGCGACGCCGTCGAGCTCATGGGGCCCAAGCCACTGCTCCTGATCCACGCCCGGGGTGATGACCAGATCGCCTCCGAGTGGTCCGAGGAGCTCTTCACGCATGCCGCCGAGCCCCGCAAGCTGGTCCTGCTTCCGGGCGGCCATCACCGCTCGGCACAGCACGACGCGGAGCTCCACGGCGTCGCTCTTCGCTGGCTCGAGCGCCAGCTGAACCGAGCCCGCGTCGCAACTCGGCCGGGTGCGGTCGGGCCCTCAGGCGACCAGTGAGACCGCGAACATCGCGGTCGCCCCGGCGAGGGTAAGGGACCTTCGCCGCTGCTCGGGCACGGCGGCATCGGGTCCTCCTCCCGGCCCCCTCAGCGCGGACTCGGTGCCCCACGGATCGGCCTCCCTCCTAGGAGCGCATCGCGATCAGCGGGACGGCGAAGAGTCGGTCGGCTAGGGCAGGTAGCCCATCGGGTCGACGACCGAGCCGTTGACGCGCACCTCGAAGTGGAGGTGCGGCCCGAAGCAGAGCCCCGTGCAGTCGCTGATCCCGATCACCTGGCCCTGGCTGACGTGCTCGCCGACCGATACCGCAATCGACTCCTGGTGCGCATAGCAGCTCGACAGGCCCCCGCCGTGATCGATGCAGGTGTAGTTGCCGTATCCGCCCTCCGGGCCGGCGATCGAGACGGTCCCGTCGGCGACCGCGTGGATCGGGGTGCCCGACGGGACGCCGATGTCGATCCCGGGGTGGCACGCCTCCCAGGGGCGCGACTCGCAGAACGGCGACGTGATCGGGCCGTTGACGGGCCAGATGAAACCGGAGGAGGAGTCGGGTGGGCCCGTGGTCACCTGACCCTGAACCGGACCGGTCGGCGTCGCGCTTGCCTGGGCCGCCTGCGCCGCCGCGAGCTGGGCCTGGATCTGGCCCTGGAGGCTTGAGACATCGCCCTCGAGCTTCTGCTGCGTGTCCTGGACCTGTCCAAGGACCTGCTGGTCCTTCTGTCTCGCGGCCGCGAGGTCGCTCTGGCGGGCCTGTAGCAGCGCCTCGGTGCGCTGAAGCTCGGCCTGCTTGGCGGCGATCTGGTCACGTGCCGAGCGGACCCTGCCCACGGTGTCCTCGGCCTGGTTTCGCAGGCCGCGGACCCGTCCCGCGATCGAGGTGTCCTGCGACTGGACCCGTCGCAGGTACTCGTAGCGGTTCAGCATGTCGTCGAAGCCCTTGGAGTTCAAGATGATCGCGACGGCGTCCGGCTGGCTCGACTCGTAGATCGAGACGAGTCGCTGGCGGAGCACATTGACCGCTCGCGCAAGTCGGGCCCGCAGGAGCTTCAGGCGCGCCTTGTCGGCCTTCAGCTGGGCCTTGGTCTCGGCCAGCTGGTCCTGGACGGTGGCCTCGCGGTTGCGCAGGCCGGCGACCTGGCCACGAAGCGTGTCGAGCCGATCACCGTAGTGCTGGATCGTGGTCGAGAGCACTCCCGCGCGCGATTTCGCGTCTTGGAGCTGGGACTGCTTTTGGTCCAGCTTCGATTGAAGATCCTGCGCCGGCGCGCCGCCGGCCACGAACAGCACGGCGAGCATCGCGGCGACCGCGGCCAGCGCTAGCAGCACCAGGCGATGGCGGATGGCGGATCGGCTGTGGGCGTTGCACATCATTCGCTCTGTTGCCTACGGGGTTAGCTGTCGGGCTCGCGCGGAGCAATCGCGCTTGGTCCGGTGACCTCACGGGCCCTTGGACCTCTCGCCCCGGGGAATTGGTTCCCCCGCTCCACTCGCCTATCGACGAATGGATTCGGCAAACGTGCGCCGCAGGGTACCAGCCGAGCGGCGTTTGCGAGCAGTCCTTAACAGTAGTTATGCCCGGTGCAAGGATCCATTCGCGGAGATCAAGCCTTCCCGGAGGGCTTGGTCTCGACCTGAAGTAGGGCGTCATCGTCGGCCTGCTCCTCCATCTGGAGCGTCGTGTGCTGGATCCCGTAGCGCTCTGTGAGCACGAACTCGACCTCGCGCCGAGCCCGGTCCCGGTCCGCGCCGCGAGTGACCACCACGTGGGCGGCGAGTGCCTCGAAGCCCGCCGTCACCGACCACACGTGGAGCTCGTGGACCTCCCGCACCCCGGGGACCGCGCCGACCGAGCGGGCGATCGCGTCGACGTCCACCCCGGGCGGGGCAGCCTCCATCAACACGTCGAGCGGTTCGCGCACCAAGCGCACCGACGAGGCGAGGATCAACAGGGCGATCGCGATGCTGATCAGCGGGTCGATGGGCCGCCAGCCCGTCGCCAGGATGACGACACCGGCGACGACGACCCCGATCGACCCGAGCGCATCCGCGGCCGAGTGGCGCAGCACCGACTCGAGGTTCAGATCGTCCCGTCGCCCGCGCGCCAACACCAGGGTGGCGGCGGCGTTTCCAAGCAGGCCGAACACGCCCAGCACCACGACTCCCGCGCCCTTGACGGCGGGCGGGTCGCCGAGCCGATCAACCGCCGCGATCACGATCAGGGCCGCAACCGCGACCAGGGTCAGCCCGTTGACCAGGGCGGCGAACACCTCCGTTCGCTGGTATCCGAAGGTCCTCCTCGGGCCACCGGATCGCGCCGCGAGCAATGCCGCGAGCAACGCGAGCGCGATCGCGCCGATGTCGGAGAGCACGTGCCCGGCATCGGCGAGCAAGGCGAGCGAACCCGTCACCAGGCCCCCGATCGCGGCCGCCACGAGCATCGCCACGTTGATCACGAGGGCGATCAGCATCCGCCTGCGGTTTCCCTCCCGGCGCTCGGCGAGAGGATCGCCCATTCCAGGGGCGGGGCGCAGGGGGTGGGCGTGATCGTGGGCGTGCGCCATCGCCCCGAGCTTAAGCGCTCAGCGCGGCGCTTCCGGGCGCCGCCCTGCCGCTACGTACCGACCCTGACCCGGTTGACGCAGTTGACCACCGGGTGCCAGGGAAGCGGGTCGGCCGCCCCCGTATCGGTGGGCACGTTGGTGACCGCCACCCACCAGGTTCGCGGCGTGTAGCGCTGGCGTCCCGTGGGCTTAATCGGAGCGGAGTGAGAGATCAATAGGTTGATGAACCCCGTCACCGCGCCTCCCGACATCGCCGTGTAGCCACGCGGGCAGGTCAGGCCCGTGAACGACCCCTGGTTCTTGTGCGTCATGATCGGGTTTCGCGAGATCCGGGTCTTGACGGTCTGGCGCAGCGAGATCTTTCCGCTGAGCTGCGTCAAGCCCGCTGCGGCGGCCTCGCTCGGCGTGGCCGGACGCGAGGGGACGATCACGGGGTGGGCACCGGGAACTGGGCGAGCCGCGCCGGACCCGGTGGCCCCCGCGGCCGCCAGATAGCCGATCAGGGCCCCGCCCGCCGCCAGCATGACGCCCAGGATCAGGAGGCGAGGAGGCTGCATGTGCTTGGACCCCCCCACGCCTACTGACCATCCGGAGGGCTGGGCTGCTCGCCCGGCTGGTCCACCGGGTCCGTCGGCGTGGACTGGTCAGGCGGGACGACCGGGACAACCGCCGGATCGGGCTGCTCGGCGACCGGTGGCTGGTCGGCGGGAGGCGGTGGGTCGGCGGGTGGCGGGGTCGGATCGGTCGCGGCCGGGTCCTCGGTCGGGTCGGGGGCCGTCGCCTCGGGGAGGCTCGGGTCGGGCTGCTGGGCGACCGGTGGCGGGTCGGTGGCCGGAGGTGGGTCGGCGGGAGGCGGGGTCGGGTCGGTCGCCGCCGGGTCCTCGGTCGGGCCGGGCTGGGCGGCAACGGGGGGCGGGTCGGTGGCGGGAGGCGGGTCGGTGGAAGGCGGCGTGGGGGTCCCGTCGGCGGGATCGTCGGGCGGGTCGGGCTGGGCTGCAGCGGCGCCGGTCGCGGCGGGAGTGAGGAAGGAGGGCGCCGAGGTCCCGTTATCGGTCCCGGCGATCAGGGCGCCCGGACTCAGCGAGCCGAGCCGGCGGCCCGGGCGATCATCTTGGGGGGGACCCTGACCGGGCCGGTCTGGGCTCGGCGATCGGGCGGTGTTCGGCCGGCCCGTGGGCCGGCCGGGGGGCGCCGCGAACACAGCGCCACTCGTGCCCGCAACGAGGGCGGGCGCCGGGGGGCCCGAAGCGAGCGCGGGCGTCGAGCCCGCGAGACCGGTGCCCTGGGCGGCGGAGGATCCCTCGGGCGTCGTCGCCGTCGCCGCGCCACCGTTCACGGTCAGGACTCTCGGCCGCGAGGGCAGGATCGTCGAAGCGGCCCCGGGAAGCGGGGCCTGTGACACCAGCGAGGTCATCAATGTGAAGCAGACGAGGGTGCCGGCGATCAATGCTCCTGAGATGCCGCCCCCGAAGAGGTAGGGGTGATTCGTAGGGGTGAGGTTTCGAAGCGCAGACAACGTCCCGTCCCGGTCTCCAGCGACTCGACCTGCTTTCGAGCACAACGTGCTCGTCCGGAGCTATCGGCAGCGACTCCCCGGAGCTTTAGCGGGGTGGACCGATCGATGAGCCGCGTCGCCGCGGCCCGCACTCAGGCGGGACTGGGAGCCGGCTGGTCGGCGCGACCGGCGCCGTTCTGCGCTTCGGCAGCCGGCTCGCGATCGCCGGCACCGTTGCCGTTCGTGGCGCTTGCATCCCCGGATCCAGAGATCGCGTCGGCCGCCACCTTCGCGCCCTCCGCGAGCCGCTCCCGGTACTCGGCGGCCTGCATCCGCGAGACGACGAGGCGTTGGATCTCGGCCGTGCCCTCGAACAGCTGGTAGATCTTCGCGTCGCGAAACCACTTCTCGAGCGGGCAATCCATGGTCTGGGCGTAGGGTCCGACCAGGTCCATGCAGGTTCGCGTCGCCCACATCGCGACGTCCCCGCCCTTGAGCTTCGACATCGAGCCCTGCCCGCCGGTCATCGGGATGCCGTTTCGGCCCATCCACGAGGCCCGCTGGACCAGGAGCCTTGCGGCCTCGATCTCGGTCGCCACGTCGGCCAGTCGCTGCTGGACCCCCTGGCGCTCCAGGGGGCGGCGTCCCGCGGTCGAGCTCTCGTCCAGGTACTCGACGAGCGGGTCCGCAGCGACGTCGGCGTCGAGGTAAGCGAGCGTCCACTCGTAGGCGGCCTGAGCGATGCCGAGCGCCGAGGCGCCGACCACCGGCCGGGTGAGCTCGAAGGTCGCAAGGGCCCCCGAGGCGCGGCCGCTTGACTCGCCGGAGCGAGCCCGCTCGAGCTTTCGCTCCAGCTTGTCCATCCCGCCGAGCAGGTTCTCGGCGGGGATGCGGCACTGCTCCATGATCACCTCTGCCGTGTGCGAGGCGCGGATGCCCAGCTTGGACTCCTTCTTTCCCTGCATCAGGCCGGGCGTGCCCTTCTCGATCACGAACGAGGCCTGCCCTCGGTGTCCGAGCTCGGGGTCGATGGTCGCGACGACGACGTGGACGTCGGCTATGCCGCCGTTGGTGATGAACACCTTGGTGCCGTTGAGGATCCACTCGTCCCCGTCGAGCTTCGCGGTCGTACGCAGGCTCTTGACGTCGGAGCCGGCCTGGGGCTCGGTGACCGCGTAGGCGCCGAGCTTGATCTCATCACCGTGGCCGAAGCACTCGGGCACCCACCTGGCGATCTGCTCGGGGGTTCCGGAGGACGCGAGGCCGGCGGCGGCCAGTCCCGAGCCCGCGACCGCCAGGGCGATCCCCGCGCAGCCCCAGTGGAGTTCCTCGGCGGAGATGACCCCGAACTGGCCGTCGGGGTCGCTGCCGAGGCGCTGGAGGTGCTCGACTCCGCTCAGGCCCCACTCCCTGGCGGCCTTGAGGACCTCCCAGGGGATCGACTCCTCAGCGTCGTGCTTGGCGGCGACGGGGCGGATCACCTCGACCGCAAACCGGTGGCAAAGGTCCTTGAACTCCCGCTGCTCGTCGCTGAGTGCGAAATCCATCTGATGGCCCTCCGTGATCTCTGGCTGTTTGGTGGACGAGTGGGGCATGCGCCCGGGCCTCCGCCCGATTGACTGGTCAGTCAACCAGTCGGAAGTGTACCGGCGCGCGGGGCGCTCGGCTCCGTGACGCGGGGCGTCGACGGTATGTTCACCGCCGTGTGGCTGTATGGGAGACGGCGCCTGTGGGTGCTGATCGCGGGCCTGATCGCGCTTGGCGCTGTCGGCGTCGGCGGGTACATGCTGGCCAAGTCGATGAGCGACGGCGGCGGGCAGTCCAGGCCGGCGCCCGCGCCCGCGGCGGCCGTCAAGGGCCACCACCCCGCGGCGGCCGACGACCTCGGCTTTCCTGGATTCGCGACCAAGAACACGACCCGCGTGGCGGGCGTCGACCCGGTCGCAGACGCGGCGGGGGTCGCGCTGGCCGTGTTCCCGTCGACGGGAGACGTCAACGGCCCCGACGCGGTCACCCTCGTCGATTCCGGCGACTGGGCGACGGGGATCGCCGCGGCAAGCCTGGCGGCGGCCCCGGTGGGGGCGCCGATCCTGCTCACGGACGCCAGCTCGATCCCGGGGCTGACCGCGTCGGCGCTCGAGGCGCTGGGGCCGACCGGGTCGGCGATCACGGACGGAAACCAAGCTCTCGCGATCGGATCCGCTGCTGCGCCACCCGGCCTGCGAACCGAGCGGGTCAGCGGGAGCGACCCTGCGCAGCTCGCCGCGGCAATCGACAAGCTCCGACAGACGCTGAGCGGCGAGCGGCCCGCCCACATCCTGCTGGTCGGCCTGGAGCAACCGCAGCTGGCGATGCCCGCTGCCGCCTGGGCCGCCCGGTCCGGCGATCCGGTGCTCTTCGTCCACGCGGACTCGGTCCCCAAGCCGACGATCGCCGCGCTTCGCAGCGACCGGGGCGTCCCGGTCTATGCGCTCGGGCCGCCTTCGGCGATCTCGGACAAGGCGCTCTCCCAGCTCCACAAGGTGGCCTCCGGGGTCAAGCGAGTCGGGGCGGACGGCCCAGTCGACAACGCAATCGAATTCGCCCGCTACATCGACGGGAGCTTCGGCTGGAACATCAACGACCCCGGCCACGGATTCGTGATCGCCAACGTTTCCCGACCCCAGGACGCGGCCGCTTCGGCGTCGCTGTCGGCAGGCGGCGACTGGGGCCCGCTGCTGGTCACCGACAACGCCTCCGAGGTCCCCTCGGCGCTTCGCAACTACCTGCTCGACGTCAAGCCCGGCTACGTGAGCGATCCGACCCGAGCGGTCTACAACCACATCTGGCTGATCGGCGATCAGGACGCGGTCTCGGTCGACTTCCAGGCCGAGATCGATGATCTTGCCGAGGTGGCACAGGTACAGTCCGGCACCGGCGGGAGCCCGCCCGTTCCACAGGGGCAGGGCCCAAACCAGCCGGCGAACCCCTCCAATCCATGACCCCGCGACCAAGCAAGAAGCCGTGAGCGAAGCCGAGCGGCCCGACCGCCTCGCGAGCGGGCATGCGGTCACGATCGAGGACATCCGGGCGCTGGCCGGGCCATCGACGCCCCACTTCGCGCTTCAGATCCGAAATCGAATCCAGCGCCTGATCGACGGGCTCGCCGCCGACGACCCGGTGCGGATCGAGGGCGAGCGCCAGATCGAGCGCATGACGGAGCTCGCGCGCCACTCGGGAGACCCCCGGGGAGCCGGGCCGGGGCCGCCACCCACACGCTGATGAGCGACGACGCGACCCGACCCGTAGGTCGTGCGGCGCTGGACGGGATCGGGCGCGCCCGCGGGCTGCTGCTCGATGACGCAGCGCGACGTGCCAGCGAACCGGGTGCGGACGCGGCCGGTTACATCGATCTGCTGGGTGACGACCTCGAGTCGACCGGAACGGTCCAGAATCTGATGAGGACCCGTCTGGTCCCGGCGATCTACGAGCGATACTGGCGGCCGGCGCTGGCCCGCGCTGCAAAGGGGTTGACGGGACCCGGAATGGCGGAGGAGGTCCGGATCGCCCGTCTTCTCCTCGGCCTCGGACCGGGCGACCTGGTGCTGGACGTCGCGTGCGGGCCCGGCAACTTCTCGCGCGAGTTCGCCCGAACGGTCGGCGATGAGGGCCTCGTGGTCGGAATCGACGCATCGACCACGATGCTCAACCGAGGGGTCGACGAGCTGGGCCACGCTCGCCCGGTCAACCTGGCGTTGGTGCGGGGGGACGCCGCCGAGCTCCCGTTTCGCGACCGGTGCTTCGACGGCGTGTGCTGCTTCGCCGCCCTGCATCTGTTCGCGGATCCGTTCGCCGCCCTCGACCAGATGCGGCGCACGCTTGCACCGGGCGGACGGATCGCCCTCATGACCTCGATCCGGCGACAGCTCAGCGTGGCGCCGCTGAAACCCGTGATCGAGCGGGCCAGCGGGATGCGGCTGTTCGAATCCGACGAGGTCGTCGTCGCGCTTCAGGAGCGGGGATTCGAAAACGTTCGCCAGCGGGTCGCCGGCATGGTGCAGTTCGTGGGCGGGAGGCTGCCCTAGGCTCCAGCCCGACCGACGGCCGCGAGGTTCAGGCCGCCGCGCCCGGGGCGAATCCGTCGACGATCCGGCGCTGGTAGGCGGCCATCTCGGCGGGCTCGATGAAGTAGCTCGGCGGGGTGAGGAAGACGCCGTCGCCCCGCTCGGCGACCTCAGCCACCCGGGCGCGGACTTTGTCGAGCGGGCCAGCCGCGCAGTAGGTGTCGACCATCTCGTTCGAGACCGCGGCCGGCATGGCGGCGAAGTCGCCCGCCCGGAACGCGTCGCCGACCGCCGCCGCCTCGTCGCCGAACCCGTGCAACTCCCAGATCGGTGCATACGTTCGCACCGTGGCGTAGAAGCAGATCGTCCTTCTCGCCGCCTCGTAGGCGGCCTCCTCGTCGTCGGAGATCGCACAGCTCACGGTGGGGATGAAGTCGAAGCCGGCGCGCTCCCGGCCCGAGCGGCTGAGCCCCTGCTCGAAGTTGGCCACCAGGACGTCGTCGAGCCAGCGCAGCGAGCAGATCGGGTGGCCGATCAGCCCGTCGGCGACGTCGCCGGCCATCCGGGCCATCCCCTCGCGCACCGCCGCTGCGTAGATCGGCACCGATTCGCGTGCCGGTGCGTGCGGGCGCACCCAGCCCTTGATGTCGATCTGGTGGTACTCGCCCTGATAGGAGATCGGCTCCCCGGCGTTGGCCTGTTGCATGATCAGGCGCACCGCCTCGATCGTCTCGCGCAGGTGGGGTGCCGGGCGGCCGTAGTCGACTCCGTGCCAGGTCTCGTTGAGGCGCTTGACGCCGGCGCCGAGCCCGAGCCGGAAGCGTCCTCGTGACATCTCGTCCAGGTCGAGGGCCGTGATCGCCAGGATGAAGGGGCTGCGGGTGAAAGCCCAGGCGATCCCGGTACCCACCCCGATGCGCTCGGTCGAGGCGGCCAGCCAGGTTGCCTGCGTCACCGAGCTTCGAAACAGCTCGGGTGTCCACACGCAGTCGACTCCGGCCGCTTCGGCCTCCCGGGCCTGCGATGCGAGCTCGTCCGCGGTATCGGCGATCGCTGCGATCGATATGCGCCCCAGGGCGCCCATCAGCCCGCCCGGATCAGTTCCCGCCCGCGCACTCGTCGAGCCCGTACTGCTTGGCCAGGTCGTTGACATGCGAGAACGGATCGCTGTTGCCGTTCTGCCCGATCAGCGAGGGGTCCGACTTGACCTTGTCGAGCGCCTGCTGGGCGGCATCGGTTATCGCCTTGACCTGGTCCTCGTCGCCCGAGGGAGCCGGAAGAGCCTCGATCGCGGTGATCTGCGCCTCAATGTTCGGCGCAGCAGTCTTCGCGACGTAGTCGGAGAGCTGGGCTGACGTGGGCTCCTGACCGTTGCCCAGGCCCAGGCTGTTGAAGTACTTGTTGCTCTCCTGGTTGAGGGTCTGATTTCCCTTCTTGCAGATCTCGTTGCCCTTGGCGAGGAATGCTTCCTTGGTGAGGGGCGCTCCCTGGGCGCCGGTGGCGCCGCTGGCGCCGGTCGCCCCGCTCACTGTGGACGTGTCACCGCCGCCGCCGCAGCCGGCGCCGACCGTTGCAACAAAGAGCGCGAGCGCCACACCGATCGCCAATCGCTTCCTCACACAAGCCTCCTGGAAGGGGGATTTCAGGGTCGCGGGACCCTACAGGCTGGGTCCTAACCGGGGGTATTGTCGAGCGAGCGCCACAGGTAGAGGCACGCCAGGGTTCGCTGCGGGCGCCACGGCTCGGCGATCCGGTTGAGGTCGGCAGGACCGGGAAGATCGTCGAGGCCGTAGGCGATCTGCACCGCGCGGCGGATGCCGAGATCCCCGGTCGAGACGACGTCGGGGCGGGCCAGGTGGAACATCAGGAACATCTCGGCGGTCCACCGCCCGATCCCCTTGATCTCGGTCAGCTCCGAGATGACGTCCTCGTCGGAGAGGTCCCGCAGGCCGACCAGGTCGACCCTTCCGTCCTTGACTCGCTCGGCCAGGTCCTTGAGAAACCCGACCTTCGACCACGAGAGGCCCGCCCCTCGAAGCCTCTCCGGCTCGATCTCGATCAGCTGCTCGGGAGTGGGCGTATGGCTGTCGAACTGCTCGGTGACCCGCGACCAGATCGAGGCCGCCGCCTTGGTCGAGAGCTGCTGGCCGACGATCGCTCGCGCAAGCGCCTGGTAGGGATCCGGCCGGCTCCCCCGCCGATCCGTCTCCGGCTCGATCGATCCCCCGTCGTCGATCAACCCCCGCAGCACGTGATCGACGGAGCGAAGGTGTTCGTCCGCTGGGGTAAGAGCATGCATAGAAGGCTGAGGTTGCTTGGCTGGCGCTAGCGACGAAGTCGCGGTGCAGGCGCGTACGACCTGCCGCCCGGCAACAGACCCGAACCCGGCGGCAGCGGAGCCGAAGGCGAGCAGCCGCCGGAGTTATTCCGGGACCCGAACGGTCAGCTTACGCGGACGACTCAAACCCGTTGTATGAGGGTCCCGGTGCCCAACCCGCCGCCGCAGCACATCGTGACGAGGCCCATCTCCTTGTCGGAGCGCTCGAGCTCGTGCAGGAGGGTGGTGATCAGGCGGGCGCCGGTCGATCCGAGCGGATGGCCGAGCGCGATCGCGCCGCCGTTCACGTTGACCCGGTCCATGTCGGGCTCGAGCTCACGCCGCCAAGCGGCGAGGACCGAGGCGAACGCCTCGTTGATCTCGATCAGGTCGATGTCGCCGATCTGCATCCCGTTTCGCTCCAGGATCTTCCGGGTCGCGGGTATCGGTCCGGTCAGCATGATCACCGGGTCCACGCCGACCGTGGTCTCGTCGACGATCCTGGCCCGCGGCTCGAGGCCGAGCTGGTCGGCCTTCTCGCGAGTCATCATCAGCACCGCAGCCGCGCCGTCGGAGATCTGCGACGAGTTGCCCGCCGTGATCTTGCCGTCCTCCTTGAATGCCGGCTTGAGCTCGGAGAGCTTCTCGAGGCTGGTGTCCGGACGGATGCCCTGGTCGGTCACATAGGTGTCACCGTTGACGGCGAACGGAACGATCTCGCGCTCGAAGCGGCCTTCCTCCGTCGCCTTGGCGGCACGCTGATGGGAGCGAAGGCCGATCTCGTCGAGCTCGGAGCGTGGGATCTCCCACTGGTCGGCGATCATCTCGGCCGAGATCCCCTGCGGGACCAGGTTGTAGTGCTCGAGCAGCTCCGGGCTGAAGGCCGCGCCGTGCTCCTTCATCACCTCCATGCTGTCGGCGAAGGAGATGTGGCCCATGTGCTCGACCCCGGAGCCGATCACGACGTCGTGGACGCCCGAGGCAACCAGGGCGGCACCGAAGTTGACGGCCTGCTGGGCCGAGCCGCACTGGCGATCAACCGTCGTCGCAGGCGTCTCGATCGGGAGGTCGGCCTCGAGCCATGCGTTTCGGCCGATGTTGAGGCCCTGCTCCCCGAACTGCTGCACGCAGCCGGCGATCACGTCGCCGACCTCGGACGCATCGATGCCGGTCCGCGCGATCAGCTCCGAGTAGGTCTTCGCGAGGAGGTTGGACGGGTGGACGTCCTTGTAATAGCCCTTTTGCTCGTGCCCGCGTCCGATCGGCGTCCGGACGGCATCGACGATGACCACCTCGCGCCCCTGGAACTTCCCGTTGCCACCCATCCGGATCAGCCTCCGTTCGTTGGTTTCGGCCCGGCCGATGACCTTCCACCGACCCGCGCGGCTGCCGCGCGCCTGTCGTACTGACCATAGCCGATCGATTGACTGGCGAGTCAACCAGGACGCGAGGCGCGCCTGGAAGCGGCTACTGGCTGGGCAGCGGCGACCCCGCCGCGATGAAGAACCAGATCGCCAGGGCGACCGCGGCAAGCAGCACCGAGATCAGGATGACTCCCTCGAGGACCGACATGCCATGCGGGTCGTCACGCTCGTCGCTGAGGCTCTTCCTCCACGCCGGCAGGTAGCGGCTCGGAAGCGTGGTGGTCCCGGTGATCCGCAGATACAGCAGGTTGAGGCGGGTCAGGACCCAGGCCATGACGATGATCGAGCAGACGATCCCGACGAAGACGATCATGTACGGGCCACCCGAGGGCTGCTGCGTCTTCGACAGCATCGAGCCGACCCAGATCCAGCCCAACGGGATCAAGGTCCACATCGAGAACGCCCCGAGGACCATCATGGCGACGACCGCACCGGCTGCCGCCCCGCTGACGGGTCGATGTCGTCTAACCCGCTCCACCACAACAAGCAGGGTACGAAACCGAGCGACAGGGGCGAGCGCGCCCGCCTGTGAGCGCGGCTTCGGGCTGCCGGGCGGTTCCTCGAGGCCGCCTCCCCACCCATCCATCGCTCCAGACGGGGACAGACAAGCGCTGAATCACGCGGCCAGGACCCAGGGCAGACGATCCCCGAGACCGGCCAGGTCGAGGACCCTTTTCACGGCTGGGGAGAGCGAGCGCCTGATCCGGAGCTTGTCGGTGCCTGCACCTGCCTCCTCGGAAACGAGGATCAGGGCGCGAAGCCCGGTCGAGTCAATGAACCCGACCTCGCTCAGGTCAAGCAGGATCGCCGAGGCGTCGCCAACGAGCGCCTCCCGTACCTCGCGCTTGAAGACCTCAGCCTGGCTCACGTCGAGTTCACCGAACACCTCAACGACCAACGTGTCGCCAGCTTGGTGCATTCGCATCCTGAATGGAGGGATCGGCTTCCCCTCGGCCATGGCAACCTCTGTGGTCCCTCTCGATCGAAGCTGCCCGACCTGAAGCAGGGAGAGGAACAGAGAATGCCTCCGGCAGCTATTCCCATCCAGGGTACTCCCTGTTGCACGGAACGCGGGTCCGCGTGATAGGAACACGGGTCGGGTGACGGACGCCGACTCATACACGCTTCCCGCCGTGGCCGGCAGCGGGACGATCGCCTGCGCCCTCGCCGCGGCGGCGAGCGAGCTCGGGAAGGTCCGGCTGCTCGCTCGAAGCGACACCTCGGCCTGGAAGGCCGAGGAGCGCGCCCAGGCCGAGTGCGCGAAGCTCGAGGGCGCGGCTCCCGACCGGATCAAGGTGACGACCGTCCCCGATGACCTCGGTTCATGCGACCTGGTGGTCGAGGCGGTGGTGGAGGAGATCGATGTCAAGGCCGAGCTTTTGGGCGAGCTGGGAGATGTCTGCCCCCACGCCGATCTTGCGACCACGACCTCGTCGCTGTCGATCGCCGAGCTGGCTGCCCGAAGCGGCCACCCGCATCGGCTGTTCGGGCTTCACGTCTTCAACCCCGTCGACCGGATGGAGCTGATCGAGCTCTGCCTGCCGGACGGACTTCGCGAGGGCATCTCGGATCGGGCGCGCTCATGGTGCCAGGCACTCGACAAGACCCCGATCGAGGTGCCGGACCAGCCGGGGTTCGTCGTCAACCGGCTCCTGTTCCCCTACCTGTTCGACGCGGTCCGCGTGGCGGAGCGAACGGGGATGACGTTCGACGATGTCGACTCGTGCCTGACGCTCGGCGCCGGCCACCCCATGGGGCCGCTCCGGCTGCTCGACTTCGTCGGGCTGGACGTCGCCGCGGCGATCGGCGAGAGCCTGTTCACGGACACCGGCGAGGAGCGCTACCGGCCACCGGGCCGGATCGAGGAGCTGATCGGCGAAGGCAGGCTGGGGCGCAAGGTCGGCGCCGGCTTCTTCGAGTACTGAGTTACGCGGCTGTGCGCTTGCGCTTGCCCGCCAGGTCCCAGATCACGTCAGCCTCCGAGATCCCCTGACGCCGAGCCGCGTCGCTCACGGCCTCCCAGGGCAGCTCGGCCTCGGGCAGTTCATCCCAGCGCGCAAGGTCGAGCGACTCCAGGGCACCTCGCAGCGCGGGCCCCAGGTGCTCCTCGGCACGCAGCACGGCTCTCAGGACCTCCAGTTGCTTGTCGGTGAGCTTGACCACCCACATGCTCGCCCCTCGGGTAGATGAGCCGGAACGGCTGGCAAGCTAGAGTCGCGCGCGGACGGAAGGTGCGGGCGAGCGCGCCTATTCGGAGGCCTGCGACTCAGTGGGGGCCTGGCGTGGGAACTCTCCGGTCGGCGAGCCGTGAATGCGCACCGCGACGATGCGATTGTCGCGCACCGACTCGACCCTGATCTCGTAGCCGTTCGCGGTGATCCGGTCCCCCCTTCGCGGCAGCCGTCCGAGCTCGGAGAACACGTATCCCCCGATCGAGTTGAAGGCGTCGGAGGAGACCGGAAGCTGAATTCCAACATCCTCGAGATCCCCGAGCGAGACGTGGCCGCGCACGTACCAGTCTCCGTCGGTCAGACGGCGCATCGACTCTGCGCGGGGATCGGTCTCGTCCTCGATCTCCCCGACCACCTCCTCGAGGATGTCCTCGACGGTGACGATGCCGACCGTCCGCCCGTACTCGTCAGAGACCACCGCCAGCGAGCTGCGCTGACGCTGGAGCTCGGCGAGCAGGTCGTCGAGCGGCTTGGTCTCCGGGAAGATCGGGACGTCCCTGACCGCGGGCTCGACCGAGGCATCGCCGCCGACGTTCATGTAGAGGCGCGCGAGGCTGTTGTTGTGGACCACGCCGCGAACGCGGTCGGGGTTGTCGTCCTCGATCACGATCAGCCGGGTGTGGCCCGACGAGACGCAGCGCTGAAGCGCCTCCCCGACCGTCTCGGACGCGTTTACGCTGACCACGGCGGGGATCGGCGTCATCACCTCGCGGGCCTGCTGCTCGTGCAGATGGAAGACGCCGGACAGCATCACCGCCTCGTCGGGATCGAGGGAGTCACCAGTGGTCGACTGGCCCGACTGGCGGATGATCGCCTTCACATCCTCCTCGGTGTGCTGCTCCTCGAGCTGGCCCGGACGAACCCCAAACAGCCTCACAGTGGCGTTCGCGAGCCTGGTCAGGGCGATCGTGAAGGGGCCGCTCAGGGCCCGAAATGCCGCCAGCGGGCCGGCCAGGACTCGAGCCGCGCTCTCGGCCCTGGTGATCGCCAGCATCTTCGGCACCTGTTCGCCCATCGAGATGTGGATGGCGGTGACCAGCGTGAATGCGATCGCGACCGAGAGTCCAACGGCAACGCCGTGCGAGAGGCTTCCGAACACGGGCTCGAGCAGTCGGGCCAGCGAAGGCTCGCCGAGAAAGCCGATTCCGATCGAGGCCATGGTGATCCCGACCTGGGCGGCGGACAGATACTCGTCGATATGGTCGATCTGACCCAGCGCCTGGTCGGCTCCCCGGGCCCCCTCGCGGCTCAACGTCTCGAGCCGCGAGCGCTTGGCCCGGACCAGCGCGAACTCGGCCGCGACGAAGAGCCCGTTCAAGACGACGAGCAGCAGCAGGATCGCTAGGAGCAGGACGCTCAAGTGCTCGCCGCTCGCCTCACCGCGGCGGGGGGCGCCGCGCCGAGCATCCCCTCAGCGAAAGCAAGGGCGTCGCTTGCCGTATGCGGCCCGGTACTCGGAGGGTGGTCGTCGTCGCTCATCCGGCGGACGCCCGAAAAGTATCAGGGGCGCCTGCGGGGTCCGACGTGCTCGCCGGGGACGTTGAACCCGGCGCCCTTCGGCCTCGTCGGCAGGCCGTGGTCGGGTCCACGCGCGACGAGCATCGCGGCGGCGCGCTCGCAGACGGCCGAGATCGTCAGCGACGGGTTGACGCCCAGGCTGGTGGGGATGACGGAAGAATCCATGCAGAAGAGCCCCTCGTGTCCGAACACTTGGCAGCGGTCGTCCACGACACCGATGTCGGCGGAGTCGGCCATCCGGCAGCCACCCAGCGGGTGGGCCGCGTAGACGCCCGGCGTCTCGGCGAGCTTCAGGAACCTGCCCACGCCCCGCCGCTCGCAGATCGCCTTGATCGCGTCGTTTGCTGCCTCGCGGACCCGCACCGACTGATCCGAGAGCTGATAGTTGAAGAGGCCGATCCCGACCGGGCCGCCGTTGGGCTGCACGAAGTCGCCCTGACCTGGCGGCACCGCATAGAAGGAGCCGTCGTTCGTGTCCTCGACCATCGCCAGGATCTCGAGGTGGTTCGACCAACTCGAGATCGAGCGCTTCTTCTGGCGCCCCCACCACGAGGGCTCGCCATGAGGAACCCGGCCGTCGTCGTAGAGGAAGTTGGTGAGCTGGGAGAGCAGGATCTCCTGGAGCGTGAACCGCGTGCCGTCGTGCCGGTGGCCAGGTCGCCCGACCCAATGGTCATAGCTCATCACGGTGATCGGGCGGCCCTTGTAGAACTGGTTGTAGCCGGGCAGCCCCAGAACGTCTGACGCCTTGCCGGGGTTCATCTCGATCGCGGCGACATGGTCGCCGTTCACCCCCAGGTGCTTGCCAAGGTGGGAGGACAGCGAAACCAGCGATCCCTCGAGCCTGGACCGCATAAGGATCGGCGGCGTCCCCATCGCTCCGGCGCAGAGGATCACGACCTTGCACTCGATGTCCTCCATCGCGCCCGCGGACCCCTTGGTTGCTGGGTCGACCCGGTTGCCCTTGACGATCCACCGATACGGGCGGGCGTTCGAGGTCGTCACGTAGTTGACCTGGCTCAGCGGGCGAACCCGTACGCCGTGCAGCTCCGCCGAGGCGAGGTAGTTCGTGATCAGCGAGTTCTTGGCGCCGAAGATGCAGCCCGTGTAGCACCACTTGGCGTTCACGCAGCGCTCGGGGCTGATCGCGAGCGGCACTCGGTCACAGGTGTGGCCGGCCTCGTGGAGCATCGCGGCCCAGATGCCCCCCGACTTCGAGACCATGTCCCAGCTGGTCGGGGCGACGCGGAGGCCCTGCTCCGCGCGGGCGTAGTACGGATTCAATGTCCGGCGACTGATCGCCTTCGGCCACATGCGTCGGCGGGGACCGTCGTCGGGACGGGTGTCGGTCCGCTCGAACGTTTCATGAGGAGCGCGCAGCGAGGCGGCCAGGTAGAGGTTCGAGCCGCCGCCGACGAGGTTCGCCAACACGACCTGAGCACCCTGCCCCTGGACCAGCGCGTAGATATCGGACAGGCCGTCGACGTCCATCGACTGGCGGAAGTCCGTGTGGCCCTTCCTCATCCCCCGCTCGAGCACCAGCACGCTCGGGTCCTGGCCGGCGGCGCGGTAGAGCTCGGCGAGTCGCCACGCGGCGATCGACCCGCCAAAGCCCGAGCCCACGATGCAGACGTCGACGCGCTGGGTCACGGGAGGGAGCCGCCAGTGGTCCGGCCACGGGCCAGGCGGCGACCGTAGGAGAAGTCGTGGTAGCCGTGCGGGGCGATCCCAGGATGACCCATGACCCGATAACCCGCGGCCCGGTTTCGCGTCGCCCCGGGCCGGCCATCGGCGTTCTTGATCGTGGCCGCGGCGCAGAACGCGGTGAAGGCCACGGCGGCGGCGGCCTCCCAGACCAGCCGGGTCGGGTTGGAGAAGGCCAGCCCACCCATGCACGCGGCCTGGCGATGGTCGTAGTCGAGAGAGAGAAACAGGGCGCCATCTGCGACCGCGCCCTGGGCCAGGGCCCGCGTCTCGAGCTCGGATAGGAAGGCGGGGGCAAGGAGCTCGAAACCCAGCTTCGAGTTCTTGCCGAGCAGGAGGGCATCTGTGTAGACCGCGCCATGCTCGGGATCGACCCCCGGAATCGCGTCCGGGTGGATCGGGTGGCCGAGCTCGGTCCGAAGGCCCGGGACCTTCATGCCGGGAATCAGCGTGTCGTAGAAGGCCTGAAGGGTGCCGTCCGGGTCGGCGGGGAGGGCTCGCGCCCGAGCGACCGCCGGCGCCCACATCCGCTCCATCAGCGGAAGGGCGCTGAGGACGACCGCGCCGAGGCCGAGGCTGGTCGCCCGAGCGACGAAATCGCGGCGCGACAGGGCCGCGGCAAGCTCGTTTCGAACCGCGCCGGCAAGCGGTCTGGCCTCCTCCATCGAGGCGTGACCGTACCCGCCGCCGGCTCGCCGCGCAAATGGGAACCGGCGCACGTGCCACCTCGCGGCGCTAGCCTCGCGCGCGATGAGGACGAAGCTCGCGATCTTGCTCACGACGATGGTCACTGCGCTGACCGCAACCGCTCCTTCCTTCGGGCAGTCGAGCCAGGTGGTCGGCCCCTGGGGCGGACGGCTTCCGTTCCAGTGTCGGATCCAAAACGTCGGGACCGGTACGAACTTCCCGCGTCCGAACGCCGACCCGTTCTGCGTCGAATTCGACAAGACGAAGCAGAACCTCACCGGTCTGGGTCTGGCGGACTTCCTCTCCAAGGAGCCGGCGCGAACGGCCGCCGCAGTGCCGAAGTGCTTCTACTACCAGCGCGACCACTGGACGGGCTCGATCATCCAGGGCCAGGCGCCCGAGCTCTGGCACTGGGACGGCGAGTACTTCTTCGACAAGGCGCGGGGCCTGGGTGGCGTCAGCGTCCACAACTTCCGGATCGGCGGGGTGCCGATGAACCCGGCTCCGTACGCGCCGGCCGCGTTGAAGCCGTACTTCCATCCAGGCGGAGGCGGCGGAGCGATGGTGCTGCTCGCGACACGGCCCGACCCGACCTGCGCCGCGCGGGTCGATACGCCGAATGAGCGCCGTCGCGTCTACCAGGACTGGTATCGGCGCCTCACCGGCTGACGATTCACCCCACCCTGCCGACGAACGCCCGCCCGTGGTCGTCGACGATCACGCAGAGCTTCGGGGAGGGGCACGAGACGTCGGTCAGCCCGAACCCTCCATCGGCATGCACCGGTGCGCGCTTCCAGGCGCCGGAGCCGCCCGTGGGGTTCGTCGAGACGCAGACGACGTTGCGGCCCATGGAGCGGCCAACCGTCACGCACAGCTTCATCGAGGGGCAGGAGACCGAGCGGAGGGTGGGGCAATGCCGAGGTTCGGGACCCGGTCCCGGTCGCGGCCTACCGCGGTTCAGGGTGTCACTGTCCGGGGCGCTCGGCAAGGCACCCTAGGTGTCGATGCTCGTCACCTGCGCACCGGCACCGGACGACCCGCCATCTAGAGTCCCGGGCATGTCCGGAGAAAGCCCGGCTCCGGGGCCCGACGCAGCCCAGATGGCAGCTCAGCAGGACGCTCCCTATCTCGACGCGCTCGTGGGCTATGCAAGGCGCCACCCCGGGCGCTTCAACGTGCCCGGCCACAAGGGCGGCGGTGGCGCGGATCCCGAACTGGTCGAGGTCTTCGGAGCTCCCGCATTCGACCACGACATCCCCGCGGGCGTGGAGGGGATCGACATCGGACCGGACTCGCCGTTTCAGCAGGCGCAGCGGCTGGCGGCCGAGGCCTGGGGCGCGAAGCGAAGCTGGTTCTTGATCAGCGGCGGATCGCAGGGCAACCACGCCGCGTGCCTGACGCTTCGGCATTCCGGCCGATCGGTCGTGGCCCAGCGGAACGTCCACTCCAGCACGGTCGACGGGATCATCCTGGCCGGCCTCGAGCCGAGCTTCGTCGCTCCCGAGCTCGACCCGCAGCTCGGGATCGCCCACTGCCTGACGCCCGAATCGCTGGCCGAAGCCCTGGACGGAAGCGCCGACGCGGTGGCGGCGCTGACCGTCTCCCCCACCTATTTCGGCGCGGTCGCCGACATCCGCGGGCTGGCCCGGGCGGCGCATGAGCATGGCGTTCCGCTGGTCGTCGACGAGGCCTGGGGCGCGCATCTTCGATTTTCGCCGCTGCTGCCCTCGAGCGCGCTCGAGTCAGGCGCCGATCTGGTCCTGTCCTCGGTCCACAAGCTGGTCGGGAGCCTGACCCAGTCGGCGATCCTCCACCTCGGCAGCGACGACCTGATCGACGAGGACGTCGTCGATCGGTGCGTGACGCTGACCGAGTCGACGAGCCCGAGCGGCCTCCTGACCGCCTCGCTCGACGCGGCTCGCCGGCAGGCGGCGGTGAACGGCGCGGAACTGCTCGCCGAGACGATCGCAGGGGTCGACCGCGCCCGGGCCGCAGTCCGTGCGATTCCCGGGCTCGACGCGCTCGATGAACGCCTGGTAGGACGCCCGGGGGTCCATGGCTGGGATCCGCTTCGCCTCTCGATCGACGTCCGGGGGACCGGGAGCACCGGCACCCGCATCTCCTCGCTGATGCACGACCTCGATGACATCAACCTCGAGCTGGTCTCCGAGAACGTGATCGTCGCCGTGTTCGGGATCGGAGAGAATGCCGCGGCCAGCGCGGAGCGGCTGGTCGCTGCGCTGCGCCACGCGGTCGATGAGCTGGGGGCGAGCGCCGATCCTGCGCGGCGCCCGTTCGCCCCACCACCGCCGTGGGGCAGACTCGAGATGGCGCCGCGCCGGGCGTTCCTGGGCGCCCAGGAGGCGGTGCTCTTCGCCGACGCGGTTGGCAGGCTCGCAGCCGAGTCCCTGGCCGCCTACCCGCCAGGCATCCCGAACGTGCTCCCCGGGGAGCGGTTGACCCAAGAAACGGTGGACTACATCAACGCCGTGGTCGAACACGGAGGGTGGGTCAGAGGCGCGGTCGATCGCAGCCTGCGCACGGTCAGGGTTGTACGGGAGTGAGCGCGCATACCCCATGGGGCATCGACTCCGAGCACGGCCGCCTGCTCGACGTGCTCGTCTGCCCACCGGACAACTTCCGCTGGCTTGCGACCAGCGCGATCTCTCGCGCGACCCTCGAGGCCGGCCACCGCTTCGACGCCGAGCTGGCTGCCCGCCAGCACGCCGAGATGGTCGACGCCTACGAGGCGGAGGGCGTCCGGGTGCACCGCCTCGAGCCCGATCCGGCGCTCCCCTACCAGGTGTTCGCCCGCGACTCGAGCGTCATGACCCCGAACGGAGCGGTGATCGCCCAACTCCACCAGTCGTGGCGCCGCGGCGAGTATGCCGCGGCGATCCGGTTCTACGAGCGCAGCGAGATCCCGATCCGCGGCATGGTCACCGCCGGGGCACTCGAGGGCGGTGACGTGATGGTCCTCGAGCCGGGCTGCGCCGTGATCGGCGCCGGCGAGGCACGGACGGAGGCGCCCGCCGCCCGCCAGCTCGCCGGGTGGCTGACCGACGAGGGCTGGGAGGTACGCGTCGAGCCGATCCCGGAGCGGTTCGTCCACATCGACGTCCTGATCGCGGTGCTCGCCGAGGGCCTGCTCGCGGTCTGCTCGGAGGCCCTGTCGGGCGGGGTTGTGAGTTGGCTTCGAAGCAGGGGATTCGACCTGATCGAGGTGTCCGCGGAGGACGCCTTCGAGCTCGGCGCCAACGCGATCTCGCTGGGAGACGAGCGGGTGCTGTCGGCCGCCACCGCGGCGCCCCTGAACGGCGCGATGCGCGCCAGAGGCCTGACGGTTCACGAGCTCGACCTCTCGATGTTCACGCTCGGCGGCGGGGGGGCTCATTGCCTCGCCCAGGCGCTTCGCAGGGATCGGTGAACGAGGCGCCGTCAATCGACGCGGGCCGGGTGATCGCCGACCTCCGCGAACTCGACCGGCTGACGGGCGGGGCGGGCGGGGCCCGGCGACTTTGCTGGAGCGAGGGGTGGCGAGCCGCCCGGTCGCTCCTCGACGAGCTGCTGGGTGAGATCGGCCTGGCCCCGGAGCGCGATCCGGCTGGGAACCTGTGGGCGAGGATCGGCGGTCGGGACTCGCCTGCCCTCGGCCTCGGCTCCCACCTCGACTCAGTGCCCGCCGGCGGCTGGCTCGACGGCGCGCTCGGTGTGATGGCCGCGCTCGGCGTCCTGCGAGCCTGGGCCGAAGACGATCGCACGCCTCCGATGCCGCTGGCTCTGATCGATTGGGCGGACGAGGAGGGGGCCCGCTTCGGCCGCAGCCTGTTCGGGAGCTCGGCGTTCTCGGGCAGGCTCGATCCGGCCGAGGTCGCCGGCCTTCGCGACGCCGACGGGATGTCGATCGCAGACGTGCTCGCCGAGGAGGGGGTGGCTCTCGATCGGGCGACCGAGGCAACGGAGCAACAGCGTGGCCTCGCCGCGTATCTCGAGCTCCACATCGAGCAGGGCCCGATCTTGGAGGTCGAGGGCGAAAGCGCCGCAGCGGTTGCAGGGTGCGCAGCGGTGGAGCGATTTCGGCTCCGATTCGAGGGACGGACCTCGCACGCGGGGACCACACCGATGGATCGCCGCCGTGACGCCGGATTGGCGGCGGCCGAGACCGCGCTCCGGGTCGAGGAGACCGGCCGGCGGCATGGCGGCGTATCGACGACCGGCGAGCTGATCCTCAGGCCGGGCATCGTCACGGCGGTGGCCGGCGAGGCTGAGCTGCTCGTGGATCTGCGTCACCCAGAGGCGGGACCACTCGAGGCGATGCTCGAGGAGATCGTCGGAGCCGCAGCCGCGATCGCGGCCGATCGCGGCTGCGAGCTGGCGACGGAGCACATCTGGCGGATCGGGCCGACCGTGTTCGACGACGACCTGGTGTCGACGGCGCGGCAGGCCTGCGCCGACGCCACGGGCTCGGACCGGGTGATGACCAGCGGGGCGCTGCACGATGCGGCCGAGGTCGCCAGCGTCCGTCCCGCGGCGATGATCTTCTGCCCATCCGCAGGCGGGATCAGCCACGCGGCTGGAGAGGACACCGCCGATGACGACCTGGCGGCGGCGATCGAGGCCTTCGGGCTGGCCGCCAACCGGGTGCTCGCGAACCCACCCTAGCCGCGCGGGCCCGCAACTTCCCTTCAGGTCAACGTGTTGGAGGCCGTGGTGCACCGATCGAGGCCGACCGGCATCTGATGAGGATCCCCGGGCCGATGCTCCGAGCATTGCTGGGCTCCGCGGCGGTGCTCGTTGTGGCAGCGGGAGCAAGCCGCACGGCGGTCGGGGCGTCGGCCGACACGTGCAGTCCGACCAAGCCCGAGACGGTGGCCTACGAGCACCTGAGCGGCGTGCCGGTGAACGCGACCAGCCTCGACATCTACGCGCCGAAGGCGAGCTGCCGAGCGCAGGACAACAAGGCCCCGGTGGTGCTCTGGGTCCATGGAGGCGGCTACCAGCACGGCGACAAGTCGAACAAGGTGACGGACAAGCGCCGCCTGTTCAACGATCGCGGCTGGTTCTTCATCAGTGTCAACTACCGGCTGACCCGAACCGGCGACCCGAGCTCGGCCCACTACCCCGACCACTATCGCGACGTCGCGGCGGCGCTCGCCTGGACGCGGTCGCACATCGGCTCGCGCGGGGGGGACACACACCGGCTCGCTCTACTCGGACACTCCGCCGGTGCGGACATCGTCTCCAACGTGATCACGAACCCGAAGTGGCTCTCCCAACGCGGCCTCGGCCTGGGCGCCGTCCACTGCGGCGGCGCCTTCGACACCGAGGGCTTCGACAAGACGAGGGTCCCCAACGGAAGCGACGAGGCCGCTCAGTGGCGCGAGGCGCTCGGCAACGATCCGAACTACAAGCGGGATACCTCGGCAACGCTCTTGGCCAAGGCCGACAGCGGGATCCCGAAGACGATCACGGTGAAGCGGGGAACGGCGCTTCGGCAGTCGATCGAGGTCGACTTCGCGAACCGGCTGCGAAGCCTCGGCGTCCCGGTCACGATGATCGACGCGAGGTCGCTGAGTCACGAAGAGGTGAACACCCGG
Source organism: uncultured bacterium (assembly GCA_963720685.1). Classification (GTDB taxonomy): domain Bacteria; phylum Actinomycetota; class Thermoleophilia; order Solirubrobacterales; family 70-9; genus AC-56. The sequence goes on along the minus strand of CAVRGF010000005.1, from coordinate 209,545 downwards.
ATCGGCGCCCCCGGCGACAAGGTCATGACTCCTCCCCTGATCAGGTTTCTGACCGGGTGCTTCGCATCCTAGGCGCGCCGGTCGGGCGCCTGCCGGCCAGGCTCCGTGCCAGGCGGCCTCGCTAGTCTGGCCCCGTGGGCCCCTACGAGCGAATCGCCGCGCTGCCGGTCGAGGTCGAGTCATATGAGCTCGAGTCCCACGACCGTGAGTACGGGAGCTTTACCCGGCCGTCCACCGTGGTGCGCCTGCGGGGCAAGGGGCGCGAGGGGGTCGGGGAGGACGTCGTCTATGACGTGCTCGACCACATCGCGCAGCGCGACGCGGGTCCCATCCTGGACCTGAGTAGCCCAGGCACGTTCGGCGAGCTGTGCGAGCTGCTCGGCGAGCTCGACCTGTTCGCCGGTGCGCCGCCGGTTCGCGACGATACGTCCCGCCTTTACCGGCGCTGGGCCTACGAGAGCGCGGCGCTCGACCTGGCGCTCAACCAGAACGCCACCTCGCTTCATGAAGCGCTCGCGCTCGACCCCAAGCCGGTGCGGTTCGTCTGCTCCACCCGGCTCGGCAGCTTCGGCGACGACGAGCAGGGCTCGACCACCGAGCCGCTTCGAAAGCGCCTCGCCAAGCACCCCGAGCTGCGCTTCAAGCTCGACCCCGAGAACGATTGGGACGCCGCGCTGATCGACGAGATACGCGGGCTGGCAGGGGTCGACGTGCTCGACCTCAAGGGGCTCTACCGCGGCACCCCGGTCGACGTCGAGACGGACCCGGAGCTCTACGACGCGGTCGCCGAGGCGTTCGGTGACGCCTATCTCGAGGATCCCGACGTCAACGCCGAGACCCGGGGAGTGCTCGAGCCTCGAGCGGACCGGGTGACCTGGGACGCGCCGCTCCACTCGGTTGCGGACATCGAGGGGCTCGAGTGGCATCCGAAGGCGATCAACTCGAAGCCTTCGCGGTTCGGCTCGGTGCGCGAGCTGTTCGCCGTCTACGAGCACTGCGAGCGGGAGGGGATCGGGATCTACGGCGGCGGCCAGGGCGAGCAGAGCGTCGGGCGGGGCCAGATCCAGTACCTGGCCTCTCTGTTTCACCACTCGACGCCGAACGACGTGGCCCCGTCGGGCTACAACGATCCGAGCGTCCCGGACGGCCTTCCCGACAGCCCCTTGGATCCGACGCCGTCCGAGACGGGTTTTCGCTGGGGCGAGTAGGCCGCCGACTGGACCGGGTCCTGTAGCGTCGTCGCCGAGACCACCCACGACCGAGGGGACGCATGGCCGACAACTCCTTCGCAGCAGCGCTCAACGAGCAGATCGCCAACGAGTTCGGCGCCCACCAGCAGTACATCGGCGCCGCCGTCTATTACGACTCCGAGACCCTGCCGCGGCTGGCGGCCTTCTTCTACAGGCAGGCCGTCGAGGAGCGAACCCACGCGATGATCATGGTCCAGTACCTGCTTGACACCGACGAGGAGGTGCGGATCCCGGACATCGAGTCCAAGCGCACCAGCTTCGACGACGCTGTCGCGCCGGTCCGCATGGCGCTCGAACAGGAGGAGCGGGTCGGCGAGGAGATCAACGCGCTGTTCAAGCTCGCCCGCGACAACGGCGAGTACCGCGCTGAGCAGTTCATGCAGTGGTTCGTCAAGGAGCAGGTCGAGGAGGTAGCCCTGATGCACGACCTCCTGAACGTCGTCGAGCGATCGAGCGAGAACCTCCTCCTGGTCGAGGACTACCTGGCCCGCGAGCGTCCCGGCGAGGAAGGGGACCCCACGACCCCGCCCGCCGCCGGCGGCGGGCTCTAGGCGAGGCCGGCGCCGCGCCCGTTGATCGAGACGACCTGGGTGTCCGTCGGCCCCGGGCGCAGGATCACGACTTCGGTGGGCGCCTCCTCCAGCAGCCAGACCAGATCCTGCCCGGAGAAGCCGTTCTGAGGAAGCGACGTGGCCGGGACGACGACTCGATCGAAGCTCTCCTGCTCGAGCAGCCGCACCAGCGCGTGCCTGTAGGAGCGGCCGCGCTCGATCCTCGCGTCGACCGCAACACCCTGGGCCGCGGCCCGCTGCTCGATCGCCTCGAGCAGCGGCATGCATCTGGAGGCGGCCTTGGGGAGGGACGTGTCGAGCGGCAGGTGCATGGGCACGATCGCCAGGTAGGCGGGCATCAGGGTGGCATCCTCGGCCTTTGCGAGGCGCAGAGCCGCGTCGACGGCGCGGCGCGAGATCGCCTGGCCCGTGAACGGCAGCAGGATCTGGTGGACCCTGCCGGAGGGCGGGCCCGCGAGAAGCCGGCGGGCGATCAGGAAGCCGCCTCCGGCCGCGACCACCAGCCCGAGCGCTATCAGCAGGGCCTCGGTCGCGCTCACGTCTCCTCCTCGTCCGGCTTGCCGCGGTTGGCCACGATCCGCACGTCGACGCCTGACGGCGTCTTTCGCATCAGCCGCTGGGGCAGCGGCTCGCGAAGCCGTGCCAGCCTGCGGCGGGGCGCCGACTCGCCGACGAAGATGTAGGTCGAGCCACGCCGCTTGACGACCTCGGCGGTCGCCTCGGCCACGTCGTCCATCTCCTCGACCAGCAGGGTGGCCCCGAGCACCGAGGCCAGCTGCCGCAGCGCTGTCAGCTGCTTCTCCTTGCGCTCGGTCATCCTCTCCTGGGGCCTCTTGACCCAGAGCAGGTCCAGGTCGGTCCCCAGCCGCTGCGCCGACCGCCAGGCTCGCCGGACGAGGCGCTGGGAGCTTCGCCGGGGCCTGATCAGCGCCAGGACTCGCTCCCCGACCGCCTTCGGGACGTCCGCCTCGACTCGCTCCTCCCCCGCCTTCGGCGCCCAGGTCCCCTGCTCGACCACGAGGCGCTTCGACTCGACGTTCTCCGCCACCTGGCGCAACGAGACCTCGCGCAGGGCTGCAAGGTTCTCGATCCTGAAGAAGTTGTTGAGGGCCGCCTCGACATTCTGATCCGGGTAGACCTTGCCGGCCCGCAGGCGCGCGATCAGCGCCTCGGGGGTCAGGTCGATCAGCACCACCTCATCGGCGGTTCCGAGCACGGAGTCGGGGACCGTCTCGCGGACCCGCACGCCGGTCAGCTCCGCCACCTGATCGTTGAGCGACTCCAGGTGCTGGACGTTGACCGTCGAGAACACGTCGATGCCGGCGGCGAGCACGTCGGCGATGTCCTCGTAGCGCTTGTGGTGTTCGAGTCCCGGGGCGTTGGTATGAGCGAGCTCGTCGATCAGCGCCAGCTCCGGGCTGCGGCGAAGCACGGCGGGAAGGTCCATCTCTTCGAGCACCGCGTCGCGGTAAGCCACCGTGCGCCTCGGGACCACCTCCAGCCCGCGAGCCTGGTCGATCGTGTCGCTGCGCTTGTGCGGCTCCAGATAGCCGATCACGACGGCCCGTCCCGCCTCGCGCTCGGCTCGGCCATCCTGAAGCATGCGGTAGGTCTTCCCGACGCCCGCGGCCATCCCGAGGAAGATCTTGTAGTGGCCGCGGTCGGCCTCCCGAGGCTCCGTGAGCTCCTGTTGACCGAGATCCTCCGCCATCGTCAAGCCCGGGCCGTGCACAGGCCGCTGCGGTTCGGGGCGGACGACGCCATCTCACGCACCGAGCAGGTTGTGGATCACCAAGTCGATCAGCTTGATCCCGATGAAGGGCGCGATGATCCCGCCGAGCCCATAGATCAGCATGTTGCGGCGCAGCAACCCCGTGGCGCCGATCGGCCGGTACCTGACCCCGCGCAGCGACAGGGGGATCAGGAGCGGGATGACCAGGGCGTTGAAGATCACCGCCGAGAGGATCGCCGACTGAGGGGTGCCCAGTGACATGATGTTGAGGGCGTCGAGGGGGCCCGTGGTGGATCCCGCCGCCGCGTAGGTCGCGGCGAACATCGCCGGGAGGATCGCGAAGTACTTGGCGATGTCGTTGGCGATCGAGAAAGTGGTCAGCGCCCCCCGCGTGATCAGGAGCTGCTTGCCGACCTCGACGATCTCGATCAGCTTGGTCGGATTGGAGTCGAGGTCGACCATGTTGCCCGCCTCTCGGGCGGCCTGGGTGCCGGTGTTCATGGTCACCCCGACGTCGGCCTGCGCCAATGCCGGAGCGTCGTTGGTCCCGTCGCCGGTCATCGCGATCAGACGGCCATCCGACTGCTGCTCCTTGATCAGGGCGAGCTTTCGCTCCGGGGTGGCCTCGGCGAGGAAGTCGTCGACCCCCGACTCCTCGGCGATCTTCGCCGCCGTGAGGCGGTTGTCGCCGGTGACCATCACGGTACGGATCCCCATCGACCGAAGCTGCTCGAATCGGGTCGCCATCCCCTCCTTGACGATGTCCTTGAGGTAGATGACACCGAGCACCTGATTGTCGCGCGCCACGGCGAGCGGCGTGCCGCCCTCGCGGCCGATCCGGTCGAGCTCTTCGGAGAGCTCGCCCGGGGGGTTGCCGCCCTCCCCGGCAACCCACGTCTGGATCGCGTCGCCGGCGCCTTTGCGGAGCCTCGTGCCGTTGAAGTCGACCCCGCTCATCCTGGTCTCGGCGCTGAACGGCACGAAGGTCGGCTCATGGCCGGCGAAGTCGTGCTCGCGGATCCCGTACTGCTTGGCCAGCACCACGATCGAGCGTCCCTCGGGCGTCTCGTCAGCGAGCGAGGACATCTGCGCCGCCTCCGCGAGCTCGGCATCGGTGACCCCCGGCATCGGGATGAAGTCGGTCGCCTCTCGATTGCCGAGCGTGATCGTCCCCGTCTTGTCGAGCAGGAGCACGTCGACGTCGCCCGATGCCTCCACGGCGCGCCCGGAGAGCGCTAGCACGTTGCGGCGCACCAGCCGGTCCATGCCGGCGATCCCGATCGCCGACAGCAGGGCGCCGATCGTGGTCGGGATCAACGCGACCAGCAGGGCGATCAGCGTGGTGACCGAGACGTTGGTGCCGGCATACGCCGCGAACGGGCGCAGGGACATGACCACGAGCATGAAGACGAGCGTCAGCGCGGCGAGCAGGATGCCGAGCGCGACCTCGTTCGGGGTCTTTCGGCGCGCCGCCCCCTCGACCAGCGCGATCATCCGATCGAGGAACGACCCGCCGGGCTCCTGGGTGATCTCGACCACGATCCGGTCAGAGAGCACCTTGGTGCTGCCGGTGACCGCGCTGCGATCGCCGCCGGCCTCGCGGATCACGGGGGCCGACTCGCCGGTGATCGCCGACTCGTCGACCGAGGCGATGCCCTCGATCACCGTGCCGTCGCCCGGGATCGCCTCCCCGGCCTCGACCACGACGACGTCGCCGCGGACCAGCTCCGAGGACGGCTTCGTCCCGCCGTCGCGGAGCTTTGCGACGGTCTCGGTTCGCATCGCCCGCAGGGTGTCCGCCTGGGCCTTTCCGCGGCCCTCCGCCAGCGCCTCGGCGGCGTTTGCGAAGACGACGGTGAGCCAGAGCCAGATCGCGACGCTGAACGTGAACCAGGCCGCCTCGTGACCCCCGCCGAGCGGCGTGCCGCCGAAGACCTGGATCAGCCAGGCGACGGTGGTGATCACCGCGCCGATCTCGACCACGAACATGACCGGGTTACGGATCTGCACCCGCGGGTCGAGCTTCCTCAGCGACTCGATCAGCGCCGGCCAGAGGACCTCGGGGTCGAACAGCGAGCGGGGCTGGTTCTCCGTCATCTTGCGGGCGCCTCCTTGTCGAGGGCGAGGTTGAGCTCCAGCACGTTCACTCCGGGCTCGCCGAACAGGCCGAGGAAGCGGCCGTCGGTGTGGTCGGAGATCAGGCTCGTCACCTGCGCCAGCGGCAGGCGACGGACCGCCGCGATCCGGCGCGCCTGGATTTCGGCGTTGGCCTCGGAGATGTGCGGATCGACCCCCGACGCGGACTGCGTGATCGCGTCGACCGGGATGGCGGCGGCCGTGAGGCCCGGATCGTAGGGTCGGTTGAGCTTCAGGTAGTCGGCGATGCGCAGCTTCACCTTCTGCTTCTCGGTCAGGCTGTTGGGGCCCAGATTGCTGAAGTAGGTGACGGAGGGGTCGTATCCCGTCTGCGACGGCCGAGGCTGGAAGTAGCGCCGATCTGGCCTTCCGTCCTTGGTGAACTTCTGGGCGATCAGGCTCGAGCCGATCACCTGGCCGTTCTCGGTGATCTTCGATCCGTTCGCCTTCCCCGGGAAGAGCACCTGGGCGACGCCGGTGAAGAGCAGCGGATAGGCGAGCCCGAACAGCAGGGTGATCAGGACGACCGCGATCAGCGATGTGAGAAGGTCGCGGCGCATCTCAGAACAGCCTCGTGGTCAGGCTCTGGACGATGGGGCCGAGCAGCAGTGCCGGGAAGAAGGTCAGCGCGCCAACCAGGACGATCACCCCGATCAACAAGATGACGAAGGTCGGGTTGTCGGTGCGCATCGTGCCCGAACCGGCTGGGGCGACCTTCTTGCTGGCAAGGGACCCGGCGACCGCCAGCACGAACAGGATCGGGATGAACCGCGCGGTGAGCATCGTCAAGCCGCCGAGCAGGTCGGCGAAGGTGATCCCGTAGGCCCCGTGGTTGCCGGGGGCATTGGGCTGGACGAAGCCGGTGTAGCCGGCGAACGCGGAGCCGTTGTTGTTCGCCTGCGAGAGGTACGCGTAGAGGGTCTCGGAGAAGCCCTGCGGCCCGTGGGCGAAGATCGACGGCTGGCCCCACTTGCTCCCGATCGCCGCGCCGGCGGTCACCAGGACGGCCAGGGGCGTGAACAGCACGCCCAGCGAGACCAACTTGATCTCGCGCGCCTGGATCTTCTTGCCCAGGTACTCGGGTGTTCGGCCGACCATCAGGCCGCCGATGAAGACGGCCAGGATGACGTAGAGCAGCATCGAGTACAGGCCGGTGCCGACCCCGCCGAAGATCACCTCGCTGGTGGCGAGGCCGGACATCGGCACGGCGCCGCCGAGGCCGGTATAGGACTCGTGCGCCGAGTCCACTGAGCCGTTCGACGTCACGGTGGTGCTCGTCGCCCAGAGGGCGGACTGTGCGATCCCGTTTCGCTGCTCCTTGCCCTCCAGGTTGCCGCCGGTCGAGCCGTCGATGGCGGCGGTGGGGGTACCGGCCGCGTGCTCCGCCGGGGTGCCGTGCTGCTCGGCCGGGTAGATGACGGCGATGAAGGCGACCCAGACGATCAGCATCGCCGCGAAGATCGCCCAGCCCTGGCGCTGGCGGCCGACCATGCGCCCGTAGGTGTAGGTGAGCGCCGCCGGGATCAGCACGATCGAGAGGAGCTCCACGAAGTTCGAGAGCTGGGTCCCGTTCTCGAACGGCATCGACGAGTTGACGCTGAAGAAGCCGCCGCCGTTGGTGCCGAGCTGCTTGATCGCGATCTGCGAGGCGACCGGCCCCAGCGCGAGGGTCTGGTTGGCCCCCTCGACCGTGGTCGCCGTGACAGCGCCGCCCAGGGTCTGCAGGACCCCCTGCGAGACGAGGATCAGGGCGACGATGATCGAGAGCGGCAGCAGGACGTAGTAGAGGGAACGAACGAGGTCCTGCCAGAAGTTGCCGAGGCCCTCGCCGCTGCGGGCGATGATCCCGCGCGTCATCGCGGCCAGCGCGCAGATCCCGACCGCGGGGGTGACGAAGTTCTGGACCGTCAGCCCGGCCATCTGGGCGAAGTAGCTGAGCGTCGTCTCGCCGCCGTAGTACTGCCAGTTCGTGTTGCTGACGAAGGAGGAGGCCGTGTTGAAGCTCACGTCCCAGGGCCCCGAGTGAAAGCCCGCCGGGTTGAACGGCTGGATTCCCTGGGTGCGCAGGATCAGATACAGCGCCAGCCAGGAGACCAGCGAAAAGGCGATCAGGTTGCGCGCGTATACCTTCCAGTCCTGGTCGGAGCCGGGGTCGACCCTGAGGATCCGATAGGTCAAGCGCTCGACCGGCCCCACAACCGGGGTCAGCAGGACCCGCTCGTTTCGGAACACCCCGGCCATGTATGCCCCGAGCGGCCGCGTGAGCGCGATCACGATCGCCACGAAGACCGCGAGCTGGAGCCAGCTCTGGGCCACCTAGAGGTTCTCTCCGCGCAGCAGTGCGTAGACCAGGTACGCGCAGACCAGGGCCCCGACGATCAAGCCAAAGAGGTCGGCGCCGCTCATTGAACTACCGACACTCGCTTGTCGCGGTGCCGATGTGTACGCGCCCGGGGCTCCGTGTTGCCAATCGCATTCGGCACCCCGCCCTCAAATCCGGTCGATCAGGTCGATTGCCCAGAGCAGGAAGGCGAAGGTGACGATCGCGATCGCGATCGCGACCACGTCGGCGAGCGGTGTTCCGCCGCCGCTCAGAAAGCTCGCCAGGGGGAGGAGCGCACTCATCGTCGACTGGACTCCTCGGGTCGAAGCGCCCGACGGGCCTGACCGATGGCCGCCATCAGCTCCTGGTCGAAAGCGTGGCCATAGAGCGGGCTGGCCGCGTCGGTGAGCAGCACCTGCACGAGCGCAACGCCGCGCACGCCGCAGTCTCTGTGGTCGCGGAGCTCGGCGGCGAGGGTCTTCAGCTCGTCGGGTAGATCGCGCATCTCCCCGGCGGACACCGGCAGCCGAGAGCTCAGCCCAATCGGTTGGCCGGCCGTTCGGACGATCTCCTCGAGCGAGTCGGCGATCCGGGCTCTGGTCCCTGGGCGCAGAAGGTGCCTGGCGCGCAGCGCCAGGGCCGGGTCGGAGTCGGGGTCAACTCCGCGGGCGAGCTCGTGGTCTAGGTGCGTGGCCTGCAGGTGCGCTCGCGCCCGAGCCAGGACGCTCGGCGGGGCGGACGTCGATCGCGGGTCGGCGAGGGTGGCACTTGCTGGCACGCCACAATCCTGGCCTCGAGATATCCAAGCGAGATCAAGTTTTCGCGGCGGCGCATCAAGATTCCATCAAGGTCAGTCGACGAAGCGATATCCGATGCCGGCCTCGGTCCTGATGTGGCGAGCCGCCCCGTCCGCGCCGACCTTGCGGCGCAGGTTGGCGATGTGGGTGCGGAGGGTGGCGACGTCGTCCGCATATGCCGGGCCCCAGACCTCGGTCAGCAGCGCTCCGTGGGTGAGCAGGCGGCCGCGATTGACCATCAACACCCGCAGGAGCTCGAACTCGGTCGGGGTCAGGTGCACGGGCTCGCCGTCGAGGCTGACCGCGTGCCCTGCGATGTCGAGCTCCAGGCCGTCGGCGCGGATCAGGGGCTGGTCGCTCCCCGTCCCCGCCCGCCGCAGAGCAGCCTCCAGCCGGGCGACCAGCTCTCGAGGCCCGAACGGCTTCGTGACGTAATCGTCCGCTCCCGCTTCGAGCGCCCGTACCTTCTCCTGCTCCTCCCCGACCGCCGAGAGGACCAGGATCGGCATCTCGCTCCATGACCGAAGCTGTGCGCAGACGTCGACTCCGTCCCCGTCCGGCAGCACGAGGTCGATGATCGCCGCGTCGGGACCCTCGACCGCAGCCGTATCGAGCGCCTCCTTCGCGGTTGCGGTGGCCAGGACCTCGAACCCACCGTCGCGCAGGATCACCTTGAGCGCGCGAATGATCTGAAGCTCGTCGTCGCAGACCAGGACGCGAAAGGGGGGCCCGCTCACGCGTCAAACACTAGTCGCGGCGCTGGCAGGTCACACTTGATCGGAAGAGGCCGCGGGAGATGGCAAGGGCAGCTCGATCACGAAGGTGGTTCCCTGCCCCGGGAGGGATTCCACGGTCAGGAGGCCGTCATTGGCCTCGACGAATCCGCGCGCGATCGCGAGTCCGAGACCGGAGCCGGGATGATCCCCGTCGTCGTGACGTCGATAGAACGGCTCGAAGATCCGCTTGAGCTCGCCATGCGGGATCCCCGGGCCGCGGTCGACGATCCGGATCATCAGACGGGTCCCGATCGCCCCCACCCTGACCTTGACGCGATGTCCCGCGCCGTAACGCCGGGCGTTCTCGAGCAGGTTGACGAGCGCCCGCTCGAGCTGGACCGCGTCGAGTTCGAGCAGCGGTAGGTCGGGATCGATCGAGAGCGCGAACCGGTCCTCGCCGCCCGCCTGATCCGTGGCGGTTCGCACCAGCTCCTCGATCGAGGTCCAGTCGCGATGCGGGCGCGCCGTCCCCGCCTCGAGACGGGAGAGATCGAGAAGCTGGTCGACGAGTCGGGACAAGCGGCGCGCCCCCTCGACGATGCTCTCGCCGAGCTCGTCGCGCTCGGCGGGGGTCAAGCTCGGCGACCCGACCGCCGCGCCGGCCGCGACGATCGTCGTCAACGGGGTCCGGAGGTCGTGAGAGACAGCACGCAGCAGGGCCGTCTTCACCGAGTCCGACTGCCTGAGCGCCTGGGTCTCGACGACCTCGTCCTGGAGCTTCTCGCGGTCGAGCGCCGCGGTCAGGAGCGCCTCGAGCGCCGGCAGCACGCGGTCGCGCAATCGCGCCAGCACCTGCGGATCGACCGAGGCGGGGATCAGCAGGGTTCCCTCGCGGCCCCCGCCCAACGCCAGCGGGAGGGCCAGGCGCCTTGGCTCGCCTTCGACCTTTCGAACCTCGAGTGTCGTCCAGGGAAGCTCGAGGGCATCGGCGAGGCGCTTCGCGGTGGTAGCGAGCGCCGCGCTCAGATCGGTGCCGCCGAGCAGCAGGCGGGCCAGGTCTGCGGCGAGGTCGGCCTCCTCACGCCGACGCTCCGCATCCTGAGCGCGCTCTCTCGCGACGTTGGCGACCGTCGAGGCGATCAGCGCAGCCGCCAGGAAGACCCCCAACGCGACGTAGTTCTGAGGCTCGGCGATCACGAACTGGCCGGTCGGCGGGATGTGGAAGAAGTTGAAGGCCAGCGCGCTGGCGAGCGCTGTGAATAGGCCGAGGGCGAGTCCCCAGTACGTGGAGACCAGCAGCACGGCGACCATGTACAGGACCCCGTTCGAGACCGACGGCGTGATCTGGCGCAGCGGGTAGATCAACGCCGTGGTCGCGACCACGGCCGCGCCCGAGAACAACAGACCGACCCACGGGGAGCGGGGGCGGTCGCGGAGCAGAAGCGAGCTGTGCCTGGAGTCGAGCGCGGATCGCCCGGTGATCGGATCGGCCATCGTGATCACGGTAGCTCGGCCCCGGGTCGCGCATGCCCGCCGGCGCCGAGACGTGCCGGAGCACTCCCGCGGCGCGAGTCGCCCCGGCGCGCCGGCCCTCAGGCGAGCACGGCGAGCCCGATCACGACCTGAACGGGCAGCTCGGCCGGCGTCTCACCTGCCTCGACCAGCCCGCGGACCCTCTCGAGGGTGCGAATTCGCTCCTCATCGGACATCGCGGCGATCCAGCTCATCGAGCCCAGGTAGTCGACGATTCGCTCCGGTTGGGCGGGCTGGGAGCTGGTGACCCGGACCTCCCGGGGCGCTCTCCAGCAACCCGCCGCGCGCGCCGCGTCCTGCCAGGAAGGGCCGTCGAAGAAGGGGTGCTCGGGCCGCAGGGCCTCCATCAAGGTGCCGAGCTCGTGAGCCCAGCTTGCGCCGCTCCAATCCGGGATCATGGAGAGCACCGCCAAACCGCCCTCTGGGCGCAGCACCCGTCGAACCTCGGCGAGGGCGGCGGCCTGGTCGAACCAGTGGAAGGCGTCCGCGACCGTCACGGCGTCTACCGACGCGTCGGGAAGCGGGATCGCCTCGGCGTAGCCGTCACGCACCCGCTCGGCGCCGATGCTCGCGCTCAGAACCCGGCGGAGCGACTGCTGCGGCTCGACTGCGATGACGTCGAGCCCCGCGGCGATCAGCGCCCGCGAGAGCTTCCCCGTGCCGGCGGCCAGGTCCAGCACCGGCGCGCCCGCCGAGATCCCCAGCTCGCTGATCAGCGCCTCGACGACTGCCGCCGGATACTCAGGCCTGCCGCGCTCATAGGCATCGGCGACCGAGGCGAACCGCTCCGCCAGGGGATGGAGGGGCACATCGCGCGACACGTCGCCGTCCGCTCTACGGATCCTGAGTCAACGCGATGCTCGGGACTGATCGGTCACCATCGGGGCCAAGCGGGTGATCGTACGGCCGTTGACGGCTTGGGCGGCGAGCGCCCGCCGGGCCAACTCGCTCCAGGTCGAGCGACCGGACGCGCCGTCGCCGCTCGGTCGGTCCGGCAGCGCCAGGCGGCAGATCTTTCTGACCACGCTCCCGAACTGCTTTCGCAGCGGGCCGCTGTTGTACGGGATCCCGTAGCGCCCGCAGATCTCGCGGACCTCGGTTGACAGCTCCGCATAGCGGTTCGCCGGGAGGTCCGGGAACAGGTGATGCTCGATCTGGTGGCTGAGGTTCCCGGACAGGATATGGAACAGTCTCCCGCCCTCCAGGTTGGCCGAGCCGAGGACCTGGCGGAAGTACCACTCGCCCCGGGTCTCATCCTCGGTCTCCTGCTCGGAGAACTCCTGGGTTCCCTCGGGAAAGTGGCCGCAGAAGATGATCGTGAATGCCCACAGGTTGCGGGTCAGGTTGGCGGTTGCGTTCCCCGCCATGGTGAACGCGAACCCCGGTCCGGCGAGGGCCGGGAACAGGACGTAGTCCTTCAAGGTCTGGCGGCGGACCTTGCGCCAGATCCGCGCCAGCATCGCCCGCTTTGCCGTCAGAGTCGTCTCCCCGGTTGCGATCCGGTCGAACTCGACATCGTGCATCGCCACCCCATACTGGAAGAAGGCGGCGAGCGCCGCGGCGTACAGCGGGTTGCCGAGGTAGTAGGGACGCCATTCCTGGTCCTCCGACATCCGCAGGACCCCGTAGCCGATGTCGCGGTCCTTGCCGACGATGTTGGTGTGGGTGTGGTGCATGTAGTTGTGCGAGTGGCGCCACTGGTCACCGGGGCAGGCCGTGTCCCACTCGAACCCCTTCGCCGACAGCTTGGGATCGTTGGTCCAGTCGTACTGCCCGTGCATCACGTTGTGCCCGATCTCCATGTTGTCCAGGATCTTCGAGAGCGAAAGGGCGGCGGTGCCGGCCAGCCACGCCGGGGGCAGAAAACCGAGGAACAGCAGGCCGCGGCCCCCGACCTCGAGAGCCCGCTGGACCTTGATCACGCGCCGGATGTAGTCGACGTCGCTGGCGCCGCGGTCCTCGATCACACGCTGGCGGATCGCGTCGAGCTCGGCGCCGAACGCGTCGAGCTGATCCGCGGTCAGCTGGATCCTGCCGGTGTTGTCGGCAGCGCCCTTGACGGCGGGGGCCGGCTCGGGAATCGCGGTGATGGTGCTCATGGTCTCTCCTCGTTGGGCAGCGGTTTTCAGATCTCGACGACGACGTCGCCGAGTGGGGCCGATATGCAGATCTGGATCTCCTCGTCATCGCTGGAGGAGACCTCGCCGGTGGAGAGGTTCTTGACCCTCCCCGCCGTCTTTCGGCACGAGCACGTGTGGCAGATGCCCATTCGGCAGCCGAACTGGGGGGCCAGCCCCGCCTGTTCGGCCTGTTCGAGCAACGTGGCGCCGCTGTTTGGGACCCGGACCCCGGAGTCCGCGAAGTCGAGCGAGCCCTGCGCGTCGCCACTCGGCGGCGGCAGGCTCGGCCCGACGAAGCTCTCGGTGTGGAGCTTGGCGTCGAGGCTCGCGGACCGCCATGCCTCCTTGATGGAGTCGAGCAGGCCCGGCGGCCCGCAGGCGAAGGTCTCGGCCTGGTCGTATCGCGGCTCGACGACCCCGAGCCGGGAGGGGCTGAAGTGTCCATCGGCCTCGCCGGCGCCGACGGCGCGCGTGTAGGAGCGGACCAGATGCAGGTTGGGATGGCCCGCGGCGAGACGCTCGAGCTCTTCGCGGTAGATCGCGTGCTCAGGGTCGCGGGCGTAGTGCAGGAAGGTGATCGGGCCGCGGTGACCCTCTGCGCAGAGAGTCCGCAGCATCGACATCACCGGGGTGATGCCGCTTCCCCCGCTGACCAGAAGGACCCGGTCGGGTCGCGGGTCGGGCAGGCGGAAGTCGCCCTCGGCCTGCCTCAGGCCGAGAACCATTCCGGGCCGTGCGCTCTGGAGCAGGAAGTTGGAGACGAGTCCGTGGGGGTGGGATTTGACGGTCAGCTCGAGCTCGCGGCCGAGGCCGGCGGGCGAAGCCGGCGAGTAGCAGCGCTCGCGCCAGGAGCCGTCGATCTCGACGGCGAGCTGGATGAACTGGCCGGCCTGGAACCCCTCCCAGGCGCGATTGGCGCGGATCGCAAGGGTGACGCTGTCGGGTGTGTGGCGCTCGACGCGGATGACCTCGGCCCGACAGGCGCCGACGATCCAGGTCGGGCGAACCTGCTCCAGATAGCCGTCGGCGCCGGGTGGCCCGGCGAGAAGGTCGACGAGCCCGGAGGTCAGAATGCGCCGCTCGAGCCGTGGCCGGCGGGCTCTGGGTGTGGAAGTGGAGGCAAACGTCGCGGTCATCTGGCTTCTCCTCACTGTTTCCCGCCTGATCGGCGCCTGGTTGCCATAGATACTCGTCTCGGCAACGAACGTTACAGCAGATGATGTCACGCTGACTGATGGGACGGCCTTCCGTGATAACCTTCACAGATGGGCATCGAGGGGCTCGAGGCGCCCGCCGACGGCGCTGACGGCGCCGATAGCGGCCTCGCGAACGACCTGACGATCGAGCAGCTGGCCGCGAGGTCCGGGATGACGGTGCGAAACATCCGCTCCCACCGCGCGCGCGGCCTGCTGCCGGCGCCCGAGGTTCGCGATCGCGTGGGCTTCTACGGGCCGGAGCACCTGACCCGCCTGCGCATGATCCAGGAGCTTCAGTCGGAGGGGTTCAACCTGAAGGGGATCGAGCGCCTGCTCGAGCGCAGCCCTGGGCCGGCCGAGCAGTTCCTCTCATTCAAGCGGACGCTCGGCGCCTCCTTCGAGACCGAGGAGACGCAGGCGTTCACGCGCGAGGAGCTGGCGACGAGGTTTCCCTCGGAGAATCCGGACGCGACGCTGAAGCGCTCGATCGAGGCGGGGGCGCTGATCCCGGTTGGCGACGGGCGCTACGAGGCTCGCGCGCCCTCGCTGCTCGACGCGGCGGAGGGAGTGATCCAGCAGGGCGTCCCCCTCGAGCACGCACTCGCGGTGATCGCCAAGGTTCAGGATCGCTGCAGGTCGGTCGCGAGGGAGTTCGTGAAGCTGTTCATGGAGGACGTATGGAAGCCGTTCGAGGAGGCGGGCTACCCCGAGGATCGGTGGCCCGAGGTCCGCAGCTCGATCGAGCAGCTTCGCCCCCTCTCAACCCAGGCGCTGATGGCCGTCTACCAGATGACCATGTCCGACCAGGTGGACAGCGCCTTCGGCAAGCAGCTCGAACGCCTCTCGAAGGGCAAGGGCTGAGGAGAAGATTTCCCCGGAGGCCACCGGGTTGAAGAATGGAGAAGGCCGACCCGCCTGCGCTAGGGGCCGACCTTCTCCACCCCGTCCTCGTAAATGAGACTGTGATCGGGCGAGGGCTGAGAGAGCAGCCCTCTATGTGCGGTCAGTCTCGTCGACGGCGGAGTCGCACGTGTGAAAATTCAGAGGCTAGGTGTGAATCGACTTGCTCGTTCCGCCCCTGCAGCCGGGGATCCTGCGGGTGTGCGCGTAGAACGTCCCGTGGATCTGACCTGAATTTCCGGTGTTCCAGCGGCCGTCGTGGTCGCTGGTGTCGCTGTAGAGCTTGCGACCGTCGCTCTTGCGGATCACCTTCACGGTCCGATTCCGAATGCACTTCCCCTTCGAGCTCTTGAGCTTGCCCTGGAAGCCGTCGCCGTTGTAGTGAATGGTGACCGTTGTCTTTGCGGCGTCGCGAGCACCAGCAACCGCGGCCAAGCCGACCACGCTGCAAAGCGCCAGCACCCCCATGATCACGAACAATTTCGTCCTCAAGTCCTGCTCCTTTGTTTCGCTTGCGTGGCGCCCCGTGCAGCGTCGCTTCACGGAACGCCTCGAACCCTCGCATATGCAACGTCGAGAGTCGCGTCGTCCTTTCGCCTGCATCGACGCGAGCAAGTGCGGCTGGGCGCGCCCGGCGTCAGTGATCCCTAGTACATATACCCGTATGTCAAGCGACCTGCCGTCCGGCCTGCGGAGGTTGAGATCGCGACGGGTAGCCTCAACGATCGTGAGCGAGCATGCGCTCTCGTACGAGTTGATCGACGGCGACCGTCATCGCCACGGCCAGGAGGTGATCCACGCCCACCCTCACGCCGGGCCGCACACCCACGAGCACCGCCATCCGCACAGACATCACCATGGCCACCGGGGCGCGCACGGGCACTCCCACGGCTTGGTGGACCCAAGCATCGTGCGCTCACGCAACGGTTTGCGGGCGGTCGGGCTCTCCCTGGCCGTGCTCGGATTGGCCGCCCTGGCCCAGGCGATCATCTTCATCGCCACCGGCAGCGTCGCTCTGCTCGCCGATCTGATCCACAACTTCGGCGACGCAGCCACTGCGATCCCCCTCGGCACCGCCTTTCTGCTCAGATCCGAGCGAGCGGAGCGATACGCGGGGCTGTTCGTGGTTGCGGCGATCTTCATCTCGGCCTGCGTCGCGGGAGTCGAGGCCGTCTCGAGGTTGATCCACCCTCAGACCCCGACGCATCTGCTCGCCCTCGCGGGGGCGGGACTCATCGGCTATGCCGGAAACCGGGTTGCGGCCGAGATTCGTACCCGCGCCGGACGAGCGCTCGACAGTCCCGCTCTGATCGCCGACGGCAACCACGCCCGCGCGGACGCCTACGTCAGCTTGGCGGTGGTGGCGAGCGCCGCCGTGGTCGCGCTGGGTGTCCCGACCGCCGACCCGCTCATCGGCCTCGGCATCAGCTTCGTGATCCTCAAGATCACCTGGGACTCTTGGCGCACGGTGCGCGGGCGCGACACTCACTAGCGGGCACAATCCCCGTAACCATGGGCTGATTGACGGGAGCGACGAGACTCGAACTCGCGACCTCCGGCGTGACAGGCCGGCGCTCTAACCAACTGAGCTACGCCCCCGGTGATTCGCGGGCGATCAACCCACGCGGCTTGATTCTAGGTCCGGATAGTCTGAGACGCGATGAAGATCGTGACCTACCGGTCGCAACTGGGGGAACGAGCCGGTCTGCTTCGCAACGGAGGGGTGGTCGACATCTGGAGCTCGCTGGGGGGCGACGGGTCGAGCGTTCGCGACCTGCTCGAGTCGGGTCGGCTGTCCGAGTTGGCCGAGTTGTCCGGGGCCACCGTGACGGAGATGGACGCGGTGGAGCTCGCCGCGCCGGTACCCGACCCGGACAAGATCATCTGCATCGGACTGAACTACACGGCGCACGCGGCCGAGGCGGGGATCGACCCGCCCGAGGCGCCGACCTTCTTCGCAAAGTTCCGCAACGCGCTTGCGGCGCCGGGGACGACCATCGCGCTCCCGGCGGCGAGCTCCAAGGTCGACTTCGAGGCGGAGGTCGCCCTGGTGATCGGAAAGCGATGCTCGGAGGTCAGCGAGGCCGAGGCGCCGGGCTTCATCGCCGGGTACATGCTGCTGAACGACCTCTCGGCGCGCGACCTGCAGTTCGCAACCCCGCAGTGGATGCCGGGCAAGGTGTTCGACGGATCGGCCCCGTGCGGGCCTGCTCTGGTCACTCCCGATGAGGCGCTCGAGGAAGGGGCGGTGCCGTTCGAGCTGACCCTGAACGGGGAGCGGATGCAGTCGGCCTCGACCGACGACCTGATCTTCGGGCCCGCGGAGCTGGTCGCGCGACTCTCGGCGCTGATGACCCTTGACCCCGGCGACATCATCTCGACCGGCACGCCATCCGGGGTGGGCTCGACCCGCGAGCCGCGCATATGGCTGAAGCCCGGGGACGAGATCGTGATCAGCTCGCCGACTCTGGGACGGCTCGAGACCCGGATCGGCTGAGGCCGGCTCGCTGGGCCGCGAACAACGCCGCGAGCACCAGGGGCAAGAACCAGACCACGTAGAAGTAGAACCAGTGGGTCGCCCCCAGCTGGACCGCGATCAGGACCGCTGCGCCGAGCGCCGCGACCTGCGCGGTGGTCTTTCGGCGAGGCCACAGGGCGACCGCGAGCGCGAGCGCGACGGTGGCCCCACGCTCGACCGGCCTCAGGAAGTCAAGCGACGGCGCAAGCCCCCAGACGCTGAACGGCGAGCTCCGCGATGCCTGATAGCCGAGCGTGTGGTCATAGAACTGGCTCCAGCCGCCGTGTGGCAGGAAGGGGACCACCAGCAGGGCGGCCACCACGACGAACGCAAGGGAGAAGAGGGTGACCGAGCGCCACCGCTGCTCTCCGGTCCCGGTCGCGAACAGCGGCGCGAGGGCGGCCGAGCCGAACTTGGCCGCGGTGGCGAGCGCCACCAGCGCCCCCCGGCCGGGCGGCGAGGCCAGGGCCAGCATCGACGCCACGCCAAGCGCTGCGATCAGCGAGTCGTTCGCGTTGGCGTTCATCGTGTAGAGGGTGAACGGGCAGGCCAGCCAGGCAAAGGCGAGCGCGATCCCGAGCGTCGTGCCGTCGCCGCCGCGCCGAAGCCGGCGCCCGAGGGCGAGGAGCCCGAGCGTCGTCAGGAGGTCGAAGACGATCGCCGCCGCGTGTGCGGCGGGGACGTCTCCCCAATGACCGTTCCACGGGAGGATCACCTCGAACGGCAGGTAGGCCAGATAGTTGAACGGCCCGTAGACGTCGCCGCGGATCCCAACCCCGGGGGCGAAGCCTCCCGAGTAGAGCGACTGGCCGTGGGCGATGTGGTCGGCGCCGATCACGCCGGCGACGCCGATGTCGATCACGTGCGAGTCGATCACGTTGAGGGCGATCCGGCCGAAGGCGAGCATGATCGCCGCCGCCGCGAGCCACCGGATGGGCACCACCGGCACCAGCGGGCCGTCCCGCTCCCGCGGGCGAAGCCCGGACCACAGCATCCGCGCGAACAGGTAGCCGAGCACCGGGTAGGTGAGCGGGACCGAGGTCGTGATCTCGCCTCGGTTGAAGAACAGGAGCGAGACGCCGAGGCCGAGCAGCACGAGCAGGTCGAGGTGCAGCAGGCGGAGCGGGCGGCGGGGATCGAAGAAGGGCACGAAGAAGAGCAGGCAGAGGGGCAGCCAGACGTACGGGGCGTTGACCTTCTGGGCGATTGCCCCCGAGTAGCCGCGGGCCAGCGGGGCATCGAGCTGTTGGTCATGCCAAGCGCCCAGCAGCTCTCCCGTGCGGCCGTCGAGGATCGCCTGCGCGACCTCAACCCGGCCGGATCCGGAGCCGGTGAAGTAGCTGACCTGCCACTCGCTTCCACGCTCATAGGCGGTCGCCCGCATGCCCGGGCTCTGGTCGCGCTCGTCGCGCACCGCGACCGCGGCGCCCGCGACCTGGATCGCATCCCGCGCGCTCAGGGTGAACCGGGGGGGCGGGCGGTCCTGGGACGGAGGACGAACGAGGGGGGGCGGCAGCTGCCCGCCGAATGGCGGCTCGTCGGCGAAGTTCTCGTGGGCGCTCGCGGGTGCCGGCGCCACCAGCACGAGGGCGAGCGCGCAGAGCCAAATCAGCAAGTCAAGTGGAGCGCCGCCGCGACGACGGCGGGGTTCCGGGCCTCGAGCTCCTCGAAGCGCGTCACGGCGTCGGCGGTCGGCAACGCCTCGACCTTGACGCCCCGCTTGGCCAGCGCCTCGATCACCGAAGGATCCGGCTCCAGCCGTCCGGCATGGCCACAGCCCAGGATGAGGCGCTCGGGGAGGTCGTCGATCACATCCTCGAGGTCCTCGATGACGAGCGAGTGCCCGTCGCGCCGCCACCAGTTCTCGTGCACGCGGTCGGGGAGGACGATCACGTCCCGCTTCAGCTCGACGCCGTCGACGACGACGTGTCCGGGGCTGTAGTTCTCGATCCGCGCCAAATCGGCCGCCTCCAGAGGCGATCGTAACCGTTGGCCCGCCCGGCGCGAAGGGCCGGGGCCGGCGCGATTGCGCAACCCAGGGCGAGCGGCCTAGCGGTCCGGAGGCGCCGGGATCTCGTCCTCGACGGCGGGCAGCGAGGCCGAGCGCGGGGCGGCGGCCGAGGCCCCCGACTTACCGTGCGAACGGCTCGACCAGTCGACCATCTTCGGCTTGGAGCGAAGCAGACGGCGCCAGGTCTGCGGGCCGATCCTGCCGTCCACCGACAGCCCGTGGGTGCGCTGGAAGTGCTTCGTGCGTCGCGTCGTCTTGCGGTTGTAGACCCCGTTGACCCGAAGCGATTCGCCGGCGCCCTTCAGATGCTCCTGTGCCCACACGACCAGGTCCCCACTGCTGCCCCGGGCGAGCGTCGGGTACTTGGTGGGCCGCTGCGCGCCCTTCACTCCGTGGTCGATCTTCCTGCCGAGTGCCTTCCACTCCGACCTGTTGGTCTCCTGCCAATCCCACCAGCTGACCCCGGGGAATCGGTAGGTGACCGCCAGCTTGCGGAAGTGCTGTAGCTGGCGCACCGGGGGGTTGTCGTAGGTCTGGCCGATCGGCGCGATCGGCCGCCTGAAGACGCGGTTGTAGACGAACGTGTGCTTGTAGGCCTGGCCGACCGAGACACCGATCGCGCGCCAGTAGACCTGCGGGAGGTTGAACCGCGCGCCACCGGGTCCGAGGAAGACCGAGTACGGGAGCCCGGGGTGGTAATCGACGTAGGGAAAGCTCGCGAGCGAGGTGGGGAACTTTCGCCCGATCCGGCGGCGGAGCTTGTCGATGTACCTGTCCGCCGCCGCGTAGCGTCCTTCGTAGGAGGACTCGGCGTCGATCACCAGGCAGTCGGCTCCCTTCTTCACGGCCTGCGCTCCGCGCTTTGCCTCGGCGGAGGGATGGTCGCCGTAGACGAACTGCCATGCGCAGACCTGGAGTCCTCGATGCTTGAGGTTGGAAACGAGGCCCCGGTTGAACTGGCTCCATGCGTTGCCGCCGTCCGAGCTCTTGATGTAGACGGTGCGAATCCGGTGGCGGTGGGCCTTTCGGGCGATCCGGCGGGGTTCGCCGCCGCTCGAGCGGCTGACGTACCAGATCCACATCCCGTTGCCCCGATAGGGACTGTTAGCGTGGTCCCCGCCGGTCCCGCCGCCCGCGCCGGAGCCGGTCCCTCCGTGTGAGCCCGATGCGGCGCTCGCGAGCACCGCTACAGCGCCCAGCATGCCGAGGGCGACTGCGAGCAGGCGCCGTCGGCGCGCGGCGCGGCGCGCGTGCGAGATGGATCCGGGCCGCCTGCCTGCGGGCCCCTGATTGGCTCCAAGAACGCGCATATGAAACGGGCGACGGTAGCGAGGAATCCCGCGCTCCGGCCGCCTCAACGACAAGTAGTATCGCGCCAACCGGCGTCGGATGCTGTGCCACCTGGAGGGCAGCGAGACAGGATGCGCAAGGCGTGGTTTGTCGAAGCGGCGGCGCTCTCGACCATGGTGGTCGTCGTAGTGGGCGCTCCGGGCGCTGCGGGGCGGTCGGATCGGCACCGCGACGGCCCGGACGCGTCCGGGCCGCTGGACATGAGGCGGGTCGCCGTTGACCAGGACAAGCGCGAGATCAGGCTCGCGGTCCGCAGCCAGGGGAGGTTCGGGCTCGACCAGCTCAACAGACGCCCCGACACCGCCCGCCCAACCGAGCGTTACCTGTGCCTCCATATCCATCGCGCCGGGGCGATGCGGGTGCGCCAGCTCTGCTTCGGGCCGAAGAGGCATGGCGGCGGCGAGCTTGGGTACGCCCGCCTTCACCGCGACGGGTCGATCAAGTCGTTCAAGCGCATTCCTGCCCGTGTCGAGCGGCACGGGCCGCGGTCGGTCGTGGCGAGATTTCGCGCCTCCGCGGCCGGGTTCGGCCCGCACGTGTACTTCTGGCGGTACCTGAGCCACTGGCGGGGGCGCGCCTGCCGCAGAGCGCCTCGCGGCGGCGGGACCGGGGGCACCGCCGGGACCGGCTCAACGGGGCGGGGGCGATGCTTCGACGAGGCGCCGGACCACAGGTGGGCACGGTTTCGGCTGCGCCCGGTGCAACCGGTGGGCTGCGTCGACAGCGGGTCGACGCCTCGGTTCAACGGGTCGCGGGGCCGCAAGCGGGTCGCGCTGACGTTCGACGACGGCCCGAGCGCCTACACGCCGAAGGTGCTCAGGGTTCTAGAGCACAAGCACGCGCGGGCGACCTTCTTCGAGATCGGAGCTCAGGTTCCCGGGCTCGCCTCTGCGTCGCGCGCGGTGATCGAGTCCGGCGACGAGATCGGCAACCACAGCCTTCATCACGAATCGCATCCCGGAAGCGCGAGCATGGCGGAGACCAGCCGGAGGATCGAGCGGGCGACCGGGTTTACGCCCTGCCTGTTTCGCCCCCCGGGGGGCGCCTTCGACTCGCGGGTGGTCTCCGACGCTCACCGCCTCGGGATGACGACGATCGTCTGGGACGTCGACCCCACCGACTGGTCGACTCCGGGGAGCGATGCCATCTACAGCCGCGTGGTCAGTCACACCCGCCCCGGCTCGATCGTGGTCATGCACGACGGCGGGGGGAACCGCAGCCAGACGGTGGCCGCCCTGCCGCGGATCATCAACACGCTGCGGGGGCGCGGCTACCGATTCGTGACGGTGAGCAAGCTGCTCGGCCAGCGCACGATCTGGGGCTCGCCCCGCTGACGCGCGGCTGCGGGAACGGCCCGATGAGCCCGGCCGGACTCGAACCGGCGACCCCCGCGGTGTAAACGCGATGCTCTCCCAGCTGAGCTACGGGCTCGCCGGTAAGGCTACGCCGTGGATCCGCCGGGCGGGCGCGACGGGTTCTCCACCTCGACCCCAAGACGGCGGTAGGCCGACACCGAGTAGGCCCTGGCGCGCGCGTGGAGGATCGGGTCGTCCGAGAGCTCGATCCCGTCGACGACCCGGGTGGGGTCGAAGACCTCGATGTGGTCGCCGGACTCGGGGTCGTCGACCACCTCGGTGACCTCCAGGCGACCGGCCAGGACGCGCTCGCGCTCGTCGGGCCACACGGCGGTGGGATCGTCGAGTGGATCGCCGTCCCCTCGGAGCTGGAACCGGAGGTCAAACGCGGCGGGAGCATCGCGAAGCCGGCCCTCGAGCTCCGAACGCAGGTAGTCACGGCCGAGGTCGCGCGCTTCGTCATCGGGGAGGGTCTCCTCGCCGGCGTCGGGCCGCCAGCTGTAACGGACCCAGGTCTCGGTACGGTCGGCGGCGACGAGCTTGAAGGCGTGTGGCGAGTGATAGGTCACCGTCGCGTAGCTGGCCGGGGGCTCGGTGTTGAGGGTCGCCTGGACCGCCGTCTGGGCCTCGGGGTGA
This sequence comes from uncultured bacterium, assembly GCA_963720685.1. GTDB lineage: Bacteria > Actinomycetota > Thermoleophilia > Solirubrobacterales > 70-9 > AC-56. Next base: position 186,400 of record CAVRGF010000005.1, on the reverse strand, counting down.
TCACCGAGGAACGCGCCGAGCTTCGCCATGTCGGGCTGCCCCGTCTCGGGGTCGGGGCGGCGCAACTGCATCAGCTCCAGGAAGGCCTCGGGCGTTCGGAGGACGAACGCCGGCGTGGTCACGCCGAGGATGTCCCACTCGTCGCCGCCGGGCGGCCGAAGCTTCACGGCCATCCCACGCGACTCGCGCTGGGCGTCATGTCCCTCCGGATCGCCGCCGCCATTGGAGAACCGGATCAGCGCCGGGATCGGGGCGCCCTGGAGGTGGGTGGCCTTGGAGAGCGCCGCCGCCTCGGGAGTGGCGGTGAAGGTGCCCGAGCAGAAGAAGCCCTTTGCGTGGAGCGCGCGCCGGTTGGCGTGGGAGCCGTAGATCGCGTTCGCCGCTTCGACGATCTGCTCGTAGCGGTCCTGCTCGGCCATCCCAAACGGGACCGTATCCGACCGCGACTCGCGCGGCCCGCTCACCGCCCCCCGCGCGGCTCCCACGCCGAGCGACGGGATGATCTAGCGTGCGCGCCGATGGACCTCGGGATCTCGGGACGAGCGGCGTTGGTTATGGGCGCGAGCCGCGGGATCGGATTGGGGATCGCGGGAGCGCTGGCGCGCGAGGGAGCGCGAGTGGCGATTGCGAGCCGCTCGGGTGAACGGCTCGCGGAAGCGGCGGCGGGCATCGACGGCGACGTGGTCGCGTTCGAGGCCGACACGGCGGACCTCGATCGGTTGGCGTCCCTTCCCGGGGAGGTCGGCGAGGCGATCGGTCCCGTGGAGCTGCTGGTGGCGAACACCGGCGGGCCACCGCTCGGCGGCTCGATGGACAACCCTCGCGACGAGTGGGAGCAGGCCTACCGCTCGCTCGTGCTGGCGCCCAGGGTGCTGGTCGAGGCGGTGCTGCCGGGGATGCGTGAGCGGGGATGGGGCCGGATCGTCAACGTGAGCTCGACCTCGGTGGTCGAGCCGATTCCGCATCTGACCCTCTCGAACGCGCACCGGATGGCCGCAGTCGGCTTCATGAAGACCCTGGCCACAGAGGTCGCCGGAGAGGGGATCACGGTGAACACGGTGGCCACGGGCCGCTTCGCGACCGATCGCCTCGCCTCCAACTGGGGCTCGTGGGAGGAGATGGAGAGTCGCGCGCATCAGGGCGTTCCGGCGGGCCGGCTTGGGCGGGCGGAGGAATACGGCGACCTGGTGGCCTTCCTGTGCTCTGAGCGCGCCGCGTACCTGACCGGGACCGTGATCCCGCTCGACGGCGGCCTGGTGAGATCTGCCTGACCCGGTGCGAGGCTCAGGCAGGCGCGCGGACGACGCCGCCGCCGCGAGCCGCGAGCGCCAGGCAGGTCCCGCCGACGACGATCATCACGACGCTCACCAGTTGCGGCTGGGTGAGACCCAGCAGGACGTGGTCGTTTCGGCGGATGAACTCCACCAGCAGGCGCTCGACCCCCGCGAGCACGAGGTAGATGCAGAACAGGACCCCGGTGCGGTAGCGGTCACGGAGCCGCCACAGCAGATAGGCGACCAGCCCCATCGCCAAGGTCTCGTAGATCGGCGTCGGGTGGACGGTCGTGTCGATCGGCTTCGTGCCGTGCGGATAGGCCATCGCCCAGGGACCGTCCCAGGCCTTGCCGTAGTCGCCGTCGCCCGAGACCTGACAGCCGATCCGCCCGATCGCGTAGCCGAGCGCCAGCGGGGCCGCGCACAGGTCGAGAAGCGCGAGCTGGAGCATTCCCCGCCGCCAGGCCCATAGGGCAACGCCGATCGCGCCGCCGATCGCGCCGCCGTACCAGACCAGCCCGGCGCCCGAGAAGATGTTGCCGAGCAGGTCGTGTTTGACCGAGTCGTAGTTCTCGATGATGAAGTCGAGGCGGGCACCGACGATTCCCCCCGCCAAGGCCGCGAGGACCAGCTCGTAGGCCCAGTCGATCGGCTTGCCGAGCTCCTGCAGCCGGCGGCCGACCAGCGCGCCCGCGGCAAGGAACGCGAACGCGAACGCGATCCCGAAGGTCTGGAGGGTGAGCGGGCCTAGATGGATCTCGGGTTGCACGTGACAGATCTCGTGGGAACACCTAAGGAGCCCTCAAAGACGACCTCTATCGAACCGAGGTCGACAGGCATATAACAGCCCCGGCGGGATTCGAACCCAGCTCTTCGGCCTTGAAAGGGCCGCGTGCTCAACCCTTACACCACGGGGCCTCCACGCTCAGTCTAAGCGGTGCAGGGAACGTGGCACCGGACGTGGGATTGCATCCGCTGCCATAGCTATCATCGAACGTATGTTCGCTCCGCCAGGGACCGCCCATGCAGGCTAAGTCGGCTGAGAAGCGGCAGGCTCGCAGGCTCCGGCGGGAGCAGGGCACGCCAATGAAGCGGATCGCTGCCCGACTGGGCGTGTCGTTGTCCTCCGTCAGCTTGTGGGTCCGGGACATTGAGTTGGACCCCGCACATCGCGAGCGAAATCGGCGGCAGGATTACGCTCGTCGCGCTACCACGTGGAGCGACCTGAACCGCGCCAAGCGAATCGCCTACCAGGAAGAGGGACGGCGCGCAGCCCGGCAGGGCAACCTCCTGCATGAGGCAGGATGCATGCTGCATTGGGCCGAGGGAAGCAAGGAACGGAACGCGGTGATCTTTGCGAACTCTGATCTCAACATGGTGCGCTGTTTCCACCATTTCCTCAGAGATTGCTTCGCATTACCGCCCGAGCGGTTCGGATTCAGGTTGAACGTCTACACCGGTAATGGGCTGTCGATTCGACAAATCGAGGACCGCTGGCTCATGGGCCTGGGACTTCCACGCGGATGCCTGAGGAAGCACACGGTCAACAACTATCCGACCTCGAGCAGCGGCAAGAAGCGAAACAAGCTCCCATACGGTGTTGGCTCACTGACGTTGTTCAGCACGAGGATCGCCCAGCACATCTTTGGAGCCATTCAGGAGTACGGCGGATTCAACGAGCCGGCGTGGCTCGATGGCCCGGCGAGAAAGCCCGCGTCCAACGGCGTCCTGGCCCGCTCAGCTGAGCAGTAGCTCGAGCAGCGCCTTCTGCGCGTGTAGGCGGTTTTCGGCCTGGTCCCAGACGACGGAGCGATCGCCGTAGAGAACGTCCTCGGTGATCTCCTCGCCTGGGTGGGCGGGCAGGCAGTGCATGACGATCGCGCGGTCGGCGGCGAGGGCAAGCAGGTCGGCGTTCACCTGATACGGCGCAAGGTCGGCGCGGCGGCCCGCCGCCTCGGCCTCGTCGCCCATGCTCACCCAAACGTCGGTGTAGATGACGTCCGCGCCCTCCGCGGCTTCGCGCGCATCATCGGTGTCGAGCGCCGCCAGGCCCGGCTCCAGGGCATAGCCCGGCGGAGAAGCGACCCTGATCTCCACCCCACCGATCCGACCCGCGATCGCCAGCGACCGCGCCACGTTGTTGCCGTCACCGACGTAGGCGAGCTTGAGGCCCTCCAGCCCGCCGAACCGCTCCCTCATGGTCAGCAGGTCGGCGAGCGCCTGGCAGGGGTGGTGATCCGGGGTCAACCCGTTGACCACCGGCACGTCCGCTCCCTCGGCGAGCTCCGCCGCGACCACGTGCGAGTCGGCCCTGATGACGATCGCGGCGACGTATCGGGACAGGACGCGGGCCGTGTCGGCAACCGACTCACCCCGAGCCAGCTGGAGCTCCTCGCCGCGGAGAACCAGGGGTGCGCCACCCAGCTCGGAGACCCCGACCTCGAACGAGACCCGAGTGCGGGTCGAGGGCTTCTCGAAGATCAGCGCGACGCTGTCACCGGCCAGAGCCTCGGCCCCCACACGGTCCGCGCGTCCCGCCTTCAGCTCGAGGCCGCGCTCGATCAGCGCCGCGAGCTCGTCGCTCGAGAGCTCCTCTCCGGTCATGAAGCTGCGGGTCACGGAAGCGGGGGATGGTACGCCCCCGGGCGCGCGAGACTTGACCGGTGGAGTTCGACGCGATCACCTGGAACCTCTTCAACGGCCGCGACTTCCCTCCCGACCCATCTCTCGACACGCTGCGCTCGCGGCTGCTTGGAACCGAGGAGCGCGGCCCTACGCACCTCCAGGTCAATCGCGACCTGCTCGATCAATTCGCCTCGGTGCTGTCGACGGCCAGGTGGGACGTCGCCCTGCTGCAGGAATGCCCGCCCCGCTGGGCCTCGGCGCTGGCCGGCGCATGCGGAGCCGAAATGCACCGCTCGCTTACGGCCCGAAACTGGCTCGCCCCGATCCGGAGCGCGATCGCGCGTCGAAACCCCGACCTGATGGGCTCCTGGGGCGGCGGATCGAACCTCACCCTGGTGAGGCCGGGCCCGCTGGGCCCGATCACAGTGCGTCGTGAGTCGATGCTCCGACGCCGGCCCGAGCGGCGGAAGGTCGCGCTCACCTCGATCGAGCCGGGCCTGTGGGTGGCGAACCTCCACGCAAGCGGCCCACCTCATCTGGCCGAGCCCGACGTCCGTCGGGCAACCGAGGCGGCTCTCGCGTGCGCAGGCGACGGGCCACTGCTCTTGGGCGGGGATCTGAACCTCCGCCCGCGCCAGACCGACCTCTACGAGGAGCTTGCCGAGAGCACCCGCCTCGCGGGACCCACCGCGCCCGACTCCCTCGACCACCTCCTGGTCCGCGGCCTCGACGTGATCGACCCGCCTCGTGCATGGGCGGCCCACGAGCGCGAGGTGCAATGCGGCGGACTGGCGATCCGGCTTTCCGACCACGCCCCGGTCGGCGCGCGGTTTCGGCTCCTCGATCCCTGACCTGCGACTTCGCGACCTGAGATAGTCAGCTCTCACACCCCGCGACCAGGAGGACATTCATGGCGACCAGATCAGGCGGTTCCAGGTCGGGCGGCTCGCGCAGCTCGAAGTCGGGCGCCTCCGCCCGCTCGAAGCCGGGCGCCTCCGCCCGCTCCAAGCCGGGCGCCCGCTCCGCGGGCCGGACCAAGGCCTCCGCCCGGCGACGAGCCGCCTCCGAGCGCACCGACAAGAGCGTCGAGGCCTTCCGCGACGCGCTCGAGCGCAGCGTGACGCTGTCACGGGATCGCCTTCAGGAGGTCGTCGACGACGCGGTCCGGCGCGGGAGGATGACCCGGAGCGATGCCAACGAGCTGGTCAGCAGCCTGGTCACCCGCGGTCGCTCCTACAGCGACGACCTCGTCAAGGAGCTAGAGCGGCTGCTCGATCAGGCAAGGCAGGAGCTCGACACCCGAACGGCCCCCGCACGGCGCCGCGCCACGGCGGCCGCCGAGCGCGCCGCGCGGGCGGCAAGGGACGCCGCCGACGCTCCCCTCGCCCATGCCGATCGAATTCGCCGCCGCGCCGGAGTGTCGGCGGGCGGCCCGATCACGGCCTACGATCAGCTGACCGCCACCCAGGTCAAGTCGAGGTTGCGAGATCTGAGCCCGGCGGAGCTCCGCGAGGTGCGCACCCGCGAGAAGCGCGGCAAGGCCCGAAAGAGCGTGCTTGCCGATATCGAGCGGCGCCTCAAGTAGCCGGGGGCGGCTCGGAGCCGCCGAGGGCGCGGTCGGCGACGGACTTCATGCCCCCGCGGCGAGCTCCGCGACGTCGAGCGGCTCGGCCCCCACATGCTCGGCGAGCAGCTCATCCGCGTCGAGGCGCTGACCCCCTCGCCATACCTCCCTCAGCCACTCGCCCGCCCGCTTCTCGTCGAACCAGGCCTCGCCGAACCGCTCTTGCAGCGCCCGGCGCCACCGCGCATCGAGGGCCCAGGCGCGCAGGTAGCAGGCCGCGTAGAACCCCTCGTCCACGTCGGCCAGCCAGCTCTCGGCCGGCCACGGAATCCCCAGCGCGTTCCCGAGCAGGGTCCGATAGCGGTCGGGCATCTCGGTGAGCGCGGCCGATGCGCCGTGGAGCTCCAGCTCGTAGGCGAGCTTGGCCGAGTAGCGGCGGAGCATCAACAGCTTGACCGCCCGCGCGTGCGCCACCGCGGATTCCGGATCCTCGACTCCAAGACGCCTGTGCAACCAGCGAGGCTCATCGACCAGACCCTCCACCAGGAATGCAAACGACTCCGTCACTGAGTTGTCGCCCAGCACCCGGAACTCGAAGGCGAGATCCGGGTCCGTGTGGGCGTAGTGCTCCGCATGGCCGCCCTCGTGGAACAGGGCGCCGTAATCATCGCGCCCGCCATGCGGCGAGATCACGAGGTGGATCTCGCCCGGCACCCGGGGCACGGAGCAGAAGGCCCGCGGGGACTTCGTCGGTCGCGGTTCGGTGTCCAGGTGGATGTTGGGCTGTCGATCCAGGTCGACGCCGAGGGCGCCCATGGCAGAGCGAAACGATCCGACCACCCGATCGGCCGCGAACATCGAGTCGAGGCCCTCGGCCCTGAAGACGCGGGGCAGATCGCAGCGGCGAAGCTCCGAAAGCGGCGCCAGCGCCGCCTGCCCGAGCTCGGCATCCATAACCCCGGGATAGGCGGCGTCCGTAGCTTCGAGGAAGCGCGCCGCCTGCCGTGCCAGCGCCTCCAGGTCGATCCCCCGGAGCTCCCCATACGCGGCCGCATAGCTCGGCCAGCCGAGGCTCGTGCAGATCTCATGGCCGCGCTCGAGCGCGGCGCGGTGAAGCGGGTTGAGCTGCTCGACGAGCAGCGCGTCGCGCGCCTCCTCGAGGCGAGCACGTCGCCCCGCATCGGGCTCGTTGGCCTGCTCGACCTGGATCGCCCGGTAGGGCACCGGTCCGTCGCCGGGATCGACCTCGAGCGAGGCTTCCAGCGAGCCAAGCTCTGCCGACTCGCGCCACGTCGCTGCTCCAACAAACCCATCGAGCGAGAAGTGGAGCAGGTAGCGAAGTCGCCGTCGCGCATCACCCTCCTTCGAATCGGCGATCCGGTCTCGCAGCCGGCCCACCGCGTCCTCGCTGAACAGGTCGGCGAATTCCCGATAGATCGGCTCGATCTCCAGCTCTTGCTTGCGACCCGACAGGTGGCGGTAGTGCTCGCGGCTCAGCTCCTCGCAGAACGTCTCCGCCCGCTCCCGGTATCGATCGAGGTCGAAGGTCAATGGCTGCAACGATAGGACGCGTGGCCGCGCCGGCGAAACAGCGACCCCGCCCGCCGCGCCGCGGAACGGAGATCGAGCTCGAAATCGAGTCGCTCGCTCACGGGGGACGGGGTGTGGCGCGAGCCGACGGCTACGTCGTCTTCGTCTCCGGAGCCCTGCCGGGCGACCTGGTCCGGGCCCGCCTCGACAAGACCAAGCGCGCCTTCGGGGAGGCTCGTGCGGTCGAGCTGATCGATCCCAGCGCCGATCGCGTGCCCGATCGCTGCCTGCACGGCGGCGAGCCGTGCCCCGGGGCTCCGTGGCAGGGGTTGCCGTACGAACGCCAGCTGGCCGAGAAGGCGGCCCAGGTCGACGACGCGCTTCGCCGCATCGGGGGGCTCGACGGCTTCGAGCTCGAGCCGATCGAGCCCGCGGTCGACACCTGGCGCTACCGAAACAAGCTCGAGTACTCGTTCGGGCGCCGCGACGGCGAGCTTGTGCTCGGCTTCCACCCTCGGGGCAGCTGGGCGGAGGTGATCGACGTCGAGGACTGCCATCTGGCCTCGGCCCGCAACAACGCGGCGCGAAACGAGGTCCGGGAATGGGCCCGCGACGAAGGCATCGCGCCCCACGACCCGAGCTCCGAAGGCGGCGTTCTCCAGAACCTCGTGGTGCGCGAGGGGGTGCGAACCGGGCAGATCCAAACCCGCCTCGTCACGGCTCCCGGGAGCATCGCCAAGCCCCCCGTCGATCTCCACACGGTCGTCAAGGGCCCCGGCGACTCGGCGACAGGGGCCCTCGGCGAGGAGCATCTGTCCGAGGAATTGGCCGGACTTCGATTGTCGATCTCTCCCACCGCCTTCTTTCAGACCAACACCGTGATGGCCGAGCGGCTGTGCGCGGTCGCTGGCGACTACGCGCACCTGTCGGCACGAGAGCGCGTCTTCGACCTCTACTGCGGGATCGGGACGATCGGGCTCACCCTCGCCGGGCGGGCCGGCGAGGTGTGGGGGATCGAATCGGTCCCGGAGGCGGTCGCCGACGCGGAGCGAAACGCCCTCGCCAATCGGATTGCGAACGCTCGATTCGTCGTCGCGGACGCCCGCCTGGGGGTCCGTCCACTGCTCGAGCGGGCCGGTCGACCCGACGTCGCGGTGGTCGACCCGCCTCGGGCCGGGCTCTCGAAGAAGGTGGTGCGCAGGGTGGTCGAGTGCGGCGCGCGGCGAATCGTCTACGTCTCGTGCAACCCGACGACGCTTGCTCCGAACGCCGCCCAGCTCGCGGAAGCCGGCTATAGGCTGCGGCGCGTGAAGCCGCTCGACATGTTTCCGCACACGCCCCACGTCGAGTGCGTCGCGCTGCTGGAGCGAGCGTGACCGGCCAGACCCGTGGCTTCGGGGTCGCCGCCGGGCTCGACCCGGCGATCGCCGCTTCGCTCGCAGCCCGTTGCGAGGAACTCGGCTATTCCTCGATGTGGTCGAACGACCACCCCGGGGCCCAGGGCCTCGACACCGCTTCCGCCTTCGCCGAGGGCACCGACCGGCTCGAGCTCGGGGTCGCCGTGATCGCCCTCGACCGCCACGGGCCGGCGGAGATCAATACGCGCATCGATCAACTCGGCCTGGACCGTGACCGCCTCTGGATCGGGCTTGGGGCCGGGTTCTCGAAAAGGCCCCTGAGCACGATGCAGGCGGCGCTCGGTGAGCTCCGCGAGGCGCTCCCGGGAGTGCGGCTGGTCCTGGCGGCGATGGGGCCGAAGATGTGCGCTCTGGCCGGCGCCGCATTCGACGGAGCGTTCCTCAACTGGATGACCCCCGGTTTCGCGGCCGGCGCCCGCCGGCAGGTCCATGCTGGAGCAAGCGAGGCGGGGCGCCACCCACCCCCCGTGTTCGGCTACGTGCGCACCGCGGTCGGCGACGGCGCGGCCGAGCGGCTGGCCAAGGAGGAGTCCTTCTACCGCGACCTTCACGACGGCTACCGAAACCACTTCTCGCGACTCGGAGAGCCGGCGGGGACGGTGGGCGTCGTCGCCAGCGCCCCGGCATCCGCGGCCCCCGCGCTGGAAGGCTACGAGGCGCTCGACGTCGTGGTCGTTCGGGGGCTCGCCAGCGCCAGCATCGAGGGAATGGGCGCCGTCGCGGAGGCGGCCGCGCCGGCCTGAGCGCCGTTCCGATCTGGGCGGCCGCTCGGCGATCGGGCGCTCGGTCGTCTCTCTCTGGGCTGGCGACCGATCAGTACGGAGGCAGTTCCGCGTACCACTCGCCGAGGGCCCGGAGGGCGCCCCAGAACGCCCGCTTGGACTCCTCGGAGTCGAGCGAGTCATCGATGTCCGGCACATAGAGGGCGTCGATCGTCGGCGTGAGCTGCTGGATCGTCCCAAGCCGTGGCTCGAGCGTCCGCCCCAGCGGGATCCCCACCTCATTCAGCGCCTCGAGCGCCCGCTCCCCCATCACGACGACGATGCGCGGCTGCACGATGTCGAGCTCCTCGGCGATTCGCTCCACGCACTCGCCCGCCGCCAGGCTCGGATCCGAGACCGGGCACTTGACGCACAGGGTCCCGTAGACGGCCAGGGGGTCGATGTTGAGCCGTTTGAAGCTCTTCTGAAGCGCGTTCCCACCCCGACCGTAGAACGCCACCCCCTCCTCGATCTCCGCGGCGGTCGGTGCGTGCTTGAGCAGCATGATGTCCGCCTGCGGATGACCCGAGCCCAGCACCGGCATCAAGTTGCCGCGTGGGCAGTGCGAGCACTCCTGGAGGCGATGGGTGAGCTGGTTGAGCTCACGGATCGCCCGCTCGAGGTACTTCTCCTGGATCTCGTCGTCGGTGGTCGGCATGCTCGGTCTCCGTTTGGGGCCGCTCGTCGAACGGTCAGCCTGCGCCTTCTTTGACGGGTCGGCCGCCGCTCCTTCAGCGTGCATCAGCGCTTGCCTTCGGTGCGGCGGCGCCCGGCACGGCGTACGGTGGCCGAGCGGCGCGCCCGCGGCCGGCCCCCCTTGACGGGTCTGGCGTCCTTCGGGGCGGTCGCTCGGCGGGCGGCCGACGGGCGGCCCGTCGTCTGAAGCAGCTTCAAAGCCTGGACGTAGACCAGGTTCTTGTGCTTGCGAACGATGTCGGCGTCCCGCATCGTCTCGAGGAACTCCTCGGGGCCGTCGAAGTCGTGCACCCTGATCATCACGCTCCCCAACCCCTGCGCGACGTGGCTGTCCGATCCGGCGCCGGGCACGATCCGGTACTTGGCGGCGAAGCGCTCCGCCTCCTCGTTGAACGCCGTCAGGGCGACCCGCGGGTTGAATACCTCGAGGATGTCGATCTCATCGACGATCTCGAGCAGGTGCTCGTAGTCGGGCACCGAGTGGAGGCGATCGAACGGGTGGGGCACGTAGACGAGCCCGCCCTGGCGGCGGATCTCGGCAATCGTGTTCGCCATCGTCATGCCCTTGGGGATCTTCTCTGACAGGAACAGGCCGATCACCTCGCCCTGGCCGGCGGTCTTCACCTCCTCGGCGACGATCACCTTGATCCCGCCCATCTCCTCCGCCACCTCGCGAGCCGCGAGGGCTCCCGAGATCTCGTTGTGATCGGTGATCGCGATCGCGCCCAGGCCCCGATCCCGGGCGGTCGCGAGCAGGACCTCGACCGGGGTCGCGCAATCCGGAGAGTGGTCGGTGTGCATGTGCAGATCGACGTGCATGCTCGGTCGCTTCGCCAACCGACGGCGAATCGCCTGATTGCCGTCCGGGTCGTGGCGACGGAGGCAAAGGCGGCGGTAGATCTCCTCGACCTCCTCGACGGTCGCCGCCCAGTCGCGCACCGAATCTCGGCCCGCGCGGGCCAGCTCCCTGCGAAGCCGGGGCTCACCGACCAGACGCTCGAGCTGGCCGGCGAGGGTGACGGCATCGCCCGGCGGGAAGAGGAGGCCCCGCTGGCCCTCGCCGGTCAACTCCTCATATAGCGAAAGCTGCGAGGCGACCGGCACCGTGCCCGACGCGAGCCCGCTCCGCACCAACCCTGGCGCGACCCGCGGGCCGCCGGAGGCCACGCAGACCACGTCAGCGGCCGCGATCAGGTCCTCAGCCGAGGACTCCCGCGGCCCGAGAACCCGCACCCGGTCGCGGAGGCGTCGCGAGATTCGGACCTCGCCGGCGTCCCGCAGCCAGATCGCCGCCTCCCAGTCGAGGCCGAGCGGAAGGCGGCGCAGCGCCCTCAGGAAGAGGCGCAGTGCGCCGCGCTCCTCGTCCAGACAGAAGGCGATCCTCACCGGACGCTCGCCCTCGGACGGCGCCGCGTCCGCCCCGACGGGCCAGTCCAGCGGGGCGCCGGGCGCTGCGCCGGGCGCGACCAGCTCGTAGGTCCCGGGGAAGAACCGTTCCATCAGCCTCGATGTCGCGTGCGAGCTCGTCGTGCGAGCGTCGAGCCGGCCGAAGAAGATCTCGACCAGCGGCCGCGCCACCTGGGTGGAGAGCACCCGCTCGCTCGGTTCGTGGAAGCTCCCGACGTTCAGGGACCTCGAGTGCCGAAGCGCGACCGAAGAGGCGCTCGGCGCGAACGGGTCGTGGACGTGGACGAGGTCGAACTCCACCCCCCCGAGGAGCTCGTCGAGGGTACGGCTGAGGTCGAGTGGAACGGGAGCGGCGCGGGGGCGCGGGCCGTGCGGCATCGTGAGGCCGGACCCGACCGCCAGCACAGCCGGCCCGGAGTCCCCGCCGGCGCGCGTTCCCTTCCAGGATGCGTCGAACAGGGCATCGGGTCGCCCGCGCGCGGCGCGGATCACGCGGCGCGACTCTCGCACCTCGGCTCGCGAGCCCGCCGGCGCCGCCACGACCACGCGGTGGCCGCGCTCGATCAGCCCGGCCGAGACCCGCTCGACGAACTCGTTGACCTCATGCGGCGACCCCCACGGATGGGGGGTCACCTGGGCGATCGTGAGGCGTTGGCCGATGTTCGGCGTCACCGTGGTCGGCGACGGCGCTCCGCCGGAGCTAGGCCTCGGCCTTGATCTCGGTGGCTCGCTGGCCCGCAGACTTGCGGGCGTGCCGGCGGATGAACTCCTCGGTCAGCTCGCGAGCCTCGTCGTCGGGCCGTTGGGTGTGGGGCGACTTCATCAGGTAGCTCGATGGCCCGTCCAGCTGGCCGGCGATTCGATTGTTCAGCGCCAGCTTGACGATCCGCGCGGCGTCGATCACGATCCCGGCGGAGTTGGGCGAGTCCCAGACCTCGAGCTTCAGCTCGGCGGTCAACGGCACATCGCCGAAGGACCGGCCCTCGAGCCGAATGTGCGCCCACTTGCGATCGGTGAGCCAGGGCACGTAGTCGGATGGGCCGACGTGCACGTTCTCGTCAGCCAGCTCGTGGCCCATGATCGAGGTCACCGCGTTGGTCTTCGACTCCTTCTTCGACGCCAGGCGCTCGCGCTCGAGCATGTTGTAGAAGTCCATGTTGCCCCCGACGTTCAGCTGCGAGGTGCGCTCCAGGCGCACGCCGCGATCGTGAAACAGGCGGGCCAGCTGTCTGTGGACGATCGTGGCCCCGACCTGCGACTTGATGTCGTCGCCGATGATCGGCAGGCCGGCCTCCGTGAAGCGACCGTTCCAGTAGTCCTCGCGGGCGATGAACACCGGCAGGCAGTTGACGAACCCCACCCCCGCAGCCAGCGCCTGCTCGACATACCACTTGGTCGCCTGCTCGGATCCGACCGGCAGGTAGCAGACCACCACGTCGGCCTTGGTCTCCTTGAGGATCCCGACTACGTCGTCGGTGGGCCCGGGCGCCTTGGTGATCTTCTCCTTCAGATACTTGCCGAGACCGTCGTGGGTCATCCCGCGATGGACCTCGACCCCCAGCTCAGGGACCTCGGCGAACCTGATCGTGTCGTTCTGCCCCGACCAGATCGCCTCGGATAGGTCCTTGCCAACCTTCTCTGAATCGATGTCGAAGGCGGCCACGAACTCGATGTCGCGAACGTGATAGCCCCCGAGGTCGACGTGCATCAGCCCCGGAACCTGCTCCGCCGGATCCGCGTCCTTGTAATAGGTCACGCCCTGGATCAGGGAGTTGGCGCAGTTGCCGACTCCGACGATCGCGACGCGGACCTTGCCGTCATCGACCAAGTGGCCGTTTGCGGCGGCGCCGTCGTACGTTGAACCGTTCTCGGTGCTCATGCGTTGAAGTCCTCCTAGCCGCGGGGCCCGGGCCTGCTACTACGCCAAAGGCCTGCCCCGGTTACATATGCGGTCGCCGCCCGCAGGCCGGCGATCACACATCCGTTGCCTGGAGCTCTTGCCTCACGTGCCAGACTCTCTGCCCGACCGTGACGGCCGTGAGCGCCGCCATAGCGTAGATGGACGGGGCGAGCAGCTCAACGTCGAATACCCCCGCTCCCTTGGCGAACACCAGACCGATCGACAGCAGCGTGACCCGCACCGGTCTGGTTGCGATGCCCACCTTGCACTCCACTCCCAGCGCCTCGGCGCGAGCCCGCGTGTAGGAGACCATCAGCGAGCCCAGGACCGCGATCACGCAGGCCGCCGCCGCGACCGCGTCGCCGTTGTCCGCGAAGTACCAGGCGACCGCGGTCAGCACGATCCCCTCTTCGATCCGGTCCAGGGTCGAGTCGAGAAACGCCCCGAACAGGGTCCCCTTGCCCGACATCCGCGAGTAGCGGCCGTCGAGCGTGTCCATCACCGATCCGACGATGAACGCGACGCCCGCACAGAAGAAGAGGCGCTGGACGACCAGGGCGGCCGCGGCGAGGTTGAGGATGAATCCAGTCAGCGAGATCGCGTTCGGCGTCAGACGCGACTCGATCAGCCGGCCGCGAGCGTATGTGCGGAGCCCATCCGCCGTTCGGACGTCGCGGAGCTGTCCACCTCCCGGTACCTCCGATGCCACCCGCAGGAAGCTATTGGGTGGGAGCGCGAGACGATGTCACGGGGTCAGGCCGGCGCTTCGTCGATCGCGTCCTCGCGCCATGACCAGGACTCGGGCCGCAGCCGCGCGAGTTGGTGCGCCGCCACGGCGGCCATGCATGCGACGGCCGCCCCGGCGGCGGCGTCGAACCAGAAGTGGTTCGCGGTCACGACGATTACGAAGAAGACGACCGGCGGATACATCGACCACAGTGCGCGAGCCCAGGCGCTTCGGACCAGGTTCATGGCGGGAACGGCGATCATCAGCGAGAACGCTATGTGCATGCTCGGCACCGCGGCGTACGGATTCACCAGCAGGCTGGTGAAGGACGAATCCTGGTGGGTGTTGGTGAAGGCGCTGATCGTGTCCGTGAACCCGGCATTCGGGAACATCCGGGGCGGCGCGGTGGGGAACAGCCCGTACCCGAGCAGGGCCAGGCCCATCGCGATGAGGAACATGTTGCGGACGAAGTTGAAGTTGTCGTTGCGGAACATGTACAGCCAGACCAGGAACGCGGTGGTGATCACGAAATGGCTGTTGAAGTACATCCAGTTCGCGACGTCGATCACCCATAGGTGCGCCAGGAACGCCTGCTGGAATCCGGGCTCGAAGAACGTCCCCAGGGAGCGCTCCAGATGGATCACGTGGAGGCCGTTCGCGAGCGCTGTGGCGTGACGCCCGTCGGCGATCCCGCGCACGACCTGGTACCCGTTGTAGGCAACGAAGAAGAGGAGGGCCTGTCGCAGGAGGTCGCTCCAGCCATGGGGCAACCGACGACCGAGCATGTGGACGAGGCGAGCCACGGGCGTTGCGGAATTGTAAACAGAGGCCGGCGACGGACAGCGGCTCGATCGTGCAGCGCAAATATCCTCGACCCATGGCATGGAAGCGTCCTGACAGGCGACGAGTGGGCGCGATTCGCGACCGGCTCCGCCAGCTGTACGGCCGCCCGGTCAACGACCCGCACGGCGATCCGATCGCCGAGCTGGTCCGAACCGTGCTCTCGCAGAACACCTCCGACAGAAACCGCGACGTCGCATACGAGCGACTCACGACCCGCTTTGCGACCTGGGAGGAGGTCCGCGACGCCCAGCCGGTCGAGGTGATCGACGCGATCCGGCCGGGAGGACTCGCCAACACGAAGGGACCGAGGATCCAGGCGATCCTGGGCGAGCTTGAGGAGCACCCCGACCTGGGGTGGCTCGCCGACGCGCCCCGCGACCCCGCGATCGAGTTCCTCACGTCTCTGCCCGGAGTGGGGCGAAAGACGGCGGCCTGCGTCCTGATCTTCACCTACAACCGTCCTGAGATCCCGGTCGACACCCACGTCCACCGGGTCGGCGGCAGACTCGGGCTCTTTCCGGAGCGCGCCTCGCTCGAGAGGGCCCACGACGAGATGCTGCGGGTGGTCGAGCCCGAGGACGCCTACGAGATTCACATGAACCTGATCCGGCACGGCCGGACGGTGTGCCGCCCCCGCCCGCGGTGCGGCGAGTGTGGCCTTCGTCGCATGTGCCCGTGGTTGCGGCGGCACAAGGCCTAAAGCCTCGGCTCCTTGCTGCCGATGAACGAAGCGCAGTAGTGTTGCCTGAGCGGCAGGCCTGTGGCCCAGGCTCGTCGGCGCGACAGGATTCACCAGAGGGAGGCCAATTGAGGTTTACGTCCGTCCGCTCGGTAGGCTCGCGCCTGGAGGCCGGGACGGTAGTACCCAGCCCGCTGCGCTTGCCCTAGCGCCGCCGGCACGGGCTCCGCGCCGAGGATCGTTTGGGGTTGACGACGCCTCCTCCAGCCCCATCGCCTCGGCGCGGAGCTCGGTCGGACACGGGAGGGCGGACCGTCCCCCGCAGAGCGATCCTTCGTTCGTCGGCGCGCAGCAGCCCGTCGCGCGGGTGCCGTTAGTATCTCGGCGCCGTCGCCCTCGATCCGTGACGGCGCAAAGGGAATGAGCAAGCGCCCCCTCGTCATCTTCGGAGTCCTCGCGGCGATCTGCCTCGTCGCCCTGCCGGCTTGGGCCCTCAGTCAGAAGGGCGGCAGCGACGCGTCGCCGAGCAGCTCGGTGCCCGCCGACCAAGAGCAGGGGCTGCAGCTCTTCCAGATCAACTGTGGCGCCTGCCACACGCTCGCGGCTGCGGGCACCGATGGGCAGATCGGGCCGAACCTGGACGAGCTGCTCGCCACCGGACCGAAGAGCGCCGACGCCGTGAAGGGCAACGAGTCACGGGTCCTGAGCGCGATCGAGGGCGGATTCAACGGCAGGATGCCGAAGGGCATCCTGCAGACCGCACAGGCGAAGATCGTCGCCGAGTTCGTCGCCAACAACGTCGCCTACATCCAGCCCTGAGCCGGGGCCTCGCGTCGATCGAAGCTAGACGGCGGGCGCAGGCGCCAAGAGCCGGCGCCCGTGGCCAATTCGGCCCACGGACGAATCGTCCTACCTGAAAACGAGGATGGGCGGCGATCCCGGCCGTGAGGCGGCTGGTAGTGTCGCTCCGCACAACGTTGAAAGTCAGCCGGTCCAGCCGGTTGCCAGGGAAGGAGCTGGATTGTTGGAGAGAGCCAGGAGTGAGCCCCGCCGTGCCTGGGGTCGGTGGATCATCGCCTCGGCCGCGATCGCGGCCTTCGCGCTGATCGCGCCCGCCGCGTCCGTGGCCAAGAAGCCCGAGCGGGTAAAGGTGATGTCGCGGAACCTCTACCTGGGCGCGGACCTGTCGCCGGGAACGAGCGCGACCAGCTTCCAGGAGCTGGTCGATGCAGCCGGGGAGATCCTCAACCAGGTCGACGTCAACCACTTCCCGACCCGGGCAAAGGGCCTCGCGCAGGAGATCATCAACCGAAACCCGGATCTGGTCGGCCTCCAGGAGGCGGCGCTGTGGCGGGATGCACCTTGCACTGATAACCCGGTACCTCCCTCGGCGACCCATGTTCACCCGGGTGGCAACTTCCTGCAGCTGCTGATGAACCAGCTCAATTCCGGCCAGAAGCGCTACCGCCTCGTGATCGCAAAGCCCGAGTTCGATTTCCAGACCTGGGCCAACACCGACGGAGACGAGATGACCGGCAGCCCGCTCGGGTGCGATATCGAGGGCCGGCTGACGATGCGCGACGCGATCCTCACGAAGGTCGGCAGAGTCAAGACGACGGACGCCAAGAGCGGGACCTTCGACACGCTGCTCCAGGTGACCCCCGGCGGCTTCCCAATCAACGTGACGCGGGGCTGGACGAGCGTCAACGCCAAGGTGAAGGGAAACAGCAAGCTCAGCGATACGCGGTGGTTCCGTTTCGTCAACACTCACCTGGAGGCGTTCGACAACCAGTCGAGCAACCACACGAACAAGGGCACCGACGTCGGCAACGGCGAGGTGCGCCAGGCGCAGGCGAACAACCTGATCGCCAAGGGCGGCCCGGCAACGAGCCGACTGCCGGTGATCCTCGTCGGAGACCTGAACTCCGACACCCGGACGCCGATCATCCCCGGCGACGAGCTGGCCGACCAGGATCTGCTCAGCGCGGGTTTCAAGGAAAGGAGCACCTACGACCCGATGGGGTGCTGTCTCGACACGGCCGTGCTCACGGTCGGCAGCGGCGGGAACGCGTCACAGTTCGACCACAAGGTCGACCACGTGATGACCAACGACCCGCGTCATATCAAGCTGGTCGACTCGCTGACCACCGGTCGGGTGCCGCACAACGGGTTCTGGGACTCCGATCACGCCGGTCTGTTCAGCAACCTGCGCTTCAAGTAGTCGAGGGCCCAGGGGGCTTGCGCACGACCCGTCCCGCTCCAGCGAGCGGGGCGGGTCGTCTTGGTGCGCAGTCCGCGGTCCCACGCCGCTCCCGTTGATGCCCGCTGCCGGGGCGAACCCTCGTGCCCCCCCGCGCCCGACGCTCCCGCACGGATCTGCTAGCCTCTCACTCAGATTTCTTTGCATTCATGACTCAACGACTCAACAGGAGGGTCTAAGTGGGAAAGACGATCGGGATCGACCTCGGAACGACCAACTCGTGCGTCGCCGTGCTGGAGGGCGATGACGCCACGGTGCTCGAGAACGCCGAGGGAGGCCGCACTACGCCGTCGGTGGTCGCATTCACCGACTCGGGAGACCGGCTGGTGGGCACGGTCGCCAAGCGACAGGCGGTGATGAACCCGGAGAACACCGTCTTCTCGATCAAGCGCTTCATGGGCCGAAAGGAGGCCGAGGTCAAGGAGGAGGAGACGATCGTCCCGTACAAGGTCGTCGCCGGCCCGAACGGCGACGTTCGCGTCGACGTTCGTGGCAAGCAGTACTCGCCTCCGGAGATCTCGGCGATGATCCTGTCCAAGCTCCGCGCCGACGCCGAGGCGAAGCTGGGTGAGACCGTCGACTCGGTGGTGATCACCGTCCCGGCCTATTTCAACGACGACCAACGGCAGGCCACCAAGGACGCGGGCAAGATCGCCGGCCTCGACGTGAAGCGGATCATCAACGAGCCGACCGCGGCGTCGCTCGCCTACGGCCTCGACAAGGAGTCCGACCAGACGATCCTCGTCTTCGACCTCGGCGGCGGAACCTTCGACGTGTCCGTGCTCGAGATCGGCGACGGGGTGTTCGAGGTCAAGTCCACCGCCGGCGACAACCACCTCGGCGGAGACAACTGGGACAAGGCGATCGTCGAATGGATGGTCGCCGAGTACAAGAAGGATCAGGGGATCGACCTCTCGGCCGACAAGAACTCGCTGCAGCGGCTCTACGAGGCCGCCGAGAAGGCCAAGATCGAGCTCTCGACGACCCAGGAGACTCAGATCAACCTGCCGTTCATCACCGCGGACGCGAGCGGCCCCAAGCACCTCGAGATGAAGCTGAGCCGCGCGAAGCTCAACGAGCTGACCGCCGAGCTGCTCGACCGGATCGTCGCGCCGCTCAAGCAGGCGCTGTCGGACTCGAGCGGCGCGGACATCGACCACGTCGTGCTGGTCGGCGGGATGACGCGTATGCCCGCCGTCCAGGAGAAGGTCAAGGAGGTGACCGGCAAGGACCCGCACCAGGGAGTCAACCCCGACGAGGTTGTGGCGATCGGCGCCGCGATCCAGGCCGGAGTCCTGGCCGGCGACGTCAAGGACGTGCTGCTGCTCGACGTGACCCCGCTCTCGCTCGGGATCGAGACCAAGGGCGGCGTGTTCACGAAGCTGATCGAGCGCAACACGACGATCCCGACCCGCAAGTCGGAGATCTTCTCGACCGCCGACGACAACCAGCCCTCGGTCGAGGTCCACGTCCTCCAGGGCGAGCGTGAGATGGCCTCCTACAACAAGTCGCTGGGCAAGTTCCAGCTGACCGGGATCCCGCCCGCGCCGCGGGGCGTCCCGCAGATCGAGGTGGCGTTCGACATCGACGCCGACGGCATCCTGAATGTGTCGGCCAAGGACCTCGGCACGAGCAAGGAGCAGAAGATCGAGATCAAGGGCGGCTCAGGGCTCTCCGAGGACGAGGTCGGGCAGATGGTCAAGGACGCCGAGTCCCACGCCGACGAGGATCGGCGCCAGCGCGAGCTCGCCGAGGCGCGCAACCTGGCCGAGAACGCCGCGTATCAGGCCGAGAAGCAGCTCGAGGAGATGGGCGACAAGGTCGAGGCGCCGGCGAGGGAGGAGATCACCAAGGCGATCGCCGAGGTCAGGGACCTGCTGTCCTCCGACGACACCGAACAGATCAAGGCCAAGACCGACGCCCTTCAGGCCGCCTTCCACGCGGTCTCGGAGCAGATCTACCAGGCGGCGGCCGAGCAACAGGCGGCGGCGCAGCCCGGAGGGACTGCGAGCGGTGACGCCACCTCGGGCAACGGCGCGGCGAGCGAGGCCGACGAGGAGGTCGTGGACGCCGAGGTCGTTGATGACGACCGCTCCTAGACCCGGAGAGCCCGCCAAGGATCGAGGCGCCGCCGGGAGCGAGCCGAGCCGATCGGGCGAGGCGCCACAGGCGCCGCCCGACGCCGGTGCGGAGGCCCAGTCCCAGCGGGTCGAGGACGATCTCGACGCGCTGCTCGCCGACACCCGGCGGGAGCGCGACGAGTACCTGGAGCTGGCGCAGCGGGCCCGGGCGGACTTCGACAACTACCGAAAGCGGGCGGCTCGCGAAGCCCGGGAGGGTGAGCGGCGAGGAAAGGCGACCGTCGCTCGCGAGCTCGTTCCGGCACTTGACAACCTGGAGCGCGCGCTGCGCTCCGCCGGCGTCGACCCCGATGCCGGACCCGACCCCGACGGTGGGGGAGACCCGGTCAGCGAGGAGGTCACTGCCCAACAGGCGCTGGCTCGCGGGGTCGCGCTGGTCCTCAGCGAGCTGCGAACCGCGCTTCAGCGGGCCGGGGTCGAGACCTACGATCCGGTCGGACAGCGGTTCGACCCGGCCGAGCACGAGGCACTCGCGGTTCGCCCGGCCGAGGGCGACGCAGAGGGCGGAGTCGTGCTCGAGACGCTCGAGAAGGGCTACCGGCTCGACGGCCAGGTGTTGAGGCCCGCGCGAGTGGTCGTGACCGAGTAGGGACGCCATGGCGAATCGCGACCTGTACTCGGTGCTCGGCGTCCCGCGCAAGGCGGATGCCGACGAGATCAAGAAGGCCTATCGCAAGCTGGCGCGCAAGTACCACCCCGACCGAAATCCGGGCGATGAGGAATCCGAGGAGCGCTTCAAGGAGGTCCAGGAGGCCTACGACACGCTCTCGGACCCCGAGAAGCGAAAGCAGTACGACGCGGGTGGGATGTTCTCGGGCTTCGGGCCACGCGGATTCAGCGGTGGGGGCGGCTTCACATCCGACCTGGGAGACATCTTCTCGACCGTCTTCGGGCGCCGCGGCGACCCACGCGGGGCCACGGCTCGCGGCCGCGACCTGGAGACCGAGGTCAGGCTCTCGTTCGAACAGGCGATGCAGGGAACCGAGGTCAGGGTCACGGTGCCGAAGCAGTCGACCTGCGCCACATGTGGCGGCAGTGGAGCGAAGCCCGGCACCTCTCCGACCGTCTGCCCGCGCTGCAATGGGCGCGGGATCGACTCCGAGAGCCAGGGCTTCTTTTCGATCAGCCAGCCGTGCCCCCGATGCGGAGGCCGGGGAGAGGTCATCGACAATCCATGCCCGACGTGCGCCGGCTCGGGTCTGACCATGCAGCGAAAGCGCTATCGGGTCAAGGTGCCGGCCGGGGTGCGGGACGGCAGCCGGATCAGGGTCGCGGGGAAGGGAGAGGACGGACCCCGCGGAGGCCCCCCGGGCGACCTCTACGTGGTTACCAGGGTGAACCCCTCGCCGGTCTTCTCCCAGCGCCCCGACGGCACCCTTGAGGTGGTGACCCCGATCACGATCGCCGAGGCGATCGAGGGCGCGACGATCGAGGTCCCGACCCTGAGCGCAACGAAACGGATCCGGATCCCCGCGGGGACCCAGCACGGGACGATCCAGCGGCTCCGGGGCGAGGGAGCGCCGAAGCCGGGGGGCGGTGCCCGAGGGGACATCCTCTACCGCCTGGAGGTCGAGGTCCCGAAGGAGCTGACCAGCGACCAGAAGGCCGCCCTGGGCGAATTCTCGAGCGCCATGAACGACCACGATCCCCGCGCGCGCCTGCTCCGTGATGCGTCCGGAGGGAGGGGGAAGGTGGGCGGGTCGTGACCGGTTCGCGCCACCGAAAGCGACGCGCCACGCGGGTTGAGCTCGAGGCGACGTTCGACGAGCGGCGGGCGGTGTTCATGATCTCGGTCGCCGCCGAGCTGGCTGAGATGCACCCTCAGACGCTTCGCATGTACGAGGCGCGTGGCCTGATCACGCCAAAGCGCTCGCCGAGGAACACCCGCCTGTACTCGCTCGAGGACGTCGAGCGCCTGCGACGGATCCAGCGTATGACAGCCGAGGAGGGCCTCAACCTGGCCGGCGTCGAAACCGTGCTCGAGCTCGAGGAGCAACTTGCGCGGGTTCGCGTCGAGCTCGGGAAGATGCGCGCCCGAGCCCGAGAGGTGGAGCGCCAGATGCTCGCGGAGGTGGAGGAGATCAAGCGCTCCGTGCGCGCCGAGATCGTCCCCTACGGCGCATACGACGCGGATCGGATCATCCCGCGTGCCGAGGATGCGCCGATTCGGATTCCGGTGAAGCGGCGGAGGCGCCGCTCCGCGAACGAGGCCCAGCGATAGGGAGTTCGACCCGATGCAGCCAGACCGGTTCACGATCAAGTCTCAGGAGGCGGTTGCCGCCTCGCAGCGACTCGCCGCCGAGCACCGAAATCCCGAGGTCGCTCCGCCTCACCTGCTCCTCGCGCTGCTCGACGCCGAGGATGGCCTCGTCGCGCCGGTCCTTCAGAAACTGGGAGCAGACGCGGCCGGGATCCGCCAGCGCGCCCTGGCCGAGGTCGAATCCCTGCCCACACTCGGCGGGGATGCAGAGCCCGAGGTGCGACCCGCGCAGAGCTTCGTCCGGATCCTTCAGAGGGCCGAGAAGGAGATGGCTGCCCTGGCCGACGAGTACATCTCGACCGAGCACATGCTGTTGGCGCTGGCCGATGAGTCCTCGGGCGTCGCCGCACTGCTGCCCGGCCGCGACGAGCTCGCCACCGCGATCGCCGAGGTCCGCGGTCCGCACCGGGTCACCTCCCCGACCCCGGAGGACACCATGCAGGCCCTGGAGAAGTACGGGCGGGACCTGACCGCCGAGGCCGAGCAGGGCAGGCTCGATCCGGTGATCGGCCGGGACGAAGAGGTGAGGCGGGTGCTCCAGGTGCTCTCGCGGCGAACCAAGAACAACCCGGTCCTGATCGGCGATCCGGGGGTGGGCAAGACGGCGATCGTCGAGGGGCTCGCGCAGCGGATCGTCGCGGGCGACGTTCCAGAGAGCCTTCGCGACCGCCGAGTCATCGCGCTCGACATCGGCGCCCTGCTGGCCGGCTCCAAGTACAGGGGCGAGTTCGAGGAGCGGCTGAAGGCGGTGTTGAAGGAGGTCCAGGCGGCCGAGGGCCAGGTCGTCCTATTCATGGACGAGCTGCACACGATCGTCGGCGCCGGGGCGGCCGAGGGGGCGGTGGACGCCGCGAATCTCCTCAAGCCGATGCTGGCCCGCGGCGAGCTCCGCGCCGTCGGAGCGACGACCCTGGACGAGTACCGCAAGCACATCGAGAAGGACGCGGCGCTCGAGCGTCGCTTCCAACCCGTACTCGTGGACGAGCCCGACGTCGGCGACACGATCGCCATCCTGCGTGGCCTGAAGGAGCGCTACGAGGTGCATCACGGCGTTCGCATCACCGACGCCGCGATCGTCGCCGCGGCCACCCTTTCGGAGCGCTACATCCCGGACCGCTTCCTGCCTGACAAGGCGATCGACCTGATCGACGAGTCGGCTTCCAGGCTGAAGATCGAGATCGACTCGATGCCGACCGAGATCGACGAGGTCGAGCGACGAATCCAACAGCTCGAGATCGAGCGTGAGGCGCTCAAGAAGGAGACCGACGACGCGTCCGCCGCGCGACGGGAGGCGATCGAGGCAGAGCTCGCCGAGCTCGGGGAGCGGTCGGCCGAGATGAAGGTCCGGTGGCAGAACGAGAAGGGCGCGATCGAGGCGATCAAGGAGGCCAAGTCGCGGCTGGAAGAGGCCAACCGCGAGGCCGAGCGCGCCGAGCGCGACGCCGATCTCGAGCGCGCCGCCCAGCTTCGCTACGGCGAGATCCCCGAGCTCGAGGCCACCGTGGCCGATCAGCAGGGGCGACTCACGGAGCTGCACGAGCACGGCGGGTCGATGCTGACCGAGGAGGTCACCGAGGAAGACGTCGCCGAGGTGGTCGCGAAATGGACCGGTATCCCGGTCTCGCGGCTGATGGAGGGCGAGGTCGAGAAGCTGGTCCACATGGAGGAGCGCCTGCACGAGCGGGTGGTGGGCCAGGACGAGGCGACCGAGGCGGTCTCGAACGCACTGCGCCGCTCACGCGCCGGACTGGCCGACCCGAACAGCCCGATCGGCGTCTTCCTGTTCCTGGGCCCGACCGGGGTCGGCAAGACGGAGCTGGCGAGGGCGCTCGCCGAATTCATGTTCGACTCCGAGCAGGCAATCGTGCGAATCGACATGTCCGAGTACATGGAGAAGCACACGGTCGCGCGGCTGATCGGCGCGCCGCCGGGCTACGTCGGCTACGAGGAGGGGGGTCAGCTGACCGAGGCGGTGCGCCGGCGCCCCTACGCGGTCGTTCTGCTGGACGAGATCGAGAAGGCCCACCCGGACGTCTTCAACGTCCTGCTCCAGATCATGGACGAGGGCCGGCTGACCGACGGCCAGGGCCGCACCGTGGACTTCAAGCACTCGATCCTGATCATGACCTCGAACGTCGGCAGCCAGTACATCGCCGACGCCTCCGGCGCCGATGACGGCGAGGGCCTCGACGCCGCGACCCGCGACAAGATCGAGGGCGTCCTGAGCGAGACCTTCAAGCCCGAGTTCCTGAACCGAATCGACGACACCGTCATCTTCCACCGGTTGAGCCGGGAGGACCTCGGCCGGATCGTCGAGCTCCAGCTCGACCAGCTCGCGGGGCGCCTCAGCGAGAAGGGGATCGAGGTCACGCTGACCGACGATGCCCGCACCCTGCTCGGCAATCTCGGCTACGACCCGACCTACGGCGCGAGGCCCCTGAAGCGGGTGATCCAGCGGGAGCTGGTCGACAAGCTGGCCCTCAAGATCCTCGAGGGAGAGTTCCGGGAGGGGGACCGGGTCGAGGTCGACGCCACCAACGGCGAGCTGAGCTTCGGCGCGGTGGACCGGGCCGAGGCGAGCGGCTGACCTGGCTGGTCGACGCCCTCAAGGACGGTCAGGGTGCGACGGCGATCACCCGCACGCGGCGGTCGAGCCGGCGGCGCACCCGCTCGATCTGGCGCTCGTACCCGGGTCCGGTGACGAAGGTCACCTCCTGGGCTCCGAAGGTGCGCAGGGTGTCCTCGACCGCCTGAACGAGGTCTGAGTCGCCAACCTGCCCGCGTCCTGCGAGGTCGGCAGCCGCGAGCGAGCCCAGCGAGATGGCGAGCCGGCGCTGAGCGTCGAAGCGGGCGGGACCCAGGTCCGACAGCCAGTGGGCGACCGGGCTGTTGATGGCCGGCGCAAGCAACAGGATCTCGGGGTCCGAGGCGCCGGCCGCGGACGCCCCCGCCGCGGCGATCTCGGCGATCGCCCCGACCGCGACCGGATCATCGAGGGTCGTGGTCAACACGACCAGCAGCGCGTAGCCGCCAGCCGGCCCGCGAGCGACCTCGATCGGCTCCTCGAACACCGCCACCGCGGCGGCAATCAGGATCAGCGCTGCGGCCAGGGCCCCCGCTGCCAGGCCCGCGCCCGGCCCGCCGAGCATGAACGCCGCGATGATCGGCACCGCGATCGCGGCGACGATCGCCGGGAGCATCCACGGCTTCAGCCGAAGCGGCTCGAGCTTCTTCACGCCGGCCCCCCCACGGCGGCGCGATCAGCCGGATTCTGGGCGCCGCGCGACGCCCCGGACCATGGGGCGCACGATCGGGACGGTCTTGGGCATGCGCGTCCGCTCGAGCGAGCGGGTGTCGAGTCCTGCGGCGTCGAGGGTCCGCACGGTGTCCCGGTTCGGATGGCAGCCTCCCGCCACCCATCCCCACGGCCGCTCGAGCCGATCCTGCCAGCGCGCCGGGCCTGGACGCCCGCTCCGGACATGCTCCAGCACCAGCAGGCGGCCGTCGGGCCGTAAGACCCGGCGGATCTCGTCGGCGGCCCGCTCGGGCCTCTCGACCGTGCACAGGACCAGGGTCGCGACGAGCGAGTCGAAGCTCGCGTCCTCGAACGGGAGCACCTCGGCCGGCGCCTCGACGACCGCTGCCGAGATCCCTTCGGGGGCGCGCGCGGCGATCCGCCGGCGAAGCCGTCGAGCCATGTGGGGATCCGGCTCCGTGAGGATGAGCTCGGAGACCGAGTCCGGATAGTGGGCGAGGTTGTGGCCTGTCCCCGCGCCCAACTCGAGCGTTCGCCCGCGGGCGTCGCGCAGCAACTCGGCGCGCATGTTCGCGAGACCCCCCCGCTCGACTCCGCGGGTCATCAGGTCATATGCGGCGGCGAAGATCGGGTGTCCTCGCAAGGTAGGCTCAGGCTAACCGAGCGGGCCGAGCGCCGACGCGACTTTCGCCGGGCCGGCCGCCGCGAACCGAATAGGAGGAGGAGATGGCCGTATTCATCATGCTGACCCGCCTCAATGCCAACGGGGTGAAGACGCTGAAGGACAACCCGGGCCGTGTCCACGAGGTCAACCGTGAGGTCGAGCAGCTCGGCGTCAAGGTGCTGAACCAGTGGGCGACGCTCGGCGAGTACGACTTCGTGAGCGTGGTCGAGGCCCCCGACGAGCGGACGATGGCGAAGGTCTCGGTCGAGCTCGGGTCGCGCGGAACGACTACCAACCAAACGATGTCGGCGATCCCGGCCGAGGAGTTCACGAGCTCGCTGTGAGGGGTCCCGGTTCCGGTTGAGGGTGCCGCCCCGATGAGAGTGCTGGTGGTCGGAGGCGGGGGGCGCGAGCATGCGATCGTGCGCTCGCTTGCCCGGTCGCGCCCGGGCTCCGAGCATCTGTGCTCGCCCGGAAACGCGGGAATCGCCGCCGACGCCCGATGCATCGATCCTGGCGACGGCGTCGCCGAGATCGTCGAAGCCGCCGCCGCCGAGCGGGTCGACCTGGTCGTGGTCGGACCCGAGGCTCCCCTGGTGGCCGGGCTCGTCGATGCTCTGGAGGCGAGCGGGATCCCCGCCTTCGGCCCTAGCGCTGAAGCGGCCCGGATCGAGGGGTCGAAGGTCCACGCCAAGGAGCTGATGGACGCCGCCGGGGTGCCCACGGCATCACACGTCGTGCTGCACTCACGCGACGAGGCGCTCGACCACCTGGCTCGCGCCTCCTACCCCACCGTCCTCAAGGCGGACGGGCTCGCCGCCGGGAAGGGCGTGGTGATAGCCGCGTCCGAAGTCGAGGCCAGCGAGGCGGTCGAGGTGTTCTTCGTCGAGCGGCGGTTCGGGCAAACCGCGGTGGTGCTCGAGGAGCACCTGGAGGGCGAGGAGCTGTCGCTGCTCGCCCTCTGCGACGGCGAGAACGTCGTCCCGCTCGCCCCCGCCCAGGACTACAAGCGGATCCTCGATGGAGACCTCGGCCCGAACACCGGCGGCATGGGAAGCTACTCGCCAGTTCCCGGCTTCGAGCAGGCTCGAGCCGAGCAGATCGCCGATGCCGTCCATCGACCCATCGTCGACCTGATGAACCGCCGAGGCACCCCGTATCACGGCGTTCTGTACGCCGGTCTGATGTTCACCGACCAGGGCCCGAAGGTGCTCGAGTTCAACTGCCGCTTCGGGGACCCCGAGACACAGGCGGTCCTGCCCCGCCTGCGCTCCGACCTCGCCGACCTCTGCCTGGCGGCGCGAGACCCGGGCGGCCTCGCCGGGGTGGACGCGGAGTTCAGCGACGATTGGGCGGTGAGCGTCGTGATCGCATCGGCGGGGTATCCGGCCTCCGCGTCGAGGGGGGATCTGATCAGCGGTCTGGCGGAGGCGGAGGCACTCGACGGGGTCGAGGTCACGCACGCGGGAACGGCGCGCTCCGCGGAGGGGATCGTCACGGCCGGAGGCCGGGTCCTGAACGTGACGGCGCTCGGATCGACGCCGGGCGAGGCACGGGATCGAGCCTACGAAGCTGCCGCGCTGATCACCTTCGACGGAATGCAGATGCGGACCGACATCGCCGCGCGTGCGGTCGAGGCGGTGGCGGCGAGCTAGTCGGGAACGGCCGGGTGCCGCGCCAGAATCCTCCCAGCAACCGAACGAGAGGGATCGATGGAGACGACCGAGCCGGAGGGCACAGCGAGCAAGGAGACCGAGACGGCGACCATGCCCCCCGAGCCGCAGCTCGAGGCCCTGTTCGAGGAGATCGAGGTCGACGCGCCGCTGGTCGGGATCATCATGGGCTCCGCCAACGACAAGACGAAGATGCACGGGGCCGGCAAGGCGCTCGAGGAGAAGGGCATCAGCTACGAGGTCAGGGTGATGAGCGCCCACCGCGACCCGGAGAAGGTTCGAGAGTATTGCTACGCGGCACGAATGCGCGGCCTGAAGGTGATCATCGCTGGGGCGGGGATGTCCGCCGCGCTCCCCGGCGTCGCGGCGGCTCACACGGACCTCCCGGTCCTCGGGGTGCCGTTGACGGGGAGCAGCCTCGGCGGGATGGACGCGCTGCTCTCGGCGGTGCAGATGCCTCCTGGAGTGCCGGTGGGCTGCGTGGCGATCGACGGCTCCAAGAACGCCGGGCTGCTGGCGGCACGGATCATCGCCACCTGATGGGCCGGGGACGGGCAGGGAGCGCATCCGGAGCGCCCGGGGGGAGGTCGGGTATGCGTGATTGAGCGCTACACCCGCCCGGAGATGGGCGCGGTGTGGACAGCCCGCCGGCGGATGGAGGCCTGGCTGTCGGTCGAGCTCGCCGCCCTCGATGGCTGGGCGGCGGAGGGACGAGTCCCGGCCGAGGCGGCCGCGGTGTGCCGGGAGCGTGCGGAGTTCACCGTCGAGGCGGTCGACGAGCGCGAACGCGCCACCGGCCACGACCTGGCCGCGTTCGTCGACGTCGTCGCGGGGTCGATCGGGCCCGAGGGACGGTGGGTCCATTACGGGCTGACCTCCTCGGACATCCTCGACTCGGCGCTCGCCGTCCAGCTTGCCGAGGCCGGGGAGCTGCTCCGTGCGGGGGCGCGCGAGTATCGCGACGCCCTGATCGAGCGGGCTCTCGAGCACCGCGGGACCCTGACCGCGGGTCGCACCCACGGAATCCATGCCGAGCCGACCACCTTCGGCCTGCGCCTCGCAGGCTTCGCCTTCGAGGCCGACCGCAACCTGCATCGCCTCGAGGGCGCAATCGAGGGCATCCGGGTCGGCAAGCTCTCGGGCGCGGTGGGGACCTACGCATCGGTACCGCCCTCCGTCGAACGCGCGGTCATGGAGTCGCTGGGGCTTCGCGCCGAGGACGTCTCGACCCAGGTGGTGCCCCGGGATCGGCACGCCGAGCTCGCCGCGACCATCGCCCTGGCCGGCGCCGGCCTCGAGCGCTTCGCGACCGAGGTCCGCAACCTGCAGCGAACCGAGGTGCGTGAGGTCTCCGAGCCGTTCGGAGCCTCACAGAAGGGATCGTCGGCGATGCCCCACAAGCGCAACCCGATCCTCTCGGAGCGGCTCTCGGGCCTGGCCCGGGTCCTGCGCGGCTATGCGCAGACCGCGGTCGAGAACGTCGCCCTGTGGCACGAGCGCGACATCTCCCATTCGGGGGCCGAGCGAATCGTCCTCCCGGACGCGACGATCCTGCTCGACTACATGCAGGGCCTGGGAGGGCGGCTGGCGCGCGAGATGACGATCGACGAGGCGAGGATGCGCGAAAACCTCGAGCTGACCCACGGCGCCATCTACAGCCAGCGCGCGCTCACCGCTCTGGTTGAGTCGGGAATGGAGCGCGATGCGGCCTACCGGATCGTTCAGGAGACCGCCCAGGGTGCCTGGGACGAGGGCGCCGAGTTCCGCGACCTCCTGGCCGAGCGGATCGCAAGCTACCCCGCGCCCCCCGGAGGCAGAGCCGAGGAGGTGACGGGCATCGATTGGGACGCCGTGTTCGACCCCGGGGCCTATCTGGCCCACCTGCCCGAGGTGTTCGAGCGGCTCGAGCGGCTGCGGGACTACTAGCGCCGTTCGACCAGGATCGCCGGTGTGCCGCCCCGCGGCGAGAGGGTCACGTTGCGCCGGACCATCCGCTCCGGCCGATCGCTGGCCGGGGCCAGGCGGACGTGCCGCAGGACCGTGCCGAGCACGACCCGCATCTCGAACTCGGCGAACGCCGCGCCGATGCACCTACGGGTCCCGCCGCCGAACGGGATCCAGCTGTACGTATCGGGCCCACCATCGAGGAAGCGCTCCGGCCGGAACTCGTGCGGAGCGGGGTAGATGTCCGGGCGCGTGTGGACGAGGTAGATCGCCGGCATGACGACGGTCCCGGCCGGCAGCCGGCGGCCGCCGAGCTCGGTGGCCGACCGTAGCTGGCGTCCGACGAACGGGACCACCGGCCGAACCCGCAAGGTCTCCTCGATCACCGCGTCGAGATAGGTGTGATCGCCGGCATCCACCTCCTCCCGGAGGCGGTCCAGCTTGTCCGGGGCGCGAAACAGCAGATCGAAGGCCCAGGCGAGCGCCGTCGCGGTCGTCTCGTGACCGGCCATCAGGAGGGTCATCAGCTGATCGCGCAGCTCGCCGTCGGCCATCCCGGAGCCGTCCTCGAACTTGGCGGCAACCAGCAGCGAGAGGATGTCCTGGCGTGAATCCAGGTCGGGGTCGGCGCGTCGCTCGGCGATCTCCGCGAGCAGGATCTGGTCTGCCTCGGCGAGCATCCGCGCGACGCGGCGGTAGGCCGGCAGTCGCCGCAGGCTCGCGACCGTGAGCCCGACCGCGAGTGGCGATCGCGTCGTCGCGAGGATCCCCACCAGGTTGTGCTGCAGCTCCGTGCGACGGCGGTCGTCCTCGACCCCGAAGACCGCGCGCAGGATCACCTCGAGAGTGATCGCCTGCATCCTCGAGTGAAGCTGGAACCGATCTCCCACCGGCCAGGATGCGACCTCTCGCTCGGCCGCGTCGGCCATCACCTGCTCGTAGGCTCGCATCCGCTCGCCGTGGAAGGGCGGCAGCATCAGCCGGCGCCGGCGAAGGTGCTCCTGACCCTCGAGCACCAGCAGCGAGCGCTGGCCGAGTATCGGCGTCAAGACGACGTTTCGCCCCGGCGCGATCGTGTTCACGCGATCGGCGCCGAACAACCGCTTCAGCGATCCGGGATCGGAGATGAAGACCATCGTCCCGGCCCGCAGGATGCGTGCCGTGAAGGTGTCCCCGTAGCGCCGCCTGCAGTCCTCCAAGAAGGGCACGGGCCTCGCCATCAGCCGAGCCGTCTGGAGCGCCGCCGGCAACCGCGGCCCAGGCGGCAGCCGCCCGATCTCCCGCTGCGGGCCAAGCGGCGTGCTCTCGGCATCCGCCTCGAGTGCGCTGGGCGCGGTCTCGATCCCCATCGACCTGAGTATGCACGCGTCGATGGCGCCGCGCGGCGATCGGGTCCGCGCCGGACACGTTGTTAGCATCGCCTCGCCCGATGACCGTCGCCTTGGCAGACCTTCCGCTTCACTCGACCGGCAAGGTCCGCGAGATGTACGAGGTCGACGGCGACCTGCTGATGGTCGCCTCGGATCGGATCTCCGCGTACGACGTGATCATGCCCAACCCGATCCCGGATAAGGGCCGGGTGCTGACCCAGATGTCGCTGTTCTGGTTCGAGAGCACCTCGCACGTCTGCCCCAACCACTTCATTTCCGAGCAGGTACCCGAAGAGGTGATCGGGCGGGCGATCCGCGTCAGGCGCCTGGACATGTACCCGATCGAGTGCGTGGTGCGGGGATATCTCTCCGGCTCGGGCTGGCGCGAGTACCGCGAGTCGGGGTCGGTGTGCGGAATCGAGCTGCCCGGCGGGCTGGTCGAGTCGGACCGCCTTCCCGAGCCGATCTTCACCCCCGCCACGAAGGCCGAGCTCGGCGACCACGACGAGAACATCGACTTCAACCGGGCCGCCGAGATCATCGGCGATCGTCCCCTCGTCGAGGAGCTTCGACGGATCTCGATCGACCTCTACGAGCACGCCGCGGCGCACGCGGAGGGGCAGGGGATCATCCTCGCCGACACCAAGTTCGAGTTCGGGTCCTCGCCCGGAGCCGAGGTGGTGCTCGGCGACGAGATCTTCACCCCCGACTCGTCACGCTTCTGGCCGGCCGACGACTACGCGCCCGGTCGGGCGCAGCGGTCGTTCGACAAGCAGTACCTGCGCGACTGGCTCGACGAGATCGGCTGGGACCACCGCCCGCCCGCCCCCGAGCTCCCGCCCGAAGTGATCGAGAACACCAGCGCCCGATACCTGGACGCCTACCAGCGGATCACCGGCAAATCCCTGGAATGACTCCGCCGGAAGCCTCGCCTACGGCTACGTTTCCGGCGGGTTGCGACGCTGACCGGGCGGCAGGGTCACCCGCCCGATCCGGGACTTCGTCCCTAGCTCCAACGCCGGAAGCCCGGGGCGGTTATTCGACGTCGTAGCCGAGCTCGAGCAGCAGCTTTCCGGCCACGCCCTCGAACGCCGCACGGTCCTCGGGGGACATCTCGGTTCGCCAGCGCCCAACGCGGCTCGAGCTGGGAGGACTCTTTACGAGCTCGTGCTGGCGCTGGCGCTCCTCGGCGGTGATCGTGCCTCCGCCGAGCGGGTGGAAGTCGCGAATCACCTCCTTCATTCGCTGCTCGGCGCCGTGGTGGTACTCGAGCATGCTGGGGCTCCACGGCAGATCGATGAAATCGGCGATCCGCCGCAGCAGGGGCTCGGGGTCCGCCACCAAGTCCTCGTAGCGGAGCTCCATGTAGGTGCCCGCCGCGAGGCGCCGGGCGCGGTGGCGCGCCCTGCTCAGCTCGTCGACCCACTTCGTTGCCGCCGCCTGGACGTCTCCCGGGCCCCAGCTCACCTCGCTCAGCGACATCGCGACGTCGCGGCCGTCGCGGATCAGGTGGATGAAGTGGGCCTCGGGCAGAGCGCGCTGGATCCGCTTCGCCTTCCAGGTGTAGGGCGGCGACTTGTCGCCCCAGCGAGGCTTTCCCTCGTGCGCCGCGTAGGCCTCGAAGAAGGAGCGTGCGGCGTCCCCCGCTGTCAGCGGGTCGTGCCTCGGCCATCCGGGCCCGGACCTGCTCGGGATCGAGGTCGATGTCTCCCCATCGGGGATGGCTCGTAATCAGCTCCATCGCGCGCTCGCGAAGCTCGTCGCCCTCGACGCCGTCGGCGACCCAGCGGTCGAAGTGGGTGAAGAGCCTGGGCAGGAAGTGCGTCTCGGGCGGGATGGTCAGCTCCGGATGAGCGTCGAGCATGAGCCGCAGCAGGGTGGTGCCTGAGCGCGCGATTCCGACTACGAACGGCGCCGGCGTTCGATCCGCGTCAGGCGGATGGCCACGCCTGGCGCCTGATCGCCGGCGAGCCCGCCGCCGGCGAATGCCGTCGAGCAATCCCATGGGCGCCGATACTCTTTCACGTCTGGTGGACCGGCTGAGGCCCTGGAACGCGCCGCTCGAGATCCCCGACTGCCCCCGGGGATGGGAGACGGGACCCCCGACCTACGTGGGGATCGGCGCCCAGCGCTGTGGCACCAGCTGGTGGTACGACTCGATGCGGCGGCACCCGCGGATCCGCCGCTCTCCGCTCGGCAAGGAGGTCCACTACTTCGACCGCTTCTGGCGCGGGGACGAGCCCGCCGACATCGCCGCCGAGTACGCATCCCTGTTCCCCCGCCCCGAGGGCCAGCTGGTCGGCGAGTGGACCCCGCGCTACCTGGCCGACTTCTGGTCGATTCGCCTGCTCCGCAAGGCAGCCCCTGAAGCGCGCATCCTGGTCATGCTTCGAGATCCCGTCGCCCGCTATCGCTCCGCCGCGGCACGGCTCGAGCGGATGGCTGCCGAGCAGGGGGATCGGGTCCGGCTGCCATCGCTCGGCGACGCGACCTGGCGCGGGTTCTACTTCCAGCAGCTTCGCCACGTGTTCGAGTTCTTCCCGCGCGACCAGGTGCTGGTCCTGCAGTTCGAACGCTGCGTCAACGACCCGGTCGGCGAGATGGAGCGAACCTGGCGCTTCGTCGGCGTCGAGCCGCTCGACGAGCCGCCCGAGCGCCTCCTCAAGCATCGGCAGGCGGGCAGCGGCACCCCACAGCTCGCGCCGGAGCTGAGCGCCGAGCTGGCGGCGCGCTATCGCGAGGATTCGGCGAGGCTCGCCGATCTGTGCCCCGAGATCGACCTCTCGCTGTGGACCAACGTGGCCGGCGAGGGCCCTCCCCGCGACCGCGCCCCCGCCAACGCCGCGGTCAGCTGAGCGCCCCGGCGCGAAGCGCGCGAAGCCGGTCGCGAAGGCGAGGGTCCTCGACCAGGCCCTCGTCGTCGGGCACGGCGACCACGACCTGCTCCTCGTAATGGGCCTCCAGGCCGCCCTCTTGGAAGACTTCATAGAGCCGCCTCCAGGTTCGCCCGGTGCGCTGCGGCAGCTCGGTGTTGCGGGCATAGGCACGGCCGCCCTTGGCGATCTTGTTCTCGAATTGAGCATACGTGCGCATCGGGAAGTGGAGGATCTCGATCGAGCCGTCATCGAGGCGCTCGCCCAGATCCGCCCCCTCGACCCGATGATTCCCCTGGACCACGGTGATCGCCGGGTCGGCGCGGTGGGCGACCTTGGGCGGAAGGGGCTTGCCGAGCGGATTCAGCGACTGGCGCTCGCGGAGGGTCATCCGCTCCCAGAAGGCTCGGCCGTCCTCGGGGCGCGGCACGAAGTTGGAGCGGTGCGCGACGACGACGCCGACATCGCCTCCCACCTGCTCGAGGGTCGACTTCAGGGTTCCGGAACGAGGCCACCAGAACTCATCGGCGTCGTTGTTGATCACCCAGTCGGCGCCCTCGTCGGCCGCCAGCCTGGCCATCCGGGTCACCCACCGGCCCTGTGAATAGTCGTCGTCGGGCTCGAGCAGGAGCCGGACGACGCCGCGAGCCTCGTAGGCGCGCAGGATCTCGAGCGTGCGGTCGGTGGACCCGTTGTCGGTGACTATCACCCGGTCGACGCCTTGGGCGAGGTGGAACTCGAGGTTCTCGCGGACGATGTCCTCCTCGTCGCGCACCAACAGGGTCATGAAGAGCTTCACGCCGCGGATTCCTAGCACCTCGATCGGGTCCCCGACGCGTCCATACAATGCCGCCCTTGGCCGAGGCCGGACCCGAAAACCCGCCGCCGCGCGTCGCCATGGCTTACAAGATCAGGGACGAGGGGGACGTCCTCGAGCACAACCTGCGGTTTCACCACGCGCTCGGCGTCGATCATTTCATCGTCACCGACAACGGGTCCACGGACGAAACGGTGGACATCCTGGCCCGGTACGAGAGCGCCGGTCTGGCGACGGTGATCAAGGCGCCGAACATGGACTACCGGGAGGAGGGCGCACGCTGGATGACCGAGATGGCCCGCCTCGCGGCGACCGACCTCGCGGCGGACTGGGTCATCCATACCGACGCCGATGAGTTCTGGTGGCCGATCGAGGGCTCGCTGAAGGACGTCCTCGGGTCGGTGCTCGACCCCTACGGCGTGCTGATCGCCCCGCGATGCGAGTTCATCGGCCGGCCGGACGGGGAGGGGTCGTTCGCCGACCGCCTGACGATTCGCGAGGTCCGCGCCCGCTACCAGCCGAAGGTCGCCCACCGGGCCGACCCCGACGTCGTGATGCTCGACCGCGGCCCGCACGACGTCGCCGCGCTCGGCCCATCCGGCGACGTGGCCGACAGCGTGCGCCCGCCCGGACGGCCGGTCCACCGGGTGATCCGCAACCGGGAGCTCGGGGCGAGCGCCTGGCCCGACGACGAGACGCGCCTTCTGTGGGCGCCGTGGTGGCCGGTTCGGATCCTCCACTTCCCCGTTCGCTCGTCGGCCCAGTTCAAGCGACGCACCCAGATCGCGATCTTCGAGGGCATGTTCCCCGACCGAGGGCGGTTCCGGCGCCTGCGAGAGCAGTACGAGCAGGGTCGCTTCGGCGAGCTCTACCGGGAGCTGATATTCGACCAGGCCGAGGTCGACGAGGGCCTCGAGAAGGGGCGTCTGGTGATCGACGAGCGGTTCGCCCGCCTGCTCGCGCGGTGCCCGGACCCGCTCGAAGGCGGCCGATCCGGCGGTCTACGTGTCGAGCCTTCGCCCGGGGAGCTGGAGAGCGACCGGGCCGCTCTGGAGTTCGATGCAATGCACACCCTCGCGCGGACCAGCCGATGGCTGATGGTCAACCGCGACCGCAACCGCGAGCGACTCGCGAAGACGATCGATCAGCGCGACGCCGCGCAGGCGCAGGTCAAGCGACTGCGCGGGCGTGGCAAGCCCAGCCTTTGGAGCCGGCTGCGCCACGCTCTGGGGCGATTCCGGAAATAGACCGGCTCTCGCTGGGTAGGGACAGGGCAGCCGATGCCGACTGAGATTTGGTCCGGGGCCGGACCGAACGTACTCAGCGGGTCCGTGACGACCCGGCAGCAACTCACCCACTGGCTATGGTTCCGCCGATGTCGCGCTACCTGGTCACGGGGTGTGCGGGCTTCATCGGCTCGACGCTCGTCGACGCGCTGCTCGCCGACGGCTGCGAGGTGGTGGGAATCGACGCGTTCACGGACTACTACCCGCGCGAGCGAAAGGAGGCCTCGATCGCCGATGCGCGCTCCAATCCCGCCTTCGAGCTGGTCGAGCACGACTTGGGCGAGGCGCCGCCACCGTCCGAGGCCCTCGAGGGAACGGCCGGGGTCTTTCATCTCGCCGCGCGTCCTGGGGTTCGCGCCAGCTGGGGGGACGGCTTTGACCCGTACCTTCGCGACAACGCCCTGGCGACACACCGCGTCGCCGAGTCCGCCGCCGCCCGGGGCCTGCGGCTCGTCTTCGCGTCGTCCTCGTCCGTGTACGGCGACGCGCTCAGCTATCCGACGAGCGAGCACGCACGCCCGGCGCCCGTGTCGCCGTACGGAGTCACCAAGCTGACCTGCGAGCACCTGCTGCGCGCCCACTCGCGCAACTTCGGGCTCGACTACGTGGCGCTGCGCTACTTCACGGTCTATGGGCCCCGCCAGCGACCCGACATGGCGTTTGCGAGGCTGGTCGAGACGGCAGCGGGCGGGGAGCCGTTCGACGTCTACGGCGACGGCGCCCAGTCGCGTGACTTCACCTTCGTGGGCGACGCGGTGGCGGCGACGATCCTCGCAATGCGCGGAGGCGAGTCGGGAGGCACCTACAACGTGGGTGGTGGCACCGAGGCGTCCCTGCGAGAGGCCGTCACGATGCTCGAGGAGCTCAGCGGGCACGAGCTCGAGGTGCGCTACGGGGAGATCGCTGCCGGAGACGTGCGGAGGACCCTGGCGGACACGGGGCGAATCCGCGAGGCGGTCGGCTGGAAGCCCGCGGTGGGGCTTCGCGAGGGGCTCGGCAGCATGCTGGACGCGGCCGAGGCGATCGTCCCCGCCGGCCGGGACAACGCCTAGAGAGGCCAGCTTCATGCGACTGGCGATGACAATCCTCGTTCGGGATGCCGAGGACCTGATCGAGACCAACCTGCGCTATCACCGGGCGCAGGGAGTCGACCTGTTCCTGATCGGCGACAACGGGTCGACCGATCGCACCCTCGAGATCCTCGAGCCCTACCGGGAGGCGGGATTGGTCGAGCTCGACCACATCGAGGGGGATGCGCGCGAGGTGTGGTCGGAGGGCCGAACGATGCTCGCTCGCAAGGCCTATGAGCGGGGCGCCGACTGGGTGATTCACGACGACCACGACGAATTCTGGTGGTCACTGACGGGGACCCTCAAAGAGGCGCTCGCGGCCGTGCCCGAGCGATTCGGACTCGTGTCGGCGCCGCGGACGGAGTTCGTCGCCCGCTCCGGCGAAGAGTTCTGGCCGGAGCGCCTCACGGTCCGGGAGAGCCGGTTTCGGCGCCCGCCGAAGATCATCCACCGCACTCATCCTCTGGTCAGGATCAGGCAGCCCCACCCGGTCGACATCTGGATCGATCAGGGCGGCTCCCCGCGCGACGGACTCGTCGGCCGGCCCGTCCGGCGCGCCCGGGAAGCGCACTCCGAGGCAACCGAGCTCGAGCTGTTGCTGTCGCCAGCGTTCACGATCGGGGTCCTTCACTTCCCAGTTCGCTCGCTGGAGCAATACACCCGGCTGGTGGGCATCGCGGTTGCGAACGGCGACATGAGTCGGGATGAGGAGTCGCGCAGGGTGCGGGATGCGTACAAGGCTGGGCGGCTCGAGGAGGTCTATCGCGACATGGTGTTCGAGGACGAGGAGATCGGCGGCGGCATCGAGGCCGGGGACCTCGTGCAGGACACGGGCTTTCGCGACTACCTGCGAGAGTGCCCTGATCCGCTCAGCGCTCAGGAGGGTCCCGGGGCGCTGGCCGACGTGCTCGGCTGGTCGCTCGAGCGGCGCGAGCACGAGCTCGCGGAGATGGAGGCCGACGGCATGTACACGCTGAGCCGCTACCTCCAGACGATTGCCTACCGGCGGCTGAGCGATCGCGAGCTACGGCGCGAGGCGCGCGGCGCCCAGGAGCGCCTGCAAGCAATCGAGGGAAGCGCGTGGTGGCGCATGCGGCCCCGGTACCGGTTCATCACCAACCGGCTGCGAAGGGGGGGTAAGAGGTGGCGCCGGCGCTTGCGGAGAGCCGACGGCGCCCCGGCCGAGGACGACACGCTCGCATGAAGCTCGCGATGACATTGATCGTCCGTAACGAGGCGGACATCATCGAGGACAACCTCCGGTATCACCGTGCCCAGGGCGTGGACTTCTTCATCGTCCTGGACAACGGCTCGACCGACGGCACGGTCGAGATCCTCAAGTCGTACGAGACAGCGGGCATTCTGACGCTCGTCAGCATGCCCGGCACGATGCTCACGATCCAGCGGAAGGGCAACACCCGGATCGCGCGGCTCGCGTACGAGATGGGCGCCGACTGGGTAATTCACAACGACGCGGACGAATTCTGGTGGCCAGTGACGGGGAACCTCAAGGACGCATTGGAGACGATTCCGGACGACCTGGGCGTCGTGCTCGCCCCTCGAACCGAGTTCCTTCCGCGGCCCGACAGCCCCGGCTCGTTCGCCGAGCGCATGACCATCCGCGAGGCTCGTTTCCGGCGGCCGCCAAAGACCGCTCACCGCACCCACCCGTCGGTCAAGCTGTGGTCTGCTCACCCGATCGACATCTGGGTGAAGCACGAGGACTCGCCGCAGAGCAGCCTGGTGGGCAAGCCCTCCCTCAGGGTCGAGGCGAGCCACAGAGAGGAACGGGAGCTCGACCTGGTGCTGGCCCCGGTATTCCCGGTAGGAGTCCTCCACTTTCCGCTGCGCTCCTTCGAGCATTATCGGAGGAAGATCCAGGTCGCGGACCACAACCGATTCTGGGAGCGCAGCGAGGAGACTCGGGCGCTCCACGAAGCCTACGAGGAGGGACGGCTCGAGGAGGTGTACGAGAAGCTTCTGCTCGACGATGAGGCGGTCGCCAGGGGCCTTGCCGACAAGTGGCTGGTTGAGGACACGGCATTTCGCGACTTTCTGCTTGCCTGCCCCGGGGTCCTCGAGGATGAAGCGCCACCTCCGGGGCCCCGCGCCTGGCCGCAGGAGCGACGTGATGCGGCGCTCGCCGGGCTCAGGCAGGACGGCATGTACGTGATCAGCCGCTACCTGCAGACCGTGGCCTCGAAGAAGCGAAAGCGGCACATGCAGGGCCGCGACCTGAAGCGCCTGCGGGGGAAGGTCAAAGAGCAGCGCGACCAGATCCGCGCGCTTCGCGCACGAGAGCGCCACCTCAAGAGGCGCGCGCGACGCCTGGACAGGATCGAGGCAAGCCGCTGGTGGCGTCTTCGGCCGCGGCTGCCGCGGCAGCGCCGCCGCGGCCACTAGCTTGGTCGGGGTGAAGGCAAAGATCCTGATCCGCCCGAAGCGCGGGATCCTCGACCCGCAGGGCAAGGCGATCGAGCGCGCTCTCCCCGCGCTCGGGTTCGAGGGTGTGTCGGGCGTCCGGGTCGGCCGTCTGGTGGAGCTCGAGGCGCCGGCTGCCGATCGGCTGCCGGAGCTGTGCGAGAAGCTGCTCGCGAATCCCTTGGTCGAGGACTACGAGATCGAGCTTGACGACGGCGCGGAAGAGGTCGGGTCCCGGCCGGCCTGACGGCGGGACGGCTCAAACGACGGGCGGTGGCCATGTTCGGTGTGCTCCAGTTCCCGGGCAGCTGCGACGAGCGAGACGCGCTGGTTGCCTGTCGGCGGGTGGGCGACGCGCGACTCGTCTGGCATCAGGACCCCGACCCCGCCGACATCGACGTGTTCGTGGTCCCAGGCGGCTTCTCCTATGGCGACTACCTGCGAGCGGGGGCGATCGCCCGCTTCGCGCCGGCGATGGAGGCTGTGGCCCGCCATGCGGCAGGCGGAGGGGCAGTGCTCGGCATCTGCAACGGCTTTCAGGTCCTCTGCGAGGCGGGGCTCCTTCCCGGCGCTCTGTTGACGAACGACTCGCTTCGCTTCGTCTTTCGGCAGGTGGAGCTCCGGGTCGAGACGGCCGTGGCGCCGTTCACCTCCACCTGCCGGCCCGGCGACCGGCTGTCGATTCCCGTCAAGCACCGGGTGGGCCGCTACTTCGCGCCCCCAGACCAACTCACCGAGCTCGAGTCGCGCGGAGGTGTCGTGCTCCGTTACGCGCCCGGGCACAACCCGAACGGCTCGGCCCGGGACATCGCCGGGATCGTGAGCGAGCACGGCAACGTGATGGGGCTGATGCCACACCCCGAGCACGCGGTCGATCCGGCGACCGGGTCGGTGGACGGCCTCCGGATTCTCGAGTCCCTCGCCG
Organism: uncultured bacterium; assembly: GCA_963720685.1. Lineage (GTDB taxonomy): Bacteria > Actinomycetota > Thermoleophilia > Solirubrobacterales > 70-9 > AC-56. Next base: position 146,016 of record CAVRGF010000005.1, on the reverse strand, counting down.
CTTCGGCGGGCGAGCGTTCGAGCGAGCCGCTCAGCGCCTAGACCGAAGCGACGCGGCGTCCTCGAGCAGCACCGGCGCCTCGAGGCGGGTCAACTCGCCGCCGCGGTCGGGCTCGAGCAGCTGGCGGTAGAACTCCGGGTCGCGCTGGATCAGATCGAAGACCTGCTCGTTCACCCTGGCCAGCTCGGCACCGAGCGTCCTGCGATAACGGCGCAGGGGATCGATTCGCTTCCGGACTCGGCCCCCGAGCCCGTCACGTGGCAGCCGCGCCGCGAGCCGCCCCCGATACGTGGAGTCGAGCCGGTCCTCGACCGATGCCCGCCACAGACGCCCGCCCGCGGTGAGGCGAAACCCGCCCCCGTGATGGTAGACGAGGTCGTGGTAGACCCCGAACTGGAGCGGATGCGGATTGACCTTGTTGGTGCGCAGCATCGGGTACCAGTCGATTCCGGCCCGCTGAAGCAGGCCGAGCAGATTGCCCCCTACGTCGGTGACCTCCTTGCCCTGGGGGTTGGTCCAGGTGTGGCCGCGGCGCCAGTCGCCCCCAAGCCGGCGCCAAAAGCTGGCGGTGGTGGCACAGAAGCACGGATGGGGCTGCGGATCGCCGTTGTTCTCGTCGCGCCGAACGGCGACCAGCGGGTAGTCCTCGAGCTTGCCGCGCAGGAAGGGGACGATCGGCGCGATCGGGAACGCGTCGCCGTCGATGAAGATGATCATCTCGTCGTCCGCTGCCGCGTGAGCGACCAGGTCGCCGAGCAGAGTGAGCTTGACCTCGTGCTTGTCGACAGCGACGTCCGTCGCATAGAAGAACTCGTCCATGCGGTCGCGGAGCTCCTCGCCGAGCCAGGCGTAGGTCCGATACGGCTGATTGACGTTGCGCTCCAGGTAGCGACGCTGGATGTCGATCCAGCGGTCCGAGCGCCAGTGGACCGTGGCTATGTGGATCATCGGCGTGTGGACGGCAACGGCTCGGGTGCGCGGGGCGGCGGAGTTGGCGAGTCGAGTGCCCCGGCGGCCCGCCCGTTCGGACGCTAGATTAAATCCGATGTTCGGTGTTGGCGGCGTCGCGGCGTGAACACGAAACGAGGCCGGCGAGTACTCGCCGGCCTCGGCTCCACGCTTCCGGGAACGGGCCAGCGGAAGGGTTCGAGGACGGTACTGGCGGTGCTCGGAATGCACCGAAGCGGAACGTCAGCGACCGCCGGAATCCTCCAGGAGCTCGGAATAGAGCTGGGCCCGGTGTCCGAGCAGGCCCGGTTCAACGCCCGCGGCAACCGCGAGATCCGCGAGCTCAACCAGCTCCACAACGCGATCCTCGAGCGCAGCGGCGGGTCGTGGTGGGACCCTCCCACGACGCCCCGACTCAAGCGTGGCGACTTCCGCAGGCGTGACCAGATCCTGGCCTCGATCCCCGGTCTGACGATCGGGGTCAAGGACCCCCGGATGCTGATCGTTCCGGAGCTCTGGCGCGACCTGGACCCGCGGCCGATCGGGGTGATCCGAAATCCGGTCGCGGTGCGAAGGTCGCTGGAGCGACGCGGCCGCGAGCGCGAGCGCCACCCGGAGCTCCCGGCGGCCCGCTGGGAGGAGCTTTGGGCGATCTACAACCGCGCGCTGGCGCGAGAGCTGGAGGCCGAGCCATTCCCCGTGATCGACTTCGACCGCCATTCCGAGCTCGACCGGCAGATCCGCTCCGCGCTCGCCTTTCATGGACTGGAGGCCGCGGGGGAGTCGAGCTTCTTCGACCGCGGACTGGTGGGAAACGAAGTCGACGAGTGGCGCTCGCAGGTTGAGTTCGCCGAGGCGCTCGAGCTCTGGGACGAGCTCGCGGAGCTCGCCCGGCGCGGGCCCGGGCGCGCCTAGGCCCGCCGCCCCAGTCACGATACTGGCGAGATGAGCGTCGCCGGACAGGCCCCGCACCGCGAGCTGGGCCTCACCGATGCCGAATACGAACGCATTCGAGAGCTCCTGAACCGCGATCCCAACGGAGTCGAGCTCGCCATGTTCTCGCTCCTGTGGTCCGAGCATTGCGCCTACAAGCACTCGCGAAAGCTCTTGCGCAGGCTCCCGACCGAGGGCCCGCGGGTGCTGATGGGGCCCGGGGAGAACGCCGGAGCGGTCGACGTCGGGGAAGGGCACGCCGTCGCCTTCAAGGTCGAATCCCACAACCATCCGAGCGCGGTGGAGCCGTTTCAAGGCGCAGCGACCGGAGTGGGAGGCATCCTGCGCGACGTCTTTGCGCTGGGAGCGCGGCCTATCGCCCTGCTCGACTCGCTTCGCTTCGGTGAGCTCTCATCGCCGAGAACGCGATTCCTGCTCGAGCGGGTGGTCGAGGGAATCGGCCACTACGGCAACTCGATCGGGGTCGCAACGGTCGGAGGCGAGATCTATTTCGAGGAACCGTATGAGCACAACTGCCTGGTCAACGCGATGTGCCTCGGCCTGGCCCGACAAGACCGGATGGTGCGCGCCGCGGCCGCTGGCCCGGGCAACGCCCTGGTGCTTCTGGGAGCCTCGACGGGCCGAGACGGAATCGGCGGGGCATCGGTGCTCGCGTCGGCAGAGCTAGCCGCCGGCGAGGAGAAGCGGCCATCGGTGCAGATCGGCGACCCGTTCGAAGAGAAGAAGCTCATGGAATGCTGCCTCGAGCTGCTCGACCGCGGCCTGTTGGTCTCGCTTCAGGACCTGGGCGCCGCAGGGCTCACCTCCTCGGCGGCCGAGATGGCGGCCGCCGGGGGCGTGGGCCTCGAGATCGTCCTCGACCGGGTCCCCCTGCGAGAGGCGGACATGGAGGACTACGAGATCATGGTCTCCGAGTCGCAGGAGAGGATGCTCGCGGTCCTCGACCCGGCTCGTGTCGAGGAGATGATGTCTGTCTGCGAGCGCTGGCAGACGGGCGCCGCGGTGGTCGGCGAGGTGACGGAGGCCGGACTGCTCCGCGTCACCCGCAACGGGCGGGCGGTGGCCGAGGTCCCGGTGTCGGCTCTGGTCGACGAGTGCCCGCTCTACGACCTGGAGCCCGAGCAGCCGGACGGCTGGATGTACGGCAACCGCGCGACGCTCGAGCCGGGGTTCGAGCCGGACCGCGTCCTTGCCGAGCTGCTCCGCTCGCCCAGCGTCGCCTCGAAGCGGTGGGCATTCGAGCAGTACGACGCGATCGTGGGGTCCCGGACCGTTCGCCGGCCCGAGTCGGCGGACGCGGCGGTGCTCAGGATCGAGGAGTCGGGGCGCGCGATCGCGGCGGCGATCGACGGCAACGGGCGCCGCGTGGCATGCGACCCCTACCTGGGAACGATCGAGGCGGTCCTCGAGTGCGCACAGAACCTCGCCTGCGTCGGCGCCAAGCCGCTCGGGCTGACCAACTGCCTGAACTTCGGCAACCCCGAGAAGCCGCAGGTCGCCTGGCAGCTCGACCGCTCGGTACAGGGGCTTGCCGACGCATGCCGAGCTCTCGGGATTCCGGTCGTGGGAGGCAACGTGTCGCTCTACAACGAGACCGAGGCGGGGCCGATCTACCCCACCCCGGTCGTCGGAATGGTCGGCGAGCTCCCCGATCCCGATCGGGCGGTCGGAATCGCGTTGCGCCCGGGCGACGCGATCGCGCTGGTCGGGCCCTTCTCACCCTCGCTGGCCGGGTCGGAGCTCGCGAAGCTGCGCGGGGACCTCGACGCCGGACTGCCTGCGACCTCGATCGGGCGGGTCCGGGAGGCGATCGAGCTGGTCCGCGACGCCGTGCGCACCGGGCTGGTGCGTGCCGCACACGACGTCAGCGACGGCGGCATCGCCTGCGCCCTGGCGGAGTGCGCGCTCGCGGGCGGGATCGGCGTGACCGTCGATCTGGACGGCCTGGTCGAGCTACGCGGCAGCGCCGGCGAGGCCTGCCTCTTCGGGGAGGGCCCGGGGGGCTTCGTCCTGGCGCTCTCGGACACCGACCTTGACGCGCTGGGCGGGCGGGGGCGAGAGCTCGGCGTCGCCGTCCTGGAGATCGGGCGCGCCTCCGGGGACCACATCCGGATCTCGGCCGCGGAAGCCGAGCTCTAGCTGTCGCTCGACGCAGCCGGTCAGCGCGTGGCGCTCGCTCAACCCGGCCTGATCGGCACGCCGCTTCGCTAGCATCCCCCGCTCGCAGCCGCGATAACAGGGAGCTTCACCCGCCGGCGGCACTGCGACATCTCGTCGCCGCCCCGCCATCGCAGTCGATTCACCAGTCCTTGCCACTCCGCTCGGATCACAGGCTGATGCTCGCCGCCGCCGCGTCTGCTCGTGACCGCCGCGCCTCGGGATGAGCATCTCGAACGGGCTTCCGGGCGACGCGGAGGCGGCGCGCGCCGCGAGGGGCGGCCAGCCGAACATCGTCCTGATCCAGGCCGATGACCAGACCCTCGGCCAGTTCACGCCGAAGGTCATGCCGAACCCGAAGCGCCTGCTCGCCGACCCGGGCGCCAGCTTTCGCGACTACGTCGCGACGACGGCTCAGTGCTGCCCGTCCCGCACGTCGTTGATCACCGGCCAGTATGCCCACAACGATGGTGTGACCTCGAACGGGGTCGGATACGGCGGGCTGGTCGACAAGAGCAACGTGCTCCCCGTCTGGCTGCAGCGCGCCGGATATCTCACCATGCACGTCGGGAAGTTCATGAACGGCTACCAGAGCCGTCACCGACCCTCCCTCCCTGGTCCCGCCGGGCTGGGACGAGTGGTACAGCTTCCTCGGCCATACCCGGTACTACGACTACGACCTGTACATCAACGGCGCGGTGACCCACCGGGGCCAGAACCCCGCAGCGAACGCGACGCGGGTGGCGACCAACAAGGCCGTGCGATTGATCCATGATTTCGCGTCACCCGCCGTCCCCTTCTATCTCCAGCTCGACGAGCCCGCGCCGCACATCGGCACGCAGCGTGACCCGTACGGCGACTGCGCCCATGCCCCGATTCCAGAGCGACGCGACGAGCACGCCTTCGCCGAGGTTCCCCTTCCGCGGCCTCCGTCATTCAACGAGGACGACATGAGCGACAAGCCACCCTTCCTGCGGGGGGCGCCGAAGCTCGGCCCCGAGGAGGTGAACCAGGTCCGCAGGCGCTGGCGATGCGCACTGGCCTCCCTGCGGGGGGTGGATCGGGCGGTCGCCCAGGTGTACAACGCCGTGAAGGAGACGGGCCAGCTGCACCGCACGGTGTTCATCTACATCTCCGACAACGGGCAGTTCTATGGCGAGCACAGGATCGAGAAGGGAAAGGTCCTCCCCTACGACGAGGCGATCCACCTGCCGATGGTGATGAAGGTGCCGAGCCAATACCTGAACGGCGTGTCGCGGGTGAAGAAGGTGCGCCGGCCGGTCGCCAACATCGATCTCGCGCCGACCATTCTGAGCCTCGCCCACGCCGACCCGTGCCCCGACAGCGGCCCGTGCCGCACCATGGACGGGCGCTCACTGATGCCTCTGCTGAAGCGGCGCGGAAGCTGGCCGAGCAACCGCGCGGTGCTCACCGAGTACGAGGCCCAGCGCCCCGGAAGGTTCGGGACCTGCCAGTTCGGAGGGATACTCACGCGGGGGGCCCTCTACGTGGAGCACTCGCGGGTCTTCGACCCGGGCCCGGGCCAGTGTGTTCCCACCGACCAGGTCGAGCGCTACGACCTCAGCAAGGACCCGTTCGAGCTCCACAACCTGTGCTTCGGAGGCGACCGCGGCGCCTGCCCCGGCGGACGCCGCACAGGCACATCTCACAGTCTCGCCTCGGCGGCTCCGCAACTGCGCCGGGATCGAGGGGCGGGATCCCCGCGTGGACGGCCGCCCGTATTGCGAGTAGCCTCCGGCAAGCCCGATCCGGTGCCGTTGCTACCCTGCCTCCTGCGGGCGGTTGCGCCTGCCTCGCAAGCTCGATTCCCTCTAGCAGCGAAGGCCTCATGACCATCTCCGAGCGGCCTCTTCCGGACCGCGACGGCCCGCGCGATGAGTGCGGGGTGTTCGGCGTCTACGCGCCTGGTCACGACGTCGCCCGGCTCGCGTACTTCGGCCTCTACGCGCTTCAGCACCGAGGACAGGAGTCGGCCGGGATCGCGACCTGCGAGGGCGGCCACATAACGACTCTGCGCGAGACCGGGCTTGTCTCGCAGGTGTTCGACGAGGAGAAGCTGCGGGCACTCGAGGGCGACATGGCGATCGGCCACGTTCGCTATTCGACCACCGGCGGCGGCTCGTGGGAGAACACCCAGCCCGTCTGGCGCGACGACGGGCGAGAGGTCGCGCTCGCCCACAACGGCAACCTGACCAACGCGGTCGAGCTCTACAACGAGCTGCGCGAGCGAGGACTGCGGTTCCGCGGCACCTCCGACTCCGAGATCATGGCGGCGCTGCTGTCGGTGGAAGAGAAGCGGCCAATCGAGAACGCGGTCGAGGCCGTGATGCCCCGCCTCCACGGGGCCTACTCCACCGTGGTGATGACGAAGCGCGCGGTGGTCGCGTTCCGGGACCCGCACGGGGTCCGGCCGCTTTCGCTTGGCAAGCTCGGCGAGCGCTATGTGATCGCCTCCGAGAGCTGCGCCTTCGACATCATCGGCGCCGAGCTGGTTCGCGAATTGGCGCCGGGCGAGCTGATCTCGCTCACCCAGGACGGCATGGAGGCACGTCAGGTCGTCCCCTCGAGCCGCCGTGCCCACTGCGTCTTCGAGCACATCTACTTCTCCCGCCCGGACACGCGGCTGGAGGGAAAGGTCCTCCAGCAGGTGCGCGGGCGGATGGGGGAGATCCTGTGGCGGGAGGCTCCGGTGGACGCCGATCTGGTGATCTCGGTTCCGGACTCGGGAAACCCGGCCGCGAACGGCTTCGCCAGGGCATCGGGGATCCCGCAGGACGACGGGCTGATCAAGAACCGCTACGTGGCCCGGACCTTCATCCAGCCGGGTCAGGAACTTCGTCAGCGGGGACTGCGGATGAAGTTCAACCCTCTACCCGAGATCGTCTCGGGCAAGCGGGTGGTGGTCGTGGACGATTCGATCGTGCGCGGAAACACGACCCGCCAGATCGTCGGCATGCTGCGAGACGCGGGAGCCGAGCAGGTGCACCTGCGGATCTCCTCGCCGCCCATCCGCCATCCCTGCCACTACGGAATCGACATGTCCACCAGCGAGGAGATGATCGCCCACGGGCGATCGATCGAGGGGATCGCCTCCGAGCTGGGCGCCGACTCGCTCGCCTACCTGTCGATCGAGGGCATCTACGAGGCGGTCGGCTCGGGGGCGGAGACTCACTGCGACGCGTGCTTCACCGGCGCCTACCCGCTCGGCGACGGCGGCGAGGGGAACGGCAAGTTCGCGCTCGAAGTCAACAACTCCGCCGCCTCCTCCGCTTCGCGTCCGGCGGCGGCGGGTTCGGGCGCCGCGGTGGCGGCAGGACCACACGAGTGAACGAGGCTGAACAACTCCTCCGCCTCCTCCGCTTCGCGTCCGGGGGCGGCGGGTTCGGGCGCCACCGTGGCGGCGGGACCACACGCATTGACCGCGACTTGGTCGCTAGCTCCGACGGGCGGTGAGCCGGTTTCGTATCGGCGTCCTCGCCTCGGGCGCGGGGACCAACCTTCAGGCCATACTCGACGGCGTCCACGGAAGGGACGGGGTCGAGGTGGTCGCCGTGGGCTCGAACAAGCCTGACGCCAAGGCGCTCGTCCGAGCCCGCGAGGCGGGGATCGAGACCTGCGTGTTCGAACGCACCGTCCATCCGGACCGGGAAGCCAGAGACGCCGCGATCGCGGCGTGGCTCGCGCAGCGGGGCGTGGACCTGGTGGTGCTTGCCGGCTACATGGAGCTTCTGTCACCTGAGTTCGTGCAACGCTTCGATCGGCGGATCGTCAACGTGCATCCGGCGCTTTTGCCCTCGTTCCCGGGTCTCGATCCGATCGGGCGGGCGCTCGAGCACGGCGTCAGGGTTACCGGGGTCACGGTCCACTTCGTCGACGAGGGTGTGGACACCGGGCCGATCATCCTGCAGCGCGCGATCGACGTGCCATACACTCGCGACCGCTCGGCGCTCGAGGACCAGATCCACCGGGTCGAGCACGAGCTCCTCCCGGAGGCGATCAGGATCATCGCCTCGGGAGCCGCCAGCGTCGATGCCCGTAACCCGCGAATCGTTCACTTGGATGAGGAATAGGAATGGCTGACCCAGCGACCGCGACCTCCTCCCAGAAGGCCGCCTCTCCCGGAGCGGGCACCGTCAGGGTCAAGCGGGCGCTGATCTCGGTGTCGGACAAGACGGGGGTCGTCGACTTCGCCCGCGGGCTGTCTCGGCTCGGGATCGAGCTGGTGTCGACGGGCGGGACCGCCACCGCGCTGCGCGAGGCCGACCTCGAAGTGCGCGACGTCGCCGACCTGACCGGCTCGGCGGAGATCCTCGACGGCCGCGTGAAGACGCTCCACCCGCGGCTTCACGCGGGGCTTCTGGCGGTCCGCGACGACCCCGACCACATGTCGACGCTCGAGGCCCACGGCATCGAGCAGATCGACCTCGTGTGCGTCAACCTCTATCCGTTCGAGCGCGCGGTTGCTCGCCAGGAGGTGAGCGAGGAGGAGGCGGTCGAGAACATCGACGTGGGCGGGCCGACGATGATCCGGGCGGCCGCCAAGAACCACCGCTTCGTCGCGGTCGTGGTGACGCCAGAGAGCTACGACGCCGTCCTCGCCGAGCTCGAGGAGTCAGACGGAAACGTCTCGTCGGAGACCAGGCACTGGCTCGCCAATGAGGCGTTCGCGCTCACAGCTCGCTACGACGCGGCGATCAGTCGCTGGTTCGGGGCGCGATATGAGTCGTTTCCCGGCCACTGGGTGAGCGCTCACGAGAAGTTCCTCGACCTCTCATACGGCGAGAACCCGCATCAGAACGCGGCGCTCTATGTCGAGGTGGGAGCGCGCTCTCACGTGCTCTCGAGGGTCGCGAAGCTGCACGGCAGGGCGCTGTCATTCAACAACGTGCTCGACCTCGACGCCGCGAGGCGGCTGCTCGACGAATTCGACCAGGCGGCCTGCGTGATCGTCAAGCACAACAACCCCTGCGGCGTGGCGATCGCCGACTCGGTGACTGAGGCCTACGAGAAGGCCCTCGCCTGTGACCCGCTTTCCGCCTATGGCGGCGTGATCGCGCTCAATCGCGCCGTGGACGAGGCCCTCGCCGAGCGCCTTCACGAGCACTTCCTCGAGGTGGTGATCGCACCGTCCTACGAGCCGCGCGCGCTCGACGTCCTGACCCAGAAGGAGGCCGTGCGGATCCTCGAGGCAGCGGAGCAGCGCGGGCATGAGCCTCGCGAACGAGACGTCAAGCGGGTGCGCGGCGGCCTTCTCGTACAGGACCCCGATCGGATCGACGAGGAGCGCGAATCGATGCGGGTGGTGACCGAGGCGAGGCCCGGCGACGCCCAATGGGAGGACCTGTGGTTCGCCTGGAAGGTATGCCGGCACGTTCGCTCGAACGCGATCGTGATCGCCAGGGACGGTGCGACCCTCGGGATCGGCGCCGGCCAGATGAGCAGGGTTGACTCGGTCAGGATCGCGATCGACAAGGCGCGAGAGGCGCGCGGCGTCGACGCGGCGGACCTGCTCGCCGGTTCGGTGGCGGCGTCCGACGCATTCTTCCCCTTTCCCGATGGGCCCCAGCTCGCGATCGACGCAGGGACCACGGCCCTGATCCAGCCGGGCGGATCGGTTCGCGACGCCGAGGTGATCGCCGCTTGCGACTCGGCCGGCGCGGCGATGGTGCTGACCGGGCGGCGCCACTTCCGTCACTGAGATGCCCCGGCTCCACGTGCTGCGCGTGTTCTGCGCCGAGCGAGGGGGTGGCGGCAACCCCCTCGGTGTGTTCCTCGACGGCGCCGCGATCGACGGCGCTCGGCGACAGGCGGTCGCCGCCGAGCTCGCCTACTCCGAGACCGTGTTCGTCGACGATGCCGACCGTGGTGAGATGCGCATCTTCACCCCGCTCAGCGAGGTGCCGTTCGCCGGGCACCCGACGGTGGGAACCGCCTGGCTCTTGGGGCGCGAGCGCAGCGGGATCGACGAGCTTCACCCGCCCGCAGGAACCGTCCGGGTGCGCGAGGAGGCCGGGCTGACCTTCGCTGCCGGACGCGCGGAATGGACGCCGGAATGGAGATTCGTCGAGCTCGAAGCGCCGAGCGTCGTCGACGCCCTCGACGGAGCGCCGGATGACCATGGGGCGACGAGCGCGTGGTCATGGATCGATCGGGATGCCGGGGTGGTCCGGGCGCGGGTCTTCGCGGGCGACTACGGGATCGAAGAGGACGAGGCGACGGGCTCCGCGGCGCTGGCATTGGCTGCGCGCCTGGGACGAGAGCTGGACATCCGGCAGGGAGCGGGGTCGCGAATACTGGCTCGCCCGCTGGACGGAGGGATGGTGGAGATCGGCGGGGGCGTCGAGATCGACGAGGTCCGCGAGTACCCCGTCGCCGGCTGAGCCTCGTTCCCCGCGTGTGCTCGGTCGGGGCGGCAGATGCCCCCGGCGGGACTTGAACCCGCGACCGTCGCGTTAAAAGCGCGCTGCTCTAGCCAGCTGAGCTACAGGGGCGTGACCATGGTAGATGCCTAGGATCCAGGGCCGGCGATGTCCGGGGCCAGGCCCACCGAGTACGAGCGAAAGCGCTCTTTTGACAAGACGCCCGAGCCGCGCGGTCGCCCCGGGCGCGCGCCGGGGCCTGCCACAGAGGGAGCCGGGCCGCGGTTCGTCGTCCAGGAGCACCACGCTCGCCGACTCCACTGGGACCTGCGCCTCGAGCGCGACGGCGCCCTCGCCTCGTGGGCGCTGCCGCGAGGGATCCCGCAGGACCCGAAGCGCAATCGACTCGCCGTTCGCACCGAGGACCATCCGCTCGAGTACCTCTCCTTCGAGGGAGAGATCCCGGCCGGCGAGTACGGGGGCGGCACGGTCTCGATCTGGGACCGCGGCACCTACGAGGCCGAGAAGTTTCGCGACGACGAGGTGATCTTCACCCTCTTCGGCGATCGGGTCCGAGGACGCTACGCGCTGTTCGCGACCGACGGCGACAACTGGATGATCCATCGCATGGACCCGCCGGCAGATCCGGAACGCGAGCCGATGCCGGACCGCGTGAAGCCGATGCTCGCCGTCCTTTCGTCCCTTCCTCGCGACGAGGAGCGCTGGGCGTTCGAGATCAAGTGGGATGGCGTCCGCGCGATCGCCTACTGCGACGGTGGACAGCTTCGCCTCCAGAGCCGCAACCTGCGTGACATCACCGCCGGCTACCCCGAGCTTCGCGAGATGGCTGCCCAGCTCGGATCCCGCGAGGCCGTTCTCGATGGCGAAGTCGTGGCGTTCGACCAGCAGGGCCGGCCGAGCTTCGAGCGACTCCAGGGCCGGATGAACCTGGCTTCCGAGAGCGCCGTCCGGCGGCGCATGGGCGACATTCCGGTCACCTACCTCGCCTTCGACCTGCTCTACCTGGACGGTCGCTCGCTGCTCGACGCCCCGTACGCCGAGCGACGTAGCCGGCTGCGCGAACTCCGGCTCGACGGCCCGAGCTGGCAGACGCCCGGCGAGCATCGCGGTGAGGGCCGCAGGCTGCTCGAGCTGAGCGCCGCCCAAGGGCTCGAGGGCCTGGTCGCGAAGCGGCTCGACAGCCGCTATCTGGTCGGGCGGCGAAGCAGGGCCTGGCTGAAGGTCAAGAACACGCTCCGCCAGGACCTGGTGATCGGAGGGTGGCTGCCAGGCCGAGGACGGCGGTCACAGACGCTCGGAGCCCTCCTGGTCGGCTATCACGACGAGGGTGGCGCTCTGCGATACGCCGGTCGGGTGGGAAGCGGGTTGACGGAGGCCGAGCTCGGCCGGCTGATCGCCGCGCTGGGCCCGCTTCGCCGCACCGACAGCCCTTTCGAGGGTCGCCAACCGCCCAGGGAGAGCATCTTCGTGGAGCCCCGGCTGGTTGCGGCGGTCGAATTTCGGGAATGGACCCGCGCGCGAACCCTGCGCGCCCCCGTCTTCAAAGCCTTGCGGACCGACGCCGACCCCGGCTCCGTGGTGCTCGAGAAGCCAGGGACGCCCCCGGCCGACTCTTGAGGGACAATGGCCGCGTGAGGGTCTCGGCCAAGGCGGACTACGCGGTGCGGGCGATGCTCGAGCTGACCGAGAGCGCCGAGGGCCGCCCAATCAAAGGAGAAACCGTCGCGGAAGCCGAGGATATTCCGGTGCGGTTCCTCGAGAACATCCTCGCCGAGCTGCGCCACGCCGGCCTGGTTCACAGCCGGCGGGGATCCGATGGGGGCTACTGGCTGGGCAGGGGACCGGATGAGATCACGATCGCCGACGTCATCCGCGCCGTTGAGGGCCCACTGGCCACGGTGCGCGGCGAGCCGGCGGACGAGCTCGACTACCCCGCAGGGGCCAAGGCTCTCAAGGACGTCTGGATCGCGCTGAGAGCCAACATACGAGAGGTGCTCGAGTCTGTGACGTTGGCCGATCTCGCCGACGCCGGGTTGCCCGACCAGGTGCGCTCGATCACCGACCGGGCGACCCTGGGCACGACGCCCGACTAGCGGCGCCGGTGGATTTGCGCGCGACGCGGGGGCCACGCTGTGACCTCCCTTTGAAAGAGGAACTCCCGGGCGTGCGCAGCGCCGATACGCCCTCCACCGGCGCCTTCGGCAGATCTGCGGCGAGGCGGCCGAGCGCGCCGCCTTGAACGCTACGCGGGCATCCGTGCGCCGCCTAAGTCTGGGACCCAACCACGTTCTTCCGACCGGCCCTCCTTGGAGGCTGGGGGATGAGACCCCACCCAGCCATCCAAAGGAGGAACCGGATGACATTGCATCGCAACGCCAGGACGTGTCCTGAGTCGCGCGAGCTGTTGGCCCGTCGTGTGCTCGAAGAGGGCTGGACGCTGACGGCGGCGGCCGAGGCCGCCGGGGTCAGCGTTCCGACGGCCCGCAAGTGGGCGCGCCGCAAGGCCCGGGGGGAATCGCTTGAGGACCGCTCCTCGGCCCCGCGGCGGGTCGCCAACCGCACCCCCCGCGACCGGGTCGAGGCGGTGCTCGCCCTGCGGCGGATCCGGCTCACCGCAGAGCAGATCGCCGAGCAGCTGGAGATGGCACCCTCGACGGTGTCGTTGATCTGCAAGCGCGCGGGCCTGGGGCGCCTTCCGCGCCTCGAGCCGGCCGCGCCGGAGCGCCGCTACGAGCGCTCCAGGGCGGGCGAGCTCGTCCACATCGACGTCAAGAAGCTTGGGCGGATCGCCCGTCCCGGGCACCGCGTGACCGGCTCACGGGCCCCGAGGGGCTACCACCGCCGCGCCTACGATCAGGGCTGGGACTACGTCCATGTCTGCGTCGACGACGCCACCCGGATCGCCTATGCGGAGGTCCTGGCCGATGAGCGGCCCGAGACGGCGATCGCGTTCCTGCGTCGGGCGGTCGCCTACCTCGCCTCGCTCGGAATCAGGGTCGAGCGGCTGATGACGGACAACGGCAACCCCTACCGCTCCCGGGCCCACGCGATTGCCTGCCGCGAGCTCTCGATCCGCCACCTGCGCACCAGGCCCTACACCCCGCGCACCAACGGCAAGGCCGAGCGCTTCATCAAGACGATGGTCGACGGCTGGGCCTACGACGCCGTCTACGGCTCAAGTCGCGAGCGCACCAGGGCTCTGCCGGCCTGGCTAGACCGCTACAACCGCAAACGGCCCCATCGCTCAATCGGGAGGATGCCGCCCATGGCCCGACTGGCTGAGCTCGACGCCAACAACCTGGTTGGTGCCCACACCTAAGCGGCCGAAGCGAGCTCGTCGGTCCTCGGCTCCCCGTTGGGCTCGAAGAACTTTGCGCGTCGCGGGCGCACGTAGACGATCTCGCCGTTGGCAACCTCCAGCAGGTCCGCGTCGGCGCGGGTCATCTGTGCCCAGATCTGCTCGCCATCCGCGAGCAGCATCTCGATCCGCGTCTCGAAGCCGAGGTTGATGATCCGTTCGATCATCGCCTCCTCGGCCTCGGGCGCCGGGACGTGGAGGATCTCCAGATCGTGCGGACGGACGAACATCGCGCCGCGTTGATTGACCGGCCCGACGAAGCCCATCACGAACTCGGTCTTCGGGTGCTCGTATAGCTCCGCGGGCGGGCCGGTCTGCTCGACGCGGCCCTGGTTCATCACCACGATCTGTCCAGCGACCTCCATCGCCTCCTCCTGGTCGTGCGTGACGAAGATCGTCGTCACGTGGACCTCCTCGTGGAGGCGGCGCAACCAGAGGCGGAGCTCCTTGCGAACGTTGGCATCCAGGGCGCCGAACGGCTCGTCCAGGAGCAGGACCTTGGGCTCCACCGCCAAGGCCCGGGCGAGCGCCATGCGCTGGCGCTGGCCGCCCGAGAGCTGCGACGGATAGCGATCGCCGAAGCCATCGAGATGCACGAGCTGGATCAGCTCCTGGACCCGGTCGGCGATCTCCTTCTTCGGGCGCCTGCGGATGCTCAAGCCGAAGGCGATGTTGTTGCTGACGGTCATGTGCTTGAAGGCGGCGTAGTGCTGGAACACGAAGCCGACCCCTCGGTTCTGGGCGGGCACGCTCGTGGCGTCCTCGCCCAGGATCATGACCCGGCCGGAGTCGGGCTGCTCTAGACCCGCGATCACTCGCAGGAGCGTCGACTTGCCACTCCCGCTTGGCCCCAGAAGCGCGGTCAAGGACCCATCAGGCACCTCGATCGACACGTCGTCCAGGGCGACGAAGTCGCCGAATTGCTTCCGTGCCCCCTCAACGATGATGCTCATCAGGTGGACTCCTTCCGCTTGAACAGATTCATTGCCAAAAGCGTCGAGACCGCGATCAGTGCCAGCACGAGCGAAGCCGCGTAGGCGCCGGTCAGGTTGAACTGCCCGAACTCCCGCCAGACCCATAGGGGCGCCGTCTCGGTCTGGTCGCTGATCCGACCGGAGACCACTGCGACAGCGCCAAACTCGCCCAGCGCGCGCGCGGTGGTGAGGACGATCCCGTACGCGACCCCCCATCGGATGGCGGGCAGCGTGACGCGGCGGAAGGTCTGCCACCAGTTCGCCCCCAACGTCTGCGCCGCCTGCTCCTGGTCGTCGCCGATCTCATGGAGCACCGGGACGACCTCGCGCACCACGAACGGGAGCGAGACGAAGATGGTGGCGAGGATCATGCCCGGCATCGCGAACAGGATCTGGATGCCGTTGTCCAGGAACACGTTCCCGAACCACCCGCTGCGTCCGTAGAGGAGCAGCAACGACAGCCCGACGACTACGGGCGAGATCGCGAAGGGCAGGTCGATGATCGCGTTCAGGAGAGCCTTCCCCCGGAACTCCGTCCTGACCAGGAGCAACGCGCAGGCGACCCCGAAGATCGTGTTGGCGACCACCGCGATCAGGGCGATCACGATCGTCAGGTAGAACGCGTGCACGGCGTCCGGGGTCGTCACTGACGTCCACGCGGCGGCCAGGCCGTGCTCGAACGCGCGGTAGGAGATCATCCCGACCGGGATCAGGAGAAGCATCGACAGGTAGCCGAGCGCGAAGAAGCGCAGGCCGTACTTCCCGAATCCGCGCTTAGCGGCCATGGCGAAGGCTCCAGTGGGTGAGGCGGCCGATCAAGAGGAGGACGACCAGCGCGATCACCAGGAGGGCCGCCGACACCGCCGCCGCCCCGTCCGTGTTACCGCTCTCGACCTGCGCGTAGATGAACAGCGAGGCGACCTGGGTCTTCGGCAGGTTGCCCGAGATCAGCACCAGCGAGCCGAACTCGCCGATCGCCCGTGCGAAGGCGAGGGCGGCCCCGGCGAGAAGCGCCGGCCTGAGGTTGGGGAACATCACCCGGCGAAAGGTCGTGATCGGACCGGCGCCGAGGGATGCGGCCGCCTCCTCCATCTCGCGGTCGAGCTCGAGCAGAACCGGCTGAACCGCCCGCACCACGAACGGGAGGGTGACGAAAAGCAGGGCGACGACGATGCCGATCCGCGTAAAGGCGATGTCGATCCCGACCGGGCTGTTGGTTCCATAGAGGGCCAGCAGGGTGATGCCCGCGACCACCGTCGGAAGGGCGAACGGAAGGTCGATGACCGAGTTCACCAGGGCCTTGCCGGGGAACTTGTCCCTGACCAGGACCCAGGCGATCGCCGTTCCGGCGACCACGTTGACCGCGACCACGATCAGCGAGCAGACCACGGTCAGCTTGAGGGCAGAGAGCGCCAGGGGCGAGGTCACCGACGACCAGAAGCTCGCCAGCCCGCCGTCCAGCGACTTGCTGACCAGGGCCGCGATCGGGATCAGAACGATCAGGCTCAGATAAGCCGTGACCATCCCACGCCCGAGCGCGGCGCCCCCGAAGCGCGGTAACTGGATCGGCCGCGGGGGCGCCTCCGCTCGGGCTCCTGGAGCCACGGGCGTCACTCCGCGGCCACCCCCAGGAGACTCTCGACGCCTTGGGTCATCCGGTCGATACGCCCAGCTGCTCCTCGATCTTGGCAACGCTGCCGTTCTCGGGATCGAAGAACTCGGTGTTGGCCTTGTCCCAGCCACCGATGCTGGGATCGTCGACGGTGAACAGACCCGGCGGAGTGGGGAACTTGTCCTTGTTCTTGGCGAGCACCGACTTGTCCACGGGCCGGTAGCCCCCGTCGGCCCACAGCTGCTGCGCCTCGGGCGTCCACAGGTACTTCAGGAAGTCCTGTGCCTGCGCCGAGGCGTCGGTCGTGGTCGCAGCCGGCGTCTCGATCAGGATCGTGTCGTCGGGGATGACGTAGTCGACGTCCTCGCCGGCCTTCTGGGCCTCGATCGCGTCGCTCTCGTACGAGAGCAGGACGTCCCCCTTACCGCTCGTGAACGTGGTCAGGGCATCGCTGGCGCTGCCCGGCTGCGCAACGGCGTTCTCGAGCAGGGACTTCAGGTACGCCAGCGCCTCGGTCGGGGACTTGCCCTCCTCGATCTGGGCGCCGTAGGCGGCCAGCAGGTTCCACTTCGCGCCACCCGAGCTGAACACGTTTGGGGTCACGACCTGGACCCCGGGCTTGATCAGGTCGTTCCAGGTCTGGAGGTTCTTCGGGTTGCCCTTGCGCACCACGAACACGACGACCGAGTCCTGGACGATCCCGTGGTACTTGTTCTGGTCCCAGTTCGAGTCGACGAGTCCGGCGTCGACCACGGCCTGCATGTCGGGCCCGGTGGAGAAGTGGACGTAGTCCGCCGGCTGGCCGGCGATCACGGCGCGCTGCTGATCGCCGGAGGGGCCAAACGAAGTCGAGAACTTAGCCCCATCACCCTGGCCCGTCCCCTGGAAGCCGGGGATCAGCGCCTTGTCGTAGACGGTCTCAGGTGTCGAGTATGCGACCAGGCTGATCGTCCCGCCGCTGCTGCTGGACGAGCTTCCGCACGCGGCGACGCCCAGGCCGAGCGCGAGCGCGAGCGCGCCGGCAACCGCCATGCGGGCGGCCCGTGAGCGGCTCGCGCGGGGGTTCCGAAGCTTCCAGAGACGAGATGTCATGGGCAGTTCTTGCCTTTCCCGATTGGTTTAGTGCGAAAGCGGTTGGGGACGGTAGCACACCCCGGCGCCTGACCTGCCGTTTCACCCAAGACTGGGCCGCAACGCGGGGCGCGGACCGTTCCGCCGTCCGCCACGGCGTTTGAACTACCTTTGGCGCATGAACCTCCACCCCGCCGAGAATCGGGGATACCGCGAGCTCTACCTGAGCGGCCGCCTGGCGACCAAGCGCCTCGGCCGCCTCGCGATCGCGTTCGACGGCACGCCGGCCCGGGATCCGCTCCAGAAGGGCTGGGAATCGATCTCGCGACTGCTCGACGAACTCGGGCCGGTGACCGCCCGCCTCGACCTCCACGGGGGGGTCGCCGCGCAGCAGGGCGGAGCGAACCTCGGGACGGTGCGCGGCGCGGTGTTCGACCGGTTCCTGGAGCGAAACCAGGCGCTTCGCTTCGCGGTCGAGGACCTGGAGCGGGTAACCACCCTGCTCGGATATCTGGCCGCGGTCAGCGAGACTCGCGGCGATCCGGTGCTGCCCGAGTTTTGCCGCTCCTGGGAGCGGCGACTGCGCCGCCAGGTCAGCGCGACCCGAAAGGCCGCGATCGAACTCGGCTCGGACCCGGATGCGGCCATCGAGCCGGTCGATCCCTCGCCGGCGGGGCGGGCCGCCCACCGTGTAGCGTGGGCTGCCGGGACGGTGGGCGAGTGGACCGACCGCCAGCTCGCGCGGCGTAAGCAGCGCTGAGTCAGCCCAGGTCGGCCAGCCCCTCGTCGGGCGTGGACGCTTCGGCGTGGAGCCTTCGCGGGATCCTGCCCGCGCGCCGCGCCGCGTACCCGGCCTCGACCGCACGTCGCATGGCGAGGGCCATTCGCTCGGGGTCCTTTGCTCGGGTGACCGAGCTCGCCAGCAAGACTCCGTCGCAACCGAGCTCCATCGCGAGCGCCGCGTCCGAGGCGGTGCCGATGCCGGCGTCGAGGATCACCGGGACCGTGGATCGCTCCACGATGATCTGGACGTTGTAGGCGTTTCGGATTCCCATTCCGGAGCCGATCGGCGACCCGAGCGGCATCACGGCCGCGCAGCCCAGGTCCTCGAGCCGTCGGGCCAGAATCGGATCGTCGCTCGTGTACGGCAGAACGGTGAAGCCCTGGCCGACCAGCGTCTCGGCCGCGGCGACCAGCTCCACGGAGTCAGGCAACAAGGTCCGGTCATCCCCGATCACCTCGAGCTTGATCCAGTCGGTCTCGAATGCCTCGCGAGCGAGCTGGGCGGTGCGCACCGCATCGCGCGCCGTGTAACAGCCGGCGGTGTTGGGGAGCGCGAACGCGCCCAGGCGGTCGATGACTTCGAGCGCGGAGCCGCGCGCGGCCGGGTCGACTCTGCGCAGCGCGACGGTCACCATCTCGGCGCCGGAGGCGGCGACGGCGCGCTCCATCGCCGTCAGGGAGCGAAAGCCGCCACTGCCGATGATCAGGCGAGATGCCCAGGTACGCCCGCCGAGTTCGAACGGGGCGTCGGCCGCCCCCGCGCCGGCCGAGAGCGAACCGCCGCGGTCCCGTGCGGCGTCGCCCGCGGACCGATCGCTAGCCACCCTGGACCGCATGCAGGACCTCCACGACCTGATCGCTCTCCAGCTTCGTCGCCTCCCACTCGACCCGCCGGACCACCTCGCCGTCCACCGCGACGGCGACCCCGCGGGCCGACCCCTCGACGCCGGTCGCCATGACTGCGTCGGCCACGCTCGCCCCATCGGGCAGCTCTGCGCGACTGCCGTTCAGCGCGACGATCACCACGGGCGCTCCACGAGCGCCGGAGCCGCCGAAAGCCCGGGGGCGCTTCGGTCGGCGAATCGGCCCGGATGGGCCAGCCGAGTCGGCTCCTTCGGCGGCTCAGAGGCGAGCAGCCCCGCTATCGCCTCCGAGGTGAGCGGCGCCATCAGGATGCCGTTTCGGTGATGGCCCGTAGCCAGCACCAACCCGTCGAGCTCCCCGGGTCCGATCAGCGGGAGGTTGTCTGGCGTGCCGGGCCGAAGGCCCGCCAACGCCTCGACCAGCTCCAGCTCGCCCACATCGGGGAGGGCCCTGGAGGCCTCGCGAAGCAGCTCGTAGGTGCCTCCGGCGGTCACCCGGACGTCGAATCCGCGCTCCTCGACGGTCGCGCCGACGATCAATCGCCCGTCGGCGCGGGGCACCACGTAGACCCGCTCCGAGGCGATGATCCGATCGCACGGGCGGGCGTCTGGGCTCCCTCGGAGGGTCAGCACCTGGCCCTTGACCGGTCGGACCGGCGGACGGGCCCTTGACGGAAGCCAGGGCGCCGTGCCCGACCATGCCCCAGCCGCCAACACCACGCTCTCAGCGCGATGCTCGCGCCCGTCAGCCGTCACCACGCCCGCCAGGCGGCCGCCCTCGAACACCCCTTCGACGACCTCGGCGCCGGCGATCACCTGCCCGCCGCGAGCCTCTATGGCGATCGACAGGGCCGGCAGCAGCATCCCGGGATCGACCGCCGCCTCGCCGGGGGCGAGGACTCCGGCGGCACAAGACGGGGCGAGGCCCGGCTCCAGGTCGCGGCAGCCGCTCGGGCCCAGCCATTCGACGCCCAGCTCCAGCGACTCCATCAGCTCGAAGCGCCGCTTCAGCTCGCTCGCCTCGTCACGGTCGAGCGCAACGTGCAGGGCTCCGCTGGCCTCGTAGCCGGGCTCGAGCCCGCTGTCGTCGGCGAGGTCCGACGCGAAGGCTCCCCACTCGCGTGCCGAGGCGATCACGAGGCGGGTCAACGCTTCCTCGTCCCAGCTCGCCTCGCCCACCGGGGCGAGCATCCCGGCGGCCACGCCTGACGCACCGGCGCCAGGTTGATCGCGGTCGAGCACACGGACCCGCAGGCCTCGCCTGGCGGCTCTCCACGCGCACGCCAGACCGATCACCCCACCACCCACCACGACCGCGTCGAGCGCGTGGGGCTGGTCGGTCGCCGAGCGCTGCCGCAGCGGCACGACCACATGGTCGCCTCGCGTTTTCGGCCTTTGGGTCTCGTCGGGCACGCTTCGCCCTTTCCAAGCGTCGTCGCTCGATCGGGAAGGCGGGTTCCGCGCCACCATCCCTGCGCCGGCATTACCCGGATCAGGTTCAGACGGTCGGCGGCCGGGTCGCCGCCCTCTCAGCCCATCGTCGAGGGCTCCCGTTGAGGATCATGGTACTCGCCGTGTCCGGGACCGTGATACTGCGGGCGTGGATCCTCGAATGGAAGCCGCCGTGCGAGCTTTGGAGGCAACCTGGGCGACCCGGGACTTCGACCGCCTGCGAAAGCACGCGGCGCCCGACATCGTCCTCGACTGGTCGGAGTCCGTGAGCCCCAACAGGGGTGTCTACCGGGGCCTCGATGAGGCGCGACGGTTGTTCGGCGGGATGCTCGAGGCCTTTTCGGTCACGACTTGGGAGGCCTCGAGCATGACCGCGATCGGCAACCGCCTCGCGGTCGAGGGCCGCTTTGGGATCCGCGGGGACTCGAGCGGGGTCGAGACGACGGCGGTCGGCGGTCAGCTGTGGAGCTTCGAGGACGGACGGGTGACGTCGATCAAGATCTTCCAGTCCCGGGCCGAGGCGGTTCGGGCGATGCGGATCGCCCGCCTCGAGGAGGCTCGACTCTATTTCGTCTGCGAGGCCCTCCCCGGTGGAAGGGACCCTGGACCGCTGCTCGCCTCGGCGCTCGGCGGGGGCGTCGACATGATCCAGATGCGGGAGAAGGATCAGTCCACGGACGAGCGCCTCGTGGAGCTCGCTGGTCCGTTCAGGCGGGCCGCCGAGGAGCACGGCGCGCTGTTCATGATCAACGACCGACCCGATCTGGTGTCCGCCTGCAGCGCGGACGGGGCGCACGTGGGACAGGACGACCCCTCGGTCGAGGAGGCCCGCCGGCTCGCTGGCGATGACGCCCTGATCGGCCTCTCGACACACTCTCGGGCGCAGATCGAGGCGGCATGCGCCGACGAGCTCGCTCGTCGGCCCGACCAGATCAGCGTCGGGCCGGTCTTCAAGACCCCAACCAAGCAGGGACGGCGGGCCACTGGCCTCGGGCTGGTGGAGCTGGCGGCCGAGCGGCTCTCGGTCCCTTGGTTCGCGATCGGCGGGATCGACAGCGACTCGATCGACGCGGTGACGGACGCTGGAGCGAGGCGCGTCGTGGTCGTGCGGGCGATCCGCGACGCCGATGATCCTCAGGCCGCCGCCGCCGAGCTGCGGCGGGCGCTCGTCGACCCGGGCGTCACCCCGAACCCGGCCGCCGACCAGGCTCGGCAGCTTGGCTGACCGAGAGCGAAAGAGGGCCGAGCGCCACAAGCGCAAGGCCCGCTCGGTGGAGCGGCGAGGGCGGGCCTCCGCGCGCTCGGAGGAGCGAAACCGGGAGGCTCGCGAGGCACTCGAACCCTTGGGTCCGAGCGAGAGGCCGCTGGTGGTCACCATCGGCGCCTTGATCTCGGCCCTGATCGCGCTCTCGGTCGTTGTCGCCTACGTGGTCGGCGCGACCGTGAACGGCAGCCGTCCCCCCGTCCTTCAGGTGATCATCCCGGCGCTCCTGATGGGCGTGATGGCCGTCGGAATGTGGCGCGCCCGCTATTGGGCCGTGCTCGGCTTCCAGGCTGTGCTGGCGCTGCTCATCGTCGCGGCCGCGCTCGGCCTTGTCGCCGCGGGAAGCGTCGCGCAGCTGGTCGGCAACCTGGCGCTGGTCGCGGTGGCCGGGACGCTCTTCTATTTGATGATCAAGGCTCTGGCGCGAATCCAGATGCCGACTCGGGAATAGATAACTCCGGCGGCTGCCGAGGATGTCGGCGGAGTTATGTCTTATAGAGTCGAATGGATGGCCGATTCGTATGACGTGATCGTGATCGGGGGCGGGCCGGGCGGCTATGTGGCTGCGATCCGGGCCGCTCAGCTCGGTCGCTCCACGGCGGTCGTCGAGGTCGACAAGCCCGGCGGCAGGTGCCTCAACTACGCGTGCATCCCCGCCAAGACCGTGCTTCACAGCGCCGAGCTCTACGACCACGCCCGACACGGAGCAGACCTTGGCGTCAAGGCGAGCGGGGTGAGCATCGACTGGGAGGCGCTCATGGCGCGCCGCGCGAAGGTCTCGGAGACACTCGCGGGCGGCGTGAAGATGCTCTGGGACAAGAACAAGGTTGCCCTGATCGAGGGAAGCGGCTCGCTGACCGCCGACGGTCATGTGAAGGTCGGCGACCAGATCTACGAGGCCGGCGCCGTGGTCCTCGCGACGGGATCGGTGCCGATCCCGATTCCCGGCGTTGAGTTCGGCGACAGGGTCCTCGACACCTGGGGAGCCTGGTCGCTGGGCGAGCAGCCGAAGAGGATCGCGGTCGCAGGCGCGGGCGCCTCCGGGGCCGAGATCGCCTCGGCCTACGGCCGATTCGGCACCGAGGTGGTCTTGATCGAGATGCTCGACCAGATCCTTCCTGCCGAGGACAAGGACATGGCCAAGGTCGTCGAGCGGGCGTTCAAGAAGCAGGACATCACCATCTCGACCGGGACGAGGGTCGAGAAGGTGGACTCTTCGAAGAGCTCCGTCAAGGTCACCTACGGTGGTCAGGAGACCGAGGTCGACTACCTGTGCATCGCGGGTGGCCGGGCGCCCGACACGGAGGCGCTGAATCTGGATCAGGCAGGCGTCGAGGTCGAGGCGAACGGAAAGGTCAAGGTGGACCCCTACGGGCGGACCTCGAATCCCAAGGTCTACGCGATCGGTGACCTGGTGGGCCGGAAGGCGCTCGCCCACAAGGCATCCGAGGAGGGGGTGGTGGCAGTCGAGCAGGCCGCCGGCGTCGAGACCCATCCGGTCGACGAGGACCTGGTCGCCGGGGCGACGTTCTGCCAGCCCCAAGTGGCGAGCGTCGGGATGACCGAAGCCGCGGCCAAGGAGGCGGGTCGCAAGGTCAAGGTGGGCAAGTTCAAGCTGGGGGGCGTCGGCGCCGCGGCCGTCTACGACGATCGCGATGGGATGGTGAAGATCGTCGCCGACCCCGCCTACGGCGAGATCCTGGGTGCCCACGTGGTGGGCAACCGCGCCTGCGACATGATCAGCGAGTTGGTCACCACGATCGCCCTGGAGGGCGGCTACCAGGAGCTGGCCCGGATCGTCCACCCTCACCCGACCATCTCCGAGGCGGTGCTCGACGCCGCCCGCTCGGTCGACGGCTGGGCCATCCACCAGTAGGCGACCGGGTGTCGGGCTCGGCCCACCTCGGATCCCCGTGGCCCGGACTGGACGCGATCGAGCGCGGCGCGGGCGGATGACTTCGTCCACCGCGACTGAGACGACGGGGCGGCCCGTCTTCTACTACGACCTCGGCTCGCCTTACGCCTACCTGGCTGCGGAGCGGGTCAATCCGCTGATCGCCGAGGCTTGGGGTGAACCTCCGGAGTGGCAACCGATCCTGTTGGGCGCCTTGTTCAAGCGTTTCGGGCGCGATTCGTGGGGCAACGGGCCGGAACGCGAGGCCGGAATGCGCGAGGTCGAGCGCCGGGCATCGTCCTACGGCATGGCTCCTATCACGTGGCCCGAGCCATGGCCGCCGAACACGCTGACCGCGATGCGGATCGCGACCTTCGCCAAGCAGGTCGGTCGCGCAGTGGCCTTCTCGCTCGCGGCATTCAGGCAGGCGTTCGCCGCCGGGCGGGATCTGACCGAGCCCGACAACGTACTGCTGGCGGGAGCCGCCGCGGAGCTCCACCCGCGCGCCCTGCTCGCCGCACTCGAGCGAGAATCCGTGAAGCTGGCGCTTCGAGACGCCACCGATCTGGCCGCAGACCTGGGCGTCCGCGGGGTTCCCGCGGTCGTGGTCGGCGGAGAGGTGTTCTGGGGTGACGACCGGCTCGCCGACGCAGCGAAGCGGGCCGCCCAGCTCCGAGGCTGATCGGCGAGGCCTGCGGCCGGCTGAGCGGCTGTGAGCGCCGGCTCGGCTATCTTGGGCGGCGGTGGCGCCGGAGCGCACCAAGTCCGCGGAGTCAGACCTCGCCCCAGATGGCAGGGGCGCCGCGGCTCGCTCCCTTCCCGACTCCGGGACGTGTCGCGAGCTGCTCGAGACCATGGCGTTGATCCGACGCTTCGAGGAGGAGGCGGGGCGCCAGTACCAGCGCGCCAAGGCGGGCGGCTTCCTGCACCTCGGGATCGGCGAGGAGGCGACGATCGTCGGCACCGCGTCGGTGATGCGCCCCGACGACTACCTGATCGGCACCTACCGGACCCACGGCCACGCGATCGCCCGGGGCACGGACCCGAGGAACGTGATGGCGGAGCTGTTCGGTCGCGAGGACGGCTGCTCCCGCGGGCGCGGTGGCTCGATGCACATCTTCGACGGCGAGCGGCGGTTCATGGGCGGCTACGGGATCGTCGGTGGGAACCTGCCGATCGCGGCCGGCCTGGCCCTCGCGAGTGACTACACCGGAGCGGACTCCGTGACCGTGTGCATGTTCGGCGATGGGGCGTCGAACACCGGAAACTTCGGCGAGACGATGAACTTGGCTGCGCTTTGGAAGCTGCCTCTCGTCTTCCTGGTCGAGAACAACCTCTATGGCATGGGCACGGCGATCGAGCGCCATTCGGCGGTCACCGACCTGTCCCGAAAGGCCGAGGGCCTGGGGGTGCCCGGCGTGCGGGTGGACGGCATGGACGTCCTGGCGGTCAGGGAGACCGTCGCGGAACACCTCCGGCTGGCGCGCTCCGAGCGCCAGCCCACCCTGGTCGAGGCCTTCACCTACCGCTACCGGGGCCACTCTGCCGCCGATCCCGAGGTCTACCGGTCGAAGGAGGAAGTCGAGGAATGGCGCAAGAAGGACCCGGTCAAGGTCTTTCGCGACCGCCTGCTCGCCGACGGCGTGATCGACGAGGCCTACCTCGAGCAACTCCGCCAGCGACTCGAGGAACAGGTGACCGAGGCGGTCGAGTTCGCCGACCGATCTCCCGAGCCGCCGCTCGAATCTCTGTATGACCATCTCTACGTGGTCGGTGACCAGGTGCCCGGCTGGTACGCGGTCGACGAGAGGACGCCCGAGCCGCACCGCGGCGAGGAGGAGCGCGAGGTCGGAGCGAGCGGCGAGGCCCGCAAGCTGGCCGAGGCGGGCGCGGCCTACGCCGGGCGCCAGAGCTCGGCCGCCCGCGGCGGGCGGGCCGACATCCCACCCGGCGCCGACCAGGACGCCACCGAGGCGGCTGAGGGCCAGGACGATGAGTAGGCCGCGGGTGTCGCCATGGCGGTGATGCGGATGCGCGAGGCGCTCCGCGACGCCCTGGCCGAGGAGATGCGCCGCGACGCCTCCGTCCTCGTGATGGGAGAGGACGTGGGTGTGTTCCAGGGCGCCTTCAAGGTAACCGAGGGGCTCCTGGACGAGTTCGGCGAGACGAGGGTGCGCGACACGCCGATCTCCGAGAACACGATCGTCGGCGCGGGGGTCGGCGCGGCGATGGCCGGGCTGCGCCCGGTGGTCGAGCTGATGACCGTCAACTTCTCGCTCCTGGCGATGGACCAGATCGTCAACCACATGGCGGCCATCCCGTACATGTTCAACGGGCAGGTCCGGGTCCCGGTGGTGATCCGGATGCCGGGCGGCGGGGGCCACCAGCTCGGACCCACCCACTCACATTCGCTCGAAGCCCTGTTCCTCCACGTGCCGGGCCTTCTGGTCGCCGCGCCATCGACCCCGGCCGACGGAAAGGGGCTGTTGAAGGCCGCCATCCGCGACGACAACCCGGTCATCTTCATCGAGCACGAGACGCTCTACGGCGCACGGGGGGAGGTCCCGGAAGGTGACTCGGACGACGGCATCATCAACTTCGGCGAGGCGGCGATCAGGCGCGAGGGAGGCGACGTGACCATCGTAGGCATCCTGCGGATGTCCGACGTTGCCGAGAAGGCCGCCCGGACCCTTGCCAACGAGCACCAGGTCGAAGCCGAGGTAATCGATCCTCGGACCCTGAGGCCGCTTGACCTGGACACGATCCTTCGCTCGGTCCGCAAGACGAACCGCTGCGTGATCGTGGAGGAGGGCTGGCCACACGGCGGGGTTGGTGCCAACATCTCGGCCCTGATCACGGAGCAGGCCTTCGACCACCTCGACTCGCCCCCACAGAGGGTGACGGGAGCAGATGTCCCGATGCCCTACGCGAAGCGGCTCGAGCAGGCCGCTATCCCGCACGCCGAGCACGTGGTCAGCGCCGCCCTTGCCTCCCTGGAGGGATCGCTTTGAGCCCGGCCGGCGCCACAGGTCGCGATCAGCCGGGATCAGGATCGCGGAGCGCATGAGCGTCGACGTCGTGATGCCGCGCCTCTCGGACTCGATGGAGGAGGGAACGATCCTCAGGTGGCTGAAGGCGCCGGGTGATGACGTGGCGCTCGGCGATGAGCTGGTCGAGATCGAGACCGACAAGGCGAACATGGTCTACGAGGCTCCCGATGCAGGCTCCCTGATCGAGGTCCTGGCAAACGAGGGCGACACCTTGCCAATCGGCGAGGTGATCGCGCGGGTCGGGGAGGCGGGCGAAGCGCCGTCAGGCGGCGGCGATACGCCAAACAGTGAAGTTGAGACGGAGGTGGGGAGGGAGGGAGACGGCGACGGAGGAAGCCCCTCTCCCATCCCTGGGTCGGCCGCTTCGCGGAGTCCTCGCGCCCCTGCCGCGGAGGCTCCCTCCGCCGCATCTCCCTCCTCCCCCACCCAGCCCTCTGCCGGGACCGCCGAAGACACCGGCGCCGCGGCCGCATCCCCGGCCGCGGCCCGAGATGGAAGGGTCAAGGCGTCGCCGCTGGCTCGCCGAATTGCCGCCGAGAACGGGCTCGAGCTCGGGGCGATCTCCGGGTCCGGGCCGGGCGGGCGGATCGTCAAGGCGGACGTCGAGCGGGCGATCGCCGGGGGTCGGTTGCCCGTCGCGACCGCCCCCACCGCGGGGGCAGAGCCGCCGAAGCCCACGCCGGGCGCGCGTGAGCGCCCGGAGACCGCTAAGGGCGCGGTCACGGTTGAGGAGCTGACCAAGCTCCAGCAGACGGTCGCCCGCAGGATGGCCGAGTCCAAAGCGACCGCGCCCCACTTCTACCTCCAGGCCGAGATCGACATGAGTCGCTGCGTGGACGCGCGGGCGGCGCTCAAGCTGAGCGCCGCCGAGGGCGACGCCGTGCCGTCGCTCAACGACATGATCGTCAAGGCGGTGGCGATCGCGCTTCGCGAGCATCCCCGGGCCAACGGTGCTTACCGTGATGGTCGCCTGGAGACCTACGAGCGGGTGAACGTAGGCGTCGCGGTCGCAGCCCGCGACGCACTCGTCGTCCCGACCGTGTTCGACGCGGACCGCAAGGGCCTGGCGCAAATCGCCGCGGAGACCCGGGCGCTGTCCCAGCGGGTCCGCGACGCGACGGTCACCCCTCCCGAGCTCTCCGGGGGCACCTTCACAGTCTCCAATCTCGGGATGCTCGGGATCGACTCCTTCGCCGCCGTGATCAACCCCCCGCAGGCGGGCATCCTCGCGATCGGCCGGGTGGTCGAGAAGCCCGTCGTTCGCGACGGCGAGATCGTCGCCGCGCAGATGATGTCCGTCAATCTCGCCTGCGACCACCGGATCCTCTACGGCGCGGACGGCGCCCACTTCCTGGACCGAATCCGCAGCCTGCTCGAAGAGCCGGTCGGGCTCGCCCTCTAGGCGCGCCGGCGTCGCGTGCGACACTGAGGCGATGCCGCTCGCGCCCCAAGATCCGCCGCCCGCAGTGTGGGTCGTGCGCATCGGCCTGGTCCCCTACGACGAGGCCCGCGCTGCCCAGAAGCGGCTCGAGGCGGCGCGGATCAAGGGGGACGTGCCGGACCTGCTCCTGCTCTTGGAGCACCCTCCGGTCTACACGAGGGGCCGCCGGTCCACCCCCGAGGAGCTGCCGATGGGCGAGGAGGCATATCGAGCGCGGGGAATCGAGGTGTGCGACACCGACCGCGGCGGGCGGGTCACCTACCACGGCCCCGGACAGCTCGTCGCCTACCCGATCCTCTCGCTCCCAGCCCTTGCGTCGGGCGATGACGAGGACGCCGCTCGGGCCGACGTCGGGGGCTATCTGCGCGGAATCGAGCAGCTGGTCATCCGCGCCCTTGGCGATTGGGGGATTCCCGCCGGACTGATCGACGGCCTGACCGGGGTGTGGACGCCCGAGCAACGCAAGGTCGCCTCGATCGGGGTGCACATCAACCGGGGCGTTACGACGCACGGCTTCGCGATCAACGTCAACAACGATCTCGAGCCGTTCGAGTGGATCGTCCCGTGCGGGATCGAGGCCTGCGAGGTGACCTCGGTGGCGCGCGAGCTGGACGGCGAGCAGGATCAGTCCGCCTTTGCGACCACGATCACCGAACGCTTCGCCGAGGCGTTCGGGCGCGAACCGGTCGAGCTCGGACTCGATGAGCTGTGCCGACGCGTCGGTGAGGTCCCCGGGCCTGTGGGCGCGGCGGCGGCGCTACGGTAGAGACCGTGAAACCGCCGGTCGAAACCCCAGCGGGGGCGGTCCCGGTCGAGGCGCCGGCATCGCCGCGCGCAACCAGATCGCGGGCCAATCCAGGCGGCATGACGGTGGCCGGGGGGCGACCCTTCCGGGAGCGAAAGCCCCCGTGGCTCAAGGTCCCCGCGCCGGGGGGTCCGACCTACCGGCGTCTCAAGCAGGCGATCGACTCGGACAACCTTCACACCGTCTGCGAGGAGGCAAACTGCCCGAACGTCGGCGAATGCTGGGAGCGGGGGACCGCGACCTTCATGATCCTCGGCGACGTCTGCACGCGCCGCTGCGGCTTTTGCAACGTCCGGACGGGCAAGCCGACCTGGAACGACCCGCTCGAGCCGATGCGGGTCGCGGCCCAGGTCAAGCAGATGGGCCTTCGCCACGCCGTGGTCACCTCGGTTGACCGCGACGACCTGCCCGACTACGGTGCCGGTGCCTTCGTCGGCGTGATCCGATCGATCCGGATGCTCGCGCCGGGTTGCAAGGTCGAGGTCCTGACCCCCGACTTCCGCGGCCAGGAGATGCCGCTCGCCAAGGTCGTCCACGAGCGACCTGACGTCTTCAACCACAACGTCGAGACGGTTCCACGCCTGTACCCGAAGGCGCGCCGGGGCTCCGATTTCATGCGCTCCGCCCGGGTGCTGCGACTCGCTAAGCAGATGGGCGGCGAGCGCGTGGTGACCAAGTCGGGTCTGATGGTCGGCCTGGGCGAGAGCTTCGGCGAGCTGGTCGAGACGTTCGGCGTCCTCCGCGACCACGACGTTCAGATCCTCACGGTGGGCCAGTACCTGCGGCCCACCGAGCAGCACCTACCGGTGGTCCGCTACTGGCACCCGGACGAGTTCGAGGAGCTCGAGAGGGCGGCACGGGATCTGGGTTTCGAGTCGGTGGCCGCCGGCCCCCTGGTTCGGAGCTCCTATCACGCCGACCAGAGCGCGGCCGAGGTGGCCGGGCAGCGTCACCCCTCGACGACGCCGGCCTGATCGCACCAGCCCCGAGCGCGGGGCGGTGTCGCATTGGCGGGTGGTCGTGGCCGTAGGCTTCGGCGCCCTTGATCCCGCTCCGGGACAACATCCCGACCTCACGGTTTCCGATCGTCACGGTCGCCTTGATCGTGGCCAACCTGCTCGTCTTCGGGTGGCAGATCCACTTCTCGAGCAGCGACTACTCGAACCGAACATACGAGCGGCTCGGCGTCTCCGCGCAGGATCAGGTGACGCTCGAGTACGGGGCCATCCCCTACCGGCTCACCCACCCGGGGAGGGACTGCGCGGTAGGGGTGACGAGCGCCGAGGCCACCAGCCCCGACGTGATCTGCCAGGGAACGGCCTCCTACTCGACCGCACGCCGGCTCGGTGCCCAGGGCGCGCCGTTCGCCCAGCTCGACTCGCCGCCCTGGTGGGCCACCGTGCTGACCTCGATGTTCATGCACGGGGGCATCCTCCATATCGCCTTCAACATGCTGTTCCTGTGGATCTTCGGCAACAACGTCGAGGACTCGATGGGGAGGCCGCGCTTCCTGCTCTTCTATCTCCTCGCGGGCATCGTCGCGGCATACGCGCAGGCGCTCCTGTCGAGCGACGCAACCGTTCCGGCAATCGGAGCGAGCGGCGCGATCGCCGGGGTTCTGGGCGGCTACCTGCTCCTCTACCCGCGGGCGCGGGTCCTGACCCTGATCTTCATCATCTTCTTCGTGACCCTGATCGAGATCCCGGCCGCGATCATGCTCGGGATCTGGTTCGTGCTCCAGTTCGTTCCCGCGATCGGCCAGGTGGGGACGGACGCGATCTCGGGAGGCGGCGTCGCCTACTGGGCCCACGTCGGCGGCTTCGCGTTCGGCCTCGCGGCGATCAAGCTGTTCGCAACCCGACGGACGTCCGTGGGGACCGGCCATGCGTAGCGGCTTCCTCATCGCGGCGTTGATCTTCTGTCTCGGGTTCGGCGCGATGACGGCGGCGGTCGCGGCTCAGTCGGGCTTCGACATCTTCACGCTGATCGCGTTCGGGATCGTCGCGATGATCCTGATCGGGGTTTTCGGCGCCCTTCGGAACCCTCCCGACGACCGCTGACCATCCCCGGCCGGGGGGCCGTACGGCGAGCCCACCGCACGGCCGAGCCGCCGGCGTCTCATCGCCGGCGGCTGGCCTTCAGCTGGTGGCTCGCCGTCTTCGCCTACGGCGCGTAGACGTCGGTGTGGCAGGGCGCTCCGCCGCATTCGTCCGTCACGACGCCGCCCGGCGCCAGGAAGTTGGACTTCTGCGTTCGGGCGGCCACCGTGGCCCGCGGATGGCTGTGGGGATCACTCCCCGTCGACGGGGCGGTGTTCGTGAGCGGCGGCGATGCCACGTTGCCGGGGCCGTCGTCCCAGATCACGTACGCCGACCCGCTGTATGGATAGCTCGAGATCGGCGACAGCCCGTAGAACAGGTTCGCGTCCTGGCTTCGGGCCGGCAGGTCGAGCGCCGGCGAGTGGTACTTGGCGCCGATCGTCCTGGCCTCCACGGTCGCCGCATACTGGCTGACCTGGAAGTCGCCGTAGGCACCCTGCATCAGCACCACGTGCGAGTGCGTGTTCGGCAGGGGCTTCGACGTCATGTGCTGGGCGTAGCCGTCCGCCTCGCCGCGATCCCATAGCTGCTGCATGAGGTCGAGGATCAGCGGATGGATGGAGGTGTCGGTGTAGCCGCCACCGGGCTGGCTGCCGTACAGATAGGCCGCGTAGAGGGTGAAGTCGGTGCTCCGCTGGAGCAGGACGCCACCGTAGTTCATGCCTGGAACGCCGAGGGCGGCCCGGCGGAAATCGGGCGCCACGGCGGTCGTCATGCCGCCCATGATGCCGCCCTGGCTGTTGCCGTCGTAGTACCCGTGCGAGGTGTCGAACAGCGGAACGCTGCTGCCGTTCTGGAAGGCGGCGTTGGACGCGAACCCATCGGATGTCCTCATCAGGCGGCTCAGGTAGAGAGTGTTGAGGACCCCCTGCTGGAGCCGGTCGACGACGTCCGGGAACTTGTTCAGGTCCTGGAGCGACGCGATGTCGTACGGAACGTCGCCGCCCGCCAGGCCCCACCAGTCCGTGGCGCAGAACATCATGTTGTGCTCCGAGGCCATCGCCTCGACGTTGCCCGCGTGCACCTCGGTACGCGAACCGAGCAGCCCGTGCCCGTAGAGCGAGGCGCGGGCCGGCGTGGTCGCGGCGCTGGTCGGGATGATGCAGTCGTACTGCGCGGTAGCCGTGTTGCCGGGCTTCTGCGTCGGCAAGGCGTCGGGCTTGTTCGAGCTGTAGTGGAAGCCGCCGCCGTCGGTGCTCGAGGTCGGGGCCGGCGAGCAGCCCGTGTCGTTCAGGTAGCAGGGCACGGTGAACGTCCCGGTGACCTCGCTCATGATCCCGGTGGCCGGGTTCGGGGTCACGCTGTCGACCGTGAACGGCGGCGCGGTGCCAGCCGCCGTGTTGTCCTTCAGGTTGGTGTCGCCGCGCTGGCTGAACGCGTTGTCGCGGATCTTCAGCATCCGGGCGCTGAGGCTCTGGCGGCTCATCACCGTGAAGTTCCAGGCCTCGTACAGGTTGCTGCGATTGATCCCGGCGGCCTTCAAGGTCTTGAACATCGCCTTGTAGCGCGCCTTCTGGGACCGCTCGGAGGCGGGGAGGGTCTTGTTGTCCCTGAGCTTCTGGAACCAGCTCGGGGCCTTCAGCTTGCTGCCGCTCGCGTTCTCGAGATTGCGCAGGGCGACTATGTAGCGATGCCCCTCGATGAAGTTCTTGCCGGGGTGGATGAGCAGCGTCGTGTTCGCTTTGTTCCCGGCGTTCGAGTCGAGCTCGGCCCAGATCAGGTGCCGCTGGTGGGTCGCGGCGTCGATCACCACGATGGGTGCGTTGGGCTTATAGGCCTTCGACATGTCGTCGAGCTGGACGGGGTTGGTCTTGTTGAAGGCGGTCGGGTTGTCGAGCCCGGGCACGTTGACGACGATGTCGCTGCCGGGGCTGAAGCCGTCGTTGCGATTGAACTGGCTGACGCTGAGCTGGCTGTTCTGGGTGTTGGTCGGCATCGCGTTCTGGGGCAGGTGGACGCGAAGGCCGGTGGCGCTGGACGCGTCCTTGACCGTGAACAGGTTGTTCGGGAACGGCAACAGGCAAGGCTTGCTCCCGAACGGCTGACATCTCGCGGCCGGGCCCGCGGCGAGCGCCCCCGGAGCGAAGATCGCTCCGACAACAACCATCGCCAATGCAGCTCCGATCAAGCGCCGCGGCGTTCGGCCCCCACCGGTCCGATTCGACCAACGATCCATGCCCATGCGTGAACTCCTCCTTGCCCCTGGGTTCTCTCCTGCCAAACGTGGCTAGCGCGCAAGCCTATAGCTTTGTCAGAATTCACGCTGGCTGGCCAGCCAGCGGGATTCGAACCCCAGCGAGCAGGGACTGCGAGCGGTGTCGCGGGTGAGTTCCCGAGGGCGACGGGATGGAGCCAGCGGGATTCGAACCCCAGCGAGCAGGGACTGCGAGCGGTGTCGCGGGTGAGTTCCCGAGGGCGACGGGATGGAGCCAGCGGGATTCGAACCCCAGCGAGCAGGGACTGCGAGCGGTGTCGCGGGTGAGTTCCCGAGGGCGACGGGATGGAGCCAGCGGGATTCGAACCCCAGCGAGCAGGGACTGCGAGCGGTGTCGCGGGTGAGTTCCCGAGGGCGACGGGATGGAGCCAGCGGGATTCGAACCCGCGACCTCCGGCTTGCAAAGCCGGCGCTCTCCCAGCTGAGCTATGGCCCCGAGCACCCGCCAGTGTCTCACGGCAACGAACCACTCGCCGAGCCAGCGGGGTTGTGCGAGGATTGGCCCGCAGCAAGGGAACCGAGGATCCAGATGCCAGAGATCGAGATGGCGAGTCACGCCGGGAGGGATCCGCGGTCGCCGGAAACCGCTGCCGAGCAGGGAGCGGCTGGAGCTCGAAGCGCAGACGGCCGGCGCGCGGAGGTCTCGAACCTCGAGATCGTCCGCCATTACTTCGACCTCGCCGCCGACCGGTTGAAGCTCGCTGACGATCTGCGGGTGGTCTTCTGGACTCCGTATCGCGAGGTAACGGTCCAGATCCCGGTCAAGTTGTCGGATGGCAAGGTCCACGTCTACTCCGGCTACCGGATTCAGCACAACGGGGCCCGCGGCCCATACAAGGGCGGCGTTCGGTTCCACCCCGAGGTCGACATCGACGAGGTGCGAGCGCTGGCGTCGTTGATGACCTGGAAGACCGCGGTGGTGGGGATCCCGTTCGGGGGTGCCAAGGGAGGCGTCAACTGCCCCGCGACCGAGCTCGAGCGCTCCGAGCTCCAGGCGATCACCCGCTCGTTCATGGACAAGGTGCAGAAGGTGCTCGGACCCACCCGCGACATACCTGCCCCCGACGTCAACACGAACGCCCAGGTGATGGCCTGGATGATGGACGAGTACGGAAAGCTCCACGGGCACACACCCGCGATCTGCACCGGCAAGCCGATCGCGCTCGAGGGCTCACACGGCCGGGAGGCGGCCACGGGGCGAGGGTGCGTCTACATGTTCCGCGAGGCGGCCCCGCAGCTCGGCCTGTCCCCCGCCGACACCACCTTCGTCGTCCAGGGCTTCGGCAACGTGGGCTCGTGGGCGGCTCGGCTCATGCAGCAGCTCGGCGCCAAGATGGTCGCGGTGTCCGATCTGAGCGGAGCGATACGCAACGACGCCGGCATAGATGCGAACGCCCTCTGCGACCACCTGGCCGAGGCCGGCTCGATCACGGACTTCGAGCGAGCGGAGCGGATCGACCCGGAGGACCTCGTGGCTGTGCCGTGTGACGTCTTCATCCCGGCCGCGCTCGGCGGGATGATCCGAGAGGACAACGCAGATCGTATGGAATGCCGGGTGGTCGTCGAGGGCGCCAACAGCCCCACGACGCCCGCCGCCGATCGGATCCTCCGCGACAAGGGCACCTATGTGATCCCCGACGTGATGGCGAATGCCGGGGGCGTCGTGGTCTCCTACTTCGAGTGGGTCCAGAACCTCCAGCACTTCCGATGGGAGGAGCGCGAGGTCAACGACAAGCTCGGCACGATCTTGCGGCGTGCCTATCGGGAGGTGTCAGCGCGGGCCCGCGAGGAGGGCATCAATCTGCGCGAGGCCTCTTATCTGGTCGGCATCGAGCGGGTGGTTGAGGCCTCCCGGACCCGCGGATACGTCTGAGTCGACCGGGCGGGGCGGCTGCCCCGGGCGAGCGATCGCTCGTGACTAGAAGTCGAAGTCCTTCGGCTTGCCCTGCTCGAACCAGAGCTCGTCGTCCTCCGGCGCGTCCTTCAGGAACTCCGGGGTGTCCGCGAGGACGTCATCGGAATCCTCATCCTCGAGCTCCTCTTCGGGCTCCTCATCCTCTTGCTCCTCTTCGGGCTCCTCATCCTCTTGCTCCTCCTCCAAGAGCGCGTCTCCCTCGGATTCCTCATCCTCCCCGAGCTCCTCGTCGCGCTCATCGAGGTGCTCGTCGTCGGGCGATGGCACGGCCTCGGGCTCGACCACGTCGAACGGAGTCGGATGCTCGACCGTGTCCAGCGATTCAACCGGGGTCTCGGCAGCGGCTTCCGACGGCTCATCGTCGGGTCCCTCGGCCTGCGGGCGCTCGTCGTCGGGGGTGTGGTCGTAGAACGTGGTCGGCTCCTCCGACCCCGGGGTCTCCGCGCCGGCCTCGGAGTCGGCCACCTCGGGGGACTCGTCGACGATCGGATGCTCGGCGACCGGCGCCTCGGCGGGCGGCGAGCCCTCGCCCGGCGCCGCGAGCTCGTCGCCGGAATCGCCTCCCTCGGGCGCCAATCCGTTTCCGTTTCCGTTTCCCGAATGCTCCACTGCACCCTCGGGCTCGGGGAAATCGGGCTCGCCCGGGCGGCTCGGAGGGCCGAAGGCCTCGTCTTCGAGCTGCTTCAACTCGGACTCGGCCGCGCCGTGCTGGCGCTTCAAGTCCAGGTGCTGGCGAATCGCGTCGTCGAGGATTCCCATGGCGATCAGGCTGAAAAGGGTACTGCGCCAATTCGAGCGCACAGGCACGGATTCCTGCATGGGCGTCGACACCCGCGACGGCGATCCACGCCTCGCGCCATTAGGTGCATTCGCCGCTGAGCGCGCGGTCCCTGCGCCCTCAGGAGCGCCCCGCGGCCCTAGCCTCAGGCGCCCCGCTGACCCGGTTCTTGCCCGACCTCTTCGCCTCGTAGAGGGCCGCGTCGGCGGCCGCGATCAGAGAGAGCGCGCTGTCGGCCGATCCGGGCATCGACGCCGCCCCTAGGCTCGCGGTCACGCGGACGGTCCCGTTGCCGTCGAGCCGCGGCACGGCCTGCGCCTCGATTCGAACTCGAATCCGCTCCGCCAGCTCGACCGCCCCGACCAGACCGGTCTCGGGCAGCGCGACCGCGAACTCCTCGCCCCCGTACCGGGCCGGCTCGTCGACGCCCCTTGACTCGGAGTCGAGGACGGAGCCGATGGCGCGCAGGACCTCGTCGCCCTGCAGGTGGCCGTGGGTGTCGTTGACGAGCTTGAAGTCGTCTATGTCGAGCATGATCAGCGACAGCTCGTGGCCGAACCGCTGCGCGCGCGCCGCCTCCTTGGACATCAGCTCGCGGAAGCGGCGGTTGTTCGAGAGGCCGGTCAGCTCGTCGGTGACCGCCTGTTCGGAAACCAGCTCGTGGAGGGCGATGTTCTCGATCGACGCCGAGACCTGGCCGACCAGATAGAGGAAGACGTCGCGCTCGGGCTGGCTGAATGGCTCGCCGTCGCGCGCGACCGTCATCACGCCCACGTTTTCCGGCATCTCGCCCATACGCCGAAGCGGGCTGGCCATGGCGCACGAGCTGCCGTCGGAATGGGCCACCACGTCATCGGCCCTCAGCGCCTCTTCCTCGGCGGAGCCCGCAGCCGCGCGAATGCGGGCCGAGGTACGCCCAGCCTCGGCTTCGGCCTCCTGGTGGCCGCTCAGGGTGATCACCCCGTACTCGGCGCGGCAGGCCGCAAGCGATGTCTCGACGACCACCTGGAGCAGGGTCTGGCGATCGAGCCCCGACGCGAACGCCTCGCCGATCCGGCTCACTGACCGATCGATCTCGATCTGCTGACGCCGCACCTCGTCCATCTGGGTGCTGAGCCTGTCGCCCATCTTGTTGAACTCGCTCGCCAGTCCGGCCATCTCGTCCTTTCCGACCACCGGCACCTTCTGGCTGAAGTCCCCCCTTCCGATCCGCCGGGCCGCGTCGAGCATCGCCGCCACCTGCCCCCCGAGGGCCCGAAGGAGCATTGCGACGAAGATCAGGGCGACCGTGAAGAAGGCCACCAGCACGGCGACCACAAGGGGGCTTGACGAGAAGAAGCCGCCGGACTCGGTTGGGCCGAACAGGGTGATCCTGAGGGCGCCGGGGCCGGGCAGGTCGGTCGTCGCTGCGCGGAGCGTTTCGCCGTTCACGTCCACGTCATCCGAGTGGCCGCTCGCCGGTACGCTCGCGTCGAGGTGGGGGAGCGTGGCCGCGGCGAGCCCGGTCGGGCCGAACAGCGCGGCGTCGCGGCCGGTCAGGTCGCGAACCCGGGCGAGGTACGCGGGCGCCGTCGTGATCGAGACCGCCAGGGAGCCAACGCCTCCGCTCGGTCCACGGAGGCCCAGCCTGTACGGGGCGACCGCGGGTGAGACGCCAACCGACGCGACCTGTCGGCCGCCCGAGTCGCGCAGTACCAGGAATCGGGCGCCCTGGGCGCCCGCGGCGGCGCGGGCGGCGCTCTGGATCTGAGCACGGTCACCGGTCTGCAGCGCGGTGCCCAGGGCCGGGTCCGCACCGATCTCGTTCCCGGCGCGCCTGGCGGCGCCGACGTCACCGCGATAGACGGAGAGCGCGGTCTCGAGGCCTGCGGCGAGCCTGGCGTCCGCCTTGCCGTTCCTCGACTGGGCGGTCACCTGAGTCACCAGCACGGCGACGGCGATCATCGGCATCACGACGATCAGCAGGAAGAACAGCGTGAGTCTGCCGCGGAAGCTCAATTGGATCCACCAGCTTAGATCGGCATATGTACGGCTATCCTTGCCTACCGGGACGCGTTACCCCTAAACGTGCGTCCCGACTCGGGGCTATAGCTCAGTTGGGAGAGCGCCTGGATCGCACCCAGGAGGTCGCCGGTTCGAGCCCGGCTAGCTCCATCAGATCTCCTTGTTCTGGGCGGCAGACCGACCTTGGGGCCTCTGCTCCTCGCGCAAAGCAGAGCGTCAACGGCGAGCCTTCACCGCTTAGACTGCGACGGTCGTCGAGGCGGCGGCCACTTCGATCATGCGAACGGCGGTCCCCAAAACGCGGCGCATACGGTGATGATCTGAGGTGGTGAGCCAGTGGACCTGATCGATCTCTCGGCGCCGATCGCGCAGGGGCCGCCCGACCAAATCGACGCGCTCCGGGTCGACGTCACCTACGACGGCCATGGCGCCGGCGCCGGATTGATCGAGGAGCTGTTCGACGTCGGCCCCGAGCTGCTCCGTGACGGCGAGGGCTGGTCGAACGAGACGTTCACGCGCCTCGGAACCCACAGCACCACCCACGTCGACGCCCCGTGGCACTACAACTCGACGATCGCCGGGGAGCGGGCGAAGACGATCGACGAGCTTCCGTTGGACTGGTTCTTTCGACCGGGTGTCGTGATCGACGCCAGCGACCGCGGCGACGGGGAGGCGCTGGCGAGCGCCGACGTGCGCGAGCGCCTGCCCCGGGACCTCCAACCGCTCGACATCGTTCTGATCCGCACCGGTCGCGACGCCTACTACGAGGAGCCCGACTACATGGCGCGGGGCCCCGGGGTCTCCGCCGAGGCGACGCGTTGGCTGTTCGATCAGGGCGTCCGCGTGATGGGGATCGACGCCTGGGGCTGGGACGCGCCCCTTCACCTCCAGGCCGAGCGCGCCAAGGCCGCGGGGAAGCCGGGGATCTTCTGGGAGGCACACCAGGCGAACCTCTCCTACTCGCAGATCGAGCGCATGGTCAACCTCGGGGCGCTGCCGCCGTCGGGCTTCGACGTCGCCTGCTTTCCCCTCCGCCTCGTCGGCGGAAGCGGCGCGCCCGCTCGGGTCGTCGCGATCGTGCCCTGAGCCGGAGCGCCGCGGACAGGCCCCGACTCCGCTCCTCAGCTCTGCAGCAGGCGTCCGACCGCGCCCATCAGCTCGTCGACTTGGGCGCGCTGCCCGGGTGAGCCCGCCTGCATGCAGTGCCGGACATGATCGTCGAGCAGCCCCAGCGCCACCCCGTCGAGTGCCGCCTGCGCCGCGTGGATCTGGGTCAGGACGTCGATGCAATAGCGCTCGTCCTCGACCATCCGGCTCAGCCCGCGGACCTGACCCTCGATCCGGGCCAGGCGCTTCAGGAGCTGCTCTCTCGAAGCCATGTATCCCGGTGTCTCACTCATTCGCCCAGTATACCCTGGTAGGGTATCGACCCATGGGCGTCCGAAAGCGCTGACCCCGCGATGAGCGAAGTTGTGAACACGATCGGCGAGGGGCTCAAGCAGTCCTTCCTGATGGCATATGAGGTCTGGTGGGCGCTGGTCCTCGGATTCGCGATCTCCGCGATCGTCCAGTCCTGGGTCCCGCGCGAGCGAATCGAGGGGGCCCTGTCGGGGAGCGGCGCGCGTCCGCTCGCCAAGGCCACCGGGCTCGGGGCGGCGTCCTCGTCGTGCTCCTATGCGGCGATCGCGATCGGCAAGTCACTGTTCCAGAAGGGTGCCTCGGCGGCGACGACGCTCGCCTTCCAGTTCGCGTCGACCAACCTGGTCTGGGAGCTGGGCCTGATCCTCTGGATCCTGATCGGGTGGCAGTTCACGCTGGCCGAGTACGTGGGCGGCATCGTGATGATCGCGCTGATGGCTGTGGCCCTTCGCCTGTTCGTCTCGCCGCGCCTCGAGGAACTGGCCCGGCGCCATGCACGGGAGGCCCAGGCCGGACACGTGCACCATGCCGCCGGGGCACGGCGCCTCACCCTGAGGCAGCGCGCCACGTCGGTCGACGCCTGGTCGGACGTCGCCGACAACTTCCGCGGCGACTGGCGGATGCTCTGGAAGGAGATCTCGATCGGCTTCCTGCTCGCCGGCTTCATCGGCCTGCTGGGCGACGACTTCTTCAACGGTCTGTTCATCACCGACGCGCCGCCCGTGGTGACGGCGATCGAGAACGTGATCGTCGGCCCGCTGATCGCGATTCTGAGCTTCGTCTGCTCAATTGGAAACGTCCCCCTTGCGGCGGTCCTGTGGTCCGGCGGGATCAGCTTTGCCGGGGTGCTCGCGTTCATCTTCGCCGACCTGATCGTGCTGCCGATCGTCCTCGCCTACCGCAAGTACTACGGAACGGCCTTCGCCCTCAGGATCACCGCCCTGATGTTCGCCACGATGGTGGTGGCGGCACTGATCGTCGACGCCCTGTTCAGCGTCGCGGGACTGATTCCCACCGGGCCACGGCCCACCCGCGGCGACATCTTCGGTGGCGTGGCGCTCGACTACAAGCTGTTCCTCAACGTCCTCGGCCTGTTCGTCTTCTCTGCCCTCTTCTACCTGACCATGCGCCGTGATGCCCGCAACCGGGCTCCAGCGCACGCGCATTGAGAGGCCGCGTGACCGACGGGCGCTTCCTTCCCGCCCTTCGCTTCGCGGCGTTGACCCGGTTCTACGACCCCGTGGTCAGGCTGACGACGCGCGAGGCGACGTTCAAGCGCCGGCTGCTCGAGCAGGCCGCGCTTGGCGATCGGGATCGTGTTCTCGACCTGGGCTGTGGTACCGGGACGCTCGCGATCATGGCCAAGCGAGCGCTGCCGAGCGCCGATGTCGCGGGCCTCGATGCGGATCCCGAGATGCTCGATCGCGCGATCCGCAAGGCCAGGGAGGCC
This sequence comes from uncultured bacterium, assembly GCA_963720685.1. Taxonomy (GTDB): domain Bacteria; phylum Actinomycetota; class Thermoleophilia; order Solirubrobacterales; family 70-9; genus AC-56. The sequence continues at coordinate 105,109 of CAVRGF010000005.1, read as the reverse complement.
GGGCTCGAGATCCGCTTCGACCAGGGCCTGGGCAGCGAGCTCCCTTACCCCGACTCCCACTTTGACCGCATCCTCAGCACGCTGTTCTTCCACCATCTTCGGCCCGGGGACAAGGGGCCCACGGTCGCCGAAGTCGTGCGCGTCCTGAAGCCGGGCGGGGAGCTCCACGTCGCGGACTGGGGCCTGCCCTCCGACCCCTTGATGCGCCTGCTCTCCCTCCAGATCCGCTTCGGCGACGGGGACGGGCCAACCCGCGAGAATCTCTCAGGGCTGCTGCCCGGCGTCTTCGGGCGCGGCGGCCTCGAGGACGTCGCCGAGACGGACCGCCTGCGCACCCCGTTCGGGACCCTTGCGCTCTACCGAGCGCGACGCGCCGCTGTTTGAGGAGAGCCCGGTCAGGACAGCGAGGCGCTCTTCTCCTTCGACGCCTTCGTCTCGGCCTTGGCGGCGGACTTCGGGGCGTCGGGCGCAACCCGGTCCTCATACGCGGCGCGCTGGGCCCGGTCGGGGGTCGCCAGCACCTTGTCGGCCTTCAGGAGCCGCCCGACCGCCTCGCGGGCGCGGCGCGGGAGCGGGTGGATCAGCTTGTCGATCACGGCGCTCGAGGACGGCACCCAGACGTCGAACTTGGGGAACTTGAGCGCCGCGACGATCGCCTCGGCGACGTCCTCGGGCTCGAGCTTCTTGACGCCGGGGGTGTCGGGCAGGCCGGACCCGAGCTCGGTGTTGACCACAGCGGGCATCACCACCGACAGATCGACCCCGGTGTCGCGTAGCTCGCCGCGAACCGCCTCGCTCAGGCCGACGACAGCGTGCTTGGTGGCGCAGTAGGTCGCACCGCCGGGCAGGCCGACCTTGCCCGCCTGGGAGGCGATGTTGACCAGGTGCCCGCTTCGGCGCGCGGTCATCCCGGGGATCGCGAGCTTCATCCCGTAGATCACGCCGTGCAGGTTGATGTCGACCATACGCTGAGCGGTGGCGTCCGTCTCGGCGGCGAACTCGCCGATCGGCATGATCCCGGCGTTGTTGATCAGGACGTCGAGTTGGCCGAGCCGCTCCGACACCTGGTCGAGAAAGTTGGCGAACGAGTCCCGTCGGGTGACGTCGAGCTCGAGCCCGATCGCCTCGCCGCCCAGCTCGGCCGCCGTCTGTTCGGCGAGCTGCTTGTCGAGGTCGCCGATTGCGACGCGGGCCCCCTCGCGCGTCAGCGCGGTCGCGGTCGCCTTGCCGATTCCACGGGCGCCGCCCGTGATCGCGACGACCTTTCCTCTCAATGAACGGGGCTCCTTGGCCATCAGGTCTCCTCCTGGGTCGTGATCGGATCGAGGATCGCAAGCGCCGCGGCTTCCCCGACGCAACACTTCTTGTCCACACATAGTGTCGAACGCGGGCGCTCCGTGGGTTTGAGCCTGGTGGATGACCATGAACTAGCCTGGCCCGCATGGCCGAGCTCCTCCTGGCGCGCCACGGTGAGACCGAGTGGAGCGCAAACGGGCGTCACACGGGCCGCACCGACCTGCCCTTGACCGAGACGGGTCGGCGCCGGGCACGAGGGCTCGCCGACCTGGTCGCGGGCCGATCGTTCGCGCTCGTGCTGACCAGCCCGCTTCGACGCGCGGTCGAGACGTGCAAGCTTGCGGGCCTCGGGAGTCACGCACAGATGCGGGACGACCTGCGTGAGTGGGACTACGGCGCCTATGAGGGATTGACGACATCTGAGATCCTCGAGCGACGACCCGACTGGAGCCTCTGGCGTGACGGCTGCCCGGACGGTGAGCAGGCCGCCGATGTGGGAACGCGTGCCGACCGGGTGATCTCCGAGGCCCGGGCCACGGCCGGCACGGTGATCGCCTTCGGCCACGGCCACATGCTGCGGGTGCTGGGCGCCCGGTGGGTCGGTCTCACGCCTGCGGACGGCGGCCTCTTGAAGCTCGACACCGAGGCGCTCTGCACGCTCGGATATGAGCACGGCCTCCCCGTCGTGGTGCGATGGAACCAGACGCAGAATGACCCGGCCCTACGGCGCGTCGCTCTACCATCATCCGACGATGCGTATTGACCAGATCCTGAATCGCGATGTCCCGGTCTTCTCGATCGAGTTCTTCCCGCCCAAGACGCCGGCGGGGGTCGATGCGCTGTTCGAGACCGTCGAGGCCCTGAAGCCGCTCGCGCCGGATTTCGTCTCGGTCACCTATGGCGCGGGCGGGGCGACGCGCGACGGGACGGTCGAGATCGCGACCCGGATCAAGCGCGAACACGGCCTCGAGGCGATGGCCCATCTGAGCTGCGTCGGAGAGACGCGAGAGGGCCTGACCGAGATCCTCGACCGCTTCGAAGAGGCGGGCATCAGCAACGTCCTCGCCCTGCGCGGCGACCCGCCGCGAGGAGAGGCGAGCTTCGAGGTGCCTGACGGCGGGCTGTCCAGCGCCGCCGAGCTCGCCGGCTTCATCTCCGAGCGACGCGACTTCGCGATCGGGGCCGCCTGCTTTCCGGAGGTTCATCCGGAGGCGGCAAGCCCGGCGGCCGATCTCGCCTATCTGAAGAGCAAGGTCGACGCGGGCGCCGCCTTCCTGATCACCCAGCTCTTCTTCGACAACCGGGTCTACTTCGAGTTTGTCGAGTCGGCGAGATCGATCGGGATCGACGTTCCGATCATCCCCGGGGTGATCCCGATCGCGAGCTACGAGCAGGTGGCGCGCATCTGCGCCCTCTGCGACGCGTCGATCCCGCGGCAGCTCTCGGCCGCGATGGAGGCGCTCGGTGGTGACGCCGAGGCCGAAGCGCTGCTCGGGGTCGCGTTCGCCGCACGGCAGTGCGAGGAGCTCCTGGCGGGTGGGGCGCCCGGCATCCACTTCTACGCGCTCAACCGGGCGCCCGGCACGCGGGCCGTTCTCAGCGCCCTGCGTGCCTCCCGACCGTGGGAGCGCGCGGACGGCGAGGCCGTCTCGGCGTCGATCGGCGTCGAATAGACTTGGCCGACGCGATGGCGCAGGAGGGCTCGTTTCGCTACCGCGGCCACCGGGTCGCATACGAGGTCCACGGCGAGGGGGAGCGCGTGCTCGTGCTCGCTCACGGCCTGTTGATGAACCGCCGTATGTACGACGCGCTGGCGCCCGAGATGGCCGCCCGCGGATACCGGGTGGTGCTCGTCGACCTGCTGGGCCACGGCGAATCCGACAAGCCCGACGACATGCGGATCTACTCGATGAGCTCGTTTGCCAAGCAGCTCGCGGCGCTGATCGATCACCTCGAGCTGAGCTCTCCGGTCGTCGGGGGGACGTCATTGGGGGCGAACGTCTCGCTCGAGCTCGCCGTCCACCACCCCGGAACGGCGGGGGCGCTGTTCATCGAGATGCCGGTCCTCGAGGACGCGCTGCTGGGGGCGATCCTGATCTTCACGCCGATGCTTCTCGGGCTCCGCGTCGCCAAGCCCCTGCTGGATCCGCTGTCAGGCGCCCTACAGCGCGTGCCGCGCTCGCACTACCTGGTCGACATCTTCCTCGACTGGCTCCGCCGCGACCCCGCCGCCTCGCGCAGGGTGTTGGAGGGGATCCTCTTCGCGGGCGCCGCGCCACCGCCCGAGGAGCGAAGCGAGATCACCATCCCGGCACTGGTGATCGGCCATCCCGCCGACCCTCTCCACCCCTTCTCAGACGCCGACATGCTCACCGAGGAGCTGAGCGGCGCCCAGCTGGTGAACGCCAACTCGATTCTCGAGTGGCGCCTGACGCCCACCCGACTGAACGACGAGCTGGCGGCGTTTCTCGACGACTTCTACGGCTCATCCGACGCGATCGTGGATCCGCCGGCCCGCACCGCCGCCGGTTAGTCCCCGGGCTCCTCCGGCGCCCGATACGCGGGAAAGAAGCTCTCCGCATCGCGGCCCGCGCTGAGTCGCCGGTACGCGCCCTCCTCGCAGACGACCTCGTGGGTGTGGAATGGCAGCTCGGCGTTCGCGAAGCCGCGTTTGAAGTCTTCGAGACCGTCGCCGGGGCTGACCCCGCCCCCGAGGCTGAGCGGGATGCCCAGCGCGTCCGACATCCCGACCATCGCGTCGACCACGTTCTTGAACGGCGAGCGCGACAGGTGCGTCGTGGCCGTTCCGCCGAGGTAGTAGTGGAGCAGATCGTCCGACCGCGCCATGATCGCCCCCGCAGCCGCGCTGCCGTCCGGCGCCCTGCAGAGCGCCAGCCATGAGCGGCTGTCGCCGAGCACACGCGCCAGATACTCCGGCTCGAAGAAGTAGCGACTCGCGGCGGCGGTTCGCTCCATGGTCTCGATGTAGAGCTCGTGAAAGCTCGAGCGGGCCTCGGGCGAGCTCTCAGGGCCGAGCAACGTCTCCGTCTCGTAGCCCAGCCTCGCGTTGCGGCGAATCTGCTCGGCGAACCGGCTTCGGAGCCGGCGCTCACTCGACGGATCATGGACCTGCACCGTGGAACGCACCGTCGCGCCGGCGAGGCACGCCGGCGCTCCGAGGCGATCGCGGATGAAGGCGCTCACGAGCCCGACACCGGACCAGTCCACCGTGGAGGGGTCGGGTGGCCGATCCCCCGCTCCGCGAACGGCGCCGCCCGGATACCCGTAGGGCGAGACCGCGTCGAGCAGATCGTAGCCGGGCACCTCGCGAACCAGGACCGGCAGGTCGATCGTGGTCGAACCGGACTGGATCCGGAGCGTGTGGCTGACGCCTTCGGCGTCGTAGAAGGCACGGGAGCGAAAGAAGTCGTCGGTTTCCGCCGACCTCCCCCGGTCGGCCACCAGGTCAGCTGCCAGCGACTCGCCGTTGGCGGTCAGCTGGCCCGATCTCCCCGGCCCGTGAACTCGTCCGGCAGGAGGCCCCAGAGCTCGTTGTCGACCGTCTCATCGCCGCGTCGAATCGCGTTTCGCATCACGCCCTCGCGCTGGAAGCCGAGATGGGTGACCACCTTCTGGGCGGCCTGGTTGGTAGCTGGGATCTCGGCGTTGATCCGGTGCGCATGAAGATCGTCGAACGCGTGGATGCACGCCTGACGCTCTGCCTCGCGGGCGACTCCCCGGCCCCAGGCGTCCGGGTCGCCGACCAGCACGGCGAGCTCCGGCCCTGTCTCGCGGTTCAACCCGAACAGCGCGACGAAGCCGACCGGCTCGTGCCCGCGATCGAGGACGATCGCCCACTTTCGGTCGTCGGCCCGGTCCATCGCGCGGGCGACCCACCCCCGCGCGTCCTCCTCGGAGAAGCCCTCGCGACGACCGACCAGGTCCGAGGTGACGCGCGGCTCGTTGAACCATCGGTGAACGGACGGGGCGTCCTCGGGCCGGAAATCACGCAGCTCGACGCTCGACGCCATCGTCGATCGCACCCTACTCGGTCACCCGTAGAGACCGTTGCCGGTGACCAGGCGACCCGCGGTCCGGGCGAGGATCCTGAGATCGAGCCCGGGTGAGCGGTTGTCGACGTACCAGACGTCGAGCTCGATGCGCTCCTCCCACGGGATTCCCGCCCGGCCGTTCACCTGGGCCCAGCCGGTCACACCTGGCTTCACCTCGAGGCGGCGCCGCTCGCGAGGGGTGTATCCGTCGACCTGGGCGGGGAGCGTGGGGCGCGGCCCGACCAGGGCCATCTCGCCCCGCACGACGTTGACCAGGTTCGGGATCTCGTCCAGCGAGAAGCGTCGCAGCACCCCGCCGACCCTGGTCACGAGCGGATCGCCCTCCAGGACCGGTACGCCGACCCCGACGGGGTCGGAACCCGGGTGCATGGTGCGGAGCTTCAGCAGCTCGAAGCGCCGGCCGTCCCTTCCCACCCGCAGCTGCCGGTAGGTGACCGGCCCACGCGAGTCCAGCCTGATCGCAACCGCACAGACCATCAGGAGGGGGCTCGCCAAGACAAGGCCGGCGCCCGCCAGCACCAGGTCGACCACCCGCGGCAGCCCTGGCCGCGACGAGCCGGCGGGAGCGCCGGCCAGGGGGCGGTCGGTCACCTCGTGCCCTCCGCCTTCTCCCAGGTGCGCGGGACGCCGTGGCGCACGTAGTCCCACAGCCCGGCCGCGCTCGCAGCGGTGACGGCGACGTAGTAGCGAGCGATCCTGAAGGTTCGCAGCGGAACCAGATCGCCGAGCGCCGCCGCCGCGAGCAACGCGACCTGCGCGGCGAGCGTGGCCGCATAGACCCAGCCCCGGCCGAGCAGCGCGAGGTTGGTGGCGAAGGCGATCAGATGGATGATCGGCGACGCATAGCGCAGCGCTCGATGGGAGTAGATCTCAAAGGCATAAGCGAGGCCGTACCCGCGCGGCGAGAGCATCCCGTGGCGGAGGATTGTCGCCCAGGCGCCGGCGAGCATCCGCCTCTTGCGCCGGAACTCCGAGCCCAGGTTCGCCGCCATCGGCTCCCACGCCACCGCCGTCGGCTCGAACACCGCCCGGCGACCCCTCTTGGTCAGCTCGAAGGGAAATGAGATGTCCTGGCCCCGAGTGGGCTCGAGCTCGATGTAGGCCTCCCGCGGGATCACGTTGATCGCTCCGTTGCCAGCCGTGACTCCCGCGAGCGACGACTCGAGGCCCCTGACCGCCGTCTCGTAGCGCCAGTAGAGGCCCTCCTGGTTCTGGCCACCGTCTCCGTCGAGCCGAAGGCGGCCGCACACGTAGCCGATCCGGGAATCCGCCAGGCGCGCCACCAGCCGGCGAAGCGCCGCGGGCTCCCACGCGGAGTTGGCGTCGGAGAAGGCGAGCACCTCGCCGCGCGCCTTCGCCACGGCGGCGTTCAGGGCCGTCACCTTGCCGCCACGCGGGATCTCGAAGACGAGATCGGCGCCGGCGGCGGCCGCGCACTCGGCGGTCCGATCGTTGGAGCCGTCCGAGACCACCACGATCTCGAAGCGGTCGCGCGGATAGTCGAAGGCCTGGCTGGAGCGGACCCATCGGGCAATACCTTCCTCCTCGTCGTGCGCCGCCACGATCAGCGAGACGCTCGGCAGCTCCGCAGGGGCAGCGTCGACTGCCCCGTCCCGGGCGCCTCGCCCGCGAGCGAGCAGCCAGAGCGCGGCCGGATAGCCCAGGTGCGTGTAGAGCAACGCTCCCACCGACACCCAGAAGGCGACGACCACGGCGGTCATCGTCCGAGCTCTCGGTAAAGGGCGAGCGTCTGACGGGCGACCAGGTCCCACGAGTACGGGCCGGCGGCGGCGGCGGCGGCGGCGGCGGCCAAGCGAGAGCGCTCCTCGGGGTCGGCGACCAGACGCTCCAGCTCCGCAGCCAGGGCCTGCGGGTCGCCGGGTGGGACGAGGCGACCCGCGCCATGGGCGGCGACCTCGGCGAATCCCCCGACGTCGCTCATCACGATCGCCTTGCCGAACGCGAGGGCAGCGAACAGCACCCCGGATTGCTCGGCGTCGCGGTGTGGGAGGACGACCAGGTCGGCGCGGCGGAAGTAGGCCGGGAGCTCGGGGTCGGCCACGAACCTCGGCACGAAGCGCACTCGTCCACGCGCCCTCTCGGCCTGGGCGCGAAGGCCGTCGAGGCTCATCCCGAGCGGACGCCCGACCACCCACAGCTCTGCGCCCTCGAGCTCGCGAAACGCGTCGAGCAGGACGTCCACCCCCTTGTAGGGGCGAACCAGGCCGAAGCACAGGATCACCGGCCCCTCGACCGCCGCGAGCTCGCTGGAAAGCGGAACCTCGCTGGGCAGCCTGGTCAGGTAGTCGAACGCACCGTGCGGGATTGCTCGAACGCGCTCCGGCTCGATCCCGGATTCGCGCAGGCGTCGCGCCCCGTGCTCCGAGAGAGCGACGACGGCGTCCATCCGCTCGAGCAGCCCGCCCAGCCCTCGGGCCAGCCGGCGCTCGAAGGCCTCCTTGCGGAGCACGCCGTGGGCCGTCATGACCCGGGGACGAACCTTCGCCAGAAGCCGGCTGTCGAGCGCCGGGAGCGGGAGCCACTGGTAGTGGACGACGTCAGCGGATCCAGGGCGGAGTCGGTGGCGGACCATTCCGGCGAGGTGCTCGCCGCCCTTCAGCAGCTGTGCCGCTCGCCCGCCCGGAACGCCCGCCGAGCGGCGATGGAAGAGCTCGGAGACCCGATAGCCCTCGGGCGAGGGGACGGGCCCGTGGTCGAACCGGCTCGTGACCAACTCCACGTCGACGCCCTGGCGCGCCAGGGCGGCGCACAGGGATCGGTCATAGGGCGGCGTGTACGCGGGCGGGTCGACGATCTGGACTTGCATCTCAGGGCTCCGGCAGGCACGACTGCGCCGCCAACCGGCGGCTGCGGTACGTTCGGTGATTGTGGCGATGGAGCTCTCCTACTGCGTGGTCAACACCAACGGACGCCAGCTCCTGCTCAGCTGCCTCGAGGCGATCGAGCGCACTCACCCGGAGGACGTCGAGCACGAGATCCTGGTGCTCGACAACGCCTCCGATGACGGCTCGGCCGCGGCGGTGGCCGAGCGGTTCGGCGGCGTCCGCCTGATCGCGCGTCCGCGGCGCGCCGGGCTGGCGGAGAACAACACGCTGCTCCTCTCCCAGGCTCGGGGGCGCTTCTGCCTGCTCTTGAACGAGGACTCAGAGGTCCTCGATGGCGCGGCATCGGCGCTTCTCGAGGCGCTGCGAGCCAATCCTGAAGCGGCGGCCGCGGGGGCACAGCTCGTCGACCCCGATGGCCGGCCGATTCCGTGCGCGTGGCGGTTTCCCGGCCTGCGGACCGCTCTCGCGCAAGCGCTCTTCCTGCATCGCCTGCTGGTGACCCAGAGCGGCTCGCGCGACGGTGGGCGCCCGCGCGCGGTCGGTTGGGTGCAGTCGTGCACGATGCTGGTGCGCCGCGGCGCCGCCGAGCAGGTGGGTTATCTGGACCGCGACTTCTTCGTCTACTCGGAGGAGGTCGACTTCCAGAAGCGGATGGCTGATGCCGGCTGGACGATCCTCCACGTCCCCGCGGCACGGGCGGTCCACCGCGAGCAGCTCGCGACCGACCGCTCTGCGGGCGAGCGGCGGATCGTCCAGTTCCAGCGCGGCCGCGATACCTACATGCGAAAGCACCACTCACCGGCCGTCGTGGCGACCTGCCGTTTGCTGTGGGCGTGGTCGTACCTGGCGCGGGCGCTCGTCGCCGCCGTCATCCGCGGGCAGGATCCGCGTCGCTACCTCGCCCACGCGCGCCATGCCCTTCGACCCTCGCGAGGCGAGGGGATGCGCGAAGGCGCCCAGGCCTACAACCGGCAGCTCGACGCGAACGAACGGGACGCCCAAGGTCGAGGTCAGGTACCCGGGCGGTCCTCGTCGCGTGCGACTGCCTCGTAGATCTCCGGTCCGAGCCGCGGCTCTGGTGCGTCGTCAGGCGCGGGCGGGGCGGCCCTCAGACCGCGGGCGCGAGCAGCGATCACCGAGGGGCGCAGGAGCTCGGCGAGCCGCAGGCGTTCCTCGGTGTGCAGGAATCCGAACCCGAACAGCGCCAGCGGATAGGCAAGCCAGAGGACCGTTCGGCCCGCCAGCCCGGCGATGCCGGCGGTCGGCAGGAGCGCCTCTCCGGCGACCACCAGGGCGGCGGCGGACCCGACCACCAAGGCCAGGCGCCGCCACTCGTACGGGACCGGAAAGAGGCGCTGCGTGAACACGTACATGAGCGCGAGGACGACGACGTAGGAGGCGACGAGCGCGACACCGGCGCCGACGATGCCATGGGAGGGGACCAGGGCCAGGTTCAACGCCAGGTTCGTTGCCACCGCCGCGATCGTCGCCGGAAAGCTGAACTCCGTGCGGCCCGTCCGGCCCAGGATCACCACCATCGCCAGATAGAGCGCATAGAGGCCGATCCCCGTGGCAAGCAGGCCGATCGCACGATAGGACCCGAAGAAGTCCGGCGCGGCTAGCAGGCGCACTATCCACCGCGAGTCGAGCCACAGGCCCGTCACCGCGAAGGCGAGCAGCGCCGCAAACCAGGTGAAGATCGCCGAGTAGGCACGGCGCGCCTCGTCGTCGTCGCGGATCGAGTACGCAAGCGGCGGCCAGGCGAGCTGGAATCCGCGGGCCAGGACCTGCATCCCCTGGGCGAACTTGATCGCCAGGGCGTAGAGGCCCGCCTCGGCGAGTCCCGCCATCCTGACGAGGATGATCCTGTCCATGAAGTTGAGTGAGTAGAGGGACAGCTCGGCCGGCATGGTCGGCAGCCCGAACCGTGACATCCGCCGCAGCAGCGGGAGGTCGGGGATGAAGGACAGGCGCCGCCGCGCGCGCCAGAGCATCCAGGCACAGAACAGGGCTCCGGTTCCGTAGGTGCCGAACAGGATCCCGCTTGCGCGCTCACCTTGCACCACGACCAGCCAGACCGTGAACGGGATCGTGACCAGCACGTTGGCGACCGTGATCCTGAAGTACGCCGTGGCGCGCTCGTCGAGCCGCAGCAGGGTGAGCGCGAACTCATACAACGTCAGCGTCCACAGCCCGAGGATCGCGAGCCGGGCCAGTCCGGCGTCCTCGTGGCGCAGGAGGGCTTCGGAGATCGGCCCGGCGAACGGCAGCGCGATCACCGCGGCGATCGTCGCACCCCAGAAGAGCGTCGCGAAGCCGGTCGAGACCACGCCCTCGGGGCTCTCGTCGGCCAGGTAGTAGAAGCGAAGGATCGCCTCGATGATCCCGAACCGCACCACGATGCTGGCCGCGATCACCGATGAGAGCATCACCTCGGCGGCGCCGTAGTCGGCGGGGGTCAGGTAGTGCGTATACACCGGCAGCAGAAAGACCGCAATCAGCTTCGAGACGACGCTCGACGCGGTGTACGCGGCCCCGGTCGTCGCCAGCCGGCGCAGGTACTCGAACATCACGCGGCCTCGGCGGCCACTAGCGCGCTGCGGTGCGACCGAGATCGTGGGGAGGCGGCGCGGCGACGGGCGCCATCCCCTCGCCCCACGCCGCCGGCTCGAGCGCCCCCGGGCGCCGCAGCGCCAGGCCGAGGCCGAGCAGCGCCCAGGTCGCGGGATCGGTGGTGAATCCCGCGTAGCCCAGGCTGTGCGCGACCATGGCGACGAAGCAGGCAGCGATCGCCGCCGTCGCCATCGAGGCGCTGGCGCTGCTCAGCAAGACGACGAGCGCGAGCACGATCAAGAACGCGTAGACGATCAGCCCGATACCGCCCTGCTCGGCCGCGACGGTGATCGGCTCGGAGTGCGAGACAGTCGTCTTTGCCCGCTCGATGTGCCGAGAGAAGGCCGCCCCGAAGGAGCCGGAGCCCCACCCTGCCACCGGCCGCTCGCGCGCGAGCTTGATGCCTCCTCCCACCAGGTCGACCCTGCCACTGGTCGCCGTGTTGAAGTTCTCGGACGAGCTGAAGTCGGTGCGGCCGGTGCCGCTCAGGAGCAGAAAGATCACCCCGAAGACCAGAATCACCGCGCCGCCGCCTAGCGCCCACCGGGCGCCCCAGCGAAGGGCGGCGACGACCAGCAGGCCAAAGCCGAGCGCGATGAAGCTGGTAACCGAGTAGCTGAGCGCCAGGGCGCCCAGCAGGGCGGCCGAGGTGATCGCGGCGAGGATCGCAACGCCGGTGTCACGCGACCAGGCGAGGTAGGCGCCGAGAGCGACCAGGGTGAGCGCCAGATCCCGCCCGAACAGGTTCGGGTCGTAGAACAGCGAGTTGACCCGGAAGTAGAGGTGGAGCTGGTTCGACTGCAGGAGGTTCCCGCGGCTCAGCAACAGGTCCCGGGCGGCATACTCGCCGAACGCGATGGCGGCGAACACGAGCGCCATGCCCGCGACCGCGATCAGCACCCCGCCGAGGATCCGCCGGGTCCAGCGAACCTCGCCGAGGAGCATCAGCATGACGGCAAACGGGACCAGGAAGAAGGAGGCGTTCTCGATCGCGTTCGAGACGTCAGCCGAATAGGCGGACTGCGCCCCATAGAGGATCAGGGTGGTGGCCACGGCCCATCGCAGCCATCGGGCGGCGGTCCATTCCCGGCCGCCGGCCTGCGGCGGTCCACGGACCGCGCCCATCCGGTCGCGCGGGCGGCGGGCGGCGGCGAGCTCTGCGTACGCGAAGCAAACCAGCCCCCCCGCGATGACCAGGTACAGAGGGATCAGCAGGTGCGCGGTCTGGCCCGCCACCTGCACTGGGACGCGGAGCGGAAGGGCTGCGAACAGGGCGATCGGGAAAGCCCACGGAATGCGGCGGAACGCCGCTGCTGCGACGGCGACGGCCACCACCGCCACGCAGAGCGCCGCGGCCAGCTTGGCTGGATGATGGCGAAGCTCGACCAGCCGGGTCGAGTGCCAGACGTCGCCGGCGACCAGCGCCGGCGCGGCCACCAGGGCGACCGCCGCGGCCGCGTAGCGGACACGGGGCGTCCGCGCGAGGAGCGAGACGGCCGCGGCCCCGCAGGCGATCAGCATCCCGAGGAGCTGGGGCGCTGAGGCGGTCACCCGCGATCCGGCTCGATGATGTCGATCCGCCGCGGATAGACCATGTCGCGCTCCTGGCCCGGCAGGACCACGCGCAGGCGGTACCGGTGCTCGGGGTTCGGGACGTCACCGGAGGCGGTGCGGCCGTTCCAGGTGTAGGACACCGGCCGATCGGCGACCAGCGGCCCGCGGTAGAGGGTCTTGACCAGCTTCAGGTTGGGCCCGACGATCTCGACCGTCGCGTCGGGGTCGCTGTGCCTGACGAAGAACCGGATGTGAGCCGCCGGATAGCCGCTGCCCCCCTCCGGGGAGATCCGGTGAGTTATGTGGGTGACCTGGAGCGCGAGGTCAGGAGTCCGCGCGTGGACCACGATCGCCGCCGTGACCACCGTCGCGACCACGAGGGCGCAGAACAGGGCCGGGCCGGGGCGCTTCACGGTTTGGCGCGATCCGCGCCGGCGATCACCACGACGTCGGCGCCGCCCGCCTCCTGTTCGGTCTGGCGATCGATCGGCTGCACGGGCTTGACGCCCAGGTCGTGGGCGACGCGCCTCGCCGCGCGGCGCTGATTCGGTTCGTACATCACCACCGTCTGGTCGAACCGCGAGCGGCTGTTGGTGACCGTACCGAGCTTGAAGCCGTTGACCGTGACGTCATCGCCCACCTTGCCCGCCAGCCCCGGAACCGAGGTGCCGTTCAGGGCCGCGACGGTGACGTCGGCGGGCACGACTGCGCCGGGCTTGGCCGACGGGCCCGACGGGCCGCTGTCGCGGAGCAGCCGCTCCGACCCGAAGATGGCCGCGATCCCGAGCACGACCGCCAGCAGGGCGACCACGCCGAGTACGCGCGGCTGGCTCACCCTGGCGACCCACCGCCGCCACCGCGGGTGAGGCTGAAGGGCAGCTCGCTCGGTCGTGATCCGCTCGAGGGCCGGTCGTTCGGCCGTCGGCCAGGTGGCGGCCGGCCCGGCCGACGACGCCGGCGTCCGCGGCGCCGGCGGCAGGGGCGGCCCTACCAGCGTCCGCTCGACTGGGGGCGGTACAACGTCGCCTTCGGTGAAGTCGCCGAGGACCTCCTCGAGGTCTGCCTCGGCCCGGTCCAGTAGCGCCTCGCTGGCCGCCAGGTCGGCCGTCGGATGGCCCGGTTCGCGCTCCATCCAGTCGCGCAACCGCTCCAGGTCGCGGCGCTGTGAGAGATAGAGAACGATCAGCAGACCGCATCCGACGACCGCGGCGAGCGATACGTAGGCCGGCAGTCTCAGCAGCGCGTCGTAGAGGTCGGTTGACGCGAGCATCGGCCTATCCGGTTCCGAACCCCGCGTCGTCGAGTCCCAGCGCCAGCGCCAGGGGAGCTCCTCCGGCGCGGGCCTTGACGTCTGCAGTCATCTCCTGAACCGGGGTCTCGCCCAGCTTCGGCTTGATCGAGCCCGTCAATCGCTTCGCGTCCGCCCGTCCCCCAGCCTCGTACATGACGACCGTGTTGGCGAAGCTCGAAGCGGTGTTGGTGACCACCCCGGCCTTGTAGCCGGCCGGCTTGATCACCTTCTTGTCGACCAGGTCCGCGAGACCGGTGACCATGGTCCCGTTCAACACCGCGACCTTGGGCTTCGGCGCCGCGTCGTGGTCGTGATGCTTGGCCCCGCCTCCGCCCACCAGCCCGAAACCACTGGTCAAGACCGCCACCGCGACCACGGCCGCCGCCCCGATCGCCAGCAGGTACCGGCCGTCGATCGGAAGCCGTCGGTCGACCGCGCTGAGGCTGCCCCCGACCCGACCGGCTCCCCGCGCCCACGCGGCACCGAGGCGGCCTGGCCTCGACGGCTCCGCATGCTGGGTGTCGTCGGTGGCGCCCTCGGGCACATCGTGCCTGGTCGCCTCCGCTGCGGCCTGCACGGCTTCGTCCGCCTCCTGGGCGCGCTCCGGCGCCCGGCCGGCCCATTCGCGCAGCCGGCGAACGTCCCGCGACTGCTGAAACAGCAGGAACGCCAGGACGGCCAGGCCGAGGAAGGCGGCGATGCCGAGCAGGGGCCCGATGGACTCGATCACGTGCATGGGCGCGCGGGCATCTTAAGGGCGGGACCTGCGCCCTCCGCGGCGCCGCTGGGCCGCGGCCTCCGGTGGTTGCCTCTGCGTTGAAGTGCAGCTCAGAGCTCGGCCGGAGCGCGCTCGAGGCGCTCGGTGACCACCTCGACCACCCGCTCGGCCAAGCCCGCCTCATCCCCCGAGGTGACCAGGGACTCGAGCCGCTCAACCGAGCGCTCCACCCAGACCGGGTCGAGCGGCGCTACGCGCACGGCGCGAACGATCCGCTCGGCCGTGGTCGGTCGAGCGTGCTCGTCGCTGTTGAACAGCTCCTCGTGGATCTTCTCCCCGGCGCGCGCCCCGATGAACTCGATCGCCACGTCGGCGTCCGGCTCGTAACCGGCCAGGACGATCATGTTTCGCGCCAGGTCGAGGATCCGCACCGGATCGCCCATCTCGAGCACGAAGACGTCCCCGGAGCTCCCACCGAGGTCGCCGGACTGGATCACGAGCTGCACCGCCTCGGGGATGGTCATGAAGTAGCGCGTCATCTCAGGGTGGGTGACCGTGACCGGCCCGCCCTTCTCGATCTGGCTGCGGAAGATCGGCACCACGCTGCCCGACGAAGCGAGCACGTTGCCGAACCGGACGATCACGAACTTCGTTCGCGCGTGCCGCTGGCCCGCCGCTTCGACGATCCATTCGGCCATCGCCTTGGAGGCACCCATCACAGTGCGGGGATTCACCGCCTTGTCGGTTGAGATCAAGACGAAGCGCTCGGTGCCCGCCGCGGCCGCGGTCTCGGCCGTGACGCGGGTCGCGATCGCGTTGTTTCGCACCGCCTCGAGCGGATTCGCCTCCATCAGGGCGACGTGCTTGTAGGCCGCCGCGTGGAAGACCACGTCGGGCTTGAAGCGCTGCATCACCTCCAGCATCCGCTCGGGCTTCCGGCAGTCGGCCAGAACGGCCTCGACCCGTGTGAAGTGCCACTCGGAAAGCATCTCCTGGTCGATCCGGAACAGGTTGTCCTCGGCGTGGTCGAGCAGCACCAGGAGCTTCGGACGCACTCGAGCCACCTGACGGCTGAGCTCGGCTCCGATCGAGCCGCCCGCGCCGGTCACGAGGACGATCTTGTCCTCGAGGTAGGCGCCCACGCGGTCCAGCTCCATGACCACCGGCTCGCGGCCCAGCACGTCCTCAACCCGGACCTCGCGGAGCTGTCTGGTCAACTGCACGCCGCCTCGCAATAGCTCGAAGACGGTCGGAAGGGTGCGAACCGGTATGTCGCGATCCCTGCAGGCCGCGGCGACGTTGGCGCGAAGCACGCCCGGAGCCGAGGGAATCGCTATCACCACCTCGTCGGGCCCCCTGCGATCGAGGATCTGCCCGATCTCACTGGTCGCACCCAGGACCTTCACCCCGGCAGCGCTCATGCCCCGCTTGCGCGGATCGTCGTCGACGAACCCGATCGCGCGCGAGGCGAGATTGGGGTTCAGGCGCAGCTCGCGGGCAACCATCTGGCCGCCGGACCCAGCCCCGACGATCAGGACCCCACGGGCTCGGCGCCTGCGAGTCGAGCGCTCGGGCCGCTCGGCGACCATCCGCCTCGCCAGGCGGGCGCCTCCAAGCAGGAAGATGGTCAGCAGGAGGTCGAAGACGACGATCGAGCGCGGCAGGCTGTACGCGTACGGCTTGGCCAGCGTGAACACAGCGACCAGCAAGCCGCTCGCCACGGCCGCGGCCCGCACGACCGGCCACAGGTCGGGAAGTTGGAAGTACCGCCACCACTTGCCGTGCAGGCCGAGCACTCCGAACACGATCGCCTTGCCGAGCGCAACGAAGACGATCGTCCCGGTGAGCATGGTCCAGTACCGGCCCGGGATGCCGCCCGAGGCGTCCAGGAAGCGCAGCTTGAAGGCGAGCCCGAAGGCGAGCGCGGCGAGCAGGGCGTCGGCCGCGAACTGAAGCGCCCGTCGCGTGTACACCGGGTCTCCGAAGCGAGCGCGGAGGCGGGACATCGGGTCGAGTGTAATGCTGCGCCCCCATGATCGGTGACATTCTGGAACCACTGATCCGGGCGGCCACGGACTTCATCGACGCCGCTGGGCTGGTGGGCGTCTTCACCTTGATGGTGCTCGAGAGTGCCTGCGTCCCGGTGCCCAGCGAGGCGATCATGCTGTTCGCCGGCTTCAACGTCTCGGAGGGCAACCTGACCCTGGCGGGGATCGTCGTCGCCGGCGTGCTGGGCAACCTGGTCGGCTCGCTGATCGCCTACGCGGTCGGCTATTACGGCCGCGTGGAGCTCCTGGAGCGCAACCGTCTGATCCACATCAACCGGCGCCACCTCAAGTCCGCCGATCGGTGGTTCGAGCGCCACGGGCCGGCGACCGTCTTCTTCGCGCGGATGCTGCCGATCATCCGTACCTTCATCTCGCTGCCTGCGGGCGTCGCGCGAATGCCGATCGGGAGGTTCACGGCATACACGCTGGCGGGCTGCATCCCGTGGGTCCTGATGCTGGCGATCATCGGACGGGAGGTCGGCGATCGCTGGGATCAGTGGAAGGGCTACCTCCACTACCTCGACTACGCGGTTCTGGCCGCGATCGCGATCGCGATCATCTACATGGTCATTCGGCGTCGCCGCGGGAGCGCCAAGTGGGAACCGGCCCCTCCGTCCTGAAGCCGAATCCCGGCCGCGCCCTCACACCGTCCAGGGCGGTCGTGCTCGGCGTGATTCAGGGCCCGGCCGAGCTGCTCCCGGTCTCCAGCTCGGCCCATCTCTCGCTGCTCCCGTGGCTCGCAGGCTGGCCGTGGGACGAGATCGATCCGGAATCGAGGAAGAGCTTCGAAGTCGCTCTCCACGCGGGCGCCGCGGCCGCCCTCCTGATCGGACAGCGGCGTGTGATCGCCGACGAGCTTCGGCTGTTCGACGCCCGTCGTGCGGTCGTGGTCCTCCTCTCCTTCGTGCCGCCGGCGGTGATCGGCTACCGGTTCGAGCGCCAGATCGAGGGTCGCCTGGGCGGCCCCGGGGCGACTGCGATCGGCCTCATGGTCGGGGCCCTGGCGATGGCTGTCGCCGATCGACGGCCGCAGGAGCGCGGCCCCGGGGAGGCGACGGCCATCGATGGCCTGGCCCTCGGCCTTGGGCAGGCGGCTGCCCTGGCGCCGGGCGTCTCGCGAAACGGCGCCACCCTCGCCGCGGCCCGCTGGCGGGGCTTCGACCGCCAGCACGCGAACCTCCTCTCACGCACCGTCGCCCTGCCCGTGATCGTGGGCGCCGCAATCCTCAAGGGTGCCCGTCTTCGCCGTCGGGGGATCGCGCCGGGCGTCGCCGGTGCGATGACCGCCGGGGTGGCGGCGTCCTTCGTCTCCACGCTCGCCTCGCAGAAGCTGATCTCGGTGGTCGAGCGCGACCGGGCTCTGTGGCCCTACGCCGCGTACCGCGCCGGGCTGGCCGCCGCGGTGCTCCTGAAGCTGCGCCGCCGTTCGGGTCGCCGGCGAGATGCGGCGAGCGCCGGCCCGGCCGGCCGTTCCAGTGATGGGAACGCTCCGCGGTTGATGGTTGAATCCGCCCCTTGACGGCTTCGCCGCCAGAGGACCGGGAATCGTCCGCGGGCGCCTATGCTCGCGCGGGGGTCGACCAAACGGACGCGGGTGCCGCCGTAGAGGCGCTGGTCAGCAGCCTGCGGGCAATCGACACGGGCAAGCCGTCTCGCGTCGTCCCGCTGGCGGGCCACTACGCCAGCGTCCTGCGGCTCGACGAGCGCACGGGACTGGCGCTCTCCACCGACACGGTGGGGACCAAGATGATCGTCGCCGAGCGCCTCGGCCGTTACGACACGATCGGGATCGACTGCGTGGCGATGAACGCCAACGACGTCATCTGCGTCGGCGCAGAGCCGATCGCGATGTTGGACTTCGTCCTCACCGACAGAGCCGACCCCGAGATCTGCCGTCAGCTGGGGATCGGGCTCGCACGGGGGGCCGAGCTCGCGGGCATCGAGATCCCGGGTGGCGAGCTCGCCCAGGTCGGGGAGATCGTCTCCGGCCAGGAGCTCGGGGGCACGTGCGTGGGGCTGATCGAGCTCGACGCGATCATCGCCGGCGGGGCCGTCGAGCCGGGTGACCCGGTGATCGGGCTGCCCTCCTCGGGCCTGCACTCCAACGGCTACACCCTCGCTCGCCGGGCGCTCGCCGATCTCTCCTTGGGCGATTCCAGGCTCGGCCGCCCGCTCGGCGACGTACTGCTCGAGCCGACGGAGATCTACGTCCGAGCGATCCTCGAACTGCTCTCCTCCCCGGTGGAGGTCCGCGGGCTCGTCCATATCACCGGCGAGGGGGTGGACAACCTCCTGCGCCTCCAGGCCGAGTGCGGCTACGCGATCGACGACCCGCTCGCGGTTCCCCCGGTCTTCGAGTTGATTCAGGAGCTGGGCGGCGTATCCGATTCCGAGATGGACGAGGTCTTCAACATGGGATGCGGCTTCTGCTGCGTAGTGGCGAGCGCCGACGAGAGCGCCGCGTTGGAGCTCCTGCGCGGCCACTACCCGGACGCGAAGCGGATCGGGCGAGCCAACGACCGCCCCGGTGAGGTGCTTCGCCGGTAGCCTGACCGCGATGCGGATCGCAATCGTGATCTTCGACCGGCTCACGGCGCTCGACGCCGTCGGTCCTTATGAGGTCCTGTCGCGGCTGCCCGAGGCCGAGCTGTCGTTCGTCGCCCCCGAGCGCGGGCCCCACCGCACCGACACGGGGTCGCTCCGGTTGCACGCCGATCTGGCACTCGACGAGCTGTCCGACCCCGACCTGCTTCTCGTGCCGGGGGGTCCGGGAACCGCCGCCCTGATGGACGACGCCGCGGTACTGGAGTGGCTGCGCGAAGCCGATCGGACGTCCACCTGGACGACCTCGGTCTGCACGGGATCGATGGTGCTCGGCGCGGCGGGGATCCTCGAGGGGAGGCGCGCGACGACTCACTGGGCGCACCTCGAGCGTCTTCGGGAGGCCGGCGCCGAGCCGGTGGCCCAGCGGGTGGTCGAGGACGGCAAGCTGATCACTGCGGCCGGCGTGTCGGCCGGAATCGACATGGCGCTGACCCTCGCGGCGCGGATCGCCGGCGCCCGGGTGGCCGAGGCGATCCAGCTCGGAATCGAGTACGACCCGCAACCGCCGTTTGACTCCGGCTCCCCCGACAAGGCCTCCCCCGAGGCGGTTGAGATGATCCGCGCCGGAATCGCCGCGCGGACCTGATCGACGAGCCCACCGCGCGTTGACCGGCCGGGCGCCGCCATTTGCGCGGGCAGCCGCTTGCGCGCCACCGCTGAACGGCTACGGCAGCTCCCACATGGTCCCGCCGCCGACCTCGACCGGTCGGAGCTCCCAGTCGCGCGCCCGGGCCCAGAGCTCGGCCTCGAGCACCGGGCGTGGCTTGCCCGTCAGCTCCTCGAGCTCACGTGTCGCGCAGCGGCCGAACCGCTGGATCGCCTCCACCGGCTCGGCCCGACGTTCCTCGACGATCGCCGCGCCGGCTTCGATCGCGGCCTTCCGGTAGGCCTCATAGGGCTGCCAACCCCAGACCCCCGCTCGGACATCGTTCGCGCCGGCGAAGGCCGCCGAGGGAAAGCTCACCCGCCGGTTGCGCTCGCTGACCTTGACCTTGCCGGCCTCGACCGCCTCCTGCGGGGGATCTCGGACCTCCTCGAGGTCGGCCGCGAACGCTTCGACGATCGCGTGCGATCCGAGGTCGATGCGAAAACGTGGGACATCGAGGCCCACCTCGCCCGCAGCCGCAACGAGCGCCTCTGCATGGTCGAGCTTTCGGTGCTCGACCATGAGCCCTTCGCGAAGGCGGCGCAGGTATCGGTAGGCGGCTTCGCCGCCCTGCTCCGAGGCGGCCTTTACGGCCTGGCAGGCTGGATAGGTGGAGGTGATCGGGTTCCGCGTCCAGAGCCGCGGGTCGATCGGCATCCGAGTCTTCGCTCCCACGTCCAGCCAATGAGCCATCAGATCCGCGAAGCAGTTCGAGCCGAAGCCGATCCGGCCCTCCTCGTCGCGATAATCGGGGCCATACTTTCGCGCCAGGCCCCCCATCACCCAGACGAAGCTGAGCTGATCGGAGAACTCCCACATCAGGCGTCGCAGCATGGGCTCGCTGCCCCACGACCACGAGCAGGCCGGATCTGTGTAGTAGCGGACCTCTACGGGCATGGCCATGCAGGACTGCGCTCGTTCAAACCGGGATTGGGGTGAGTGTCGAAAATACTCACTGGATGGCCGACGAAGCGACAACCGGGCTAGCGGGAAGCCTCATCGGGACGGTTCTGTCTGGACGCTACCGGCTCGAGTCGAAGCTGGGCAGTGGCGGCATGTCGACGGTGTTCCTGGCCCGCGACGACACCTTGGAGCGGTGGGTCGCGGTCAAGGTCATGCACCGGGAGATCTCCGACCAGCCTGACCAGATCGAGCGGTTTCGCCGCGAGGCCCGCACGGTCGCCCAGCTGTCACACCCCAACGTCGTCGCCGTGATCGACGCCGGCGAGGACGGCGGCTACCCCTACATCGTCCTCGAGTACGTCGAGGGCGAGACCCTGAAGCAGCGGGTCGACCGCCTGGGCCGCCTCCCCATCGACGAGGCCGCCGCATATGCGATCGAGATCGGCCGCGGTCTGGCGGCCGCGCACGCTCACAGGCTGGTCCACCGCGACGTGAAGCCGCAGAACGTGCTGATCGACTCGGAGGGACGGGCAAAGGTGACCGACTTCGGGATCGCTCGAACCCTCGAGGCCGACGGCCTTACGAAGACAGGGCGGGTGCTCGGGACGACCGACTACGTCGCCCCCGAGCAGGCGATGGGCCAGGGGGTCGACTCGCGATCGGACATCTACTCGCTCGGCGTCCTGCTCTACGAGATGCTCACGGGGGACGTCCCGTTCCAGGCCGAGACGGTCGTCGGCGTGGCGATGAAGCACGTCAACGAGCAGATGCCCGACGTGCAGGAGAGCCGCCCCGAGGTCTCATCGGCGCTCGCCGCGGTGATCGAACGGTCGACCAGCAAGGAGGCCAAGAGCCGATACCCGGACATGTCGGCCTTTCTGGCCGATCTCGAGGGAGCGCTGGAGGTCGAGGTGGCTCGCTCAGGCGGCGCCCATGGCCAGGCGACGAGCGTCCTCGACGCGGTGCCGGCGCGTCGCAAGCTGCTCACCACCCGGAGGGTCTCCGCAGCCGGCATCGGGCTTGTCCTGGCGGCGGTCACCGCGGCACTGGTGATCGCGGCCCTGACGGGGCCTGACCGGCGGGGCCAGGCCAACGGCGCCCCCTCATCGGGCCCGATCGCGATCACCGACGAGCAGGCGTTCGACCCCCCGCCCGGCGACGGCGAGGAGCACAGCGGGGACGTCGGTCTGGCCACCGATGGCAACCCGGGCACCGGGTGGTCGACCGAGACCTATGACGAGCCGACCACCGAGGCCGCTGTCTCCAAGCCGGGCGTCGGGTTGATCCTCGACGTCTCCAAACCCGTCGCGGCACGAACCTTGACCGTGCGGTCCGAGCGAGGGCGGCTGGAGCGTGCAGGTGTTCGGCGCCGCGAGCGGACCGCCCTCGACCTTGGATGCCTGGGGATCGCCGATCGGCGAGGACTCGGACATGGAGACGGACCAGCGGATCGAGCTCGACGCGACCAGCGCGTCGCGCTATTACCTGATCTGGATAACCAGGCTCGCCCAGACGGACACGGGGTACAGCGTTCAGATCAACGACGTCGGTCTGTCGGGCTAGACGCCGAGCCGCCCTCCCAGGGCTAGAACCGGTGGCCGCGCTCGGCCTCGTGGCGCTCCAGCGCCAGCCGCAGGAGCCTGTCGCAGAGCTCGGGATAAGGGATCCCGTCCGCCTCGAACAGCTTCGCGAACACGCTCGTCGCGGTGAAGCCGGGGATCGTGTTCATCTCGTTGACGAGCACGTCTCCGTCGGCGCGGACGAAGAAGTCGCAGCGCGCCATTCCCGAGCCGCCTATCGCCCTGAAGACCAGCGCGGCGAGCTCGCGGACCCGGGCCGTCTCCGTAGCGCCGATTCGCGCCGGCACCACCAGCTCCATGCCTCCCTCGTCGTATTTGGCCTCGTAGTCGTACCAATCGGCATGAGCAACGATCTCGCCCGGCGGGGAGACGAGCGGCTCGTCGTTGCCCAGCACCGAGCATTCGACCTCCCTGCCGTCGCCGTGAGCCTCGACGATCACCCGCGGGTCGTGGCGGCGGGCGGCTTCGACCGCCGCGTCGAGGCCTTCGGCGAGGCTCGTGACGCGCGTGATCCCGACGCTCGACCCGAGGCGCGCCGGCTTTACCCACACCGGCAGGCCGAGCCCTTCGGCCTCCTCTCTCCACCCCTCGGCGCCGGCTTCGCAGAACCCGACCTGGGGGACACCGTGAAAGGCGAGCATGCGCTTGAAGACCAGCTTGTCGATCGCCAGGGACGCCGCGAGCACCCCGGGGCCGACATACGGCACGTCGAGGCACTCGAGGAGCCCCTGGACGGTTCCATCCTCGCCGAACGGGCCATGAAGAACCGGGAAGGCGACCTCCGAGTCGAGCAGCCCGCCCGCGGCCCGAAGATCGACCTCGTCCCCCCCAGCCCGCCATCGTCCACCGCGCTCGATCACGACCTCGATCACCTCGTGCCCGGCGGCGCGCAGACCCTCGGTGACCGATGCGCCCGACGCGAGCGACACCTCGTGCTCGCTCGAGCGGCCGCCGCTCAGCACAGCGACGCGCATCAGGGCGACGGGGTGGTGGGCGTGGTGGACGTCGTGGTGGTGGTCGGCGGGGAGGTGAACTTGCCGACGAAGACGGTCACGAACTCACCGCGCGAAAGGCGGGTACCCGCGCTGGGGGATTGGTCGACCACCTGACCGTCCTCGCTCGGGTCGGCGGTCGTCCGCTTGACGATCCGAACGTTGAGCCCCGCCGCCTTCAGGTCGCCCTTTGCGGCGTCCTGGGACTCGCCGACCACGTTCGGCACCACCGCAGGAGCCGGCCCGTTCGAGACCACGACCGTCACCGTCGTGTGCTTGTTGACCGACGTGCCGGCGCTCGGGTCCTGGGCGATCACCTGCCCCGCCGGGGCGTCAGAGTCGCGGTTCTCGAAGTCGGGGATCAACCCCGCGTCGCGGATCTGCGTGTCCGCCGCATCCTGCTGGGAACCGATCACCGACGGCACCGGCACCGCCTTCGGGCCGCTCGAGATGTCCAACCTGATCTTCTTGTCTCGCGCCAGCTCGCTTCCCGCGGAGGGAACCGTGCCTATCGCGAGCCCGGCCTTGACGGTCGAGGACGGCACGTTCCGCAGCGTGGGCCGCAACTCCAGGTCCCGGAGCGCCTTGATCGCCTGCTTCTTGGGTTGCCCGGCGACGGGGGGAACCACCACCGTCCCGAGGCCGCTCGAAACCGTGATCGTCACCGTCGAGCCCTTGTCGGCGCTCGAGCCGGCGGGGGGGTCCTGCTCGGTAACCGTTCCGGGAGGATTCGGAGTCGGCTTGGACGTGACCGCCACCTCGAACCCGGCCTCGGTGAGGATCGCCTCGGCTCGGACCTGGGTCTTGTTGATCACTGTCGGCACCCGGGTCGGCTCGCCCTCCCAGGGCCGGATGATGAGCAAGAGCGCGGCGACGGCGGCAACCAGCAGAACGCCGAGTATCGCGATTCGCGCCGGGGTGAAGAATCCCCGGTCGGTGGGCGTCTCCTCGTCGGGCGTCTCCGGCGGCGGAGTGCCGGCCGCGGCGGCGACCGCAGCGTAGGAGGCCGGCCCGCCGAGCCGGTCCCCCGACGGGTCGAGCTCGGCGGCGTCGAGGGCCTGCTCGAACTCCTCGGCCGAGGCGAAGCGGTTCGCAGGGTCCTTGGCGAGTGCCTTCAGGACCACCGCGTCGAGGGCTCGGGAGACCGCTGGGTTCAGCTCGCTCGGGGGCCGCGGGCGCTCCGACACCTGCTTGAGCGCCACCGTGACCGGGGAGTCGCCCTCGAACGGGACATGGCTGGTCAGAGCCTCGTACAGAAGGACCCCGATCGAGTAGATGTCCGACACAGCCGTCACGGGAAGGCCCTGCGCCTGCTCGGGCGAGAGGTACTGCGCGGTGCCGAGCACCGAGCCGGTCTGGGTGATCTCCGAGGCGCCGGCGCGGGCGATCCCGAAGTCGGTCACCCGGGCGCGGCCCTCGGCGTCGACGAGCACGTTCTGGGGTTTCAGATCGCGATGCACGATCCCGTGGGCGTGCGCGTACTTGGCCCCGGCGAGCACCTGGCGGACGATCTCGACCGCCTCGCCGACCGACAGGCCGCGGTCGATCAGGTCCTTCAGCGACGCCCCTTCGACGTACTCCATCGCGATGTAGTGGGCGCCCTCGAAGGTTCCCCGGTCGAAGACGCCGACCACGTTCGGGTGCTGCAGGCCCGCCGCCGAGGACGCCTCGCGGCGGAACCGCTCCACGAACTGCTCGTCCTGTGCGAACCGATCGTGGAGGAACTTGAGCGCCACTCGGCGGCCGAGCATCGTGTCCTCGGCGCACCAGACGTCGGCCATGCCCCCCGAGCCGACTCGGCCGAGCAGCCGGTATCGGCCGGCGACGACCGTGTCCTGGGCTAGCTGCATGGCGAGGATGGCGTCGAGGCGCGGTGGGGATGATGCGTGGGGCGATCACTTGACCAGGCTCTCCATGACCTGGGTGGCGATCGGCCCGGCGACCTGGGCGCCGAAGCATCCCTGACAGCGCTCGATCGTCGCGGCAACGGCCACTTGCGGATTGACGGCGGGCGCGAAGGCGATGAACCATGGCTGGTTGATGCCGTCGGCCGGGTTGCCGATCTCCGCGGTGCCGGTCTTACCCGGCGAACGATTGTCCGTTCACCGTCAAACCGGCGCCCGTCGCGTGCGGCTCCTTCGGTCACGTGGGTCATCATCTGCTGTCAGCTCGGCCGCCGTCTGCGGGCTGACCGACGGTGGACTGCGACCTTGGGGTCGAGCTTGTCGGTGACCCGCCCGTCGGGATCGGTGACCTGCTGGACGAAGGTCGGGCGCATCAGCTTGCCGCCGTTGGCGACCGTCGCGGCCACCTCGGCCATCTGGAGCGGGGTCGCGAGGTCCTGCCCCTCGGCGCCGCCCTGGCCGATCGCGACCCTGCCGACGTCGAACCCCGAGGTGACCAGGTGGCCACTCGAGTTGTAGGCCCCGCTGGGCGCCATCTGCTCGTCGGGATAGTCGAGCTCCGGGTCCGAGTAGAAGCCGAAGCGCCTCATGTAGCTGACCATGGTCTGGGTGCCGAGTTGCTCGCCGACCTGGGCGAAGTAGGTGTTGACCGAATAGGTCAGACGCAGTCGTCATGTCGATGTCGCCGAACTGCTCGCCGCCCGCGTTCGAGAGCGGCAGTCCGTCGATCGTCTGCGGGGAGGCGCCGCTGAGGACGCTCGACGGAGTGAACTGGCCCGAGTCGAGCGCGGCGGCGGCGGTCACGACCTTCATGGTCGACCCCGGCGGATAGGTGCTCTGGGTGGCACGGTTGACGATCGGGGCGCCGGAGCTGGGCCGGCTCAGCTGCTTGCGGACCTTTGGGTTCTCGAGCGAGTTCGGGTCATAGCCCGGCACGGAGGCCATCGCCTCCACGGCGCCGGTAGAGGGGTCGAGGGCGACCACCGCGCCGCCGCTTCCCGACGCTCCCGGAGTCGAGGCGATCGCGGACTGAAGCGCCTGCGTGGCGACGCGCTGCGCGTTCGCGTTGATCGTCAGGGTGACGTTGTCCCCCTCCTGGGGGACGCCCCGGATCTGGTCGAGGATCGAGGTGAACTCGTTGCGCTCGCCGGCCAGCGCGCCGTTCTCGGAGCGCTCGATCCCGGTCTGGCCGAGGTCGACGAAGCTGTATCCGACCGGGTTGCCGAACAGCGATCCCTGCGGGTAGCCACGAACGTAGACCGGGTGCTTGCCGCCCCCGACCGAATGGCTCTGCGCCACGACCACCCCGTCGGCCGTCTTGATCAGGCCCCGCTTGACCGTCTGCTCGACGATCAGCGGGCGCCGGTTCTCGGGGTTGTCCTTGAGCGCGTTCGCGTCGAAGACCGCCCAGTAGGACGTAAAGCCGATCAGGGCCGCGAACAGCAGGAGGAGGAGCCCGTAGAGGCGGACGATCGGGGTGTTCAAGCGGGGAGCGCCTCCAGGTCGTGGTCGGGCTCCGGCGCGGGACGCGGCCGTCGGGCGTCGTGGGAGATCATCAGCAGGAGCGCGAGCAGGATCATGTTGGCGATCACCGAGCTGCCGCCGAAGCTGATGAACGGCAGGGTGACGCCGGTGAGCGGGATCAGCCTGACCACTCCTCCGATGATCACCACGGCCTGGAGCGCGAACACGGCGGTGAGGCCCGCGGCGAGGAGCTTCGAGAAGCCGTCTCGCGCCATCACCGCCGTCTTCAGGCCGCGCGCCGTGATCAGCGCATAGGTGGCGACGACCCCCGCGCCGCCGAACACCCCGAGGTCGCTGACCAGGACCGCGTAGATCTCATCCGTGTGCGGCGCCGGGAGGATGCTGCCGCAGTCGGGGAACGGCTGGACGCAGTGTGGGGCGAAGGGCCCGGGCAGCTTGAGGAGCGACTCGCCGAGGCCCTGACCGAACAACCCGCCGTCCGCCTGGGCGAACATCGACTGCTGGATCTGTCCCGCGCCGACCGCCTTGCTGTGCCAGGGGTCGAGCCAGATGTCCACCCGGTCGCCGACGTGGGCGATCGCATGCTCCATCACCCACGCCCCCGCGAGGAACAGGATCAGCCCGACGACCACATAGGAGAGGCGGGCCGTGGCCACATACAGAAGCGCGAGGAAGGCGCCGAAGAACATCAGCGAGCTCCCCAGGTCCCGGATCAGGAACAGCATCACCATCGCCGCGCCCCAGACGACGAGCAGGGGCCCGAAGTGCTTGAGCGGGGGGATCGTCACCCCCGCGATCCGCCGGGCCGCAACGGTGAGGAGCTCCCGCTTCTCGTGCAGGTAGCTCGCCAGGAAGATGACGATGCAGATCTTCGCGATCTCGGCCGGCTGGAAGGAGATCGGCCCCAGATCGATCTGCAGGTAGGCGCCGTTGACCTGGCCGGCGCTTCCCTGGAGCCGGGGCGCCATCAACAGCAGGATCCCGACCGTCGCGATCAGGTACCGATAGCGCTCGAGCGTGTGGTAATCGCGGACCACGAGGATCGTCGTCGCCAGGAGGGCGGCTCCGCCGACGAAGATCGATGCCTGCTTGAGGGCCAGGCTGTCGTTGATCCGAAACAGCATCACCAGGCCGACCGCGGCCAAGAGCGCGCACAGCGGGAACAGATAGGGATCGGCGTAGGGCAGCCGGGCGCGGATGAACAGATGGACCGCAAGGCAGACGGCGAGGAAGTAGCCGCCATAGATCAGGCTCAGGTCGCCGATCCTGCTCGAGTCGACGATGAACACCGCCGTGAAACCGGTGGTGACGAGCAGGGCGACCGGTATCAGCGCCATGAGCTCGCGGTTTCGAGCGCTCATCCCCCGCCGCCCTGACCGCCCGACCCTCCGCCGTTTCCGCCCTGTGACCCGCCGCCGTTCCCCCGGGTCTGGCTCTTCGCGACGCCCTTGTTGCGCTCGCCGTTCCTGGGACGGTTGTTGTTCGAGCCGGTGTTCGTCGCCGACCCGCCGTCAGACGACCCTCGACCGCGGCGAGAGCGGGCACTGGCCGGGTGTCGGGAGCCGACGGTGCGCTCGGCCGCGGCCCGCAGGTCCTTGACCAGGGAGACCGCGTCGGCGTGAAAGCGAAGCGTGTGGTTGACGGCGCTGTCGCGACGATCACTCGGGATCGAGCTGACCTGAACCGGCGCGGCGTAGACCTCGGAGTAGAGCCTTATGTCGAGCGGGAGGTCGTAGGGAAGACCGCGGTAGAGGGCCAGGCGACCACCGGGGTCGCTGCCCAGGAAGTAGATCTGACGGACGCCCCACACCGCCACTACCGCCAGCCCGACCGTGAGCGCGATCGCGACGAGCACCTTGAGGGCGGCGCGGAGGCGCGAGCGACGAGGGGGTTCCCGCCGCGGCGCCGCCGCCCCTCC
Source organism: uncultured bacterium (assembly GCA_963720685.1). Classification (GTDB taxonomy): domain Bacteria; phylum Actinomycetota; class Thermoleophilia; order Solirubrobacterales; family 70-9; genus AC-56. The sequence goes on along the minus strand of CAVRGF010000005.1, from coordinate 76,638 downwards.
GAGCGCCGGGCCCGGGCGGCGGCCGGCCGCCGATCGCACACCCTCGACCGTGAGGCCGGCCTCGTCGGCCGTCGGCCCGACCAGCGTCGCTCCGTCCCCGCCATCCACGGTGGCGGGCGCCTCGGCGAGGCGAAACGCCACCACGGTGATGTTGTCCCTTCCCCCCGCCTCGTTGGCTTCGCGCACGAGTCGCTCGGCGGCGGCATCCAATGTCGGGGCGGCCTCGAGAACCGCGGCGATCCCGTCGTCGGACATCATCGTCGTGAGCCCGTCGGAGCAGAGCAGGTAGACGTCGCCCGGGCGGGCTCGGTAGGTCATCGTGTCGACCTCCACCTCCTGCTCGGGCCCGAGCGCCCTCGTGATGATCGAGCGCTGCGGATGGTCTTCCGCCTGCTCGTCGGTCAGGCGTCCCTGGCGCCGAAGCTCCTCGACCAGCGAATGATCGGACGTCAGCAGCTTCAACTCCCCGTCGCGAAACAGGTATGCGCGGCTGTCGCCCACGTGGGCGAGCCCGACTTCGTCGTCCTCGACGAGGGCCGCGGTGAGGGTTGTCCCCATCCCGGAGCGCGACGCGTCGGTCTGGGCGAGTCGATGTATTCGTGCGTTCGCGCTCGTCGCGACCGATCGCAGGTATGCCTCGGGGGACTCACCGCTTCGCTCGGCGGCCTCGAACGATTCGGCGGCGAGCCGGGAGGCGACCTCGCCCGCCTGGGCGCCACCCATCCCGTCGGCCACGGCGAAGACCGGAGGTCGCGCGAAGTACGAGTCCTCGTTGGCATCGCGCTGGCGGCCCGTGTCCGAGCGTTGCGCCTGTTCGACGATCCTCAGCATCAGCCCTCGGGCACGTCGAGCTCGAAGCGGAACTCCGACCCCCCGATCCGCAGCTCGTCGAGGTCCTTCAGCTCCGCCTCCCCCTCGAGGCGCTCCCCGTTGAGGAGCGTCCCGTTGGTCGAGTTCATGTCCTCAACGTAATAGCTGGCCCCGCGGGAGTAGATCCGTGCGTGGATCCCGGACGCGTAGCGGTCCTCGATCCGCACGTCCGCGTCGGGGGAGCGGCCGATCGACAGCCCACCGAACAGGTCGAAGCGCTCGCCCGCTTCCAAACCCCCTCCGGTGGTGGCGACCAGCCAGGCGTCGGTGGCCGCGGCGCGGCCTCCGGGGCCGATCGGGTGGATCCCCGTCGCCTCGGGGGCGGGCGCCGTGGTTCGGCGGAGCTCGCGGAAGGCGGACTGGGCGACCCAGAACAAGAACAGATACAAGACGGCGAGGAAGCCGAACTTGAGCGCTACCGCGATCGGCTCGGTATCCATGGGCGGCTATTGCTCGATGTCGAAGGTGAACCTGGTCGTTCCGAGCGTGACCACGTCCCCGGGCGAGAGCCGGGACCGGTCGACCTGGCGGTCGTTGACCTTGATCCCGTTGGTCGAGGAGAGGTCGACCACCTGCCAGTCCCCGGTCTGCCCGCGGCGAAGCTCGGCGTGTCGTCGCGAGACGTTTGGGTCGGAGAGAACGCAGTCGCATTCGCGGGAGCGTCCCAGCACTGCAACCGGCCCGTCGAGCACGTAGCGACGGTCGTCCAAGGTGACGATCGCCTTGGTGCCGACCAGCTTGCCCTCCGGGCGGCGACGCTCGCGGCGCGTCTGCTTCGGCGGCGCGGTGTAGACCATCGTGTGCCCCTGCTCGCCCTGCGAGGGCTCCTCCCCCTGGCGGGCGGGGGGCTTGACCAGCCGGGTCTGGATCCCGAACTCGCCCAGCCGAAGCCGCTCATCGGTCTCGAGGTCCACCTTGGGTCGGGTGAGGAGCGCGTAGTCGTGACGCCGCGCGTGCTCGAGCAGGTACCCGGACAGCTCCTGTTCCAGTGAGCGCTCATAGCCCTCCAGCCGGCGACGATCCTCGGCCGACAGCCAGACCGTGTACTGGTTCGGCACATAGACCCGGGCGACCGACGCCGTTCGATGGGCATCCATCTCCTTGGCCAGCTTGCGTGCGATCTCGACCGGCTGAACCTGCGACGAGAAGGCTCGGCTGAATGCCCCCTCGACGAGGTTCTCTATCCGCTGCTCCAGGTTTCGCAGAACGCTGATCTGAGGACCCTCCGGTCGTGGGGACGTACGCGGCATGGGATTCGCGGCCGCAGGCGGGCGCCAATCCTAAGTGGTCGCCGCGGAAAAGTTCGAGCGCCAGCGGACCGCTGCAGCCCGCGGGTCAGTGACCCGAGATCGCTGTATCGGCACCGGCTGCGCGGCTCCGGATGGGAAGCCGAAGGTCGGGAATCGGCGCCATCCGAGGCGCGGGGTGTGGAGCCCGTCGGCGAAAGTCCGCGACGACGACCACGACGGCGCCGATCGCGAGGAGTGCGGGGCGGCCGGACAGGGTGCCGTCGGCGACGCCTCGAAGGCACGCCTCCAGCCCGGCGGACCAGACCAACGCGCCGAGCAGGGCCAGCGTGATGTGGGAGGCTCTCAAGATCAGGCCCAGGAGCGCCGCCGCGAGGGCGAACACGGCAGCGCCCAGCAATGCTTGCGGATCCAGCAGCGGAACGAGAACCGCACTTGTTGCCGACGCCGTCGAGTGGGTCCAGCCTTCCGGCGCGGCGCTGGCCAGGCCGAGCCGTGACCCCACCCCCACCGCGCAAGCGGCTACCACGAGCCAGCACCAGCCGAGGGCCCCCAGCACGGCCCGTTCGATCGTGTTGCCCCGAGATCCCGCGAGGGCCGGGTAGAGGGCGGCCGACGACAGCGCGGCGAGCACGGGAGCAAGGGCGGGGATCACGGCCCATGGAAGCCTCGTGGCGACCAGGATCGCGGGGGCGCTCAGCACGCCGAGGACGAGCGCGAGACCGGGTCGGCCCGCCGCGGCCGAGATCGCCGCCACCGTCACGCCCCATAGGCACAACGCGAGAAGCTGGGCCACCCGGAGGGCGCCCCGCGGCTTCGCCGATCCCTCGTCGCCCTGCGCGGACGGCACCGCGGCCCCATCGTCCAGGGCCCCGATCACGCCCTCGAGGTCGCTTCGGAGCTCGGCCAGCGAAGGACGCATGGCCGGGTCCGGGTCGAGGCAGGCGTCGATCCCGTCGGCGAGCCGTTCAGGGAGGTCGGGGCGGTACTCGCGCAGGCCGGGCAGCGGGTTTCCGATCTCGCGCGCCGTCTCGACCGGCGTCGGGCGGGCGACGGGGTTGATGCCCGCCCAGCATTCATAGAGCGTCAACGCGAGCGAGTAGACGTCGGCCGCCTCGTCGGCGACCTCGCCGTCCGCCTGCTCGGGGGCCATGTAGGCCAAGGTGCCGACCACTTCGCCGGTCGCGGTCAGCGCCGGAGCGCCGGCCAGCGACGCGATCCCGAAGTCCATCAACTTCGCCCGCCTCCCCGCTCCCGAGTCGACCTGGACGATCACGTTGTGGGGCTTGACGTCTCGATGGATCACGCCGCGCGCGTGCGCATGGGTGAGCGCCGCGCAGATATCCGCCCCGAACCCGGCCACGTCGCGATCCGAGAGATCACCAGACTCGGCGAGCTCGGCGAGGGTCGCGCCGTCGACCAGCTCGCTGACCAGCAGGGCGCACCCATGCTCGGACCCGAGCTCGTACAGGGTCACGATGCCGGGGTGATTGAGGCGCGCGGCCGCTTGGGCCTCGCGCAGAATGCGGTCCGCGTCCGCCGCGGGGATCTCCTTGACGGCCACCTGGCGCTGGAGGCGCTCATCGAACGCCCGGTAGACGGTGCCCATTCCCCCTGAGCCCACTCGCTCGAGGATCCGGAAACGCTCCATGACCAGATCGCCCACCATCTCCGAATTCAGCTTCGCCGCGCACGGTTCGTACCCTGCCTGCCCGGGCTTGGTTGCCCCACGGCGGGCGGACGCGCCCGGCGCAGGGGTCATACTCTCGGCGTTGAAGGCACCCAACGGGGTTCAGCTTTGGCATTCGGAGACGAGGACGAACCGCTAGCGGAATCGGGCGGCGGCCGCCCGCCCTCCCGCCGCGTGTCCGATCGACAACGCCAGATCATGGCCCGGCGCGCGATCGGCGTCGGCGTGCTGGTGATCGTGCTGATCCTGGTGGTGCTGGGCATTCGAGGCTGCCTCAATGCCCGCAAGCAGCGAAGCTATGAGAACTACGCGTCCGACCTGACCGCGATCGCCACCCAGTCCAACCAGCTCTCCAAGGACTTCTTCGAGCGGCTGAGCGATCCGGGCGGTCTCTCGCCGCTCAGCTTCGAAGCCCAGATCGCGGCGGATCGCGGGACGGCGGAGAGCCTCGACGAGCGGGTTCATGCCCTCGACACCCCCGGCGGGCTCGACGACGCGCAGAACCAGCTCAACCAGTCCTTCGACCTGCGGCGTGACGCCCTGACCGGCATATCGGACCAGATGAAGGCGGCGCTGGGGGACCCAGGGCCCGACCGGACCAAGGCCGTCAACTCGATCGCCGGCTATATGCAGTACTTCCTGGCCAGTGACGTCCTCTACCGGCTGGCCGAGGGCCAGATCAACACCGAGCTCGCCGACCAAGACATCAACGCGACGGTTCCCGACAGCATCTCCATGGCTGATCCGGAGCGCTGGCTCGACTCGCTTCAGGTCTCGACCGCCCTGGCCGCGGTGTCGGCGGGCAAGGCGACCAGTGGCAGCCACGGGCTCGCCCTGCTTCAGACCACCGTCAAGCCCGGGGACACGACACTCGACCCGAACACGCCGGCGACGATCAGCGGCAGCGGGAGACCGGAGCTCGAAGTCCAGGTGCAGAATCAGGGCAGCGCCGACGAGAGCGCCGTGGCGGTCAGCTTCCAGCTCACCGGCGGCACCCAGACGATCACCGGCAGCGGCACGATCCCGCGCCTCACCGCCGGGTCGATCCAGACGGCGTCGATCCCGGTCCGGCCGGCACCCGACAAGAACACGGAGCTCATCCTCGAGGTGACCGTCGAACCGGTGCCCGGCGAGCGCATCACCACGAACAACCGCTCGACCTACACGGTCACGTTCCGCTAGCCGGCGCGTGGCCGCGCGGGCGCATCCAACGCCGGGACGATGATTCGATCGTGACCGCACGCGTCGCGTTCCTGGGACCGGCGGGCACCTTCTCGGATGATGCCCTGCGGGCGGCGGCGGGAAGCGAGCAGATCGACGCCCGCCCGGCGCCCACCGTGTACGACGCGATTCGCGCCGTGGGAGAAGGCGAGGTTGACCGCGCGCTGGTGCCGTTCGAGAACTCGATCGAGGGCTCGGTGCGCGCGACCCTCGACACGCTCGCGTTCGAGGGCTTCCCCGTCACGATCGCCGGAGAGCACGACCATCCGATCCACAGCAGCCTGATCGCGCGCGAGCAGCTTCCCCTCCAGGGGATCGAGGCGGTCATCTCGCACCCGCAGGCGAGCGCCCAGTGCGCTCGGTTCATACGCGAGGAGCTTCCCCGAGCCGTGGTCCGGGCGACGTCCAGCACGGCCGAGGCGGTTCGCGAGGTTGCGTCGAGCTCGGAGCCTTGGGCGGCCCTCGGGGCGGCGTCGGCGGCAGGGATCTACGGATGCACGGTGCTGCGCGAGGGGGTCGAGGACAGCCCCGACAACGTGACCCGGTTCGTTTGGATCGCCCCGGAGGGGACCCTGGCCTCGGGCGCCGGCGCGTGGCGGACCACACTGGTCTTCTCCGAGCTCGGCGCGGATCACCCCGGCGCTCTGGTGGAGGCGCTGACGGCGTTCTCGAGCCGCGCCGTGAACCTGACCAGGATCGAGTCGCGACCCCGCCGCAGCGGACTGGGCCGCTACATGTTCTTCGTCGACCTCGACGGACCGGCCGACGACGCGACGGTCGCCGAGGCAATCGAGGCGCTGCGAGCCCAAGCGGAGTCGGTTCGCGTTCTGGGGACCTACCCGATCGCAGCCGAAGGCATCCCGGGGACCTGATCGATTCGAGATCCGCCGTACCGATCCGCTTGACGATGGCGGGCGGGCCGCTGGTCGATCCGGCCGCCAGGGGGGCGCCGTCTACAATCGTGGCTGCTATGGACACGGCGGCCGACCCTCACGTAGGGCTGCGAAGCGCCAGGGCGCCGGAGCCGCGGGGGACATCACGCGCGGGGGTCGGCATTGTCAACGGGCGCCGGGCAGGCCGCGGGATCGGGGGTCGGGTGCTGGTCTTGAACGCCAGCTACGAGCCGATCAACGTATGCAACATTCGCCGTGCCGCGGTCCTGGTCCTCAAGGAGCGGGCGGAGATCCTGGAGCGCGGCGAGGGCGCCCTGCACTCCGAGCGGTTGGTGTTTCAGCGTCCATGCGTGATCCGGCTGGTCCGCTACGTCAGAGTGCCTCGCGACGTCCACCGCCGCAAGATCACGCGCAAGGCCGTGCTCGCGCGGGATGCGTGGACGTGCCAATACTGCGGACACCAGTCCGGCGGCCTTACCGTCGATCACGTGATCCCGCGCAGCCGAGGTGGCCGGTCGGTATGGGAGAACATCGTCGCCTCGTGCGCTCCGTGCAACCGAAAGAAGGGCAACCTGACCCCGCGCGAGGCGCGGATGCATCCGCGAAACCATCCCCGGCCACCGGGGCCGACCGTGTTCATCCACCTCGCCAGCCCGCGAATACCGGTCGCCTGGAAGCCGTACCTGGTCGCGGCCTGAGCGGCCTCTAGAGCGCGGCGACAGTCCCAACGGACCTCGCGAGCGGCGGGGCCGCCCCGACAACTCGAGGCGACCCCGGCTCGCAGGTGCGGTTGGAACGAGAACGGGATTCGCAGTGAGGCGGGACGTGCTCCCCACCACCCGATCTCGTCGGTGCCCGGGTTGGATTCCGCCGGGCGGCCCGCAGTTGGCCTACCTAGCGGCCCTGCACCTCCGGGTCCCGAAATGCATGTGACTCAAAGTTAGGACCACCTCCTTTCTCCGGTCCACCGATTGAAGCAGAACGGGCGGCGCGGTGAGGTGGTACGGCTAAAGCCGCCCGCGCGCCTTCGCGAAGCGATCGGCGAACTCCATCGAGCGGCGGTTGCGTGCCAGCCGCACTGCGGCTCCGGGGAACAAGCCGTACAGCCGGACCAACCCCCGGACGGCCGTGCCGCCGACGATCACCTCAGGCGGGTTGCGGTCAAGGGCTCGGACCACGGCCTCGCCGACCCGTTCGGGCGGCAGGGTGCCGATCGGGTTCGGCCCCTCTATCCGATCCTCGATCCGCCCGTACATGCCGACCCGGCTGATGAACGCCGGGCAGATCGCGGTGAACCCGACGGGCTCTGATCCATGCTCGGCCCGCAGAGCGTGCGTGAACCCGACGACGCCATGCTTGGTCGCCGAATAGGAGGCCAGGTAGGGTGCCGGCGCCTTGCCGGCGAGCGACGCGATGTTGACCACGTGGCCGCGGCGGCGCTCCTGCATCCCGGGGAGCATCAGGCGAGTCAGGTCCATCACCGCCAGAAGGTTGACTGCGACGATCGCCTCGAGCTCGGCTTCGGTCGTCCCGGTGAACGGGCCGCCGAACTCGATCCCGGCATTGTTCACCAGAACGTCGATCGGCCCGAGAGCCTCCGACGCCCACTCGGCGAGCCGGGCCCGGTCCGCGGCGGCGGTCAGGTCGACCGGGGTGTGCTCGACGCGGATGCCGGTGGCACCGAGCTCGGTCGCCAGCCCGTCGACGGGCGCCCCGGCCAGGTCGGTGAGCGCCAGGTTGACGCCCTCGGCGGCCAGCGCCCGCGCGATGTACTCGCCGAGCCCGCCCCCTGCCCCCGTTATCAGCGCATTGCGATCGCGCAGCCGATCCACGCCCGCAACCCTACCCGCGGATCGGTCGCCGCTCAGCCGGGTTCGCCGTCTGTCGCCGTGGTCGTGGGCTCGGCCGGCTTCGCACCGTCGGCGGCCGCCTCGGCGACCTCCTCGACCTCTTCAGCGACGGATGCCCCCGACTCGACCACGAGCGCCACGGCGCTCACGCGGTCGTCCTCCTTCATGTTCATCACCCGGACGCCCTGGGTCGCACGGCCCATCTGAGAGATGCCGCCTGCGTTGGTCCGCTGCACCATCCCGAGCTCGGAGATGAACAGCAGATCCTGGTGCTCGCGAACGATCAAGGCCCCCGCGAGCCCCCCCTTCTTGGCGGTCAGCTTGGCGGTCAGGACGCCCTTCGTGCCGCGCCCCTTGACCGGGTACTCGGCCACCGCCGTACGCTTGCCGTAGCCGTTCTCGGTGACGACGAATAGCTCCGAGTCGTCCTTTGCGACGTCCATCGCGAGAACTCGGTTGGCCTGGCCGTCGACCTTCCCGGCCACGTTCATTCCCTTGACGCCGGACGTGTCACGGCCCATTGCGCGGACCGCGGACTCGCTGAACCTGGACGCGTTGCCCGACTTGGAGACCAACAGCAGATCGTCGCCGCCCGAGGTGAGTCGCACCTGGACGAGCTCGTCGCCGTCGCGGACCTTGATGGCGATGATCCCGTCGGCGCGGATCGGCGTGTTGTAGGCGATGAACTCGGTCTTCTTGACCAGCCCCTTCGCGGTGGCGAAGACGAGGTACTTGTTCTCCTTGAAGTCACGGGTGGGGATCACGGCCATCACCCTCTCGCCCTCACGGAGCGGCAGCACGTTGACGAGCGCCTTGCCCTTCGAGGTGCGCGATCCCTCCGGCAGCTCGTAGACCTTCAGCCGATAGACCTTGCCTCGATTGGTGAAGAAGAGCAGGTAATCGTGGGTCGAGCAGATGTGGAGGTGCTCGATGTAGTCGCCCTCCTTCATGTCCATGCCCATGACGCCGATCCCCCCACGACGCTGTTGCCGATAGGTGGCGAGCGGGAGCCGCTTGACGTATCCCGAGTGCGTGATCGAGATCACCATCTGCTGGTCGGCGATCATGTCCTCGATGTCGACGTCGCCCTCGAAGTGGACGATCTCGGTGCGGCGCTCGTCGCCGTAGCGCTGGGTGAGATCGTCGATCTCCTCGACGATCAGACCGTCGATGCGAGCTGGTTCGCCGAGGATCTCCCGCAGCTCCTTGATCGTCTCCATCAACTCTGCGTGCTCGGATCGGACCTTTCCGGACTCGAGCGCGGTGAGGCGCTGCAGCCGCATGTCGAGAATCGCCTGCGCCTGCTCGTCGGAGAGCTCGAACTTTGCGATCAGTCCCTCGCGAGCCATGTCCGGGTCGTCCGATCCCCGGATCAGGGCGATCACCTCGTCGAGGTTGTCGAGGGCGATCAGGAGCCCCTCGAGGATGTGGGCGCGCGCTTCGGCCTTGCGGAGTTGGAACTGGGTCCGCTTGGTCACCACCTCGCGCTGGTGGCCGACGTAGGTCTCGACCAGTTCCTTGAGACTGAGCGTGCGCGGCACGCCGTCGACGAGGGCGACCATGTTGACCCCGAACGTGGTCTGCATCTGGGTGTGCTTGTGGAGCTGGCTGAGGACCACCTTCGCGGGATCGCCGCCGCGCTTCAGCTCGATGACGAGGCGCATCCCCGAGCGGTCCGACTCGTCGCGCAAGTCCGAGATCCCGGTGATCTTCTTCTCCCGGACGAGGTCGGCGATCTTGGTGATCAGGCCACCGTCACCTCCCTTCTTGACCATGAACGGGAGCTCGGAGACGATGATCGCCTCCTTGCCGCCCCTCAACGGCTCGACATGGGCCCGGGCGCGGATCTTGAGGCTGCCACGCCCCGACGCGTAGGCGTCTCGGATGCCTTCCATGCTCATCTGGCCGCCGCCGGGGAAGTCCGGCCCCTTGACGTGCTTCATCAGCGCCGCGAGGTCGACCTCGGGATTGTCGATGTACGCCTTGACGGCGCCGACCACTTCGCGGATGTTGTGGGGCGGGATGTTGGTGGCCATCCCGACCGCGATCCCCGACGAGCCGTTGACGAGCAGGTTCGGGAACCTCGCCGGAAGTACGAGTGGCTCCGTCGCCGTCTCGTCGTAGTTGGGGACGAAGTCCACCGTCTCGGACTCGATGTCCCTCAGCATCTCGGTGCTGATCCGCGCCAGCCGCGCCTCGGTGTAGCGCATGGCCGCGGCCGGATCGTCGTCGATCGAGCCGAAGTTGCCCTGCCCGTCGACCAGCGGGTAACGCAGGGAGAACTCCTGCGCCATCCGGACGAGCGTGTCGTAGATCGCGCTGTCGCCGTGCGGGTGGTACTTGCCCATCACCTCTCCGACGATGAAGGCGCACTTGCGGTACGGGCGATTCGGCTGAAGCCCGAGGTCGTGCATCGCGTAGAGGACGCGCCTGTGCACCGGCTTCAGCCCGTCGCGAACGTCCGGCAGCGCCCGCCCCACGATCACGCTCATCGCGTAATCCAGGTAGGAGGACCGCATCTCCTGAGTGAGCTCGCGCTCCTCGATCCGCCCGGTCAGCGCGTCAAGTCCACCGGTCTCCATCAACTAACTCCGGCGGCTGCTCGCCTACGACTCCGCTGCCGCCGGGTTGCGACGCGGGCGGCGTGGGGAGTCAAATGCAAATCGGTGTCCAGCGAACGGCCGCGAAAACCGAGCAGGTCGGTCGACGCAGGGAGATCGGCGGAGCGCGCGTAGCCAGACCTACGTGAGCGAGACGATCGACCGAGTCGACCGAGATGCGACGGTTTGCAGCGGCCGCGCTCAGACATCCAGGAACCTGACCTCCTTGGCGTGCTTCTCGATAAAGCGCTTGCGCGGCTCAACCTTGTCTCCCATCAGCTCGCTGAAGATCCGCTCCACCGCGGCCGCGTCCTCGATCGTCACCCGCTGGAGCGTTCGGCTCGAGGGATCCATGGTCGTCTGTCGCAGCTGCTCGGCGTTCATCTCGCCAAGGCCCTTGAAGCGCTGCAACGGGATTCCGTCCTTCGCCAGGTCGATGACCGCCTGGCGCAGCAGGCCGAACGAGTCCGCGCCTCGCTGCTTCTTGCCCAGACTTACCGTGAAGGGCGGGCGGCCGACCTGCTTCAGAAGCTCAGCGTGAACCTCGACCAGCTTTCGGTAGTCGGTCGAGGCGAGCAGCCCGGCCGACAGCCGGTGCGTGCGGGCGAGGCCGGACGCCCGGTGGATCGCCTTGACGACCAACTCGTCGGATGAGCCGCTGATCAGCGACGTCTCGAACGGCTCCTCCTCAGGATCCTCGGCCTCGATCAGCTTGCGGACGGCGGGGATCGTCGCGACGCCGGCGTCGAGGATCTGCGACTCGGCCAGGAAGGCGACGAGCTCGTGGCCGAACTCGGCCTGGAGCGAATCTGCCCAACCCTCGTACTCCTTGTGGCGCCGGTTGAAGCGCTGCCAACGGGCCGCCGAGAGCTTGTGATTCTCGCCCTCCGCGTCGGCGATCTCATACTCGTCGAGGCGGTCCCGGAGCAGCACGTCCTCGAGCTCCGCCTCCCGTTCGACGTATATCTCCTGGCGCCCGCTCTTGACCCGATAGAGCGGCGGCTTGGCTATATACACGTAGCCCGCGTCGATCAGCTCGGGCATCTGGCGATAGAGGAAGGTCAGGACCAGGGTGCGTATGTGGGCGCCATCGACGTCGGCGTCCGTCATCACGATCAGCTTGTGGTAGCGGGCGTCGTCGAGCTTGAACTCATCGTGGACCCCGGTGCCGATGGCGGTGATCAGCGCCTGGATCTCCTGGTTCGACAGCACCTTGTCGATGCGGCTCTTCTCGACGTTGATGATCTTGCCCCTCAGGGGCAGAACGGCCTGGTTCGAGCGCTCGCGGCCTTGCTTGGCCGAGCCGCCGGCGGAGTCGCCCTCGACGATGAACAGCTCGGCCACCGCCGGGTCCTTGACCGTGCAGTCGGCGAGCTTGCCCGGCAGGGTCGAGTTCTCCAGCGCCGACTTTCGGCGGGTCAGATCGCGGGCCTTGCGGGCCGCCTCGCGGGCTCGCGCGGCGTCGACGGCCTTCTGGAGGATCCGCCGCCCCTCGCCCGGGTTCTCCTCCAGGAACTCGCCGAGCTTTCGGTTCACGGTCTCCTTGACCAGGCCCTCGACCGGCGGGTTGCCGAGCTTGGTCTTGGTCTGGCCCTCGAACTGGGGGTCGCGCAGCTTGACCGAGATCACCGCGGTCAGCCCCTCGCGCACGTCCTCGCCGCTCAGGTTGTCGTCCTTCTCCTTCAGAAGGCCCTTCTCGCGCGCGTACGCGTTCAGCGTCCGGGTCAGCGCCGAGCGGAAGCCGGACAGGTGCGACCCGCCCTCGTGAGTGTTGATGTTGTTCGCGAAGCTGAACACCGACTCCTGGTAGGAGGAGTTCCATTGCATCGCGACCTCGACCTGCCCCTCGTCGGCGTCGCTGTCGAAGTAGACGGTCTTTCGGTGGAGCGCGTCCTTGTTCTCGTTCAGGTGGGCTACGAAGTCGACGATGCCGCCCTTGTACTGGAAGGTCTCCTTCTGCCCGGCGCCCCGCTCGTCGATCAGCTCGATCCGCAGGTTGCGGGTCAGGAACGCGGTCTCGCGCAGCCGCTCCGAGAGGGTCTGGTAGTCGAGGACCAGGTCCTCGAACACGTCGTCGTCGGGCAGGAAGGTGATCGCCGTACCCGTGCCGCTGGTCTCTCCCCCCTGCGAGAGCTCGCTGCACGGCTCGCCCCGCTCGTAGTCCTGGGACCAGACGCTGCCGTCGCGGCGCACTTCCAGGTGCAGCCGCTCCGAGAGCGCGTTCACGACCGAGACGCCGACGCCGTGCAGCCCGCCCGACACCTTGTAACCCCCGCCATCGCCGAACTTGCCACCGGCATGAAGCGTCGTCATCACCACCTCGGCCGCGGGCCGCTTCTCCTTCTCGTGCTCCTCGACCGGGATCCCGCGGCCATCGTCGACCACGGTTACCGAGTTGTCGGGATGGAGGGTGACGGTGACCTGGCTGCAGAACCCGGCGATCGCCTCATCCACCGAGTTGTCCACGACCTCGTAGACCAGGTGGTGGAGGCCGCGGGGGCCGGTCGATCCGATGTACATGCCCGGGCGCTTGCGAACGGCCTCGAGCCCCTCCAGGACCGTGATGTCCTTGGCGCTGTAGCCGTCGCTCGCGGCGCGGCCCTTGGTCCCGGCTCGGGCTGCCTTGCCGGTGCTCTTCGCCGAGGCCGCTTTGCTGTCGCTGCCGTCCGTCTGCGCCTTGCTCGCCACTCAGTCCTTTCCGCTCGCTGGCGTCATGAGAAACCCCGACCGGCCGGTGTACCGCAGACGGCGCGGCCCTGGCGGTTCGGGGCGTCGAATCAACCTAATTGAAGGATACCAGCAAAGGTCCCCGGAAAACCTGCAAGTTCGTCATAAATTACCTGCAAATCGCGTTCAAAAGCGATCCTGGACCCGAGCCGTGAACCGAAGCTGCGCGACCACCCGACGATCGCCATCGCCATCGCCCCCCCCGAGCCGGGCGTTGACCGCGTCCAGGAGCTCGATCTGGAGCAGGTCCAGCTCCTGGGCCCAGGTCGACGATCGGCACGCAACGGTCACCACCCCGTCGCGCTCCGCGACCGGTTCGGCCTGCGCCGCCACCGCTTCTCCCACGGCCGCGGCCCAGACACCCTGCACCGCGGCCAGCGGCGTCCTCGGCTCGGTTCGCTGACGCAGGGCGTGCAAGGCCGCGCCCAGGGAGCGTGGCGAGGAGCGCCCGCTCATGCGGCGAGTGCCGGAGCCACGGGCTCAGGCGTCGCGGTGGCCCGCGAGCGACGCGCCCTCCCCGCGCGCAACTCGAGCTCGACCCGCTCACATCCCTCGGGGAGCTCGCCCGGCTCGGTGGCAGTGAGGACCGCCTGACCGCCACCCTCCAGCAGCCTGTGCGCCAAGAGCGCTCTGCGCCTCGGATCCAGCTCGCTCATCACGTCATCGAGGAGCATCAGGGGGGGAGTCCGCCGGGCCTCGAGCAGCGCCCTGCGCTCGGCAAACAGCAGGGCGAGCATCGCGGCACGCTGCTCGCCCTGGGAGCCGAAGCGCCGCAACGACCGCCCGCCCAGCGACAGGTCGAGATCGTCGAGATGGGGCCCGTGGGTCGTGTGGCCGCGCCGGAGATCGGTCTCGCGCCGTGAGCGGAGCTCGTCGGCCAATCCGGCGGGGTCAGACGCTTCGGATCGAGGGCGATACGCGAGCCGTCCCTCTCCCGGGAGGCCCAGGTCGGCGGCGGCGGCGGCGAACTCGGGGGCCAGGGCACCGACGGCGTCGCTCCGCGCGGCGGCCAGCTCGACGCCCGCGCGCGCCAGCTCCCAATCCCACGCGTCGAGGGAATCGTCCGGGGCGACGCCGGCTCGCACCCGGCCGAGCAGGGCGTTTCGCTGGGCCAGCGCCCGCCCGTAAGCACGCCGCAGGTTCGCCCGCGCCGGCCGAAGGGCGGCGAGGAGCGCATCGAGGTGGCCGCGCCTCGCAGAGGGCGGGCCCTTCAAAACGCCCAGGCGGTCGGGAATGAAGATGGCCAGCGCCGGACGCGCGCCCGCTCCGGCTTCAGATGCCGGGTTCTCGTCCATCAGGTGGCGCCGCTCGCCATCCCGCGCGAGCGACCACAGGAAGCTCCGCCGCTCGGCGCCGTCTGAAACCCCCACCTCGACCCTGGCGAGACGCTCGTCGAACGCCACCATTTCCCGCTCGTTGCGGGTCCGGCACGAATGCCCTGAAAGCCCTGCGCAGACGGCCTCCAAGAGGTTCGTCTTCCCGGCTCCGTTCAGACCCCATAGGAGGGTCAATCCGCCACCGAGCTCGACCTCCTGGGTTCCCAGGTTGCGAAACCCCATCACGGCCGCGCTGGTCACGAGCATGCCGGGCGCCCGAGCTTCGCCCGCGCCGGGGGGCTCGAGCGTGGGCACGACTACACGTTGAGCCGGATCGGCATCACGAGATAGCTGAAGTCCTCGCGGTCGACCGGCTCGAGCAGACCGGGGCGAAGGGGCGAGCTGAGCTTGATCACCAGGTCGTCGGTGTCGATGCTCTCGAGCCCCTCGATCAGGAACTGGGGATTGAAGGCGATCTCCAGCGACTCACCCGAGTACGGCGCCGGGAGAGACTCGCTCGCGTCGCCCACCTCCGGCGTCTCGGCCGCGATCGTGAGCTCGCCTTCCGCGAAGGCGAAGCGGAGCGGCGCATTGCGCTGTGCCAGCTGGCCGATCCGCTTCGCGACCTCCAAGAGCTCGGCTCGCTGCAGCCTCACCTCGTGCTCGAACGATTCGGGGATCAACTGGCGCCAGCTCGGGAATTGGCCCTCGATCAGGCGTGAGAAGAGCACCACCGGGCCGACCGAGAACACGGCCTGGTTTCGAGCCAGCGACATGGAGACCGTCTCCGTGTCCTGTTGTGAGATCACCCGAGCGAGCTCGCGAAGCGCGCGAGCGGGAACGTTTGCCTCGATCGACTCCGACACCGCCGCCCCCAAGTCGGTGTGCTTGACGCTCAGCCGGTAGGAGTCGGTGGCGACCATGGTCAGCTTGCTTCCCTCGGCCTGGAACAGAACCCCGGTGAGGATCGGGCGCACCTCATCACGCGACGCGGCACGCGCTACGCGATCGATCGTCTCCTCCAGCGGCCGCGCAGGGAGCGAAGCGCTTCCTTCCTCGAGCTCGGGGAAGCGTGGAAAGTCCTCGGTGGGAAGGGTGCGCAGGTGAAACCGGGCGCCACCCGTGGTCAGCTCGACGTCACGCTCTTCGGGCCGCAGCGCGAGCACAACGTCGCCGATGGGCAGGTTCCTCACCACGTCGCCGATCAAGCGGCCGGGTAGCAGGACGCTCCCGTCGGTCTCGACCCTTGCATCGTCGAGGGTGACTTTGAGGCCCAACTCCGTGTCGGTTGCCTGAAGCGTCAGGGAGCCGCTGAGAGCCGTGAAGTGGATGCCGCCCAGCGATGGCAGCGTGGCGCGGTTTGAAACGGCACGGGCGGCGAGCTGCAGACCGGTGAGAAGGGAATCGCGGGAGATGGTCAGCTTCATGGCGAGATCTAGCATCTTCCTATTTGGCTCAGATGTATTAGGTGTGGTGGAGGACGGTGGGGAATGCATGTTTACCGTGCGGGCGGGCGGCTTGGCGGCGTGGACGGTTGGTGTGGACGGTTCGCGTGGGCGGTGGAGAGAGGGTTGGGAGGTTGATCCGTTGTGCGTTTCGCGTGAACAAGATCGTGCATACGTTGGAGTTGTTCGCTGATCTCCGATCCGGGTTCAAGGCGCGCGGTCACGGCTCGGATCGCGTGGAGAACGGTGCTGTGATCTCGATCGAACTCCCGCGCGATCTGAGCCAGCGACATTGCGGTCAAGTCTCGGCTCAGGTACATGGCGAGCTGGCGAGCCCTGACGATACGTGCTGTTCGCTTGCTGGAAAGGAGGTCGGCTCGGCTGACCTCCAGAACCGCGCATGAGGCTTCCTGGATCGTCAGAACGCTCGGTGCGGCCTTTCCATGCTGGGGTCGACCAAGCGCGCCGTCGCGATCGCCGAGCGCGCGCTTCACGAGCGCCTGCGTAACCGGCTTTCCGAGTACCGAGGAGAGAGCGATCACCCGGGTCATGGTCCCCTCGAGGCGACGTACGTTTCCGGCCGTCTGAGCCGCGAGCTCCTGAAGGGCGATCGGCTCGAGGGGAGCCCCTGGCGCGTCGACTGCCATCCGCCACAACAAGGTCGTTCGGGTTCGAAGGTCGGGTGGTCCGAGCTGTGCGATCAAGCCCCACTGAAATCGGTCCCGGAGTCGCTCTGCCAGCCGGGCCAGGGACTCGGGTGGCCGATCGCTCGAGAGCACGATCTGTTTTCCGGTCGCGTGGAGCGCGTTGAACGTGTGCACGAACTCTTCTTGCGTGTGCTCCTTGCCCTCGAGTGCCTGTACATCGTCGATCAGCAGCGCGTCGAGGGCGCGATAGCGCTCCTTGAACCTCTCAGGCCCGTCGTTTCGGAGCGCTGCCACGAACTCGGTCGTGAAGCGCTCGGCGGTCGTGTAGTGGACCTGCAGGTCGCGCCGTTGGCGTCGAATGTAGTTGCCGATCGCCCCGAGGAGGTGGGTCTTTCCGAGCCCCGGCGGGCCGTGCAGGAAGAGTGGGTTGTAGGCCTCGCCCGGGGTTTCGGCGACGGCGAGCGCGGCCGCGTGGGCGAGGCGGTTTCCGTCGCCGATCACGAACCGCTCGAAGGTGTGGCCGGGATCGATCGGCAGCGACTCGACGCCCGTGCTCCATCCCGCGCGCGACGGCGCTTCCGCCGGCTCGACTCCGGCGGCGACGATCGCCACGCGTTGTACCCCTTTGTTCGTGACCTGCAGCGCTCGCTCGACCGCTCGTCCGTAGCGGCGCTCGACCCACGCGCGGGTTCCGTCGGGGGCGGCTACATAGAGCGTCGACGCGTTCACCGAGACCGCTCTGAGGGGGGCGATCCAGAGCTCGAATGTGGAACTCGGCAGCTCCCCGCGGAGCCGTTCCTTGACCCCGCTCCAGATCGAGGCGAGGTCGTCGGGGAGCGGGTCGTTGCGCACGGCGCGCGATCATAGAACCGGGAAATGGTGACCCGCGAGGGACTGCCCCTCCTACCTCGCAATTCGCGGCATAAAGAATCCGGGCGGCTCACAGTCACCTGTTGCGGCGCGGCTTATACTGCCTCGCCGGTCGTGAAGCGGACCTATCAACCCAAGAAGCGCAAGCGGGCTCGGACCCACGGGTTTCGCGCCCGCATGCGAACGCGCAGTGGCCGAGACATCATCAAGCGCCGGCGCCGCAAGGGTCGCAAGCGGCTGACGCCGTGACGAGTGGCCATCCGGGGTCGCCGGGCGAGCGGCGCAAGCGCGGTCGCCTGTCCCGCAGCGGCGACTTCGACCGGGTCTACCGAAACGGCCAGTCCCATTCGAACCGATTCCTGGTCGTTTACGCGTTTCCACGGACGACCGCGGATGGGGGCGGGGCGGTCAGGCTTGGGGTGTCGGTGAGCCGCAAGGTCGGTGGCGCGGTAGAGAGGAATGCCGTGAAGCGAGCCTTGAAGGACGCCTTTTGGGCCCTGGGAGAATCTCTCCCGCCGGGCCACGACTTCGTCCTCGTCGCCCGCCCGGACGTCGCCGGATTGCTGGACCGCGACGGGCCGTCGGCAGTCGCCAGCGCGCTGGAGCAGTTGGTGGCTGAAGCCCGCACGGCGGGCGGAACCGCCTAGGTGGGGGCGTAAAACGTGAAACGCTCCGTGACCGCGGTCGTGCTTGCTCCGATCCGCCTCTACCAGCGCTTCGTCTCGCCCGCTCTGCCGCGCCGCTGCAAGTTCGAGCCCACCTGCTCGGCCTACGCGGCGGAGGCCATCCGCGAGCTGGGCGCGACTCGCGGGCTGATCCTGGCCGCCTGGCGACTGGCGCGGTGCAACCCCTTCAGCCACGGGGGATATGACCCGGTCGAGGCGCGGACGATCTTCAGGTCGAAGCGCGGTGTCGCCGCGTGATCATCGATGCCAACATCCTGCAGCCGCTGATCGACGTCGCGAACTCGGTCCTCACCTTCTTCTACGACAACGTGTACGCGAGCTGGGGCCTGGCGATCATCTTCCTGACCATCGTCACGCGCCTCGCGATTCTTCCCCTCTCGCTGAGGCAGATCCGCTCGATGCGCTCGCTCCAGGCCCACCAGCCCGAGATCAAGCGGATCCAGGAGCGCTACAAGGACGACCGCCAGCGGCTTCAGCGCGAGCTGATGGAGTTCTACCGCGAGAACAAGATCAACCCTCTCGCCTCCTGCGTTCCGCTGCTCCTCCAGCTGCCCGTGTTCTTCGCCCTGTTCTCGCTGCTGCGGAGCTCCGAGTTCAACACGGAGATCAACGCGGTGGGGAGCAGCCCTGATTTCTTGGGGGTGACGCTCGACGAGAAGGCGACCGGCGCCGCGCTGATCGTGATGATCATCCTCTACTTCGTGACCATGGTCGGCTCGACCTCGATCATGGCCTCCTCGGCGGAGGGGAATCAGCGCCTGATGATGTACGCGCTCCCGGTGATCTTCACGCCGTTCGTGATCAACTTCCCCGCTGGTCTGATCGTCTACTGGATCACGACCAACCTCTGGACGATGGGTCAGCAATGGGTCGTCAAGCAGTTGATCCCCCCACCCCCCAAGCCGACCGAAGAGGAGGAGAAGGCTGCAAAGGCCCCACCGCCTCCGCCGCGAAAACGAAAGAAACGCCGTTGAGTGCCGAAGCGATCGATGTGGAGCCCGTCGACCGGGTTCGAGCCATCTTGGAGCGGGTGGTCGACGAGCTGCGAATCGACGCGAGCATCGAGGTCGATGAGGTCGACGAGGAGATCGTGGGGCGGATCGAGGGCGACGACGTCGGCCTGTTGATCGGTCGGCGAGGGCAGACGATCGACGCGGTTCAGCTGCTCTGCTACCGAGCGGCGTTTCGCGGCCGCCAGGACCGAAAGCGTGTAGTCGTCGACGCGGCGGGATATCGAGCGCGTCGCCGCGAGGCGATCGAGCGCCAGGCCGATCGAGCGGCGGAGCGCGCCCTCAAGGCGGGCAAGGAGATCGAGCTCGAGCCGATGACCCCGACCGAGCGCCGGGTCGTTCACCAGCACCTCAAGGATCGCGGTGGCATCGAGACGTTCAGCGAGGGACAGGAGCCCGAGCGCTGCGTGATCGTCGCGCCCCTGGTCAGCGATTGAGCGCCCCTCCAGGCGCCGGTCCGGAGTTGGCGCCGGCGGCGCGCGAGGCGCTCGCCCGGGTCCTCCACCTCCTTGCGAACGACCCCGCGGCACCGACCTCCGTGGCCGATCCTCACCGGGCGTGGAGCGTCCACGTCGCCGACTCCCTGAGCGGCCTGGTGGTGGACGACCTGCGCGAGGCCTCGACGATCGCCGACGTCGGCGCGGGCGCGGGCTTTCCGGGCCTGGTCCTCGCGGTCGCTCTGCCAGGCGCTCGCGTGGATCTGGTCGAGTCCATAGGTCGCAAGTGCGAGTTCATCTCGAGGGCCATTGCCGACGCCGACATCGTCAACGCACGGGTGGTCTGCGAGCGCTCCGAGAGCTGGGCGATGAGCGGCCCGCCATCGGGCGGGCGCGAGGTTCATCAGGCCGTGACGGCGCGCGCCGTCGGGCGGCTGTCGACGCTCGCCGAGCTCGCCTCGCCCCTGCTGGTCGAGGGCGGAGTGCTGGTCGCCTGGAAGGGCCGCCGCCGCCCCGACGAGGAACGCGAGCTGGAGCGCGCGGCGAGCCGCCTGGCGATGAAGCCCGTCGAGATCCTCTCCGTGGGCCCCTATGCGGGGTCTCGTAACCGCCACCTCCACGTGGTGCGAAAGACCGGCAGCACCCCGGCAGACCTGCCGAGACGCCCTGGGCTTGCGAAGAAGCGCCCGTTCGGCGCGTCGAGTTGAGGCTCGAGGGCCCGTCGTGGGCGACAGGTAAGGTCGGCGCGACATGGGCTCGGTGTACGCGATCGCGAACCAGAAGGGCGGGGTCGGCAAGACGACGACCGCGGTCAACATCGCCGCCTGCGCGGCGACCACGGGAAGCCAGGTGCTGGTCTGCGACCTCGACCAGCAATGCAACGCGACGGTGGCGCTCGGCCTCGATCGCGACGCTCGTCCCTCCGCATACGACTGCCTGATCGGAGAGTGCTCGGTGGCCGAGGCAGCCCGCCCGGCAGGCCCCGACAACCTGTGGATCGTGCCCGCGAACCGTGACCTTGCCGGCGCCGCGGTCGAGCTGCCGCGGATCGAGGGATCGGATGGCAACCTCCGCAGGATGCTCGGCCCGGTTCGCGAGCGATTCGCCCTCACTTTGCTCGACTGCCCCCCCGCGCTCGGGCCGGTGACGGTCAACGCGCTGGTCGCCGCCGACCGGGTGATCGTCCCGGTCCAGGCCGAGTACCTGGCACTCGAGGGCCTGGTCCAGTTCCTGGATACCCTGCAGCTGATTCGCGGCCAACTCAACCCGGGCCTGGTTCTGACCGGCGTCGTGATCACCATGCACGACGAACGGACCAGGCTCGCGCACGACGTCGAGCGAGAGCTTCGAGACCATTTCCCCGAGCTCGTGTTCAAGACAGTCATCCCGCGCAGCATCCGCGTGGCGGAGGCGCCGGGGTTCGGCCAGCCGGTCATCGAGCACGCTCCCGGGTCCCGTGGGGCCACCGCATACCGCGAGCTCGCGCGTGAGCTCGCGGAGAGAGAGCGCGCCGGCGCCGTATCGGTCGCGGGCCCGGCTCGCCCGGGCGAACCTAAGGCTCAAGTAGAGGTAGAGATATGACGAAGCGAGGTATGGGCCGGGGTCTGGCGGCGATCCTTCCCGAGTCCGGGATCGGCGAGCCATTCTTCCGCGACGTGCCCGTGGAGCTGATCCGCCCCAACCCGGACCAGCCGCGCACCGAGTTCGACCAGGCCACGATCGACAGCCTCGCCGCCTCGATCGCCGAGGCGGGGCTCGTCCAACCGCTCATCCTCCGGCCGCTGTCCGACGGCCGTTACGAGCTGATCGCGGGCGAGCGCCGGTGGCGGGCCGCCCGTCAGGCCGAGCTCGAGACCGTGCCCGCGCTGATCCGCAACCAGGACGAGAGCGAGCGCCTTCAGACGGCCCTGATCGAGAACATGGCCCGCGAGAACCTCAACCCGGTCGACGAGGCGCGAGCGTGCGCCGCCCTGGTCGAGGATCTCGGCCTCTCGAAGGAAGAGCTGGCCCGCCGGCTGGGCCGAAGTCGCGTAGCGATCTCGAACCTGATCCGGCTCCTCGACCTCCCGGACGACGCTCTCGCCCTCTTGATCGGAGGCAAGCTGAGCGAGGGACACGGGCGAGCGATCCTCCAGGCCCGGGGCGCCGAGGCGCGCAGCACTCTCGCCCGCGAGGCCGCGGCCCAGGGGTGGTCGGTGCGGGAGACCGAGCGCCGCGCCAAGGACACCGGCGATAAGCCGCCGGGAAAGGTGGTCGCGCATCCCGATCAGCAGGCGGCGCTGATTCGCGCCGAGGAGGCACTCGAGTCAGCGCTCGGAACCGGGGTGCGGGTGCGCTCTGCCCGGCGCGGGATCAGGGCCGAGCTCCACTTCGAGGACCTTGAGGAGCTCCTCTCGTTCGCCGAGTCGCGCGCCTCGTCCGGCTGATCGGCCGATCACGTTCATGGAGCAAGCCGCTCGAGGGCCCAGCCTCGTCCAGCACGCGTGTAGAGAAACCGGTCGTGAAGTCGAGCCACCTGACCCTGCCAGAACTCGACGGTGTCGGGGCGAACGGCGAAACCGCCCCAGAACTCGGGGCGAGGCACGTCCGAGCCCGAGAACCGCGCCGCGGCCTCATCGAAGCGCCGGTCGAGGTCCGCGCGGTCGGGCAGGGGTTGACTCTGGGGCGAGGCCCAGGCACCGATCTGCGAGTCGCGGGGCCGGCTCTCGAAGTAGGCGTCCGACTCGGCGTCTGACAGTTCCTCGGCGGCCCCTCGAATCCGGACCTGGCGATCGAGCTCGCGCCAGTAGACGACCAGCGCGGCCTGAGGCGCCTCGGCGAGCTGCGCGCCCTTCGCCGACCGCCGGTTGGTGAAGAAGCGAAACCCATCCTCGTCGAAGCCCTTGAGGAGCACCATGCGGGCGTCCGGGGCCGTCCCGTCGGCGCCCAGGGTCGCCAGCGTCATGGCGTCTGCCAGGGGCACCTCGCCCACGGCGAGCCCGTACCAATCGCGGAACTGTTCGATCGGGTCGGCTGCCAATGCCGAGCGATCAAGCCGTGGCATGTCGGGCCGGCGCGGCATGGCGCAGCCAGCCTAGACCTTCGCGAGCGCTCCTCGGCCTCCACCGCGCCGGACCGGCTTTCTACAATGACGCCCCGCGAGGGCGATTAGCTCAGTCGGTTAGAGCGCCTCTCTGATAAGGAGGAGGTCCCTGGTTCGAGTCCAGGATCGCCCATGCTCACCGCCGGCCGCCCGCGGACTCTCACACCGGTCGCGTCCCGCTCCCTGGAGTCCAGGATCGCCCATGCTCACCGCCGGTCGCCCGCGGACTCTCACACCGGTCGCGTCCCGCTCCCTGGAGTCCAGGATCGCCCATGCTCACCGCCGGTCGCCCGCGGACTCTCACACCGGTCGCGTCCCGCTCCCTGGAGTCCAGGATCGCCCATGCTCACCGCCGGCCGCCCGCGGACTCTCACACCGGTCGCGTCCCGCTCCCTGGAGTCCAGGATCGCCCATCATCCGTGGCTGGGCGAGCCTGGCCTCTCACACCGCTCGCCCTCCGCGCTCGCTGGAGTCCAGGATCGCCCATGCTCTCGACGTTACGCGCGCGCCCGCTCTCCGCAGACCCGCTCCATCGCCTCCAGCGACTGCTCGAGCCAGCTGCGGAAGTAGCGCTTGCCCACCACCATGTCGAACATCCGGTACTTGAGCTTCCAGGGCTCCATCCCGAAGGTGGCGTCGAGGAAGGTCCCGTCCTGCGCTTCGGTGAGCGCGAAGCGCACGAAGCTGCCCGTGTTGACGCAGCGGATCAGGAGCTCCTTGCAATCCTCGAGCCGATCCACCCGGAGCTTCATCTCGTCCTTGCCGAATGGAGTCTGGACGACCTCCCGGTAGGTGCAGCCGGCCTCCAGGCCCTCGCACTCGACTTCGACCACCCGGGGCCACCACTCGGGATGGCGGTCGACGTCCTCGATGAGGTGCCAAACCTCCTCGATCGGTGCCTCGATGTAGGCCTGTCGCCGAGCCTCCGACATGGGGCGCCCGATTATGGTCGCTTCCGCAGTCGGAGGGCGCCGTTCCCCGCCCGCCGCGCCCCGCGGGAAGGCCCCCAGGCCGTACCTATAATGGCGCGCAGCCCCGAAGGGCCTGGAGACCACCTTGCAGCAAATGCAGATCTACGGCGTCAGCTTCGACATGGTCGGCAAGCAGCCGATCGTCCTGCTGAAGACGGTCGATGGAAACCGCTTCCTGCCGATCTGGATCGGCCATCCCGAGGCGGCCGCCATCCTGATGAAGCTCCAGGGAGCATCCACCCCCCGGCCGATGACGCACGATCTGCTCTCGGACACGCTCGAGCAACTCGACGCCAAGTGCGAGCGGGTCGCGGTGACCGAGCTTCGCGACAACACCTTCTACGCGTCGATCACGATCTCGGTCAACGGCTCGGAGCTGGAGATCGACTCCCGACCTTCGGATGCGATCGCGCTGGCCGTCCGGACGTCGGCCCCGATCTTCGCCGCCGACGACGTGATCGAGGAGTCCTCGATCGAGTTCGAGCACGAGGTCGAGGACACCGAGGAGGTCGTCGAGAAGTTCAAGGACTTCCTCGATCAGGTGACGCCCGAGGACTTCGCCAAGGGCGAGGAGTAACGCAAGCCGGCTAGGCGCTCGCCTGGGCGGTCCGACCCAGCGCCAGCTCGACGATCCGGCCGATCAGCGCCTCGAAGCCGAGGCCGGCGCCGGCGGCCGCGATGGGGAGCAGGCTGGTGTCGGTGAGCCCGGGGATCGCCTGAGCCTCCAGGACCTGCGGCGTTCCGTCGCCGTCCAGCATCAGGTCGACGCGGGCGAACCCCGAACAGCCAAGGATCTCGTAGGTGGCGCGGGCGACCCGCTCCGCCTGGGCGGCTGCTTCGGCGGTCAGCGCGGCGGGGCACGCGTACTCGGTGCGGCCGATCTCGTAGCGAGCCTCGTAGTTGAACCGGTCCTCCTCGGTGGGCAGCACCTCGACCACGGGCAGCGGCTCGGAGTCGAGCAGCGACACCGCGAGCTCGCGTCCCTCGATATGACGCTCGAGCAGGACCCTGTCGTCGTAGCTGAAGGCCGCGATGAGGGCCTCTGGAACGTCGGCGCGCGAGGCCGCGAAGCGAACCCCGAGCGCCGATCCCTGGGCGGCGGGCTTGA
Source organism: uncultured bacterium (assembly GCA_963720685.1). Classification (GTDB taxonomy): domain Bacteria; phylum Actinomycetota; class Thermoleophilia; order Solirubrobacterales; family 70-9; genus AC-56. The sequence continues at coordinate 51,968 of CAVRGF010000005.1, read as the reverse complement.
CGACGAGGGGGAAACCCAGGCGGCTCTCGATCTGGGGAAGCGCGTCCGCGGCGCCGAGCTCGCGAAACGCGGTCGCATTGAAGGCCACCCAATCGGGGGTGGGGATGCCACTGGCCCGAAGCAGATGCTTGGTCAGCACCTTGTCCATGGTGCGGATGCACGCCGCAACCCCGGACCCGGTATACGGGATCCCGAGGATCTCGAGCAGCTCCTGTGGAGTCCCGTCCTCGCCACCGGGACCATGCAGGGCTATGAACGCGACGTCGGGCGCGGCCTCCTCGAGGCGGCGCACGAGATCGGCCCCGACGTCGAGCGAGACCACCTGGTGGCCCAGGGTTGCGAGGGCGTCCTCGACTCGGGCGGCGGAGCGAAGCGACACCTGTCGCTCCAGCGAGCGGCCTCCCTTCAGGACCGCGACGAGCATCGAACCGTCAGCCCTCGTCTCGCCGGCGGCGCAGGGGAAGCACCTCCGCGGCCTCATCGCGCGGCACGGACGCGGAGTCGTCGCCGAACCCGGCCGGGCTCTCGCCCGATGACCCCGCCAGCGGATGCTCGCCGGTGATCGTCTCGTAGAGGGCGACCTGCTCGCGGATCACCTTGCCGATTCGTCGAATGCCCTCCCGGATCTCGTCCTCCGATGACCCTGAGAAGTTGAGCCGCATCGAGTTGCTTCCCCGGGTGCCGTCCACGTATGCGGCGGCGCCCGGCACGAATGCGACGTTCTCGCGAAGCGCCTTCGCGAGCAGGTCCGAGGTATCGATGTACCGGGGCAGCGTGGCCCAGACGAACAGACCTCCCTGCGGCCGCGTCCATGACGCCTGCTCGGGGAAGTGTCGGTCGAGCGCCTCGAGCATCGCGTCACGCCGGGCCCGATAGACATCGCAGAGGCTCTCGAGGTAGGCGCGCCATCGATCCTCCGCGAAGTACTCGAGTGCGAAGTACTGCGACAACGTCGAGGTGCACAGGTCGGTGGCCTGCTTGCCGAGCGAGATCTTCTCGATCACCGGCGGCGGAGCCACCACCCAGCCCAGCCGGATCCCCGGCGAGAGGATCTTCGAAAGCGTCCCCACGTAGACCACGAAGTCGCCTCCGTCCAGCTGATAGAGAGGCGGCTGGGCTTGGCCTTCATAGCGAAGCAGGCCATACGGGTTGTCCTCGACGACCAGGACCTCGCGCTCTCGCGCCACCTCGACCAATCGCCGGCGCCGCTCCTCCGACAACGTCACTCCCGCCGGGTTCTGGAAGCTCGGCACCGAGTAGATGAACTTCGGCCTGCGCCCCTCGGCCGCGAGCCGATCGAGGAGGCTCTCGAGCTGGTCGATCCGCATCCCGTCGTCGTCCATCTCGACCTGGATGGTGTCGGCTTGATACGAGCAGAAGACTGGAACGGCGCCGGGGTAGGTCGGCGCTTCACAGATCACGGGGTCCCCGGGATCGACGAGAGACTTGGCGATCAAGTCGATGGCCTGCTGGCCGCCGGTGGTGACGACGATGTCCTGCGGCTCCGCAGCCATGTCCTCGGCCGCCATCACCTTGCAGATCGCCGACTTCATCGCCGTGAACCCCTCGGTTGGGCCGTATTGGAGCGCCTCGGCCGCGGACTCCTGCGCGATCCGCGTCATCTGAGCCGCGAAGGTCTGCGGCGGGAACGTCGACGTATCCGGGAGACCACCGGCGAGTGAGATGACGTCGGGTCTCGCGGTGATCGCCATCAGGTCGCGCATCGCCGAGGAGCGCATCACCCTGGTGCGCTGCGCGAAGAGTCCGCCGTAGCGCTCCAAGTCCTGGGGCGTCTGATGGGCGCGCCGGTGGGGCGGGGGACGCTGCGGGCGTGCGGGGCTGTCCTCGGGCTCGGCCACTCCTTCAAGTGTGCCGAACCAACCGGCACGTGGGCGCGTGAACTTTCCGATCGAGGTCGATCGGCGCGTGGAACCTCGGCCTCGCGGTAGGTTTGGCGCGTGCTGCGGTTGCGGCTTGGGGTCGGTTGCCTGATCGGGACGGTTGCGTTGCTCGCGCCGCCGGCCCTCGCCAGTCCCTCCCTGTATCAGGGGCCGGGTCCCCGCCCGGGGCCGGACATCCTCTACCGTCCCGCCGCCCAGGCTCCGCAGCTTCAAAACCGCGGGATCTGGCACGCGCCCCCGATCCTGGTCTCCGGCGCGAGCGCATACCGCGACGGGGAGTTCCTCTACCAGGACTACCTCTACGACGATCACGGCGCCAAGGCGACCGCGCGCGATCCCGGAGACCCGCGAGTCTCCGGCGACTCGTTCTCGGCGCCCAACGGGACCTACACCTACCCGACCGCTCCTGCCTATGCAGACAACGCCGCCGATCTCGTCGAGCTTCGAGTCAAGCCGCTCGCGACCGCGACGGCCTTCCGGCTCACCCTGAACACGATGAAGAAGCCCTCACTGGTCGCGACCACGATCGCGATCGGCACCTCGTCCCAGCCTCGCGCCTTTCCCCACGGGGCCAATGCGAAGGCGCCGGCGAGCAAGTTCCTCACCGTCCACGGCTCGCACGCCGACCTCCTGGGAGCCGCTGGGCTGCAGCCGATCGGCCCGGCGCCCAAGGTGACGGTCAGCACGGCCCGGCGCCAGATCCAGGTCCTCGTCCCCCATTCGTCCTGGAACCCCGGAACCAGCACCGTGCGCCTCGCCGCTGGAGTGGGCTTGTGGGACGCCTCCAGCGGGCGCTACCTGACCCCCGGAGGCGCCGCCGACGCGCAGCACCCGGGTGGCGCCGCGGGTCTCACCCATCCGACCGCCTTCTTCAACGCGGCCTTTCGCTTCCACGAGCCGTGGCAGCACACCTATCCACCCGACTCGGTCTTCACGGACCCGGCCTGGTGGCGGGACCGCGAGCAGGGAAACGCCCTCGCCCGCGGCGACCTGAGCCCCTTCCACGCCAACGTCGACTTCGGCAAGCTCGCTCGGCGGGTCACGGACGACATGAGCGGGACCCCGACGGGTGTCCCGCGGTCCGGGCCGATGGATCGGATCCTGGCGAGCCATTTTGAGACCAAGCAGGGGGCCGACTACGCGCAGGCCTGCGGTAGCGCCACCGACTGCCAGGGCGAGCTCCGAGGGCGGCTTCAGCCGTACGCGGCCTACGTGCCCGCCGAGCCTCAGCCCGCCGCGGGCTACGGGTTGACGCTCCTCCTGCACTCGCTCGGCGCCGACTACAACCAGTTCTCGGACAGCCGCAATCAGTCCCAGCTCGGCGACAGGGGCAACGGCTCGATCGTGATCACGCCGGAGGGCCGGGGACCCGACGGTTGGTACTACGGGCACGCCGGAGCCGACACCTTCGAAGTCTGGGCCGACGCGGCCCGCCACTATCACCTGAACCCTGCCTGGACATCGATCTCGGGATATTCGATGGGCGGCTACGGCACCTACAAGTTCGCCTCGCAGTTCCCGGACCTGTTCGCCCGTGCGAACCCCGTCGTGGGCCCCCCGGGGCTCGGCGTCTGGGTCCCGCCGTCGCCGCCCGAGCCCGGTGGCGAGGCGAGCAACACGAACCGCATGCTCGCCTCGGTGAGAAACATCCCGTTCATGATCTGGGACGGCGCCGAGGACGAGTTGGTGCCCGTGGCGGGCGCGACCGCCCAGGCGCAGACCTTCGACGACCTCGGCTACCGCTACGTCTACGACCTGTTCTCGACCGCCGACCACTTCGCGCTCGCTGTGGAGGACCAATACGCGCCCGTGGCGCGATTCCTCGGCACCCATCTCGTTGACCGGGACCCATCCCATGTCTCCTACGTGGTCAACCCGACCATGGACTTCCCGGGGGTCGGGATGGTGGCCGACCACGCATATTGGCTTTCCGGCATGCGGCTTCGCGACAGCTCGGGAAATGCGCCGCTGGCCGAGATCGACGCGCGATCAGGGGGGTTCGGTCGCGCCGATCCCGGCGTCGATCCAACCCAGACCTTCGCCTCGAAGCAGCTCCAGGGAGGCAACCTGCCGCCGCTCAACTACAGCGAGCGATTGAAGACCTGGGGTCCACCGCCCAGCGCTCCGAAGCGCGACGTGCTGCACATCCACGCCCAGAACCTGGCTCGCGTCATCGTGCAGCCGGCGAGGGCGCACCTGAGCTGTCAGGCGCAGCTCGACGTGGTCACGGACGGGCCCTTGGCCGTGACGCTCGCCGGCTGCGGTTCCACCCGGCACTTCGGCTCCTAGCACCCGGCGCCGGACCCCGCCTCGTGGCGGCGCGCCCGCTCGAGCGCGACGAGCTCGCGCCTTGATGGCGCATCGGATCGATGCACTAGCCTCTTGGCGCCGATGAGCCTCTTCTATGCCACCTGCCAGGGAATTGGCCTTGCCGTCGCGGCCGGCACCTTTGCCGGCGCCTCGGGTCGCCGGGGCACGGTGGGGGCGCTCGTGGCCATTCCCTCCGCGATCGGTGGCGGGATCCTGTTCGCCGTCTCGCTGTCCAACCGCGGCCACCCGGCTTGGCCGGGGGTGCCGCTCGGGATCCTGATCGCCTTGCTGGCCTTCGGCGTGGTCAGTGCCGTCGTCGCCGGAGCGCAGGCACGGGCGCGCGGCGGCGCCTCGTCGATCGGCCTGATGGTCGCCGGGGCGGCGATCGTGATCGCCGTGCTGTCGGTCTTCCTCGAGCCGTTCGGGCTGGTCGCCTTGGCAGCGCTTCTGTGGCTCGCCTCGGCCCGCCGTCGCCGCGCCCAGCGAAAGCACGAGGGTCTCCGCGTGCTCCGGTGAGCGCGCCGGCCCCGTGGTCTGCATCTTCTGACCCGGCCCCGTCTGGGTGCTGGCTGCGGGCAGGAGCCGTGCGGTGGCCCGCGCGCTCCCAGACGCGCTGAGCCGCCGCCGCGCCCGGCGGCGGGTGGGGCGGGCGGTGCTGATCGCCCTTGCGGCGGCGCTCGTGCTGCCCGGGGTCGGTTTCGCGCAGACGGCGCCTGCGCCCGGGTCGACCCGCTCGGCATCAGGATCGAGCGCCGCCCCGCCGCTCGCCGCACCCGCCCCGGCGATCGACCAGGCCAGAGCCATCCGGATCGCCCGAACGGATTCCAAGGTCGCCGAGCAGCGCCGCAAGTACGGTCCGCTGAGCGCCACGGCCGAGGCAAAGGAGGGCACCTGGCAGGTCGACTTCTATGCCGGCGGCACCGACCGAGTCCAGGTCGTCGTCGACTCAGCGACCGGTGAGATCCGCGAGTCCTGGACCGGGTACCAGATCGCCTGGCAGATGGCCCGGGGTTACAGCGGGCAGTTCGGCCACAAGCTGAACGCTCCCTACGTGTGGCTCCCGCTCGCCGCGATCTTTCTGCTCGCGCTGTTCGACTTCCGGCGCAAGCTGCGGGTCGCCCACCTCGACCTGCTGGTCCTGCTCTCGTTCGGGATCTCCGAGATCTACTTCAATGACGGCCAGATCGGCGTCAGCGTGCCGCTCGCCTATCCGCCGCTCCTGTACCTGATCGCGCGAATGATCTGGATCGGCTTCCGCGGTCCAGGGCAGGGGCTCCGCCCTTCGACGCCGACCGCCTGGCTCGCGATCGGCGGCGCCTTCCTGCTCGGCTTTCGGATCGCGCTCAACGTCGCCGACTCGGGGGTGATCGACGTCGGGTACGCCGGGGTGATCGGTGCCGACCACCTCACCCACGGCCAGGCGATCTGGGGGAACTTCCCGACCGACAACCCGTTCGGCGACACGTATGGCCCGTTCAACTACTACGCCTACGTCCCGTTCGAGCTGGCGCTGCCGTGGAGCGGTCAGTGGGACCACCTCGCGGCGGCCCACGCAGCGGCCATCTTCTTCGATCTCGCCACGGTCGCGGGGCTGTTCGTACTCGGCCGTCGCATGCGACCCGGCCGCGACGGTGCCAGGCTGGGGGTCATCCTCGCCTTCGCGTGGGCGGCCTACCCGTTCACCGACTACGCGCTTCAGTCGAACTCCAACGACACCCTGGTCGCGGCCTTGCTCGTCTGGGCGCTGGTCGTATTCGCCGCACCGGTGTGGCGCGGCGTGCTGCTGGCGCTCTCGGTCGCCGCCAAGTTCGCGCCATTGCCGCTCCTGCCCTTGTTCGCGGCCGGCGAGACCGGCTTGCGTCCCCGATCCGTGGGCGCAAAGCCACGCGCGGCAGGTGAACGGGGCGTCGCCCTCTTCGTGCTCGCCTTCGCTGGGGTGATCGGCGTGATGCTGATCCTCCCGGCGCTCGACCCGGGGCTGAGCGGCTTCTATGACCGCACCGTCAAGAGCCAGATCGACCGCACCTCTCCGTTCAGCATCTGGGGCCAGGACCACTCCCTCGAGTGGCTCCAGACCGCCGTCAAGGCGTTCGCCGTCGGACTTGCTCTCGCCGTTGCGTTCGTACCCCACCGCCGCTCCCTGGTCCAGGTCGCGGCGCTCGCCGCCGCCGTGGTGATCGCGGTCGAGCTGACCGCAGAGCACTGGTTCTACCTCTACATCCCGTGGTTCGTGGGCCTTGTCCTTCCGGCGATCGCCGCGTCGCCCGGCCGCCCAAGCCGGTGCTAATCGGAGCGGCCGGGGATCGGCAGATCGCCCAGGGCCACGCCGGTCGCCAGCGTCGCGTAGCAGAGCAGTACTGTGGTCGACGAGCATGGAGATCCCGGCCGGCGCCCCGAACCCGACCGCGGCGGAGGTCTGGATGAACTTCGTCTACGACCCCGAGGTGCAGGCAGACATCGCCGAGTACGTGAACTACGTGACGCCCGTCAAGGGCGTCAAGCCGATCCTCGCCAAGCGCGATCCGCAGCTGGCGAAGAGCAAGCTGATCTTCCCAACCCGCCGCCACACCAGGAACTGCACCTTCGAGCCGGTGCTCCCTGGAGACCAGGGTCGCAAGGTGACCCAGGCCTTCAACGCGGTGATCAAGGGCTGACTCGCTTGCGCACCCTCTCGATCGCCGCCCTCCAGACCGCGCCCGTCGCCGGCGATCCGGCGCTGACCCTCGACCGATTCGCCGAGCGAGCCGCCGCCATCCCGCAGATCGTGCCCCACGCGCAGCTCCTCGTTTTGCCGGAGCTTCACCTCTCGGCGCCGCCCTTGCCCCTCGAGGAGCACGAAGGGTACGCGGATCAGGCGGCGATCACGATTCCGGGCCCGCTCACGGAGGCCCTGGCGGAGATCGCTCGCTCCTGCGGCCTGTGGCTGGTCCCGGGCTCGATCTACGAGCGCGCCGACGACGGCAGGATCCACAACACGGCGCTGGTCGTGGCGCCGGACGGCGAGCTGGTTGCTCGATACCGCAAGGTGTTTCCATGGCAGCCTCACGAGTCATGTGCCGCCGGGGATCGATTCGTCACCTTCGACATCCCTCAGGTAGGCCGAATCGGCCTCGCGATCTGTTACGACGGAAACTTCCCCGAGACTTTCCGCCAACTCTCGTGGATGGGCGCGGAGGTCGTGCTCCAGCCGACGCTGACGACCACCAGCGACCGGGATGCCGAGCTGGTGATCGCTCGTGCGAACGCCATCTTCAACCAGCTCTACGTCGTGTCGCTGAACGCGTCCTCCCCAGGGGGTCTTGGACGGAGCCTGATCGCCGACCCCGAGGGGCTCGTGCGGCTCACGGCGGGTGAGTCAGAGGAGCTGATGACCGATGTCCTCGACCTCGACGTGGTGGAGCGGGTCCGTGGCCACGGGACCGCCGGTGTGTCGCGCATGTGGGCGCAGATCCTGCGCGAGGGGCCCGCCGTCGAGCTACCGATGTACGGAGGCCGGATCCAGCCTCCCCCAGCCTAGGCCCTGCTCAGGCGGGGGCGGGCATCAGCACCTGCTCGATCGACTCAGCGAGCCCGTCGTCGCGGATCGACACAAGCACCCCGTTGATCCATACGTCCTCGTCAGCGGTCTCGAACTTGACGGGCATCTGGGTCTGGAAGGACTCGAGCGCCTGCTCGCGGCGCACCCCGAGCACTCCCGCCCGCGAGCCGGTCATGCCGACGTCGCAGATGAACGCGGTGCCGCCGGGCAGTACGCGCGCGTCGGCGGTCGGGACATGGGTGTGGGTCCCGAGACAGGCGGCCACGCGGCCGTCCAGATGCCACCCCATCGCCACCTTCTCGCTCGTGACCTCGGCGTGGAAGTCGACCAGGACCGCGTCGACCTGGCCGCGGAGCTTGTGGAGCACCGCGTCGGCCTCGACGAAGGGTGGACGCGCTGCCCTCAGGTTCACCGAGCCGATCAGGTTGACCACCCCCAGTCGCTGACCCGAGACCTCGACCACCGTGTGCCCCCTACCGGGGCTCCCCGCCATGTAGTTCGACGGACGGACGACCCGCTCGTCACGGCTCAGGAAGTCGTACGCGCTTCGGTGGCGGTAGACGTGGTTGCCGGTCGTGATCGCGCCCACACCCGCGTCGAACAGCTCCCCCGCCGTCTTCTCGGTGATCCCCAGTCCGCCCGCGCTGTTCTCGCCGTTGGCGATCACGATGTCCGGGGAGTGGCGCTCGCGAAGCTCCGGCATCGCGGCAGCGAGCCCGGCGCGACCCGGCCGCCCGACGATGTCCCCGATGAAAAGAACGCGCACGCCCGCCAGAGCCTAGCCTTCGGGATCCGATGCCCGAGCCCGCGACGGCTCAGGCGCGCGCCGCCGAGACGGTGACGGACCCGGAGAGCTCGCCGCGGACCAGCCGCGCCAGATCGGCTGCGGTCGAGCTTCGCTCTCGAAGCCAGCCAGAGCCGACCGCCAGATAGAGGCTGTCGTCCACGTCCTTCGGGGGGTGGCCGGCCGCGGCGCCCATGCCGCGATAGACCCGCGGCTCGAGCCAACAGGTGATCAGCCAGCCGACTCCCGACACGAGGCGCACCGGCTCGAACAGCGAGGCCCTCCCACCGTCCTCGTCGCGGACGTGCCGGACGCGAAACGCCCTGCTGAGGAAGGCCCCGTTCGTCGCGCTGCCGCCGTCCGCCCCGGATCGGGCGGGGCCGATCAGTCCCTCGACCAGGCGGGCGCCGAGCTGACCGTGGCAGACGGGGTCGAGGAGAGCGAGGGTCTCTGCGACCCCGAGACCCTGTCCGTTCAGGTCGACCCACCGGACCGCATCGAGGTGCTCGAGATCCTGGAGCGGAGTCGGGGTCGGCGTGCGGGACGGCAGCCAGGCGCTGGCCTGACGGATCAGTCCGCCTCCCGCCGCGCCGTGCCCTCGCGCGGCCCCCGCGCCCACTGAATCAAGAGAACTTGCCGTCACCATCCGTGATTCCCCTGCCCACTCGAACAACGAAGCGCGGACCGCGAAGTTTCCGCCCTGATGCGGGTTCAATAGCGTTCCGCGACGTGAGCGATGGGGCGACCCCGGAGGTGGTGATCGAGACGCGCGGGCTCGCCAAGCGGTTCGGCGAGCGCGAGGCGCTGAAAGGGGTCAGCTTCGAGGCGCGCCGGGGGGAGCTGTTGGCAGTGATCGGGCCGAACGGCGCCGGGAAGACGACCCTGCTGTCGATCTTGGCGGGCGTCAAGCAGCCGGACGCCGGGTCGGTCAGCAGATCACCCGCTCAGATCGGCTGGGTTCCTCAACAGGCCGCGCTCTATCGGCGCCTCACGGTGGTCGAGAACCTTCGGCTGTTCGCCCGTCTGGAGGGGCTCGCCGACGTCGGCTTGGCGGTGGAGGAGATGCTCGAGCAGACGGCGCTCGGGCAGCGTCGAGACGACCAGGTCGGGACCCTGTCCGGAGGCAACCAACAGCGAGTGAACATCGCCCTCGGCCTTCTGGCGCGACCCGCGATCCTGCTCCTCGACGAGCCGAGCGGCGGCCTCGACCCGCGCCAGCGCGAACGCCTGTGGGAGTTCGTGCTGGGTCTCGCGGGAGGGGGAACGACGGTGATCTTCTCCACCCACAACATCGCCGAGGCCGAGCGCTACGGGCAGCGCCTGCTCGTGATGGCCGACGGCGAGGCGCTCTTCGATGGCACTTCGGGGGCCCTCCACGCCGCCGTTCCGGATGCAGGCGGGCGCGACTTCGAGCAGGCCTTCGTCGCGTTTCTGCGAGAGCGGGGCCATTGACCGACGTGGGAGAGGCCTGATCTCGATGCGCTGGTTGTTCCTCAAGGATCTCCAGATCCTGCGCCGCTCGCCCCTGGTCACGGCGCTCCTCGTCCTGTACCCGGTGGCGATCGCGGTGCTGATCGGCTTTGCGCTCTCCAGGAGCCCCGAGAAGCCCCGCGTCGCATTCTTGAACGAGGTCCCGCAGGGCACCCCCTTCGTCCTCGGGGGGTCGAATTTCGACCTGACCGGGGCGCGCAGCGAGCTCTGCTCGCGAATCGACTGCGTCGACGTCTCCAGCGAGGCCGAGGCCCGACAGATGGTCGAGTCGGGCGATGCGCTCGCGGCGCTCATCCTGCCCCCCGACCTGATCACGAAGCTCGAGTCGCTCGGAAGCTTGAATCCCACCCAGCCGACGGTGCGCGTCCTGGTCAACGAGGAGGACCCGGTCAAGGCGGGGCTGGTGAACGACCAGATCAGCTCCCTGGTCACCCAGGCGAACCTGCGGATCTCCAAGGAGGTCTCGCACATCTCCGCGACGTACCTGGACCTGCTCCTGCGGGGAGGCAGCTTTCATCTACTCGGCCAGTCACTGACCATTCTCGGCCTCCAGAACGCGCAGAGCATTCTCGAGTCGGTTCGCTCGGGTGTCCCGAGGCACAGCCCGACGTCCGCCGAGCTCCAGCGGGTGATCCGATTCGCGCGGCTGGCTCGTCAGAATCTCGACCTCGCGACCCCGCTCCTCACGTCGATCGCGCATCCGATCGACGTCCAGAAGGACGTCGTCTCAGGTTCGCCGCCCAGCCTCGACGCATTCGCGATCGCTGTCGCGGCGACCGTAACCCTGATGTTCGTCACCGTCCTTCTGGTCGCCGGCTCGCTGGCACTCGAGTGGGAGGAGAACGCCTATCCGCGCCTGGTACGGGGGCTGGTTAGCCGCACCGGCCTGCTTGCCGAAAAGGTGGGGCTCGGGGTCTTCCTGGGCCTCGGGGTCACCCTCCTGATGCTCGCCGGGCTATCGCTGTTCGTGGATATCCGATGGGCGCGCCTGGCGGCGATCGTGGTAGCGATCCTGGCCGGCGGTGCAGCCTTCGCGGCCTTCGGGGCCGCGATCGGCGCGGCCGCCCGGGACGTTCGCGCCAGCTCGCTGCTCGCCTTCATGATCTCGCTCCCGATCGCCTTCGTCTCGCTGGTCGAATCGGGGACCGTGAGCCCGGGGATGTATGACGCCATCGAGGTGATACGGGCCGTCTTCCCGTTCCACGCCGCGCTCAACGCGATGTCGGGCGGCCTCGATGCATCCGGCCCCTCGCTCGCCGCGCCACTCCTTCACCTGGCGATCCTGATCGCCGGCTACGGCGTCCTGTCCCGGGTCGCGATCCGACGCTTCTCGTGATCGCAGGCGGGCCGCCCGCGACACGGCCGCAACCGCTCGTGTGGGTCGGCGCCTGGGAGGGGCCTACGGCGCCCGCGCCCTAGACTCCCCGGACGTGACCTTCCCAGCGACGCGGATGCGCCGGTTGCGGCGAACCGAGGCTCTACGCGGGCTGGTTCGCGAGACCGACCTCTCCCCGCGCCACCTGATCCAGCCGCTCTTCGTGGTCGCGGGCGAAGGGGTTCGCGAGCCGGTTCCGTCGATGCCCGGGATCGAGCGCCTCTCGATCACCGAGCTGGTCAGCGAGGCCGCCGACGTCCAGGCGGCGGGGGTCGGCGCGGTGATCCTGTTCGGGGTCCCGAGCTCCAAGGATGAAGCGGGCTCGGGCGCCTACGACCCCGAAGGCGTCGTCCAGATGGCCGTCCGGGCCCTCAAGGAGGCCCACCCCGACCTGGTGGTCATCACCGATGTGTGCCTCTGCGAGTACACCTCGCACGGCCACTGTGGGATCGTCACGGATGGTGAAGTGGACAATGACATCACGATCGAGCTGTTGGCAAAGACGGCGATCTCCCAGGCCGAGGCCGGCGCCGACGTGGTGGCTCCAAGCGACATGATGGACGGACGGGTAGGCGTGATTCGCTCCCAGCTCGACGAGGAGGGCCACTCGAGCGTGGCGATGATCGCCTACAGCGCGAAATACTCCTCGGCGCTCTACGGGCCGTTTCGCGACGCGGCCGAATCGACCCCGGATTTCGGCGACCGCCGCGGGTACCAGATGGACCCGGCCAACGCGCTCGAGGCGGTCCGAGAGGCCAGGCTCGATCTCGAGGAGGGGGCCGACGTGGTGATGGTCAAGCCGGCCGTGCCGTACCTCGACGTGGTGCGCCGAGTCAAGGACGAGACCGGGGCGCCGGTCGGCGCGTACCACGTCTCCGGCGAGTACTCGATGCTCAAGGCGGCGGCGCAGAATGGCTGGATTGATGAGCGCGAAGCCGTGGTCGAGACGCTCACCGCGGTGAGGCGCGCGGGCGCCGACCTGATCCTCACCTACTACGCGAAGGAGGCCTCGGCATGGCTGTGAGCGGCGGCGCGGACGCCCCGCTCGCTGAGCCTCGCCCCAAGGTCCGCTCGCGCCGTGGCGGATCGGCGGTTCCACTCGACGACCACGACAGGCGGCTGATGAACCTGCTCCAGTCGAGCTTCGGGCTGGAGCCGGAGCCATTCGGCGGGGTCGCTGACCGGGCCGAGCTGCCGCTCGATGACGTCATGGAGCGGACCCAGCGACTATTGGACGAGCGGATCATCCGCGAGATCACCCCGATCTTCGACACCCGGGCGCTGGGCTACGAATCGATGCTGGTGGCGGCGAGGGTCGACGCGGACAACCCGCACCGCGCCGCACGGGTGATCAATGCGCACCCCGGCGTATCCCACAACTATCTGCGAACCCACCGGTTCAACCTCTGGTTCACGATCGCCACTCCGCCCGACTCGAAGCTCGGGCTGCAGGGCACGCTGGACGCCCTCCGCGAGGAGACCGCCGCGGAGTCGATCCGCCAGCTCCCCACGCTGACGTTGTTCAAGATCAACATGAACCTGGAGATGGAGGAGGGAACCGAGGCGCTCGCGAGTGAGGTCGAGGCACAGCCCCCGCGCGAGCTCGAGCGACAGCCTTACGACGACACCGATATCGCGGTGATCCGGGCCCTTCAGGGGCCGATGGAGGTCGTCCGGCGTCCCTACGATCGGGCGGCAGCCGAGCTCGGGATGTCGACCGAGGCCTTCCTGCGGCATCTCGAGGGGATGGTCGACCGAAAGCTTCTGAGGCGGGTCGCGGCGATCCTCTATCACCGCCGGGCCGGATTCTCGGCCAACGGCATGGGCGTATGGCGGGTGGCCGAGGACCGGATCGCCGAGGTCGGCGCGAGGATGGCCGCGGTGCGCGGCGTCTCGCACTGTTACCAGCGTCCCACCTACGCCGACTGGCCGTACTCGGTGTTCACGATGGCCCACGGGCGCTCCAAGCAGGAGTGCGACGCGATCCTCGATGGGATCGCGTCCGAGCACGGATTGCATGGCGAAGACCGCGCGGTGCTCTACTCCTCGACCGAGTTCAAGAAGGTTCGCCTGCGCTACTTCACCGACGACTACGCGAACTGGGAGCGGGAGCACGCGGGTGCCTGAGGCGCCCCCGAAGCGGTAGGCGCGTTGGCGGACGAACGGCGCTCAGCGGAGCTCTACTCGAGGGCGCTGAAGCTGATGCCGGGGGGGGTCAGCTCGCCGGTGCGGGCGATGGGTTCGATCGGCCGCGACCACCCGATCTTCGTCGAGCGCGGTGAGGGCTGCGAGCTCGTCGACGTGGACGGGAACCGCTATGTGGACTGGGTCTGCTCGTGGGGCCCGCTGATCCTGGGACACGCCGACTCCGGCGTCGTGGAGGCAGTTCGGCGGGCGGCGGGTCGAGGGACCACATTTGGCGCTCCCATTGCGGGCGAGGCCGAGTTGGCCGCCGAGGTCTGCGACCGCTTCGCGTCGGTCGAGATGGTCAGGCTGGTCAACTCCGGCACCGAGGCGTCGATGAGCGCGGTGCGGCTCGCGCGGGCGGTCACCGGTCGCAGCCGGATCGTCAAGTTCGCGGGCGCCTATCACGGCCATGTGGACGCGCTGCTGGCCGAGGCCGGCTCCGGACTCGCGACCCATGGGCTTCCGGCGAGCCCGGGCGTGACCGATGCCCAGGCTGCCGAGACGATCGTGGTTCCGTGGAACGACCTCGAGGCGGTTGAGGCGGCTGTGGCGGAACACCGGCCGGCGGCGGTCCTGGCGGAACCGGTACCGGCGAACATGGGCCTGGTCCCGCCGGATGACGGCTTCCTCGCGACGTTGCGCGATCTGGCGAGCTCCTCAGGAGCGCTCTTGATCCTCGACGAGGTGATCTCTGGCTTTCGCGTCGCTCGGGGAGGAGCCCAGGAGGCGCACGCGGTGGACGCCGATCTGACGATCATGGGCAAGGTGATGGGGGGCGGCCTGCCGGCGGCGGCCTACGGAGGGCGGCGTGAGCTGATGGAGCGGGTGGCGCCGGCCGGCGACGTCTATCAGGCCGGGACCCTGTCGGGCAATCCGCTCGCGGTCGCCGCGGGCCTGGCCACCCTCCGCCGCCTCGACGGCAAGGCCTATGAGCGCCTCGCGGACCTCACGGAGCGGCTGGCGGATGGCCTGCGCGGGGCCGCCGGCGACGGTCCTGTCCAGATAGCGTCGGCGTGCGGCCTGGTGACGCCGTTCTTCAGCGCTCGACCGGTTCGCGACTTCGGCGGGGCATCGGCCTGCGACCTCGACGCTTATGGGCGCTTCTGCCGCGCCCTTCTGGCGCGGGGCGTCTATCCGCCGCCGTCGCAGTTCGAGGCGTGGTTCGTTTCGCTGGCGCACGACGAGGCGGCGATCGATCGCACCGCCGAGGCGGCCTCGGAGGCCTTCTCCGAGGCGTACCTCTAGGCGGCGCGGCGGCCGACGGCGAGGCGCTTCTCAGCGCCTCAGGCGGCTTCCTGCACGAGGTGCTCGGGGGCGGGGGCGGAGCCGAGCTCCACGTGAGCGCGGCTGTCGCGATTGCGGATCAGCACCAGCGTCAGGACCAGGCCGAGCGCGGCGATCACCGCCCCACCCAGGAACGCCGCCTGGAAGCCCTCGGTGAGCGCGTTGGTGAGCGCGGAGGGACCGCCTCCCGCCGAGGCCATGACGTCGTCGGTGCGCGTGTTGGCGATCGTCGCCAGGACGGCAAGGCCGAGCGCACCGCCGATCTGCTGGGAGGTGTTGATCAGTCCGCTCGCGAGCCCGGACTCCTGGTCACGGACGCCCGAGACCGCGGCGATCGTCGTGGTCACAAAGGCGAAGCCCAGCCCCGTCGCCGCGAGCAGCGACGGACCCAGGATGTCGGTCAGGAAGCCGCCGCCGACGGAGACCTGCGAGAACCAGAGCAGCGCCGTGGCGATGAACGCCATCCCGGCTGCAAGCACCGGCTTGAAGCCGATTCGCGTCACGAGCTGTGACCCGATTCCGGCGGCGACGATGATCATGAGGGCGAGGGGCAGGTAGGAGAGCCCAGCGTGGATCGCGCTGTAGCCGAGCACCTGCTGCATGTAGAGGGTGATGAAGAAGAACATCGAGAACAACGACGCGCCGACCAAGAGTCCGACCACGTTCGCGCCCGTCAGCGTGCGCAGCCGGAAGATGCGGAACGGCATCAGCGGTGCCTGCGAGCGCAGCTCGATGGCGATGAATGCGGCGATCAACGCCGCCGAGACGCCGATCAGGCCGAGCGTCTGGGACGAGCCCCAACCCGCGTCGGTAGCGTCGACGATCGCGTAGACGAGCACCGAGAGGCCGGCCGTAACGCTCACCGCGCCGGCGGCGTCGAAGTGGCGCGTCGCCGACTCGGAGCGACTCTCGGCGATCAGCCGCGGCGACAGGGCGGCGACGATGAGCGCCACCGGCACGTTGACCCACAGCACCCATTCCCAGCCGAGGCCATCGGTGAGTATCCCGCCGAGGAGCACTCCCGCGGCTCCGCCGGCGCCTGCGACGGCCCCCCACGCCCCGAGTGCCTTGTTGCGCTCGGCGCCGTCACGGAACGTCGTGGTGACGATGGAGAGCGCCGCCGGGGAGATGATCGCGGCACCGAGACCCTGGGCCGCGCGGGCTGCGATCAGCTGACCCTCGCTGGTGGAGAAGCCGGCCGCGAGTGACGCGGCCGCAACGACGAGGAGCCCGGCGATGAACACGCGTCGCCGTCCCAGCAGATCCGCCAGTCTCCCGCCGAGGAGCAGGAAGCCGCCGAACGTGAGCACGTAGGCATTCACGACCCAGGGCAGGTTCTGCTGGGAGAAGTCGAGTCCCTCGCCGATCGACGGCAGCGCCACGTTGACGATCGAGGCGTCTAGTACGACGATGAACTGCGCGAAGCACAGCAGGGCGAGGGCGATCCAGCGGCGGCGTTCGAACTCCTGGGCTGTGGTCATCATCGGTGTCCTCCTCAGGTCTGCGGCATCTGCGTGTGCGATAATCGGAACTGGAACTCCGGTTTCGCTTCCCGCACTATACGGAATCAGTATTCCGGTTGCGTGCTTGTGATCACACAACCGCCACGACCCCGAGACAGCGACATGACGCCCACCAAGACCGCTGCGCCTCCCGCGATCGCCGGCCGGCGCCCGCAGCGCTCGGACGCCCGGCGTAACCGCCGTCGGGTCTTGGACGCCGCGCGCACCAGCTTCGCCGAGGATGGCCTCGACGTTCGGATCGAGAAGGTGGCCCGCCGGGCAGGGGTGGGCGTCGGGACGGTGTATCGACACTTCCCGACCAAGGAGGACCTCCTGCAAGCGCTGGCCGACGATCGGTTCAGCGGCCTCGCCGAGGCGGCCTCCAGGGGCCTCGAGGACCCCGATCCATGGAACGGCTTCGAGGGCTTCATGCGTCACTCCGCTCGCGTCATGGCCGAGGACCGGGCTCTCTCGGAGGCCATGGACCAGCGCTCGGAGATGTGCGGCCGGGCAGCTGAGCAAGCCGACCTGCTCGCGATCGTCGGCAGGCTGCTCGACCGCGCCCAGCGCGCCGGCGCGCTGCGAGACGATCTCGCCGCTGAGGACGTGCCGAGCCTGATCTGTGGGCTCGGACGCGCGACGCGCCCGTCCGACGGTCGCCCGACGATGAGCTGGGAGCGCTACCTCGAGATCATCCTCGGCGGCCTGCGTCCCAAGCTCGGCCCCACGGCTCACTGATCGGGCGTCGATTTCCGTACCGGCGCGCCAGCGACTAATCTCGCGCGCCATGCTCCTAGCCGAGCAAGCTCTGGAAAGGCTCGCCGCAGAGCTGCGGGAGGAGGGCTCCGTGATCTCGCCCCACGTCAGCCATGCTGAGCCGCCTGCCCCGGACCTCGGCCTGCTCGCGGCCGCGGGACCCCGCGCCGCCGATCATCGGGCCGAATACGCCCTCCTGGTCGAGACCATCCGGGAGGGATACCTGCTCCATTACGGGCGCCCCAGAGTGGTCGTGGACGTCGACCCGGACCTTGCCCTGCTGGCCGGCGACTACCTGTATGCGCGCGGGCTCGAACGGCTCGCCGCGCTCGGAGACCTCGACGCTGTTCGCGAGCTCTCCGACCTGATCTCGCTGTCGGCCCAGCTCCACGCCGAGGGCCGCGGGGGCGCCGATGAGCTGTGGCTCGCGTCGGTGGCGGCGGTCGCCTCGGGCGAGGACGCCGCTCACGACCAGGCGAAATCGGCTCTGCGGCGAGCCGAAGCCGGCGCGCCCGGGACGCTCTGGAAGGACGCGGTGCGCACCGCCGACCTGGCGGACATCTCCGAGCGCCTGGGGCGCGCAGCCGAGTCGATAGGCTTCGAGCCCCACTAGGACCCCTGCCTGAAACGTGGCCGACGCTGACAAGACCAACGGTTCCGCGGGCGGCGGCGCCGTCCCGAAGCCGGATCCCCCGGGGCACTTCGAGGGCGAATCGATGTCCCGCCGCCGCGCGCTGACGATCGCCGGGCAGGCGGTCGGAGGTCTCGCGGGCGCGGCGATCATCCTCCCCGCGGTGGGCTTCGCCGTCGCGCCGATCTTCGAGCGCCCCGAGGAACGTTGGGAGAGCGTCGGCCCGACCAGTCGATTCACCGAGAAGACCTACACGCCGGTCGTCTTCACCCTCGTCGAGGGGATCGGAGAGGCCGGCAAGACGACCGCCTACGTCCGCAAGGCGATTCCCCAGGCGCCCTTCAACGAGACCCAGTCGTATGAGCCCTACGTCGCGATCTCGACCCGCTGCGCTCATCTCGGGTGCCCGGTGCGCTTCGTGGAGGCGGCGAACAACTTCATCTGCCCCTGCCACGGCGGCGTCTACGACTTCCAGGGCAAGGTGATCGGTGGCCCACCGGTCCGCCCCCTCGACCATTTCCAGACCCGGGTTCGAAACGGGCAGGTCGAGGTCGGCCCCCGCTACAGCGTCACCTCGCAGCTCGAGCCGGTGCGTGCACGCGACCCGGGTGAGTACACGGGCGGGGTCTGGAACGTGATCTATCCGCCGCGCCCCGACACCTTCCCGGCACCCTCCGGAGGCTGAGATGAAGGCGCCGATCCCGAAGTCGCTCACCAAGCCTTCCGAGCCGGGTCAGAGCAATGGCGCGGGCCCGGCGATCAAGGAAGCCCCGGCGGACCTGCTCGGCTGGCTCGACGAGCGAACCGGCGGAGCGAGCTTCCTCACCGGGATGCTGTTCCGGAAGGTCCCGAAGGGAACGAACTGGTTCTACACGCTCGGCTCGGCGACCCTCTTCGCATTCGCCGTCCAGGCGCTGACGGGCGTCTTCCTGGCGATGTTCTATACGCCGTCGCCGACCCAGGCATACGGATCGATCACGCACCTCACCAACGACGTCTTCCTGGGCGAGTTCGTGAGGGGCATGCACAAGTGGGGCGCGAGCGTGATGATCATCCTGATCTTCCTCCACATGGCGCGGACGTTCGTATTCGGCGCCTACAAGTACCCGCGGGAGCTCAACTGGGTGATCGGGGTCGTGCTGCTGATCCTGACCATGCTGATGGGCTTCACGGGCTATCTCCTGCCGTTCGACCAGCGCTCCTTCTGGGCCACGGTGGTCGGGGTCAACATCAACGGCACGGGCCCCTTCGTCGGGCCGTATCTGAGCGACTTCCTGCGAGCCGGGGCCGACTTCGGCCCCACCACGTTGTCGCGCTTCTATGCGATCCACATGCTGCTCGTCCCCGGGCTGCTGATCGCCCTGATCGGCGCCCACCTCTATCTCGTCGTCAAGCTCGGGACCACCGCGCCCCCGTGGCTGACGCCGAAGCGCTCGAGGACGATCGTCAAGCAGGAGCAGATCTGAGTGCCCGGCCGAAGGGCGAGGGGAACCATGATCCGTGAGCTGAGAGCGGAGGGGGCGAGATGAACCGGGCCGAGAAGGAGGCCTACCTCCGCGATTACGAGCTCCAGAAGAAGCAGGGCAAGCCCTTCTTCCCGTATGCCGTGATGAAGGACTCGACCATGGCGCTGATCGTGGTCGCCGTGATCATCGTCATGGCCCTGGTGCTCGGCGCCGAGCAGGGCCCGAAGGCCGACCCGACGACCACCACGTACACGCCGCGGCCCGAGTGGTACTTCTTCTTCCTGTTCGAGGTGCTGCGGGTGATCAAGCCGCCAGAGCTCGTCCCGTTGGCGACGATCGGCATCCCGACCATCGCCATGATCCTCCTCTTCCTGCTGCCGTTCTACGACCGCGGTCCCCAGCGGCGCCCCGAGCGCAGGCCGATCGCGATGACGGCGCTCGGCTTCACGGTGGTCGCGATGGCGTACCTCACCTACGCGGGCGCCAACGCGGGTCCGCCGACCAACATCGACCTGAAGGTGCCGGCCCAGTACGACGCCGGAAAGCTCGTCGTCGCCCAGTCGGGCTGCCTGGCGTGCCACAAGATCGGTGATAACGGCAACGGGACCCTGGGGCCGAATCTGACCCAGATCGGCGGACGCATCCCGCGGAACGCGATCCTGCGCTCGCTCAAGGCCGGCCCGGGCATCATGCCCTCGTTCCAGAACCTCGGTCAAAAGAAGCTGAACGAGGTCGCCGACTTCCTCGCCTATCTGAAGTAGGCGCGACGCCGCGAACAGCGGACCCGGTCGGCCAACGCCCGTCGTTGCTCACGTAGGCTTGCAGTCGCGGGCGCCTTCCGCGCGCCCGATCCGCTCGGCGCCAACCGCTTGGACATGTTCACCGCCACCACCGAGACACAGCATCCGGAGTGGTCCTCGCCCGAGTTCGCCGGCGAGGTGAGGACCATGTTCGACCGGATCGCGGGCGTCTACGACCTGATGAACACGACCATGACCGCGGGGATGCACCATCGCTGGCGGGAACGGGCGGTTGATCGAGCCGAGCTGCGTCCGGGCGACCACGCGCTCGACGTCTGCTGTGGAACCGGCGATCTGGCCTTCGAGGTCGCGAGCCGAGTCGGTCCCGGCGGGGCAGTCGTCGGCTGCGACTTCTCGGAGCCGATGCTGGACCTCGCCCGCCGCAAGGCCGCTGCGGGTCCGACCCCACAGGTGCGCTTCGAATGGGCTGATGCGCTCGAGCTTCCCTATGCCGACCAGGCCTTCGACGCCGTCACGGTGGGGTTCGGAGTGCGCAACCTTGCCGACTTGGGACGGGGGCTCGCCGAGCTCATCAGGGTGTTGAAGACAGGCGGACGCCTGGTCATCCTGGAGATCACGCGGCCCACGAGGCCCCCGCTGTCGGCCTTCTACTCGGTGTGGTTTGACAGAGTCGTGCCGATGCTCGGCGCCCTGGCCGGGGATCGGGACGCGTACGCCTACCTCCCCGAGTCCGTGAAGCGCTTCCCCTCGCCGGCCGGGTTGGCTGAGCTGATGGCCCAAACCGGATTCGAGCGGATTCGATACGTGGTGCTGGCCGGCGGGATCATCGCGATCCACTCCGCGGCCCGGCCCCACTGAGCGCCGCTGGGGTCGGGGATGGCGCGAGGATCGTGAACCGCTCCGCCGTACCGCCGCCGGTGACCGCTGTCCTGAACGCGGCAGACGCCTGGTTGCCCGCCCGGATGGAGGCGGTTGAGGAGCGGCTGCGAGCGCTGATCGAAGGCCACGGCGAGACGCTCGCCGGCGATGCCCGATCGACGCTCGAGGCGGGCGGCAAGCGATTGCGACCGATGCTCGTCCTGTTGAGCGCGGGCCCCCGCGGGGCCGGGCCCGCGATCCGGGCGGCGACCGCGATCGAGCTCGTTCACATGGCCTCGCTCGTCCACGACGACGTACTCGACGCCGCTCCGATTCGGCGCGGCCGGCCCACCGTCGTGGCGCGGTCGGGTCACGAGGCGGCTCTCGCGGTCGGCGATCTGCTCTTCTCGCGCGCCTTCTCCGAGCTCGGCGAGGGGGGTGAGAAGGGCCAGGTCGAGCTGCTTTCCGAGGCATCGGTCGCCCTCGCGCTCGGCGAGCTGGCGCAGCGGCGCGATTCGTTCGATGGGTCGATCGCCGCGGGCCGCTACCTGCAGCGCTGCGAGCTCAAGACCGCGCGCCTGTTCGAATGTGCCTGCCTGATCGGCCAGCCCCCGGATGTGGCCGAGGGCAGATCCGCGATGAGAACGTTCGGGAGGGAGATAGGACTGGCCTTCCAGCTCCTGGACGACGTCCTCGACGTGACCGGTCCCTCCGAGCGGACCGGGAAGGCGCGCGGCACCGACCTGCTCGACGGCACCGTGACGCTGCCGCTGATCCGCGCCCGCGAGCGGGACCCGTCGTTCGCGGAGCTCGACCTTCGCGCGCTCGATCCCGCCGCGGCGGAGGCGCTGTGCGATCGGATCGTCGCCACCGGCGTCCTCGATGAGATTCGCCTCGGCGCACGTCGCCGCGTCGAGGTCGCGATCGAGGCGCTCGGACTGGGACCGATCGAGCCGGAGCGCCGGCGACTCCTCGAACTGGTCGCCGAGGGCGTCGTGGAGCGCTACTCCTGACGCTCGGGGATCGGTCCGTTAGAAGTCTTCAGGCAGGATGTGCCCGGCATCTAGTGCCGATGCGAAGCGCTCGATCTGATCCTCCATGTTCGAGCGGGTGAGGACGGTCAGATCGTCGAGGACCGATTCCGTGCCGCGGTCGAGCGCCTCGTCGAGCCGGTCGACCACTTCCTGAGCGTAGCGCCCACCGCCGTTCCACTCGCACTCCGGGCATCGCAGCGCGACGTGCCACTGACGCTCGCTCGCCGGGGCCCAGTCGGTGGGGTACACGAGGCCCGAGTTGCACGACGGGCAGACGTGCAGATCACCTTCGCGGCGCGGAGCGGTCGTGGTCAGGCGCGCCTCGAAGATGCTCGGCTCGAGCCCTCGCTCCAGGGGGGGACGGCGGTTTGGGTCGCGCTTGGCTGTTCCTCGCTCTGGCACTTCGGATGCTCTATCGGCGGGGCATCCCGGATGCTTTAGATGTCTGCCGCCGCCGCGACGCGGCGGCTCATCCCCTCGCCGTCCGTGCCCGGCGACGCCCTCGGCCGCGCGAATAGACTCAGCCCGATGGTGCTCTCGGACCGGACGATCAAGTCGGAGATCGCGGCCGGCCGGATCGCGCTCGATCCCTTCGACGAGACGATGGTCCAGCCGTCGAGCGTCGACGTGCGCGTGGACCGCAGCTTCCGGGTCTTCCACAACGCCCGCTATCCGTTCATCGACGTGCGCCAGCCGATGGAGGAGCTCACTGAAGCGGTCCAGATCACGGACACCGATCCGTTCATCCTTCACCCGGGCGAGTTCGTACTCGGCCAGACTCTGGAGCGCGTCAGGCTGCCGGACGACATCGTCGCCCGCCTCGAGGGCAAGAGCTCGCTGGGGCGGCTCGGACTCCTGATCCACAGCACGGCCGGGTTCGTCGATGCCGGGTTCGAGGGCAACCTGACCCTGGAGCTCTCGAACGTGGCCAACCTCCCGGTGACGATCTACTACGGCATGCCGATCGGGCAGATCTCGTTCATGCGCATGGATGCCCCCGTTGAGCGACCCTATGGCTCGGGCGAAGCGGGGAGCAAGTACCAGGGACAGGCGGAGCCGACTCCGAGCCGGTTCTATCTCAATTTCGACCGTTAGGGCGGATTTCAGCCCGCCGCGTCTCCGCGCCGTTACCATTCCTCGAGATGCCAAATGTAGGACCCCTAGAGTTGATCGTCGTTTTGATCATCGCCCTGGTCATCTTCGGGCCGAAGCGGCTTCCGGAGCTCGGGCGCTCGGTGGGCAAGGGCATTCGCGAGTTCAGGTCCTCCGTCTCGGGCTCGATTGACGACGACGAGGACGATGAGCCGCCGTCCAAGCCCGCCCAGATCGAGGGCGCGGACGCCTCGGCCGAGCACGTCGAGGGCGAGGTCGTAACCGAGCACCGCAGCTGAGCCGTGCCCAAGCTGCGGGCGGCCAAGTTCGATGATGAGCTGACCCTGGTCGAGCACCTCGACGAGCTGCGAAACAGGATCATCGTCTCGGCTGCCGTGCTGGTGGTGGCGTGCGGGCTCTGCTTCTGGCAGAACCACCTGCTGCTCCAGATCGCCAACCAGCCCCTGCCGGATGGCACCAAGCCGATCACCCTTTCGGTGACCGAGCCGTTCATGACCACGACGAAGCTGTCGATCTACGCCGGGATCCTGCTGGCGCTGCCGGTGCTCCTGTATCAGGCGTATGCGTTCCTGCTCCCGGCGCTGAAGCCGAACGAGAGGCGCGTCGTGATGCCGTTCCTGATCTTGATCCCCGTGCTGTTCATCGCCGGGGTCGTCTTCTCGTACTTCATCGTCGTGCCGGCGGCCGCCAAGTTCCTGCTCAACTTCAACCAGGGCGAGTTCAACATCCAGGTCCGGGCGAGCAGCTACTACAGCTTCTTCCTCGTCACCCTGGCCGCGCTGGGCCTGGTCTTCCAGGTCCCGATGGGGATCCTGGCGCTGACCCGGCTCGGGATAACGACGCCCCAGCAACTGGCTCATAACCGCCGCTACGCCTATCTGATCCTCGCAGTCCTCGCCATGATCCTGCCCGGGACCGACCCGGTCACGATGCTGATCGAGCTGGCGCCGCTTCTGGCGCTGTTCGAGTTCTCGCTCATCCTGGCGCGCTTGGCGGGCACCCCGGCCGATCGCTCCGGTGCCACCGACGCGGACCCCGAGCCGCCGGGCAGCCCAGCAGGCTGAGGTGAGCGATCCGGGCTTCGGGTGGGGCCGCGGAATCAATCATCTACGCTCCGGCGGTGCTCTTCGACCTTCGTGGCAAGCGCCGACGGGTCGTGCAGGTCGTCTATTCCCTGCTCGCCGCCTCGTTCTTGATCGGCTTCGTGTTCTTCGGCGTCGGGTCCGGCGGCATCGGCAGCATCTCCGACCTGTTCGGCGGCGGCAGCGGCGGATCCACGAGCTCGCAGTTCGACGGTCAGATCACGGCCGCCAACGCCCGCCTCCAGAAAGACCCGAAGGACACCGCCGCACTGCTCAAGCTGGCGGAGAACGAGTGGTTCAAGGCCAAGACCGGCGTCTCGCAGGACGCGACCACGGGACAGGTGTCGATCAGCGACGACGCTCACACGAACCTGGGCGAGTCGGCCGACGCCTGGGCGAGGTACCTGAAGTTCAACAAGGGCAATCCCGATCCGGGGGTGGCCGCGGAGATGGTCCAGGTGTACGCGCTGCTGAACGACGCGAACGGCGCTGCAAAGGCGCAGCAACTGGTGGCCGAGCGGACCCCGAACCAGAACTCATACGGGAACCTCGCCCTTTACCTCTATTACGGAGGCGACATCTCGGGCGGTGACAAGGCGGCCAAGAAAGCCGAGAGCCTGGCCCCGAAGCTGCAGCGAAAGCAGGTCGCCACGCAACTTGAGCAGATTCGAAAGCAGGCGGTGACGCTCAAGAAGCAGCAGGCGAAGGCAAGCAAGAACGCGCCCTCCCCCACCACCCCCGGCGCCAACCCTCTCCAGAGCCCGCTCGGCGGAACGCCATAGCGGCTGAGGGCCTTGGCGCCCTCGCTACGATGCCCAACCCCCGGGCCGTTAGCTCAACTGGTAGAGCAGGAGACTCTTAATCTCAAGGTTGAAGGTTCGAGTCCTTCACGGCCCATCGCATCGGCAACGGCGCCCTTGAGCGGGGATGCGGGCTGGCCGGCGAGCCCAAGACTCGACGGTTAGCGCGGACACCAGCCGCGCTCGAACTATCACCTCCACGACGTGATCCCGGCGCCGGACCGAGAGGCCATCATGGGAGACCCGGGCCGGTGCGCGATTCCGGCGACAATGCACTGCCATGAAGGTCATCGTCCTGGGTGGGGGCGTCGCTGGCATGAGCGCGGCCCACGAGCTCGCTGAGCGCGACATCGAGGTGGTCGTCTACGAAACCCGCTCCATTCCTGGCGGAAAGGCGAGGAGCCTTCCGGTCCCAGGTTCGGGCAAACGGGGCCGAAGGGACCTGCCGGCGGAGCACGGCTTTCGCTTCTTCCCGGGGTTCTATCGCCACCTCCCAGACACCATGAAGCGGATCCCGTTCGGTGGCCAAAGGGATGGGGTCCTGGGCAATCTGGTTCCGACCAGCACGGTCCAGCTCGCGCTCGAGGGACGATCCGAGATCGTCACGCCCGCACACTTTCCTTCCTCTCTCAACGATCTCTCCCAGGCATTTGAGTCCCTGCTGGCGCAGGCGACCACACTCGGAATCCCCCTCTCCGACCAGGCCAATTTCGTCAACACCCTGCTCCTGCTGCTGACCAGCTGCCATGAGCGCCGTTTCGCCGAGTACGAGCATCAGAGCTGGTGGGAGTTCTCGGGAGCGCAATCGCGCTCGCGCGAGTACGGCAAGTTCCTCGCCGACGGGCTGACCCGCACGCTGGTCGCCGCCAAGGCCCGAGAGATGAGCGCCCGCACCGGAGGCACGATCCTGTTGCAGCTGCTGTTCGACCTGTCCCGACCCGGGCACCAGGTGGACAGGGTCCTCAACGGCCCGACCAACGACGTCTGGATGGATCCCTGGCTCACACATCTGCGCTCGATGGGCGTCGACTACCGGACCGAGCATCAGGTCCAGGCCATCCACACGAGGGACGACACCGTGACCGACGTCAGCATCGTCGCTCACGGACGAGCGTTCACCGACACGGCGGACTTCTACGTCGCCGCCGTGCCGGTCGAGGTGATGCGCATGCTGGCCACCGACGAGATCAAGCAAGCGGAACCCCAGCTTGCCGGGCTTAACCGCCTTCGTACCCGCTGGATGAACGGAGTGATGTTCTATCTCGATCGCGACGTCCCCATGGTCCATGGCCACAGCCTGTACGTTGACTCCCTCTGGGCGCTGACCTCGATCTCCCAGCGGCAGTTCTGGCCCGGCGTGGACTTCGAGCAGCTGGGCGACGGACGGGTGGAGGGGATCCTCTCCGTCGACGTCTCCGACTGGGAGGCGCAGGGCAACAACGGCAAGCAGGCCATGTACTGCGCGAGCGAGGAAGTGTGCGAGGAGGTCTGGGCCCAGCTCAAGCGAAGCCTCAACGACGCCGGGGTCGACGTGCTGGAGGATGCGAACGTCCTTCACGCTTTCCTCGACCCGGACATCGTGTACCCAAACCCGATCGCAGCGGAGAACCTGGAGCCGCTGCTGGTCAACACCGCCGGCTCATGGAACAACCGCCCCGAGGCGACGACGGCAATCGAGAATCTCGTCTTAGCCTCCGACTACGTTCGCACTCATACGGACCTGGCGACGATGGAGGGCGCGAACGAGGCAGCCCGGCGGGCCGTCAACGGGATCCTGGAGAGGGCAGGCTCGACCCAACCCCGATGCCAGGTGTGGCCGCTCTCAGAGCCGGAGATCTTTGCGCCGGCGCGAGCTCTGGACCGGATTCTGTTCGCTCTCCACCGGCCGCCCGAGCTGGCGGTCCGCGCCACGGAGGACGGGCGGATGGAAAGGTCTGATCTGGTCACGCTCGGAGCGTCCGTCGTGAGGCAGGTCTCGCGCCTGCTCTAGATGACCATGTCCGGGGAGGTCCAGACGCTGCGCGAGGGATACGCCGCCCTGAATCGGGGCGAATGGGAGCGGTCGGAAGAGTTCCTGCATCCGGAGATCAGTTGGAACTTCATCGAGGGGCAGGGTCCGGACGCGCCGCAGACCCTCCGGGGGCCGGCGCAGATCGTCGAGTTCTGGAGCACCTTCTTCGCCGCCTGGGAGGAATGGGAGATGGCTCCCGAGGACTTCGTCGAGGCGCCGAACGGCAAGATCCTGGTCTCGGTGCATTTCCGCGCTCGCGGCGCCGAGAGCGGTTTCCCGATGGAGCTCGACTACTGGCAGGCGATCGACATGCGGGAGGGCAAGGTGCACCGGGTCGACAACTTTCTGAGCCGCGCGCACGCGCGGCGAGCTTGCGGCCTTCCGGCCTAGGAGTCACGAGTCGCTCACCCAGCGCCGCTGGTGGCCACCTCGGGCGCGGGGATCGGCTCGCGATCGACTTCGCGGCCCGGTCGCAGCGGCGCGCCCGAGACCCCGCAGGTGTACTCGCCGGCAAGCCGCTCGGGGGCGCCACCGGCGGGCTCGAGCTCGAGCTCGGCCCCGAGCACGTCGGAGCTGATCGTCAGCCAGGCCAGGATCCCGCCGACCGCGGCGAGCGCGGCACAGGCCACCATCGCGGTGTCGAACCCGCTGCTCATCTTCGACGGGTCGTAGAACGCATCGCCGGTCAGGCCCGCGATCAGGGGAAGCACGGCGACTGCGAGCAGCCCACCGACCCGCGAGACGGCGTTGTTGATCCCCGACGCGATCCCGGAGTGACGCGCATCAGCCGCGGCCAGCACCGTCGCGGTGACCGGCGCCACCACCAGGGTGAGCCCGAGCCCGAACACGATTACCCCCGGGAGGATCCCTGTGACGTAGGCGTCTCCCGGCTCTATTCGCGTCATCAGGAGCAATCCGGCCGCGATCGCCAGGGGCCCGATCGTGAGTGGGATCCTCGGGCCGATTCTCTGGGCCAGGGCCCCCGAACGCGCAGACAGCATCAGCATCAGGGCGGTCACCGGTAGGGAAGCGGCCCCCGCGGCGATAGGCGAATAGCCGAGCGAAATCTGGAGGAATGCGACGAAGAGGAAGAAGAAGCCGCTCAGCGCCGCGTAGACGACGAAGGTGACCAGATTCGCGGCGCTGAACTGGCGGGAGCTGAACATCTCGAGCGGCATCATCGGGTTGGGGGTCCGCCGTTCGTGCAGCAGGAACGCGGCGAGCGCCGCGATTCCGGCGATTCCCGCGACCGCGATCGTGGCCGACATCCCCCCGTTCGGCCCCTCGATCAGAGCGTAGGTGGAGCCCGCCAGGCCGAGCCCCGCGAGGACGGCGCCCGTGTAGTCGAGTCGCCCCCGAGCGGTGGGATCCCGGGTCTCGGGAACATGACGCGTGGCCATCGTGATGACCACGATCCCCAGGGGAATGTTGATGAGGAAGATCGCCCGCCACGAGACCGCCTCGACCAGGTAGCCGCCGAGCAGCGGCCCGATCGCCGCGGCGACGCCGCCCAGACCCGACCAGGCACCAATCGCCCGTGCCCGATCCCCGGGGCGAAAGCTGGACTCGATCATCGCCAAGCTGCCGGGCGTCAACAGCGCCCCGCCGATTCCCTGAAGCAACCGGGCGGCGACCAGGAGGGTTGCGTTGGGCGCAGCCGCGCAGACCGCCGAAGCGACGGTGAACACGCCGACGCCGAGCGCGAACACACGGCGGCGACCATGGCGGTCTCCAAGTGACCCTCCGAGAAGGATCAACGAGGCGAGGGTGAGCAGATAGCCGTTCAGGATCCACTGGAGCGAGCTGGTGGACGCGCCGAGGTCGCGGCCGATGTCCGGGAGGGCAACGTTGACGACGGTGCCGTCCAGGAACGCCATCCCCGAGCCGAGCACGGCAACCGCGAGCACCCAGCGGCCGTCGGAGCTCTCGAAGCTCACCCCGGTGCTGGCGGATGAGCGCTCGCTCCCCATGTGAGGGAGCCTAGCGGCGCCCCCCGGGCGGCTCGAGGCCGCCGGTCCGAGGGTCAGTCGACGTGCTCGAAGGTGTCGACGAGCTCCGCGTGCAGCCGTTCGACCTTCTCGTCGGCGGCGTTTCGCTCCAGGCGCCACCGTCTGGCTACCGAGAGGGGGACCACCTCCAAGCGGCCCAGCTCACCGTCGCAGTCTTCGATCGGGCAGGGGTCGCCGGCGTGACCGGACTCGGCCTGCCGCTGGCAACGCTCGCAGACGACGACCGTGTAGGTGTTGGAGGCGAAGAACCTGCGGGCCAATCGGATCTCCTTGCCGTCCGGGGCGTTGACGGCGGACCGGAGCGCCTGCTCTCGGGTCGGAAGGCTTGGGCAGCGAGATGCTACACGCGGCGGTCGGCCGCGTCGCCGGCCAGCCGGGAGCGCAGGAGCTTCTTGTCGAACTTGCCCACCGAGGTCTTCGGCACCTCGTCGATGAACTCGAATCGGTCCGGAATCCACCACTTCGCGACCCTGCCCGATAGGTGCGCGCGAAGGTCGTCCGGCTCCAGATTGCAGCCGTCTCGGCGCACCACGCAGGCGCACGGGCGTTCGCCCCAGCGCTCGTCGGGAATCGCGATCACGGCGGCCTCGACGACGTCGGGATGGGCCGCCACGGCGTTCTCGAGCTCGACCGACGAGATCCATTCCCCGCCGGACTTGACGAGGTCCTTGGTCCGATCGACGAGGCGGATGAACGAGTCTCGCTCGACCTCGGCCACGTCTCCGGTTCGCAGCCAACCGTCGTCGGTGAACTTCTCCGATCCCTCCGAGTCCCCGAAGTAGGCGCTGGCGATCCAGGGACCGCGGACCTGGAGCTCGCCACCCGCGTCGGTGTCGACGCGGAAGTCGACCAACGGCAGCACCCGGCCTTGGCACGAGCGCAGGGCGTATCCCTCGTCGCTTCGCGGGTCGACGTCCGGCGGCACCCGCGAGGTCGCCGCCAAAGGGCTGGTCTCCGTCATTCCCCAGCCCTGCACCAAGGGGACGCCGAAGCGCTCCTCGAAGCCGCGGATCATCGCCTCGGGCACCGCTGCGCCGCCGGCCTTCAGCTCGCGAAGCCCGGTGAGGTCAGGGGGCGGATCGAGCTGGAGCAGGCCGTTCCAGATCGTCGGCACGCCGGCCGTCCAGGTCACGCCCTCCGAGGCGATCAGGTCGGCGAGGGACCGGGGGCTAAGGTCGGGCCCGGGCAGGACCTGCCTGGCCCCGGCCATCGCGGCGACGTAGGGGATTCCCCACGCCATCGCATGGAACATCGGAACGACGGGCATCACCGAGTCGTCTCCCCGGATGCCCATGGAGTCCGGTACCCCCGCGCCCAGCGTGTGGAGCAGGATCGAGCGGTGCGAGTACAGCACCCCCTTTGGCCGGCCGGTGGTGCCGCTCGTGTAGCAAAGGGCCGCGGCGGTGCTCTCCGCGAGATCCGGGAACTCGAAGCTCGGATCGCCGTCCGCGAGAAGCGCCTCGTAGTCGAGCGTCGCATCGCGCTCGCCCGGCCCGTCGGGCATCAGGATCTCGTGCGCAACCCCGTCGAAGCTCGGCATCGCCTCCGCAAGCGAGGCGTCAAGCAGGATCACTCGGTCGCCGGCGTGCTCGACGATGTAGCGGAGGTCCCGCTCGAAGAGGCGGATGTTCAGCGTGTGCAGCACGGCACCCATGCTCGGGACCGCGAGATACAGCTCGAGGTGGCGCAGCGAGTTCCAGGCGAAGCTCGCGACGCGATCGCCGGGCCCGACGCCGAGCTCGGTCAGCGCGGAGGCGATCCGCCGGGCGCGCTCGACGACCTGTCCGTAGGTGGACCGCTCGATCCCGGTCTGCGTCCGAGAGACGATCTCGCGGTTTCCGAACACCCGCTCGGCCCGCTCGGCGATCTGCTTGACGAGCAGCGGCCGATCCATCATCAGCCCTTCCATCGGCTCACCGTCCTCCGCTCGGCCCACGCTGCCGGGGAGTGTAGATCGCGCGGCTGGGCCTTCGCCCGATCTATGCCTCAGGCGTCGGGGTCGGCTGTGTCACGGTGCCGTGCCTCGCCGGTGATCTGGTAGCTGATGTACCAGAGCAGATGGCGTGTCGCGTCCACACCGAGGTTCAACGGGGCGAGAATCCTCTGCATCAGCATGCAACTCTATCTACCGCTTTGAACGGCGATTTCTTCCATCCTGCAAGCGCGCTGGCGCCCGCCGGAGCGCGCGCCTGATCATGAACGTCATGGTCGTCGGCGAGCGTCGGGCCGGAGTCGAGACCTCCTTGGCGGTCGATGGGATCGACTTGGTCGAGGCGCCGCCGGAGAGCCCGGCGCTCGAAGGCGACGAGGTGCGGCAGGTCGCGTCCGCACTGCGCGCGTACGAGGGTGCCCTGGGCGAGGGGGCGGTCGACGGGGTGGTGCTGGCCGGCTCATCCGACGGGGCGCTCGCAGCCCTCCTCGTCGCCACCAAGCTCCGGGTTCCGGTCGCCTCGGTAGATGGCGCCGATCCCCACTCGTCGCCGGAGCCGCGAGCCGAGCTCAACGCCCGTCTGATCGCCCAGCTCGCCGACGCCACGATTCGCGACGATGCAACTGCGATCGCAGCCTGGCTGCGAGAGGCGCGGGCGACCTCCCGAGCCGCGAACGGCGACTAACCTTTCCCCGATGAAGGTTGGGATCATCGGGCTCGGCTATGTCGGCCTTCCCCTCGCGGTCGCTTTCGCCGAGGCGGGATGCGAGGTGGTTGGCGTCGACGCGGACCAGCGGCGCGTGGGGCGGCTTCGCCGCAGCGAGTCGGACGTCGAGGACATCCCCTCGGACCGGCTCCGCGCGGTCGCCGAGCGGTTCACCGCAACGGATGAGTACCGGGGCCTGGCCGCCTGCGACGCGATCGTGATCTGCGTTCCCACCCCGCTCGCGAACCGTCGCGAACCGGACCTCTCCTACCTGGTCGATGCGGCCACGCAGCTCTCCCGCGTCCTCCACGAGGGACGGCTGGTGGTGCTCGAGTCGACGACCTATCCGGGAACGACCAGAGAGCGCCTGCTGCCGATCCTCGAGGAGTCGGGACTCGCCGTGGGCCGGGAGTTCAACCTCGCATACTCCCCGGAGCGGATCGATCCGGGTCGCACCGACCACACGATCCACAACACGCCGAAGATCGTCGGCGGCATCACCGACGAGTGCCGAAGCCGCGCGGCCGAGCTCTACCGGCTGATCTGCGACGACGTCGTGGAGGTCTCCTCTCCCGAGATCGCCGAGCTCAGCAAGCTGCTCGAGAACATCTTCCGCTCGGTCAACATAGCCCTGGTCAACGAGCTGGCGCAGCTCTGCGACCGGATGGGGATCGACGTCTGGGAGGTCGTCGACGCAGCGGCGACCAAGCCGTTCGGCTTCATGCGCTTCGACCCCGGCCCGGGGATGGGCGGTCACTGCCTGCCCGTCGACCCGTTCTACCTCGCCTACAAGGCGCGCCAGCACGACTTCTACACCGAGTTCATCGAGCTCGCCGGGAAGCTGAACCAGGCCCAGCCGCAGTTCTGCGTCGACAAGGTCGAGCACGCGCTGAACGACGTCGGCAAGGCGGTCCGCGGGTCTCGAATCCTGATTCTCGGGGTCGCCTACAAGTCCGGAGTCGGCGACCTGCGCGAGGCGCCGGCGCTGAAGATCATCCGCGGCCTGAAGGAGCTCGGCGCTGAGGTCTCCTTCCACGACCCGCATGTCCCCGAGCTGCCCGAGCTCTCGATCGCCTCCGTCGGGCTCGGCGACCTCGAAGGATTCGACCTCGCGTGCATCGTCACGGCCCACGCCGAGGTCGACCACGAGCGCGTCGTGCGGGAGGCCCCGCTGGTGGTCGACTTCCGCGGGGTCACGCGGGGCATCGATGCCCCCAATCTGATTCGGCTCTAGGGATGCGCCATCTGTCGGCTCGGATCGCCCGCCGCGGCGTGCGCCGAAGGGCGGATCGCCTCACCGTCGCGCTGGCGGCGGCGGCACTCGGGACCGCGGGGAGTGTGATCGCCTGGGAGGGCGCGCGGCTGGCGAGGCGCCGCGCGCGTGGTCACCCGACCGCCGGGATGCGCGGGGAACCGACCGAGGGCCCGCTCGGGACCGCCGGCCGGGTTACGCAGGACACGGTCGCGGTCCTGGTCGAAGGCTACGAGGCAACGCCACGGCACGAGACCGTGCTGTTCAACCTGCTGTCCGGATTCGTCTTCGCGTTCGCGCTGATCAGGCTCTCGACGGTAGGCATCCGCGGCGGCTGGTGGCCGGCGGGAAACGTGACCCTCCGTGGCCGCCACATCCACCACTTCGTTCCCGGGATCCTGATCGCCTTCGGTTCCGGGACCCTCGCACTGATGACCGACGACCCGCGGATCGAGCAGACGCTCGCGGTCCCGTTCGGCGCCGGAATCGGGCTGACCTTCGACGAGGCGGCGCTGCTGATCGACCTCCGGGATGTCTACTGGACTCGCGAGGGCGTCCTCAGCGTTCAGCTGAGCCTGGGCGTCGCCGCGACGCTCGGAGGGGCGATCCTGACCCTGCGGATGCTTCGACGAGGGGAGGAGCGCGGCGTGGAGCGGGGGCGGATCCCCGCGCCCATCTAGACCGCGACGCGGTAGCGCCCGAACAGCTCGCCGCCCTCTTGAAGGAGCCATCTGAGCTCGAGCTCGCGATCGGCCTCCGGAAGGCCGGCCGCGAGGCCCGGGCCGTCGCCGCCGATCAGCTTGGGCGCGTGGGTCACGAACAGCTCGTCGACCAGCCCCGCCTCGATCAGCTGGGCATGGAGGCGGGGGCCACCTTCGCACAGCAGGGCCCGGACTCCGCGATCGGAGCGCAGATGACGAAGCGCCTCGCGGAGGTCCACGCGATCACGATGGCGCACGACTCGAAGCGAGGTCTTCGTCTCGGGCGGAGCCGCATGCGAGCTGGTGAAGATCAAGACCCGCCCGCCTCCGGCGGTGAACAGCGGCGCGTCCCACGGCAGGTCGAGGTTGCCGCTCACGATCACCATCAACGGGTCGTGCGGAAGGCCCTTTCGCTCGCGCCTGGACCGCTTCTCGGAATCACCCACCACGCGGCCGTAGCGCTCGGCTCGCATCGTCCCGGCGCCGATCATCACCGCATCGACCTTGGTTCGCAGCCCGACCAGCATCTGCGTGTCGGTGTCGCTGCCGATCTCTCCGGAGCGCCCGCCAAGGGTCGCCCGGCCGTCCAACGAGATCGCGAAGTTCGTGATCACGTAGGGACGGTCCTCTCGCGGCTCGGCGACCAGATCGAGATCGCGAAGCTGGTCGGGGACCGTGGTCGGTCCGGGGTCGGGGTGGAGACGGAGCATCGCCCGGCGCCCGCCGCTCAGGGCCCGATCTCGGCCAGGTGGCCGATGTTGGCCCGGTCGTCGCTCTCGGTGCTGGGCTCGCCGTCGAACCATGCGTCGAGAATCTCGCCGAGCTCGGCGTCGGAGGTGGCGCCAAGGCCGAGAGCGAGAACGTTCGCGTCGTTCCACCTCCTCGCCCCGGCGGCCGTCGGGGCGTCCCGGCAGAGCGCCGCCCGAACCCCCGCAACCTTGTTGGCGGCGATCGACGCGCCGGTGCCGGTCCAGCAGCACACGATCGCCTGCTCGGCGCGGCCCTCGGCCACATCGCGAGCCGCGGCCTCGCTCGCCCACGCCCAGTCGTCGCGCTCAGCGTCCGCCAGCGCGCCGTGGGGAATCGGCTGATGACCGCGGCGGGTGAGCTCCTCGACCACCGACTGAGCCACTCCGACCAGCGCGTCCGCTGACACCGAGACTCGCACGGCTGACAGCTTATGCGGCGCGGGCGGCTCTCCGAGCGCCCGCTATTCGAGCCAGCCGAACCGGCGGCCGGCCAGCTCCTCGACCCGCGATACGTCGTCGCCGAACAGCTTCACAAGCGACTCGCGGAGTCCGGGCGGCACCTGGGGCTTCGGGGCCTCGCCGGCGCCCGGATCGTGGACGATCCGCTCGACGAGCCAT
The DNA here is from genome assembly GCA_963720685.1 of uncultured bacterium. Taxonomy (GTDB): domain Bacteria; phylum Actinomycetota; class Thermoleophilia; order Solirubrobacterales; family 70-9; genus AC-56. The sequence goes on along the minus strand of CAVRGF010000005.1, from coordinate 17,119 downwards.
CTGAGCGGCTCCGGCAGGCGGTCGAAGTTCCGGTCGAGAGCTCGCAGGCCGGGCATGCGAACCGCCCGGTCCATGAACCGGAATCGCTCGCCCACCTTTGACGTCCCGGTTTCCCACTCACGCGCGAACTGCTCGGACGTAAACGTCTCATCGACGCCCAGAAAGCCGAACACCCGGCGCATCGTGCCCGGCCGGTCCTCCTTCAGCTCCTCCCTCGTCACGATCTCGATCGACTCGGGAGCGAAGGCATCGAGATAGGGCTCCAGCTGGAACGCGTACCGGCTCCGGGCCGCGTAGGCGCTGTCGGGGTCAGACAGCGCCTCGCTCAGCCCGCGGGTCTCATAGCCCCCGCCCACGTTGTGGAGGTAGTGCGAGAGCATGCGGTCGATCGGGTTGCGGACCATGTAGATCAGCCGCGACTCGCCGAGCATCGTGCGCATCCGCTGCGCGACCCCGGCGAAGCGGGGCCGGTTCGTGTAATGGGGCGAGCTCTCTCCCCGGATCGCGGCATCGGCGTCGAAATGGGCGGTGTACCAGTCGGCGCCGAGCGGCCAGTTGAGCTGCTCGACGAAGAAGTTCAGCTCCTTCGGTCGCGACATCGCGATCTCGGGGTGGAGGTTCAGGTAGTGATGGAGGCTCGTCGTCCCGCACTTCAACCCCCCGATCACCACCAGGTTTGGAAGCGCCCCGCGACCCTGCCCGAAGCCGCGGCGCGTGCGGCGGCGCTCGGCGGCGAAGCGCTCGTGCGCCCGCGCCACCATGGCCTCGTCCGCGGGATCGCGCGGGGTGCCGTCAGCCGGCGCCAAGCTTCTTTGCCGCATCGCGAAGGTTCTTGACCGTCGCGGTGGGCGCCTTGCGCCCTTCCAGCTTCTCGCCGTTTCGATTCACCCAGATCACCGGGACGTTCATCTTCAGGACCGGAGCGATATCGGTGTCGTACCCCGTGCCGATGTGGACCCAGCCCTTCTTCCCACCGATTCGGCGTGCGCACTCCTTGAAGTGCGCGGGATCGGGCTTGTAGCTTCGGACCTGCTGGGCGGTCACCACGAGATCGAGCTCCGTTCTCAGATGGCGCCTCGAGACTCCCAGCAGCTTGTCGTCGATGTTCGAGACGATCCCCACCTCGTAGCGCTTCGAAAGCCGGTCCATGGCGGCGTTCGCCTCCCTGAACGGCTGCCATCGAGCGACGCTGTCGGGCAGGAACTGGGCCCGGGACGGCTCGAGCTCCCAGCCGATCTCCTTGGCGGCGCGAACCGTCGCCCGGCGCAGAACCTCGGCGTAGAGCTCGTACGAGCCTCGGATGATCTCCGCCTGGATCTCGAAGAATCGATCGAGGAACTGCCCTTCGTCAAAGCTGAAGCCGTCCCGATCAGCCTCCTTCGTGAAGGCGTCGACGATGCCCTTCTCCCAGTCGATCAGGGTGCCGTAACAATCCGTGGTTACCCACTTGATGTCCTTGAGCTTCGGAAGTGGCATGGTGAGGGCAGTGGTTCCCGGGGCAACGGTGTCGGGACTCGGGCCGCGAGATTATGGCAAGCGCCACATCTCCCCCTCCCTCCAGGCTCGGATAGGCTCCCGCGCTCGGAATGGCCGAAGCCCGGACTTCAGCGCTCTGATGGACCTGCTCGAGTACCAGGGCAAGCAGCTGCTCGCCGAGCACGGCGTCCCGATCCCGCCGGGCCGCCACGCCGACACGGTCCCCGCCGCGGTCGAAGCCGCCGACGAGATCGGCTATCCGTGCGTGATCAAGGCCCAGGTGCGGATCGGCAAGCGTGGCAAGGCCGGCGGGATCAAGATCGCGAACGATCGCGACGAGGCCGTGAAGCACGCCGAGGCGATCCTTGGCATGGACATACGGGGGTTCACGGTTCACGAGGTCTGGATCGAGGCAGCCTCGAAGATCGACGCCGAGTATTACGCGTCGGTCATCCTCGACCGCTCCGAGAAGAAGCTCCTCGCGCTGCTTTCGCGGATGGGCGGGATGGACATCGAGGAGATCGCCGAGACCGACCCCTCGGCCCTGGTTCGCCGCCACATCGAGCCCGGCGAGGAGCTCACCGCGGAGGGCGCGGCCCAGATCGCGATCGACGCGCGGATCGACGAGGACGTGACCGGCCAGGTCGGGGAGATGCTGCTCAAGCTGCATGAGGTCGCCCTCGCCGAGGACGCCACCCTGATCGAGGTCAACCCGATGATCGTCACCACCGAGCGGCAGGTCGTGGCCCTGGACTCCAAGATCACGATCGACAACAGCGCCCTGTATAGGCACGACGAGCTGGCCCGGCTGCGCGATCGCTCGGCCGAGGACCCGCAGGAGCGGATGGCCGAGGAAAAGGGGCTCACCTACGTGAAGCTCGGCGGCGAGATCGGGATCCTCGGAAACGGGGCGGGCCTTTGCATGTCGACCCTCGACGTGGTCGCTCAGGCGGGTGGGCGCCCGGCCAACTTCCTGGATGCCGGCGGTGGCTCGAAGGCGGAGACGATCGTCGACGCCTTGGAGGTGATCACCTCCGACGAGAAGGTGAGGGCGATCCTGTTCAACATCTTCGGCGGCATCACCCGCTGCGACGAGATCGCCAAGGGGATCATCGGGGCGTCGGAGAAGATCGCAATCGACGTGCCGCTCGTGGTTCGCCTCGACGGCACCAACTCCGAGCAGGGGCTCGACCTGCTCGCCGAGGCCGAGCTGCCCAACCTTCACGTCGAGAAGACGATGCTCGGGGCGGCGGAGCGGATTGTGGAGCTGGCCGGTGCATAGGGCCGTCTCGGAGCGCCCGACCCCCCAGGTGCGGGCCGAGCCGAGCCGCCGCGGAGAGGACGGTTCGCGGTGAGCATCATCGTCGACAACCAAACGAAGCTCGTGGTCAGTGGCCTGACCGGGCGCGAGGGGAGCTTCCACGGGCTCAGAAACCGCGACTATGGGACACAGGTCGTCGCCGGCGTGACCCCCGGCAAGGGCGGCCAGGACGTCGAGGGGATCCCGATCCACGAGAAGATCGCCGAGGCGGTCAGCGAGCAGGGCGCCAACACGTCGATGATCTTCGTCCCGGCCCGGTTCGCGGCTGCTGCGATCAGCGAGGCGATCGAGGCCGGCGTCCACACCGTGATCGCGATCACCGAGGGGATCCCGGTCCTGGACATGCTCCGGGTCTATTGGCAGGCGAAAGATGCCGGGGTCCGGCTGATCGGGCCCAACTGCCCCGGCGTGCTCTCGCCCGGGAGGGCGAACGTCGGGATCATTCCCGCCCAGTTCTTCGATCCGGGCTCCATCGGGGTGGTCTCGAAGTCGGGCACGCTCACCTACCAGATCGGCAACGAGCTCAAGCAGGCCGGCGCGGGCAACTCCTCGATCGTCGGGATCGGGGGCGACCCGATCATAGGAACCGACTTCATCGAGGTCCTGACCCTGTTCGAGGAGGATCCCGAGACCGAGCTGATCGTGATGGTCGGCGAGATCGGGGGAGATGCCGAGGAGCGCGCCGCGGACTTCATCGCCGAGCGGATCACGAAGCCGGTCGTCGCATACATCGCCGGCTTCACGGCGCCCCCCGGCAAGCAGATGGGACACGCCGGGGCGATCATCTCCGGCTCCTCAGGGACCGCGGAGGCCAAGAAGGAAGCCCTCGAGGCAAGGGGCGTCGAGGTCGGCCGCTCACCGACCGAAGCCGCGCAGCTCGCGGTCGCCGCATTGGGGACTCCGGCCTAGACCCGCGGCCTATACTCGCCGCTCGATGGGCCCTGAGCTGATCAGCTTCGCGCGGGGCGCGCCGAGCGCCGACATCCTGCCCGCCGAGCGGGTGCGGGACGCTGCGCATACGGCGCTGACCGAGGATTGGAAGCGGGCGCTCTCGTACGGCACCGGGGTCGGCCATCCCGGGCTCCGGGACTGGATCGCGGACCGTCATGGGTTGAGCGCGGACTCGGTCATGGTCGCCAACGGCTCGCTCGAAGCCGCAGCGATGCTCTTTCAGCATCTGGCCGGAGCGGGGCAGCGCGTGATCGTCGAGCAGCCCTCCTACGACCGCACGCTGCTCCTCCTCGAGCGGCTGGGCGCGGAGCGGGTCGGAGTGGCTCTCGAAGACGACGGGGTCGACACCGACGAGCTCGAGCGCGCCCTCCGCAAAGCGCCGGTCGAGCTGGTCCACGTGATCCCCAACTTCCACAACCCGGCGGGCTGCACGCTGTCGGCCCGCAAGCGCGAGCGTCTGCTCGAGCTCGCCGCCGAGCACGACTTTTGGATCTTCGAGGACGATCCCTACCGGGAGCTCCACTTCGAAGGCGCGCCGCCCCCGACGATGCTGTCGCTGGACACCTCGGGCCGAGTCGTCCACTCCTCGTCGTTCTCCAAGACCGTGAGCCCGGGGGTCCGGGTCGGATATCTGGCCGGCCCCGAGGACCTGATCGCCCAGCTCGCAAGGCGCGCCAACGAGCTCTACATCTCCCCGAACATGCTCGCCGAGGCGGTCGTCTTCGAGCTCTGCCGCTCTGGCGGCCTCGACGAGAACATCGCCTTCGTGAGGGGTGCGCTGCGCGACCGTCGCGACGCGCTGGTCGCCGCCCTGCATGAGTACCTTCCAGAGGCCGAGTTCGTGGTTCCGGGAGGCGGCTACTTCCTCTGGCTGACACTCGATTCCGACGTTGACGCACCCGAGCTGCTCGCCGCCGCCCGCGAGGAGGGGGTGGCGTTCGTCGCCGGGCCGGACTTCATGCTGGAGGGCGGGCGATCCAGCCTCCGCCTCTCGTTTGCCAGCGTCCCGCCGGACCGGATACCGGAGGGGGTCGCTCGGATCTCGCGGGCCCTGGAGCGGGTCCGGGCGGCGAGCCCGGCCTGAGCCACCGCCCCGCCGGCACGCGCGGCGCCTCGATCGCCGGCGAGGCGCTCGCCACTTTTTACTCGCTCGTTACATCCCGCTTATGGCTGGGCCCTAGCCTGAATCGCGATCGACTCATTCACGACGACAGGCACAGGAGGTGAGCCAACGATGACCCCGATCACCTTGGTGGAAGGAACTCGAAAGCTGGATCCGGTCGGCGAGCGGAGGGTCGCCGAGCGCCGGTTCTCGGCCTTGGCTTCAGCCGTGCGCGAGCATGAGGCGTCGGTTCGTCGTCGCGAGTACGCGATGCGACCCTCCGACCAGGCCCTTTACCGTCGGCTTCGCCAGATCTGCGGCGTCGCCTGAGGGGCTCGGTCGCCGGATCGGCGCGGTCCGGCGATCACCGCCCGTAGCGGTCTGAGCTCAACTCCAGCTGCTCGGGCAGTGGCGGGCGCGGCGGGGGAGCGGGGTCGGCTCGCACCGAGACCGTCTCCGCGACGCTTCGAGAAACCACGTGGCGACCGTCCTCGGAGCTCACCACCACCTCATCCCCGTGCGAGTCCTCGAGGGTCCCGTCGAGGCCCGGCCGCAGGCCGGCTGCCTTCAGGTAGTGGAGGATCTCCTCGGCGCTGCTCCAGAACGCGCCGCGGCGCGTACTGGGACGGCGCGGTCCGGTTGCTGCTCGCCCGCGAACCCGAGGTTCTCGACTGATGGCGATGTCGCTCGACGATCTGGCCAACGAGCGCGGCCTTCGGCGGCAACAAGGGTCGGCGCGAGGAAGTCACGTGGCTCCCCGAACCCGACTCCACGCGAGCCGACCTACACCGTGATCTCCGTGGACGATCACGTCGTCGAGCCGCCCGACGCGTTCACCGGTCGCTTCCCGCGGCGCTTCGCGACGGAGGAACCGCGGGTCGTCCCGACCGACGACGGCGGCGAGGCGTGGGTCTGGCAGGGTCAGCAGCTCCCCAACGTCGGGTTCAACGCGGTGGTCGGCCGGCCGTCGAGCGAGTACGGATTCGAGCCGACCCGCTTCGACGAGATGCGGCGCGGCGCGTGGGACGTGAACGCGCGGGTCGCCGACATGGACATCGACGGCGTGTGGGCGTCGCTGTGCTTCCCGTCGTTCCTGCCCGGCTTCGTCGGCCAGCGCCTCACGTTGTGGCCCGACTCCGAGCGAGCTCGCGCTCGCCGCGATGCGCGCCTACAACGACTGGCACCTCGAGGCGTGGTGCGGCGCGTACCCCGATCGCTTCGTCCCGAACCAGATCGCGTACCTGCGCGATCCCGCAGATCGCAGCCGACGAGATCCGCCGCAACGCGGCGCGTGGCTTCAAGGCGGTGACGTTCTCCGAGGCCCCCGACAAGCTCGGCCTGCCGACGATCCACTCCGGCCACTGGGATCCGCTGTTCGCGGCGTGCGAGGAGACCGACACCGTGCTCTGCCTCCACGTCGGCTCGTCGGGCACGTCGCCGACGACCTCGCCCGACGCGCCGCCCGAGATCCCGGCCGTGCTGTTCGGCGCGTACGGCATGTACAGCGCGGTCGACTGGCTCTACTCGAAGGTGCCCGTGCGCTTCCCCGACATCAGATCTGCCTCTCCGAGGGCGGCATCGGATGGGTCGCCGGCATCATCGACCGCCTCGACCACTGCTACCGGTACCAACTCGGCTACCTCCCGACGTGGCGCGACGTCGACCTGCCGCCCAGCGAGGTGCTGCGCCGCAACTTCTGGTTCTGCGCGCTCGACGACGACGCCGGGATGCTCGTACGCGACCGCATCGGCGTCGAGCACATCCTCGTCGAGTCCGACTACCCCCATGCCGACTCGTCGTGGCCCGACACGCAGGCCATGCTCGTTCGGCAGCTCCGCGAGCAGGGCGTACCCGAGCACGAGGCGCGGCGCATCACGTGGCAGAACGCGGTCGGAGTTGTTCCGGCACCCGGTTCCCGACGCCCTCCGGCGGTGACCGACACGATCGCCGCGCTCGTCGCGCGCCACGCCGCGCGACGACCCAACGAGCCCGCGTTCGTCGAGGCGGCGTCGGGCGACGTCGATGACCTGGCGCGAGTACGACGACCGGTCGTCTCGCGTCGCCGCGACGCTCGCGACCGCGTACGGGCCCGGCGACCGGGTCGCGCTCCAGCTCCCCGACGGACCGACCGTGCACGCGGTGATGCTCGGCGTGCGAGAAGGCGGGCCTCGTCGCCGTGGGCATCGGATCGAGAGCCGGCGCACGAGAAGTCGCGCACCTCGTCGAGCGGACCGGCGCGCGCATCCTGCTCACCGTGCTCCCGCCACTCGGAACGCCCGGTCCGGAACATCGCATGGGCCGCGCGACCTCTGGTTCCTCAACTCCACGTCGGGAACCACGGGACTCCCGAAGATCGTCATGCACGACCAGGCGCGCTGGTTCGCGTTCCACGAGCTCGCGCAGCGGATCGCGCATTTCGGCGCCGACGACGTGTTCCTGAGCGCGCTGCCCGCGCCGTTCGGCTTCGGGCTGTGGACCGCGCATTTCACCCCGACGATCGTGGGCCGGCCCTGCATCGTGTGCGAGCACTTCGACGCCGAGGCCGTGCTCGCGGCGATCGAGCGGTACGGAGTCACAGTGCTCGCCGCGGTTTCCACGCAGTTCGTGATGCTGCTGAACTCCCCCGCGATCGACCGGTACGACCTGTCGTCGTTACGGATCCTGTTCACCGGCGGCGAGATGGTTCCCTACGAGCGCGCCCGTGAGTTCGAGGAACGCACGGGCGCGTCGGTGCTCCAGTTCTACGGCAGCAACGAGACCGGCGCGCTGTCGGCGACCACTCCCGACGACCCGCCGGAGCTTCGGCTGCGAACCGCGGGCCGCGTCATCCCCGAGATGCACGTCCGCCTGCTCGATCCCGACACCGACGCCGACATCACGGCCGGCGGCGGCCCGGGCGTGCCCGCCGGCAACGGTCCCACGCTCTGCCTCGGCTACTGGGACGACGACGCCGCCAACCGACGCGCTGTTCACCGCCGACGGCTGGATGCGGATGGGCGATCTCGCGACCATCGACGACGACGGGCTACCTCACCGTCGTCGGCCGGACCTCCGACGTGATCATCCGCGGCGGCAAGAACATCGAGCGCCGCGCAGGTGGAGGACGAGGTCGGGTCGCACCCCGCCGTCGCGCTCTGCGCCGCGGTCGCGATGCCCGACGAGACGTTCGGGGAGCGAGTCTGCGTGTTCGTCGAGCTCCGCGCCGGCCACACCGCGCTGACGCTCGACGTGCTGCAACGCGCACCTCGCGCAACGCGGCACCGGCAAGGAGCTCTGGCCCGAACGTCTCGAAGTCCTCGACTCGCTCCCGCGATCGTCGGGCGGGAAACTCGCAAAGGGCCAAGCTCGCGCGAGGTCGCCCGCAACCTCCCGCCCGCCCGCAGTTAGCCGACGATCTCGGCGGTGTCGGCGCTGTCGAAGACGAGGCCGCCGTCGGGCTTGGCGTCGACGACGATCGTCTGACCGTCGCGGAAGTCGCCCTTGAGCAGTTCGAGCGCGATCGGGTCGGCCACTTCGCGCTGGAGCACACGCTTGAGCGGCCGCGCCCCGAAGTCGGGGTCGTAGCCCGTCTTCGCGATCCACAGCCGGGCTGCCTCGGTGAGATCGAGCCCGAGCCCGCGCGCGGCGAGCCGGCCGACCAGTTGCTCGACCTGGATGTCGACGATCCGCTCGATGTCGGCCTCCGACGAGCCGGTGGAACACGACGATCTCGTCGACGCGATTGAGGAACTCGGGCTTGAAGTGCGCGTGGACGGCGCGCATCACCTCGGCCTCGTCGGCGCCCGCGCCGAGGTTGCTCGTCATGATCACGACGGTGTTGGTGAAGTCGACCGTGCGCCCCTGACCGTCGGTGAGCCGGCCGTCGTCCATGAGCTGCAACAAGACGTTGAACACGTCCGGGTGCGCCTTCTCGATCTCGTCGAGCAGGATCACCGCGTACGGCCGGCGCCGGACCGCTTCGGTGAGCTGTCCGCCTTCCTCGTACCCGACATAGCCCGGCGGCGCGCCGACGAGCCGCGACACGGAGTGCTTCTCCATGTACTCCGACATGTCGATACGCACCATCGCCCGTTCGTCGTCGAAGAGGAACTCCGCCAGGGTCCGCCGCGAGCTCGGTCTTCCCGACACCCGTCGGGCCGAGGAACAGGAACGAGCCGATCGGCCGGTGCGGATCGGAAAGCCCCGCGCGGGAGCGCCGGATCGCGTTGGCGACGGCCGCGACCGCCGCGTCCTGGCCGATCGACGCGCTCGTGCAACACGTCTTCGAGACGAACGAGCTTCGCGAGCTCGCCTTCCATGAGACGCGAGACGGGAACGCCCGTCCACTTGGCGACGATCTCGGCGACGTCCTCCTCGTCGACCTCTTCCTTCAACATTGCGCCGTCGCGCTGGAGGTCGGCCAACCGCTGCGTCATCGATTCGAGCTCGCGCTCGACCACGGGAATGTGGCCGTAGCGGAGCTGGGCCGCGCGCTCGAGGTCACCGTCGCGCTCGGCGCGTTCGGCGTCGAGGCGCGCCTGCTCGAGCCGCTCCTTGCCCACCTGGATGGTGGCGATCGCGTCCTTCTCCGTCTGCCAGTGCGCGACGATCCCGTCGCGCTCTTCCTGCAACGACTGCAACTCGGCTTCGAGCGTCGTCGAGCCGCTGCCGGCTCGCGTCGTCGGTCTCCTTGGCGAGTGCGGCCCGCTCGATCTCGAGCTGGCGGATGCGGCGTTCGACCACGTCGATCTCGAAGGGCATCGAATCGATCTCGATGCGAAGGCGCGACGCGGCCTCGTCGACGAGGTCGATCGCCTTGTCGGGAAGCTGGCGGCCGGCGATGTAGCGATCGGAGAGCACCGCGGCCGCGACGAGCGCCGAGTCCTGGATCCGCACGCCGTGGTGGACCTCGTAGCGCTCCTTGAGGCCGCGCAGGATCGCGACCGTGTCCTCGACCGACGGCTCGCCGACGAACACCGGCTGGAAGCGGCGCTCGAGGGCGGCGTCCTTCTCGATGTACTTGCGGTACTCGTCGAGCGTCGTCGCTCCGATCATGCGCAGCTCACCACGAGCGAGCATCGGCTTGATCATGTTGCCGGCGTCGACCGCGCCCTCGGCGCCTCCCGCGCCGACGATCGTGTGCAGCTCGTCGATGAACGTGATGACCTCGCCGGCCGAGTCGGCGATCTCCTTCAGTACCGCCTTGAACCGCTCCTCGAACTCGCCGCGGTACTTCGAGCCCGCGACCATCGAGCCGATGTCGAGCGAGATCACGCGCTTGTCGCGCAGTCCGTCGGGGATGTCGCCTTCGACGATGCGGCGCGCGAGCCCTTCGACGATCGCGGTCTTGCCGACTCCGGGTTCGCCGATCAGCACCGGGATTGTTCTTCGTGCGGCGCGACAGCACCTGGATGATGCGGCGGATCTCCTCGTCCCGTCCGACGACGGGATCGATCTTGCCCGCGGCGCGCGGCCTCGGTGAGGTCACGGCCGTACTTCTCGAGCGCTTGGTACTGCTCTTCGGGATTGTCGCTCGTCACCCGGTGCGAGCCTCGCACCTGGCGGAGCGCGTCGAGCACGACCATCGCGCGTGATCCCGAACGACTGCAGGATGTCGCTGACGGCTCCGGCGCCCTCGGTCATCGCGAGCAGCAGGTGCTCGGTCGACAGGTACTCGTCGTCGAGCTGGGCGCGCTCCTTGTCGGCGGCTTCGAGGAGTTGGAACGTCGCCGGCGCGAGCTGCGCGTCGCGAACGGTCGCGCCACTCACCTGCGGCCGGCGCCCGAGCTCGTCGTCCACGCGGCGCCGCAGCCGCGCCGACGTCGACACCGATCGCTCGAGCACGCCGTTGACGACGCCTTCGGGTTGGTCGAGCAGCGCACGCAGCACATGCTCCGGTGCGATCTCGGTGTGGCCCGCCTCGCGACCGAGGGCTTGCGCGGCACCGAGCGCCTCGTGGGTCTTGCGGGTCAGCTTGTTCGGGTCGAGCGCCATGTTGCTACTTCCTGATCGAATCGAATCGCACGACTGTGTTGGCGCGGCGGGGCACCAGCTCGTGTTTGTACTGTCGATGCGCGGCCGCGACGCGATCCTTCATCTCCCGGGTGAGCGCCTCGACGCGGTCCTGGAGCTCCCGGACCCGTTGGAGACCGGCGCGCACCTCGGCTTCGAGCGCGAGGATGCGCTGCACGCCGACCAGCGAGATCCCCTCGGTCGTGAGCTCCTGGATGCGGCGCAGGAGCACGATGTCCTCGTCGGAGTACCGGCGGCTACGCCCGCTCGTACGCGCCGGCTCCACCAGTCCCTTCCGCTCGTAGATGCGCAACGTCTGCGGGTGCACGCCGGCGAGCTCGGCCGCGACGGAGATGACGTAGAGCGCCCTCGTGTCAGCCATCGGAGCTCCTTCGGTTTCGCTGCTTCGCGAACAACTCCGCCCGCGGGTCGGCGCCGAACGCTCCGGCCAACGACTCGACCACTTCACGCTGGTGCTCGTCGAGCGCGTCCGGAACCTGCACGTCGATCGTCACGAGCAGGTCGCCTCCACGCTTGCCCTTCGATCCGGTGCCGTCGGCCGCGACACCCTGGCCGCGAACCCGCAGCACCTTGCCGGCCGGTGTACCCGGCGGGATCCGGACCGTCACCTGACTGTCGAGCGTCGGCACCTTGACGTCGGCGCCGAGTGTCGCCTCGGCGAACGTGACAGGCAGCCGGATCGTGAGATCTTCACCGCTGCGACCGAACAATGGGTGCGGTCCCACATGTACGACCACGAAGAGATCGCCGGGCGGTCCGCCGTTGGCGCCCGCGGCACCGCGTCCCTTCACGCGAATGCGCTGGCCGTCGGTGACACCGGCCGGGACGCGCACCTTCACCTCGCGCGCGCGCATCTCGACGCCGCGCCCGTGACACGTCGCGCACGGGGTCGGGATCACCTGCCCGCGTCCACCGCAGGTCGGGCAGACCTGCGAGAACGAGTATCCTTAATCTTGCGCGTTGTCGGTTTGTCCAAGCCTGGCATGAGCCTGAGAAGCCCAGCATTTCGATCGATCTCCCGTTCTTCGGTCAGCCACGCGGCATTTGTCATGGTGTAGCTTCCGGAAGGGTTTTCGACCTGGGCAAGGCGCGGTCGACAATCTTCAGTGTCTTCATTGCAGCAAAGCGCCCGCAAGCTCAGAGTAGAGCGGAAATTTCTCGTCCGCCGAAATGAGCGTGGCCTTGTGCGCCAAGGCCGTTGCGATGATCAGCCGGTCTTGCGAATCGCGGTGATGCTCTGGAAGCTGGACGGCGGTACGCGCAATCGCTGGCGTCATTGACAAGAGGGCGATGCCGGAGCCACCCAATGCTTTCTCAAGGGTGTCGCGCAGTTCGATCAACTCCAGCTCGAAGGTTTGCAGGGTCTCGAACTGCTTTTCCTCCGCGCGAGTGCGCGCCGTGCCCTGATTGCGCAGTCGGGCGGTTTCCTCGCCGACCTGCTTGAGCTTGGGCTCCAGGAAGTCGTTGACCGCCGTGTAGAGGGTCTGGCTGGTGAGCTGGGGAAAATAGACCCAGAGGCAGTAGCTCCCCGAGGCGGTGGCGAGCGGCCAATAGATCGGCGCCTTGCGCCGGCTCTTGGAATACTGCTTCAGGTGGAAGGGGAAGAAATCGCGTCGCAGCCAGGACCGCACTTCGCCGGGGACCGGCGCCTCGACCCGCTCCAGCACGGTTTCGACCAGACGCGCCAGGTCGTGCGGATGTCCGGGTCGTCCATCAGGATGCCGGGGTGGGCGTGGAAGGGATCAAAGCCGTCAGGCAGCATGCCAGGACTCTTAGGTGGCAGCGGATCGAACGGGTCTGGCTCAGGCGGGGTTGCGCGCTCGCCAGTGGCCAGCGCCTCAAGCGGCCGAAGGCGATACCGACGGACCAGGAAAGCAAGTTGTCAGTGGTCAGTGCTTGAGCAGTGGTCAGTGGTCGGTGGTCAGTGGTCAGTTGGGTGTCGTTATCCTCCTCAATGTCATCTGATTCTTCATCACTGGTCACTGACGACTGACCATCGACCACTGCTTGACGGTCCGCGTCGGAGAAGCCGTAGAGGTCGAAGGCGATGGTGGATCTCGGCTTGGATCTGCGTAAGCTCGACCTGGATGGCTGGTGGGTCGTAGTCGCCCAGTCCGGGCGGAGGAGCGGCTGGGAGGAGGAGGCGTGGAGGTTTCGTTTGTGGTGTCAGGCTGCGTTCGAGGGCCAGCACGTCTTGCGGCAGTGGTCAGTGGGGAAGAAGTGGTCAGTTGTCGGTGGTCAGTGGTCAGTGAGGGGACTGGGGTTTTTTGGATGACACCGACCTCGTAGGAACCGAACGCCATCTGCAGCGACACCAGCAAGGCAAAGGCGCGGCTGTTGGTCAGCGCAAGCATAGCCAGCAATTCCTCGGGATCATCATTGTCGACGAAGGCGGCTGGGCCTTTGTCAGCGAAGATGCAGCCGGCAGGCATAGCCCGTAGGCTCAAACCGCCCTGAGTTCGACGGGGCCAAGTGAGGCCGGGGCGGAAGTAATGCTCGGTAGAGCGGATGTTTTTAGCCCAATGGCCCCCGCCATACCTGACCACTATCCAGGCTTTCATCTCGGCGCCATCATCTTTCCAGTTGATCGACAAGTAGTGGTCGAAGTACATCGGAGCAAAAGCCCCACCCTTTTCATAGGGAAACCACTTGGAGACTTGGGTCACTGAAGGTTGACCATCGGCTTCCCACCAAGTACGCAGAAAGCGAAAGTCATCAAGCGTTCCTGTTCCGCTGGTAGGTAGCGCACACTCGCCAAAGGACGGCAGTCGCCGAAACGTCTCCCGCACCGCCTCGCTCACCCAATAGGCAAAGGGCTTCCCCGGCACCGCATCGAAGGCGCTCGGTGCCACCTCGAAATGACGCGAATCGGCCTCGCCCGCGCGCAGTCGGGTGCAGGTCTCCAGCAAGGCTTGGGCCTTGTCGTCTTCCGCCAGCAGGCGCAGGAATTGGGTCATGGTGCACACTCATTCGTCATCAGGATCACTCCTGCTCACAACCGCTCCCCCACTGACCACTGCCAAGAACCACTGCTCAGACCGCAACGTCAACCGTTTCGACAAAGCTCTGCGGCGTGGGGATGTCCTCGCCCTGCGCCCGCAGATCCTCGATGTGGATTTCGATCGCTTCGGTGATGAGTTGCAGGACTTCTTCCCTGGTTTCGCCTGCGGCCACACACCCCGGCAGATCAGGAACGTATGCCTAACCCGTCTTCGACTATTCGCGCCTATTTTAAACGTAACCTATTGTTTGGATTGATCTGCAGGGGCAAAGGTCGGCACTACAAGCGATTAGTGTATTTGGGCATGGAATGTAGCGGTGATCCTCGGTGGCGGTTGTGCGGGCAGTTGCAGATGCAGACGGTCGAGCAGCAGTTGCTGGTCGGGCTCGGGCTGGGTGTAGCGGGTAAGATCAATGTCGGCCATCGGTAGTCGGCAGATGCACATCGACCATTTGGATGGCGGCGAATTTTTCCAAGACCGACTCGGGGTCAAACCGGGAGCCAGCGCGCGCAGACGGGGCTTAAGGGTGACCTGCAGGCAATAGGCGAGGAAGGCGACGAAAATGTGCGCCTCGATCCGCCGTATCCAGTTGATGATAGATCGGACGCATGCTCAGATCACCTTTGAGCTCTTTGAACGCCTGTTCGACTTCGGTCAGTTGCATATACCAGGTCCAAAGTTGGGCGGGGTCGTTGCCGCTGAGATTGGAACGCAGCAGATAGCGGCCCTCGCGCCGGCGGGCCTGGCGTAGTTTTCTTGCGATTAGCGAAAAGGTGAAGGTTTCCGCGGTGACGGACTGTTCGGTCTCGGGCAGCTGGATCCGCACCAAGCTAAGCGCGGCCGGCGTCTTTTTTGGCCGCCCCGAGTTTCAATAAGATTCGTCGCGGCTCAAAGTCTGTTGTTGCAGCTCGTGCAGGCGCTTGCCATAGGCGCTTCAGGCGCCGCCGGCGCATGGCCCGCTCCTTGTCCTGACGTCCGGCGCTGCGGCCAGGACATACAGCTCGCCGTCTCGATCCAGTAGTTTGACCGTCGACCGCTCGCGCACCTGCGCCAGGGCTTGGTCAGAAAGGCTTTCTCCAGCTTGGTCAGCCGCCCTTGCGGCGTGCCCACCAGATAATGCACCGGCGGGTCGGATGCGCGCATCTGGTCCAGCGTCTCTTCGGTGGGGATGCCACGGTCCATCACCCAGATTCGCTCGGCCTTTCCATACTGCGCCTCGATCTTTTGCGAGGAACTCCGTAACGTCTGTCTTGTCGATGGTGTTGCCGGCGCAGCACCTCATAGGCCAGCGGAAAACCTTCCGGGGTGACGATCAGCGCAATGACCACCTGCACGCAATCGGAGCGTTTATCCCGGCTGTAGCCAAACCGGCGCTTGCCGGCTTCGGGCGGATCGCATTCAAAATAGGTGCTGGTCAAATCGTAGAGCAGCACCTCGAAACGGGCATCAAACAGCGCCTGCCAGCGTTGCCTGAAGAAAACTAAAACAACGCCTGCTTGTGCGCCACGAGATTATCCAGACAGCGATACAGTTTGTCGATCTGCAGCAACCCGAAGTCTTCACCCAGCAAATCGCCCATGGCGCTGTGCTCATACCACTGCCGATGCAGCCGCCATTCGCTGCCCGGGTCGATCAGACGATAGGCGCACCAGCGTTTTGAGCACATTCAGCCAGCGCGTCCCCTTGACGGCTCGGCGGCAGTCGCGGCTGACCAAAAGGCATCCAGCTGCAGTTGCTCCCACAGCCGGCAGGCCAGCCAGCACGCGCCCCATTGCCGCGGACGATGCAGCTGCAACCCGCTCAGCCGGACCTGCACCACCTCACACGCCAACTCCGGCGCCGGGCGGTCTTCCGGAAACAGCGCCATCTGCGCGCAAGGGCCCGTCGTCCTCGCTCGAAGCACTTCGATGCTACGGCACCACGCCGCCTGCTGGCGTCGTTGATCTCCCCAAGATACAACACATGGCGTTGCACCACCCGCCCTCCGCGACACGACGGTTCTCCACCATGCTCCAGTAGCGGTGTTCTTTACCGTCTTTCTTGCGGGTTTTGGCCCGTAGGAACATGCCGAGAGTGTCCTCGGCTCGGCGCTCTGGCTCAAGGACCAAGGTCGGCACTACAGCCGTTCTTGCATGAGCCGAGCTAATGCGATCAAATACTTACCACGCTTCTCGACGTCGATTTGGCCCGAAAATCGCGAAATCCAGGGTCGAATAGTCGAAGACGGGGTAGGGCGCGCGTGCGATGTCCGCAGGCGCATTCCTCCTCGAAATACAGGTGCTTGGTCTGGCAGACCAGCAAGCCGGCGTGTCCGGCGCTCGGGAGCACCAGCTCAAGCTCATAGCGGGCCGTGTGCGCCCGCGCCTCGGCCCCGTCAAGAACCGCCCCACAGCAAGCACAGGCGCCCGGACGATGCGCCTGCTCGGCGTCAATGCACAGCACCTGAGGGCGGCTCGCGCCCGGCGCACCGGGACGTCGACCCGGGCGCTTGTTCGCCTTCGGTGGGACGGTCTTCGCCGCTGGGTTCGGGCTGGGTGCGCCCGTCGCGGGGGCCTGCGCCGCTGTCGGGGGCGCCGACGCCTCCTCGTCGGCCGCGCTGGCGCCGGTGGTGTCTTCGCCGTCTTGCTCAGGCGGCGAGCCACCACGTTCCCACGGGGCGCGCGTGCTCGGCGGGCGGGAGCTGTTGTCCGGGGTCTGGTTGAGCCGCTCGCGCGCCTCTTTGAGGTCCGCGAGCAAGCGCTTGGACAACTCACGCAACGCCGGGCCAGGCAATCCCTCAAGACGTGCCTCGTCGAGTTGGCGAAGATCGTGATCGCTCAAGCGCATCGCGCGGTGTCGCTCATCAGCGAGAACAGGATGGAGATGGCCGCGTTGTAGCAAATTTGCGCCGTGTCGTCACGAGGTTGTCGCCGAGACACGAAACGGCAGGCGAAAATTGGGGGGGATAAACGGCTACGGCCAAACGGCTCATCGATCTGTTGGTGGCGGCCAGCCAGGAGGTGGCGGCCGCCACCGGACCCCTGAGCGCGGATCGGCGCCCCCACTTTCGCACCGCCTATCTCGCGATTCTTGAGGCGGGCGAGGCCCTCAATCCGCGCGCCCCGGCGTCCGGGAAACGCCGACGCACCAAGCAGAGCAAGGCGCGCAATCTGCTTGATCGCTTGCGCGACCAAGCCACGGAGGTGTGGCGGTTCATGGACGATCCCACCGTCCCCTTCACCAACAACCTCGCCGAGCGCGACGTGCGAATGGGCG
>CAVRGF010000004.1:0-70278 GCA_963720685.1 uncultured bacterium | reverse complement strand
GCGGAGGCTGTCGCGTAAACGCTGACCAGGCGCGAGATCGGCTCAATCTGAAAACGGCAGGGCCTTCTGGCCCTCGACTCAGGCCGCCACGGCCGCCAGGGTGTGCCGGTGGAGCTTCAGAAGGTTGTGGGTGGCTGCGATCAGGCGCCATTCCGAGCGGACCGCGGTCCGGCCCCGACGTTTGAACCGCCCGGCCCGCCGGTTCTGCTTGATGTCGGCGAAGACGGGCTCGACCATCCATTGGCGCCGCGAGTAGAGCTCGGCACCCCTGTCGGTGGCGAGCACCCTGCGCATGAAGTCGTAGGGCCCGCCGAGCCGCGTCTTTCGTGGTCCCTTGCTTCGGTCGGCGTCGGCGGCGACGAGCGGGGTGATGCCGCGCTCCCGCAGCCGATCGATGTGCTCGTTGGACCAGTAGCCGGCGTCCGCAAGCACGACCTCCGGGCGCTCTTTGACGCCCGCCTCGGCGAGCTCTCGCTCCGCCGCGGCGACCATCGGGTCGAGCTGGGCGAAGTCGAGCCCGTCGGGGGCGATCTCGGCGGCGACGATGATCTGGTGCTCGGTGGTCACGGTCTGGGCGTTGTAGCCCTGCAGGTAGCCGCGGTAGGCCTTCATGTTCTTGGAGTCGGGGTCGGTGAGATTCAGCTTGCCCTCGGGCTCGGCGGGCGGCGTGTGTGGGTCCGGGGGGCGGCCGAAGCGCCGGCCGTTGCGCATCACCCCGCGGGCGCGGTAGGCCTCGTAGTCGCGGTTGGCGCGGCGCTCGGTGCGCCAGTCCTCGACCAGGCGCCGGCGGCAGAGCTCAAGGCGCCTTGCCCGCTCCCTGGGCACTGATTCTGCCTTGGTGGCGCGCTCTTGCTCGAGCCGCTCCTTCGCCTCTCGAAGCCAGGCTCGCCTGCCTTCGCGGCTCGCCAGGTGCTCGGGCAGCTCGTCGCCGCGGGCCTCGCCGTGAAGCTCGTCCTCGGCGGCGTCAATGCGGCCCGCCTCGGCGAGGATCTCGGCGGCGATCTGCTCGTAGCTTCGAGTGGCGTGGTTTGACGCCGAGGCCTCGAGCTTGGTTCCGTCGACCGCGAGCACGCCCACCTCGACCAGGCCGGCGTCGGCGCAGAGGCCGAGCACCTGGCCGAACAGGTCGGCGAGTGTCTCCTCGTGGCGGACCCGAAACCGGGCGATCGTCGCGTGGTCGGGGATCTGGTTGGCGCAGATCACCCGGAAGGCGATGTCCTCGCGGCAGCGGCGCTCGATCCCTCGCGAGCTTCGCTCGCCGATCGCGTAGGAATAGGCGAGCAGGGTCAGCATCATCTTTGGCTCGTGGGCGGCGGCGCCGTGGCCGTCGGCACGATAGACGGCGTAGAAGGGCTCGAGGTCCAGCTCCTCGATCGCCTCGATCACGAACCAGGCGAGGTGATCGGCGGGCAGCCAGTCGCGCAGATCCGGCGGCAACAGCAGCGGTTGGTCTCGATCGCAGGTGAGGAAGTTCTGGGGCATGCCCGGATGGTCCAAAACGGGCCGGACAGCAGGGGCGTTTGTGCGACAGCCTCCGCGACTAGCGGCAGCGCTGCTCGCGGGCGGGCGAAGCGGGCCTGGCCTGTGTGAGATAGTCGGCGGATGAGCACTCCTGAGCAGTCCGCGACCCGCCTCGTAACCGTGGCCAAGCTCGGAGACTCACAGGTCGCGGTGGTGGAGCACACGCCGCATGGGACCCTGGCCGTAGGCATCAGCGCCGGCGAGCCGTTCGCGGTCTCTAACCGCTGCCGCCACCTCTTCGCCTCGCTGGGCAAGGGGCAGGTGACTGAGGACGGATGCCTTGAGTGCCCGTGGCATGCCTCGCGCTATGACGTCCGCAACGGCAAGATGGTGGGCGGTCCTCAGGGCGCGTTCAAGCCGCTTGCGGGCGTCGTCAAGGCGACTACCGGCGCCATCCCCTTGAAGACCTTTCCGGTCGAGCTCCGCGACGACGCAATCTGGTTGGTCGGCTGACAGCCGGTCCAAACTCGTCGGCTTCGTGCCCGGGCTCGAGGTCGGGACCAGCGCCCCGCGCCCCCGGTAGGTGCGAATAGCAGCATGGCTCCGTCCGCTCCACTCCACACCACTCCCGCAATGCGCGACGAGCGCCAGCGCTGCGCAAACGGAGCGGACGAGGACCGCTCCTAACCCGCCCAGAACGACAGCTGTCTCGCTCAGTTCGGTACCACGCTTGGTACGACTAGAACCTAGCTCTGGCACGGCGAGACCGGCGGGGTGAGCCAGGCCGGGTTTCACGGAGACCCCGAGCCCAGGATCAGCCGATGGCGATCCCAGGGGGTACCCGTCGAAGCCGTAAGGCGACCCGTCGCTCGCCCGCTCGCATTTTCGGATCTGACCAGCAGGGGCGGCGGCGCCGGCCCTGAGGATCGGCCCTCTTCTTTGAATGGGAGGCAGGACCGAGTGCTGATTTCGGAGTGTTGCGGACATACTTGGTCGCCGTGGACCCGAGACCGCTCGAGCTGCGTCATCTCGTCAAGTCGTACGCGCACGGCGCGCCGCACGCGGTGGACGGGATCGACCTCGTGGTGAAACACGGAGAGCTGTTCGGGCTGCTGGGGCCGAACGGCGCGGGGAAGACCACGACGGTGGGCATCGCCACGACCCGGGTCGCGCCTACCGCCGGGAGCGCACTGGTGAACGGGATCGACGTGGTCGAGGATCCCGCGCGCGCCAAGGCCTCGCTGGGCGTGGTGACGCAGTTCAACACCCTCGATCGGGCCTGCACCGTGCGAGAGAACCTCGTCTTCCACTGTCGGTTCTTCGGGTCGACGCGCCGCGCGGCGCTGCGCCGCGCCGACGAGTTGCTGAACCGCTTCCGGCTCGCCGATCGCGGGGGCGAGATGGTGATCGCGCTTTCGGGAGGCTTGGCCCAGCGCCTCCAGGTGGCGCGCGCGATCGCCCACCGGCCCACGATCGTCTTCCTCGATGAGCCAACCGCGGGGCTCGACCCCCAGAGCCGAATCGCGCTCTGGGACGTGCTCGGGGAGTTGCGTGCCGAGGAGGGCCTCACCGTCGTGCTCACGACCCACTACATGGAAGAAGCGGAGCAGTTCTGCGACCGCGTAGCGATCATCGACCGCGGGCGGATCCTGGTCTGCGACGCTCCAGAGGCGCTCAAGCGCGAGCACGGAGACCTGGCGATCGCCACGCTCGGGTTTGTCGACGAGGCCTCGGCGCATCGCGCGGCCCCGCACCTGCGGGGGTTGGGGGCGGTGGACGAGGATGGCGCCATATTGCGGGTGCGCACAATCGATGGGGCGGGCGCCGTGCCCGGACTGGTGAATGCTGCGGGACCTGGGCTCCGCGAACTCTCGCTGGCCGAGCCCTCGCTGGAGACCGTCTTCATCACGCTGACCGGCCGGGATCTTCGCGAGTGAGCGCCCCCGCCGACTCCGCCGTCCCGTATCTGCGTGGCGTCGCCTACGGGCGCGCGTTCTACGGGCTGATGGTCCGTGACGGGCGGGTGCTGCGGCGTGAGGTCGTGTCTTTCCTGCTGCGCACCGTGATGAACCCCTTGCTGTTCGTGTTCGTGTTCACCTACGTGTTCCCCAAGATCGGCCGCGGACTGGGGGGCGGGCCGGTGGGAGGCGTTAGCTTCGCCACGGTGTTGGTGCCGGGGCTGATCGCGGTCGCCGTCTTCTTTCAGGGGATCGCGGCGGTGGCGCTGCCCCTAGCCACCGAGCTCGGGGGCACGCGCGAGATCGAGGATCGCCTCATGGCTCCGCTGCCGATCGCGCTGGTCGCCTTCGAGAAGGTCGTCTTCAGCACGTTTCAGTCCGTGCTCGCCGCGATCGTGGTGTTCCCCCTCCTCTACCTGATCCCAGCCGAGCCCGTTTCGGTGACCATCTCGAGTTGGCCGTTGCTGATCTGCGTCGTCCTCATTGCCGGCCTGCTCGCCGGATTCCTCGGCCTGCTGCTCGGAACAGTCGTCCCGCCCCGGCAGATCGGGCTCATCTTCTCGCTCGTCGTGATCCCCATCACCTTCCTGGGCTGCGTCTACTATCCGTGGCAGCAGCTCAGCCCCATCCCCTGGCTGAAGATCTTCACCCTGGTAAACCCGCTCGTCTACGTCTCAGAGGGTCTAAGGGCGGCGATGACGCCCAGCCTTCCCCACATGCCGGTCGCCGCGGTGCTCACCGCGCTGATCGTGATCACTGCCGCGCTCGCGTGGCTGAGCACCCGATCGTTCGTCCGCCGCGTGACCGACTGAAGCGACGTCGGGATCGGCATCGGAGCGGACGCGAGGGCTCCCAACGCAGTCACGCCAGCAGGGGCATTCGCTCGACTATCCGTGCGTCGCAGCGAGAGACGAATCGGGCCACCGATCGGTCTTACCTGCGACGCACGGACCGGGGTTCCCGATGCCGGCCGCAGATGGCTGAGTGCCGAAACTGGCGCTCTGGCCCCTGGAGACCGCGAGTGGGCTCCGCGCCTGCTCCTCGTGCCAAGCGGAAGCGCCCGGTCCCCGGGCCCGGCGAGGGGAGCGGTGCATGAGGGTCTAGCGCGCGTCGCTTCGCCTGCCACGATGCCGACATGGCGGTCGCCACCAAACGGCTTGTCCCGACCGGAGTCCAGGTCTCGAATCCGCTGAAGCTGCGCTCGGCGGCCACGATGCCGGTCGAGGCTGTGATTGAGGCCCTCGGTGCGAGCAGCGACGGCCTGTCCGAGCCGGAGGCGCGCCGGCGCCTGCAGGAGATTGGACCGAATGCGCTGCGAAGCCATGGCGCCCGGCCGCTCGCGGTGCTGATGCGCCAGCTGCGAAATCCGCTGCTGATCCTGCTGGTGGGCGCGGCCCTGACCTCGATCTTCGTGGGCGAGGGCACCGACGCCGTGATCATCCTCGGGATCATCTGCCTGAGCATCGGGCTCGGCTTCTTCAACGAATACCGCTCCGAGCGGGCCGTGGAGGCGCTGCATTCCCAGCTGCGCCACACCGCGCTCGCACTGCGGGACGGGCAGGCCACGACAGTCGACGTCACCGAGCTTGTGCCCGGGGACGTGGTCCGCATCGGCGTGGGCGATGTAATCCCGGCGGATCTGCGCTTGCTGCAGGCGGAGGGGCTGGAATGCGACGAGGCCGTGCTCACGGGCGAGTCGCTGCCCGCCGAGAAGCAGGCGGGGCCAATCAAGGTGCCCGACTCGCCGCTGGAGCTCGCCTCCTGCGGATTCATGGGCACGGTGGTGCGGGAGGGCAGCGGGCTTGGCGTGGTGGTGCAGACCGGCGGCGGGACCGAGTTCGGGGCGATCGCCTTGCGGCTCGGGGACCGCCAGCCTCAGACGGCATTCCAGCTGGGCCTGCGGGACTTCTCGTTCCTGCTCGTGCGGGTCACGACTGTCCTGGCCGGCTCGATCCTGGTCCTCAACATCGTGATCGGCCGCTCGGTGCTGGACTCGGTCCTCTTCGCCTTGGCGATCGCCGTCGGTCTGACACCCCAGCTCTTGCCGGCGATCGTGACGATCAGCCTCTCGACCGGGGCCAGGCGGTTGGCCGACCGCTCGGTGGTCGTAAAGCGGCTGGTCGCAATTGAGGATCTCGGCAACATCGAGGTCTTCTTCACCGACAAGACCGGCACGCTGACCGAAGGCCAGATCACCTATTCCGCCGCCCTGGGCCCTGGCGGTGGGAGCTCCGATGACGTCCTGCGAGCGGGATTGCTGTGCAACGAAGCGGTCATCACCGACGGACGGGTGGTGGGGGGTAACCAGCTCGATCAGGCGCTCTGGGAGGCGCCGAACGCCCATGGGGTGGGGGCCGATGACTCCCGTGCTCTGGCGAGACGCCCATTCGACTATCAGCGCCGGCTCTCCTCGGTCCTCGTCGAGGACGGCGGGGGCCAGCGCAAGATCATCGTCAAGGGGGCGCCCGAGACGGTCCTTGCTCGCTGTCGGGGAGTCCCCGCAGCGGCGCAGGAGGTCCTCGACCGCCAGTTTGCCGCTGGCAGTCGAGTCATCGCGGTCGCCACCCGGGCGGCCAACGGTCAGACGGCTCTGGCCTCCGACGATGAGCGCGACCTCGAGCTGAGCGGCTTTCTCACCTTCCTCGACCGGCCGAAGGCCGACGCGGCCGATGCGCTCGAGCGCCTGAAGCGTCTTGGCGTTGAGGTCAAGGTGATCACCGGCGACAACGACCGCGTCGCCCAGAAGGTCTGCGCCGACCTCGGCGTGCCCGTGCTCGGGACGCTGAGGGGCCCCGAGCTCGACCGGCTGGACGAGAAGGAGCTGGCAGCGGCGCTACCGCGAACGACGATCTTCGCCCGTGTCACCCCCGAGCAGAAGTCACGGGTGATCAAGGCCCAGCACCAGCTCGGCTCCACGGTGGGCTTTCTCGGCGACGGTGTCAACGACGCCGTCGCCCTGCACGACGCGGATGTCGGCATCTCGGTGCAGACCGCGACGGACGTGGCCAAGGACGCCGCCGACATCGTCTTGCTCGAAAAGGACCTAGGGATCCTCGCAGGAGGCGTCGTGGAGGGCCGTCGGATCTTCGCCAACACGATCAAGTACGTCCTGATGGGGACCTCGTCGAACTTCGGAAACATGTTCAGTGCCGGCGGGGCCTCGCTGTTCCTCAGCTTCCTGCCGATGCTGCCGACCCAGATCCTCCTCAACAACCTGCTCTATGACGCCAGCGAGATGACGATCCCCACCGACAACGTCGACGAGGAGCAGTTGAAGCGCCCGGCGCACTGGGACACCAGGCTGATCCGCCGCTTCATGACCTTCTTTGGGCCGATCAGCTCGATCTTCGACTTCGCCACCTTCGGGATCATGATCTGGGGGTTTGGCGCCGGCGCGACGCTGTTTCGCTCCGGCTGGTTCGTCGAGTCCCTCGCCACCCAGAGCCTGGTGATCTTCGCGATCCGCACCCACCGTGTCCCGTTCTTTCGCAGCCGCCCCAGCAAGCCGCTGACCATCTCCACGTTTGCCTGCGTGACGGTCGGGGTCCTCCTGCCCTTCTCGCCGCTCGCGGGCACGCTCGGCTTCACTGCGCTCCCGGCCGCCTTCCTCGCAGCCCTCGTCGCGATGATCCTCATCTACCTGGTGCTGATCGAGCTCGGGAAGCGCCGCTTCTATCGACTCCACACCGAGGGCCAGCCGGTCGCCAGGCCCCATCCTCCGCGCCAGCGTCGCATCCACCACCGCGCCTCGCGCTGGAGCATCCCCGGCCGCGCCCCTAGGCCCCGGCGGCGTCGCCTCTCGCGGCCGGCGTTGTCGGCGAGCGGCCGCCGATAGCGCCGGGGCGGGCGATTGCGTCGAGGGAGCCCCTGCGCGCGACCAGCCGACCGGCGGAGCTCGATCTTCGATCCCTCCAGGCCCGTTGGCGCCCCCAAGCTGCAAGCATGCCCTTGATGGCAGGCTCGACGCGCATCGATGTCCCGGATCGCTGAGGGCAGGGTGGCCGAGCCCGCCGAGAGCGGTCCGCTCTCGGCCGAGGAGCTGCGTCTGATCGACGCCTATTGGCGGGTGGCTAACTACCTCTCGGTCGGCCAGATCTATCTGCTCGCCAACCCGCTCCTGCGCGAGCCGCTGCGGTCCGAACACATAAAGCCGCGCCTGCTCGGGCATTGGGGCACCACCCCGGGGCTGAACTTCATCTACGCGCACCTGAACCGGGCGATCAAGGCACACGATCTGAACACGATCTTCATCACGGGCCCGGGGCACGGGGGGCCGGGGCTGGTGGCCAACACCTACCTCGAGGGCACCTACACGGAGATCTATCCCAACGTCGGACACGACGAAGAGGGGCTGCGGCGCTTGTTCCGTCAGTTCTCCTTCCCCGGAGGCATCCCCAGTCACGTAGCCCCGGAGACTCCCGGCTCGATCCATGAGGGCGGCGAGCTGGGATATTCGCTCGCCCACGCCTACGGCGCCGCGTTCGACAACCCGGGCCTGATGGTCTGTTGCGTGGTCGGGGACGGGGAGGCCGAGACGGGCGCGCTGGCCACCAGCTGGCACTCGAACAAGTTCGTCGACCCAGCGGCGGACGGGGCGGTGCTGCCGGTGTTGCATCTGAACGGCTACAAGATCGCCAACCCGACCGTCCTCGCCCGCATTCCCAATGACGAGCTCATCGATCTGCTGCGCGGCTACGGATATGAGCCCCATTTCGTCGAGGGCGACGATCCGACCGTGATGCACCAGCGGATGGCGGCGACCATCGACGAGGTCGTCGGCGCGATCGGTCGGATCCGCGCGGGCGCGGCCAACGCCGACTCCCAGGAGCGGCCGCGTTGGCCGATGATCGTGCTGCGCACCCCGAAGGGCTGGACCGGCCCAAAGGAGGTCGACGGGTTCCCGGTGGAGGGGACGTGGCGCTCACATCAGCTGCCGCTCCCGAAGGTCCGGGAGGATCCTCAGCACCTGGAACAGCTCGAGAGCTGGATGCGCAGCTACCGGCCCGAGGAGCTCTTCGAGGAGGGCGGGGCGCTACGCGCCGAGCTTGCCGGGCTCGCGCCGGCCGGCGAGCGGCGGATGGGCGCGAACCCGCACGCCAACGGGGGGCTCTTGCTACGCAACCTGGAGCTGCCGGACTTCCGCGGCTACGCCGTCGAGGTTCCCGAGCCTGCGAAGAGCTTCAGCGAGGCGACCATGGTGCTGGGCGGGTACCTGCGCGACGTGATCCGCTCCAACCCACAGGGCTTTCGCCTCTTCGGCCCCGATGAGACGGCATCCAATCGGCTCGGCGCCGTGTTCGAGGCGACGGGCCGCGCCTGGGGGGCGGAGATTCTCCCAACCGACGACCACCTCACCCGGGACGGCCGGGTGATGGAGGTCCTCAGCGAGCACCTGTGCCAGGGTTGGCTCGAGGGCTACCTGCTTACGGGACGCCACGGCCTCTTCAACTGTTATGAGGCCTTCATCCACATCGTCGACTCGATGTTCAACCAGCACGCCAAGTGGCTCAAGGTCACCCGGCAGATCCCCTGGCGGCGGCGGATCGCCTCGCTCAACTACCTGCTGAGCTCGCACGTTTGGCGCCAGGACCACAACGGCTTCTCCCACCAGGACCCCGGCTTCATCGACCACGTCGCCAACAAGAAGGCCGAGATCATCCGCGTCTACCTGCCGCCCGACGCCAACTGCCTGCTCTCGGTGGCCGACCATTGCCTGCGCAGTCGCCATTACGTGAACGTGATCGTCGCCGGCAAGCAGCCGGCGCTCAACTACCTGACGATGGAGGAGGCGGTCGAGCACTGCACCCGTGGGCTTGGGATCTGGGAGTGGGCCTCGAACGACGACGAGCACGAACCCGACGTGGTCATGGCCTGCGCGGGCGATGTCCCGACGCTGGAGACGATCGCCGCGGCGGGGCTGGTGCGCGAGCACTTCCCCGAGCTGCGGGTGCGCGTTGTCAACGTCGTCGATCTGATGCGCTTGCAGCCGGACGATGAGCATCCGCACGGGCTTCCCGAGGCCCAGTTCAATGCCCTGTTCACCACTGACCGGCCGGTGATCTTCGCCTACCACGGCTACCCGTGGCTGATCCACCGCCTCACCTACAGCCGCGCCAACCACGACAACTTCCACGTCCGCGGCTACATGGAGGAGGGCACCACCACTACCCCCTTTGACATGGTCATGCTCAACGAAATGGACCGCTTCCATCTGGTCATGGACGTGATCGATCGCGTGCCGAGCCTCGGGGCGCGCGTCGCCCATGTTCGCCAGCAGATGGTCGACGAGCGCTTGCGCCATCGCGAATACACACGCCGGGCCGGGGAAGACCCACTCGAGCTGCGCGAGTGGGTCTGGCCGCACTGAACGGCCGCTGCTCGCGTGCGCGTCCTAACGGTCAACGCTGGCTCGAGCAGCCTCAAGCTGAGCGTCCTCGGCGATGGCGATGAGCCGATCGCTCTCCGAGAGCTCCAGGCACCGCCCAGCGAGCTCGACGAGGGCGGGCTCAGACGAGCGCTCGCCCAGCTGGGAACGGTTGATGCAGTCGGCCATCGCGTGGTTCACGGTGGGCGGCGTTTCGTCGGTCCTGTGCTCGTCAGTCCCCAGGTCGTGGCTGAGCTCGCCGAGCTCGCCGAGCTGGCCCCGCTACACCAGGCCAAATCGCTCGAAGCTCTGCAGGCGGTTGGCAGGGCGCTCCCTGAGACGCCCGCGGTGGCCTGCTTCGACACCGCCTTTCACGCCGGGCTTCCCGAGGCGGCCGCCACGTATGCCCTGCCCCAGGAGTGGCGCGAGCGCTTCGCCATCCGTCGCTACGGGTTCCACGGCCTCTCGCACGCCTATGCGACGCGCCGCGCTGCCGCTCTTCTTGGCCGCTCCCCAGAGGAGCTGAGGATCGTCACCTGTCACCTGGGAGCTGGCGCATCGCTGGCCGCAGTGCAGGGGGGGCACTCGGTCGATACGACGATGGGCTTCACTCCGCTTGAGGGTTTGGTCATGGCCACCCGCTCGGGGAGTGTCGACCCTGGCCTACTGCTCTGGCTACTGCAGCACACGGACATATCCGAGCACCAGATGGCACACGCACTTGAGCACGATTCCGGCCTAGTGGCTCTGGCGGGAACAAGCCAAATGCAGGCGATCCTTCGTGACGCCAGCGCCGGCGAAGCCCGGGCGCAGGCGTCCCTCGACGTCTACCTGCACCGGCTGCGATCCGCCATCGCCGCCATGGCCGCCGCGATGGGCGGGCTTGACGTACTTGTGTTCACCGCCGGTGTCGGAGAGCACGCCGCCGCGATCCGGGCGGGCGCCGTGCAGCACCTTGACTTCCTGGGCATCGAGCTCGACCACGAGGGCAACGAGTCGGTCAGCGATGACGCGGATATCAGCGGCCCCACAGCCTCCGTCCGCACGCTTGTGATTCGGGCACGCGAAGACCTCGAGATAGGCCGTCAGGTACGCGAGGTCCTCGCACGAGACTGATGCAATCCGGACCGAGGGGCTGACGAAGCGGTACGGCAAGACCCTCGCTTTCGATTCCCTAGCTGACCCGCCTACACACCTTGTGAACGGCTGAAAGACGTCCGGGCCTCTCCAGAGCGAGTCTGCCACGACACACTGCTCAAAGGACGGGTCAGGCTGCGCAAGGTTGTGCTCCCGGCGATCGAGAGCGGGTGAAGCTGGCGCGGGCGGGGCAGCGGCAGGCGGAGCCTGCGAGCTGAGCGTGACCTCCGGGCTGATTACCCGAAGGTCGCGTCGGACTACGATGGCCCAATGAACAAGACCGAGGCACTCCGCGAGGCCATTGTGGACGAGAGGGAGCGGACCTCCTGAGCAGCACCGGATCATCCGATCCTCGCCGCGACGCTGAGAAGGCGCTCTGGCACGCCCTAAAAGAGCGCCGCGACGAGATTCGCGCTGCCGGTTTGCCGTTTGATGAACGCTCGCAAAGTCGCTTCGAGGCGCAATACGCAGAGAAGAGGCTCATCAGCAGCTTGGTGGCGGGGGTGGCGAAGTACAAACCGGGCCAAGGCGCTCCCCACCGCCTGAAGGCCATGGCGGTGGCAATGAAGGCCGGCGTTCCAACTTGGGAGCAGCTTCTAATAGCTGCAGGCGAACCCTGGGCACCCTACGTAACGAAGGAAGCACGGAAGGGTGCACGGGCTGCTATTGCGGACGCCAAGTCCTTCATCCCGTTCGTCTAGACGAACCACCCCATCGGGTCGCCGTGGGTCCTAGCGGAGATACCTCGTACGGCCCGCGCAGTTTATGGCGACGCGCGCGTCGTACCGATGGTGGTGGCGGTGCGTGAAACGCATCCGCTGATAGTGAAGTCCGCTCCGGCAACGGTGGACGTTCGAGAGGATCACCCTGCCACGGGAAAAGCGGCCCCCCTCGACGCAGTTGGGCCGACCCGTCGAGTAGTAGATGCGGCCTCGGGAAAACGTCCTTCGCTTTCCCCAATGACGCCAGGACAGCAGATGCTTGCCAAAGACGCTGCAGGCGCTGGCCCCACCGACGTAGACCGTCCTAGGCTGCACCTTTTCTCCAAAGCCCTCGATCTTGAGCGTGACCTGTCGATGCCGCGCACTCGAGGCGGAGTCGGCGGGCATAGCCACCGCCGCAACGGCTAGCAATGTCAAGCTGCTTGCGATGAGGACTCTGCTCTGCATGCGCACTTCAGACCTCCCTTGATGCCAGGTCAACGCCGACCGACCGGAGGAGTCTAAGCCGAATCGAGAGCTGCTGTTGCGTCAGCGGTACCGCCTAGGACCCATCCGGCGGCACATATGCGTACGCCGGGATGGGGTTGTTGATGGTTTGAAGCGGTAGCGGTGGCGCAGATGAAGGTCGAGGGCGGTTCGAAGCCCTAGGCGATCGTCGACGCTGACCGGCTGGCGAGTCGTTCGCGGCTCCTGGGGTTCGAGCCATTCGCGGCGAGACATCGCGGGCGTCGAGCCTGTCACCCGTTCACCGGCGTCGGTAACGGGACACAATCCCCCGAAAAGCGTCACCATCGCCCGGAAACGCGTAACACCCCGTCGGTTACCGCGTGACAGCTCCAATCGAAAGTTTCGAGCCGGGACGGAAACCCTGGAACTCGAGCCTTCACTGCGTTTTTGCGGAAAGCTCAGTTTTCCGCTTGCACAAGACCGTTGGGACTCTACACGGCCTCGTCTTGCCTAAGGACGAGAAGTGATCACTTCTCGTCCAAAGCCGCTAGTGGCCGCCAGTGGACACCCGGGCTCCGAGGCTCATTGCGCCCGCCCCAGTTCGTCGGCGCGCCGGTTCTCGTTGCGCGGGATCCACTCGACGCGCCAGTCGTCGAATTGCGCCAACAGATCACATGCCGTCGTCCGCAGACAATGCAGCGTCGGATGCTTCGTCTTCCACTCGCCGTTGACTTGCTTCACCACGAGCGTCGAGTCCCCCTTGACCACTACCTGCCGCGCGCCGTGCTTGCGCGCCAGGTGCAGGCCGAGTATCAAGGCCTGGTACTCAGCGATGTTGTGGGTTCCCTGGTCGAAACGCTTGACCTCCTCGTAGGAGGAGCCGTCGCTCAACTCGACAATGCAGGCAGCCGTTACCGGGCCGGGACTCTGGCCGCCGCCGTCGAAGTGGATGGTCGCCGACTCCTTCACCTCGGGAGCATTCTCCCACGGCCTGACCCCAGGCGACTCTTAGGTGCGTCCACTCGCGTTCGGGACCGCCCAATCAATGCGCTTTCCATGCAAAGTGATACTTCGAGCGGGTGCGGTCGAGCGCCGTGCTTTTTCGGGGGGTATCGAGCGTGCGGGTCCGTTGGGATCGACTCACCCAGAGCGACGATCTCTGGTCGAAAGGGGGAGGGGTGCAGCCAGCACGCCCGCAGCGGAATCCCCGCTCAGTGAGCCATTGGACACGGTTGGGGACGGCTACTGGCGCATCGCCTGGCGCATAAGCGCCGCTGAAACGACGAATCCGGCTCCGTTAGAGGCGGATCGAGAGGCACCGCTATCGGGATTCGAACCCGGGTTTCCGGACTGAGAACCCGAAGCTTGCAGTCCTGCGGCAGGTTTGGATCAACCTCCGGGTTCCGGAGGTCGTGGTACCAGCGTTAGTCTCGAACGATCGCCCGCAGCCGATCAACCGCGCGTTCGAGTTCCGCCGCCATCGGGCTGTTGATCCGGCCCGTATAGCGCTGGGCGAGTTCCTCGTAGTACCAGAGCTGGTCCTGCGCGTCGGCGTTGAAGCGGTTCCAAACTTCATCTCCGATGGCGTCGTGGTCTCTCAGGAGAGAGTTGATGTTCCAGAGCTTGTCGGCCAGGGAAACCCGCAATGTCGATTGGTCCGCCGTCTCCAGTTGGTGATGTAGCTGCGCTTCCGGTCGTGCCAGCCGCCCTGCGCGAGACCGCGATCGTCCTTCTGTTCGGTGGACTTCTCCTCCGCGGACACGCCCTTGACGATCTGGAGCACGCGCTCCCCGAACTTCTCCCGTATGCGATCGCGAAGGTCCGGCTCGTCCTGATCCTCAATCGAGTCGTGCAACAAGGCGGCGATCGCCTCGTCTTCGGAGCCGCCGTCTTCGAACACGAGGCCGGTGACGCCCAGCAGGGGGCCCACGTAGGGAGGCCCGGGTTCGCCCAGGCTGCGCTTGCGCGCCTGGTTGCGATGCAGGTCGATCGCGAAGTCGATCGCGCGCTCGAAACGCGCGGAAACAAGGAACGATGGTCGGGTGGTCACGCGGGCTATTCCGGGCCTTCTGGCGCCACGATCACGCAGTGATTGCGCGCCCGTGAGATGCCGACGTAGAGCTGCTGGTCGATCGTCTCGTCGTCGAGGTCCTCAAGCTCGCACAGCACGACGACCGGCGACTCTAGGCCCTTGAAGCCGCGGATCGAGGAGAAGCGGATCTTCGGGCCGAGCGGGACCGGCTCCTTGACGAAGGAGTAGGGACTGGGAAGGCCCGCCTGGCCGACCTCGGACCGATCAACGTTGTGCGATGAGAGGACGACCACGTCTTGCGGCGGGACCTCCTCCGTGCTGCACAGGCGTTCGACAACTGCCGCGACGCTCGCAGGCTGGTCGTCGGTCTGAATCAGCTCGACCTCGCGGCCGGGCGGTCCGAGGATCTCAGGCTCGACCTCGCCCGCGTACTTCTTCAGCACCTCGCGCGCGATCGCCTGCGTATTTCGGCAGTTGACCGTGAGGTCGAAGGGGCGGAACTCCTTCGGGACGTCGAGGCGGGCGTCGTAGACCTGCTGGTTGGCGTCCATAAAGAGCCAGACGAGGTCCTCGTCGGGATCGCGGAGGGTGAGCATCAGCGCCTCGAGCCAGTCGCTCGCGAGGTCCTGCGCCTCGTCTATGAACAGGGCGTCGTACTGCGGCCCGAGCTCTTCGATCGCCGCGATCAGCGCGTTCGGGAGTTCCTCATCCCAGAACTCCTGCGGGGTGTCGTCTGGTGGATGCTCGGGAAGCTCGACCCGGGCACGCTGGGCGAGCTGGACGCAAAGCGCATGGAAGCTTTGGAACTCGACCCCGGATTTCGCCTCGTGAGCCCGTAGGTGGTCACGAAGCGGGCGGTTGAAGCAGACGAAGAGAACGTCCTTGCCGTTTCGCGCCAGGCGCTTTGCCTGCTCGACGGCGAGCATGGTCTTGCCCGAGCCGGCGCAGCCGCTCACCACCATGCGGCGATCGCGGCCGAAGCGGTTGAGGAGCATCGCCTGGTCGTGGGTGAGCGTGATCAGCGCCTCTTCCTCGTCCAGGAACTCGCTCGCCATCGGGACCTCGATCCGTACGTCTGGGGCCAGCAGGCTCCGAAGCGCCTCGGCGCCCTGCTTGCCGGGGGGCACCCGCTTCTCGCGGGCGCCACGGTGATAGGCGAGGACGCCCTGGATCGACTCGTCGATCTCTTTCAGGCCGTTTCGGTCGATCACGATCTCCGGCGGCGCGTCGGGCGCCAGCACCAGCTCGTGAACCGTGATGTCGGGGAAGGAGAGGCCGTGGACGAGGAAGAGATCCTTGGCTCGGATTCCATCCAATCGATCGAGCTGGCGCCCGAGGGCGTAGCCGTGGTCTAGGGCCTGCTTGAAGGGATCCTTGACTCGCTGGCGCTTGCCGTCGATCAGCCTTGACCACTCGCCGAAGCGGCACTCGATCCCGCCGCCCTTGACCTCGAGGCAGACGATTCCTTGATCCGGGTGGCAGAGCACGAAGTCGATCTCGCCGTCGAGAGCCCCCTCGCCGGGGTCGCGGAGCATCCAACTCGCCGAGTGGTAGGCGTCCCAGTCGTCTGGGAGCCCGTCGCGAAGCGCCGCGAAGACCTGCTTCTCGCCGTCGCTTTCGACCTCGTCGTCGATGAGCGTGCGCGGATACATGCGGGCCATTCGTGGTTCCTATCCGGAATGGCGGTCGGGTGCAAATCCGAGGGGCAAGAGCACCGCCGAGCGTGTCAGGGATGAACGTCGCCCAGGCGACCCAATGATCGTGATCGAGAACGCCGTTACCGATACGCCGCTGCAGCTCAGCTTGAACGCCGAGGACGATTGGCTCCAAGCAGTCGAGTTCGGCGTTGTCATCGATGGAAAACCTGAGGACGAGACGATTCCAGGCGGAGAGGACTTCGGTTACTTCTTGGACGAACCCGGCGGGGCGGTGATCGGCTTCTGGGTACATGGCATCTCCGGCTTTCGCCCCGATGAACTGAGTGGGCCGATCTGGGAGGGACCGCGTTTTCGGGTCCCGGTGCTGGGGCTTCAGAACGCAAGCGCCGGGGAGGTCATTCTCTCCGCGAGGGCAACGTTCGCCGGCATGTCGAGCGCCGACAGCGTCTTCTTCAAGCTGGCTGTCGGCGAGCAGGGTTCCGACCGGGCCGAGCTCGCGTGGCGCGCCTGTCTTGCGGCGGGGAATCTGAGGGCGCATTTCGCGCTCGGATACACGCTTTGTGAGCAAGGCCGCTACCACGAGGCTTACGGGCACCTTCGCCTCTACACGGAGCTTTGCCCGAAGAACTCGTGGGCCTGGTGCTGGTTCGGGCAGGCGTGCGCCGGCAAGGGGGACCTCGAGGAGGCGCGTGACGCGTATTGGATGGCGATCGACCTCGAGCGCATTGGGAGCTTCGAAACCAACGCCATCGACCTGCTGGCCGAGGTTTGGGAGCCAGAGAGCGACGCCGCCGAGGTGGACGGCGCATGTGGCTCCTAACCACCGAGGGCTTCTACAGCGTCGTCGCCCATAGGCGAGATGCCAACAAGCTGATCGTCCGCGGCCGCGCCCGCGAGGACCTCGAGGCGCTGCGCGAGCAGATCCCGGAGCTCCGGGTCTTCTCCGACCCTGACGCCGACTACCGCTGGCGCGCCGTAGTTACGCGTGCGGAGTGGGTAGTCGCCGTCGCCCAGCTCGCCGACGAGATCGACTACGACAACTTCAAGAGCGCGGTCGGCGCGCGCCAGGGGCGCGAGCGAGAGCGGCTCTACCACCGAGTATGGGTGGCGCTGCGAGAGCTCCAGCGCTGACGCGCGACGCGTAAAGCCGATGGAGGTGGAGCGGTACAAGCCTGGAAACGGCAACCAGCCGGAGTGCCCCGGCTGCCGGCGAACGACCGGACCGCCGGGGGCGCTGTGTCCCTACTGCGGTTCGGTGTATCCCAACCCGAGCGCGGGCGGTGCGGCGGCGGTGCTTTGGGTCGTCGCGGCCAGCGGGATCGGCCTGGCGCTCCTGACTCAGAGCGTCAGCGCCACGGTCGCGGGAGTCGTGGGCTTGATCGGGATCGGTGCCTTGATCGGCGCGGTCGGGCTGGGCGCCCAGGCGAAGGGGCGAGTCGGTCCGGCCATTCCGCGTCAAGCCTCGTGCTGCGGCTGCTCGTGCGTCGTGGCGCTGCTCGTGATCCCATCCGTCGGGGCGCTCCTTTGGGCGCACGGCGGGCCGGCCTTGGCGGCGCTCGCCGTCCCGGCATGGGTGCCGCTCTCCTGGGCGATCCGTGGAGTCGAACGATTGACCGCAGCCTTGACTCGCAACTGACTCGCAGGCTAGGCTGTTTGCTGTCCCATCAAGAGCGGCTGAGGGTTCCGGACCGATGACGCCGCAGCAACCGACCAAGGGCTCCGGCCCGAGGCACGGTGCTACAGCCGGATTCGATGAGGTGATTCGAATGACGTTTCCCGATCCGTACCGGACGATCATTGTCGAGCCGATCTCGGTTCCCAGCCAGCCGGGTCCTGCCGAGCAGCCGGCGCCCAAGGAGGCGCCGCACCCTGAGCCAACGCCCGAGAAGAAGCCGGCGCGCAAGAAGCCGGCGCGCGAGCCTGAGCCGGTGGGCCGGTTCGCCGCGATAGGGCCGCGACGTTGAGGGGCCTCCCCCCAAGGCCCCGCCCGGAACCCGCCGGTCCCACCGTCTTCGTTCCCGGAAGGCTCCACGGCGTTCGTCAGTGGAGGCTGGCCCCCGACCAATCAGGGGCTATTCGGCTTACCGGATTGAACGGCGTCGCCTGGAGTCGGGACGGCAAGACGACGGCCGCCCGATGCCAGCGCGGCGATGGCCAACACCGGGGACCAGCGCCCGCCGGCGCCTGCAGCTGCGGCCTTTATGCCGTCCATCCCTGGGCCGCAGACTCCGGTGATTTCGATCTCCACGGCCCGTTCGGGCTGAGTGTGGTCGGCGTTGTCGAGGCCTGGGGGACGGTGCAGGTTCATGGCGAGGGGCTCCGGGCCCAGTATGCGAGACCCACGGCGTTCGCCCTCCTGGGGCTCTCGCGACTAAGCGAATACGGAGATCTGGTCGCGCGGCTGGCTGCGGCGCACCGAGCGGAGGTGATTAGGGTCGGTGGCGTCGGGGAGCTCATGGGCCACTGCGTCGACGTCCAGCTCGGCCTGAGCCGGCGAACCGTTCGCCAGCTCCTCAAGGGAGGAGATCCGCGTCGGGGTTAGTCGAGGGGCTCGAACCGAAACACCGGGTGTCCGCCGGGGCTCAGCGACTCGTGGACCCTGAGATCGCGAGCCGCGTAGCGGCGGATCGTGCGCCGCATGGCGTCGCGTCCATAGGGGTTCCCTGAGTGAATCCTGATCCCGTCGCGGGGCCACAGGAGCCGGTCGTGGATCTCCTGCTGCTCGGCCAGGTAGTCGACGACGTCGGTGCCACGGCCGAAGCGCTCGTCGTCGCCCAGGTCGTGGTCGAGTGAGAGCTCGACCACCCGCTCGGTGTCGAGCAGGCTGATCGCCTCGCGCGCCGTGGTGACATGGATCCATCCCTCGGGGGCGGCGCGGTCCTCGAGGTCATCGTCGAGCCACACCCGGAGCTCGCCGCGCGGCTCCGGCCCAGCGGGCTCACCCCGCTCAGAGGCAGGCTCCGGCGCGGGTCCGCCTCCCCTCTGCCCGCGCGGCAATACGGCCCGCAAACGCTTCGGACCGTCCGGGTCGTAGCGGGCGACGCCCAGGCCTTGGAGCTCGAGGAGCGTGTCGAATAAGGCCTTTTGAAGCTCCTCGAGCGGAAGGCCCCAGTCCTGAAAGCCCTCGACGATCCGGCTGTAGTAGTGGGGCGAGGGCACGCCGAGGTACGACGGGCGCTCCATCAGATAGGCGATCGCGCGGCGTGGGCCGTTGTCGGTCTTGACCTGCACGATCCGCTGACGGTAATGGGACGGCACGCCCTCGTAGGCGTCGAGGGCCGCCACGTCGTCGCGGCTCAGCCACCACAGCGCGCCGTGGACGGTTCGGCCCTCGGCCGGCTCGATGTTGGCGACGCCTCGGAAGGTCAGCCGCCAGCCGTCGAGCCGCGCGGTGACGTGCGGGCGCGCATCGGGGCAGCGCTGGCGCATCTCGTCTCGGTTCAGGTTCGATCCGTAGGCGAAATAGGGGTAGGTCGTGTCGGGTTCCATCGACGGGTCCTCTTCTGAGGTGAGGCGACGCGGGGCCGTCAGCCGCGCGGCTCGCGGCCGCGGCGGCGGGACTTCATGTGGTGGTCGGCCCGGGCCCGCTTGCTGGTTCGGGACGCATCGGCTGGCGCTTGGTCGGCGAGCTCATCGAGCAGCTCCGCCTCGGCGCGAAGTTCCGGCGCGCTGGCGTCGGGAGCGATCGCCGCCACCTGGCGGAGATCGATCGACGCACGCTTGTAGAGCGCGCTCGCCAGTCCGACTTCGCCATCTCGCAGCGCGTTCGTGGCCTCGCGCTTGGCGCGCTGGGCCCGCTGGAAGGCGAGCTCGGTTGTGACCTCGGGGTTCTCGGTCCGCCCCGCGGCCTCATCACCCGGGACGACGTTGATCGAGACGGGGATCTTCGCGAGGCGGCTCTTCATCGACTCGATCTCGACCCAGCGGAGCTCCAGGTCGCAGACCTGGCGCAGCCCAAGCCCGCTCATGGCGGGCACGTCGATCTCGAGCAGGACGCGCCGCGTCTCGCCCGCGTGGAGGTCGCCGAGCTCGGCCATGAAGCCGTCCTCGATCGCCGTCACGGGCAGGTCGTTGAAGAGGCGCACCGCCTCGACGTCGCTCGACGGGCGGACCGTGAGGCTGGCCGCCTGAACCGACTGGTCCAGAAGCCCGTCGACCTCGGAGGCAAGCGCGGCCCCGGCCTCGTCGCCCTGCTCGGCAAAGCTCGCGTTGCCGCCGCCTCCGCGGGCGATCGTCGCGAGGAGCTCCTCGTCGTAGCCGAGGCCGATCCCAATCGTCGAGGTCGTGATCCGCTGCTGCTGGGCGCCGGCGGCGAACTGCTCGAGATGGCCGTGGTCGGTCACGCCCTCGTTGGCCATTCCGTCGGACAGCAGCACCAGGGTGGCGCCGTCGCCCGCGGCTGTGCGCTGGGCCTCCTGTATTCCGCGCAGAAGACCGCTTGAGAGGTTGGTCATCGAGCCGGGGAAGATGGTCGACAGCATCTGTCGCGCCGCGGTTCCATCGCCGATCGGGCCGGCGGGGACCGGGACGGCGACCTGACTGTCGAAGGTGACGAGGCCGAGGCGGTCGACGGGGCGCAGCCGGCCGATCAGGGCGTCCAGTGCCTGGAGCGCGGCGAAGAGCCGGCCGTGGGCCATCGACCCGCTTCGGTCGATCACGACCTGAAGCGTGGCCGGAGGCCGGGCGATGGAAGCCGGGGTTGCGGGCGCGGTGAGCTCGAGGAGCGCGTGGACCGTGTCCTCGCTCTCGACCGCGATCAGGTCGTATTCAAGGTTTAGTTGTGTTCGCATGGGCACCGAGTCGCCCGGCGAACGGGCTTCCTGACGTCAGCGGCGCATCTGGGCCTTGCGGGATCGGGTGTATCGCGAATCGCCGACAAACCGGCGATGTCGGTCGTTCGCGACGGGTCAGTGCACCGCCGCCGCGTAGGCCGCCTCGTCGACCAAGAGGCGCCAGTGGCCGGTGGCTGGTCGGGTGGCTCGGAAGTCGGCGAAGTCGAAGGTGAGGATCGGCAGGTCGTGGCGCTCGGCGTAGGCCATCACCGAGGCGTCGACGAAGCCGAGGTTCAAGTCGGCGTATTGAGCATCGATCCCAGCGGCACGGCGCAACAGGCCGGGGGAGAGAAAGCCTGCCGAGTGTTCACCTGCCGCGATCGACGCGACCAGCGATCGGGCGGCGTGCGGGCCCGATCGTTGGCGCAGGAGATGGTCGGCCTCGACCAGCACGGGGTCGAGCACCACTAGATCGCGCCCCAGGGCCGTGACCAGGGGCCAGGCGAGCTCATGGGCCGGATCGTTGCGGTAGGCGGCGGCGAGTAGCGGGCCGGTGTCGGCGAGGACCTTCAGTCGGTCCATTCGTTCGCGAAGTACTCGCGCAGGTACTCCTCGGCGCGACGCCCGAGCTCATCCTCGGGCCCGTCGGCCACGCCTACGTAGCTGGGGACCTTGCGTCCCTGGGCGGAGGTAGCCCCGAGCTCCACCAGGCGGCTCACCGCAGCGGAAAATGACTCGCCCTCGAGGGCAAGGTCGCGGACGAGCTCGTCAACGCTGTCCGAAATGGAAATGGTGCGCCTGGGCATTCTTGGAATCGGCACGAAAGCGAGTATGAACGCTGTGATCATACTAATCGTACGCACCGTGTAGCGAGGTTGTGCCGCCCGCGAACGGCACCGCGCGGCGCTCAGATCACCGCGTGAAGCCGACGCCCCATCGCCGCCCCCGAGGCGCCGAACCGCTCGCACAGCTCGTCGAAGTCACCGTCGCAGTCGTCGTAGTGGCGGCGGATCAGGTCGGCGGGCATGAGCAGCGCGGCGGCGAAGGCGTTTGCCTCCTCCTCGGTCACCGGTAGGGGAGTGCGCGTGTCGGCGGGGGCCTCTTCGACCGAGGCGCGGCGGCAGAAGAGCGACTGCTGGCCGCGCTGGTGGAGGACCCAGTGGCCGAGCTCGTGGCAGATCGTGAACCGCTTGCGACCCGGCCATTGGCGTGCCTCGTCGGCGTTGACCCAGATCTCGCCGCGGCTCGGGAGCAACAGCCCGGAGATCGACTGGCCCTCCTCCAGCCCTGGGGACCCCGGGGCGGCGCTCATGTCCTCGACCTCGCGGATCAGGAGGCTGAACACCGAGTCGGCGATGTCGTCGACCGGCACCGGAAGCCGCTCGCCGTCCCAGATCCATTGCGGCACCTGGGTGAGTACGCCCTCGGCCCGCGCCTCGACTCCCTCGATGTCAACGTTCTCCACGGCATCGCGATCCTAAACTCGCCGACCGCCGCGATGTGGGCGACGGCTGGCGTTCGCTAGCCGTCGAGGAACAGCTCGTCGACCTCGTCGCGCTCGGCCCGTGCCATTTCGCCCGTATCTCCCGGCCTCGCCATCCCGCCTGCGGAATCGGCGTACTCAGGCGGCGGCGGAGCCGCGAGGCGGGCGAACGTCGCCGCCTGGTCGGCGTCGCTCGCGACGACGGTCCGGCCCGCGTCGCGAAGTGCCTCGCGGGTCGTGTCGACGATCCCCGCGAGCGCGTCCAGCACCCGGTCGGAGACCCCGGAGGGCGCAAGGCCGCCGTGCTCCATCTGGTTGTAGTAGTAGGCGACCTTCTCCTCGCGCCCTGCCACACCGAGCGCGGTCAGCCAGCCGCTCGACGAGCTGTGCGCGCTTGATCCGCGCCTTGTGGCGGAGCTCGGGGAGCAGCACAGGCCAACTCCCCGAGGCTCCCGCCAATGACTCGTGAAGCGACTCGACCAGCCGCTCCGCTGGTGAGCCGGCATAGGCCGCCTCGTCCCAGGGCTGACCGGGGGAGCGCACCAGGTAGGCGTCGATCAGCGCCGCAAGCTCGGCTCGGTCGGACTCGTCAGCCCGCTCGAGATAGGCGCGCGGGTCCGCCTCGCCCCCCGCGCGGTGCTCGGCTATGTAGTCCTTCAGCAGCTGGTCGACGTCGGCCATGGCTGGGTGTCAGTCGTCGTCCAAGAGGCCGCGGAGGTCCTGTCTGAACCTGCTCGCGATCTTCTGGACGTTTTCAACGCTCATCTTCGGGTTGGAGTCGGGGAATTCCTCGTTGACCTGATTTGCAGCGTCCTTACCACTCAGATCATCGAACACGTATAGCTCCACCGTCCGTCGGTGCTGATCGGAGAGCTCGCCGAGCACCTGGTCGACGACGCTTTGGGCGTCCACCTTCCCGATCTCGGGATCGGAGACGCCGGCGTCACGCCTGGGTCCGTCGTCGTCTCCCTGATGCTCCTCGGGGAGCAGGGTGGTGTCGGGCCGGCGCTCGACCCTGCCGTGGTAGTCGGCGATGCGACGGGCGAGGATCGTGTGCATCATGCTCACGAACTCGCCCACCGAGCGGCCCTCGAACTTCGCCAGCACTGCGTCGGAGAGCGCCTGTCCTGCGACGTCCTCGGCGTCGGAGTCGGGGGTCTTGAGCCGGGCCCGGCGAACCAGATCACCGAAGCGCCGGTGGCCGATCACGGCGAGCGCGTTCTTCATCGAGTCGAGCTCGCCGGCCTCGCGGGCGTCGATGGCGTAGGCGATCAGGTCCTCGTCGTCGAGGCGGTCGAGGTCACCTGGGAGTCGTCGCTCGAAGGGCATTCTCGGATCGTCGGGCAAAGGAACGGCGGGCGCCGGGCCCGCCGAAGCTGCGCGCGAAGGGCCGTACAAGATAGCGCTTGTATCGGATGGAACTTTCTCTGTCGTCGGGACGATCGGGCGAGCCCTGGCCGGGCCAGGGTCTCGCCTGGCACGCGTCAGGATTTCGCCTGCCGCGGCGACCCACCAGTCATGGTGGAATCGCTACAGGCATCGCTCGACGAAGCGTTCGACCGCTTCGCCGATTTCATCGCCGTCCAGGGCCGGGCGCCGTCCGTGGACGCGATCGATCGGCTCCAGGAGGCGCTCGGGATCGACGACGAGACGCGCCGAATCCTCGCGGACCGCCTGGGCAGCGACTTCGAGGAGGACTTCGAGTCCCCCGAGGTCCTGCTCGGCTTGATCCTCGGCGTATCGGCGGCCGAGCTGGCCCGGGAGCGGTATGGAGTCGGCTGAATACGTCGCAGAGGCGCCGCCGCTGGTGGCGGGCAAGGTCCACGGCGTTCGAAGCTGGAGGCTGCTCGACGGGGGCGACGGCGGCGCCGTCCTGCTCGGCTCGATGAGCTCCGGCTCCTATTGGCCGCCCGGTCGCCCGTTGACCGCGCGGTGTGATGCCACCCCTGAGTTACGTTCGCATTCGGTCCCCAAGGGCGGCTGCAGTTGCGGGATCTACGCATGGCATCCATTCCAGGCGGTCGACTCGATGGCGATCGCTCCTGGCCCGTTGTGGGTCGAGGGCTCGCTGCCCCTGGACTTCGTCACGGGAGTCGTTGAGGGGTGGGGGCGGATCGAGGTCCACGCAGCGGGCTTTCGCGCCGAGCACGCGCAGCCGGCGATCCTGTTCGCGGAGGCCGGCGCGCCGAACGAACACCTTTCGATGATCGAGCGCCTGGCGAAGTCGTACGGCGCTGCCATGGTCGAGGTGAGGACCGGGGAGGAGCTGGCGGCGCAGATCGAGGCCCTGCCGCACGGCCTTGATCCTTGCTGGCTCGACGGACTGCTCGCCAGCGAGGTCGATGTGACGCTGAAGCGCCAGGCCGATGGGTACCTGTCGGGTCGGAAGAAGCTGGCACTCGGGGGCTCGGGCTACGTGGTAGAAGGACACGAGCCGCCGGACCGATGGCTTCCCGAGCTCGATGTCGATCTCCCCGGGGTGACGGTCGCCCGGGTGGCTGGCGCGGCGTTTCGTCCCCACGCGCTGCAGGATCGGAGCTTCGACCCTGGGCGAGCGGCTGCGTCTAGTTCCCGAGCCCCACAACTCACACGACTCGAACGCAATCGGGATCTGGGACGAGCGACTCCGCCTGCGCGCCGGGTTCGTCCCCGCGGAGCTCGCACCGAACGTGGGGCGGATGCTCCGTGAGGGCCGGCTCAAGGTGGGGATGAGCCTGTGGCAATGGCGCGATCTGGAGAGCGGCGAGCGGATCGGCTTGCACGTCCTTCTGTCCTGCAGCGACCGAGTGTCGGTTGTCGAGGGACGCCGCCGATCGCGCGCGGCGATCGACGTGGTCTGCGAGGACGGCTCAAACGACGCGGCCGAGGCGTCCAGCGACGATGACGCCACCGTCCCGAATCTCGAGGATCTCATCATCGACTTCTAGGGGCGGCGTCAGCAATGGCGCCGCTCGACCGACCCGACTCGTATGGAGTCGTCAAACAGTTCAAGCGCGCCCCGCCGCCGCCCTCGCCTGTCTTCGCCCGCCCGATGAGCT
The DNA here is from genome assembly GCA_963720685.1 of uncultured bacterium. Taxonomy (GTDB): domain Bacteria; phylum Actinomycetota; class Thermoleophilia; order Solirubrobacterales; family 70-9; genus AC-56. The sequence goes on along the minus strand of CAVRGF010000004.1, from coordinate 45,206 downwards.
GATCGACGCTGGGGCGCTCCAGCGGGCGCTCGAGGCCCGGAATCCCTCCTGGCAGACCGCGCGCTATGACCATCCGCTTCCCCGCCGGGCTGCCGCGGCCTTCGAGGTTGCCAGAGAGATCTTCGGATGACCCTGCCCGGCCCCTCCCGCACGATCATCGTCGAGCCGGTCGAGGAGCCCGCTGCACCCGAGCCCGACGATGCGCCCGCTACTGACCCGGCCCCGCTCGAGCCAAGCCATGTGCCTGCAGAAGAGGCGCGCGAATGAGACCTATAAGGACGCTGAGGCAATCCTTCACGAATGCCAGCAGTTGCAGGCGCACCTCAAGGCTCAGGACAAGCTGCTTGGCGAGCTCGATGACCGCGATCAAGCTGAGGATGGGTCCTGAGCCGGGGGCTTGCGTCCTGGCCGCCCGGCAAACTGGCGTCGGTGTACTCGGCGAGCCTGCAATGCATGGATTGCTTCGCCACCTTCGTGGCCCATGGCTCCCTGCGTGAAGTCGGTTCGCACAGGTGTCCCTTCTGCGGCAATCAGTTGGAGGAATACCCCTACGCGGACACCGCCCTTGGCGCGGACAACGGGCCGGTGTTGATCGTCGAGCAGAGCCCGGCCATTGAACTCTTGTCGCCGAGCGTCACACGCAGAATCAGGGACCTTGACGCTCTCCTCGAGTCGTCTCCCCGCTGACGGTCGCTAGGACCGCTCGCTGTCGGTCAGGCAATCCGGCCTCTGAGCGACCTTTCCCTCGTGACCTACGAGGAAGCGATTCTGACCCTGACGCGGCTCGAGGGCCGGGCCATCGAGATCGACTTCGTTGTCGTCAAGGCGGATCGTCCCGCTAACACGTGCGTGCCAGCGTCAAGCGGCGTCGACCGGGGTGACCGTCCCGGCATCTTGCGACGCCAGGAACTCGCGTAGATCGACGAGTTCTGGTGGACGCTTCCGGAGCCGTCGATGGTCCCCAATCACTCCGATAGCCGGCGGGCGCACACCTTGGCGGCAAAGGGCTTGACCGCGACCAAGGGTGGCCATAGGCTAGCCCTGGCACGCGTCCATGAGTCAGTCGCCGTATCACGTCGATCGGGAGCAAGGCGTCAGGCCGAGCTCTCTAGCCCAAGTCCTCGCAGTGGCGGCCGCGATGGCACTTCTCGTCGGCATCGCCGGCTGCGGGGGGGGTGGCAGCTCGTCTACGACGACCGCGGCCCAGAGCAACCTGATCCAGTCGAATCCCGCGAACGGGAAGACCACGATCACGGTCGGCTCCAAGAACTTCACCGAGGAGTTCATCCTTGCGCAGATCTACGCCCAGGCCCTGAGGGCCGCGGGCTACAAGATGAAGACCCGCCTCAACCTGGGGTCGGAGGACGTGGCGCTCAACGCCGTGAAGCACGGCCAGATCAGCGGCTACCCGGAGTACACGTCAACCGCGCTCGGCTCGTTCTTCCACGTCGCCGCGAACAAGATCCCCTCGGATGCCACCCAGGCCTACGACGAAGCCCGGGCCGAGCTCGCCAAGAAGGGGCTCGTCGCCTACCCGCCCACCCCCTTCGGAGACTCGAACGCGGTGGGGACGCTGACCACCACCGCCGTGAAGCTCGGCCTCAAGGACATCTCCGACCTCAAGGGCAAGTCGCAGAACCTCGTTCTCGCGGGTGCGCCGGAATGCCGCGTCCGAATCGACTGCCTCGCGGGCCTGGAGAAGAACTATGGCCTCAGGTTCAAGCAGTTCCTTCCGGTGGACATCGGCAAGCGTTATTCGGTGCTCGACAACGGAGAGGCCGACCTCTCGATTCTGTTCACGAGCGACGCACAGCTAGCGACCTCGACCAAGTACACGATCCTGACCGACGACAAAGGCCTCATCCCGTCGGGGAACGTCACCTTCATCGCCTCGAAGAAGGTCGCCGACAGCGCGGGTTCGGACTTTGGGGCCACAATCGAGAAGGTGCAGTCGAACCTCACTCTCCCCGTGATCCAGGAGCTGAACTCCCGCGTCGACATCAAGGGGCAGAAGCCGGCCGCGGTGGCCCACGAGTACCTGAAGTCCCTGGGGTACGTGCGATAGCGATGGCATCGAAGGAACGCGACATGAAGGGAAACGCCAGAGGCGCCGGCCAAGCCCCCAACCTGGCGGCGCGGATGGGGCGCTGGAGTGCGCAGCATCGCAAGACGGCGATCTGGGGATGGCTCGCGTTCGTGGTCATCGCGTTCATGGTCGGAGGCGCCATCGGCTTGCGAACGGCGGACAAGGCCCACCTCGGGGTGGGTGACTCGGGCCGCGCAGACCTAACCGTCGACAACGCATTCCGAAAGAACGCGGACGAACTGGTGCTGGTGCAGAGCGCCAGTGCGACGGCAAACAGCCTGGGATTTCGGGCTGCGGTGGGCGACGCCATGTTCCGCGTCTCGCAGCTGCCGTACGTCTACGCGGTCGAGGGCCCATACGACCCGGCCAATCAATCACAGGTCTCCGCGGACGGCCACTCGGCGCTGATCCGCTTCAAGATCGCCGGCGACGAGAGCACGGCCAAGAGCCGTGCGAGCTCGACCCTGCGGGCGGTCGACGAGGCGCAGGCCGCCCACCCGCAGTTCACGGTCGGAGAGTTCGGCGACGCAAGCTCCAACAATCAGGTAAGCGCCTCGATCAGCAGCGACTTCAAGACCGCCTTGGTGACGTCCCTGCCGGTCACGCTGCTGATCCTCTTGGTCGCCTTCGGTGCCCTGGTGGCCGCGGGCGTGCCCCTGCTGCTGGGTCTGACAGCGGTCGTCGCGACGATAGGCCTGATCGGCCCGATCAGCCACATCGGCAACGGAGTCGACGAGTCGATCAACGAGGTGATCCTGCTGATCGGCCTCGCGGTCGGAGTCGACTACTCGATGTTCTACTTGCGCCGCGAGCGCGAGGAGCGGGAGAGCGGGCGAAGCGAGGACGCCTCGCTGGCGGCCGCGGCGGCCACCTCCGGTCGTGCGGTGATGGTCTCGGGCTTCACGGTGATGATCGCGATGGCGGGCATGTACCTGGCCGGAGCACCGACGTTCCAGTCATTCGCCACCGGCACGATCCTCGTCGTCGCGATCGCCGTGGTCGGCTCGCTCACCGTCCTCCCGGCCGTTCTTGCCTGGCTTGGAGATCGGGTCGAGAAGGGGCGCATCCCGTTCCTCTCCAGGAGGAGGTGGAATGTCGGTGAAGGCGGCGCCTGGTCGCGAATCCTGAATCCAGCGCTTCGCCACCCTGTCGTCTCCGTGCTAGCCGCGGGTGGGCTGCTCGTGGTCCTGGCGATTCCGGCCTTCAGCCTGCACACCGCGACGCCGGGAGTCGACACGCTGCCGCAGGACCTCGGCGTGATCAAGACCTACAACCGCATTCAGGCCGCGTTCCCCGGTGGACCGATTCCGGCCGAGGTGGTGGTGCGAGCGGACGACGTGAAGTCGCTTCAGGTGATCCGGGCGATCAACGATCTCAGCGCGAAGGCGTTCGCGAGCCCGAACTTCAAGGAGCCGATCACCACGACGATCAGCCCCGATCACACCGTCGAGCTGGTCGACATCCCGGTTGCCGGTGACGGCACCGACGCCCAATCCACCGCCGCCCTGGCGAAGCTCCGCGACACCCTGATCCCGGCCACCATCGGCCAGGTTCCCGGCGCAACCGCCGACGTCACCGGGTATACCGCGAGCTCGACGGACTTCAACGACGCGATGAAGTCCCACGCGCCCGTCGTCTTCGTCTTCGTCCTCTCAGCCGCCTTCCTCCTGCTGCTCTTTACGTTCCGCTCGGTCGTGATTCCGGTCAAGGCGATCATCCTCAACCTGCTCTCGGTCGGCGCGGCGTACGGCGTCCTCGTCTGGATCTTCCAGGAGGGCCATCTGGAGTCGCTACTGGGCTTCAAGTCCAACGGCGCGATCGTCTCCTGGATGCCGTTGTTCTTGTTCGTTGTCCTCTTCGGACTGTCGATGGACTACCACGTATTCATCCTTACCCGGATCCGCGAGGCGTTCGATCGGGGCAGACCGACAGAAGAGGCGGTTTCCCACGGGATCAAGACGACGGCGGGAGTCGTCACCAGCGCCGCGGTGGTGATGATCGCGGTGTTCGCCATCTTTGCCACGCTCTCCCTGCTGATCTTCAAGGAGCTGGGCGTTGGCCTCGCCGTCGCGGTGCTGATCGACGCGACGATCATTCGCGGGGTGCTGCTGCCGGCATCGATGAAGCTGCTCGGGGACTGGAACTGGTACCTGCCGAAGTGGCTCGAGTGGCTGCCGAGAGTCGGGCCCGGGCGAGGCACGCCGCCGACGTCTGAGGAACCGGAAGTCTCAGCTGCGGGCATCAAGCGGCCGCCGATTCGGACGTAAAGCAAGCGGGGCAGGTGCCTCGCCAGCTCGGGACCAGCTTCGGGTCGCTCTTCGCCTCGGGGCCTCAGGCACCTCAACTTGCAACGTCGCCCCGAACATTGGGGCATAGCGGTCGCCGTACTGGGAAGCGCCGCCCGGTTGTAGGGTCCCTCGGGATGACGGCGAGCCTTGAGCGCGACACGGTCGGCACCGTCGGGCGGGCGGCTCACGACGTCGGTCTCGCGGCCATCCTGGGCGGCAACCTGTTCGCGCGAATCGGCATGCACCCGGCATTGACCGAGGTGACGGACCCGCGCGAGCGCGGCAAGGTCGTGAATGCCGCCTGGCGCCGCTACGGCACGGTCAACAGCCTCGCGCTGGCGGCGCTGATCGCGGGTTGGGCCGCTTCCCGACCGGGCGAGCTAGGCCGAACGACTCTGTCGGAGCGCGAGCGCGCGCTCGCCGCGGTCAGGGATGGCGCGGTTGTAGCGGTCGCGGTTACGGGCGTCGCAGCGGGCATCCAGGGGGTGCGCTTCTCGAGGATGGAGCCCGAGGGCGCAATCCCGATGGAGGACGGTAGCGAGCCGGGCGCCGGCGCCTCACGGGGCGAGAGCCGCGCGAAGTGGCGCCTTAACCTCCTCGGGGCCGCCCATCTCGCCTCGGCGCTGAGCCTGGCGGGAATCAACGCGGCTGTGAGCCGCGCCGGGCTTGAACCGCGTTCGGGGAGGCGGCGTCTTCGTTGCCGCTGTTGAACCTCGCCGGGCCGCAGCTCGCGCTCGTGTGGCTGATCGAGGGGGCGGTGCCGATCCCAGGCGCCAAGAACGGGCGCCAAGCGGCGGCTGATGGGGGCGCGCTGGGCAGTTCCTCGGAGCAAGCGGAGATCCAGGCTCTGTCGGCGGCCACGACCGCCTGGCGCTGAGACGATCCCAGTGTTCCTGTCGCTGGACTTCCTCTACACGCCCGCCGCCGACGTCGACGCCGCCGCCGCACACTGGGTGGACGTCCTCGGGGCGAGGCTGGAGTGGAAGGTGCGGGCGATGGGGACGACCGTCGCCTGCGTGCGACCCGTCAAGGCGGGGCCCGAGATCCTCCTCGCCGACCATGTCGAGGGCGAGACGCCCATCCTCATCTATCGGGTGGCCGACTATGGCGAGGCGCTGCAGCGCCTACGCGCCGGCGGGCTCACCGACATCCACGAGGTCGAGATACCCCCCGGGCCATGCGCCACCTTCCACACCCCGGCCGGCCAGCGGGTGGGCCTTTACGAGCTCACCCGACCCGACGCCCGCTTCGCCGGTCGCATCGACCCGTGAGCGGCCACGCCCACCGTCTGAAACCCGAGATGAAGGCTCGGGCATCCACGGGCCGAGCGTCGGCGCGCAAGGCGGGCTACGGTAGCGCCATGGCCCTCGACGAACGCCTCGACCTGTTCGCGATCAGGTCGCAGTTCGACCGCTTCACCGAACTGCTCGACCTCGGCGCGATCGTCGCCGATGTCGGTTTCCTGCGCCGGGCACGACGCGCCCTCCTGCCGTTGCCCCTGATCGACCGCGAGCAGGAGGTCCGCACCTCGGGCGTCTTCCCGCCATTCGAGCCGCGTCCGCTCCCCGAGCTGGAGGACAAGCGGCTGGCGCTGGTCGCCTCCGGAGGCGGCGGCGCGGCCGTGGCGCTGGTTGGGGTGGCGCGCGCGTTCGAGGAGGCCGGCCTTGAGCCCGCCGAGATCGTCAGCTGCTCGGGAGGTGCGATCTGGGGGTCGATGTGGGCGTCCGGGATGAGCGCTCAGGAGATGGCCGAGTTCTCGCTCTCTTGGAAGCCGGAGGACTACCTCGACATCCAGTGGCGGTCGCTGCCGCGCTTCGTGGTCTCGGCACTGCGGGGCTTCACCGGCTTGGCCAAGGGCGAGGCGATCGAGCACCTCTTCGACCGTCGTCTCCATGAAATGAGATGCGGCGAGACGCCGATCCCGATCACCACCATCGTCTACAACATGGACCTCGGTACGGTCGAGTACTTCGGGACCACGCGGACGCCGGACGTGCTTCTCGGACACCTGGTCAGGGTGGCAATCGCGCTGCCCCTGTTCATCGAGTCGGTCCCGGTTCACGGCCACCTGTACGTCGATGGCGGGGTGATCGAGGTCTGGCCCGCGCAGCCGGTGATCGAGGAGGGCGATTTCGACCACATCATCGGCGTCAACTTCATGCTGCCCGCCGGGTTTCGCCCCAAGGACATCACCGGCTGGCCGGATCGCTTCGGCGGCCTGCTGGAAGCCAGCCGCCAGCTCCAGCAGGGCTACCATCTCGAGCTCGCCCGGCGGGCCCGCCAACAGCTCGGCGACAAGCTGACCCTGATCGACCCGGTGGACGCCTCGGAGCTCCGCGGCACCTCCTTCTACGACCTCTTCCTCGATCGGGCCCACTGGCCACGGCTGATCCGACAGGGATACGACGCCGCCACCGAGGGGCTCGACTCGCTACGGGTGACCGCCGCCGGCGATCGCGCGTAGCGGATCCGGCGAGCATGTTGTTTCGCTTCCGCGGACCGCGCTCACCAGCAACCAGCACGTCCGTCGGCTCCTCGGTTGGGGTGCCCGGCGGGGCCGGTCAGGTGCGACGGGGGCTCCCGTGGTACCGGCCGTGGTACCGAACTGAGCGAAACTCAGCATGAGAAGGGCGGACAGAATCGTCCCGGGGCCCCTCATAACCCGGAGGTCGCAGGTTCAAATCCTGCCACCCGCTATTGGAAGGTAGGCCGCCCCTTCCCGCGACCGCTCCGCTCGCAGCTCGCTAGCCCGCAACCACATCCATTCACAGGGCATGGAGCGGGGAAGAGCCCGATCGCGAGCCCGCCCCCTACCGTGTCGCCCCTGACGGACCTTCGGAACATCGCGATCATCTCGCACGTCGACCACGGTAAGACCACCCTGGTCGACGCAATGCTGCGTCAGGCGGGGACCTTCGCCGCGCACGAGCAGGTGGTCGAGCGGGTCATGGACTCGGGCGAGCAGGAGCGCGAGCGGGGGATCACGATCCTCGCCAAGAACGCGTCGCTGACCCTTCCGCGGCCTGACGGCGACGAGCTCAAGATCAACATCGTCGACACCCCAGGGCACGCGGACTTCGGGGGTGAGGTCGAGCGCGGGCTCTCGATGGTCGACGGGGCGCTTGCTGCTGGTCGACGCCTCCGAGGGGCCGCTGCCTCAGACGCGCTTCGTGCTCCGAAAGGCGCTCGAGAGCCGCCTCCCGCTGATCCTCGTCGTCAACAAGGTCGACCGGACCGACGCCCGGCTCACCGAGGTCGTCGACGCCGTCTACGGGCTCTTCCTCGACCTCGACGCCGACGAGGAGCAGATCGAGTTCCCGATCGTCTATGCCTCCGCGCGGGAGGGCTGGGCGACGCTCGACCCAGAGTCGCCGGGCACCGACCTCGCCCCGCTTTTCACCACCCTGTCGGAGCGGATCCCGGCGCCTCGCGGCGATCCGCAAGCGCCCCTCCAGGCCCTGGTCACCAACCTCGACGCCTCTCCCTACCACGGCCGGCTTGCCGTCTGCCGGGTCGATCGCGGCACGATCCGCCACAACGAGGAGATCTCCTGGTGCCGTCGCGACGGCAGCGTCGAGCGCGCCCGCCTCGCCGCCCTCTACGTCACCGAGGGGCTCGAGCGCACCGAGGTCGACGCCGCCGAAGCCGGCGAGATCATCGTCGTCGCGGGCCTTCCCGATGTGACGATCGGCGAGACGATCGCCTCGCTGGACGCCCCCGAGGCGCTCCCCCTGATCTCGATCGACGAGCCCGCCCTCGCGATGACGATCGGCGTCAACACCTCGCCCCTCGCCGGGGGGTCGGGGGACAGGCTCACCGGGCGGCAGCTCGACGAGCGCCTCAAGGCCGAGCTGGTAGGCAACGTCTCGATCGAGGTGCTCCCGACCGATAGCACCGACGCATGGGAGGTGCAGGGCCGGGGGGAGCTCCAGCTCGCGGTCCTGGTCGAGACGATGCGCCGCGAGGGCTTCGAGCTGACGGTGGGCAAGCCCGAGGCGATGACGCGCGAGATCGACGGCAAGGTTCACGAGCCGGTCGAGCGCCTCTCGATCGACATCCCGGAGGACTACATGGGCGTCGTGACCCAGCTCCTGGCGCTTCGCAAGGGCCGGATGGAGGGGATGGTCAACCATGGCACCGGCTGGATGCGCCTCGAATACCTCGTCCCCGCGCGGGGGCTGATCGGGGTGCGAAACGAGTTCCTGACCGAGACCCGCGGGACGGGGATCCTGCACTCGGTCTTCGAGACCTACGAGCCGTGGCATGGCGAGATCACGACCAGGGCGACGGGCTCGCTGGTCGCCGACCGGCGCGGCACCACCGCGTCGTTCGCGCTCATGAACCTCCAGGAGCGCGGCCAGCTCTTCGTCGGCCCGGGCGAGGAGGTCTACGAGGGCATGGTGATCGGCGAGAACGCCCGCGCCGACGACCTCGACGTCAACGCGACGAAGGAAAAGCAGCAGACCAACATCCGTGCCGCCGGCTCCGACGAGGCCGTCCGCCTGGTCCCGCACCACCGCCTCTCGCTCGACCAGGCGCTCGAGTTCATCCGCGACGACGAGTGCGTCGAGGTCACCCCCGCGGCCGTCCGCCTGCGGAAGGTCGTGCTGCCGTCGATCGAGCGGGTGAAGATGGCGCGGGCAGGAAAGCGTCGGGCCCGGGCGACGTAGAACCTGCGGTTAGGCTGCGCCCGTGCCGCAGGTGGACATCAAGCGCGCCGGCGACATCGCCTATCGGGAGGTCGGCCAGCCGGAGTCCGACCACGCGCCGGCGCTCTGCATCCACGGGTGGCCACAGAGCTCCTATATGTGGCGCCACATGCTCCCGGCGCTCGCGTCATCGGGCCGAAGGGCGGTGGCGCCGGACCTCCGCGGCTTCGGTGACTCCCCGCCCGACCCGCCGGGGACCTTCGAGCGCCAAGTCGAGACGGTCGAACGCTTCCGCCGCGAGGTCGGACTCGACGGGGTGGTGCTGCTCGTCCACGACACCGGCGGTTTGATCGGCCTGCGTTGGGCGTGCGATCACCCGGAAGCGGTCGCCGGTCTGGTGATCACCAACACGGGCTTCTTTCCCGACGTCGAGTGGGCCGAGATCGCGAAGACGATGCGAACCCCGATCCAGGGCGAGGCCCTCGTCGACAGCCTCTCGCGCGAGGGGTTCGGCACGTTGCTCGGGGCGGCTTCCAGCTCCTTCGACGAGGACGCGCTGGACGAGTACTGGAAGGCGTTCCTGACCCCCGAAGGCCGCCACGGCATGCTCGAGCTCTATCGCTCCTTCGACCTCGACGAGCTGAAGCCCTACCAGGCGAGGCTCGCGGCGCTCGAGGTGCCGACCTTGATCCTCTGGGGCCAGGCCGATGAGTACCTACCGCTCGACTACGCGTCGCGATTCGCAAGGGAGATCCCCGGCTCCAAGCTCGTCCTGCTCGACGGCGTTCGCCATTTTCTGTTCGAAGACGAGCCGGAACGCTGCGCCCACGAGGTGACCGACTTCCTTCAGGAGGCGGGTATCTGAGATTCAAGCGCGAGCTGGCCGGGGTGAAGCGGCCTCGAGCTCCGCGGCCGCGCTTTGGAGCGCCGACGCTCCAGGGCCGCGGCGTAGGCACCGTGATAGCTGCCGGTGGCCTTGACGCCCGTGACGCCGTAGCCCTCGCGCATCGCCCGGCGAAGCGTCGCCTTGAACTGCGCGGCCGTGCCAGCGCCGGGTGCCCGGAGACGCGCCGACGAACAGGTGGACGAGCTCGTGGAGGAGCGTCTCCTGTGCGTCGCCCGATCGCTGTCCCGGGAAGGCGGTGACCGAGATTCGCCACTCGTCGAGCATCGCGAAGCCGAGGCGCGTGCGGGGCCGCTTCGAGGCGCGGCGGACAGTCAGGGAGGGAGGGCGCTTCCCAAGCGGCCCCGCCTCGCCGCCGAAGACGGGCAGCAGGCAGAGCCGGTCCATCTCGGCCTTCAGGTCGACGCCTGCGACCCGGTAGTAGCTCGCCGGCCGCCGGACGGCAGCTCGCCGCCTCCGGCTGGGTCTCGCTCGGCTGAGTCTCATCGGCGGGCATGTTCCACGCCCCGCCGGACCCTTCGCGCCGGCTATCCGGCCATCGCGGCGCGCAGCTCGTCGAGCATGCGCTCGGCGCCGGCCTGCACCGCGGCGATCGCCGGCCCGCGAAGGCGCTGCTTGGTCTCGGCGAAGGCGCGCGCATTGAGCGCCGCCAGCTCCTCGGCGGCCGCCCGGCTCTCGTCGGCGAGCTTGTCGGGAGCCGCGGTGCGGTCGAGGTACCCGGGCGCGATCGCGTCCTCGGGCGTATAGATCGTCGCGTGGACGACCGCGGCGTCGAGATACCGAGGGTTCAGCCGGTGGCGAGCGAGCTCGACCACGAACCACGGCATGGTGAGGCCGATCTGCACCTCGTTCAGGCCGACGCGGAACGGCCCCGCCGCCCCGATTCGCAGGTCGGCCGCGAGCAGGAGGAATGCGCCGGCGGCCAGAGCGTGGCCGCTCGCCGCGATCACCACCGGGCGTGGGAAGGCGAGGATGCGCCCGCTCAGGACCGCTCCCAGCTCGAGCATCCGCAGCAGCTCGTCGCCGCCCTGCTCGAACACCTTCAGGTCGAAGCCCGCGGTGAAGTAACCGGGCCGTCCCGTCAGCAGGACCGCCGCCTCCTCCGACTCCGCCCGGTCGAGGCCGGCGAGGAGCGCCTCGAGAACGGCGGCGGAGAGGGCGTTCACCTTGCCGTCGTCGATCGCAAGCGTCGCCACCGCGCCGCCGCCGTCATAGGTCACCGCGTCACTGATGCCGCGTACCTTAACGTTCGGCGATCGCGGAGGCCCGACGGAGCGCGCTGCACGGCCATAGACTCGCGGCGTGAAGGTCCTCGTCACCGGCGCCAGCGGCTTCCTCGGCAAGGTCGTCTGCGCCGAGCTCGCCGGGCGAGACCACGAGGTCCACGCTCTCGTCAGGCGGGCAGGCTCCGAGCCCGCGGGCACCACCGCGGTCGCCATGCGACCTGACCGACGCGAAGTCGCTGTCGGAGGCGGTCGAGTCCGCGCAGCCCGAGTGCGTGGTCCACCTGGCGGCCGAGATCGCCTCCCAGCGCGACCCGGCGAAGGTCCGCGCGGTCAACGTCGACGGAACGCGGGCGCTGATCGCCGCCTGCGAGGCGGGCGGCGTTCGCCGGATCGTCTTCGCCTCGACCGTCGTCACCGGCGACGCGAAGGGAGCTGTGCTCGACGAGGAGACGCCGCTGCCGGTCGAGACCGAGTACGGCCGCTCCAAGCAGGAGGGGGAGCGCCTGTTGCGCGAGTCCGCCCTCGAGGAGGTGATCATCCGGCCGAGCCACGTCTACGGACCCAGTGGCTGGTTCGTCGAGGAGTTCGTCAATCGCCTTCGACAGCCGGGCCGGTTCGCGGTGATCGGATCGGGCGAGAACTGGTGGGACGTCGTGCGGGTCGAGGACGTCGCGAGTGCCTTCGCCGACGCCGCCGAACGAGCCCCCGCGGGGGCCGTCTACCACGTCGTCGACGACGAGCCGATTCGCTTCTTCGACTTCATCGCGCTCGCCGCGACGGCTCTGGGCAAAGGGTCCCCCGCGCCGCCTTCCCGCCTGGCTCGCCCGTCTCGTCGCCGGCGCCGATCCCGTCCGCTCCGTGACGCGGTCGGCCAAGAGCTCGAACGCCCGGATCAAGTCCGAGCTCGGCTGGGCTCCTCGCTTTCCGACCGCTCAGGAAGGCGTTCCGGACGCGATTGCGCGCCTCGGGTGATCGGGCCCAGAGCCAGTGGCCTGCCGTTCCCATTCCGGTGGCCGTTGCCGTTGCCGTTCATCTCCGCCCCGGCCGGCGGCCGGTCCGCCGGCGGAGGCCGGCCGATCGCGAGAAGCGTGTCGAGGAGCTCGAAGGCGTTTGCGGTGTCGCGCCTGGCCCACGCGACTCGGGAGGCATACTCACCAGCGCCCTCGTTGAAGCGAACGGCTGCCCGGAGGCCGCAGAGGATCGCGATCCGCAGACGGATGCCGGTCCGGCCCAACGGGCGGCGCTCGGGGCCATCGGCCAGGACGGCCTGCGCCCAACTCAGACAGATGTCGCGCCGCTCGCGGGTCACATAGGGGGTGCCGCGCGACCCCACGATCAGATCCGCGTAGGGGCGGAGCCGCTGGCGCTCAGCGTGCGGAGCGCGATCGTTCCAACCGCGCAGAAACGCCCCGATCACCGGGCAGACGCAACGGGGCCGGTCGCTGAACTTCTCAGCGGCGATCACCGAGGCGAGCTCGACGACGCAGACACCGTTCTGCGGGGAGGAATGGGCGCCCGCGGCGAGCCGGATCGGCCTGCCGCCGAAGACGAGCGCCGGATCGCGCTTCGAGCTCGTCGCCTCAGAAGCCACGACGCTCGCGCTGCCTGTTGAGTGATCGCCGGATCGCCGGATCGCCGCCGGGGTCGGCCAGCTCCGAGGCGACGCGGATGCTCCGGATCACCACGGCCAGGGCGATGACCGCTGTCACGACGGTCAGCAGCACCACCTTCCCGGGTGCGATCGAGGCGAGGACGGTGAAGAACACGTAGAGGACCACCGCCCATATCGCAACGAGCCAAAGCGACAGTCGCAAACCCCCGAGCAACCTCCCCAGGTGCATGGCACGGACAATAAATCAGCCGGGCCATCCCCGCACGCTTAGCGACCCGATCGGGCGGGTAGTCGCAGCGCCATGGCCGAGCTCGTCCTGGGTCCCCTGCTGCGACACGTCGGCGAACGCGACGCCACCGTTTGGGTGGAGGTCGACGAGGCGTGCGAGGTCGAGGTGCTCGGCCATACGGAGCCGACCTTCTGCGTCGACGGGCACCACTATGCGCTGGTCTGCATCACCGGGCTCGAGCCCGGCACGCAAACCGAGTACGAGGTCTGCCTCGACGGCGCGCGCCGGTGGCCGATCGAGGACTCCGGGTTCCCGGCCAGCCAGATCCGCACCCTCGACCCCGGCCGGGCGCTCCGGGTCTCGTTCGGCTCGTGCCGCGTCGCGCTGCCGATGACGCCGCCCTACATCTTCACGAAGGACGAGCACGACGACGGCGCCGAGGTCGACGCGCTCCACGTCTACGCGCACGAGCTGATCCGCGACCCCGAGAGTCGGTGGCCGGACCTGCTCTTGCTGCTCGGCGACCAGATCTACGTCGACGAGGGGTCCCCTGCGACGCGCGAGTTCATCCGCTCGCGCCGCGACGTCTCCGAGCCCCCCGGGACGGAGGTCCTCGACTTCGAGGAGTACACGCGCCTTCACCACGAGTCGTGGAGCGAGCCCTACGTCCGCTGGCTCCTCTCGACCATCCCCATCGCGATGGTGATCGACGATCACGACATCAGCGACGACTGGAACATCTCGCGTTCCTGGAAGGAGGAGATGGACGCCAAGGACTGGTGGCACCGCCGGGTGGAGGCGGGCTTCATGACCTATTGGATCTACCAGCACCTGGGGAACCTCTCCCCGGGCGCGTTGGATGAGGATGAGACCTACGCGAAGGTCAGGGAGTCGCGCGAGGATGCCGGGCCCGTGCTTCGCGACTACGCGAGACGCGCCTACGAGGATCGCGAGGGGATCCGCTGGAGCTACCGCCGCGACCTCTGCGACACCCGCGTGATCGTGATGGACTCGCGCGGGGGCCGGGTGCTCGAGGAGGGACGCCGGTCGATCTTCGACGAAGAGGAGCGCGAGTGGGTCTGGGAGCAGGCCGAGGGCGACTTCGACCACCTGCTGATCGCGACCTCGGACCCCTTCCTGCTCTCGCACGCGCTCCACGATCTCGAGGCGTGGAGCGAGGCCGTCTGCAACGGGGTCTGGGGCGGCCCGGCAGCGTGGCTGACCGAGAAGCTTCGGCGGGCCGAGGACTTCGACCATTGGGCGTCTTTCGGGCTCTCCTTCCAGCGCCTCTCCCGCCTGCTTCGCGAGGTCGGATCCTCGACGGCGCACACCCCTCCCGCCTCGATCGTCGTCCTCGCGGGAGACGTCCACCATGCCTACCTGGCCGAGGTGGGATTCCCGCCCGGAAGCGGGGTTCGAAGCAACGTCTACCAGGCGGTCTGCTCGCCGTTTCGCAATCCGCTCGACAAGCGCGAGCGCCGCGTCATCCGGGCCCTGTTTCGAGAGGGGGCGGCGAAGCTCACGAGGGGCCTCGCGCGCGCCGCCGGCGTGGAACCTCCCGAGATCGCGTGGCGCTTCCTGGACGGCCCCTACTTCGACAACCAGGTCGCCACCCTGACGCTCGACGGACGCTCGGCTCGGATCAAGCTCGAGAAGACGCAGCCCGGCGAGACCGAGGAGCGCTCGCTCGAGACCTCGTTCGAGCGCCGGCTCGCCTAGAGCGTGAAGGGCGGGGCCTCGCCCCAGCCCCACCGCGGAACCGGCGCCTGCCCGACGACATCGGCTCCCGGCTGGGAGTTGTGCATCGCGAGGCGGGTTCCCCACTCGAGATAGCCGACCAGCGCGGAGCGAAACTCCGGGTCGCCCGGCAGCCCGGCGTCATCGGCCGCAAGGCTCATCAGGGTCGCGAAGCGAAGACGCTGCTCGGGGCTGATCCCGAGGTCGCGATGCTTGGCCACCATCTGCTCGTAGCCGCCGAGCTCGCGCGAATAGCGATCGGGCCCGCCGAACACCTCCGACCACCAGGCGATCACGTGGTTGCGGTGCTCCTTGCTGACGCCGCCGGGGAACAGGGGGGAGAGAAGCGCGTCCTCCTCCACGCGGTCATAGAAGGCGTCGATCAGCCGTTCGATCGCCTCCTGTCCGCCGGCCCACTCGTAAAGCGTCGGTGTGCCCTCCGCTTCCACTTACCCGAAGTGCTCGATCAGGCGCGACGCGTACCACTCGGGCCAGGGCTGGTCGGGCGACTGCTCCGCGTAGTCGCGGTCGAGCTTGACCAGCATGTGGGTGAGCTCGCTTCGGACCGGCTTCGTCGGGAGCAGATCGGGGAGCTCGGAGTGGTTGACCAGCCAGTCCGAGTACCAGGAGGCCCAGTCGTCGTCGGCGCCCTCGGTGATCCGATAGACGGTGTGGTGAGTCTCCCCGGCCTCGTGGAGGAGCGCTGCGATCTGCTTTGCGTTGTCGCTCATGGTGCTCGATCCGCAGTACGCCCTGGGCTCATTTAGGGCCCATCGGGTCTTTGGCGCACACGGGCTGATCTGCGCCCGCGACGCGAGCTCCTCGCGTCCACCCAACTCGA
Organism: uncultured bacterium; assembly: GCA_963720685.1. Classification (GTDB taxonomy): domain Bacteria; phylum Actinomycetota; class Thermoleophilia; order Solirubrobacterales; family 70-9; genus AC-56. Next base: position 29,634 of record CAVRGF010000004.1, on the reverse strand, counting down.
CGCACGTAGTTCGCCGCGACCAGGTCCACAGGAAGGGTGCGCATCCGGACGCGGTTGGAAAGAAGAACACGGGCGGCAAGCTGTTTCCTGCTGGCGGGGATGGTTCAGTCTTACATCCATGACGTCGCGGCGCCGACTGAACTGCCGCTTCTGTGGTTCCTAGAGATGCTTTGCCGTGGCCACTGAATCCCTCGCCAATGAGCGCTACTGCTACCTGACCACGACCGGGCGGGTGAGCGGGGAGCCGCGCGAGATCGAGATCTGGTTCGGGCTCGAGGACTCGACGCTGTACATGCTGGCCGAGGGACGCGAGCGCTCCAACTGGGTCCGGAACCTCCTCAAGAAACCGGAGGTCCGGGTGCGGATCGGCGATCGAACCTTCGAGAGCCCGGCAAGAGTGGTCACCGATCCCGACCAGGACGCCAGCGCCCGCCGCATCCTGTTCGACAAGTACTCGCCGGCCTACTCGGGCGATCTCGCCGAATGGCGCGACACGGCATTGGTCGTCGCGGTCGCGCTCGACTAGGAACCGGTCGTGGGGGGTTCGTAGTCGCGCAGCTCGATCCGCATCCGCGTGTGGGCGCCGAGCATCCCGAGGACCGAGCCCAGCAGGGCGGTGAGGACGAGCAGCACCGGCTCGGGGTCGGGGATCAGGCCGTGGTCGGTTCCGCCGGCGACGTGATGGCCGATCAGGACGAACCCGCCGAACAGGAGGCCGCCAAGCACTCCGCGGATTCGGGCGTGGTGAGGAAGGTCGTGCTCGAACCCGGCGAAGTACCCGCCGAGCGCCGCGAGCACCTGGAGCCCCAGGTAAAGCGTTCCCGAGCTGTCGAGGATCGCCCCGCAGAGGAACCCGAACGCCATCGGGACGATCCCCGCGAGGACGATGCGGACGGGCCATGGCCACTCGTCGAGGAGCGGGGGGAGCGGAAAGCGGGACACGGGAAGACCCTAACCGCCCACGGTCCCGAGGGCGCGTCATCGGGATGCGCCGCCGGCCCGCCGGGGCCCGGCGTCACTTAACGATGCGGTACCTGAGGTGGGTCACATCCGGCGACTCGACCACCTGCGTGCACTCGAGCTCGACCTGGCCGTCATCGAGGTGGTTCTCGAACAGCCGCACCCCTTCGCCCATCAGCACGGGGACGACGTGGAGCGTGATCTCGTCGACGAGGCCCGCCTTCAGGTATTGCTGGAAGACGCTCGCGCCGCCGGCGATCCCCACGTTGCGATCGCCTGCCGCCTCGGCGGCCTGGGCAAGAGCCGACTCGATCCCGTCGGTCACGAAGTTGAACGTCGTCCCGCCCTCCTTCTCCTCCGGCTCGCGGGCGTGGTGGGTGAGGATGAACACCGGAACGCCGAACGGGGGCTCGTCGCCCCACCAGGCGTCCGCGTTCGGGTCCTCCTCCCACGGCCCCGAGCCGCCGCTGAACATCCGCCGCCCCATGATCATCGCGCCGTTGGCGCTCACCGACTCCTTCAACAGCTCGTCGTCGGGTCCCGTCTCACCTCCCGACTCGCCATGGCTCTCGCGCCAGCTCGCCAGCTTGAAGACCCACTGGTGAAGGCGCTCGCCGCCGATCCCGAGCGGATGCTTGAAGCCTGGGTTCGGCCCGGTCGTGAATCCGTCGAGCGACATCGTGATCTCGAACGTGAGCTTGACCATCGTGCGTTGCCTCCTGGTCGCGGTGGGCGGGCGGTACGGGCCTTTGTAGCTCAGACCGGCCAGCTCGGGTGAACTCATCGCCCGGCTGTCAGCAACCCGGCGGGTCGCCGCGCGAGGTAATGTCCGCCGAGGGAGTTCAGGCCTTCGGCGCGTATGCGCGAGACGCATGCGGTCGGGGCGGAGGGAGTCGCCGATGAGGAGATCAAGAGGGATCGCCAGGGTCACCACGGCGCTCGCCTGCGCCGTCTCGGCCGGAGCGCTGTTGATCTCTCCGGCGGTCGGCCGGGCATCGGGCTCGAGCTCGCCCCAGGTCGACTTGCGCACCGCCAACCGATGCGACTTCATCGGCCAGCAGGCGGGGTCGGAATGCCTGCTCCCGTTCCCAGACGACTACTACACGGTTTCCGATCCGAGTACCGTCACGGGGCGCCGGGTCAACCTGAAGACGGTGGCCATGCCCGCCAACTCCAGCCACGCTCACATCGGTGCCGCCGCCTATGACCAAAACGACGGCTTCAGCCCCGGCCAGACGATCGTCGTCCGGGTCCCCGGCCTGACCAGCAAGGCCGCGCTGACGCGAACCGGCGCGGCGCCGATCAACCACATCGGCCGGTACCGCGAGGCCAACCAGCCGATCGTCGTGATCGATGCGAAGACCGGCAAGCGGTGGCCGATCTGGGCCGAGATCGACTCCAACGCGACATCGCCCGCCGGGACCGCGCTGCTGATCAACCCCGCGACCAACTTCGCCTCCGGGCACCGCTACATCGTCGCGCTTCGAAACCTGAAGACGGCGAGCGGCAAGACGATCAAGGCGCCGCCCGGGTTCCGCTACTACCGCGACCGCCTGCCGTCGAAACACCCGCAGATCAACCGGCGACGCGGGCACTTCGAGCGGATCTTCAAGACGCTCCAGAAGGCAGGCATCTGGCGGAAGAACCTCTATCTCGCGTGGGACTTCACGGTCGCCAGCGATCACAACATCGCGATGCGGGCGCTGCACATGCGCGACAACGCCTTCGCCTCGCTCGGCGACACGCACCTGCGAAACCGGGTCGTCGAGGGTCACTCGCCGCACTTCCAGGTCACCGACGTCCAGGACTTCACCGCCGCGCAGAACCCGCAGATCGCGCGTCGCGTGAAGGGCACCGTGAGGGTGCCGTGCTACCTGGCGCCGAGCTGTGCGCCGGGGGGACGGTTCGCGCTCAACAGGCGCGGCCTGCCGACCCGGAACGGCACCTGGAACGCCAACTTCGACTGCATCATCCCGCGCTCGGCGATCGAGGGGACGCCCTCGCCGGCCCGTCCGTCGCTATACGGGCACGGCCTGTTCGGCGACGCCTCCGAGGTCGCGTCTGGGACCCAGGCCGACCTAGCCGACACCTACGGCTTCGTGCTCTGCGCGACCGATGAGATCGGCATGTCGCAGAGCGACCTCGGGGTAACCGCGACGATCGTCAACGACATCACCAAGTTCCCGAAGCTCGCCGACCGCCTCCAGCAGGGCCTCCTCGACGAGCTCTTCCTGGGGCGGGCGATGATCCATCCCGACGGGTTCAGCGGTGCGCCGGCCTTCCATGTCGATCGAACCCTGGGCAGCCCCTCGGTGATCGACACGAGCCACCTCTACTACGACGGGAACAGCCAGGGCGGGATCATGGGCGGCGCCCTGACGGCGCTCTCGCCGGACTTCACACGCGCGGCGCTCGGCGTCGCAGCGATGAGGTACTCGCTGCTCTTGCCGCGCTCGGTCGACTTCGACGAGTTCAAGGCGATCCTCTATCCGAGCTACCCCGACGAGCTCTCCCGACCGCTGATCCTGTCCCTGATCCAGATGCTCTGGGATCGCGGCGAGCCGGACGGGTACGCGCACCGGATGACCGGGAAGGCGCTCGCCCACACGCCGCAGCACCGGGTCCTGATCAACGTCGCGCTCGGCGACCACCAGGTGACCAACTTCGCCTCCGACGTCGAGGCGCGGACGATCGGGGCGTCGGCCCACGTTCCGGTCCTCGACCCCGGTCGCTGGCCGAACGTTGATGTGCTCTCCGGCGTGCCGCCGATCACCCACTACCCGTACTCGGGGCGCTCGGCGATCTTCTACTGGGACATTGGCCCGGTCCGGCCCGATCCCGACAACCCCGGCCAGACGATCGGCGTCCCGCCACCGCCGCTCGAGAACGTCCCGAACCGCGCCGGAGAGGACCCCCACGGCGCCCCGCGCGGAGCCGCCCTGGCCGAGAAGCTGATCTCGGGCTTCCTGCGGCCGAACGGGGTGGTCACCGACGTCTGCGACGGCGAGCCCTGCCGTTCGGGCGGGTGGACGGGGCCGTAGCGCGATGTGGCGCGCCCGTGCAACCGCAGCCGTGCTCGCCGCCGCGATGGTGGTGGCGCTCGGTGCCGCGCCGAGCGCCGGCGCGAAGGACCCCGGGCGTTGGCTGATGACCGGGGCGAGCTCGATTCCGGTGCCCTACTGGCAGGGGCTGACCTCGAACCTCTCGAAGTCGAAGGTGTTCTTCGTCGGGGTATTCCAGGGCCTCTGGCGTACCACGCCGGGGCTCTCGCAGACGGGCGGCGTCGGCACCGAGATCCCGAAGCGGGTCACGAAGCGCGAGGGCTACAACCACATCGGCGATCCCACCTGGGACCGGCGCGGCGGCGGTCGGGTGATCCTCCCGATGGAGTGCTACACGCCCGGGGTCGGCAACACGTGCGGGACCGGCGCCCTCGGAGTCGCCGATCCCGCGACCCTCGGCTTCCACTACTACGTGAAGCTGGCTCCGTCCGAGATCCCGAAGGCGATGTGGGCCGAGACCTCGCCCGACGGCAAGCTGATCTGGACCAGCAGCGGCGACGACCTGCTCGCCTATCGCACCAGCGACGTGGCGCCGCGCAACAACGGCAGCACGGGGCGGGTGATCCACGCGGTGCGCCGGCTTCGCGACGCGGTGCCGCCGACCGGGATCACCGGGGCGGTGTTCTGGAAGGGCCAGCTGCTCCTGGCCGGATCGAGCGGCGACGTCTACCAGGTGTGGAGCATCAACACCCGGACCGGCGAGCGGCGGCTCGCGATCGAGCAGAAGATCTGCGGCGAGTCCGAGGGACTCGACCTGATCCCGACGCTCGGGGGCGCCCTCCATTGGCTGATCGCCCCCTCGCCCTCGGGCGGATGCAAGCTCACCTACGGGCCGTCGAGCGCCCTTCTCCACTTCACCCGCCGCCCGGCGGAGGAGCGCTATCGGGTCCAGGTCACCGACGTCGACGTCCCGTCGATTCCCGGCGAGGTGACGGCGACCGTCCGGGCGACCGTCAAGGGCCAGCCGCTTCGCAACACGCGCGTGACCTTCGCCGGCGGTGTGGCCCGCACCGACAACCACGGGATCGCAACGGTGGTCACCGCCTTGGAGCAGCCCGGGCGCTTCAGCGCGTTCGCCCGCGACGGGTCGAAGTACGGCCTGTCGGGCCTCGTCTCCGTCGGCCTCTCGCAGTCGGCCAAGCGCGAAGCCGCGACCCGGCCGCCCGCGCGTTAGCCGGCGGCGACGGGCGGCGGTTCGGCTCGACGGCGGACGGACCGCGGCCGCGATCGTGAGAGGATCCCCGCCGGATGACCGACTTCCTCGTCAAGCGCGACGACCTTCGCGAGTGCAGGATCGCCGAGTCCGAGCCGCCCCAGCTCGCCGACGGTGAGGCGCTCCTTCGGGTCGACACCTTCGGCCTGACCGCCAACAACATCACCTACGCCGTTATGGGCGAGGCGATGTCCTACTGGAACTTCTTCCCGGCGCCCGAGGGCTGGGGGAGGGTCCCGATGTGGGGGTTCGCCGAGGTCGCACGGTCGGAGGCCGACGGGGTCGAGGCCGGCACGCGCCTCTACGGATACCTGCCGCCCTCATCCCACCTCGTCGTCCAGCCCGCCGATGCCGACCGGCGTGGCTTCGTCGACGCCTCGCCGCACCGGGCGGAGCTTCCTTCCGCATACCACCGCTATCTCGCCAGCCCGACCGACCCCTTCTACCGCTCCGAGACCGAGGCGATGCAGATGCTCCTTCGGCCGCTCTTCTTCACCTCGTTCCTGATCGACGACCAGCTGGCCGACGAAGGGCTGGTCGACCGCGGGTCGATCCTGATCTCGAGCGCCTCGAGCAAGACGGCGATCGCCGCCGCCTTCATGCTCGCCCAGCGCGACGGGGTCGACCTCGTCGCCCTGACCTCGCCGCGAAGCGCCGAGTTCGTCGAGGACCTCGACGTCTATGGCCGCACGGTCAGCTACGACGCGATCGACTCGCTTGAGGCCGGGCCCGCGACATACGTCGACGTCTCGGGCGACGGCGAGGTTCGCCGCGCGGTCCACGAGCACTTCGGCGACCAGCTCGCCCACAGCATGGCCGTCGGCCTCACCCATTGGGAGGAGCTCGGCGCGGGGGGCGACGGCGATCTGCCCGGCCCGACGCCAACCCTCTTCTTCGCTCCCGACCGGGTCGTCAAGCGCTCGGCCGCCTGGGGCGCGGCCGGCCTCGAGACCCGGGTCGCCGATGCCTGGCACCCGTTCTGCGAGTGGATCGGCGGTTGGCTCGAAACGATCGACGGCGACGGCTTCGAGGCCGTCGAGGAGGCCTACATCGACGTGATCGAGGGCCGCGTCGCACCCGACAGGGCCCACGTCCTGACGCTTTAGCGGTTCATCCGGCCGGGCAGACGACCGCGAGCCTCGAGCGAATGCTGTTCCCCTCCGGTTGGGGTCCGGGGCTCATGCAGCAGAAAAGGCCTACCGGCGCTGTGCCGCGCGGTTCGCGGTTGCATGACCTCCGGGCGCGTGCGGGCCTCGGCGCGGGTTACGTGGCGGGCGCGACCCGCGGCGCCAATGGCCCCGGTCGTTGTCGTCCTCGGGCGGCGTCTGGTCGATCTCGGGCGCGGCGCGGATCACGCACCATGCGAGGTATGCGAGACAGGCCACCCCGATCAGGGACGGGTAGAGAATCGGCCAGAACAGCTCCACCTACGCCCAGTCTAATACCGGCACGGGTTCGCCGATCGGCAAAATCTGGTCCATTGACGCGGACCGGCGGCACGCGGCTCCAGGCGGGCACCGCGCCCGGCCGATGGTCGGCAAGAAGTGAGCTCAGAGCATGACCGCCCGGTCAACGGCCATCGCGCAGAAGAGGAGCGCCAGGTAGGCCAGCGACCCGAGGTGGACGGCGACCGCCGCCCGGTGGGAGGGGCGCAGCCAGAGTCGCGCCGCGAACGCAACGAAGGCGCCGCCGAGCAGCAGCGCCGCCCACGCGTAGGCGCCGTCGAAGAGGCCTGTCGTGTAGGGCAGCAGGGTGAAGGCAACCAGGACGAGGCTGTAGATCAGGATCTGGCGGCGGGTGGCGGCCTCGCCGCGGGCGACGGGCAGCATCGGGATCCGGGCGTTCGCGTAGTCGTCCTTGATCAACAGCGCGAGCGCCCAGAAATGCGGAGGCGTCCAGAGGAAGACGATCGCGAAGGGATAGAGCGCATTCCAGCTCAGCGCCCCGGTGGCTGCGGCCCAGCCGACCAACGGCGGTATCGCCCCGGCGGCGCCTCCGATGACGATGTTCTGCGGCGTTCGCGGCTTCAGCCACAGCGTGTAGACGAAGACGTAGCCCAGGAAGCCGCACATCGCGAGGGCCGCGGCGAGGTCGTTCACGGTGAGCCCGAGCTGGATCGTCGCCGCGGCCCCGAGCCCGAGCCCGAAGGCGAGCCCGTGCCGCGGGTCGATGCGACCCTGGACCAGGGGCCGGGAGCGGGTGCGCTCCATGCGGGCGTCGCGGTCGCGCTCCAGGTACTGGTTGATCGCTCCGGCGCCTCCGGCGGCCAGATAGCCGCCGAGAACTGTCCACAGGATCGTCGTCAGCCCGGGCCCGGCGGGATCGGCCACGAACATCGTCGCCACCGTGGTGACCAGGAGCAGCAGGATGATCCGCGGCTTGGTGAGCGCCAGGTAGTCGCGGAGAACGGCCGAGAGGGGCCGAGAGGGGGAAAGGGTTGGCCGACCGCGGGCCGCCTCCGCGCCGCCGAGCGCGGCTTCGCCCGTTCCTTTGCCGACCAGGTCGCCCGTGTTGGTTGCGCTCTCCATCCCGTCAGACGGTCGCAACTTCAAACTTGATTCCGGCTGATACTGATTTATACTTGCCCGGCGCTCCTCCTTCCTGCGCCGGGCGGGGATGGGGGTAAGCGGGAAGGAGATTGGATGCGGTGAATCGCCTCGTGGTGCCGCCGACTTCGTCGCCGCTCTGCGCTCCGCCAAGGGACGCCCGGCACGGCTGCCGAGGGGATGTCGGCGCCATTACTGAGAGGGTGCCGTGAATTCACGCGCGGTGCGAGCGGGCCTGGTGCTCGTAGGTGTGGCCCTCGTCGCCGTCGCGATCGTCTTCTATGTCTCCAAGTACCTGACGTCCCCGAATCCCTTCGCCGCCGCGCAGACCGGGCCGCGCGAAGCGAGCTTGACCCTGGGGACCACTCCCGCGGTCGGCAAGCTCGGGGGTAACCCGTCCTGGGTCTCCTATCTGGTCCGCGAACACGGCCAGTGGAACCACACCACCGTGTTCGACGTGCCAGCCCATTCGCTGGTCCACGTCACCGTCTACAACTTCGACGGCGCCAGCGCCTTGCGGAACCCGTTCCTGTCCCAGGTGGAGGGAACGGTGGGCGGGGACATGCGGCTCAACGGCAAGACCACCAAGGTGATCAACCCGGACGACGCCTCGCACACCTTCACGGTCCCGGAGATGGGGATCTCGGTGCCGATCAAGGGCGTTGCGGATGACGCGCCGAACCAGTGCGCGGAGATGCCGTGCTCACTCAAGAAAGCGCACGAGACGATCACCTTCACGATCCGCACCGGGAAGCCGGGGCGGTATCGCTGGCAGTGCTTCGTGCCCTGCGCTGCCGGGTTCATCGACGGGTTCGCGGGGCCAATGCAGACGATCGGCTACATGGACGGATTCCTCCACGTGATCTGAACCGGACCGAATGTCAGAGCCCAACCACTTCCGACGCATGCTGATCCTGTGGCTGGTGCTCAGCGTCGTCGCCACCCCGATCGTCGTCCTCGTCGCCGCGCCCGGGCTGCCGCCGGGCAAGGCGACCACCGAGGCGTCCAGCCAGGTTGCCGACAACACCGTCCTGCTCGGCATCGCGACCCCGATCGCCGCGCTGATCCTGGTCTACTTCGCCTACGCCCTGATCGCCTTTCGCCACCGCGACTCTGAGCCCGAAGAGGGCGTCGCCATCCGGGGCGACAACCGCATCGTGGTGACCTGGCTCGTCGTCACCTCGGTGATCGTCGTGTTCGCGGCCGCCTACGGCACGGCCCGCCTGTTCGCGGGGACCGGGTCGGGTGGCGGGCAGGGGTCGAGCCCGATCGCGAAGCCCTCCGGGGGCCCCCAGCTCCAGGTGCAGGTGATCGGCCAGCAGTGGAACTGGACCTACCGCTACCCGTCCTTCGGCGGCGTCGAGACGCCGAGTCTGGAGCTCCCGGTCGACAAAGACGTGGAGCTCCACGTCACCTCCCTCGACGTCATCCACTCCTTCTGGGCGCGGCAACTCGGGGTGAAGGCCGACGCGAACCCCGGGGTCGACAACATCGCCTACGTCCACCCGACCACGCTCCAGAGCTTTGACATCCGCTGCGCCGAGCTGTGCGGACTCTTCCACGGGCATATGTTCCAGACCGGGCACGTGGTCAGCGACGCTCAATTCCAGGCTTGGATCGGGCGGCAGCAGCGCCTCTTCGCGCCGGCGACTCAGAACCTCAACCCCTACAACCCCAGTTACCTGCCGCACCCCGAGAGGAGGGCCGGATGAACGCGGCGGCGGCCGAGCGCACCGGGGCCCGCGGCTTCCGCGGCTTCAACGTCCTGACCGGCATCGTGCTTGGGGTCGCGGGCTTCTACTTCGGCTGGTGGCTGGGCCACCAGATCCACGCGACGAGCATCGAGTACTTCGCCGACACGGGCCAGAACGACATCGCCCTGATGCTCGGCTACCTGTTCTTCGTGATCGGGTTCGTGGTCGGCCTCGGATTCGCCAAGTACCCGTTATCTCGGATGCTCGGCCGCGAGCCGTCGCACCGGGAGAACGAGGAGGGTGGCATCGGTCGCTACTTCGGCCTCTGCACCGATCACAAGGTGGTCGGCATGCAGTATCTGGTCGGGATCGGGATCTTCTTCTTCATCGGGGGGCTGAACGCGATGCTGATCCGGGCCGAGCTCCTTCGTCCGTCGCCACAGCTGTTCGGGGCCGGCAACTACCTGACGATCGTCGGCCTTCACGGCGCGATGATGATGGGGGTGATGAGCTCCGGGATCCTCGGACCGTTCGCCAACTACTTCGTCCCGCTGATGATCGGCGCCAGGCGGATGGCCTTCCCCCGGATCGAGGCGCTCACCTTCTGGCTCCTGATGGCGGGCGGCGTGATCTTCGTCTCGACGATCTTCTTCGGCGGCTTCCCGACCGGCTGGACGGGCTACGCGCCGCTCAACGACGAGGCCAACTTCGGGTTCGACTCCTACATCTTCTTCTTCGCACTGGTCGGCCTCTCGATGACCCTGCTCGGGCTCAACCTGATCGTCACGATCGCGACGATGCGGGCGCCAGGGCTAACGTGGAGCCGCCTGCCCATGTTCTGCTGGGGCGCGCTGACGACCTCCGGGCTGATGGTGCTGGCGGCCCCGGTCCTGATCGCCGCCCTCCTGATGGTCGCCTTCGATCGCACCGTTCAGACCTCGTTCTTCCTCGCCAGCTCCGGTGGCAGCCCCTACTTATTCGAGAACCTGTTCTGGTTCTTCGGCCACCCGGAGGTCTACGTCCTCGCCCTGCCCGGGTTCGGGATCATCCTCGAGCTCCTGCCCGTGTTCTCCCGCAAGCCGCTGTGGGGCTATCGGCTCGCGGTCGCGGGGATGCTGGGGGTGGCGCTGCTGAGCTTCTTCGTCTGGCAGCACCACCTCTTCGTGAGCGGGATCAACTCGGCGCTTCGACCCTTCTACATGCTCTCCACGGAGGTGATCTCGATCCCCACCGGGTTCATCTTCCTGTGCGGGATGGCGACCCTGTGGCGGGCGAAGATCCGCTACTCGGTGCCGATGCTGTTCTGCCTCGCCTGGTTCTTCAACTTCTTCATCGGCGGGGTGTCCGGCTTCTTCCTCTCCGACACGCCGAGCGACGTCAGCACGCACGGCAGCTTCTTCGTCATGGCCCACTTTCACTACACGATCATGGGCGGCCTGATCTTCGCCTTCTTCGCGGGCATCTACTACTGGGTTCCGAAGATGACCGGGCTGCGGTTCAACGAGCGTCTCGCGAAGATCCACTTCTGGGCGATGTTCATCGCCTTCAACTCGACCTTCGGGCCACTGTTCGCCCTCGGGCTGATGGGGATGCCGCGCCGGGTCGCAACCTACGCCTCCAACCTGCAGCCACTGAACATCTGGGTGTCGGTATCCGCGTTCGTGCTCGGCGCCTCGATGCTGGTCTTCCTCGCCAACGTCCTCTACTCCCTGGTCATCGCGCGCGAGCCCGCCGAGCCGAACCCGTGGCACTCGAAGTCGCTCGAGTGGCAGCTCCCGACCCCGGTGCCCGCCCACAACTTCGACCGCATCCCGGTCATCGACGCCGATCCCTACGACTACGGAGTTCCGCCCGTCCCGCCGGCGCCGGTGCCGGCCGGCGCGGCCGGGGTCGCGCCGCATCCGGAGATCAAGTGAACGAGATGGCCGACAGCGCGGATCAGGCGTTCGCCGAGCCGCCCGAGGTTCAGGAGCGCAACCTGTGGCTCGGGGTTCGAATCATGGCCGGCGTCACGATCATGTTCTTCCTTGCCTTCGTGTTCGCCTACTTCTACCTGCGGTCCCTGAACAACGGCGGCCGCTGGGAACCGCCCCGAGTCGATCCGCCCCAGGCCTACGGCGCCGTGATCGTCGGCCTGTTCGCGCTCAGCGCCGCGACGTTCGCCTACGCCGACCGAGCCGCTCGAGGCGCCCGAAGCTGGCTGCCCCTCTCGGGGATCGCGCTGGCGCTCGGCGTGGCCGGTTGCGTGGTTCAGGGGCTCGAGTACTTCCACCTCGGCTTCGGGCCCCTCGACGGCGGCTACGCCAGCGTGTTCCTGGGCTGGTCCCTGCTGTTCACGGTCTTCGTGCTCGTCGCCATGTATTGGGTGGAGATCGTGTTCGCGACCGGCCTTCGTCACCGAGCTTCACAGGCATACGTCCCCCACGGTCTCGATGCGGCCTCCTTCTACTGGACGCTGCTCGCAGCCGTGGGCGTGATCGCCTGGGTGATCCTCTACCTGCTCTGAGCCCCCGTGCTGGACGCGAATCCACTGCTTGACTGGACCGGGGGACCGGCGTTTGCCTGGGTGGTTGCGGTCTCGCTGCTCTATTGGCTGGGTGGCCGCCACCGGGCGCACCCGCGTCCTACGGTCGATGACCGGTGGCGGACAGCGGCCTTCATCGCCGGTCTGGGGACGATCGTGATCGCGCTCGACTCCCGAATCGACGAGCTCGCCGAGGAGCTGCTCTGGGTGCACATGGTCCAGCACATCCTGCTGCTGGTGGTGGCGCCCCCGCTGCTCGCGCTGGCGCGGCCGTGGAACCGGATCTGGCACGGCCTGCCGCTCGGGTTTCGGCGCCGCAGCGCCGGCTTCGTCGTGAGGAGCCCTCGCCTGGCTCCGCTTCGGCGCATCGCGAGCGTCCTTCAGGACCCGCTGCCGTCGTGGCTGGCGTTCAACGTGACCTTCGTCCTGTGGCACGTGCCCGCCGCCTACGACGCAACTCTCCATTCGCAGTTCGTCCACGCGCTGGAGCACGCGACGTTCTTCGGGACGGCGCTCCTGTTCTGGACCCGGGTGATCGACTCGCCCCCGTGGCGTTCCCCGCTTGCCGAGGTGCCGCGGACCCTCTACGTCGGTGCGGCGATGCTCGTCAGCTGGGTGCTCGCGATCACCTTCGCCCTGTCCACCTCGCCCGTCTACGCGCCCTATGCGGCGCAGGCGAGCCGGCCGGGCGGGCTCACGGCCCTCGCCGATCAGCAGCTCGCCGCCGGGATGATGTGGGTTCCCGGGTCGATTCCGATGGCGGTTGCGATCCTGTTCGTCGTCTACCGATGGCTTCAGCCGAAGCGGCCCGGGGAACCCTCCCGCGCCCCGCGCCCGGCCTCAGGGATTCTCGATTGACCCGGGAGGAGGAGGTTTGGAATTGCTGCCATATGTGATCGCGGTCTCAACTGTGGCGCAGGGCATCCTCACCTGGGCGATCCCGCTCGGCGGGTTCCTCGTCCTGGTGGTCTGGTACGTGCTGTTGCTTCGCCGTCATCCCGAGTGACGGCGGCGAGGCCGGGGTGGATCACTCGCCCCGGGGGAGCAGGAAGGGCAGGCTCATCGTCGCTCCGAGAAGCACCAAGAGCAGGATCACGAATATGAGATTCAGGGTGATCGCCAGGGTCATGGCCCGGACCTCCTCTTTGGGTTCTGCGTCGCCTGCGACGATCGCACCCCAAGGTGAGGCGGACCTCAGGCGTTCGTGAGAATTCGTTGAGTTCGCCGACCTGCCTTCGGGCTAAGCCGAGTGGTCCCTTGGGTCCTGGTTTGCGGTGGGGTCATCGCTACAGCACCGCGTCGGCCGGCAGGTCGACCTGCGCGGGATCGGGGAAGCACGGGAAGAGGATCAGCTCGTCGGCGCCCGCCCCGGCGAACGCGTCGCGGTATCGCCCCGCCGTCTCCGCGTCGATCGCCGCGTGGCGGCGATCCCGTCGGCGACCTCGGGGCCCATCGCGGCGTAGTAGTGCTTCAGGTAGCGGTCGGCGTTCTCCCTGGCCTTGTCGCCGAGCGAGAAGTAGCAGAGCGCCATCAGCCGCGGCTGGCCCTTGCGGCCCGCCTGGGCCCACGCCTCCTTGACCCCGGCTCCGAGCTCGGCCAGCGCCTCGGGCGTTCCGCCTCCCATCGTGAAGCCCTCGCCGAACTGGGCGGTGCGCCGCGCCGAGACGCCGACGTAGCCGCCGATCAGGAGCTCCGGCCCACCCTCGCGCGCCGGGGCCGGGCCGATCGCGCCGGCGAAGCCGCGCTCCTCGCCGGCCCAGATCTCCTTCATCTCAGCGAGCATCGCGTCGACCCGGCGGCCTCGCCCCTCGAACGGGACGCCGGCAGCCTCGAAGTCGTCCTCGCGCCCGCCGACCCCGATCCCGAGCGTCACCCGTCCCTCCGACAGCGCGTCGAGCGTCGCGGCCTGCTTGGCGAGCACCGCGCCGTTGCCGCGAAGGGGGGCAAGGAGGATGTCGGTGACGAGCCCGATCCGCTCGGTGACCGCGGCGGCCGCGGTCAGCGCCGTGAGCGGCTCCCAATTCGAAAACACGAGCCGGTCGATGGTCCCGAGCGAGGAGAAGCCCCGCTCCTCGGCGCGGCGCGCCCAGCCGAGCAGCTGCTCGCGGTTGACGCCGTGGTTGGTCAAAGGCAGTCCGATGCCGATCTCCATAGGCCCTCCTTCGGGGGTCGAGCGGGCGCGCACCGACGCGCGCCGCGGTTGCTCCAAATCTAGCCACCGACCGCGCAGGGTCGCGCGGCACCCGCTTCGGTCCGCACGTCTCCCGCGGGGACTACAGGTCGCGCTCATAGAAGAGCATCACCGGCCCGTCGGGCGCCGACTCGCGGTTCGTGAACCCGGCGCTCTCATAGAGCGCCTTGGCGGCAACGTCCTGCTCGCTCGTCCCCAGGTCCATCCGGGCGGCACCACGCTCGCGCGCCGCGTCCATCGCCGCCTCGAGCAGCGCCCGGCCGACCCCGCTCCCCCGCCTCGCCGGGGCGACATAGAGCTCCTCGAGGTGGGCATCGAGGGCCCCGGTGATCAGTGAGGGGCGATGCCGGATCTCGGCGAACCCGTCCGGGCCGCTCCCCGCGAGCAGAAAGGTCGCCTCGTCGCGCTCGATGAACCGCGCCGCCCGCGCGGAGAGCACCTCGACGTCGGGCACCGGCTCCGAGAACTCGGTGTTGAAATCGTGCAGGAGTCGTGCGATGTGGGGCGCGTCTGCGACCGAGGCGTGACGGACCGATGTGTCGGGGCTTCGTCTCGGCGCCGCGCCCCGCTCTTGTCCGTGGTCGTCCTCCGGCATGGGCCATATCTTGGCGGGCCCGCACCCGCCCACGGATCGATGTTCGCCCCGAACACCGGGCAAAACATCGACCACCTCGCCGCCCCACCCCCTGAACTGGTCGAGGATGAGGCAGCAAAGCGCCCGTGCTGAGAGGCCTAGCTGGCTGCCGAGGCGGCGGCCCCGGGGATCGCGCCCAAGTCACGCATGAAGGTCAGCGAGTCCCATTGGGACCACGACTCGACGCACTTATTTCCTTCATAACGGTCGATGGTGATCCCCTTGATGGGGTCGCCCTTCTCGTGGGTGGGCTCGAGCCCCATGAACTCGTTCTCGACCGTGCCATTGGCACTCCAGCGGTATCCGACCTTGTCACCCGCGTCGACGATGTCTTCGATCGTGCAGTGGAGATCGGGAAACGCCTGGCGGTAGCCGGCGAGCGACTGCTTTGCGCCCTCGCGATCCTGGTCGCCGGCCATCGGATCGTGGTCAATGAAGTCATCGGCGGCGATCTCGTCGATCACCCCGAGTTCTCCGTTGTTGAACGCCTCCTCGATGAAGCGGCGGGAGGCGGCGACGTTCTCTCCGGACATGGCTTGCTCCTCCTGGTGGCTGTCGAACCGACCCTATGCCTCGCCGCCGCCAAGGGCAAGGGCTCCGCACATCAAAGCTCGGCCCCGACCTCCTGCGCCGCCCGGTTCCCGGAGCGGACCGCCCCGTCCATATAGCCGTTCCAGTAGGTCGAGGTCTCGGTCCCCGCCCAGTGGATCTTGCCCGCCGGCCGTCGGATCGCGGGGCCATAGGCGACCAGGGTGCCCGGCCCTGCGATCGCCACGGGGCAGCCCCGGGTCCACTCCTCGCGGCTCCAGTTGGTCTCGAAGTAGCCGGTCGGGTGTGCGGCCTTCGGGCCGAAGTAGAACTTGAAGTTGTCGAGCACCGCTGCCCGGCGGTTTGCCTTGGTCATGCCCATGAACTTGCGAGCCTGGTCGCCACCGATGAACGCGAACACGACGCCCTTGGACCCGTCCGGCGGCGAATCGTCGAAGGTCGTGTTGGCGGGGCCCTTGTAGGAGACCGTGGAGCCGTTCAGCCCGTCGTCGCGCCAGAACGGCTTCGGGTACACGGCGGTGGCCTTGATCAGGGTGCCCTGTGGCAGGCGCTGGGTGAGCTGGTCGCGGGGGGTCGGGAGTTTCGGCGAGTACTCGATCCGCCCGGCGAGGGTGGGGGGGATGGCGACGATCGCGCGCTTGGCGCGCACGTCGAGTCCGCGGCAGTGGACCGTGACCCCGCCCTTGCCCTGGACGATGCTCTCCACCGGGGCGTTGAGGACCACCCGGTTGCCGAGCTGTTTGGCCATCTTAAAGGGCAGCAGCTGGGTGCCGCCGTGGAATCGCCACATCTGGGCGCCGTCGCGGGTGTTGAAGTTGCGCTCGAAGGTGCCCGGATTCTGCTCGTTGCCCGAGGCGGCGATGTAGAAGAGGGTGAAGAGCAGCGACAGCTCGCGGGGCTCGGCGCCGAAGATCGCCCGGGTCGCGACCGGAACCAGGTCGCGGAACTGCTGGTTGGTGCTGTTGTCGCGAAGCCATGTGTCGAGCGTCTGGCGGTCCCAGTCGGAGGCGCTCGAGGCCTTCCACGGCGCGTCGACCGGCACCTCGGTCGACATCTGGTCGAGCCGCACGATGGTCTGGATCAGGTCGCCGAGGATCGCGGGGTCGGGTGGCGCCGAGCCCGTCACTCCCGTGTCGCTGTAGGTGCTGCGCTGGCCGGTCGAGTTGACGTAGACGTTGTCGCCGTGGTCGTAGGTGGGGAACTTGGTGATCTTGAACTGCTTGGCGAGGGAGAGGATGTGGTTCTGGGTCGGCCCGACGAAGGTGGCGCCGCGCTCGGAGATCTCGCCGCCGCCGATCGGATGGTTGAGGGCCCTGCCGCCGACCCGGTTACGGGCCTCGACCACGATCACCGAGTGGCCTCTTTGGTGGAGGCGAAGGGCGGCGGTGAGGCCGGCGAAGCCGGCGCCCACCACGACTACGTCGGCGGTTCGCTGCGAGCCGGAGGCGCCGAGCGCAGGAACCCCCCGCAGCACGGTGCCGAGCCCCACCGCGGCAGAGGCTCCGATCAGGCGGCGTCGGCTGATTCCTTGCTCGGGCATCTGCTCCTCCTCGCTCGCTCCCATCGCGGGACCAAGCATGACGCGATCGAAGAGCCCGTGCGCCGAGACCTGAGGCGACGGGCTACGTGAAGCTCTGCGGCACGGCGGAGTCATTCCACGTGTGCCCGTCGTCGGTCGAGTAGTAGACGTGGCAAACGCCGTGGCCGCATGTCGGCGATTCGCGCGGGGGCCGCCGGTGGTCCTCCTCCTACACGCCGCGGTAAGGCAACCGGCGCGCCGTGTCGTGGTGCCTGTAATCATCTCGCCGCGATGCGGCGACGGGGAAGTGGGGCGATCTGCATGGCGGCGATGGCGCTCGTCCTCGGCGTGCTCCTCGCGCCCGCCACCGCGTCCGCCGCGTGGCAGCCGGGACCGGCCAAATACGGGATCGGCAAGCGGCTGAACGTCGGCGTGACGATGGACGACGGGACGGTGCTCCGCGCCGACGTCTACTACCCGACCAAGTCGAACGGCGACGCGGCCAAGGGGCCGTTCCCCTCGCTCCTCACCCAGACGCCCTATGGCAAGAGCTCGGGCTCGGCGGCGACCTTTCCGGGGGGCGAGCAGCTCGCCGGCCTGAGCGGCTACAGCCCCTACCTCGTCAAGCGGGGCTACATCGACGTGGTCGCCGACGTCCGGGGAACCGGCGCATCGCAGGGCTCGTGGGGCCTCTTCGACCCGGTCCAGGGCCGCGACGGCGCCCAGCTCGTCCGCTGGGTCGCCGGCCTTGCCCACGCGAGCGGAAAGGTCGGGACGCTCGGCGCCTCCTACCTCGGGATCGACCAGCTCTTCACGGCGGCCAACCTGGGGCCAGGGTCACCGCTCAAGGCGATGTTCCCGATCATCTCGGCCAACGACGTCTACCGCGACACCGCCTTCGACGGCGGCCTGCTCGACTCGGAGTTCGGCGGCATCTTCCTCGGCCTGACGGCGGGGCTCAACCTGACCCAGCCGCTCCTCGAGAGCTTCCTCGAGCAGCCGTCGAACCCCGACGTGCTCCAGGTCCTCGCCCAGCACATCGGCGGCCTCCTCGCCTTCCACGCCTCGCTGGTCGCAAACGTGGAGACGAACGGCGACCAGGGGTATGACGAGAGCTACTGGCGGGCCCGCCGGCCGCGCTCGATCCTGCACAAGATCGTCTCCAACCACGTACCCGCCTTCCTGGTCGGGGGCTGGTTCGACCTCTTCCAGCGCGGCGAGCCGCTGAACTACTCCGACCTCCAGAACCTCCAGGCCGGCCGGGGCGTCGGCCTGCCGATGAAGGCCGGCCAGGCGGCGAGCGGCCGCTACCAGCTGATGATGGGTCCCTGGTACCACGTCACCGCCGGCGAGGGAATCGACATGGACCGGCTCGAGCTGTCGTGGTTCGACCGCTGGCTGAAGGGCGAGGACACGGGGATCGACAAGACCCAGAACCCGCTCCACCTCTACCAGCTCGGCTCCGGGAACTGGCTGAACGCCTCCCGCTACCCCGTCGAGGGAACGACGCCCACGACCTACTACCTCGGCCCCGGCAAGTCGCTCGGCCCCACCAAGCCGGGCGCCTCGGGCGGCTCGGACCCGCTCGTCTGGACGGGCGCCTCCAGCCCCTGCGGGCGCTCGACCGAGCAGTGGGGCGCGGGCCTCCTCCAGCTGGTCCTGGAGCAGGCGAACGGCGACGACCCGTGCGCCGGCGACGACTCCTCGACGCAGGTCGCGCCGGGAGCCGCGACCTACACGACGGCACCGCTCCAGAGCCCGAAGGTGCTGGCCGGGCCGATCGACGCGACGCTGTATGCGAGCTCCAACCGCCCCGACACCCAGTTCGTCGTCAACGTCGAGGACGTGGCGCCGAACGGTCAGTCCAAGCCGCTCACCTCTGGGGCGCTGCTCGGCTCGTTCCGAAAGCTCGACACCTCACAGACGTGGTGGGGGAGCGACGGAAAGCCGCAGATGCCCTACCACGCCTACACGCGCGCCTCTCAGTCGCCCGTTCCCACCGGCCAGACGACCCGCTTCGACGTCGAGGTCTTCCCGACCTTCGCGAAGCTCGCCGCCGGCCACCGCCTGCGGGTCACGATCACGACCTCCGACGTCCCGCACCTGCTGCCGACCCCGACCCAGACGGCCAACCTGGCCGGGGGCGTCTACTCGGTCCAGCACAAGGCGAGCGCCGCGTCGTTCGTCGAGCTCCCGCTCGCGCCGGCGAGCGCCTTCACGAAGCCCTGCGGTATCTGCCGCTAGGGCCGGCCCGGTCGATCGCGCCCCCGCTGGCGCCCCCTCCCCAGTGCGCGTGTCGATTTGCGACGGCTACTCCGTCGTAAGTCGACAAGCGCGGGAGTTGGCGGGCGCGCGGGGAGCAAGCGGGCGGGGGAGTTACCGGGCGCGTGGCAGCCGGGGCGTCGGGGGTGGGGGGCCAGGCGTCGGGGTGGGGGGCGCTAGGCGCCGGGAGTGGGCGCCGTGCCGCCGCGGCTTCGCCTGATCAGGTAGACGATCAGCGCGGCGAAGACGACCGAGAGGATGATCCCGCCGCCGTCGTGGCCTGAGATCGCCCACCAGACGAGCCCCGCGATGAACGAGGCGGCGATCCCGATCAGGATCGTCATCGAGATCGACATCGGGTCCTTGCCCGGGATCACGAGGCGACCCAGCGCCCCGACGACCAAGCCGGTGAGCAGGAGCCCGATCAGGTAGACGATCACGTCCATTGGTCGAACCAGCCTACCCCGTCTTGCTTACTCGAAGCGTTCTGTCGCGTCACCCTGGTCGCCGACTGCCGGCGGGCGCCGCACGGCGCCGTGCGGCGAAATCGACCAGGGTCGGCCGGCCCCGGGCCTGTTTCGATCAGTCCCCCGCGACCTGGAGCGCCGCGAGCGCCTCGGCGATCGGCGTATCGCCCGCGATCAGGTCGAAAACGGCACCGATCGTGGCTGGGATCGTCGAGACAGGCGAGCAGGGTTGCCGCGACATCGTCGCGGGGTACCGCGCCGCCGCGATCGAGCCGAGGCGCGATCTCGACCAGGCCCGTGCCGGGCTCGTCGGTGAGCATGCCGGGGCGGACGATCGTGTAGTCGAGCCGGCTTGCGGTGAGCGCCTGGTCGGCTTCCAGCTTCGCCTCGTAGTAGGGCTGCATCTGGGAACCGCGCGCCTCGGGATCGTGGACGCCGAGGGCGCTGATCATCAGGTACCGCGAGATCTTCGCCAGGCGGCAGGCGTCGATCAGCTTCACCGCGCCGCCGTAGTCGACGGTGCGCTTTCGGGCCGGGCCGCTCCCGGGCCCCGCCCCGGCGGCGAACACGACCGCGTCGGCGCCCGCGATCTCGCGGCCGATCGCGTCGGGATCGAGGTTCTCCAGGTCGGCGCCCACCGCCGTCGCGCCGATCGCCTCGATCTCGCTCGCGTGGTCGAGGTTTCTGATCAGGCCCCGGGCGCGGTCTCCTCTGCTGATCAGCAGGCCGAGCAGCCGAAGGGCGATCTTCCCGTGGCCTCCGGCGATCGCGACGTCCATGGCGAATGCGTATCAGGTCGAGCGCCGCCCGACCCGCCCGGCGGCTTCGAGCGCCAGGTCACGGCGGCTCGTTCGGGGGCCCGGCCGTCCGGATCGGGCGTAGGATGGCGGCTCAAGGATCGAATCACTATCCAAGGAGTGAGCAATGGCAGATGCGGTGATTCACGTGCTTCCGGAGGGCCTCGCGCCCGAGCAGTACGACGCGGTGAACGCGGAGCTCGATGTTCAGGGTGCGCCTCCGGCCGGTCTTCAGATTCACGCCGCCGGAAGGGCCGCCGACGGCCGGATGCGGATCATCGAGGTGTGGGACTCGCGCGACAGCTGGGAGCGTTTCAACGAAGAGCGCCTCACCCCCGCGATCGCCAAGGTGTCCGGGGTGCAGGCCGAGCAGGTGCCGGCGTCGGACCACATCTGGTTTCCGGTCCACAACCAGGTGGGCGGCTAGCCGACACCCGACGGGGTCCGGCTGAGTGCGGTCGCGGGCTCGGCCCCGCACCCGGTTCGACTAGCCTGCAGCTCGATGGAGGATCTCGGCGCGCCCACCTCGTACATGACCCTCGAGAAGGGCGTCGAGGTCTACTCGAGCGACGGCCAGGCGGTCGGGAAGGTGACCCACGTGCTCGCCGAACCCCACCTGGACCTCTTCGACGGCATCGTCATCGACCACTCGGCGATGCCGGGCGGCCACCTGTTCTGCGACGCGGATCAGGTGGATGAGATATTCGAGCGCGGCGTGGTGCTGAAGCTCACCGCTTCGGCCGCCGAAGGCCTGCCGAAGCCGAGCGCGAATCCCGGCGAGATCGACGTCGGCCCTGACGACGTGGTTCCCGACGAGCTCCACGACAAGCTCCGACGGGCCTGGGATCGGATCTCCGGCAAGGACTGACCCCTAGGGCTCCGGGATCGGCGCTCCCACCACCCCGCCGTCCATCGAGCAATGACCGACGTCGCGACGATCTCCTAGCCCGTGAGCGCGCGCGGCGCCGTCGATGCCGGCCGCCGCGCCGGTGGCCCGCCCCCGGCGCCGCTCGCCCGCGCCCGCCGATCGAACGCCCCGGCCAGCTCGCTGAACGCGGCGGGAAGCAGGGAGCGAAGCTCGGCGGCCTCGGGCAGGGCGTCGGGGTCGGCGTAGGCCGAGAAGTGGAGATTCCCACCGTAGCTCAGCACCCCGACCGACAGGACATGGTCCTCGCTGATCGGGATCACCGGGTAGATCGTCTTCACGTTCGCTCTGGCGGCGAACAGCGAGGTCCGTGGGCCGGGGATGTTCGAGACCGTCAGGTTCGACATCCGTGGGCTCGCCACGGCGCTCGCGGCCCGGGCCTTGATCGGGCCGGGAAGCTGGCCCATGTAGCGGAGCAGCCTGTCGCTGCCCTCGACTCGATCCGAGCGCTTGAGCTCGGCGGTCTGGCGGCGGATCAGCGCCAGCCGGACGACCGGGTCGGATTCCTCGGCGGGCAGCTCGACGAAGCCGAGGATGATCCGATTGCCCCCCGCCGGATCGTCGCCGTTGCCGCGAACGTTGACCGGGACCATGACCCGGAGCGGCGCCGGGTCCTCCTCGACGAGCGCCGAGAGCCGGCGGATCGCCCCCGCGACCCCGGCGAGGATGATGTCGTTGAGCTTCGCGCCGCTCGCCTCCCGCAGCCGGCCGACCTGGTCGAACGGGATCTGGCGCATGGTCAGCGTCCGCCTCGCGCCGAGCGGCCGGTTGAGGAACGAGTCCGGCGCGGGCTTGATCGCGTCCTCGGCGAGCGAGAACGCCGCCCGCCTCATCGTGTCGGCCATCCGCAACGAGCGCCGCGGCGAGAGTCCGAGCGTCGCCACCCGCCGCGCGGTGCGGAACTGCTCGACCGCGGCATCGGCGACCGAGTCGGCGGCCATTCGGACCGGGCTCGGGACGGGCCGTGGATGCCAGGCGCCCGAGGTCCCGGAGGGCCCCGGATCCGGCGTGGAGTCGAACAGGAGCATGCCGAGCTCGACCGCAGCGACGCCGTCGACCATCGCGTGGTGCACCTTGCCGACGATCGCCGCCCGGCCGCCCTCCACCTGCGGCACGACAAGGATCGCCCACAGGGGCCGCCCCCGGTCGAGCTGTCGCGACAGGAACCGATCGGTCAGGGTCGAGAGCCTGCGCTCCGAGACCTGGCCCTCGTCATCGCCGGCAACCTCGATGTGGCGCTCGATGTCGAAGCCCGCGTGGTCGACCCAGGCCGGCTCGCCGAGCGGCATCTCGGCGATCCGCTGGCGAAACCGCGGCGTGTGGTGAATCCGCCCCGATATCCGCTCCCGCAGGAGCCCGACGTCGAGCTGCTCGTGGCCCTGCGGGAGCTCGAGCATCGAGCACCAGCCGACGTGCATGTGGGCGTGCTCGGTCTCCAATCGAAGGAATGACGCATCGAGCGGAGAGAGCCGACGATCCATTACCTGATCATCCGCGCCCGGGCGGGCCGTCGCATCGTGCGGGCGGTCCAGACATTCGGGCCGGCGTTGGCCCGACGGTCGAGCCCCACCAGCCCTGGATCGCCACATCCCCTCCCTCCCCCCGTGCGCACATCCCTCCCTCCCCGGCGCTTGTCGAATAACGCCGGCATATCCGTCGAAACTCGACACGCAGCGCTGATCGAGCCTGACCTGAACCGCCTGGTGCCGGCGGTCGAGCTGCTCGCCGACCTGCTGGCGGCCTGCACGCCGCATGCCCGCGAGCTCGGCTGCGAGGCCGAGCTCGGGAGGGTGCGCGACCTGAGCCGGCGAAACGGATGCACCCATCAGCTGGCGCTGGCGCGACGGCGGGGAGGCCCGGCCCGGGTCCTCGAGGCGCTGGCCGAGGAGTTCTGCGACTGATCAGCCGGCGCGCTCGGCCGCGTCGATCGCGGCACCATAGAGGATGTCGTGCTCGGAGACCTCGATCTCCCGGAGCCCGAAGGCGCGCATCACCTGGGTCAGGATGACGACGCCGGCGACGATCGTCGGCGCCCTGCTCGGCTGAAGGCCGGGAACCGCGAGGCGCTCCTCGAGCGCCATCGAGGCGAGCATCGAGTACATGTGCTGGATCGCGTCCAATGTCAGCTCGAAGCCGTGGACCAGCTCGGGGTCGTAGGGGTCGAGGCGCTGCTCGATCGCCGCCAGCGAGGTGGGGGTCCCGGCGACGGCGATCCCCTGTTCGGCGGTCGCGATCGCCGTGTCGGCGAGCTCGTCGTCGATCAGTCCCCGCACGTCGACGGCGAGCGCGTCGAGGTCCTCCGGCGCGGGCGGATCGGTGGTCAGGTAACGCTCCGTGTGGCGAACGGTGCCGGCCTGGAGCGAGGCGTGGAAGTCGACCTTCGGCCCCGACCCGACGACCAGCTCGGTCGAGCCGCCGCCGATGTCCACCACCAGGGTGCGGTCGGCGGGGGGGCCCCCCGCGCAGGTGCCCAGGTAGGTGAGGCGGGCCTCTTCGGCGCCGTCGAGGATGCGCGCCGCCAGCGCGAAGCGCTCTCGAAGCTCGGCCAGGAAGGCGCCCGAGTTCTCGGCATCGCGGACGGCACTGGTCGCGATCGCGGTCACCGCGTCCGGCTTCAGCGGCTCGTAGATCGCGACGTATTCGGCGACCGTCTCGCAGACGTCCTCGACCGCCTCGGCGGCGAGCTGGCGCGAGGTGTCGACGCCGCGTCCGAGCCGGGTGACGTTCGAGCGGCGCTCCAGCTCGGTGACCTCGGCGTCGACCACCTCGGCCACCAGGAGCCGGGTGGAGTTCGTACCGATGTCGATGACCGCGACCCGCATCCCTCGCCTGCAATCTAGATACCCACCCCGGTGGGCGCCGGCGGGCGAGCGTTCTGCGACGCTTCTGTCATGAGCCAGTACCACCCGGCGGCCGGCCCGGGGGAGGAGGGCGCCGAGACGAACGGCCTCGCGATCGCCTCGCTCTGCCTGGGGATCATCTGGCTGTTCGGGGTCGGCTCGGTGCTGGCGATTGTTCTCGGCTCTGCGGGGCTGAGGCAGATCCGTGACTCACGCGGCTACCAGGGGGGGCGTGCGATCGCGATCGCGGGAGTGATCGTGGGGATCGTCGGCCTGGCGAGCCTGGCGATCCTGGTCGGGTTCATCCTCTCCTCGGCCCACAACACGCCCCAGATCCCCGGGCCGGGGCCCTAGCGGCCGTCGAGAGGCGCGTCGCCGGGCGCGGCGAGGCCGACGGACCGCCTAGCGCGTGCCGGTGGGCAGGCGCGGCGGCTTGGCCGGCGGTTTCGGCCCGCGGCGGATGTAGTCGCGCAGATCGCGCTCGAAGTCGGGCCACCAGGGCGGATCCGGGAGATCCTCGTCGACTCCGCCGTCGTCGCCTCCGTCGTCGGGGGTTCGCAGCGCGAAGTATGCGGTGAGGCTGAACAGCGCCGCGATCCACAGCACGGCGAGGATGAACGAGGTCGAGTCGTGGCTCGGCCACTTGATCGCCGCGAGCAGAGCCGCCGCGTCAGTGAACAGACACGCGGGCGCGAGCGCGATCCCGAACCTCCCGGAGCACGGCCATCGGCGCGAGCGGCGCCGCCGAAAGAGGAAGACGATCCAGCCCGCGAGGGCAGGCCAGAGGATCAGGTGAACGAAGAACGGAACGGACAACGGCGTGCCAGGCTGAGCCACCAGCGACATCCCCGACATCATTGCGCGATTTCGGCGGATCGCAACCGAAAAAGCGTCGTCGGCTTAGGACGCCGCGCGGTGGCGCTCGATGATTCGGTCGAAGCCGCTGCCGCTCGCCAGCGTGCCGAAGGCCCTTCCGCCGTTCTCCCCGAGGCGGCTCGAGCAGAAGGCGTCGGCGACGGCCGGATCGGAGAATCGCAACAGGAGCGAGCCCTGGAGCGCGAGCGCCATCCGCTCGACCAGGTCGCGGGCTCGCGCCTCGACGTCGGTCATATCGGCGAGATCAGCTCGAAGCCTCGAGATGTGGGGGTCGAGCCGGGGATCGCCGTCGGCCTCACCAACCTCGGCGAAGAAGGCGTCCAGCGCGCCTCGGTTGGTGGCCATGGTGCGAAGGACGTCGAGGCACTGGACGTTGCCCGACCCCTCCCAGATCGAGTTGAGGGGCGCCTGTCGAAGGAGGCGGGGCATCCCGGACTCCTCGACGTACCCGTTGCCCCCGAGGCATTCGAGGCATTCGGCGACGTGGACCGGCTCGCGCTTGCAGATCCAGTACTTGAGGACCGGATTGGCGATTCGCTTGAACGCCTCGGCGTGCTCGTCGCCGGCAATCGAATCGTCGTAGGAGCGGGCCAGCCTGAGGGCCGAGATCGTCGCGGCCTCCGACTCGACGCAGAGGTCGGCGAGCACGTTTCGCATCAGCGGCTGCTCGACCAGCGTCCTGCCGAAGGCCGAGCGATGGTCGGCGTGGTGGATCGCCTCGACCGTCCCCGCCCGCATCCCGGCGGCGCTCCCGAGCGCGCAGTCGAGCCTCGTGTGGTTGACCATCTCGATGATCGTTCGGACTCCCGCTCCCTCCTCGCCCACGAGCCGTGCCCAGGCACCGTCGAACTCGACCTCGCTCGATGCGTTGGCCCGGTTTCCGAGCTTGTCCTTGAGCCGTACGAGGCGGAAGCTGTTGCGCTCGCCGTCCGGCGTCCATCGCGGGAACAGGAAGCAGGAGAGGCCGCGGTCGGCCTGGGCCAGGACCAAGAAGGCGTCACACATCGGAATCGAGAAGAACCACTTGTGGCCCGTGATCGCGTATTCGCCGCCCGGGCCGCCCCCGTTCAGCGGCCGGG
Source organism: uncultured bacterium (assembly GCA_963720685.1). Lineage (GTDB taxonomy): Bacteria > Actinomycetota > Thermoleophilia > Solirubrobacterales > 70-9 > AC-56. Next base: position 3,496 of record CAVRGF010000004.1, on the reverse strand, counting down.
CCACGGTGGTGTTGGCCCGCACATCCGACCCGCCCTGCTTCTCGGTCATCCCCATGCCGGCGAGCGCGCCGGGCTTCTCGGTGGCCGGCACGTCGCGCGGGTCGTAGCCCGACGAGAGGATGCGGGGCTCCCACTCGGCGGCGAGCTCGGGTTGGTGGCGAAGCGCCGGGACCACCGAGTAGGTGGCCGAGAGCGGACAGCCGATTCCCGCCTCGGCCTCGGTCATGCAGAGGAATGCGGCGCCGCGGGCGACATGCGCCCCGGGGCCCGGCTCGCGCCAGGGGAGCGAGTGGAGCTGGTGCTCGACCGCGAGGCCGAGCAGCTCGTGCCACGCCGGGTGATACTCGACCTCGTTGATGCGGTTCCCGAAGCGATCGTGGGTCCTCAGCTTCGGCGGGTGCTCGTTCGCCTCGACGGCGCCTCGCCGAACCTCGGCGCTGCCGGCCAGCGCGCCGATCGCCCGCAGCCGATCGCCCGCCCACGAGGCGCCCTCGCGATTCACCGCGGCGACCAGCGGCCGGTCGGTCTCGAAGACGTTGTAGTCGACCAGCGGCGGCGGCTGGTTGGTGACCGCGTGGGTGGCCGCAGAGCGCTGCTCGAGCATCCCGCCTAGTCGCCCTCGCTCGATCCCGACGGCGGTTCGATGACGTCCATCCTCACGATCAGACCGCCCTCGAGCCGGTAGCGGTGGCGGACGCGGGAATCGCCGAGAAGCTCGCCGGTCCGTGCATCGTGGACCACCTGATGTACCTCGACGGTGATGGCGCCATCCGCATCCTCGGTGAAGCCCTCCGGCTCGACTCGACTGGAGATGGCGGCGAACTGCCTGGTCCAGTAGTCGCGCGTGGCGGCTCGGCCCGCCACCCGACCACCCTCCCAGGCGTTCGGCCAGTCGACGTCGGGGTGCATCAGCTCGAGCGCGGCGTCGAGATCGCGGGCGTTGAACGCCCGGTAGGCGGACCTCAGGATCGGCTCGGCCTCCGGCATTCGTCCAAACCTACCGATCGGGAGTCGCCGCCCCGCTTCTTAGTTCGACGGAGCGCGGTGGCGCGACGGCGCTAACATCCCGTATGCGCCGCGGGGTGGAGCAGTCAGGTAGCTCGCCGGGCTCATAACCCGGAGGTCGCAGGTTCAAATCCTGCCCCCGCTATTCAGGAGAAGGCCCGCAAAGGAGCGGGCGCGCTCTACAGGCTGGGGACGCTTCAGTGCAGGGTCAGGGTCGGGGACTTGACGGCCGCGCAGAGCCCCGCCGTGGGGATCAGTGTCTTCGCGGACTTGGAGTAGTACTTGCCGGGGTGGCGCGTCGCGGAGACCTTGTAGCTGCCACGAGAGCTCGTCGTGGCTTGACCGATCTTCTTGTCGGGGCCGGGGCGCTTCTTGAACACCTTGACCGTGCGCGCCTTCTTGCAGGCCCGAACCGACGCGGAGAGTTTGCCCTTGAAAGCGTGGATAGCGTTTCTATAGGAGAGCGTCAGCGAGCGCGAGATCAGCTTCGTGAAGCTCGCGGTCACGGTCTTGTTGGAGCCCAGGGTCACATGGCAGCTCCCGGTCCCGGAGCAGCCGCCTCCCGACCAGCCGCTGAAGCTCGAGCCCGAGGCCGGGCTTGCGGTGAGGTTCACCGTGGGGCCGTTGGCGTAGCGGTGGGAGCAGGTGGAGCCGCAGCTGATCCCGGCCGGGGAGCTCGTCACCTTGCCGGAGCCTGTGCCGGACCTCTGAACCGTGAGGGTGTGTGGAGGGGTCGGCGTGCCGATGAGCCTGGCGCCTGCGTGTTGGTCACCGCTGTCCACCGCGACGCAGAGCGTCGTCGAGGGGCAGGAGACGCCCAAGAGGGGGTTGAGGCCGTCGACGTTGGCGAGCGTCCACGCCGCTGCCCCGCGGGTCGGGTTGGTCGAGGTGACGACGTTGCCCGAGGAGTCCACCACGACGCAGAGCGTCGTCGAGGGGCAGGAGACGTCGAGTTGGCCGCCCTCGACGTTGGCGACCCTCCACGCCGCCGCCCCACCGGTCGGGTTGGTCGAGGTGACGACGTTGCCCTGGTCGTCCACCGCGACGCAGAGCATTGCCGAGGGGCAGGAGACGCCTTGGAGCCCGCCTTGGAGCCCGTTGACGCCCTCGACGTTGGCGACCCTCCACGCCGCCGCCCCGCCGGTCGGGTTGGTCGAGGTGACGACGTTGTTCAGGTCGTCCACCGCGACGCAGAGCGAAGCGGAGGAGCAGGAGATGGCCATGAGTTGGGCGGGCAGGCCGTATTCGTCGATCCTGTGGTCGACGTGGGCAAGCGTCCACGCCGCCGACCCGCCGGTCGGATTGGTCGAGGTGAGGGCGTTGCCCTGGTCGTCCACCGCGACGCAGAGCATTGCCGAGGGGCAGGAGACGCCCGTCAGGTAGTTGGAGCCGTCGACGTGGGCGATGTGCCACGCCGCCGCCCCGCCGGTCGGGTTGGTCGCGGTGACAACGTTGCCCGCGGAGTCCACCGCGACGCAGAGCGTCGCCGAGGGGCAGGAGACGCCGCTGAGCCTGTTGGAGCCGTCGACGTGGGCGATGTGCCACGCCGCCGCCCCACCGGTCGGGTTGGTCGAGCTGACGACGTTGCCCGAGGAGTCCACCGCGACGCAGAGCGTCGCCGAGGGGCAGGAGACATCTAGGAGGTATGTGGGGATCGAGAAGGGGTCGGAAGGGTCAATCACGGTGCGCGAAGACCAGGTGAGCGGCAAGTCGGCGAGAGCCGGGGCGGCCGAGATGCCCGACAGGATGAGCGCGCCGGCCGCCAGGACCAGAACCTGAAATCGATGTCGCCGCCTGCGGACCATGAAATGGGACGGAGTTGCGACGACGGTCGCGAGGGCGAGCTTCAGGGACCGCGCGGTCGATTTGGCTGCGGTGGGACGAGACACTCTTCCCTGCTCCTCCGAGGTCCTTATTTCGGCCGTCCTATCTCTGTTGCAAGGACGAGCCGTGAGGTCGACGAGGCTTTTGGTCCAAGTCGGCCACCAGGAGAAGTCCCCGCCGCAGCGGATATCCACTCTACCGCACGTCTTCAAGCACGCCGAAAAGCGCCGCCTGGTCGACTCCAAACCGTGGAGAGCGTTCGTGATTCCGAGCAACCATGGCATCGACTGGCACGCCTGCTCCTGCGCAGACCAATCCCGACGCTGACCGCCCCAGGTGATCTGGCGGATGTGATTGAAAGCTGGGTCGGGCACCGCGCGGGCGAGGACCAGGAATGGATGGGGCATCGCGATTACAGCACCACCCTGATCTAGGCCCACTACCAGCCGGGCGAGCAAGAGGCCGACCTTGTGGAGCGAGCATTCGAGGGGCACAAGAGGGGCACAAAGTCGAGTCAGCGACACTCAACTCAGAGCAACTCAAAGCAACTCCGCTGGGCACCGAATAGCTCGGATCGCCCCGATCTCCTGATCTCATAACCCGGAGGTCGCAGGTTCAAATCCTGCCCCCGCTACTGGAGGGAAGCCCCGCTAACGGCGGGGTTTTC
>CAVRGF010000003.1:0-1539570 GCA_963720685.1 uncultured bacterium | reverse complement strand
ATGACAGCGCCGCCTGGGCCTACTCGGTCGCATTCTATGTGAAGCGGACTGCGTCTCTACCGGTGGCGGAAGCCATAACCAGTACACCCTCGCCCGTTATTGGTGAAACGGGAAGCTGGACAGCTCTTTCTCTCCGAACGGCAAGGCAAGTGGCACCTTCACGTTCCCCCACCGCACACACCCTGGTGGGCGTTAGCAATGTGGGGGCAGTCGACTACAAACATCGGATCGTCGTTGTCGGGGGCGAATCGAACTTCCTACTTGCCCGGTTCGTCGGTTGAATTGGTGCAGCGCTACTAGGAGTGGGATCGGTTTGATGACCAAGCAAGTAGCGCCCCGAGCCAGGCCGGTCGCGTTCGTTCTGGCGCTGACCGGGGTCATCTGGGGGTCGCTGGGGCGCGCCCGCGCAGGCCGCAAAGCCCGGCAACCTCGATCGCTCATTTGGAGGAAACGGCGAGGTGAAGACGCGCTTCCTCGGCCAGACCCAACAGCAACCAGGCCCGTGCGGTGATGATCGACTCGAAGGGGCGGATCGTCGCTGCGGGATATGTAGCGACCGCGCAAATTTCGCCGTCGCCCGCTTCAAGCCCAATGGCACGCTCGACCACCCTTCTCGGGCGACGGCCGGGTGACGACGCGGTTCTCCGAAGGCGCCAGGGTAGGATGCCCCCTGAGCTCAGCTGATTCGGTGGCCATCGACTCCGAGGCAGCAATCGTCGCCACGGGTTTCAAGTGCAACTACACCGCTCCGCCATCCGAGGGCGTGAAAATCTCAGCTGCGAAACGGCGCTCGCCCGCTACAAGCCGAACGGCAGCCTCGATCCCTCGTTGGGCGACGGCGGCAAGGTCACGGCCGACCTTGAGGCCTGCCGCGGTGCGACCGTTGCTATCGACTCCCAGGATCGCGTCATCGTCGTGGGCGGAACGGGGTCGCGCGTTTCCGGGTCAACGGCACCCTCGATCCTTCGTTCGGCAATGGCGGTGAGGCGATCACAAGCTTCACCGGCAACGTACGCGCTGTGGCCATCGACTCCCAGGGGGCCATCGCCGCCGTCGGCGATCAGTACGACGGCTCAGTCGACCGCTTCCTTGTAGCCCGCTTCCTGCCGAACGGCAATCCCGATCCTTCGTTTGGCTCCGGCTAGGGATGGATCACCACCCGCCGAAGGATTCGCAACCTCGGTGACTCTTGACTCAAAGGACGACATCCTGGCCGCAGGCGGTATCCGGCAGGTAGGCAGCAGCGCGACTCGAAAGAACTCCGCGCTCGCGTTCTACAAGCCCGACGGCTCGCCGGCCGAGACGCTTCGGCCAGGGCGGCGAGGTGACTACCCACTGGACTAGCGGCAAACACTCGGCTCTCGCTCTTTCGGTGACCAAAGATTTGCGGGGTCGCGTCGTAGCCGTAGGCAGCATCGGCCACGACTACGCGATTGCTCGTTACCGGGCAAACGGCAAGCTCGATCCCCGTTCGGAGGCAACGGCAAGGTGATGGGCCGGTTTGGGCTCACCAGCCGAGATAACAACGCCGGGGTGTGGGCGGGAACGGTCGACTTGCGGGATCGGATCATCGCCGCTGGCGGCCGACCCTTCCCGCTGAACCGCTTTATCGGCTAAGACCAGCCCTGGTTGATCGCCAGGGCGACTAAGGAGACATAACGGTGAGAACGAAGCTGAAGGTCCTGGGGGCGATCACGGTCGCAGCCACGCTTGCTCGGTCGGTTGTTGCATACGCGGCCATCACCCCGATCCGCCTGACAAGTACCCGCCGGGCTGCGATCCGACCGGCGACGCCTTGCGAGGCGACCAGGCGGACAACACCATGATCGGGACCGCGCAGCGGACCTGCCGCGAGGCCACGGCGGAAGTGATCTCCTCAAGGGGCGAAAGAGGTCTGACTGCCTGTTCGGAGACGACAAGCTGGACCATGTCTACGGGAGGCGGCCCCGACAGGATCTTCGGCGGCAAGGTCGAGGACGTCCTGAAGGGTGGAGCTGGACAGGACGTGATCGAAGGGAGCGACGGCGCAGATCGATCAGCGGCGGCAAAGGCAGCGACGACATCGCCGGAGAATGGTGGACTGACTCCGCGTCTGGCGGTCGCGGTAGCGATCATCTGGTGGGTGCAGGGGGCAGGGACAACCTCAGCGGCGGTAGGGGCTGCGATGAGGTCATGGGCGGCAACAAGGTCGACACCCTCTCAGGGTGGCAGGAACGACCTCATCAAAGGCATCCGGGGGAACGTCCTGATGAACGGCGGTGGCGGCAACGACCGCATCGTCGACCTGCGCGACCACAATCAGATCCGCCGTGGCGCGGGGAACGACGCTGTCGTGACGAACGCGCAGTCGCGTGGGCGGCGAACGGCGAACGGGTGACTCGCCGGTAGCGAGATACTGCGCGGGCGATGCCGCAAGCAGCGAGACGGAGCAAAGCGGGACGGCGGTCTTCTTCTGGCACTGCCGACATCCTCACGGCGGTTAGGCCGTCCTCCGTGGCCTGATCGGCGCCCAGGAACCTTTGCGAAACCTCTGCGGACAATCTCCGGCGTAAACGTTTTCAGGCGTCATGCTTCGAGCATGCCCCCTTACGATCAGATCGCCGACAAAGGGCATTTGAGCTGGTCCGTGATGGCAAGATCGGTGGACCACGCCCCGGCGCTGGCCGGCCCCGAAAGGCGCGTGACCCTGAGCCGATTCAGGGTGAATCGGCGGGCGAGTTCCTCGCCCGTGCTGCGGAGCGCGATCCACCTGAGCTGTTGCGTGTCTTTCAAGACTCGATCAAGGTTGGCCAGATAGACAGGTTGCGACTAGCCGGCGCGGAGAAGTGGGCTTGCTGTCGATAGAGATGAGGCAGAGTGCGTCGAGCCGGAAGGGGAGGGACATCAAGCTGGCGCTTCTGGCCTCCATGTCCCGTGACGAGCTGGCTGCGCATCTGGTGGCGCGGTTGCGCCGAAGCCCGCGCATGGCCGAGATCATTCGCCGTCATATCGAGGCGTCGCCCTCCGAGGCCACTGGGTAACTCGGGGGGCGGAGCCTCCTCTCCTTCTGGGAGCGCATTGGGATGCGCTCTCAGCGGGTCTGTCCGCTGGGACGAATTGGGCTGCCCTACATCCCCTCTTCGACAGCGCTGACTTTTCGAGCAATTGACTACTAGGGGTAGCCAATATGGCTTGCCTATGCGGGTTGTGGGCATTGACTACCAAGTGTTTAACCGCACAACCTTGTAGCTCGCCGCTTACGAATGACTCAACACAGCGATAGAACCGTCATGTCAGGGGAGCCGCGACCGTTCACCGTTCGCCTCGATGCCATGACTCGGCAGCGACTCGAACGATCGCTCGCCACGACGATCGCAGCGTCGGCAGCGTCGTCCGCGTCTCATCAGCGAGTCGATCGCCCGGCACGAGAGGGGAGGCCGGCGAGGTTCGATCAGGTGACCGTGATGACAACGACGCACTTCGCACCGAAGCCCGCGCAGGGCCGTGAGTGGAACCACCCGGCGGTAAGACGGATGGAAGACGAGGCACTGAAGCGAGGCGCAGCAGTGCGGAAACGGATGCGACTGCCAGCGGAACAGTGAGGCTGTGGGCAAAGGCGGTGGCCGTGGAGAATTGCAAGGGCGGCGTTGAGGGTAGGAGCGCGCGTCGGAAGAACGGACAGGCCCTTTCATCGGGCCAGATCCGCAGGGGATGGTCATGAACGCGCCTGCCCGAAAGCCGCTTTACAGGTCCTATGAGCTACCGGCAGAGACAGAGGGCGAGGCAGGTTAGACGTGCTCTCGCCATGGGTCGTTCCGTCGGGCTCGATTCTCGCAGGCTCGCCCGAGTGGATCGTCCTCTGCAAGCCGAGACCAAGCGTCCCGAGTACAAGAGGTATTGAGGGCGATATGGACTATCCGGCCCCTCCCGGCACAGCTCTCGAAATCCTCTCCGGTGACGATGTAGCCGATCGCCTGTTGCTCCGCCCCTCGACCGTCATGGACTACGCCCGCCGTGGCCTGATCCCGAGCGTTAAGATTGGTCGGCATCGCAGGTTCATATGGGCCATGTGGGGCCGCTATCGAGCGCCTGCGTGGCTCCTGACGCGAGCAGCGGCACCTTCCGGCATCTGGGCCGTGAACGCCTCGCTCAGCCGCGCAGCGTCGTCTGCGCTTGGTCGAAAATGGAGATACCGCATCGTCGTCTTGAGGTCCGAGTGACCCATGTATTCCTTGATCCTCAGCACGTCGATGCCGGCCATCGCCAGCAGGGAGCCAAATGTGTCCCGCAGGTTGTGAAACGTAGCGCCGGCATGTGCGAGTCCTTAAGCCGCGCCGCATCGCGAGCCTTTGCGTAACGCCTCCGGACCGTGGAAGGGTCCAGGCGCTTGCCGGTCGATCCAGGGAAGACGAGTTCGTCCGATCCGGTGTAGTGCGGACGCTGGCTGAGCACCGCCAACACCTCGGCAGCCTGTGCCGCCAGGGGCAAGGAGCGGCCCTTCCGGCTCTTGGGCGTTGAAATCTCTAGCCCCGCCGATCGGCCCCTCTGGACGTGCAGTCGGTCGCTACTGAAGTTCACGTCCCGCCACCGCAGTTCCAAGACTTCGCCCTGGCGCATCCCGGTGAACGCTGCCGTGAGGATCATGGCGGCGTCCTGCTCGCTGTCAGCCTCCCGAGCAATGGCCATGACCTGATCCGTCGTGTAGACGATCAGCTCGTCGGGGTCCGGCTCCCGCCGCTTCGGTATGCCCGCAACTGGGTTCTCAGTCAAGCCGTAGTTCTCGACAGCGAAAGCCATGATCGAGTGCAGAACTTGCCGGTGCTTGTTGACGCTGCGAGGCCCGAGGTTCGGATCACGGTCTAGATCGGCGAGCCATCCCCGGATTTCGGCAGGCGCAATGGACTCGATCGTGCGACTGCCGAACCGATGATGATTCGGCTTGACCACGACGCCCGCGCTTCCGAGGTTCGCGATCGACCCCATGCAGCATCGCCTCGTAGTCGCGCAGCGTCCGTGGCCTTCAAGCCTGCAAACGACCCTCCGGTTAGCCAGCCACGCTTCCGCCACGTTCTCGAAGCGGGCCGATGGTCCCGAAGCCTGGCCGAGCTTCGCGTACCGCTTCGCCTCTGCCTCCTGGGACCTCCGGAGCGCCACGGTCGCATCTTGTTCCGTCAGGTAGTCACGCGTGGGGCTTACCAGGTCGCTTAAGCCAGCCGTCGAAGCGTGTCGCTCGACGGGAGCCGGCGTGCGAGCCATCAGTCGCCACGAGCCATGCCGGCCCTAACCGCCGCTTGATCTGGCGTCCGTTCAGCCGCCACTCCCCTCCCACACTGGGAGCCGTCGAGCTTCGGGACGACCAGCAGGCACCCTGCCTCCATTCGTTGACTCACTCCAACCCTCCGCTTCCTCAGTGACGCTCGGCGGCGAGTACCACCACGAGTACCAATTCTATCTCAGCGAGTCGGGGCGCAGTTTGCCCATTCCACTGCGGGTCTAGAGGATTTCTAGCGGGCCGTTGCTCGCCCACGCGGACTTCTAATCCGAGGGTCGCAGGTTCGAATCCTGCCGGGGGCGTGGCTTGATCAATGCCGCGATCGAGCGCGCCAAGAGTTCATCGCGGCGGCTTCACTGTCGGTCTTGGAGGCTGCCCGGGGCGACCAGGGGTGCGGGCCCCGGGTCCCGCTCTATGTGTCGTCTACGACCGCTGAGACCCACTCCGGCAGCCCGGCGGCTTCGAGGGCTTGATTGCGATCCATGTAGGAGCGAACCCGCACGATCTTGCCGTCGCGGACGGTCTGGACGGTCGCGGTGTCGGTCTCGACCACGACTCCGCTCGCCCGACCCTTCGCGACCTCGTGGTGGAAGACGACCACGTCCTCGCCTCCCGCGTCAATGAACTTGTCCGCTCGCATCTCCATCCGTTCCCAGACCGCGAAGTAGTCGACGAAACCCTGCACGACCTCCTCGCGGCCTCGGGAGACACGGCCCTCGTCGATGCCGCCCACGGTGGCGTGCCACTCGATCTCGGGATCGAGCGCGTCCAGGGCCGTCTCGATGTCGCCGCTCAGGAAGGCTTCGCTGCACGCCCGAACGATCTCCACGTTCTCGTTCGACATCGCCTAGTCCGACAGCCTGGCGGCTTCGAGGGCTTCCTGCTCGGTCTGGAACATCTGAGTTCGGATCATCAGACCGTCGCGGAATTCGAGGAGCTGAACAAAGACAGGGGACTCCACCTCAACTCCGCTTCCGATCCCCTCTCCACTAGCTCGAAAGGTGGCTACGACGAGATGCTCGTCGATGGCCACGCACTGCTGCAGATGCAGCTGAAAGCCCTGGAAAGTGTCGATCCAGGTCTCAAAGAACTTGCGTACGCCGTCCGCGCCGCGATAGGTCCCGGCATCGGGAAACGAGTCAAGGCTCCGCCACTCAACGTCGCGGTGCACACGTTCGAGGGCCGCATCAAAGTCACCGCGGTTGAAGGCCTCCACCAGCTCGCGGACCGTTTCCAAGTTCTCCTGCGACATCGCCCCGAAGTATCTCGCGCTACAGAGCGCCCCGCCCTCCGCGATTCGGGGGCCGGCGGGGCGCTCGCTCCACTCGTTACGAGCTAAGCCGAGGGCTCCGTAACGCAGATAACCCTTTGGAGAGGGATGCCTCAGCGGTCAGCGTCCCGGCCCCCTCGTCGTAAACGGCACGCGCGTATTCGCGGGTGTCGGGCCCGATGAACGAGTCGTCGGTCCGGTAGGCGTCATGGTCGCTCAAATCGGGCAGGTCGTGGTTCCTGGACAGCTGCAGCGCCTCGCCAAACGAGGGGAGGCGCATCTGGGTGTCTGCGCAGTAAAGCGAGGCGTTCCTCCACGTCAAGTTCAACGAGGTGTCGTGAGCGCAGACCGGGCCGTACCGACTGTGGAGGGCTTGCAGGTCTGCACTCCGCTTCGGTTCTTGATGTCAGCGCCGGTGAGGCTCTCGCTGGCGATGTCCTGGCCGGTGACCGAGCCGCTGATCACGTTGGCGTGCTTGCCGCTGGGAGGTTTGTGGCCGGAAATCGTGTCCCTTGGCCACTTGGCTGTTCGACGAGACGACGATGGCCCCAATTGCGGTCCCGCCGAGGGCGATGAAGACGGCGAGGGTCGCCATCACGTTGGCGTAGGTCAGGTGCTGGCGAATGCGGCGCATAGAATGCGGCGCATAGTTCCTCCCTCGATCGGTGCATTGGGACGAACCTAATCCGGCCGGTTGCCGGTGTCTGTGCGGTTCGGCACACACGCCCCGACGTGTTTGCTACTCCCACAGCCCGGCGGCTTCGAGGCGGTTAGGCTCGCCGCATGCCGGACAAGCCCCAGCCAGGCAACCAACGACTGAGCCGCCGCCTCCTTTAGAACCGCGGCCTTCCCACGCATCACGCCGATCGTCGCGACGCCGATCTTGGGCTTCTGGTTCCGGCGCACGATCTCGACGTTCTCCTGCGACATCGCCTACTTCCCCATCGGAGTGGGGATGGTGCGCCACGCCGGACTGAGTGCAACCGCCGAGACCGTTATCCCCGAGTAGAAGATGTCCCCGGCCAGCTCGCGGCACTGAACCCCGACGGTATGCCGCCCCGTCAGCGGACCGACGACGACCGACAGCGCGAGCGACCCCCCGTTGAAGCCCGTGGGCGGGGCAGTCGAGCCGTTGAAGGCGCCGCCGCCTCTCTCCGCGTAGTCCCCACGATCAGGGGGCCGAACACCGACCTGCACGCCCGCGGTCACCGCCCAGTGATCGTCGGCACAGATCACCGTGACGTGATCATCGGCGGTCGCCGCCCGGATTGGATCGTGGGCGCCGGCGGCTCCGACATCGTTTGCGGCGGTCGGGGAGGCGACTTCGTGTTCGCGGGCAACGCGAGCCGGCTCGACCGCCCGGCGAGACTGGACGGCGGGCCGGGTGGCGATTACCTCGACGGCGACTTCTCGGGCGATCGGATCAGCGGCGGTGCCGGCAACGACCGCATCGACGGGGAATACGGCGCAGACCGGATCCACGGCGACCGTGGCAACGACTTCATTCGGTCCCAGAAAGGCGCCGACCGGGTCCATGGTGGCGCCGGAAAGGACCATGTCGAAGCCTCGTCCGGGCGCGACGTGGTGCACGGAGGTCCGGGCGCCGACAAGATCAGCACCGGGCCGAACGCTGACGTCGCGTTCGGCGATCGCGGCGACGACTCACTGTTTCTCGTCTGGGGCGACGACGTCGGCTGGGGCGGCCCGGGCGACGACGGGCTTCACGGCGGCCCTGGCGAGGACATCTGTCACGGCGAGCGCGGCAGGGACCAGGCCTCGGGCTGCGAGCACCGGCGGAGCATCGAGGTTCTTCGCGAGGCGGCGAAGCCAAAGGGCCGCTCCCGCCATCACCATCGCCACGGGCACCCCTACCGCCACCACCGCCTGCGCGACTTCGACCGGGTGCCGGCGCTTCGCCGGCTCAAGGCCTTCTGGCACCGCCTTCAGGGGATGCGGGTGATCACCGCACCGGCGGTGACGGTGCACCAGATGCGGCGAAGCGCGGCGCTCGGCCACGCCGTCAGGAAGATGGTGGCCCGCCGCTACGAGACCCGGCGCCGCGGTGGTCACCGGGTGAAGGCGGTGTTCAGGCGAAGCGTCGAGCGCTACCGGGTTCGGGGCATCTCAGCGGGGATCAGCAACCAGATCGACCGCCAGCGCTGGACGCCGTTGCGGAGCCGCTGAGGCCCGGCCCCCAAGCGGGGGCCGGGTTCAGCGTTGTGCTCAGAGCCGCGCCTAGCTGGCCTGGATCGTCCTGCTGTTGTCCGACGTGCAGCCGTCGATCTTGCCGATGTGCGCGTAGACCTTGCCGTGGTGGACCCCGGTGCTTCCCGTGTTCCACTGGTAGCCGTTGTTGTTCGGCTGGGCCAGGTCGGAGTTGATGAACTTGTCCCGGCTCGGCTTGGGCCTCGAGCCGAGTTGCTTGAAGAGCTTCACCTTGCGGTTGCTCTTGCACTTCCGCTTTTCGCTCTTCACATAGCCGAAGTACTCGCCGCCCCCGCCCTGGATCGTGACCTTGGACACGGTGGCGCCCATCGAGATTCCAGCCATCGCCAGCGCGCCGAGTAGGGCGAGCACGACGATCGCCGTCGAGAACTTCCTTGCCGACATCAATTCCTCCTGTTTCTCATATTCGCTGCGCGCAGTCTAGCCGCGGGTTTACGTCTTCCGCCTGCGTGGGACGAATGTTGGTGGGGCGGGTTTACGCCGCGAAGCCGTCAACCTGATCTCCGCATCCCCTGATCGAAGGGATGCGCCGCCGGCGGCGTGAATCAGCGGCCTGTCGGGCACAGGGCTCTGGACGGATTCGCTCGGCGCTATCGATTCGACGCGAAATGACGATGGACTAGGACGATGGACCGCGAGCGAGTAGTTGCGATGGACGTCTGCGTGGCGCTTTATGAGGCCGCCGAGAGGCTGCCGAGCGGGTCCCCGTGGATCGAGGCCTTCTGCAACGTCGCGCAGCTGATCGAGGGCAACGTCGAATCACGCGCCCTTCCCGCCCGCGAGCGGATGCGGCGCCGGGCCATTCAGGCTCGCGCCCGATTCGAAGTGGCGCCGGCTCGCAGCCAGGCCCGCTGAAGTCCCCGCCGACTAGGCTGCGAGCGCCACGTCGTGGCTCTGCAGGTCGAGCATCGCCGCGTAGCGATCGCCCAGATCGAGCAGCTCGTCGTGGCCGCCGAGCTCAACAACCCGCCCCGCGTCCAGGACCGCGATCTGCTCGGCGCGGCGCACCGTGGACAGCCGGTGGGCGATCGCGACCACCGTGCGGCCCGCGGCCAGGCGGTCGAGCGCCGCCTGGACGGCGCGCTCCGTATGGGCGTCGAGCGCGCTGGTGGCCTCGTCCAGGATCAGGACAGGGGGGTTTCGAAGCACCGCGCGGGCGATCGCGATCCGCTGCTTCTCGCCGCCCGAGAAGCGATACCCGCGCTCGCCGACCACCGTCTCGTAGCCCTCCGGCAGCGAGTCGATCAGGTCGTGGATCTGGGCGGCTCGCGCGGCCGCCTCGATCTCGTCGGGGCCGGCGTCGGGCCGGGCGAAGCGCAGGTTGTCGCGAACCGAGGCGTGGAACAGGTACGTCTCCTGAGACACCACGCCGACGATGCCGGCAAGGCTCTTGAGCGAAAGCTCGCGCACGTCGATGCCGTCGATCGTCACGGCGCCCTCCTGCGGGTCATAGAGGCGGGCGAGCAGGTAGGCGAGGGTCGTCTTGCCGGCACCGGTCTCGCCGACCAGCGCTAGCGTCGTGCCGGCGGGAACGGTCAGATCGACGCCGCGAATCGTCCACTCGGCATCGGACCAGTAGCGAAAGCCGACTCCGTCGAAGCCGACCTCGCCCCGGACCTCGCTGGCGGGAATTGCGGGTGCGCCGGGCCGCTCGCGGATCTCGACCGGCTCGTCCAGATAGTCGAACACGCGCTCGAAGAGCGCCAGCGAGCTCTGGACGTCGACGCTGACCGACAGCAGGGACTGGATCGGGAAGAAGATCCTGGTCTGGAGGGTCGTGAAGGCGACCAGGGTGCCGATCGAGATCGCGGGCGCGCCGCTCGCGATGCTGAGGCCGGCGAACAGGTAGACGAGCGCCGGCATCGCGGCGAACGCGATCTGGACCGAGGCCATCCTCCAGCGCCCCGCCATCCGCGAGCGAACCTCCAGGTCGGCAAGCTCCGCCGACTCGCTCTCGAAGCGCTCGGCGAGCTCGCCGGAGCGGCCCATCGTCTTGCCCAGCAGGATCCCCGAGACCGACAGCGACTCCTCGATCAACGCGGAGATGTCGGCCAGCTGGCTCTGGCGCTCGGCCGTGATCCGGCGGCGCTCTGCACCGACCCTTCGCGTGATCCACACGAAGAAGGGCAGGAGGCCGAGCGCGAACAGCGCCAGGCGCCAGTCGAGCAGGAACATCGCCGCGCCGGCCGCGAGCACGGTGGTCACGTTGGAGGCGATCGAGGTCGCGGTGGTCGTGACGACGCTCTGCACGCCTCCGATGTCGTTGGCGATTCGTGACTGGATCTCGCCAGTCCGGGTGCGGGTGAAGAAGGCGAGCGAGAGTCGCTGAAGGTGGCGGTAGACCTGGGTCCTGAGGTCGTGCATGACCCGTTGGCCGACCGTGTTGGAGAGCAGCGTCTGGGCGACGCCGAGCGCCCCGTTTGCGATTGAGATCGCGATCATCCCGACCACGAGCGCCACCAGCAGGCCGGTGTCGCGGTCGGGGATCGCCGTGTCGAGCACCCCGCGCAGCAGGAACGGCGAGACCATCCCCAGCGCCGCCGAGCCCACGATCAGGCCGAGCACCGACCCGAGCCGCCACCGGTATGGCTGGAAGAGGTGAAGGAGTCGTCGCCGATCGAGCCCCTCGGCGCCGAGCCGCGCGCTCAGCATCGCCGGCCCTGTCGGGTCGCGCCGCGGTCGCAGGTGTGCGCGGTCAGCCGGACCAGGAGGGCGCGGAACTCGGCCCGCTCATCGGGGCTGAGCGGACCGAGAAGGTCGCTCTCGGCGCGCCTCGTCGCCTCGCGGCCTCGTTTCACGGCCCGCTTGCCGAGCGTGGTCAGCTCGACGCGGTGTCGCCGTCGATCGCTCGGGTCGGGACGGCGCGTGAGGAGCTCGCGGTCCTCGAGCTGGTCGATCAAAGCGACGAGGTTGCTGGGCTGGATACGCAGGGCCAGCGCCAGGTCGCGCTGCGCGATCGGGCCCTGCGCCTCGAGGTGGTGGAGCACCGCGAACTCCGGCCAACGGAGGCCGCTATTGCCGAGGCTCTGCCCGAGGCGCCATGCCGATGCACGCGCGAGGCGGAAGATCAGCAGTCCGAACCCGGAGACCAGCGTCGCGTCGCCCGCCTCGGCCTCGCTCTGCGGTGGTGTCTCAACAGGGTTCATCAACGGACTAAGTGACCTGAGTCACTTATATATCATAACTGTTGGCTACTATAGCCGTAGATCCGCTGAGCGACGCAAAGCACACAGGAGACGAAGGCATGGAAACACTCACCCTGATCCCGACCGAAGACTCCGTGGTCTTCCCCGGCATGACCGCAAGCCTCGCCCTCGAAGTCGGTGAGGAGGAACGCGTCTTCCTGGTCCCGCGAAGCGGCGAGCACTTCGCCTCGGTCGGCACGGTGGCCCGGGTGGTCGAGCGGCTTCGAATTCCGGGGGGCGGCCCGGCCGTCACCCTCGAGGGGCTTCACCGAGGCGTCGCCGGCTCGGCGGTGGCCGGTACCGGGGACGGCCTGCGCGTTGAGGTCACCGAGCATCGCGACGATTCCGGAAGCGAGCGCGCAAAGGAGCTTTCGCGCGAGTACCGCGCCGTGGTCGAGGAGATCCTCGAGCTGCGCGATGCCGACCCGCGGATCGGTGCCTTCCTGCGCTCGATCGCCGAGCCCGGCGCGCTCGCGGACACCGCCGGTTACTCGCCCGACCTCTCATTCGAGCAGAAGCGGGAGCTCCTGGAGACGCTCGACGTCACCGAGCGGCTCGAGCGCGCCGTGACTGCGCAGCGCGAGCGCCTGGCCGAGCTTCAGGTGAGGAGGCGGATCCGAGACGACGTCGAGTCGGGCGCCCAGCAGCAGCAGCGCGAGTACTTCCTGCGTAAGCAGCTCGAGTCGATCCGCAAGGAGCTCGGCGAGGACGAGGGCTCCGTGGTTGACGACTATCGCCGCAAGATCGACGACGCGGGGATGCCCGACGAGGTGCGCGACCAGGCCGAACGAGAGCTCGGCCGGCTGGAGCGGATGGGCGAGTCGGGCGAGGCCTCGATGATCCGGACGTATCTCGACTGGCTCTTGGCGGTGCCATGGGCGGAACGCTCCACGGAGCGCCTCGATCCCGACCATGCGCGCGAGGTCCTGGACGCGGACCACGCGGGCCTCGAGGACGTCAAGGACCGGATCACCGAGTACATCGCGGTGCGAAAACTGCGGGCCGAGCGCGAGGTCGACGATGAGCGGGGGTCGGGCGCGATCCTCACCCTGATCGGTCCGCCGGGCACCGGCAAGACCTCGATCGGCGAGTCGATCGCCAGAGCGACCGGGCGGGAGTTCGTCCGCATGTCGCTGGGCGGGGTCCGCGACGAGGCCGAGATTCGAGGCCACCGCCGAACCTACATCGGAGCGCTGCCGGGTCGGCTGGTCAGGGCCCTTCGCGACGCCGGGACGATGAACCCGGTGATCATGCTCGACGAGGTCGACAAGGTGGGCGCGGACTGGCGCGGCGACCCCTCAGCGGCGCTGCTCGAGGTGCTCGATCCGGCCCAGAACCACAGCTTCCGCGACCACTATCTGGACGTGGAGCTCGACCTGTCCGGCGTCCTGTTCATCGCCACCGCGAACATCACCGAGACGATTCCGGCGCCGCTTCTCGACCGGATGGAGGTGGTTCGCTTCGACGGCTACACGACCGAGGAGAAGCTGGCGATCGCGCATGGCTACCTGTGGCCGAGACAGCGCGAGCGGAACGGTCTGCGGCCGGACGAGGCCGAGATCGACGACGAGGCGATCCGATCGGTGATCACCGAGTACACCCGGGAGGCCGGGGTCCGCAACCTCGAGCGCGAGCTGGGCAAGCTGCTGCGAAAGACGGCGACGGGTGTCGCGTCGGGCTCGACGACGCCTCCGGTCAAGATCGACGTCGACGCAGTTCGCGAGGCGCTCGGGCGCCAGCGGTTCTTCCAGGAGGCGGCGGAGCGCACCGCCGTCCCCGGGGTCTCCACCGGCCTCTCGGTGACGGGCGCCGGAGGTGACGTCCTGTTCATCGAGGCGACCGCGATGCCGGGCTCCGACGGCCTCGTCCTGACCGGCCAGCTCGGAGATGTGATGAAGGAGTCGGCGCGGATCGCACTCTCCTACGTGCGCAGTCGCGCGGACGAGCTCGGGATCGGCGAGGACTCGTTCGTCGATCGCCAATTCCACGTCCACGTGCCGGCCGGCGCGATCCCGAAGGACGGCCCGAGCGCCGGGATCACGATGACGACGGCGCTGGCATCGCTGCTCAGCGGCCGCCCCGTCCGCCACGACGTCGGGATGACCGGCGAGATAACCCTCCAGGGGCGGGTGCTGCCGATCGGCGGGGTCAAACAGAAGGTCCTTGCCGCCCATGCCGCGGGCCTCTCGGAGGTGATCCTGCCGGAGCGAAACCGCGGCGACCTGGAGGACGTCCCCGAGGACGTGCGCGAGCGGATGCGCTTCCACCTCGTGATGACGATCGACGAGGTACTGGAGCACGCGCTCGAGGAGGCGCCGGTCGAGCGACCCGTGGCCGCCTAGCCCGAACGGGCCCGGGACCGGCGAAAACGGCCCGCGCGCGGCCGCCCCGGCGGCGCCCGTCGCGCCAGATCACTCGGCTACATTGACGGGGCGCGGTGAGCGTAGCTCAGTTGGTAGAGCTCCTGGTTGTGGTCCAGGTGGTCGCCGGTTCGAGTCCGGTCGCTCACCCTCAGAAACTCCCTGCTAACGCCTGGAATCCGGGGGACAGGGGTCGCGCTCGAGCCGGCCCGTGGTTCCAATGGGGTTCCGTTTCCTGGCAGGGCGGGGGAGGTGAGGCCCTGATGGCCCGCTTCGCGCCCCTGATCCCCTGCGACGTGGAGGACTGCCGAACCCTGGTCGAGCCCCACGTCGCCCGCTGCCCGGACCACGTTCGGCTTCACGGCCACAGCCCGAAGAAGCGGCAGGTGGCCGGTCAGGCGCTGTCCGAGCCCAAGCGGCCGGCACACCGGAAGCAGTAGCCCCGGAAGCCCAAGCCCTGGAAGCCGCACCGAGTCCCGAGCGGCCTGGACCTGCCGCCGGTGGACGGCGAGGAGGCGGCGTGATGGGTCTCGCAAGACCCGGATCCGCGCAGCGCCATGCGGCGTCGGCGATCGCGGGGTGCCAGGGGGGGACCCCCAACGCCAACCAGGCGCAGACCGGGGAGTGACAGGTCTTACGAGAAAAAGTGGAGCCCTACTCCCGCAGCCCGGCGGTGACGAGGCGCGTGCCTGTGCAGTCCTCGCGCGCTGCGCCGGTGCGGCCCGGCGTCCCGCCCCTCGTGCGATCAATCCGGCGCGATCTGAATGGCAGCGAGATGCGCGAAGTACTCCATTGTCCCGCTGAATTTGTTGCAGTCGATGCCAAAGTCGACCTGGCCCGGCCCGAGCAGTCCGGTGATCCCGACCAGCGATCCGGGGACAATCGCGCCGGCGGGCAGGTGGTAATCGGCCGCCGTATTGGGGACGTCGCCGAACTGGGTCACGAGCTTGCAAGCTCCCGTCGCAGCCCCGTTTTGGGGGAAGGCCTCTGTCGCGCCGATCAGCAGGACCGGGGACCGCGCGGGCAGGTTGACCGTCAGGACCACGCAGTCGACGTACGCGGCGCCGTTGGGATAGCAGCTGCCACCGTATTTGTTGCGGCCGAAGCCGCCGACCTTGGCGCTTGGCACCTCGGCGAGCGTCCCCTCGTTGATGTCCGCTCCGGTCAGCCCGTTGTCCACGATGTCCGCGCCGCCGAGTGAGCCGTCCCCAATGTCGGCGCCGCCGAGCGAGCCGTCAAGCACCTTGCTGCCGTCGACGGAGTCGGGGGCCAGCTTGGCCCCGCGCACCGCTCCAGGGGCCAGGTCCTTCCCAATGACCGATTTGGCGATGATGTTGGAGTGCTTGCCGCTCGGCGGGTGGTGGCCCGAGATCGTGCCCCTGCCGACTTGGCTGTTCTTAGTGATGATCACGCTGGCGAGCGCGGTGCCTCCCAAGGCTACGAAGAGCGCGATCACCGAGACGACGTTGGCGAAGGTGAGACGGCTGCGGATGCGGCCCATGCTTCCCCCCTTGGTTGGACGAGACGGAACGACCCTAGACCGGATTCAGAAAGGTGTCCAGGTCAGGGATGGTCCTGTACCTGGTTTTGGGCGCGACATTCGTCCGCGCAATCTCGCGGGCCACGGGGAGGGGGAGCGTCGACGAGGCGCATTTTCGTGCCCGGTGACCGCCGAGCGGCAAGCCACACACGCACGAGGAAATCGCGAGGGAGTAACTCATGAATGACGCACGACGCCAAAACGAGGTGATGATTCGACTGAACGACGGCGAGCTCGCACGCCTGGACGAAGCCCGGCCGCCCGGAATCGCCCGCGCGGTCTATCTGCGGAACCTCCTGCGCAAGCCGCCGCCAGAGGGGATCGCCGATCGGCGAGAGGTCCTTGGCATCCTCTCGGAGCAGGCCCGCGCCGGGAAGGTCACCGCCGCGATTGCGCTCGTGCGGCGCTCAAGGACGAGGACGGGCCGACGATTGATGACGCGCTGGAGCGCATCCTCGGGGGCGAATGACGGTCGCAGGCGGGCGAGATCGCTGCCCTGGTGAGCCGAGCCCGCCCGAGGGAAGGAACTACTGCGACAGCCCGGCAGCTTCGAGGGCCTCGGCCCATGGGCGTTCGGGTCGGTCAGAGGACATATTCTCTCCCTTGTGGCGGCGAAGTCTCGGCGCCACAGGGAGTTATTCGATGCGCCACGCCATTCCCCGCGCCACCGGGCCCACGGTCCTAGCGTCGCTGCTGGTCCTTGTCTGCGTCGCTTTTGCAGACGACTCGGGTGCAAAGCCCCGCCACGATGCGCGCGCCACGGTCCACATACGCGGGACCGCGTATACGTTCGACAACCAGCGGCCGATCTCCGGAGCGACGATCCGCGTCGCGGAGCTCCCGGGCGTCTCTACGACATCGCACTCCGACGGCTCCTACGACCTCGTGGTGCCGGACGGGACGAAGGTCACTCCGTACGTGGACGCAGCGGGCCATCACCGTATCTACGTGCAGACGTTCGTCACGGCCGGCGAGGACCTCGAACGGGTCAACTTCCAGATCCCGACGCAGCCCACCTATCTTGCCCTCGCCGCGCTGCTCGGGGTGGAGGTCGACGCGAGCGGCGAGCTTGTGCGCTGTGCGATCGTCTCCACCTTCGCCAACGAGGCCGTCCGCGAGCTGAGCTTCCCTGAGTTCGTCGCCTTCGGAGCGCACGGCGTGGCTGGAGCCACCGCCACCACCACCCCGGCGCTGCCCGACCCGACCTACTTCAACGAATCTGTGATCCCGGATCGCTCCCGCACCGAGTCATCGATCGACGGCGGCGTGATCTGGACCGAGGTACCCGAGGGCGTCTACAGGATCCGGGGCCATCACTCGACGGAGCGGTTCGCCGACTTCGTCGCAACCTGCAAGCCGGGGCGGATCGTGAACGCCAACCCTCCGCAGGGCCTCTATCAGCTCCGACCCGGCGAGAGAATCGACCGCGAGGTCGAGGCCGTGGTCCGATCCGCCAAGCTCAAGCGAATGGGCCACCACGGCGACGTGCTGCGCCTGCGGGTCGACGCCGACGAGTACGTGGCGGTGGGCGCCGAGCTCCTGCAGCGCGGACGGCTGCTCGCCCGCACGACCGCCGGCGAGGGAGTCGGCGCCTTCGCCCCCGGACGCCGCAAGCTCTCGCTGCCGATCGCTCCCCCGGTTTCGGCCGGAGCGCTCGAGCTTCGAGTCACGGTCGAGGACGCTGCGGGCAACCGGGAGATCGTCCGCGAGCAGCTGCGCGGGCCGAGGCCCGGGAAGGGCAACGGCGGTAGCGGCGCCCCGTCGCGCTGAACGCCCCGATTGAATGCGTCAAGCGCGGCCCACACGACCTCCACGTTCTCCTTCGACATCGCCTAGTCCGAGAGCCCGGCGGCTCGCAGCGCTTGGGCGCGGTCAAGGTAATAGTCGGCCTCAACGATTAGGCCGTCCCGGAGGCGGTGTACGACAGCGAAGGACTGCGTATACGGCGCGTTCGCGCCCTGCCCGGCCATGCTCGTGCAGGCGACGAAACGGCCATCGCCCACGTCGATCAAGTCGTCGAGGCGCACCTCGATTGGCCCCACCAGATCGACCAGGCTTTGCATCCGTGCCAGGGCCTCAGCACGCCCTCTGAAGACACCGGCATTGGGCCAGCCGGGTCCCTCGCGGTAGACCGCATCCTCTGCCCAGAACTGGTCCGTCACCGCCTTCGCACCCGACTCGTTCCAGACCTCATAGGCCCGACGAATGCGGTCTGCATCTTCCTGCGACATCGCCTACTCCGAAAGCCCGGCGGCCTCGAGGGCTTCGGCGCGATCGAAGAAGACCCGTACACGCACGAGCTTCCCGCGGTCCAGCTCGTAGAGATTCGTGAGCGGCTGTGTCTGGCGGAAGCCGCGTTCGGACTCCAGGTGAAGCGTCAGCCAACCGAGAACGCGGTGATCGTCAAGCGACTGCAGGCGCTCCACTTCCAACTTGAACTCGGTCGTCGCCTCGCCAAGGGCGTCGAAGAAGCTCCGGACCCCCTGTTCGCCTCGGTTGGAACCCTCGATCGCCGCCACGGGGTTGATCAACTCGAAGTCGGGGGCACACAGCCCGAGGTACGCGTCGACATCCCGCTCGTTGATCGCAGCGATGGCTCGCTTTACGACCTCCACGTTCTCCCGCGACATCGCCTACTCCCGCAGCCCGGCGGCTTCGAGGGCCTCCTGGCATGAAAGGAAGCCATGCATGTGCATAACCGTGCCTTGGGCCATGAGGAAATGGACGTGGCCGGCAGTGCCTCTCAGGTGGGCACGCCCCAGCCAAAGGGCTGAATCACCTACGTCACGAACCTCGCGTTCCTCAAGTCGAAAGAAACCCCAGGCATCCCAGCCCGCGGGGAGCGCGCCGGAGACCTCATCGAGACCGCTGTAGACGGCACCCTCCACGGCGGCGGGACCAGCGGGCATCCACTCGATCTCGGAGTCGAACCGCGCCGTCGTGGCCGCGAGGTCGCGTTGGTTGAAGGCATCAACGATCTGCCGCGCAAGCGCTACGTTCTCTTCCGACATCCGCCCGGAGTATCTCGCGCTGATCCGCGGGCCGCCCGAGCCACGGCTCCCAGAAACCCGCCCGACTCTTTGGGAGTCGTGGCACGGAGCGCTCCGCTCTGGGACGAGAAGCGCGATTTGTCAGCCTCGTGTGAGGCGGTGGTCGCAAGGCAGACCAGGATGCATCATCTGTCAGGCTGGTAGCGATGTCGCCGCTATCGGAGCTCGGCGGGAAGCGACTTCCGTTCCTGCGTTGGTCGATAGTGCGCATGCTGCTTGGCATGCGGCGCTTGACCACCGAGTGGCAGGTGGGTGACGGGCGGGAGCTCGCGCTTGCCCGGTACGTCGAGGCCGAGGCTCGTCAGGGCGACCTCGACGATGTGATCCGCGCCATCGATGACTTCGCGTACCACCGCGCTTCCTGATCAATATCGGCGACGAGAAGGGCAAGATCCTGGACGCGGCGATCCGGCGAACCGAGCCGCGCCAGCTGCTCGAGCTGGGGACCTACTGCGGCTATAGCGCCCTGCGTACGGCGCGGGAGATGCCCGAAGGCGCCCGGCTCGTGTCGATCGAGTTCAACGCCGACAACGCAGCGATCGCGCGCCGCATCTGGGACCACGCTGGCATCGGGGGAAGTGACGGTGCTCGTTGGGACGCTCGGCGACGGGGGTATCACGATCGCAAAGCTTGAGTCTGAGCGCGGCTTCGCCAGCGGGTCGCTGGACTTCGTCCTTATCGACCACGACAAGTCCGCCTATCTGCCCGACCTCAGGCGAATCCTGGACCGGGGTTGGCTGCGTCCCGGCTCGGTGGTCGTCGCTGACAACATCAGGCAGCCTGGGGTGCCCAACTATCGCGAGTTCATGCAGGTAGAGGAAGGACGGGGCTGGCGGACGAGCGAGCACGACACCCACGTCGAGTACCAGTCGCTGCTCAAGGACCTGGTGCTCGAGTCGGAGTACCTGGGGCGCTAGGGAGACATAGAGCTATCCCGATCCGGACGGTGACCGTGGCCCGCCGGTGTCCTGGTTCTTGTGGCGTGGCTTGGCCCTCGAGGCCGCCGGGCTCGCGTGTCCGAGCGTAAGGGAATATCCCCTGGCATCCGGGACGCCCAACTACGCACCTTCCGCTTGGCTCTCGGTGCGCATATTGATGCCTCGGTTGCGCAGCGCTCCGGCTAACCGACCAGCCGCATGGCCTCGCTCCACTCGCGGCGCTTCTCCGCGTAATCCGGGGGCAGGGTCAGGTTGAGCTGCTCCGCGACCC
This sequence comes from uncultured bacterium, assembly GCA_963720685.1. GTDB lineage: Bacteria > Actinomycetota > Thermoleophilia > Solirubrobacterales > 70-9 > AC-56. The sequence goes on along the minus strand of CAVRGF010000003.1, from coordinate 1,519,479 downwards.
CGAGCCAGCGTAGGGCGCCGCGGTAGTCCTCGCAGCGGGCGTCCGCATCGGCGACGGTTAGCGCGAGCTCGAGAGCCTCCTGATGGTCGGCGGCCAACTCTGCCCGCTCCTCGCCATGCATGGGAGGACGATCGTCCAAGGGAGGCTTTGGATCCTCGTCGCCCGCGGCCAGATACGGCGCGAGGTAGCGGGCGGCGATCTTGCTGGGCGGCCACCACAGCGGCGCCGCGCCGGCCGCTGAGCTCCCGGCGCGATCGCCGATCTCGGAGCGGACGTAAAGAGGCGCCGCCCCGGTCAGCAGGGCGCCACGCAGAACCGGGCGAAACAGAGCCCTGTCGATCCCGGCGTCCACACAACGGGCGATCGAGGTGGCGGCGACGTCGGCCTGTTGGGCTGCAAGGCCGCCCTGCTTGATCGGAAACCAGGTCGCGTCGCCCGCCGCGTACACCCGAACGAGCCCCTCGACCTTCATGTGCAGATCGGTCCCGATGAACCCGGCGGGCCCCTGCGGAATCCCTGGGATCGGCGCCACCTCCAGTCGTGGGACGGCGACGACCCGATCAGCCGCTAATAGATCACCGCTGGCGACGACGAGGCCCTCTTGCTCGACGGCACTGGGGGCGCTCGCCCCCCGAAACCCGACTCCAGCCTCCTGGAGGAGCGCCGCTACGGCCTCGCCCGCTCGGGGGCCGAACATCTCGAGCGGCCGGGACTCAGCGCTTGCCACCGTCAGCTCGACGCCGTCCAGCCCGCGCTCACGGGCATGGTGGGCGGTGAGGAGCGCCAGCTCGTAAAGCGGTAGTGCCCAGTGCAGCCCAGCAGCGACCGCGAAGACGACGCGAGTCGTCGCGCCGGACTCCAGCTCGCCGAGAAGCACGCGGTAGGCGTCGTTGGCATTCGCGCCGCCGTATGTCAAGGCGCCCGGCAACTGCTCGACGCCACGAGCCCCAACCGCCAATAGCAGGGCATCGTAGGTCAGCTCGACGCCTGATTCTGTGGTGATGGTCCGCCCTTCAGGATCGACTGACGCCACCAGGTCTGGCCGGAAAGTCGCTCCCTGATCGGCGGCGAGCATGTCCAGCCGGAGGCGAGTCGCCTCTCCCAGCCCGAACGGCTCGGCGAGGGACAGCGGGCGGTAGACGAACTCTGGGCTACCGGAGACCAGCTCGATGCTCACCTGGGTCCGCAATAGGTGACGCAGGGCGAGGAGCGCCTCGACGCCGGCTACACCGGACCCGGCGATGACGACCCTGAACCGATCGTCAGCGGAGGCTGTTGGTGCGTCAACGGGATCCGCGTCCACGACCTCGACTCTAGCGCCGCTCGGAGCACCACCGTGACCCGGAAACCAGTCCGGACGAGGGCCTAGAAGGTACGCTGCACGATCTCCACGTTCTCCTGCGACATCGCCTACTCCCGCAGCCCGGCGGCTTCGAGGGCACGGCGCGGTGTCCGCGCCCGAAGGAGCTACGACCAGAACTCGTCGTAGGCGTAGAGATCGTCGAAGTGCTCCCAAACCTCAACAACCCGGCCATTCTCGAGCCGGAAGACGATGCAGTTGCCAACATCCAGCTTCTTGCCCTGTCGCTCCGCACTGGTGTGCTGAACGCCGACCACGTAGTCGTCGTCATCTGCGAGCAGGTGCCCCAGTTCGGCCCGGAAGCTGCCTCCTGTCTCCTGCCCCAGCCGGCCGAGGTAGGCGAAGGTCGCCTCGCGGCCCTCGTGGTCGCCCGCCAGCGAGGATCGTCCCGGAGCGTGCCACACGGCGCTCTCGTCGAACATCTCGTTGAGCGCGTTGATGTCGCCCGCGTTGAAGGCCTCGTAACCGCGCCGAACAACCGCCGCGTTCTCGTCTGCTCCCATTGCTGTCCTCCGCTCGTCCGGTCTTCGTTTCCACGGGAGACCCTATTGGATGGGGTTTGGCTTGACGACCTCCACGTTCTCCTGCGACATCGCCCGCGTAGTATCTCGCCCTGGAGAACTACGTCGTGTCCTCGTCGTCCTCGGCGTCCAGCAACGCTGCAAGCTCCGCCACGGCTTGTTCTCGCGTTGTCGCCTCAGCGCCAACCAGCATCATGCCCTCGGGGCCAATGCCGGCTGGGATACCTAGTCGGCTCCAGAATCCAACATCCCACATGCCATCGGGGCGTCGCTCGACGCGAAACTCCACCCCGTCGCGCTTCGCTCGGGCCGCGAGGCGAGTTTCAAGGTCATCCCTCTCCTGCGACATCGCCCGCACAGTACGTGTTCTCACGGGACGCTCAGGTGCTGCCGGCGATGCGACGTTCATCTGGCGCCCTGGCGGCCCTGCCGAGAGGCCGTGCAACTGTTCGGCCAGGCCCGTCCAGAAATCGCAGGCATTCTTAGGTTTCCGTCGCTCTTCGTCGAGATGCCTAGGCGATGGAAGGAACTACCAAACTCATCAATATTGCGCAGGCAGCTGAGTACCTAGGCGTAAGCGCCGCCTCGCTGCGCAAGTGGTCGGACCGGGGGCTGGTTCGTGTCTACAGGACGCCGGGTGGCCAGCGCCGTTTCTCGATTGACGACCTCGACAACTTCAAGCGCTCGATGCGCCAGCCTCCCCGCGGCTGATTGCGGGCGGCCGCCGGGCTGCAGGAGCGCCACGGCTCCCAGGAGCCAGGCGGTTCCAGTCAATCCTGCCGCGCCTGGAGATCGGCGTGACCGCATCTGAGGGCCGCTCCGGCGTGAGCTGAGCCGGTCCGGACGCTTGCCGGGAGAAAGAAGCTACCCCACCGGCAGCTCGGCGGCTTCGAGGCCGTCGCCGCCACGCACGCGTAATGGGGGGCTTAGCGCGCGCTTAGACGAAGGTCGGACCATCGGCGGATGCGTGTGTTTGCGCTGGTTGGTGCGGCGGCGGCGGTCGGCGCGATAAGCTTCTTCCTCGTCAGCGGCTTTCTCGGCGAGGGTGCCGCGCTCGCAGTGACGGGCCCAGCGGTGCTCTTTACGGTCCTCGCGCTGGGGCTTGGACTTCGCTAGCCGACCGCCCAAGACACGCTCAGCGACCAGCTCCTTCGCGACGACTAGCGGGGGGGGGGAACTACTGACGAACCCCGCATACGCTCGAGGGAAAGATCACCGTCCATTCCCCACTCTGGTTCCCAAAGGTCGCCTCGGTGAGCGATTCTCAGCTTCAACGACGCCCTCTGCGCCATGAGACGGCGAAGGCCCGTCCAGACTCGCTCACCCGCGCCGATAGGCTCATCCCATGCTGCTTCGGTGGTTTGGAGCGCGTCACGGTGAGAAGGAACCTCCGGTCTCGATCGGAGATCCGCGCCTGGCGGACTGGGAGACGGTGGCGACGTTCGGGGACCGAGCAACGGCGCTCGCGTGGCGTGATCAACTACGCGGGCTCGGCGTTGACGCGACCTGCGTCGCTGACGAACCGCTTGATCGAGCCGGCCACGGTGACATCTATCTCGTAGTGCCGCCGGAGCAATGGTCCCGAGCGAACGAGGTCATCGAAAACCTCGAGTGAGCGTGCTGCGAGGATGTCCGCCCACATCATCGGCCGCACAAGAGCTGTCTGGCGGCCTAGGGATTTGGGTCGCGGCGTTTCCAGAGGGGATCTACCTCCCCTAAGGCCGAGATGAGCCTCATTATCAGAATCCTCCGGTTCGACACGGGTACTCCTGCCTCCCCGTGCGTGGCTCGGAGAAACAGCCGCCGACCATTCCCTAGCTCTCGTTCCAGAGGGGCCGGACTCGGGCGAGCGAGTCTCAGCCTTAGCGACGACCTCTCGACCAGGAGATCGCCGCGCCGATCAGGACGATCGCGATCACGATCAGCAGGCGCCATGGGACGCCACCTCCCGCCAGGCCACGTCCGAGTCCGCGAACTGCCGTGAGGAGCTGGATCAGGGCTAAGGCGAGCAGATCGCTCATCGTCCTCTAAGGCTAAACGCGGCCGTTTCCCCACATCCCACTGCTCGTGATCGCTCTGATCGTTGAGGCCCCGATCGGGGCGAGTAGGCTCGACTCATGGCCCGGCAGGAGTGGAGTCGCAAGGTGATCCCGAGCTGCCTCGGCCAGGCTCAAGAGGCGGTGGCGCAGCTGCGATCGCGGGGTGTCCTAGCCGACCTCCAACGCGATGCCTGGCTGGTGCTCGACCTGTGGGTGGAGGAAGGCGCCGACCTCGACGCGATGGTCGCCCAGGCACTCGACCGGGTCTGGCCGGCCTGGCGGGAGTGCGTGGCGACGTAGCGGCGTCACGGCGACTTGTCCGACCGCGAAGTTGCGTCTAGGCCGTCTACTCAGGATCTCTAAGGATCGACTTCGCACGATCTCCACGTTCTCCTGCGACATCGCCTACTCCGAAAGCCCTGCGGCTTCGAGGGCGTTCGCGCCGCTATTGACCCTCGCTCAGAACGAGAACGGTCTCTGGATGGACGCCGTCGTGCTTCATGGCATCCGCCGCCTCGTCGCTCTTCATGAAGCCCTGGAACGCCTCCATGTCGGGGATCTCGGCGATCAGCGCGGCCTTGTTTGATCCGTCTGGGTCCCGAAAGGTGCGGACCGTGATCCCCATGGGCCCGAACACCTCCTCGCGCTTGGGCGAGCTAAGCCAGTGCTCAACGTCGTCCACTTCGTGGGTGATCACGTACGTAGCCATAGGGGAAGTCCTTTCGTTTGCCTCGCCGAATCCTATGAGGCGTCTGCTACTCCCGCAGCCCGGCGGCTTCGAGGGCCTCTCCGTTGAGGGCGAGCGTGAGCTTGCCAGCCGCAGTCACGGTCTGGCGCACCTTGCCGCCCTTGGTCAGCTTCGAGGTCGCCTCGACGATGTCGCAGAAGGCCGGGTTGCCCTGACCGTTGCTCCCGCCATCGCCGCGCGGGTCATGGACAACCGTGGTCTTCGACTTCCCGATCACGGCCGACGCGGCGAACAGCCCGACGACCAAGACAACCGCCAATGTCCTGCAAGCCAGAATGCGCTTGATAGGGCCCTCACTCGGATCGGTGGACCCTCCCTGCGAACGACGTTATTCCGCAGGGCAGAGAGCGTCAAGCCTCTCTACCTAGATCCCCGTGACGAAAAGCTCGTCGGCTTGCGCGGTTAGCTGTCGGGCTCGCGCCGAAAGTGCGGCGCTACAGACGAGCGCGTCCGATTCGCCCCCGACGACCTGCACCACCTCCACCTTCCCCTGCGACATCGCCTAGCCCGTGAGGCCCGCGGCTCGACGTGCCTGGCCCTGATCGTTGTAGTAACCGATCCTGGCGATCGTGGCTGCCTGGCGGTCGCCGCGGGCATTCGCCTCAATCGCCCTACGCACGGCACCGACGTTTGCCTCCTGCGACATCGCCCGCGCAGTATCTCGCGCTGGCGGGCGAGCCGCTTGAGCCACGGCTTCGTTGCCACCAGATTCATATGCGCGGTGTGCTCGGCCTAGGCAGAAAGCCAATCTCTCTGCCCGAATCCCCGGTAATCGTGCGTAATCCCTGGTAATCCGAAGGGCGAAGCTACCGGGCCAGATAGCGACGTATACGGCTTGTTGATGCTGTTTCCGAGCTCCCTAGGATCGTCGCTTCACACGCGAGAGGTCGCTGGTTCGAAACCAGCCGCGCCCATCCCCGCATAGAAGCGGCAGGCAGGTTAGGTTCTCGTTGTGCCTGGAAAGGTCTCTGATCTGATTTGGGGCCCCTTGTTCGCGCGCGGTTACGACCGCTTCATAAAGAGCACGGAAGATGCCGGCTTGTACGACCAGCGGCGTTCCCTACTCGCCCGCGCCGAGGGCCGCACGCTCGAGATCGGCGCTGGGACCGGGACCAACCTTCCGCTATACCCAGATGCGGTCTCCGAGTTGGTGCTCACGGAGCCGGATCCCCACATGCGTCACCGGCTCGAAAACAAGAGCCCGGGAGGGACAGGGGTGGTCGATGCCGACGCCGAGCGCCTGCCGTTCCCCGACGCGAGCTTCGACACGGTGGTGGCGACCCTGGTTTTCTGCACGATCCCCGATCCGAAGGCAGCCCTGTTGGAGATCGCCCGCGTCCTGAAGCCGGGCGGAAGGCTTCTCTTCTTGGAGCACGTCCGGGCAAGCGACCCGAAGACGGCGCGCTGGCAGGATCGGCTGGAGCGTCCCTGGGGCTGGTTCGGCCGCGGCTGCCATCCCAACCGTGACACGCTGGCCACGATCGCCGCTTCCGCGCTGGAGGTCACAGACGCCGAGCAGGGCACCATGCCGAAGGCTCCCTCAATCGTCGAGCCACTGATAACGGGCGAGGCTCGGCTACTCGAACAGACCTGAAGTCCAGGTGAAGTTGGGCTGGATCGCGGAACCTAGAAGACTCGGGCTGTGGCGACGGAGCCAGCGCCCCGTCCGCAGCCGGGCCCGCAGTACGCGTCCCTCCTCGTACATGCGGCGCACGACCTCCACCTTCTCCTGGGACATCGCCTGCTCCGAGAGCCCGGCGGCTTCGAGGGCTTCGTTCCTCGTGTGGTAGATCCGGCGTCCTGCCAGTTTGCCGTCGCGTATGACGACTAACTGGAAAATCAGCATCTCGGCGTCGACGCCACTGCCTCGTCCGGTCCCTCGCAGCCGGATGCAGGCCAACACCTGATCGCCGAGGTCTTCTAGCTTGTCGATGATGATCTCGAACTCCTGAAACGGCTCGGTCACGGCCTGCTGGAGCCATCGCAGATAGCCATCACGGCCTCGATACACGCGCTCCAGCCCCGGATAGAACGGGTTGTTCTCCTCCCACGCCACCTCAGGGTCCAGCAGGTAGAGAGCCGCATCGCTCGCAGGGTCCTCATTGAAGACCTCGATCGCCCGCTCGATCAGCTCCACGTTCTCCTGCGACATCGCCTAACTCCGAGAGGCCGGCCTCGGCTCGCGCCCGCTCAGGCGTCGTGTTTGCGGGCGAGTTCCGCTGTCTGGGGGCGCCCCTGAACCCCCGCGGCCTGGAAGATCCCCGGCATTTCGGGATCCGACATCAGCTGATTCCAGCCCTGCTCATCCATATCGACAACCACCCAGACCCGGTCCTCTTCATTGGGGTCACGAAAGACGTGCGAGCCGTTCGATCCCTGCTGCTTTCGCTTCTCAGCGCCCTTGGTTGAATACGTGTCCCAAAAGCGCTCGAAATCCTCGATCTTCGCGGTGGTCAGGATCAAAGTCTCCTCCTTCATTGGCGTTCTCCTGCGACATCGCCCGCGCAGTATCTCGCTCCTAGTTAGACCGCGAGCGCCTCAAGACCTAGCCTTTGCGGGGGTCCGTTTCTTCGGCGATCTCGCGAGCCTCAGGTGCAGTTTTCTCGACCAGAGCCCAGTCTGAGTGGGACTCAAGCACCGTTTCTACGTCGGGGATCTCGTGTCCGGGCACGACGAAGAAATGAGCGAGGTTGCTGCGGACTCGCTCGTAGTCTGAGCCTCGAAGCTTGACCTTCTCCCTGCACTCGGGATCCGCGCACTCGCAGAAGTAGGGCTCGACCGCCTCCGCGCGGTCTCGCTCCTCCCAATCCGCTATCCGCTCATTGGCGGCCCTGAACAGCGCCTCATTGTCGGCTATGCGGCGCTTGCGCAGATCAGCCACAGTGGGAGCCTATCCCGGGCGGCGAGGGCTGAGCGATCGCGGCCCGCAGGTGCGATGGCCCCATTGCGAGTTTGCCGTTCACCTTCCTGGGTACCAGCAACGAAACGATTGTCCAGCCGTGACGAAAGGGATTTCATTATGCCTCCACAGACCAAGAGCCCCTCCAGGAAGAGGCGCTCGCCATCGAACTCTCAAAGCCGCACTGGCACGCGCGGCTCGCAAATTCGTCGGTCTGGTGGAGGTCGCGCGAGCAGCGCAAGCGGACGCACCAATGGATCGCGGTCAAGCACAAGCGGGCGTGCCTCGTCGCGTTCATCGCGACCGTCCGGCCAGGGCAGCCGGCGCTCGAATCGCACCCAGTCCGGCAAGCGTTCCCTCGCTGGTGCTGCAGATTCGGCCAAGGAACGTGTCGAGAGCGCTGGAAGTGCCCTTGGCGATGCCGCGGGGAAGGCTAAGGTCCCCGCGCTGGCTGCCGGTGCCGGACTCCTGGGGCTTGCCGGCGGCGCTGCACTCGCGGGTCGGCACTCGCCAAAGCGGGTTCTCGGCGTACCGATGCCCAGGAAGAGTCACACCCGAGCCGTAACCAAGGACCTTGCTGACGCGGCGAAGAGCGTAGGTAATTTCGGCGAAGGACTGGGATCGCTCGCGACGGAGGTTCGCAAGGTAAGCGAAGGCGTCGCTGGGGACGCAGAGAACGGGCGCTCGCCGATTGAGGTTGTTCTGCAAGGCTTGACTAAGCGACGCTAGCCGGGCCCACGCCTCGCTCTTTAGCTGACCAGCGTGACGGACCGCCTCCCGTTCTCCGATTGAACCTTCTTCTGGGTGGCCTGGGCGTCCCGCTGGAGATCTTCGCGTTCAGGCGGGCGAAACGCTTTCGCCACGGCTCAGAACAGCCAGAGCAACAGGACGATGATCAGGATCACGACGATGATCCCCGGCAGGACGATCGTCGTTCCCAACGGCAGCGCAAGTGAGGCTGTGGCCAGCATCTGTTCTCCCTCTGCGGTCTTCAGGTCGGACAACTCCTACCCGGTCCTCGGTACGTGAATCAGCCCCAGCGGACCGAAACGTCGCCGTCGGCTCCGGCAAGATCAAGGTTCGCGAGAGCGCCGCGGATTAGAGGCGCGCGGTCTCCGCGAGCAGATAGCGCAGGAGTGCCTCCATGCCCCCATCGGCGTGAGCACGTCGCTGAAGCTCGGCGCCGGAGCCCTCCTCGAGCATGGTCGCGACATATCGCAGCTCCACTTCGCAGTTCAGCTCCGCGGCGAAGGGCATCGCTTCCTCGAGGCAGGCACGACCGAGGTCGCGGGCTCCCGAGAGGTCACCGGCTCGACTCAGAAGCTGAGCATCCATGCCATAGCGGGTCGCCTGGAAGCTCGATTCGGCGAGCGCCTCGCGTGACGGGATGTCGCCCTGGTCGCGTTCGGATTCGATCCGGACCAGGCAATGAACCAATGCGGCGATGGCCGCTGCGCGTCGCAGGTCGAACTGGGTGTCCGCGGCTCGGACCTCGATTGTCCCGAGCCCGGGGTGAATACGGGCGTCCCACCAGATGTGGCTGTAGTCGTCCAGGCCACCGGCGAGGCAAACCTCCCGGGTGACTCGGCAGAAATGCTCGTAGTCGTCGAACCGCGGCGCCATCGCGGCCCTGGGATAGCTTCGGAAGAGGACCGTTCGGGCGCTCGCGAGGCCGGAATCAACGCCGAACCAAAACGGTGAGTTGGACGCCAGGGCGTTGATCAGCGGCACATGCGTGCGGATGCCGTTGTAGGCGCGGACCGCTGTCGCCGGATCGGGCATGCCGACATGGATGTGCTGACCGCATATCGGGGTCCGCAAAACGCCCTGAAGCAGATCCTCGATCATCGAGTACCGATGGGTTTGATGCACGTCGCTCTCTCCGGCGCTCGCGTTCGGGTGGAGCCCGGCGCCGATGATCCGGGCTCCCGACTCGAGCAGCTCGCGACGTATGTCGCTTAACGTGGCGAGCGCCTCGGCGACGCTGGCCGAAATCTCGGACCTCGATTCGACCATCGCCTTGAACAGCTCGCGGTCGACGTCGCCTTGAGCCGTGTCCGTGTCCTTGACGATCTGAGCGCTCCGGTCGGCGAGCTCGTTGTCAGCCCCCACCAGGAGCAGCTCCTCCTCCACCCCGAGCGAGAACGCAGGCGCATGGCCGAAGCGGCTCTCCCAGAACTCACCTTGAACAGCCATGCGAGCGGGCCGGTCCATCGGAGTTGCCGGTGTGAACAGGGGAGCGGCGAGCGTGGCCGGCGGTGCATTCGGGAGGTCCGGCCAGCATCGGGGCAGATGCCAACCCTCCCAATCGAGAACCTATAACCATCGGGAGGGCCGAAGCAAGTGAAGGATTAGACCCGTCTGACGAGCCAGACGACCAGGAGGATGATGAGGATGAGGACGACGATTCCCGGCAGCGCGATGCTCGCGGCCAACGGGAGTGCAAGTGACGCTATGGCTGACATCTGATCCCTCTCGGTAGTTTTGACCACGACCTCCTACCCCCTGGCCGAAGGTTCAACGAGCGGCGCACAAGCCCCAGACCGGCCCGGGGTAATAGGAGGGGACGACCCCCTCGTCCTGCGCCCCATCGGCAAAGGGAAACGGTCACCGGTCCTTTGCCACGGGCGGTAAGGCCGCCCCTCGGTTTGGCTACTACCCGAGATGTCGTCCCCTGAAACCTTGGGCTAGATGAGGTGGATCTGTCCCGCCGGCCCAGCGCCACGCCAGCTTGGCTAGTTCGCCTGCTCACCTAGCATGCGCTTATCCCCTGCCTGCTCACGCCTACCCGCCAGCGCAGACAACGGGCCAAAGTCCTGGACCGTGACCCGAACAAGACAAGTGCATGAGTCGATTGAGCATCACCATCGCTCGAGCACGCACCCTCCTCGCTCTCGAATTGGGAGGACCCGTCGCGTCTTAATCTGAACTGCGGACGCGCAGGGGCGGAGGGGGAGCGGGCCAGCCCGCGCGCCGTCCATCCAATACATATTCCCCTCATCTAGATTTTGGGTTCCCAAACGGGCCTCGGCGTTCCCCGCCACCGTTCCCGTTCCAGCCGTGCTACTCCCGCTGCCCGGCGGCTTCGAGGGCATTTCCCCTGATCCAAGAGGATCAGGCGTGCGCTACGACCTCGCGCACCTCGATGTCCTTGATCGTGACCGCGTCAGTTACCAGCGACGGGACCCTGTCGCTCATGGCCTTGGCGGCGTCCTCCGACTCGAAGACGACCATGCTCAATCCCGAGTCGTCCCCTCGTGTCCAGTACCCGGCTACGAATCCTGGAGCCTGCGATACGCCAGGTACAACCCGCTCGCGAAGTTGGCTGGTGGCGGCCTCTCGGTCGTTGACCGTGACCCTGACGACGACTGCGTGCATCGGGACCTCCTCATTCGTTGGCTCGGAAGGACTCTATCCGGGGGTGCCCTCAAGGAGTCGCCATCGCCTACTCCCGCCGCCCGGCAGCTTGTCGCGGTCAGGCGAGCTTCTCGGCCACGTCTCTCGCCTCGCCGCGCTTTTCGACGATCCAAAAGTGAGGAAACTCCCTGACGACCTGTTCAACCTCGCGTTCTGTGTGCTCCGGGGCCACCGCAAAGCGATTCGCTTTCGAGCGGACCTCCTCCCATTCCGGCCACGAGAGTCGGATGCGGGCGCCGCAGTCGATCCGCCAGCACTCGCATCGAAAGCCGGCGGTCGGCTGGCCGCTCTCCATCCACTCGGCCTTGCGCTCGTTGAGGTCCCGACACAAGGCCTCGTTGTAGGCGATGCGTTCTTCCTTCGACATCGCCTACTCCGAGAGTCCGGCGGCTTCGAGGGCTTCGTCCATCGTGTCGTATTGGTGAACCCGCGTGATGCGACCGTCTCGCACCTCGTAGAGGGTCGTGAGCTCGAGCTCGACCCGCGCGCCGCTTTCTGTTCCGATGCCCCACTGCCGGCTCGGAACGAGAACGCACTCCCCGGCGTCAACATAGTCGAGGTTCTCGACGTGATACTCGCTGAAGGGCTCCAGCCAAGTCCGCAGGTACTCGACCACGCCGTCCAGTCCACGGTAGCTGTCGCTGACGTCGAGTCCGAGCGGTATCGCCAGCGTTGTGAGCTCGATCTCTGGCGAGTACGCCCGCCCGAGCGCTTCGCGGATCACCTCGGCGCTCCAGTCGATCGCAGCCAGGTTGACGCCGTCGAAGGGCTCGAACGTCGATCGCACGATCTCCGCGTTCTCCTTCGACATCGCCTACTCCGAAAGGCCGGCGGCTTGGAGGGCGTCTTGCCACGAGGGGAAGCCATGCATCCGGACGATCTTGCCACCGTCCATCAGCAGGTGGACGGCGAACTCCTCGTTGAGGTCGACGTGACTTGCACCGCCTCTGAGGTGGGAACGCCCCAGCCAGAGGACCGATTCACCAAGATCACGAACCTCGTGTCCCTCAAGGCGGAACACCTCCCAGGTCTCCCAGGTCGTGGCGAACCCGCCTGAGACCTCGTCGAGTCGCCGGTAGACCGGGCGTTCCACGGCGGCGGGTCCCCCAGGCATCCATTCGATCTCGGCGTCAAACCATTGGGTCATGGCCGGGAGGTCGCGCCGGTTGAAGCCCTGAACCAGCTGCCGCACAACGGCGACGTTCTCCTGCGACATCGCCTACTCCCGCAGCCCGGCGGCTTCGAGGGTCTCGCCCCTGAGGCCGAGTGCGCGAAGGGCACCCTTCAGGGTTAGGTGGTCCTCCCACCGAAAGAAGCGCCCCAGCCGAAGCCAGAGGCATTGGTAGAGGTCGCCCTCCAGTTTCACCCCGCTCTCGCGCCCGTCGGCCCGGAGTACAGCGTGAACGAGGACGCGATCATCGCTCACGGGGATCAGCTTCTTGACCTCCATCTCGTAGCGGTCCCACACATCCCGGTAGTCGGTCCAGAAGCGAGCGATCTCCTCGACCCCATGACACGGCCGTGCCTCGGGAAACTTTCGCACCGGGTAGTAGTCGGCGTCGGGCTCAAAGAAGTCGGCAACGAGTTCTCGTATGTCGCTCGGGGCGGCGAGGTAGCGGTCGATGAACCTCTGGACGATCTCCACGTTCTCCTGCGACATCGCCCCGCAGTATCTCGCGGGCCGAGCGCAACGCGCGAAGGAGTGGCCGGGACTGGCACTCACCGCCCCAAACGCCTTCGCGCGGGCTGGCTTGGGGCCGAGCCCTGGGGACGTCCTAATGCGGACGAGTAGTCGGTTTGAGTAAGCCGAGCATCCATTTAGGGCGCATTGATGATCGAGGCGTAATCGTGCTGCTCCCTATAGGCGGACTAAGGAGGCACAGCAATGAAGCGAGGCTTCGCCCTACTCGGGATCTCCGCCCTGTCGATCGCGGCGCTCGCCCCCTCGGCGGTGGCGGACCCCACCAATGCCAAGAACGCGACCCAGCTCGAGCTTGATTGCAACGGGACGGCGTATCAAGTGGTCGTCAACGGCAACGGCAAGTTCACACCGGCCCACATCCTGAACGGCACCGGCGTCGCTGTTCCGTATTCGTTGGACATCACCACGACGTTCACGCCGCCCGGCGGCACGACGCAGACTCAAACCCAGACGGCGTCAAAGGGCGGCCCGCACAAGGGCGCCGTGGACTGCACGATTCCGTTCCAGAGCTTCAGCGGCCCACAGGGTACGTTCACGATCCAGGGCACCGCGACCGGCTTTGTGACGCCACGCTCTCACTAATAGCGTCCGCCCACTCCGTCCCCCCGCCCGGCCACACGCCGAGCGGGGGGCGGGAGCGGTCTCAGGCTGCCTACTTGTCGCGGAGGCGGGAGCAGATCAGCGGAGCTCGGGACATCGCCTACTCCCGCAGCCCGGCGGCTTCGACGGCGCGTGGGTAGATCCGAAGACCTGCCTATCTGCTTTCCTCGAGCAGCGCCTTGAGCCTAATCAGATCCTTCTTCAGCCGAGAGCGCACCATCGGCCCCAGAACCGGGCGGAGCAAGCGCGTGCCGCCCTTTGGCTCCAACTCGATCTCGTAGGTAAACACTGCCCCGCTGCTCCCATTGGGCTGAACCGTGCGGGCTCCGCTCAGGCCACCGATGGTTCCGCTGCCCGAGAATCGGTAGGACACGCCTGGGTTGAGATCGGTGACAACAGCGTCGACCATGTCGGTTCGGCCCGACGATCTGACCACCTCGTGGACCTTGGTGCCGACTGCTGGGCCTCCAGCATGGTCTCGGGCCATCTCAGAAAGCCCCTCCCGCCACTTCGGATCGAAGGAACAGTCAGCGATCGCGGTCCAGACGTCGAGGGGCGCCCTGTTGATTTCGATGGATTCTGCGACGCGAACGGCCATACGGGGGCTGCTCGTCTACTCCGACAACCCGGTGGCTTGGCGGGCTTCGGCCGGGGACGCGTACTCGCGGGCGCGGGCGATCTTTCCATCCCGAAGCGTGAACCTGATCGCGGAGACGCGATACGCCTCCTCGCCGCTCAGCGTCCCGCGTCCGCCCCACCGAAACACCGCGACGACCCGATCCTCCCCTGCGTCGACGAATTCGACTGGCTCGACCTTGAAGTCGTCGAACACCTCGGACCAGTTGTGAACGTAGGCGCGGACCGCCTCTTTTTCAAGGATCGGACCGTGGACACCTGGGGCACCCTCGATCACCCGGTCGTCGATGTCGTCGGCGAAGTACTCGGCGAGAGCGTCGGCCCCGCCGCTCGCCAGTGCCGCGAAGGCGGCTCGCACGATCTCGACGTTCTCCTGCGACATCGTGGGCGCATTATCTCGCGGGCGAGTCGAGATCGACACTCCTCAAAACGGGCGGCAGGCAACTCTGTAGGGAGCGGGCTCTCCCCGGTGGATGGAGAGACTCAGGGCGGGATTAAGGCATCCGCTCGGAGAGCGACCATTTTGGAGAGGATTCCAAGACGGCGGCGAGCGTCCCGGTGTGGCCCATCAACTCCGCCCGGTCGGCGAGACCCAGGCCCGTGTATCAGGGAGTTGCAGCAGCGACGAGGGAGAAGGAGGAGACTGCAGAGGTGGCCGACGACACCGGTCCGCCAGAGGTCCACGCGGAGCGTCTAGATGCAGTGATATTCGACCTTGACGGCGTGATCACGGACACCGCCACCGTCCACGCGGCCGCCTGGAGACAGATGTTCGACCGCTTCCTCGAAGATCGGCCGGAGGCCGCCGGCGAGGACCACCGGCCCTTCGGGCAACTCGACTACCACCGATACGTTGACGGAATGCCCCGCTACCAAGGAGTGGAGCTGTTTCTCGGATCGCGTGGGATCTCGCTGCCCCACGGGGACCCCGGCGATCCCACGACCGCCGAAACCATCTGCGGCCTTGGTAACCGCAAGGACGCGCTGTTCCTGGCCCGGCTCCGGGAGGAGGACGTCGCGCCTTTCCCATCCTCGGTTGACCTGCTGCGCCGCCTACGGGCAAGCGGGTACCGCACGGCGATCATCTCTGCTTCGCGCAACTGCTCCGAGATACTCGAGGCCGCTGACGTCGCCGATCTCTTCGACGCCAAGGTCGATGGCATGGTTGCGGACGACCTGGGGCTGAGCGGCAAACCCGACCCCGCGGTATTCCTCGAGGCGGCCAGGCGACTCGGGGTCGAGCCGGCTCGCTCCGCCGTCGTCGAGGACGCGCTCGCGGGGGTCGAAGCGGGGCGCCGCGGCGGGTTCGCGTTGGTGATCGGCGTCGATCGGACCGGCCAGGCCGAAGCGTTGCGAGAACACGGCGCCGACGCGGTGGTCGCAGACCTCGGTGAGGTGCGAGTGTCCGGCCGGGCGGGAGACCCGTGAGCAACGCGGTCGGGCGTGTCCCTGCCCTGAGCGGCTGGTCGCTGAGTTGGGAGGGCTTCGATCCCTCCCACGAGGCGCTTCGCGAGTCGCTCTGCACCCTTGGGAACGGGCGCTTCGCCAGTCGTGCCGCCGCGGCCGAGTCAAGCGCCGACGAGACGCATTACCCCGGTACCTACGCGGCGGGCTGCTACAACCGGCTCACGAGCGACGTGGCCGGCCGCGAGGTGGAGGACGAGTCGATCGTCAACCTGCCGAACTGGCTTCCGCTCAGCTTCCGGATCGAGGACGGCGAGTGGCTTGATCTCTCGAGGGTAGAGCTCGCCGAGTATCGCCAGGAGCTCGACCTGCGTCGCGCGTTGCTGACGCGTCGGGTGCGTTTCCGCGACGGCTTGGGCCACCAGACGGAGTTCACGGAGCGCCGGCTGATGAGCATGGCGGATCCAAACCTGGCGGCGCTCGAGACCACGGTCGTTCCTCTCAACTGGTCCGGCAGGGTGACCTTCCGCTCGGCCCTCGACGGCCGGGTCTCGAACGGCGGTGTGCAGCGCTACCGCGGCCTCTCCAACCAGCACCTGGTCGCACTCGCCGCGCACGCTGTCGACCCGGAGACGACCCTGCTCGAGGTCGAGACCAACCAGTCCCACATCCGCGTCGCCGAAGCCGCTAGGACGCGGCTCCTGCGTGAAGGCGAGAGCCTCATCTCGAGCTGGCTCGTGATCGAGGAGGCAGCCTGGATCGCCCTGGAGGCCGAGGCCGAGGTGAGTCAGGGGGAGGCGATCACGGCCGAGAAGGTGGTCGCGCTCCACACGACGCGTGAGCCGGCGGTCTCCGAGCCGGCGCTTGAAGCTCGCAGGCGACTCGCGTACGCGCCCGGATTCGACGAGCTGCTGGATGAGCACGCCCTGCGCTGGAACGAACTCTGGGACGCATGCTCGTTGGAGCTCGAGGGGCCGAGGAACATGGTCGGCCCCGAGATCCGCTTCCACCTCTACCACCTCCTGGTGACGATCTCCGAGCACGTGAACGACGTCGACGCCGGCGTACCGGCCCGCGGCCTGGCCGGGGAGGCGTATCGGGGACACGTCTTCTGGGACGCGGTCTTCGTCTTCCCGTTCCTCACGCTTCGCCTCCCGGAGCTCACCCGCGGCCTGCTTCGCTATCGCTACCGGCGACTCGGAGCCGCTCGCTGGGCGGCGAGGGAGGCGGGATACGACGGGGCGATCTTCCCGTGGCAGAGCGGCTCGAACGGGGTCGAGCTCACCCCGACGGTCCACCTCAACCCGCGCTCGGGTCGCTGGAACCCCGACCACTCGCACCTACAACGGCACATCAACATCACAATCGCCTACGACATCTGGCAATACCACCAAGCGACGAACGACATCGAGACCCTGGCGATCTTCGGCGCCGAGGTCTTCGTCGAGATTGCCCGCTTCTGGGCGAGCATCGCGACTTACGACCCCGCTCGCGACCGCTACGTGATCAACGGGGTGGTCGGCCCAGACGAGTACCACGACGCCTACCCCGATTCCGAGCGGCCGGGGATCGACAACAACGCATATACCAACGCGATGGCGGCGTGGGTGCTGTGGAGAGCTCAGAGCGTCATGAGCGCGCTGCCCGTGCAGCGTCGCGAACAGCTGACGAGCATGCTGCGCTTGCGACCCGAGGAGGTCGAACGATGGGGGGAGATCAGCCGCAAACTCTTCCTCCCGCTCCGGGAAGACGGGATCATCGACCAGTTCGAAGGTTACGAGGAGTTGGAGGAGCTCGACTGGGAGGGCTATCGCGAGAAGTACGGGAACATCGAGCGCCTCGACCGGGTCCTCGAGGCCGAAGGAGACACGCCCAACAGATACAAGGCCTCGAAGCAGGCCGACGTGCTGATGCTCTTCTACCTGCTCTCCGCCGACGAGCTCAAAGAGCTCTTCGCGCGGCTGGGGTATTCGTTCGAGTACCACACGATTCCCAAGAACATCAGCTACTACGAGGCGCGCACCACGCACGGGTCCACCCTGAGCAAAGTGGTCTACGCCTGGGTCCTGGCCCGTTCCGACCGCGAGCGGGCGTGGCGGTTCCTGGCGGAGGCGCTCGAGGGCGACTTGCTCGACACCCAGGGCGGTACGACTCCCGAAGGCGTGCATCTCGGCGCAATGGTCGGGACGATCGACATCGTCCAGCGAGCCTTCACTGGGATCGAGACTCGGGATGAGGTGCTCTGGCTGAACCCGCATCTACCCGAGGAGATGACGAAGCTGCGGTTAAGCATCCGCTACCGGCGCCACTGGGGGCTGCAGATCGAGGTCACGAGGGACCGGATCAGGGTCGACGCGAGGCCCGCCGACGTCCATCCGATCATGGTCGGCATCAAGGACGAGATCGTCCAGCTGGGTGCCGGCACGTCGGTTGAGCGCCCTCTGTGAAAGGCGGATGCCCGGTTTCTCGGTGTGCCGCCGAGGGGCGGAGGGCGAGCTAATCCGCCACGCGGGCGGCCGCGAGGGCTTCCTCCCGACGCAGATAGATCTCCACCGTTTGGACCCTTCTATCCGCGATGGTCCAGACATACGAGAGGTGGGACTCGTACGGGACGATGCCCTCGCCGCCCCCGAATCGTTGGATCAGCGGAGTCACAACGCGATCGCCGGGCGCTTCGATGAATTCGCCCAGCTCCAAGATGAGATCGATTGCCCTCCTCTCCGCTGCGTACCCGAGCAGCTCGGTCGCCCCGCGGAGAGACTGCGGGAGGTCAGGCATCGACCGCTCTTCATGCCAGCTCACCTCGATCTGGGGATCAAGGATCTCCATGGCCGCTTCGGCGCTCAGCTCGCCCCGCATAAAGGCGTTGAACGAGTCGACAGCCTCGCGAACGACCTCGATGTTCTCCTGCGACATTGCCCGCGCAGTATCGCTACTCCCGCAGTCCGGCGGCTTCGAGGGCTTGCTCTTTGGTAGCGAATCCTTGAAGGCGCACGATCTGGCCGTCCCGAAACCAGAACACGTCCGTCTCGTCCATCTCGGTGCTCACATCGCTGTCGCGCCCAGTTGCAACTACCTTCGTGAGGACCAGCACGGCGTGCCCGAGGTCGGTGAACTCCAGCGGCTCCCAGCGAACTTCCGCGAAGACCTCCTGGGTCTTGCGCCAGAACTCCTTCACCTCGTCGCGCCCTCGATACGTCTTCGCGT
This sequence comes from uncultured bacterium, assembly GCA_963720685.1. Lineage (GTDB taxonomy): Bacteria > Actinomycetota > Thermoleophilia > Solirubrobacterales > 70-9 > AC-56. The sequence continues at coordinate 1,500,946 of CAVRGF010000003.1, read as the reverse complement.
CGGGCAGCTCGGTGCGCTCCCGCAGCTCAACGTCGGGGGCCAGATGCGCCCAGAAGTCGGGCGCTATCTCCCCCGGATCGACAAACTCAGGCCCGGTTGTGCCAAGCGAGTTGTTGACCTCGTAGGCGCGGCGGACAATCTCCACGTTCTCCTGCGACATCGCCTACTCCGAGAGCCCGGCGGCTTCGAGGGCCGAGGTCTGGTCGGGATAGGACCGCCACCGGATTACCTTCCCGTCGCGAAACGTGAAGACCATGCCGTAGGGAGGCATCTCAGTCTCGAGTCCGCTGTGCTTCCCCCACTGGCGCTGGTTGCGGATCAGCAGCACCACGTCCTCGCCCGCGTCCCGCACGTCTTGAATCTCGAAATGCAGATCGCTCCAAGCCGACAGCCAGTTCCGCCAGTAGGCCCTGACGCCTTCGTGGCCGTGGAAGACGCCCGCGATATCTGGAAGCAGACCCTGGAGCCGCGACGAGTCCCACTCGATCTCGGAGTCATAGAACTCGAACGCCTGCTCATGCTGACGGCGCTGGAAGCTCTCCGCCAAGGTCCGCACGATTTCGACGTTCTTCCCTGGCATCGCCCGCGCAGTATCTCGCGACGCAGCGAGACGATGCCGCGTCACGTCGGCGCCCGTGGACGTCATCCGGCCTTGGCCCTGGATGGCCCGCTCGAGGGCGGCATGAACCTGCCGGTCGAGGGTCACGGCGAGCACGAGGAATGGCCATGCGAGGTGACTTGGAAGGACCCGGACGATGGCGAAGACCTCCATCGCTTCGAGGGCGCGACCTCCTGATCCATGTTCAGGAGTCCGCCACTTCGGAATCCGTCCCGTATCCTGATCTCAAGCGATGAGGCTCGCTTTTTAACCGCGGTTTCGGCCGCTGATGGCCTCTGGTCGGTTCACGGCAACCGGATTGGAGGTCATCGATGCCCCCGGACAGCGCACTCACCCGCTTCCTCAAGCAAGGTCTGAAGCGCGGCGTCTGCCCGCTGTGCAGGGTTGCCTACAAGATGGACGGGGAGTACATGTGGGCCTTCTTCGGCGACTACTCCTCGGATGACAAGACGCTTGACCGGCTGCGCGAGGCCCGCGGGTTCTGCGGCGAGCACGCCGGCCGGCTCCGCCGGCTCGAGGTAGAAGGTCTGCGTTCCAACCTCGGAATCAGCAACGTCTACCTCGACACGCTGCGGGGCCTCGAAGAGCTGCTCGATGGCCTTGTCCCGGAAGATGAGCTCGGCGAGGCGGATCCCTGTCCCGCCTGTGCGTACCGGGACGACGAGCTGGAGAAGAACACCGGTTACCTGCTTGAGGAGATCGACGCCAACCCCCGCTCGCGCAAGCTCCTCCTTGAGTCGAATGGGCTCTGCTTCCCTCATTTCGCCATGGTCTGGGGCCGGGCCAATCCCGAGCAGCGCGGATTGCTGCTCGCCCTGCAGCGGCGGGTCGTCTCCGAGACGGCCGATCACCTCTCGGAGAACATCCGCAAGCAGGGCCATGAGTACGAAGGCGGGCCCGAGGAGCACGAAGCCGACTCGTGGCGCCGGGCGATCTACCTGACCGCCGGCTGGGAGAAGGAGGCCCTGCGCGATCAGCCGCCGGAGCATCCCTACGAAGTCCCGCACTACGCCCGATTCGCGACCAGCATTGGGCGGAAGGCGAAGAGCACGAGGAAGCGATGAACGGTCAGGCCATCGGACTGGCGCTCTCGGTCTTCCTGGCCTGCGCCGTCGAAGCAGTCGAGGCGCTGACGATCGTGCTCGCGGTGGGCACAACCCGCAGCTGGCGCTCGGCCCTGATCGGCTGTGGCGGCGCCGTCGCCGCTCTTGCGGCGGCCACCGCGATCATCGGTCCCGGACTCACCTCACTGCCGATCAACATGCTGCGGCTCTTCGTCGGCGGCCTGCTCCTGGTCTTCGGACTGCAGTGGCTGCGTAAGGCGATCCTGCGTGCCGCCGGGCTGAAGGCCCAGCACGACGAGGACGGGATATTCCGGGAGGAGGTCGCGGCTGCAAGAGCTGCCGGGGCCCGCCACGGAGGCTTCGATGGCTACGCCTTCACCATCGCCTTCAAGGGAGTCCTTCTGGAGGGCCTCGAGGTTGTCTTCATCGCGCTCACCTTCGGGGCCAACCAGCATCGCGTTGGCCTCGCCGCCGCGTCGGCCCTAGCCGCGATTCTCGTCGTCGCTGTTGTGGGCGTCGCCGTCCACCGTCCCCTCTCGCGTGTTCCTGAGAACGCGATGAAGTTCAGCGTCGGGGTGATGCTGACCTCGTTCGGCATCTTCTGGGGCGCCGAAGGGGCCGGGGCCAGCTGGCCGGGCGGGGACGCTGCCCTGCCCGCCGTGGTTGCCATGGTGCTCCTCTTCTCGCTTGGCCTTGCCCGCCTCTTCCGAGCCAGCGAGGCCGCCGAGAGTGCGGCGGTCAAGGTGGCCGAGGCATGAGGCGAGTGCGGGCCTTCCTGGTCGGGGTATGGGAGTTCATCGCGGGCGACGACTGGATGACGGCCGCCGGGGTGGTCCTGGCTCTGGGCGCGACCGCGCTGGTCAGCGATAGCAGCTCGGCCTGGTTCGTAATGCCGATTGCCGTGTCCCTCTTGCTCAGCTTCTCGATCTGGAGGGAGTCGCGCAGGCGTGGCTGAGGCACAGCGACCAAGACCGGCGGCGCTCAACCCGAGCAACCACGAGGTCTACCGGGCTCTGCGCGAGACGGGATGCCCGCTTTGCCGCGTTGACGCCTGTAGCGAGGAACGGCTGCTCGGGGGGTTTGTCCGCGACGGCATCCTCAACCCCGCGAGCCGCCACGCCTTCGTCAAGTCTGGCGGCTTCTGTCGCACCCACGCCTGGGGTCTGCATGCCATCTGTCGCGCCGAGGGCACGGGAGCCCCGATCGCCGATATCTACAGGCAGCTCGCCCGCCATGACTTCGAGCAGCTGACGCATCTGGCACGGACACGGCCAGGGCGGAGCGGCAGACGCGAGCTGGGGCAAGGGCTGGCGCGGGAGCGTGAGTGTGACATCTGTGTCTCACTCGCCGAGATCGGCGATGCCCACGCCGCGTTCCTCTCCGAACTTCTCGACGACGATGCGAGCCGCTCGGCCTACGTCGCCTCGGACGGCGTCTGCAGGATTCACCTGGAGGGGATCCTCGAGCAGTCGCTGCGTCGTCATCGGGACGGCGCCCAGGCGCGCTGGCTGATCGAGGACTGGCAGGAGCGGCTCGCGAAGCTCGACCGCCAGCTTCGCGAGTACGACCGCAAGCGCAGCTACACGGCAGCGCACGAGCCCAAGGGGAGCGAGCAGCGCTCCTGCACCGAGGTGATAATTCGATATGTGGGGCACGATCGCCCACCCCCGGGTTCTTCGCTGTCGCGGGCACCGTTGGTCAGGGGTGGTCGATGACGGTTTCCGTGGAGATTCCGGGATGGGAAACGTTGACGTTCGAACATCTCCTCTTGGACGTGAACGGAACGCTCACCGACCGGGGCCGGCTGATCGACGGGGTGGCCGAGCGAGTCAAAGGCCTCGGTAATGCTCTCGACGTTCATCTGCTCTCCGCGGACACCTTTGGGTCACTCTCGGAGATCTCCGAGCGGCTTGGCGTTACGGCCCGCCGAGTTAGGAGGGGCGAACAGAAGCGCGAAGCGGCGGCGACCCTGGGCGCACAGCGATGCGTGGCGATCGGCAACGGGCGAAACGACGCCGGGATGTTCGACGAGGTCGCGCTGGGGATCGCCGTTCTTGGGCCCGAGGGACTAAGCAGTGAGGCGATGGAGGCCGCCGACGTGGTCTGTCCATCGATCCTGGCAGCGCTCGATCTGCTCGCAGACAGCGACGCGTTGATCGCCTCGCTGAGGAGGTAGTCGGGCGGCGCGAGTGCGGACCGGAGATCAATCGAAAGGAGCCGCAACGATGGAGGTGAGCTGCTTCGTCGAAGTGGCCAAGGGCAGTCGCAACAAGTACGAGTACGACGAGGAGCGCGGTGTATTGCGACTGGATCGCCGCCTCTTCGCGTCGGTCTTCTTTCCAGCCGACTACGGATTTATCGAGGACACGCTGACGACGGGCCGCAAAGAGGGCAGGGGAACGGCCGGAACGCGGATCGACTCCCACCTCGACACCCTGATCCTCAACGATGAGCCGACCTTCCCGGGCTGCCGAATTGCCGCCCGTCCGATCGGCGTCTTTCGGATGAGCGATGAGGATGGCGTCGATGACAAGGTCCTCTGCCTGCCGCTTGGGGATCCGGAGTGGGAGGAAGTGGACGAGCTCAATCAGGTCTCGCGCCGTGTGCTGGAGGAGATCGAGCACTTCTTCCTCGTCTACAAGGACCTTGAGCCGGGTCGGGCCAGCGCGATCGAAGGGTGGGCCGGCCGGGCCGAGGCGGAGAAGGAGGTCGGGGACGCCCTTCGGCTCAGTGCCGAACGAGGGCGGTAGAGGTTCGTCTGAGGAAGTCCCCGCGCCAGATCAGCCAGTGCGCACTCGCCGCTATGATGCCGCTGTCCTTCGGGACGTGGCGATGGAGTTCGCCGCGGCGCTCGCGCCGAGATGCCTCCGCAGAAGGCTGATGACTCCTATCTCTTCAACTTCGAGATAGGAGCCTGCGCAAGCGCACCTTATGCCGCCGTGGACGATTCAGATCTGCCAGGTCGGCAGCATGCTCGTGTTCGCGCCGCTGCTGAGCGGGGTGATCGCCAAGCTCGAGGCGCAGCTTCAGTCCCGTCGCGGGCCCTCGGTGCTGCAGCCCTACTACGACATCGCGAAGTTCTTCCGCAAGGAGACCCTGCATCCGGCCTCTTCGTCGCCGTTCTTCGAGATCGCGCCGGTAATCGCTGTTGCGGCCTACTGCGCGATCGCTTTCCTGATTCCGATCCTGACCAGCTTCCCGCTGCCGCTAGGGACGGCCGGCGATATCCTCGGCGGCGCCCTGCTCTTCGGCCTGGCCGGCTTCGTCACCGCACTCGCCGGCGTCGACTCCGGCTCGCCGTACGCGGCCCTCGGCTCGAGCCGGACCCAGTCGGTGGCGACCCTGGTCGAGCCGACGCTGATCTTCGTCTTCTTCACCGTGGCGCTGGTCAGCGGGACCGACCTGCCCTATGCGCTCAACGCAACGATCCAGGGGTCGGCCTCGGAGTACTTCCGGCCGAGCCACCTGCTCGCGGCCGCTGCCTTCTTCCTGATGCTGATCGTCGACACGGGTCGCGTGCCGATCGAGAGTCATGGCTCGACGCTCGAGTTTGGGATGATCGACGATGCCCGGCTGTTCGAGCACTCGGGCCCGGCGATGGCGCTCTTCCGCTGGGGCTCAGCGATGAAGCAGTACCTGCTCTACGTCGTCTTCCTGAACGTGCTGCTGGTGCCATGGGGGCCCGCGGACACAAGAGGCGCCGGCGACGTCGCAGTGGCGCTCGGGCTGCTACTGGCGAAGATGCTCGGCCTGGCGCTGGTGATCGTTGTTATCGAATCGACCGTCGCGAAGCTGCGCCTCTTCCGCATCCCCGACTTCATGGGGGCCGGCTTCGTCCTCTCGCTACTGGCGATCGTCGTCTTCTACCTGGCGAACGGCTGACACGGTGGCTTCCGGACCCCATTACGACCTCGCGCACGCCCTCGCGGCGCTGATCGCGATCGGAGCGTTGCTCAGCGCGCTCGCCCTGCTCGGCGCCAAGCTCGTCCACGAGCAGATCCGCGTCTATGCGATCCAGTCGGCGTTCGCGGCGGCCTTCGCCGTGCTGGTCGGCATCGATCGCTCCTCGGTTGACCTGATCGTCCTCGGCGCACTCACTCTCGTGATCAAGAGCTTTCTGGTCCCGATCGGGATCAACCGCCAGCTCACCTTCCAGGTCGCCGAGCACGAGGTGCCGCTGGTGATCCAGGTTCCGATGTCCCTGCTTCTCGGCAGCGTGCTGGCCGGGTTTGCCTACTGGTCGGCCGCGTCGCTCGACGCCACTGGCGCGCTGCTGCCCGATCCCGTCCTGGGCATGCCGGTCGCCCTGATCCTGATCGGTTTCTTCTTCTTGATCACCCGCCAGAACCTGATCAGCCAGATAGTCGGGCTGCTCGTCCTCGAAAACGGGGTCTTCTTCGCCACCGTCGCGATCGCGCCGGGCCTCCCCTTCGCGATCGGCTTCCTGCTGCTGTTCGATGTGCTCGCCGCGGTCCTCTTCTACGGAGTGCTCGCTCGGCTGATCGTCGCCCGCGCCGAGGGGACCAGCGTGATCGACATGAACACCCTGCGCGGCTGATGGGTGCCTGGGCTCTGACCATCGTTGCGGTGCCGCTGATCGCGGCCGCACTCAGCTGGTTGCTCGGCGACAGGCCGGCATCCGCCTGGGTCTCGATAGCCGCCGGGGTCGGTTCCTTGGCTGCAAGCCTGGTCCTCGTCTTCGGCTACGACATCGATCCGGGCCAAAACGCCCTCGGCGGCGTCGTCCACGTCGACGGGCTGAGCGGCGTCTTCCTGCTCGGTGTCGCCTTCGTCTATGCGCTGGTCGCTGTCTACTCGGCTGGTTACCTGAAGCCCGGAATCGGCCACGTCAGGCTGCGGCGACTCTACTGGCCGCTGCTCAACCTCTTCGGCCTCGCGTTGCTGGCGACGCCCCTGGTCAACGACTTGGCCGTGCTCTGGGTCGCGGTCGAGCTGACCACGGTTGTCAGCGCCTTGCTCGTTACCAGCGAGGGCGACGACGCCTCGCTCGAGGCGGGCTGGAAGTACGTGGTGATCGGCTCGGCTGGTCTCGCCGTCGGGCTATTCGGGATTGTGCTGCTCTACCTGGCCGCCGTCCCGGTTCTCGGCCAGGGCTTCATCCCGCGCTACACCGAGCTCGCCGGAGTCGCTCACCAGCTTTCGCCGACGCTGACCAAGACCGCCTTCGGCTTGGTCGTGGTCGGCTTCGGGACCAAGGCCGGTCTCGTGCCGATGCACGCCTGGCTGCCGGACGCCCACTCCGAGGGCCCGAGCCCGGTGAGCGCGATGCTTTCGGGAGCGCTGCTCGCCGCTGCCCTCTACGCCGTGCTGAGGCTGGGGGCGATCTGCGAACCGGCGGCCGGGGCCACCTATGTCCGCGCCCTGCTGATCGTCTTCGGCGCTCTCTCCCTGGCGCTGGCGGCCTTCTTCGCGCTGCGTCAGGTCAACTACAAGCGGCTGCTCGCCTATTCGTCGATCGAGCACATCGGCATAGTCAGCCTCGGGGTCGGGATCGGCGGCCCAGTCGCCGCCTACGGGGCCTTCCTTCACGTCCTCGCCCACGCTGCCGGCAAGAGCCTTGCCTTCTTCGGGGCCGGCGAGCTCTTGAGTCGCTACGAGACCCGCTCCGCTGGCGGGGTTCGCGGGGTGATGCGGGTCGCGCCTCTCACCGGCTTCATGGTCCTTGCCGCCGCTGTGGCGATCTCCGGAATGCCGCCCTTCGGTCTCTTCCGCAGCGAGGTGCTGATCGTCAGCGGAGGCTTCGAGAAGTCCTTCTTCTTCCTCGCGGGCCTCTTAATCCTGCTCGCAAACGTCGCCTTCGTCGGGCTCTACCGGACCTTCCACCGGATGGTGCTGTCGGAGGCGCCCGCGAGGCCGACTGAGCGAAACCGTCGCCCGCAGCAGCCACTGATGGCTGCGGCGATGATCGTGAGCTTCCTCGCCCTGCTCGTCCTGGGCGTCTGGATTCCGGATCCGCTCAACGATCTGTTGCGCAGCGCCACGAACGTCATCGGCGGCCATACATGACCGAGCTGCGCTCCACCGCGATCGCCTATCCCCGCCAGCTGGCCCCGGCGGTCAGTGAGCTGGTGGCGGCAGGGGGCAGACTGATGACGCTCTTCGTCGCACCCGATGAGAGCGGCCGAGAGCTGATCGGACTGGTCCGGGATGGCGGGCAAGTGAATGCCCTTCGGGTCAGCCTCTCGGGTGGTACCACCTATCCATCGCTCACTCCGCGGGTCCCGGCGGCACACTGGCACGAGCGCGAGATCCACGACCTGCATGGGATCGAGCCGATCGGGCATCCCCGCCTCGAGCCGCTGCTGCGGACGCCGAATGGAGAGCGGCTGCCGGAGCGGGCGGGCGAGTTCGAGCACCGCGGGCATCACCGGCTGGGCGGGGCGGGGGTGTTCGTCATCCCCTATGGGCCGGTTCGCTCGGGAGTGTTCGAGACAGCCGAGTACCTGGTCCAGACCAGCGGCGAGGACGTCGCCTACTGCGCGCAGCGACTCTTCTTCAAACGCCGCGGTGGCGAGCGGCGGATCTGCGAGGTGCCGCTCGAGCAGGCCGTCCTCGTCGCTGAGCGCATCTCGGGAACGTCGAGCGTGGCTCATGCGCTCGCTTTCTGCCAGGCCCTTGAGACGCTCGCTCAGGCCGAGCTTCCGCCCCGGGCGAATGCCATCCGTTGCGTGCTCGCCGAGATCGAGCGGATCTACAACCACCTGGAGGTGATGGTCCGCGAATGCGAGGACGCCTCCCTGGCCGTCGGTCAGGCTCAGTTCGCCGCCCTCAAGGAGCGGCTCCATCGCTTGGCCGCCGAGACGACCGGCAATCGCTACCTGCGCGGGGCGATCGTGCCGGGAGGAGTCGCCGTCGATCTAGGTGGGGCCGGTGCCGGCCGTCTCCGCAGCGAGCTCGATCGCTGGGAGGCTGACTACCGGGCGGCGCTCGGATTATTGATGAAGACCGACTCTTTCCTCGACCGGCTGATCGGCGCGGGTCCGCTCTCCCTTGAAGACGCGCGCGACTTCGGCTGCGTCGGACCGGTCGCCCGCGGCTCGGGTATCGCCGCCGACACCAGGCAGGACCTCCCGTATGCGGCCTACGCCGAGAACCCACCCGAGATTCAGCTGCACGGGGAGGGCGACGCGATGGCCAGGATCGAGGTGCGGATCGGCGAGAACGCGAAGTCGCTCCGTTTCTTGGATCGCCTGCTCGCCTCGCTGCCGGCCGGTGACGCCTTGATTGAGCTCCAGCCCCTGCGGAGCGAGGAGGCAGCCGGGGTGGCCGAGTCGGCTCGCGGCGAGACTGTCTACTACCTGCGCGCGGCGGGACCTGACCGCCTCGCCTTCTGCCATATCCGCGCGGCCTCCTTCGCCAACTTCGGCATTTTCAATCGCCTCTTCAAGGGACAGGTCCTGACCGACTTCGCCTTCATCGAACACAGTCTTGGCCTCTCGCCGGCAGGGTGTGACCGATGATCGCCTGGCTCTTCAAGGGCCTGCGGAGCCGCCGGCTCACAAGCTCTTATCCGGCCGGGCCGGATCCGGCGCCCGCAGGCTTTCGGGGGCGTGCGGCCCTCTCGGGCCCCGCGAGCCGCCAGCAAGCCGAGGCGCTTGCCGGGGCTTGTCTGCCGCGGGCCCTGCAGGTCACCGACTCCGGGGCTCTGCGCCTTGACGGGGCGCGCTGCATCAACTGCGGGCTCTGCCTTGAGGCCGCTGGAGGCGAGGCCGTTGAGATCGAGCCGTGCTACGAGCTCGCTGCCGCACACCGGCAAGCGCTCCTCGCCGAAACGACCGAGTCCACGGGCCCGAGGGCATTGTTCGGCTCCGCGGAGGCTTCGGGGTCCAACGGGAAGCCGCTCGGTGGTCCCTTTCGGCGCTCTATCCACATCCGCCACATCGACACCGGCTCCGACGGCGCGGTCGAGCAGGAAATCGCCGCCCTTCTCAGTCCGTTCTACGACATGCAGCGGCTCGGCCTCTTCTTCACCGCCACGCCGCGCCATGCCGACGTGCTGCTCGTGACAGGCCCGGTGACCGCGCCGATGGTGGAGCACCTGCGCCGGACCTACGAGGCGATGCCCGAGCCGCGCGTCGTGGTCGCCGCCGGGACCGATGCCTGCAGCGGTGGGATCTGGGCCGGGCCGGATGTCCGCGGAGGTGTCGACCAGGTGCTCGCGGTCGACGTCTACATACCCGGCGATCCTCCGTCGCCGATCACCCTGCTTCACGGGCTCTTGCTGGCAAGCGGCCGCGTCGGGTCGGCGCTGGCGCCGGTAGTCGAGGGAGCGACGGCATGAACGCGCTTGCCTGGCTGCTCGCCCTCGGATCGCTCGGTCTCCTGCTGGCCGCGCTGCTCGCCGCCTTCTTGCCGGGGGGCTCGCGCGTTCAGCTCCTCACCGCCTGGGTCGGTGGCGTGGCCGCGCTGCTGCTCGCGGTCGCCGGAGGGATCGCCACGTTCGGCACGGAGGCGCACTGGGAATGGTTCGGCGGCTTCGGCCTCGGTTCGGGCGGCTTCACCGCCGATCGACTGAGCGGGCTGTTCCTCCTGATCTCCTGCGGCGTTGCGGCGCCCCTGCTCGTTGCCGGATCCTCAGGCAGCTTGCGCCCGCCAACCCGAGTCCCGGATGCCCTCAGACCGCTGCTCGTCCTGTCGGTCGTCGGCGTCTTCCTGGCCAACAACGTCTTCGTCTTCCTGATGCTTTGGGAGATCTCGGCGCTGGTCATCTATGCCCTGGTCGCGGTCCGCTATCACGAGGTGGAGGCGAGCCGAGCGGCCGAGCTGACGCTGACGCTGACCAAGCTCGGAGGCGCCGCGGTCCTGGCCGGTTTCCTGCTGCTCGCGGCCACGGCGGGCTCGTTCTCATTCGGGGCGCTCACCACGCTCGGACCGGCCCAGGATGCGGCGCTGCGTGGGGTCTGCTTCCTGCTCTTCTTCGCAGGCTTTGGCGTCAAGGCCGCGATTGTTCCGATGCAGACCTGGCTTCCCCGCGCCTACGGCCAGTCGACCGCCGAGAGCGCCGGCTTGCTCGCCGCCGTCGCGCTCAACCTCGCCTTCTACGGCATGCTTCGGACCTGGTTCGGCCTGCTCGGTGACCCGTCCGTCTGGTGGGCGGTCGTGGCCCTTGTCGCGGGCTCGGTCACGGCTCTGCTCGGAATCCTCGGCGGAATCGTTCAGGGCCGGCTGCGCGAGTTCATCGCCTACTCCTCGATCGAGAACGCCGGCATCATCGTCACCGCCCTCGGCATCGCCCTGATGGGCTCCGCCGACCACAAGCCGGGCCTGCTCGGACTCGGCCTGGTCGCCGCCACCTTCCAGATCACTGCTCACTCGGTGGCCAAGGGAGGGCTGTTCACCGCCGCCGCGGCGGTCGAGCGCTCCGCCGGGACCGACGACATGGATCGCCTTGGCGGCCTCTATCGGGTCCTGCCGGTGGCCTCGGTCGGCGCCCTGTTCGGCGCGGCCGCCCTCTCCGCGCTGCCGCCTTTCAGCGGCTTCGCCAGCGAGTGGATGACCTTCGAGGGGTTGATGCAGGGTTTCAGGGTCGGGGGTACGGGCGCTCATCTCGCCATGGCCCTCGCCGGCGCCTTGCTTGCCCTTACGGCCGGCCTAACGGCCCTGGCCTTCGTCCGGGCGATCGGGATCACCTTCCTTGGCCTGCCGAGGGAGCCAGAACTCCAGACGGAGCCGGACCGCAAACTTCGGTCGATCGCTGGTGGAGTCCTGGCCGCCGGTTCGCTCGCGATCGGGGTCGCCGCACCCTGGGTCGTCGAGGTGCTGGAGCGGGGGACGGCCGACATTGGCGGCGCTACCGGCTTCGGGCGGATCGCCAAGCCCGGATGGCTGATTGAGCCTGGCTACCCCGACTTCGCCAGCATCTCGCCGACCGTCCTCGCGATCGTGCTCGTCAGCTTCGGCGCTGGGTTTTGGGTTCTCAGGGCCCTGCTTCGTGCGCGGGTGCGCGGCCGCGTTGTTCCGGTGTGGGCCTCGGCAACCGAGCTGGTCCCTTCGCGCGAGCAGTACTCCGCATTCGGCTACGCGAACATGAGCCGGGTCATCTTCAACGTGATCTACCGGATCCGGCCCCAGGTCGAGGCCGAGGGCGACGAGCGGTTCCCGACCCGGATGACGGTGATCCGGGAGAAGCCGAAGATCTTCGACCCGAACTGGCTCTACCGACCGATCACCCGGACCTTCGCGTGGACAGCGGATCGGCTGCGGCGCATTCAGGCCGGCTATCTTGGTCTCTACCTCCTCTACTTGCTGCTCGCTCTCGTTGCTCTCCTTCTGATCTCGCCACGGGTGTAGCGATGAAGAGCCGGAGCGAGGGAAGGCTTCTGCGGATCCACGTCGGGGAGTCCGATCGGCACGGATTCCGCCGAATGGGCGCGGGCGGTGAAGCAGGGGCCGTTCCTTCGGTGCCGGCGATCCGTGACCTCTAGGGTCCGTGGAGTGAGGCCGCGTGCCACCGTGCCGCTCGTCGCCGCGGCGACGTTTATCGCCGGATTCGGCGTTGCCGAGGTGACCGGTGTGCGGGCGATCGGCGGCCTGGTGTTGGTCGCCGGCGGCGCCTGGTGCGGGCGGGCCGCGCTCTCGATTGCGGGACCGCGGCGGGCAATCGCGCTGCTCGCGACCGCCCTGGCGCTCTTCGTCATCTCGCATCCGTTGGGCGCGGCGATCGGCGCCTGGCCGGCGGTCGCGGTGAGCGCGGCACTCGTCGCGGGTGCGGCGGCCGCGCTCCTCGATCGGCCCGTGGTCGCTCTGGACTAGGCGGTGGGCGGGCCGCCTTCGGATGATTCGGCTGGGTAGACGATCACCTCGACCCGCTCCAGCGTCACCAGTCCGTCGCCGATCATCGCGTCGAGCTTCGGCATCCCGGCCTCGATCCGCTCGGCTCGATCAACGGCCTCGATCACTACGGGGAGGTCCTCGGAGGGGCTGAGGATGCGGGCGCTGTGGATCCGGCTGTGCGCGCCGAACCCCTCGATTCCGCGCAGGACGGTCGCTCCGGCCAGCCCCTCTTCGCGCAGCATCTCGACGATCGCCTGGTAGGGCGGCTTGTGGTGGTGCTTGTCGGACTCGCCGATGAAGATCCGAAGGAGCTTTCCCTCGCCCTGGATCCTCACAGCGCTCTCCCAACGACGAGGCCGAGGACCGCGGCCCAAGAGGCCGAGCAGGACCATGCCGACCGTGTTCATGAGGGCGCGTCCGAGCGCTCCATCCTGGGCCAGGCGCACCGACTCATACGCGCGTAGGTCGAGAAGGTCGTGACCGAGCCGAGGCACCCGATTCCGACGGCTGTACGCCAGGTCGGGCTGATGATCAGGCGCTCTGTGGTCAGGTCGACCAGGACCCCGAGGGCGAATGCGCCGACGACGTTGATCGTCAGGGTGCCTCAGGGAAGCTGGGCCGCGGGTCGCGTTGCTGACCAGCCGATCGACGCCGTTGCGCGAGATCGCGCCGACGCCCCCCGAATGCACCCACCAGGAGGTAGTTCATGGACGCCCGGAGCCTAGGAGGAGCCGTGGATCGATTCGCCGGCCTCGAGCATGGCGATGAACTTGGCCAGTCGGCGGGCGCGGGTTTCGGGTCGCTTGGCCTCGTCGAGCCGGTAGAGGATTGCGTAGCGGTCCTGGCTCGTCAATTCCTCGAAGAACGCCTTCGCCCGCGGGTGGGCGTCGAGCTCGCTCAGCAGGTCGTCGGGGACCGTGCTCGCCCTCGGTCCGGCGTAAGCGGCCTCCCAGCGGCCGTCGGAGCGGGCGCGTTCCACTTCCGCCAGACCGGCGGGGCGCATCCGGCCCTCGGCGATCAGCCGCTCGGCGGTATCGCGATTGATCTGAGACCACCTGCTGCGTTTGCGGCGCGGTGTGAACCGCTGCAGGAAGCGCCGCTCGTCGAGCGCCTCTCGCCGGCCGTCGATCCATCCGAAGCAGATCGCGCTCTCCAGCACTTCGGGGTAGCGGACGCTCTTGATGCCGGTGTTCTTTTTGGCCATCCTGACCCATACGCCCTCGGAGCGAGCGTGGTTGTCGGTCAGCCAGCCCTCCCACTCCGCCGCCGAGCGGAACGAGAGCCTGGCGAAGCCGTCGTCGGGGTCCACACCTGGAGGCTAGTGCCGGTGTCGGGATCGCCCGGCGTTGGGCGCCCGGATCAGTGGGGCTTGATCTCGCGGTTGGTGAACGCCTGGTAGTTGCGACATGGCTCGCCGCGCAGCCCCGGGCAGGGCGGCAGGCCGGTCGGCGCGCCGACCCCGGTGACCACCGGGAGCAGGAGGCGCGACCGCTTCCTGCGCGAATGGAGCAGCTTGACGGTGGCCTTGCCCGAGGGCTTGGCGTCCGCGAACGCCCATACCGGCTGGTCGCCGCCCGCCGCCGCGATCGTCACCCGGATCCGAGACCCGCTGCGGTAGGCGTGCCCCTCGTAGTAGAGGGGGACCGTCACCTTGCTCCAGCGCCCCCTCGGAAGCGGCGCCGCGTCGGACCTGCGATAGCTCGGCAGGGGCTCGAGCGGCGTGCTCGTCGCGGGGTCGAGCTTTCGCGCGCTTGCCCGCAGCCATCCACTTTGGACGAAGGTCTCCTTGCCGTCGGGCCGGACCTCTGAAACCGTCACCTGGAGATCGACGCTGGGGGCCGAGGAGCGGATCCATGCCTGAAGCGCCCCGGCCCCGATCACGGTCGTGTCGGAGTCGAGCGGTGAACTCAGATAGGAGAGCGCGCGTCCCTTGGGGCTCTGAGTCCAGTGGTACTTGGGGGTCGCGGTCCACAGGCCACCGGCGCCCGAGCCGGTGTCGCCGGTGAAGTCGGTGAGCGGGCGCGCCTTGCGATCCCATGTGAACGCCTCGGCGCCGCTCCGCGAGCCCTTTCCGGACTTGAGCTTTCCATCGTTGGCCAGATACCAGGACTCCGCCTGCGTTCCCGGCACCGGAAAGCGGTCGAAGGAGCGCTCGAAGCCGGCGAACGGCTGTCCCGGGCTCGACCCGCCAGCGCCGTTGTCGAACAGGATTCGCACCGGGGGGAGCCCCTGGAAGGCGGACAGCGCGGCGGCGTAGCTCGGCTTCTGCTGGATCGGGTCGGGAGGCAGGTGGATGCCCGGGATTCCCATCGCGCTGCCGTAGATCGCCGGGGCCAGCGCCTTCTGGCCCGACGACAGATGCGGTCTTCGCTGCGCGACGTAGAGCTGGAGGAAGTCGTACCAGCGGTTGAAGGTGGCCGGGTCCAGGGAGTCGATGTGAGCACCGTTCGTGAACGTGAACCACTTGCGCTCGGTGCCGGTGAACTGGGATGGCAGCGCGGGGCAGTGGCCACCGGTCTGCTCGTCGGTCCACTGGCATGCCATGAAGACCGGCGTGCGGATCTTGTGGACGAACGTGACCGGCGAGAGCGGGTCGGCGACCTTGGGGCGGTAGTAGCTGTTTCGGCGGACCTTGTTGATCAGGTTGACCGCCTCGGGGTGGAGGTCCTGGTTGGCCTTGCAGGTCTTGTCGCCACCCTTGATCCGGTCGTAGGCCCACGCCTGGCCGGTCGTCGCGGTGGCGGGCTTCGCGTCGTCGACCCGGTCCTGGGCCCACTTGAGAGCGAATCCCGTGTTCAGGATCCCGCCCGGGTACAGGGTCGTCTGCGTGTTGTCGATCACCGAGAGCGGCGCGATCGCATCGAGCGAGGGGGGGCGAGTCGCGCCGACGAAGAGCTGGCTGATCCCCCCGTAGGAGACGCCCATCATCCCGACCTTGTGGTGAAGGGCCCACGGCTGGCGGGCAACGGTCTCGATCACGTCGTATCCGTCCAGTGCCTGGAGGCGCTCGAAGTAGTCGAAGGCGCCACCAGAGCATCCGGTGCCTCGCATGTTGACGTCCACGACCGCAAAGCCGAGAATCTCGGCGATCGCCGCGATCGAGCTCTCGCCACCGGCCGGGTTCGCGTATCCGTAGCCCGAGTACTCGATCAGGGTGGGGTAGGGCCCATCCTTGGCGGCGCCGGGCAGCTGGACGTTTATCGCCAGCTTGGTCCCGTCGCGGGTGGTCAGGTATCCGTAGCCGCCGGGGGGCAGCGTCTGGTTGTAGATGCCGGTGCTGGGCGGCGCCGATTGGTCGGTCAGGACCCGCAGCGCCGGTGACTTGCCGCCGCCCGATTGGCCGACGCGGTAGCCGCCGCCGGGCTTCACGTGGCGAAAGACGATGCCTCCGAGCGAGCCGGCTCGCTCGGAGTCGACCACCTTGCCGCGCCGGTTGATCAGCCTCAGTCGCTGGCCCGGGTCGGCACCGGTCACCTGGACCTGCTCGGCGCTTCCGCGCGCCGTGAACGCCACCTTCGCCGGGGCGGCGCTCGCGAGGGTGGTACCCCACAGCATCGCGACGGCAAGCGCCAGGGCCCCAGCCACCCCGACCAACCCGCGCTTTCGCCCATCCATGGGACTCATCTCCTCCAAGACGGCGCCAAGCCTAACGGATGGAGGCGGTCGGCCCGGCGCGGCTGGGGTGGCCTGAAGGGGGCGGATGCGACGATTTGACAAGTGACCAAAAGGTCACGTATAATTCATTAAATGGACGCCGTGTTCAGGGCTCTCGCCGATCCGACGCGCCGCGGGCTGCTCGACGCGCTGTTCGAGCGGGACGGTCAGACGCTCAGCGCGCTCGAGCAAGGGATCCCCATGACCCGCTTCGGGGTCATGAAGCACCTGCGGGTGCTGGAGGAGGCTCACCTCGTGACGACCAAGAGGCGGGGGCGAGAGAAGCTCCACTTCCTGAACCCGGTTCCGATCAGGCTCGTCCACGACCGGTGGGTGAGCAAGTACGCAGAGCCCTGGGCCGCGACGCTCAGCGGGCTGAAGAAGACGATCGAGGAGGAACCGATGAACGAGGGAAAGAGGCCGTGGACCGCCGCGCCCGAGGACAAGGTATTCGAGATCTACATAAAGACGACTCCCGAGCGCCTATGGGAGGCGATCACGGATCCGGCGATGCGGGCCAAGTACAGCTTCGGGGTCGAGACCACGTCGGAGTGGTCAGCCGGGTCGAGATACGAGTCATCCGCTCCCGCGGCGGGGATCAAGATCGCCGAGGGCGAGAACCTCGAGGTCGATCCACCCCGGCGGTTGGTGCAGAGCTTCGACGCGCTCTGGAGCGACGAGGTGAAGGCCGAGGGGACCTCCCGAGTCACCTGGGACATCGAGCAGGTGGGCGACTCATGCCGGCTCACCGTCACCCATGATCAGCTGCGCGAGGACACCCATGGTGAGCTCTACGGTGGCTGGCCGATGATCCTCTCGGGGCTGAAGACGCTGCTCGAGACCGGCGAGCTCCTCGACACGCCCGGCTCGCTGCGGTATTCGCAGGGATCTGAAGCCGCGGCCTGAGGCCCCGCGCTCGCGCGCCGCCGGGGAGCCGGGCGGTGCGCGAGCGCGATTCGCGACGGCGGCGACGCCCCTGACAGGATGGGTCGATGCGCCGCCTTCTGCTGCTCGCCTCGGCCGTCGTCTTCCTGGACGTCGTCTTCTACACGGCGATCACGCCGCTCCTGCCGATGTACGCCGACGACCTCGGTCTATCGAAGGGCGCTGCCGGGATGCTGGCGGCCGCATATGCAGCGGGGACGCTGATCGCGTCGCTTCCGGCCGGGTTCGTCGCGGCGCGGGTCGGGCCGCGACGCGCGCTGGTCTCGGGGCTTCTCCTACTCGGCCTGGCGAGCCTCGCCTTCGGCTTCTCGCACCACGTGCTGCTGCTGGACGCAGCTCGCTTCGTCCAGGGGATGGCCGGCGCTCTGGCCTGGGCGGGAGCGCTCACCTGGTTGATCATGTCCAGCCCCGGCGAGAGGCGCGGCTCCGTGATCGGCGACGTCATCGGGGTCGCGGTCGCCGGCTCGCTGTTCGGGCCCGCCGTCGGCGCCCTCGCGGAGAGCGTGGGAACCGAGGTCATCTTCGCGTCGGTCCTGGTATTGACGATGGCGCTGTCGCTGGTCGCGCTCCGCATCCCGGAGCCGGAAGCCATCGAGCGTCAAGGATTGGGCGAGGTGAAGGCGGCGATCCTCAGCCCTTCCGTATTACGGGCGACCTGGTACGTGGCCGCGCCCTCGGCGATGTTCGGCGTGGTCGAGGTGCTGGCCCCGCTGCGGATGGACGAGCTCGGCGGGGGCGCCGGGCTGGTGGCGGCCGGGTTCACGGCGGGGGCGGTCATCGAAGCGATCCTCGCGCCGACCGTCGGCCGCCTCTCTGACCGAATCGGCAGGCTTCGCCCCTACGCGTTGGGGATGGTCATCTCGGCCGTGGCGATCGCGCTGTTGCCCGCCGCCGGCGCGCTCGGCGGAGTCTTCGCCGTCCTGATCGGGGTCTCCCTGGGCGCGGGCCTCTGTTTCGCGCCGGCGCTCGCCATGCTGAGCGACTCCGCGGACGCCACGCGCCTGCACCAGGGATTCGCCGCCGGGTTGATCAACATGGCGTGGGCGGCGGGACAGGTGCTGGGCGGCGTCGGAGGTGGTGCCGCGGCCGGTGTTGCCGGCGACGCGCTCCCCTGCCTGCTCGCCGCGGCACTGCTGCTGGCCACGGTCCTCGCCGCCCGGCCGATGGGGGTCGGGGGCGGGCGCCGCATGCGTCCCCACGAGGCACCCTGATCGGCGTCCTCCCTGGACGCGACGACTATCCGTCTGGTAAGCATTGGGGAGTCATGGAGCGACGCACGCTAGGGGGGCAGGTCGACGTTTCGGCGATCGGTCTGGGGTGCATGGGCCTCACCTTCGACGAGATCGCGCCGGTTGGCGCAGCCGCCGGCGAGCGCTACCCCGAGCTGATGGCCGCGTTGATCGACGGGTGAGCCGCATGCGTAAGGCGACCAGGCGCGTCTCGATGGCGGTGCTCGCGGGCACCGCCTGCATCGCCTCCATGACGACGCAGGCCGCGGCGGTCGGGCTTCAGACCCGTCCCGCCGACCCCGTCGTGCTCACGGGCTCGAAGCTCGCGAGCCTGATCGGAGCGAAGCCGGGCCGGATCGTCGCGTTTCGCTGGTCCGGCGGCTGGCAGCAGAAGCCGGTCCAGGTGGACGAGCGCGCCATGATCGACCTCGGGGCCGCGTACAACTCGGGTCCCGCGGGCGTCAAGGCGCTCACCTACACCGACCCGAACACCTTCATCGGGCCCGATCCCGACCCGACCCTGGACGGCAACGACGAGGTCTCGATGATGTCGCGCGACTCCGGGTCCAAGGCGCCGGCAAGTGCCAAGCCCTCGCGCACGGTGGGCAAGGGCGTCGAGGTCCAGGTGCGCGACCCGCTGGCGCTCGGCCCGGTCGGCTACCTCTACCTGTTCCGAAGCGACGGCTCGCGCAGCCCATCGGCCGGGAAGAGCTACGTCAAGTACGACTTCGACCTCCTGTCGGGCGGCTACAAGAGCACCTACGACACCGGCGCCGGGCCGAACCCCGAGAACTCAACGGTCCACTCGCCGTACTTCGACCAGCACTTCTCGGACCGCTGGATCGACGACCAGCTCCATCTGCGCTCGGGTGGGTCGAGCGGCGTCGACATCCTCGACCGCCACAAGAACCTGTTCTCTCCGGGTGAGTGCGTGCGAAGCGAGGACACGTTCACCGCCGGCGAGGGCGCGTTCGTGATCAACAAGAGCGGCCCCGTACGCGCGATCCGGACCTACGTCGGTGCGAACAGCGGCCCGTACACCGAGCGCCAACACGTCTTCTACGATCGACGCGAGGACATCACCACCTTCCTGCGGGTGCATCCGATTCCGGGGGTGATGGACTTCTTCGACTACTCACCGGCCGCGTCGGGGATGACCTACCGCAACAGCTTCAACCAGGCCGGGATCAGGATCAACGGGGTGCCCGACAGCCCGAACCCCGGGGCCTCGACCTGGGAGCAGGTGACCGGTCGGCAGGGCGGACTGGCGATCGTCCACTCGCTGGACAGCGACGCGCCGCTGACGATCGCCTCCTACTACCTCGACGACAGCTCACCGGGCGGTGGCGCCGAGACCCAGTGCACCGGTGACGGAGCGGCTTATGGCTCAAGCGGCCTCCAGGTGACGAGCTCGATTCCCAACACGGACCCACGAAACGGCGCCGCTGCCCACGTCACGGATACGCGCCGCCTCTACTTCGGCTCACCGAGCATGGGCACCCATGCGGCCGCCACGCGAGCCGATCAGATCGCCTCGCCGCTCAGCGTTCGGGCTCACGGTCTCTGATCCGAGCCGCGCCTCGCTAGCCTCAGCGCGGTGAGCCTTCGAGCCGGCCGATACACGTTCTCCCACGTCACCTACGACCCACCGAGTGACGTCCTCTACGCGGCGATCGGACGGCCCCGCGCGGGCCGCCGCGAGGAAACGCCCGAGGCCCACTACCTGCGCTTCGACCGAGAGGGCCGGTTCTGGGGAGTCGTCTTGATGAACCCGCGCCGACAGCTCGAGCAGGACGGCGGCGTATATCTGAGCCTGCCCGAGGGCGACCGAGTGCGCGTCCAGGGGATCGAGGCCTTCGTGCGCGAGGGCCGGCCGTAGCACTCTTGGGCCCCGAATCCGGGGCTCGAGCGGGCGGACCTCACGTTTTGCGGAGGCGGTGCGTTTCTCTGATTGGATGACCGCGATGGCCGATGCCCTGCCGCCGTTTCAGAGCTTCCTCGACGAGCACCTCACACCGGTGCGGGCTTTCCTGCGCGGGATGGTCGGGCCGCACGATGCCGAGGATTGCCTACAGGAGACGTTCCTGTCGGCACTTCGGGCCTATCCCCGGGCCGAGGCGACCAACCTTCGCGCCTGGGTCCTGACGATCGCGCGTCGAAAGGCGGTCGACCACCATCGCGCACGGGCGCGCCGGGCCCGGCCCGTGGCCGATCCCGCCGAGCTCCTCGACGGCCGGAGCGCCTCGACCGAACCCGATCGCGAAGGGCTCGGGATGAGCTCGCGCCACAGCGAGATCTGGGCGGCGGTCGCCGGCCTGCCCCCGGGCCAGCGGGCCGCGGTGGTGCTGCGATTCGCCGTCGACCTGCGCTATCGCGAGGTCGGCGAGGCGCTCGGAACCTCGGAGGAGGCCGCGCGCCAGAGCGTCCACGAGGCGCTCAAGAAGCTGCGGTCGAACGCAGGCGACCTGAAGGAGATGGCGAGATGAGCGGGTTCGTCGAGGAACTGATCACGCGCGCCGACGCGGAAGGGCTGCTGGACGTCGCCTTCTCGCGGGTCGACACGCCGGTCGGGGAGGCGCTGGTGGCGGCGACGCCACGAGGCCTCGTGCGGTTGGCGCTTCCCGGCGAGGACCTCGACCGAGTGGTCGACGACTTGGCCGAGGATCTCTCTCCGCGGGTCCTCGAGTACCCCGCCCGCCTCGATCCCGTGCGGCGTGAGCTCGACGAGTACTTCGACGGTCGCCGCGACCACTTCGACCTGGCGCTCGACTGGCGCCTCACACATCCCGGGTTCTACCGGCGGGTGCTGCGGGCGACCGCGCGGGTTCCGTACGGCGAGGTGATCACCTATGGCGACGCCGCCGAGCGGGCCGGCAATCCGCGCGCCTTCCGCGCCGCCGGGACGGCGCTGGGCTCGAACCCGATTCCGATCGTCGTCCCGTGCCACCGGGTGATCCGCGCCGGGGGCGAGATCGGCAACTACGGCGGCGGTCCCGAGATGAAGCGGTTCCTACTGCGGCTCGAGGGGGCGGCGTAGGCGCTTCGCCGGCCTGACCTGCTGCTGCCGGGACACTTCGTGTCTCGGCCCTCCGAAATCACTTGCGGCGGCTGCGCCGCCTGACCTGCTGCTGCCGAGACACTTAGTGTCTCGGCCCTCCGAAATCACTTGCGGCGGCTGCGCCGCCTGACCTGCTGCTGCCGAGACACTTCGTGTCTCGGCCCTCTAATCTCTCTGGCCTCGTGATCGCGGTCATCATCATCGTCGTCCTGATCGTCCTGCTGGTCCTGACCTTCATCGGGGTCAACAACTCGATGATCGGCGCCCGCAACCGCTGTGACGAGGCCTGGTCGGGCATCGACGTGCAGCTGAAGCGCCGTCACGATCTGGTCCCGAACCTGGTCGAGACGGTGAAGGGGTATGCAACCCACGAACGCGAGACGTTTCAGAACGTGACCGAAGCGCGCGCGGAGGCGATGAAGGCACAGGGTCCCGCCCAGGCGGGCGCCGCCGAGGGCCGGCTGAGCGCTGTGCTCGGCGACCTCCGCGCAATCGCCGAGAACTACCCCGAGCTTCGGGCAACGGAGAACTTCCAGCAGCTCTCGCGCAACCTGTCGGAGCTCGAGGACGAGATCCAGGCGTCGCGCAGGATCTACAACTCGAACGTTCAGGCCTACAACACCAAGATCCAGGTGTTTCCGAACTCGGTGATCGCGAACTCCCGCGGCTTCCAGGCCAAGGAGTTCTTCGAGATCGCCGACGAAGCCGACCGCGAGCCGGTCAAGGTCAGCTTCAACTAGACGGATCGGCTCGCTCGCGGGGCGGAGCCGGATCTCAGCAGGGCGTCTTCACGGCCGCCTGCGACTTGACGACCACGAAGGCGCTTCCCGGCACGCTCTTGAGCCGGTTGAGGTCGCCGTCCTTCCAGCGGGTGGAGCGGGCGCCGGTTATGAACCAATTCGAGCCCGTGCCGCCGTTGTCGGCGTTGATGATCCCGTAGTGGTAGAGGGCCTTGAAGATCACCCGCGACTGGCTGCCGGCCGGAAAGCGCGCGAGGTTGGCGTGGAAGTAGGCGCTGGAGAGCCGGAACCGCAGGCCCATCGGCGGCAGGTTTCGGTTGCAGCGATCCGATGCGTAGTGGGTCGCAGGGTGGATGTAGGCGCGCTGCGTCTCCGAGAACGTGGCGCGGATCGCGTGACGCACCTGTCCGCGGCTCACCTCTCCATAGCGGACCAGCCCGGGAAGGATCGGCAAACCCGCCGCGTCGGCCGAGGTCCAGCCGTCGTGGCGAAGGCCGCTCGACCCGAGGTCGAAGCGGGCCGTCGACGCAGCGCTCCATCGGTGCCCGGACCCCCCGAGGTAATGCGCCGCGTACATCTCGAACAGGTCGCACCTTTGACGCTGCAGGATCAGCACGTGGCGGTCCGAGCCGCCCTCGACCGGTGCGTTTGCGGGGATCGGCGCCGGACCGAAGTCGCTCTGATCGGGATATGAGGTGACCTTGACATCGACCCGCGCCTGGTCGGGACCCACGATCGCGTAGGGGATGCCGTAGGCGCCGCCTCCCCCGAAGTCGGGGTGGACGACCTGGTTTCCGCCCAGATTGTCAATCGCGTTCAAGTAGCCGCTCGACCGGCCGGAGACCGGGGCCTTCGAGACGTCCTGATTCCAGGCCGTCTGGTTGGGGGCCGACGGAGCTGCGGCCGGGCCGGTGAAGGCGGGGAAGACCGAGCAGCCGCCGAGGGTGGGTGGCGCGGCGGCATGAGCGGCGCCGGCGAGGGCACCGGAGGCGGCGATCACGAGGATCGCGCCTTCGCCCGCTCTGGCGAGCAAACGAAGGCGCCCCCGGCCAGTCCCCACAGATCCTCTATCGGCGGACGGTGCCATTCCTTGACCGTAAGCCTGATGCGCACCTCGCCGGGCCGGATCGCGCCCCTCGCCGAACCCCCTCCGAGCGAACGATCCGGGCAGGAACGCGGGTCCGGGCGCTGAAACCGGCAATCGCAAGGCATCGACACCGAGCCCGCCGGATGATCGTCGACTGCGCCTACTACAAGGATCGTGAACGCCAGAACGACTCGGCTCTGAGCCTCGAGCGTGCTCGAGAGTTCGTCGACTCGGGCATGGGCTTCGTCTGGCTCGGGATGAAGGACCCGAGCCCGGAGGAGGTGGCCACGGCAACCCGCGCCTTCGAGGTCCCCGAGCTCGCCGTCGAGGAGGCAACCGAGGTCCACCAGCGCCCGAAGCTCGACGACCACGGGGACCACTTCTACGGCGTCGTGAAGACGGCCTGGTACGAGGACGCCAAGGAGGAGGTCCACTTCGGCGAGATCCACGTCTTCCTCGGGCCGGGCTACGTGATCACGATCAGGCACGGGGAAGCCGCCAACCTCCAGCCGGCCCGCCGCCACCTGGAGAAGGAGCATCCGAGCCTGTTCGACGCCGGGCCGGCGTCGGTCGTCTGGGCGATCCTCGACCAGGTCGTGGACGACTACGAGCCGGTGATCGGCGGGATCGACAACGACATCGAGGAGGTCGAGCAGGCCGTCTTCGAGGGCGGGGCCGAGTCGACCCAGCGGATCTACTTCCTGAAGCGAGAGGTGATCGAGTTCCACCGCGCCGTCGCGCCGCTTCTGCCCTCGCTCGAGGCGATCGAACGGGGCGCCTTCCCGCAGATGCCCGACGAGCTGCGGCGCTTCTTCCGCGAGGTTCTCGGTCGAGGCCGCCGAATCGACGAGCAGATCAACTCCCAGCGCGAGCTCCTGACCTCGATCCTCGAGGCGAACCTGTCGCTGGTCAGCGTCCGACAGAACGAGGTGGTTCAGGCGATCTCGGCCTGGGCGGCGATCATCGCGGTGCCGACCTTCTTCGCCTCGATCTGGGGGATGAACTTCGAGCACATGCCGGAGCTGGGCTACCGGTATGGCTATCCGATCGCCCTCGTGCTCATGTTCACGGCGACGGTGCTGCTCTACCGCTTCTTCAAGCGGATCGAGTGGCTGTAGCGCCTCGAAAGGGGCCCTCCCGTGCCCCGCGCGTCCCACCCGAGCGGCACCGATCGCCGATCGTTGATCAGATATGGAGGCGATGAGGGCCCAGCGGACATGAGCGGCCTGACCCTGCGCGACCGGTTCCTCTCCTGGCTCGTCACGGGGCCGGTCGGGCGCCTGGTCGCGTTCGTGTGGGACTTCGTCGAGGTGATGCGCAAGAGCGCTGCCAATAAGCTGGGCCGCCGATGAAGACCTCCGTCACAGAGCTCGGTGACTCCCGCGTGCGGGTCGACGTCGCGATCGAGGCCGAGACCGTCGAGCGCGGCCTCGAGCAGGCCGCGACGGGGATGGCCCGGGAGATGAAGATGCCCGGGTTTCGGAAGGGCAAGGTTCCGGCCCAGCTCGTAATCCAGCGCATGGGCCGGGATGCCGTGCTCGAGCAGGCGCTTCGCGACTCGCTGCCCGGCTGGTACGAGCGGGCTCTCCTCGATGCCAGGATCTCGCCGGTGGGCGAGCCCGAGCTCAAGGTCCCTTCGCTGCCCGAGGCCGGTCAGGAGCTCGCCTTCTCGGTCGAGGTGGCGGTTCGCCCGGAGGCGAAGCTGGGCGAGTACAAGGGCCTCGAGGTCCCTCGCCCCGAGGCCGAGGTTCCCGACGAGATGGTCGACTCAGAGCTCGATCGTCTCCGCGAGGGCTTCGCAAGCCTCGAGCCGGTCGATCGGGCCGGCGGCGAAGGCGACCTCCTGGTGATCGACTACGAGGGAACGGCGGATGGCGAGCCTTTCGAGGGCTCGGAGGCGACCGACCTGATGGTCGAGCTGGGGGCCGAGAGTCTGCTGCCCGAGTTCGACCGCGCCCTCGCCGGGGCGTCGGCGGGAGACAAGGTTACGGTCGAGGTTCGCTTCCCGGACGATCACCGGCCCGAGGCCCTCGCGGCGAAGAGCGGGAGCTTCGCCGTCGAGGTCAAGGAGGTGCGCGAGAAGAAGCTCCCCGAGCTCGACGACGGGTTCGCATCGGAGGCATCGGAGTTCGAGACGCTCGAAGAGCTTCGCGACGAGCTTCGACGTCGAATCGCGGAGGCCCTCGAGGCCCGTGCGGAGAACGAATTTCGCGAGGCGGCGGTCGACGCCGCGGCCGCGGCCGCCCAGATCGAGATCCCTCGAGACCTCGTTCACGCGCGAGCCCACGAGATGTGGGAGAGGCTCGAGCGCTCGCTCTCAACGCGCGGGATCAACCCGCAGACCTACCTTCAGATGCAGGGCAAGAATCGCGAGGAGATGGTGACTCAGCTCGAATCGGATGCGAAGCAGGCGCTTCGTCGTGAGGCAACGCTGGATGCCGTCGCCGACGCCGAGGCGATCGAGGTGAGCGAGGGGGAGATGCTCGATGCGCTTCGCCCCGGGCAGGAGGAGGGCGAGAGCCCCGAGCGGCTCCTCGAGCGCCTCCGCGCGGGCGGCAGGGACGCGCTGCTCACCGAAGAGCTCCGGATGCGAAAGGCGGCCGAGCTGATCGCCGGCGCGGCGGTTCCGATCGCCGAGGAGACGGCCGCGGCCCGCGAGCGTCTATGGACGCCCGAGAAGGGGGAGGGGTCCGAGAAGGGCGAAGGGGAGAAGAAGGACGCCGGTCTGTGGACGCCGGGAGACGGTTCCTGAAGACCGGTCGGCGAGCCCGCTCCATTAGACTGCCCGCCCCATGAGCCCTCTCGTCCCAATGGTCGTCGAGCAGACCTCGCGCGGTGAGCGTGCGTTCGACATCTACTCGCGGCTGCTCAACGAGCGGATCATCTTCCTCGGGACCCCGGTTTCCGAGGACATCGCCAACCTCGTGGTGGCCCAGCTGATCCACCTCGAGTCCGAGGATCCGGACAAGGACATCTCGATCTACGTGAACTCCCCCGGCGGCTCGGTCTACGCCGGCCTCGCGATCTACGACACGATGCAGTACATCAAGCCCGACGTGCAGACGATCTGCGTCGGGGTTGCGATGAGCATGGGTGCGCTGCTTCTGTCCGGGGGGGCCGCCGGAAAGCGGATGACGACCCCGAACTCCAAGATCCTGATCCACCAGGTGACCGGTGGGTTCCAGGGTCAGGCGACGGACATCGAAATCCACGCGCGTGAGATCATCGACATCCGAAAGCGCCTCGACGAGATCATCGCCAAGCACACCGGGCAGCCGCTCGAGAAGGTCGCCAAGGACACCGAGCGCGACTACTTCATGAGCGCCGAAGAGGCCAAGGAGTACAACTTGGTCGACCAGGTAATCGAGCACCACTAGAGCCGGCCCCGACTCAGCTGCGCCTGCCTCGTGGCCGCTCAGGCCCGGCGGTGCGCCCGCCAGCGCTTGAGGCCCGAGTCGCAGCCGGTGTGCTGCGCGTCGAGATCCCCGTGGACCCGGACCGTGCCGGCCGCGCGCGCCCCGTGCTTGCGAAAGCGCCCCGTAACGCGGGCATGTGAGACGTAGGCGCCTCCACCGCGCCCTGAGCCGTGGAACTTGGAGCCCTCGACGGCGAAGACCCGGTTCTTGAACCCACCGCGGAAGGCGAACCTGCCCTGGTCGCAGCTGATCGCCAATCGCCTCCACCCGAGGCCCGCGACCCCGACGATCGTGCCGTCGCTGACCCGGGTCCTGAAGTGGAGCCTGCCGTCGCCCGCGATCCTTCCTTTGTAGGCCTCGGGGCCCGCAGCCAGCGCGGTCGCCGCCAGCGCCATTACGAGGATCAGCACAACCCAGACAGACTTGCGTCCCACGACTTTCCCCCTGGCCTCACGAGCGCGGTGACCCGCTCTTCGACGGTCGTCTCGAGGGTAGCGCCCGGCCGGTGGACGGTCAAACGACCGCTGCAAGTCGTCGCGCGCTTGAAGGGACGAGCCACTCGGGCGAGTAACACAGGCACGACCAGTCAGACGGCTCGCGTGTCGTAACCTGAGTGCCAGGACGCGGGCCGCGTCACCGAAAGGGGAGACCACTTGGCACGCCCAACGGACTCCAACGAACAGCTTCTCTGCAGCTTCTGCGGGAAGTCACAACGCCAGGTCAAGAAGCTGATCGCCGGCCCGGGCGTCTACATCTGCGACGAGTGCATCGATCTCTGCAACGAGATCATCGATGAGGAGCTCGCGGTTCCACCAAGCTTCGAGCTCGAGAGCCTTCCGAAGCCGAAGGAGATCCACTCGGTGCTCAACGAGTACGTGGTCGGACAGGAGACCGCGAAGCGAGCGCTCTCGGTCGCGGTCTACAACCACTACAAACGTATTCAGATGGCGCAGGGCGGCGAGCAGGACGTCGAGCTGCAGAAGTCCAACATCCTGCTGCTCGGTCCGACGGGATGCGGCAAGACGCTGCTCGCACAGACGCTGGCCAGAATCCTCAACGTTCCGTTCGCGATCGCCGACGCGACCGCCCTGACCGAGGCCGGATACGTCGGGGAGGACGTCGAGAACATCCTTTTGAAGCTGATCCAGGCCGCCGACTACGACGTCAAGAAGGCCGAGACCGGAATCATCTACATCGACGAGGTCGACAAGATCGCCCGCAAGGCCGACAACCCGTCGATCACTCGCGACGTCTCGGGGGAGGGAGTCCAGCAGGCACTGCTGAAGATCCTCGAAGGGACCACCGCCTCGGTGCCTCCCCAGGGGGGGCGAAAGCATCCCCACCAGGAGTTCCTGACGATCGACACAACGAACGTCCTGTTCATATGCGGGGGTTCGTTCGCCGAGCTCGACAAGGTGATCGAGCGCCGGATCGGCCACAAGGGCGTCGGCTTCGGGGCCGATGTCCAGTCGCGCGATCAGCGCGACACGGGCGAGCTGTTCGAGCAGGTGCTGCCCGAGGACCTGATGGACTACGGCCTGATCCCGGAGTTCATCGGGCGGCTTCCGGTGGTCGCCGCGATCCACCAGCTGAGTCGTGACGACCTGATCACGATTCTCACCGAGCCCCGCCACGCGCTCACCCGCCAGTTCGAGCGCTTTTTCGAATTCGACGAGATCGAGCTCGTGTTCGCTCCCGACTCGCTCGACGCGATCGCCGACAGGGCGCTCGAGCGCGAGGTCGGCGCGCGCGGCCTGCGCTCGATCCTCGAGGAGACCCTGCTCGACGTCCAGTTCGAGCTCCCCTCGCGGCGAGACGTCCGCAAGTGCGTGGTCACCAAGGAGTCGATCCAGCGCGGGCTGAAGCCGACCCTCGTCACCGAGGCCGCGCCCGAGGAGTCCGATGCCGAGGAGCTCGGCGAGCTCGAGGAGGAGTCAGCCTAGGCCAGGGGCCGGATCGCGCGCCCGACGCCCCGCCGTGGCGGGCGCGGGAAGGGCGCAACTAAACTCGCCCGCCATGGATCCCGAGCGGCGCGAACGCCTCGAGAAGACCACCCGATATGAGCCGTCCGAGGTCGAGGGCCCGGTCCTCGAGCGGTGGCTGGAGGGGGGCTACTTCCACCCGCAAGCCGAGGGAGATCCCGCGGATAACTATTCGATCGCGATTCCACCCCCGAACGTGACCGGGGCCCTGCACATGGGCCACGCCTTGAACGGGGCGATACAGGACTCGCTTGCCCGGCTCAATCGGATGCGGGGGCGCAAGACGCTCTGGGCGCTTGGCACCGACCACGCCGGAATCGCCACCCAGGCGGTGGTCGAGCGCGAGCTGGCCGAACAGGGCGTCTCGCGCCACGAGATCGGGCGCGAGGCATTCATCGAGAAGGTCTGGGAGTGGCGCGAGCGATACGGGTCGCGGATCGTGGAGCAGTACAAGCGCCTGGGGGCATCGTGCGACTTCGAGCGCGAGCGGTTCACGCTGGACGACCGCTACGTGCGCGCCGTCTACCGGGTCTTCAAGGCCCTACATGACCGAGGCCTGATCTATCGCGACAACTACATGGTCAATTGGGATCCGGGTTCGCGATCGGCGATCTCGGACCTCGAGGTCGAGGACCGCGATGTCGAGGACGTCCTCTACGAGATCGACTATCCGGTCGACGGCTCGGAGCGGGTCCTCACGGTCGCCACGGTGCGGCCCGAGACGATGCTGGCTGACACGGCGGTGGCGGTCCATCCGGGCGATGAGCGCTATCGAGATCTGGTCGGGTCGACCTGCGTGTTGCCGCTGGTCGGGCGGCGGATCGCGATCATCGCCGACGAGCACGTCGATCCCGAGTTCGGAACCGGAGCGCTGAAGATCACCCCCGGCCACGACCCGAACGACTTCGAGATCGGCCGCGCTCACGGCCTCGATGAGATCGTCGTGATCGGCGAGGACGGGCGGATGAACGGTGAGGCGGGGGAGGAGTTCGCCGGGATGACCGCCGCCGAGGCGCGGGCGGCGGTCGTCGAGGCGCTCCGCGCCGAGGGCACCCTGCGCTCTGCGGAGCCGTACATGCACTCCGTTCCGTTCTCGCATCGCTCCGGCGAGCGGATCGAGCCCTTGATCTCGTTGCAGTGGTTCTGCGCCATGGACCGCCTGGCGGAGCCTGCGATCGCCGCGGTCGAGGACGGAGACGTGCGAATCGTCCCTGACACCTACAGCCGCGTGTACCTCGACTGGATGCGCAACATCCGGCCCTGGTGCATCTCGCGGCAGCTGTGGTGGGGCCATCGGCTGCCGGTCTGGTACTGCGACGCGTGCGAGGAGACGATCGTCGCCGAGTCGCCGCCCGAGCGCTGCGGCTCCTGCGAGGGGCCGCTACGCCGCGACGACGACGTCCTCGACACCTGGTTCAGCTCGGCACTTTGGCCGTTCGCGGTCCTGGGGTGGCCGGACGAGACGCCTGAGCTCGAGGCGTTCTATCCGACCGACGTCCTGGTCACGGCCCGGGAGATCATCTTCCTGTGGGTGGCGCGGATGGTGATGATGGGGATCGAGTTCACCGGCCGGGCCCCGTTCGGCGACGTCTGCATCAACTCGGTGATCCAGGCCCCGGATGGCCGCCGGATGTCCAAGAGCCTCGGGACCGGCATCGATCCGATCGACGAGATCGAGCGCTACGGTGCGGACGCGCTTCGGTTCGGGCTGCTCGCGATGTCGTCGACCCAGGACGTCCGCTACTCGGCGGTCAAGGTCCAGCAGGGACTCGACCTGGCGAACAAGCTCTGGAACGCGTCGCGACTGATCCTCCTGAACGCCGGTGGGGTCGAGCCGTCCCCGACCGCGGCGGAGGTCGAGGATCGCTGGATCCTCTCGCGACTGCAGGCCGCGATAGAGGTCGTCACCGCGCATCTCGACGGCTACGACTTCGCCCATGCGGCGCTCGACCTGTACGGCTTCTTCTGGTCGGAGCTGTGCGACTGGTACCTGGAGATCGCCAAGCCCCGACTCGGCGCGGGGG
This sequence comes from uncultured bacterium, assembly GCA_963720685.1. Lineage (GTDB taxonomy): Bacteria > Actinomycetota > Thermoleophilia > Solirubrobacterales > 70-9 > AC-56. The sequence goes on along the minus strand of CAVRGF010000003.1, from coordinate 1,470,334 downwards.
AGCCCGAGGCCGCGGCAACGTTGGTCTGGATCCTCGAGCAGACGCTGGCGCTCGCTCACCCGATGATGCCGTTCGTGACCGAGGAGATCTATTCCTACCTGCGGGCGGCGGACGCCGACGCCCCGCGGATGATGGTCACGCATCCCTTCCCGACCGCGGATCAGGCGCTGATCGACCCAGACGCCGAGCGCGAGGTCGAGGGATGGATCGACCTGACCCGAAGGGTTCGACGATGGCGCTCGCTGGTCGGCGTCCCGGCGGGCGTCGTGCTCGACGCCCGAGTTGCGGACGGCGGCGGGGCTCCCCACGAGCTCGTCGGCCGATTGGCCCGGCTCTCCTTCGACGGCGGCGCGGGCGAGCCGGTCGCGGGCTTCGGCCCGGTCGAGATCCTCGCGTCCAGCGACGTCGATTCCGACCGCGTGGGGCGCCGGGTGGCGGAGCGGTGCGACACGCTCCGCTCCGAGATCGCGAGAGCCGAGGACAGGCTTTCGAACCGAGGCTTCGTCGACAACGCGCCCTCCGAGGTCGTGGACGCCGAGCGAGAGAAGCTGTCCGGGTACCGGGCGGAGCTCGAAGAGCTGGAGCGCTGAGCGCCTGGGACCACAGCGAGGCCGAGGCCTGGCTCGCCTCGCTCGAGCCGCTGGGCGTCCGGTTCGGACTCGAGCGGATCCAGCGGCTCGTCTCGGCGTTGGGGATGCCGCAGCACCGGTTCGCCTCGATCCACGTGGTCGGCACTAACGGCAAGTCCTCCGTCAGCGAGATGACCGAGGCGCTCCTCTCGGCCCACGGAAAACGAGCCGGCTCGTACCTCTCCCCGCACGTCAGCCGCTGGTCGGAACGGGTGCGAATCGGTGGGGCCGAGGTCCAGCCGGACCGCTTCGCCGCGTCGGTCGAGCGGGTCTCGCAGGCGGTGGAGGTGGTCAATCGGGCGCTTGATGAGGGTGAGTCGATCACCCAGTTCGAGGCAGCCACGGCGGTCGGATTCGTGGCGTTGGCCTCTGCGGGTGTCGAGTTCGGGGTGATCGAGGCGGGGGTCGGAGGGCGGCTCGACGCGACCAACGTACTCCCCTCGCTGATCACCGCGCTGACCTCGGTGGGCCTCGAACACACCGAGTGGCTGGGCGAGACCGAGGAAGAGATCGCGGCCGAGAAGCTGGCTGTGCTGCGGGACCACTCCACCCTGGTGCTCGGGCGGGTGGCCGCGCCCGTGCGCGATCTGGCCGAGCGCTTCGCGGCCGAGCGGAGCGCCCGCCTCGTCGCGGTCGCCGATCCGCAGGGCGACTCCGCCCTCGCCGTCCCGGGCCCCTATGCGCGCCGGGACTTCGCCGTCGCCGAGGCGGTCGCGGAGGCGGCGCTCGGCGGCTTGGACTCCGACCTGGTGCACGAAGTCGCCGCGCGCCTCGAGCTTCCCGGCAGGATGCAGGTCGTCGCGGGCGACCCGCCCCTGGTCCTGGACGCCGCCCACAACCCCGACGGCGCCCGGGCGCTCGCCGAGGCGCTGCCGGAGGTGATCGGCGGGCACCCCGTCGTCGCCTGCCTGGCGCTTCTGGCCGACAAGGACGCCGCCGGCGTCGTCGAGGCCCTGGCGCCCAGGCTCGAGCTCGCGGTCTGCACCGAGCTCTCGGCCGAGCGGCTGGGTCGAGCGGCGCGCCCGGGTGTCACGGCGCTGCCGATCGAAAGCCTCGTCCGGTTCGCCGAGGCGGCCGGCGTGCGGGCCGAGGCCGTCGAGCCGCCGCGGGCGGCGATCGGGCGGGCCCTCGCCGAGGCAGCCCGCCGGGGTGGCGTGGCGCTCGTCTGCGGTTCGCATTACCTTCTGGGTGACGCATGGACCGAGAGGCACGATCCGAGCTCCTCCAGATGATGGGACTGGTCGCCGCCGTCGTCGCGATCGTGATCCTCGTCTTCTTCGCGCTCGGCTACCTGTTCGGGCGCCTGTTCCTGTAAGCCGAAGCTAGGGTTTGGGCCCCAGACGACGAAGTAAACTGCGCTCTCCGCCCATGGTTACTCGGTTTTTCCCCTCTCGGTGCGCACCAACATGCCCCTAGCCCTGTTCGGAATCACCAACGAGGGCCTGAGCCTGTTCGTGAACCTGCTGCTCCTTTTCCTGGTCGTGGTGTGGATCGCCTTGATCGCGTGGACGTTCCTCGACGCGAGGCGCCGGATCCGCGATCCGGTCCTGGTCGCCTGCGCGACCGGCGCGTCGCTCTTCCCGTACGTCGGGACGGTCGTCTACGCGATCCTGCGCCCGCCGGAGTTCATCGAGGATGCGCATGAGCGCGAGCTCGAGATCCGGGCCGCCGAGCTGCGCCTCCGCCAGCTCGAGGAGCAGTCGTGCCCGAGCTGTGGGTACCCGATCGAGCGCACCTACCTGCGCTGCCCGAGTTGTCGCACTCGCGTCAAGGACCCGTGCGAGGCGTGCGAGAAGCCAATCGATCCGCGATGGACGGTCTGTCCCTATTGCGAGACGCCTCAGCGCCGGGCCGCCTCCAGGGCTCGAAGGGCGCCCGAGGGCGAGCGCCGCGGTCCCTCGGAGCCGCTCGAGACGTCCCAGGCGCCGCCGAAGCGGACCGCCCGCGCGAAGCGCGCCGCCGCGCAGGAAGGCCGCCGAAAGCCAAGCCAGAAGGGCGAATCGGGCCAGACGCGCTCGCCCGCATCGCGCCAGCCGGCGGCGGGCTCCCGCGAGCCCGGCGCCAAGCCGGCAACGGCGAGCCCGGGCCGGTCCCCCTCGGGCCCTCCGTCGCCGGCCAGGGAGTCGTCGGGCGAGGAGCGTCCCCGGCCCGCCCCCGCGTCCTGAGCGCGCGGCACCGGTAGCCTTCCGCCCTCGTGTCCGAGAGCACCCGAACCCTGATCCTGGTCAAACCGGACGCCTTCGCGCGGGGGTTGACCGGCGAGGTCCTGGCGCGGTTCGAACGTAAGGGCCTTCGAATCGCCGCCCTTCGCCAGCTCCACATCGATCAGGACTTCGCGGGCCGCCACTATGCAGAGCACGCTGAGAAGCCCTTCTTCGGCGAGCTCGTCGACTTCATCACCGGGGGGCCGCTCGTCGCCGCGGTGCTCGAGGGACACGAGGCGGTGAAGGCGGCGCGTCAGTTGATCGGCGCCACGGATCCGATCGAGGCCGCCCCGGGCTCGATCCGGGGCGACCTGGCCCTTGAGGTGACGTTCAACCTGGTGCACGGCTCCGACGCCGACGAGACGGCCGAGCGCGAGATCGCGCTCTGGTTTCCAGAGCTATCCAGCTGATCCTCGCCTCCGCGTCGCCGCGCCGGCGTGACCTGCTCGCCTCGCTCGGGATCTCGTTCGAGGTGGTGGCCCCCCTGGTCGAAGAGCTGACGGATGGCGAGCCCGAGCAGGTCGTGCTCGAGAACGCGCGGCGCAAGGCCCGCGCGGTGCGGTGCTCGACCGCCGCAGGCGAACCGGCGGGCGCGACCAGGCCGGTGCTGGCCGTTGACACCGAGGTGGTGCTCGACGGGCGGACGCTCGGCAAGGCGGTCGACCGGGACGCCGCCCGAGCGCGCCTCGAGGCGCTTTCCGGGCGAACCCACGCGGTGCTCAGCGGCGTCGTGCTGCTGGGCCTGGCTCGCCGAGGGGGTGCGGGCGCCGAAGAGGACGAGCAGGACTCGACGGGGGGCGGAGGCGAAAAGCCGCCGGAGCGTTCGGGGGTCGCCCGATCGGAGGTCACCTTCCGCCGGCTCGATCCGGCGACCATCGAGCGCTATCTGGAGTCCGGGGAGTGGCGCGACCGCGCCGGGGCCTACGCGATACAGGGCCTCGGGTCGATTCTGATCGATCGCGTCGAGGGTGATTTCTCGAACGTCGTCGGCCTGCCGCTCGGCCTGCTCGTCGAGCTGTTGGCGGAACCGTCCGCGGCTGCGGGAGATTCGGTGCCGTAGGACCCAAATAGGCTAATCCTCAGGTCTACGTTGAGATCGAAATCTTTCCCTCATCCTGCAATTGAGGCTGCTTCCGGGTTCGCTACACTCGGCGCGCGATGCGGGTGCTGCCACGGTCGGCCCCGGATGCCGGGATCGGGCGATCCGAAGCCCATCTGAGCGAGGCAATCCGCGCCGCAGCCCGCACGGATCCCGTTTCCGACCACCGCCCCAAGGACTTCAACCCCCCCAACCAATGGGTCTGTTTCGCAACCTGACCGGCTTCGGTGGCCGTGACATGGCCGTCGACCTCGGGACCGCGAACACGCTCGTCTACGTCCGAGGGCGCGGCATCGTCCTCTCGGAGCCGTCGGTGGTCGCGGTGGACGCTCGCAGCGGCGAGGTCCACGCGGTCGGCGTGGAGGCCAAGCGGATGCTCGGCCGCACTCCCGGAACGATCCGGGCCATCCGGCCGTTGAAGGACGGCGTCATAGCCGACTTCGACGTTACGGAGGAGATGCTGCGTCACTTCATCCAGCGCGTCCACCAGAACCGCTTCGCGCATCCGCGGGTGGTCGTCTGCGTCCCGTCGGGGGTGACCGGGGTCGAGAAGCGGGCGGTCGAGGAGGCCTGCCTGTCGGCCGGTGCCCGCCAGGCCTACCTGATCGAGGAGCCGATGGCGGCGGCGATCGGCGCCGGCCTGCCGGTCGGGGAGCCGACCGGCAGCATGGTCCTCGACGTCGGCGGGGGTACCAGCGAGGTCGCCGTGATCTCGCTCGGGGGGATCGTCGTCTCGGAGTCGATCCGGGTCGGCGGCGACGAGCAGGACGACGCGATCACCGCCCACTGCAAGCACGAGCACAAGCTGTTGATCGGCCAGCAGACCGCCGAGGAGGTGAAGCTCGAGATCGGCTCGGCGTCGCTGTTGCCCGAGGAGGTGACGACCGAGATCCGAGGGCGAGACATGGTCACCGGGCTGCCGAAGACGATCATGCTGACCTCCGGCGAGGTTCGCAGCGCCCTCGAGGAGCCGATCAGCCAGATCGTGGCGGCGGTCAAGGACACCCTGGATCGGACGCCGCCGGAGCTGGCCGGCGACATCATGGACCGTGGCATCACCCTGGCCGGCGGTGGCGCGCTGCTCCAGGGCATGGAGGAGCGGCTTCGAGAGGAGTGCCAGATGCCCGCCCAGCTGACCGAATCGCCGCTCACATGCGTGGCGGTCGGGTCGGGGCGCTCGCTCGAGGAGTTCGAGGTCATCCACCGGATGAGCCGCAACTCGCATCGCCGCGGCCTCGTGAGCACCGGGTAGCGGATGTACCGCAAGCAGGTCAGAAGGCGCCGGGCGATCATGGTGCTGCTGATCGTCGCGGCCCTGGTGCTGCTATCGACGCAGTTCTCAGAGAGCCAGTCCGGCCCGCTCCACTCGATGCAGCGGGCGGTCGCCTCGGTGTTCGGCCCGCTCGAGGATGGCGCGACGCGGGCGCTGAAACCCGCCCGCGACATGATCAACTGGGTGGACGAGACCTTCAAGGCGCGCGGGCAGAACAACGACCTTGAGGCCGAGGTCGCGCAGCTCCGCGCCCAGGTCGCCAAGTCGCAGGGGGCCGAGGGCGAGAACCGCCAGTTCCGAAGGCTCCTGCACCTCGACCGTGCCGGAACCCTCTCGGGCTACACACCCGTGACCGCACGGGTGATCGGCCGCTCCCCCACGGTCTGGTACTCGACCGTGACGATCGATTCGGGCTCCGGAGACGGCGTGGCGACCAACGACCCCGTGGTCAACGGCGACGGTCTGGTCGGGCGGGTCACGGACGTCACCCACAACACCGCCGAGGTGACGCTGATCACCGACAACCGAAGCGCCGCCTCGGCAAAGGTGCTCCCGAACGGCCCCGAGGGCGTGGCGGAGCCCGAGGTCGGGAACTCCAGCAGCCTGCTGCTCGATTTCATCGACCGAAACGCCGCGATTCGCGTCGGGCAGACCGTGGTCACGGCGGGGTGGAGCAACGGCGCCATCTCGTCGGCCTACCCGCCAGGGATCCCGATCGGCAGGGTCAGCGATGCAACGGTCGGCGAGCAGGAGGCCTATCAGCGAGTCCACCTGCAGCCATTCGCCGACCTGCGCAACCTCGACTACGTGCAGGTGGCCACCGGCGGCCCGAGGCGGCCCGGGGTCTCCCAGTGATCATCACCCGCCGGATCGCGATCCGGATCGCCGCGATGATCGTCATCTCGGTCGTGCTGCAGCTCTCGTTCTTCTCGTACCTGAGCTTCTTCGGCACCACGCCGGACATCATTCCGCTGGTCGTGATCGCGCTCGGCCTGCTCGGCGGTGCGCTCGTGGGCGCCGCCTGTGGATTCGTGACCGGCCTGCTGCTCGACTCGGCGCTCCTGGCGACCCTGGGGGCCTCGTCGCTGGCCCTGCTCACGGTGGGGTATCTCGCCGGCCGCTATCGAGAGGGGACCGAGATCTCGAACTCGCTGGTCCCGCCGCTGTTGATCGGGGCCCTGACGATGGCCGCGGCGGCCGCATTCGCCGCGATCCAGCTGATGCTCGGAGTGCGAAACCCGGTCAGCCTGCTCGTCTTGAGGGAGATAGTCGTCCAGGGCCTCCTCGCGGCGCTTCTCGCGATCCCGTTCTATCCGCTGATCCGCAGGGTGCTTCGCCCGGCGATCGTCCACGAGGCGGGGTCGCGCCTGGCGCGAACGCCGATCAGCAGGGGGGCATCGCGCGCACGTCGCCGGCGGGGGCGCCGTGTGCGGCGCGCCGCGGGGGTCTCGCAGCCGTGATGTTCGGTGAGCGCGAGCGACCGCTGATGCCGGCGCAGTTCGCGCTGCGCGTCGCGGTCCTCAGCGGGTTCGCCCTGGTCATGTTCTCGATCATCTTCTTCCGGCTCTGGTACCTGCAGGTCCTGTCCGGCGACAAGTACCTGAAGCAGGCGCACAACAACCAGGTGCGAGACGTTACGGTCCAGGCGCCGAGGGGTCAGATCCTCGACCGAAGCGGGCAGGTCCTGGTCGACAACCGCACGGCGCTGGCGCTCCAGCTCCAGCCCACCGACCTGCCGAGGACCCACCGCAGGCGCGAGCGCGAGTTCGCACGGCTGGGCAAGGTGATCGGGATGTCGCCGAAGGCGATCCAAAAGCAGCTCCACCAGCAGACCAAGGACCTGCCCGCGAACCCCGTGACCCTGAAGCGGGATGTCAATTACGACCTCGTCTACTACCTGCGTGAGAACCAGGCGTCCTACCCGGGGGTGAGCGTGCAGCGGGTCTACGTCCGGAACTATCCGGACGGCAACCTCGCCGCGCAGATCTTCGGCTACGTGCGCGAGGTCACCGGGCCGCAGCTCAAGGAGCCTCGCTACCAGGGCCTCGGTCCGGGTGACGAGGTGGGCCAGTCCGGGGTCGAGAACACCTACGACAACGTGCTGCGGGGGACCAACGGCATGACCAAGGTCCAGGTCGACGCCGCGGGCAGGCCGACCGGCGGAGTGCTCAGCCAGACGCGGGCAAAGCCGGGGGACAACCTGCTGCTCAGCATCGACTCTCCGGTGCAGAAGGCCGGCGAGGCGGCGCTCAACTCGTTCCCCCACCCGGGCGCCTTCGTGGCGATGAACGCCAACGACGGGGAGATCCTCGGGCTCGGTTCCTCGCCCACCTTCGATCCTTCGATCTTCACCAAGCCGGTCATCCCCACGGCCACCTACAAGCAGCTTGCGTCCCAGACCGCCGGCTCGCCGCTGACCAACCGCGCGATCCAGGGCCTGTACCCCACCGGCTCGACCTTCAAGCCGATCACCTCGATCGCCGCCCTCCAAAGCGGCGTCCTGACCCCGTCGACGACGATCGTCGACGGCGGCTCGTTCACCGAGGGTGGAATCACACTCCACAACGCGGGGCTGGGCTCATACGGAGCCCTCCAGCTCCCGGAGGCGCTCCAGGTCTCCTCGGACGTCTTCTTCTACAACGTCGGCGCGATGCTCTACCGGGACGGGGGCGACGCGCAGCAGAAGTGGGCCTCGGACCTCGGGATCGGCCATCCGACCGGGATCGACCTGCCGGGCGAGGTGGCTGGGCTGCTGCCCACTCCGGCCTGGCGCAACAAGCTCTACAAGCAGCACAAGACCGACCGACCGTGGACCATGGGCGACAACGTCAACCTGGCGGTCGGCCAGGGCGATCTCCAGACTGACCCGCTCCAGATGGCGGTCGCCTACTCGGCGATCGCCAACGGCGGCAACGTCGTCCGCCCCCACGTGGGCCTCGAGGTGAAGGACTCCAATGGCGGCGTCGTTCAGGAGATCGACCCTGGCCCGCAGCGCCACCTCGACATCAACCCCGAGTACAGCCGCGCGATCCTCGACGGGATCCACATGGCCGCGCAGTCCCCGCAGGGCACCTCCTACCCGGTGTTCGGGAACTTCCCGATCCCGATGGCCGGCAAGACGGGAACGGCTCAGCGGTACGTCAACGGTGTCGAGGCCGACCAGTCGTGGTACGTCGCTCTCGCGCCCTATCCGCATCCCCAGATAGTCGTTGCCGCCACCATTGAGCAGGGCGGGTTCGGCGTCGACGCGGCCGCCCCGGTCGCGCGGCAGATCCTCGACGCCTACTACAACACCCACAAGCAGGAGGCCAAGGCAGCCGGGGGTAAGGTCCCCTCGAATGGCCCGATCCAGTCGGTCCAGCCGGCGACGGGCACCGGCGCCGCGGGGAACCCCTACTGATGGTCTCCGACGCCTATCCGCGCCCGTTTCGCGAGCGCCGCACGGCGACCGCAGAGCGTCGCATGGTCCTCGGGCTGGACCCACTTCTCCTCATCTCCGCGCTCGGGTTGATCGGATTCAGCCTCTTCACGCTCAAGGCGGTGACCGGCGGCGACGTTCCGCACGACCCCTACTTCTACGTGATCAGGCAGGCGATCTATGCGGTGCTGGGCATCACCCTGATGCTTGCCATCGCCCGAGTCGACTACTCTCGTTTCAGGGAGCTACGCGTCGGCCTGTATACGGCGATGATGGGCAGCATCATTCTGGTGCTGCTTCTAGGCCAGGCGACGCGCGGCTCGAGACGATGGATAGAGCTTCCCTTCTTCACGTTCCAGCCGTCGGAGCTCGGCAAGGTGCTGCTGATCGCGGCCCTGGCCGGGTTCGCGATCGATCAGGGCCGTCGGGTCACCGATCGGCAGCGCACCGCCCGGCTCATGCTGCTGGGGCTGGTGCCGGCGCTGATCGTGTTCATGCAGCCGGATCTCGGGACGGCGATCACCTACGTGGTGATCACCCTCGCGATCCTGTTCGTGGTCGGGGTGCGATGGACGCACTTCGCGCTTCTGGGCGCGGTGCTGGCGACCGCCGTCGCAGCGGTCCTGGTGATCGCCCCTGCGATCGGGCATCCGATCCTGAAGGGCTACCAGCAGGAGCGGCTCACGTCGTTCCTGAATCCGAGCTCGGATCCGCGCGACGCGACCTACCAGATAGACCAGTCCCTGGTCGCGATCGGATCCGGCGGCAAGGTGGGGCGTGGAGCCGACTCGACTCAAACCGAGAACGGCTTCGTGCCCGATCGAACCACGGACTTCATCTTCTCCGTCGTCGGCGAGCGATTCGGCTTCGTCGGCGCTGCCTTCGTCCTATCCCTCTACGCCCTGCTGATCTGGAGGGCGCTGCGCATCATGACGCTTTCGAAGAACCTTTACGGGAGCTTGATAGCGGGAGCGATCGCCGCGATGTTCATGTGCCAGGTGTTCGTGAACATCGGCGTTGCGATCGGAATCATGCCGGTCACCGGCATCCCGCTTCCATTGATGAGCTTTGGAGGCTCGTCGGTCGTCGTCACCCTGATGGCGGTCGGACTCCTTCAGAGCATCTACGTCCAAGCGCGGCTCACCTCCAAGAGCAGGGCGGATCTGCTCGTCTGAGCGGATCTCAACCTACTCTTGAGGTGAACACTTGAGAAAACGCATACTCGTTTCAGTCGACGCCGGCGAAACCCGCGTCGCGGTACTGGAGAGCAAGGCCGCGGGCCGCGGAAGCGGCCGGCGCACGGGCGGGGGCCGAGACGGCTCCCGTGACTCCGGGCAGGAAGCCAAGCGCTCCCGCTCGGACGATTTCAAGGTGGCGGAGCTCTACATCGAGCGCCGCGACCAACGGTCGATCGTCGGCAACATCTACAAGGGCGTGGTGGACAACGTCCTTCCGGGCATGGAGGCGGCGTTCGTCGACATCGGCCTGGAGCGCAACGGCTTCCTGCACGTCGACGAGATCGTCCTCGAGGGCGGTGAGCAGGCGCCGCGGCGAGGACGTGGCAAGGGCCGTCGGATCGACCAGCTGCTGAAGCCGCGCCAGGAGGTCCTCGTCCAGGTGGTCAAGGACCCGTTGAAGACAAAGGGCGCCCGGCTCTCCATGCAGCTCTCGATCGCCGGGCGCTACCTGGTCTACATGCCGCTCGGGGGCGGGGTCGGCGCAAGCCGTCGGCTGTCGGACTCCGAGCGAGAACGGCAGCGAAAGCTGCTTCAGAACATTCACAAGGGCGACGGAGGAGTGATCGTCCGAACCGCCGCCCAGGGCGCTCGCAAGGCCGACTTCGAGCGCGACATCGACTACCTGCGGAAGCTCTATGACGTCGTCCAGCGCCGCACCGACGACGTCAAGGCGCCGGGGATGGTCTTCCAGGAGGCCGACCTCTCGATCCGGGTGCTTCGAGACGTGCTCGTCAAGGAGTTCGACGGCGCGATCATCGACGACGCCAAGCAGCACCAGCGGGTGATCAGCTTCTTCCAGCGCACGGCCCCGGAGCTGGTCGACGAGGTCGAGCTCTACACCAAGCGCGAGCCTCTGTTCGAGCGGATGGGAATCGAGCAGGCGTACCGCTCGGTGCTCTCGCGCCGGGTCGACCTGCCATCCGGCGGATACCTGATGATCGACTACGCGGAGGCGCTGACCGTGATCGACGTCAACACGGGCAGCTTCACCGGGCGCGGCAAGGGTCGCCTGGAGGACACGATCACCCGGGTTAACGTCGAGGCCGCCGAGGAGGTCGTGCGCCAGCTTCGGCTCCGGGACATCGGCGGGATCATCGTGATCGACTTCATCGACATGGCGCGGGCGCGCAACCGCGACCAGGTCCTGAAGACCCTGCGCAAGGCGCTCGACGCCGACAAGACCAAGAGCTACGTGATGGACGTGTCGCCGCTCGGGTTGGTCGAGATGACGCGCCAGAACGTCACCGACGGGGTCCGGGAGATTCTCACCAAGCGGTGCCCGACCTGCGAGGGAGAGGGCGTCGTCAAGTCGGAGGAGACGGTCGCGATCCAGATCGTTCGCGGCCTGCGAGAGATGCTGGCCGAACAGCCCGCCAACGCCACTCCGGATGCGTTCCTGGTCCGGGTCAACCCTCGCGTCGCCGCCGAGCTGCTCCGCGAGGACAGTCCCCTGCACGAGCTCGAGGAGGAGGCCGGCAAGTACTTCCATTTCGAAGGCGGGGAGGCCCTGCGGCTGGACACGTTCGAGATCGTCGACCGGGGCACTCGCGCCCAAATCGAGGAGCGGGCGCTCCCGTTTCAGGTCGGCGACGAGGTCCTGGTCAGGATCGAGGAGCCGCACATGTACAACGCCGATGACGCGATCGCCAGGGTGGACAGCTACATCGTCAGCGTGGCCGGGGGCGGCGCGTTCGTGGGCGACCGGCGCCTGGTCAGGATCGAAAGCGTCGGCCGCTCGGCGGCGAACGCGGCCCTGGTGGGCGGCGCTCCCGAGGCCAACGGCGATCAGGGGAACTCCGAGGGCGCTGCCGACGAGGGTTCCCTAGAATCGCGCCCTTCCCGGCGCCGACGGGGTAGACGAGGCGGCAGGCGCCGTCCACGTGCCAGCACATCCACCGAGGTCCAATCCGATGGCGAGTAATGCCACCAGCTACGCGATAGTCGAGACGGGCGGTAAGCAGTACCGTGCCGAGAAGGGCGGCAGCCTCGTCGTCGAGCATCTGCCCGCGGACGAGGGGGCGAAGGTCAGCCTTCGCCCCGTCCTCTATCGCGGCGACGAGCAGGTGGTCGTCGACGGCAAGGACCTCGAGAAGGTCAAGGTCGAGGCGGTCGTCGCCGAGCACCTGCGAGGACCGAAGATCCGGATCTTCAAGTACAAGGCGAAGAAGGGCTATCGCCGACGCGCAGGCCACCGGCAGGCCCTGACCCGGCTCGAGGTGACCGAGGTCCGAATGCTGACCCGAAAGCCCGCCGCCAAGGCCGAGGCAAAGGCCCAGGAGCCGAAGGCGAAGGCCAAGGCGGCGACCGCGCAACCCAAGGCACCGGGCCGGCCGGCTGCCAAGCAGCCGGCCGCCAAGCCCGCCGCGAAGAAGCCCGCCTCCAAGGCGAAGCCCAAGCCGGCGGCCAAGAAGCCGGCGGCCAAGAAGCCGGCGGCAGAGAAGCCGGCGGCGAAGCGCGAGGCCCCGAGCTCCGGCAAGTCCTCGCCCCCCTCGCCCGGCTCGTCGTCTGCTAAGAAGTAGGCATGGCGCACAAGAAGGGACTCGGCTCAAGCCGGAACGGACGCGACTCGAACCCCAAGTACCTGGGGGTGAAGGTGTTCGCCGGCCAGAAGGTGGACGGCGGCGAGATCATCGTCCGTCAGCGCGGAACCCGGTTTCGCCCCGGCGACGGGACCGGCCTCGGCCGCGATCACACGATCTTCGCCACCCGGGCCGGCGTGGTCGAGTTCACCAGCGGCCACAGGGGCCGCAGGGTTTCCGTCGCGGCCGAGTAGCGCGCAACCCCACGGCGACGCAGACCCGCCCGCGACTCGCCGCGGGCCCTAACCTCGGGCCGTGCTCTACGACAAGGCCAAGATCCACGTCGAGGGAGGGCGCGGCGGGGACGGCTGCGTGAGCTTCCGGCGCGAGGCCCACGTCCCGCGCGGCGGGCCCGACGGAGGCGACGGCGGTCGCGGAGGGGACGTGGTGCTCGTCTGCGATCCCTCGCGCCGGGACATGTCGGCGCTTCACCGTGCTCGCCACTTCCGCGCCGGCCGCGGTGGTCACGGGAGCGGTAGTCAGCGCCATGGTCCGCGCGGCGCGGATCAGGTCCTGCTCGTGGCGCCCGGGACGCAGGTCGAGGGCCTCGAGGGGAGCCGCTTCGACCTCGTGAATCCCGGACAGCGAGCCGTCGTCGCGGCGGGTGGTCCGGGCGGCCACGGCAACAAGCGATTCGCCAACTCCACCCGCCAGACTCCGAGGTTCGCCGAGAAGGGGCTCGACGGCGAGTCCGGATGGATCGAGCTGCGGCTGAAGCTGCTCGCCGACGCGGGCCTGATCGGGCAGCCGAACGCGGGCAAGTCATCGCTCTTGCGCCGCCTCACCCGGGCGGCGCCGAAGGTCGCCGAGTATCCGTTCACGACCCTGGAGCCGGCCCTCGGCACGCTCGACTCCGACCAGCGACAGCTCGTGATCGCCGACATCCCGGGCCTGATCGAGGGTGCGGCCCGGGGGGCCGGACTGGGTCACGAGTTCCTGGCCCACGTCGAGCGATGCCGGCTCCTGATCCACCTCGTGGACATCGGCGGCGATGATCCGTGGGCCGCCTACACCACGGTCCGCGGCGAGCTGGCCACCTACGGTGGCGGCCTCGAGCGCCTGCCCGAGCTCGTCGTGCTCTCAAAGGCCGACCTGGTGCCCGACTCCGACTCCTCGGCCACCTCCGAGGAGTGGGCGAAGCGGCTCGAGCCCGCGAGCCTCGGGGTGCTGGCCGCGTCCTCGATCAGCGGCGCGGGGATCGAGGAGGTGCGGCGAGCGATCCTTCGAGCGGCGCCCCCGCCCGCGAGGGAGCGCGAAGTGGGCTCCGAGGACGATCAACCCGCCTTCGAGGCGGATCACATGACCTACCGGCCGGCCGGCGATCAGGGCTTCGACGTGAAGCGGGTGGACGCGGGGACGTTCGAGGTCCGCGGACGGGGGATCGAGCTCCTCGTTCGTCGCCACGACATCGACAACCCGGAGGCCATGGCGTACCTCGAGCAGCGCCTGGCTGAGATCGGCGTGATCGCCGCACTGCGCTCGGCGGGCTTCGAGCCCGGCGATGAGGTGCGAATCGCCGAGCGGGCCTTCGAGCTGGACCCCGCGGTCTAGATGACCTCCCGTCCCGTGGTAAGAAGGGGACGATGACCGTGATCGCAAAACTCGGCTCGTCGATCGTCGCCGGCGATGACGGCGCCCTGCATGAGGCTGTCCTGGACGGTGTCTGTGCGCAGGTCGCCGAGCTTCACCATGGGGGCGACAGCGTCGTCCTCGTGACCTCCGGCGCGATCGCCCGGGGAATGCGGGTGATGGGCCTGGGGCGGCGTCCGAGCGGGATCGACGAGATGCAGGCGGCGTCGGCGGTTGGGCAGGGCCCGCTGTTTCGCGCCTACGAGGAGCGCCTCGCAGCCCACGGAGTCCACGCGGCGCAGGTCCTCCTGACCTCGCCCGACATGTCGGCGCGCACCAACTACCTGAACGCCCGCCAGACCCTTCGACGGCTGCTCGACTGGCGCGCGGTTCCGGTCGTCAACGAGAACGACACCACGGCGACCGACGAGATCACGTTCGGCGACAACGACTTCCTCTCGGCCCAGGTCGCGATCCTGCTCGAGGCGCGCCTGCTCGTCCTGTTGACCGACACCGCCGGGCTCCACACCGCCGACCCCAGAGTGGATTCAGGCGCCCAGCTGGTCGAAGAAGTTCGGTCCTTCGAGGAGCTGGGGAGCTACGAGATCGGCGACCGGACCTCCGCCTTCGGTTCCGGCGGCATGAGGAGCAAGGTCGCCGCCGCCGAGATGGCGAGCGCCGCCGGGATCCCGGCCGTGGTCTGTGACGGCAAGGACCACGGGAGCCTGCTGGCCGCGGCGCGGGGAGCGCGGGTCGGCACCAGGTTCGTCCCCCACGCCGAGCGCACCCCCAGCTTCAAGCTCTGGCTTCGATACGCCAAGCCCGCCCGGGGCACCGTCGTGGTCGATCGGGGGGCCGCGCGGGTCCTGCGAGAACAGGGCTCCAGCCTGCTGCCGGTGGGGATCACCGATGTGGCCGGGGACTTCGCCGCCGGGGATGCGATCGAGGTCCACTGCGACGGTGAGGTGGTCGGCAAGGGGATCGTCAACTATTCAGCCACGGAGCTGGGGCGGATCAAGGGCCTGCGGTCGGACTCCGTTCGGGAGCGAATGCCCAATGCCTCCGAGGAGGCGGTCCACCGCGATCACTTCGTTCTGACCTAGGGGCCCGGCAGCGGCTCGAGCCCCTCGTCGAGCTCGACGCCGAATGCGTTGAGCGCGAAGGCGACCATGTGGTACTGGCCGACCAGCACGGTCGCCTCGATCAGCTGGGTGTCGGAGTAGCTTCGCGCCAGCGCCGTCCAGGTGTCGTCGGATATGTGCGCGGTGTCGTGGAGCTCGTCGACAGCTCTTAGGAGGGTGGCCTCGTGATCCGTCCATCCGTCGGCCTTCGGCCCGGCAAGGACCCGGTCGACCGTCTCCTGGTCGATCTTCAGCCCGAGCGCGATGCGGGCGTGCTGGCCCCACTCATAGGACGAGCGGCAGCGGACGGCCGTGCGAAGGATCAGCAGCTCGCGATCGCGTGGCGGGAGCGTCCCGGCGGTGAGCAGGTATCCGGCGAACGGCACCCAGCTGCGGAAGAGGTCGGGATGGCGCGCCAGGGTGCGGAAGATGTTGTAGCTCCCCAGAGGCGCCTCCGCGCCCTGGGGCAGCGCCTCGAGCAGCCGCCCGACGTCACCGTTCCAGTCACCCTCTGGCAGCGGGGGGATACGGGGCACGCTCACATCAACACTCCTGGGCGGCCGCCGTGTGCAGCCCGGTCGGCCGCTGCCCGCTCGCCGTTGGTCTGCCCTGAGTCCGCCATGGTGGAGCCCATGCTGCAAGCTACCCTGTCACGCATGGCCACTGCGACCCGCACCGTGGAGGACGTATGCAGGTCCGCGAAGCGCGCCTCGCGAGAGCTCGCCCGAGCCGATGAGGCGTCACGCAACGCGGCGCTTGCGAGGCTGGCCGAGCTATTGGTCGAGCGGGGGTCCGCGGTCCTCGAGGCGAACGCCGGCGACCTCGCCGACGAGCGCGCTGCGACGCTGACCGCGGCGCTCCGCGACCGCCTCACGCTGAGTGCGGACCGGGTCGCCGGGATGGCCGAGGGTGTGCGAGCTGTCGCGGCGCTCGAGGATCCGATCGGCGAGCTGATCGAGGAGCGCCGGCTGGCGAACGGCCTCGAGCTCAGGAAGGTCAGGGTCCCGCTCGGCGTGGTGGGGGTGATCTATGAG
Source organism: uncultured bacterium (assembly GCA_963720685.1). Lineage (GTDB taxonomy): Bacteria > Actinomycetota > Thermoleophilia > Solirubrobacterales > 70-9 > AC-56. The sequence continues at coordinate 1,454,170 of CAVRGF010000003.1, read as the reverse complement.
GCCCGCCCCAACGTGACCGTCGACTGCGCGGCATTGATGCTCAAGAGCGGCAACGCGACGGTGCTTCGCGGGTCGAGCTACGCGGCCAGATCCAACGCGGCCCTCGCCGCGCTGGTCGGCGAGGCTGTCGGCGACGCCGGCCTCCCCGAGGGCTCCGTGGAGCTCCTCGACGGCACGGACCGCTCCGAGCTCGAACAGCTTGCGGGTGCGGAGGGCCTGGTGGATGTGATCATCCCGCGGGGAGGCGAAGGGCTGAAGCAGGCTCTCAAGTCGGTTGCCAAGGTGCCGGTCATCTACGCGGCGGCGGGGAACAATCACGTCTACGTGCACGCCGATGCGGATCTCGAGATGGCGCGGCGGATCGCCTACAACGCCAAGGTCCAGCGGCCAGGCGTGTGCAACGCCGCCGAGACGCTACTGGTCGATGCGCCAGTGGCCGACGCGCTGTTGCCGGGGGTGCTGGCCGACCTCCACGCCGCCGGGGTCGAGCTGGTGGGGGACGAGCGAGTTCGCCGTGCCGCGCACGAGACGCCGGTCGGCGAGGCGGTAGAGGCGGATTGGGACACCGAGTATCTGGGGATGAGGATGGTGGTGGGTGTCGTCGACTCGATCGACGAGGCGATCGCACACGTGAACCTGCACGGGTCCGGACACTCCGAGGCGATCGTGACGGGCTCCGACGCGGTCGCGGACGCGTTCACCGAGGCGGTCGACGCGGCGGTCGTCTACGTCAACGCATCGACCCGGTTCACCGACGGCTTCGAGTTCGGGATGGGCGCCGAGATCGGAAACTCGACCCAGAAGCTGCACGCCCGCGGCCCGATCGGCCTTCGCGAGCTGACGACGTTCAAGTACGTCGTCCACGGCGACGGCCAGGTTCGCGAGTAGGGGGAATCCGGTCGCCACGGTCGGCGTTCTCGGGGGCGCTTTCAACCCGCCGCACATCGGGCACCTGGTGCTCGCGCAGGAGGCGGCCTTCCAGCTCCAGCTCGACCGCGTCCTGCTGGTGCCGGTCGGCGAGGCCCCGCACAAGCGAGTCGATCCCGAGCCGGGCGCCGAGGTGCGTCTCGAGATGACTCGGCTCGCCGCGAGCGCCGATCAGCTGGTCGATGCCTCGGACCTGGAGACGAGCCGCCCCGGGCCGTCGTTCACGTTCCGTACCCTGGAGTTGTTGACCGAAGCGACGCCCGCGGATCAGCTCGTCTTCCTGTTGGGAGCCGATGTCGCGGCGGGGCTCGAGGGGTGGATGGAGCCCCGACGGGTGATCGAGCTGGCGCGCCTCGGAGTCGCCGCGCGCTCGGGCACCGCCGCCGAAGAGGCCGAGGCCGCCATCGAGCGCCTGGGCGGGGGCGATCGGGCCGAGATCGTGAGGATGCCCGAGCTCGGGATCTCCTCAACCGGGATCCGCCGGCGGGTCGCCGCCGGCCGGCCGATCCGGCATCTGGTCCCCGACCCGGTTGCGAGCCTGATCACCGAGCTCGGGCTCTACGCGTGAGCGAGGTTCGCGACAAGGACTCGCCCAGGCCGGAGTCGTCAGCGCTCGCGCGCCGGATCGCGGGCATCATCGACGCCAAGCAGGCCGACGACGTGGTCGTGCTGGACATGCGCGACCTTGTCGGTTACACGGATTACCTGATCATCGGCACGGCTCGCAACGAGCGTCACGCCAAGGCCATCCACGAGGAGGTCCGCCTGGCTTTGAAGCGCGAGCAGGGCCTGGTGCCGGCGAATGCCGAGGGACAGGGCGAGGGAGGCTGGGTCCTGGTCGACTACCTGGACTGTGTCCTGCACGTGTTCGTCCCGGAGCTGCGCGAGCGCTATCGGATGGAGGTTCTGTGGGGAGAGGCGCCGCGCCTCGAGCTCGAAGCTCCACCGCTGCGCGACAGCGCCTGACCGGCGACGGTGGACCCGATCGAACGCCCGTGCGCTGTCGGATCGGGTCCCGCGGGGTTGAGCGCAGTTGCCGTCCGGCGGCGCTCCTAGCCTGGGCGAATCGGCGAGGGTCGCTTCAAGAGGTCCCTGCTCGGATACCGCCCGCGTGAGGTCGACGAGGCGATCGCGCTGCGCGACACGAGGCTCGCCGAGGCGGGGGCCGAGCTGGCCTCGAAAGGTGGCCTGATCGGCGAGCTGGAGCTCGAGCTCGCCTCGCGCGGCGACGCGATCGAGCGAGGAACGCGGCGGATCGGCGAGCTCGAGCGTGTCGCAGCCCGTCTCGCGGAGCAGGTGGTCGAGCGCGAGCGAGACCTGCGAGGCGCGAGGACCGAAGTCGCCACCGCGCGCGCCCAGGGCGATCAGGGGACCCGGGCGCTGGCCGCGCTGGCCGATGAGCTCGAGATGGTGCGGCGCCAGGCCAGGGGTCAGGCCACCAGGATCCGGATGCGCGCGCTTCGCGAGGCTGCGGAGCTGACCCGGGCCGTGGACGAGCTCACCCGAGATCCGGATAGAGCGGGCGAGCGCCTCACCGACTCGCTGCGGGACGCGATCGAGCGAATCGCAGCGGCCGGAGGCGACGACGATGCCATCGACGAGCTCGCCGGCGCCAACGGTCACGTCGAGCAGGCGCCTGGTGAGCTCTTCGATGGTCTGGTCGAGGTTGAGGTGGGCCCGTTGAGCGATTTCTCGCAGCTGGTCGGATTCGAGGATGCGGCTGCCGGGATCGGCGCCAGCTCGGAGATCTCGGTGAAGCGGTTCACTCAGGGGCGGGCCACACTCGCGATCAGGTTCAAGCAGCCGGTCGAGCTGCTGCGGGAGCTCGAGGAGCGCGCGCCGTTCGCCTTCAAGGTGCGGGACATGCGCGCCGACCGGCTCGTCCTCGACGTCGGCGAGTAGCGCCAGGCAAGGCTGGGCGGGCGTCCCGGCATCGGGTGCTCTAGGTTGCCGATCGTGGAGCTGACGGCGCCCGCGAACGGAATCGAGATCGTCTACGAGGAGTTCGGCGATCGATCCGACCCGACGATGTTGCTGATCATGGGCCTCGGCGTTCAGATGCTCGGGTGGGACGAGGAGCTCTGCCAGATGCTCGCGGCGCGCGGATTCCGGGTCGTCCGTTTCGACAACCGCGACACCGGGCGGTCGACCAGGATCGAGGGAGGTCCCCGGGCAAACGTGGCGGCCGCCGTCGCGGGGGACCTGAGCTCGGCGAGCTACCGGCTCGATGACATGGCCGATGACTGCGCCGGCCTCCTCGATCACCTCGGCGTGTCGGCGGCCCACGTGGTGGGCGCATCGCAGGGCGGGATGATCGGCCAGACGCTGGCGATCCGACGAGGAGACCGGGTGCTGTCGCTGACCTCGATCATGTCGACCACCGGGAACGTGGGGGTGGGCCAGCCCCACCCAGAGGCGCTTCCCACCCTGCTCGGCAGCCCGCCCCCGGACCGGGACGGGTTCGAGGAGTTCGTCGTGGGCGTGTGGCGGGTGATCGGTTCTCCCGGCTTCGACCCGGACGAGGACGCGCTTCGCGCCAGGGCCCGTGCGAGCTACGACAGGGGCATCCACCCGGATGGGACGGCCCGTCAGCTGCTCGCGATCCTCGCCTCCGGCGATCGAACCGCCTCGCTGGCCGAGCTCGATCTGCCGACCCTGGTCATTCATGGAACCGATGACGTACTGATCGACGTCTCCGGGGGCGAGGCGACGGCCGCGGCGATCCCGGGCGCCGAGCTGGTGCTGGTCGACGGGATGGGGCACGACCTGCCGCGCCGGCTCTGGCCGCGGTTCGTGGACCTGATCGTCACCAACGCCGCGCGGCGCGCTCCCTAAAGACATCCGGCTAGCTCGTCGGCGCACCGGTTTCGCTGCCGGTCGGGCGTTGCGATAGCGCCTCGCGACCGAACTACAATCCGGGGCACCCGGGGCTGTAGCTCAGTTGGGAGAGCGTCGCGCTGGCAGCGCGAAGGTCAGGGGTTCGAGCCCCCTCAGCTCCATTGGACGGTGGGTCGCGGCCCGCTCGAGGGCCTGAGGGAGCTGTGAGCTTCGGCTGCACTCGGTTCGACGGTGACGGCGGGCTCACTGGGCGTGGGTGATGCTCACCAGCTCGAAGCGCTCATTGTTCCCCCGGACCACCTGCTCCTTGACCACGCCGACGCCCGGGGCGTTGAACTTCTGCTCGGCCGCGCCCGGCTCGAGGGCGCTCGTCTCGACCGTGACGAGGGGGCGCTTGTAGGTCCCGGCCGGTACGTCGACGGTGCTCCTTGTCCCCACGACCCGCGCCTGATCGAGGGCGTGGCCCGGGTAGTACTCCTGGCGGTAGGCATCACCGGGCTGCGGATCGCCGGGCATGATGATGCCCGGTTGCGCGCCCTCGACGCCCGCCTGCCATGAGTCGGGCGCCTTCACGAACTTGCCGTGGTGGAATTCCCTTGCGTCCTCGCCCAGGTACCAGACGTTTCCCTGCTTGTCCTGGGCGTACCAGTCGAATGTCTTCTCGATCGGCTTCCCGCGCTCGGACACGACGTCGCGAACGACCGTGGCGTTGACGCCGAGGATCCGCTTCCTCTGGTGCGTGACGACCTCGTCGTCGGTCTGCGGCGTCTTACCGTCCTCCGCGACGCCCTTGTAGTGAAGGCCGGTCCCCGGCTTGAACGGCAGGTAGGGGTTGTCAACCGTGGCGACGAAGCCGGCCGGATCGATCGAGGGGCTGTACCCACCATGAATCGGTGCCAGGGCCGTCGCGGACTCCGATCGGGCGCTTGTCGTCGAGGCTGTGCTCGCCGTGGTGGGGGGCGTGGTACTTGTGGAAGTGCCCGAGGAGCCGCAGCCCCCGGCGATCAGGGAGGTCACGGCGACGGCTCCAACGATGAGGGTCTTCATGAGCACATCTCCTCGGTGGCGGACATTGGGTGACACCACGATCGCCTCCGCAGATGAAAGGGCGATGACAGCCCGGCCTGTCATCTTCCTGTCATCTGTTCGGGGCACCCTCCGGGTTCGAGCGAATGCGAGTCCTGATCGTCGAGGATCACGTCAAGATGGCCGGCCTGATCAGGCGCGGCCTTCGCAAGGAGGGCATGGCGGTCGACGTGGCGGGCGACGGCGAGGACGCCCTGACGCGGGCTGAGGCCACCGAGTACGACGCGATCATCCTCGACGTGATGCTGCCCGGGATCGACGGCTTCGAGGTCTGTCGCCGCCTCCGGGCGGATGACATCTGGGCTCCGGTCCTGATGCTGACCGCGCGTGACGCGGTCAGAGACCGGGTGGCGGGCCTCGACGAGGGGGCCGACGACTACCTGACCAAGCCGTTCTCTTACGCGGAGCTTCTGGCTCGCCTTCGGGCCCTGGTGCGGCGCGGCGCGGTGGAGCGCCCCTCGGAGCTTCGAGTCGGCGACCTCCGCTTGGACCCGGCGAGCCGGCAGGCCTGGCGGGGTGAGGCCCCGATACCGCTGTCCGCCAAGGAGTTCTCGATCCTCGAGGTGTTCATGCGCCGGCCGGGGGAGGTCCTGTCGCGGTTTCAACTCCTCGAGCACGCCTGGGACTACGACTATGAGAATCGCTCGAACGTCGTCGATTCCTACATCCGGCTCCTGCGTCGCAAGATCGATCGCCCGTTCGGGGTGAAGAGCATCGAGACCGTGCGGGGCGCGGGTTACCGCCTCCGCGAGGAGACCGGACGCTGAGCAGACTGCCCACCAGGCTCCGGGTCACATTGGTGTTCGCCGGCATCATGGCGGTGGTGCTGGCGGCGACCGGGCTCTTCCTGCGACTTCGCCTGGAGCACAACCTCGACCAGTCGATCAACCAGGACCTCCAGTCGCGCAGCGACGGGCTGGTCTCCTTGATCCGCACCGGCGAGGCCCACCTCGGCGAGCCGGTCCGCAGCGCCCTGAAGGCGCGCGGCGCGAGCTTCGCGCAGGTCCTGACGCCCGCGGGGAGGCTCTATCAGCCCCGGGCCCAGCGAGGGGCCCGGCCGCTGCTCGGCCCGGCCGAGGCGCGGCGCACCGCGCAAACGCCGACCTTCGTCGAGCGCTCCGGAGCTCCCGGACTAGTCGACGAGCCGGTGCGCCTCCTGGCCACCCCGTTCCCGTTCGAGAGGCGGCAGCTGATCGTCGTCGTGGGTACATCGCTCGCCGCGCGCCGCGACGCCCTGAACAGCCTCACCACGCTGCTCCTGATCGGCGGGCCGGCGGCGCTTCTGTTGGCGTCGCTGGCCGCCTATTGGACCGTGGGGGCGGCGCTGCGTCCGGTCGAGGCCATGCGGCGCCGCGCGGCCGAGATCTCAGCGGCCGAGTCCGAGCAGCGTCTTCCCGTGCCGAGGGCGCACGACGAGCTTCGTCGTCTCGGCGAGACGCTGAACGAGATGCTCGACCGGCTCGAAGCCGGGCTGGAGCGCGAGCGGGCCTTCGTCGATGACGCCAGCCACGAGCTGCGCACGCCGCTCGCCCTTCACAAGGGTGAGCTCGAGCTTGCGCTGCGCTACGGGGGCAGCCGGGAGGAGCTTCGCGCCTCGATCGCCTCGGCGATCGAGGAGGCGGACCGCCTCTCCGAGCTGGCCGAGAACCTGCTCGTGATCGCTCGCGCCGACAAGGGCGTGCTGCAGGTCGAGCCGGAGCCCCTCGAGGTATCGGGGCTATTTGCAACCGTGATCCAGAGGCTGAGCGCCAGGGCTCGCGAGGTGGACCGGACGCTGGATGTCGACGATCCTGACGGGCTCGTGATCGAGGCCGATCGGCTCAGAGTCGAGCAGGCGCTCACGAACCTGGTCGAGAACGCGCTTCGCCACGGAGACGGCACGGTGCGGCTCTGGGCGCGGGCGCGGAACGGGGCGGTCGAGCTCCACGTCAGCGACGCCGGCCCCGGCTTTCCCCCCGACTTCCTCCCCCATGCCTTCGAGCGTTTCAGGCGCGCGGGCGCGGCCAGGGCGCAAGGAGGGGTGGGCCTCGGCCTGTCGATCGTCGACGCGATCGCACAGGCTCACAGTGGCCACGCCGAGGCTCGGAACGACCCGCGGGGTGGCGCCGATGTATGGATCGAGCTCGGCCGGGCCCCAACCGGCTAGCTCGCCACCGGATCGAGCGGGCCGGTCGCGAACCCGCCGGCCGCCGTTGACCTCAGTCGCCGGCCCGCCGAATCACCTCCAGGTCGTCGACCTGCAGCCGGCCGACCTCGAGCTCCTCGATCCGCAGCCGCTTCATCGCCCCATTTCCGAACGCCAGCCGGCCGATCGCCAGTCGGCCGATCGCGACCCGGCCGATCGCGACCGCCCCGACGGCTCCGGCGCCCAGCGCGAGTGCCCCCACCGCCACCGCACCCAGGGCGCCCGCGCCAGCGCTCGCCGTCCCCGCCGAGGCGCTCTCCAGCTCGACGGCGTCAGTCGACTTGCGGCCCAGCCATCCGGCGCGCCGATTTCGCTTGTTTCCTCGTCTCATCCGAGCCTCCTTCGAACGCTGGGCATGCCGGCGGATCGGGTGGCGCGAAGGGCCACCGAGATCGGCCCTGACAATCCTGTCACGCCCGCCGCCCGGGCTCGGATAGGCTGCGCCGCTTGAAGCAGCTAGCCGACGGCGTCTGGCACCTCAACACCTTCGTCCTCCCGAACGCGATCAACGCCTACCTGATCGAGGACGTCCTGGTCGATTCCGGCACCCGCCAATCCGGGCCCAAGATCCTCAAGCAGCTCCAGGGCCACCGGGTGAACGCCCACGCCCTGACCCACGCGCATCCGGACCACCAGGGCTCGAGCCACCGGCTCTGTGAGGGGCTCGGGGTGCCGTTCTGGGTGGGCGAGGCGGACGCCGACGCCGCGGAGAACCCGGAGCTGATCCGCGAGCGCCAGCCGTCGAGCGCGATGGCGCGCTTTTACATCGGCATCTTCATGGGGCCCGGCCACCCGGTCGATCGGATGCTCCATGAGGGCGACGAGGTGGCCGGGTTCGAGGTGCTCGATGCTCCCGGTCACTCAGCCGGGCATGTCGCCTTGTGGCGCGAATCCGACCGGGTGCTGATCCTGGGGGACGTTCTCACGAACATGGACCAGCTGACCGGTCTTCCGGGCCTTCACGAGCCCAAGGCGTACCTGACCCCGGATCCGCCGCGAAACCGCGATTCGGCTCGCAGGCTCGCTGCCCTCGAGCCGAAGCTGGTCCTGTTCGGGCACGGCGCCCCGCTTCGCGACACGAAGAAGTTCGTCGACTTCGTCGACGCCCTGCCCTCCTGACGGCGAGGTCGCCCGTGACGGGGGGTCAGCTCCGCCTAGAAGCCGGTCCGACGCCAGGTGCGCTCGTCGAGCCTCTCGCGGACCGTCCGGATGTACTGCCTCGCCGGGTCCGTCCACCACCTCCCTGCATACCAGGCGCCGACGCTCCCCCATAGGTCCCCCGGCCCTGTAGGCGCGACCGCGGTCGACCGTGTTCAGCCAGGTCATCCTTCCGTCGTAGTAGGCGCGCAGGATCCCCCCGTAGTAGTCCGCGTTGAATGCGGTCGAGTCGCGGGCGATCCGGCACTCGCCCCAGCAGTGGTAGGGCCGCCGGACCTGGTAGAGACCGAACGAGTCGCCGTTATCTCCGACCGCCGACTGGTGCCACCAGGACTCGACCGTGGCAACCGCCCGAAGGACGGACGGTCGAAATCCCCACTTGTGGGCCGCCCACTGGATGATCTCGTCGGTCGTGCCGCGAAAGCGCCCGTCTACGAAGCGGGCGTACGGCATCTCGCTTCGCCGACGCCAGGCTCGCACCCGGTCCTTGCCGGGGACGGCGTGGTTGGCCACCCGATTGTCCGGCCGCGGCTCCCACCCCGAACGCTGGACTCGATTGGCCGCCTGCCCACTGGTCAACGGCCCCCAGCCGACGGGCTTGGTGACCGGATGAGAAGCCATAGAGGCGGGCGCCCCGCACCAGAGAGAGATCAGCGCGGCACAGAGCGGTGCGACGATCGGAAGCTTCCCCACACCCGGTCTATCGGCGCCCGAGTGGAGGCGCTTAGCCCTCGTAAACTCACCCGCGATGGACCGCTACGACCCGCACGAGATCGAGCGCCGCTGGCAGGATGTGTGGGAGCGCGAGCGCACCTGGGAGGTCCCGAACCCGGGCCAGCCGGGCTTCGACTCCTCGAAGCCGAAGAGCTACGTCCTCGAGATGCTGCCGTATCCCTCGGGCGAGCCCCACGTCGGCCACCTGAAGATCTACTCGGTGGGTGACGCGGTGGCCCATTACGCCCGACGCTCGGGATACCGGGTCATCCATCCGATGGGCTACGACGCCTTCGGGCTGCCCGCCGAGAACCACGCGATCAAGACGGGCGAGCCGCCCGGGGCATCGACCGATGCGGCTATCGCCGAGTTCCAGCGCCAGTTCCGCCGCTGGGGGATCTCGATCGACTGGAGCAGGGAGATCGGCACCCACGAGCCGTCCTACTACCGCTGGACGCAGTGGATCTTCTTGAAGCTGCTCGAGCGCGACCTCGCCTACCGCCGTAAGGCCGCCGTCAAGTGGTGTCCCAAGGACGCCACCGTGCTGGCCAACGAGCAGGTGATAGACGGACGCTGCGAGCGTTGCGGCACCCGGGTCGAGGTCCGCCAGCTCGAGCAATGGTTCCTGAGGATCACCGACTACGCCGACCGGCTGCTCGACGACCTCGAGACGATCGACTGGCCCGAGCATGTCAAGACGATGCAGCGCAACTGGATCGGACGCTCCGAGGGGGCGGAGGTCGTATTCCGCTGCGAGGAGCTCGGCCTCGACTACCCGGTCTTCACGACCCGCCCGGACACCCTGTTCGGGGCCACCTTCTTCGTCGTCGCGCCGGAACATCCCGACGTCCTTCGCCTCGCTGCCGGCACCGCCGAAGAGGACCGGGTCCGCGAGTACGTGAACCAGGCGATGACCGAGTCGACGGAGGAGCGCGCCGCGGAGGAGCGCGACAAGACCGGCGTCCCGCTGGGCCGGACGGTGACCAACCCCGTCAACGGGGAGGAGATCCCGGTGTTCGTCGCCGACTACGTGCTGATGGAGTACGGAACCGGCGCGATCATGGCCGTGCCGGCCCACGACCAGCGCGACTACGACTTCGCGCAGGTGTTCGGTCTCGAGATCCGGCCGGTTGTAGAGCCTGCGGATGGCGCCCTGCCGGAGGGACGGGCGTTCGCCGAGCACTCCGAGGGGGAGCGCCTGATCAACTCGGGGCGCTTCACGGGGATGCCTTCGGCCGAGGCGATCGGCGCGATCACCGACTGGCTGGGTGCCGAGGAGAAGGGAAAGCCCGCCGTCAACTACCGGCTCCGTGACTGGCTGATATCCCGCCAGCGATACTGGGGCGCTCCGATCCCGGTTGTCTACTGCGAGGAGGACGGCATGGTCCCGGTCGGGGAGGACCAGCTTCCGGTGCTCCTCCCGGAGGTCGAGGATTACGCCCCGAAGGGCCGCTCGCCGCTCGCCGCGGTCGAGGAGTGGGTCTCGACCGAATGTCCGCGCTGTGGCGGCCCTGCTCGTCGCGAGACCGACACCATGGACACGTTCGTCGACTCCTCGTGGTACTTCCTGCGCTATTGCGACCCGCGCAACGACGGCGCGCCATGGGACCGCGAGGTACTCGAGAGCTGGATGCCGGTCGACCAGTACATCGGCGGGATCGAGCACGCGATCCTGCATCTGCTTTACGCCCGCTTCTTCGTCAAGGCGCTGGCGGACGTCGGCCTGCTCGGCTTTCAGGAACCTTTCGACGCGCTCTTCCTGATCGGGATGATCACCCGGGAGGGGGCCAAGATGTCGAAGTCGAGGGGAAACGTCGTTGACCCGAGCGCATACGTGGAGCGCTACGGGGCCGACACGGCTCGCAGCTATGTGCTCTTCATCGGCGCGCCTGACCAGGACGCCGACTGGACCGATGAGGCAGTGGAGGGGGTGCACAGGTTTCTGTCGCGCCTGTGGCGCCTCTCGCACGAGCTGACCCAGCGCTCCGGCACGGCGGCCACGACGCCCGCTGCGACCGACGACGAGCGCGACGCGGCGGTCGGCGCGGCGGCGCTGAAGCTGCGCCGAAAGACGCATTGGGCGATCGACAAGGTGACCCGCGACATCGAGCGCGATTTCCAGTTCAACACCGCGATCGCCGCCCTGATGGAGCTGATCAACGACGCTTACCGGCTCAAGGGCGAGCTCTACGGCCAGCCCGGCGGCGTCGAGGTGCTGCGGGATGCGACGGCCACCGCGGCCTCGCTTCTCTTTCCGTTCGCTCCGCACCTCGCGTCGGAGGTGTACGAGGCGATCGAGGGTGCCCGGGTCTGGGAGCGGCCATGGCCGAAGGCGAATCCTGCCTTGCTCGAAAGTGACACGTTCACGCTGGTCGTGCAGGTGAACGGCAAGCTCCGGGCCCGGGTCGAGGCCGAGGTCGGTGCGGCTGAGGCGGATCTGGTGGCGCTCGCCCGCGCCGCCGAAGGCGTCGTCAGACAGCTCGACGGCAGGGAGGTGGTGAAGGAGATCGTGGTGCCGGGGAAGCTCGTCAATCTCGTGGTTCGATGAGGGATAACACGCCGGCGCGGCAGGTCTGGTAGAAAGGCGAGCGGATGCTTGTCAGACGGTTCTCGGACGCCGCGGTCACCGAGTGGCACCGGCTCAGGCCGCACATCCTCATGGACGCGGGGGAGCTCGGGTCGAGAAACGTGTCCGTCAACTGGCTCGAGGTTCCGGCGGGCGCGTCCGAGGAGCTCCGTTCCCACGAAGAGGCCGAGCAGGTCTACGTGGTGGTGGGCGGTGCCGGAACGATGTCCGCGACCGGCGATACTCAGCGGCTCGAGGTCGGAGACCTCGTCCTGATCCCGCCGGCGACCGATCATGCGGTGGCGAACGACGGCATCGACCCGCTGGCGCTGGTTTCGGTTCAATCCCCGCCGGTGTCCGCCGACGAGCTCTACAGCCGCCGGCTCGCGGCCCAGGCGACGAACTACGACGACTACGACGAGGACCGGTAGAGGCGCTCCTCTGGGCCGGTCGTGATCCGCCGCAGGGTCGTCGTCCACGGTCGAGTCCAGGGCGTGTTCTTTCGCGATACGACTCGGCGGATGGCTGATTCTCACGGGGTGGCGGGATGGGTCCGCAACACGCGTGAGGGGACCGTCGAGGCGGTCTTTGAAGGCGACCCCGAGGGGGTGGCCGCGCTGGTCGAGCTCGTGCACAAAGGCCCGCGCGGCGCCGAGGTGCGGCGAGTCGAGGTCACCGAGGAAGAGCCGGAGGGCCTGACCGGGTTCCGGATCTCCTAGGCGCAGGCGGCCCCTTTTCGGTCGAATGCCGACCAATAAGCGCCATTCGGCTTGACTCGAGCTGGGCGGTCGATCCCACCTTGACATGAGGCCGGCCCGGATGAGAGGGTCGGGCCGATGGCGCGAGCAATGGGCTCAGCCGCAGCCGCGTTCAGCGCATGCGTTGGCGCCGTCGTCTTGCTCGCGGCGATCGCGGCCTGGGGGGCGGTCGTTCCATCAGCCGAAGGCGCCAACGGTCCGAACGTGCTGGTGATCGAGACCGACGACCAGACGGTCGGGCAGATGCGGGTCATGGACAACGTCAACTCGCTGATCGGTGACCAGGGTGTGACGTTTGCCAACAGCTTCGTCAACTTCTCACTCTGCTGTCCCTCGCGCTCGACCTTCCTCACCGGCCAGTACGCGCACAACCACGGAGTGCTCGGCAATCAGGCCCCGAATGGCGGCTTCAATCGCTTCGAGACCCTCCACGGGAGCAACAACCTCGCTGTCTGGATGCAGGACGCCGGCTACTACACGGGAATGATCGGCAAGTACCTGAATGAATATTCCAACGATCCGCCCATTCCACCGGGCTGGTCGGAGTGGGATGCGGTTGCGCCCGCCTCCCAGGACGTCTACGACTACACGCTGAACGAAAACGGAACGTTGGTCGACTATGACGCCGACCCGTCCAGCTTCAAGCAGGACGTGCTGACCGGGAAGGCGGTGGACTTCGTCAACCGCATCGCCCCGATGGGACAGCCGTTCTTCCTCTGGCTCACCTACACGGCGCCGCACGTCGGCGGGCCTGAGCCGAACCCGAACCCACCTTTCGACTGCGCCTACACAGCCAAGCCGCCACCGCGATACGCGGACACGTTCGCATCCGAGCCGCTGCCGCAGCCGCCGAACTTCAATGAAGCCGATGTCTCAGACAAGCCGGCGGCGATTCGCAACCTCCCGTCATTGAGCTCAGACCAGATCGCTGACATCCGGCGCAAGTACCGCTGTCAGCTGGAGTCTCTGCTGTCCGTCGACGACGGCGTGAAGCAGGTCGTCGACGCTCTGAGCCAGGACGGCGCACTGGACAACACGCTGATCATCTTCACCTCCGACAACGGATATTTCCACGGCGAGCACCGAATCCCGAGCGAGAAGCAGCGCATCTACGACGAGTCGATTCGGGTGCCCCTAGAGATGCGAGGCCCCGGCATCCCAGCGGGCGAGACCGTCGACGACCTGGCCATCAACGCCGACCTCGCGCCGACGATCGTCGGCGCCACGGGCGTCGACCCAGGCCTCGTCATGGACGGACGCTCGCTGATCCCGGTGGCGCAACAGCCGGGCATCGAGCGGGGGCGGGAGCTGCTCGTCGAGCAGCCCGGTAGGTTCAAGGCGATCCGGACCGAGCGCTACATGTACGCGGAGCACGCCACCGGGGAGAGGGAGCTCTACGACGTCCAGAGCGACCCATTCGAGCTCGTCAGCCTCCAGAATGACCCCGCCTACCAGGCGGTGAAGGCCCAGCTGGCAAAGCAGCTGGGCGCGCTGAAGACCTGCGCGGGTCCCAGCTGCCTCCTCCATTCCCCGCCAAGCTCGACCCAGCGCTTGGATTTCAGCCCGAGCGACCTGCCGACGACCACGTTCAAGTCGGGAAAGGCGATCCTCCACACGCAGACGAGCTACGTCAACCCGGGTAACGGGAATCCAGGCGGGGCGACGAGCCGGGCGCGGCTCTACTTCGACGACGACTTCAAGTTCAACCCGAGCGCGACCCCCACATGCCACCCGACGTCCTTCCAGCCCGATGAGACGATGGCCGACGCGATGTCACATTGCGGCCCGGCTCGGATCGGCGATGGAACCGCGCAGATCAACGTCAACGGCGTCTCCGCCAACGGCTGCGCCCTTCCCTTCAATGGCCGGTCCGGCGCCGATCCGACGGTGGTCCTGTTCATGCGGTTCAAGGTCGCAAACCCGAGCACGATCAAGTGCACGAGCCCGGCGAGCAACCATCGAGGTGACACGAGCGTGGTCTTGGCGGCCCCGCTGAAGAACAACAACTCCTACGGGGGCGCCGACCTGGTGGGGGGCAAGCTGCTCGACATCAACAACATCACGACGGCCTCCGCATACCCGCTGTCGGACCTCAACATCTCCATCCAGAAGGGGAGCTACGTCCAGGCCAGGTGTCACGACGACAACCAGAGGCTGGACCTGGAGGCGAGGTTCACCGACAACCAGAACACCACGCAGACGATCCATGCCCGGAAGACCTGTACGTAGTTTCCACCGGCTCCTGCGCGCCCCCGGCTCTCGGGCTGGGCGGGACGCGGCGTTGCTGATCCGGCGCATCAACGCTTGCGATCGCTGACCTAGCGGGCGTCACGCGCGCGCCGCGCCGGCCCAGGATCCGCGGGGTGGGCTCCCTGAGCCGTTCGCAGCTCCTCGTCTACGGCGCCGTGGGTGTGGCACTGCTGCTGGTGGGCGCCAGGTGGATTCGCTCGAGCGACTCGGCGCCGCCGCGGGTCGGGGTCAGCTACTCGTCGCCGGCGGGCTCGGCATCGGACTCGAACGGCGAACTGGCGATCGATTCGAACGGCGCCGGCGACGTGGTCGTGGACGTCGCGGGTGAAGTCGCGAGCCCGGGTGTCTACAGGCTGCCTGCGGGGTCCCGGGTAACTGACGCTGTCAAGCGGGCGGGAGGTGCAACCGGCCGGGCCGACCCGGAGTCGATCAACCTTGCGGCGCGGCTCGCCGACGGTCAGCAAGTCGTCATGCCCGCCAGGGCCGACGGCGCTGGCGGGGTCGCAGTGGGCGCGGCGGGTGCGGATCCCGCGACCGCGGGGCCGATCAGTCTTGGGACGGCGACCGTCGAGGAGCTCGACACGATCGAGGGGATCGGTCCGGTCACCGCGCAGGACATCGTCGACTATCGCGATCAGCACGGGGGCGTCTCGTCGGTCGACGAGCTCGATCAGATCGATGGCATCGGGCCGGCGACCATGGACGCCCTGCGCGACCGGCTTCAGCCCTGAGCCTCGCGACCCAAAGCGCCTGGCGTTTCGCCGTTCTCGGTGGAGCGACGGCGGGTCTGTTGCTCTCGCCGATCGTGCCGTCCGGCTCGGGCTCGGCGCCGTTGGTGCTAGTGACCGTGTGCGGGGCTTTGATCGGCGTCGCGCGCCCGCGCGGCGATGGCGCTCCGAGTTGGCCCTGGGTGGGGCTCGCCGCCGTTGCCGCCGTCCTCGCGGGCGCGGGGCTCGGGGCGGCTCGGCTCGCGGCTATCGAGCGGGGCGCCTTCGACGGGCCGGTGGGCAGGTCCGCGACGGTTCGGGGGTTCGTGACCGCCGTCCCGCGCCGCTCGAACGGCCGGGTGGCGGTCCGGATCCAGACCGGCGCCGGCCGGCTCGCCCTCGACGCGGTGGAGCCGGTGCCGGACCTTCCGATCGGCCGCGAGGTGGTCGCCTTCGGGACCATCAAGGCGCCCGCTCCCTGGGAAGCCGGCTATCTCGAGCGCTACGGCATCCGCCAAATCCTCGAGGCGCGGCGGGTGGAGCTGACCGGCGGGAGGCGCGGCGGGCTCGCCGCGATCGCCGACCACGTGCGCGATCGCGCGGAGGTCGCCCTCGGACGGGGAACCCCGGGCCCGGAGGAAGCGCTCCTGCGTGGGTTCCTGCTCGGCGAGGACGACCGGATCGATCCCGCGACGGTCGACGACTTCAAGCGCTCGGGGTTGGCGCATCTGCTGGCGGTCTCGGGAGACACGGTGATGCTCCTGGGCCTGCTGGCCCTCGCCGTGCTCTCACTGGTCGGAGTGCCGCTGAGGACCCGCCTGATCTGCGTGCTGGCGCTGATCGCCCTGTACGTCCCGGTGACCGGGGCCGGCCCGTCGATCCAGCGGGCTGGGATCATGGGCGCCACGGGGGTGGTCGCGGCTCTCGCCGGCCGCCCACGCTCGCGGTGGTACGCGGTCCTGCTCGCGGCGTTCCTCACCCTCGCCCTCAACCCCCGCGCGAGCGGCGACATCGGCTGGCAGCTCAGCTTCGCGGCCGTGATCGGGATCCTGCTGTGGGCGTCGCGGTTTCGCGACCTCCTGCTCGAGCCGCGGGCCTCGCGGGTGACGGGCGCACGCCGCCTGTTGGCCGAGGGCGCCGGGGTGACCATATCGGCCACTCTGGCGACGGCTCCGCTGATGGCGAGCGCGTTCGACTCGATCTCGACCGCCTCCCTGCCGGCCAACATCCTGGCCCTGCCCGCGGTGGCGCCGATGATGTGGCTGGGGATGCTGTCCTGCGTTGCGGGCCAGGTGCCGGCGATCCCGCTCGAGCCGCTCACCTGGTTGGCCGGACTATTGGCCGCGTACGTGGCCCAGGTCGCCCACTGGTTCGGCTCGCCCTCCTGGGCGCGCCTCAACCTCCGCATCGATGGGGCGGCGGCGGTGGGCGGGGCCTATCTGGCGCTTGGGTTGGGAGTGTCGGTGGGGCTTACCTGGGCGGCCCGGCGGCGTGAGCTGCGGGGACCCCCGAACGCCCATAGAGCGGTGTTCGCGGCCGCAGCGCTCGCTCTGCTCGGCATCCGGATCGCTCCGCTTCTGGGGCCGGGATCGGATCAGCCGCGGGCGGTGCCGGGCCTGCGAGTCACGGTCCTCGACGTCGGCCAGGGCGACGCGATCGTGCTCGATCCCCGGGACGGCGAACCGGTGCTCGTCGATGGGGGCCCACCAGGGGACGACCTGCGGGTCACGCTTCAGCACAACGGCGTGTCGCACCTCGCCGCCGCGGTGGTCACCCACGACCAGGCCGATCACGTAGGCGGCATCGAGGAGCTCCTCGGCGCGCTCCCGATCCGCCGGCTTCTCTACGCCGAGCCAAGCCGCGATTTCCTGGGGCCCGCGCAAGCCGCTGGGGTGCGTGCGAGATCGATCGCCGAGGGGGCGAGCGTCGACTCGGGGAGCCTTCGACTGGAGGTCCTGTGGCCGCCTCGCTCGCTCCTCGGCGGGTCGGCGCCAGACGATCCCAACGGCGAGGCGCTTGTGCTGCTGGCGCGGTGGCACCGGTTCTCGATCCTGCTCACGGCCGACGCCGAGGCGGAGGCCGTGCCGATCGACCCCGGCCCGGTCGATGTGCTGAAGGTCGCTCATCACGGATCCCAGGACGCGGGCCTCGGCTCGCTCCTGGACAGGGTCTCGCCCCGCCTGGCGGTGATCTCGGTGGGGGCCGGCAACCCCTATGGGCACCCCGCGGCGGAAACCGTCTCCACGCTGGCCGAGCACCAGGTGCCCACGCTTCGTACCGATTCCGACGGCGAGGTGACCATTGACGTCACGCGGCGAGGCTGGTCGGCCAGCGCGAGTGACTGAGTAGGGTCCGAGCCTTGGAGGCTTCGTCCGGAGGTGAGGATCGGCAGGAGACGGTGCGGCGCGCGCTCGCCGTGCTGCTGTTCGTGGTGCTCGCCTTCGCCTGCATGGTCATGTTCGTCTCGATGGCCGACATCAGCGGGACCCCGACCTGCCACGACGTGCACCTGCATTTGGCGACGCCGAACGACAGCCAGTGCTTCCAGGCGTCGTCGTTTCAGAAGACGGCCAGCGTTACGCTCGGCTTCGCAAGCGCGGCGCTCGCCGCGATCGTGGTCTGCTCGCGATCCTCTACGCGGTCTCCGGTAGGCGCGGGCGCGTCGTGGTCACGCTCGCCGTCGCGGCCGTCCTCCTCGGGGTGCTGAGCGTCGTGGTCGGCAGCGTCTAGCGGCCTCCGGCCCCTGGTCCGGCCGCTGCAGCGAGGTCTGGCGGTTCGGTTACGCTGATCGGCCTTGTCGAGCAACCTCGAAGGAGAGCGATGAAGCGTCTGGCGACCGTCGCGACGGCAATTGCCCTGGGAGTCGGGGCGGGAATCGGGATCTCCGCCTGCGGCGGAGGCAGCACTACGACCGTCTCCGTTACGGCCCCGACCGGGTCGGCCACGGTGACGACCCCGACCACGACCACCAAGCCGACCACCACCACGAGCACTACGAGCACGACGAGCACCTCGACGAGCACGAACGGGACCGGCGGGACCGGCTACTGACAGCGCGCTCGGAGGTCCGGTCGCTCGAGCAAGCGGTGATCTGCGCAGCCGTGGCTGAGAATAGACTCGCCTGCCGATGAATGCCGGGGGAGCCGCGAGTCCGAGTTCATCGGAGGAGATGAAGCCGGCGTATCTGGTGGTCGGCGCCGACGAGGGCAAGATCGATGCGGTCCTGACCCGGCTGCGCGCCCGCGGTGAACGGGAGGGCGGGGCGGGCGCCCTGGAGACCTTCGGGGCGGCGAACGGAGCGGGGCCGCCCGAGATCGATGCCCTCCTGGCCGCGGTTCCAGCCATGTCGTTGACCGCCCCTCGCCGTTACCTCCTGGCGGAAGGCGTCGAGCGATGGACCGCCAAGCAAGCGGTACCGGTGATCGAGGTCCTGGCGGACTTGCCCCCGGACCTCACGATGGTCCTCGTCGCCCGCGAGGCGCAAAGCAAGGCCCGCGCTCCGAAGGGTCTCGCCAAGGCGATCCAGGCGGCTGGGGGGGAGGTGCTCACCTACGCGGCGCCCAAGGCCCGTGACCTCCCCGCCCGACTGATCGAGGAGGCCGCCGGGCGCGGCTTTCGGCTCGAGGCAGCGGCGGCGCGACTGCTGGTCGAGCGGATGGGCGAGGGCACCCTGCGACTCATGAACGAGCTCGACCGACTCGCGCTGTGGGCAGGGCCCAATGGGGAGGTCGATGCCTCAGGACTCGAGGCGATGGTGGCCGACACGTCCGAGGAGGCGGCGTGGACGCTGTCCGACTCGATCGTCGCGCGCGACCCCGCCGGCGCCGCCGCGGCCGCCGAGCGTCTCGTCGACCAGGGCGAGGCGATCACCCCGCTCGTCTATCAGGCCGCCCGCCGCCTGCGTGACGCGAACACCGCGCTCGTCGCCCTCGCCGCGGGCGTCCCGCGGAGCAGGGTGGTCGAGCAACTCGCCATGCACCCCTATGCGGCGAGGATGCTGGTCCAGCGGCTCGAGGGCGCCGCCGTCTCGGAGGTGCAGGCGGCCACCTGCGCGATTGCCGATCTCGAGTGGTGGACCAGAGGGGGCTCGGAGTATCCAGATGACGTGGCCTTGACCCTCGCCGTGCGGCGAGCGGCCGGCGCCGGCTCAAGTGCGGGCTGAGCGGGCCGCCGCGCCGCGGGGGGCGAGCCTGCGAGAGTGGCGACCGCTAGGCGGCGGAACGGCTCAGAAGCCGGGCGGCACGGGACTTCTTGCGGGCGCCGTTGTTCGGATGCAGCGCGCCCTTCTGGACTGCCTTGTCGATTCGGGAGACGAGCTCGCGATGCTCCTCGCCGATCGTCGCCGACTCGCCGGAGCCCACGGCCTGCTCGAGCCGCCTGAAGTGGGTCTTGACGGCGCTCTGCAGGCGCCGGTTCTCCAGCCGCTCACGCTCGGAGCGGCGGATTCGCTTGACCTGTGAACGGATGTTGGCCATCGGGCGACCGGCCATGATAGCGGCGCGGTGATGGCGGACTCGGATCGTCAGCGGCGCGAGGAGGACGAACGCCGGGCCCATGAGCGCCTCTACGGCGACGATCGCCGCCCTCGGCTGGATCCGGGACCGGTCGATGTGGTGGCGACCGAGGAGCCGGGAACCGAGGCGCTGGCGGTCGCCGCCGAGTCGTCGCGTGCGCGCGCCGGGCGGATCGCCCGCTCGACCGCCTTGTTCTCGGTGGCCACCAGCCTGTCGAGGGTTGCGGGCCTCGTCCGCGAGGTGGTGGCCGCCTACTACTTCGGTGTCAGCGGCGCGATGTCGGCGTTCACGATCGCGTTCCAGGTGCCGAACCTGGTTCGCAGCCTGTTCGCCGACGCAGCCATCCAGGCTGCGTTCGTCCCCGTGTTCACGGAGCACCTGGAGCGCGGGAACAAGCGGGAAGCGTTCCGGCTCGCCTCCACGCTGATCTACCTGGTCACCCTGGTCCTGACCGCGCTGACTGCCCTTTTCGTCCTCATCGCGCCGGTCCTGATGCCGCTGTTCGTGGGCTCGAACGTGCCGCAGGGCCTGACCGTCACCCTCTCCCAGATCCTGTTTCCGATCCTGGTGATGCTCGGGACGACTGGGATGGTGGTCGGGATCCTGAACAGCTACAACCGCTTCGGCGCGTTCGCGATCTCGCCGTTCTTCTGGAACGTGGCGATCATCGGGGTGTTGGTCGGCGTGCGGCCGCTGTTTGGAGGCGACGACAAGATCTACGCCTACGCGATCGGCGTCCTGGTCGGAACCGCGATCCAGCTCGCGATCCCAGCCTGGGATCTGCGCCACACACCGTTTCGACTGCTCCGGGTCCTCGACTGGCGGAGCCTCGACGTGCGGCGAGTGCTGCTCTTGATGCTCCCGGTGACGCTCAGCCTCGGGCTGATCAACTTCAACCTGTTGATCAACAGCATCTTCGGCTCGCTGGTCTCAAAGCACGCGCCGGCCGAGATCGACAAGGCGTTTCGGATCTACATGCTTCCCCAGGGCATCTTCTCGGTCGCGGTGACGACGGTCCTGTTCCCGACCCTGGCGCGGCTCGCCGCTCGCCGGGAGTACGCGGACCTCAGGGCGACGATGGCGAACGGGATGCGCCAGATCGTGCTCCTTCTCGTCCCGGCGGCCGCGGCGATCCTGGTGCTGTCGGTGCCGATGATCCGGCTGGTCTACCAGCGCGGCGCGTTCGACGCCGGCGACACCGACGTGGTCGCGACGGCGCTCTTTTGGTTCGCGTTCTCGCTCCCATTCAACGGACTGTTCCTGCTCCTCACGCGGACCTTCTTCAGCCTCCAAAGGCCCTGGGTGCCGACCGCGATCTCGGGGGTCAATCTGGCGATCACCGCGATTGCCGCGCTGCTGCTGTACTCGCCCTTCGGGGTCGGCGGGATCGTCGCCGCGACGGTGATCGCGACCGCTGTCAGCGTCCTGGCACAGATGGTGGTGCTGCGCCGACAGCTCGGACGCCTCGAGCTGGGCAGGCTGACCTGGACGACCCTACGGGTCACCCTCGCGGCCGCGGCGCTGGCCGGGGCGAGCTACGGAGTCTGGTACGCGCTCGACCAGGCGCTCGGCCGGGGACTCGGCGGCCAGGTGATCTCGCTCGGCGCCGGCCTGACGGCTGGCGCGGCGGTCTACGCCGTCGCGATCACGGCGCTTCGGATCCCCGAGGCCCACCAGATCCGGCGACTGCTGCCGGGTGCCCGAGGAGGGGGCTCGGGGTAAGGGACCTGCGGACCCTCACCCGTGGATCGCGCAGGTGACCGACTCGACGCGCCTCCCGGCCGCCCGCCACCGGGTCGCCATACTGCGGAGCGACTTGCGGGGGCCTGCGGCGCCGCTATTCACTCGTTTCGGAGCTAAAGCTCCTCACACAAAGAACAACTTGCGGGCGCCTGCGGCGCCCTGACATGCTGGTTTCGGAGCTAAAGCTCCTCACATCAAAATTACTTGCGGCCACCTGCGGTGCCCTGACACGCTCGTTTCGGAGCTAAAGCTCCTCACACACAGACTCTTATGGACCGGATCCGGAACTTCTCGATCATCGCCCACATCGATCACGGCAAGTCGACCCTCGCCGATCGGCTCCTCGAGCTGACCGGGACGGTCGGCTCGGAGCACAGGCCCCAGCTCCTCGACTCGATGGAGCTCGAGCGCGAGCGGGGGATCACGATCAAGGCGCAGGCGGTGCGGGTCGCCTACACGGCCTCGGACGGCGAGACCTACCACCTGCATCTGATCGACACGCCCGGCCACGTCGACTTCTCCTACGAGGTCTCGCGAAGCCTCGCGGCCTGCGAGGGCGCTCTGCTGGTGGTCGACGCCGCCCAGGGGGTCGAGGCGCAGACGGTCGCCAACACCTATGCGGCCGTCGAGGCCGGCCTCGAGCTGATCCCGGTGCTCAACAAGGTTGACCTGCCGAGCGCCGAGCCCGATCGGGTGGCCGCCGAGATCGTCGACCTGGTGGGAGGAGATCCCGACCAGGTGCTCCGAATCTCGGCCAAGACGGGCGAGGGGGTGGAGGAGGTGCTGGAGGCGATCGTGGCGCGGGTCCCGCCGCCGGAGGGGGACCCGCAGGCGCCGCCGCGAGCCCTGATCTTCGACTCCGAGTTCGACCAGTACCGGGGCGTCGTCGCATACGTCAGGCTGATCGATGGCGCGTTTCGCAGCCGTGAGCCGATAGTCGCGATGCAGACCGGCACCGAGGCCGACATCGATCAGCTCGGCTACTTCCAGCCCGAGATGACCCCCACGGACGCGATGGCTGCCGGCGAGGTCGGCTACGTGATCACGGGGATCAAGGACGTCGCACGCCTGCGAGTGGGCGACACGCTCACCGACCGGCACCGCCCGGCGGCCGAGCCTCTGCCCGGCTACCGCGAGGTCAAGCCGATGGTCTTCTGCGGCCTGTTCCCGCTCGACACCGATCGCTACGAGGACCTGCGCGACGCCCTCGAGCGCCTGGCGCTCAACGACGCCGCGCTCTCGTACGAGCCAGAGACCTCGCAGGCGCTTGGGTTCGGGTTTCGCTGCGGCTTCCTCGGGCTGCTCCACATGGACATCGTCCGAGAGCGGCTGGAGCGCGAGTACGGCCTCGAGCTCCTCGCCACGACCCCCAACGTCCGCTACGAGGTCGAGCTCCATGGCGGCGAGCAGGTCGAGGTCCGCAGCCCGGTCGATCTGCCCGACCCGGGAACGATCGAGCGCATCCTCGAGCCCTACATCCGGGCCACGGTGATCACCCCGTCGGGCTATGTCGGCGCCGTGATGGCGCTGTGCCAGGGGCGCCGGGGGACCCACGTCGACATGCACTACCTCTCGCCGGAGCGGGTCCAGCTCCACTACGACCTGCCCCTGGCCGAGATCGTGCTCGACTTCTACGACCAGCTCAAGTCGCGGACCGCGGGCTACGCGTCGCTCGACTACGAGCAGATCGGCAACCGGGCGTCTGATCTGGTCAAGCTCGACATCCTGCTGGCCGGCGATCGCGTCGACGCTCTCTCGGTGATCGTCCACTCCGACGAGGCCTACGCGGTCGGCAAGGCGCTCGTCGAGCGGCTCTCCAAGACGATCCCGAGACAACTCTTCGACGTTCCGGTGCAGGCCGCGATCGGTTCCCGCGTCCTGGCGCGGGAGACGGTCAAGGCGCTTCGCAAGGACGTCACGGCAAAGCTCTACGGCGGCGATGTGACCCGCAAGCAGAAGCTTCTCTCCAAGCAGAAGGCGGGCAAGAAGCGGATGAAGCAGGTCGGCAGGGTGGAGGTGCCCCAGGAGGCATTCCTCTCCGTTCTCGAGATCGATGACTAGCCTCGAGGAGCTCCAGCAACGCAACTTGGAAGCGATCCAGGGCGGCGTCGAGGCCTTCCGCCGGGGCGACCTCGACGCTGTCCTGGACCTGCTCGACCCCGAGATCGAGGTCCACATGCCGAGCGAGCTGGCCAACGCCGGCACTTATCGGGGTCACGACGGATACCGGCAATGGCTCGCGCAGTGGCTCGAGGCGTGGGACGAGTTCGACCTGGAGCTCGACGACATCGAGGCCGTCGGGCGCACCCACGTGGTCTCGCGCGCCCATCAGACGGCGCGCGGGAGGGGAAGCGGGATCCCGGTCGAGATGTGGATCTCCTACATGTGGGACGTCCGGGACGGCCGTGCGATCGCGCTTCACCTCTATCCGACGCGCGACCAGGCGGTTGAGGTCGCCGAGCGTCGCGAGCGCGAGGGGTCCGAATAGAATCGCGCCCGATGAGCGTCAACATCGAGGCGATCGGAAAGACGTGGCCCGCGGCCAGCTTCGAGGTCGAGGGCGCCCGAATCGACGAGTACGCGAGCGCGGTGGGCGAGACCAACCCCGTCTATCACGACGCCGAGGCCGCCCGAGGAGCCGGGTTTCGCGACCAGGTCGCGCCGCCGATGTTCTGCGTCGTCTATAGCGCGCCGGCTCTGGGGCCGGCGATCATCGACCCGGAGGTCGGGATCAACCTGGCCACGATGGTGCACGGGGGCCAGGCGTTCGAGTGGGGCGAGCCGGTCTGCGCCGGCGACCGGATCACCACGGTCGGAACCTGCGCCGAGATCTACGAGAAGGACGGCAAGGGGTTCTACGTGTTCGAGTCGATGTCGACCAACCAGGACGGCGCCGAGACGGTGCGCGGAACCTGGACCAACATCGTTCGGGGGGTTTGAGACGATGACCGAGTACGCGCAGGGCGACTCGCTTCCGGAGCTGCGGGTCACCCCGGACGCCGGCCTCACCAAGCGGTATGCGGCGGCGTCGGGCGATCCGAACCCGATTCACACCGATCCGGAGTTCGCCAGGTCGGTGGGTTTGCCGGGGGTGATCCTGCACGGCCTCTACTCGATGGCACAGGTCGCCCGTGCACATACCGAGGCGGCCGGCGGCGACCCGCGGGCCCTGCGGCGGCTCTCGGTCCAGTTTCGCGGCATGGGCTTCCCCGAGCAGGAGATACTCGTCACGAGCACGATCGCCGATGCTTCGAACGGCCACCTGGTCACGGACACGGTCGCTGCGCAGGGCGAGAACCAGATCATCAGGAACGCCAAGGCCGAGCTCACCGTCTCGTAGGCGACCCGCGTCGCGCTGACGGGCCGACTTGCACTTATGTCCGGCCCCAGGCCGACCGCACTTATGTCCGGCCCCCGGACAGAACTTCAGCCGACCCACGAGATCCTCTTCGTTCGGTGGTTGACGGGTGGCCGCTCGTGGTGGCGCCACGGGTGGTCACCCGCCTCCAGGCCTTCCCAACCACGGCGGGCGACCACCCGCGCCGCCACGGTGGTGCTCTACGGCGAGCGACCAACCGGGCCGCCGCCGTGGTTACATAACGCGGGCGGGCAACCGCCGGCGCCGCGCTGTGGTGCTTTACGGCCGTCGACCGCCCGTAGCGCCACAGTGGGTTACATAACCACCGCGAGCGAGCGCCGGCGCCGTCGGCGTGGGTGCCGCGACCGGCTCCGAAGCCGGCCGCATGCCTCGCTCCTAGAATTGAGGCGATGCTCTCCGAACGCCAACAGCGGATTCTCAGCCTGGTTGTCGACTCCTACCTCGAGTCCGGCAAGCCCGTGGGGTCGAAACACCTCGCGGACCGCAAGGATGTTCGGTGGAGCCCGTCGACCGTGCGCGCCGAGCTCGCCGAGCTCGAGGGTGCCGGCTACCTGACCCATCCGCACACGTCAGCGGGCCGGATTCCGACCGACGCGGGCTACCGTTTCTACGCGGACTCGCTTCTCGCCTCGGGCCTTCGCCGGGAGGCGCCGACCGGCGGGCGCCTCGATCTGGGCGAGGTCCGGCGCGAGGTCGACGCCGCGATGCGCGAAACCACGTCTGAGCTTTCGCGAATCACCGATCTCCTCGCCCTCGCGACCGCCCCGCCCCCCAGCACGGCGCGAATCCACCGGGTCGAGGTCCTCTTGCTTCAGCCCCGCGTCGTGATGGTGGTCGTGATCGCGTCCAACGGTGCGGTCACGAAGCGAATCTTCACCTTCTCCGAGGCGCTCGACCCCGGCCTGGTGGAGTGGGCGTCGAGCTATCTGAACGAGCGGCTTCCGGGCCTCGGGCTCGGCGCCCGGATGATCGCTGGGCGCCTGGCCGATCCCGGCCTGGACAACGCCGAAACCGGGTTCCTGGCCGAGATCGACGACGCGTTCTCGGCCCTCGAAGAGCGCGCCGAGGCGGATCTCTACGTCGAGGGGGCGGCGCGGCTTCTCTCCGAGGACCACGCCGCGGATCTCCCTCGGGTCGACGGCCTGATGCGAGCTCTCGAGCGTCGGGCGGGCCTGCTGCGGACGCTCCGCTCGGCTCTGGACGAGCGCTCCGTATTCGTCTGGATCGGAGATGAGAACCCGGCCCCCGAGCTTCGTTCGGTGAGCGTGGTCGGCGCCAACTACGGCCTCGGATACCGGAACCTCGGTACGGTCGGGGTGCTGGGGCCGCTCCGGATGGACTACGCGACGGCGATCGTCTCGGTTCGTGATGCGGCGGGGCACCTGTCGCGCTTCTTCGAAACGGTCTACGAAGGGTGACCAAGCGCGATTACTACGATGTCCTCGGCGTCGACCGGGGCGCCGGCGACGTGGACGTCAAGAAGGCGTTCAGGCGCCTGGCCCGGGAGCTCCACCCCGACGTGAACCGGCACGACCCCGAAGCCGAGGA
The DNA here is from genome assembly GCA_963720685.1 of uncultured bacterium. Classification (GTDB taxonomy): domain Bacteria; phylum Actinomycetota; class Thermoleophilia; order Solirubrobacterales; family 70-9; genus AC-56. The sequence goes on along the minus strand of CAVRGF010000003.1, from coordinate 1,427,797 downwards.
GAAGTTCAAGGAGGCGGCCGAGGCCTACGAGGTGCTCTCCGATCCGGACCGCCGAACCACCTATGACCGGTTCGGGCACGAGGGTCTTCGCTCCGGGGGCTGGTCTCCGCAGACCGACGGCTTCGCGAGCTTCGAGGACGTGCTGTCGGCATTCTTCGGCCGCGGCGACCCGATGTTCGGCGACATGTTCGGGTTCGGGAGGTCAGGCCCTGCGAACGGAGGGGACGTGGGCGCGCGGGTCGAGCTCAGCTTGGAGGAGGTGCTGGCGGGCGCCAGCCGCGAGGTCGCGTTCGACGCGGTGTCGACGTGCGAGCGCTGCCGGGGAAACGGCGCCGAGCCCGAGACGCCGATTCGAGCCTGCGAGACGTGCGGCGGGAGCGGCGAGCTCCGCCAGGTGACCAACACCGCGTTCGGACAGATGGTGCGCTCCGGCGCCTGCCCGAAATGCGGCGGCCAGGGCCGCATTCCCGAGAAGCCGTGCCGGGAGTGCAGAGGCGAGGGCCGGACCGTCCGCGCCCGCACCTGGGACGTCGAGGTTCCGGCCGGAATCGAGTCGGGTCAGCGGATCCGGATCTCCGGAGCCGGGCATGCCGGCGAGGTCGCGGGGCGGGCTGGGGACCTCTACGTCGAGGTGGTGGTGGCCGACGACGAACGGTTCGAGCGCCATGGAAAGGACCTGGTCGCGGTGGTCGAGGTGCCCGCGACCCGCGCGATCCTGGGCGGCACCGCCACAGTCCCGACCCTGGAGGGCGAACGCGAGGTCGACGTTCCCGAGGGCGCCCAGCCGGGCGAGCGCGTCGTTCTGCGCGGCCTCGGCCTTCCGTCTCTTCGGGGCGGGCGGCGCGGCGATGAGCACGTCGTCCTCGACGTTCAGGTGCCCGCCGACCTGAACGCCGAGGAGCGAGAGCTGGTCGAGCGGCTCGATCAGTCGCTCGGCTCGCCGGACCGAAGGCGCGGCGGCCGGTCGCGGTGGCGCCGCCGCGCGGCCCGCGGTTGATCCGGCTCGCCGTTCGTTGCCGTCCCGAGCTGGCCGAGCGGGTGCTCGCCGAGCTCGTCGTGCTGGCCCCGCAGGGGGTCGAGGAGGATCACGGCGCCGGGTACGTCGAGTACGCGATCTACGGTGCGCCGGGCGAGCTGCCGGCGCTGCCGGACCTCGAGGCGGTCGCGGGCCGCGAGCGGGTCGAGGTCACCACGACCGAGGTGCCCGACGACTGGGCCGATCGCTGGCAGGACTTCCATCGGCCGCTCCTGGTCGGCGGACGCCTCTGGGTGCGCCCGTCCTGGGAGGAGCCCAGGGCGAGCACGGTCGACGTCGTGATCGACCCGGGGCAGGCTTTCGGCACCGGAGCCCATCCGACCACGAGGATGTGCCTCGAGCTGCTGCTCGAACTCGCCGACGGTGACGACGCGCGCGGGCCGCTGGCCGACTGGGGAACCGGCTCGGGGCTTTTGGCCATCGCCGCGGCGAAGCTGGGCTTCGCGCCTGTGGTCGCATGCGACCACGAGGCAGCCGCCCTCGAGGCCGCGGCTGCGAACGCCGAGGCGAACGGGGTGGCGGTCCGGCTCGAGCGGGTCAATCTGCGGCGAGGCCCGGCGCCGTTCGCTCCGACCGCCGTGGCCAACCTGACCGCACCTCTGCTTCGCGAGGTCGCCGGCCTGCTCGGCCGAGTGCCGGACCGGCTCGTCTGCTCGGGGCTGCTGCCGGGGGATGTCGACGAGGTGGTCGCCGCCTTCGCGTCGCGAGGTCTGTCAGAGGGCGCTCGTCGTGGCGATGGAGAATGGGCGGCGGTCGCGCTGTCGGCGACCGGTGAACGATGAGCGACGATCGCGCGGCACTCCCGATCGCCGTCTTCGACTCGGGGATCGGGGGGCTCACCGTCCTCCACGAGCTGCTCGTCTCGCTGCCCGCCGAGGATTACCTGTACCTCGGAGACACCGAGGGCTTCCCGTATGGAACCAAGTCGGTCCGGTGGCTTCGCCCTCGGATCGAGACCCTGGTGCGCTTCGTCGCGGACCGCGGAGCCAAGCTCCTGGTGATCGCCTGCAACTCCGCGACCGCGGCGGGCTCGGACCTGGCCGGCGAGGTCGCCGCCGAGCACGGGGTCGAGGTGCTCACGGTGGTGGATCCCGAGGCGGAGATAGCCGCGGCAATCACCGAGTCGGGCCGGATCGGCGTGCTCGCGACTCCGACCACCGTCGAGGGCGGCGCCTACCGCCGCGCCCTCGAGCGTCACGCCTCGGGTCACGAGCTCGAGGTGGTCGAGGTCGCAGCGCCCGACCTGGCACCGATCATCCAGAGCGGCTTTCCGTTCGACCAACGGGTGATCGACACCGTACGGTCGTACTGCGAACCGTTCCGGCGCGCACGCACGGACACCCTGATCCTCGGCTGCACCCATTACCCCCTCGTTGCCCCGATGCTGCAGCGAATCCTGGGTCGCGATGTGAGGCTCGTGACCGCGGGGCATGCGGTGGCGGCAACCGCGCAACGCGAGCTCGAAGCCCGCGGCCTGGAGGCGCGGGGCCGGGCCGAGGGCGAATATCGCTTTCTTTGCACGGGCGACGTGGAATCGTTCCGAGAGCTCGGAACGCGTTTCCTTCAGATGCCGCTCGGCGAGGTGGAGCACGTGGAGCTTGGTGCCTAGAGGTGCGGGGCGGCAAAGCCATCACGGCGCGGCCAGTTCGGGCGAAGGTCGGGCGTCATCCCCCGGCTACCCTTCAGCTGTGACCATCCTCGAAAGGGTCCAGGCGGATGTCCGCACGGCGTTGAAAGCCCGCGAGCGCGACCGCGTGGGTGCCCTGCGCCTGCTCGCCAGCGCCCTCCAGCAGGAGGCGAAGCTGGGCGACGCGGACGAGATCGCGGTACTGCAGCGGGAGCGCAAGAAGCGGCTCGAGGCCGCCGACGCGTTCGAGCAGGGCGGAAGCGAGGAGCGAGCTGCGGGGGAGCGCGCGGAGGCCGCACTGATCGAGGAATACCTCCCCGCCCAGCTGTCCGATGCGGAGTTGGCCGAGCTTGTCGATGCGGCGGTCGACGAGTCCGGAGCCTCTGAGCCGCGCGAGATGGGGAAGGTGATGTCGGTCCTGATGCCCAGGCTCGACGGCCGGGCCGACGGCAAGCGGGCCAGCGCCGCGGTGCGGGAGCGCCTGTCGGGATAGCACGAGTGGCTCGAAGGCGCCTCACGCTCGACAACACTGTTGCCGCCGGACTGGCGGGCTCGGAGGACTCCGTGCTGCGCGAGCTGGAGGGCGCTGTGGGCTGCGAGCTTCGGCTGCGCGGCAACGTCCTGACCCTCGACGGCGACGAGGGGGAGGTCCGTGACGCCGCCGCGGTGGTCGAGGAGCTCGTGGACCTGATCGAGCGCGGGCACGATCTCGCTCCGGCCACGATCGGCCAGGTTGCCGGCGCGATGGGTGCCACCGAGCGGCCCGCGGAGATCCTGGACGACGTGATCTGGCGCCACCGAAGCGCCAAGGTCGCACCGAGGACGGTGAACCAGAAGCGCTACGTGGACTCGATCCGTGGCCACACGGTGACCTTCGGGATCGGCCCGGCCGGAACGGGAAAGACCTTCCTGGCGGTCGCGATGGCCGTGGCGGCACTCGACGCCCGCGAGGTGAACCGAATCATCCTGACGCGGCCGGCGGTGGAGGCCGGCGAGCGGCTCGGCTTCCTGCCCGGCGACATCCAGGCCAAGGTCGATCCCTACCTTCGCCCGCTGTTCGACGCCCTGTACGACATGCTCGACCCCGAGCGGGTCAGCACCTACTTCGACCGCGGGATCATCGAGGTGGCGCCCCTGGCCTTCATGCGCGGCCGGACCCTGAACGACTCGTTCGTGATCCTCGACGAGGCCCAGAACACGAGCCCCGAACAGATGAAGATGTTCCTCACCCGGCTCGGCTTCGGCTCCAAGATGGTGGTCACCGGAGATGTGACCCAGATCGACCTGGGGCGCGACCAGCGATCGGGGCTCGTGGTGATCGGGGAGATCCTCTCCGAGGTCGCAGATATCTCGTTCATCCGCTTCGGCGGCGAGGACGTCGTCCGCCATCAGCTCGTGCAGAGGATCGTCGCGGCGTACGGCGAGTACGAGCGCGAGAGCCCAAGCGACGATTGACCGCGGACCTGACCGACGTCCCCGAGGCTCTTCGGCCCGCCACCGCCGCGGCCCTGCGCGCCGCCGGTGTCCACGAGGGGCATCTCTCGGTCGAGCTGGTCGGGCGCCGGCGGATCCGGGATCTCAATCGAGAGCATCGGGGGCTCGATGAGCCGACCGACGTGCTGGCGTTTCCGATCGACGGCGCGGCGCCGGTGACGGGCCCGCGCGAGCTCGGCGACGTGACGATCTGCGCCGAGCTCACCGATGACGTGATCGAGGCGACGGTGCACGGCGTGCTCCACCTGTGCGGCTACGACCACGACGTCGACGGAGGCGAGATGATGGCCCTCCAGGCCGCGGCCATTTCGACCCTCGAGCTCAAGCGGGACGAGTCCACGGGATGACTCGGTCCGGCTTCGTCGGGATCGCCGGGCGCCCCAACGTGGGCAAGTCCACGCTGGTCAACGCGATAGTCGGTGCGAAGGTGGCGATCGTCTCCGATCGTCCCCAAACCACGCGACGCGCGATCCGGGGGATCGCGACCGACCCCGCCGAGGGTTGGCAGATGGTGCTCGTCGACCTACCAGGCGTTCAGCGTCCGCGGGACTCGCTGACCGAGCGCATGCAGCGACGCGTCGAGCTCGAGCTCTCCCACGCCGACGCCGCGCTGCTCGTCATCGACGGGGTCCAGGGCGTCGGGCCGGGAGACAGGTTCGTCGCCAAAGCGTTGCTCGGCGCCCGGGGCGAGACACCGGTGATCTGCGCGGTCAACAAATGTGACCGGCTGGGCCCTCCCGCGACCGCTGCGGCCCTCGCAGCGGCGGCCGAGCTCGACGCGGTCGACGACGTGTTCCCCCTCAGCGCCAAGACGGGCCAGGGCCTCGAGCCGCTGATCGGACACCTCGCCGCCCTGCTGCCCGACGGCCCGCTGCTTTACCCGTCCGAGGACCGTTCGGACCTGCCCAGCGAGGTGCACCTCGCCGAGCTGATTCGCGAGCAGGTGTTGATGCGAACCCGCGACGAGGTGCCGCATGCGGTCGAGGTGGTCGTCTCCGAGGTGGAGCGTCGCCAGGACGGCCTGGTCGAGGTGGTTGCCCAAGTCTGGGTCGAGACCCAGTCACAGAAGGGGATCCTGGTCGGAAAAGGAGGACGGATGGTGCGCGAGGTCGGCACTGCCGCCCGCCACGAGCTCGAGCGGGACCTCGGGCAACGCGTGTTCCTGGATCTCCGGATCAGGGTGCGCGAGCACTGGCGTCGCGACGACGGCCTGCTCGACCGAATCGGGATCTAGGAAATAACCGGGCCGGCGCTCGTAGACTGGGTCGGATGAACGTCTCGACCGAGCGATCCGCCGACCCGATCCGGTTTGACGAGCGTGGGCTGGTCGCATGCGTGATGCAGGACTGGCTCACCGGGGAGGTCCTGACCCTGGCGTACATGAACGAGCGGGCGCTGCGCCTGACGCGGGAGACTGGGGAGATCCACTTCTACAGTCGCTCCCGAGACGAGATCTGGCATAAGGGCGCCGGCTCGGGGAACCGGCAGCTGGTGCGCCAGATTCGCTACGACTGCGACGGAGACGCCCTGGTCGTGCTCGTGGAGCCCACCGGGCCCGCCTGCCACACGGGGAAGCGCTCGTGCTTCCATCAAGGGCTGGACGCCCGGCCTGCCCCTGCAGGGGACAGCGCGGAGGACGAGCCCGCGCCCGCCGCTCACGAGGCGCCCGCGATCCTGGAGCGCACGATCCTCGAGCGCCAGCGAAACCGCCCGTCCGGTTCCTACACGGTCGAGCTCCTCGACGACCCCGCGCGGGTCGGCGACAAGGTGCGCGAAGAAGCGGACGAGGTGGCGCGCGCCGCCGCCTCGGAGTCGGACGCCAGGCTGGCGGAGGAGGCGGCCGATCTGATCTACCACCTGCAGGTGCTGCTGGCTTCGCGCGGGATCTCGGTGACGGCTGCCCTGGAGACGCTCAATGGCCGTCGCGGCTGAGCCGAGCCTGGACCTGGACCCAAGCCTGGAGCGCGCCCGCGAGCTGGCGCAGCAGGGCAACGCGATCCCGATCCGGATCTCGTTCGTCGACGATTGCGAGACGCCCGTTTCGGCCTTCCTGAAGCTCCGAGATGGCGGCCCCTGCTTTCTGCTCGAGTCGGCCGAGCAGGGCCGCCTGGGCCGCTACTCGTTCCTGGGCTTCAGTCCGCGCTCGGTCCTCAGATGGAGCGACGGGGTTCTCCGCGAGTGGCCAGGCGATCGCTCGTCGGGCGATCCCGAGCGCCAGTTCGACGTCCCGGATCCCTACGCGGCCGTCAGCGAGTACCTGGCCGACCATCGGATCCCCCCGATCGAGGGGCTGCCCCCGTTCGCCGGGGGGGCGGTCGGGTTCTTCGGCTACGACCTGGTGCGGACGGTGGAGCCGCTGGGCGAGCCCAACCCGGACCCGATCGGGCTGCCCGACATGGCGCTCATGGTCAGCGACCTGCTGGTTGTGTTCGACCACATGCGCCATGAGCTCACCTTGCTGGCCTACGCGTTCCTCGACGGCGAGTCGGACGTCGACACCGCCTACGCGCGCGCCGTTGAGGTGATCGCGAGCGCCCGCGAGCGCCTCCGCGGTCCGGTCCCCTCGCAGGCGGCGTCGGCCGTCGCGCCCGACGTGGCGACCCCCGAGTTCAAGTCCAACATGACGCGGGCGGGATTCGAGGCCAACGTGCGTCGCATCGTCGAGTACGTGCATGCCGGCGACGCATTCCAGGTGGTGCCGTCGCAGCGGTTCTCGGCCGAATGTCCCGTCGAGGCCTTCTCGATCTATCGCGGCCTGCGGACCGTAAACCCGTCGCCGTACATGTACTTCCTCGACTTCGGTGACTTCCAGCTCGCCGGTGCGTCGCCCGAGCCGCTCGTCAAGGTGACCGGGCGACGGGTCGAGACCCGCCCGATCGCCGGGACCTATCCACGGGGGGCGAGCGAGGAGGAAGACCGGCGACAGGCCGAGGACCTGCTTCGCGACCCGAAGGAGCGGGCCGAGCACGTGATGCTCGTCGACCTGGGCCGAAACGACCTCGGCCGAGTCTGCGAGTTCGGGTCCGTGGAGGTCGACGAGCTGATGGTCGTCGAGGCCTACTCTCACGTTCTCCACATCGTCAGCCAGGTCTCGGGCCGGCTTCGGCCCGAGGTGACGGCGATGGACGCGCTGCGGGCGGTGCTTCCGGCGGGCACGCTGTCCGGCGCGCCAAAGGTGCGTGCGATGCAGATCATCGACGAGCTCGAGCCCCACAAGCGCGGCTCTTACGGGGGCGCGATCGGCTACCTCGGCTTCACGGGCGACCTCGACACGGCGATCCACATCCGCACCGTGGTGGTCAAGGATGGCCAGGTCCACGTGCAGGCCGGGGGCGGGACCGTCGCCGACGCGAAGCCGGACTACGAGTACGAGGAGAGCGTCAACAAGGCCCGGGCGGTATTCCAGGCAGTCGAGCTCGCCGCTCGCCACCCGGATTGGCGGTGACGGGCATGCGGGTGCTCGTGATCGACAACTACGACTCGTTCACCTACAACCTCGTCCAGTACCTGGGCGAGCTCGGTGCCGAGCCCGACGTGGTGCGAAACGACCGGGCGACCGTGGCGGAGCTGATCGAGCGCCGGCCCGACAGGCTGGTGATCTCGCCGGGTCCGTGCACGCCGTCCGAGGCGGGCGTCTCAACCGAGGCCGCGCGGGCATTCGCCGAGGCCCGAATCCCGACCCTCGGCGTCTGCCTGGGGCATCAGTCCCTGGTCGAGGCGTTCGGAGGTCGGACGATCCGTGGCGAGCCGGTTCATGGCAAGGACGCCGAGGTCGAGCACGACGGCGACGGCGTGCTTCGGGGTCTCGAGAGCCCGCTGAGGGTCGGCAGGTACCACTCCCTGGTCGCCGACCCGGACCTGCCACCCGAGCTCGAGCTGACCGCCTCGCTCGGTGCTGTCGTGATGGGCGTTCGCCATCGCGAGCTGCCCGCCGAGGGGGTCCAGTTCCATCCCGAGTCGGTGCTCACCCCGCGTGGCAAGGACATGCTCCGCAACTTCCTCGATGCCTAACGACGTCCTCACGCGCGCGATTGACGCGGCCAGTTCGGGCACCCACCTGACCGCCGACCACGCATCGGCGGTGCTCGAGGAGATCATGGGCGGACGGGCGGGCGAGGTCCAGACCGGCGCCTTCCTGATCGCGCTAAGGACGAAGGGCGAGACCGTCGCCGAGTTGGTCGGGCTGGCCCGGACCATGCGCGGCCTCGCGACCGGCGTCGCCGCCGGGCGCCCTGACCTCGTGGACACGGCGGGGACGGGCGGCGGGCCCTCGACGTTCAACATCTCGACCGCGGCCGCGCTGGTCGCGGCGGGGGCCGGATGCGCAGTGGCCAAGCACGGCAATCGCTCTGCCACCAGCAGGAGCGGCTCCGCGGATCTGCTCGAAGCCCTCGGAGTGGCGATCGACCTCGGGCCCGACCAGGTGGCGCGATGCATTGACGAGATCGGCTTCGGCTTCATGTTCGCTCCTCGGCACCACACCGCGATGAAGCACGTCGTGCCGGTGCGAAAGGAGCTCGCCGTGCGGACGATCTTCAACTTCCTTGGTCCGCTCACCAATCCCGCCGGCGCGACTCGACAGCTCCTGGGAGTTTCCGACCTCGCCTATCAGGAGGTGATCGCCGAGGCGCTCATCGGGCTGGGCTGCGAGCGCGCGATGGTGGTCCGGGCTGCGGACGGGATCGACGAGATAAGCGTCGCCGCCGAGACCCGGGTGATCGAGGTCAGGGACGGTCGCACCGAGGAGTGGTTCGTCCGACCCGAGGAGCTCGGGGTACCGCTCGCCAAAGGCGAGCTGATCGCCGGCGGCTCCCCGGATCAGAACGCCGCCACCGTGACCGCCGTCCTGGCCGGCGAGCGGGGGCCGGCTCGCGACGTCGTGGCTTTGAACGCGGCCGCGGCGATCCTCCTCGGGGGCGGCGCGGACGGGCTCCCGGGTGCGATCGACCGAGCCGCAGAAGCGATCGACTCCGGCGCGGCGCGCGAGGTGCTCGCCAGGCTTGTCGAGACAAGCGCGCGTCTTTCGTCCTCAGATCGGGATTGACCGCACTCGACCGGATTTGAATCAACCGCCCCCAAATCGATCATCTAGCCTGTCCGGGGTATGAGCTGGCTCGATGAGCTGCTCGCGGGGGCGCGGGAGGACTGTGGCCGCCGCCGCGAGCAGGTCCCGCTGGAGACCCTCCGCGCGAGGGTCGTGACGCGCGAGGGCGCGCGCCCCTTCAATGAGGCGCTGGTGCACCCCGGCCTGTCGCTGATCGCAGAGTTCAAGCGGCGTTCGCCCAGCGTCGGGGAGATTCGGCCGGGTGCGGAAGTCGCCGACTTGGCCGGTGCCTACGAGCGTGGCGGCGCCACCGCGTTGTCGATCCTGACCGAGGAGCGCCACTTCGGCGGGTCGCTCGACGACCTGCGGGCCGCCCGTGCGGCGTCTGGCCTGCCGATCCTCCGCAAGGACTTCATCGTCGACCGATACCAGCTGTACGAGGCAGCCGCAAATGGGGCCGACGCCGTCCTCCTGATCGTCGCCGGACTCGAGGACGACGAGCTCGAGGCTCTCTACGCCGAGGCGCAAGAGCTCGACCTCGACTGCCTGATCGAGGTCCACGACGAGCCGGACCTCGAGCGCGCCCTCGCCGTGGGCGCCGAGGTGATCGGGATCAACAATCGCAATCTGGGCGACTTCGCGGTGGACGTCGAGACGACGGCGAATCTCCTCACCGACGTTCCGGCCGGCAAGACGGTCGTCTCCGAGTCCGGATACGCGAGCCGCGAGCAGCTCGACGAGCTGGATCGGATCGGCGTCGACGCGGTCCTGATGGGTGAGGCCCTGATGAGGGCCTCAGACCCGGAGGTGATGGTGCGGGAGTTGACCTTCGATGACGCGGCGACTCGCGAGCACTACCTCGAGCGGGCATCCGAAAGCGGGGAGATCTCCTCCGCCGACGGACATCCTTAGCGCCTCTGAAGCCTCCGCTTAGAAGCAGTTAAGCGATGTCGCCGATCCTGTTCGGCAATGAGCGCCGTGAAGCGAGTCGCACGAACTCCTTTCGGGTCGGCCGTGCTCGGAGGGCTGGTGGTCGGGATCCTCGGCTGGATCGCGATCGCGGCCGGATGGGTCAACTCCAACGACAACGCCGGCGAGAGCACCGCGCTCACGGCAGCACCCCTCCCCGAGCCCGCCGCCCAGCAGAGCACCGGCAGGGGCTCGACCGTGAACCAGATCTATCGGACAGATTCCCCGGGGGTCGCCTTCATTCAGGCGCAGACAGCCCCCAAGGCTTCGTCGTTCAACCCGTTCGGGTCGAGCGGCGGGGGAACCGCGACCGGCTCGGGCTTCGTGATCGACCACGAAGGCCACGTGCTCACCAACGCCCACGTGGTCGACGGAGCACACAAGATCGAGGTGACCCTGGGTAACACGGACAACGCGCAGCCGGTGAGCGCTGAGGTGGTCGGAAAGGATCCCTCGACCGACGTCGCTCTGCTCAAAGTCAACGCCCCGGCCGACGAGCTGCACCCGCTCCAGCTGGGAGATTCGTCGGCCATCAGCGTCGGCGATCCGGTGGTGGCGATCGGCAACCCGTTCGGGCTCGACCGCACCGCGACCGCCGGAATCGTCTCGGCGCTCCAGCGCCAGATCAAGTCGCCCAACGGGTTCACGATCGACAACGTGATCCAAACGGACGCGGCTATCAACCCCGGCAACTCCGGAGGGCCGCTGTTGGACGGCAACGGCCGGGTGGTCGGCATCAACTCCCAGATCGAGTCGCCCAACGGCGGCGGCAACGTCGGAATCGGCTTCGCGGTACCGATCAACACGGTCCGCCAGGTCGCCAACCAGCTGCTCGCCAACGGAAAGGTCGAGCACGCCTTCCTCGGGATCAGCGGGACCAACGTCACGTCCCAGCTCTCAGACGTCCTCAACCTCGGGGTACAGCAGGGCGCCCTGGTCGAGACCGTGGTGCCGAACGGCCCCGCCGCCAAGGCCGGCATCAAGGGCGGCAACGCGACCGCGTCGATCGACGGCCAGCAGGTCCGCGCCGGCGGCGACGTGATCACGGCGCTGGACGGCAAGGCGGTGACCGGAATGGACGAGCTCGCCCAGACGATCAGCCAAAAGCAGCCCGGCGACCAGGTTCAGGTCAGCCTGCTGCACGCGGGGCAGAAGCGCACCGTGACCGTGACTCTGGGCGATCAGCCGGCAACGGCCAGCTCCACCAAGCCGTAGCCGTCGGAAGGCTCCGGCGCGTCTCCCCCGGCCACACGCGGAGAAGGCTGGGTGAGGGCACTGGCCGGGGCAGCGGGTGCCGGCCGTCGCTCCCGTGCATATCCGGCCCGTATCCTTGGTGCATGAAGGTCAAGTTCTGTGGAGTGACGAATCTCGCGGACGCGCACGAGGCGGCGCGGCTCGGCGCCTGGGCGATCGGGCTCAACCACCATCGGGAGAGCCCTCGGTATCTGGGCACGGAAGCCGCGGGCGAGATCGCTGCCGAGGTTCGGCGTCGGGTCGAGCTCGTCGGCGTATTCGTCGATCCGACCCTCGACGAGCTTGCCGCAGCCGCCGAGAACGAGTTCTTGAGCATGGTCCAGCTCCACGGCAACGAGGGCCCCGCCTTCTGCCGGGAGGCCGCGCGCCGAACCGGTTGCAAGGTGATCAAGGCGCTGCGGGTTCGAAGCACGGCGGACATTCGGCGAGCCGAGGCGTATCGAACCGACTTCCACCTGTTCGACTCCCATCGGCCCGGGCGGGCCGGCGGCAGCGGTGAGAGCTTCGATTGGGGGCTGCTTGCGGGCCGCCGCTCGCGGGTGCCGCTGATTCTTGCCGGGGGACTTGATCCCGACAACGTCGCCGAGGCCGCGAGGACAGCGCGACCGTTTGCGGTCGATGTCGCTTCGGGGGTCGAGGCGAGCCCGGGGGTCAAGGACCACGCCCTGATGGCCTCGTTCTTCGCGCGTGCCCAGTCCGCGATGCAAGCGCCCGACGCCGAGCTCGTCACCGGTGCCGAGAAGGATCCGGGACGATGACCGTCGCCGGAGGGGGCCGGGCCGTCGAGGAACGTTTCGGCCCCTACGGGGGTCGCTACGTGCCCGAGGTTCTGATCCCGGCCCTCGACGAGCTCTCGGCGGCATGGGCCGAGGCGCGCAGCGACCCCGACTTCCGGGCCCAGCTGGAGACGATCCTCGGGGGCTATGTGGGGCGGCCGACGCCTCTCTATCGCGCGGAGCGACTTGGCGAGGCGGTCGGGCGCACGGTCTATCTGAAGCGCGAGGACCTCGCTCATACGGGAGCCCACAAGATCAACAATGCCGTCGGACAGGCGTTGCTGGCCAAGCGGATGGGCAAGCAGCGGGTGATCGCCGAGACCGGGGCGGGTCAGCACGGGGTTGCGACCGCGACGGCATGCGCGCTGCTCGGCCTCGACTGCGTGGTCTACATGGGGGTCGAGGACATGCGCCGACAGGCGCCCAACGTGGAGAGGATGCGGCTTCTCGGCGCCAAGCTGGCGCCGGTCGACGCCGGAGCGAAGACCCTCAAGGAGGCGGTCAGCGCGGCGATCCGCGACTGGGTCGCGAACGTTCGAACCACCCACTACATCATCGGCTCGGCGGTCGGTCCGGCTCCCTACCCGGCGCTGGTACGCGACCTCCAGCGGGTGATCGGCGACGAGGCGCGCGAGCAGGGTCTCGCCGCCGAGGGCGCGCTCCCTGACAGGGTGATCGCCTGCGTCGGCGGGGGCTCGAACGCGATCGGGGCCTTCTACGCCTTCATCGGCGATGCGGGCGTGGAGCTGATCGGAGTCGAGGCCGCGGGTGAGGGGCTGGACGGCCGCCACGGGGCGTCCCTGGCCGCCGGGCGTCCCGGCATCCTGCACGGGAGCCTCTCGTCGGTGCTCGCCGATGATCAGGGCCAGATCCTCGAGGCCCATTCGGTGTCTGCCGGACTCGACTATCCGGGGGTCGGGCCCGAGCACGCTCAGCTACGCGACAGCGGCAGGGCGCGATACGAGGCGGTGGACGATGAGGATGCGCTTCGCGCTTTCCGCCGGCTCGCCCAGCTGGAGGGGATCATTCCGGCGCTTGAGCCGTCGCACGCGATCGCCTGGCTCCTGGAGGCCGATGCTCCGGAGGGCGTCGCCGCGGGCGGCTTCGACGTGGTCTGCCTGAGCGGCAGGGGCGACAAGGACATGAGCGAGGCGCTCGCGCGCCTGCAGGCAATTGATGGCTGAGGCGCCCGTCGTCGGCCTCGAAAGGATCGCCGCGGCCTTCGCCATGGCGCGCGCCGAAGGCAGGTCCGCGCTGATGCCCTATCTGATGGCCGGGTTCCCGGATCAGGAGACGTCGACCTTGGTGGCCGAGGCATATGTCGGCGCGGGCGCCGACCTGGTCGAGCTGGGAGTTCCCTTCTCGGACCCGCTCGCGGACGGCCCCACCATTCACGCCGCCGGGACGGCCGCGCTCGAGGCCGGGGCGACTCTCGAAACGGCACTGGAGGTCTGCAGGCGGATCGCTGCTGCGGTTCCGGTGGTTCCGATGGTCTACGCCAACATGGTGCTGGCACGCGGCCCCCGCGAGTTCGCCGAGCTGCTGCTCGACGCGGGGGCTTCGGGCGCGATCATCCCGGACCTGCCGCTGGACGAGGCGGGGGGGATCGGCGAGGCGCTCGGCGAGGCGGGCATGCCCTTGATCCCGCTGGTTGCTCCGACGACGCCTGCGGAGCGGCGCCGCCTGATCTGCACTCGCGCCGAGGGTTTCGTCTACGTGGTGTCCGACACCCGGGTGACCGGCGAGCGCGACGGTCTGCCGGAGGGCCTCGACCGGCTGGTCGATGCGGTGCGCGTCGAGGCGTCGGTGCCGGCAGCGGTCGGCTTCGGGATCAGCACCCCCGAGCAGGCGGCGGCGGTGGGTCGGATCGCCGATGGGGTGATCATCGGCACCAGGCTGGTGCGCGCGGTCGCCGAGGCGCCCGACGCCCCCGCCGCGGTGGATGCCGTCGGCGAGCTGATCGGGGCGGCACGGGCCTCGATCGTTGAGGCCGGTCGCCCCGTCGAGTAGATTCTGCGCCGTGCAGCTCCTGGTCTTCACCACGGTCGGCCTCAGCGCGATGCTGGTTGCCTACGCATTCGCCCTCGGTGGCTCGGTCGCCTTCCTGATCTTCCTCGCGATCCTCTTGATCGGGGTCTGCCTGCGGGTCTCGCAGCCGCTTATCGAGCGCCTTCGCCCCTAGGCGCGCCGGTGAAGCCGCTGCCGGACTCATTCGCGTCCACCCGCGAGGCTCTGCACCGGGTCGCCGAGGAGATCGTCGCCCCGGCTCGAAAGCCCCACAACGAGATCGCGCTTCGCCAGACGCCGAACGGCTTCGGGACGCCCGAGTTCGAGCTCGACGGAGAACGGGTTCAGGTCCGAGTCGAGGGGGCCGACCTGGTGCTTGAACGAGGGGATCACACGACCCGGGCTCCGCTGACGAGTCTCGCCGACGCGGGCGCTCTCCTCGGGGCCAAGCTTCTTCCCGACGGGTTGCCCACCGACAGCTCACCCCTGGACGTCGACCCGGCCGCCGCCGACGTCCTCGCAGCGTTCTACGAGCTCGCGAGCCGGGCACTGGCCCGGTTCAAGTCGTCGCTGCCCGGCGATGCGGACCCTTCGGACACCAATCTGTGGCCCGAGCACTTCGACATCGCCTTCGAGGCGGGCGCCGAGGACGCGGGTCGGCGTGCCAACTACGGCGCCTCGCCGGGCGACGGCGGGCATGACGAACCGTACCTCTACGTCGGCCCCTGGACCGCCGAGCTCGAGGGCGAGCTGTGGAACGCGACCGGTTTCACGGGCGCCGAGCTCGGCTACTCCGATCTGCTCGACGCTGACCAGGCCGAGCGCGCGGCCGTGGACTTCTTCCGCGCCAGGTTCGAGGGAATCGCCTCGTCGGGGTGAGCGACGCCTGCTCCCCCGCCGCCCGGTGGAGGTATCGTCCGACCGGTGCGGATCGGCGTGCTCACAGGAGGCGGTGACTGTCCGGGCCTGAACGCCGCGATTCGCGCCATCGTTCGCAAGGGGATCGACCTCCACGGCCACGCCATGGTGGGTTTCAGGGATGGTTGGCGTGGCCCGCTCGAGGATATGCACGAGGACCTGACGATCGAGTCGACTCGCGGCATCCTCCCTCGCGGCGGGACCATCCTCGGCACCTCGCGCACCAACCCGCTGAAGGCCGACGACGGACCCGCGCGGGTGCTCCAGACGATGGCCGGCCTGGAGCTCGACGGGCTGATCGCGATCGGCGGCGAGGACACGCTGGGCGCGGCCGCCAGCCTCCACGGGGACCACGGAGTCCCGGTTCTCGGCGTTCCGAAGACGATCGACAACGACCTCGCCGCCACGGACGTCACGTTCGGCTTCGACACCGCCCTCCAGGTGGCGACCGAGGCGATCGACCGCCTTCACACGACGGCCGAGTCCCATCATCGGGTCATGGTCGTTGAGGTGATGGGACGCCACGCCGGCTGGATCGCCCTCCACTCGGGGTTGGCCGGCGGCGGCGACGTGATCCTGATCCCCGAGCGGCCGTTCGACATCGACGAGGTCTGCGGGCTGATCTCCCGCCGCCATGCCCGGGGTCGGAACTTCTCGATCGTGGTCGTCGCCGAGGGGGCGCTCCCCGCCTCGGGCACCATGGAGCTCGCCGACTCCGAGATCGACGAGTTCGGCCACCCGCGGCTCGGCGGCATCGGGCATCGACTCGAGCGCGAGATCGAGGGTCGGACGGGGTTCGAGACCCGGGCGGTGGTCCTCGGGCACATCCAGCGCGGCGGGACGCCGACCGCGTTCGATCGCGTCCTCGCGACCCGGCTGGGCGTAGCCGCGATCGACGCGGCTGACGAGCGACGGTGGGGAACGATGGCCGCCCTGCGCGGAACGCGTATCGAGTTGGTGGGCCTGAGTGAGGCGGTGGAGAGCCTCAGGACCGTGTCGCCCGAGGACTACGAGGTCGCCGCGCCGTTCTTGGGGTAGGCGCAACGGCCGGCGCCCGCGGCCTTGCCTGCGTCTCGGCGGCGATCGCCGCGCTGCTCGCGGGGTGCGCCTCGCCCGGCTCGGGGATCCAGGCGGGCGAGCACGTGACCGTCTACGTCAGCATGCCGCTGCGGGGCGCCGACGGCGCCGAAGGCCGTGACGCGGCGGACGGCGCGCGGCTCGCGCTGGCTCGAGCCGGGGGCCGAGTCGGCGAGCTTGCCATCCGGGCGACCTACCTCGACGACACCGCCGGTCGAGGGCCGCTCGCTCGATGGAGCGGTGCCCGGGCGGCTGCGAACGCGCGCCGGGCCGCCCAGGACTCGACCGCGATCGCCTATGTCGGCGACTTCGAGTCCGGGGCGACGCGGTCATCGCTGCCGGTCACGAACGAGGCCCGCATGCTCCAGGTCTCCCCGGCGAGCTCCGCGGTCGACCTCGTCCAGCCCTATCTGGGAGCGGGTGATCAGGTCCCGAGCGACACGCAGCCGACCGACCGGCGCACCTTCGGAAGGGTGATCCCGAGCGACGAGGCGCAGGCCGCCGCCGCCGCCCGTTGGGCGAGGCGCCTCGGTGCACGGCGGGTGGCGGCCGTATCGGACGGCTCCGCGTTCGGCCGGACGATGGTCGAGGCGTTCAGGGCGGCGAGCCCGCGCCCGACCCTCGCCCCGCCCGGTCGAGCCGACCTCCTCTACTACGGTGGTACCGCCGGGGACGTGCCGCCGCCGGTCGAGCGCGACCTGGGGCCCTGCCCGCGCCAGACCCTGATCACGAGCGACGCGCTGTTCGGCGCGGCCCTCCTCGGCCGGATCGGGGCGAGGGCCTTCGCCTGTCCCGAGATCCCGGCGGGCGCACCCGCGCCGCGCGGCGTGCTGCTGACCTCGGCCGCGCAGGACCCCGCACAGCTCCCGGCGGCGGGGCAGAGGTTCGTCGGGGCGTTCAGGCATCGATACCGGCGCCCACCTGGGCGCTATGCCGCGTATGGCTACGAGGCGATGGCGGTCATCCTGGACTCGATCCGTCGAGCCGGCAGCGCGGGAGACGATCGCGACGCCGTCCTCGGCGCCTTCTTCGACACCCGCGATCGCCGCTCTATCCTGGGGTCGTACTCGATCGACGAGGTTGGCGACACGACGCTGCGCCGGCTTGCGGGTTACCGGGTCCGGGCGGGCCGGCCCGTGTTCTCGACGCCCCTGCGGGGTCCCTAGACCGGGCCGGGGGCGCTCAGCCTTGCAGCAGGTCTCGAAGCGCGGGCTCGAGATCGGGGTGGGCGAACTCGAAGCCGGCGTCGAGCGCCCGGCGCGGCATCGCCCGCTGGCCACCCGCCAGGACCTGGCCGAGCTCGGCCCCGAACCTCGCCCTGAGGGCGAGCTTGGGGACCGGCAGGATCGCCGGCCGTCCAAGGACACCGCCGAGCGTCTTCGAGAACATGCGATTCGTGACCGGGTTCGGCGCGGTCGCGTTGTAGGTGCCCGACGCGCTCTCGGTGTCGAGGGCCCAGATCAGGATCCTCACCTCGTCGTCGACGTGGATCCACGGCATGTACTGGTCGCCCTGGGCGATCGGACCCCCCAACCCGAGCTTGAACGGAAGCAGCAGCTGATGAAGTAGCCCGTTCGCGGGGTCGAGGACCAGGCCGGTTCGCGTGATGGCGACCCGCAGTCCGAGCTCCTCGGCGGCGCGGGCGGCCGATTCCCACGCGACGCAGACCCGGGCGTCGAAAGAGTCACCGGCGGGCGCCGACTCGTCGACGAGCGCGTCGCCCCGATCGCCATAGAAGCCGACCCCTGACTGGCTCACCATCGTTTGGGGCTTCGGCTCGGCTGCGCTCAGCGCGTCGACCAGATTCTTGGTCGCGCGCTCGCGGCTCTCGAGGATCCTGACCTTGGCGTCGTCGGTCCAGCGCTGGTCGATCGGCTCCCCGATCAGGTTGACCACGCCGTCGACGCCCTGGAGCGCGTCGACCGGCGGGCGCTCGGTCGTGGCGCGCCACGGGTGCCAGGTCACGGTCGGGTTGGTGCGTCGGGCGTGGTCAGGGTCACGGGTCAGGCCCACGACTTCGTCCCCGCGAGCCAGGAGCCCGTCGCACAGGCGTGAGCCCAGGAACCCGCTCGCGCCGGTCACCAGGACGCGCATCGCCCTCCGCTCCCAGCTTCCGAGGTGGCTCTTTCGCCGACGGCAGCCGTCCCCCTCATCCGCGGTTCCTCATTCGAGCGTCGCGAACGTTCCGGTCTCCTCGGAGACCCGTGCGATCCCATCCCGGCGTGCCTCCTCGACCACGGCCGCAGCGACCCGTGGCGCGACGTCGCGGTCGAACACGCTCGGGATTATGTAGTCCTCGCTCAAGTCGTCTTCGCCGACCACCTCGGCGATGCCCTTCGCCGCTGCCAGCTTCATCTCCTCGGTGATCCGCGGGGCGCCGGCGTCCAGCGCTCCCCGGAAGATCCCGGGGAAGCAGAGCACGTTGTTGATCTGATTCGGATAATCGGAGCGGCCCGTGGCCATGATCCGAACGTAGGGGTCGGCGTCCTCGGGCATCACCTCCGGGTTCGGGTTGGCCATCGCGAACACGATCGCGTCGTCGGCCATCCTGTCGAGCGCCTCCGCGGGGATGATCCCCGGCCCGGAGACGCCGATGAACAGGTCGCAGCCGTCGATCACCTCGGCCGGCGCCCCGGCCAGGCGATCGGGGTTCGAGTTCTCGGCGTACCAGCGCTTGATCTCGCTCATCGCGCCAGAGGCATAGTCCTCGCGCTCGGTCGACAGCGCACCGTGGCGGTCGCATCCGATCACGTGGGTCACGCCCGAGGCGAGCATCATCTTGGTCACCGCGACGCCGGCGGCCCCCAGCCCGACCACCAGGACGCGGAGGTCCTCGAGGCTCTTTCCGACGATCTTCAGCGAGTTGAAGAGGGCCGCCATCGTGACGACCGCCGTCCCGTGCTGGTCGTCGTGGAAGACCGGAATGTCGACCTCGTCCTTGAGCCGGGCCTCGATCTCGAAGCAGCGCGGAGCGGAGATGTCCTCCAGGTTGATTCCGCCGAAGGTCGGCGCCATCAGCTTCACGGCCTCGACGATCTGCCCGGGATCGTTGGTATCGAGGCAGATCGGGAACGCGTCCACGTCGGCGAACTCCTTGAACAGCATCGCCTTGCCCTCCATGACTGGCATCGCGGCCTCGGGCCCGATGTCGCCGAGCCCCAAGACGGCGCTTCCGTCGGAGACGACCGCCACGGTGTTCCGCTTGATCGTGTACTCGAAGGCCTTCGAGCGGTCCGCCGCGATCTCCTGGCAGACGCGGGCCACCCCGGGGGTGTATGCCATCGACAGGTCGTCGCGCGTCTTCAGCGGGTACTTGTTGTGCTGCTCGATCTTGCCTCCCCGGTGCATCTGGAGGGTTCGGTCGACGTAGCCGATCACCCGTGCCCCACGGGTGGACCCGATCGCCCGCAGGATCTCCTCCCAGTGGGCCTGGTCGCGGGCGTCGATCGTGAACTCGCGCACCCGCCTTCCCTCGCCGCCGGCGCCCGGGACGAGATCGACGCCCTGAAGAGCTCCGCCCGCCTCGGCGATCTGCGCGGTCAGCTTGCCGAGCGGCTCCTGGCGCGCGTCGAGCTCGACCCTGACCGTGACGGAGAACTGAGCGCTGACGGAGTGGACCGCGGGCATTGGCCGGCGGATCTTATGCACGTGGCGTCATGGGTACGCATCGCCGCCGCAAGATCAGCTCGAGCTCGCTTCGCGAGCGATCGGGCCCCCCATCTGGCGCCGGCGTCGCCTTGCGCGGTCCTAGGATGGGATGCGTGCCGGCGACCAAGCCGAAGTCGAAGGGGGGCGCCGCGTCGCCCAAGACCGGCGGCGAGCTGTTCCTGATCGATGGAAACAGTCTCGCCTACCGGGCGTTCTTCGCTCTCCCGGAGTCGATCGCCACGGCGGACGGCCGCCCCACGAACGCGATCTACGGCTTCGCCTCGATGATGGCGAAGGTGCTGATCGAGCATCGGCCGCAGGCCGTGATCGTCGCCTGGGATGCCGGCATGTCGGGACGCGAGCAGGAATTTCCGGAGTACAAGGCGCAGCGCCCATCGCGCCCAGACCTGCTCTCCGAGCAATGGCCACACCTTCCCCCGCTCGCGGAGGCATTCGGATTCGAGAACGTCAAGGTGCCCGGCTGGGAGGCCGACGACGTGATCGCCACCCTCGCCGATCAGGCCCGCGACGCCGGGATCGCGGTGATGGTGGTGTCCGGTGACCGCGACGTGTACCAGCTGGTCTCGGACGGGGTGCGGGTCATGACCACCTCGCGGGGCGTCACCGACACCAAGATCTACGACCGCGACGGAGTGATCGAACGCTACGGGGTCCCGCCCGAGCTGGTCCCCGACCTGATCGGCTTGAAGGGCGACACGTCCGACAACATCCCCGGCGTACCTGGGATCGGCGACAAGACCGCCGCCCAGCTGCTGCAGCGGTTCGAGTCGCTCGAGGCGGTGCTGGACAACGTCGACGAGATCTCGGGGGCGAAGCGAAAGGAGAACCTCGTCGAGCATGCGGACGACGCCAGGCTCTCGAAGCGGATAGCCACCCTGCGGTACGACGTCGAGGTGCCGCTCGACGTTCGCGAGGTGGCGCGCGCCAGGCCCGACCGCAGCCGGTTGCGGGAGGTGGCGGCGGAGTTCGAGCTGCGCGCTGTCGTGCAACGGCTCGACGAGGAGTTCGCCGAGGACGTACCGGAACGGTTCGTTGACCAGACGCTCGTCGTCGAGGCCGTCGAGGGATCTCCGGCCGACCTGCCCGCCGGGCCGGTGGCGATCGCGGTCGCCGGGGGAATCTGGGCGGCCAGCGACGGCGACCGCGTCGTCAAGGGGGAGGCGGGCGACCTGGTCCAGCTGGCCGAGAGCCTGCGCGGACGGCCCCTGCTCGCCCATGACGCCAAGTCGCAGGGCGGCGGAGGCCCGACCGGCCTGCTCGCCGTCGCGCCGTCCGGAAGCCTCGACCTCGAGCACGACACGATGGTCGCCGCGTACCTGATCGACCCTGCGAGGCGGGTCTACGAGCTCCGCGAGTTGGCCGCCGACGCGGGCCTGGCCGCTTCGGCCGCATCGGCCGACGAGTCTGATCAGGCCCCGCCCGACGCCGAGCAGCTGGCGCTCGACGCCGGTGCCGAGGTGGCGAGCGATCCTCCGACCGAGGCCCGCCTCGTCGTCGAGCTGGCCGCCGGACAGCGGGGTCAGCTTGCCGAGTTCGGGCTGGAGCGTCTGATGCGCGAGGTCGAGATGCCGCTGATCGAGGTCCTCGCGGCGATGGAGCGTGCGGGCATCAAGCTCGACGCGAAGCGTCTGGCCGAGATCGGCGAGGGAATGACCGGGCGGATCGCCGAGCTCGAGAACGAGATCTTCGCGCTGGCGGGGCACGAGTTCACGATCGGCTCGCCTCAGCAGCTCGGATCGGTGCTGTTCGAGGAGCTCGGACTGACCAAGAAACGCCGCGGCAAGACCGGCTTCTCGACCGATGCCCGCGTGCTCGCCCAGATCCGCGATGAGCACGAGATCGTCGCCAGGGTCGAGAGCTGGCGGGAGCTGACCAAGCTCAAGAACACCTATCTCGACTCCCTTCCCGGTCTGATCGACCCGAATAGCGGCCGGATCCACACCACCTTCAACCAGGTCGCCACGGCGACCGGGCGCCTCTCCAGCACGAATCCGAACCTCCAGAACATCCCGATCCGGTCGGAGATCGGACGCCCCGTGCGGGCCTGCTTCGTCGCCGAGCCGGGGATGCGGCTCTTGTCGGCCGACTACAACCAGGTGGAGTTGCGGGTTCTCGCCCATGTCGCCGATGAGGGCGTTCTCCGCGAGATCTTCGCCTCGGGCGAGGATGTCCACCGCGAGACCGCCGCCGAGGTGCTGGCGATCTCGCCCGACGAGGTCGGTCCCGCGGAGCGCTCGAAGGCGAAGATGGTCAACTACGGGATCGCCTACGGGCTTTCGGCCTTCGGGCTCGCGGATCGGCTCCAGATCTCGCGCGACGAGGCCGCGCTCTACATCGAGCGCTATTTCGAACGGTTCCCGGCAGTGAAGGTGTTCATCGACGAGACGATCGCGAAGGCGGAGCGCGACGGGTTCGTCTTCACGCTCCTCGGCCGCCGCCGCGCGATTCCCGAGCTTCGCTCCGGGCAGCGCCAGCGCCGCTCGCTGGGCGAGCGGCTCGCCGTCAACACGGTGATCCAGGGAACCGCCGCCGACATCATCAAGCTGGCGATGGTCCGCTGCCACGCGGCGCTCGCCGAGTCGGGGCTCGAAACCCGCCTCGTGCTGCAGATCCACGATGAGCTTCTCTTCGAGGGCCCCGCGGCGGAGCTCGAGTCCGCGGCGACGCTGGTCAACCGCGAGATGTGCGAGGCCTTCGCGCTCGACCCTGCCCTCGCGGTCGACATCGGCACGGGCGAGGACTGGCTGGCCGCAAAGTAGAGAGGCGCCGAAGTCGGCGCCTCTCTGGTGTCCCGATGAAAACGGCTGGATGCCTGAATCAGGTCACTTGAAGTTCGAGCCGCGCGTCCCAACTCCTACCTGGAGAGCTCCAACGACAGTCGGCGTCCACTTCGTTGACCGTCCCCTTTCGGTACGGCGTGAGGGGTCCTCGAGCCCCACGGATTCCGCTTCCACCACGCTCGGCATGGTCGATGCTGACGGGACTCCGCCCAATAGCATCCCGAGCATGGATCGGGGCCTCGCCGTTTTGCTGACCGCGGTGGTCGGTGGCGTGCTGGCCCTTCAGGCGCCGATCAATGCGGGCCTCGGCCGGGCGACGGGGCAGCTTCCGGCGGCATTGATCTCCTTCACGGTCGGGACCGTCCTGCTCGCTGCCGTGGTCGCCCTGAGCGGGGACGCGGGCGGGCTTCGCTCGACCTTCAACGTCAACTGGTACTACCTGCTCGGCGGAGCGCTCGGCGCCGCATACGTCACGGTCGCGCTGATCTCGGTCCGCTCGATCGGGGCCGGTGGCGTCGCCGCGGCGACGATCGCCGGCCAGCTGACCACCGCGGTGGTGATCGATCGCCTCGGCATCCTCGGCCTCTCCAGAACGCCGATCACCGCGACCCGGGCGCTCGGCGTCGGGTTGCTGCTGGTCGGCACCTACCTGGTGATCCGCTGACGGCCGCCCGGACGCCGCGCCGGCCTGCGGCTACGCAGCTTTGGCGAGAATCCGCGGCCGGGCGCCGTTGTCGGCGGCCGGCGTTCTCGCGTGCGAGGGGTCTGCGATCCGCAGATAGTGGCCGAACGACCAGCGCACGAATTCGTCGTGGCCCATGCCGCGGAGCGCCAGCCCCAAGACCCGGGGCGGTACCCGCGGGACGAGCCGCTGGACCAGGAGCAGCCACTCGTAGGGCCGCCGGTGGCTGGCGGAGAACGCCCCGTAGCTGTCGAGCGCCACATCGCGCGATCGAAGACCCTCGACCACCCGCCTGATCTCGCGCCCGCAGGAGATCCCGAAGTAGAACGCGGTGCGTATTCCCTCCGCCGTCAGCGGCAGGCAATGCCCGGCCGAGTCCCCGACGAAGAAGATTCCGCCCTCGGTCGCGTCACGAAGCCGATGCGGTATCCAGTTGCCCTGGTAGCGGACCGCGTCGCGGCCCAGGTCCCCCGCCAGCCGGACGGTCGAGTCCTTGACGTGGAAGCCAGGGTCGAACGAGCCGACGCCGACCCGGACCTCCGCGGAGGCGGGAAAGCTCCAGCCGTACCCGGCTGGGACGTAGGAGCGGTCGATCCAGATCTCGAGGTCATCAGCGCCTCCTGAGGGGTGGACCTCGAGTCCGCGTGACAGTGGCGCGTCCGGCGGCTGGAAGCCGTTTGTGCCAAGGACCCTGCGCCAGCCCAGCGCGTCCACGATCAGCGGGGCGCGAAGCTCTCCACGGTCGGTCCGAGCGGCCTCAAGGCTCCCCTGACGCTCCCCGGTCCCTCGACCCTTGACGGTGGCGGTCTCGAACTCGGCGTCGCATCGCTCGAACAGCTCGGCGCAGAGCGACGGGTAGTCGAAGGTGGAGAAGGTCCAGGGGAGCCGCATCCGGGTGGTCCCATGCGGCGTGTGGATCACCAGGTCCCCGAAGGTCTGCCTGATCGACTTGCCGGCCCCCATCGCGGTCAGCCACTCGGTTGGTGCCGCGCACGCCGATGTCTGACGCTCTCCGATCTCGTACCGGTCGACGATCAACACCTTCGCTCCGGAGCCCGCCAGCTCGCGCGCCACGGTGAGGCCCGCGAAGCTCGCCCCGCAGACAAGGACGTCGCAATCCCCGCCGAGAGGGGTACGGTCCACCCCGCGCTTGGTGCGCCTGGTTGGCATTGGCCGAGGGTACCCGAGCCCGCCCCGCGCGGCCGCGCTGCGCCCCCGGGGTGCGGTTAAGCCGGTGCAAGCCGGCGGGCATCGGCTTCGCAAGATTGCCGGTCACCTGCTTTTTGTCATAGTTAGCCGCCGTGTCCGCGACAGACACAACGACCGACGCTGCCCGCGAGAGCACTCCGGAGGTGACCCCGCCGACCGCCGACCTGATGGTCGAGGTCGACGGGAAGATGGTCCCCAACTACGACGCGACGCTGAAGCCGTTCGAGGAGGGTGACGTCGTGAGCGGGGATGTGGTGCGGATCGACAAGGACGAGGTCCTGGTCGACATCGGCTACAAGTCGGAGGGCGTCATCCCGTCCACCGAGCTCTCGATCCGCCGCTCCGTGGATCCGGCCGAGGAGGTTTCGCTCGGCGAGCGGGTCGACGCCCTGGTGCTGACCAAGGAGGACCAGGAGGGGCGACTCCTGCTGTCGAAGAAGCGCGCCCGGTTCGAGAAGGCATGGCGCAAGATCGAGGCGGCCGCCGAGTCCGGCGAGCCCGTCGAGGGCACCGTGATCGAGGTCGTCAAGGGCGGCTTGATCCTGGACCTCGGCGTGCGGGGCTTCCTGCCCGCCTCGCTGGTCGACATCCGGCGGGTCCACAACCTGGACGAGTTCAAGGGCGAGGCCCTCGAGTGCAAGGTGATCGAGCTGAACCGGAGCCGCAACAACGTGGTCCTGTCGCGTCGGGCAGTCCTCGAGGAGGAGCGCAAGGAGGTTCGCGAACAGATCCTCGGTCGCCTCCAGCCGGGAATGGTCGTCGAGGGCAAGATCTCCAACATCGTCGACTTCGGAGCCTTCGTCGATCTGGAGGGGATCGATGGGCTGATCCACATCTCGGAGCTCTCCTGGAGCCACGTCAATCATCCCTCCGAGGTGCTCTCGGTAGGCGAGACGGTGCGCGTCAAAGTCCTCGACATCGACCGGGAGCGCCAGCGAATCTCGCTCGGCTTGAAGCAGACTCAGGAGGACCCCTGGCGAAAGGTCCTGGACGAGTACCGGCAGGGAGAGGTCCTCGAAGGCAAGGTGACCAAGGTGGTCGCGTTCGGCGCCTTCGTGGAGATCATCCCCGGGGTTGAGGGCCTGGTCCACATCTCCGAGCTCGCCGAGCATCACGTCGAAAACCCGAGCGAGGTGGTCTCGCCCGCTGACCAGGTGTGGGTCAGGATCCTGGAGATCGACGAGAGCCGCCGTCGAATCTCGCTGTCGGTGAAGCGCGCCGAGTCCCAGAACATGCCGCTCAAGGATCTGATGCCCCCCGAGCTGACCGGTGAGGCGGAGCCTGAGGCCGCTTCGGACGCGGCCACGGACGTCGAGGACTCCGAGGAGGCGTCCCCGCCGTCAGACGCCCCGGCGGTGGCGGTCGAGGAGGCGGGCGGTCAGCCCGAGGCGGCCGAGGCGCCCGCCGACGGACCGGACGAGCCCGAGGCTTCGGCAGCGGAGACGCCCGCCGAGGCGGAGGCGCCCGCCGAGGACGCCGCCGACGAGGCCGCGCCGGGCGACGAGCCCGAGGCCGCCGCGCCGTCTGCGGAAGCCAGCGACTCCTGATGCCAGACTTCGGCTGGTGGACGCGCCGCCGAACCGTCGCCGACCGGACCAGCTCGCTCCAGAGCCCGATCGCGGCTCTACGCCCTTCATAGGCCTGACGGGCGGGATCGCCGCGGGCAAATCGGAGGCGCTCGCCGCCTTCGGGCGCCTCGGCGCGGCAACGCTGTCGACCGACGCCGCCGTCCACGAGCTCCTCGATGACGCGACGACGCGCGATCGACTCGTGGGGCGCTGGGGCGAGGGCGTGCTCGCCGATGGCCGGGTTTCGCGCGATCGGGTCGGGGAGATCGTCTTCGACCGTCCCTCCGAGCTGGCCTGGCTGGAGTCGCTCGTTCACCCGCTTGTCGGTGGGCGGATCGCTGCCTGGCGCGCCGAGCTTCCCACCGGCGCGCTGGTTGCCGTGGTCGAGGTGCCGCTGCTCTTCGAGACCGGCCTCGAGGGCGCCTTCGACGCGACCGTTTGCGTGGTCGCCGACGCCGCCGCTCGGGCTCGGCGTGCCGGGGAGCGGGGAACCGAGCTTCTCGAGGCCCGAAGCTCTCGCCAGCTCACCCAGGAAGAGAAGGCGGCGCTCGCCACCCACGTGGTCTCGAACGACGGCTCGCTGGCCGACCTCGAGCGCGAGATCACGCGCCTGATGCCGCTGCTGGCCCCGGGAAGGGAGCCGTGAGCCCGGCTCGCACGGCCACCGGAAGGGCGAGTGCGGCTCGGCGTGCCGGCGGGCAGGCCAGGTCGCGCCGCCGCCGCCGGCTACTGATCGCGGCGGCGGCTCTCCTCGGGGTCGGTGTTGCGGTCGCGGTCAGCAGAATCGACGTCGAGAGGGCGATCCGCGAGATCACCCTGCCGCTTCGCCACGACGACATCATTCGCCAGCAGGCGTCCGAGAAGAACCTCGATCCGGCGCTGATCGCGGCCGTGATCTACGCGGAGTCGCGGTTTCGCGACCAGGAGTCTCACGCCGGCGCGCTCGGGCTGATGCAGATCACCCCTCAGACGGCGGCGGGAATCGCGCGCCGGAGCGGTGGAACCCAGTTCGTCACCGGCGATCTCTCCGACCCTGAGATCAACATCAGCTACGGGTCGTACTACCTGCGCTACCTGCTCGATCTCTACAACGGCAACGAGGTCGCTGCGCTCGCCGCCTATAACGCCGGGACGGGGAGCGTCGATTCCTGGGGAGGCGCGGAGGTCGGGGTCGACGCGATCCGGTTTCCCGAGACGCGCGCCTACGTGCAGGAGGTGCTCGAGAAGCGTCTGGAATACCGGTCCCAGTACGCCGACGACCTGGGGCTCGCCCGCTAGGGCGCCACGCCGGGCGGGTCGGGGCTGGTTAGCCGATGAACCTTGCGATCGCCTGGGCGCTCTTCCCGCTCCTCTTCGCGGCCATGTGCGGCGGATGCGGGCTGGCAGCCGAGCGGCTCAGCGGGACCCGGATTCCCGGCGCCCTGGTCCCGCTGGTGGGATACGCCGCGATCGTCGTCGTGGCCCAGGTCCTGACCCTCTGGGACTCGACCGCGAGCCTCGCCACCCCGGCGGCGGTGGCGGGGACCCTCGCCGGCCTGGCGCTCTCGCGGGCTTGGTGGAGGCGCCTCGAGCCCTGGGCCATCGCGGTCGCCGCCGGGGTGTTCGCGGCCTACGCGGCACCCATCGTCCTCTCCGGCCAGGCCACCTTCGCCGGCTATATCCGCCTTGACGACACCGCGACTTGGATGGCGCTCACCGACCGGGTTATGGACCATGGACGGAGCCTGTCCGGCCTCGCGCCGTCGACCTACGAGGCGACCCTGGCGTTCAATCTCGGGTCGGGCTATCCGGTGGGCGTGTTTCTGCCGCTCGGCATCGGTCGTGACCTGGTCGGCCAGGACGTCGCCTGGGTGATCCAGCCGTACATGGCCTCATGCGCGGCTGGAGTCGCGCTGGCGCTTTGGCAGCTCGCCGGCCCGGTGGTCCGCTCACGCGCCGTTCGGGCGTTCGTCACCTTCCTCGCCGCGCAATCGGCCCTCCTGGTCGGCTACTACCTGTGGGGTGGCATCAAGGAGGTCGCGGGAGCCGCCCTCCTCGCGGCGGCGGCTGGGCTGGTGGGGACGGCGATCCGGGCTCGTCTCGGCCTCCGGGCGCTGATCCCGTTGGCGCTCACCTGCTCCGCACTGATCGGCGTGCTCAGCGGCGGCGGCGGCATCTGGCTGGCCGGCTTGCTGCTGGCCGCGCTCCCGGCGGCGGTGCGCTCGATCGGGGCACGCAGGACGCTGGTCGGGGCCGCCGGCCTGATCGCCTTGACCGCGCTGGGGTGCGTGCCGGTGCTCGCCCCAGGAGGACTCCTGCCGCCCACCTCGTCGTCGATCTCCAGCGCCACGGCGCTCGGCAACCTCCTTCATCCATTGAGCGGGCTCCAGGTGTTCGGGATCTGGCCCGCGGGTGACTTCAGGCTGGACCCGGTCGACCCGGGAGCGGCGTACGCCTTGATCGCGGCGACCGGTGTGGCCGGGATCTGGGGCCTTGGCGTCGCCTGGCGGCGTCGCGCCTCGACCTTGCTGATCTACGTCAGCGGCGTGTTGGCCGCCTGCGGGGTGATCGTCCTGATCGGATCTCCGTGGATTGCCGGCAAGGCGATGGCGATGGCATCCCCCGCGATCCTCCTGCTGGCCGGGACGGGGGCCGCTGTGCTGTGGACCGGGCGAGGCGATCGGACGCGACTGATCGAGCGGGGGGCCGGCGCGGCCCTTCTGGCCGCGATCGGGGTTGGGGTGCTCTGGTCCGGCGCGCTCGCATACCGCGACGTCAACCTTGCGCCACGCGATCAGCTCGCCGAGCTCGAGACGATCGGGCACCGGATCGCCGGCCAGGGCCCGACCCTGATGACGGAGTACCAGCCGTACGGCGTCCGGCACTTCCTCCGCGACTCCGAGCCCGAGGGGGCATCCGAGCTGCGTCGCCGTCAGGTGCGCCTCCTGGGCGGCGGAACCCTCTCCAAGGGAACCACCGCCGACACCGATCGCTTCCGCCTCGCCGGCCTGCTGGTCTACCGCACCCTGGTTCTGCGCCGCTCGCCGACCCAAAGTCGCCCCCCGTCGCCGTACCGATTGACCTGGCGCGGTCGCTACTACGAGGTCTGGCAGCGACCCGAGGGGTTGGAGTCGTCGGTGATCGACCATCTCGGACTCGGCTCCGCCAAGGATCCGACCGGGGTCCCCAAGTGCTCGGACGTCGCACGGCTCGCCCACGAGGCGAGTCCCCTCGGCACTCTCGTGGCTGCCAGGCGCGCACCGGTCGAGGCCGTCCCGCTGAAGCGCACCACCCACCCGAGCGCTTGGCGCTGGGCCGGATACCCCCGCACGCTTCTTCCGCTCGGCGCCGGAACGATCACCTCGCGCGTGCGGGTGCCGCGCGCCGGCCGCTATGAGGTCTGGCTTGGTGGCTCGGTTCGCCCGCGCGTGGACCTGTTCGTCGATGGACGCCAGGTCGGCCAGGTCCGACATCAACTCAACAACGCGGGAGAGTTCGTCCTGCTGGGGAAGGCCCGCCTTCACGCGGGGGATCACGAGCTCGCGATCCAGTTCGGTGGATCGGACCTCCATCCCGGAAGCGGCGGTGCGCCGAGCCCGATCGGTCCACTCGAGCTGAGCGCGGCGGATCCCGCCTCCGACCGCCTCACGCGGGTGCCCGCCAACCGGGGATCGAGTCTATGTGGCCGGCGCCTGGACTGGATAGAGGCCCTGGCCCCCGGCGGGGTCGGCGGCGACTAGCCTCGGCTGGCGGCCCGCTCGACCTCGCGGGGCCTTTCCCGCGGCCCCTCGTAGATGCGGAAGCGATCGCGCCCGGCTGACTTGGCCTCGTACACGGCGATGTCCGCCTCGACCATCAGATCCTCTGCGGTCTGGGTCCCCGGCTCCGTGATCAGCGCCAGCCCGATGCTCGCGGTGACCCGCAGGTCGGCTCCCCTGAAAGTCGCCTTGTGGTTGCGAACGGTCTCGACCAGCTTGCCGGCAACCAGCCTCGCCTGCTCGTGATCGGCACGCGGCAGCAGGACCGCGAGCTCGTCACCGCCGAGGCGCGCGAGCACGTCGGTCTCGCGGATCTGCTCGCGCAGCACGCCGGCGATGCTGGCGATCACCGCGTCGCCCGTTGGATGGCCGAGCGTGTCGTTGACCAGCTTGAAGTCGTCGATGTCGAGCAGCAGTACCGCTCCGTCCTCGCCGTAGCGCGCCGCGTGGGCGATCCGGTCGGCGAGCTCCTCCTCGAATCGCCTGCGGTTCAGCAGCCCGGTCAGCGGATCGTGGTCGGCGAGGTGCCGGAGGCGACTCTGTATCCGCTCGCGCTCGGTGACGTCCCTGAAGCTCCAAACGCGACCGTGAATCTCGCCGTCGATGCCCCGCTGGGGGCGCGAATAGCGTTCCACCACCCGGTGGTCCTTGAAATGGAGGACGTCGCGGCTCTCGGCCTCCGAACGCCCGTACATCTGCTCCACCCGGCGCACGAAGCTCTCCGGGTCGATCAGCTGATCGCGCGCATAGGCGATCGCCCGCGCGTCGTCTCCTGAGTCGAGCACCTCCTCGGGGATCCGCCACATCTCCTTGAAGCGCCGATTGAATGAGACGATCTGCCCCTCGGCGTTGACCACCAGGATCCCGTCGGCGGTCGACTCCAGGGTGGCGCGCTGGAGCGACAGCGTGGCCTCGAGCTCCTCCTCGGACCGCTCCTTGTCGGCGAGACGGCGATCGAGCAGCTCCTTGAGGTAGCCGAACAGCCAGGCGGTGACCGCCAGCGAGCCCATCGTGATCACCCAACGTGCGGCTCCCTGGTCGGAGCTGTGCCCCAGCGTGAGCACCGCCGCATAGCAGAGACCGACGAACGCCAGCTGGAGCACCGCCTCCCGGCGCTCGAAGAAATAGGCCGCGTAGAGCGCCACCCAGATGTAGAGCATCTCGCCGTCGTAGGGCCCCTCGCTAGCGATGAATGCGCCAACCGAGATCAGCACCGTGCCGAGGACCAGGAGGAGCTGGAACGCGGGCCGCGACAGGCGCTGCCATCGGATGCCGATCACGATGCAAGCGATCGCCGCCACGTCCGAGACGACGAGCTCGCCCAGCTTCTCCGTTCGCCCCAGGCCGCTGGAGAGCGGGATCGACGCGAGGTTGAGGAAGGTGCCCGCCGCGAACAGGAGCAGCATCACCGATGCCATCGCGACATGGCTGTCGCCTCCTTCGTTGAGGCTTCGGCGCCCGGCCTCCAGACGCTTCTTGGTTGAGCTCGCGAGTCCCATCTGGGCCCTCGCTTTCAAATCGGTACGCGGACGCTTGCGCTTTAGCGAAACGTGCCGTGTCCGTGCGCGGCTCGTGCGTGGGGAGAGGAGTGGCGGTGTCAGGTGCCGCTATCTTGGCCTCGTGGGTGATTTCCGGCTCAACCCGGCCTATACGCCGACCGCCGACCAGCCGCGGGCGATTGACTCGCTGGCCGAGGGACTCGGAAGCGACGAGCGGTTCAGCTGCCTGCTCGGCGCCACCGGAACCGGCAAGACCTTCACGATGGCCGGTGTGATCGAGCGGATCCAGCGCCCGGCGCTGGTCATCGCCCACAACAAGACCCTCGCCGCTCAGCTCTGCAACGAGTTCCGGGAGTTCTTTCCAGACAACGCGGTCGAGTACTTCGTCAGCTATTACGACTACTACCAGCCCGAGGCCTATGTTCCCGCCCAGGACCTCTATATCGAGAAGGATTCGTCGATCAACGATGAGATCGATCGCCTCCGGCACTCGGCCACCGCGGCGCTGCTGGCTCGCCGCGATGTCGTGATCGTCGCCTCCGTCTCGTGCATCTACGGGATCGGGTCGCCCGAGCTGTACCGCGACCAGATGCAGCTCTTCAAGGTGGGCGAGTCGGTCGACCGCGACGAGCTGTTCAGGAAGCTGATCGGAATGCAGTACGGCCGCAACGACACCAATCTGACCCGCGGCACCTTCCGGGCCAGGGGCGAGATGCTCGAGGTGTTCCCGGCCTACGCCGAGACCGCCTACCGGGTGGCCATGTTCGGCGACGAGGTGGAGGGCATTCAGCATTTCGACCCGCTGACCGGCGAGGTCCTCGACCAGATCGACCACGTCGCGGTCTGGCCCGCGACGCATTACGTGACCAAGGAGGAGACGATCGAGCGGGCCGTCGTCGAGGTGAAGCACGAGCTCAACGAGCGGGTTGCCTGGTTCGAGGAGAGCGGGAAGCTGCTCGAGGCCCACCGCCTTCGGCAGCGCACCGAGTACGACATCGAGCTGCTCAAGGAACTTGGCTTCGCGCCCGGGATCGAGAATTACTCCAGGATCATCGACGGCCGGGCCGTTGGGAGCCCGCCCCACACCCTGATCGACTACTTCCCGGACGACTTCGTGGTCTTCGTCGACGAGTCGCATCAGACCGTCCCGCAGCTGGGAGGCATGTACGAGGGCGACCGCTCGCGCAAGCAGACCCTCGTCGACCACGGCTTCCGGCTCCCGTCGGCGCTCGACAACCGGCCGCTGCGATTCGAGGAGTTCCTCGACCGGATCGGCCAGATGGTGATGGTCTCGGCGACCCCGGGCGAGTTCGAGCGGACGTCGTCGTCGCGGATCGTGGAGCAGATCGTCCGGCCGACCGGGATCATCGATCCGGAGGTAGAGATCCGCGAGACCCGCAACCAGATCGATGATCTGATGAACGAGGTGAAGCGGCGCGCGGACGCGGGGGAGAGGACCCTCGTCACCACCCTGACGAAGAAGATGGCCGAGGACCTGACCGGTTATCTGCTCGAGCACGGATTCCGGGTCCGGTACCTGCACTCCGAGATCGACACCCTGGAGCGGATCCAGATCATCCGCGACCTGCGCCTCGGCGAATACGACGTCTTGGTCGGAGTCAACCTCCTGCGCGAGGGCCTCGATCTGCCCGAGGTGTCGCTGGTGGCGATCCTGGATGCCGACAAGGAGGGCTTCCTGCGGGGCGAGACCAGCCTGATTCAGACGATCGGGAGGGCGGCGCGAAATGTCCGCGGCCAGGTCCTCATGTACGCCGATCGCGAAACCGACGCGATGCGCACGGCGATCCGCGAGACCGATCGCCGGCGCGAGATCCAGCTCGCTTACAACCGCGAGCACGGGATCACGCCGGAGACCGTTCAGAAGGGGATCTCCGAGATCAGTGACTTCCTGGCGATGGAGTCCCGAACGACGCCGGGGAGGCGCCGGCGCGGTCGGCGCGACGGCGACGCGATTCGCGGCCCCGACGAGCTGGAGAGGCTGATCGTCGAGCTCGAGGAGGAGATGATCGCCGCGGCCGAGGACCTGCGTTTCGAGGAGGCCGCCCGGATCCGCGACGAGATCAAGGAGCTGAGGCGCGATCTCGAGGCGCTGCGAGCCTAGGCTGCCGCGCACCTGGCCCCGCCAGGCGGCCTACTCGACGTCGGCCGGCTTTCCGGCCGGCATCAGGACCCTGGCGATCAGGAAGGTCGCGAACATGACGCCGGCGCCGGTGTAGAACGCCGTCTGCACGCCGTCGGCGAATCCGCTGTCCGCTCCCACGTTGAGCACGATTTGTGCCGAGGATCGCCATCCCGAGCGACGAGCCGAAGTTCCGAAACGGCTGGATCAGCCCAGACGCCTCACCGCGAGCGTCGGCCGGGAGTCGGTTGAGCGCATCGGTGTTCAGCGGGGTCATGGCGAAACCGAATCCCGCTCCGGTGACCAGCATCCCGCCGCCGATCCTCGAGGCGATGAAGAACGAGTAGAACATCGTCAGGATCGAGAAGCCGGCGTGCGTGGGCGATTGGCCGACCGAGATCTGGAAGTACATGCTGCCGAAGAAGAAACACGGCGAGCCAGGTGAAGAAGAGGAGCATGGTGAGCAGGTTGTCGACCGCGAACGGCCGGTTGGCGACCATCGCTCGAACGTCGATCAGTGGCGACTCCACGCCCCGCTCGATGAGCACGAACGCGACCAGCGCGACGATCCCCGCACCGCTGATACCCGCCGGTCACCGCGCGAGATAGGGGCTCGCCATGACAGCACGGCTTGCAGCTCAGACGCCGGGTTGGCCGGGTCGGATCGGCTAGCGGTACCCTCGGCCGATGGACGCCGAGGAGCTGATCCGCCAGGCCGCCGACAGCGTCAGGTCGGTGCTCGACGGGGCGCAGCGTCGCGCCCAGGAGATCCTCGCGCAGGCCGAGAGCGAGGCGGAGGCGATTCGTGCCGAGGCGGAGGCCGCGGCGAGCCGGATCCGGGCCGAGGCCGAGGATGCCGCCGGCCGGATCCGCGGCGAGGCCGAGGGTCAGGCTCAGCGGCGCCTGGAGGAGGTTCGAGGAGCGCTCGACGAGCTCCGCGGAAGGCTCTCCGGCGAGGGTGAGGGCCCGGATGCGCCGGCCGAGGAAGCGCCCGACGCCCCGCCCTCGACGCAGTCAGCCGCCGAGGCCCAGCCTGATTCCGACCCGAGCGACGATCACGCGCCGACCGGCGGCAGCGCTCCTTCCACGGACGAGTTGATGGTGCGACTGAAGGCGGGGTCCGGCGACGAGCAGTCAGGGTCCTCTCGGGAGGACCCGAGCCCCTCGCCCGAGGATCACGGGTCCGGCGGCGAGGCGGCGGCGCGGCTCGTGGCCATGAAGCTCGCGCTGGACGGCACCCCGCGCTCCGAGGCCCGCGCCCGACTGGCCGCCGACTACGAGGTCGAGGACCTCGACGGCCTGCTCGACGAGGTGTACGCGAGAGCCGCCGGGTAGCCGCCCCGCCGCCTGACAACCTGACCCTTGGTGCTCCCGACGCCGTACAAGCGCCTGCTCGCGCTGCAGGAGGCGAGATTGCCGCTGCTCGGAGCGTTGATCGGCCGCCTCCCGATCGCGGCTCTGTCGCTTTCGACGATCCTCATGATTCGCCATGAGACGGGGTCGTTCGCGATCGCGGGCGCCGTTGAGGCCTCGGTCACGGTGGCGGTCGCGGTGTCCTTCCCGTTCCAGGGGCGGCTCGTGGATCGACTCGGCCAGACGGCCGTCCTCGTCCCGGTTGCCGCGGCCAACCCGTTGGGGCTGATCGGTCTCGTCCTCGCCGCCCAGAATGGCGCGGGCCTGGCCGTGCTGGCGCCGATCGCCGCCGTCTGCGGGGCCACGATCCCCGCGCTCTCGTCGTGCATGAGGACGCTGTGGTCGGACCTGGTCGCCGACGACGTTCTGCGCCAGAGCGCCTTCGCGCTCGACGCTGTGCTGCTGGAGGCGTGCTTCATCGTCGGCCCCCTGATCACCGGAGCCCTGGTGGGGATCGGCTCGCCGGCCGCGGCCGTGATCGCCAACGCCGCCTTCTCCACGATCGGCACTCTCGTGTTCGCCGCCTCGCGCGCCTCGCGCGCCTGGCGCGGGATCCCTTCGACGGGGCATTGGAGCGGTCCGCTTCGCGCCCCCG
This sequence comes from uncultured bacterium, assembly GCA_963720685.1. Taxonomy (GTDB): domain Bacteria; phylum Actinomycetota; class Thermoleophilia; order Solirubrobacterales; family 70-9; genus AC-56. The sequence continues at coordinate 1,392,303 of CAVRGF010000003.1, read as the reverse complement.
GGGTAGTCGTCCTGCTGTTCACCGAGTGCGGGTTCGGGATGGCGATCGGGGCGATGGAGATCTCGGTCACCGCATTCGCGACCCAGCTCGGCTCGCCGGGGCTCGCGGGAACCCTGATCGCCGCTCAGGCGGCCGCGAGCATGGCTGGCGGGCTCTGGTACGGGTCCAGGGAGCACCACACTCGGGCGGGAGAGCGCTATCCGCGACTGTGCTTTCTGATCGCGCTCGGCTTCGCGCCGCTCTTCTTGATCGGCTCGATGGCGAGCGCGCTTCCCCTCATGGCCCTGAGCGGCTTCGCGTTCGCCCCCGCAGGCGCTGTCCTCTATCTCCTGATCGACGATCTGGCCCCGGCCGGGGGCGCCACCGAGGCGTCGACCTGGATGATCACGGCCGTGGTCACCGGGGTAGCCGCGGGAACCGCGATCGGCGGCGCCGTGGTCAGCGGCGGGCACGCGTCACGAGGGTTCGGCGTCGCCGCCCTGGCGGCCACGCTCTCGTGGCTCGTGGCCTACGGCGGGCGTCGGGCACTCAGGGGCGCACCCGAGCCCGCCTGAGCCGCACAAGACGGGAACGCCCGTTCGCCCCCGTAGAATCGGAATCGTGCTCTCGGCGAAGGGGCAAGCGAGGACCGGGGCCGGCTTCGAGCCGGAATCGGGGCGATCGTGATGGCGCGCTCCGAGCGCATCGCGATCTCCGGGGCTCGCGCCCACAATCTCAAGGGGATCGACCTGGAGCTTCCGCGTGACGCGCTGATCGTGGTCACGGGGCTCTCGGGCTCGGGGAAGTCGAGCCTCGCCTTCGACACCATCTACGCCGAGGGGCAGCGCCGCTACGTCGAGTCGCTTTCCGCCTACGCCCGCCAGTTCCTCGGCCAGATGGAGAAGCCGGACGTCGACTCGATCGAGGGGCTGTCGCCGGCGATCTCGATCGACCAGAAGACCACCTCACGCAACCCGCGCTCGACCGTTGGCACCGTGACCGAGATCTACGACTACCTGCGCCTGCTCTGGTCGCGGATCGGAAAGCCGCACTGTCACCAGTGCGGCGCTCCGATTCAAGGGCAGTCGCTGGAGCAGATCACCGACCGGGTGATGACGATCGAGGGCGGCACTCGGTTCATGGTCATGGCGCCGGTGGTGCGCGGGCGCAAGGGCGAGTACGGGCGGATGCTCGAGGAGATGCGCTCCCAGGGGTACGCGCGGGTTCGGATCGACGGCGAGATCGTGCGCCTCGACGAGCCAATCACCCTGGACAAGAAGCTCAAGCACGACATCTCGGTGGTGGTCGACCGCCTGGTCATGAAGGAGGGGATCCGCAAGCGTCTCGCGGAGTCGGTCGAGGCGGCGTCCCAGCTCGCCGAGGGACTGGTCGAGATCGAGCTGCTGGATGGGGGTCCCGGAACCGAACCCGGCGGCGCAGAGCCGGGGGCACGAGGGAAGGGAGCGAGCCCTCGGCGAGCGCAGGGAGCTGTTGCCCGAGATGAGCAGCCGGCGGGCAATTGGCTGTTCTCCGAGCGCTTCGCGTGTCTCGAATGCGGGACCTCGATGCCCGAGCTCGAGCCGAGGATCTTCTCGTTCAACTCACCCCACGGCTGCTGCCAGCGCTGTCATGGCCTGGGATTCCAGCGCGTGATCGATCCGGAGCTGATCGTCCCCGACCCGACCCTTTCGATCTCCCAGGGCGCGCTCGAGCCGTGGACCAAGGCGGCCTCGCTCTATCACCGGCGCCTGCTCGAGGCGGTCGCCGAGAGCAACGGAATCGACATCGACACGGCCTGGCGAGACCTCTCCCAGGCCGACCGGGACCTGCTCCTGGGCGGCACCGGAGACGAGCGGCACACGGTCTCGTATCGCAACCGCTTCGGGCGCCGCCGCGTCTACACCGTGCGCTTCGAGGGCATGCTGGCGAGCCTCGAGCGCCGCTACGAGAACACCGACTCCGAGAACACCCGCGAGCGGATCGAGGGCCTGATGGCGCTTCAACCCTGCCCGGCCTGCGGCGGAGCTCGGCTTCGTCCCGAGAGTCTCGCGGTCACCGTGGGCGGGCTCAACATCCACGAGTACACGACACGTTCCGCGCGGGCGGCGCTCGCCTGGATCGAGGCGCTCGAGCTGACCGAGACGGAGCGCGCGATCGCGCGCCTGGTGGTGCGCGAGATCGCCGAGCGGCTGCGCTTCCTGGACAGCGTCGGGATCGGCTACCTGTCGCTGGAGCGGGCCGCGGCCACTCTCTCGGGGGGCGAGGCGCAGAGAATCCGCCTCGCCACTCAGATCGGCTCGTCGCTGGTCGGCGTCCTCTACATCCTCGACGAGCCGTCGATTGGGCTTCACCAGCGCGACAACGAGAAGCTGATCGACACCCTGAAGCGGCTTCGCGACCTCGGCAACACCGTGATCGTGGTCGAGCACGACGAGGGGACGATCCGCGCCGCCGACCACGTCGTCGACCTCGGCCCCGGGGCCGGTGAGCACGGCGGAGAGGTGATCGCCGAGGGAACCCCGGCTCGGATCGCGCGCCGCGCTTCCTCGCTGACCGGCCAGTATCTGAGCGGCAAGCTGGCGATCCCGGTTCCCGCGGCAAGGCGCGCGCCGAGCGGCCGGCTGGTGGTCCGCGGCGCCCGCCAGCACAATCTGAAGGTCATCGACGTCGAGGTCCCGCTCGGAGTGCTGTGCTGCGTGACCGGCGTCTCTGGGTCGGGCAAGTCGACCCTGGTCAACGAGATCCTCTACCGCGCGGTGGCGAACCGCCTCCACCGGGCCCGCCTGCGGCCGGGGGCTCACGACGCGATCGAGGGCGTCGAGCAGGTCGACAAGATCATCAACATCGACCAGTCGCCGATCGGCCGAACGCCGCGGTCGAACCCGGCCACGTACACGGGCGTCTTCGACCACATCCGCGATCTCTTCTCCCGCACCAAGGAGGCAAGGGCCCGCGGCTACAAGCCCGGCCGGTTCAGCTTCAACGTCAAGGGCGGCCGCTGCGAGATCTGCCGCGGGGACGGGCAGATCAAGATCGAGATGCACTTCCTGCCCGACGTCTACGTCCCCTGCGAGCAGTGCCACGGACGCCGCTACAACCGCGAGACGCTCGAGGTCCGATTCAAGGGCAAGTCGATCGCCGACGTGCTGGAGATGTCGATCGAGGAGGCGGTCGAGTTCTTCTCGCACATCCCGAAGATCCACCGCCGCCTCAAGACCCTCCATGACGTGGGCCTCGCCTACGTACGGCTCGGCCAGCCGGCGACCACGCTGTCGGGCGGCGAGGCCCAGCGCGTCAAGCTGGCGACCGAGCTCTCCAAGGTGGCGACCGGGGACACGCTCTACATCCTCGACGAGCCCACGACCGGTCTCCACTTCGCCGACGTGCAGCGCCTGCTGGAGGTGTTGGACAGGTTGGTGGAGGCTGGAAACTCGGTCGTGGTCATCGAGCACAACCTGGACGTGATCAAGTCGGCGGACCGGATCATCGACCTGGGGCCCGAGGGCGGTGAGGCCGGGGGAGAGGTGGTCGGCACCGGCACCCCGGAACAGGTGGCGGCCGAAGCAGGCTCCCACACGGGCGAGTTCCTGCGGGGCTTGGTCGTGGTCGCGAGCCGCCCCTCCCGCGCTCAGGCGGCACGACGCCGGGAGCCGGTCGCCGCGTAGGCTGAGCCAGGTGCTCAGCGGCCAGTTGATCGGCGTCGACGTGGGCGGGACGAAGGTCGCGGTGGCGACGCTCGACGAGGAGCGGCTGAGCGAATCGGTTGTCCAGCCGACCCAGGCCTCGAGCGCCGACGAGCTGGTCGAGGAGATCGTCTCGGCGGTGAGCTCGGTGCGCACCGCCGATACCACGGGCATTGGGGTGGGCGTGCCGTCGGTGGTCGAGTTCGCGACCGGTCGAGTGCGTTCGAGCGTCAACCTCCACATGGACGACCTCGATCTGCATCGGGTGCTCGAGGACCGGCTGGACCTGCCCGTCTTCGTCGACAATGACGCGACCGTCGCGGCGCTCGGCGAGGCCTTTGATGATGCGGGCACGGCGATCGTGCAGAACCTGGTCATGTTCACCGTGGGCACCGGGATCGGCGGGGGGCTGGTGCTCGGGGGTCGCGTCTATCGCGGTGCCACCGGCGCCGCCGGCGAGCTGGGGCATACGCTGATCGGGCTCCACCTCTCCGACGGGCCACCGGCGTCCGGAGAGTTCCCGCAGCGCGGGTCGCTCGAGTCACTGGCGGCCGGGCGGGTCCTGGACCGCCTGGCGGGCGAGGTGGCTGAGCGGCACCCCCGATCGACGCTGGGCCGCCTTGCGGCCGCCGGGGCGGTTGACGGCCACGACGCCGTCGTGGCCGCCCAGGCAGGCGACGCTGATGCCGTCGGGGCGATTCGCACCCTCGGCGAGCGCCTCGGGATCGGGATCGCCAACGCGATCAACACATTCGACCCGGACGTCGTAGCCGTCGGCGGCGGCGTGTCGGTCGCGGAGGAGCTGCTGCTCGGCCCCGCCCGCGAGACGGCCAAGCGCTATGTGCTGCCCGGAGTCGGGGAGAGGACCGAGATCCGGCTGGCTCGACACGGGAGCCGCGCGGGAGTCCGAGGGGCGGCGCTTCTCGCCGGCCTCGAGCTCGCCGGAGTCGACGCGATCGCCCCACCTCGCGGACGGGGGGATCGGGCATGAGCGCGATCGCGGCGCCGGCAAATCCCTTCTCGCAGGACGTCGAGCAGCCGCTCCCGGTGCCGACCACCGTGGTGATCTTCGGCGCCACCGGGGATCTAGCAGCGCGAAAGCTCCTCCCCGCGATCTACAACCTGGGACTCGGAGGATTGTTGCCGGAGCGGCTTCAGGTGATCGGGATCGGGAGGAGCGCCGGGGACCCCGTGGAGTTTCGCCGTGCCGCCCGCGAGGCGATCGCCGCCCATTCGCGGACCGGGATCGACGGCGCTGCCTGGGACGCGCTGGCCCCCCGGCTCGACTTCCTGCACGGCGACTTCAGCGATCCACGCCTGTTCGAAGAGCTGAAGGCACGGATCCGCGAACACGATGGAGACGTGCCCACTCAGCGGGTCTTCTACCTCGCCGTCTCCACTCGGTTCTTCGCGCCCCTCGCCAGGGCGCTGGCGGAGGCGGGAATGGGTGCCGGCGCGGACCCTCCGACCCGGTTGATGATCGAGAAGCCATTCGGATACGACCTCGCTTCGGCGCTCGAGCTCAACTCCGAGATCTCGGCGGCGTTCGACGAGTCGCAGGTGTTCCGCATCGACCACTACCTGGGCAAGGAAACCGTTCAGAACCTTCAGGTGCTGCGCTTCGCGAACGGCATATTCGAGCCGGTTTGGAACCGGCGCTACGTGGACCATGTTCAGATCACCATGGCCGAGCAGATCGGGATCGGCCGCCGTGCCGCCTATTACGACTCGGCGGGCGCCCTTCGCGACGTCGCCCAGAATCACCTCATGCAGCTCCTCGCCCTGGTCGGGATGGAGCCGCCGATGCGCTTCGACGCCGACACGATCCGCGACGAGAAGGTCAAGCTGCTGCGCTCGGTTCGGCGCCTCGACCCTGAGGAGGTTCCCTCCTACGTGGTCCGCGGGCAGTACGGCGCCGGCTGGATCGGCGGCGAAGAGGTCCCGGCATATCGCGACGAGGAGGCCGTGCCCGACGACTCGAGGACCGACACCTACGTGGCGATGCGGGTCGAGGTCGACAACTGGCGATGGGCGGGAACGCCGTTCTACCTGCGGGCCGGCAAGCGCCTCCCGCGTCGGGTCACCGAGATCGCGGTTCGCTTCCGGGCCGTCCCGCATCTTCCGTTCGCGCGCTCGCAGATCGCCGACGCCCAGCCGAACGAGATGGTCCTCTCGGTGCAACCGGACGAGGGCGTCTCGCTGCGCTTGATCGCCAAGGTCCCAGGCCAGACGATGACCGTCAGGCCCGTCCAGATGGAGTTCAAGTACGGAACCTCGTTCCTGGGCGATTCGCCCGAGGCCTACGAGCGCCTGCTGCACGACGCCCTGCTCGGCGACGCGACCCTGTTCACCCGGGCCGATGAGGTCGAGGCGGAGTGGCGGTTGATCGAACCGATCCTCGAGGCCTGGGCTTCTGAGCCCGGCCCGCAACCATATGAGGCCGGCACCCAGGGTCCGCCTCAGGCCGACGAGCTGCTCGCCGTTCGCGGCCGGCAATGGAGGCAGGTTTGAGCGTCGGTGAGCAGACGGCGGAGCACCCGAGCTGGCGTGGCCGTGGCGTTGGCCTTGATCAGATCGAGGTCGAGCTCGCGCGCCTCCACCGCGCCCACCAACTCCAGGGACATGCTCTGGCCCGGACCCTGAACCTGATCGTCGCCCCGAGCCCGCCCCGGTTCGACGCTGAGGTCGACACCGTCCTCGCCGGCCTCGGGGCTCACAGCCCGTCCCGGACCTTGGTCCTCCGGCGCCACACCGCCGACCGGCTCGATGTACAGGCCAAGCTCGACTGCCAACTTCCCCACGGCTCGGGTCGGGTCGGGGTCTGCCACGACCAGGTGGTCCTGAGCGCGGACGAGCCCCGCTTGGGGCACGCCGCATCGCTGGTCGCGCCGCTCCTGCTCGCCGACCTTCCGACCGTGCTCTGGCTTCCCGACCCGGGTTCTGCGATCCCGGACCCTCGCCTTCTGGACCGAGCGCAGCACCTCCTGGTCGACTCCGGGAGCGTCCCAGTCTCCCACCGGCGCATGGCCGGGCTGGCGCAGCACGTTCGCGTGCACGACCTGACCTGGGGGCGGTTGGAATTCTGGAGGGCGGCTACCGCGGCGGCGTTCGAGCCGCTCGAGCCGCGGCGCCTGTTGGCGCGCACGACGCACCTGGAGCTGGCCTACGGGGAGGGAGCCCGGTCGGCGTCCCTCCTGATGGCGGGCTGGGTGGCGGCGCGTGCGGGCTGGCAACCCGAGCCGTTCGAGGGCGGCGTCGGCGTTGTATCGAGAGCCGACGGGGGTCACGTGTCCCTGTCGCTCAAGAGTGACCCCATGGCGGCAGAGTGCGGGGGCATCGAGAGCCTGACCTTCCGCGCCGGTTCGGAGGATGTCCGGGTCGGGCGCGGCGCAGCGACCAGTCGGCTGCGCGACCTGTTCGTGGAGGCCCTGCAACCGATGCCGTCGTTTGCTCGTGGGTATCGCGAAGCTCTCGAGTTTGCATCCGCCATGGAGGGCGGATCCGGGGCCGGTATCCGAGCTCCCGCCTAGTCGGCCTTCGGTCTGCTCGGCGCGTGGCTCCGATCGCCCGACGCTCGGCCGTCACCGCCCTTTGAGCTCGCGCCGGCCTTGGGTCCCCGCGAGCGAGCCCGGGCCCGGGCTCGCTTGTCGCGGTTTGCGCTCAGCAGGGCGGCGCCGATCGCGCCTCCGAGGTCGCCGAGTGCAGCCACGTGAAGAGCGGGCGGGTGATCGTCGCTGAACAGATGGGGGGCCATCGCCTCGCGGATCCGCTTCACGTATGGCTCCCCGAGGCGGACGCCGATGCCCCCTCCGATGATCACCGCCTCCACGTCGAGGAGATTGACCGCCGAGGCGATCCCGGCCCCGAGCGCCGCGACGGCGCGGTCGATCAACTTCTCGGCAAGCGGGTCCTTGGCGTTCAGGGCGTGCGCCCAGATCCCGCTCGTCAACCGATCGCGATCGTGCTCCTTCATGATCTTGAACAGGACCGTGTGCTTTCCGGACTGGTGCTCGCTGCGGGCCTTGGCCTCCATTGCGGCCCGTCCGGCATAGGCCTCCAGGCAGCCCCGGCGGCCGCAGGTGCATCGGGCTCCGCCGCGTTTTACGACCATGTGGCCGATCTCGCCGGCCGCGCCCCGGCCGAGCCACGGCTCGCGGTCGAGAATCACGCCACCCCCGACCCCGGTGCCCCAGAAGACCCCGATCAGCGACTTGTAGCGACGCCCCGCGCCGAGCCGGGACTCGGCCTCGGTCGCGACGCGTACGTCGTTGCCGACCGCGACCGGTGCGCCGAGCGCCTTGGTCAGCCACGGTCCCAGCTTGAAGGAGCCCGCCCACCCCGGAAGGTTGCGCGCCTGTGACACGGTGCCGGTGGTCTCATCGACGTCCCCGGGTGAGCCGACTCCCACGCCCGTCAAGGTGCTTGGACGCATTCCGGCGTCGAGCGCAGCGTCGCGGAGTGCGTCTCCCATCTGCTCGGCCACGTCGCGAGGGCCGCCCTCGGTGGGCGTTGGTCGGCGCGACTGACCGAGGACGTTCCAACGGCCGTCGACCACGACCGCCTGGATCTTCGTGCCGCCGAGGTCGATGCCGCCGCGGGCGACCATGGCGTTCATGCTAGTGCCTCCGCTCCGCCTCGAGGCAGCAGATCACGGCGCGGTGCGCCGCCGATCAGCTGTCCCGGCCCGCCCTGTAGCGGCGGATCAAGGCGTTCGTGGAGCTGTCGTGGCCGAGCTCGGGCTCGGCGGATGACTGAAGCTCGGGAACGATCCGCTTCGCAAGTGCCTTGCCCAGCTCGACGCCCCATTGATCGAAGGAGTCGATGCCCCACACCGCGCCCTGGGTGAAGACGCTGTGCTCGTACAGAGCCACGAGCGATCCGAGGCTGCGCGGGGTCAGCCGGTCGACCATGATCACGTTCGAGGGCCGGTTTCCCTCCATGACCCGGTGCGGGATGACGGCCTCCGGCGTGCCCTCTGCCCGGACCTGGTCGGGCGTCTTGCCGAAGGCGAGTGCCTCTGCCTGCGCGAACACGTTGGAGACCAGCAGGTCGTGATGGTCGCCGAGCGGGTTCAGCGAGTTCATGAACCCGATCAGATCGCACGGGATCAGCCTGGTCCCCTGGTGAAGCAGCTGGTAGAAGGAATGCTGACCGTTCGTTCCGGGCTCCCCCCAGAAGATCGCCCCGGTGTCGTAGTCGACCCGGGTGCCGCCGAGGGTCACGTGCTTTCCGTTCGACTCCATGGTGAGCTGCTGAAGGTAGGCGGGAAAGCGGTGCAGGTACTGGTCGTAGGGAAACACGCCGACCGTCTGGGCGCCGAAGAATCCTCCGTACCACACCGCCATCAGGCCAAGCAGGGCGGGCAGGCTGCGCTCCAGAGGGGCCTCGCGAAAGTGCTCGTCGACCGCGTGGAACCCGGCCAGGAGCTGGCCGAACCCCTCGGGCCCGATCGCGAGCATCGTCGAGAGGCCGATCGCCGAGTCCATCGAGTAGCGGCCCCCGACCCACTCCCAGAAGCCAAACATGTTCTCGGTGTCGATGCCGAACGCCGACACCTGCGCGGCGTTGGTCGACACGGCGACGAAGTGCTTCGCGATCGCCTCCTCGGAGCCGAGCCCGGCGAGCAGCCAGTCACGCGCCGTCTGGGCGTTGGTCATCGTCTCGAGCGTCGTGAAGGTCTTGGACGAGACGATGAAGAGCGTCTCGGCGGGATCGAGGTCGCGGGTCGACTCCGCGAAGTCCGTTCCGTCGACGTTCGATACGAAGCGGAATGTCATCTCCCGGCGGGAGTGATGGCGGAGCGCCTCGTAGGCCATCACGGGGCCCAGGTCGGAGCCCCCGATCCCGATGTTGACGACGTTGCGAATCGGCTTCCCCGTGTGCCCGGTCCACGCGCCCGAGCGGACACGTTCGGCGAACGCTCCCATCCTGTCGAGGACCCCGTGGACCTCCTTGACCACGTCGACGCCGTCGACCAGGAGCGAGCGCTCGCGGGGCATCCGAAGGGCGACGTGGAGCACCGCGCGGTCCTCGGAGACGTTGACGTGCTCGCCGCGAAACATCGCGTCGCGCCGCTCGGCGACGCCCGCCGCGTTCGCCAGATCGACCAGCAGGCTGATCGTCTGGTCGGTGATTCGGTTCTTCGAGTAGTCGAGGAAGAGCTCCGCCGCCTCGAGCGTCAGCCGCCGGCCGCGGTCCGGATCGCCCGCGAACAGCTCGCGAAGGTGGAGCTCGCCGATCTCGGCGTGATGGCGGCCCAGCGCCTTCCAGGCCGCGAGCTTGGTGAGCGGGGTCGTCGCAGGCGGCATGGTCGTTCTCCTCAGCTTCCCGGGTGGCACGCCTCGATCATGCCGTGCCGGTCGGTTCGTGCCACCCGGCTGTCCCGGCGATCAACTCGTCGGCCTCCGTCGGCCCCCAGGTTCCCGGCTCGTATGGATGAACCGGGGTTGCGTCGCCCAGGACCGGCTCGACCACCTCCCATGCTGCCTGCACGCCGTCCTCGCGAGCGAAGATGGTGGGGTCGCCGCGCATCGCGTCGCCCAGGAGTCTCTCGTACGGCGGCATCTCGTCTGGGTGGTGGTGGCGCGCCAGGAGCTCCACGTCCTCTCCCTTCAGCTCCTCGCCCGGCACCTTCGCACGGGCCCGCATCGCGATCGCGACGTCGGGGCTGAGCGCGAAGCGGATCGAGTTCGGCTCTCCCGGGCGCGGCTCGTCGAAGACGATCTGCGGGGGTCGCCGGAACTCGACCAGGATCTCGGTCGCCGTGGTGGGCAGGCGCTTGCCCGCCCGGATCAGGAACGGCACGCCCGACCATCGCCAGCTGTCGACATGGAGGCGCACGGCCGCGAAGGTCTCGACCGTCGAGTCGGGCGCCACGCCGTCCTCGTCGTGGTAGCCGCGGAACTGCCCCCTGACGATCCGCTTCGCGCTCAGCGGAGAGATCGACTTCAAGAGGCGTGCCTTCTCATCGCGAAGCGCCTCGGGATCATGCTCGGCGGGCGCATCCATGATCAGCGTCGCGAGCACCTGCATCATGTGGTTCTGGATCACGTCGCGGATCGCTCCTGCCTCCTCGTAGAAGCGTCCCCGCCCCGCGACACCGAAGCTCTCCGCCATCGTGACCTGGACGCTGCGGACGTGCACTCTGTTCCAGATCGGCTCCAGGAACGAGTTCGCGAACCGGAAATAGAGCAGGTTCTCGACCGCCTCCTTGCCGAGGTAGTGATCGATCCGGAAGATCGATCGCTCGTCGAACACCTGGGCGAGGGTCCGATTGAGCGCCCGGGCGGATTCCAGGTCGCGGCCGAACGGCTTTTCGAGCATCACCTTGGCGCCGGCCGCGCTTCCCGATCGGGCGAGCTCCGAGATCACGGTCGCGAACACGCTCGGCGGGATCGCCAGATAGTGGACCGGGTGCTTCGCGGCCCCGAGCTCGCCGCGAAGCGCGTCGAAGGTCGCCGGATCGGCGTAGTCGCCGTCGATGTAGCGAAGCAGCGAGGACAGCTTCTCGAACGCGGCGCGGTCGACGCCCCCGTGCTCCGCGAGGCTGTCGTGCGCGCGCTTTCGCAGGCGGTCGAGGTCCCACCCCTCCTTCGCCACCCCGATCACCGGCATGTCGAGGTGGCCGCGGCGGATCATCGACTGCAGGGCGGGGAAGATCTGCTTGTAGGCGAGGTCGCCCGTTGCTCCGAAGAAGACGAGCGCGTCCGAGCGCGGGGCGAACGGCATCAGTCACTCGCCTCGGCGTCGATCTGGGCGGCGGCCTCGGCGTCCAAGATCAGCTCGAGCGGCCCCTCGACCAGCAGGCTGGCGGGCACGTCGGGGCTCGGTCCACGAAGCGCGGCCGCCGCCGGAGCGGCCTTTCCCTCGCCGACGGCCAGGATTGCGGACGAGCGCGCCGATCGGAGGACGTCCAGTGAGAGGGTCACGCGGTCGGGCGGTGGCTTGGGCGAGTCGTGGACCGCGATGCAGACTCTGCCGGTCACGGCGAGGGCGGGTGCGCGGGGAAAGAGCGAGGCCGTGTGGCCGTCCTCGCCGAGGCCGAGGAGAGCGAAGTCGAGTCTCGGCAAGCCGTCGGACGACGCCGGGACCCGCGCCGCGAGCAGCCGCCCGTACTGATCGGCGGCGTCCTCGGCGGAGCCGCGGGTCGGGACCGCGTGGGCGATGGCACCGGTTCGCTCCAGAAGCGTGTCGGTGAGCATCCGGAAGTTGCTCTCGGGATCGGAGGGAGGGACCATCCGCTCGTCGCCGAGCCAGAGCTCGACCTCGCTCCAGTCGTCGACCAGGCTCGCCAGCCGGTCATAGGTGGCGGCGGGCGTGTGACCCCCGGCGAGCGAGAGGTGCGCCGTGCGGCCCTCGCGCCGGGCCGCCCCGATCGCGTCGGTCAGTCGCTCCGCGGCGAGTCCGGCCGCCTGCGCCGCCGTGCCGGTCACCGTCAGGCGCGCCATCGATCTATGAGGCGCCCTTTTCGTCGTGGCCACCGAACTGCTTGCGCATCGCCGACAGGACCTTGTCGGCGAAGTCGTCGAGCCCGCGCGACGCGAAGCGCGAGTAGAGGGCCGAGCTGAGGACGGGAGCCGGAACGCCCTCCTCGATTGCGGCGATCGAGGTCCAACGTCCTTCGCCCGAATCTGACACCCGACCCGCGTAGTCGGCGAGCTCCGGCGAGGAGCGCAGAGCCTCGGCGGTGAGATCGAGCAGCCATGAGCCGATCACGCTGCCCCTCCGCCACACCTCGGCCACCTCGGGGAGGTCGAGGTCGTACTGGTAGTACTCGGGATGCTCGAGCGGTGCGGTCTCGGCGTCGACCTCGCGCTCGGCCTTGCCGGCATTCGCGTTTCGGAGGATGTTCAGGCCCTCGGCGTAGGCGGCCATCACCCCGTACTCGATTCCGTTGTGGACCATCTTCACGAAGTGGCCGGCACCGCTCGGCCCGCAATGGAGGTAGCCCTGCTCGGAGGGGGTCACCGCGCCGTCTCGGCCGGGGGTCCGAGCGGCCGAGTCGACCCCGGGCGCCAGGGCCGCGAAGATCGGGTCCAGCCGCGCGACCGCGTTGTCCGGCCCTCCGATCATCAGGCAGTAGCCGCGATCGAGCCCCCAGACGCCGCCGCTCGTCCCGGCGTCCACGTAGTCGAGGCGCTGCTCGGCCACCCGGGCGGCCCGCCGGATGTCGTCACGGTAGTAGGAGTTGCCGCCGTCGATCACCGCGTCACCCTTCTCGAGCGCCGGGGCCAGCGAGTCGAGGGTCTTGTCGACCACCGCCGCTGGAACCATCATCCAGACCGAGCGCGGCGGGTCGAGCTTGGCCACCATGTCCTCGACCGATTCGGCGCCGGCGGCGCCCTCTCCGGAGAGCTCCTCGACCGCGTTCGAGTCGAGGTCGAATACCACGCACTCGTGTCCGGCGCGAATCAGGCGCCGGACCATGTTGGCGCCCATGCGCCCCAGTCCGATCATTCCGAGTTGCATTCGCGGCTCTCCTGTCTGAGGGTTTCGGAGGGTCGGGAGCCGCCGGGCTCAGCCGGCGGCGGCGAGCTTTCTGCCCTTCTCCTCGATCGATCTCAAGAGGTCGTTCCATGAGCTGTCGAATGCCTGGGCGCCCTCGCGCTGCAGCCGCACTCCCAGCTCGGCGACATCGATGCCGGCGGCCTCGAACTCATCCACCACCTGGTCTGCGCCGCCCGCGTCGGGGGGGAGGGGGTCGCCCACCTCCCCGTGGTCGGCGAACGCGAGCAGCGTCTTGTCGGGCATCGTGTTGACGGTTTCGGGGGCGGCCAGCGCCCCGATGTAGAGCACGTCGGAGGCGTCGGGATCCTTGGTGCCCGTGCTCGCAAACAGCATTCGCTGGGGCCGCGCGCCCTGGTGGGCGAGGCGCTGCCAGCGGTCCGATCCGAGCAGCTCGCGGTAGGCCCGGTGGGCGCGCGTCGCGACCGCGATACCCAGCCTGTTTCGAAGCTCCGGTGGGGCCTGGTCGGCGACCGCCACGTCCCAGCGGCTGATGAAGATCGACGCCACGGACTCGACCCCCGGGTCGAGGCCGGCCTCGACCCGCCGCTCGAGCCCGCGCATGTAGGCCTCGGCTGCGCCCAGGTATTGCTCGGTCGAGAAGAGCAGCGTCACGTTGACCGGGGTGCCCGCAAAGATCGACTCCTCGATCGCCTCGCGGCCTGCCTGGGTTCCCGGGATCTTGATCAGCGTGTTGGCCGCGGCTCTCGCGTGCAGGTCGGCGACCTGCGCGATCGTCGCCGCCGCGTCGTCGGCGAGCTGCGGTGAAACCTCGAGCGAGACCCATCCATCGACGCCGTCGGTGCGCTGGTGGACGGGCTCGAACAGCCGGGCTGCCTCGCGCAGGTCCGCGAGGGCCAGCTCGAAGAAGACCTGCTCCGTCTCGAGGCCCCGCTCGCCCAGCTCGGCGACCTGCTCGTCATAGGAGTCGCCGCCGCTGATCGCCTTGTCGAAGATCGTCGGGTTGGACGTCAACCCCGTGATCGAGAACTCGTCGATGTAGCGCTGCAGGGTCCCATCGCCCAGCATGTCGCGGGTGATGTTGTCCAGCCACAGGCTCTGGCCGAGCTCGTGCAGTCGCTGGGTCGGCTTCATGCGTTCACCTCGCTTCGATCATCTCAATAGCTCGCGCGCGGCGTCGGCCACGCGGTCCGGCGTAAAGCCGAACTTTCGCTGCACCTCCTTGAGCGGCGCCGAGGCGCCGAAGGTGTGCATGCCCACGATCCGGCCGCGCGACCCGACATAGCGATCCCACCCCAGGGTCGATGCCTGCTCCACCGCGACCCGCGCTTCGACCCCCCTGGGCAGGACCGCCTCGCGGTAGTCGTCGGGCTGGAGGTCGAACAGGTACCACGAGGGCAGGCTCACGACCCGGGCGCCGATCCCGTCGGCCGTCAGCTCCTCGTAGGCGTCGACGGCGAGCGAAACCTCGCTTCCGGTCGCGATCAGGATCACGTCCGGCGATCCATCGGAGTCCGCAAGCACGTAGCCGCCGCGCCGCAGCCCGTCCTCCGACGCGTATCGGGTCCGGTCGAGAATAGGGAGGTTCTGGCGGGTCAGGACGAGGGCGCTCGGCTGGTGCTGTTGCTCCATCATCACCCGCCACGCTACGGCCACCTCATTGGCGTCGCACGGGCGGATCACGTTGAGGCCCGGCATCGCCCGCAGGGACGCGAGCTGCTCGACCGGCTGATGGGTCGGGCCGTCCTCGCCGAGGCCGATCGAGTCGTGGCTGAACCAGTGGATCACCGGCAGCTCCATCAATGCCGACAGCCGGATCGCCGGCCGGGCGTAGTCGGAGAAGATCAGGTAGGTCGACCACACCGGCCGCAGCTTGGAGAGGGCCAGCCCGTTGGAGATCGCCGCGGACTCGTGCTCGCGGATCCCCAGGTGGAGCTGGCGTCCAAGCCGGGTCGCGGGCTCGAACGGCTCAGTGGCCTCGGAGTCGAGCTCGACCGAGGTCGAGCCCGTCAGGTCCGCCGACCCGACCAGGAGCCACGGAACCCGAGGCGCGATCGCGTTCAGGACCTGGTTCGACGCCTTGCGGGTGGCGATGCCCTCGGGGTCTGGGGTGAAGCGCGGAATGTCGGCATCCCAGCCGTCGGGAAGCTCGCGGCGCTGCATCTGGTCGATCTCGGCGGCCAGCGCGGGGTCGGCGCTCCCAACGCGCTGCTCCCAGTCGACGCGCAGGCGCCGCCCACGCTCCGCGACGCCGTTTCGGAAGTGCTCGTATACCCCGTCGGGCACCAGGAACTGGGCATCCTCGGGCCACCCGTAGGCGCGCTTGGTGGCCCGTACCTCGTCCTCGCCGAGGGGCTCGCCGTGCGCCGCCGCAGTGTCCTGCTTGTGAGGCGACCCGTAGCCGATGTGGCTGTCGACTATGACCAGGGTGGGGCGGCCCTCCTCGTCGTTGAACGCCTCGAAGGCGCGGCCGAGCAGCTCGAGATCGTTCGCGTCGCCCACCCGGGTGACGTTCCACCCGTACCCCATGAAGCGGGCCGCGACGTCGTCGGTGTAGGTGATCTCGGTTCGGCCATCGATCGTGATGTGGTTGTTGTCATAGATCCAGCAGAGGTTGTCGAGGCGCTCATGCCCGGCCAGCGATCCAGCCTCGCTGGACACCCCCTCCATCAGGCAGCCGTCGCCGCAGAGCGCGTAGACGTTGAAGTCGAACAGGGCCTCGCCGAAGTGGGCCTTCATCCACTGTCCGGCGATCGCCATCCCGACGCTGGTCGCGATCCCCTGTCCGAGAGGGCCGGTGGTCGTCTCGACCCCCGAGGTCAGGTGGTACTCGGGATGGCCGGGGGCGTGGGAGTCGAGCTGGCGAAACGACTCGATGTCGGCCAGGCTGACCGACGGCTCGCCGAGCGTCTCGTAGTCGGGGTCGACGGCACGAACCTCGGTGAGGTGGAGCAGCGCGTAGAGCAGCATCGAGGCGTGCCCGGCGGAGAGCACGAAGCGGTCCCGGTTGGGCCAGATCGGGTCCGAGGGGTCGTACCTCAAGAACCGCTGCCACAGCGTGTAGGCGACCGGCGCCATCGCCATCGGTGTGCCCGGATGCCCCGAGTTCGCCTTCTGGATGGCGTCGATCGACAGCGTCCGGATCGTGTTGATGCAAAGCGTGTCGATGTCGGTCGCTGCGGGCTGAGCGATCGTCGCCATCTGGCGGCCGATCCTAGACGATTGATTCGGCGCTCCGTGAGCGGAGCGCACGAGCCTCGTCCGGGTGGGGGACCGCGTAGATTCCCGGCCGTGGCACCGGCCCCCTCCGTCGATCGCGAGAAGCGCGCCGCCGCCGCGGCCGCCGCGAAGCTGGTCGAGGACGGCATGACGGTTGGACTCGGCACCGGGTCGACGGTCGCGCAACTGCTGGGGCCTCTCGCCGACCGGGGCCTGGGGATCCGCTGTGTGGCCACTTCGCCGGCCACCGAACGGGCCGCGCTCGAGCTGGGGCTCTCGGTCGAGCCCTTCGACGCCCTCGAACGGCTCGACATCGCGATCGACGGAGCCGACCAGGTGGCCCCGGACGGCTGGCTCGTCAAGGGCGGGGGCGGCGCGCTCGTGCGCGAGAAGATCGTCGCCGCGGCCGCGGAGCGCTTCGTGGTGATCGTCGACTCCCACAAGACCGTCGCCGAGCTCGCTCCCCCGGTGCCCCTCGAGCTGTCGGCGTTCGGGCTGGCCGCCACGCTGCGGGCTCTCGGCGCCGCCGAGCTGCGAGACGCGCCCGCGAGCCCGGACGGCGGAGTGCTCGCCGATCATCTGGCGCCGTTCGCGGACCCGCGCGAGCTCGCCGCGATGCTCGCGGCGACACCGGGAGTGGTCGACCACGGGTTGTTTGCGGCCGAGATGGTCAGCGACGTTCTGGTGGGTCGCGACGAGGGCGTCGAGGCGCTGGAGCTCGCGGGCTAGCGTGGCGCCGCGCTCCGGCTGGCGGACCTGGTGGACCAAGCGGCGCTGGTACGAGCGCAACCGGCGGCTCGGGCGGCGGTGGCGGATAAACCGCCACATGGCCCGCGTTGGGGCATTCATCCGCTTCCCGGTCGAGGGAGAGGTGCTCGAGGCCCTCGACGAGAGACGCCTCGTGATCGGCCCGAACACGCTGCTGGAGCCGGGCTGTTGGCTCACCCTCTCGTCCGACGCGCGGATCGAGATCGGCGAAGGCTGCTTCTTGAACCGAAATGTGATGCTCGCCGCGCTCGATCGGATCGAGATCGGGGACCACGTGATGTTCGCCAACAACTGCTTCGTCGGCGACGCCGACCATCGATTCGACGACCCCGACGTACCGGTCACCTGGCAGGGCTTCTCCTCCAACGGCCCGGTGAGGATCGGCTCCAACTGCTGGTTCGGGGTCAACAGCGTCGTGACGAGCGGGGTCGAGATCGGAGAGCGGTGCGTGATCGGCGCCAACTCCGTGGTCACCGGGGACCTGCCGCCGGGCGTGATCGCCGCGGGCTCGCCGGCGAGGGTTATCCGCGAGATCGAGTTCAGGCCGGGCAACGGGGGAGAGTAGGGTGGGCTGCGATGTGCATCGCCGACTTCCAGATGATCCAAGCAGCCGCCCGGGACCGAGCGGGGTCGCTGCGGCGCTCGTCGCAGGTGCGCTCGTCGCAGGGGCACTCGCCGGCTGCTCCGGGGGCGGGGGAGAGGGTTCCACCACCTCGGTTTCGTCGATCGGCGAGCGCCCTGGTAACCACGGATCCGACAGCTCTGGCTCAGGCGGTCCGGGGAGCTCCAGCCGTGGCGCAAAGCTGAGCTCGGGGACCCGCCGCGAGCTCGTGCGGGTCCGAAGCCTGCTCGAGCCCCCGGCCCGCGACGGGCTCCTCCGCAGCGAGGTCAGGCTCGTCCTGACGAGCACCGATCCGCTGGCCTGCCATCCGCCCTTCGTGACCAGACGGTTCCTGGAGGCCGCGTACGGCGGCCATGAGGGATGCGTGAGGTCCCGGACGCCCGGGAGCGTCGCGAGTCAGGTCCGCATCAAGCAGCTGGTGGTGGCGGGGGATCACGCGACGGCGGTGGCCATCCCAACGGGCGGTCCCAACGACGGCGAGAGCATCACGGTCTCACTGGTTCGAGATCCGCACTGGTCAGTCGACCGGCTCCGCTCGAACGTACCCGTCGGCCCTTAGCGGCGCCCTTGACGGAGACCGGCCGCGGCGATCAGCGAACCCTCGGGCTCAGAGCCCGGCGATCGAGCCCATTCAGCTGACCACCTGGATCAGGATCGTACGATCGCGCGGGCGGTCGTCGAAGTCGATCAGCACGAGCTGTTGCCAGGTCCCGAGCGCCGGTCGGCCGTCGATCACGGGGACCACCTCGGAGGAGCCGATCAGCGACGCGCGCTGGTGCGCATGGGAATTCGTGTCGTGGTTCAGCCGGTTGTGCTCGTAGTCGCCGTGCGCCGGGACCACCCGGTCGAGCAGTGCCTGGAGGTCCTGGACGCCGCCCGGCTCGTATTCCATGGTGGTGATCGCCGCGGTCGAGCCCCGCACGAAAGCGCTCGCCTGTCCATCTCCCGCACCCGACTCGGCGACCGCCGCCCGGACCGCGCCGGTTATGTCAACCACCTGGCCGTCCCCGCGGGTTTGAACCCGGTGCTCGGATGTGTGGACCGCCATCCGGGCAACGTAACAAGCGCCGGCCGCTACCAGTCCCAGGGAGAGGAGGCCAGGCTCTCCTCGGTGTCCAGGAACCGCTTCAGCTCATCGACCTCGGAGGGGTCAGCCGAGTACACGTGCTCGGCGTCGGGGAAGCGGCGCGCCCGAACCTCGTCCGCGTAGGCCCGAACCCCTTCCACCATCCGATCGTGGATCTGCGCGTAGCGCTTCACGAACCTCGGGCTGTGGGGACCGGTCGTGATCCCGAGCAGGTCGTGGAAGACGAGCACCTGCCCGTCGGTGGCGAGGCCGGCACCGATCCCGATCACCGGGATCTCCAGATGCGGCATCAGAGCGTCGGCCACCGCCGCGGGCACCGCCTCGAAGACGATCGCGAAGCAGCCCGCCGCCTGCAGGGAGAAGGCGTCGCGAGCGATCTGCGCCGCCGACTCGGCGGTTCGCCCCTGCGCCTTGAAGCCACCGAGCGCGCTCGCCGTCTGCGGAGTCAGCCCCACGTGTCCCATGACCGGGATGCCCGACGCGGCAATCGCCGCCGCCCGCTCCACCGACGGGCCACCGCGCTCGAGCTTGATCGCGTCGCAACCGGCCTCTTTGACGAACCGCTGCGCGTTCTCGATCGCGTGCTCGTTCGATCGCTCATACGAGCCGAACGGCATGTCGCCGATCAGAAGCGGGGCTCGCAGCCCGCGCCGGACGGCGGCGGCCATGGTCAGCATCTCGTCCATCCCGACAGGCGTGGTCGCGTCGTAGCCGAGCACCACCATCGCCGCGGTGTCGCCGACCAGCACCACGTCGACCCCCGCCTCCTCGGCGACCACCGAGGAGGGGAAGTCGTATGCCGTGACCATCACGATCGGCTCGCCGCGGCGCTTCATCGCCGCCAAGTCGGGAATCGTCACTGCGGACCGTTCCGCGCCGCCACTCGAATCCGAAGACTGAGGTTGCATCTAGCCTCCAATCACGACGTTGTCGATCAGCCGGGCCCTGCCGACCCGCGCCGCCACCGCGACCAGGACCGGTCGCCCGTTGAAGGTCTCTGCCCGCTCGAGGCTCTCGGCGTCGCGCGCCTCGAGGTATTCGGGTTCGATCCCCTCCCGCTCGAGCTCGGCGGCCGCCGCCTCGAGCACGGCGCTGGCTCGTCTCTCGCCGCGTGCCGCGGCCGCGGCGGCCGCCTCGAGCGCGCGGCTCAGCGCGACCGCCCTCCGGCGCTCATCCGGGTCCAGGTAGGCGTTCCGCGAGCTCATCGCGAGCCCGTCGGGCTCCCGCACGGTGGGCAGCACCTCGATCTCAACTGGGATGTCCAGGTCGCGGACCATGCGCCGGATCACGATCGCCTGCTGGGCGTCCTTCTGTCCGAAGAAAGCGATCTGCGGCCGAACCGAGTTGAGCAGTTTCGCGACGACCGTCGTGACCGCCCGGAAATGGGCGGCGCCGCGCCGATCCGGCGCTCCGTCGAGCACCGCCGTGAGGCCGCTTTCCACCTCCACCCAGGTCGCGAACCCCTCCGGGTACATCTCCTCGGCGGACGGGGAGTACACGAGGTCGACCCCCGCGTCGGCCGCGAGCTCCATGTCTCGAGCGGGGTCGCGGGGATAGCCCTCAAGATCCTCGCCGGGTCCGAACTGGGTCGGATTGACGAACAGGCTCATGACCACCAGCCCGCATCGGTGCCGGGCCGCCCGGAGCAGCGACAGGTGGCCGTCGTGAAGCGCGCCCATGGTCGGGACGAGAGCGATCGTCCCACCGGAGCGTTGAGTCGGCTCGAGGGCCTCGCGGAGCTCGGCGGTCGAGGTGACGGTCCTCAACCCGATGCCTCCGCTCGGCGCGGTCGGATCCTCAACCCGCCCCTGAGCCAATCCGGGCGGCCGACCGCAGACGCACGACTCCTGGCATCGAGCGCGGCGTTGTCGGGAAGATCCCGTTCCAGTTCTCGCATTGGAGATACCAGACGGCGGTTGGTCGCTTGCTTGGTGAGTCGCCGGTCGATCCGGCTGGTCCGTGCCTATGGTCACGGCCACCGAGAAGTATAGGTTGGCCGGCGATGACCGCGGGCGCGCTGCGACGATGGTGCCTGGCACAGGCGGGGTGCACGGAGGAGTTCCCATTCGGCGAACGGGCCTCGGTGTTCAAGGTGGCGGGCAAGATGTTTGCGCTCAGTGTGCTCGACGCCCGCCCGCTCGAGGTGAGCGTCAAGTGCGATCCCGAGCTCGCCGAGGGGCTGCGCGCGAGCTACGGCGCCGTTCGAGCCGGATACCACCTGAACAAGCGTCATTGGATCACCATCACCCTCGACGGATCGCTGGCGGACAGCGCGGTGCGTGAGTTGATCCAGGACAGCTACGACCTCGTGGTCTCGGGCCTCAGCAGGAGGCGCCGGGCCGAGCTTCAGCGACCCGCGTGACTCCGGCGGGCGCCGGGGCTACCATCGGGCTGTGCCGATCTACGAGTTCGTGTGCGAGCGCTGCGACGGTCGCTTCGAGGACCTCGTCGAGGCCGGCACCGAGGCCGCGACCTGCCCGCGCTGCGGCGCGGCGCGCACGCGGCGGGTCTACTCCGCGCATGGCGCTCCGTTCAAGCTCGTCAAGACCCCCGGCGAAACCCGCAAACAGGAGCGGCGGAACGCGCAGCTCCGCGAGGGCGCCAAGCGCCGCTTCAAGGAGGCACGTGCCTCGAGGAGCCGGACTCCGGGAGGGGACGGCTGACCGACGCAGCCGAGCGGCGCGAGCGGCTCGTGGGTGTGTACCGCGAGGCCTCCGAGTGCACCAGGTGCGCGCTCTCCAGCACGCGAACCAACGTCGTCTTCGGGACGGGGAACTCCGACGCCGACCTCGTCTTCGTGGGCGAGGCCCCGGGCGCCGAGGAGGATCGCCAGGGCCTTCCGTTCGTGGGCCGCGCCGGGGGGCTCTTGACCGAGCTGCTGGCCGGGATCGGCTTGGAGCGCACCGACGTTTGGATCTGCAACGTCTTGAAGTGTCGCCCGCCCGGAAACCGCGACCCGCAGCCGGTCGAGATCGAGTCGTGCGAGCCCTACCTGTTCGGGCAGGTGGATCTGATCGAGCCTCGGGTCGTTGCGACGCTCGGCAACTTCGCCACCAAGCTGCTGACCCGAAGCCGGGTGGGGATCACCCGCGTGCGCGGAACCCCTCAGGTGCACGAGATCGGTGGTCGCACCGTTTTCGTGATGCCGCTGCTCCACCCGGCTGCCGCGCTGCGAACGCCCTCGCTCCTCGACACGCTCCGGATCGACTTCGCACGGCTCGCAGAGCTCCTCGAGGGCCCGCCGCCGGAGCGCGGAGCGACGCCCTCGGAGGTCGTGGAGATCGCGGCATCGTCGGCCGAACCGCCGGCCGATCAGCTTGACCTGTTCGGTTGACGGTCCCGGAAGGCGATCGGCGAAGCGACTCCGCGGCAGAGACCGAGGCGATCGGCGCTCGGCTCGCGGCGGCTCTCGAGCCTGGCGACGTCGTCCTGATCAGCGGCGAGCTGGGGACGGGCAAGACGACGTTGATCAGGGGAGCGTGCCGCGAGCTGGGCGTCGAGGAGGCCGTGGTCTCTCCCACCTTCACGATCGGGCGGCGGTACGTCGGGCGGGTCCCGGTCTCACATCTGGACCTCTTTCGCCTCGACGACCTCGAGGGCGAGGACCCCGGGTTGCTCGACGACTATCTCGCCGCTGATTCGGTGACCTTCATCGAGTGGCCGGACGTCGCCGAACCGACCCTGTCGAAGGCGAGCGGCACAGGAGCGGTGGTACGCGTGGCGCTCAGCCACGATGGCGGTGATCGCCGGCGCGTGACCATCACGGGGCCCGCCGGCCGATCCGGTTAGTTCCCGGTCGCCCTGTTGAGCTTCCTCTTGGCCCGGTTCAGCTGCTTCTTCGCGCGCTTGACGTCACGTCGCGCTTGACCGCCGGCGTTCTTGGCCTGCCTCTGCGCCTTCCTCAGCTCCTTCTGGCCCTGCTCGATCGCATGGTTCGCGGCACTGGTCGCCTTGTCGACGGGGCCACAGCCCGCCGTGCCCGACGCGCCGGCGATCGCAACCGCGGCGCTCACGACTGCGATCCGGTGCGCGATCCTGTTCAGATGAACCAACTCCTCTCGCGGCCCCGTTCACGGCCGCCTGTCAAGCGGCGGCAACCATAATCGTCGGCTGGGATACGGCGACGCCGGACCTGGTCGTCGCCGTAACGCACGACGGCAGCCTGCTGGAAGAGCGTGCGCTCGGCCCGGTCGGCGATGGCCATCCGCGACACGCCACGGAGCTGCTGGCGGAGGTGGAGGCGCTCGTGGAGCTGGCGGGCGGCTGGCGGCGGATCGACGCCCTCGCGGTTGGGGTCGGCCCGGGTTCGTTCACCGGACTGCGGATCGGGCTTGCGACCGCCCGCGGGCTCTCCCAGGCGCTCGACAAGCCGATCGTGGGGGTCGGGACGCTCGAGGCCCTGGGTCACGGGATGCGGGACGCAGTCGGACCGCGGCGAGGGGGGGCATTGGCGGTGCTCGATGCGCGGCGCGGGCAGGCCTTCGCCGCCCTTTACGGCGACGACGGGACCGAGCTCTGGGCTCCGTTCGTGGCGGCCCCCGGGCAGCTCGCCGGGCGAGTTGAGTCGCTCCCGGTGGCGCCAGTGGCCGCGGGTTCGGGGGCGCTACGATTTCGAGCTGAGCTGGAGGCCGCGGGCGCCGAGATCCTCGCGGGATCAGGGTCGGCGCACCGGGTCTCGGGGCGTCAGGTCTGCCTGCTCGGCGAGGCTGGGGCCCCGGTGCCGGCCGATGCGATTCGACCGATATATCTGAGACCACCCGACGCGGAACTTTGGCTTGACCGAGATGCACGTTAGGCGACTGGCCTACAGCGACCTGCCGGCGGTCCTGGCGATCGAACGCCGCGCGTTCGAGACCCCCTGGTCGCTGGCGATGTTCGTCCTGGAGCTCTCCAAGCCGATGGGCATATGCCTGACCGTCACCGACCGCGAGGGGATGGTCGGCTATCTCGTCTGTTCAAGGTTCGCGGACGTATGGCACCTGATGAACATCGCGGTGACGCCCGACCGCCGTCGCGAGGGCATTGCGCGCCGGCTCCTCGAGCGTCTCTTCGAGGAGGCCGGTGACGACGCGCGGTACACCCTCGAGGTGCGCACCTCGAACCACGGGGCGATCGCGATGTACGAGCAGCTCGGCTTTCGTCCCGCAGGACACCGTCGCCGCTACTACCACGACAACGGTGAGGACGCCCTGATCATGTGGCTCGAATCTCCGCAGACCGCGGTCCGGGCCTGAGCGCTCCCCAACGGCCCACGCGTTGATCCTCGCGATCGAGACCTCCTGCGACGACACCTGCGCGGCGGTTGTCGACGGCGGCCTGGTTCGCTCCAACCTGATCTCGTCGCAGGCGGCGCTCCACGCCAGGTTCGGGGGCGTCGTACCGGAGGTCGCCGCGCGGCGTCACCTGGAGCTCGTCAATCCGATCGTCGACGCCGCACTTGCCGAGGCGGACGTGGAGCTCGGAGAGATCGAGACGCTCGCCGTCACCCGCGGGCCCGGCCTGGTCGGCGCCCTGCTGGTCGGCGTGTCGACCGCGAAGTCCCTGGCCGCGGCTTCTCGAAAGCCGCTCGCAGGGGTGGATCACCTGCACGGCCACGTAGCCGCCAACTTCCTGGAGCCGGACCCGCTCGAGCCACCCTTTCTGTGCCTGGTGGCGAGCGGTGGCCACACGTTGCTCGCCGGGGTCCGCGAGCCGGGGGCCTACGAGGTGCTCGGGCGGACTCTCGATGACGCGGCGGGAGAGGCGCTCGACAAGGGGGCCCGACTGCTGGGGCTCGGCTACCCGGGCGGCCCGGCGATCGAGAGGGCCGCCCGCGAGGGAGACCCGAACGCGTTCGACTTCCCGGTCGCGATGAGCCGCGACCCGGGGCTCGACTTCAGCTTCAGCGGCCTGAAGACGGCGCTGCTCTACGCGGTTCGAGACCTGCCGGATGGCGTTGCACACGAGCGACGCGCCGATCTGGCGGCGGCATACCAGGCCGCCGTCGTCGGTCAGCTGGCTGCGAAGCTTGAGCGCGGGATCGCCGCTTCCGAATGGGGGGCGGTCGCGCTCGGAGGCGGCGTTGCGGCGAACGGCCTGCTGCGCGAGCGCGTTGCCGCGATCTGCGATCGGGAGGGGATGCGACTCAAGCTCGTCCGCAGCGAGCTGTGCACGGACAATGCCGCGATGATCGGATCCGCGGCGCGCTTCATCGATCCCTCGCCGTATCCCGCCTACCTCGGTTGGGATGCATCGGCGTGAGGACCGTGGTCCTCTATGGCCGGCCCGGCTGTCACCTGTGCGATGAGGCGCGCGAGGTACTCGACGCGCTCAAGGTCGGCCGCGGATTCGCTCTGCGCGAGGTGGACATCGAGTGCGACGAGCTGCTCCACGCTCGCTACCTGGAGCGGATTCCGGTGGTGGAGGTGGACGGCGAGGTGGTCTCGGAGCTGAACTTCGAGCCCGAGCGGTTGCTGGCCATGCTCGATACTGTCCGGCGATGATCGTTGCGCGGGCCGGCGTCCATGAACGCTGACGAGTCCGCCCTGGCAGAGGAGGCATCAGAGCTGTCTCTGGCCGAGGGCGACCGACTCTCGCTTGGAGTGGCGGCGCGGCTGTCGCGCTACCTCCAGGTCCTGATCCAGGCGCGGAAGATGGGAAAGGAGACAATCTCCTCGCAGGAGCTGGCCGAGTACACGCACATCAACTCGACCCAGATTCGCCGCGACCTCTCGGGCTTCGGCAAGTTCGGAAAGCGGGGGGTGGGCTACCGGGTCGACTCGCTGGTCGATCAGATCCGAAGGATCCTGCGGAGCTCCGGACAGCACAACATCGTCTTGTTCGGCGCCGGAAACCTGGGCCAGGCGATCGCGAGCTCCGACGTGTTCGCGGATCACGGGTTCCAGATCGTCGCGATCTTCGACGTCGACCACAGGGTGGTCGGCAAGCGCTTCGGCGACGTCGAGGTCCACGGAGTGGAGGACCTCGGGCCGGTGGTCGACGATCAGGACGTGGTGGTCGGGGTGCTCGCGGTTCCTTCGTCGGCTGCCCAGGACGCCGCCGACCGCCTGGTGGGCGCGGGGGTGCGGATCATCTTCAACTACTCCGAGCAGCTGCTTCAGGTGCCCCCGGACGTCACGGTGCACACCTCGAGCCCCGCGGTCGACCTGCTCTACGCGCTGTACTTCTACCTGACCTGAGCGTCCGGCCCCGATGGCGGCGTCAGCGCTGAGATGAGCGGTCCGGGCGGGGACGGGGCCCGCGGATCATGGTGAGCGAAGAGGGAGGCCGGGCGGACGCGGAGCGCGGTGGCCACCTCGACCTCGATCGCACGCGCGAGGTGTTCGATTCATCGACCGACTTCACGATCGGGCTCGAGGAGGAGTTCGCGATCGTCGACCCGGAGACGCTCGAGCTGGAGCAGCGCTTCGACGACCTCTACTCGGCGTGCCTGACCGACGACCTGCTCGCTGAGTCGGCAGCCGGAGAGCTGATCTCGTCCGAGATCGAGATCCGCTCCGGCAAGGCCGCGAGCTTCGCCGAGGCGGTCGAGCGCCAGCAGGAACGCCGGGCACGGCTGTTCGGGCTCGCCGATGGGCTGGGCCTCGCGTCTGGCGGCGACGGGGACGCACCCCTGGGCGAGCTACCTCGACCAGCAGATCATCGACACCCCCCACTACGCGCGCCTTCGCGAGGAGCTCCGGTGGGTGGCGCAGCGCAACAACACCTGGAGCCTCCACGTCCATCTCGGAGTCCGCGGGGCCGACCGGGCGATCGCCGTGTGCGACCACCTTCGGAGCGTGCTTCCGACCCTGCTCGCGGTCTCGGCCAACTCCCCCTTCCTCGACGGCCACCACACCGGACTCCACTCGGTTCGCACCGAGATCTTCACCAGAACCTTCCCGCGCTGTGGGGTTCACGAGCCGTTCGGCACCTGGGACGAGTACGCGGACTTCGTTGGACTCCTCGTTGGAACGGGCTCGATCGTCGAGGCAACTCAGCTGTGGTGGAGCGTCCGCCCGCATCACGCCTTCGGCACGGTCGAGCTGCGGATCTGCGACGCGCAGACTCGGGGCGAGGAGTCGTTCGGGCTCGCGGGCCTGATCACAGCGTGCATCGCTCAGGCGGCGATCGATTTCGACGAAGGGCGGTTGCCCGCGCCGATCGGTCAGCGCGAAATCGAGGAGAACCTGTGGCGCGCGATCCGCCACGGCATGGACGGCAAGCTGATCGACTTCGACCGGGGCGTCGAGGTGTCGGCGCCGGCCGAAGTCGAGCGGCTGTTGGAGTGGACGCGGCCCGCCCAAGCGGCGCTCGGGCTCGACACGTCGGCTCCCGGGCTGAACGGCGCACAGCGCGCCGGGGCGGCCCTCGCCGAGGGCGCCACGATCGAGCAGATCTACCGGGGAGCCGTGGAGGAGACGAGGCGCACGTATGCTCCCCAGCACGTCAACCGGTGAGCACCATCTCCATGCCTGAGCCAGACCAGCCGACCCCAGAGCCGCCGCAGAGCGAGGAGGAGCTTCGCGCCCGCATCGAGGAGCAGCTCCGGACCGTGCGGGTTCAGGATCTGCTCCTCGACAGCACGGTCAGCCTGCTGAACCTCTCGGCCCGCCGGATCGCGAAGGAGGACGAGCGCGACCTCGAGCAGGCGAGGGTCGGGATCGAGGCCGTGCGGGCGATGGTTGACCTGCTCGACGCGGAGCCGGCGAAGCAGATCCGCACCGCCCTCTCGGAGGTCCAGGTCCTCTACGCCCGCCAAGCCGAGGGTGGAGAGCCCGAGCGCGGCGACGCCGACGGCGAGCCATCGTCCGAGCCGGCGGCGAAACCGCCTGGCGCCGCCGGCCCTCCTCAGTCCGCCCCCGGCCCGGCGCGCGGGGGGCCGCAGAGACCCCCGTCGAAGCTCTGGACGCCACCCGGGACGTGAGCACGACGGATCCGCTCGGGTGCGAGCGCCCGGGTGCTCGGCACCCCTGATGAGGCGCCGTCCGGCGGTCGATCATCTAGACTGCGCGCGCTTCGCCCGCCCATAAGCCGGGCCTCCAGACCACCAGCTTCCCCACGGGAGGGTTGAGACTTGACGAAGTTCCTTACCGACTACGGCGTGGTCATCGCGCTCGTGTGCGCCGGGGCCGCGGTGCTCTACGGCGCGCTCGTGACCCAGCGGCTGCTCGCCCGCTCGCCCGGCAACGACCGGATGCGCGAGATCTCGGCTGCGGTTCAGGAGGGCGCCAAGGCCTATCTGACCCGCCAGTACACGATCATCGCCGCCGTCGCGGTGGTGCTGGCTGTGCTGTTGATCATCCTGCGGAACTTCGACACCGCGATCGGCTTCGTGATCGGCGGGACGTTGTCCGGCGCGGCCGGGTTCATCGGCATGAACCTCTCGGTGCGGGCAAACGCGCGGGTCGCCGAGGCGGCCCGCGGCGGCGTTCCTCCGGCGCTCGACGTCGCCTTCAAGGGCGGCTCGGTGACCGGGCTGCTGGTGGTCGGCCTCGCCCTGCTTGGGGTTGCCGGCTACTTCGGGGTGCTGCTGCTGGCCAACAAGACCGACAAGGAGGCCGTGGACGCGCTGGTCGGTCTCGGGTTCGGCGGCTCGCTGATCTCGGTGTTCGCGCGTCTCGGAGGCGGCATATTCACCAAGGCCGCCGACGTCGGCGCCGACCTGGTCGGGAAGGTCGAGGCAGGGATCCCGGAGGACGATCCGCGAAACCCGGCGGTGATCGCCGACAACGTGGGCGACAACGTCGGCGACTGTGCCGGCATGGCGGCGGACCTGTTCGAGACCTACGCGGTCACCTCCGTCGCCGTGATGCTGCTCGGGGTGCTGACCTTCTCGGAGTCGCGCGAGGTCGCTATCTACCCGCTGGTGATGGGGGCCGTCGCGATCATCGCGTCGATCATCGGGGCGCTCTCGGTGCGAACCAAGAGCGGCAACGTCGAAGCTGCCCTGTATCGGGGGCTGGCGGTCTCGGCGGTGCTCTCGGCGATCGCCTTCTTTCCGATCACGAAATGGCTGATGAACGACATCAGCTTCAAGGCCGCCAGCCTGAGCGATGCGCCCAGCGCAACGGATCTCTGGCTCTGTGGGCTGATCGGCCTCGCCGTTACGGCGGGTCTGTTCGTGATCACCGACTACTACACGTCGACCCGCTTCCGCCCCGTGAAGACGATCAGCCGCGCCTCGGTGACCGGTCACGCCACCAACATCATCCAGGGCTTGGCCCAGGGCTTCCAGTCGACCGCCGCCCCGGCGCTCCTGATCGCCCTGGCGATCCTCGGCGCCAACGAGCTCGCGGGCGTCTACGGGATCGGGATCGCGGTCATGGCGCAGCTTTCGCTGACCGGCCTGATCGTCGCCCTCGACGCGTTCGGTCCGATCACCGACAACGCCGGCGGGATCGCCGAGATGGCGGACCTGCCCGAGGAGGTGCGCAACGTCACCGACCCGCTCGACGCGGTGGGAAACACGACCAAGGCGGTGACCAAGGGGTACGCGATCGGCTCGGCGGCGTTGGCGGCCCTGGTCCTGTTCAGCGCCTTCAAGATCGAGCTGGTCGACGAGGCGCCGACCGGTTTCGACCTCAACCAGCTGTTCCATCTGACCACGCCTGCGGTGCTGATCGGGCTGCTGATCGGCGGCATGATGGTCTACCTCTTCGCCGCGCTCGCGATCGAGGCGGTCGGGCGCGCCGGCGGCCAGGTCGTCGAGGAGGTCCGTCGCCAGTTCAAGGAGCATCCCGGGATCATGGAGGGGACCGAGAAGCCCGAGTACGGCGGGACGGTGAGCATCGTCACCGCCGCCGCCCAGCGGGAGATGATCCTGCCGTCGCTGATCCCGATCGTGGTCCCGCTCGTGGTGGGCCTGATCAGCGTCGACGCCCTCGGTGGCCTGCTGATCGGGGTGATCGTGGTCGGCCTGTTCGCGGCACTCTCGATGACGGCAGGCGGCGGCGCGTGGGACAACGCCAAGAAGCTGATCGAGGATGGCGCCTACGGCGGCAAGGGCTCGGAGGCCCACGCCGCGGCGGTCACCGGCGACACGGTGGGAGACCCGTACAAGGACACGGCGGGGCCCGCGATCAACCCGATGATCAAGGTCGCCAACATCGTCGCAATCCTGATCATCCCCATAGTCCACTTCTAGGGAGAATCACTCCGTCGGCTGCTCGCCTTCGGCTCCGCCGCCGGGTTTGGGACTGTTGCCGGGCGGCAGGACGTAGCCTGGTGAACCGCGACTTCGTCGCTAGCTCGGACGCAGCCACCTGGGGGGCCCGGGCCGCCGCCTCCACCCAGCCTGTCATCCACGAGGCCGTAGCCGCCCCCGCGCCTATATTCGGGTTTGATGGCTGACCGGATTCCGAGGGAAGAGTCGCTTCGGCGAGTCCACGGCGTCGGGGCGCTGTTCTCGGCGGCCTACGGCAACGTCGGCTCGTCGATCTACTACGCGCTGGGTGTCACGGCGGCGTTCGCTCTCGGCCTCACCCCGGTCGCGTTCGTGATCGCCGGGCTGATCTTCGTGTTCACCGCGGCCACCTACACCGAGGCGACGGTCATGTATCCCGAAGCGGGCGGGTCCTCGAGCTTCGCCCGCCACGCGTTCAACGAGCTCGCCTCGTTCTTCGCCGCCTGGGCGCAGATGCTCAACTACGTGATCACGGTCGCGATCTCGGCCTTCTTCGTGCCCCACTACCTGAGCGTGTTCTGGGCACCGCTGAAGCACGGGCCCGGGGACGTGATCGGCGGCGTGGTGCTGATCGTCCTGCTCGCGGCGCTCAACATCAAGGGGACCGAGGAGTCCTCGCGCCTCAACCTGGTCCTCGCGATCGGTGACCTTTGCACCCAGATCGTCCTGGTCGGGATCGGGATCGCGCTCGTCCTGAGCCCCGACGTCCTGATCAACAACGTCCACCTGGGAACGGCGCCGACCTGGGGCAACTTCGCCCTGGGGGTCGCGGTCGGGATGATCGCCTACACGGGGATCGAGACGATCTCCAACATGGCCGAGGAGGCCCGTGACGCGCCCCGGACGATTCCGAGGGGGGTCGGGCTGGTGGTCATGGCGGTGATCGGCCTCTACGTGCTGATCCCGATCGTCGCGCTGTCGGCAATGCCGGTGACCGAGAACGCGAGCGGACACTTCACGACCGCTCTGGGGACCAAGTTCGCCGACGACCCGGTGCTGGGGATCGTCGAGAACCTCGGGCTCAGCTCGGGCATGACCCACGCGCTTCGCTTCTACGTCGGGATCCTCGCCGCGGTGATCCTCGTGATCGCCACGAATGCCGGTCTGATCGGTGTGTCGCGGCTCACCTATTCGATGGGCCAGCATCGGCAGCTACCGGAGGGGCTGCGGCAGGTGCACCCGCGCTTTCACACCCCCTACGTCGCGATCCTTGCCTTCTCGGCCGTCGCGGCGATCACGGTCCTCCCAGGCAAGACCGACTTCCTGGCGACCATGTACTCGTTCGGGGCCATGCTGTCGTTCACGATCGCGCACGCGTCGGTGATCCGGCTTCGACAACGCCGTCCCGACAAGGAGCGCGCCTGGAAGCCCCCCTTGAACTTCCGGGCCTTCGGCTTCGAGATCCCGGCCACGGCGCTGCTCGGCGGCCTCGGGACGTTCGCCGCCTGGGTGATCGTGCTCGTGCTCCACCAGGAGACCGGCGTGGTCGGCGCCGGATGGATGCTGTTCGGGATCCTTCTCTATGCGATCTATCGACGTCGCCAGCAGCTGCCGCTCACGGAGACGGTCAAGGTGGTGACCCCGGAGCCGCTCGGCGTCGAGGAGGTGGAGTACAAGAGCGTCCTCGTGGCGTTCGAGAACGAGCCGTTCTCGGAGGAGGCGATCGCCACGGCCGCTCGCCTCGCGGGGCGCCAACGGCGCGGGATCCACGTCCATGCGATCGTCAACGTCCCGACCGCGTTGCCGATGGACGCCCCGCTCGAGCGCGAGGAGGCCGAGGCGCAGAGCAAGATCGAGCGAGCAAAGCTGATCGGCGGACTGCGGGTAACCGGGCACATCGACCGGGTCCGGCCGGGGCAGGCGGGTCCGACGATCGTCAATGAGGCCCGGGAGATCAAGGCCGCGGCGGTCGTGATGCCGCTTCGCTACCGAGGTGGAAAGCCGATCTACGGCAAGACGCTCCAGACCGTGCTCGCCAAGCGCCCGTGCCGGGTGATCGTCGCCGCGGAGCCGGGCGAGAAGGCGCACGCGGTCGCATGATCGAAGTTCGGTGCCGCTCCGGAGGCGGTCCCGGGTCGGCCTAGAATCGATCGCCATGGCGGCGCCCGACCAGCTCTATCGCGGGGTCACCCGGATCTTCTCGATCGTGATCATCGGCTTCGGCCTGGCGATCGTCGTGGTCACGCTGGCAGCCGGCGGAGGCCCGGCCTCGTCCGGGCTATGGCTTGGCCTGCTGTTCATCGGGATCGGAATCGCCCGCCTGTACATCGCCCTGCGGACGCGGAGTTGAGCGGGGACGAGGCAAGCGGTAGGCCCCCAGACGGCAAGGGCGGCGCGCGGCGGCTGAGCCGGCGAATGGGCAGGCGCCGCCTTCCGCGCGTCCGGGTCGGCCCCGGGCCTCTGACCGGGAGGTTCCTGGGCGTGCCGCTGCAGATCGCGGTCGCCTACGCCGCCGTCGGCTTCTCCCTCTACTTCTCGATCGGGGTCGTAGCCGCCTTCGGCCTCGGGCTGACGCCGGTCATCTTCCTCGCCGCCGGCGGGCTCCTGGTGCTCGCCGCATTCACGTACGTCGAGGGAGGTGCGATGTTCGTCGAGCGCGGCGGGTCGTCCTCGTTCGCCAGGCACGCGTTCAACGAGCTGGTCAGCTTCATCGCGGGCTGGGCGATCCTGATCGACTACATCATCATCGTCTCGTTCGCGGCGATCTCCGTCGCGCACTACCTGGGCCCGATCTGGGGAGGCTTCACACACGGCTGGGCCGAGATCGCCGTGGTGGTCGTCGTGATCGGCTTCGCCGCCGCGATCAACATCGGCGGGTTCACGCGCTACGTGCGCCAGCGACCGCTGATCGCGCTCGCCGTCGCTGACGTCCTGCTCCAGCTCGCGGTGATCGGCGCGGGGCTCGCGGTTGCCTTCCACCCCGATCGTCTCACGGCCCACGTCGAGCTGTTCTCGGTCCCCTCGGGGCGGCACATCCTGGAGGCGCTTGCGGTCGCCACGCTCGCGTTCGCCGGCGTCGAGGCGGCGTCCGACCTGGCACCCGACTTCAGCTGGCGCCGCCGCGACCTGCGCCGGGTGGTCGGGGCCAGCGCGATGGCTCTGCCGGTCATCTACGCGGGGATGGCGGCGATCGCCCTGATGGCGGTGCCGGTCGTCTCGGGACCAGGCGGCCCGCACACGGAGCTCGGCGGCCGGTTCATCGAGGAGCCGCTGCTGGGCGTCGTGATGAGCTACCAGCCGGATTGGCTGTCGACCGTGCTGGAGATCGCCGTGGTCGCGGTCGCGCCGCTCGTCCTGACCTGGGCCGCGAGCACCTCGATGCTGGGGCTGTCGCGACACGTGTACGTCCTGGCAAGAAGCCGTCAGGTGCCGAGCTGGCTCGGCAAGCTCGGCACCCGCTCGACCCCCTACATCGCGATCTCCGGGGCGGCGGTCGTGGCTCTCGGCCTCGCTCTCCCGGGCGACGTGCGGCTGCTGGCCGAGATCTATGCGTTCGGGGCGACCCTGGCGATAGCCATCGCGCACCTGTCGATCGTCAAGCTGCGCTGGAGCGATCCGGACCGTCCACGCCCCTTCCGCATCCCACTCGACCTCCGGATCGCAGGCCGAGCGCTGCCCGTGCCGGCGCTGCTCGGAGCCCTGCTGATGGGACTCCTCTGGCTCGCCGTGCTGGTCTTCCACGCCCGGGCCAGGTGGGTTGGCGGGGGCTGGATGCTGTTCGGCCTGATCGGCTACGTCGTGTATCGCCGATTCGTCGAGCACACACCGGTCACCAAGGCCGTGTCGGTTCCCGAGGCGGCACTCCGCAAGGACGTTCACGAGGCCGAGTACGAGACGATCCTGGTGCCGGTGTTCGGGACCAACCTGGACGATGACATCGTCAGCACGGCGGGCCGCCTCGCCGACGCCGCCGACGAGCCCAGCGAGGACCCGCCCAAGCTGGAGATCATCTACGTGCTCGACCTGCCACTGACCGTGCCGTTAGACGCGCCGCCGCCCAGGGAGCGCATGGAGGTCGCCAACGCGGCGTTGGCGCGCGCCATGGAGGTCGGAGGCGAATACGAGACGGTCGAGGTCGCGACCTCGGTGGTGCGAGCCCGCGATGTCGGGTCGGGAATCGTGCTGGCCGCTCGCGAGCGCAACGTGGAGCTGATCGTGATGGGAGGTGAGCCGCCCTCACGCGTGCGCGGCGGAGCCCTTCTCGGGGGCGTCTCGCGACCGGACGAGATCGGGCCGATCACCGAGTACGTGCTCAACAAGGCGCCGTGCCGGGTCCTGATCACCGCGCCGCCCGAGGGCTAGGGAACGGGCGGCCGGGTTTCGCGCGGCGGTGAGTAGCATCCCGCCCGTGTTCATCCTGATCGTCGGAGGGGGGCGCGTTGGATCGTCCCTGGCGCGGGCAATGCTCGCGGATGGGCACAGCGTGTCCTGTCTCGATGAGGACTCCGAGGCCCACGCCCGGCTGGAGATCGGCCTCGAGACGTCGTGGGAGGACGCGGGGGGCCAGTTCACGGTCGGAACGGCGCTGGAGATCGAGGCGCTCCAGGAGGCCGGGATTTCTCAGGCCGACGCCTTTGTCGCCGCCACAGACGGTGACAACACCAACATCGTGATCGCTCAGATCGCGCACCGGAGGTTCAACGTTCCGACCGTGATCGCGCGGATCCTCGATCCCTACCGGGCCGAGTGGTATGAGCAACAGGGAATGCGGACCGTCTGTCCGACCAGGGTGGCGATCGAGATGCTCGAGTCCGAGGTGCGCCAGGCGGCGGGCCGGGCCGGCGAGTCCGGGAGTTAGGGGACGCCCATGTACGTGATCGTCGTCGGCGCGGGAAAGGTCGGTTGGAACTTGGGACGCGAGCTGCTCGAGAAGGGCCACGAGGTGACCCTGATCGAGAAGGGCCGCGATCGATACACGGCGGTCGAGCAGGAACTCGAGCACAACGTCCAGTACGGCGACGCCTCGGAGCTGTGGGTGCTGGAGCGCGCCGGGATCGCGCGCGCCGACATGGTGATCGCGGTGACCGGCGACGACGAGGACAACATGCTGATCTGCCAGGTCGCCAAGGAGAAGTACATGGTCGAACAGGTCATCGCCAGGGTCAACAACCCGCGGAACAAGGAGTGGTTCGAGCTGCTCGGGGTCAGCCCGGTCGTCTCCGCCACCGACCTGATCCTGCGCCTGATCGAGCACGAGGTTCCCAAGTACGGCCTCGTCCACCTGCTCGATCTGCCTCAGGAGCGGCTGGAGATCATCGAGCTGCTGCTCAGCGAGAGCTCCCCCGTGACCGGTCGGCGGGTTGGGGACCTCGAGCTGCCCGACGGCAGCCTGCTGATCTCGGTGCTGCGGGGCGGAACCGGGTTCGTCCCCGGGCCCGAGACGGTGCTGGAGGCCGGGGACGAGGTCCTCGCGGTCCTCGATCCGGGCCTCGAGGAGGAACTGAAGGCCTATATCGGCCCGGACGGCGCGGGCGAGTGAGCGATGTCCGACCGCCGCGTTGACCACCTGCTGGTCGGCGGCTTCGCAGCGGCACATTGCGCGGCCGAGCTTCGACGTGGTGGGGCGGAGGGCTCGATTCTGCTGGTCGGACGCGAGCCCCATCCCCCATACGAGCGGCCGCCCCTGTCGAAGGAATACCTGAGGGGCGAGAGCCGGGAGGAGGACGCGTACGTCAACGCGCCGGACTGGTACGAGCAACACGACGTGGAGCTGCTGACGGCGGCGAGCGTGATGTCGCTCGACGCGGACAGCCGGACGGCCAAGCTCCAAACCCGGGAGGTGGTGGAGTTCGGGCAGGCCCTGATCGCGACCGGGGCGCGAGTGAACATCCTCCACCACCTCGAGGGGGCGCGCCTGGAGGGGATCCACTACCTGCGGGTACTCGGCAACGCGGACGCGATCCGCGCCGAGGCCAACGACGCCGAGCACGTCGTCCTGATCGGCGGCAGCTACATCGCCAGCGAGGTCGCGGCATCGCTGACCGCCGCCGGCGTGCGCTGCACGATGGTGATGCTGGAGGACGTGGCGATGTCGCGGGTCTTCGGCGACGAGGCCGGCCGTTACTTTCACGAGCTGCTCTCCTCTCACGGGGTGACGCTGGTGACCGGCGACGAGCTCGAGGCGTTCCTCGGGGAGACCCGCGTGAACGGGGTCCGGACCAAGAGCGGTCGCGAGATCGAGGGCAACCTGGTGGTGGTCGGGGCGGGGGTGCACCCCGAGACGATGCTCGCCGAGCGGGCGGGCCTGGAGGTCGAGGACGGGATCGTCTGCGACTCGCGGCTCGAGACCTCGGTCGAGGGCGTGTTCGCCGCGGGGGATGCGTGCAGGTACGACAGCGTGATCCACGGTCGACGCCTGCGGGTCGAGCACTGGGACGTGGCTCTCCAGCAGGGCCAGCACGTCGCACGGGCGATGTTGGGGAACACCGATCCCTACCGCGTCGTCCCGTACTTCTTCAGCGATCTCGCCGATTGGGCGAGCCTCGAGTACGTGGGGCCTGCCGAGCGCTGGGACGAGGTCGTATGGCGTGGCGACCGCGAGGCGGGCGAGTTCAGTGCCTGGTACCTGGCCGAGGGGCGGGTCGCGGCCGCGCTCTCAGTAGGCCGGTCCGAGGATCTCTCTCACGCCCGCCGCCTGATCGAAGCCGGTGCCGACGTATCGGGCCAGGTCGCGGCGCTCGCCGACCCCGACAGCGATCTGGAGGACATCGGATCAGGCTAGGCTTCGCCTGTCGCGCTCGGCGGGCATCCGAGGGTCCCCCTCGAACGCGCGGTGCGGGCTGGTGTAATGGCAACACGTCTGCCTCTGGAGCAGAAATTCGGGGTTCGAGTCCCTGGCCCGCAGTCGGCGCCCTTGCTACCTTGACCCGGCAGATGTGGAGCAGGCGCCGATACCTCCCGTTTGCCGCGGTTCTCGGGGCGGCGGCGCTTGGCGTCGCCGGCTGCGGCGGCGATTCGAGCCCTGCTCCCGTGGTCACCGTTCAGGGCGCCAGCGGAGCGAGCGGCGCCGGCGGCGCGCAGGCGCTCAGCAAGCCCCAGTTCATCGAGCAGGCGGACTCGATCTGTCAGGAGACGAACCGGGCCCTCGCGAGCCTCGACACCGGAACGGTCAGCTCGGATGCCAAGCTGAAGGCGTCCCAGGAGGTCCAGATCACGCGCAGTCAGCTTGACTCACTGCGCTCGCTATCGCCGCCCAGTACCGACAGCGCCACGCTCAAGGCCTACCTCTCGGCGCTGAACGACCAAGTGAAGGCACTGACGGACAAGCAGAACGCCCTGGAGCAGGGAGGCGACACCTCGACCGCCGAGGCCGACGCGCAGAGCGCCGGGGCGAGCGCTTCCTCGGCGGCCCACGACTACGGCATGAAGGCCTGTGCGAACGGAAGCCAGGCGGGCGCCGACGCGACCGGGAATGGCGTCACGACCACGACGCCCACCGCGCCCGTTCCCACCACGACCACCCCTGTGCCGACCACGCCGCCAGCCCCGGTGCCGACTCCGGCCCCGGCGCCCCCCTCCGGCGGCACCGCGGGCGGTGGCACGTCCGGGGGAAGCACCGGCGGAGGCACCGGCGGCGGAACGAGCGGAGGCGGCTCAGGCGGCGTCTCGCCGTAGGCGGGAGCGCCGCATGCCCAGGGTCCGCCGCCCCTACGCCGCCTGCTCGGCCCAGGCGCCATAGAGCTCCGAGTAGGGGCCCCCGGCCTCGATCAGCTCCTGGTGAGTGCCGGACTCGACCACCCGCCCATGCTCCAGGACGACGATTCGCGCCGCTCGTCTGATCGTCGAGAGGCGGTGGGCGATCACGATCGCCGTGCGCCCCATCAACAGGCGCTCGAGTCCGCGTTCGATGATCCGCTCTGTTTGGACGTCCACGTTCGAGGTCGCCTCGTCGAGGATCAGGATCCGAGGCTCGGCAAGCAGCGCTCGGGCAAAGGCGATCAGTTGGCGCTGGCCTGCCGACAGATGCACCCCGCGCTCCCCGACCTCGGTGTCCAGGCCGTCCTTCAGGCGCTCGATGAAGGAGTCCGCGCCGACCGTCGCGGCCGCTGCGCGGATCTCCTCTTCGCTTGCCTCGGGCCGGCCAAAGGCGATGTTCTCGCGAATCGTGCCCGAGAACAGGAAGCTCTCCTGCGGCACGATGCCGAGTTGGCTTCGGAGGGCCTTCGAGCTCAGCTCACGCAGATCCCGTCCGTCGACGAGGACGCGTCCCTGTTGGGGGTCGTAGAAGCGCGCGACCAGCTTCGCGAAGGTCGACTTGCCGGCACCCGTCTCACCGACCAATGCCACGGTCTGCCCGGCCTGGATATGGAGGTCGACGTCGTCGAGCGCCCACCCGTCCTCTCCGTAGGCGAACGAGACCGCATCGAGCTCGACCTCTCCCCGGATCGTGCCCGGGTCGAGCGCGTCAGGCCGGTCGACGATGTCGGGCTGCGTCTCGAGCAGGTCGAAGATCTTGTCCAGGGCCGCCATCCCCTGCTGATACGTGGTGTAGAGCTGCGAGATCTGCTGAATCGGGTCGAAGAATGCGTTCAGGTAGCCGACGAACGCGACCAGGACCCCGATCTCGACGTCGCCGCGGATGGCGCGGTAACCGCCGTAGAGAAGGATCACCGCGGTGCCGATGGCCGACAGCAGCTCAACGGCGGGGAAGTACGCCGCATTGAGGTAGACGGTGGTCATGTTTGCGGCGCGGTTCTCCTCGTTCAGCACCGACATCCGCTCCAGATGCCGGGGCTCCTGGGCGAAGCTCCGCACGACCCGAACCCCGGAGAGGGTCTCCTGCAGATAGGCGGTGATGTTGGCGATCTTCTCCCGGGTCAGGCGGTAGGCCCCGGTCGACGCGATCCGGAAGGCGACGCTGCCGATCGCCAACAGCGGGAAGGTCACGAAGATGATCAATGCCAGCGCCGGGTCCAGCGCCAGCATGATCACGACCACGCCGAGCAGGGTCAGGGTGCTCGAGACGAGTGTCACGACGCCGTCGGTGACGAGGCTGTCGAGGGCCTCGACGTCATTGGTCAACCGGGAGATCAGAACGCCCGGCTTGTGGCGGGTGAAGAAGCCGATCGACATCCCCTGAAGGTGCGTGTAGATCTGCTCGCGCAGATCCTGAAGCGCCCGCTGGCCGACCCAGCCGACGAGGTAGGTCTGGGTGTAGCTCGCTCCCCAGTAGAGGAGGGCGGAGAGGACGAAGATGCCGACGATCAGGTCGAGGGCGCCGAGATCATGCGCCAGGATGCCCGAGTCGATCGCCTTCCCGGCCAGGTATGGGGGAGCGAGGCCGGCGGCGGTGGCCACCACCAGGGCGACGCCCATCACCGCGACACGGCGCCGGTAGGGGCGCAGGATGTCGACCAGCCAGCGGAGCTTTCGGGTTCTCTGAGGCTCGCCTCGGACGAGCCGCCACAGGTCCCGAAACAGCAGGAACGTCCCGATCAGGCGCCCCGGCTGGTTGGCCTCGTCCTCAGCGGCCTCGGCGACCGGCGAGCCCTGCGTTTCGGGATCGAGCTCGGTGATCGAGTCCTCATCCGGGGTGTCAGCGGCGGGGCGGTCGGGCCCCGGGCCGGGTCGGGCGTGCCGGCTATCGGGCTCCTCGCGGCGGCTCACAGCCTCGCCATCTCCTCGCGCCGCTCGAGGTCGCGCTGCAGGAACACCGAGTCCTCCAACCCGTGCTCGGCAATCTCGCCGTACAGCTCGCAGCGCTCGAGCAGCTGCTCGTGGGTGCCGCGATCGACGACCCGCCCCTGGTTCATGACCACCACGTCGTCGGCGAGGGAGATGGTCGACATCCGGTGGGCGACTATGAACGTCGTCCGGCCGACCATCGCCTCCCGCAGCCCGGCCTTGATCGCCGCCTCGGTCCTGGCATCGACCGATGAGGTCGCGTCGTCGAGGATCAGGATCCTGGGGTCGGCCAGCAGCGCTCGGGCGATCGCGACCCGCTGGCGCTGCCCGCCCGACAGGGTCAGCCCGCGCTCGCCGATCAGCGTCTCGTAGGTGTCGGGCAGGCGATCTATGAAGCTCTGCGCCTGGGCGCGCCGGGCGGCAAGCTTGATCTGCTCGCGGCTGGCATCCGGGCGGGCATAGGCGATGTTCTCGGCGATGCTGGCCGAGAACAGGAAGCTGTCGTCCGCCACGAACGCCACCTGAGAGCGCAGAGAGCGAATGTCCACCGAGCGCAGGTCGGCGCCGTCGATCAGGACCTCTCCCCGGCTCGGGTCATAGAGGCGCGCGAGCAGCGCGACCAGGCTGGTCTTGCCCGAGCCGGTCGGACCGACGAGCGCAACCGTCCGTCCCGGCTCGATCGCCAAGTCCACGTCCTCGAGCGCCGGCGCCCCTCCGTTGTAGGCCAGGGAGACCCCGCGGAGCTCCACGCGGCCCGGACCGGCCGGCAGCTCGGGCGCGCCCGGCGGGCTCTCGATCCGGGGCTCGCGGTCGAGTATCTCGAACAGGCGGTTTCCCGAGGCGACGGCCCGCTGCGCCATCCCGAGCGACATCCCCAACAGCCTCATCGGCACGGTGAGCATGATCAGGTAGGTGTAGAAGGCGGTGAAGTCGCCCAGTGAGAGGCTGCCGTTGATCACCGCTCGACCCCCCACCAGGAGGACGACCGCGAGGCCGAGGCTGGGGAGGAAGCCGAGCATCGGCGCGTAGAAGGCCTGAAGGCGGGTCGAGTAGATGTTCTGGTCGAACACCCTGACCACCGAGCGGCGAAACCGCTCGAGCATGTGGCGCTCGCGCGCGAACGCCTTCACTATCCGGATCCCCGAGATGCTCTCCTCGACCTCGGCGGTCAGCTCGGCGAGGCGCTGCTGGATCTCCTGGACCGCCGGCCTGGAGCGGCGGTTGAACCGGGCCGCCGACAGGACGACGAACGGCACGGGCGCGAGCGCCAGCGCCGCCAGCCACGGCTTGATCGCGAACATGACGACGCTGGCGAGCGAGATCGTGAGCGCGTTCTGGGTCAGGAAGATCAACCCGTAGCCCAAGAAGAAGCGGATCGACTGGAGGTCGACGGTCGCCCTGGACATCAGCTGGCCCGTCTGCTGGGCGTCGAAGAAGCCCAGCTCGAGCACCTGCAGGTGGCGGTAGAGCTGGTCGCGGAGGTCGTACTCGACGGCGACCGACACCTTGCCCGCGATCAGGCGGCGAACCACGGTCAGGCCCAGGCGCAGGATGCCGGCGCCCACGATCGCCAGGGCCAGCGGCAGGATCGCCGACTTGTCGCTCGGCGGCTCGATCGCGTTCACGGCCTGCCCGACCAGCCAGGGGATGAGGACCGTCATCCCCATCGCGAGCCAGGCGAACAGGAGCGAAGCTGCGACGGTCCGGCGGTAGGGACGCAGGAATCCGAGCAGCCGCCAGAAAGTCGCCACGACCGCTGACTATACAAAGTGAAGTATGGACGGCGCGATACTCCCGCCGATGGCGCGCCAGCCCGCCGGCCTCTGCGACTCCTGCGCCCACCAGCGGATCGTCCGCACCACCCGCGGATCGAGCTTCTCGCTCTGCGAGCGCTCGCGCATCGACCGCGCCTATCCCCGCTATCCGCGCCTTCCGGTCACCGCCTGCGCCGGCCACGTCCGCCGCGACGGGGCCTCCGATCCGCCTCCCTAGACCCCTGGGCCCTCAGGCCTCGACCGGCGCCAGGGCGCGCGCCGTCCCGAGCGCGCCAGCGCTTGCCAGCACGATGAAGATCACCGCGAGCGCCTCGGTCGTCGCGAGCCCCTGGCCCAGCGCGACCAGGCCGACCAGCGCGGCGATTCCGGGCTCGAGGCTCATCAGGACCCCGAAGGTGGCCTTGGGGAGCCGCCGAAGCGCTTCGAGCTCGAGGGAGTAGGGGATCGCCGAGCTCAGGATCGCGACTCCCACCGCCACGAGGAGCAACTCGGGCTTCAGCAGCTCCGCGCCGGCGTCGACCAACCCCGCGGGTGCCAGCAGAAGGGTTGCGACCACCATCGCGATGGCCAGGCCGCGACCGCCCGCCGAGCTCTGGCCCAGCCGAGCCGCCAAGACGATGTACGCGGCCCAGAAGACACCCGCGAGCAGCGCCAGGCCGGCCCCGAGAAGGTCGATCGAGCCTTGGAGCCCCGGCGCCAGAAGCAGGATGCCCGTGGCGGCGAGGGCCACCCACACGATGTCCGCGGCCCGCCTCGAACCGGCGACCGCGACCGCGAACGGGCCGATGAACTCGAGCGTCACGGCGATCCCGAGCGGGATCCGGTCGATCGCCTCGTAGAAGCACCCGTTCATGCCGGCCATCACGAGTCCGAGGAGCATCGCCTCGCGCAGCGGCCCGCTCGCGCGGCGCGGCACCGCGGGGCGCCAGATCGCGATCAGGATCGCCGCCGCGAAACCGGTTCGAAGCAGCACCGTGCCGGCCGGGCCGAGGTGGTCGAAGAGGGTCGTCGCCAGAGCGGCGCCGAGCTGCACCGAGGCCGCACTTGCGATCACCAGCGCTGTGGCCGTCGTCCTCTGGGTCTCCCTCGACACGCCGCTCGATTGTGGCCCGGTGCCCGCTCAGCCGCTCTCTGACGACGCTGCGGAAAGCGCCTCTCGCAGCATCGCGGCGGTTTGGGGGCCGCGGAGGGTGCGGACGATCCGCCCGTCGGCGTCGAGCACGAAGGTGGTCGGCAGCCCGCTGACGCCGTAGTGCCCGGCGGCGATGCCGTCTGCGTCGCGCACGATCGGATAGGTGAGGCGATGCTCGCGGATGAAGTCGTCGGCGTTGGCGGTGCTGTCGTCGTTGAAGTCGACCCCGACCAGCCGCGCGCTGCCGCGAAGCTTTCTGGAGAGTCGCTCCAGGCCCGGCGCCTCCTGCCTGCACGGCTCGCACCAGCTCGCCCAGAAGTTGATCAACGCGGGTTGTCCGCGGAGGGACGCGACGCTCACCTTCGGCCCGTGGAGCACATGGGCGGGGAGCGCCGGCGCCGGCTTCGTCCCTTGGTCGGATCCGCTCGTCGCGAGCTCGGCGATCACCAGGCCCGCGACCACCGCGGCGGCGACGAGTCCCAGCACGAGGCGCGTGGCCACGACGTCAGCTCGACGCGAGCAGCGGCACGTCGTGAACGATCTGCTTCGGCTTGAAGTTGGCCGGGTAGAGCGTTGTTATCTTGCCGCTGCCCGAGATCCCGTAGATCAGCGCCGAGTGCTCGACCGCGTCGGGGCTGTTGCGGCTCGGGTCGGTCTTGGAGACGATGTTCCAGTCGTGCCAGACGTTCTCGAGCTGGGGTCCCGACCCGATCAGGTACTGCATCCGCCCGGTCATCTGGTGGTCGGCGAGGAAGGCCTTGACCGTCTTCGGGGTGTCGCCCTTCGGGTCGACGGACACGGCGATGATCTGCACGTCCTTCGCCTTCGCGCCGAGCTGATCCTGGGCGGCATGCAGGTTCGAGACGATCAGCGGGCAGATGTCCGGGCAGTGGTCGTAGATGAAGGTGACCAGCACGGCCTTGCCGTTGTAGTCGTCGATGTTGACCGGCTGTCCGAGCGAGTTGTCGAGCTCAAGCGGCGGGACGGGCTTCGTCGGCTTGGCGACGGACCCGTCGAACGAGGCCTGCGTGGTGGTGGTCGGGCTCGAGTCCGAGCCCCCGCAGCCGGTCGCCCCGACGAGCGCGCCGGAAAGCACCCCTACGGCGAGAAGGATCTTGATCCGCGTCCTCGACACGCTCAGCCTGACGGCAACCGGCCCAGGAGGAGATTCGCGATCAATATCACCGCCATCCCGAGGGCCAGAGCCGTGACCACGCCCAACTCGCCGGTCAAGCTGACCGAGAGCACCGCCGTCCCGCCGACTATCGCCAGATCCGCTTGGCGCGGATGGCTGCGAAGCCATTTGAGCACGGAATCACGATACCGAGTCGCCCTCGTCGGCCTGGCGGCGGGGACACGGATGCCGAACCCGCGAGTCGGCGCCCGGGTGGATCAGTCGCCGGCTTCGAGGCGTGACCAGAATCGGACGTACTCGCGCTCGTGTCCGATCCCGGACTCCACCGACAGGCGCATGCCGGTCGGCATGTCCCCGCTGGCGAGCATCTCCTCGTATGCGGACAGGCGGGCTCGGTGGCGCTCGACTTGAGTCTTCGCGAGGGCGCCCGGGTCGGCGCCGAAGAAGAGCTTCAGCAGTCCCGGGTCGCGCAGCTCGTAGAGCTCTGCCTGGGGATCGGCCCGCCATCGCTCGAGCGCCTCTCGCCCGGCCGCGGCGAGGCTATACACCCGCCTCCGCCGCCCACTCGCCTCACGGCGCTCGTCGAGCAGCCCCTCACGGGCGAGCCGCGCACACTCCGTATAGAGCTGGGTGTGGGGGATCGACCAGAAGTGAAAGATGCTCCCCTGGGCCACCTGCTTGAGCCGGTACGGGGTGGACGGCCCGCAGGCGTCGAGCAGGCCCAGCACCGCGTAGGACGTGTCTGTGAGTCGGAGGGGCGTCTGCGTCACATCGACCATGGTACAGTTCGGACTGAACGGTACGAGCTGAATCATCAGGAGGCATCATGAGCACCCTCGCCCACGCCCCGGCCGCGACCGGCGCCCGCCGCGGCTTCGACTCGCTCGACGACGAGACCCACATCGACTCGCTCCCGGTCGAGGGTCAGGTCCCGTCGTGGCTCACGGGCTCCCTGCTCAGAACGGGTCCCGCGAAGTGGGAGGTGGGCTCTCGCTCGATGAACCACTGGTTCGACGGCT
Source organism: uncultured bacterium (assembly GCA_963720685.1). Lineage (GTDB taxonomy): Bacteria > Actinomycetota > Thermoleophilia > Solirubrobacterales > 70-9 > AC-56. Next base: position 1,347,631 of record CAVRGF010000003.1, on the reverse strand, counting down.
TCGCGATGCTCCATCGCTTCTCGTTCGCCGGCGGGGAGGTCTCCTACGCGAACCGGTTCCTCGAGAGCCGCGCCTACCGCGCCGCCCGCGCGACCGGCCAGATCGCCTACTCGGAGTTCGCGACGGATCCCTGCCGCTCGCTGTTCGCGCGGGTCAGCGCGATGTTCTCCCCGAAGCTGACCGACAACGCGAACGTCAACCTCACAAAGCTCGGCGAGCGATTCATCTCGATGACCGAGACCCCGATTCCGGTTCAGTTCGACGCCGACACGCTGGCCGCCGCTGGCGTCGCGTACGACCCGCCCGGACAGCTGACGACCGCCCATCCCCATCTGGATCGGACGACCAAGGGGATGCTCAACTACGCCGCGAAGCTCGGGCCCCGAAACAGCTACCGGTTCTTCCGTCTCGGCCCGGAGAGCTCCAAGCCCGAAGTGATCGGGGCGACACCGGTGCGCGAGCCCGGCTACGTGCACTCGTTCGGGCTCACCGAGCGCTGGCTCGTGCTCGCCGAGTTTCCATTCGTGGTCAACCCGCTGCGACTGGCCTTCAGCGGCAGGCCCTACATCGAGAACTACCGCTGGAAGCCCGAGCGCGGTACGCGATTTCTCCTCTTCGATCGCCGCACGGGCGAGGTCGTGGGCCCGTTTGAGACCGAGGCCCGCTTCGGCTTTCACCACGTGAATGCATACGAGGAGTCGGACGAGGTCGTCGTCGACATCTGCACCGCCCGAGACGCCGGGGTCGTGGAGGACCTGTACCTGGAGAGGCTGCGAGCGGGAAAGCCCGTCGCGCCCTCCCACCTGGAGCGGTTCCGGATCTCTCCGAGTGCCGGCACTGTCGGCGCCGAACGCCTGATCGAGAGCTCGATCGAGCTGCCGCGGATCAACTATGGGCGCTGCAACGAGCGGCCCTACCGTTATGCCTGGGGTGTCGGCCTGGAGAGCGGCTGGATCGACCGGATCGTCAAGGCCGACGTCGGTGAGCGCACCTCGACCGAGTGGTTCGAGGAGGGCAGCTTTCCGGGTGAGCCGGTGTTCGTCGCAACGCCCGGGTCTGAGGACGAGGACGACGGGGTGTTGCTCTCGGTCGTTCTCGACGGCCGCCAAGGGAACTCGTTCCTGCTGGTCCTCGACGCGCGCTCTCTCGGCGAGCTGGCCCGGGCCGAGGTTCCCCACCACATCCCGTACGGGTTCCACGGACAGTTCGCTCGAGGCTGAGGTGTCGGCGGTGGAGCCGGTCGTGGGTCGACATCCGCTTCGGGTGGCGTTCGAGAGAGGCGACCTCGCCGGGGTCGCGGCGGCGCTGGCCCCGGAAGTCGTCCTGCACTCGCCGGTCACCCAGTCGATTCGCTTCGTGGGAAGGGAGGAGGTGACGGCGCTGCTAGGCATCGTCCGTGAGCTCTTCGAGGACCTCGAATACCTGGAGGAGTTCGGCGCAGACGGTGTCCACGTGCTCGTCTTTTCGGCCCGGGTCAATGGCCGCCAGCTCGAGGGGACCGACGTCCTGCACCTCGACGATGCGGGGCTGGTCCGTGACTTCAGGGTCTTCGTAAGACCGCTGCCAGGCCTCACCGCGCTGACGGCCGCCCTGGCGCCGCGCCTTGCAAGAGAAACGGGCCGGGCAAGGTCGGTGGCTGTGAGCGCCATGGTCCAGCCCATGGCGGCGATCAGCCAGTTCGGCGACGCGCCGGTGTCGCACCTAGCGAGCGGCAGGGTGTGGGGGGCGCCGACCTAGGGCGAGGCGCGAACCGGCGACGGGCTCAACGCTTCGCCTGCCAGAAGGCGACCTCTCCACCCGCCGCCGTGGCCACGACGCTGCGCCAGCCGGCTGGGCCCTCGCGCGGCGCCATCAGCACCGAGGCCCCGAGCTGCCGTGCACGCTCGGTCACCCCGGCGGCGTCGGCGACCTCGACGTAGGGGAGCCACAGCGGGTGCCCGATCGGGCACTCCACGATGCCACCGCCGAGCCCGCGCGCCAGCTCGAGGGCGAGGTAGGAGCGCGTCGCCGCCTCGATTGGCTCCGCGCGCCAGCCGAGGAGCCGCGTGTAGAACGCCTGGGCACGGCGAACATCACCTGTGTGCAGCTCCAGGTGGACGAGATGGTGGGAGGGCTCTTGGTTCATGCCCTGCCATGTAGACCGGGGCCGGCGCACAGACTCATCGGCGCGATGACTCCGGCGGGCCTCACCCGTCTACCCTGATAGGGCGATGAGCTCTTCCCCGACAGGGTCGACTCTCGGCGACGAGCTGCTCGAGGCTGCAAAGGGCGGCGACGAGAAGGCGTTCGGCAGTCTCGTGGAGGCGCACCGCTCCGAGCTCCAGGCGCACTGCTACCGGATGCTCGGGTCGGTTCATGATGCCGAGGACGCACTTCAGGACGCAATGCTCCGGGCGTGGCGCGGGTTGAGCGGATTCGAGGCTCGAAGCTCGCTGCGATCGTGGCTCTACCGGATCGCGACCAACGCCTGCCTCGACGCAATAGGGCGCCGGCCGAAGCGGGTGCTTCCGGTCGACTACGGGCCGCCGATCGATCCTCACGACGGGCCCAGGAGGCCCCTCGTCGAGTCGGTCTGGATCGAGCCGTATCCAGACGAGACGCTTGGCCTCGAGGACGGCTACGCCGCCCCCGAGGCTCGCTACGAGCAGCGCGAGGCGGTGGAGCTCGCGTTCATCGCCGCGCTCCAGCACCTGCCGGCCAACCAGCGTGCGGTGCTGATCCTTCGCGAGGTGCTCGGCTTCTCGGCCCGCGAGGTCGCCGAGACGCTCGAGACGACCGTCGCGTCGGTCAACAGCGCGCTGCAGCGCGCCCGCGCCGCCGCCGACGAGCGACTCCCAGAGCAGAGCCAGCAGGCAGCCCTTCGCTCGCTCGGTGACGAGGGCGTGCGCGAGGTCGTGGAGAGCTATGTGGACGCCTGGGACCGGGAGGACATCGACGCGGTCGTCGCCATGCTGACCGAGGACGCCTCGTTCTCGATGCCTCCGGCGCCGAGCTGGCATCGGGGCCGGGAGGCGCTGATCGCCTTCCTGGGCATCGGACCTCTATCCGGCGATTGGCGCTGGCGCCACATCGGAGTGCGGGCAAACGGACAGCCGGCGCTCGCCTTCTACAGCTGGGACGAGGGGAAGCTGGCCTACCTTCCGTTTGCGCTCAACGTGCTCACGATTCGCGGCGGATTGATCGAGGACGTGACGGCGTTCATCGCGCGGTCGACGACGTCGTCTGACCCCGAGACCTACAAGCGCTGGCCGGAGGAGCCCATCATCCACCAGCGATTCGTGGACTTCTTCGAGCGCTTCGATCTGCCGGACGCGCTCCCCGCCTAGGCGATCTGCCATAACTCGAGACGAACTCCCCTCCGCCGCCGGCGATGAGTTCAGGATTCCCGGCCGGTCGTATGGGCAAAGGTACGAAGGAAGGAGGCGCAGGCCATGACGACGCAGGCAGTGGACCAACTCGACACGGGACAGGCGGCGGGCGACCGCTCGCGCTGGATCGCGCTCTACGTCCTGTGCGCGGGGATGCTGATGATCGTCCTCGACGTCACCGTCGTCAACGTCGCCCTGCCGACCATCCAGGACGATTTGGGCTTCTCGACCTCCAACCTGGCCTGGGTCGTCAACGGCTACCTGATCTCCTTCGGCGGGTTGCTGCTCCTCGCGGGGCGGCTCGGCGACCTGATCGGACGACGGACCATCCTGATGGCCGGCCTGGCCGTGTTCACGACCGCCTCACTGGTCTGCGGGCTCGCCGAGAGCCAGGGAGTGCTGGTCGGCGCGCGCTTCGTGCAGGGGATCGGCGGAGCGATGACGTCGGCGGTCATCCTCGGGATGATCGTCACGATGTTCCCCGAGCCTCGCGAGCAGGCGAAGGCGATCGGCGTCTACGCCTTCGTGGCATCGGCCGGCGGCTCGGTTGGGCTGCTCGCCGGCGGCATCCTGACCCAGGCGATCAACTGGCACTGGATCTTCTTCGTCAACATCCCGATCGGCATCGCGACGGCGCTCCTGGCCCGCCGCCTGCTCGACCGAGACCCGGGGATCGGGCTCGGCGAGGGGGCGGACATTCCCGGCGCGGTCCTGATCACGAGCTCCCTGATGCTCGGCGTCTACACGATCGTCAAGCCCGCGGCCGATTACGGCTGGGGCTCAGGCCGCACGCTTGGCCTCGGCGCCGTCGCGCTCGCCCTGCTGGCGCTTTTCATCGCGCGGGAGGCCACCTCACGCAACCCGCTGATCCCGCTGCGCATCTTCCGCTCGCGCAACGTCACGGGTGCGAACCTGGTCCAGGTCCTGACCGTCGCCGGGATGTTCGGGATGTTCTTCCTGGGGTCGCTGTACCTGCAGCGGATCAAGGGGTATGACGCCCTGCAGATCGGCTTCGCGTTCCTTCCGGTCACGATCGTCATGGGGACGCTCTCGGTTCGCTTCTCCGAGCCTTTGATCACCCGCTTCGGCGCGAGGACGCTGCTCTTCCCGGGCCTGACGCTGGTCACGGCGGGGCTCGTGCTCTTCACGCAGGCACCGGTGGACGGCAGCTATGCGCTCCACGTGTTGCCGGTGATGATCCTGCTCGGGACCGGAGTCGGCGTCTGCTTTCCGGCGCTGATGACGATCGCGATGTCGGGCGCCACGAGAGCCGACGCGGGACTCGCCTCGGGCCTGGTCAACACGAGCGCCCAGGTGGGCGGCGCGCTGGGCCTGGCGGTCCTGGCGACCCTCTCGGCATCGCGCACCGACGCTCTGATCGGGCGCGGGGAGTCCACCGGGGAGGCACTGACGGGCGGCTACCACCTGGCATTCTGGATCGCGGCGGCGCTGGTCGTGGCGGCGATCGCGATCGCGGCGACGGTGTTGCAGCCCGAGGCCAAGGCGGCAGAAGGGCTCGAGGCGGAGCAGGAGCCGGTTCGCGAGCCGGCCGATCCCGACGCGGCGTGCTCGGAGGCGGCCTGATCGGCGATCACGGGGGCTGCCCCACGCTCGCGAACGGCAGGGCATATCGCCCGGGATCGAGGGGTAGGCGCCGCCGCCCCGAGCGACGACCGGGGGCGGAGAGCTAGGTACCCAGCACGCGCAGCACCTCGGGAACCGAGGTGGTCCCGCTACGGACCTTCGCCAGGCCGTCGTCTCGAAGCCGCCGCATGCCCTCGGCTATCGCGGCGGCGGCGATCTCGTCGGCGGAGGCCTTCCGGAGGATCAGGGACCGGATCTCGTCGGAGAGCACCATGACCTCGTACAGGCCCACCCGTCCTCGATAGCCCATTCCGCCGCAGCGGACGCAGCCGCCGGGCTCGTAGGCGTCGATCGATTCGCCGGCCTCGTCGAACCCGCTCTGGCGAAGCTCCTCGGCCGTTACCGTCACGGGCCGGCGACACTCCTCGCAGAGCCGGCGCGCCAGGCGCTGCGCCACCACGCACTCGAGGCCGGTGGCGACCAGGAACGGCTCGATTCCCATCTCGACCAGCCGGGCGGCGGCCATCGGGGCGTCCGTGGTGTGAAGCGTCGAGAGGACCAGGTGCCCGGTGAGCGCCGACTCGATCGCGATCTGAGCCGTTTCGCCGTCGCGGATCTCGCCCACCATCAGCACGTCGGGGTCGTTTCGGATCATCGAGCGCAGGCCGCGGGCGAACGTGACTCCCGCCGCGGGGTTCACCTGGACCTGCTTGACGCCGGCGAGCTCGTACTCGACCGGATCCTCGATCGTGATCAAGGTTCGATCTGGAGTGTTGATCGCGCTCAGGGCGGCGTAGAGGGTGGTCGTCTTCCCCGCACCGGTGGGGCCGGTGGCCAGCACGGCGCCGTGCAGCTTCCCGATCGAGTGTTCGAGGAGCTCGCGGTCGGCGGTCCGCATCCCGAGGCGATCGAGGTCGGTGACGACGCGCTCGCGGTCCAGGATCCGCATCACAACGGACTCTCCGGAGGTGATCGGCAGGGTTGCGACCCTGATGTCGACGAGGTGGCCGCCGACGTTGAGGCCGACGCGGCCGTCCTGCGGCGCTCGCCGCTCGGCGATGTCGAGCTCGGCCATGATCTTGATCCTGGAGACGAGCCCCGGAGCGAGCCGCCGGGGAACCGTGGCCGAGTCGACCGCCACTCCGTCGATTCGAAACCTGACCCGCATGTCCCCGTTCTGGGGGTCGAAATGGATGTCGGAGGCGCCTCGGGTCACCGCGTCGCCGATCACGGAGTGGACGAGCTTGACGACCGGAGCCTCCTCGGCGGATTCGCGAAGCTCGATCACCTCGGCGCCGAAGTGCCCCTCGCGGGTCTCCTCGTCGACCTCCTGCACCGACTCCTCGAGGCTGGAGAGCCGACTCATGACGGCTTCGATCTCCTCGGGGGAGGCGACCGCCCGCTTGACCTGGTACCCGGTGGTCATCGCGACGTCGTCGAGCCCGAGCACGTTGGCCGGGTTGGAGGTGGCGACGAGGATCGTGTCGCGATCCAGGAAGGCGATCGGGATCGCCTGGAAGCGCCGGGCCTCGCCGGCGCTGATCAGGTTCGCGGCGCCATTGTCGACCTGGAATGCGTTCAGGTCGACGAAGTCGATCCCGTTTCGGTCGGCGAGCGCGTGCGCAAGCTGGGGGGAGCTGATTGTCCCGCCCTCGACCATCACCTCGCCGATCCAGCGTCGCTGCTCGCGCGCCTCGCGACCCGCCTGCTCGACCGTGTCGCGATCGGCGAATCCGAGCGCCACGATGACGTCTCCGAGCCGCCGCCGCTCGTCCGTGTAGCTGGTCGGCGGAACGATGCCCGGCACCTCCTTGGCCACAAGCGGCGCGCTGCCTACGTCGGTCACGGTCTTCTTATCGAACGTCGAGCGTTTGAGCATGAGGGGCGCGTGCTAGGCTCCGGCTCGTGGGAGGACGCGCATGGAGGCGCATTGAGCGGATGAATGTCGCGGGTCAGGGCGCGGCGGCTCGAAACGATGCCTGGCATCTCCGGGGCTTCAAGACACTGGCGCTGGCGGTCCTGGCTGCGGTGGCCGGGCTGATGCTTCTCGCGTCGGCGAGTGCCCAGGCGGCTGGTTGTCCGCCGATCAAGAACAAGCCGGACCAGATCCCTCACGTGTCCTACGACGGCGTGCGCCATCTGAGCTTCTGTGACGGCCCAATCACGATCAAGCCGGGGCAGAACATCATCCGGCTCAACCAGACGAACCTGCTGCCGAAGGTGCCGGGTTACATAACCAGATTCGACCCGGACCTGATCTACCCGAGCGGCAAGGTTCCCCGCGTCGACGTGCTCCACCTGCACCATGCGGTCTGGGCCGTGAACGGCGCTCCGCAGTTCGCGACCGGCGAGGAGAAGTCAATCATCCAGATGCCGAAGGGGTTCGGCTGGCACTCCAAGCCGAGCGACAGCTGGTTCGTCAATGACATGATCCACGACCTGGTCGGCCAGTCGGCGAAGGTCTACATCGTCTGGCGAATGGACTTCGTTCCCGACACGGCTCCCGCGGCCTCTTCGATTCGCACGGTCCACACCAAGTGGATGGACGTCAGCGGACCGAGCCCCCGGGTCGGGATCTCGAGCCCGATCTATCCCGTCTTCAACGCCCTGCGGGGAATGGGCAACAACGGCAAGTACACGTTCCCGGACCAGGCCAGCACCGCCCAGCAGAAGTTCGTGGGACAGAGCCAGACTTGGACACCCGACCATCCGGTCACCCTGATCAGCACGGTCGGCCATCTGCACCCGGGCGGGCTGAAGACGAGCTTGACGGTGCGGCGCGGAAGCCAGAAGACCACGGTGTTCGATTCCAAGGCGCATTACTACGAGCCCGCCGGTGAGGTGTCATGGGACGTTTCGATGGGGAGGACACCCGACGACTGGCGAGTCAAGATGCAAGCCGGCGACACGCTGGGCGTGCACGCCACCTATGACGTGAGTCGGGCGAACTGGTACGAGGTGATGGGAATCATGCCCGTCGCGGTGTACGACGGAACCAACGTCGGCGGCGTCGACGCGTTCAGCGGCAAGATCGATAAGACGGGGGTGCTGACCCACAGCCACCTCTACGAGAATCGAAACCACGGCGGCACCGCGACCGGGCTGCCCGACCCGAGGTTCCTGGCCGGCGACCCGAGCCCACCGAACCCGATCGGGATCCAGGACTACAACTACCTGCAGGGCGACCTGGCCGGGGGCGGGGGCCACGCCAAGCCGCCCGAGGTCAAGGCCGGACAGAGCCTGACCTTCAAGAACTTCGACGCGAGCCAGTCCGTGAACACATTCCACACCCTGACCGCGTGTAAGGCCCCGTGCAATCGCTCGACCGGTATCGCCTATCCGCTTGCGGACGCATCGCACAGCTTCGACTCCGGCCAGCTCGGCTTCAACTACGCGGGCTTCAACGCTCCGGCCGCCGGCCGCGACACCTGGAAGACGCCGAAGAACCTCAAGCCCGGCACCTACACGTACTTCTGCCGCGTGCACCCGTTCATGCGCGGCAGCTTCCGCGTCGTCGATCAGTAGCGACCACCGGCGGCCATTCGCGTCTCCGCGACCGATGAGTCTCCTCGTCGGCGAGGGTCTAAGTTGCATGACCCGACCAACAGGAGGCTCGAAATGACCCAGGCCGAGGCGACGAACAAGATCACCGAAGTGGGCACCGTGATGGTCCCGGTGAGCGACCAGGATGCGGCGCTTCGCTTCTACGGCGAGGTGCTCGGATTCGAGACGCGCACCGACACGCCGTACGGCGATGGCGAGCGCTGGATCGAGGTGGCGCCCCCGGGCGGTGCGACGACCATCGCGCTCGTGCATCCCCGCGAGGGGAACTCGACGGGAGTCAACACGAACATCGGCCTCGCCACCGTGGACGTCGACGCCGACCACGCGGATCTTCGCGCCCGGGGCGTCGACGCCGATGATGAGGTGATGCGGATGGGCGACCCGGTGCCGCCGATGTTCTTCTTCAACGACCCGGACGGCAACCGCTTCTTGGTCGTCGAGCGAAACTGAAGCCGCGCGGCGGCTCTGCGGTCGTGCGCGGCCGCAGAGCCAGCGCCGTCAACCGGCCTCATCTCCCGCGGCGCGCCTGCGTCCCCAAAGTCCGGTCCGCCGCCGTACAGGGCCGAGCCGGGTGACCGCGGCCATCACCGCCGGGGCGGGCTTCCTGCTCGCCGTGCTGTGGTTCGACCTGATGTTCGACGTGCAGGCGTTCCGGGGTCGTGGCGACGATCGGGGGCCCTCCGAAGCGGCGCTCAGGTCCATCGCGGGCTACTACGCCCGGGTGACGACGGCCGCCCGTCCGATGAACCGGCTGATCGGCGTGGTCATGGTGGCGACGCTCGCGACGACCGGCGTCCAGCTGGCTCGCGGCGACTCGCCGACCTGGGCAAGCGTCGTTTCGCTGACCCTTCTGGGCTCGGCGGTTCTTCTCGCCGCGACCGCCACGGTGCCCGCGGCGGTGAGGCTGGGGGCCCGCACCGACCCGCCGGGAGTCCAGCGCCGCCTCGCGAGATCGATCCTGCGCGACCATCTGATCTGCCTCGGTGCCATTTCGGCGCTGATCGTCGTCCAGCTGTGGTTCGCGACCTAGCGTCCGGCCGCTCGGCGTTCGCGCACGCCGGCCGACTTCGCGGCCCAGCGGTTAGTCTGGGTCGGTGGGCGAGATAGAACACGGCTTCAAGGAGGGCCAGCCGGTCTGGGTCGAGGACGGCGACGGGAAGCACCATCCCGGCGTGTTCGTCGGCGACAACGAGAGCTCCGGGTGGTTCGGGGGCGGACCAAGCGCCTACGTCGTTCACCCCGAGGCCCACCAGGCCGAGGTCGTCTCGATCTTTCGCATCACTCCTCGGGACGAGTAGCCGCGCGCAGGAGGCCAGGATGCAAGCCGTCGTGATCCACGAGACCGGCGATCCCGATGTCCTTCGACTCGAGGAGGTGGACCGGCCGGAGCCGGGCCAAGGCGAGCTGCTGATCAAGGCCCACGCCGCATCGATAAACCCGATCGACACGAAGTATCGGCGCGGGATCGCCGAGGCTTCCCTGCCCAAGGTCCTGGGCAACGACGTCGCGGGCATCGTCGAGGCCTCGCGCTCGGACGATTTCGCCGAGGGCGACCAGGTGTTCGGACTGTCGGCCAGCGGCGCCTATGCCGAGTACTCGACCACCCCGGCCGCCCTGGCGGCTCGAAAGCCGACCGATGTGACCTTCGTCGAGGCGGCGGCGATCCCGGTGGCGGGCTTGACCGCCTGGCAGGCGCTGCTGGACGTGGGCGGCCTCGAGAGCGGCCAGACGGCGCTGGTGGCGGGCGCAGCAGGGGGCGTTGGACATTTCGCCGTCCAGTTCGCAAAGCTGGCAGGCGCGCGGGTGGTCGGGACCGGCTCTGGTCGAAATCGCGACTTCGTCTCGGCGCTCGGTGCCGACGACTATGTCGATTACACGCGTCAGGACGTCGCCGAGGCGGTCAACGACGTCGATCTCGCGTTCGACACGGTTGGCGGCGAGACGACCGGATCCCTGGTCGGGGCGATCCGCGAGGGCGGGATGCTGGTCACGATCGCGGGCGCCCCTCCGGAGGAGGCCGCGGGGGCGCGCGGCATCCGGGCCGAGCGTCTGGTGATGAGTCCCAGCGCCGATCAGATGGCGCAGATCGCCCAGCTGATCTCAGATGGCGATGTCCGCGTCGAGATCGCCGAGGCGATCCCGTTCTCCGACGTGCGTCGAGCCCACGCGCTGAGCGAGGGTGGCCACGTACGCGGGAAACTCGTCCTGTCGCTGGCCTGATCGGTTCGCCCGCCCGACGATCGGACGCTGGTCATCCTCTTCGTGGGTCGCTTCGCGGTCCTGCGTCAGCTGGCAGTATCGTCGCGTCGGGTGGCCAAGACCGTGTTCATAACCGGAGCGAGCTCTGGGATCGGGCGAGCCCTGGCGGCGGAGTTCGCTCGCCGGGGCTACGACCTGTTTCTGAGCGCCCGCCGGCTCGACGCCCTGGAGCAGCTGCGCGCCGAGATTGCCGGCGCCGATCCGGAGCGAAGGGTCGAGGTCCGCCAGCTCGACGTCACCGACGTGTTGGACGTCGCCCTGGCGGTCTCCGAGGCGGCCGAGGCCTTTGGCCGGATCGACATCGTCGTCGCGAACGCGGGCTTGGGGAGCTCGGGGCCGGTCGGCGAGGGGCGGATGGCACGCGAACGCCAGGTGATCGAGACGAACGTGATCGGAGCGATGGCCACGATCGACGCCGCGGTTGCTCAGTTTCGGCTCCAAGGTGGCGGCCAGGTGGTCGGAATCGGGTCGGTGGCCGGGGCTCGCGGACTCCCGACATCTGGCTCGTACAGCGCCTCGAAGGCGGCGGTCGCGACCTACCTGGATTCGGTTCGTGTCGAGACCCACCGCGAGCCGATAACGGTGACCACGATCGCGCCGGGCTACATCGACACGCCGATCAACCAGGACATGAAGAGCAGGCCGTTTCTGATCAGCGTCGAGGAGGGGGCCAAGCAGACCGCGGACCTGATCGAACGAGGCGTCGGTTACGCGACCGTCCCGCGCTTCCCGTGGACCGTCGCCGTCCGCCTTCTGCGAATACTGCCGACCTCGCTGCTCGCTCGGGCGATGCCGGAGCGCGAGTTCGCGGCCCCCGCTCCTCCCGAGCCACCGGACACGGACTCGGCATAGACGCCGTTTACGATCGGTCGCGGCTCGGCGGCCGGCCGCATCGAGGTTGTCCTCGTGGTGGTCGTGGGAGAGAAGCACGGCGTCTATGGGTCCCACGTCGCCGGCCTCGATCGCCGGGCCGGCGAGCTTCGTCGCCCCGGTTCCCCAGCCGAACCGGTAGCGGCCGCCTGCCGGGTCGAAGGTCGGGTCGGTCAAGATCCCCCAGCCACCGACCTCGATCAGGGCGGTCGGCCCGCCGATGTGGGTCGCCCTCACGCCGTCCATGAACGGCGATCGTTTCGTCACGGCGCTGGCCAAGGGCACAAAGGGCACCGAGAGTCCAAGTGACGCGGCTCGCGTCGCCTGCAGGCAGGCGACCCCGCCGGTGCCGGGCAAGCAGTTCGGCGCCTGCGTGTCTTCCACCAAGACGCTGGTGGAGGGCCTGGTCGCGATTCGGGCGCACTAACCGCATACCTGGCCGCACAAGCAGTCTCATTCGAGAACCCCGCCACTCCCGGCGGGGTTCTCGCGCTTGCGCCTTCGGAGCGCCAGCGCGAGCTCTGGGTCCGCAATGTCGCAGGAGAGCCGTCGAGCTCGTTCGGCGCTTTGGCCCTCGAGGCCTCAGGGCGGCGGATCAGGCAAGTCGCGGGCAAGCTTGCTCCCGTAGCCGAAGGGGGATAGATTCGTCTCGCCAGTTCAACTCGCGAGAGAGGAGGAGCACATGGCGCAGATCGAGGTCAAGAACTTCGACTCACCAGACGAGACCCGCCCGTTCCAGGGCAAGGGAAAGGCTGATGTCCTGAACATCGCAGGGCAGGTCGTCGGCAAGGCCGTGTTCGAGCCCGGATGGCGGTGGTCCGAGAACGTCAAGCCGATCGCCGGGACCGACTCGTGCCAAGTCTCCCACCTTGGCTACGTGATCTCCGGCCGGATGAAGGTCTACATGGACGACGGCTCGGAGGCGGAAGTGGGTCCGGGCGACGTGATGGCCATCCCGCCGGGGCACGACGCCGAGGTCGTCGGCGACGAGGCGTGCGTCTCGCTCGACTTCGGTGAGTTCGGGGAATACGCGAAGCCGACCTAGCGCTACGAAGTCGGACCTGGTCTCTCTGGACGCGGCTTCACGCTGCGTATAGGGTCGCCAAGAGTCGTCCAACAACCTAGGGGGGAACGATGGGCCGCATCCGCAGCCGGCTGACGTACGCAAACGTGATGGCGACGCTCGCCGTCTTTCTCGTTCTCGGAGGTGGGACGGCGGTGGCCGCGTTCGTCGTTTCGGACAACAGCCAGATCGGGCCTGGCACGGTCTCGGGCCACAAACCGCCCACGGGCGATCACGCGAACGTGATCGGCGGCTCCCTCAATGCCAGGGATCTCGCCGCGGGAGCCGTCACCAACGGGAAGCTCGCCAACGGGGCGATCACCAATGACAAGCTGGCGGGCGTCGGCTTCCTCCGTGCCGGCACGGCGTTGCTCCATGACCAGGCGGGCGGAAGCGGCGCCAGCCAGTCGCTGTTTACGATTGGGCGGGTCCCGTTGATCGCCACCTGCAACAACGCAGGAGGGGGGACGCTCGGCGGAGGGATCGAGACGGGTGTCGATCAGGCAGGCCCGGTCCTCGTCGCAGATGGCGAGGCAGGCGATTCCGACTTCGCCCTTCGGCTCCAACCGTTCGACGTCCAGTTCATCGTCAGCCTGAGCAGCACGAGCTTCGCGGCGCAGGAGAAATCCTTCGCGATCCTCGACAAGGACGGTACGTCGGCGAGTGGCGTCGCCGCGGTATCGCTCCATCCGGGATCCGGGGACTGTCGGATCACCGCACACGCGGTGGGCTGACCGGCAATACCGCGCTCACGGTGAACGCGTGCCTGGTTTCGTGCACCTGGATGCGAACCCCGGCAGTGGGAAGGCCCTCCAAACCGCCCGACTGTGGGAGTAGGGGTGGCTTATTCGGCGCTTCACGCTGCGGGGTACTGGGATTCGGTATCGCCCCTTGTGCGCTTCCATGCGCAAGGGTATGGTCGGCGTCAACGGACTGCCTAGAGGCACGGAACACGACGTCTATCGAGGGATCACACCCTCAAGATGCCTCCTCCCGTGCCAGGGAGACCGTGAGGGAATGGGTGCTTCAAAGGACTGGCGCACCCGTTCCTTCGAGGGCGCGTCCTCCTATGAATTGGCCCATCCACAGATCGCAGGCCGGATGCCGGAGGCAGGACTCGAACCTCAGCGAGCCCGGAGGGCGAGCGATGTCGCAGGATCGAGCTTGCCGCAGGCCGGATGCCGGAGGCAGGACTCGAACCTCAGCGAGCCCGGAGGGCGAGCGATGTCGCAGGATCGAGCTTGCCGCAGGCCGGATGCCGGAGGCAGGACTCGAACCTCAGCGAGCCCGGAGGGCGAGCGATGTCGCAGGATCGAGCTTGCCGCAGGCCCGATGCCGGAGGCAGGACTCGAACCTCAGCGAGCCCGGAGGGCGAGCGATGTCGCAGGATCGAGCTTGCCGCAGGCCGGATGCCGGAGGCAGGACTCGAACCTCAGCGAGCCCGGAGGGCGAGCGATGTCGCAGGATCGAGCTTGCCGCAGGCCCGATGCCGGAGGCAGGACTCGAACCTCAGCGAGCCCGGAGGGCGAGCGATGTCGCAGGATCGAGCTTGCCGCAGGCCCGATGCCGGAGGCAGGACTCGAACCTCAGCGAGCCCGGAGGGCGAGCGATGTCGCAGAGAGCTTGCCGCAGGCCCGATGCCGGAGGCAGGACTCGAACCTGCGACACGCGGATTATGATCGGCGACGACGGAGAGAATCTGGCTTATCCAAGCGGTTCTGAGGTTCCATCAGGTGCTCCCGGTTACGCACGAAGTCCTGAGTTCGGTGCACGGTCGGGTGCACGGCGGAAGAAGAAGAAGCGGCGAATCTAGAGCCGTTCGCGAAGCGATTCGAGACGATCGATCACATCGCCGAACGGCGGATAGGCCTGGCCCGTCGGGAAGAGCCGCTGGCACTCGCGCTCGTAGTCGGGCTCGATTTGCGCTCGCAGCTCGTCGGACGGGAAGAGCGCGTTGCTGGAGGCGAAGCTCAACCCATCCGGTGGGCGGTAGAACTTGGCGAAGTACTTGCGCGAGTGCTCGTCGTAGTCGCGCCTGATGCGCTCGTACTCGTCTGACTCGAGCATGGCGGTCACCTCAGGCTGGACCGCCAGGGTGTGAAGATCGGCGTAGTGGCGGGTATCACGACCGAGCGGCTGGCCCTCGTCCTTGAGTCGCTCGACCTTGCCGTGGATGGTGAACAGCTTCTCCACGAAGGTGCGGCGGAAGTGGAGAAGGGTCATCGGAAATGGGTTGAGGTCGTCAGCCAGGTCGCCAGTGCCGGTCTCCCGCAGGAAGTCAGAGACGAGCGAGGAGATCTCGAGGTCGGCAGTCGGGTGTTTGCCGCTCTGTATGCCCGGCTCTAGGAGAACCGCTGTCTCAACCGGGAGCAGCGGATCGGCGACGATCGACTCGTACGGAGAAGAGGTCCTCGCGGCTGAAGCCCTTGCTCCGACTGCTCCGCTCAGCGACATGGGTGAGTGCCGGGTGTGCGGCGACCGCGTCGCGCAGATTCTTGAGCTCGCGATCGACGGCTCGCCGCCCGAGATGCGGGTCAAACGCCTCGGGATCCAGGAAGAGGTCGATGTCCTCCGAGTAGCGGCTGATCAAACGCCAACCCTTGAAGAGACTTGTGCCGCCCTTGAAGATCGTCCTCGCGTGCGTGTCAACGACGATCCGCAGGATCTCGGTGACGTAGTAGTCCTTCTCGATGAACTGCTCAGGGAGCTCGTGCTGGCGGGCGGTCGCAACCAGGGACTCGCGAAACTCATCGTGCTCGTGCAGTTTCACTTCGTCTGCCAGTCACGGGCATACTTCAGGCCGCGCAGGGCTCCGAAGTCGAAGCGTGAGGCCGGGTTTAGGCTCTTTCGCAGGCGCTGCAGCAGACTCGGATCCGCCTCGAGCTCCTGTCCAAGCGCCCCCAGCATCGCGCGAACGCGGGGCGGCTCTTTCTCGGCCGCCTTGACTAGGCGCGCAAAGGTGTTCTCCTGGGTAAGCAGCTGATGAAGCCGCCGGCGCGTTCGCTCCGGCGAGAGATCGCTGGACTGCCCGCGCTCTCGCAGGAACTCCAGCAGGGCGCCCTCCGTCGGCGAGAGGCCCTCGCGGTTGTCTGGTCGGCGCGTGTAGACGACGGCATCGCTGCGAGCGAGCGGCCGCCCGGCGAGCCCGCGTGGCGAACTCGCGCCGAAACGGGTCCTGCGTCGTGAAGCCGAGCGCATTCGCTGCGGTCAGGCCCGCGGGAGTGCATCGGCGCCCGCAGCGTTTCGGCCGCGGCGGCGCTGGCCACGGGCATGCTCGCGCCAAATCGTGTCGATCGTAGGCCGAGTAGATCGACGCCTTTGCGCTCGCGCCCGAGGACCCCTTCGCGGGTGAGTTCGCGCGAGGGCCGTCAGGACGGCGGAGGACGATTGGTTCGGGGAGTGGCTACTTGACCTCCAGAAGCGCTTCGCCACCGTCTTCAACGCGCCCTGCGCACAGCGAGGCGACGCTGTCTACGTCGTCGGCTCTTGCGCCTTTTCTGCTTCGTGTCGAAGCTCATGTCGTTGATGATGCTCATCATGCAAGGTTTATCTGCTGAAGAACTTCGCAGAATAGAGACCGATCGTCAGGAGCCAGGACGACCCGGTGCATGGCACTGTGTCGGCCAGCAGTGATGGCGCCGAGGCGGATTCAGCCATTCGGCGGGGCGCGGGCCCCTGCCCTCTCTAGGTATCTCTTCCAGCGATCTGGCCTCCCGCAAGTCCGGCACCGAGAAGAGAAGCAGGTCGATGACTATCGGCACGATGGACGCGACCCGGCTGAACAACCCTCCCGCCGGCCTCGCACGCGAGGACATCGAGACGCCGCCCGAAGCGCCGCTTCGAATACGACCCGCATCTCCCACCCGCAGCTCGTCTGGGCCGGTAAGGACGGAGCGACCGAGTTCGAGGTCGAGGCGCCGTCGATCCACGTCCACGAGCGGCTCTCGACCGAGGCGATCATGCAGGCGGCGCAGCAGGAGAACGCCCAGCTCGCGCTCTTCGCTGATCCCGGAGCTCGATCGTGCGAAGCAGGTCGAGTTCTACGAGCACGAGATGGGCTGGGCGAACCGGCTGATCCTCGGCGACTCGCTGGTCGTGATGACGAGTCTGCTCGAGCGCGAGCGGCATGGCCGGGCAGGTGCAGATGAGTCTACATCGATCCGCCGTACGGGATCAACTTCAACTCGAACTTCCAGGCGCGGATCTCGAACCGAGCGCCGCAAGGAGACGGACGACGGGTCGCTCACGCGCGAGCCCGAGCAGATTCAGGCCTACCGGGATACGTGGGAGCTCGGCGTTCACAGCTATCTGACCTACCTGCGTGAGCGGCTCGTTGCTGGCTCGGGAGCTGCTTGCAGACGACGGGCTCAATCGTTCGTGCAGATCGGGCCGGACAACATGCATCTGGTCCGCAGTCCTGCTCGATGAGGTGTTCGGGCCTGAGAACCACTGCGCGACGATCACGGTCGACGAAGACCTCGCAGGTCACCGCGACGCTGCTGCCGGAGGTCAGCGACTTCCTCCTCTGGTACGCGCAAGGACAAGGCGCACAGGTCGAAGTACCGCCAGCTCTATCGAGCGCGCGAGCCTGCCGATGCGCTGGCGGCGCCTACCAGTGTGTCGAGATGCCGGACGGCAAGCGCCGCAAGATGACCGCCGAGGAACGGCTGCGACCCTGGCACTGCTGCCGAAGGGCGCGCGGATCTACACGACTTGACAACGCGACCTCTCAGGGCTTCAGCGCGACGAAGACGGTCGACTTCGAGTTCGAGGGCAGACCGTTCCACCCGGGCCGAATCGCCATTGGATGCTGCGACCCGAGGGAATGAAGGGTCTCGTCGAGGCAGGTCGGCTCGCAGGTCGTCGGGAACACTCTCAGGTACGTGCGATTCCTCGACGACGCCGGCGGGAGTCCGGCGGACGAACATCTGGACCGACACCGGCCAGGCGGGGTTCGCGCAGCGCAAGAAGCACGTACGTCGTCGAGACCAATCCGCAAGATCGTCGAGCGCTGCGTTGCAATGACTCACGCGACCCGGGCGATCTGGTCCTTGACCCAACCTGCGGTTCCGGGACCACCGCTTAGCGGCGGAGAAGCTCGGGCGGCGGTGGATCACGATCGACACGAGCCGGGTGGCGCTTGCGCTCGCCCGCGAGCGGCTGCTGACGCGCAAGTTTGACTACTACCGAGCTGGCCGACCCCGACCGCGGCGTCGACGGCGGGCCTGCGAGTACGACAGCTTCACGCGGGTGACCGCGAGTTCGATCGGCTACGGACGAGGCGGCCGACAGAGGTACGCTCTATGACCAGCCAGTGGTCGACCGCGTCGAAGGTTCGCGTGTCCGGACCGTTCACGGTGGAGGCCCTCTCCCGCTACGCGGATAATCCTTTCGACGGAACCGGCTCGAGGCGGTCGTCCGCAGACAGCACGCTGCCGATCATGTCGCGGCGCTGCTCGACGCGCTGCGCACGCATGGGCATCCCGCGCAAGGGCAAGCCCGCCCGCCGATCGTGATCGCTCGAGCCGCTAGCCGGGATCGGCGCGCTCCATGCGGAGGGCACGTTCACGGATGCCGACGGCGCCGAGCAGCGCTTCGCGGTGAGCCTCGGTCCGCGCCACGGCCCGATCACGGTCGCCCAGGTCGACGAGGCGCTCGCACGAAGCGCCCGGGCTACAACCTGATCGTCTTCGCCGGCTTCGCCGCCACCGCCGAGGCGCAGGAGTACCTCGCGCCCGGACAAGCGCGGGCGGATCAACGTCGCGCTGCTCGAGGCCAACGCCGACCTGCTCTCGGTGACCTGCTGAAGAACACCAAGGCGTCAGCCAGACCTTCCGGCTGTTCGCCGCGCCCGAGGCGACGCGTTCACGACGGAACGGATGGCGACGGTCTCGGTCGAGCTGCTGGGCATGGACAGCTTCGACGCGGCGACCGGGGAGGTGCGTCTCGCGCAACCAGGACGAGATCGCCGCGTGGTTTCTCGACCACGACTACGACGGCATCGTCTTCCATGTCAACCAGGCGTTCTTCACGCGATCGAACGCCTGGGAGGCGCTGGCAAGGCGCTGCAAGGGCACGATCGATGAGGAGGTCGATCGAGTCGACTGCACTCGTTCGTGTCGCTGCCGTTCGAGCCGGGCCGACGCGCAAGGCGGCGCCGTTCGCGTC
Organism: uncultured bacterium; assembly: GCA_963720685.1. Classification (GTDB taxonomy): domain Bacteria; phylum Actinomycetota; class Thermoleophilia; order Solirubrobacterales; family 70-9; genus AC-56. The sequence goes on along the minus strand of CAVRGF010000003.1, from coordinate 1,328,755 downwards.
GTCGACGACGCCGGCCAGACCAGCGAAGCGATCCTCGACCTCGTCGGCTGAGCGACGATGGCGAAGCCGCCAGCGGCGAGCCAGGTCGGGCAGGTCACCGACCAGAACCCGATCATCAACGACCCGTTCGCGGAGCCGACGCGCCACTGGGATTTCGGCGAGGGTGCGCCGACGATCGCGCGACGGTCGGCGCGTCGCCGGCTACATCCCGCCGATGCTCAAGGGCGGGCAGCTCCAGATCACCGACGAGCTCGTCCGACCTGGACCAGGTCAACCGGATCCGCGACCGGGTGCGGGAGTGGCGCGAGGACGGCTACCCGGGGGCGACGCAGGTCACCAAGGCGCTCTTCGAGCACTGGTTCGACCCTGAGCGCGAGCATGCGGCCGTTCTTCGCCCAGCGCGAGGCGATCGAGACGATCGCCTTCCTCACCGAGGCGCCGGCCGACCGACGCGTCGGGATCGACGTCACCGCAGCTACGAGGCCTACGAGCGCTGGGCGATCAAGCTCGCTACCGGCGCCGGCAAGACGCTGGTGATGGGGATGACGATCGCCTGGTCGGGGCTCAACAAGGTCGCCAACCGCCAGGACCGCCGTTCGCCGACGCGTTCCTGGTCGTCTGCCCGAACCTGACCGTCAAGGAGCGGCTGACGGGGACGACGGGCTGCTGCCCGTCCGACCCAGACAGCGTCTACCAGCGCTTCGAGCTGATCCCCGGCCAGCTACGCCGGGCTGCTCGGGCAGGTCAAGGTGCAGGTCATCAACTGGCACCAGCTCGCGCCGAGAGACAGGACCCGAAGCGCAGCGTCCTGCGGCGTGGGCGCGAGAGCGACGCGGCGTTCTGCCGGCGCGTGCTCGGCCGACCTCGGGACCAAGCGGCGGATCATGGTGCTCAACGACGAGGCCCATCACGCCTGGCGGCCCGCCGCCGGATCTCAAGGTCAAGGCGAGCGAGAAGGAGGAGGTCGAGAGGCGACGGTCTGGATCGACGGGCTCGAGCGCATCCACCGCGACCGCGAGATCCTGCGCTGCATCGACTTCTCGGCGACGCCGATGTACCCGGGAGCGGTCGGCGGCGAGAAGGCCTGGCGGCCGTTCGAGTGGGTCGTCTCCGACTTCGGGCTCGTCGACGCGATCGAGTCCGGCCTCGTGAAGGTGCCGCGGATCCCGACCGACGACGACGCCGGCGCGTCGGTCCCGAAGTACCGCAACCTCTGGGAGTACGTCAAGAAGGCGCTGCCCGAAGCGTGGCGATGACCCGACGACGCGCGGCCACCCGCTGATCGACTACCTCAGCGAGGTCGACGGGCCGCTCAAGCAGCTCGCCGGCGAGTGGGAGGAGACCTTCGAGCGCGTGGGCGGCAGGCGGGCCGCGACGATCCCGCCGGTGATGATCGTCGTCTGCAACGAGACGAAGATGGCCGAGATGCTCGAGAAGCACATCGCCGAGCGCGGCGAGGCCGGCCCGTGGCTCGAGAACCGCGACGGGCGAGCCACAGTACACCGTGCGGATCGACTCGAAGCTGCTCGACGACGCCGAGGCGCGCGAGGAGGGCGAGTCAGCACAGGACGCCGCCGAGCGGCTGCGCGAGCTGGTCGCGACCGTCGGCAAGCCGGGGCAGCCGGGCGAGCAGGTCCGCTGCCTGATCTCCGTCGGATGCTCTCGGAGGGCTGGGACGCGCGCAATGTCACCCAGATCCTCGGCCTGCGGGCGTTCCAGTCGCCAGCTCCTTTGCGAGCAGGTGGTCGGCCGCGGGCTGCGGCGCTCGGACTACACGCGACCTCAGCAAGCCCGAGTTCGTCGACGTCTACGGCGTGCCGTTCCAGCTCCTGCCGTTCGCGCGGGCGAGCGGGGCGACCGTCGAGCCGCCGAAGACGACACCGGTGCGCAGCCTGCGCGAGCGCGAGGAGCCTGCGGCTCGAGTTCCCGCGGGTCGAGCAGATCATCAGCGACCTCGGCGACGTCGTTGACGGTCGACCTGGATGCGATCGAGCCGATCCTCGTCTCGCCCGAGAACGACCCGAACGCGACCTGGGTCGAGTTCGAGGTCGGCAGCCCCGGCAAGGGGATCGGCGGCGAGACCCAGGACCGCCAGGCGCCTACGAGCACTTCCGCCTGCAGCGCCTCGTCTTCCGACTGGCGGCCGATCTCGTCACAGACATCGACAAGCGCGAGCAGCCATGGCTGTTCCCGCAGATGGCGCGAAGATCGTCCGCGACGTGATCGCCGCAGAAGGTCGAGTACGCGGCCGGCGTCGAGGACGAGCGCGAGCTGTGCAACCTGCGCTACGTCGACCGAGCTGCGCAACCGCATCGCGTCGCCTGCGTGCGCTCGAGGAGCGACGACGGCCTGCTGCCGGTGCTCGAACCAGTACGAGCCGATCGGTCGACAGACTGTCAACTTCCAGACCGCCAAGCCGTGCGAGCCGACGACGAAGAGCCACATCAGCCACGTCGTCTGCGACTCGAAACTCGAGCTGCGGATGGCGCGCGCAGCTCGAGCAGGACGATCGCGTCGTGCCTACGCGAAGAACGAGCGCCTGTTCTTCGAGATCCCCTACCGCTACTGGGCACGACTGGGCGCTACCGGCCCGACTTCCTCGTCAGGCTCGACAACGGGCACGACGCTCGCTGATCGAGGGCAAGGGCGAGCAGGACGAGAAGGACGACGCCAAGGTGACCGCGGCGCGACGCTGGATCGACGCGGTGAACCAGTGGGGGAAGCTCGGTCGTTGGCACCACGAGATATGCGCGAAGGAGGCGCACGTGCCGACGTTGATCGAGAAGTCCAGGTAGGCGACATCGCTCACTACGGACGCAGCAGCGAGTTCTCCACGTCAGCCGACTTGGATTCCCGTGACGAAGCGGTCCCGGTGCCAGAACGGCAGGACGGTACTTCCGGTCGCGTTGGCCCCGGCTCCGATGATCGCGGCGAGGGAAGCCGGCCCACGAACGAGCAGATGCTTCTCGACCCCGGCGTCGCTGAGCTCCTTGAGCACGCCGGCCGTCGTTCGCGCAAGCCCGCGCAGCTCTGGGGCCGTTAGCAGTCTGGGCGCTGCGAGAGTGAAGGTATTCGTCGCGCCGATCGCCCTCGCGTACTCGCTGGAGGCTCCGGTAATTCCCCAGGGAGTCGACACGACTACCACCACCGGGCCGTCGATAACCGACGCCGCAACTTCGGGCGGGGCAACAGGGTCGGTGATTGGTCCCTCACCGGCGACGACGACCTCGGTCGTGCCCGTGCGCTGGACGAAGTTCAGCCGCATGCCGGTGGTGATCCGCCACTCATAGCCGACGAGATACGCGAGAGGAAGCGGGAGGTTTAGGTCAATCAGCAGCTGGGGCTGCTCTGACTGAGACTGGAGCGCCTCGCGGGCCTGCCCCAGTGCTTCTAGCAGCCGTGCAGCACGGCCGTCGGCCAGCTCGCGCGTCTCAGGGTCGAAGACTGACCTCCAATCGAAAGTGAGGTCCTGTTCGGGCCGCGGCGCTCGGAAGGCGGTGAAGCCGGCAGTGATCGCCCCCGGCCCAAGGCCTCGGATCGCGTCAGACGCGTAGCGCCTTGCAGCTCGCTGCACGAACTGCTCGATCTGCTCATCGGGCGCGCGCACGACGCCGTTGAGATCGAGGAGCCTCGCCCCTCGCCGCCGCCCCACGGCCTTGAGGATTTTCTCCCGGTCGCGGCCGGGCTGCAGTTCGACGAACAGAGGCACGAGTGGATAGTGAGAGTTGCGCCGCTTGCGCCTCAGCGCCCCGGGGATCTCGAGCTTGTTCACGATCCTCGAAGCCAGCACCTTCTCGGTTCCCCACCAGACGAAACCGCCGGTCTCGCGTCGGAGCACCCGCCTTATTCGCCTGCGGGTTCGCTCACCCACTGGAAGGTCCTCGGTGTCCTTCCAGCCGCCGATGCCCCGGACACAGAGCTCATCGCGCAGTGCGGCGACGGGAGCTTCGTCCTCCCGCCTGTGGCTGAGGAACGCGCGCAGCCTCAAATCCGGTCCTTGAGCGGGGGCAATCGCGAGTTGGGATTGCGCAGGGCCGGGCTGGTCCAGCCGTGCGGGGCCTCATCGAGCGGCCACCAACGGCCGCCGCTCTCGCGCCAGATCTCCTCCGCAGTTACGTGTCTCCGCGCGATATCGAAGAGCCCGAGTACGCCTTGATCGATTGTCCAGCGCCACTCCGGCGGGTCGCCAGGCATGTAGAGACAGAGTTCCAAGGGGCTGTTGCGATGTCCCGATCGCTGTGGGCCATCCAGGCAGAGGACCTGCGGATCGTCTTGATGCGGTGGCGCCGGAAAGAGCGCGACCAAGCGAAAGACGCCAAACCGTCCCTTGACGATGGATTCCCAGCCGAGAAGGTCCCATGGGAAGCCCTGGGCTCCCTCGACCATCCGTCGAAGTGTCGGATGCCGCTCTACCTCACGTGGCCGGAGCCGCGAGATCGTCGAGTCGGCGTCGATGCTCGGATGCTCAAGCTCGTGAACGACGGGGAGGGCGCCATTCCACCACCGCATCCGCTGACGAGCTGGGCTTAGCCCCGCCTCCATGACCGTGTCCTCGGAACCTCGCGGCCGCGCCTGCCCGGCACAACCCCAGCGTCGGTGATGCCGTCGCCGGCGGCCAAGGCCTTGCGGACGCTCGCGGTGCTCATGCTCGGTGACGGGAATCCGGGGAAGATCGAGCCCCAGACCTCTGCTGCCTGATCCGGGTCCTCGAGCTCGGCGGCTTCGTGGGCGGTCTGTCGGGCCTGAGCGACGACCGCTCGGGCCTTCGCTCGCTTATGGTCCTCCAGGAGCTGGTCGACGAACTGGCCGGAATCACCAGGGTCGGAGGTGAGTTGACCAGGCGCGAGCTTCTCGTAGGCGTGGTCGAAAAAGGCAAGGATCGCCTCGACGAAGCCGCTCGCCCCGTCGATCGAGTGGTAGACGAGAGACTCGCCGTGGTAGCTATGCAACGGCTTGTGCTCCTTGCTGAAGCTCTGGTTCCAGAACTTGATCACCCGCACGACGCGGATATAGAGCCCCGCCATGGCAACGTTCTTCGCGCGGGCAGCAGTGAGCTGGCCGCGTGCGATCAAGCAGCTGCCAGATGTCCGCGTTGTCCTTCGGGCTGACGTTGGCCAGGTAGAGGCGCTTGCCGTCAGGCGCGCAGATGCCGGGAACGATGTCAACCGTGAACTCGTAATCGCGGAGTGAACACTCGACAGCTCGGCGTCGCGGACGGGCCGTTCTGACGAGCGCGCACTCGAGCGCAGCCTCGGCAACCCGATCGAGGAACGGGCTCGCCCGTCCCTGGAGCAGCTCGTCGACATCGTCGAACTCGACGATGACGTCGATGTCCTTGAGCCAGGGGCCGGCCACCGTCCGCCGCCCCCAACTGCCGCCGCGCCTGCTCTCGGTCTTGCCGGGGAAGGCCGCCTCGGCGGCTCCACAGACCTCCGGGTAGACGTCCTTGGCCTGTTCGTTCAGTTCGTCACGCAGTCGAACGGTGTCGCGTTCGTACTCGTCGAACGCCTTCTCGATTTTGCTGTTTGCTCGCGCTTCCATTTTTCCGTCTGTTCCTTTGTCTAGATTTCCGCCACTCCGACTTGGGAGTCGCGCTTACCGGCGCGGACTTCTGCTGTTCACGTAACCCCTGACGATGGCTCCGTCATCGGACGGTGTTTGTTGGGCTGAAACCGCGCAAATTGCGCCCGTTGAGCCCGAATAGCGGCTGTTGCTAGGCACCCTCGCGAGATTCGGCGCCCTCGAGGACTTCGTTGACGGGCAGATTCAATAATTCGGCGCGACGGAGGATTACGCTGGTTTCCAGCATTGCCATCTGAGCGCGCCACTCCGCTGCCTCAGCGTTGAGCTTCGCTGTGTGAAGCCCGCGCACCCAACGGTGCATCGCGGCAAGGCCTCGCTCCGTGGCGATTCCCCGGGCTCGATGCGACTCCTCGTCGGTGAGATCGAAGACGGTTACCGTGGAGGCGAGGTCCGCTTCGAGGTATTCGGCCTCGAGAGCGCGGCGACGCAGGCGTTCGCGCCGCGCTCGCCCCGAGACCGCAGCACCACCCGGTCGCCCTCCACGTTCGCGGCCGCCGGCCGCGTGCCGATCGGCGGCCGGCGTTACCCCGAAGCGATCGCGGTAGGCGCGAGTGAACTGCGGCACGTCGTGGTAGCCGACCCGCCTCGCCGCCCTGCGCACTGAGATCCCTCGGCGGGAGCGAAGCAACCGGCGGGCCGCCAGCATCCGTTCTCCGGTGACCATCTGCTGGAAACTGGTCGGTCGGCCCTCGGGGCTCTCTCGGTAGAAGGCGCGTTGGAGCCGGCGAGGGGACACGCCGCAGGCGTTAGAGACGTCCTCGAGAGTCAATTCCCGCGAAGCCATCCACAGCCTCTCGCGGACCACCTGCTGAGCGGCGTTGACCAGCTGCTTATCGGCCGCGGTTGTCCCGCTGCGATGGGAAGGCATGCATGGGGTATAGCGGCGAACCAGCGATCCTGCAACCCCGGACTCTGATCTGCTTCCCCGGTACCCTCAAGGGTACCGGGGCGAAGATATGTTGAACACGACACCGCTCCCGACGTGGCCCGTATGGCAAGCAGCACCCGCTGCGGTGTGGGGTCCCGTGGCGGCGGGAGTTCCTAGCCCTCTTTGAGCAGGTCCTCGATCGTGAGCCCGCGCCGGCGCAGCGCGTGCTCCGCTGCTTCGAGCGTGTCCTCCAGCGCGTTCTTGTAGGCGATCAGGGAGTCGACGGAACCTTCGGCCTCATCGTCGTATTCGATGGCCTGGGCGAGCAGCTCTGCGTAGGTCATTCCTAGATGTACGTGACGTCGAGGTCGGTAGGGATCGGGAACGCGTGTCCGTTCGGGCAGAGGAGCTCCTGGCCCTCGGGAAGCTCGTAGCACTTCTCGCTGATGAGTCCCTGAATCGTGAGCACGCCGTCCTCCTGGCCAACGATGCGCCGCTCGACCGGGATCAGCTCGGTGTGCCGGTCGGCTGCCTGCCCGCATTCGGGACAGACCGGAGCTTGGTTGGCCGTCTGCCTGCATGTCAGCGAATGTAGGCGCGCGATCGGATGCTCCAGGCCCCGTCCGGTACCTCAAAATCGGTACGGACGGGGCTATAGACGGCCCGTCCACCAGCATCTGGCTTGAGCGCTGGCGTTCCAGGCCCTTACCGCCGCCGACCCCACCCTCTCAACATGAAACGTTGAGCGACTGGGGTCGGCGGCGGACGGGAAGAGACATGAGCTGGGGAACAGTGGGCGGTTGAGGGCGGACGGGGCGAGGAACTTCGGATCGGGGTTGGACACAACGGAGGGGTGGCGCGACTTCCAAGCAGATGGTGGATGAGCTGAGGGAGCGGGTGATGAGCGATGGGGCGGTGGCGGTGGTGCTGCTGACGGCGGACGACGTGGCGGAGCGGCTCGGGGTGCCGCGGTCGTGGGTCTACCGGGCGGCTCGGGAGGGCGATCTTCCCTTCCGTTCGGTGCGGGCGGTACCGTCGTTTCGATGAGGGTGACGTCGAGCAGCTGGATCGCAGAGCAGAAGGACTCGTCAGTGACTGGGAGTCGCGCCGGGACGACGAACGGCCGCCCACCCTCACTGCCCCGTTGTAGGCGATGAGCAAGCCAGCTGGGCCGAGCTGGATTCGTGCGCGTCTTGGAGCGGGCCGGCGGGCCGGTCTTCTACGCGCAGATCCGCACGGCTGACGGGCAGGCGCCTTCAGCGCAAGCTCGGGCCCGCCTGGACGAAGCGGAGCCGGCCGCCCGAGGGCTACCATCACGCGCGCCCAGGCGGAGGCTCGAGCTCGCAGAGATCCTCGCCGGCCGTGACGCCGGACGTCGCGGTCGAGCCGCAGCCGGGCGACGACGTCACCTTCGGGCAGGCCTGCCGCGAGTGGATGCGCTACGTCGAGTTCGACCGCAAGCGGCGGCCGTCGACGATCCGCGACTACCGGCGCGAGATCGAGCAAGCGGCTGATCCCGGCGTTCGGGGAGGACACGCCGCTGCTCGCAGATCACCACGGCGCGAGATCGAGGCGTTCCGCGAGGAGATGGTCGCCGAGGGCGTGCTGAGCGCGCGGACGATCAACAAGCGCCTCGCAGCAGCTCCACACGATCTTCAAGCGCGCGCAGCGCGTCCACGGACCTGCCGGTCAACCCGGTCGCCGGTGCCGAGCGCCAGCCGTCAGCGCCGCTCGGGCGACTTCGCCGCGCTGGAGCCGCACGAGGTGGAGCTGCTCGCCGAGAACGCCGTCACCGACCAGGACGCCGCCTGTTCACCGTCGCCGCCTTCACCGGCCTTCGCCTCGGTGAGCTGCGCGGCCTCCGCTGGGGCGACATCGACTGGATGCGGCGGCGTCGTCTTCGTCCGTCGCTCGTACACCGTCGACGCCGATGGGCCGACCGAAGTCGGGCAAGGTGCGCTCGGTGCCGCTCGTCGACCAGGCGGCCCGGGCCCTCGATCGAGCTGAGCCGGCGCGAGCGCTGGACCGGACGACGACGATCGCGTCTTCGTCAACGACGTCGGCGAGCACATCGAGGACTCGGCGCTTCGCCGGCGCTTCTACCGGGCGCTCGAGCGCGCCGGCCTGCCGCACATCCGCTTCCACGACCTGCGCCACACCTTCGGGACGATCGCGGTCCAGGCGTTCCCGCTCACCGACGTGAAGGCGTTCATGGGCCACGCGGACATCCAGACGACGATGATCTACATCCACCACGTGCCTCAGCACGACGCCGCCGAGCGGCTCTCGCGAGCTGCTCGAGGAGCGCACTCAGGGTGCAGTCTGGGTGCACGCCCGGTGCACGCGAGGCGTCTGAGCGAGGAGCCCGAAAACGCCGGAAACCGCCTGCTTTGCAGGGAGATTCGCGATGCCGGAGGCAGGACTCGAACCTGCGACACGCGGATTATGATTCCGCTGCTCTAACCAGCTGAGCTACTCCGGCGGGGCGTGCCTGCCAATCTGCTCGGCAGGCTGCCGGTCGTGAGGCTAGCCGATGCTCATCCCGCTCCGCCCGGAGGCGAGCGCCGGTTGGCCCTCGGCGGCGGCGCTCGCCGTTTCGCGCTTGGTCCGAAGCGGCACCTCGTGCCGTCGGGCAACGGTTCGCCTGTCGTGCTGAGGCTGATACAAACCCAACCGTGGAGGCGGATGGGACGAGTCAAGACGCGCTGCGTGAGCAAGCGGTCGCGCGCCTGAAGAAGAAGCGCGACTTCCGCACGCACCTATTCATGTACGTGACGGTCAATGCGATGCTGGTGGTCATCTGGGTGATCACGAGTGACGGGGGCCTGTTCTGGCCCATCTTCCCCATGCTCGGCTGGGGGATCGGCGTAGCGGCGAATGCGTGGGATGTCTACGGGCGCAAGCCCCTCACCGAGGAAGAGATCGAGCGCGAAGCGCAGAGATTGCGTTCGCCGTAGGGCGCTCGCCTGCCGTCTGACTGGCGGATCGGGCGTTGGACTCCTGCCACTGTGGGAGGTAGCCCGGGTCAGGCCGTCGGGCCTACGCCTCAGTGGGTGAGGACATAGGGACCGCAGGGCGTGGTGCCGTTGACGTCGTTCACGGCGTCGCCGTTCTCGTCCTTGTAGGCGACCTTGAGGCTACCCTTCCGCACCGTCACTTCGCCGTAGCTGTTCTGTCCGCCCTGGGCGCATGCCATGCCGACGCCGGCCGGGGGCGCCGGCTTGAAGAACGCCTGGGAGAGGAGCTTGCCGTTACCGCTGCCGCCGGTCGTATCGTCGATCTCCTGCCAGAACGGCTTCGTCGCCACCGGGCCGATGATGAAGTCCTGGTAGGGCGTGTCCTGGGGCGAGGCCGGTGCGTTGGAGGGTGCGGCGTCACCCGCGAGGCTGCGCTCGCGGACCAGGTTGGCAAACGCCGCGTGGGTGTCGGTGGTGAGGAAGACGAGGTGGTCGACGTCGTGACTCTGGAGTGCCTTGAGCAGCTGAACGCGCTCGTGCGCGTAGCCCTCCCAGCGGTCGAACGGCAGCCCATAGAACTGCTGGATCGGGTCCTCGTTCATGACGACCTTCCACCTTGCCTTCGAGCTCTCAACGGCGCTCAGGAAGCGATGCAGCTGTGGCTTTCCCAGGAAGGTGCGGTGGGGGCTGTTGATCTTGTTCTTGCACGCCTGGGAGACCGGTTGGGCCAGGGACGGGATGACCGCCGAGAACAGCGCGCGGGTTGCCGCCGGCGCGGTGGGGGCCAGGTCGGGCTCGCCGGTCGCCGGGTTGTCGCAGATCCCCCTCTCGGACGCCTTCGCGCTGCGGAACGAGCGCTCGTCGAGGAAGAAGAGCTCCAGGTTCTTGCCCCAGCGGAAGGTGCGGTAGATGCCTCGCTTGCGAGTGAACGTGACCGGCTCGTAGTCGCGGAACGCCCGCACGCTTCGGTCGTACAGCCGGTGGCCGTTCTCGGGGATCGAGAAGTCGTTGATGAACTCGTGGTCGTCCCAATGGTTGTACAGGCCGGTCGCCGCGCGGATCTTTCGCATGTTCTGGATCGCCAGCTTCTTGCGGTACATCCGCCACTTCGCCTTCACCGATCGCGCCGTCTTCGCGCCGGGCACCTCCGGGTCGGAATAGATCACGTCGCCGAAGTCGATGTTGAAGTCGTTGTTCTCGGCGGCCATCGACTTGAACGCCCTCATCCGGCCCCAGAACGGTTTCTCCTGACCCGGGGCGGAGACGCCCGTCTCGTCCCCGGACCACGCGAACCGGATCGTCTTGTCGGCGGACGAGCGGGGCGCCGTCTTGAACCTGCCGGTCGCGCTGCAGCGGTGTCGGCGATTGTTGACGCAGAACCGGTAGCGATAGGTGCGATTGGGATCGAGGTGCTTGACCTTGACCTGGACGGTGTTGTCGTTTCTCCTGCGCGTTCGAAGGCCGAGACCACGGTCGCTGAGGCGCCCTGACTGGTCGCCCGCCGTCTCGTCGCCTCCAGACCTCGGCGACTCACCGGGCGGGGGCGGGTGGAGCGCGTCCAGACGATCGCGGAATGGGCGGTCACCTCGCCCGCGGTCACGCCGTCCGGAAAGCGCTTCGACGCAAGCGCCGAGCCCGGCATCGATGCCGCAACCGATACCGCGACGGCGAGCGCACCTCCCAGCAGCCGAGCTTCCCTTCCCACGAGAACCAGCCTATGCGCCGGGGCGGCCCGCGGTCAATTCCCGCCGACCCGGATACCGCCCGATCACAGCCTCTAGGCTCCGGGCGATGAGCGATCTCGATCGCGCGGTGAGGGCCGTCGTGCGCGACTGCCTCGCGGTGGGGAAGGGCGAAGACGTCCTCGTCGTCTGCAATCCCGCCACCGAGGCGATCGGCGAGCGGCTCCGTGACGCCGCCCAGGACGCCGGCGCGGAGGCGGTGCTCACCGTGATGGCGGAGCGAGGCTCGCACGCCGAGGAGCCCCCCGCGACGATCGCCGCGGCGATGCTCCGCTCCGACGTGATCCTCGCCCCGACCGTCCAGTCTCTGTCGCACACCGCCGCGCGACGGGCCGCGACCGACGCCGGGGCGCGCGCCGCGACGCTTCCCGGCGTCACCGAGGCGATGCTCGCCCGGGCGATGAGCGCCGACATGGCCGAGCTCCGGCGTCGCGGCCACGCCCTCGCCGACCTCCTCACGGCTGGCAGCGAGGCCCGCATCACCTGCCCGAACGGGTCCGACCTGCGGCTCAGTCTCGAGGGCAGGACGGGCATCCCGGACGCCGGCGAGCTGGGCGAACCGGGTGCGTTCGGAAACCTGCCCTGTGGCGAGGGCTTCATCTCGCCGCAGGAGTGGACCGGTGAAGGCAGGCTGGTCGTCGACGGCACGATTGCGGCGATCGGCATCCCCAGCGAGCCGGTCGAGCTCGAGGTCGAGGAGGGGGCCCTGGTTTCGGCCAGCGGCGAGGATGGCCGGCGACTGCTCGAGTTGCTCCGGGTGCATGGCTCCGACGCGACCCACGTTGCCGAGCTCGGGATCGGGACCAACGAGCGTGCGGTCCTGAGCGGCGAGCTGCTGGAGGACGAGAAGCTCCTCGGCACCGTCCACGTCGCGTTCGGCGCCTCGGCCGGGATCGGAGGCACGATCCAGGTGCCCGTCCATCTCGACTGCGTGGTGATGGAGCCCGACCTGGCGATCGACGGGCAGCCGGTGGTCCGCAACGGCAGCCTCCTGGTCTGAGCGGCGCGGACGTGCTGCTGGCCGTGCCCAACGTCTCCGAGGGCCGCGATGGCGCCCGCGTCGAGCGCCTGGCTGGGGCGTTTGCAGCCGAGGCTGAGCTCCTGGACAGTCACTCGGACCCGGTCCACAACCGCACCGTGTTGACCCTGGCCGGTTCCGCGGGGACCCTTGCGGGTGCCCTCATCGAGGGAGCACGCGCGTGCGTCGAGGAGATCGACATGCGGGGCCACGAAGGCGCCCATCCGTGCATCGGGGCGCTTGACGTCTGCCCGGTCGTCTGGCTGCGCCCCGAGGATCGCGCCGCCGCCGCCGATGAGGCCCTCGACGCCGCCCGCCGACTCGGCGAGGCCGGCCTGCCGGTGTTCCTCTACGGAGATCTCGCAACCGATCCCGCACGCCGCGAGCGCGCCTTCTTTCGGGCGGGCGGGGTAACCGAGCTCAGCGGTCGCCTCGAGACCGGTGAGCTCCACCCGGACTACGGCCCAAATACGCTCCATCGGAGCGCCGGTGCAACGCTGGTCACCGCCCGCGCACCCCTCGCGGCCTTCAACCTCGAGCTCAGGGGGGTCGGGATCGCCCAGGTGCGCGAGATTGCCGCGGCGGTTCGGGAGGCCGGCGGCGGGCCGCTCGGCGTCCGGGCGATCGGGATCGATCTTGGGAAGGGGCGCACCCAGGTCTCAACCAACCTCCATGACCCGATCGCGGTGCCGCTCGCCGACGTGACCGCGAGGGTTTGCGAGCTCGCCGCGGCCCACGGCGGCCGCGTCGTGGGTGCCGAGGTCGTCGGCCTGATCCCCGAGGCGACGCACGACGGCTGGCCCGAGGACGTTCCCCTCGCCTTCGATCCCGCGACCCAGACGATCGAGCGACGGGTAACGGCGTAGGGGTACCGCACCCCCTCGCTCAGTCCCCGTCGCCGCTCGCCTGGCGCCCCCGAACCTTGCCCTCGAGCTGCTCCATCACCGTCGGGTCGCGGAGCGTGGTCACATCGCCGAGCTCGCGGCCCTCGGCGATGTCTCGCAGCAGGCGGCGCATGATCTTGCCCGAGCGGGTCTTCGGCAGATCGCCGGCCCAGATGATCCGCTTCGGCCGGGCGATCTTCGAGATCCGGGTCGCGACGTGGTCGCGGATCTCCGCGGCCAGCTCATCGGTGCCCTCAAGATCGCCTTCGAGGGTGACGAATGCGCAGATCGCGTGCCCGGTGGTCTCGTCGGGTTGGCCGATCACCGCGGTCTCGGCGACCTTCGGATGCGATACGCACGCCGACTCGATCTCCGCGGTGGACAGTCGGTGCCCGGAGACGTTGATCACGTCGTCCACGCGACCGAGCAGCCACAGGTATCCGTCGGAGTCCCTTTGCGCCGCGTCGCCCACGACGTAGGTCGTGTCTCCGAATCGACCGTAGTAGGTCTCGCGGAACCGCTCCTCCTCCTTGTAGAGGCTGCGGAGCATCCCGGGCCAGGGCCGGCGCAGGACCAGCAGCCCCTGGGTGTCGGGCGACACCTCCTCGCCGGTCTCGTCGACGACCGCTGCCTCGACACCGGGAAGGGGCGTGCCCGCCGAAGCCGGCTTCGCCGGCTGGGCGCCGGGCAGTGTCGTGATCATGATGTGGCCCGTCTCGGTCTGCCACCACGTGTCGACGATCGGGCAGCGTTCCCCCCCGATCACCTTGTGGTACCAAAGCCAGGCCTTCGGGTTGATCGGCTCGCCGACGCTTCCCAGCAGCCGCAGCGAGGAGAGGTCGCGGGCCGCCGGGTACTGCGCTCCCCACTTCATGCAGGCGCGAATCGCGGTCGGCGCCGTGTAGAGGATCGTGACCCCGTAACGCTCGATGATCTCCCACCACACGTCCTTGTCCGGATAGTCCGGGGCTCCCTCGAACATCACGCTGGTAGTGCCGTTCGAGAGCGGCCCGTAGACGATGTAGCTGTGCCCGGTCACCCACCCGACGTCGGCGGCGCACCAGTAGACGTCGGAGTCAGGCCTCAGATCGAAGACGTAGCGATGCGTAAAGGTCACTCCGAGCAGGTATCCCCCCGTGGTGTGAAGGACGCCCTTCGGCTTCGCGGTCGAGCCCGAGGTGTAGAGGACGAACAGCGGATGCTCCGAGTCGAGCGGCTCTGGGTTGCAGTGGGGATCGGCGGCCTCCATCGCCTCGCCGAACCACACGTCGCGTCCCTCGCGCATCTCACAATCGGCGCCCGTGTGCTTGACGACGAAGATCGTCTCGATCGATGCGACGTCGGCGATCGTCTCGTCCACCGCCTGCTTGATCGGCGCCGCCTTGCCCTTGCGACGTGCGCCGTCGATCGTGATCAGCGCCTTCGCTTCGGAGAACTCCATCCGCTCCTTGACCGCGTCCGGTGAGAACCCGCCGAAGACCACGTTGTGCGGGGCGCCGATCCTCGCGCAGGCGAGCATCGCCACCGGGAGCTCGGGGACCATCGGCAGATAGATGCCGACGACGTCGCCCTTGCCGATCCCGCGGTCGCGCAGCGCGTTGGCGAACCGCATCACGTCGCGATGGAGCTCCGCATAGGTGATGTCGCGCTCCTCGCCCTCCTCGCCGCGCCAGTGGAATGCAACGCGTTCCCCGTTGCCGGCCTCGACGTGGCGGTCGAGGCAGTTGTGGGAGACGTTCAGCCGCCCCCCCTCGAACCACCGATAGAGCGGCGCGGTCGACTCGTCGAGCGTCTGATCCGGCGGGGAGAACCAGTCCAGGAGCTCGTCGGCCTGTCGCGCCCAGAAGCCCTCGAGGTCGTTCGCGGCTTCCTCGTGGAGCGACATGTCCGCGACCAGCGCCCCCTCGCGGAAGTCCTCGGGGGGCGGGAAGGCCTGGACCTCCATGAGCTCCTCGAGGTCACGCTCCAGTTGCTCGTTCTCCGTCACGTTGGTGGCCATATCACTCCTCTTCGAGCTGATCTCGTCGACTCCCGCGGATGACACCCCGCAGGATGATGGTCGGTCGCGATCGGTCGGACCGACCGCGGCAATCATCCCGTTTTGAGCCGTTGACGGTTCCCTGCCCCGAGCGCCGGCGCTAGATTGCCTGCGTGGCGCGAACCACGAAGAAGCGACGTCGAAAGCATCGGGGCACTCAGGGCGGGAGCCTCGATCGGCGAGGGCGGACCGGCCGCCCGCGAAGTCGTCAGGAAGCCCGCGCGAAAGCGCGCAAGCAGATGAGCGCGAAACGGGGGGAGAGCCCCCCGAATTGGAGGTCCGCGATCCTGCGGGGTGCCTTCGGCGCGGTCATCTTCATGGTGCTCCTGGTGGCGATCTTCCGAAAGCCGCTCGGTCCCTCGATCGGTCTCGCCGCGCTGATGCTCCTGATCTACATCCCGCTCGGGTTCTACATCGAGAAGTTCCTCTATGGCCGCCGCATGGCGGCGAAGAGGCGCGAGCGCGGCGACTGACGCCGCTGGGCTAACCTCGGACCGAATCCACCCCCCTCAACGAGACCCACGATCAGCCATGCTCGACGTTCGCTCCTTCACGGTGGGCCCGGTGTCTGAGAACTGCTACGTGCTCAGGGCCGAGGGCTCCGACCGCGGGCTGATCGTCGACCCCGGCGACGAGTCGGAGCGCATCATCGAGGCGGTCGCGGCGCTCGGGATCACCGTCGAGGCGATCCTGATCACCCATTGCCATTTCGATCACATCGGCGCGGTCGCTCCCGTCGCCAAGGCCACCCGGGCACCCGTCACGTGCCCCGAGATCGAGGTGCCCGTGCTGGCCGACATCATGTCCTTCGTGCCGTGGCCCGGGTTCGGCCCGTTCGAGAGCTACGAAGCGGACGAAACGGTCGCAGGGGGAGAGCACTTGAGCGTGGCCGGCCTCGAGATCGACGTCGTCTTCACCCCAGGGCACAGCCCGGGACACGTCACCTACGCGATCCCCGACCAGGGGGCCCTCTTCTCCGGGGACGTCCTGTTCAAGGGCTCGGTCGGGAGAGTGGACCTGCCAGGCGGCGATTTCCAGACCCTCCTGGAGAGCATCCGTGGACTCGTGGATCGCTATCCCGAGGACACGGTCGTCCATCCTGGTCACATGGGGCAGACGACGCTCGGTGCCGAGCGCGCATCGAACCCGTTCCTCGCCGAGCTCGCGCGTTAGGGCGCCGGCCAGCAACTAAGCTCGCCCCCCGATGTCCGATCGCTTCCAGGCCCCGAGGGGGACCTTCGACGTGCTCCCCGCCGACGCGCTCGCGCGCGAGCGCGTGGAGGGCACCGCACGCGACCTTCTGGGGCGCGCCGGCTACGCCCGAATCGAGACCCCGGCGTTCGAGGAGACCGAGCTGTTTGCCCGCGGCGTCGGCGGCTCGACCGACATCGTGCGCAAGGAGATGTTCACCTTCTCCGACCAGGCGGGCAGGAGCTTGACCCTGCGACCCGAGGGCACGGCGTCGGTCGCCCGCGCGTACGTCGAGCACGGGATGCACAAGCTGCCCCAGCCGGTCAAGCTCTGGTGGCAGGGGCCCGTCTTCCGGCACGAGCGACCGCAGGCCGGCCGCTTTCGGCAGTTCACCCAGCTCGACGCCGAGGCGATCGGGTCGGATTCGCCCCTTGTCGACGCCGAGCTGATCATCGTTCTCGACGAGCTCCTTCGTGGGCTCGAGGTGCCCGGGCTCGAGTTGCGGCTCGGAAGCCTCGGCTCGGGGGACTCGCGGGCCCAGTACCGTCGCGAGCTGATCGCCCATCTGCGCCGCCACGAGGCGAAGCTGGCCGACGACGTGCGTGAGCGAATCGACGAGAACCCGCTCCGCGCCTTCGACTCCAAGCATCAGTCGACCCGCGACGTGATGGCCGAGGCGCCGAGTCTGCTCGATGCGCTCGGACCCGAGGACGCAGACCATCTGGCCACGGTCCAGAGGCTGCTCGAACAGGCCGGGATCGCCTACCGGCTCGACGGGACCCTCGTCCGCGGCCTCGACTACTACACGCGCACCGTGTTCGAGTACCACTGCGGCGGACTCGGCGCCCAGTCCCAGGTCGCGGGAGGCGGTCGCTACGACGGCCTGGTCGAGCTGGTCGGCGGACCGGCGACGCCGGCCTGCGGCTGGGCCGCGGGCGTGGAGCGGATCCTGCTTGCGATCGATGCCGAGTCACCGCCCCCCGGGCCCGCGGTTTTCGTCGCGGCCTCCGACGGGCAGCGCGAGCGCGCCCTCGCCCTCGCCATCCAGCTTCGCCATGCGGGGCTGCGGGCCGAGCTCGACCTCGGCGGACGCGGGATGAAGGGCCAGATGCGCCATGCCGACCGGCTCGGGGTCGCCAGCACGGTGATCCTCGACGAAGCCGGATCCGTCCAGCTTCGGGACATGAGCTCGGGAGTGCAGCGCGAGGTCGACATAGCGACGGTGGTCGAGGAGCTCTCCGCGCCGTGAGCGGGCCGGGCTTTCCGGGACTGCGCCCGAACGGCTACCGCGACGCATGGTGCGGCCAGGTGCTCGGCGACCGGGTCGGGTCGAGCGTCCGGGTCGCGGGGTGGGTTCACCGTCGCCGCGACCACGGGGGCCTCGTGTTCGTCGACCTGCGCGACCGAACGGGGCTGGTCCAGCTGGTGTTCGATCCCGAGTCGGGTAGCGACGTCTTCGGCCTCGGCCACGAGCTCCGCTCGGAGGACGTGGTCAGCGCCGCGGGCGGGGTCGTTCGCCGCTCGCCCGAGACCGTGAACCCCGACCTGGCAACAGGGGAGTTCGAGCTGCGGGTGGCAGACGCCGCGCTGCTCTCCGACGCCGACACGCCTCCCTTCGAGATCGAGTCATTCTCGGGCGAGGTCGGCGAGGAGGCTCGGCTTCGTCATCGCTACCTCGACCTGCGCCGCGACGGGATGCGAGAAGCGCTTGAGCGGCGACACCGGGTCGCCCGGGCGATGCGCGAGTTCTTCGACGGCGAGGGGTTCATCGAGGTCGAGACGCCGATGCTCTCGCGATCGACTCCAGAGGGAGCCCGCGACTTTCTGGTCCCATGGCGGCGGGATCCGGGATCGTTCTTCGCCCTTCCCCAATCGCCGCAGCTCTTCAAGCAGCTCTTGATGATCGCCGGGTTCGAGCGCTACTACCAGATCGTGCGTTGCTTCCGGGACGAGGACCAGCGTGCCGACCGCCAGCTCGACTTCACGCAGCTCGACCTCGAGATGTCGTTCGTGGGAATCGAGGACGTGATCGACGTCAACGAGCGGATGCTCGCCCATGTGTTCGAGCGCGTGGGCGGCCCCGATCTCGTGCTGCCGATCCAGCGGATGCCCTACACGGAGGCCATGTCGCGGTTCGGGACCGATCGCCCCGACCTGCGGTTCGGCCTCGAGCTCCATGACGTGACCCGAGATCTGCGAGGCACCGAGTTCAAGGTCTTCAGGGGCACGATCGAGGGCGGTGGGGTCATCAAGGCGTTGAACGCGGGCGCCCGCGACCTTCCGCGCTCGGCGCTCGACGGGCTGATCGAGCGGGCGCAGGCGCTCGGCGCGAAGGGTCTCGTGTGGGCGTTCCGCGAGGGCGACGGCTGGCGCTCGCCGACCGCGAAGTTCCTCTCTGCCGCCGAGCTGAGCGCCCTGAACCAAAGGCTCGCGGCCGAGGAGGGGGATCTGCTCCTGCTGGTCGCCGATGCGCCTCGTGTCGCCAACACCGTCCTCGGCCAGCTGCGCCTCGATCTCGCCGACCGCCTCGAGTTGAGAGATGACAGCGAGCGCTTCCTGTGGGTGGTCGACTGGCCGATGTTCGAGTGGAACGACGAGGAGTCTCGGTGGGATCCCCTGCACCATCCGTTCACGGCGCCGCAGGGGGAGTTCGATCCCGAGCGCCCGGGCGAGGTGGTGGCGGCTGCCTACGACATCGTCTGGAACGGCCAGGAGCTCGGCGGCGGCTCGATCCGGATCGCCGACCGCGCACTCCAGGAGCGCGTATTCGCCGCGATCGGGATCGACTCCGCCGAGGCCGATCAGCGCTTCGGCTTCCTGCTCGAGGCGCTCCGCTTCGGCGCGCCGCCGCACGGGGGAATCGCCTATGGGCTCGACCGGATCGTCCAGCGCCTCGTCGGAGCGGACTCGATCCGCGACGTGATCGCCTTTCCCAAGACCGCGTCCGGAGCCGACCCGTTGACCGGTGCCCCGGCGCCGGTCGAGGAGGCGCAGCTTCGAGAGCTCGGGATCGAGCGCCGCCGCCGCGGTTGATTGCCAGCCGCTTCGGCGGCTATGGTCGGGCTCTCGGTCACTGGATCCGTCGGGAGGTGGGTTTGAGCGACGTCGGGAAGCTGTTCGCGCCGGATGAGGGACGTGACGCCCTACGGAAGTTCGGTGGGCTCCTCCTGGGCCTGGGGCTGATGCTGGCCTTCGTGCGCAAGGGGACGAATGCGTTCGGCTACACGTGGGGCGACTGGGGCCTCTTCGCGATCCTGCTGATCGCCTTCGTCTTCCTCTACGGGCTGGGACTGATCGGCGCGGTGACCGCGGGCCTGCGGTCATGGGGGTCCGTCTATCTGGTGTTCGGGATCCTTGTCGCGCCGCTGGCGCTGCTTCAGTTCATCGAGGCGATCAACGGAGCTCCCGGAGCCTCTCTGAACACGTTCTGGGTGTTCGGCGTCACCGCGGGGCTGGCCGTAGCCGCCACCCTCGTCGCCGGGCTTCGGTACGGGCTCCTGCTCGCATCGCTGGCGCTGATCGTCGCGTGGTCCGCGCTCTGGGACAAGATCCTCTCGAACGGGATCGGCGCCCACTACGGCGTCTACCGAGGGTTGCTGCTGCTCCTCGCCGTGCTGTTTCTCGGGGCGGCAGCCGCGTTGGCCACGCGCCGAATCGACCCGGACGGTCCCGAGCGGGCGGGCGAGCTCGTCACCGGCGCCTCGCTCGCCGCGGTGATCGCCGGCTCGCTCAGCGCTCCGAAGGTCTTCGCGTTCTCGAACCCGTTCTTCACCGTTGCCGGGCCCACCTCGAGCCTCCTGTGGGAGATCGTGCTGCTCGTCGTCTCGCTCCTCGCGATCGGCTACGGATCGCGCTTCTCGGTGCGAGGCCCGGCCTACGTTGGGGCGTTCGGCCTTCTGGTCTTCGTGCTGGTCGCCGGCCTCGACCTCAACGACAGCACCCCCGAAGGAAGCCTGGTCGGCTGGCCGCTCCTCCTCGTGCTGGTGGGCGCGATCGCCTGCGTGGTCAGCCTGGTCCCCGGCGGGCGCTTCCGGGCCTCGGGCCAGACGTCGGCGCCCGGCCGAGGCGAGGACGCCGCGGATCTCGCGGGGCCGCCCGGCTGAGGGAGAGCCGCACGCCAACCAGGCGCCGGGCCGTCTGCTTTCCGGGTGATCCGACGCGAGCCGCGATACTTGCCGCGTGGCCGAGTCGAACGCTGACCTTGCTCGACGGGTCTTCACGGCCCTGAGTGAGGGCGATGTCGCGGCCTTTGCGGCGCTGGTGGATCCCGAGGCCGAGATCCACACCTCTCGCGGCATTCGTCGCGGCAGCGACAAGGTCAGGGAGTGGGCCGAGAACCGCTACGACCACCTCGAACGACGCTACGCGGTCGATGAGCTGCGGGTGGACGGCGACGACGTCCTCGCGCTGGTACGCACCCAGTACGTCTGGCGCGACGGCGGCGAGCTCGGAAACGAGGAGCCGACCGTGGTCGAGCTCTCGTTCCGGGACGGAAGGCTCGTTCGCTGGAAGTTCCGCGAGGACCTCGCGGCCAAGCGCCTCGGCACCGAGAACGGCGGAGAGTAGTCCGACCGGCTTGGTCGGTCGCGTCCGGGGTTGGCAGATCCGCCCCCGCCTCAAGCTTTCCCAGGCTGCTGTCGAGTCAGCACTTGACTGCTATGGTCAGCCAAGGCTCGAGCTTGTTCGACAGCCGCTCCAATTGTGAGCCAGTGCAATTGGCTTGGGAGTCGGTTTCCGGTGCGTCGCGTGCGGCGCGCTCGGTAGACGCCCACCTTCTGAGAAGGGTTCTCAGGCCGGGCGGCAACGGCAGGCTGGAGCCTCCTTTCTTCAGCGAGTCGGAGGGTGACCGGGTCTGCGTCCGGGCGCCCCGGCAACGGTTCGCGGTGCCGGCATGAGGAAGGCGCTGAACGAGAACCCGATCGCCCAGATCGCCGTGATCGGCGTGCTGGGCATCGTCGTCGCCTTCTTTCTGATGACGCGCGTGCTGGGTGGAAGCGGCGGCTCGTCGACCACTGCCGCGCCCACCCCGACGGGCGGCGCGACGGCGACTCCAGGCGCGACGACTCCGAGCACCGACGCGACCACGGGCTCGACGCCGGCTCCTTCCACCGGCTCAACGGCGACTCCCACCGACGGCTCCACGACCACGCCCGTCCCCGATCCCGGCGCGGTCGGTCCCTCGAGCGGCGTCGCCGGGTCGTTGCCCTCCAAGCTCGTCGCCGGCCCGGGGTTGCCGAAGCCCGTCGCGCGGGCCTACGCCGACGGCGAGACGGTCGTGCTCCTCGTGTTCAGGAGGAACGGGATCGATGACACCGCGGTGCGGGCGAGCGTCGAGCGGCTGCGGGGCCGCCCGGGCCTTGCCGTCTTCGTGACCAAGGCCAGCCGGATCGCGCGCTACGCGCGGATTACCGAGGGGCTCGACGTCAACCGGGTCCCGGCGCTGATCGTGGTCCGCCCGCGGCCGCTCGCGCATGGCACACCGACCGCGATCGTGAGCTACGGCTTTCGCGGGCCCGCGAGCGTCGAGCAGGCGGTGCGCGACGCGCTCTACCACGGCCCGTCGAACCTGCCCTACTACCCGAAGTAGGCGCGCCGCCGAACCCCGCTCGAGCGCACCCGGCGACTCGGCTGAACGCTAGCCTCGGTCACTGCACGTGGACCCGAGCCTGTTCCAGAGCTACCTGACCGACCGCTCGCGGCGCGGCGCAGCCCCGCGCCACTCGTTCACCGGGGCGGCGGGCGGCTCCGCCTGCGGTGACCTGGTGCGGGTCTCGCTCCTCGTCGAGGCCGGAGAGGTCGTCGCAGCCCGGTTCGACGCCGAGGGCTGCGCGGCCACGATCGCAGCCGCGGCGGCGCTCGCGGAGCACGTCGAAGGCGCCGCGGTCCTCGACGCGGCCCGGACCACGCCAGCCGACCTGGCCGAGGCGCTGGGAGGGCTCTCGCCGCAGGGTCGCCACGGCGCCGATCTCGCCGCCGATGCCCTTCACCGCGCGCTCGGCGCGCTGGCGTCGTCGGGGAAGGGGATCGCGCCCGTCCCGACGCTCGGGAGTCGGGTCCTGGTCGCGGTGAGCGGAGGCGTCGACTCGGCCGTCGCAATGTTGCTCGAGCGCGACCGGGGAACCGAGGTGGTGGCGGTGACCCTGAAGCTGTGGGAGGACGAGCGCACCGACGGCGAGCAGAGCTGCTGTTCGCCGCAGGCCGTCGTCAGCGCCCGCGCCCTCGCCCATGGCCTCGGCATCCCCCATCTGACCCTGGACCTCGAGGACGCCTTCAGAGCCACGGTGGTCGACCGGTTCGTGAGCGGCTACGCCTCGGGCGACACCCCGAACCCCTGCGTGATCTGCAACGGCGAGCTTCGGATCGATGCGATGGTCGCCCTCGCCGATCGGATCGGGGCGGGCTCCCTCGCGACCGGCCACTACGCCCGGCTGGTCGACGATGGCGACGGCCCCCTGCTCGCGGCGCCGCGGGATCGGGCCAAGGACCAGACCTACATGCTGTCGGCCCTGGGGCCGGGCGCCCTGGCGCGACTCCACTTTCCGCTGGCCGAGCAGACCAAGTCCGAGGCCCGCGCGATCGCCGCGCGGGCCGGGCTGCCGGTGGCCACCAAGCGCGACAGCCAGGACCTCTGCTTCCTGGCCGGAGAGGGAAAGCGCGGCTTCCTCGCCCGGCACGGGCGGCTCGGTGAGCGGCCCGGCGAGATCGTCGATCGATCGGGAAGGGTGATCGGGCGCCATCGGGGTCACCACGAGTTCACGGTCGGGCAGCGTCGCGGGCTCGGCGTCGCCGCCGGGAAGCCCCTCTACGTCCTCGCCACCGATCCGGCCGCCAACCGGGTGGTGGCCGGCCCGCGCGAGGAGCTGGCCACCCGAACCGTCCGGGTGCGCGACGTGAACCTACGCCGCGACGGCGTGCGGGTCAACCGGGTGAAGCTTCGCTATCGGGCCCGTCCGCTCTCCTGCACGATCGTCGCCGACGCGGGCGATGACGCTGGATTGGCGCTTCAGCTGGACCAACCCGCATACGGCGTCGCGCCCGGTCAGACAGCCAGCCTCATGGATGGCGAGAGGATCATCGGTCACGCGACGATCGCTTCCTAGACTACGTCCGCCGTGGACTCAGCCAAGATTCGCGAAACCTATCTCTCGTTCTTCGAGAGCCGCGGGCATCTTCGGGTGCCGTCCGCGTCGCTGATCCCGGCGCCCGAAGACACCTCGACCCTTCTCACGATCGCCGGGGTCCAGCCCTTCAGGCCGTACCTGCAGGGCGATCAGGTGCCGCCGAGCAGCCGGCTCACCTCATGCCAGAAGTGCTTTCGGACCCCCGACATCGAGCAGGTCGGGAACACTCGCCGCCACCTCACCTTCTTCGAGATGCTCGGGAACTGGAGCTTCGGCGACTACTTCAAGGAGGAATCGATCGCCTGGGGCCTGGAGCTGTCCATCGAGGGATTCGGTCTCGACGCGGAGCGAATCTGGGTCACCGTGTTCGGCGGCGACGAGGAGCTGGGCCTCGGTCCCGATGCCGACGCGATCGAGATCTGGAAGGCGAACGGCGTTCCCGAGGAGCGGATCGTGCAGCTGCCCCGATCCGAGAACTTCTGGCAGGCCGGGCTGACGGGGCCCTGCGGACCGTGCTCGGAGATGTACGTCGACCGCGGCGCCGAGCTCGGCGGGCCGGACGACCTCCCGGGAGACGACACGGACCGCTTCCTCGAGTACTGGAACCACGTCTTCATGAGCTACGAGCTGGGCGACGACGGGTCGGTCGCGCCACTGCCCGCGAACAACATCGACACGGGGATGGGGCTCGAGCGGATGGCGGCGATCCTCCAGGGAGTCGGGTCGGTGTTCGAGACCGACACGTACCGCCCGCTGATCGGCCTAGCCGAGGATCTCTCGGGTCGCTCCTACGGCGCCGACGCGCGGTCGACGAGGGCGATGCGGATCATCGCCGACCACTCGAGGGGGATGACCGCCCTGCTCGGCGACGGGGTGGTGCCGTCCAACGAGGAGCGCGGGTACGTGCTGCGAAGGGTGATGCGGCGTGCGATCCAGCAGGGCCGGACGCTCGGATTCGAGACGCCCTGGCTGGGCCGATTCGCCGACCGGGCGATCGAGGGCATGGCCGGCGCCTATCCCGAGCTCGCCGCCGAGCGCGAGACCATCCTCCGGTGGGTCGCCGACGAGGAGGAGGCGTTCGGTCGGGCGCTCGACCGCGGCTCCGCCCTCCTCCAACGGCTGATCGCCGAGGCGAGGGAGGCCGGCACCTCGTGGGTCGATGCGGAGGATGCCTTCAAGCTCCACGATACGTACGGCTTCCCGTTCGACCTCACCAGGGAGCTGCTCGCCGAGCAGGGCCTCTCGGTGGACGATAGGGGCTTCGAGGTTCTGATGGACAAGCAGCGACAGCGCGCAAGAACCGGCGCCGAGCCCGAGGTCCGCGACCGCCACCGGGAGGTGATCACCTTCGCCGCCACCGCTCCGCCGTCGAGATTCGTCGGGTTCGAGACGCTGAGCTCCGAGACGGCGGTGACGGCCGCCGCCGACGGCTCGGGCAACGGCGGCTCGGCGACCCTGGTGAAGCTCGAGGAGAGCCCCTTCTACCCCGAGGGAGGGGGCCAGGTGGCCGACTCCGGGCGGATCGTGTGGGACGGCTCCGAGGCACGAGTGGACGACGTCTATCGCCTCGGCGAGGACCAGGTGATCCGCCTCGACGGCCCCGGTCCCCCGCCGGGCGGCCGGGTCGCGGCCGAGGTCGACGCCGAGGCGCGCCACGCCACGATGCGAAACCACACCGCCACCCACCTGCTCCACGCAGCTCTCCGCGAGCGGCTCGGGACGCATGTTCGACAGGCCGGCTCGGCGGTTCGCCCCGACAAGCTGCGCTTCGACTTCACACACGGCGGACCGCTCCGCCCCGATGAGCTTCGCGACGTCGAGGATCGGGTCAACGGCTGGATCAAGGCGAGCCGGCCGGTTCGGGCGATGCAGATGGCCCGCAGCGACGCCGAGGCACTCGGCGCGATGGCGCTGTTCGGCGAGAAGTACGGTGACTGGGTACGGGTGGTCGAGGTCGCCGACGTGTCGCGCGAGCTGTGCGGCGGCACCCACGTCGCCAACACGGCCGAGGTCGGGATCTTCAAGGCCATCTCTGAGGGGTCGAGCGCGGCCAACGTCCGGCGCGTCGAGTGCCTAACAGGCCCGGCCGCGATCGACTGGTTTCGAAGACGAGATGCGGCTCTCGACGAGGTGGGGCGCCTGCTCGGCGCTCAACGAGATCCACTTGCGGGGGCCCGGCGAGCGAGCGAGCGCCTGGCCGAGCTCGAACGGCTGGCGAGCCTGGATGCCGAGCGTCGCGATGCGGGTCGGGCGGAGGCCCTGCTCGACGAGCGGGGCGAGGAGATCGACGGGATCCGCATTGTGGTCACCGCCGGCCCGGCCGCCGAGCAGCGGACGCTCCTCGACCTGGCCGACCGCCTCAAGGCGAGGTTGGGCGAGGCGGCGGTGGTGTTCGGCGCTCAAGCCGACGGCCGGATCGCGGTGGTTGCCAGCTTCACCCAGGGAGCCATCGACCGTGGCCTGTCGGCGGTCGACGTCGTGCGCGAGGCTGCGCGGGCTGCGGGCGGCGGGGGAGGGGGCAGGGCGGATGCCGCCCAGGCTGGAGGCAAGGGGACCGCCGACGACCTGGCGCGGGTGCTCCGTGCGGCGCGCGAGGCCCTCGAGCGCGAGCTCGATGGTTGAGTCCAGACCCCCGCGCCACCTGGCGTGAGGATCCTGGCGATTGATCATGGGGCGGCGCGGGCCGGCTGTGCGATCTCGGATCCCACTGGTACGATCGCGCGCCCCCTGGGAGTGGTCGAGCCGCCTGAACCGAAGGCGATCGCGGACCTCGCTCGAGAGCACGATGCCGAGCTCGTGGTCGTGGGGCTCCCGGTTTCGCTGAGCGGGTCCGAGGGCCGACAGGCTGCCGATGCTCGGGCATTCAGGGAGGCGCTCGCCGCGATTCTGGACCTGCCAGTGGAGACCTACGACGAGCGATTGACGACGCGAATGGCGGAGGGATCCGCTCGAGGCGGCGCGCGCGCGGCCAGCGATGCGCTGGCTGCTGCCCATCTGCTCGAGTCCTACCTCCAGGCGAGGGCCGGCGCCGCGAGCGCCCATCCGCGGCCGAACGGGGAGGGTTCCGATGGCGGATGAGTGGAGCCGGGGTCCCGAGGATGACTCCTCCGACGAGCGGGTACGGCGCCGGGCAGAGCGAGAGGCCCGAAGGCGCGCTCGCGCCGGGCAGCGCCGGGGGGCGCTCGCAGATCGGGTCAAGGACGTGCTCGACGGGGACGACACTCCGCCCAGGGGCCCGGGTCGCGCCGGGCGTCGCGCCACGCCACAGCCTCCCGGTCCCGCCGGCGTTCACTGGCGCCGCCGCTTCGTCGCGCTCGGCGCCCTGGTGGGCGCGATAGCGGTGGTCGTCGCGATCGGCGCGCTCGTCCATCACCTGACGAGCGGAGGCGGCGGCGCCGGCGCCGATACCACCACCCAGGTGGCGAAGCCGACCTCGCAGATCACGATTCCCGAAGGCTACGACCGCCGCCAGATCGCGGCCGTCGCCAAGCAGGAGGGGATCGGCGGCGACTATCTGAAGGCGAGCGAGAGCGCCAAGGGCTTCGACCCGGGCAAGTACGGGGCTCAGAGCCCACAGAACCTGGAGGGCTTCCTCTTCCCCGCCACCTATGACATGCCCCGACATCCGAACGCCGACGACCTGGTGGTACGGCAGCTCGCCGCCTTCAAGCAGTACATCGCCGAGGTCAACATGAGCTACGCGCGATCCAAGAACCTGACCACCTACGACGTCCTGATCGTCGCCTCGATGATCGAGCGCGAGGTGGAGGTGCCAAAGGAGCGAAAGCTGGTCGCCGCGGTGATCTACAACCGCCTTCACGACGGCATGCCCCTCCAGATCGACGCGACGATCCGCTTTGCCGAGAACAACTACACGAAGCCGCTCACGACCATCGGACCTCCAGCTGAACTCCCCGTACAACACGTACACGAACTCTGGCCTGCCGCCGGGGCCGATCGGCAACCCGGGGCTCGCCTCGATTCAGGCGGCGGCTCACCCGGCCGACGTCTCATACCTCTATTACGTGGTCAAGCCCAACACCTGCGGCGAGCACACATTCGCGACCACCAAGGCTCAGTTCGATCGCGCCGAGGCCGCCTACAACCAGGCCCGCGAGGCGGCGGGTGGCCAGGCGCCGACTCCCGCGAACTGCCCGGGCGCGTGACCGCCACCAAGCTGCTGGCCGTCCTGGGCCAGCCGATCTCCCACTCGCGCTCGCCGGCGATGCAAACGGCTGCGCTGGCGGAGCTGGGCCTGGACTCCGAGTGGTCCTATGAGGCGATCGAGGTCTCGCCGGAGGCGTTCGAGGCCCGCGTGAAAGCGATGGCGGCCGAGGGGTTCGTGGGCGCGAACGTCACCGTCCCCCACAAGTCCGCGGCGCTGTTGCTCGCCGACCGGGCATCCGAGGCGGCGAGGGGGATCGGTGCCGCCAACACGCTGAGCTTCGCCGCCGAGGGGATCGTCGCGGAGAACACCGACGCGACGGGGTTCCTGGAGGCGCTTGGCGGATCCCCCTCGGGGAGGCGGGCGCTGATCCTAGGCGCGGGAGGCTCGGCCCGAGCCGTAGCCTGGGCCCTGGTTTCGGCGGGGGGCTCGGCGACGATCTGGAATCGCACCGCCGGCAGGGCGGAGCGACTCGCCGCCGAGCTCGGAGCCTCGGTGGCGCAGCTTGGCGCCGGCGGCCTGGGCGGGGTCGGGCACGGCTACGACCTGATCGTCAACGCGACCACGGTTGGAATGGGCGGATCGGCCGAGCGTATGGCAGACCTCAAGAGCCTGCCGATCGATGCCGATTCGTTGGACCACACAGTCCAATTGGTGGACCTGGCCTATGGATCCGTCGACACCCAGCTCGTTCGGCTCGCGAGGGCGCGCGGCGCGGCGGTGGTCGACGGACTCGAGGTCCTGGTACGCCAGGGCGCCGCGTCGCTACGGATCTGGACCGGGCTTGAGCCCCCGATCGAGGCGATGAGACGAGCCGCCCGATCGTCATGGCCACCGAGAACCGACCCACACACCTGAGACCAGTCCCGACGGCGAGCGAGGCGACCGCCCGTCGAGCAGACGACGAGGCCGACGGCCCTCCGAGCGGGATCACGGCGCCGATGCGGCGCGGTCACTCCGGCGTGTTCGTGACCGACGTGATCGTGGAGCTGGGCTATGCGCCGCGGATGCGCGTCGACGAGATCATCACCGAGGCCAGGATCGCCGGCAAGACCCCGGAGGCGCTTCTGCGCGAGCACAACGTGATCGACGCCGACCAGCTCTCGCGCGCGATCGCCGAGCGCTACGGCCTCGACCACATCGACCTCAACGTCCACAAGGTGGACATGGGCGCCGCCAACCTCCTCTCGATGAGCGCCGCGCGGCGGTATCGGGCCATCCCGGTCGGTTATGTCAACCGCGACACGCTGCTCCTCGCGGTCGCCGACCCGGCCAATGTCCTGGCGGTGGACGACATCCAGATGATGACCGGCACGGACTGCCAGGTCGCGGTCGCCGCCGAGGAAGACATCGATGCGCTGATCGGGCGCATGAACACCCTCGAGACCGCCGTGTCGGAGGCGGTCTCCGAGGAGGAGGACGCGGAGGGGGACGCCGAGGTCACCGAGCTGCACGAGTCGGCGGACGACGCCCCCGTGATCAAGCTCGTCTACTCGGTGCTCGCCCAGGCGGTCGGCGAGGGCGCCTCCGACATCCACTTCGAGGGGGACGAGGGGGAGATGAGGGTCCGTTTCCGGGTCGACGGCGTCCTGCACGAGACCGCGCGCGTGCCGAAGCGGATGATCTCCGGGGTCGTCTCGCGGGTCAAGCTGATGGCCGACATGGACATCGCCGAGAAGCGGGTGCCGCAGGACGGTCGGGTCAGCGTCAACGTCGACGACCGCAAGATCGACCTTCGCGTCACGACCCTCCCCACCCAGCGAGGCGAGGGTTGCTCGATCCGCATTCTCGACAAGGAGAAGGCGATGCGGACGCTCGACGAGCTGGGCATGGAGGGCACGCCGCGAAGCCAGCTCGAAGCCGCGTTCAAGCGACCCTACGGAGCCGTCCTGGTGACCGGTCCGACCGGCTCGGGCAAGTCGACCACGCTCTATGCGGTGCTGATGGAGCTGAACGCGGTCGAGCGCAACATAATCACCGTCGAGGACCCGGTCGAGTACCGGGTCTCCGGGATCAACCAGTTGAACGTCAACCGCAAGGCGGGGCTCACATTCGCGACCGGCCTGAGGTCGATCCTGCGCGCCGACCCCGACGTGATCATGGTCGGGGAGATCCGCGACGCCGAGACGGCGCGGATATCGATCGAGGCGGCGCTTACGGGCCACATGCTGCTGACCACGCTCCACACCAACGACGCCCCAGGGGCGATCGCGCGGCTCGGCGAGATGGGCGTGGAGGGATTCCTGACCGCATCGGCGATCGAGTGCGTGGTGGCGCAGCGGCTCTCCCGAAAGCTCTGCAGCTACTGCAAGCGGCGCACGATGATCCCCGAGGATGCCCTGCAGGCGGCGGGCTTTCGCCTCGCCGGGCCGCTCGAGGCCTACGAGGCGGTCGGGTGCGGGCGCTGCAGCCACGCGGGGTACCGCGGGCGGATCGGGCTGTTCTCCGTCATGCCGATGACCGACGAGATCAAGGCCATGACGGTGAGCCGCGCGGCCGAGTCGGAGATCGCGGCGGTCGCACGCGAGCAGGGGATGCTGTCGCTTCGAGAGGACGGTCTCAACAAGGTCCGGGCAGGCGTCACCTCGATCGAGGAGATCGCCAGGGTCGCGGCGTAAGATCCACCCCCGGCCCTTGATCTGACCAGCCCGGAGTCGGGAGGGCGGGCGGGGGGAGCCAAGCGCCATGACACGATCTCGCCGCTCATCGGTCATCTTCGGCGCGCTGGTCGCCGCGGCGCTCGTGCAGTGCTCGGCGACGGTCGCGTCGGCTGGGATCGGGCCGCTCGCCGTTACCCGGGACGGGGGCTCTCATCGGCTCGCGCCGGCATTCGCCGGGTTCAACTCGCCGTTTCGTCTCAACTCGTGGCAGGCGCTCAGCCCCCGGTTGCACGAGGCCGTCGCCGGCCTTCGACCCGGTGCGATCCGGGTCTTCGGTGGCACTACCGCCAACTACTGGGATTGGCGATCAGGAACCTTCTTCGACCGTCCCGGTGTCCCGCCGCGACTGCGGCGGGTGGGCCGAGAGATGACTCCGATTCACCTCTCCGACTGGGCCCAGCTGGTCCACGACGCGGACGCCACCCCGGTCTTCGATCTCAACCTGGTCACCTCGAATCTCGACGATCAGCTCGAGATGCTGGATGCCGCACAGGCCCTCGGGATGCCGATCCGCCGGATCGAGCTGGGCAACGAGCTCTACTACTCGGCCCCGCTCGTGGTCCAGGCGATGCCGACAGCCGAATCGTATGGCCGGAAGGCGACCCGCTGGATCGAGGCGATCAGGTCCCGCTTTCCGGATGCCCAGGTCGCGGCGTCGGGATTCGGCTATCCGAGGCGCCCGGGCGATGACCGTCAAACCGGCTGGAACCGAGGGCTGCGACGGACGCTGAGAGGCGAGACCGCGCTCGCCTTCCACGACTACTGGCCGGCGCCGCCGGGTCGGCGACTGAGCGGCCCGAACCTGTCCGAAGCCCTGGCGGCGCCGGTCCTGGCCCTGCGGAAGCTCCGCGCCAGGGCGTTCGGGCATCTCCCGGATGGAGTGAGGGCCTGGGTAACCGAGTGGAACTTCTCCCACCAGGCCGCCCTTCGAGGCACGTGGGCCAACGGGCTGGCGGCCGCCGAGTACCTGCTCGGCCTCGTCTCGGAGCCGGCGGTCACCCAGGAGGATCTACACCCGATGGTCCACGGAAAGCCGCTCGCGGCGCTGTTCGGAAACAGGCAGGGCTTCGGCGAAGGGCCGCCGACGGTTCGCTTCGCGCCGACCGCGGTGGGGGAGGCGATCGGCGAGCTCTATCCGGCGATCCATGGGGGGGCTGCCGTGCGCCGTCTCGCGGTCTCAGGGGCGCCGCCCCTGTCCGGGACCCGAATACCCGGGATCCGGGCCGTCGAGGTCGAGGGGCGAGGCGTGGTGAGCGTGAACCTGACCGGACGGCGCCTGAGACTCGCTCTTCCCGCGGCGCTCGGGTGCGAGGGCAGTCTGCAATCGGTCTGGGCTCGCCCGTCGGCTCGGATCACCGGCGAGCCCGGCGTAGTGCGGCGCGCGAGCGCCTCTGCGCAAGGCGAGCTCACCCTGCCGGCGCGCTCGGTGAGCCGGTTCTCCTGCTGAGGGCGGCCACACGGCTAAAGCATGAGGCCCGGCCCGACGATCAAGGGTCCGATGAGCCTCGACTTTGCCGGCGTCTTGACCAAGATGGTCGAATCGCGAGCCTCCGACGTCCACCTGACGCCGGGGTTCGCTCCGGCCGTGCGGGTGCGCGGCAGGATCGTGCCGATGGACGAGTTCCCGGTGCTGAGCGCCCAGGACACGCGTGACGTCGTCTACTCGATCCTCAACGACTCTCAGCGAAAGCGGTTCGAGAACGAGCAGCAGCTGGATTTCGCCTATGCAATTCCCGGGGTCGCCCGGTTCCGAGTCAACTGCTTCTTCCAGCGCGGCTCGGTCTCGGCCGCGTTCCGGCATGTGCCGACCGAGATCCTGTCGCTCGACTCGCTGGCTCTCCCGCCGGTGCTCGAGGAGTTCACCAGAAAGCCGCGGGGATTCGTGCTCGTAACCGGGCCGACCGGCTCGGGAAAGTCGACGACCCTGGCCTCGATGGTCGACCTGATCAACACGACCCGCGAGGAGCACATCCTGACGATCGAGGACCCGATCGAGTTCCTGCACAGCCACAAGAAGTGCATCGTCAACCAGCGTGAGGTGGGGGCCGACGCGGTCGACTTCTCGGTGGCGCTGAAAGGCGCTCTCCGCGAGGACCCGGACGTGATCCTGGTCGGCGAGATGCGCGACCTCGAGACGATCTCGACCGCGTTGACCGCCGCCGAGACGGGGCACCTCGTGTTCGCCACGCTTCACACCCAGTCCACGGCGCAGACGGTCGACCGGATCATCGACGTCTTCCCGCCCCACCAGCAGCAGCAGGTCCGGATGCAGCTCTCGATCGCCCTCCAGGGCGTGGTCACGCAGCAGCTCCTGCCGACGGCGGACGGCTCGGCCCGGGTCGTCGCCTGCGAGGTCCTCGTGCCCACCCCCGCGATTCGGAACTTGATCCGAGAGGGCAAGACGCACCAGATCTACTCGGCGCTTCAGACCTCGGGCGCGGTCGGAATGCAGACCATGGACTCTCACCTCGCGCAGCTCGTGCGCATGGGGAGGATCACGCGCAAGCTGGCCGAGCAGCGATCGAGCGTCCCGGAGGAGCTCAAGCGACTGCTCGAGGGGAGCATCGGAATGACCCCGGTCTCGGCGGTCGCGTGAAGCTCGGGAAGGTGACGGGTTGAGCACCTATGCCTTCCGAGCGGTAGACCTCGCCGGCGTCCCAGCCCGCGGCGAGGTTGACGCGTCCTCCAAGAACGTGGTCTCCCAGCAGCTCCGGGAACGAGGGCTGATCGTCCTCGACATCACGGAGAAGCACGAGGCGCTGAAGCTCGAGAGCATCTTCCAGCGCTTCAAGAGCGTCAACCTGCGCTCCCTCGCCGTGTTCTCGCGCCAGTTCGCGACCCTGATCGCGTCGGGGATGCCGATGCTGCGCTCGCTCTACACCCTCGAGGCACAGACCGAGGACGAGATGCTCAAGGGAGCGATCGTGAATCTGCGTCAGGACGTGGAGGCCGGGAGCTCCGTGGCCCAGGCGATGGAGTCCCAGCCCGGGGTCTTCGACCCGCTCTACCGGGCGGTGGTGCGTGCCGGAGAGGGGTCGGGCCGCCTCGAGGAGGCGCTCGACCGGGTCGCCTACCAGCTCGAGCGCCTCGACGCCCTGCGCCGTCAGGTGCGCTCCGCGATGACCTACCCGGCCGTGGTCTTCGGGTTGGCGCTGGTCGTGATGATCGTCGTCGTCGCGGTGATCGTCCCGGTGTTCGTGAACATCTTCAACCAGATCAAGGCCGACAATCCCGCGGAGGACACGAGCCTTCCCCTGATGACTCAGATAACCGTCGGTGCCTCCCACTTCGTCACCCACTACTGGTACATCCTGATCGCCGTCATCGCGGCCGCCACCTACGCGTTCCTGCGCTGGAAGAAGACCGATTCAGGGCGCCGCCAGTGGGATCGCTTCAAGCTCCGCATCCCGCGGATCGGCGATGTGGTCCAAAAGGTCGGTCTCGCCCGCTGGTCGCGCACCTTCTCGGGCATGGTGGCCTCGGGCGTCCCGATCCTCCAGGCGATAGAGGTCTCCGGCGAGACCGCTGGGAACACGGTGATCACCGATGCCATGGACGACGTCTACGCGTCGGTCAAGCGCGGGGGAACCATCGCTCAGCCGATAGGCGCACACGAGATCTTCCCTCCCATGGTCGAGCACATGGTCTCGGTCGGCGAGGAGTCTGGGCAGCTCGAGACGATGCTCAGCAAGATCGCGGAGTTCTACGAGACCGAGGTGGACGCCAAGATCAAGTCGCTGACAGCGCTGATCGAGCCGCTGATGATCATGGTCGTGGGCAGCGTCGTCGGCTTCATCGTGATCTCGATGTACCTCCCGATCTTCAGCCTCTACGACAAGATCCGCTGATCTGACGATCGTCGATTGGGGCACGCCGGCGGGTACGCTCACGCGTCGTTGAAGTTCATCATTCGCAGCGCCGTCGTGGCTGCGGCGCTGCTGGTGGCGCCGCTGGTCGCCGGTTGCGGTGACAGCGACACGAGGAGCACGAGCCCGCCGCCCGCCGGCCGCCAGACGTCGGGCGGGCATTCCCATGGCGCGAGTGGCGGGCAGCGAGAGGGGGGCGGCGGCGGATCGCAGGCGATTGCGCAAGCCCGGCTGTTGCCCGCGGACTTCGGGCGGCGAGCGCTGGCAGGCTCGGATCCGGGTCGAGTGGGAGTGGTGGTCGCCCCGTTGGGGGGCGGCCCGATCGAGTCGTTCGGCGCCTCGCGGGCGCCCCACGCCTGGTCGACGATCAAGCCCGTGATCGCGGTCGCCCTCCTGCGAGCCCGCCGAGCTGGCGAGCTGGCCGGCGGCCGGACGCCGACCTCGTCGGAGCGGCAGCTGATCGCCAGCGCGATCGAGAACTCCGACAACGAGGCGGCGGCGCAGCTCTTCGGCGAGCTCGGCGCGGTGCCCGGGGCGACGGCGGCTCTCCAGCGAGTCCTGGACGAGGCCGGCGACGCAACCACCGTGGTCAACGCCCGCCTCACCCGCCCGGGCTTCTCGACCTACGGTCAGACGGCCTGGGCCCCGAGCGAAGAGGCCCTGTTCTACCGCGAGCTCGCCAATGGTTGCGTTGCGACCGCCGCCGATACCCGGTTGATCCTGGCCGACATGGGGGCGGTGACGTCGATCGGCGGGTCGAGTTGGGGGCTTCCGGCGGCTGGATTCGACGATCTTCGCTTCAAAGCGGGCTGGGGGCCCGAGCAGGGGGCCACTGCGTACGCAGCGCTCCAGTACGGGATCGTGGGGGACGCCGCGAGCGGGGGCTACGTGATCGGGGTGTTCGCCGAGACCGCAGGCGATGCCGGCGGCGCCTATGCGGCGGTGACCACCGTTGCCCGACACGCTTCGACGGCCCTACGTGGCCGCGCAGGCCCGAAAGGGCCGCCACGGTGCTAGTGCTCACCGGCCCCGCATCCGTGCGAGAGCCCTGCCTAGGCTAGGATCGTGCGCGAGGTGCAGGGATTTCGCCCGACACTCATCATCGTCGCGCTCGCGGGGCTCATCGCGTTCCTCGCCGCCGGCTGTGGGTCAAGCGGCGATGGCACGAGCGCCGCCGACCAGCTCGCCCAGCAGCAGCAGATCGAGAACGCCAGGCGCGATGCGGCGCAACAGCAGCGTACGCAGGACAAGCTCCAGCAGCTCCAGCAACAGCTCAAACAGCAGAAGAAGGACTCCTCCGGGCAGACGACCACGACCACCACGCCGGCCACCACCACGACGCCGACCACGTCATCCGGCGGCACCGGCTCCACGTCGTGCGGGGGCGATCTCTCGGTCGGCCCGAGCACGTCGTGCGCATTCGCTGCCAATGTCAGAGCCGCATACCAGAGGAGCGGCGGAGGCAACGTCCTGATCAAGGCGTTCAGCCCGGTCACCAACACGACCTACGAGATGGCGTGCGGAAGCACCGGAAGCACCGTCGTCTGCACCGGGGGCAACAATGCCTCCGTCTTCTTTCCCTGAGCAGGCCGACCGCGGCAATCCCTCGGGGCCATGAGCAGTAGGCTCGGATGAAGCAGGACGGCGAAAGGCGTTCACGGATGACACGGTTTGGAGGCAGCAGGACCGTTGCGGTTGCGGTCACGGTCGCGGGCCTCCTGGCCGTCGTCGCCGCGGTCGCCTCGGGCGCCGCGATCCACGTCACGCTGGTCAGCCAGACCTCGAAGGGTGCGCCGGCAAACGATGACAGCACGGTGGCGATCGGCGGGGTGGTCTCCGCCACCGGGAGGTTCGTGGCCTTCGAATAGAACTCCACCAACCTCCCGGGCGGAACCGGCACCTTCTTCCAGACATACGCGCGGGACACGAAGACGGGCAGGACGCAGCTCGTGAGCAGGAAGCGAAACGGAAAGCCCGCCGCCGGCGCCACCGTCACCGGCGGGATCTCCGCCGATGGGCGGTTCGTCGTCTTCGAGGGACAGGGCACGGGGCTCCCGGGGGCGAACCCGCACTACGCGGAGGCGTGGATCCGCGATCGGCGCACGGGGAAGACCCGGTTGGTGTCGAGGGCAAACGACGGAAAGCCGGCCGGGGGCGACAACGTCGAGCCCGCGGTTTCGGCCGACGGTCGCTTCGTCGCCTTCGCCTCTCAAGCCGCCAACCTTCCGGGTGGCCCCGGCGGGATCTTCGTTCGAGATCTGAAGCGCGGACGGACGATCCGGGCGAGCCGGACGACGACGGGTCGCCGCGCGTTCGGGTTCCTGTGCGGGCAGTCGATCTCCTCGGACGGCGGCCGGGTCGTGTTTCGCTCCGACGACCCTCACCTCCCGGGGGCGAACGGCTACAACCACATCTACATGCGGGATCTCGACCGTGAGCGCACGCGGCTGATCGACCGAAGGTCGGACGGGCAGGTCGCCGCCGGGGGCGACGCCGATTGCCCCTCGGTTTCGGGCAACGGACGGTTCGTGGCTTTCAAGTCATACGCCACCAATCTGCCGGGCGTGACGGCGCCGGACTCGCAGCAGTTTCTCTCCGACACCAAGGGCGGGAAGCTGATCCTGGTGAGCCGCAACAACGCCGGCGCGCCGCAGGATGGCTCGGCGCTCTACGGACAGGTGTCGGGCGATGGGCGCTACGTGACCTTCCAGGCGCGCGCCACGAACCTGCCGCGTAGCAATCCCGGCTACGACGAGGCCTACGTTCGCGACCTGAAGCGCGGGCGGACCCGGCTCCTGAGTCGAGCCGCGAACGGCGATCCCGACGACGACGAAAGCGATGACGTTGCGATCTCCCGCAACGGCCACTGGGCCGTGTTCGAGAGCACCGCGACCAATCTGGGCGGCGACATCACGCACGAGAACGTCTTTCGGGCCGGGCGAATCCCCTAGGACCGCCACCCGCATCGGGCACGACCCTGCCTTCGCGATCGCCGCCCGTTGCTAACTTGGATTCGTGCCTCGCCTGCGACTGATTCAGGGCTCCGTCGACGGCGCCACGCCGGCGGAGCGGCCCGACGCCCGCCCCGATGCCCGCCCCGACGCGGAGGCGCTCGATGCCTACTCGCGCACGGTGACGGTGGTGGCCGATCGGCTGCGACCCTCGGTGGCGAACCTTCGGGTCGAGCGGCGCACCCGGCGAGGCCGCGCTGAGGGCGGCGGAAGCGCGCTCACGATCACGCCCGACGGCTACCTGCTGAGCTCGGCCCACGTCGTGGAAGGCACCGACGGCGAGGGTCGGGCATCGTTTCCCGACGGGCGAACCTTCAGCGTGCAGGTGGTGGGTGCGGACCCGCTCTCCGACCTCGCAGTCCTGCGCGCGGAGGCCGGCGACCTGACGGCCGCGGAGCTCGGAGACGCCGACTCGCTTCAGGTCGGCCAGCTCGTCGTGGCGATCGGCAGCCCGCTCGGCTTCCACGGCTCGGTGACCGCCGGCGTCGTCTCGGCGCTGGGCCGTGCGCTGCCCACCAGGTCGCGCTCCGCGGGGCGGCTGGTCGAGAACGTCATCCAGACCGATGCGGCGCTCAATCCGGGCAACTCAGGCGGTGCCCTGGCCGACGGCCGCGGGCGTGTGGTCGGGGTGAACACCGCGGTGGCTGGAGTGGGTCTCGGGCTGGCGGTGCCGATCAACGACGCCACCCGGCGGATCGTCGCCGCCCTGATCAGCGAGGGCAGGGTGCGCCGCGCCTACCTCGGGATCGCCGGCGGCGCCCGGCCGCTGCCACCCCGTTTTGCCACCGCGGACCGGGGAGCCGCGATAGAGGTGGTGGAGGTGGTGGAGGGCAGCCCGGCGGCGCGGGCGGGGCTGCGCCCCGAGGACCTGATCCTCGAAGTCGGCGGAACGGCGCTTTCAGACGTCGGCGATCTACAGCGCCTGATGGTCGCCGAGCGGATTGGACGGCCATTGGAGGCCCGGGTGCTGCGAGGTGGGCGAGCCCTGAGCGTTCAGATCGTCCCGGAGGAGCTCAACTCCTAGCGCTGCGCGGCGCGGGCGGGCGTTCGAGCGCCCCGAAGCCAACTGGGTGCCAGTACCCAGTTGGACGCATGTACCCCCTAGTGCCACTAAAGGCTTCAGGCCATCCGTCGATGTCTGTTCCCGAACAAGGCCAGTGCCCTGGCGCAGAACAAGACGAAGCGGTCTGGGCTCTGGCGGAACGGAAGCGGTTCCAAGGAGGAACTAGATGATTCTCAAGCTCCGTCAGAGGATGGCGAGGGACGAGTCCGGCTTCACGCTGGTCGAGCTCCTGGTCGTCATGCTGATTCTCGGCTTGCTGGCCGCGATCGCCATCCCGGCGTTCTTCAACCAGAGCAACAAGGCCAAGGACTCGAAGGCCAAGGAGGCGGTGCGAACCGCCGAGACGTCGATGGAGACCTACGCGACGGACCACAACGGCCACTACGACGGGCCGCCTGCTCCGACCGCGGCGGCGCTTCGGGCCATCGAGTCGACGCTGAACGACGCGACCCTCGCCGACCCGACGGGAGTCACCCAGAACTCGTACACGGTGACGGTGACCTCCGACACCGGGAACACGTTCAGCATCACCCGGAACAGCGACGGCACCACCGACCTCTCCTGCACCCAGGAGGACGGCGGGACCGGCGGTGAGTACGGTTGTCCGGCGGGCGGCAACTGGGGCTAGTCGTCGATCGACGTCGGCCCGATCAGCTTGCGGGCCAGGATGATCACCAAGAGGCGGGCCCTAGGGCCCGCCTCTTGGTCTTTCCGAGGCGAAGCTCCGATCTGGGCACTCCTGAGCCGCGTGCCCA
Organism: uncultured bacterium; assembly: GCA_963720685.1. Classification (GTDB taxonomy): domain Bacteria; phylum Actinomycetota; class Thermoleophilia; order Solirubrobacterales; family 70-9; genus AC-56. Next base: position 1,289,833 of record CAVRGF010000003.1, on the reverse strand, counting down.
AGGCCGACCGTCGTCGACCAACGACCGTCCGAGTGCATGCGTGCAGGGCTCAGGAGTCGCGGAGAGGCGCCGATGTATCGGGTAGGCATGCGTGGTCGAGGCCGCATAGCAGTCGCACGCACCCGCAGGCTCGCTGCTGAGGAGCGCGGCTTTGCGGTGCCGACCGTCTTGTTCATGATGCTCGCCGCGTTCTCCGTGGTAAGCATCGGGGTCGTCGCCTCGATCCAGGCACAGAGCGGGACGGTGAGGGACCAGCAGACGAAGTCGTCGCTCGCCACCGCAGAGGCCGGGGTCAGCCAGGCCCTGCTCCATTACAACGGAGACTTCACCCCACCGACATCCCAGCCGTGCCTGCTGCCGAGCGGCAGCTTCGTGGGTGCTGCCGCTGCACAGGGCAGCGGCTGGTGCGCGCCGGTCACGGGGTCCGACGGTGCGGGGACCTTCACCTACCAGGTCAAGCCGACCCCCGCCACCGGGACGCTCGAGATCGTCTCGCTGGGCAGCGTCAGCGGCGTCACGCGCCGTGTCGACGTGATGGCGAAGTCCGTCAGCGGACAGCAGGTCTTCGTCGACGCGGGAGTGAAGACGCAGAACGGGATCAACCTTGACGCGAACTCGGAGATCCATTCCGGATCGGCCACCGGCGGCGACATCACGCTGGCGAGCAACGCGAGCCAGTGCGGGGTGGCGAGCGTCGGCGTCGGCCACCACCTGTTCACGTCCGGGAATGCCGCCTACTACCAGCAGACGGGATGCACCACCCAGCTCAACCCGACCTCCGTGGGGCAGCAGAGCATCACCCTTCCGCCGGTGAACCAAGGTGATGCGGCGACCAACAACGACAACGTCCGGATCACCAACGCGGTGGCGACGAACGGCCCGACTCCCAAGGACCTGATCAGCGGCAACAAGAACGACGTCACCTGGAGCGCCACCACCCGCCAGCTGGCGATCGATCACAACAGCTCGCTGACCCTGACCGGCCAGACCTACAGCTTCTGCAAGCTCACCCTGAACTCGAACTCCGCCCTCTACATCGCGGCGGGCCAGACCGTGAACATCTACTTCGACTCGCCCGAGCACTGCGACGTGCCCGCAGGGACCCTGCCGGTGGACGATTCGCGGCATCCCGAGCTCGGCACGACGCAGATGGACCTGGCGAGCAACAGCCGAATCACCTCCGCGACCGGAACCCCCGCGAAGGTGGCGATCTACTTCGTCGGCTCCCAGACCCGTCTCACCAACCTGCTGATGAGCAGCAACACCCAGGTCGCGGGGTCCTGCGTGCAGAACTTCATCGTCTATGCGCCCCTGACCCACATCGAGCTGAACAGCAACTCCCAGTACTGCGGAGCGCTCGCCGGTCAGTCGCTGCACATGGACTCGAACGCGGAGGTCTTCACAGACGCCGATTCGCAGGCGTTCGTGCTCCCCGGAACCGCACCTCATTACGCGGTCAGCCAGTTCGTCGAGTGCAGCGCGGCAGGCGCCACCCCTCCCAACGACGGCTGCTGAGAAGAGATGCCTTGGATGCGGGGAGGGCCACGTTCGACCATCAAGGAGGACCGTGGCTTCACGCTTCCTGAGCTGCTCGTCGCGACCGCGATCGGCCTGGTCGTGATCGGAGCCGCGGTGACCGCGTTCACGGCTGCGGTCGGCAGTGAGCCGCGGGCCGAGTCCCAGGCCGGGGCGATTCAGCAGGCGCGCACGACGATGGAGCAGATCACGCGCGAGCTGCGTCAGGGTTCGAGCGTGCCGAGCGCGACGGCGTCACAGCTGTCGATCGTCACCTACGTGCACAGCGCCACCTGCGGCGGCGCGGCATCGAACACGGCGATCAGCTGCCGTGTCACGTACACGTGCTCGGGCGGAGCGTGCAGCCGCACCGAGGCGAAGCCCGACGGGACATTGCCGGGGCCCGCCGTACAGGTTGTCTCCGGCCTGTCGAGCAACAACATCTTCGACTACACGGCCCCGACCTCGACCGCGTCGGCCTACGTCAGCGTGACGCTCGCGCTTCCCGCCCAGGGCGGGACCGACGCGATAACGCTCAGCGACGGTTCGGCATTGCGCAACCCCTCCTCCGGTGCGTGATGGCGAGCCCGCGGCGAGGGGTCAGGCCTAGCGTGGTCCGCGACGATCGCGGGTTCACCGTGGTCGAGGTGATGGTCGCGGCGCTGCTCTTGGCGCTCACAGCGATCGCCGTGTTCGGCCTGGTCGACGCCGCCTCCCACAACAACTACCGCGCCCAACAGAGCCAGGTGGTGAACGACCGCCTTCAGCAGGAGATGGAGAAGGTCAAGCAGGTCCCCTACGACCAGCTGGCGCTGACCTCCTTGCCCACCCACTCGAACGCCTCCAACGACCCCAACTCACGGGTATCGGGGACGACGTACGACGTCAGCCCGAACGGCGGCAGCAACTACGAGCCGCTCGTCTACAACGGCGGCAACTCGCAGGAGTCCGGCGGCACGGTGAGTGGCGGAACGCTCGATCCCGGCCCGACCCCGTTCCAGAGCGGCGACGTGCATGGAAACGTCTACCGGTACGTGACCTGGGAGCACGACACCGCGTGCAGCAACTGCGGTCAGGACGCCTACAAGCACGTCGTGATCGCCGTGACACTCGATCCCACGGCGAGCGGCGGCACGCGGGCCTACCAGGAGGTTCAGGGGAGCCTGTCCAACCCGAACGCCGGGCTCAGCAAGTGCCCCGCCGGGTCGAGCGGGTGCACCAACCCCGGTGGCCCCGACCCGACCCCTTGGACCTTCTGGCTCACCGACACACCGTGCAGCTTCAACTCGCGCCAGCCGATCACCGGTGACCACCTGAGCCACGACACCCTGGGCCAGTGCTCGGCCGGGCTGAAGACCGGCCCGCCGGGAGCGTTGGGGGCCAACGCGGGTGCCCCGGACCTGATGTTCACCCAAGCCGCGGTCTGCACCAACAGCGGCTGCAATCCCCAGGACCCGCTGTACGACTATGCCACCGACGTCGAGCCGGCGCAGAACGCCGACCTCGACAAGGGCCTGCAACTCGTCCCGCCGAGCACCAACGGTTGCCTCCTGAGCACGAGCGCCCTGCCCAGTCCGCTCAACAACCTCCTGGAGCTCTTGCCGACCGAGACGAACCCGCAGCTCGAGGCGCACAAGTGGGTCTCGCCGGCGATGCCGAGCGGCTTCAGCGACGTCGTCCTCGACGGGAGCGGAGAGCTCGACCTGTGGACGCAGACGATCAACGGCGGGGTCTACGGAGGGAAGATCTGCGTCTGGCTGTTCGTTCGCACCGCTGCCGGAGTGGACGTTCCAGCCGCGAACCTCGACGTGACCGGAAATCCCCTCTACTTCACCTACTCCAAGTCGACCTGGCCCAACAACGGCTGGGCGGAGATCCAGGTGCCGCTCCATTTTGCCCAGGTCACGCTCCCGCCGTCAAGCCGTCTGGGCCTGGCGGTCACCCTCGAGAAGCAGGGCACGCCGTCCAGCTCCGGGCTTCAGTTCCTGTATGACCACCCGAGCTTCGACAGCCGGCTCGAGGTGGACACGCATTCGCTCGTGCCGATCTTCTGAGGCGCGCCGTGGGGTGCTCAACCCCCGTGCGCCGCCCGCCGATGAAACGTCAAACACCGGCAACGATCCATCGAACAGACCATGCCAGCCATCCTCGCCCTCCCAGCCGGAATGATCGTCGGCAGCTTCGCCACCGTGGTGGCCCACAGGGTGCCGCGGCGCCAGTCGTTCATCGCGGGCCGGTCCGCCTGCCCGCATTGCGGCGCCACGATTGCCGCCTACGACAACATCCCCGTCCTCTCGTGGATCTGGCTCCGGGGCCGCTGCCGCCGCTGCGGCGAGCCCATCTCAGCCCGCTATCCGATCACCGAGCTCGGCATGGCTGCTCTGTTCGCGGCGACGGTGCTGATCCTGGGCACCGACGATCCGGGCGAGCTCGCCTTGGGCCTCGTCCTCTGTGCCCTGCTCGTGATCATCACCCTCACCGACCTCGAGCGGCGGGTGATCCCCAACCCGGTGCTTGTGGCCGGCGCCGTGATCGCGGTCGTGATCGCGGCCGCCAGCGATCCGAGCAGCCTCGCCGAGCGCGGGCTGTCCGCCGCGCTCGCCGCCGGGTTTCTGCTGCTGATCGCCCTGGCATACCCGCGGGGAATGGGGATGGGCGATGTCAAGCTGGTCGCGGTCATGGGCCTGTATCTCGGGCGGGCGGTTGCCCCGGCGCTCCTGATCGCGTTCGCCGCGGGCGCGGTCGTCGGGCTCGCGCTGATCGCTCGTCGAGGTGGCGCGGCGCGAAAGCACGCGATTCCCTTCGGCCCGTTCCTGGCGCTTGGCGGGGTGATCGGGCTGTGGTTCGGCAACGCGATCGTCGACTGGTACCTGAGCACCTTCCTCGGGCCCTGAGCGAGCCGGGAGGGCGGCCCGCTGACGCGCTCAAGGGATCGCTGCGTAACGTCGATTGAGTCCCTGTAGCCGCGACCCGCGACCGAAGAAGCAACCATGCTTTCAACCACCAAGAGCAAGCCGATCGTCGGCCTCGACGTCGAGGCCGGCAGCGTCGCGGCCGCCGAGGTCTCGTCCAACGGTCATCGCGCGGTCGGCAAGTTCGGCATCGCTCCTCTCGACGCCGGCGTGGTCCGCGAGGGTGAGGTCACTGACCCTGAGGCCCTCGCCGACACCCTGAAGGCGCTGTTCTCTCGGAACAAGCTGTCCAGGGCCGTGCGGGTTGGCATCGCCAGCCAGAGGGTCGCGGTGCGAACGCTTCGCCTGCCCCGAATCGATGATCCGAGTGAGCTCGAGACGGCGATTCGCTTTCAGGCGCAGGACCAGATCCCGATGCCGCTGGACCAGGCCGCCCTCGACTGGCAGGTCGTCGGCCACGGCGCCGGAGAGGGCGGCGAGCAACACGTCGACGTGATCGTGGTCGCCGCCCGTCGGGAGATGCTCGCGGGCCTGACGGAGGCGCTGAGCCAGGCCGGGCTGCGACCGATCGGCATCGACCTCTCGGCATTCGGGATGATCCGTGCCCTGGCTCGCGAATCGTGCCAGCCCGTCGACCCCGGTGAGCAGGACGCGCCCGCCGAGCCGGACTCCTCGCCTCAGGAGCACCTCGCGGCACACGGTCCGGATGAGACAGCGGGAACGGCTGCGACCCCGCCCGAAGGGGCCGCCCGCCTTTACTGCAATCTCGGTGACGTCACCAACCTCGCCGTCGCCCGTGGCGCGACGTGCCTCTTCACCCGAGTGTCCACGTTCGGCCTCGAGGGGATCGCTCAAAAGCTCGCCGAGCGCCGCCAGCTCAGCCTCGAGCACGCGCGCCAGTGGCTCGTCCACGTCGGCCTGGAGAAGCCCGCCGAGGAGGTCGAGGGGGACGCCGAGACGATCGCCACGGCCCGCGAGGCCCTTGGAGAGGGCGCAGCGCGGCTGGTCGACGAGCTTCGGCTCTCGGTCGAGTACTACGCCGCTCAGGATGCGGCCCTTCCAATCGAGGGGGTCGTGACGTGCGGGCCCGGGACCACGATCCCGGGGCTGACGCGCCGCCTCCAGCGTGATCTCGGGTGGCAATTCCAGGAGGGCCGGCCGCAGCCCCTGGCCCATCTCGACCAGGCCACCGCGGCCCGCCTGACGCTTTCGTTCGGCCTCGGCCTGGAGGAGTAGCCGTGCGTCCGGTCAATCTGATCCCCCCTGAGCAGCGTCGCGGTGGAAAGGCCCCGATGCGCACCGGCCCGCTCGCCTACGTGATCGTCGCGATGCTGGCGGTGGCGCTGGTGGCGGTGACCCTGGTCGTGACCACCGACAACCAGGTCTCGGATCAGAAGGCCGAGAAGGCGAATCTCGAGGCACAGCTCGCCGAGGCGCAGGCGGCCGCAGCCCGCGTGCAGTCCTTCGCCACCTTCGCTTCGGTCCAAGAGGCCAGGGAGCAGACCGTCTCGACCCTCGCGCAGAGTCGCTTCGACTGGGAACGCGTTCTGCGGGAGCTCGCGATCGTGATCCCCGATGACGTCTGGGTCACGAATCTCAATGCGGCGGTCTCGCCCGACGCGGTGGTCGGCTCGAGCAGCTCGAGCAGCAGCTCCACGAGCTCGGCGTCCACGGAGAGCATCGCCGGGCCGTCGCTCGAGATCCAGGGCTGCGCCGGTGGCCACGAGGCGGTGGCAAGGTTCCTCGCCGCCGTCCACGACATCGACGGCGTCACCCGGGCGTCGGTGACGAGCTCGGAGCGGCCCGACCAGACCGCCCAATCGGCGGGCAGCGCTGCAAGCGCCGGCGGCGCGCAGAGCCAGGAGTGCTCGAGCCGAAACTTCGTCTCCAAGTTCGATCTCACGATGGCCTTCGACGCCGTACAGCTGGGCGCCTCGGCGGGTTCCTCGGCAACTGCTCCGGCCACGGCGCCGGCCACGACGACGACGACGAGCACCACTTCGTCGACTCAGCCCACCGACTCCGGCGCCACCGCATCGACCGGGGAGCCGGGTCAGGTCTCCGACGCCAATCAGCAGCTCCAGCAGCAGAAGGACTCCGCGGCGCAGAAGACCAAACAGGGCCGAGACGCCGTCAGCACGTTCATCCCCGGGACGGGATCGGGCCAATGAGGCGTAACGACCTGACCATAGTCGTGTCTCTGGCCGCGGTGGCCGCACTGATCGGCTTCTGGCTCCTGGTCCTCTCGCCGAAGCGTCAAGAGGCGAGCAGCCTCAAGGACGATGTCGACCAGCTCCACTCCCAGGTCGATGAGGCCCAGCAGTCCGTGGCCGCCGGCGAGCAGGCACGAAGGTCGTTCCCGGTCGACTACCACAGGCTCGTCGTGCTCGGCAAGGCGGTTCCGGCGGATGGCGACCAGGCGAGCCTCCTGGTGCAGCTTCAACAGCTCGCAAATCGCTCCAAAGTGACCTTCCAGTCCATCGACCTCAGCGGGTCGACGAGCTCGGCGACCCCGAGTGCGACGACGACGCCCGCTCCGTCCACCACCACGACGTCCTCGACGGACTCCACGAGCACCGACTCGTCCTCCAGCGCCTCGTCCTCCACCGACTCGACCACCTCCACGAGCGCCACCACCGCGACGACGTCGAGCGCCACCGAGGCGTCGGCGGCAACCTTGCCGATCGGCGCGTCGATCGGTCCCGCCGGACTACCCGTCATGCCGTATGACCTCACGTTCACCGGCGGCTTCTTCGAGATCGCTGACTTCATGAAGCGACTCAACGGGATGGTCGGCCTGCGCCACGATGCGGTCGACGTCAACGGCCGCCTGATCACGGTCGACGCCTTCACGCTCGCGCCGGTTCAGACGGAGACCCAGGGCCTCAGCCCGGTCCCGACCCTTACCGCCGACCTCGCCGTGACGACCTACCTGACGCCGCCGGACCAGGGGATCATGGCGGGCGCCAGTCCGACGGGACCGGCTCCGGCGACGCCCATACCGGCGAGCGCGACCACCACCACGCCCCCGGCCTCCACGTCGGCGGCGGCGCCACCGGCGACCCCGCAGACGACATCGGCGCCATGAAGCAGCTTCGGATGCCTCAGTTCCTGAACAATCTCTACCGCGACATGCGCGACCGCCGGATGCTCCTGCCGGCCGTGGTGCTCGTCGTGGCCCTGATCGCCGTGCCCTTCGTGCTCGGCAGCTCCTCATCGACCACCCCGCCGCCGGCCGTTACCACGTCGGATGCCGGCGTGGATAGCGCGACCGAGCCGGCTGTCGTGACCGAGCAGCTCGGGGTGACCAACTATCGCAAGCGTCTCGACCAGGTCGTCTCCAAGAACCCCTTCCGCAAGCACTTCATGGCGCTGCCCAAGAGCGCCAAGCTGACGACGACGTCTTCGGGTGGCACCTCGGCGACGCCAACCGGTGCCACCGGTCCATCGTCCTCGTCGATCCCCAGTACATCCGTCCCCGCCAGCTCCACCGCTTCCACGGCGATCCCCTCCACGAGCTCCTCCGGATCGGGATCGGCCGGCTCCAACACCTCCAACACCTCCAGCTCCTCGAGCCAGCAGTCATCCGCCTTCTACGCCTTCCGGATCTCGGTGGCGGTTGGGCCCGCCGGCGACCTGACCGAGCGGAACAGGGTCAAGCGGCTCGCGTTCCTTCCCGGCAACAACCGCCCGCTCGTCGCGTTCATCGGCGTCACCGAGGACGCCAAGCGCGCCATCTTCTCCGTCTCCGGCGACGTCAGCGCGGTCCGTGGCGACGGCCGCTGCGTCCCCAGGCGGAGCGCGTGCAACTTCCTCGAGCTGAAGAAGGGCGACAAGGCGAGCCTTCGGTACTCGCCGCAGCACGACCGCACCTTCAATCTGAAGCTGCGGGGGATCGAGCTCGTCCGGGTCGACAAGCCCAAGGCGGGCACCAGCCACAAGCGCGGCTCCGAACCGATCCTCGGTCCCGACGGCTGAACGGGGCCCGGATCTGCAAGCCGCCCGCCCGCGCGTCGCTAGGGTTGGCGAACGGTGGCAACGCTCAGCTTCATCACGGCCGGCGAGTCGCACGGCCCGGGATTGACGGCGATCGTCGAGGGCATTCCGGCTGGCCTCGAGCTCGATCGCGAGCGGCTCGACCGCGAGATGGCTCGTCGCCAGCTCGGCCACGGTCGGGGCGGGCGGATGAAGATCGAGCGCGATTCGGTCGAGATCCGTTCCGGCGTGCGGCATGGTCGAGCCCTCGGCAGCCCGATCTCCGTGCTGGTCGCAAACCGGGACTACGCGAACTGGGAAGAGCGCATGAATCCCTGGCCCGTCGAAGCCGAGGTCGAGGAGGTGCATACGCCGCGTCCAGGCCACGCGGACCTGGCGGGCTTCCTCAAGTACGGCCACTCCGACGTCCGGAACGTGCTCGAGCGGGCCAGCGCGCGCGAGACGGCGGCTCGCGTTGCGGCGGGGGCGATCGCCAAGGAGCTTCTCCGCGCGTTCGGTGTCGAGGTCAGAAGCCACGTGATTCAGATCGGCTCGGTGAGGGCGCCCGCGGGCTTGAATCCGGGCCTCGAGGACTTCGCCGGGGTCGATGAGTCGCCGGTCCGGTGCCTCGACCCCGCTGCGGGCGAGGCCATGGTCGACGAGATCGATCGGCTCAGGAAGGCGAACGAGAGTCTCGGCGGGATCTTCGAAGTGCGGGCGTTCGGCCTCGTGCCGGGGCTCGGCTCGCACGTCAGCTGGGAGGAGCGACTGGACTCCCGCCTCGCCCAGGCCATGGTCTCGATCCAGGCCGTCAAGGGCGTATCGGTGGGAGAGGCCTGGGAGGTCGCCGGGCGGCCCGGATCCGAGTCCCATGACGAGATCATGTGGTCCGAGGGGGCCGGCTGGTACCGCGAGACGAACCACGCCGGAGGCGTCGAAGGTGGGATGTCGAACGGCGAGCCGCTCACCGTCCTCGGTGCTCTGAAGCCGATCTCCACCCTGACCAAGCCCCTTCGCTCGGTGGACACCGAGACCAGGGAGCCGGCCCAGGCACTGCGCGAGCGCACCGATTCGACCGTGGTCCCGGCGGCGGGCGTGGTCGGCGAGGCGATGGTGGCGCTGGTGCTCGCCCGCTGCTTCCGGGAGAAGTTTGGCGGCGACCACATCGACGACGCGCTCGGGGCGCTGGGTGCATACCGGGAGCGAATCGGGTGGCGGCGCTAGCCGAAGCGCGTCCAGGGGCCGATCCGCCTCCGAAGCGCCGCCCGGCGCTCGTCTTCATGGGCTTCATGGGTGCGGGAAAGACGAGCGCCGCAAATGCCGCGCGAGCGGCCGGCATGCCCGCGATCGAGGCGGACGAGCTGCTCGAGGAAGAGGCGGGCATGCCGATCGCCCGGATCTTCGGCAAGCGCGGCGAGGAGGAGTTTCGAAGCCTCGAGGCGGCCGAGGTCGGCCAGCTCCTCGACGACGCCGATGGCGGTGCGATCGCGTTGGGCGGGGGCGCGGTGTGCTCGGAACGCGTGCGCCGGGCCCTCGAGCGCCACGTCACGGTATGGCTTCAGGTCTCCGCCGAAGAAGCATGGCGGCGCGTCGAGGGCTCCGACAGGCCCCTGGCCCAGGATCGCGCCCGGTTCGAGTCCCTGCACGCGGAGCGCCAGCCGATCTACGAGGAGCTGGCCGACGCGACCCTGCCGGCCGGGGATGAGGGGATGGTCGCACGAGCGCTGCCTGCGCTTCGAGGCCTGCTGGAGATGCCGCCCGGAACGCGGATGGCGTGGGCGCGCAGCGAGTCGGGCGAGTACCCGGCATTCGTCGGCGAGGGGATCCTGGGTTCAGGCTTCTGGCCACTCGCGGGCCGTCGCTTCTGTATCACCGACTCTGTCGTGTCCGGGCTCTACGCCGGCGCGATCCAGCCGCTCGAGGGGAAGGTCGAGGTCGAACCCGGCGAGGGGGCCAAGACCCTGGCAGAGGCCGAGCGGGTGCTGCGCGACCTGGCCCGCCTGGGAGCCTCTCGGTCCGATCACCTGGTTGCGCTCGGAGGTGGGGTGGTCGGCGACCTCGCCGGGTTCTGCGCCGCCACCTACCAGCGCGGGGTGGAGGTGGTGCAGGTGCCCACCACGCTCGTCGCCCAGGTTGATTCCGCATACGGCGGAAAGACGGGGGTCGACCTGCCGGAAGCGAAGAACTACGTCGGCGCGTATCACCTGCCGAGCGCCGTGCTCGCCGACACCCGCACCCTGGCCAGCCTTCCGGCTGGGGAGATGGCGGCGGGGTTCGTCGAGATCGTGAAGACCGCCCTGATCGCCGGGGGCGGGCTGTGGGATCGGGTGCGAACGCTCGACCACCTCGACCATGCCGAGCTCGGGGACGTGATCTTCGCCTGCGCTCGGACCAAGCTCGAGATCGTCGCCGCCGACGAGCGCGACGCGGGAGAACGGGCGGTCCTGAATCTCGGGCACACCGTTGGTCACGCGATCGAGGCAGCGAGCGGCTATGGCCGCTACCGGCACGGTGAGGCGGTCGGGCTGGGCCTGCTCGCGGCGCTTCGGATCTCGGAGGCCCCCGAGCTTCGCGAGGAGGTGGGCGGGATCCTGGCGTCGCACGGGCTGCCCACGACACTCGCCGCGGAGGTCGACTCCGACGCGGTGCTCGAGGCGATCAGCCGCGACAAGAAGCGCACTGCAGAGGGCGTGGGCTTCGTCCTCCTCGCGAGGCCGGGCGAGGCGACGACCGGGCGCCGCGTCGATGCCGAGGCCGTCCGGGCCGCCGTCGAGGAGCTTCGATGAGAAACCGGGTCGAGGTCCTTCACGGAGTGAATCTGGACACCCTGGGTCGTAGGGACCCGGAGCATTACGGAACCGCCACGCTCGCCGACCTCGAGCGGCGGATCAAGCGCGACGCGACCGAGCTGGGCCTCGGGGTGACGTTCTTTCAGTCGAACTACGAGGGGGAGTTCGTCGAGTACCTTCACCGCCTCCCCGAAGTCGCCGACGCGGCGATTCTCAACGCCGGTGCCTGGACCCACTACAGCTACGCGATCCGCGACGCGCTCGAGATCGCGGCCGTGCCCGTGGTCGAGGTTCACCTATCCGACGTCCAGGCGCGGGAGGAATGGCGGCGAACCTCGGTCTTCGAGGGGATCGTCCTGGGGGTCGTCGCCGGCCTGGGCCCGGACGGCTACCGCCGGGCGCTGGAGATGGTGAAGGCGGAGCTCGAGAGATGACTGCGGGCCGCGCCGATCGGCTCGTATCCCGGCTCGCCGATCTCGAGCTCGACGCGCTGATCGTCGGAGACCTCGTGCGTCCCGGCGACTCTGGACGCGACGCGGGATCGAATCTGCGATGGCTGACGGGATTCGGCGGCACCAGCGGCCTCGCCGTGGTCGGCGCGGACGTGCGCGTGCTGATCACCGACTTCCGCTACGCCGAGCGCGCCGAGCGCGAGGTCTTCGACGGATTCGACAAGGTGATCGCCGAGCGCGAGCTGATCCCGGCCGCTGTCGACCTGCTGCGCGGAAGAGTGGGATACGACGAAGCCCTGACGAGCGTCAAGAACCTTCGCCGGCTCGAGGAGCTGGTCGGTGAGGGGTCGAAGCTGGCGCCGGTCGCCGGCGTGGTGGAGGCGCTTCGCCGCCGAAAGGACGGGGCCGAGCTGGAGGCGATCGGCGAGGCGGCGCGGGTCGCCGACCAGGCCTACGAGTGGGTGTTCGAGCGCGGGGTCGTGGGGCGCACCGAGCGCGAGGTCATGCTCGCGGCCCATCAGCGCATGCGTGAGCTGGGCGCCGAAGACCCGTCTTTTCCGGCGATCGTGGGCGCGGGGGAGAACAGCGCGATCCCGCACCACGACTCGTCTCCACGCAAGGTCGGATCGGACGAGCTGCTGCTGATCGACATGGGCGCGATCGTCGACGGCTATTGCTCGGACTGTACGCGGACGGTGGCCACGGGCGATCTCGACGACGAGCCTGCCGAGGCCTATGAGCTCGTTCGCTCGGCCCAGCAGGACGCTCTGGACGCGATTCGGGCCGGGGTGGCGGCCCGCGACGCGGACGCGGCGGCACGCGACCCGATCGAGGCCGCGGGCCTCGGCGAGCGGTTTGGCCACGGCTTGGGGCACGGCGTCGGCCTCGAGGTTCACGAGGCTCCCCGGTTGTCTCGAAAGTCCGATCAAACGCTCGAGGTCGGAGACGTGGTCACGGTCGAGCCGGCGGTCTATCTGCCCGGCCGTTTCGGGATCAGGATCGAGGACCTGGTCACGGTCACCGAGGATGGTCATCGCAACCTGAGCGCCTTCCCGAAGGAGCTCCTGGTCGTCGATTGAAGGGCCCAGGCGGCTAGCGGGCCAGATCCAGCCCGGGCTCGAGCGAAAGCGCGAAGCCGGCGATCAGCTCGACCGCGGCGTCGATGTCGCCGAGGTCGGCGAGCTCGACGGGGGAGTGCATGTAGCGCAGCGGAATCGAGACCAGGGCGACCGGGATCCCGGCGCGCGCGATCTGGATCACGTCCGCGTCCGTGTAGGTCCTCGACCCCGACGCCTCGACCGTGTAGGAGACGTCGAGGCGCTCCGCGGTCTCGATCAGGAGGTCGGAGATGCGCGGCGAGAGCGTCGAGCCGCGGGCGATCACCGCTCCCGAGCCGAGCGGGTGGTGGCCGAGCTCCTTCTCCTCGACCCCCGGCGCGTCGGTCGCGTGGGTGACGTCGACCGCGATCGCCAGGTCCGGCTCCAGCGAGAAGGCGGCGGCGCGAGCACCGTTAGCGCCGATCTCCTCTTGGACCGCGGCCACCGAGGCCATGGCCGCCTTCAACCCTCCGCGCTCGTGGACGCGACGAAGTGCCTCGAGCGCCACGTAGGCGCCGATTCGATCGTCCAGCGAGCGCGATACGAGTCGGCCGCCTGCAAGCGTGACCGGCTCGGCCGCGATCACCGCCGGGTCCCCGACGCCGACCCGTTCGAGCGCCTCCTCCTCGCCGCTCGCACCGATGTCGATGTGCATGTCCCGGAGCTCGACCACCGTCTTTCTCTGCTCGTCCTTGAGGAGGTGGATCGGCTTTCGACCGACCACGCCGGCGACCGGGCCATCTCGGCCCTCTATCCGGACCCGCTGGCCGAGCAGGATCTGAGGATCCCAGCCGCCGATCGGCGCGAAATAGAGAAAACCGCTCGAGTCCACGTGGGTGATCACCAACCCGATCTCGTCGATGTGCCCGACCACCGCCAGGAGCGGCCTGGCTTCGGGTTCACCGATTCGGGCCACCGAGGAGCCGAGGGCGTCGGAGCTGAGCTCGGCGAACGCCGCGGCGTCGCGCCAGATCGAGCTCGCGGGCCCCTCGTACCCGGAGGGCGCCGGCGCGTCGAGGAGGCTCGCCAGAAGGTCCGGTGGTTCGATCACGGGCGCCAGTATGCCCGGTGGGGCGTGGTTGCGGTAGCTCGCCCCCGCGGGCGAGCCCGGATCAGGCGGGCGGGGAGGAGCCGCTCGAAGCGAGACGCTCGATCAGGTCGGCGGCGCGGACGTTTCCGGGATTCGCCTGGAGGCGATGTGACGCCTCGTCAAGCCGCGTGGCAAGGCCCCGATCGTCGAGCAGGCGATCGATCGCGCCGGCCAGCTCCGAATCGGTGAACGAGTAGGTCGGCAGGCGGACCCCGAGGCCCGCCTCCTGGACGCGTTGAGCGTTGTCGTGCTGGTCCCAGAACACTGGGAGCACGACCATCGGCTTGCCGAAGTGGACGCACTCGGTCGTCGTGTTGTTGCCTCCGTGGGTGATCACCAGGTCGACCTGGGGAAGCAGAGACGTCTGGGGCAGGAACTCCTGGCCCGCCATGTTCTCGGCGAGCTCGTACGCGTCGTGCTGGGGACCCTTGGAGACCACGTAGCGGTGGCGGGTCGCCGACAGGGACTCCACCAGGCGACGCATGAGCTCGATGTCTCCCGATCCCAGCGAACCGAGGCTGACGTAGATCAGCGCGCCATCGGAGCCCGTGAGGGAGTCCGGCAAGGTCCACGGCGGGTCGGTCGTGCGAACGCACGACTCCAGGTTGTGCCAGGTGGGGCCCAGCGCCTGCGAGCGTGGGTAGTCGAGCTCGCGCGGGTACAGATAGAGGTTGAGCCAGGGCGAGGCGTGAATCAGCTCCCCATCCGGGAGCGGGGGGGCGCCGCGGGTCTGGCAGTACTCGCTGAACTCGGCTTGAAGGCCGTCGATCACCCGCCGGTACTCGATCCGGTGCTCACGCCAGGCAGAGCGGTCGTCGATCTGAAGGCCGCAGAAGACCGGCGGAAGATCGGGATCCGGCATCTCCAGCGGATTGCACGAGACGATCCGAACCCATGGCCGCCCGCTCGCCGGGATGGCGGGAAACGCGCAGACGTTGTCCTCGACGATGGCGTCCGGCGCCAGCTCGTCGAAGACCTCGACCAGTCGCTCGTCCACGTAGCGGGCGCCGTCGATCAGCGCCTGCCAGGTCGGGGCTATGAACTCGCCCAGCTGGTCGTAGGTCGACTTGCGGAACACCGGCGCCGTGTCGCGGATGAAGTCCTTCCAGAACTGGCCCGGCTCCTCCTCCTGTTCGGGGGGCGCCGAGAGCCGCATCAACCGTTCCTCGAAGCCCTTATCGGCGAGCGTGCCCGCGAACGACTCCTCGATCACGAACACGACCCGGTGTCCACGCTCGCGGAGCACGTTCCCGATCCCGACGCAGTTGTTGGTCGGCCCGAACGCCCCTTCCGGAAAGAATACGATCGTGCGCCGGCTCATGGCGGCCGGACCGCCTCGACCTTGATCACGCGCTCGCGCAAGGGCCTGCGACTTTATCCGCGAGGTCGCCTAGCCGCTCGGTCGCTCGGGCGCAAAGTCCTGATGGCGCACGCGGTCACGGCCGTCGCCGTAGCTGATCGTCTCGTAGACGATCAGCGCCCAGAGAGCCGCCGCGACGATCGCCAGCAACGCGAGGGCCGAGATCTCGACTGCCAGCGGCAGCGCCGCCAGCAACAGCACCGCGACCAACAAGCGCCGGCGGCTGATCGTGTGGATGTGGCGGTACCGGAACGCGACGTGACCGAGCAGGTAGAGCGCGACCCCACCCAGGAGCGCGAACGCAGGCACGAGTTCGAGCGGGTCGTCGACGTGAGCGAGCGCCTTCTTCAGGCCCATGGCGCTCAGCACGATCCCCGCCACCATCGGGTAGTGCAGATAGGAGTAGGAGTCGCGGGCCAGCTCGTTTCGCTCCCGGCCCTCGACGGAGCGGGCAAGCCGCCTCGCCGAGACGAGCGCGACGACGTCGAAGTAGATCCACCAAAGCGCCGCGGCGACGGCGATCCCGAGCGCCGCGGCGAGCGCGATGCCGGCCGTCAGGTGGGTCTCCGCGCCCACCCCGATCGAGACGATCGACTCACCGAGGGCGATGATGATGATCAGTCCGTGGCGCTCGGCGAAGTGACCCGGCACCAGCCTCCAGCCGGCAGAACCGAACAGGAACGGCTCGCCCATGTCCAGCAACATGGCGAGCAGCCAGATCGCAGCCTGTGCCAGGCCGTCGAGGAATGAGGCGCCGATCAACAGCCCGACCCCGATCGCCGTGCCCACCGCGAGGCCGTTCGTGGACCGGCGCAGCTCGCGGTCGTCGCGGCTGGCCAGCATGAACAGCGCGATGTGGGCGCCGCGCACCGCGCCGTAGGCCAATGCGAACTCGAGCGCCAAGCTGCCGAACGCCCTGGGGACGCAGATCGCCACGATCAACAGGGCGGCCATCGCCCCGAAGATCACGATCCGAACCGCCCCCTCCTCGGGGTCGACGACGCTGGTCAGCCACGCGTAGCCGACCCACGACCACCACAGGACGCCCAGCACCAGCAGGCCTTGGGCGAGCCCCGCCCAGGTTGGATTGTGAGCCATGAGCGCCGTGCACTGGGTCAGCGCCAGCACGAAGACGAGGTCGAAGAAGAGCTCGAGCGGCTTGACCTGCTCGCCTTCTCGCAGAACCGCGCCGATCCGGGGCGTGCGGGTGCCGGTTGCGGCGGCCATCAGGCGGCAATGCTTGCAGGGCGCCGGCCTGAACTACGAGAGGGGCGGCAACAGCCGCCCCTCTCGTCGCATTCCTATCGGCTCAAAGAGCCGGTGACTCCAATCGTGCTAGCCGACCTTGCACGCTTGGGTCGAGTTGACCGTCTGGGTACCAGCGCTGTAGGTGAACTTGGTCTGCAGCTTCCACTTCTTGATGGAGCGGCTGCACTTCGCGCTGATGTAGTTCTTAGCGTTGCTGACCTTCGGCTTGCCGACCGTGACGTTGAAGTCGGTCAGCGGGAGCGGCGAGGCTGCGTGGATGTGCTGGAAGTCCAGCAGCTTGCCGTAGCCGGCCTTGTTGGCCGCCTTCAGCGCGCCGTCCAGGAGCACGTTCGTGTTCCCGGCCGTGTTCGTCGCCGGGCTCGAGCAATTGATCGAGAACGGCGGCGCCGCGTTGGCGCGGGTGAACAGCAGCACGTGGCCGCCGGTGCCCTTTCCGTTGAACGCCAGCACGCAGGCGTGAACGGTGTTCGTGCCGGCCGCCGCGGTCGCGGTCCCCGTGCCGATCAGGGCGCTCTTACACGCAGCCATGGCCTGCTTCATCGTCTTCGTGCCCGAGATCTTCGACTTGGCGCACTTCGGCGTCGCCGAGGTGTTGACCTTGAAGTCGCTGTCGAAGTACAGCTGGGCGCGGTCGGTGTACTGGCTGTTCACATTGCTGTACGTCGTGTGCGTATGGACGTTGATCTGCCCGGCCTTGAAGGTGCTCTTTGGCACCGTGTTCGGGGTGAACTTGAACGTCACCGTCGAGCTGATCGCCGCGTAGGCGATTCCCGCCACGGCCAACGACATGGCCGCCGCGAGAGCCAAGACAACGGTGACTCGTCTCTTGCTCCGCATTCTGGTGCTCCTCCTTGTTGCGCGCCCAGTGCGCGCACCCTGGCGCAGCTCTCTCCAGTCCGCGCCGACTGTGTTTCTTTTTACCCGGGTGCGGCCACCGAATGCAAGTGACAACCCCTGGCTGGCCGGCCAGTCGTTGCGCGGCGATCGAGGGCCGGCCTCGGGCCCGCTCGGACCCGCCCCGGCCGGACCATCTACGCTCTCGCGGCGATGGCGATCTCCACCAACCAGTTCAAGAACGGCGCTCACATCGAGGTCGACGGATCGATCTATCGAATCGTCGAGTTCCAGCACGTCAAGCCGGGGAAGGGCGGGGCCTTCGTGCGCACCAGGCTTCGAAAGCTCGACGATGGAAGCGTTCAGGACAAGACGTTTCGTGCCGGGGAGAAGTTCAGGCCGGTTCGAACCGAGACCCGCAGGATGCAGTACCTCTACGACTCGGGGGAGATGGCGGTGTTCATGGACAGCGCCGACTTCGAGCAGCTCGAGCTGGCGCGCGACGTCGCCGGCGAGGCGATGCGATGGGTGCTCCCGAACTCCGAGGTCGAGGTCCTGTTCGTCGATGAGCGTCCGGCGGGCGTTCAGGTGCCGAGCGCGGTCGAGATGGCGGTCACCGACACCCAACCGGGTGTCAAGGGCGACACCGCGTCCGGCGGTGGCACCAAGCCCGCGACGCTCGAGTCCGGCGTCCGGGTCGAGGTGCCGCTGTTCGTAAATCAAGGCGACCGGGTCCGGGTCGACACCCGGAGCGGTGAGTACGTCTCGCGGGTCTGATCCCGGGGCGGCGTCGCGGGCTCGCGATGCGTCGCTCTGATCAGCGGCGCGCCGCGGTCTTCGCGCTTTATGAGCGCGAGGTGCGACACGGTCCCGGGTCGGCCCAGGCCCTCGACGGGGCAAAGCCGTTCACTCGGGAGCTCGTGAGCGGTGTGGAGGAGCGCCAGGGTGAGCTCGACGCGGAGATCGCGAGCCTCGCTCGCGGCTGGGAGGTGGATCGGATCGCAGCGCTCGAGAAGAGCATCATGCGGGTCGCCCTTTACGAGCTTCACCATCGCGAGGATGTGCCCGACGAGGTCGCGATCGACGAGGCCGTGGGACTGGCGAAGCGTTATTGCGGCGCCGACGCGCCCGGGTTCGTGAACGGGATCCTCGCCGCAGCCCACCGGGCCGAGCCGCGGGACTGACCTCCTGGGCGCCCCCTCTCGCGCCGAGCGAACGCACGCCAGGTACCGTTTGCCTGGTGAGCAGCGCCGAGCAGACGATTGGGCGCCTGCGCGAGATCGCCGGGCGCCTCGGCGAACCCGAGCTTGCGAGCGAGGAGGCGGAGGCCTTGGCGCGTGAGGCGGCCGAGCTGGTCGCGACGGCGAGCGCCCAGATCGAGGCCGAGCTCCGCGACTCGAGAGCCGGCCTCGGCTCGTGAAGGGCGCCCAGGAGGGCCAGACGGCGCTCCGACCCGAATACCCCGAGGACCTGCGCGAGCTGATCGAGGAATATCTCAGCGGCCTTCGTTTCGCGGCCGCGTCCGAGACGGAGGGCCTCGAGGAGGCGATGCGCTACTCGCTGATGGCCGGTGGCAAGCGAATTCGGCCCGTCCTCGCGCTGGCAACTGCGCGCTCCTTGGGGGTCGAGCCGGAGTCTGTCCTTCCGGCGGCCGCCGCGATCGAGCTGATCCACACCTACTCGTTGATCCACGACGACCTCCCGGCGATGGACGACGACGCGCTTCGGCGGGGGCGGCCGACGTCCCATGTCAGGTTCGGCGAGAACATCGCGATCCTGGCCGGCGACGGCCTTTTCGCGGAGGCGCTTCGCCTCTTCGCCGAGCACCTGCGCTTCGACCCGGCCGCGGTCGTCGCGGCGATCGGGGAGCTGCTCGGCGCGATCGGCGTGGATGGGATGGTGGGCGGTCAGTACATGGACGTGACCATGTCACCGCCCTCGGTCTCCGGGTCTACGGCCTCGGGGGCGGCGGGCACTTCCGCCGCGTCCGGGTCGGCGGACGCCGATCGCCTCAGGCGCCTCCACGAGCTGAAGACGGGCAGACTGATCGCCGCCAGCGTCGGGGTGATCCTCACCCTGGAGGGCATCGACGAGGCCCGAGCGCGGCCGTACCGACGCTTCGCCGCTGAGGTGGGCGTCCTGTTCCAGATCGTGGACGACATCCTCGACGTGACCGGGAGCGATGAGGAGCTCGGAAAGCCCCAGGGAAGCGACGAGCGCCATGGAAAGGTCACGTATGTCAGCCTGTTCGGGCTGGAGCGCGCAACCGTCCTGGCAACAGAGTCGCACCGCAAGGCCCAAGAGGCGCTCGACGTGGTGAGCGGCGACGCCGGGGACCTCGTCCAGGTGGCCGACTTCATTCGCACCAGGCACGCATGACCGAGAAGCGAAACGGAAAGGGGCTCGACGAAGGGCGGCTCCTCGATCGAGTCGAAGGCCCTGAGGACCTGAAGGACCTGAGCGACGATCAGCTGCAGACGCTCGCTCAGGAGGTTCGGGAGCTGATCATCGACGTGATCGGCGAGATCGGCGGCCACTTCGGTGCCAACCTGGGCACGTGTGAGCTCGCGGTGGCGCTTCACAGCCTGCTCGACTCGCCCCGCGACAAGATCCTCTGGGACGTCGGCCACCAGGCATATCCGCACAAGGTCCTGACGGGTCGCCGCGACCGCCTCGACACGATCCGCCAATACGGCGGCCTTGCCCCCTTCTGCTCCGTGTTCGAGTCCGAGCACGACATCATGGGCGCGGGCCACGCTTCGACCTCGATCGGCTACGCGGTCGGGCTGAAGGAGGCGATGCGCAAGGGGATCGGCCCTGACGGAAAGGTCGTCGCGGTGATCGGCGACGGAGCATTGACCGGCGGAGTCGCCTATGAGGCGCTCCAAAACGCCGGCGGACTCGAGACCCCGATCGTGATCGTCCTGAACGACAACGGGATGTCGATCTCGCCGAACGTCGGTGCGCTGGCCCGCTACTTCCAACGCTTTCGCCTCAACCCGCGGCTGTATCACGCACGGGAGGGGGTCGAGGAGCGTCTGACGAAGCTGCCGCTCGGCCTCGGCGAGCGGATCGAGCGGCTCGGACCCGAGCTCAAGTCGGCGATCAAGTCGTACGCCGCGCCTGGGCTTCTGTTCGAAGAGCTCGACCTTGCCTACGTCGGCGTGATCGACGGCCACGACGTTGGCGCGCTTCGGAATGCGATTGGCGATGCGCTCGGCGCGCAGCGGCCGGTGGTCGTCCACATCCACACCGTGAAGGGCAAGGGGTTCACCCCGGCCGAGGAGGGCGGTCTCGAGGGGATGGAGAAGTGGCATGCCGCGAAGCCGAACTCGATCGTCAACCGGATGCCGGCCGAGCCGAAGCCGGCGCCCGTCAGCGAGACCGACTCGCCGGAGGAGATCGAGAAGCTCGAGTCACCCCCGCCGGCTTCTCCGCCCCAGTACACGGCCGTGTTCGGAGACGCCCTGGTGGACGAAGCCAAGCGGGACCGGCGGGTGATCGGGATCACCGCCGCGATGGAGGGGGGAACCGGGCTCAACAAGCTGCGCGCCGAGGTCCCGGACCAGTACTACGACGTCGGGATCGCCGAGCAGGACGCCGTCCTGTTCGCCGCCGGCCTCTCCCTTCAGGGCGCCAAGCCGGTCTGCGCGATCTACTCGACCTTCCTACAGCGCGGCTTCGACCAGATCGTCCATGACGTCTGCCTTCAGGGCCTGAACGTCGTCTTTGCGATGGACCGCGCCGGCCTGGTCGGCGACGACGGGCCGACCCACCACGGGGCGTTTGACGTCTCCTATCTGAGGCCGCTCCCCAACCTGGTTCTGATGGCGCCACGCGACGAGGCGATGCTCCTGCACATGCTGCGAACCGCGCTCGCATACGAGGAGGGGCCGATCGCCCTTCGCTATCCGCGCGGCGCCGCTGAGGGCGTGGCCCTGCCGGAGCGCGGACGCGAGATCCCGGTCGGAACCGGCGAGCTGCTCGCAGAGGGCGGCCGCGTCGCCCTGCTCGGGTACGGGTACGGCGTGCAGGTCGCCCTGAGGGCCGCGGGGATACTCGGTCAGCACGACCTCAACGTGACCGTCGCCGACGGCCGGTTCGCCAAGCCGCTCGACGCCGAGCTCGTGCAGCGCCTCGCGCGCGAGCACGAGCTCGTGGTGACCATCGAGGAGAACGTGCTCGCCGGCGGCTTCGGAGCGGCCGTGCTGGAGCACCTCGAAGACGCCTTCACCCCGCCACAGTCCAGGGCGCGAGTGATGAGAGTGGGCTTGCCGGACCGCTACGTCACCCACGGCAAGCCGGCCCTGCTCCGTGAGGAGGTCGGGCTGACCGGCGAGGCCGTCGCCGGGAGGGTGTTGGACTCGCTACGAGATCCGACCGCGGTCGCCAACTGACGTAGGCGCCGGGGTCGAAGCCGCCGGGGCCGGTACGCGCTCGGGCGGGACCCGGCGCCGCGCGGGCTCGTGGCGATTCCCGGTCGGCGCGGCGCTCGGCGCTTCGGTCAGCGGTCGGCTGCAGAGCAGCTGGTAGACCGCGTTGTAGGCGACCTCGAAGCTGTTGCGGGCCGCCCTCAGGTAGAGGCGCCAGACGCGCATCCGCTCGGGGCCGGCAAGGCGCTCGGCCTCGACCCGGTTCTGATCGAGCCGAACGGTCCAATGGCGAAGGGTCTCGGCGTAGTCGGTGTGAAGGTTTTCGACGTTCAGGGTCTCGAAGCCGGCGCGCTCGAAGGCGCGCAGCATGCGGGAGAGATTGAGAAGCTCGCCATCGGGAAACACATAGCGGTTCGAGAACTCGCCGCCGATATGAGCGCCGCTCTCGGTCGCCTCGATGTGGACGATGCCGTGGTTGAGAACCCGGCCTCCCGGCGCCAGTACCTCGGCGATCCGAGTCGCGTAGTCGTCGATCTGATGCTCGCCCACGTGCTCGACCATGCCGATGCTGGCGACGGCGTCGAACTTCTCCGAGCCGAGGTCGCGGTAGTCCATCGTCCGGATCTCGACTCGGTCGGCGAGCCCGGCGTCGCGCGCACGCTCGGCTGCACGGGCGGCCTGGAGCTCCGACAGCGTGATTCCGAGGACCGAGGCGCCGTGCTCGCGAGCGGCGTGGATCGCGAGGCTGCCCCATCCGCAGCCGATGTCCAGCATTCGCATCCCGGGCTCGAGCCGGAGCTTTCGGCAGATCAACTCGAGCTTGGCGCGCTGGGCGTCCTCGAGGGTCTCGACCCCCTCCTCGAAGAGGGCGCAGCTGTAGGTCATCGTCTCGTCGAGGAACAGGGCGAAGAACTCGTTTGAGACGTCGTAGTGGTGACGGACGGCCTCGGCGTCGCGGCTTTTGGTGTGGCGCTGTCGGCCCGGCTTCAGTTCGGCGGCGGGGGGGCTCGGCAGGCGCCCCAGGCCGGCGGCCCGCAGCGCAGCCCAGCCGAACCGCAGCCGGCCCGCGAGCCCAAGCGGGGGTGGTTTCCAGCGCCCGAGCAGGGCGATCACGCCGTCGAGGTCGTCGACGTCGATCTCGCCGCACACGTAGGCCCGCCCGAGCCCGAGCTCACCCGGCGCCCGCAGGACGTGGCCGACCGCCTTGGGCGAGCGAAGGGTGAGCGTGGGGCCGGGGCGGGTCGCGGCGACCCGCGTTCCATCCCAGAGCTCCACCGTGAACGGCCGGTCCGGAAATGCTCGCTCGACCTGGTTGCGTAGGGCCGCGCTGCGCGAGGCCATCGATCAGCCCCCCGTCGGCCCGTGGCCGGGGTGGCTCGCATTCGGCGCGCGCGCCGGCGGCGTGCCGGGTGGGGGAGGGGGTCCCCAGCTGGCTCGCGCGCTTCCGGTGATGGGGACCGGCGGTCCGGGCGCCACTACGGTGTCGAGGGTGACGTCGGCGACCGCCTTGGTGCGCGAGAGGATCTCGCGAACATCGCTCAGCATGCCCTGCTTTCCGTAGGCGTGGAGATGCGGCGAGAACACGGCGCCACGGTACCAGCGGGCCATGCGGTGGGCGCGGGGCCGCACCATGCACCACCTCGGCGCCGGCCCACCCTCGGCCTCACATTCCCTTCTCGTGGCGGTCGATAGCTCGCAAGCCCGAAGGCGAGCGGTCCTCCGAAGGCGCGCGCTCCACGTTCTCCTGCGACGTCGCCTACTCCGAAAGCCCGGCGGCTCCGAGGGCTTCGGACTCCTCGTGGGGGAGAAAGGACTCCAGCCGCGTCACCAACAGGTCATCGTCGAACGTCCAGATGGTCCAGTTCTCGATATCCAGCTCGATACCGCTCCCGGCTCCCCGAGCCTGGGCGTGTTGGCGCACGAGGGCTTTGTTGCCCTGGACCCTGAAATCAAGGGGTTCGATCCGCTGTTCCTCGAAGGCGTCCGGCTCCATCCACGCCCGCACCGCCGCCGCGCCCCTCAGTGGCGCTTGACCTCCCGGAGGGACGAACTCAATCTCCGGATGGGCGATCGCCACCGCCGCATCGAAGTCGCCTCGATTGAAGGCCGCAAAGGTGCGCCGCAGCGCGTCGATCATTGCCGCCTCGCGACCGTCCATCGCCCGCGCAGTATCTCGCTACTCCCGCAGCCCGGCGGCTTCGAGGGCTTGCCCGCGCGACTCAAAAAGGCGGCAGCTATCCCAGACAATCTCTGAATCGAAGTACTGGCGCGACACGTGGCCTCCTGCCGCGAAGCGCTGGGCGAACTCCTTGGACGATCTCCACGTTCTCCTGCGACATCGCCCGCGCAGTATCTCGCGCTACGGCCTGGCGCCGATCAGCCTGGAGGTTCGGCGTCTAGATCAGGATCTTCCAAGCAGCTCGCCCGCAGCGAGTTCGTCCGTTAGGCGGATGAAAGCGTCCATCTCGGGGCCTGACTCTCTCAGACAGCCGGCTGGGATTGGCGCGCATACTGGCGCGCAGGGCCTCCTCGAGACAATCGACGTCGCACCCGAATCTGGCGAAACCGCATGGTCAAGCCCAAACGAAACGCCCGGCACTTGGCCGGGCGTTTCGGGGGTACAGGGAGGAGAGATATATGTGTTATGGGAGGGCGGTCGGCAACATCAGGCGCCTAGAGGCGCGCTGAACCGCGTTGCCGCGGTCAACGCCACCTGGGCGACGCCAACGCCGACCAAAAAGCTTGCTGCACCCCACTCACCTGTGGCCAGGCCGATCGCCACGCCGCTGATCGCGGCGCCCGCCGCCAGCAGGTAATCGAAGCCCGCATGCGCGGAGAGCGGGATGGCGCGGCCCGGCCCGGCTGCCTGGATGGCGAGCCCGAGCAACAGCGCGCCGATCACGAACGCGATCAGGGCTGCCGATTGGCCGAAGCCGAACACGAACGGCGCGGCCATGATGGCCGGCCCCGCGATGGTCTCGATCGCGGCGTGGGCGGACAGTGGAATCGTGTGTGAGGTGCTCATGACGAACTCCAAGATACGAACATACGTGCGATTCGTGTGTGATTGCGATCACACTGGATCGTTGATTGGAGGTTGGGATTTGGGGTTCATCCGTCCCTCTCGGGGTAGGTTGGCGGAGTGCTCTGTACCGTTGATCGCATGGAGCGTCGACGGATCGATGCGCTGCTGGCCGACCGCGGCCTGGCCGGGTCGCGGACCAGCGCCGCGGCCTCCGTCCGCGCCGGGCGGGTGCGGATCGGCCGCGACGGCCCCCGCGCGTCCAAGCCAAGCCAGCTGATTCCCGGCGACGCCGAGCTCGTCGTCGACGATGTGCCGCGCTACGTCTCGCGCGGCGGTTTGAAGCTCGAGCGCGGGCTCGATGCCCTCGGGGTCGACGTCGCCGGGCTCGCCTGCCTCGACATCGGCGCCTCGACCGGCGGGTTCACGGACTGCCTGCTCCAGCGAGGGGCCGCGCGCGTGATCGCCCTCGACGTCGGCCACGGGCAGCTCGAGTGGCGACTTCGGAACGACCCGCGTGTGGACGTCGTCGAGCGGGTCAACGCCCGAGCGATCCGGCCGGCGGACCTTCCTTACGAGCCCGAGCTCGTGACGGTCGACGTCTCGTTCATCTCGCTCGTCAAGATCCTTCCGGCGATCCAGGCATGCATCGCGCCCGGTGGCGAGATCGTCGCCCTGATCAAGCCGCAGTTCGAGCTCGGGCGCGGAAGGGTGCGCGGTGGGGTGGTCCGTTCGGCCGCCGAGCGTCGAGAGGCGGTGCTCGGCGTCGCTCGCGCAGCCGAGCAGATGGGCCTCGCGGTTCGGGGCTTCGCGTCGTCCGGGCTGCCGGGCCCGAAGGGAAATCGGGAGACCTTCATCCGATGCGGCGCCGAGGGGATCGGGCTCGGCGATCTCGAGGTGGCGATCGACGGGGCGGGCCTGTGAGCTCCCAAGTGGACGCCCCGATCGCCGTACGCCGGGTCGTGGTCTTCGCGAACACGGAGCTGGATGAGACGGAAGCCGCGCTGGACGCGGCGTCGGCAGCGGCCGATCGCGCCTCGTGCTCGCTGCTCGCCGACCCCCGCGAGCTGAACGATCGTGGCGCCCGTCCGCCGAGCCTCGGGGTCTGCCCCGAACCCCCGCTCGACGTGGACCTCTGCCTGGCGCTCGGCGGCGACGGGACGATCCTGCAGGCTCTCCGCAGCTTCGCGGGGACGGCGGTGCCGGTCTTCGGGATCAACTTCGGCACGGTTGGGTTCCTGGCCGCCGCCGAGCGGGACGAGCTCGAGCAGGGCCTCGAACGCGCCTTCAGCGGCGACTTCCTGGTCATGGAGCTGCCCGGCCTCTCGGCCGACGTCGAGACCGAGAAGCCGATCGCCCTCAACGACGTCTCGCTGATCCGAAAGCCACATGGCCGGGTCGCCGAGCTCGCATATCGGCTCGGAGGCCAGGAGGTGGGCAACGTCCGCTGCGACGGCCTGGTCGCCGCCACCCCGGCCGGGTCGACCGGCTACAACCTCGCCAACCAGGGGCCGATCCTCGCCTGGGGAGTGAAGGGATACGTCGTCAGCTTCATCGCGCCGCATACCCTCACGGCGAGGGCCCTCGTCGTGGCCCCCGACGACGTCCTCCACGTAGTCAACGGGGCGGGAAGGGACCCGCTGGACATCGTCCTGGACGGCGACCCGGTGGATGAGCTGGCGAGCGGCGACGAGCTGGCGATCCGCTTCCGCGAGAGCGCCGGCCACCTGGCTCAGCTTCCGGGGTCGAACTTCTACCGGCGCATTCGCGAGAAGTTCGGGCACCTGGCCCACTGAGGCCCCGCGGCACCCGCCGCCTCTCCCAGCCTGCTTGCTACGTTCGTAGGGCGCTCCGGGTGCCTCCGTTCGACCCCCGGGCCACGGCGATGAGGAGGTCGCGATGCAGCGTAAGTGGTGGACATTGGTGGCGGTCTGCGTGGCGACGTTCATGTTGCTGCTCGACATCACGATCGTCAACGTGGCGCTGCCGTCGATTCAGCGCGACCTGAACGCCAGCCTGTCCAGCCTTCAATGGGTGGTCGATGCCTACGCGCTCACCCTCGCCTCGTTCCTGCTCGTCTTCGGCTCGCTGGGCGACCGCCTCGGCCGAAGGCGGATCTTCTCGATCGGGTTCGCCGTCTTCACCGTCGCCTCCCTGCTCTGCGGTCTGTCCAGTGATCCCACCGTCCTGAACCTCTTCCGCGCCCTTCAGGGGGTGGGAGGGGCCGCCATGTTCGCGACTGCGCTGGCGCTGATCGCGCAGGAGTTCGAGGGCAGCGAGCGCGCCAGCGCGATCGGGATCTGGGGGGCGACCGTGGGAGGGGCGGTGGCGATCGGGCCGCTGGTCGGCGGGGTGATCACCGACTCGCTCGGCTGGGAGTGGATCTTCTTCGTCAACGTGCCGATCGGCGTCGGCGCGATCATCCTCACCGAGACGAGGCTTGCGAACGTCGCCGCGACCGACGTGCAGCCGATCGACTGGCCGGGCCTCGCGAGCTTCTCGCTGGCTCTGTTCGCGCTCATCTTCGGCCTCATCCGCGGTAACTCCGAGGGCTGGGGAAGTCCACAGATCCTCGTCTCGCTGATCGGCGCCGTCGCGCTGATGGGGGCCTTCATCTTGATCGAGATGCGCCGCGAGAACGCGATGCTGGATCTGGGGCTGTTCCGCGTCGCGTCCTTCGGTGGCGTCTCGATCGTCGCCTGGGCGCTGTCGGCGAGCATGTTCGCGATGTTCCTGTACCTGACGCTCTATCTGCAGGACGTGCTGGGTTTCTCGCCGCTCCAGGCGGGGCTTCGATTCCTCCCGATCACCCTTCTGTCCTTCGTTGTCGCGCCGATCGGCGGACAGCTCTTGAAGCGCTGGCCCGCGCGGATGCTGTTGGGTGGCGGGCTGATCCTGGTCGGGCTGGGCCTCCTGCTGATGCACGGCTGCAAGGTCGGCGACAGCTGGACCGGGCTTCTGCCCGGCTTCGCCATCGCGGGGGTGGGGATCGGACTGGCGAACCCGGCGATCGCGTCGACCGCGCTCGGCGTGGTCCCGCCGGCGCGAGCGGGCATGGCCTCGGGAATCAACTCGACCTTCCGTCAGGTCGGGATCGCCACCGGAGTCGCCGGACTCGGGGCGGTTTTCCAGTCGCGGATCGCGAGCGAGCTCGCCACCCGCCTCCCGCAGGCACCGTCGAGCTTCTCGGACGCGGTGTCCTCGGGGGCCGCACACCAAGCCGCTGGTGCGGCCCAGCCATATCCGCCTGGTCGAGCGCTCGACGCAGCGAACCATGCCTTCGTGACCGCATTCAACGAGATCCTGCTGATCGGCGCCGCGGTGGCGCTGGTGGGCGGGATCCTCGGTCTCGCGCTGGTCCGTCAGCGAGACTTCTTGAGCCCGCCGGCGAGCGAGCCGGCCGCCGAGCCCGCCGCTGCCTGAGCCGCCGCCCACCGGCAGCGCGATGGGCCGAATCCGTCCCTGCGCGTTGCTAGTAAGAGAGCGTGCTGCGAGAGCTCCGGATCGAGAACCTGTTGTTGATCGAGCGTGCGGAGCTTCGATTCACCGAGGGTCTCAATGCGATCACCGGCGAGACGGGAGCCGGCAAGACGATCCTCGCGCATTCACTCGACCTGCTGATGGGCGGCAAGGCTCGTCCGCAGATCGTCCGGCCGGGGGCAGACGAGGCCTACGTCGAGGGAGTCTTCGCGCTCCCCGAGGACCTCTTCGGCGACCCCGAGCTTGCGGAGCTGGCTGACCGGCTTCCAGAGGGGGCGGACGAACTCGTCCTCGGCCGCCGGATTTCCTCCGCCGGCCGCACCAGCGCCTTCGTCCAGCGTCGCAGCGCCTCCGCCGGAGACCTGCGGGCGCTGGGGCCACGGCTCCTCGCCTTCTACGGCCAGCACGAGCATCGAAAGCTCGTCCTCTCCTCGGCGCAGCTCGAGATCCTGGACGGGTTCGCCGGGGAAGATCACCTCGCCCGCCGGACCCGTTATCGAGCGGCCCACGGCGACGTCATCGACCTGGCGGGCGAGTTGGCGCGGCTTCGCGATCGCGAGGGCGCCCGGGAGCGAGAGCTCGACCTTCTGCGCTATGAGCTCGCTGAGATCGAAGCAGCGACGCCCGACCCCTCCGAGGAAGCCGACCTGGAGGCCGAGCGGCGTCGCCTGCGTCACGCCGAGGGGCTACGGGGCGCGGCCGCGGGCGCCCTCGCGGCGATCGCCGGAACGGATGATGATCTCGGCGGGGCGCGCGCCGGACTGGGCGCCGCGCAGTCCGAGCTCGCCGGGGCCCGGGGTGTGGATCCGACGCTCGATGAGCTCGACGACCGGGTTGGCGCGGCGGCGGTCGAGCTCGACGATCTGGCGAGCGCCCTGCGCGCCTACCTCGATCGGATCGACGCCGATCCCGGCCGGATGGAGCAGGTCGAGGGGCGGCTTGACGATCTGGATCGGCTGAAGAGAAAGCACGGCGGATCTCTCGAAGCCGTGCTCGAGCATGCCGAACACTGCCGGGTCGAGGCGGGACGTCTGGAGAACGTCGACCAGCACGCGGAGGCGCTCGAGCGCCGTCTCGCCGCCGCGACCGAGCTGCGCGCCGACCTCGCCGGTCAGTTGAGCGGGGCGAGGGCCGAGGCGGCGCGTGAGCTCGAGGGCCGGGTCGGCGGCGAGCTCGCGGTCCTTGCGATGGAGGGGGCGTCGCTGCAGGTGGCGCTCGAGGTGCACCCAGAGGGGTTCGGGCCAAGCGGCGCCGAGACGGTCGAACTGCGCATCGCAACGAATCCCGGGATTCCCCCGACGCCGCTGCGCGACGCGGCGTCGGGGGGTGAGCTGTCGCGGATCATGCTCGCCCTGACGGGGCTTGGGGCCGATGCGCCGGGAGGGACCCTCGCGTTCGACGAGATCGATGCCGGGATCGGGGGCAAGACGGCCCGCGCGGTGGGGGAGAGGCTGCGGCGGCTGGGCGCCACCCGGCAGGTGATCTGCATCACGCATCTCCCGCAGGTCGCATCCCAGGCCGAGACGCACTTCCGGGTCGCGAAGTGGACCCAGGATGGAGGCACCGTGGCGGCGGTGGAGCGGGTCGAGGGCGAAGGCCTGGTCGCAGAGATCGTGCGGATGCTCGGCGCGTCGGGAGACGACGAGGCTGCCAGCCGCCACGCCCGCGATCTGCTCGCCGCGGCCTGAGCGGGATCGAGGCGGGGTTCGAGCCGCCCTTGTGGCCTCGAGGATCCTCCGGGTGGTCTTTTCCGGATAATCGGTCGGTCTGGATGGCGTCCTTGGTCCGAATCCGCCGCGGCACCCCGAAGCGCAACGGCCCTACCGGCGAGGCGCCGGAGGTTGCGATCCATGGCGCCGTCCGGCTGGGGCGCAGGACGAAGGAGCTGGTCAGGCGCCTGAACGCGTCCGACATCGCGGTGGTCGATCACGAGGATCTCGATCGCGTCGCCGCCGAGGATCTGGTCGCAAGCGGGGTCGGGGCGGTCGTCAACGTGGCGCAGTCGGCGACCGGTCGCTATCCGAATGCCGGTCCCCTCCTCCTGGCCCAGGCCGGTGTTCACTTGATCGACGCACCGGCCGCTCCGCTGTTCGAGGCGCTTAATGACGGTGATCCGGTGACCATCGTCGGCGGCGAGGTGCGCCGAAACGGGACCGTTCTGGCGGCCGGCCGGGTGCTTCGGGCGCCCGAGCTCGCCGACGAGCTCGCCGAGCAGCGTCGCCGCGTTGACGCGGCCCTTGCGGCGTTCGCCGAGAACACCATGGACCGGATTCGCGAGGAGGGGGAGCTGCTGGCCGGCGCGATGGAGCTGCCCCCGGTCCGCACCGCGTTTCGAGATCGCCACGCCTTGATCGTGGTCAGGGGCACCACGTACCGCAAAGATCTGCGAGCGCTCCGCGCTTACATCCGGGATGTGCGACCGGTGCTCGTGGGGGTCGACGGAGGAGCGGACGCGATCCTCCACGAGGGGCTGCGGCCCGACATGGTCCTGGGCGATATGGATTCGGCCAGCGACGAGGCGCTCGGCTGCGGCGCCGAGCTCGTCGTGCACGCCTATCCCGACGGCCGCGCGCCCGGCCGCGAGCGCCTCGAGCGGCTGGGGCTCGACCACAAGGTGCTCCAGGTGGTGGGGACGAGTCAGGACGCCGCGATGCTCCTCGCGCACGAGAAGGGTGCCGGGTTGCTGGTCAGCGTCGGTGCCCACTACAACCTCGTCGACTTCCTGGAGCGAAGCCGCGACGGCATGTCGTCGACCTTCCTGACCAGGCTTCGAATCGGGGAGCTGCTCGTCGACGCGAAGGGGGTCAGCCGGCTTTACAACCCGGGTACGACCCCGCGCCAGCTCGGACTGTTCTTCGTCGCCGCCCTGGTCCTGCTGACGATCGTGATCGTCACCACCCCGGCTCTCAGCGACCTCGTCGACCTGATCTGGCTGAAGGTCAAGATCATTCTCGGGATCCAGTGATCCGGGGGCTCCGCTCGGGGCGCGGGCGCAACATCTCGGTCCCGGTCTGATGGGCTACTCGGGGCGCTACCACGCCGCCTCGCTGGCAGCGGTGTTCCTGGCCCTTGCGATCGGGATCCTGATCGGCGTCGGGCTTGGCCACAACGTGCTCTCCGGCGCGCAGAAGGACCTGGAAGCGAGCCTCAAGAGCGACCTCTCCGACACTCGCGATCGCAACCAGACCCTTCAGGCCGAGCTCAACCAGGAGCACGACTTCGCCGATCAGGCGTATCCGGCGCTGGTCGGAAACCTGCTCAGCGACAAGCGAATCGCGGTGGTCGCGCTCGGCGGCCTGCCCGACGGAATCAAGTCCGACATCGAGGCGGTGGCCGGAGCCGGCAGCCCGACCTCGGCAAAGCTCGGCGAGGTGGCGATCGTGCGCGAGCCGCCCGACCTTCACAGCGTCGCCACGGCGGCTCGCAACACGCCGTGGCGCTCGGCGGCCAGGGACCCGGACGCCCTGACGAGCCTGTCCCGCCATTTCGGGCGGGCACTGGTCACCGGGGGCCCACCGCTCTCGCGCTTCAAGGGCTCGCTGCTGACCGGGATCAGCGGCAATCCGACGCGGATCGATGCCGTGATCGTGGTGCGACAACCACCCAGCGAGCTCGGCCCCGCCCAGTCGTCTGCAACCGATGGTCTCGAGTCCGGCATCCTGGCGGGCCTCGAGGACGCTGGGCAGGCGGTTCCGATCGTCGGCGTCGAGCGCTCCGACGCGGACCCGTCGTCGATCGCGATGTTCGATGCATCGGGGGTCGGGGCCACGGTGGACAGCACAGACCTCACCTCCGGCCGGGTCGCGCTGGCATACGCGCTCGCCGGCGCGCAGGGCAACTTCGGCATCAAGGCCTCGGCGGACCGCCTCCTCCCGGCGCTCGACGAGCCGCACGCTCCCGCCCCGACGTCGAGGTGAGGCTCGCGGGCCTGGTGCTGTCGGGGGCCGTGGCCGGCGCCTTCGCGGGACCGTGGCTCAAAGACATGCTCCTGAGCGGGCTGTCCCGACCCAACTTCCGGGGCCGGATCGTCGCCTTTCCCGCCGGTGCGGTGCTCGTCGCCTGTTCGCTGATCGCCCTCGCCCCGCTCGCCGTGCTCAACGACCGCGCCGGCCTTGATCTGCTCGACCCCGAGCTTCGCCGCTGGGCCGTGTACGTGCTCGGGGTGTCACTGCTCGGGCTGATGGACGACGCGCTCGGCGGCGGAGACGGCGACACGATGCCTCGGGGCTGGCGCGCCCACGCGAGGGCCCTGGCGGCGGGTCGCTTCTCAACCGGCGCGGTGAAGGCGGCCGGGGCGCTCGCGCTGGCCGCCTACGCAACGTCGGGGTTGGGGCGCCATGGCCTCGGCTACGTCGCCGACCTCGCTCTGCTGCTGTTGACGACGAACCTCTTCAACCTGCTCGACCTTCGGCCGGGACGGGTCGAGAAGGTGTTCGCGGCGCTCCTGGCGGGGGTCTGCATCGGATCGTGGACCGTCGCGCCACTCGACCTGCTCGGCATATTCATCGGCCCGGCGCTGGTCGGCGCCGCGTTCACGCTGCGCGAGCGCGCGATGCTCGGCGACACCGGCTCGAACCTGATCGGAGCGCTGGCGGGAATCGCCCTCCTCGTCACGCTGGGCGACTCGGGCCGCGTCGTCGCGCTCGCGGTTGTCGTCGCACTCAACGCCTACGGCGAGTTCCGGTCGATCTCGCGAGCGATCGAGGGCATTCCGCTGCTTCGCTCTCTAGACTCGTTGGGCAGAGTTGACGAGCGGGGCACCTCATAGCGCAGCGATGAAAGACGCGGCCCCGACCGCCCGCCAATAGATGAAGCCCGGCGAGACCAGGTTCATCTTCGTCACCGGCGGCGTGGTTTCCTCACTGGGAAAGGGCATCGCCGCAGCCTCGATCGGGCGGCTCCTGGTGAGCCGCGGATTCCGGGTACAGCTACAGAAGTTCGATCCGTACATCAACGTCGACCCGGGGACGATGAGCCCGTTCCAGCATGGCGAGGTGTTCGTCACGGAGGACGGCGCCGAGACGGATCTGGACCTCGGCCACTACGAGCGGTTCACCGACGAGAACACCTCCCGGGCCTCGAACGTGACGGCCGGTGCGGTCTACAACTCGGTGATCCGGCGAGAGCGGCGGGGCGACTACCTGGGCGCCACGGTCCAGGTGATCCCTCACATCACCGACGAGATCAAGCAGCGAGTCCTGATCCTCGCCGAGTCCCAGGCGGTCGACTTCGTGATCACCGAGATCGGCGGGACCGTCGGCGACATCGAGTCGCTGCCGTTTCTGGAGGCGATCCGCCAGCTGTTCACAGACCTCGGGCCGCGGAGGTGCATGTTCGTGCACCTGACGCTCGTTCCCTACGTCGGCCACGCCGGTGAGCTGAAGACCAAGCCGACCCAGCACTCGGTCAACGAGCTGCGGCGAATCGGAGTTCAGCCTCACGCGATCGTCTGCCGCTCCGAGCGCGGCCTCGAGCGCGACATCCGCCGCAAGATCGCCCTGTTCGGAAGCGTGCCCGAGGAGGCCGTGATCTCGGCTCGCGACGTCGACAACGTCTACAAGGTCCCGCTGGTATTGCGGGCCGAGGGCATGGACGACCTCGTCCTCGACCACTTCGGCCTCGAGGGGCCACCGCCCGACCTCTCCGAGTGGGAGGAGCTGGTGCGGCGCGCCGACGCGTGCGAGCGCACCGTCAAGATCGCGCTGGTCGGCAAGTACGTGCAGCTCGAGGACGCCTACAAGTCGCCGATCGAAGCCCTCACCCATGGCGGTTACCACTATGGGACCAACGTCGAGGTCGAGCTCGTCAACTCCGAGGACCTCGACCTCGAAGCGCTCGCTTCGGCCGACGGGATATTCGTGCCCGGCGGCTTCGGGGACCGGGGCATAGAGGGCAAGATCGAGGCCGCTCGGGTGGCGCGAGAGAGCGGGATCCCGTATCTCGGCGTCTGCCTGGGCATGCAGACGGCGGTCATCGAGCTGGCCCGCCACGTTGCGGGGATGGAGGGAGCCAACTCCTCCGAGTTCGATCCCGAGACTCCGTACCCGGTCATCGACCTGCTTCCAGAGCAGAAGGAGGTCACCGACATGGGCGGCACGATGAGGCTCGGTGCCGACCCGGTGAAGATTCACGACGGCACGCGCGCTCGAGAGATCTTCGGTGAGGCAGTCATCTACAAGCGCCACAGGCATCGCTACGAGGTGAACAACATGCTTCGCCGCAGGCTGGAGGATGCGGGGCTCGTGGCCGGCGGCACCTCGCCGGACGAGCGGCTGGTCGAGATCATCGAGCTTCCCGATCACCCGTTCTTCGTCGCCTCCCAATTCCACCCCGAGTTCAATTCGCGCCCCACCCGCCCCGAGCCGCTGTTCCGGGAGTTCGTCGGGGCCGCGGCACGCCGCGCGGCCGAGCCGCACGCAGACCGTGGCCGCGAGTCCACGGTGCCCGAGGACGTCGAGGCTCGCCGCTCCGCCTGAGCGCCACCGCCGCCGGCCGGCGCCCGGAGCGGAGTCCAGACCAGTGAGAGAGGCCCTCAGATGCCTCGGCCTCGCCTAGCTCGTAGCCTTGCCGCTCAATGACCGATGACCAGCGAATGCTCGATCGTTTCGCTCGCCTCTGTGAGACGCCGAGCCCGACCGGTGCTGAGCGTGCGGTGGCGGATGCGGTCCTCGCGGAGCTGAGGGACCTCGGCGTCGACGTAAGCGAGGATGGGGCGGCGGCCGGGGCCCGCGCGGGCGCCGGGAACCTGATCGCGCGCATCCAGGGCAGCGGGGAAGCCTGGGTGATGTTCGCCTGCCACCTCGACACCGTCCCACATGACGATCCCGTCGAGGTCGTGCTCGACCAGGGGGTGTTTCAAAGCCGCGGCGAGACGATCCTGGGGGCCGACAACAAGGCGGCGGTGACGGTGCTGGTCGAGCTTGCTGCTCGCCACGCGGCGGTGGCTCCCCCGGTCGGCATGGAGCTCGTGTTCACCGTCGCGGAGGAGGACGGCCTGCGGGGCGCCAAGGAGCTCGACATGTCGGGGCTTCGGTCCGGCTTTGGCTATGTGCTCGACCATGCAAGCCCGATCGGCGAGATGATCACCGCCGCGCCCACCTACAAGCGGATCGCCGCCGACTTCGAGGGCGTCGAGGCCCACTCCGGGATTCGGCCAGAGGACGGGCGCAGCGCGATCGCGGCAGCGGCCGCGGCGATCGCCGCGATGAAGCTCGGCCGCCTCGACGACGAAACGACGGCGAACGTCGGCCTGATCGCCGGCGGCTCCGCGTCCAACGTGGTGCCGGGCCACTGCCGCCTGGACGGCGAGGCTCGAAGCCTGGATGACGAGCGCGCCAGCGCGACGATCGGCGCGATGGCGGATGCATGCGCCTGGGCTGCGAGCGAGCACGAATGCGACCTGGACGTCCAGGTGAGCGAGATGTTTCGGGGGTACCGACTCGCCTCGAGTGCGCGCTCGGTGGCAACAGCCCGAGCGGCCCTCGAGCGGTGCGGACTCGAGCCGCGCGAGGTGGCGACGGGCGGCGGCAGCGACGCCAACGCGTTCTGCGCGGCTGGCTTCGAGTGTGTGCTCTTGGCCAATGGGACCGAGGCCAACCACACGTCGCAGGAGAGCGTCGCCGCGGAGCGGATCATCGAGATGCTCGCCGTATGCGAGGCCCTGGTCGAAGAGGCGGCGGCGCGATGCTGAGCCTGCGGCGCGGCGTCGTCGTGGATACCGATCCGCTGACGGTCGCGATCGGTGATGCGAGGCGCCCAGCCTGGGCCGACAGCTCACTCGTCGGCGAGGTGGGCGAGGGCGACGAGGTGATCGTCAACGTCGAAGCCCTCGACCTCGGCCTCGGCTCGGGCGGGTTCGACATCGTGCATGCCAACCTGACCCGCGGCTTGAACGGAGGCGAACGGCCCGTTGCCGATCACGTGATGAAGCTCAACTACACATCCCTTCAGCATCCGGTCGCGCCGCTCGAGGCCCCGCTCACCGGGGAGGCGGTCGGATCGGAGCGCCACCTGCCTCCTGTCCTGGTGCTTCCCCTGCACGGCCACCTCGCGCCCGCCGCGTGGGCGGCCGCACAGGTCCGACCCGGGGTGGTGGTCGGCTATGTCCAGACCGGCGGAGGCGCGCTGCCGGGAGCTCTCTCTCGCGACGTCGCCGAGCTTCGCGACCGCTCGCTTCTCGCCGGGCACATCACCGCCGGCCCCGCGTATGGCGCCGAGCACGAGGCGATCACCACGGTGGGCGCGCTGGATGCGGCCGCCGGCCGGCTGGGGTGGGAGGCCATCGTCTGCGGTCCCGGCCCCGGGATCCTGGGCTCGGTGACTCGCTACGGGCACGGTGGCATGGTGGCTCTCGACAACGCGCACGCCGCGCTCGCCCTGGGCTTTCCGACCCTCATCTCGCCCCGCATCTCCGGATCGGATCCGCGCCCGCGCCACCGCGGGCTCAGCCACCACACGGTGACGATCCTGGAGCTGCTGCTCGGCTCGGTCCGTGTCGCGGTGCCCGAGGTCGAGCTCGAGGGATGGCCGACCGGCGAGCACGCCGCCGGCGAAGCGGACCTGCCGAGCGTCCTCGACGCCCTGCACCGGGTCTGCGACGATCGCCACGACGTCGCCGTCGGCCGGGTGGACCTGGACGGCTATGCCGCAAGCGGGCTCCCAGTGCGAACGATGGGCCGGACGATCGCCAAGGACCCGCTCTTCTTCGCCGCGCCACTGTCGGCCGGCGGGGCTCTGGCCGAAGCTGTGGAGGCGGGGGGGTGAGCCGCGTGGAGAGGATCCGCTCGGAGACGGTCTTCGAGGGGGAGATCGCCACGGTTCGCGTCGAGGAGTTCCGCCACCCGGATGGCTCGGTCGCCCGCCGGGAGGTGATCGGCCATCCCGGGGCCGTTGCGATGGTCGCCTATGACGAGCGGTTCGTCTATCTCGTGCGCCAGCCGCGCGAGGCTGTGGGCGAGGAGGCCCTGTTGGAGCTCCCGGCCGGCAAGCTGGATGTGGCCGGCGAGAGCCCACTCGACTGCGCGCGACGCGAGCTCGCCGAGGAGGTCGGCAAAGCCGCCTCGAGATGGCGCGAGCTGAAGCGCTTCTGGGTCAGCCCCGGGTTCGTCGAGGAGGAGCTGACGGTCTACCTGGCCACCGACCTCACCGAGGCCAGCGCCGAATCGGATGAGGAGGAGCGCATCGAGGTCGTTTCCTGGCCCCTGGCCGACCTCGACCTGGCGATCGCGGAGTGCCGCGACGCCAAATCGCTGATCGGCCTGCTGATCTTCCGGCACATGAGGGCCGCGGGCGACGCATAGCCGGTTGCACCGGAAGGTGCGCCTCGACAGGGGGGCGAACCTTGCCCCATGGCAGTCGCGGTCCAAAGCGGCGCCGGCGAGGAGAGCCCGGTGGACGCCCGGTTCGAGGCCCTGGTGCTCGACTTCCTGGCGCACCTCGAGTTCGAGCGCGGCCTGGCGCGCAACACGCTCGGCGCCTACCGGACCGACCTGCTCCAATACGGCGCCTTCCTCGCCTCGCGCGGACGTGGCGCGATCGACGCCGATCGAGCCGACGTCGCCGACTTCCTCGCCGACCTGGCGACCGGCAATGGTCAGCCGGCATGCTCTCCGGCCACGATCAACCGAAAGACGGCGTGCCTTCGGTCCTTCTACCGCCACCTGCGCCGCGAGGAGCTGATCGATGCCGATCCGACTGCGGCGCTCAGCCCGCCGACCAAGAGCCGCAAGCTGCCCCGGGTGCTCACCTATGGCGAGGTCAAGCGGCTCCTTGAGAGCGTCGGCGAGGCCGACCCGATCAGCCTTCGCGACCGCGCGCTTCTCGAGGTGATGTACGGCTGCGGGCTGCGGGCTTCGGAGGCGGTCGGGCTGGACGTCAACGAGGTGGATCTGCGGCGCGGATTCGTCCGACCGCACGGCAAGGGGAGCAAGGAGAGAATGGTGCCGCTGGGACGCGAGGCGGCCGGGGCGGTGACGCGCTACCTCCGCGCGGGACGGCCCCAGTTGATCGGCGAGCGCGCGGAGTCGAAGCTGTTCGTCAACTTCCGAGGCGGCCCGCTGACCCGGCAGGGGCTCTACAAGATCATCAGACGCCACGCGCGCGACGTTGGTCTGGACGGCAAGATGAGCCCGCACACGCTCCGTCATTCGTTCGCGACGCACCTGCTGTCGGGGGGCTGCGACCTGAGATCGGTGCAGGAGATGCTGGGCCACGCCGACGTCGCCACGACGCAGCTCTACACCCACCTGTCGGGTGAGCGGATCAAGGAGGTCTACTTCAAGACCCATCCGCGCGCCATGGTCAAATAGGAGGTGCAAATCGCGATGAGAGCCCCGACCGCCATCGTTGAACAGCCCCCGGGCGTCGCCCAGCATCCGGTCGCGTCGAATGGCAGCGGCGCCAACGGCGCGCACGCCCATGATGCCGGCGCCGGCTTTCGCTTCTGGGCGTTCGCGCGGGGCAGCGAGGGGAGGGCGCGAACGACGGCAGTGTGGGGGCTGTGGCTCGACCAGGCGCTGGTCTTCGCGGCCGACACCGAGAGCGTGGCCGCGGGCGACCCGACCGCGTTCCAGGCCTCGGTCGTGCAGCTCGACGATGACGGCGGTGTCCGGCTTGTCGAAGGCAGTGCCGAGCGCGTCGACGATCTCCCCACCCTGACCCGCTTTGCCTTCGAGTGCGAGGCCAAGTACGGCTTCGAGCCCGACCCCGTCGATCCGGACACGCCCGTCTACCTGGTGCGGCCGGTCGCGACGGACTGAGACGCCCGGACGGCTCCTCGGCGCCACGTCCCGTCGGTCGTCTAGTACAACCAGGGGCATGCCCGAGTTGCCCGAGGTGGAGACGATTCGCCGCCAGCTTGAGCCCGCGATCAGCGGCCGCACGATCCGATCGGTCGAGGTTCGCGACCCTCGGTGGACTCGCCCGGCTGAGCCGGCGGAGGTCGAGCGGGCGCTCAGCGGTCGAACGATCGACGCGGTCGATCGACGCGGCAAGTATCTGCTCCTGAGGCTGTCCGGCGACCGCGCACTGGCGATGCACCTTCGGATGACCGGAAACCTGCTGCTTCAAGAGCCGGGGTCCGACCTGGTCGCCGACCTCGAGGGCGCAGGCGCCCTGGGTGGGCCCCGACTCTATGAGGGCGGGCCGGCGCTTCGCCATCTTCGCGCCACGATCGAGCTCGATGACGGCACCCGAGTGCTGTTCACCGACCCGAGGCGGTTCGGCCAGGCGATCGTCCTCGACGGTGAGTGCGTCGAGGAGTACCTGGCCGCCCGGATCGGCCTGGAGCCGCTGTCAGGATCCCTGACCCCGGAGGAAGTGTGCAGGCTTGCGTCCGGGCGGCGAGCCCCGCTCAAGTCGTTCCTGCTGGATCAGAGGGGAATCGCCGGAATCGGCAACATCTACGCCGACGAGGCGCTCCACCGGGCGGCGCTTCATCCGCTCTCGCCGGCCGGCTCGATGAGGCTCGAGCACTGCGCTCGCCTTCGCGATGCGATCGTCGCCACGCTCGAGGCGGGGCTTCGCAACGGCGGTGCGTCGATCGACGACTACCTCGACGCGCGAGGGGGGCGTGGCGCCATGCAGGACGAGTTCCGCGTCCACACACGCGAGGGCGAGCCCTGCCACCGCTGCGGCGCTGAGATCGAAAGGATCGTGGTGGCGGGGCGCTCGACGTATTTCTGCCCGGCCTGCCAGCGGCGCCTTCGACGCAGGCCCCGACGGCGCCGCTCGCGGTGATCGAGATGATCGCGCCACCCCGGGGCTTCTTGGTCGGGCATTGGACCGATTCGGCGGCCGCCACGGGTTGCACGGTCGTGATCGCACCGCCGACGAGCCGCGGCGGCGTCGATGTGCGGGGCGGCGGGCCTGGAACCCGCGAGACCGACGTGATCGGCCCGCTCGCCGGGACCAGCGAGGTGACGGCGGTCCTGCTCGCCGGCGGCAGCGCCTACGGCCTCGGCGCCGCCGACGGTGTGATGCGCTGGCTGGAACAGAGGGGCCGGGGGTACCGAACGCCTGCCGGCCTCGTGCCGATCGTCCCGGCGGCTGTCATATACGACCTGGCCGAGGGCGATCCGGAGGTCCGCCCGGGGCCCGAGGCGGGCTACGCCGCCTGCGAGTCGGCGTCGGCCGAGGTTCCGGAGCGCGGCAGAGTCGGCGCCGGGGCCGGAGCCGCTGTCGCGAAGCTGCTTGGTCGTCAGCGCTCGGTTCCGGCGGGCGTGGGCTATGCGGCGGCCCGAGGCGGGCGCGGCGAGACGGTGGCGGCGCTCGCGGTCGTGAACGCATTCGGCGACGTGATCGGCGAGCACGGAGAGCTGCTGGCCACCCCGCGCACGGACCCTGGGGAGAGCGAATCGACGGCCGCCCGGATCGCGGCCATGCCCGGGGCGCCGGACTGGACGCGGCTCGAGGAACGAAACACGACGCTTGTCTGTGTGATGACCGACGCCCCGCTCGACAAGGCCGCCTCGACGCGGGTGGCCCGGATGGCGAGCGCGGGCGTCGCCCGCGCCGTGGACCCCGCGTACTCCGACGTCGACGGCGACGTCGTCTTCTGTCTCGCCTCCGGCGAGGGGGCGGGTGACCGGTTCACGGCGATCTCGATCGGGACCCTGGCCGCGACGCTCACCGCCGCCGCGATCCGCGACGCGGTGCGGCGCTGAGTGCCTCACCCCGGGGGTCAGGTGTCGCAATTTGACACCTTGGGCTAATCCGGCCCAAGCGCCAGGCTGAGACCATACTGGGGATGAAGCTCCGGACCATCACACTGGCCGGGGT
The DNA here is from genome assembly GCA_963720685.1 of uncultured bacterium. Lineage (GTDB taxonomy): Bacteria > Actinomycetota > Thermoleophilia > Solirubrobacterales > 70-9 > AC-56. Next base: position 1,248,888 of record CAVRGF010000003.1, on the reverse strand, counting down.
GGCCGCGCTGTTCTTGGCCTCGGCCCACCCGGCCACCGCCACGGTGGTATTCGTCAAGGCCTGGGGCAGCACGGGCTCGGGCGACGGCGAGCTTCACTCTCCCGCGGGTATCGCCACCGACCCGTCGGGCGGTGTGTACGTAGCCGACACGGGGAACGACCGTATCCAGAGGTTCTCGTCCTCGGGCGCCTTCCTTGCTCAGTGGGGTGGCCCTGGCGCCGGCAACGGCCAGTTCATCCAGCCGCGGGCTGTCGCCGTCTCCCCGTCAGGCAGGGTCTACGTCGCCGATAGCGGCAACGACCGTGTTCAGAAGTTCTCGTCCTCCGGCACCTTCCTCCGCAGATGGGGGAGTCGCGGCACGGGGAATGGCCAGTTTCAGTCCCCCACGAGCATTGACACCGACTCCTCGGGCAATGTCTACGTGGCGGATACTGGCAACGACCGTGTTCAGAAATTTGACCCCTCCGGCGCCTTCATCACCCAATGGGGCAGCTCCGGCTCCGGGAATGGTCAACTCAACCAGCCGAAGGGCATTTCGGTGGACTCCTCGGGCAACGTCTACGTCGCGGACACCGACAATCACCGGATCGAGGCGTTCTCCTCCTCGGGAGCGTTCCTTCGTGGGTGGGGAGTCCCCGGGACAGGGCCAGGACAGCTCAACTCACCGACAGGAGTGGCCACCGACTCGGCGGGCAACGTCTATGTCGCTGACCCTGGGGGCGACTACGCGATCCACAAGTACGACCCCTTCGGTGTTGGTCTCGTTACCTGGGGCATTCAGGCCTCTTCGGGCCGCCAGTTCGACCATGCCAGCGGCGTCGCCGCCGACTCCTCGGGCGGCGTATTCGTCGCCGATGCCGGGAACGACCGGATCCTGAAGTTCAACGACGGAGTTTCCGTGCGTACATCGAGCCGATCGGGTTCGACCATCGAGGCGGTCGCCACCGAGGGGACCAGGGACAACCTGGTGATCACTCGTCTCTCGCGCTCGACCGTGCGAATCACCGACCGTCCCCACGCGCCCTACACGGGCTCGGGCGTGAACGCGGGCGCCGGCTGCTGGCGAAGTGGCCCATATGCCGTCAAGTGCCATGCCCGTGGGATCACCCGGCTACGCGTCAAGGTCCTCGACCAACGGGATCGGCTCGTCAACTCGACCGGGATTCCGAGCACGCTCAACGGGGGGCCCGGCGACGACACGGTCGTAGGCGGGTCCGGCGCGGACAGGCTCAGGAGCAAATCAGGCGCCGACGCGATGAGGGGGATGGGCGGAGGCGATTCTCTCTATGCGCGCAATGGCCTCTCCGACACGCTGATCAACTGCGACGGGCGAGGCGTTCGGGCCCACGCGGACCAGGCCATCCTCGACCTGCTCCCGCTCGACCCGAGCTCTGTGGTCAAGAACTGCGAGTCCGTCACACGGCGGTAGGAGCGCTCTTCTCCGGGCGCAGGCGGCGCGCTCCGCTACGAACGCCCGCAGTTGACGAGCCCGTCGCAGTTCGCGAGGAGAATTGCGGAATGCCACGACGTTGGGCGGAACCGAGCCGTCGGGGTTGACGAGGGCCCTGCGCGCTCGTGGCCCTCCATTCGTCCGGTCGGGGCGCCATCTTTCCGAACCGCGATGCCGGGCAGCTACAAGACCGAGGCGATCGTCCTGCGAAGCATTCGCTACGGCGAGGCGGATCGCGTCCTCCACCTCTACAGCGCCACGAGGGGCCGAATCGGCGCGATCGCCAAGGGGTCGCGGCGCCCGCGGTCGCGATTCGGCGGGCGCCTCGAGCCGTTCTTCCGGTTGGACCTGGTGCTTCACGAGGGCCGCGGGGAGCTTGCGACGGTGACCTCGGCGCACACCGTCGCCGCGCACCCGCGGCTTCGCTCGAGCGGCCCGGCGCTGATGGCGGCGGCCCGCGGCTGCGACGCCGTATTGCGGCTGCTTGACTCGGCCGAGGCGAACCCGCCCGCGTACAACCTGCTATGTCGCTATCTGGCGTTGCTCGACGGTGAGGAGTCGGTGAGCGGGGATGGCGCGGGGGATGGCGCGGCCGGACGTGCGACGGCGCTCGCGTTCAGGCTCAAGCTGGCGCTCACCGCGGGGTTCGCCCCCGAGCTCGCTTCGTGTGCCCGCTGCGGCGAGGCCGACGGCCTGGTCGCGTTCTCCGGGGCGGCGGGCGGCGTCGTCTGCGCGGCATGCGAGCGAGGGGGCTTCGATCTGTCGCCCGAGGCGCACGAGTTCATGGTCGAAGCGCTCGGGCGCCCGCTGAACGCCGCGCCGGCCGGGTCGCCGCGCGCGCTTCGGCAGGCCGAGCGTGCCGTTTCCGAGACCCTCGAGCAGCATGCCCACGTCCAGCTGCGGGCTGCGGCTTGATCCGCCTGCGCTCGGGGCGTCTTCAGCGAGGCCGGTAGAGCCGCTCGGTGACGCGGAGCTGCATCGCCCTGGGCGAGGGGCTGGATAAGCGCATGAACCAGCGAATCGTGCGTCCCGGGATCAGCGAGCGTCGACCGCGGTCGAACGCGGCGAGTGCCTCACGTACGACCTGTTCGGCTGGGATCTGGCCGGGCACCACACCCACTCGTCCGGCGTCGTAGCCGGCCACCTCCTGCCATTCGGTGGGGACCGGCCCGGGATTCACCGCCAGGACGCGCACCCCCGAGCCTCGAAGCTCGGTGTGGAGCGCATCGGTGAAGCTGACCGCGAAGGCCTTGGTCGCTGCGTAGACGGACTCGTAGGGAAGCGGCTGCATGCCGGCCGTGGAGGCGACGTTGATGATCCCTCCGCTCCGCCGCCCGAGCATCGGCGGCAGGAACGCATGGCAGAGGGTGACGATCGCCTCGCAGTTGACCCGGATCTGCTCGACGTCGCGAGACGGGTCGTGCGCCGCGAAGGGCCCCGAAGTGCCGAATCCCGCGTTGTTGATCAACAGCCCGACCTCGGTACCGAGCTCGGCGACCCGGCCGGCCAGCTGGTCCGCGTCGTTTGCCAGATCGCAGGGAACGACGTGCGCTTCGGTGGGGAGCTCGGAGGCGAGGCGCTCGAGGCGGTCGGCGCGGCGGGCGACCAAGACCAGGCCCCACCCCCGCGCCGAGAGCTGGCGGGCGAATTGTTCGCCAATTCCCGATGATGCGCCCGTGACTAGCGCGGTTTCAGGCACCCGCTGACCCTATTCTCTTTCGTGAGGTGTCAACCGCCCCGAGCCAGTCGCCGGCCACGCCCACCCGCTCGTTCGAGGATCGGGTCCGTTCCTGGGAGGGCGAGTACCTGTGGGATCGCGCCATGCCCTCCTACCCGGCTATTCGCCGCGAGCCCGAGCCCGACAGCCCGATCCGAACGCCGTTTCAGCGCGACCGCGACCGGATCGTGCATTCGAAGGCGTTTCGGCGCCTCAAGCACAAGACCCAGGTCTTCATCGCCCCGGAGGGTGACCATTACCAGACCCGGCTCACCCACACGATCGAGACCTGCGGGATCGCCCGGACGGTGGCTCGTGCCCTGGGGTTGAACGAGGACCTGGCTGAGGCGATCGGGCTGGGTCACGACCTCGGCCATCCGCCGTTCGGTCACATCGGCGAGGAGACCCTGGACCGGGCCCTTCGCGAGCGTGCGGGACGGAGCTTTCGGCACAACCGCCAGTCGCTTCGGGTCGTGGACGTACTCGAGCGAGACGGCCGTGGCCTGAACCTGACGGACGCGGTGCGGGACGGGATCCTGAACCACACCGGATCGCAGCAGGCGGCCACCCTCGAGGGGCGGGTCGTGCGACTGGTCGATCGGGTCGCCTACATCAACCACGACCTCGACGACGCTCTGCGCGCCGGCATCATCGCGCCCGAGGATCTTCCAGGGCCCGAGATCGAGCTGCTCGGCCCGAGTGGAGCAAAGCGGATCGACACCCTCGCCCAGGACATCGTCGAGGAATCGCGAGCCGCAGGGGACATCGTCCAGAGTCCGGAGATCGGCGATGCGATGCTCCTGCTTCGTCGCTTCATGTTCGAGCGGGTCTACATGGGCGCCGAGGCCCGAAGCGAGCACGAGCGGGTGGAGCGAACGCTCCGCGGCCTGTTCGAGCACTACACCGAGCACCCCACGGAGATTCCGGACGGAACCCCGGGCGCAGACGACCTGGAGCGGATCACCGACTACATCGCCGGGATGACGGACCGATTCTGCATCGCGACCTTCAAACGCCTCGCCCTTCCCGAGGAGAGCCGCCTGTGAATAACTCCGCCGGAAGCCTCGCCTGCGGCTACCAGGGAGCCGCGGGCGACCGGCCATTCGGCGTAGCCGGATGCGGCGGGTTCGGGCGCCGGCCGTCCGGCAGGGCCAACCGCCCGATCCGGGACCCGGTCCCTAGCCCGGGCGATTGGCGGTGAGCCGCTTCACGCCGGAGACGGTCGAGCGGGTCAAGGAGGCGGCCGACATCGTGGAGATCGTCTCGGCTCACACCGAGCTTCGGCGCGGCGGCGAGCGCTACACGGGGCTGTGTCCGTTTCACGAGGAGCGAACGCCATCGTTCTCGGTCGACCCGCGGGAGAAGCTCTACCACTGCTTCGGGTGCGGGGTCGGCGGCGACGTGATCAAGTTCGTCGAGGAGAAGGAGGGCCTCGGCTTTCCCGAGGCGGTGGAGACGCTCGCTGATCGCTACGGGGTCGAGGTCGAGCTCGAGACCCAGGACCCCCGCCAGGAGGAGGCCCGCCGCCGCCGGGCCAGGATCGCCGAGCTCCTGGCACGAACGACGCAGTTCTACGAGGCCTACCTGTGGGATTCCGAGGAGGCGAGCGGAGCGCGGAGCTATCTCGAGTCGCGCGGCCTCGGCAGGGAGGTGCTCCAAGCCTTCGGGGTCGGCTACGCGCCGAGCGCCTGGGATCAGGTCCTGACCCGCGGGCAGCGGGCGGGATTCAGCATCGAGGAGCTGGTTTCAGCCGGGCTGATCCAGAAGGGGCGAAAGAGCGGCCACTACGACCGCTTCAGGGCACGGATCACGTTCCCGGTGCGTGACGCGCGGGGGCGCGTCCAGGGGTTCGGCGCCCGGGCGCTCCGTCCCGACTCGAAGCCGAAGTACCTGAACTCCCCCGAGGGGGAGCTCTACAGGAAGAGCAGAACGCTCTACGGGATCGACCTTGCCCGCGGGCCGATCGCCAGATCCGGGCAAGCGGTCGTGGTCGAGGGCTACACCGACGTGCTCGCCGCCCATCAGGCCGGGATCGACCAGGCGGTGGCGGTGATGGGAACGGCCATCACTCCCGACCAGCTCTCCCAGCTCGCCCGCTACACCGAGGCGGTGGTCCTGGCGATGGACGCCGACCGCTCGGGCAGGGCGGCCATGTTGAGGGCGCAGCGGGTCGCCGGGAACCGGAAGCTCGAGCTGAGGGTGGCGGCGATGCCCTCGGGCGAGGACCCAGCGGACATGCTCGCGGCAGGCGGCGCGGAGCGGATCAAGGAGCTGATCTCGGATGCCATGCCGCTGGCCGAGTTCCACGTCAGGTCGGCGCTCGAGTACGCCGACCTCAGCACCCCCGCGGGCCGTGATCGCGCCCTCGACGAGATCGCGCCGGTGCTCGGCGCGATGGGGGAGTCGATCAGCCGCGATGAGCTTGCGCGGCTGGTCGCCGATCGTCTGGATGCCGATCCCGGACTGGTCACCAGAAGGATGCGAGGCGAACTCGGCGGACCCGCCGGGCGCCGTGGCGACGGCGCGCCGCGCCCCGATTCCGCCGCGGCATCCCGCCAGGCGGCTCCACGGAGATCGCTGAGCTCCCGCGAGCGCCGCGAACGGGCGCTTCTCGCGATGTGCATCGCCTCGCCGGCCGACGGGAAGGAGCTCTTGGCGCAGCTCGGAGCCGAGCACCTCTCCTCAGAGGCGATGGAACGGGCGCGTGAGTGGCTCGCCGGGCACCTCGACGATCCCCTTGGTGGCCTGCCGCGCACCGACGTGGAGCTCGTTTCACTGATCACCGAGCTGGTCATGACTGCAGAGCGCGAGCCTGGCGACCGCCAGGCCATGCAGCTCAACTTCCTCCAGCTCGAGCAGGCGGCGATCGAGGGACGGATCGACGCCGCTCAGCGCAGCGGCGGCGACCCGCCGGTGGAGCTTCAGCGCCGCCGGGCAGAGCTTGCCGAGCGGATCGCTCATTGGGAGACCGCGGGCGCGGGATGAAGGCCCCATCCGGAGCGTGGTCGCGCGGACGGGTGCCGGCTCCCTGACTTACAGTTCAGGCCAGTCAGCCGTTCCGGGCCCCCTCGGACGGCTTCCCGATCCGGGGTAGCTCAACTGGCAGAGCATTCGGCTGTTAACCGAAGGGTTGCGGGTTCGAATCCCGCCCCCGGAGCTTCGACCGCGCGCCTTCGTGGGGCCCTGTGCGGCCACGCGCTCCACCAGTGCCGCCCCGAGCTCGGCCCCGTCGTGGCGACGAGCCCACTCGGCGATCGTCGCTGCGCGATCCGCAAAGCGCCGGTCGGCGAGCATCCGTCGCGCGGCAGCTCGAAGCGAGCCGACGCCCAGGAGCCGCCAGGGGATCGTCAGGCCCGCGCCCGACCACGCCACCCGGGCGCCGTTCTCGGCCATGTCTCCGGCGTGAGGGCAGCACAGGAGGGGCGCCCCCGCGGCGAGCGAGCGGGCGACGGTTCCATGCCCGCCGTGACAGACGACCAGGGCGGCGTTCGGGAGAACCTGAGAGTAGGAGACCCAGTCGACGACCACCGCGTTGTCCGGCGTCGGCGGGAGAGGCCCGCGAAGGCCCGGCCGGTTGGTCGTCGCGACGACCCGCACCGGCTCGCCCTCGAGCGCCTCGAGCGCCGTCCGGACCAACCGCATCTCGGGATCGTGAGCCGTGCTCGGCGCCACCACCACGAGCGGCTCATCGCCCCTGGGAAGCTCGATCGGGGGGTGGGAGAGCTCGAACTCCATCGGCCCCGTGATGCGGACGTGCTCGCGCCAGGGCCGCGGATACTCGAGCTGGGGAAGGGTCGCGACCAGCGCGAGCGTCGAGCTGATCCCCGAATGCAGATCGTCGGTGGGAGGCAGTCCCGCCGCCGCCCGCGTCCGGTTCATCTCTCGGCGTCCGCGGCGTAGACCGGCATTCAGCACGGGCAGCGAGGCTCGCCACGCGGCTCGTCCGAGCGGTGTGCGCGACGGCTGTGTGCCGACCGAGAAGAAGGGGAGCCCCGGCTGGTGGACGGGGTACACGTGGGGGATCAGCGTCGCGCGAGCGACGCCCGCGCGTTCGGCCGCCAGCGACGGCGCGAGCGTCAGGATGTCGCTGATCGCGAGGTCGGGCTCGAAGTCGTCGAAGAGGGGGGCCAGCGCAAGGGCGGCGTCGGCCGCCGACGTCTTTCCGCTGGTACCCGGCGGGGGAGGCGGGAATGTCTCGTATTCCTCGGCTGCCGTGAATCGCATTCCCTCCTCCTCGACCGCGTTGCGCCAGCGCTCCCATGTCTCGACCAGGACCGTGTGGCCACGCCGGTCGAGGGCCAGGGCGAGTGCTATCGCCGGGAAGGCGTGACCCGGGTCGCCGAATGCCGCGACCAAGAAGCGCATCTCGTTCACGACACGGCGGCGGGCCCGCTCCCGCTCGCGCGCGCCTGCGGCATCCCCGTCGGCCCTTAGACGAGCTCGTCGCCGGGCCGCGCGAAGACGATCTCGGGTACCAGGCAAGCCGGCGACGTCCGAAGCAGGAACCGCACCGACTCGGCGATGTCCTCGGGCCGGATCATGTCCTCGGCCTTGACTTGGTCCTTTGCGAACTCGGTCATCGGCGTATCGACGAACGCCGGGCAAAGCGCGGTCACCTGAATGCCCTCGCTCGCCGCCTCCTTCTGGGTGGCCTGGCTGAACCCGATCACCCCGGCCTTGGTCGCCGAATAGACCGACAGCCACGGCTGGCCGGCCTTGCCCGAGATCGACGCCGTGTTGACGATCAGCGCCTTGCCGTGCTCCGCTCCCGCTTCACGCAACATGGGCAGGGCCTCGCGAGTGGCGATGATCAGGCTGCGGAGGTTGACGCCGACCTGCATGTCGAGGTGCTTGGTGACGATCTCTGACATCGGCTGCCCGATCCCGACCCCCGCGTTGTTGACCAGCACGTCGAGGCGACCGTAGCGTTCGCGGTGGGCGGCGACGACTCCGACGACGCCCTCCTCATCGGCCATGTTCACGGCCATCGAGGCGACTTCGAGACCCGCGCCCCGGAGCTCCTCGGCGGCTGCCTCCAGCTTGTCGGGACGCCGGGCCGAGACGGTCAGCGCGTAGCCGTCCTCGCCGAGCGCCCTTGCGATCGCTAGGCCGATCCCGCTCGACCCACCCGTAATCAGCGCCGCTCGCTCCGTCACCACCGGCCTCCTCTCGATCGCTCGGCAGGAGACCCTATCCGCCTGGTCGCGACTGGGCCCGGACGGACAGCTGCCCCGCGTCGCCCGCCCTCGCCGTCATCCCCTGGCCAAGGGCGGCGGCCGTCGCCTTGATCGTACCCCGGTCGGGCAAGGGCCCTTGACCAGCGTGCCTGGAAGTGCGATCGTCGGTCAATGCGAATGTCGGCAGGGAGTTCTCGCCGCACATGATCCGCGACTACGCGGGCGCGCTGATCGCGGGCGCGGGGGTCGTGGCCGTGCTCGCCGCGCTTCTATCTGAACCGCTCGGGATCACCCACGGGACCTTCGGCGCCAAGCATGTGGCCCTCCTCGCGCTTGGGGTCGTCCTGATAGCCGGCGGCGTCGTCGCCCAGCGCCGCGCGCTTTAGCGATCCGGAGCGGTTGGGCAGGTCGCTAGGCTCGATCGCCCGAGGCAGAAGGGTCGAGCCGCAGGACGTGGAATCCGCTTTCAAGCACCCTAGAAGCATCTCCGGGCCGGTAGCTCAGTTGGTCAGAGCAGCGGACTCATAATCCGTAGGTCGGTGGTTCGAGTCCACCCCGGCCCATCCCGCTGTCTGCAACGCCGTGCCTTCAGCACGGACGACGCGTCGACCGGGCCGCACCTTCAAACCGCGTCCGTAACGGATTCGGCTCTCGCCCGGACCAAGGCCCGCCGACGGACGAGGCCGACCCAGAGCGATGATTGCGATGTGACTCGGCGAGAAGCAACCCAGACCGGTCCACCCGCAGGTGACCGGACGCCATACGAGACCGGAGGAACAATGAGCGAACGACGGATCCTGAATGACAGGCAGGCTGAGCTGTGCGAGAAGAGCCCGACCGACTACTCGGACCTGCGGGCGATGTTCATCAACTGCACCCTGAAGCGAAGCCCGGAGGTCTCCAACACGCAGGGGCTGATGGACATCGCGATCGAGATCATGCGACGAAACGGGGTCGAGGTCGAGTGCATCCGGGCCGTCGACCATGACATCGCTACCGGCGTGTGGCCCAACATGACCGAGCACGGCTGGGACAAGGACGAGTGGCCGGCGATCTCAGAGCGCGTCATGGCCGCCGACATCCTGGTGCTCGGGATGTCGATCTGGCTCGGCGAGAAGTCCTCGATCGCAACCCAGATCGTCGAGCGCCTCTACGGCAACTCCCACCTGCTGAACGAGGCCGGCCAGTACGCCTATTACGGACGAGTCGGCGGCTGTCTGGTGACCGGCAACGAGGACGGAGTGAAGCACTGCGCCATGAACGTCCTCTACTCGCTCCAGCACCTGGGCTACACGATCCCGCCCCAGGCGGACTCCGGGTGGATCGGCGAAGCGGGACCGGGTCCGTCGTATCTCGACGAGGGCTCGGGCGGCCCCGAGAACGACTTCACCAATCGCAACACGACGTTCGCGACCTGGAACCTTCTCCACCTGGCCAGGATGCTGAAGGACGCGGGCGGCATTCCCGCCCATGGCAACCAGCGCTCCGAGTGGGACGCGGGGGCTCGTTTCGACTTCCCGAACCCCGAGCATCGCTGAGCGACGAGCCCGCGAGTCGGTCGGAGCGCAAGAGGGGCGGCCTCTTTGGGCCGCCCCTCCGGTGCGATCTGGGATCCCCAGAAACGTTCAGCGGGTGCTGCCTCAGGTGCACGCCTGCTTGGAGAGCACCGTCTGCTGCGTCTGCGTCGGCGGGTTCGGGTCGTTCGACGTCGTGTATGTGAACACGGTCTTCATGTTCAGCAACTTGTTCGAGTCGCCGCACTTGCCCTGGACGTAGGTGCCCTTCTGAATTGTGACGTTGAAGTCACTCAGCGGCGTCGCCGAGGGAATGGCCGACCCGTCGAAGTCGAGCCACCTACCGCCCTTGAAATCGGGTCCCAGCGTGCTCGGGTTGGCGCCGAACGGAGCCTCCAGCAGGATCGTCGTGTCGCCGTTCGTATTCGTCTTCGGGTTCGAGCAGTTGATCGTTCCGACGAGCTTCGCGCGGGCGAGAAGCTCGAGACCAGCCTTGGTGCCGATCTTGGTGTTGAACGCCAGGACACAAGCGTGCGTGTCGCCCGGGTTTGCGACGTTCGCCCGGGCCGTTCCGGTGCCGACCAACGAGGAGCCGCATGCGGCCATCGCCTGCTTCATGTTCTTTCCGGTCAGGTCCTTGGTGCAGATCGGCGCGGCCGTGGTGTTGAACTTGAGGTCGTTGTCGAAGTAGAGCTGGGCCCGCTTGGTGTCCGTGTTCGCCACGGGGTAGGTCGTGTGCGTATGCACGTTCAGCTTCCCGCTCTTGAACGACTTGCCCAGGGACCCTGCGGGGACCTTGGTGAACTTGAAGCTCACGGTCGAGTTCGCGTTGGCCGCGACGGCGATTCCGACGGCCGCAAGGGCCCCCACCGCCGCCAAGCCAACGACGACGGTCATCCGCCTCCTCGTTCGCATGTACTGACTCCTCCTTGGTCGCTTGGTGCTGCCCGCAATCGGCCGTGGGGTCCGCCCGCGTGCGGTGATCCTATCCCGATCCCTGCGCGCGGCGGGCGCGGCACTCGCGTCTGAAGGCGCCTCTGGCCTAGCGGGCTCCGCGTCTGAGCTTGAGGGTGATCAGGACTGCGGCCACGGCGTAGAAGGGCGAGATGGCGATGTTGACGACGGACTCGCCGATCCAGTCGCCGAGGAAGGCGTTGTGAATGGCCCCATGACTGAGGGTTAGGAGGGCGTCCGTCGCCAACTCAGTGACCAGGGTGATCGGCCCCAGCACGGCGAGGACCGTCCAGAAGTGCCCGCGCACGAGCGCTCGGCTGCGCGTGAACGCCTCCCTCGCCCGGCAGTCCTCGATCTCGACCAGTGGCCCCGCCAGTGCGAACCAGGCGAACGCGATCACCCCGGGAACGATCGCTAGCAGGAGGCCGGCCACCACCGCGGCCCCGAACAGGAGGTCAACCGCGATCAGCCTGCCGTAGGAGAGGGATCGAGCCACCCCCGAGAGGGTCGGACGCTCGCCGCGGTCGCCGTTGGCGAGCGTCAGCGCCACCGCGCCGCTGTAGAAGACCTCGCCGAGCAGACTGGTGATCGCCTGCGCAGCGAATCCGATTATCGCGGCCGCCAGTGCCAGGGTCGAGAGCTCGCTGGGGTGGCTGACGTGGATCGTTCCGGCCCGATCAGCGACCGCGTCGAGAAGGCCGAGCGGGATGAATACGAGGGCCCCGAGCGCCAGCAGGAAGCCCGCCCGACCGGCGGATACCCGGACCGCCTCGACGTAGATCCGCCCGGCGCTCAGGCCGAGTTCCGGATCGGGGGATGACTGTAGATCGGGCGGGCGAGGGTCCAAGCCGCAGGGCAGCGTACGGCCCCCGGCCCTCGTCTTGCGCACCAACGAACCAGGCGGAGCCCGGCGTCGGGAGGTGGGTCCCCGCTCGCTACCCTGGCGCCGATGCCGGCGCGCAGACCGCCAGCCAGCGCCCTCGCGCCGATCGCCGTCGCGATGGCGCTGCTGCCGGGTTGCGGAGGAGGGGGAGGAGCCGAGACGACGACCACAGCCCCTCTGACCAGGGCGGAGTTCGTCGCCAAGGGCGACGACATCTGCCGGCAGGCCGCCGAACGGTACGGCCAGCTTCAGCAGGAGCCGCCGACGACGTCGGCCGGGGCGGCTGACCAAACGCGCAAGCTGATCGCGATCACCGGCGACGAGCTCGCCCAGATCAAGGCCTTGAGCCCCCCGGCTGAGCTCACGGCAGCGCTCGACCGGTATCTGGGCGCGCGAGAGAGGGGCGTCGCGATCCTCAAGCAGGAGTTGAAGGCGGCACAGAGCAACGATCCGGGCGCCTTCGCCGCCGCCCGCGCGACGATGGCCGCCGGACAGGTCGCCCGACTGCGGTTGGCGCGGGCGGTCGGGTTCGAGGACTGCAGCCGGCCTGGCGCGGCGGCTAGCGGCGAGTAGCGAGCCAGCCGAAGCCGACGGCCATCGCCAGATTCGCCGCGCCCGCGAACCACAGTCCATGCCGGGCGCCCGGACGGTCGAAGGCCGGCGATCGCGACCAGAGGGCGTCGGTGGCGACCTCGGTGCCGCGCAGCCACGCCAGCGCCCACCAGTCGCGAGGGCTGTCTCGCCGGGCTGCGGTGGCGTGCGCGGCTGCGAACGTGAGCCAGATCGGGCCGCAGCGGCGGAACAGGTGCTCGGCGTCGGCGGAGGGACGCTCATGGCCGAGGACACGCAGCGTGGCGGTCGGAGCGAGAATCGCCGCCGACCCGAGGATGAGGTCGAAGGCGGCCATGTTGCGGTTCGTCAGCTTGAGGATCTGCTCGAGCTTCACACCACGATCCAACCACATCCGCGATCGCGTGGACGAGCGCTAGCAGGGAAAACCTCCGGCGGGGCGAAACATGCCGCCGTGACCAAGACGGCCACCAAGTCCCGCCCCGCATCGTCGAACGCCGGCGCTGCGACCGGCACTCGGTCGCGACGGAACGGGCGCCAGGCCCGGCCTCACGGCAAGACGCTCTCGGGCTTCATCACGGATCGCTTCGACGATTTCTCGCGCTCCCAGAAGGACGTCGCGCGCTATATCGTCGACCATCTCGACGAGGCCGCCTTCCAGACCGCCGAGGAGCTCGCCCGTCGCGCCAACACCTCTTCGTCGACCGTCGTGCGCTTCTCACAGGCCCTCGGGTTCGAGGGGTATCCAGAGCTTCAACAGGCGGCGATCGAGGAGTACAGGAACCGGGTCGCCGAGCAGGACGGCCCCGGTCAGCTGTTCGACTTCGATCACTCCGAGTTCGAGGCCTCCCTCGCCGCCGAGCACGCAAACGTCGAGGACACGGCCCGCAGCCTGACCCGCGAGCAAGTCGAGGCCTGCGTGTCGGCGCTCGCATCGGCCCAGCGGGTGATGATCCTCGGCGTCGACCAGATGGCCTTCTTCGCGAGCTATCTGCGACACCTGCTCGCCCTGCTCGACATTCGCGCCGAGGTGATCGCGAGCCCGCGACAGGACTCGATCACCCGCCTCAGCCGGGTTGGCGAGGACACCCTCGTGATCGCCTTCTCGGCGGGCCGTGCGCATCCCCTCGTGGTTCGCGCCATGAAGCTCGCACGGCATCGCCGGGCCCACACGCTCTCGATCAGCGATGCGACCCTGTCTGAAGTCGGCGAGCACGCGGAGCTGACCCTCTACTACTCATCCAACAGCCCCTCGTTCACGCGCTCCAACGCGGCGCTTCTGGCCATCGTCCAGGCCCTCGCCTACGGCGTCTACGCTCGCGACAAGGGCGCCTACAAGGATCGCATCCGCGCCTTCAAGCTGAAGTAGAAGAACCACTCCGACGACTTCTCGCCTTCGGCTCCGGGGTCGTCGGGTTAGGGCGCGTTACCGACCGGCAGGTCGTACTCGCGTGACCCGCGACTTCGTCGCTAGCTCAGTCCAGGCCCCGCCACTCCCAGACTCGAACCGGCCAGCACCCGGCGTACCCCTACCCAGCCGGTTCGCCGCGCGGGCGGTCGGACCCAACGCGGGCCCCCGTATATTTGTGGCGGATGGCCGAACGGGCGACATTCCGGGTCAAGCGAGGTCTCGCCGAGATGCTCAAGGGTGGGGTGATCATGGACGTCACGACCGCCGAGCAGGCGCGGATCGCCGAGCAGGCGGGCGCCGTGGCGGTGATGGCGCTCGAGCGCGTTCCGGCCGACATCCGGGCGGCGGGCGGCGTCGCGCGGATGGCCAGCCCGCGAGTCATCAAGGAGATCCAGGACGCCGTGACCGTCCCGGTGATGGCCAAGGCTCGGATCGGCCACTTCGCCGAGGCGCAGGTGCTGGAATCACTCCAGGTCGACTACATCGACGAGTCGGAGGTGCTGACGCCGGCCGATGAGGCGCATCACATCGACAAGCGCGCCTTTCAGATCCCGTTCGTGTGCGGGGCGACCAACCTGGGAGAGGCACTCCGCCGGATCGGCGAGGGCGCCGCGATGATTCGCTCCAAGGGCGAGGCGGGAACCGGCAACATCGTCGAGGCGGTCCGTCATCTGCGGGGAATCGTCGACGGCATCAGGCGACTAGGAACGCTGGGCGGCGAGCAGCTCGCAAGCGAGGCCAAGCAGCTCGGCGCGCCGCTCGAGCTCGTCGCCGAGGTCGCCGACAGCGGCTGGATTCCTGTCCCCCTGTTCTGCGCGGGCGGGATCGCGACGCCGGCTGACGCGGCCCTTGTCATGCAGCTGGGGGCAGAGGGCAACTTCGTCGGCTCGGGAATCTTCAAGTCCGAGGATCCCGACAGGCGGGGCAGGGCGATCGTCGAGGCGACCACGCACTTCAAGGAACCTGAGCGCGTCGCAGCCGCCTCGATCGAGCTCGGGGAGCCGATGCGCGGCGATGACATCGCACAGCTCGCCGCGGAAGGCGAGCTGCTCCAGCAGCGCGGGGTCTAGTGGGCTCCTCGCGCTCGGTCTGCGGATGACGGACGCCGAAGCTGGATCCCGTCTGCGGATAGGCGTGCTCGCAAGCCAGGGTGATTTCGCCGCCCACGCCAGAGCACTCGAATCACTCGGCGCGTCAGCGATCGAGGTCCGCATGCCCGGAGAGCTCGGGGAGCTCGACGGCCTCGTCATCCCGGGTGGCGAGAGCACCACGATCGCCAAGGCGATCGAGCGCGACGGACTCGCCGATCCCATCCGATTGCACCTCGCGGCTGGACGCCCGGTGCTGGGGACCTGCGCGGGCATGATCGTCTGCGACCGCGACCACCTCGGCCTCGTCGACGCGGTGGCTCGCCGAAACGCCTTCGGGCGCCAGATCGCCAGCTTCGAGCTCGAGCTCGAAATGGGAGGCCTCGGACCCGAGCCGATCCGGGCGGTGTTCATCCGGGCGCCGTGGATCGAGAGTCATGGCCCGGATGTCGAGGTGCTGGCCCAGGTCGAGGGACACCCGGTCGCCGTTCGCGACGGCGGCGTGCTCCTCTGCGCCTTCCATCCGGAGCTCACCGACGATTCGCGGGTCCACGCCCTGCTGATGGCGATGGCTACCGAGGCTCGACGGGCGGGCGGCGTCGAGCAGTGTGCCGGCCGATGAGGGACCCGCGGATCGACAACCTGGCGCGCATCCTGGTCCGCTACTCGACCGAGGTCAAGGAGGGCGACACGTGCGTGATCGAGGGCTCGACGACGGGCGAGCCGCTGATCGCAGCGGTGTATGAGGAGGTCTTGAAGGCCGGCGGCCTCCCGATCCTCTCGATGTCGCTTCAAGGCCAGCTCGCGACCTTCTACGAGCATGCTTCCGACGCCCAGCTCGAGTGGGTCTCGCCGGTCGCGGAGTGGGTCGCCGAGGAAGCGGACTGCCGGATCGCGATCGGCGCCGACACCAACACGCGCGAGCTTTCCGCGGTGGATCCGGAGCGCCAGACGAAACGGCGCGCGGCGAGCAGGCGGCTGATGGACGTGATGCTGCGCCGCTCGGCCGAGGGGGACCACCGCTGGGTCTACACGTTGTTTCCGACCGACGCATACGCGGCCGACGCCGAGATGAGCCTGGCTCGGTTCGAGGACTTCTACTTCAGCGCCTGCCTTGCCGATGACTCCGATTCGGTCGGCGCCTGGGCGCGCGCCTCGGGGGAATGCGCCCGACTCGCGGAATGGATCGAGGGGCGCGAGGAGGTACACGTCACCGCCCCGGGAACCGACATTCGACTCGGGATCGCGGGGCGAAAGTTCATCGCCGCGGACGGGAAGCGCAACATGCCCGACGGCGAGTTCTTCACCGCCCCCGTCGAGGACTCGGTCCAGGGAGAGGTTGCGTTCCACCTGCCCGCGATGGTCGGTGGCCGTGAGGTGGCGGGCGTCCGGCTGCGGTTCGAGTCGGGCAAGGTCGTCGACGCGTCGGCGGAGCGCGGCGAGGAGTACCTGATCAGCCTGCTCGACACCGATGAGGGGTCGCGACGCCTCGGCGAGCTCGGGATCGGGACCAACTACGCGATCGACCGCGGCACGCGCGACGTGCTGCTCGACGAGAAGATCGGCGGCACCGTGCACATGGCCGTCGGGGCCTGCTATCCGGAATGCGGGGGAGAGAACGAGAGCGCCGTCCACACGGACCTCGTCTGCGACCTGCGAAGCGGGGGTCGGATCGACGTTGACGGCGAGGCGTTCCAGGAGAACGGCCGCTTCGTCGTCTGACCCAGGCCCGGCAGCTCCGCAACTTTCGGGGCTCGGCGCTGTTGTGAACCGTGGTGGCGTCGATGGCGGGCGATGCCACCGGGGTTTCGTGCCAGGGATTTGGTGTCGGATCAAATGGGATGCCGATGCCAACGGCGGCCGGGCCCCCGGGGCCCGGCCGCCCGCGCATTCTCGCGGGGGCGTCGTGCCCGGAGCGCGGCCGGGTTTCTAGTATTGAGTGCCGTGTCCGGCCACTCGAAATGGGCCTCGATCAAGCACAAGAAGGCCGCCAGCGACGCGCGCCGCGGCCAGCTCTTCACGAAGCTCGCGCGGGCGATCGCCGTGGCTGCGCGTGAGGGCGGGGGAGATCCAGATGCCAACTTCACGCTTGCGGCGGCAATCCAGAAGGCCCGCGACTACTCGATGCCCAAGGACAGCATCCAGCGGGCGATCGACCGCGGGGCGGGGGGCGCAGGGGTCGACGATGAGATCGAGCGGGTCGTCTACGAGGGCTACGGGGCCGGCGGCGTGGCGATCCTGGTCGAGGCGCTGACCGACAATCGAAACCGAACCAGCGCGGACATCCGCCACGCATTCGACCGGCAGGGGGGTGCGCTCGGTGAGCCGGGGTCGGTTGCCTGGGTGTTCGACAAGCGCGGGGTCGTCATGGTCGACGCCGAGCGCTACTCGGAGGACGACCTGATCGTTGCGATCGACGCCGGCGCCGAGGACGTGCGGGCGGATGGCGACTCGCTCAAGGTCGTCTGTGCCGCCGAGGACCTGGCCGCCGTTCGCGAGGCACTCGAGGCCGCGGGCATCGCGATCGAGTCGGCCGAGCTGACCATGGAGCCGAAGACCGTCGTCGAGGTCGGCGCCACCGACGGCGCGAGCCTCCTGCGCCTGATGAACGCCCTGGACGAGCACGACGACATCGAAGCCGTCCACGCCAACTTCGACCTCCCCGCCGACCTCCTGGAACAAGCAATGGCCTGAGCCAGGCAGCTGCGCCCGCTCGGGAGCAGCAAGGTGGACCCGCCGGAGCTAGGGACAACGCCCCGGGTCGTGAGTGTGGACCTGCCGCCACGCTCGCGTGGCAACCCGTCGAAAACGGAGCCGGAGGCGAGGCTTTCGACGGATATATGTGGGAGGCATCCGGCGCCCGGGCCAGAATCACTAGGGGTGATGGTCGTCTTGGGCATCGACCCGGGCGTCGCGAACACCGGTTTCGGGGTCGTGAGCGTCGATGGGCCGCGTATGGGCGCGGTCGACGGCGGTGTGATCGCGATTCCCACGGGTGAGCCGGTCGAAACGCGGCTCGCCCGGATCCACGAGGCGTTGACCGACCTCATCACCGACCATCAGCCGGTCGCCATGGCGCTCGAGGACGTCTATTTCGGCCGCAACGTTCGCTCCGCGATCGCCGTCGGCCAGGCGAGGGGGGTCGCCCTGCTCGCAGCCGCACAGGATCGCGTGCCGTGCTTCGACTACACGCCTCAGGCCGTCAAGATGGCCGTCTGCGGGAGCGGCGGCGCCGCCAAAGACCAGGTCCAGCGGATGGTGGGCCACCTGCTGGCCGTTCCGCAGCCCAAATCCGACCACACGGCCGACGCGCTGGCGGTCGCGATCTGCCACGCGGCGCATAGCGCCACCGCGCAAGGGCTCGGCATGCCCGAGCGCGAGGTGCCTGTCGCGTGATCGCCTCGGTACGCGGCCAGGTCCTGGTCCGCCGCCCCGACCACGTGGTGATCGAGTCGGGGGGCGTCGGCTACCGGCTCGCCGTCTCCACCGAGACCTTGAAGCTGGTGCCGGCGAGCGGCAAGGAGACCATGCTTCACGCCCATCTCGTGGCTCGCGATGACTCGATGGCGTTATACGGGTTCGCCAGCGAGGAGGAGCGAGACCTCTTCCTTCACCTCACGTCCGTCTCGGGGATCGGGCCGAAGGTGGCGATCGCGATCCTCTGCGGGGGCGCTCCGCGCGAGCTCCTTCAGGCGATCGCGGCGGGCGACGCGAAGCGATTCCAGGCGGCGCCCGGTGTCGGCAAGCGAACGTCTGAGCGCCTGATCGTCGAGCTCCGCGAGAAGGTCGCTGGCGAGCTCAGCGAGGCGGTCGCCGTGGGCAACCCGATCTCCAGCGGCGATCCGCGCAGCCTGGCCAGGGACGGCCTCATGCACCTGGGCTACACGCTGAGTGAGGCCGAACACCTTCTGGACGGCCTCGGGGGTGACAGCGCCGAGGAGCTGATCGCCGCGGGGCTGCGACGCGCCGCCGACGGCTCGGGAGCCCGCTCGTGAGCATCGAGCGCGACCCCGGGATCGACCCTGCCGGCGCCGTGCCCGTCGAGTCGACGGATCGGGGCCGACTCACCGATGTCGGACTGGCGGGCGGCGAGGACGAGCTCGACCGATCGCTTCGCCCCAGCCGCCTCTCGGAGTTCGTAAACCAAGTCCAGGTCACCGCACAGCTCGAGGTCTTCGTGGAGGCCGCCAGGCGCCGCGGCGAGCCGCTCGACCACGTACTGCTCGCTGGGCCGCCCGGCCTCGGCAAGACATCGCTCGCGAACATCGTCGCCGCCGAGCTGGAGGTGCCCCTGGTTCAGACTGCCGGGCCGGCCTTGGAGCGGAAGGCCGACATCGCCGCGTTCCTGACCGCGCTCGAGCCGGGATCGGTGTTCTTCATCGATGAGATCCACCGCCTTGGGCGCGCGATCGAGGAGACGCTCTACCCCGCGATGGAGGACCGCCGGCTGCCGGTCGTGCTCGGGCAAGGCGTCGGCGCGCGCACCGTGACGCTCGACCTGCCCGCCCTTCACCCTGGTCGGCGCGACCACGCGCGCGGGCCTTCTGACCACGCCGCTTCGCGACCGGTTCGGCGTCTGTCACCGACTCGAGCACTATGGGCCCGCGGACCTGGCGCGGATCGTCCGCCGCTCGGCGCGGATCATCGGGGTCGAGGTCGAGCCGGACGGTGAGCGCGAGATATCGGAGCGCTCTCGAGGCACTCCGCGGGTCGCCAACCGGCTCCTGAAGCGGGTTCGCGACTTCGCCGAGGTCCGCGGCACCGGCGTCGTGACCGGAGAGGTCGCGCGTGAGGCGCTCGGTCTGCTCGAGGTCGACGCGGCGGGGCTCGACCGACACGACCGCACCATCCTGGACGCGATCGCGACCAAGTTCTCGGGTGGCCCAGTGGGGCTCTCGACCCTCGCCGCCGCGGTTGACGAGGAGCAGGACACGATCGAGGACGTCTACGAGCCCTACCTCCTCCAGCAGGGGCTGATGAAGCGCACGCCGAGAGGCCGCGTGATCACCGAGCGCGGATTCGAGCATCTCGGCCTGCCGGTGCCCGAGGGCGTCGCGAGCCTGTTCTGAGGCCGAGGTCGGCCTCCACCCATCCACTACGCTCTCGGCGTGCCGTTCTTCATCTGCCCAAACTGCGGCAATCGCGAGCTGTCCGGTGAGCGCACGGCGGGCCTTTCGACCCGGCCCAAGGGTTGCTCCAAGTGCGGCTTCGGGTTCATCTTCGAACTGCTCGACGACTACTACCCGGCCCCCGAGGCGGCCTTCTTCGTCTGCGACCAGGAGGCCCGCGTCCTCGACGTCGGAAGGGGTGGCTTCGAGCTCACCGGACTCAAGGACGAGCAGGTGATCGGCCGCCCGGTCAAGGAGGTCCTCGGGCTGGAGTGGATCGACGATGGGGACGGGGGAGAGGCCGCCGACGCTGACGGGAACGGGAGCGCCGACCCGATCGAGACGACGCTCGAGTGGGGGGTTCGCTCGCTCGGCAAGCGGGTCCACGTGAACGCCGAAGGAGACCTCCCCGCGGATGCGGTCGCCGATTTGTTCCCCGCATACGACGACGACGGCGGGCTGCTGCTCGTTCTCACCCCGAAGTAGGGTGAGAGCGGGTCGGCGTCGAGGGCTGGAGGACCGGGGCTGATGGGCGGACGGCGGCGAAACCTGGTGATCATCGCGCTGGTGCTGCTGCTGCTGCTGGGGTCCGGGATCGTGATCGCCACCAGGACCGCGGTGCTCGGCCTCGACCTGAGTGGCGGCACCCAGCTGATCTACCAGGCACGGGCCACGCCACAGACGCCCCAAGTCACGCCGGATGCGATCGATCGCGCGATCAGCATCATCCGTACCCGAACTGACAAATTTGGCGTGTCCGAGCCCGAGATCTCGAAGGTCGGGGCAGATGGCATCCAGGTCGGGCTGCCCGATCGTTCAGGACGCTCAACAAGCGATCGATCAGATCGGCACTACCGCTCAGCTCTACTTCTACGACCTTGAAGCGAACATCATCCCGCCGCCAACGAAGGAGCCTCCGGCCGACCCTGCCGACCCAGCAGGACCCGAACCCAGTCGCCATCTACACGTTCCCGAGCCTTTATCACGGCGGTCAAGTTCGCCTCGAAACGCAAGGCGGAATGCGTCGACAACAAATGCACCGCGAACGGGCCGACCTACTACCTGTTCAACGCCAAGTCCCAAAAGCTGGTCGCGGGGCCCGCTGAGACGAAGCACGACCTGTTCCTGAACACCCGAACCGGAAAGCAGCCGCCGGGGACCAAGATCGTCTCAGCGTGCCGCAGGGAACTGTGGTCGCCGCGGCCCCCACCAACGACACCGTCGCTCTCCCTGACGCCCGCCGCAGCTCGCCGCGTCCCCGCAATTCGTGCTCACGCGATCGCCCCGCGCTCTCAGCGGCACCGACATCACCAACCCCAAGCAGAACTTCGACCCGACGACCAACCAACCGAACGTGACCTTCGACTTCACGGACCAAGGGAAGACGGCGTTTCAGGACGTGACCCAGACGATCGCCGAGCGGGCGGCCGCGACCGCGCCCGCCGGGAACGTTCGGCTCAGGCTCGGCCGACCAGTTCTCGCAGCACTTCTCGGTCGTGCTCGACAACCAGGTCGTCACGCAGCCGATCATCAACTTCGTCGACAACCCGCAGGGGATCGATGGTCGCCAGGGCGCCCAGATCTCGGGCAACTTCACGATCGGCTCGGCCCAGGACCTCGCCAACGTTCCTCAAGATCGGCGCGCTGCCAGTGAAGCTCGCACTGATCAGCCAGAGCACCGTCTCGGCGACGCTCGGCCAGCAGGCGCTCGACCAAGCCGAGCTGGCCGGGGCGATCGGCCTTCTGGTCGTGGTCCTGTTCCTGCTCCTCTACTACCGGCTGCTCGGCGCGGTCGCCGTCCTCGGGCTGGTCGTCTACGGGGTCTTCTTCTACGCGCTCATCCTGCTCATCCCGATCACCCTGACGCTGCCGGGGATGGCGGGGTTGATCCTGACTATCGGGGTGGCGGCCGACGCCAACATCGTGATCTTCGAGCGGATCAAGGAGGAGGCGCGGGCCGGCCGCTCGATGCTGTCGGCGATCGCCCAGGGCTACCGCAAGGGGATCGCGACGATCGTCGACGCCAACGTGATCACCCTGTTCACGGCGTTCATCCTCTTCGTCCTGGCGACCGCCGGTGTGAAGGGGTTCGCGTTCACGCTCGGGATCGGCACGATCGTCTCCCTGTTCACCGCGGTGCTGTTCACGCAGGCGGTGCTGGGGTCGCTCGGGCCGATCGTCGATCCTGCACTCGCCGCGCGCCCTGGGAGCCGGGTCCCGCCATGTCAGGTGGCACTTCGACTTCAGCGGCGCAAGCCGCTGGTTCTTCTCGATCTCGGGCATCATCCTGACGATCGGGGCGATCTCGCTCGCCGTCAAGCAGCTCAACCTCGGGATCGACTTCACGTCCGGCGCCAAGGTGACGGCGAGCTTCCAGAAGCCCGCCACGGTCGATCAGGTCCGCAACACCCTGGAATCGGCCAAGATCGGCAACGCATCGAGCGCCGAGATCCAGTCGGTCGACAACCCGAAGCTCGGCCCGAACGTGGTCGAGATCCAGGGCAAGCTTCCCAAGAGGGAGGTGAACGGCCGGGTCAAGCGGGCGCTCGACGACGCCTTCGGCCTGCGCGGGGGAGAGCAGGGCTTCCAGAGCACCACCGTTGGCCCGACCTTCGGCGCCCAGGTCGCGCCGCAGCGCCGTGATCGCGATCATCTTCTCGCTGCTCGTGATCTCGGCCTATGTCGCGATCCGTTTCGAGGCCAAGTACGCGATCCCGGTGATCATCGCGCTGCTCCACGACATCCTGATCACCGCGGGCGTCTATTCGCTGACCGGCCAGGAGGTGACGAGCGGCACGGTGGCCGCCTTCCTGACCATCCTCGGCTACTCGATGTACGACACCGTGATCGTCTTCGACCGGATCCGTGAGAACGTGCCGCGAATGCCCCGCGCGGCGTTCTCGCAGATCGCCAACAAGTCGATGAGCGAGGTGCTGACGCGATCGCTGATCACCGGGCTCTCGACCGTGTTCCTGGTCACCGTGCTCTACATCTTCGGCGGAGCGACGCTGAAGGACTTCGCGTTCGCGATGATGGTCGGGGTCGCGTCGGGCGCCTACTCATCGATCTTCATCGCCACCCCGGTCCTCACCCACTGGAAGCAGCGCGAGCCCACCTATCGTGCCCGGGAGGCACGGCTGATCGAGGAGATGGGCCGGGTTCCCACATTCCCCGAGGAGAACGTCGTCGCTCGGGTGGGCACCGAAGAGCCGGTTCCGGTGGGCGCCACGGCCGGCGTGGTCGCGGCCGAGCCCGAGCCCGCCCCGGCGCCCGAGCCCACCCCCGGACCCGAGCCGGTCGCACCAGCGCCCACCACGCGCGTCGACCGATCGGACGGGGCGGGCGAGGCGTCCGATTCCCCGGCCGCCCGCGACCCCGCGACCTCGCCGCGCCCGCCGCGAGCCGAGCGCTCCAAGAAGCGCCAGCAGCGGCGACGCAGGAAGCACGGGAGGAATCGCTGATGGCCCTGGTCGTCTGGTTCACGGTCGGCCTTGCGCTCTGGCACTTCACGGTCTTCCTGCCCGACCGCTTTTGGGCAGGGATCGTCGGTGCGCTCCTGGGGGCCGTGACCGGGGCGATGATCTCCGGCGCGATCGCCCAGATCGCCTCCGGGCGCACGATCGGCGACACCGACCTCGGGACGGCACTGATCGCGGTTCCGGGAACCCTGGTCGGTCTGGCGGCCGTCTATGCGATCGGGGTGCGCAGGGAGCGCGCCACGGTCTTGGAGTGACCGACTCTCAGGCGGCCGTCGTTTCGACGGGCGGCGGATCGCGCAGGGTCTGAAGAACGGTGCAGTAGCGCTCGGTCTTCTCCCGGAGCGCCGCGATCTGCTCGCCGGAGGCGCCCGGCGCATCGATGTCGAACTCGACCCGGATCGCCTCGAGCCCGACCTTCGCCTCGCGTGAGACCCCGAGCGTTCCCCGGAGATCGAGGTCGCCCTCGACGCTGACCTCGATCCTCTCGGTCTCGATGCCCATCGCGGTGGCCACCATCTGACAGGTGAGCTGAGCACAGGCGGCCAGCGCCCCCACCAGCAGGTCTCCCGAGCACGCCGCCGTTCCCGATCCCCCGACCCCGGCGTGAGCCTGGGCGGACTGGATCGCACGTCCGGCTTCGACCGAGCACGCCACCGGGGCGTCAGTTTCGCTCGCCTTCGCGGTCACCGTGATCCGGGCCTCGCCGGGTTCGGCCCGATAGCGGTCCTTGATCGGCGCCTGAACGGACTTCAGGTCCATGCCGCCTCCTCGTCGGGTTGCCTCCGCCACCTCACGTCGAACGCGATCGTAGTGCCTTCCCGGCGAGCGAACGCCGAGGCACCGGGTGACTCGAGGTTACGGGGGGCGGTTCCGTCCCCGGGCGTTCTTAGCCTCATGAGGTGTCCGTAGCGGCCACGGATCAAGCTTCCCCCGGGCGGGGCTTCACGCTCGAGCCGTACTCCTACGCCGAGACGCGGTCGCTGATCCGCGAGCTCGGGCTTGCCGAGCCCGTCGCCGTGACCCTGGTGCGTCGCGGCTATCGGACGGTCGACGAGGCGCGCGCCTTCCTCGATGCGGCAGAGACCCACGACCCGAGCGAGTTCGAGGGCATGGGGGAGATAGCCGAGGAGATCGGGGAGGCGATCGCACAGGGACTCAGGGTCACCGTGCACGGCGACTACGACTGCGACGGCGTCTGCTCGACCGCGATCCTGGTTCGGGCGCTTCGGGAGCTGGGAGCGGAATGCGACTGGTACATCCCCGGTCGCCTCGGTGATGGATACGGGCTGACCGCGCAGGGAGTCGAGCGCATCGCCGCCAGGGGCACCGGCCTGCTGATCACCACGGACTGCGGGATCACCTGCCCCGACGAGGTCCAGGCCGCTCGCCGGGCCGGGATGGGAGTGATCGTCACCGATCACCACGAGCCCGGCGACCGCCTCCCCGACTGCCGGATCCTCCATCCTCGGCTGAGCGGATATCCGTGTGCCGACCTCTGCGCGACCGGGGTCGCCCACAAGCTCTCCGCCGCTCTCCTCGGGCCCGAGTGGGCCCAGCGCGACCTGGACCTGGTGGCGCTCGCGACGGTCGCCGACCTGGTCCCCCTCACCGGTGAGAACCGGGCCCTGGTGCGCGCCGGCGTCTCGGTGGCCCGACGGGCCGGGCGACCAGGTCTGCGGGCGCTGTGTGAGGCAGCCGGAGTGCAGCCGGTGCGCCTCGACGAGGGCGACCTGGCATTCCGGCTCGCGCCCAGGGTGAACGCCGCCGGGCGCCTCTATCGCGCCGATGCCGGGGTCGAGCTGATGCTCACCGACGACGCCGAGCGGGCGATCGCGATCGCCGGCGAGCTCGACAAGGCGAATCGTGAGCGGCGCGATACGGAGAGGGAGGTGGTCGAGGGGGCGGAACGGGCAAGGGGCGAGCTTCCAGCCGACCTGGCCTCGGCGCCGGCGCTGGTCCTCGCCGGCGAGGGCTGGCACCCGGGCGTGGTCGGGATCGCTGCATCGCGACTCGCGGAGCGCCACTGGGTGCCCGTGGTGCTGATCGGCCTCGACGCCGAGGGTCGCGGCCGCGGCTCGGGTCGCAGCATCCCCGGATTCGACCTGCTTGAAGCCCTGGGCGCGTGCCGAGAGCACCTGTCGCGCTTCGGTGGTCATCGGGCCGCCGCGGGCCTGGAGATCGAAGCGGGCCGCGTGGAGGCCTTCAGGCGCGCCTTCGCCGATCACGCCTCGAGGGCGCTCGGCGAGCGAGACCTGGTGCGAACCGAGGGGATCGACGCGGTTGTCGGCGCCGAGAGCCTCGGCCGCGACGTCGCCGAGCAGCTCGGGCGGCTTGGGCCTTTCGGCAAGGGAAACCCTGGGGTCCGTCTACTCGTTCCGTCGGCGCGGCTCAGCGACGTGCGTCCCATGGGGGAGGGAGACAGACATGCCCGATTTCGCCTCCAGAGCGGGGCGCGAAGTGCCCTCGGGGTCGCGTTCGGCGTCGACGGCAAGCTCGCCGAGTCACGAATCGCCGAGCCGCTTCACGTCTCCCTTCGCCTCGAGCTCAACGAGTGGCAGGGGGCGGTTTCACCGCGCGTCGTGCTGGGCGAGCTCTACTCCGATGCCGATCGGCCCTCGGCGGTCCCCACCGTCTTCCCCGACGATGCCGAGTGGATCGCGAGGTTGCGAGCGGAGCACCAGATGGCACTCGATCAGTGGCCACCACCCGAGCTGGTCGCCGGCGGCGAGGTCGCCGAGCGTCGTGAGGTCATCGACCGCCGCGGCGGTTCGGGGGTCGCCGCGGTCGCCGCGGTCGCCTCGAGCGGCACCGCGGTGCTGGCGGTGTGCGCCGACGCGCTTCGCCGCCGCGATCTGGTCGAGCGGGCAGCGGCGCCGATTCGGTTCGGAGGGGGCGAGGTGGCGATCGCATCCGGCCGCCTCGCCGACGGTGCCAATCAAGAGGCCGTGGCCGTCGGTGGCCGACCCCGGCTCCGGCATCGTCCTCGCGGACTGGGCCGCCCTGGCGCGCCAGCCGTCGGCGGCGGCGCGGTTCGAGCACCTGGTCGTGATCGACCCGGCGCCGTTCGCCCATCTCGAGGCGATGGCGCTCTCCGGGCCAGGGTTCGCCCATCTGGCGTGGGGCGACGCGGAGCTCGAGCTGACGCTTCGGGTCCACGACGAAGAGTGGCCTCGCCGCCCGGCCGTGGTGGCGCTGTTTCGGGCCCTGCGAGAGGCCGCCGTCGCACGCGACTCGGGCTGCGTGCTCGACCAGGACGCTCTGCGTGCCGCGCTCCACGGCCCTGGGACCAACCCCCGCTCACCCGAGGTCGACGCCCGGCGTCTGAGGGTGCTGGAGGAGCTCGGCGCGCTTGGTTGGGAGGGCTCCGGCGCCACCCGCACCCTTCGCGTCGTATCCTCGAAGGGCGATCTCGAGGAACTCGAGAGCTTTGCCGCCTACCGTCAGCGGTATGAGGAGGGCAGGACATTCCTAAGCGATCGAAGACAACCGAGCTAGGCGACCGGGACAGCGCCAAGCGCGCTGCGGGATCGACCAGGCCGAAGAAGGCGCCCGGAGGCGATCAGTCCGCGTCGGGGCGCTCGGGTCGACGCGGGGGTCGAAACGGTGCTCAGGGCGCCGGAGGGCCGCACGCGGGCCACACCCGCGTCGGTGCCGAGGAACACCCGGGCAAGCCGAGCGCTCTGGTGACCGATCGCGCCCAGGAGCTCGCCCCGGATGAGCGCGCGCTGCTCGGCGACTTGCTCGCCGTGATCGCCGAGCACAGCGTCGACGCCGCGCGGACGGTGGACGGGGCCGAGGTCGAGCGCGCCTTTACGTTCGCCTGCGAGCGTCACGCCGACCAGCGCCGCCGCACCGGCGAGGATTTCATCACCCATCCGGTCGAGGTGGCGAAGATCTGCGCCGGGCTACGCCTCGACACCGAGACCCTCTGCGCGGCGCTGCTACACGACACGGTCGAGGACACGAGCGCCAGCCTCGAGCAGGTCGAGGAGCTGTTCGGCGAATCGATCTCCCAGCTCGTTGACGGGGTCACGAAGCTGACCGGGATCACCTTCCAGAGCCGCGACGAGAGCCAGGCCGAGAACTACCGCAAGATGATGGTCGCGATGGCCACGGATCTCCGGGTCATCCTGATCAAGCTCGCTGACCGGCTCCACAACATGCGCACGCTCTCGGGCCTTCCGAAGCAGAAGCAGATCGAGAAGGCCCGCGAGACGCTCGAGATCTACGCGCCACTCGCACACCGGCTGGGGATCCACGCGATCAAGTGGGAGCTCGAGGACCTCTCGTTCCAGCGCCTCCACCCGCGCAAGTACAACGAGATAAAGAAGCTCGTCTCGCAACAGCGCACCGAGCGCGAGCGCTACGTCGCCGAGGCGGGCGCTTTCCTCGGCGACGAGTTGACGAAGGTCGGGGTCGCGGCCGAGATCTCGGGCCGTGCCAAGCACTTCTACTCGATCTACTCGAAGATGACCAAGAAGGGCCGGGAGTTCAACGAGATCTATGACCTGACGGCGATGCGGGTGCTGGTCGGCTCGGTGAAGGACTGCTACGGCGCGATCGGGATCATCCACTCGATCTGGAAGCCCCTCCCGGGGCGGTTCAAGGACTTCATCGCGACCCCGAAGCTGAACCTCTACCAGGCACTCCATACGACCGTGATCGGTCCGGAGGGCCGCCCTCTGGAGATCCAGATCCGCACTCCCGAGATGCACGAGACGGCCGAGTACGGGATCGCCGCGCACGTGATCTACAAGGAAGGTGCCGGCCACAAGGGCGACCCCCAGCGCGACAAGATGACTTGGTTGCGCCAGCTGGTCGAGGTCGAGGGCGACCAGGACCCGACCGAGTTCCTCGAGTCGCTCAAGGTCGACCTGTTCGAGGACGAGGTATTCGTGTTCACGCCGAAGGGCGAGGTGAAGAACCTCTCGGCGGGCTCAACGCCCCTGGACTTCGCCTACGCGGTTCACACCGACGTGGGGCACCGCTGTGTCGGGGCGAAGGTGAACGGAAAGATCGTCCCGCTCCACTATCAGCTGAAGTCGGGCGACATCGTCGAGATCCTGACCGCCAAGCAGGAGCGAGGGCCGTCGAGGGACTGGCTGGCGCTCGTGCGCACCAGCCGGGCGCGAAACAAGATCCGCGCCTTCCTGAAGCGCGAGCGCCGAGACGATGCCGAGCGCCTCGGCCGCGAGGCACTCCAAGACGCGATCCGCAAGCGAGGCCTCCCACCCCAGCGAATCGCCGCCTCGCCACTACTGGCCGACGTGACCCGCGAGATGGGCTTCCGCAAGGCCGATGACTTCTACATCGCGGTCGGGCAGGGAAAGATCTCGCCGAAGACGGTCGCCAACAAGGTCTTCCAGCGCCTCAAGCAGGGCGAGGCCGTGGCGGGCGACGAGACAGAGGCCCGGCTCGCCGGCGTGCTCGAGGGCCGCGACGAGCGTTCGCGCCGAACCCAGGACGCCTCCGACTACGGAATCAAGGTCAAGGGCGTGGACGACGTGATGGTCCGCATCGCCAAATGCTGCCGTCCGGTTCCGGGTGACCCGATCGTCGGCTACGTCTCGCTCGGGCGCGGGATAACGATCCATCGCGAGGACTGCCGCAACATGACCGCCCTGCGCCGCTCGCCCGAGCGATTCACGGAGGTGGAGTGGCAGGGCGACAACGCCACCTCGTACCGAGTCGAGCTCCAGGTCGACGCTTGGGATCGCACTCGGCTCTTGGAGGACCTCTCGCGGACGTTCTCGGAAACCGGTGTGAATATCATCGACGCCGCTTGTTCGACGAAGCACCCGATGGTCAAGAACCGCTTCGTCGTGGAGGTCGGGGACTCCGAGCAGCTTCGCCAGTGCGTCGGGCGGCTTCGAAACGTCGAAGGCGTGTTCGACGCCTATCGGGTGACGCCGACCGCGTGAGCGTCGGCGGCCGGATTCACACGAGCTAACCCACGCGGCTGATCGCCGAGCGCACCGCCTCGGCGGTCTCACGGAGGTGCTCGGCACTCTCGTACCGTCGGCGCGGCCAGAAGAAGCCGCGCAGGCCGTCCTTTCGATTCCGCGGAACGAGATGGACGTGGAAGTGGGGGACGCTCTGTGAGACGACGTTGTTGGCTGCAATGAAGGCGCCCTCGGCGCCCATCGCGTCTCGCACCCCGAAGGAGACCAAGCGAGCGTTGGCGAACAGCGTGGCGATCAGGTCGTCGGGCAGGTCCCAGATCGTCTCGAGGTGCTGGCGCGGCACCAGCAGCGAGTGCCCGGGGAACAGCGGGCGGTTGTCGAGGAAGGCGACCGAGACGTCGTCCTCGAACACCACCTGGCCGTCCCCGCGGCCGGCGATGATCTCGCAGAAGGGACAGTCGCTCACGTCGCTCGCAGGGTCGCCCGCCCGCCCGCACGGCTCGGAGCTGGGCTAGGCAACGATCGTCAGGGCGCCTGGCCGAATGCCCACCTCGAGCTCGCCGTGGTCGCCGATGTAGTCGCCGTCGACCTGGATCGGGAACGGCCGGATCAGCCCCTCACGGTCACGCGAGATCGACTCGATTCGACACTCCGTGACCCCCTCGAAGTGCTCGATCTGGCGGTGCTCGGAGGTTCGAAGGCCGCTCGCCAGCACCCGCGTCGCGATCATCGGCACGTCGCGCTGCGCGGCGCGCCGGAGCATCGCGACCGAGAGGGTCCCGTCGTCGAGCGCCACGTTCTCGCAGACCCTCAGCGGCTGGTTTCCGAAGAAGGTGAACGGGTCCGAGTTCTGGGCGATCGCCGTCACCCCCTGAACGGAATCGCCGCCGACATCGAGCCGCATCTGGATGGGATCGCGCAGATATGAGCGGTAGAACCCGGACACGGCCGCCCACGTGTAAAACCAACGTCCGCCGCGCGCCTTCATCCTCGGATGGGAGTCGACCCGGTCGGCCGCGGTGGCATCGAGCCCGGCTCCGCACGCGAATACGAACTGGCGTCCGTTCGCCGTCCCCAGGTCGATCTTCCGCGGCCGGAAGTCGTCTGCCAGCCCCAGCAGGTGCTCGGTCGCATCGACCACGTCGTTCGGTATGCCGAGGGTCCTGCACACCACGTTGGTCGATCCCCCCGGAAGGACGCTCACCGGGACGTCGGTGCCCGAGAGCCCGTTGGCCACCTCGTTCAGCGTGCCGTCGCCGCCGAAGGCCACGACGATGTCGTAGCCGCCCTCGCGCGCCTCGCGACCGATCTCGATCGCGTGGCGCTGAGCCTCGGTCGACACCGCCTCGACGTCGTAGCGGCCCTGGAGCGCATACACGACGAGGTTCTTGAGCCGATTCGAGACCGTCGTCGCATACGGGTTGACGATGATCAGCATGCGCTTCTTGGGCGTCCGCTGGCGCGTTGGCGCGGTGATCTCGGACCTCTTCGGATCCGGTGGCGCGTCGAGCGTGACCGAGGCCGATGTCACTTGCGCTCCACCTTCGCGGCCACGTTACTCGACGGCCTCGAACCGGACGACGTCGTCCTCGACGGCTTCGCGGACGCGCCCGTCCTCGGCCAGGAGGTCGACGTGCCCGAGGACCTCCGAGAGGGTCAGGAAGGCCTGTGTCACTGCGACGTTCCCCCACAGCTCCTGCGCGATCTCGTACGCGGTACGGGGGCGCTCCCGGATCAGCCCGTAGATCTTCTCGCCGCGCCGGCGATGGTGGTCGAAGCGCTCGTCGATCAACTCGCGGTGGTTCGTGATCGGCTCCCCGTGGCCGGGCAGCAGGATCCTCGCCGGAAGCTCGCGGGTCCGCTCCAGCGACGCGATGTAGTTCATCAGCGCGCGCGGTCGTTCCTCTGATCCATCCAGCGGGCGAGAGATCAGCGGGTTGGAGGAGATGTGGCCGATCAGGTGATCCGCGCAGAGCAGGATCGACCTGTCGGAGTCCCAGAAGAGCGTGTCGGACGGGCTGTGCCCGGGACGGTGCTGGACCTCGAGCTTGCGATCTCGAAAGCTCATCAGCTCGCCGTCTCGAAGCGGTCTGCCGACCTTGGCCTTGGCGCCCCAGGCGCGAAAGCTCCGAGAGACCGAGCGCAGGGCGATCACGACGTCATCGGGAATCCCGTGCCTGTGCATCAGGTCGGCGGCGAAGCGGTCGTCGAGCTCGATGTCGTCGCCGAAGTTCTCGACGAACGGGACCACGACGTCGATCGCCGCGACATCGGCGCCCGACCGCTCGGCGATGATCTCGACCAGTCCCAGGTGATCGATGTGCTGGTGGGTCAGGATCACCAGCTCGATGTCCTCGACGGCGTGGTCCAGGTCGGCGAGTTGCCGGGTCAGCTCGTCGAGCGACTTGCCGGAGTTCGGTCCCGTGTCGACGAGGGTCAGCGGCTCGTCCTCGAGCAGGTAGCAGTTGACCCGCCCGACCGCGAACGGAGTCGGGATCTGCAGCCTGTGGATGCCCGCTTTGCGCGCCTCGTCGAGCGCCTCGTCCGGTGTCACGACCTGATCACGCTCAGGACCTGATCCCGCTTGGCCTCCATGTCCTCGGGGGAGACGAGCGACTCGAGGTTGAGCCTCAGGAGCGGCTCGGTGTTGGAGGGCCTGACATTGAAGTGCCACTCGGGGTAGTCGACCGAGACTCCGTCGAGCCACGAGAGGTCGGCATCGGGGTGGAGCTCGGCGAGCTCGCGCATCTTCGCCTCCTGGTCCGTGACCTCGGAGTTGATCTCGCCGGAGATGAAGTATCGGCGGCGAAAGGCGCCGACCAGCTCGGACAGCGGCGCGTCCTGGGTCGAGAGCAGCTCCAGGACCAGCAGTGCAGGGATCGTCCCCGAGTCCGCGCACCAGAAGTCGCGGAAGTAGTAGTGGCCGGACACCTCGCCGCCGAACGCGGCGGACCGCTCGCGAAGCGCCGCCTTGAAGAACGCGTGGCCGACCCGGTTCACATACGAGCTGCCGCCGAGCTCTCGCACCACGTCCGGCACCGCGCGGCTTGCACGAACGTCGTAGAGGATCGTCGCGCCCGGCTCGCCGCCGAGGATCTGGCGGGAGAGCAGGGCGGTGAGGAAGTCACCGTCGACGAACTCACCCCGATCGTCGATGAAGAAGCAGCGGTCGGCGTCGCCGTCCCAGGCGATCCCGAGATCGGCCTTCTCCTCGAGGACCTTGCCGATTATGAATCGGCGATTCTCCTCGATCAGGGGATTTGGCTCGTGGTCGGGAAACTCGCCGTCCGGAACCCAGTACGTGGCGACCGGGTCGATGCCGAGGCGCTCCAGGACCGGTCCGACCATCGGCCCGGCCATCCCGTTGCCGCCGTCGACCACGACCTTCAGGGGACCGATGCGGTCGGGGTCGATGAACGAGAGGACCCGCGCGTGATAGTCGTCATAGACGTCGACCGCCTCGACGCTGCCGCCGCCGGGCGGGTCCGGCATCCCCGCCTCGATCGTGGCGCGAACGTCGCCGATCCCGGCGTCGCCCGAGAGGGCGAGGGCCCCCTCGCGGACCAGCTTCACCCCGGTGTAGGCCTTGGGGTTGTGCGATGCGGTCACCATCGCGCCGCCGTCGAGCCGGCGGGATCCCACCAGGTGGTAAAGCATCTCGGTCGCAACCATGCCCGCGTCGAGGATCGAGCAGCCTTCGTCAGTCAGCCCGTCCCGCAACCGACGGCTCATCCCGGGAGCCTCGATCCGCATGTCCCGCCCGAGGCCAACCTGCAGCTCGGAGGTTCGCTTGCCGCGAAGTCCCGCCAGCACCCGGGCAAATGCTCGGCCCACGAGATAGGCGGTGTCGTCGTCCATCTCCGAGCCGTAGAGCCCGCGGATGTCGTAGGCCTTGAAGATGCCCGGTGGAACCGCGGGCCCCGCATTGCCCGTGGCGCTCAAAACTCGCCCTTCAAGGCCCGGTAGCTCTCGTCGAGCGACTGCGGCATCACGCGGGTGTCGGCGAGAACCGGCATGTAGTTGGTGTCTCCGGCCCAGCGAGGCACGACGTGGAAGTGGATGTGCGACTCGTAGCCGGCGCCCGCGACCCGCCCCTGGTTGAGCCCGGCGTTGTATCCCTGGGGGCTGTACTTGTCGTCGAGCACACCAATCGCCCGCTGTGCCAGGGCGATCATCTCGGCGGCGGTCGCGGCGTCCAGGTCGGGCAGGGTGGCCAAGTGGGCATACGGGGCGATCATCAGGTGCCCATTCGTGTACGGGAAGAGGTTGAGGATCACGAAGCATTGCTCGCCCCGGTGGACGATCAGGTTCGCCTCGTCGTCGCCCTCCGCGGGCTTGGTGCAGAAGATGCACTCCGTCTCGGAGTCCTTGGAGGCGTCCTTCACGTACGCGAGGCGCCATGGCGCCCAGATCCGGTAGTTGGCCACACTCCCCATGCTATGCGTCGGGCGAGGCGTCCGGCGCCCATCAGGCGTCAGTGACGGTCAGTCGAGGTGAGTCGGCCAGCCTTCCCGTTGCCACGCTGTAGCCACGGAGGCGACGTGACCGAGCCGACCGGCAACGGCTCGCCGCCGGGCCTGGCAACGGCCGAGCTCGACGCGATCGCGGTCCGCTACAGGATGAGCTCCTACTTCCGGTAGATGCGGCGCTGAACTGAGCGGATGGCAGTCCTCGCCGACCCGAAGGGACGCGGCATGTGCCAAGAGCACCGACGCGCCTGAGCAGACACCGGGCGGGACCATCCCGCCCGGTGTCGCTGCTCAGCTTCGAACCAGTGCGCTAGCGCGTCAGCGCGAACCGGAGCCTGCTCGTGTGCTTCTCGTGCAGGCTGCGGACCAGAACCTTGCCGGCGACCCCGGTGAAGTCATGGGTGCCGCCAACGACGTTCAGCCGGCGGTTTCCGTGTGGCGGCCGAATGTCGCCGCTGACCCGGATGTTGCCGAATCCACCGATCTCACCGTTCAGGTGAGCGACGGCGCGGCACCTCAGCTTCTTGATGTTGGGCTTGTACTTGCAATCAACCCAGTCGCGACCGACCTTGTCGTCGCGGTCTCGCGGATTGAGGAGCTTCTCCTGGAACCGGAACTCGTTCCGCCCCACGTTGCGACTCGACGTCTGCTTCGCGATCACGCTGAAGTGGCTATCGAACGTAGCCGAGGCCGGGACAGCGGTCAGGCCCACGGCCAGCGCAGCGACGGCGACCGCCCCAATGAACTTGCGCAATGGACTGCCTCCTGTGAGGGTTCCCCTCCCCGCGCTGGCATCCTATTTCGCGAGCATTCGGGTCGTCAAGGGGCATGGCAGGAAGCGGACATGCAAGGGCGGGACGTTCTCCCGCGACATCGCCCGCGCAGTATCTCGCGAAGGCGCGACGGCAAGCTCGCCCGAGATCGCTGCCCTGATGAGCCGAGCCCGCCCGAGGGAAGGAACTACTCCCGCAGCCCGGCGGCTTCGAGCGCACCGCCTTGAGGCTGAGTATCAGCCGCTACGCGCCCCGGGCCTCGGGATGGGCACCAGCGTTGCGCGAGTGCACGTGACCCGTCCTGCTGTCGCCGAGCGTGTCGGCGTAGGGTAGGCGCCGGAGGAGGTCCTCGGGCTGTAGTCCGTGGGGGAGCGAGCAGTAACTAACGAGAGAGTGACCGAGCAGACAAGGAGTGGATCAAGTTGAGCATGTACGCAGTCGTTAACCCGGCCACCGGCGAGAAGCTCGAGGAATACCGAGAGATCTCGGACGACGAGCTCGACGCCGCCATCGCCAGGGCTTGGGAGGCGCGCGAAGCGCTCGCCTCGCTCTCTGCGGCCGAGCGCACCGAGAAGATCAAGCGCCTCGGCGAGCTCCACCTCGAGCGACGTGAGACGCTTGCCGCAATCGCGGTGAAGGAGATGGGCAAGCCGATGGAGCAGGCCCTCGGCGAGGTCGACTTCTGCGGCGACATCTACGCGTACTACGCCGACCGCGCGGCGGACTTCCTCAAGGACGAGCCGATCGAGTTGCTTGCGGGCGAGGGCACAGCGGTGATCCGCCGCTCGGCGATGGGGCCGCTGCTCGGAATCATGCCCTGGAACTTCCCCTACTACCAGGTGGCCCGCTTCGCGGGACCGAACCTGATCGTCGGCAACCCGATCCTGCTGAAGCCAGCGCCGCAGTGCCCGGAGTCGGCCGAGGCGATCCAGAAGATGTACGACGACGTCGGCCTCCCCGAGGGCGCGTACCAGACGATCCTCGCGACCCACGAGCAGATCGCCGAGAAGGTGATCCCGGACCCGCGCGTGCGCGGTGTCTCGGTCACCGGCTCCGAGCGAGCGGGCGCTGCCGTCGCCGAGGTCGCCGGACGGAACCTGAAGAAGGTGGTCCTCGAGATGGGAGGCTCCGACCCGTTCATCGTGCTCGCGACCCAGAACCTCGACGAGGTCGTCGACGCCGCGGTGGAGGCACGCCTCGACAACACGGGCCAGTCGTGTAACGCCGCGAAGCGGTTCATCGTCGTCGACGAGCTCTATGACGACTTCCTCGCGAAGTTCACGGACAAGATGAAGGAGGTGGAGCCCGGGGATCCGGCCCAGGACTCGGCGATGGGGCCACTCTCGTCGTCGACCGCGGCGGAGCGCCTTCAGGACCAGATCGACCGCGCGAAGGCCCAGGGGGCCGAGGCCGTTCTCGACGGCGACCGGAAGGACAACTTCTTCGGCACGACGGTCCTCACAGGTATCAGCCCCGAGAGCGACGCCTACCGGGAGGAGTTCTTCGGGCCCGTCGCGAGCGTTTACAGGGTCTCGTCCGAGGAGGAGGCGATCCGCGTCGCCAACGACACGCCGTTCGGTCTCGGGTCCTACGTCTTCACGACCGACCCCGAGCAGGGCGACCGCGTCGCCAACGGCATCGAGGCCGGCATGGTCTTCGTGAACGGCGTCCTCCTTGACGGCGCCGAGTTGCCGTTCGGGGGCGTTAAGCGCTCCGGCTTCGGACGCGAGCTTGGCCCGTACGGGATGGACGAGTTCGTCAACAAGAAGCTGATTCGCGTCGTGAAGTAGCGCGTCGGTGGGTGGGCTCCGTTCGGGCGCAGCGAAACGGCGACGGGTTCAGGTTGGGAGCGACGGGGAGATTGAATCCGTCGGACCCTGCGCAGGTCGGGCCGAACTGGGCGAGGAGCGGCGAGTTCGGAACCGCCGACGTCGAGGCCGTCGCCGACACGGCGGTCGCGCTGCTCGACGGGACCGGCGTGCGGATGCTGATTTACGACCCGGCGATGGAGCTCGACCGAGCGCGCGCCCTCGTGCTTTTCCCGCGAGCTGAGGGTGGCGTCCGGCTTGCTCGCATCTCAGCCCGAGCGGTGATAGTTTGAACCGGAGATCAGCTTTCGGGTGGAGGAGAGACCGGGTGTGAGCCCGCGTCCACAGATCGACCACATACGCAGACCCCAGTTGCTCAGGGCCGCCGCCGACGTGATCGTCGAGCGCGGCCTCGCGTCGACGCGAATCGCGGACGTCGCCGAGCGCGCGGGCACCAGCCCCCCGGCGGTTCTCTATTGGTTCGAGTCGAAGGACGAGTTGCTCGCCGAGGCTCTGACCGTCGACGAGGAGCGCTTCTACGTCGAGATGCGCAAGCGCATGGACCTGTTGGAGCGCCCGCGCGACCAGTTGCGGTTCATGATCGAGGCTTCAGCCGAGGAGTACGACTGGACCCTGTGGATCGAGCTGTGGGTCCGCGCGCTGCGCGATCCGGCGTCCCGCCAGGCCCGTCAGCGACTCGACTACCGCTGGCGCGACGAGATCGCGGCCGTGATCCGAGCCGGGCAGGCGGCGGACGAGTTCGGCGAGGCCGATGCCGACGAGGTGGCTCTGCTGCTCAGCGCGCTCCTCGACGGACTCGCCGTCCAAGCGACGCTGCATGACCCCGATGTACCTCGCGAGCGGATGCTTCGATGTGCCCTCGAGATGGCCGAATCGCTCCTCGACTGTGAGTTGGGCGCGGCGGCCTACGAGACCGCCGCCGGGGATGGATCGGGGGATGCTGTCCGTGAGACCGTGTCCCACCTTGCGGACACCGAATCCAGGAGGGGACTCGAATGACGCACCACCCGAAGGAACGGCCGAACTCCCTGAGCAGGCGCGGTTTCCTGCTACGAAGCGCAGGTGCCGCCGTGGCCTTCTCCAGTGTTGACGGCCTGCTCGCCGCCTGCGGCAACACGACGAGCCAGGGCGCCAGCACGGGCGGGCCGGGAGGCCTGCCACTCGCGCGGCCCGACAAGCGCGTGACCCTGCCGCGTTGGGAGGATCCCATCAAGTCGGGGCTCAAGCCGGAGACAGGCGGGACGTTCACCGTCTTCAACTATCCCTCCTACCTCTACAAGAAGGTTCTCAACAACTTCGGGGCCAAGTACGGCGTCGACGTCCAGTACACGCCGTTCGACAACGTCAACTCCGGACTCCAGCGGCTTGCCTCCGGAGGGGTCACGCCCGACGTGATGGAGATCACGCCGGACACGCTCGATATCGGCGTTGCCGGCAAGCTGATCAAGCCGCTCAACCTCGACTACATCCCGAACCTCCAGAAGAACGTCTGGCCGCAGCTCGTCGACCCGTTCTACGACGGCGAGTCGCGCTACACCGTTCCCTACACCGTCTACGCAACCGGCATCGCATGGCGGGCGGACGAGATCAAAGAGGACATCGCCGGCATGAACCAGCCGTGGGACATCTTCTGGGAGTCTCAGGCGTACAAGGGCAAGGTGGCGCTCCTCTCCGAGAACCGGGAGACGATCGGCATGGCGCTCCTGCGCAAGGGGAACACGGACATCAACACCGAGGATCCCGCGCTCGTGAACCAAGCAGTGTCCGACCTCAAGGAGCTCTACGGCATCTGCAACGTCAAGGTGGGCGACCTCCAGTACCAGACGGTGCCGGAGGGGTCGAGTTGGCTCAACCAGGCGTGGTCGGGGGACATGATCGCGGGCTACATCTACTACCTCCCGAAGGGAACGCCAGCGAGCGCCCTCGCCTTCTGGAAGCCACCCCGCGGCGAGGGGCCGATCCAGAACGACTGCTTCGCGATTTGCTCGACCACGAAGAAGCCGGTGCTCTCGCATCTCTTCCTCAACTACCTCCTCGACAACGGCGTCGCCTATGACAACTTCGTCAACTTCAACGGGTATCAGCCCCCGCTGAACGAGATCGACCCGAGCACCCTGGTGCGGAAGGGAGTCGTGCCCGAGAACCTGGCGGACAGCGTTCTGACGAACGATGATCTCGGGCCCGACTCGCTGCAGTACGGGACGCTGACGTCTAAGGGACAGCAGTTGTGGGAGGACGGCTACTCGAACTTCCTCGCCGGAGGAGGAAGTTGACGGGTCCGCGGCGCGAGCGTTAGGGCGTCGTGTACCGGCGGTGGTTGTGGCCCGGTCTTGCGTTCCCGGGCGTTCTCTGGCTAGTTCTCCTCTTCGTCGTTCCGTTCTACGCGGTCCTTGCGGTCGCGTTCGGAAAGGTCGACCCGATCCTCTTCCAACCGGTTCCCATCTGGAACCCGCTCGAATGGAACGTGGGTTGGCTAAGCGAGGTCCTCGGTCGGCTCGCGCCGGGGGGAATCTGGTTCGACGTCGGGGTCAGGACGATCGTTTACGTCCTCGTCTCCCTGGCCCTCTGCCTGCTGATCGGGTATCCGGTCGCCTACTACGCGGCCCGGCACGCGGGGCGGTGGAAAGGCGTGATTCTCATCCTGATCATCCTGCCCCTCTGGATCAGCTACATGATGCGAATGCTCGCCTGGGTGAATCTCCTGCAGGCGGACGGCTACGTGAACCGCTTCCTGATGTTCACCCACGTGCTGAGCCAGCCGCGGGACTGGCTCGGCGGGAGCGCCTCGACGGTTATCTTCGCCCTCGTCTACGGCTACATCCCGTACCTGATCCTGCCGCTCTTCGCCTCGCTCGATCGCATCGAACGCAGCCACCTGGAAGCGGCACGTGACCTCGGTGCGAGCCGCTGGTCCGCGTTTCGCACGGTCACCCTCCCGCTCTCGAAAACCGGCATTCTGGGGGGCGCCGTCCTCATCACGCTACCGATGTTCGGCGACTACTACACGCCGAACATCGTCTCGGGTTCGCCGAAGACGTCGATGATCGGCAACCAGATCGACCTCTACTTCCATGGGGGCCCGCAGCCGACGATCGGCGCCGCGCTCACGATCGTGCTCGCCGCCTTCCTGACGATCCTGATGCTCTACTACATGTGGAGCGTCCATCGCGCCCAACGCGAAGTCGGGGCGGTGGGGGCGCTGTGACGACCGTTGCCGAGCCGCGAGCGAGGCCGCAGCCCTCGACCTTGGCTCGCTCGCGCCGCTGGCTCCGCAACCCATGGGGAAAGCCGCGCTTCCTGCCCGTTTTCGCCTGGGCCTACATCGTGTGGTCGATCGTCCCGGTGCTGATCGCGGTGCAGTTCTCCTTCAATGCGAGCCGCTCGCGCACGGTCTGGGACGGCTTCTCGACACGCTGGTACTGGGGGGATCCAGTGGACTCGGTCTTGCACGACCCGAACCTTCGGCATGCTCTTGTTCAGAGCTTCAAGCTGGCGGGAGCGGACGTTCTCATCGCTGTCCCGATCGGGGTCTTGCTCGCCCTCGGTCTCGCCCGCTGGCACGGTCGCGGCTCCGGCACCTCCAACTTCATCATGCTTTTTCCGTTGGTCACGCCCGAGATCGTCATGGGCGTGTCGCTCCTCCTCGTCTTCACCCACATCTTCACATTCGTTCACACGGGAACGGTGGCCCAGATCCTCGGCCACGTGACCTTCTCGATCTCCTTCGTGGTCGTGATCGTGCGCGGTCGGCTGTTCTCGATCGGCAGGCAGTACGAGGAGGCCGCCGCCGACCTCGGGGCCTCGCCGTTCGTCGCGTTGAGGAGCATCCTCCTGCCCTTGCTCACCCCAGCGATCGTCGCCTCGGCCGCCGTGGTGTTCGCCATCTCGGCCGACGACTTCGTCATCAGCCAGTGGCTGTCAAGCGGCGGACCCACGGACACCGTCCCGATCCAGATCTACGCAGCGACGCGCGCCGCGCCGTTGCCATCTGTGAACGCGATCGCAACGATCATGATGGTGTCAACCCTCCTCATTGTCACGGCCGGCTTCCTCATGTGGCGCTTCTTGACCCGCGGAGAGCGTAAGGCGGGCAAAGCGGCGGAGGACCTCAGCGGCGCCTTCAACCTCACCTAGTTTCGGGAGACCAATGGCACGCGGCGAAATCGAATTGAGCAAGCTGACCAAGCAGTTCGCCGAGGTGACCGCGGTGGACGGCATCGATCTCCACATCCCGGGTGGTGAGTTCTTCTCGCTCCTCGGGCCTTCCGGCTGCGGGAAGACGACCACTCTGCGAATGATCGCCGGCTTCGAGCAACCGACTTCCGGTGAGATCCTCCTGGACGGCACAGACGTTGCCTACACACCGCCTCACCAGCGCAACGTCAATACCGTGTTCCAGAACTACGCGCTCTTCCCGCACCTGAACGTCTACGACAACATCGCCTACGGGCTGAAGCGGGCGAAGCGGCCGAAGGCCGAGATCCGCGAGCGCGTCGGCAAGGCGCTTGAGCTCGTCCAGCTTCCGGGCTACGAGAGGCGCCGGTCGTCAGAGCTCTCGGGCGGGCAGCAGCAGCGCGTTGCCTTAGCGCGCGCTCTCGTCCTCAACCCGACCGTGCTCCTTCTGGACGAGCCGCTCGGCGCCCTCGATGCGAAGCTCCGCAAGGCCCTCCAGATCGAGCTCAAGTCGCTCCAGCAGGAGGTCGGCATCACGTTCCTCTACGTCACCCACGACCAGGAGGAGGCGCTCACGATGAGCGACCGCCTCGCGGTCATGAACGGCGGGCACATCGAGCAAGTCGGGGCGCCTCAGGACGTCTACGAGGATCCCGAGACGCTCTACGTCGCCGACTTCCTCGGCGTGTCGAACCTCATGCAGGCCACCATCGTCAATGCCGGCACGAGCGCCTGCCACGTCGCGCTGGACGGCTACGAGCTCGAGACGCGCGGAACGGACCGCGACGTCACCGGGGAGGCGAAGATCGTCATCCGACCGGAGCGCATCGAACTCGAAGAGCACGGGTCTCCGTCGGGGCCGAACCGCATCCCGGGCATGGTGGAGCGCGTCGTCTACGTGGGCTCGGCGATCCAGGTGATCGTCCGGGGCGCCACCGGGGAAGCGCTCCAGGCGCTCGTTCAGAACACCGGCGGCGGAATCCCCTACGAGCAGGGCACCCCGGTGCAGCTCCACCTACCCGTGGACGCGCTGCGCGTCCTCCCTTCGGGCATTGGTGATGCGCCTTCCCTCGAGGGTGAGGAGCCGGATCCGGAGACTGTCGCCGCCGGCTGAGCTCAGCGCGGCGCCTTGCCGAGCGCGGGCATGTGAGACTCCTGCGCCGACCCGCTTTAGCCGATCTGCGGCCGGGCCGAGTGGTCCGGCGTCATTCCCCTGACGCGACTCCGCCCTGCTCGAACAGGCGGAGAAGACCGGGCTCCGTCGAGAGTTCGGCTGCCGCGCCACCAGCGGAGTTGCCGACAACAGCGGGAGGATTCAGCCTGATCGAGCCTGGCGCGGCTGGGCGGCGGGGCTGGCTAGAGCGCCTCAGCCGTGCCAACTCGCTTGAGCCAGAAGTCCTCGTGGAGCACCCGACTGCGCCGACGGGACCGCCAAGCAGAGCGAGCCGGCAACTTGGTGCGCCGGTTGCTCAGCACAACACGCTCGACGAGGGCTTGACGATCGTCGGCCTCGATCGTCCTGTGACACGTCTGGCAGGCCCTCCAGCCGCGTCCGTCGCTGACCGAGTAGTGCCAACGCGCCGCAGCCGATCCGCAGAAGTCGCATCGAACGACCGTGTGTCCGTGGCGTTCCTGGCGACTTGGGTCCCAAAGATGAGGCGAGCTGCCGACCAGTGCTGAACCTAACAGCGGCATTCAACCTCCCCGGTTGAGTGTCTGGAATCTGTCGGTGTTCTCGGCGCGCGCCGCCAATAGCTGAATAGCTCTGGACGCGTAGCCCATGTGTGCGGCAGGATCCTGACCGGGATCCGCTCGAATGTGAGGGCGATCCTGCCGATTAGGTTCGGGATGGCACCCGAGGAGGCACGCTGCCGCCCTGATCCGGCGCGCGGGCTACCACACAAGCCACGCACCGCGACGCCCAAGAAAGCCGTGGGCGAGTCATCCTTTGTCCCTCAACGTTCGGACAGATGACGCATGCCGGAGCGGTGGTGCACCGCTCCGGACGAGCCTGAGGAGGCACAACGTGGCGCGACCGCACCCTCGGACTCGGG
This sequence comes from uncultured bacterium, assembly GCA_963720685.1. Classification (GTDB taxonomy): domain Bacteria; phylum Actinomycetota; class Thermoleophilia; order Solirubrobacterales; family 70-9; genus AC-56. Next base: position 1,206,336 of record CAVRGF010000003.1, on the reverse strand, counting down.
GCGCGTTCCCGGCCTCAGAATCCAACTTCGCGCAGTTTGCGCGTTCCCCGGACCGTGAAGCGAGCGCCCTACTCCCGCAGCCCGGCGGCTTGGAGGGCCTCGCCGCGCCCCTCGAACCACTCGGTCCGGGCGATCTTCCCGTCGCGAAACGTGAACACGGCCCAGCAGGCGTATGCCTCCCTGATGATCGCCGCCGGCGTCAACGCCAAGGCTTGGCCACACGCCGCATGCTATGCGTCGGTCGAGGCGTCCGGCGCCCTTCAGGCGTCAGTGACGGTCAGTCGAGGTGAGTCGCCCACCAGTCCCGTTGCGTGATCCGGGCTTACCCTACCCCGTGGCGCATCGGCGCACGGAGCTCACGCTCTGTTCGCTGTGCGGATCCACGTAGCTGAGCTGGGCCCGCATCTTCCAACCGCGAAGGGGGTCGTCGGCGCCGCACCGGGCGGTGACGAACCGGTCCGGCTCAATGCTCGGGGCGATGAAGTCGTCGCCTCCGACTTCCTGCATTGCCGCTATCAGCTCTTCGGTTCGGAACCGCTGGAAGTGCTCCTCGAGCCCGCCTCAGAGCCAGCCGCGGCGTCGGAAGAAGAGGATCATGCCGACCAGGCCGGCGATCATCACGGCGATGATGATGAAGAAGACGGACAGCGAGGAGGTCGCGGGTTCGCCACCGCCCGGAAGGCCGACGTTCATGCCCCAGATGCTGGCCAGCAGCGTCGCCGGGAGGAAGATGATGCTGAACACGGTGAGGATCCTGAGGATGTCGTTGAAGCGGTGTGAGATCACCGACTCGTTGGTCTCCGCGAGCGCCTCGACGACCTCCTTGTAGTTCTCGAGCATGTCCCAGATCCGCTCGTGGGCATCGACGATGTCGTCGAAGTAGATCTCGAGGTCGCCCTCGCGCGCCATGAATCGCTGCTTGGCGTTCTCGAGGTCGCGCAGCACGGTTCGCTGCGGCCGAATGACCTTGCGGAAGTTGATGATCTCCTGCTTGACGTTGGAGATGTCGCGGACGATCTCCTCGGAATGGCCCGAGAAGATCTCGTCCTCGACCGCGTCGAGCTTGTTGCCGATCTTGCGCAGCATCGGGAAGCAGTAGTCGAACCCGTCATCGACGACGCGGTAGAGCAGGAACCCAGGGCCCTTCGAGAAGAGCTGCTTGCGGAGGTCGTCCTTGTGGCGACAGCGCTCGAACAGATACTCGATCGGCTGCAGGGGCTGATTCGGGATCGTGACCAGGTAGTCCGGGCCGACGAAGATGTCGAGCTCGCCGGCGTTCAGCCTGCCGACCGCGCGATCGAAGACCGGGAAGTGCAAGACGATGAACAGGTAGTCCGGGTACTCATCGATCTTCGGTCGCTGGTTTCGCGACAGCACGTCCTCGAGGTCGAGCGCATGAAAGCCGAACTGCTCCTCGAGCCAGGCGCACTCGAGAGGCGAGGGACGCACGATGTTGACCCAGCGCAGCCCCTCGGCGGCGATCGTCTCGACGTTGGGTTTGCGCTCCTGAGGCTCAGGCGCGGCGGCGCTGGCGAGGCGTCCGCGGCGAGCGCTCCTGCGCAGTCTCGGCTTCGGGAGGTTCGCCATCGGTGCTCGTCTCGCTCGGTCGCTGTTCCATCGTCGGCTCGCGACTAAGACTACGCCACCACGCATGGCGCGGGCGTTGGAAGTCGTGCAGAACTCCCTGGTATATTCGGTGCCAACAAACACCACATCGAGAGGGGTGGAGGGACTGGCCCGCAGAAGCCCCGGCAACCCCCCCGCAAGGGGACGGTGCCAATTCCAGCAGGTGGAGACAGCCTGGAAGATGTGAGTCGAAGTCCCACAGGACCTCTGCTCGCTAGCCAGGCAGAGGTTTTTTTCGTAGGAAGATGTCCGGCGAAACGAAGAGGTCCTGATGGCGAAGTGGGAACTGCGGTGCAAGGAGTGCGAAACGGTCTTTCCGGCCGAGGCGAACTACGTCTGCGACCGGTGCTTCGGTCCGCTCGAAGTCAGCTATGACTTCTCCGGGCTCGACCCGGCAGAGGCGAGGCGCAAGATCCAGGCCGGATCGCGCGGGATCTGGCGATACGCCGACTTCCTCCCCTTCGACGAACGGCCCCGGGAGTCGCTCGAGCCGGGCCTGACTCCGCTTATCCGCGCCGATCGACTTGCCGATCGCCTCGGGCTGGGCGAGCTCTGGATCAAGAACGACGCCGCGAACCCCACCCATTCGTTCAAGGACCGGGTCGTCGCGGTGGCCTTGGCGAAGGCCCGCGAGCTGGGCTTCGCGACGGTCGCCTGCGCCTCGACTGGCAACCTCGCGAACGCGGTCGCCGCCCACGCCGCACACGCGGGCCTCGACTCCTACGTCTTCGTGCCTGCGGACCTGGAGGAGCAGAAGCTGCTCGCGACCGCCGTCTACGGCACCCGGCTGGTCGGCGTTCGGGGCACCTACGACGACGTCAACCGGCTGTGCACCGAGCTCTGCGAGGCCCGCCCCTGGGCGTTCGTCAACGTCAACCTCCGCCCTTACTACTCGCAGGGTTCGAAGACGCTCGCCTTCGAGACCGTCGAGCAGCTCGGCTGGTCGCTGCCCGATCGCATCGTTTGTCCGATCGCGTCGGGGTCGCTGTTCACGAAGCTCGCGCGCGGGTTCAGCGAGTGGATCGAGCTGGGAATGGTCGATGGTGAGCTGCCTACCTTCAACGGTGCCCAGCCGAGCGGATGCAGCCCGGTCGCGACCGCCTTCGGAGAGGGCTGGGAGGCCTGCAAGCCCCAGCGTCCCGACACGATCGCCAAGAGCCTTGCAATCGGCGATCCAGCCGACGGCGTCTACGCGCTCGAACTGGCCCGTGGGACCTCGGGGGCGATTGACTCGGTGACCGACGACGAGATCCGCGACGGGATCCGGCTGCTCGCCGAGACGACCGGCATCTTCACCGAGACCGCCGGCGGAGTGACCACCGCGGTGCTGGCAAAGCTCGCCCAGCGAGGCGACATCGATCCGTCCGAGCGCATCGTCGTGTACATCACCGGTGAGGGCCTGAAGACGCTCGACGCGACCCGCGACGCGTTCCGGATGCACGAGATCGAGCCGTCGATCGAGGGGCTCGAGCTCGAGCTCGACTCTCTGGCCACTCGCTAAGGTTCGCGCCGATGGCAGTCACGGTGAAGATTCCCGCCCAGCTGCGGGCGGTGACCGACGGCGCCGGCGAGATCGAGGTCGACGGCGGGACCGTGGGTGAGGCACTCGACGCCGTGTTCGACCAGCACGACGATCTGCGCGAGCGGATCACCGAGGACGGCGGGCTCCGCAGGTTCGTGAACGTCTACGTGTCGGGCGAGGACATTCGCTTCCAGAACGGCCTCGACACCGAGCTCACCGACGGCGACGAAGTGACGATCCTGCCCGCCGTGGCGGGCGGCTAGCCTTCCCCGTCGCGGGGAATTCCATACGCTCCCGGCCGTGGACGCGATGGATCCAGTGGCGATCCTGTGCGGGGGGAGGGGAACTCGCCTCCAGGAGCACACCCATGCGATCCCCAAGGCCCTGGTCGAGATCGGCGGCAAGCCGATCATCTGGCACGTGGTGCGGATCTACGCCGCCCAGGGCTTTCGGCGTTTCCTTCTGTTGACCGGCTACCTGGGGGAGATGATCGAGGAGTCGGTCGAGGCGATGGACTGGCCCGAGCCGGTCGAGATCGAGTGCGTCGACACGGGGCTCGATACGCCGACCGGGGGCCGATTCGCCGTGGCGCGCGAGCGGCTCGAGGACGGGCCGTTCTGCGCCACCTACGCCGACGGGGTCGCCGACATCGATCTCGGCGCGCTCGTGTCCTCGCACCGCGAGCACGGGCGCCTTGCGACGATGACCGTGGTGCGCCCCTACAGCCAGTGGGGAATCGCTGTGCTCAGCGATGACGATCGTGTCGAGGGATTCGCCGAGAAGCCGCGGCTCGACTACTGGATCAACGGAGGGTTCTTCTGCTTTGAGCCCGGGGCGCTCGACTACATGGGGGAGACCAGCGTGCTTGAACAGGAGCCTCTGACGGGATTGGCCGACGACGAGCAGCTTCACGCCTTCCGCCACCCGGGATTCTGGGAATGCATGGACACCTACAAGGACGCCGTCACCCTGAACGACGCGTGGGACAACGGCCGGGCTCCCTGGGCGGTTTGGGAGCCGGAGGTTGCGAGGTCCGGTGCCCGCTAGCTCGCTGGTCACCGGCGGGCGCGGTTTCGTCGGCGCCTGGCTGTGCAAGGCGCTGCTCGAGCGCGGACACCAGGTGGTGGCGCTGGACCGGATCGCGCGGGAGGGTCGGCCCTCCGGCCTGGACCTGTTGGGGATCGCCGACGACCTGAGCTCGGTGGACGTCGACCTGCTCGACCCGGATGGCCTTGCACGGGTGCTCGCCGACCACCGGGTTGACTCGGTCTTCCACCTCGCGGCGCAGACGATCGTCGGCACCGCCGCATCGTCGCCGGCGCCGACCTTCGACACCAACGTCAGGGGCACCTGGATGCTGCTCGAGGCTTGCCGTGACAACGGCGTCGAGCGGATCGTGGTCGCCTCGTCCGACAAGGCGTACGGGGCTCACGACGAGCTGCCATATCGCGAGGACTTCGCGCTGCAGCCGACCGCGCCGTATGAGGCGAGCAAGGCGGCCGCCGATCTGATCACCCGAAGCTACTGGCACTCCTATGGCGTGCCGGTGGCGGTGACCCGGTTCGCCAACATCTACGGCGGTGGCGACACGAACTTCTCGCGCCTGATCCCCGAGGCGGTGAGCGCGGCGCTCAACGGCCGTCGCCCGGTGCTTCGGTCCGATGGCTCGCCCGAGCGTGACTTTCTCTACGTCGAGGACGCCGCGGGCGCATACCTCGCGATCGCGGACGCGCTGGATAGAGACGAGGTCCGCGGGCAGGCCTTCAACGCGGGGGGCGGGCGCCCCTACCCGGTGCGGGAGGTGGTCGAGCTGATCGCCCGGCTGGCAGGCACCGGGGTCGAGCCGGACATCCGCGGCGCGGGAAACCCGGCCGGCGAGATCGATCGTCAATACGTGGACCCGTCGAAGATCCGCGACCTGGTCGGATGGGAGCCCAAGGTCGGCCTCGAGGACGGCCTCCGCGCGACGATCGAGTGGTACCGCGAGCACGAGGACGCTCGCGCTCCCGAACCCGACGAGTGAGCCGCGGTCCGATCGCCGGCCGAGCCGGCTCCGACTCTAGTTTCCGAGCACCCCGCCGGTCGCCCCGCTGACCGTCCCCGAGACCGTCCGCTTGACCCCTGAGACGGTGTGTTGGACGGTCGATGTGGCACCGGCGACCGTCTGCTCGGGGCTTGGCTGACTCGCCACGTCCCGAACCGCGGTAACGGCCCGGTGGACCACGCCGGTCGGGTTGGAAGCCGGAGCGGGGCTCGGACCGGAGCTCGGCGGAGACGGGCTCGACCCGCCGCCGGGGGGCGCACCGCCGTCGTTGGTGGTGCCCTGGCCCGGCTCGTCGAGACCGCCTAGAGGGTGGTCGCAGCGTCCGCCCTCGCCCGGGCCGCCCCACGAGCGCTTCGATCGGGCCTTTCGGGCTTCGGAGCGGCCCCCAGGGCGGTCCGCCGTTCGGCGTTCAGCCCCGCGGGAATGTGCGCCGGCCTGGTCCGAGCGGAAGGCCTCCAGGTGGGCGACACGCGAGCTGGCGCCCTGCGCTGCGCTGACTCCACCGACCCCGATCCCGGGAAGGTTCCCGCTCGCTTCGTCGTGGGAGCCTCCGAACGGCCAACCGGTCAGCCCGACTCCGAGCGCGAGCACGGTGAAGGCGGCGACCGTGGACACGGTCTGCATCCGCCCCTCGGGGATGCTCGCCCGCAGTCTCGCGAGCGCCCTGGAAGACCCGGCGAGCGCCAGGGAGGGAATCGCCGTGGCGGCGATCGCGGGCTTTCGCCGGCGCGCGATCGCCGACGGGTCGGCGCGGCGGTCGGCGGCGGGGTCGGCCGGCGACGCCTCCGGGCGCAGGTCCTGTGCCGCCGCCTGCAGGCAGATCTCCTCGAAGCGCCGCCTCGCTCGTACCTGGGCGCGCACCCGCTGTCGATGCGAAAGCCGCTCTCCGCTCAGCTCGACCATGACGGCGATCCGCTCCAGGCTCAGGCCGACGACTGCGAGCAGCGCCCGCCTCCCTCCACGACCGGTCCACTCGCCATCTGGCGTCGATACGAGGCAGTCGCGCTGCATCTCCCCGACCGCGGCCGCGAGCAGAAGGTTCTCGTGCCGCCGGGAAGGGCGCAGGCCCCGCGGGCTCAGGTCGATCGCCGACGCCGGTCGATGCCTCTCGAGCCTCAGGAACGTCTCCTTGCTCGGCGGCGGCAGGGGGCGGTAGAGAGCTCGCGAGCGGCTGGACTCGCTTTCTGATGCGCGGCCACCGTTTGATTGGGTACGACGAGGGCGCTCGCCGCCACGGTTCACGATCACCGGCCTCCTCTCCGCGATCGGTCGTCTGGTCGTCGTGCAGGAGGGAAGTCTAGGTTCGCGTCTGGCCGCGAGACGCCCAGTTACCGCAGATTAGGACGAATGAGGTAGTTCGCCAAACAACGAAATCCCTGCGTCACGCACGGTTTTCGGTTCCTCTCAGGCGTCAGTGAGGGTCACTCGGGGTCAGTCGAGCACCCTTCCCGTTGCCACGCCGTAGCCACGGAGGCGTGGCGCGGCACGGCTATACAATCTGAAGCAGCACCGCCCGATGGGCGGAAACTGAATACACCCGCCGACCTCCCAACGGAGGTCGAGGACCCAAGCCGAGGCAAGTCCGCCCCGAACGGGCGACGAGGACCAAGGCGAAGGCAAGACACGAAGTACGTGGTCGGCCCATCCGGCGCCAAGTGCGCCAGGAGGTAACGACCATGAATGAGAACACGCGAGAGCGTATTCGTGAGCTCGGTGATCGCGGCAAGGCGATCCTGAACAAAGCCGCGCTCGAAGGACGGTCCGCCAACGCGGCCGAAAACCTCGAAGTCGCGCGGCTGCTGAAGCAGATCGACGACCTGAAGCGAAACGGCGACATCCACGAGATGGGCGTCCAGATCGGTGCCGAGAGCGGCGAGACCGCCGTCGATCCGAACTACGCCTCGAGCACCGGCGCCCCGGGCAATGTGTTCGTTCGGAGTCCCGGCTACAAGGCAATCCGCGACCCAGCGGGCAGAGCCTCGAACTGGTCATCGGGACGGGTCGAGGTTCGGGGCAAGGCGACCCTGCTCGAAGGCGAGCTCGGCAACGCCGGCACCGGCGGAGCGCTCGTCCAGACCGACGTGCGGCCCGGTGTCGTCCCGACGCTGTTCCAGCCGCCGACGGTCACCGACCTATTCACGTCGGCGCCGACCACGTCAAACAAGGTTCGCGTGGTCATCGAATCGACGGCGACCTCGGGAGCGGCGGTCGTTCCTGAAGGCGGCGAGAAGCCCGAGTCCACGCTCGAGTTCGATGAGACGGATGAGCCGGTGAAGAAGATCGCCACGTTGATCACGGTCAGCGATGAGTTGCTCTCGGACGCTCCGGCGCTCGCGGCCTATCTCAACAGCCGCCTCTCCCTGTTCATCAGGACCAAAGAGGAAGAGGAGCTCCTGCACGGAGCGGGAGGCGACAACCTCCTGGGCCTGGAGCCTCGGATTCCGGCCGACAACAAGTTCGTGGTCTCCAGCGCGGACACCCCGAACTCGGCCGATCACATCTATGAGGCGATTGCGACCGCTGAGCGAAGCCATCTCCCGAGTGACGGGATCATCATCCACCCGGATGACTGGGCGGACCTCCGCCTGCTGAAGGACGACAACCTGAATTACATCGGTGGCTCGCCCTTCGCCAACACCGGGAGCAATCCGGGTGAGTCGCTGTGGGGTCGAAGGGTCGTGGTCACCACGTCCTGCATCCCCGGAACGGCGGTCGTCGGTGCCTTCGGGCTCGGGGCGACCATCTTCCGGAATGGAGGGCTGGTCGTCGAGGCGAGTAACTCGCACGCCGAGCTGTTCGCGAGCGACGAGACGGCAATCCGGGCCGAGGTTCGCCTCGCCCTGAATGTGGTCAGGCCCAGCGCGTTCAGCATCGCCGACTTGGGCGGGGCGAGTTAGGCAAAACGTGAGGTCCCGGCGGTTCCTTTGATTTCTTCCTTGCCGCCGGGGCCTCGCACACCGAGAGGAGCGAGATGACCGAAGCACCGATGTGGGCGGCCGAGGAAGCACCAGAGTGGGCGATCGAGAAGCGCAAGAAGGCGATGGTGCTTCGCGCTCGTGGACTCTCCTATGAGCGGATCGCCGACGAGCTCAGCGACGACCGACACGGGTTCACGCCGTGGGGCATCTACTCGTGGGTGAACCCGGAGAAGACGCCGGAGCAGATCAGCGCATGGATGAAGAAGCACCACCCCGAGCCGGAGGACTGGACGCTGAAGCAGATGGAGAAGCGCAACCCCGATGCGCTGCTCCGGGTGAAGGAGGGGGCCGAGCGAGAGGCGCGATACATCGCTGAGCATCCCGAGTTCATGGCGACGAAGGAGGACCGATGACCGACTTCACCGAAGCACAACTGAAGACGCTCGCAACAGCAACGCTGATGGCCCGCCAGGGCCTCGGCTTCACGGTCGAACCCGAGCGCTCAGAAGAGCGGGCAACCTGCGACGAGCTGGTCGAGTCCGGCCACCTGGCCACGGTCGAGGGCGTTGACGGCGGCTATCGGCTTTCCGATGAGTTGACCCTGGCAATGCACATCGTCGTGGACGCTGAGGCCGAGCAGGCCGCGATGAACTGATGATGCCCTCCGGCCTACTCCCGCAGCCCGGCGGCTTCGAGGGCTTCTCGCCGGTCCAGATACGCATCCACTCGCACGACCCTTGCCTCCGTCAGGGTGAAAAGCCAGCCCGCCGGTGTATCGAAAGCCGCGCCGCTGTCTTTACCTCGGCCGCGCACGCGGAGGAGAACCAGAACCTGGTCGTCGCCCGCGTCGAGAAAATCCTCCGCCTCCCACGAGAAGGCCTCGAACTCGCCCCTGAACCGCTTGGCGTAGGCACGGATAGCGTCGTGACCGCGATAGACGCTCGCCTCCGGGAACTTCGGATCCTCGCGGAACTCAACCTCGGGATGAAAGACCTGCATGACACGGTCGAGCGCCGCGTCGTCCAGCGCATCGATCCTCGTCCCGAGATAGCGCCGCACAATCTCCACGTTCTCCTGCGACATCGCCCGCGCAGTATCTCGCGTCGCCTCAATGGCTCGAAGGAGCGAGCGCCTCAATCCTTTGAAGCCGCTCGCTCCCTCCCGGTCCCCCTGGCACGGAGGAGGCCGATCTCGGGGGGCGGGGCACTGCCCCCAGGGATGTGTCTACGTGCCTCTAGGCGGTCCGGTGTGGCGACCATATGCCCGGCCCTAAGGCGACACAAGTGGCGCTACCGGCTTCCAGTAGCGGGTAGCGGCATCAGAGAGATGGGGGAGGCGTGAAGGTGAGCGCCCTACTCCCGCAGCGCGGCGGCTTCGAGGGCTTCGACCGCTTCGCGAACTACGCCAAGCGCAAGATCAGGGGTTTCGGGGAAGCTGCCCTAACTAACCCGCCACTCCTCAACCGTCAGCTGCCAGTCGTCAAGCCAGAAGCTCGAGTTATTACCGCCCAAGGCCCAGTCCACCCTGACCGTGTGCGTCCCCGCTGATAGCACCTTGGACGTGCGCTCCATCGCAAGACTCTCGAACCTGTCGTCGGCACCATCACCCGAGTCGAAGGCGAAGTTGATGCCTGACGCTGGCAGCATCTGGACGCCGTCGGCCATGATGCGCAGCGAGCACCAGGAAACCGTGCAGCGCGATTCACCGGAGAAGCGAGCGATGAGTCGTGCCGTTTGGCCGCTAGGCACCGTGATAGTCGTGCTCGCCCCGGGAAGTTTCGTAAAGACCTGCGCACACCCCGCCGCGGAGCCGCAATCGTTCTCTGCGGAGGAGTCCTGGGTCACGCTAACCATGCGCTCGGCCCCTAGGTTCGCTCTCTGGGCGGAGAGGACGGCGATTGCCTGCGGCACGGCAAACATCAAGGCAGCGACCACAGCGATCGCTAGCCCGAGCCTCTTGATTCCGACAGTCTTCATTCCCTTCACTTTCGAAACTCCCTCCATTCGATATGCGCGGAACGCTCACGTAGCATTCAGTCCTCCCCCTTTGCAGCGAGCGTTGCCATCACGTTCGCGTGGGTCAGGTGGGACCGGATACTGCGCATGGCTCCTCCTCGGTCACACGGCTTGTGGCGAGCCTATCGGGGGGAAGGTCGAGATGAGCCGGTCTCTCACGCCTAGGACCGCTGACCGGCAGACCACACACGCACGGGGGTTTTCAAGCCATGCCTGACGACGCACGAATCCTGACCTATGCCGAAGTCCTCGAGCTGCTCAGCCACAAGGCGCGAGACGGCTCGGTGACCGCCATGGCCGCGCTTGAACGCGCCTTGCGGCTCCACGAGGAGGAGGGGCGAAACGAGGTTGACGAAGCCCTCCACCGCATCCTGAGCCGCGGGAAGGATGCATGACCCGGGACGAGATGATCGAGATCCTCGAGGGGATCGTTCGAGACGGGGACGTCACCGTCAACGGTCTCTGCCACGTGTGCAGGAGGACGCCCCAGGGCGCCCTCCTGCGACCGTCCTGGCCCTCGAAGCTCGAACTAGCTGTTAGGGGCGCAGCGGTTCAGTCCGTACGGGTGGGCGATCTTTGCGAAGTTGGCGAATTGATCGGTCTTGCCAACTATCAGGGTGGGATCGGCCTTGATCTTGTTCAGATCCGCCTGAGCCAGGTTGAGCATGTTCGTCACGGTGGCTTCGTCTCCGGACGGCGCACCCAGGGCCCTTATCCCACTGATTTGACCCTGAATGGAAGGCACGTAGGCGGCCTTTACGACGGCTGTGATTTGCGCCTGGCTAGGGCTCTTGCCCAGCTTTGCTCCCACCTTGCTGAGCACCTTGTTGCCCGCCGTGCAGATCGCGTTGGCCTTCACGAGGAACTCGGTCTTGGTGATCGCGGTGGTCGATGTGGTGGTGCTACTGCTACTGCTACTTCCGCACCCCGCTGCACCGAGTCCAACGATCAGGATTGCGGCGATCGCCATCCCCGTCGATCTGCGAGAGCGGACAACGATGCTGCTTGCGAAGGTCGGCTTCGAACGAAGTCGGTTCACGAATGGGTACCTCCGGTCTTGGGCCGGGGCTCCGTGTCCCTACATTCGATCCCCTGGGGTACCCGGCGGCTTGATGTCGGCGGAGCTTCGCCCCTCGGGCAGCCAATGTCAACCCTCCAGTGTGCGACGCGGCCTGGGCCGGGTCGCGGCGCGAGTGTTCTGATCTGGATCGCGGTCGTCACGCTCGGGAACTCCGCGGTGGCGGCCCGGGACGACGGGACGACGGCCAAGCGGCTAGCCGGCCGTGCGTGGGGGGAGGAGTTTTCTTTACGCGGAGCCCGGTCAGCGGTCCTCGGGCACCCGCGAATCGCTGGGGCGACCTTCCCCCTGTAGCGAGATACTGCGCGGGCGATACTCGGCGGATCGCTGGACACAGCGCGGTGTCGGATGTACGGTCGGCCTATAGTCGTCCACCTCAGGGAGGAGCCATGCGCCGAATCCGGAGCCATCTGACCTATGCGAACGTCGTCTCGACACTCTGCCTGTTCATCTTGCTTGGCGGCATCGGGTACGCGGCCTCGAAGATCGGTACAAGCGACATCGAAAACGGCGCCGTTACGGCCAAGAAGCTTCACAAGAAGGCGGTGACGACGAAGAAGCTCAGGAACGGAGCGGTCAACTCGGCCAAGATCGCCAACCGTCAGGTACGCGCGGCCGACCTCGGCCCGATCACCGAAAAGTCAGCCACCACCTCGGTTCCACACAATATGGGGACCGAAAGCGCGCTCGCCGAGTGCCCGGTGGGCACGAGGCTGATCAGCGGAGGAGGTTTCACATCGGTCCAAGGCATGTCGTTGGCAGTTGACAAGGCGCAGGGCAACAGTTGGCGAGTCGACGCGAATAACGAGACCCCTGTCGACGGATCAGTCACTGCGTTCGCCTATTGCCTTGCGCAGTAGCCGAGTGAGCCAGCCGCAGGCCCTCGAAGCCGCCGGGCTGCGGGAGTAGGGCGCTCAGGGCAGGACCTCGCCTGGTCGTCCGTCACTCAGCCTGAGCGCCCTTCCCGCCCGCCCCGCTTCGCCTGGACGACCCCAAGCCCACGGCACATCGGACAGGGCCCAGGGCGCCCCTTCGCCTCCCGCAGCGAGAGCTTCCCCGAGCCGTTGCAGCGGCCGCAGATCGGCCCGGGCGGCAAGGGGCGCCGTCGATGCTCGCGAGGCGTCATCCGACCAATCCCATCGCGTGAAGCACACTCCAGACGAGGGTTCCGAAGACAGCGAGGGCAATCAGGACGTAGACATAGGTTGGGCCGTCCTCGTTCATCCGTCCCCATCATCCCAGCGGGCGATCGCGGGGCGCGGGCGCCGCGCCCCTGAATACCTTTGAGGACCATGAACGACGGTCGCTGCCGCCGCTGCGGAGCATCCCTTGCCGGCCACAACCGCAACGCGATCTTCTGTGGCGACGGATGCCGCAGGAAATGGTCGAACGCGGGCGGAGGCCCCGTTAGGGAGTCGGACACGACGATCGTCGCCGAGCGTAAGAAGCTCGAGGGCGCGGTCTATGCCTGCCTTCGCTGTCGGTGCGATCACCCGCTGGGCCTGGTCGATGAGGACGGCCAGGTGCGGTGCTTCAAGTGCGCGCGGCCGTTGTCCGGCCCGGCGACGGTGATGCTGCCCCCGGGCGATTTCCCGGCCGCGGCGTGAGCTCCGGCTGCGCCCCCCAAGGCGCAATCGGCCTGAAGCGGTACCGAAAACGCCACAAACCGCTTGCTGGAGCCGTAAACAGCTCGTTTCACCCGAGCATCGCGCATCATCAACCCCCTAGGGATTTAGGGGTGTTGAAGGATGCTCTTTGGACCCAGGGAGTTCGCGCTGCGCTCATCGACCGCAGCCTGAGGGCTGCGGCACGATGAGACCCGCAGCACTCACGGGGACTCCCTGATTTCTCTCCGTGTGGAGAGTGGTGACGCCTGCGGGGAGAGCCCTAAGACGAAGATTTAGGAAATCTTTAGGTTTTGGGGGTTCTCTCTTGGTTTCTGAGGTCCGCTGCAAATCGACCCTATTTTTTCCGAAGTAATGCCGTGTTTGCAGGGGGAAACTGTAATTTCGGTGCCGTCCGGCGCCTTGAGTTTCATCGCTCCCGAAGCACCAGGGGCGAGCACAAGGCCCGCCCCGCCGAAGCTGGGAGACCAAGTGTCTCGCCCCCGTTCCGTACTAACCAGCGCGAACGGTAGCGCGAACGCAGGCTCCCAAGAAAGGAGCCAACGTGGCTACAGAGTTCGACTACGCGGAAGCGTGGCGCCCTGAGCCGGGTGACGTAATCAAGGGCGAGGTGACGGAGGTCACCGAGTACGCGGGCGGCGGCTTTGGGAGCTACCCGATCATCACGATCGCCACGGACGACGGCGAACGCGCGGTGCACTGCTTCCATACCGTGCTGCGAAACGAGATGGCTCGGCTCGATGTTCAGCCGGGCGTGCCGATCGCCCTTCTCTACAAGGGCAAGGTGGACGGCAAGGACGGTGGCGCGAGCTACGAGTCCTACCGGGTCAAGCGCCTCGACCAGCAAGGGCGGAAGTTCGACTGGGCCGACGAGCGCAAGGCGGCGCAGGACGACCCGACTCCCCAGGACGACGACGACCTGAATCGGTCCCAGCGTCCTCTGGGCGATGACGATCGCGGAGAGGAGGACGTCCCCTTCTAGGCGGCGCGCTGGGCGGGAGGGCTTCGCGCTCTCCCGCCGGCTGCCGCATGGGGTAAAGCCATGGCCACTCACGGATTGACAATCGACGGCGTTGGCTCTGACTGGCGCCACCACACCTTGGAGTCGGGCGAGAGCGTCAGCGGCGAGGTGCTGCGACTCCCGGTCGCCGGAGCCTTCGAGGGAAATCGCCTGTTCCTGCAGACCCAGGACGGCGTGATCGCGATCCAAGCCACCGCCTCGCGGGGTCACACCCTGCTCGAGCGGGCGCTGTCAGCGAAGGGCATCGAGGTCGGCGACCAGATTCAGGTCGAGTTCAGCGGCTGGGCCGAGACCCAGGACGGCGAGCGCCGCTATCGGTTCGAGGAGGTGCGGCGCATATGAACCTCGGCGCGATACCCGCGCAGCTGCGCGACACCCCACATTGGCTCGCATGGATTCCGAAGGACGTTGAGGGGCGCCCGAAGCCGACCAAGGTCCCGGTGGTCGCCGGGGAGTCACCGACCGGCCTGGCGTCCACGACCGACCCGTCGACCTGGCGCTCGTTCGAGCAGGCGCAGGGCGCGCTCGGCTGGGCCCAGGGGCTCGGCTGGGTGTTCACCGAGGACACCGGCATCGTCGGGTGCGATCTGGACGACTGCATCGCCCCCGGGGGACTTCACCCGGCCGCCAGGGAGATCGTTGAGATGCTGCGCGGCTACGTCGAGCTGTCGCCGTCCGGTACCGGGCTGCACATCTACGTTCGCGGCTCGCTGAACGGCTCCCGAAATCGGACCCAGGCGACCGCATGGGGTGGGGGCTTCGAGGCATACGAGCGCGCCCGTTTCTTCACCGTCACGGGCTCACCGTTCAACGGCGCGACCACCGACGTCCCGGACCGCCAGGCCGAACTCGAGCGGGTGCTCGGGCAGGTATTCGGTGAACCGGAGGAGCTGAAGCCGGTCGCCGCGGGCCCGATGCCCGACGAGGAAGTCATCCGGCGGGCCTCCGAGGCCGCGAACGGCGAGAAGTTCTCCCGCCTCTTCGCCGGCAACACCCAGGGCTACGGGTCGCCGTCCGAGGCCGACCAGGCCCTGTGTTCCGTGCTGGCGTTCTGGACCCAGGACCCAGAGCAGCTCGATCGCCTGTTTCGCCGCTCCGGCCTCTACCGGGCAGAGAAGTGGGAGCGCTCGTCCTATCGAGGCCCGACGATCGACAGGGCACTCGGTGGCGAGACCTACAACGCGCCGTCACCCGCGCCCCCGCCGGAGGAGTCCGAGCCGGACTATCCGTACCGCTCCCTTCGCCACGCGATGGAGCATCTACCGCCGGAGCCGAAATGGTTGTGGCGGCGCCGTATCGCGCCGGGGGCACGGACGATGGTCGTCGCGGCTCCCAAGCTCGGCAAGACGACGATCGCCTGCGGCTTCCTTCGCGCCGTCGAGCGCGACGAGGACGACTTCCTCGGCATCGAGGTGATGGGCGACGTCTCCGCGCTGATGTTGAGCGAGGAGCCCCCGATCTCGATGAAGGACAAGTACATCGACCTCCAGTTGGAGGGAAACCAGGTTGAAATTTTGTTCCGCCATGAGGTTCTCGGTGAGGCCTGGGAGAAGCTCGCGGCGTCGGCCGTTCGGCGCTGCAAGGAGATGGGCCACCAGATCCTGATCGTGGACACCATCTCGCGGTGGCTCGGCCTCACCGGCGAGGCCGAGAACCAATCGGGCCGCGTGACTGAGGCCATGGAGGCACTCGACCCCGCAATCGAGGCCGGGATCGCCGTCGTCTACCTGCATCACATGCGAAAGGGGGGAGGCAGGCACGGCGAGGCGCAGCGCGGCTCGAATGCCTTCTCGGCATCGGTCGACGTTGTGGTCGAACTCTCGCACCTGACCGATGAGGACAACGGCCCCAGGCTGATGAAGGTGATCTCCCGGTTCTCGGGCGACGAGCCGCCGCTCGCTGTCACGTATGCCGACGGTGATTTCGAGCACACGCACGACGTCGAATCGCTGAAGAAGGGCTCATCCCAGACGGTGACGACGCTGGGCTTGTAACGCCCGCCTGATCGGTTGCGGATCGTCCCGGCCTCCATTCCCGCCAGGAACTGCTCGGCGGCCTCGGCGATGGTGGGTCCGGCGGAGGCGCTGAGGGTTCCGGCCTGGAGTCGGGCCATCGCGTCGACCCGCCACGCGCATCGCTGGGCCTTTGATTCCCACATCCTCCCGGGTCTCACCGGGCGCCCTTCGCGCCCGCGCTGAGAAAGCATGGGAGAGCAGCGGCCTCGAGCCTCTCGGCTTCCATGAGGGACGGCACACCTATGCCTCGCTGATGATCGCCGCCGGCATCAACGCGAAGGCCCTGAGCACCTACATGGGTCACGCGAACATCTCGATCACCTTCGATCGATACGGCCATTTGATGCCCGGAAACGAGTCCGAGGCAAGGGGCCTGCTCGACGCCTATCTGGAGCGCGAAGGCGGCCAGCCGTAGCCATGGCCGTAGCCACGGGCGAGAAAAAGCGTCGAATAGCAGGCTGTTTCCCGCACAAGGCGTCGTTCGCCAAATAACGCCGTGACGACCGACCGGCGGGGCCGTCGCGGGACGCTAAGGATTTCGTAAAAGGTCGTTCAAGGCGCGGTGTTTGGGTCCCGATGTCGAATAATGGACTTGTAACCAACGGCACGGAGGGACCACATGTCTCCTGTCATCCTCGGCTTTGGCGCTCTCGACGCGATGATCGCGGCGCAGGCGGCATACGCCGCGCGCGACCTGAGCCGCAAGTCGCGCAAGCACAAGAAGTAGCCGAGGCTCATCCTCTCGACCGCCCTCGGGCGTCGTCGTCGTGGTGGACGGCCACTCCGAGCTTCTGTGGATCGCCGCGCGACTGATGTCCAGATCAGTGCAGCGCGCCTTCGAGGCCGGCGGCGTCATCAGCGCTTCGACGCCCGCCCGGATCGCCGCCACTCCGGTGAACGTCGAACGTGAACCCCGCCGCTCGCAGGCGATCGACCAACGCGATCCCCATCGCGGTCGCCGGGGTCAGGACCCCGGCAGCGGGCGGCAGGGATTCGTCGAGTCCGAGACAAAGGGCGCTCTGGCCGAGCATCACGGCGGTGGCCGCGTACCCGGGGTCACCCTTGGCGGCGATGCTGCAAACGTAACCCGCACCCGTCGAGGTCCTGGCATGGATCTCGATCCGAAAGAAGCCCTTCTGGCGCAGGCGCTCACTGGGGCCCTCCCCGGCGCTGGGCAGCAACCGCTCGAGCGCCCTGCGAGTCAACGGGTTGGCGAGTCCGGCATTCAGCGCCCAGACCGCACCGCTGGTCGCGCCCGCCATCAACGGCGAAGCGAGCCCCGATCCAAACCCCATCGCCTCCGAGTAGCGGAAGCGTGGCCCGTACGCCCAGCCCTGAAGTGCGCTGCTTCGCCTCACGACGCGAGTGTTGATCGGCGCCATCGGGAAGGCGCCAAGCCAGGTGCCGAGCGTCTGATCCCTGCGCACTCCGCGTAGATCGGCCTGGCCGGGAAGGTCGGGCTCGGCGGCTCGGTCAGGGCTCAGCGCATAGGGGTCGTCGATCAGCCGCCGTTGCTCGGGGTTCGTGCGGGCGGCGTCGAGCTCGCCCTTCAGCGAGTCGAACGTGCCGCCGCTCAGGCCGCCCTTCACCCCGGTGACGATCAGCGTGACCTCCTCGAGCGTGCCCTCGTCGTCGGCATCCGTCGCCCGGTGAAGGAGCAGAACCCCCAGGTCCGAGGGGATCGAGTCGAACCCGCAGGCGTGGACGATCCGCGCCCCGCTCTTCTTGGCTGCGGAATCGAAGCGGTCGATGCTGTCGCGCATGAACAGGACCTCACCGGTCAGGTCGGCGTAATGGGTGCCGGCGTTGGCGCACGCCTCGACGAGGGGAATTCCCCGATCGCTGTACGGGCCGACCGTGGTCGCCACGACCCGGGTCGAGGCGGCTAGCTCGGCGAGGCCCTTCCGGTCGGCCGAGTCGACGACGTTCAATGGCCAAGACGCGGCGGGCTCGCCGAGGTCGGCGGCGATCCCCTCGAGCTTCTCCCTGGAGCGCCCCGCGAGCCCGATCCGGGCTTCACGGGGAGCATGGCGGACGAGATATTCGGCGGTGAGCCGTCCGACGAAGCCAGTCGCCCCGAAGACCACCAGGTCGAGCGGTCGGTCCCCGCTCACCCGCCGCGGCCTCCGGGCGTTGGCGCGGGGTCACCCGTCGCGACCTCCTCGAGTGCCGCCATCGACTCCTCGAGCCAGCGGCGAAAGTAGACCTTCCCAACCGTCGCATCGATGATCCGGTGGCGAAGCCCGGTCGGGTCCATGCCGAACTCGACGTCGACGAAGGTGTTGCCCTGCGCCTCGGTCAGAAGCCATCGCGTAAAGGTGCCGGTGTCGAGGCACCTCATGTGGATCGCCTGCAGGTCGTCAAGTCGCTCGACCGAGATCGTCGTGCGGACTTCGCCGAATGGCTCTCGGGTGACCTGGGCATAGGTGCTGCCCTGCTCGAATCTCTGGCCGTCCACCTCGATCACACGGGGCCACCACTCAGGGTGGCGCTCCGGATCACCGACGAGGTCCCAGATTCGATCCGGCGGAGCGCCGATCAGGGCTTGGCGACGGCATAGCGACATCGATCGATCCCCGGTCAGTCTCTCACGGACGGCCGGGCACGTTGGCGGCCCGAGCTCCCGAAGCATGGCGCCCCGGGAGCTCGGTCCACCCTGCGATCGTCAGGCCGCGTCGGCCCAGTTGACCGTCAGGTTGTAGATAACCAGGACGCTGAGCAGGATCACGATGAACGCCCAGAGCGGCGCGACCGTGAAGACGCCGATCTGGGCTATTGCGTTGAGCGTCGCGAAGAACACCGCGGCCCAGCGTGCCCAGCCCGCGGCCGTGAACAGGCCGAGGCTCGTGATCACCAGGATTCCTCCGAGGATCATGTTGACCCAGCCCCACGTCGTGAGGTCGGCGATGATCGCCCCGTGGCCGCCCACGACGACGACCTGGTTGTTTAGCACGGCCGCGAGGCCGTACAGGAAATCGAGCGAGCCAACCATCAGGAGGATGACGCCGGCGAAGACGGCCCATCCGGTCGGCCCCGGGATCCGTTCGGGATGCGACATGTGAGCGCTCCTTTCGCGCATGGACAAGTGAGCGCTTATTCGCACAAGCAATCCCGGATTCCTTCTCCGGTCGCGGCGAGGGGCGGCGGTGAGGTGCCATTTGTCCCGCTTTCAAGCCCTTGCGGCGATCGCCCTATAAGATCGTCCTCCATGAAGCGCGCCCTGATACCGATCGTCGTGGCGATCACGCTCCTACTGCCGGGCACCGCGAACGCGTTCTTCAGCGAGTTCTACAGCGGGCCGGTCGGAACCGGGGTCAACAACGCGGGGGTCGAATTCAAGGCCCACTTCCACAACCGGCACGCCTTCCGGACCGGCAGGCACCCGAGCAAGGTGGTCAACTTCCACTGGTTCAACGTCCCGATCACGGGGACGGCGTGCTCCGACTCGCTGACCGACAACGGCTTCGACATGCACGTGAACGACCGGGGGAAGTTCCACGGCAACTTCGACGTTCCCCAGACCAACCGCACGGCGAAGGTCACCGGCAAGTTCAAGCACCACAACAGGAAGGTCGTCGGAACG
Organism: uncultured bacterium; assembly: GCA_963720685.1. Classification (GTDB taxonomy): domain Bacteria; phylum Actinomycetota; class Thermoleophilia; order Solirubrobacterales; family 70-9; genus AC-56. Next base: position 1,186,889 of record CAVRGF010000003.1, on the reverse strand, counting down.
CTGCGCCTCAAGGGCAGCTTCTCAGGCGGCTGCGCGAACGCCGACAGCGGCACCCTCAACTGGGTCGCCCATCACGGCGGCAGCGACTAGGGCCCCACGGCCCCGCACTCCGGGCGTCTGACCCCGGGACTTCTCCATCGACCTCCCCAGCGCAGCTTCGCGCTACAGAGACGAGTCCTCGGGCTCGGGCTCTCCGACCTCGAAGTCTTCGCTCCCCAGGGACGCCAGGACGCGAACTCGGGCCTTCTCCGGGTCCGGCGCTGCCAAGCGAGCGACCAGGCGACCGTCGTCTCCCGCGAGCTGCTGGATGCCGTTCAGCTCGAGCAACCCAGCCACTCTGGCTCGATCACCGGCGACGGGGACGAGGTAGTAGGCCACGCGGCAGTGGACCCTACTCCCGCAGCCCGGCGGCTTCGAGGGCTTCCTCGCGGTCCAGGTAGAACCGCACCCGTGCGATCTTGCCGTCCCGCACGGACCAGAGGGCTGCCGGACGATGCTCGACGGCGACTTCATCACGCGTCGTCTGCGCGCGCACGCGCGTCAGGCTCACGACCAGATCGCCAACATCGATGAACTCCTCCACCTCGATGTGGTAGCTCTCCCACGGCTCAAGCCAATCCCGCCAAGCTTCAGCGAATCCCTGGAGGCCGACGGACGTCGGCGGTCGCATCGAGCCGAAGGTCCGAGTCGCGATGAACTCGGTTTCGAAATCGCTCTCGAAGGCAGTCAGGTCAATCCCGGTGGCAGACGGGTCCGGAACGGTCGATGTTCGAAACAGGGCGGCCAAATCGACGCCGCTGGGCTGAACGCTCCTAACGAGCTCGACGTTCTCTTGCGACATCGGCTACTCCGGGCGATCCAAGTGAGCGTCAAGTGCCGGGGTGCGCTGGGTGTCCTCGTAGACCTCGTATTCCTTGACGAAGCCCCACGCCATCCGTCCCCAGAGCACATAGCGGTTCTCGTAGACCGGCTCTCCGTCCCGGGACTTGAGGTAGATATGGCCGCGGACGCAGATGGTCACCTTCCAAGGAAAGCCCTGGGCCACCACCTGGTCGGGGAAGATCTGAAGCCCAGCCTCCGTAAAGCGCTTGTACCACTGCTCAAGCTCGGATCTGCCGCGCCACTCCCCGGCCCACGAACTCTCACCCGGAAAACGCAAGACCGCGTCCTTAGCCACAAGGCGCAGCGTGGGCCGATAATCGCCCTCACGCATCCGGGCCATGCTGCGCGAGACGGTCCGCTTGGCCAGCCACGAAAGCATCGCCGGCGCAGTATCTCGCGCTACGGCCGGACCGTGCGGCGTTACGCTGGCGCCCGTGGCACTGCATCCGGCCCTCGCCTCAGATGGCCCACTCGAGGGCGAGATGAACCTGACCGTCGAGGACCACGGCGAGTGTGGCGGCTGGCCATGCGAGGTCACCTGGAAGGACCCGGACGACGGGGAGGACTATCTCTATCGCTTCGAGACCGTGTCCAACTCGCACGGCCGGAATCTGCCGGTCTACGCCTACGTGCCGGCCGACTACTGAGCCCCTCACCTAGCCCGCCTCAGTGCTCGCCCAGGCCGCCCAGCCGCTGGTGTCCGGATTCCGCTTGATCATGCGACGCGCCGACAGGATCGAACCTCAGCGAGGCCTGGAGGGCGAGCGGTGTCACAGGTTCGATCCTGGCGAAGCTGGACGCGCCCGACAGGACTCGAACCTGTGACCTCGTGCTCCGGAGGCACGCGCTCTATCCAACTGAGCTACGGGCGCGGGATCGCTCAGTCTAGATGCGGCAGGTGCGCCCGCCGTTCGGCGTCGGTGCCTCGTCGCCGTGACCCACGAGCGACGAGGCCCCGGCTACCGTAGGCGGGTGGACCTGTCCGTCGTCTTTCTCGGCACCGGTGGATCGGTGCCGACCGCTCGCCGCGCGACGGCCTGCGTGCTGGCGCGCGCGGGCGGTGATCGCCTGCTGTTCGACTGCGGCGAGGGGTCGCAGCGCCAGATGCAGCGTTCGACCGGGCTGGTGGCGGTCGACGAGATCTACCTGACCCACTACCACGCCGACCACTATCTGGGGGTCCCCGGGCTGCTCAAGACATATGACCTCCAAGGCCGCGAGCGCCCGCTCCGGATCGTGGGCCCGCCCGGCCTCGAGGGCCTGTTCCGGACGCTCGGTCGGATCGTCGGCCGGCTCTCGTACGACCTCGAGCTCACCGAGCTCGAGGAGGGAGAAGCAGTCAGCCACGCCGGCTACGAGGTCCGCTCGTTCCCGGTCGACCATCGCGTTCGGGCCTACGGCTACGCCTTGGTCGAGGACGAGAGGCCGGGGCGGTTCGATCCCTCTCTCGCCGAGCGCCTCGGCGTCAGTCCCGGTCCCGACTTCGGAAGGCTCCAGTCGGGTGAGTCGGTGCAAGGCCGGGGCGGCTCCGTCGATCCCGAGCAGGTGATGGGATCGCCGCGACGCGGACGCCAGGTGGTGGTTACCGGCGACACCGCTCCCTGCGAGATGTCCGCGCTGGCCGCACACCAGGCCGAGCTCCTGGTCCACGACTCGAGTTTCGCCGATCAGGAGGCAGAGAGGGCCGCCGAAACAGGGCACTCCACGGCTCGCCAGGCGGCGGAGCTGGCCAAGGACGCGGGGGTGGGGATGCTCGCCCTGGTCCACGTCTCCTCCCGGTATGACGTCCGCGACGTCCTCGCCGAGGCGCGCGAGGAGTTCGCGGCGACCGAGGCTCCTCGCGATTTCGACCTGGTCGAGATCCCCCTGCCGGAGCGGGGCGGTGCCCGTCTGATCGAAGATGGCGCCCGGGCCGACGCGCCGGCCTGAGCCCGGCGCGTTGGGTCGGCGCCCTCAGCCGAGCGGGGCTGCGAGGTCGGCGACGGCCTGTGCCACCGCGATCGGCTGGTCCTCCTGGAGGAAGTGCTTGGCGTCGAGCAGGATCGGGTCTTCGACCCCCAGCGCCTCCGAGACGGCCCGCATCTGGTCCATGCCGATTGCGGGGTCGCGCCTACCCCACACGACCCGCGTAGGATAGGGCCGTCCCGCCAGGCCTGCCCAGAGGCTGCGCTGCCGATCCTCGCCGAGCTCGAAGCCGCGCATGATCCGCAGGAATGCCCGACCACCGTCCCCACGCTTCAGCAGCTCGTAATGGGCGTAGACGTCGGCGCGTGGAACGGCCGAGCGGTCCGCAACGCCCTGGAGGTAGAAGAGCCGCGAGAAGACGCTCGGGCTCAGGGTCGAAAGCCAGACACGGCCCAGGAATGGAACGGCGAACGGTGCCATCGTCCATGGGCGGCGAAACGAAGCCAGGCCCAGCAACGTGTTGAGCGCCGTGAGCGACAGCACCCGGTCGGGGTTCGCGACCGCCCACAGGCATCCGATCGGGCCGCCGATGTCGTGGACCACGAGGTGGCAGCGCGCGATCTGTAGCGAGTCGAGAGCATCGGCGGTCCACCTCGCCAGGCCGGACCACGAGTAGTCGAAGCTCTCAGGCCGATCGGCCAGCCCGAGGCCCGGAAAGTCGAACGCAACCCCCCGAAGGCCCTGCTGGGCCAGCGCCGGAATCACCTTGCGGTACAGGAACGAGCTGGTGGGCACCCCGTGAAGAAGCACGACCGGCGCGCCGGATCCCTGCTCGCGAACGAAGCTCTCCACGCCGCCGGCCGCGAACCGCCTGCCGGCTGCCTGGTGAACCTCGACCGCCTCGCGGGCGGCAGCGCGGGTGGCGGCCATCGACCGCATGATCGCATCCGCCGAGGGTCGAGGATTCGGCCATCCAGCCTGCTAGGCTCGCCGCGTCTGTTCCTTTAACCCGGTCCCGAGAGGCCAGGAAGGGCTGAGGCTTGAGCGCTGACCACAAGGTCGTCCTCGACCGCGACGATCTACGCCGCACACTGCTGCGGATCGCGCACGAGATCGTCGAGAAGAATCCGGAGGCCGAGCGTCCCAAGAGCGACGGCGCCGAGGCGTCGGGCGCCGAGGAGCAGGCCGGCGGCGAGCCAATCGCACCGGTGGCCCTGGTGGGCATCCACACGCGGGGCGCGATCCTGGGCGAGAGGCTGCACGCGCTGGTCGGTGAGCTGACCGGCTCAGAGGTCCCGTTCGGGGACCTCGACATCTCGTTCTACCGCGACGACGTCAACGCGCGCGAGCCCGGGGCCCAACCGGTCGTCCACTCCTCCCACCTCGACTTCGAGCTCGAGGGCCGCACCGTGGTGCTGGTCGACGACGTGCTGTTCACGGGCCGGACCGTGAGGGCGGCGATCGACGCGCTGTTCGACTACGGGCGCCCCCAGCGGGTCCAGCTCGCGGTGCTCGTCGACCGGGGCCACCGCGAGCTGCCGATTCGCCCAGACTACGTGGGCAAGAACCTGCCCACCGCGCGCGAGGAGCGCGTCTACGTCCAGGTCGACGAACTCGACGGCGTGGACCAGGTCGCGATCGCGGAGACGGTGGAGGCGCCTCGATGAAGCACCTGCTCGCCATCGCAGGGCTCGAAAGGCCGGACATCGAGCGGATCATGGAGCGAGCCGAGGGGTTCGCCGAGGTGGGTCGCCGCGACATCAAGAAGGTGCCGACGCTCCGAGGCCGGACGATCGTCAACCTCTTCTACGAGTCGAGCACGCGCACGAGCTCCTCGTTCGAGCTCGCGGCCAAGCGTCTCTCCGCCGACCTCGTCTCGGTCAAGTCGGCGGGTTCCTCCGTCGACAAGGGGGAGTCGCTCAAGGACACGATCGCGACCCTGAGCGCCTACGGCCCGGAGGCGATCGTGATCCGCTCGCCCCACGCAGGCGCGGCCGACCTGGTGGCCGGCTGGACGGAGGCGTCGGTGGTCAACGCGGGCGACGGCAAGCACGAGCATCCGAGCCAGGCCCTGCTCGACGTCTACACGTTGGTCAAACGGCTGGGGTCGCTGGAGGGGCGGACGATCTGGGTCGTCGGCGACGTCCTCCATAGCCGGGTCGCCCGATCGAACCTGCTCGCCTTTCGCCTCATGGGCGCCGACGTCGTCGCGTGCGGCCCGCCGACCCTGATCCCCCGCGGGATCGAGGATGCGCTCGGATGCGAGGTCTCGTACGAGCTGGACGGGATCGAGGACGCCGACGTCGTCTACGCGCTTCGGATGCAGAACGAGCGGATGGGGGAGTCCTTCGTCCCCTCGATCCGCGAATACGTCGCCCTCTACCAGATCGACTCGCGGCGCCTGAGCCCGCGCCAGCTGCTCATGCACCCGGGTCCCGTGAACCGGGGCGTCGAGCTATCGGCGGAGGTGATCGACGCGCCCAACTCGTTGATCACGGAGCAGGTCGAGAGCGGTCTCGTGGTGCGGATGGCGATCCTCTACGAGCTGCTCGCGGGCGCTCGTCCCCGCCCCGGGGGCGGCCGGGCGACGGACTCCGATGACCTCTCGGCCCCGACCCCGATCAAGGAGCCTGCGTGAGCGAATCGCCTCGCCCCGCATCGAGCCTCGACTGGCGCGGCCCAGGGCTCGACCCGGCCGGCGATCTGGTGCTTAGTCGCGCTTCCGTGCTCGACCGGCGAGCCGGGTTGGACGGCATCTATGACGTGGTCGTTCGTGACGGCGAGCTCGCCGAGCTCGCCGAGCCGGGGAGCGTCGAGATGGCCGACGCCGAGACGGTCGATGCCGAGGGCAGGATCGTCGTACCGGCCTTCTTCGACCCCCATGTCCACCTGCGCACGCCGGGCGACGAGGACGAAGAGGACATCGAGACGGGGACCCGAGCGGCCGCGTCGGGCGGCTACTGCGGAATCCTGGCGATGGCGAACACTCGGCCCCCGGTCGATTCGGCCGCCGACATCCGCGCGCTGCGCGAACGCGCCGCGGATGGGGCCTTCGTCCCGACCGGCTTCCTGGCCTGCGTGACCCGGGGGATGGAGGGCGAGGAGCTATCGGAGATGGCGGAGCTCCGCGACGCGGGGGCGATCGCCTTCTCGGACGACGGACTGCCGATCTCAAACGCCCGGGTCATGCGCCGCGCACTCCAGTACCAGCGCCTGGTCGGCGGGCAGATCGCGCTCCACGAGGAGGATCACGATCTGTCGCGTCCGGCGGGCGCGCACCAGCCCCACCTGGGGGGCGTGATGAACGAAGGGGTGGTCTCGGCGGCCCTCGGCCTGGCCTCGGTGCCGTCGATCGCCGAGTCGACGATGATCGCCCGGGACGCCGCGCTGGCCGCCTACGAGGACGCCCGGATCCACGTCCAGCATCTGTCGGCCCGCGAATCCGTCGAGGCGGTCGCGGCCGCCAAGCAGGCGGGGGTAGAGATCACCTGCGAGGCGAGCCCCCACCACCTGACGCTCACCGACGAGGAGGTCAGGAGCCTCGACCCGCGGTTCAAGATGAACCCGCCGCTTCGCACCGAGGACGACCGACGCGCACTGATCGAGGGGCTCCGCTCCGGGCTGATCGATTGCGTGGCGACCGATCACGCCCCGCACTCCCTCCAGGAGAAGGAGGTGCCGTTCGAGCAGGCGGCGATGGGCGTGACCGGGCTCGAGACCGCGTTCGCCGCACTCCATACCGAACTCGTCCTGCCGGGCGTGCTCGAGCTCGGCGTGCTGGTCGAGCGGATGGCCGGCGGGGCGGCGCCGTTCGGGATCGAGCCTCCGAGCCTCGCCCGGGGATCGGAGGCGAGCCTGGTGCTCTTCGATCCCGAGGCCGAGTGGGAGCCCGGCGCCGAGGGTTGGGAGAGCCGGTCGTCCAACTCGTGCTTTGCCGGCCGCAGGATGGTCGGTCGGGTCCTGATGACGGTGATCGCCGGCAGGGTCGCCTATCGGCAGCGGAGCTTCGCCGTCGGGGTGGCCGGTTAGGCGATGGCGGCGTCCAAGCTCGACCCCGAACGGGCCGCCCTGGTGGTCGTCGACGTCCAGGAGGCCTTCCGCAAGGCGGTCCCGAGCTTCGACGGCGTCGTCCGCGCTTCCGCCGCGCTGGTTCGAGGCGCGTCGGCGCTCGGCGTGCCGACGATCGTCACGGAGCAGTATCCGAAGGGGCTCGGGACGACCGTGCCCGAGGTCGCTCGCTTCCTGCCTGAGGATCTCGAGCCGATCGAGAAGGTCTGCTTCTCGGCCTGCGAGGCCGACGGCTTCGACCTCGAGGGGCGAGACCAGGCGGTCGTCTGCGGCATCGAGGCTCACGTGTGCGTGAACCAGACCGTGCTCGATCTGCTCGACCAGGGGATCGAGGTGCACGTGGTCCGAGACGCGGTCGGCTCCCGATTCGAGGACGACCGCGTGGTCGCAGTCGACAAGGCTCGCCGGGCGGGGGCCGTGATCACGAGCGTCGAGACGGCTCTGTTCGAGCTCCTCGGACGCGCGGGCACCGACCGGTTCAAGGAGGTGCAGGGCGTGGTGCTCGAGTACGCGCCGAACCCGTGACGGGCGAGCCGGCGAATTCCCGCCCCGAAGAGGCCGGATACGTCCTGCTCGAGGACGGCGCGCGCTTCGACGGCCGTCTCTGCGGGGCGGGCGGCTCGATCACCGGCGAGGTCGTCTTCAACACCGCGATGACGGGCTATCAGGAGGCCGTCAGCGACCCCTCCTACGCCGGGCAGATCATCATCTTCACCTATCCGTTGATCGGCAACTACGGCGTCGCGGCCCAGGCGATGGAGTCCGACCGGCTTCAGGCTCGCGGCGTGATCATGCGCGAGGCAAAGAACGCCGGGGGCGCGGCCGATGCCGAGGGCGGCTGGGTCGACTGGCTCGCCGATTGCGGAGTGGCGGCGATCCACGGGATCGACACCAGGGCGCTCGTCCGCCACATCCGCGACCGCGGCGCGATGCGGGGCGGGATCTTCGCGGCCGAGCTGGCCGAGCGCGAGGCGGCCGAGCAGGTCGCCTCCGAGCCCTCGATGTCTGGCGCCGACTTGGCCCGCACGGTGACCCCGGAGGAGCCGGTGGAGCTCGCGGGCTCGGGCCCTCATGTGGTCGGGATCGACACCGGGATCAAGCTGTCCATAGTCCGCCAGTTCCGCGAGCGCGACTGCCGCCTGACCTTGCTTCCGTGCACGGCGTCCGCCGACCAGGTGCTGGATCGAGACCCCGACCTGGTCTTCCTCGCCAACGGGCCGGGCGACCCGGCGGCCCTCGACTACGTGGTGGACACGGTGCGAGAGTTGGTCGGCGAGCGTCCCATCTTCGGGATCTGCCTCGGCCATCAGCTCCTGTGCCGGGCGGTGGGGCTCGAGACCTTCAAGCTCCCGTTCGGGCACCGGGGCGCGAACCACCCGGTCAAGGATCTCGGCACGGGACGGATCGAGATCACCTCGCAGAACCACGGGTTCGCGGTTCGTGGACCGAGCGGCGAGCCCCGCATCGAGGGCGATCAGCCGGTTCGGTGGGAGACCGATGTCGGCTCCGCCGAGCTGTCCCACCTGAACCTCTACGACCGCACCGTCGAGGGCCTCGTCCTGCGAGACGTCGCGGGAGCGACCGTGCAATACCACCCGGAGGCCGGTCCGGGGCCCCACGACGCGCTTCACCTGTTCGACCGCTTCCTGGACCTCGCGGCGGCCTGATGCCCAGGCGAGACGACCTCCACAAGATCCTCCTGATCGGATCGGGGCCGATCGTGATCGGGCAGGCGGCCGAGTTCGACTACTCCGGGGCCCAGGCGTGCAAGGTGCTGCTCGCCGAGGGGTATGAGGTCGTGCTCGTGAACTCGAACCCGGCGACGATCATGACCGACCCCGAGTTCGCCACTCGCACCTACGTCGAGCCGCTGACCTCGGAATCCGTCGCCGGGATCATCGAGCGCGAGCGCCCCGACGCCCTGCTGCCCACCCTCGGTGGACAGACGGCGCTCAACCTGGCCTCCACTCTCCATGATGAGGGCGTCCTCGAGCGCCACGGGGTGGAGCTGATCGGCGCCGACTACGAGGCGATCCGGCGCGCCGAGGACCGCGAGGTGTTTCGGGAGACCATGGAGGCGGCCGGGCTGCGAGTCCCCTGGTCGCTGATCGTGACCTCGGTGGGTGAGGCCGAGGCGGCGCTCGCTGATGGATCGCTCGCCCTGCCGGCGATCGTGAGGCCGGCCTACACGCTTGGCGGACACGGCGGCGGGGTGGGGAGGACCGATACCGAGCTTCGGCAGGTCGTCTCGGAGGGCCTGGCCGCCAGCCCGATCAACCAGGTGCTGGTCGAGGAGTCGGTGCTCGGATGGGGCGAGTTCGAGCTCGAGCTCATGCGCGATCGCAACGACAACGTCGTCGTCATCTGCTCGATCGAGAACATCGACCCGATGGGAGTACACACGGGTGACAGCGTCACCGTGGCGCCCGCCCAGACGCTCACCGATCGCCTCTACCAGGAGCTTCGCGACCAGGCCCTGCGAGTGATCAGGGCGGTCGGGGTCGAGACGGGCGGCTCGAACATCCAGTTCGCGGTCAACCCCGAAACCGGTGAGGTCGTGGTGATCGAGATGAATCCGCGCGTCTCGCGATCATCCGCGCTGGCGTCAAAGGCGACCGGGTTCCCGATCGCGAAGATCGCCGCGAAGCTGGCCGTCGGCTACGCGCTGGAGGAGATCCCGAACGACATCACGATGGCGACGCCGGCCGCTTTCGAGCCGACGATCGACTACGTGGTGACCAAGGTGCCGCGGTTCGCGTTCGAGAAGTTCCCGGGGGCCTCCGGCAGCCTCTCGACTCACATGAAGTCGGTGGGGGAGGCGATGGCGATCGGGCGGACGTTCCGCGAGTCCTTCGCGAAGGCGATGCGCTCTCGCGAGCTCGACTCCGACCCCGATATTCCTGATGACACCGGCGAGCTCCTCGACCGCCTCGCGATCCCTGCGTCGGACCGCTTCGACCTGATCCTGGAGGCGTTTCGCCGAGGCGCGGAGCCGGGTGAGGTCGGGGAACGCACCTCGATCGACCCGTGGTTCCTCGATGAGCTTCGAGCCCTGGCGCTCGAGGGCGACGGGACGGCCGAGCTCGTGCGCACCTTCAAGTCGGTGGACACCTGCGCAGCCGAGTTCGAGGCCCGGACTCCCTATTACTACTCGGCCCACGAGCACGCCCCCGGATCCGAGGTTCGGCGCGGCGACCGCGCCTCGGTGGTCATCCTGGGCTCTGGGCCGAACCGGATCGGACAGGGGATCGAGTTCGACTACTGCTGCGTGCATGCGGCGATGACCGTGCGCGAGTCAGACCGGGACGCGGTGATGGTCAACTGCAATCCGGAGACCGTCTCGACCGATTACGACACCTCCGACCGCCTCTACTTCGAGCCGCTGACCGTTGACGACGTGCTGGCGGTCGTCGATTCCGAGCGGCCCGAAGGGGTGATCGTGCAGTTCGGGGGACAGACGCCGCTGAAGCTGGCCAGGGCGCTCGAAGAGGCCGGCGCCCGGCTGCTCGGGACCCCGGTTGACTCGATCGACCTCGCCGAGGACCGTGGCCGCTTCGGCGCCCTGCTGCGAAAGCTCGGGATCGCACACCCGCCGTATGGGACCGCGCTCTCGGCCGACGAGGCGGCGGTGATCGCGGCCGACGTCGGCTTTCCGCTCCTGGTTCGCCCCTCCTACGTGCTCGGCGGACGGGCGATGGAGATCTGTTACGCAGCCGACGGCCTTGCCGCCTACCTCGAGGAGAACGTGAAGGCAGACCAGGAGCACCCGCTGCTCCTGGACCGATTCCTCGAGGACGCGATCGAGGTCGACGTGGATGCGCTCTGCGACGGAACCGATGTCCACACCGCGGGGATCATGCAGCACGTCGAGGAGGCCGGCGTCCATTCGGGGGACTCGGCCTGCGTGCTGCCCCCGATGAGCCTCGGTGAGGAGATGCTCGAAGAGATCCGCGATACCACGACGCGAATCGCGCTCGAGCTCGGGGTGGTCGGCCTGATCAACATCCAGTATGCGGTCGCCGGCGGCAAGCTCTACGTGATCGAAGCCAACCCGCGCGCCTCGCGGACCGTCCCCTTCGTCTCGAAGGCGACGGGCGTTCCGGTCGCCAAGGTCGCCTGCCGGTTGATGCTGGGCGAGAGCCTGGCAGACCAGCGGCTCTCGGCGGCCCCGAGCCGACACGTCAGCGTCAAGGAGGCGGTGCTGCCCTTCGCTCGCTTCGCCGGCGCCGACTCCGTGCTCGGCCCCGAGATGAAGTCGACCGGCGAGGTGATGGGCATCGCGTCTGACTTCCCGACCGCGTTCGGCAAGGCCCAGACGGCCGCCGGGATCGCCCTGCCGCGCGAGGGGACGGTCTTCATCACGGTCACCGACACCGACAAGCCGGCTGCGACCCAGCTGGCGGCGCGGTTCCACGACCTCGGGTTCAGGGTGATCGCGACCCGCGGGACCGCCCAGGCGATCTCGCGGATGGGGGTCCCCGTCACCGCCATCAACAAGCTCGCCGACGGGTCGCCGCACGTGGTCGACCACATCCGGAATCACGGGGTCGACCTGGTGATCAACACGCCTACAGGCGGCGGGGCGCGAAGCGACGGCTACGAGATCCGAAGCGCCGCGGTGCGACAGGGGATCCCCTGCGTGACCACGATGACCGGCGCTTCCGCCGCGGCCCGAGCGATCTTTGCCCTGCGTGAGCGCCCGGCCGAGCCGCACTCCCTTCAGGAGCTCCATGAGGGAGCCGCCGGGTCCGAGCTGGCGGAGCGCGATGAGGTGGGCGGTCAGCGCTGAGCCGACAGCGACTGCCGGCCCCGCGCCCGCTCGAGTCCCCGCTCCGCCCGGCCGGAGGTCGTGCGAGGTGGTCGACAATCGCCGGGCGGGCGGTTACCGGATCTTCTCGGCGCTCGATCGCACCGGGCCCGAGCCGCGCGGCGGCCAGTTCTACATGCTTTCGGCGGCGAGCGATTGGGGATCGAGCGGCGGCCGACCCTTCCTGCCTCGCGCGTTCTCGGTCGCCGAAGCCGAGGTCGCCGAGAGCGGGCTTCGACTCGACTTCCTGGTCGAGGCGGTCGGACCCGGCACCGAGCGCCTGGCGGCGCTCCGGCGCGGTGAGAGGCTCTGGCTCGCCGGCCCACTCGGCCGACCCTTCTCGTCGCCTCGCGAGCTCGGGCCCCAGATCGCCGGAGCGATCCTGGTGGGTGGGGGAATCGGTCTGGCTCCATTGGCGATCCTGCGCCGCCAGCTCGCTGCGCGCGGCGTCGCGGTGCGGTCGCTGATCGGCTTCCGCGATCGGCGGCACTCGGGCGGGGTGGAGGAGCTCTTCTCGTGCTGTGAGGTCCGGCTGGCGAGCGAGGACGGCCACGTCGGACACCGGGGGCGCGTGACCGATCTGCTCGATGTGCTGCTGGACGGCGACGCCGCCGAGACCGCCGCCGTATACGCGTGCGGACCGCCCGCGATGCTCGAGGCCGTTCGCCGGATGTGCGTCGAGCGGAAGGTCGCCGCCGAGCTCGCCATGGAGGCCCCGATGGGATGCGGCTTCGGGGCTTGCTTCGGGTGCGCCGTCCCCCGGGCGGGCGGCGGCTACATGCGCCTCTGCGTGGACGGCCCCGTGGTCGGAGCCGGCGAGGTGGAGACCGCGCTTGTCGCGGGGTCGGGACACTGATCGCGCCTTGGGCCTGAGCATCGACCTGGCGGGGTTGCGGCTCGACCACCCGGTGCTGAACGGCAGCGGGACGTTCGACGCGATCGCCGCCCGGCGCGTCTTCGGCGAGGCCCTGCTGGACGACTTCCCCTTCTCGGCCTTCGTCTCGAAGACGATCACCCCGCAGCCCCGGACGGGAAACGCGCCACCCCGGATCTTCGAGTCGCCCTCCGGGATGATCAACTCGATCGGCCTTCCGAACAGAGGCCTCGAGGGGTTCCGCGATCACGATCTGCCCCTGCTCGCCGAGCTCGGCGTTCCCTTGATCGTCTCGGTGATGGGCACGAGCCACGCCGAATTTGAGCTGCTGGTCGACGGTGTGGCCGATCGACCCGAGGTGGCGGCTGTCGAGCTCAACGTCTCCTGCCCCAACGTCGAGTCCGGCCTGATCGTCGGCCAGCAACCCTCGGAGACGCTCGGCCTGCTTAAGACGGTGCGCCCCCTGACCTCGAAACCGCTGATCGTCAAGCTGACGCCGAACGTCGCCGAGCCGGAAACGATCGCCCTGGCAGCCGAGCAGGGCGGAGCGGACGCCCTCTCGCTGATCAACACGGTCCAGGCCACCGCCCTGGACCCGGGCACGCTCCAACCCTGGCTGGGAGCAGGGAAGGGCGGCCTGTCGGGGCCCGCCATCCGCCCCTACGCGCTCGGCCAGGTGTCTCGGGTATCGGCCGCTGCGACGGTTCCCGTGATCGGAATGGGCGGGATCGAGTCGGGAGCCGATGCACTGGCCTTTCTGGCCGCCGGTGCCACCGCGGTTGCGATCGGGACCGCAAGCTTCCGCGACCCGATGGCCGGCGCCCGCGTCAGGCGCGAGCTCGACGAGGCTCTCGACGCTGCCGACCCTGGAGCTTCCGAGGACCTGATAGCGAGGATCAGGGCGTCGACCTCAACCTAAGGTCGAAGCGAATTTGGCGAAAAAGGCGCCGAACCCCCTTTCCGGCCGGTCGAAGCGGGTATATGATCGCCGCCGCCGATGGCCCCCTCCGTCGACACCGCCACCGCTGTTCCCGAGCGAACCCACGAGCAGCGAATGCGGGCGCTGACGAGGGCAAACGAGATCCGCTCCAAGCGGGCTCAGCTGAAGCGCGACCTGAAGGCGGGCAAGGCCAAGATCGAGGCGCTGCTCCTCGATCCGCCCGAATACGTGCTCTCGGCGAAGGCGTTCGACATGATCCTCGCGGTGCCGAAGTACGGGCGGGTGAAGGCCAACAAGATCCTCACCCAGTGCCGGATCTCGCCCTCGAAGACGATCGGCGGCCTGTCGCAGCGCCAGCGTGGCGAGCTGGTCTCTCAACTTCGCCGCTAGATCGCGCCGCCGCCCGGGCCGCTTTCCCTGCGAAGCCGCGACGAATCCGGCACGGCTTCGTCCACCTCGTCTCGATCACGCGCCGGTCCGTAGGTAAGGATTGTCCGAGTGCCGAAGGTCTTCGTGATAACCGGGCCCTCGGGGGTCGGGAAGGGCACCCTGATCGGCGAGTTGCTTCGCCGCCTTCCAGACTTGGAGCTGTCGGTTTCGGCGACCACGCGAGAGCCGCGCGAGGGCGAGGCCGACGCCCGCGACTATTACTTCCTCGATCGCGAGGACTTCGACCGCCGGGCTCGTGAAGGCGAGTTTCTGGAGCACGCCACGTACAGCGGCAACCGGTACGGGACCATGCGCTCCGAGGTCGAGCGGCGGCTCGACGCCGGGCATTCGGTGGTGCTCGAGATAGAGGTCCAGGGCGCGAGGCAGGTTCGCGCCGCGATGCCCGAGTCCGTGCAGGTGTTCATCGCGCCGCCGGACCCCAACGCGCTGCGGCCCCGGCTCGAGGGACGCGGGACGGACTCGCACGCCGCCATCGACGAGCGTCTGCGCACGGCCGAGCTGGAGCTGGCCGCTCAGGAGGAGTTCCACCACGTGGTCGTAAACGACGAGGTTGAGAGCGCCGCCGCACGCCTGGAGGGGATCGTGCGAGACGAGCTCGCCTCCGAGCCCTAACATAGAGCGACGATGATCAAGCCACGCGTCGACAAGCTCATGGACCGCACCGACTCCCACTACGCGGCGGTGGTGGTGGCCGCGAAGCGAGCCCGCCAGCTGAACAGCTACTACCGCGCGCTGGGCGAGGGCAGCTACGAGGAATACACCCCGCCGATGATCGACACGCCGTCGGGCAACTACCTGACGATCGCGCTCGAGGAGCTGGCGGCGGGGAAGATCGACTACCACTACCGCGCCTGACGGCGCGGCTGGGGCGAATGGCCCGGATCCTGCTCGGCGTCAGTGGCGGCATCGCCGCCTACAAGGCGCTCGAGCTGGCCCGGCTGGCCACCCGCGCCGGGCACGGCGTACGAGTCCTGATGACCCCGGCCGCGCAGCGGTTCGTCGGCCGGGCCTCGTTCGAGGGGATCACGGGGGCGCCCGTGATGACCGAGGAGTTCGAGCGCGACCCGATGGGTGGCGTGTTCCCGGGGGATCCGCCCCCGGACCATGACCCGATCGGGCACCTGGCCCTGGCGGCGAACGCAGACCTGTACCTGATCGCGCCGGCGTCGGCCAACACGATCGCCAAGCTGACGGCCGGGATGGCCGACTCGATGGTCACCACCTCGTTTCTGGCCTGCCCGGCGCCCCGCGTGATCGCCCCTGCGATGAACGACCGCATGTACGCCGACCCCGCCACCCAAGCCAACCTCGAGACCCTTCGCGGCCGCGGCGTACGGGTGATCGAGCCCGACGAGGGTGCCCTCGCCTCGCGAGGGGAGCACGGAGTTGGACGGCTGCCCTCGCCGGAGCGGCTGCTCGCTGAAATCGACACGATGGCCGGGCCGGCCGGAGGAAGCTGGGACGGGCTGCGGGTCCTGATCACGGCGGGCGGGACCAGGGAGCCGATCGACCCGGTCCGATACATCGGCAACCGCTCGAGCGGCCGGATGGGGGTGGCGCTCGCCGCGCGCGCTGCCCGGCGCGGCGCCGAGGTGACCCTGGTGGCGGCAAACGTCGCGCTCGGTGCACCCCCGGGCGTCGAAAGGGTCGATGTCGAGACCACGAGCGAGCTCGCCGCCGCGGTTCGAGAGCGGTTCGATCACTGCCACGTCCTGCTGATGGCGGCCGCGGTCGCGGATTTCGCGCCCGAGAGCACCGCGACGGGAAAGATCCCCCGCGAGGCGACCCGCGAGCTCTCCTTGCGACTCGAGCAAACCGAGGATGTCCTGGCCGGGCTCGGGAGGCGGCGCTCAAGGGGACAGACGCTGGTCGGGTTCGCGGCCGAGCAGGGTCCAGACGCGGTGCACAGAGCCCGCGAGAAGCTGACCCGCAAGGGGATCGACCTGATCGTCTTCAACGACGTCTCTCGCGCCGAGATCGGGTTTGACTCCGAGGACAACGAGGTGCTGATCGTCGGCCCCGACGACGAAGTCGGCGTGCCGCTCGCCCCCAAGCCGCAGGTGGCCGACGCGATCCTCGATCGGGTCGAGGCGATGCGGACGGCCGAGCGGGTGGCCGACGGCGGGTAGCGCTTCGGGCCGGGTGCCGGGCCGCGAGAACGGCAAGCGCCGGCCGTACACTTGATCGGGTGCCCGAGCAGGCGTCCAATTTCCTCTACGACCTGTACTGCCGCGGCGTCTCGCTGCTCGAGTCGGGCGACTTCGCGCAGGCGACCGTGCCGCTCTCGAAGGCGGCCCGCATCGCACCCGAGAAGAGCTCGATCCGAGAGGCGCTGGGGCGCGCGTACTTCCATAGCCGTCGCTACCCCGAGGCCGCCCGGGAGTTCGAGGCGGTGATCGAGCGCTATCCGGTCAACGACTTCGCGCAGTTCTGCCTAGGCCGCGCCCTGACCCTCGCAGGCCAGCGTGATCGCGCCCGCCGCCACCTCGCGATCGCGGCCAATCTGCGCCCCGACCGGCGCGACTACGCGCACTATCGGGAGAGGCTCGCCTCCCGGCTCTCGTGAGAGCGGCATGAGGGCCCTCGTCCAGCGCGTTCACCATGCTTCGGTGAGGGTCGACGGGCGACACGTCGCGGCGATCGGGCAGGGGCTCCTGATCCTGCTCGGGGTGGCCCGGGACGACACCGAGACCGCAGTCGACAGGCTTGCCGACAAGGTCCGAGCGCTGCGGGTCTTCGACGACGAGGAAGGCCGGATGAGCGAGGCGCTCGAGGCCCGTCAAACGCTCTGCGTGAGCCAGTTCACGCTCTACGCACGAACCGACAAGGGAACCCGGCCCAGCTTCTCCGATGCGGCGCCGGCCGAGACCGCCGAGCCCCTGTACGAGCGGTTCTGCGAGCGGCTCGGCTCGGAGCGTGGCGTGTTCGGCGCCCGGATGGCGATCGAGCTCGTCAACGACGGCCCGGTCACCCTGATGCTGGAGGCCTGACGCCCGCTGCCGCGGGCCGATCGCACCGCCGCGCCCACTCGGGTCCGAGGCTCGGTTTGGCCGCGTGTCGGACGCCTGCCCAGGCGGGAGCGAGCCGGTGCGCGAGGCTATACTCGGACCACCTCTTTTCGCACCCGAACCCTGATGAGGTGGGCCCGGGCCCGCCTCTTTTTTGGCGCCGAGTGGGGTGGAGGAAGCCCGATATCACCATCAGAGAGACCAGTTTGAACGAGCTTCAGGAGCAGATCGAGAGCAGGCTGGAAGACCTCGACCCCGAGGTCGAGCTGATCGCGCTCGAGCGCCCGGCCGCCGAGTCGCTTCGGCTCTACATCGATCGCCCGGCCGGGGTGGACCTGGCGCTCTGCGAGCAGGTCACGAAGCAACTGGCCGATGTGCTCGAGTCGTTCTCCCTCGAGGTCTCATCTCCGGGCGCGGACCGCCTGCTCACCAAGCCCCAGCACTTCCGGCGCTTCATCGGGCGAACGGTCCGGGTTCGCACCAGCGAAGCGATCGAGGGACAGCGAAGCTTCACCGGCACCCTGACCGCAGCCGACGAGCGCCGCGTGCGCATCGACTTCGGAACGGATGAGGTCGAGATCCCGCTCGCGAGGATCCGGCGCTCGAACCTCGTTCCCGACCACACGACCCCCCTGGAGGGAGCCAGATGAGCCGTGAGATAGTCGAGGCGATCAAGGGCCTCGAGCAGGAGAAGGGGATCGACGCCGAGACCCTGATGGGGGCCCTCGAGGACGCCCTCCTGTCGGCGTACAAGAAGACGCCGGGAGCCGCCAAATATGCCCGCGTCGACCTGGACCGCGATACCGCGGACTTCCGGGTGTTCGAGCTCATCCTCCCCGCGGAGCTCGAGGAGAAGCTGGTCGCACAGGCGATCGAGGAGCAGGAGCAGACGATCGACCCCGAGACGGGTGAGATGCGCGAGCCGGAGGAGCCGGAGCTCGATCCGGAGCTGATCGCCCCTTATGAGGATCAGATCACGACCCGCGACGTGACCCCCGACGACTTCGGCCGGATCGCCGCGCAGACCGCCAAGCAGGTGATCCTGCAGCGGATCCGCGAGGCGGAGCGGCACATGATGTTCGAGGAGTATCAAGACCGGGTCGGCGAGCTGATCACCGGGATCATCCAGCAGTCCGACAACCGCTACACGCTGGTGCAGCTGCGCGAGCGGGTCGAGGCGCTCCTTCCGAGGTCGGAGCAGGTCTGGAACGAACGCTACGACCACGGCATGAGGGTGAAGGCCGTGATCACCGAGGTGAATGCCGAGGGCAAGGGCCCGGGAATCGTCGTCTCGCGGCGAAATCCCGAGTTGATCAAGCAGCTCTTCGAGCTCGAGGTCCCCGAGATCGCAGACGACCTGGTCGAGATCGTCGGCGTGGCGCGCGAGCCCGGGTATCGCTCGAAGATCGCTGTGATCTCGCACGCCGACGGCGTCGACCCGGTGGGCGCTTGCGTGGGCCCGCGAGGCTCTCGGGTGCGAATGGTCGTCTCCGAGCTCCGCGGCGAGAAGATCGACATCATCCCCTACAACGAGGAGCCCGCCCGGTTCGTCGCCAAGGCTCTCTCGCCGGCGCGGGTGCGCGAGGTCCTGGTCGACGACGAGAAGCAGGAGTCGACGGTGATCGTGCCGGACGACCAACTCTCGCTCGCGATCGGTCGTGAGGGCCAGAACGCCCGCCTGGCGGCGAAGCTGACCGGCTGGAAGGTGGACATCAAGTCCGAGACCGAGTTCAGCCAGGAGGACGAAGAGCTGACCTACGAGGAGGGTGAAGACGTCGACGGCCGCTGTGCCGCCGTTCTCTCGGCAGGCCGGCGGTGTCCGAACGCTTCCCTTCAAGGATCTCGATACTGCGGGCTTCCCCAGCATCAGGCGCTGGCGCGCTTCGAGACGAATCAGGTCACCGTTCTGGCCGCCCTCGGCGAGGACGAGGTCTCGAGGCTGGCCGACCCGAACGGCGACGAAGGCGAGCTCCGGCCGCTCGTGGAGCGCGCGATGGAGGCGTTCGAGGCCGCCCAGCCCGCCGCCGAGCCCGAAGGGCCGGATCTCGATCAGGCGGTGGAAGGGGCCGAGGGCGTGCCCGATGCCCCCGACCCAGCGGCTGAGGAGGGCGGCGAGGGCCTGGACCCCGAGCAGGCCCTGGCCCAGGACGCCGCGACCGAGGGGGATGAAGTCGAGGAGGCGCCCACCGATGAGGAGGCGTCCGCGGACGAGACGGGGGCCGACGGCGATCAAGCCGCGGACGGCCAAGGCGAGGAGCCGCCAGCCGAGGCTGCCCGCGTGGGCGCTGAGGCATCCGAGGAGCGCGATGCCTCAGCCCAGGGCCCCGAGGGATCTTGAAGAAACGGGTCCATGAGATCGCCAAGCAGCAGGGGCTGACCAGCAAGGAGGTCCTTGCGGCGCTGAGGGCGGCCGGGATCGAGGCCAAGGTCGCCGCTTCCAGCGTCGAGGAGGAGCAGGCGTTGGAGGCTCTGGCCGCGGCCGGTGGGTCGACCGCCGAGGCGGCGAAGCCCGCCGCAAAGGCGGCGGGGCCCAAGCGCAAGGGCAAGCAGGGTGCGCAGGCGGGCGCCGGCGACGCCGATGGCGAGCCGCAGGCCAAGCAGTCCGCATCGGCGGCGGCCAAGCCCGCGGCGGCGGGCGCCGCGGGCGGCGAATCGCCGGCGGGTCGAAAGCGCCGCCGAGTGGTGATCGACTCTCAGGCCTCGCGCCGTGACCACATGCCGCAGACGCCCCCGCCGCGGCCTCCGCGGCGCCGTGGCGGCCGCCGTCGTCGCCCGCTCCTCGAGGAGCCGCCCGATCGAGGGCCGGTCGAAGTGGTCGAGCAGCCACCGACCAAGGTCAACTCGGGCGCCACGGTGCGAGAGGTGGCCGAGACGCTCGGCCTCGGCAGCGCCGAGGTGATCAAGAAGCTGATGGAGCTAGGGGAGATGGCGACCCTGACCCAGACGCTGCCCGACGAGACTGTGACCGCGCTCGCGCAGGCCCTCGACCAGAAGGTCGAGATGGTCAGCGCCGCCGAGGAGCAGCCCGAGGAGCCCGCCTACGACGACGCCGAGGAGGATCTTGCCGACCGGCCCCCCGTCGTGACGATCATGGGCCACGTCGACCACGGCAAGACCTCGCTGCTGGACGCGATCCGGGAGGCTGAGGTGGTGGCCGGAGAGGCTGGGGGGATCACCCAGCACATCGGCGCCTACCAGGTCCACAAGGACGGCAAGCGGATCACGTTCCTCGACACGCCCGGTCACGAGGCCTTCACGGCGATGCGGGCACGGGGCGCCAAGGTCACCGACCTCGCCGTGATCGTCGTGGCCGCCGACGACGGGGTGATGCCGCAGACCGTCGAGGCGATCGACCACGCGCGCGCGGCGGAGGTCCCGATGCTGGTCGCGGTCAACAAGATCGATCGGGAGGACGCTCAGCCCGACCGGGTCCGCAACGAGCTCGCCTCGCAAGGGCTCACCCCAGAGGACTGGGGCGGCGAGACCATCTTCTGCGACGTCTCGGCGAAGACCATGGAGGGGCTCGACAACCTGCTCGAGATGATCGTCCTGGCGTCAGAGCTCGAGGAGCTGAAGGCGAACCCCTTGGCGCCCGGCTCGGGCGTCGTGATCGAGTCCCACCTCGACCCCGGGCGCGGCCCGGTGGCGACCGTCCTGATCGAGCGCGGGACGATCCACGTCGGCGACTCGCTGGTCGCCGGGGCGATCTGGGGCAAGGTCAGAGCGATGCACGACTACACCGGAGCCCGCGTCGACGAGGCGGGGCCGGGCGACCCGGTCGAGGTCCTGGGGCTCGACGGCGTCTGCGAGGCGGGCGAGCACGTCCAGGCGGTCGAGAACGAGCGGCGGGCCCGACAGCTTGCTCAGGAGCGCGGCCAGCGTTTGAAGACCGAGTCGTTGGCCCGCCAGCACGCACGCAAGATCAGCCTGGACGAGGTGTTCACGAAGGCGACCGAGGGCGTCATCAAGGAGCTCAACATCGTGCTCAAGGCCGACGTCTCGGGGTCGCTCGAGGCGCTCCAGGACGAGATCGCGAAGCTTCCTCAGGATCGGATCGTCGTCGACGTAATTCATTCGGCCGCCGGCGGGATCACGGAATCCGACGTGATGCTCGCCGCCGCGTCCGACGCGATCATCGTCGGCTTCAACGTCCGACCGCTCGCCGACGCCCGAAAGGCCGCGGAGCGTGAGGGCGTCGAGATCCGCACCTACTCGGTGATCTACAAGGTCACCGAGGAGCTCTACGCGGCGCTCGAAGGGATGCTCGAGCCCGAGGAGGTCGAGGAGACGATCGGCCAGGCCGAGGTCAAGGAGCTGTTTCGCGCCTCGCGGGTGGGGACGATCGCCGGCTGCGTCGTCACCGACGGGAGGATCACGCGCACGGGCCAGGTGCGCCTGGTCCGCGAAGGCACCGTGGCCTGGACGGGCAGGATCGGCTCACTGCGTCGCTTCAAGGACAACGTGCAGGAGGTCGAGGAGGGCCTCGACTGCGGCGTCGTCCTCGACGGTTACCAGGACGTGAAGGTCGGCGACGTGCTCGAGGTCTTCGAGACCAAGCAGGTGGAGCAGACCTTGGAGTGAGGCTCGTGGAGAGCGTGAAGCGCCTAGCCGTGGTCGGAGTCGCCACGGTCCTGCTCTGCATCGCCCCGGCCGGCGCGCACGCCGCAAGCGCGAGCCTCGTCAAGAACATCAGTCCCAGGGGAAGCTCGACGCCAGGCTGGTTCGCGGGGCTTCGGCAGACCGCCTACTTCGAAGCCGACGACGGTGCCCACGGCGCCGAGCTCTGGAAGTCGGACGGGACGACCGCCGGGACCGAGCTCGTCGCCGACATCAATCCCGGAAGCGCCGGTTCGTTCCCCCTTGACCCGACGAGACTCGGGGACATGCTCCTGTTCGCGGCCGACAGCGGTTCACCCGCCTGCGAGCTCTGGAGGTCGGACGGGACCACGGGCGGAACCCAGCTCGTCAAGGAGATCCACTCAACCGAGTGCTCGTACAACCCACACGCCTTCCCAGCCCGTCTGAGGGCGGTGGGCGGGACGCTCTTCTTCGAGGGCGACGACCCAGGCCACGGGCCCGAGCTCTGGAAGTCCGACGGGACAACCGCCGGGACCAAGCTGGTGAAGGACATCGATCCGGGCGCCACGGGCTCCGATCCCCACGACCTGACCCGCGTCGGCGGAACCCTCTACTTCCAGGCGTATGAGCCGGATACCGGCTACGAGCTCTGGAAGTCCGACGGGACGACCGCCGGCACCAGACTGGTCCGCGACATCCATCCGGGAAGCCGCAGCTCGTCTCCCTCACAGCTCGCGGACTTCGGCGGCACCCTCTACTTCACCGCGCGCGACGGCAGCCACGGCAAGGAGCTCTGGCGGTCGGACGGCACCGCGGCGGGGACGACGCTGGTGAAGGACATCCGGCCCGGCTCTGGGAGATACGGATACGGGCCGCACTACCTGACGTCGGTCGGCGCGACCCTCTTCTTTGAAGCGGACGAGCCCACCCACGGAGCCGAGCTCTGGAAGTCGGACGGGACGACGGCGGGGACCGACCTCGTCAAGGACATCAAGCCGGGCGCCGCGAGCTCGGGTCCGTCGCAGCTCGCGAACTTCGAAGGCACCCTCTTCTTCGCGGCCTACGACCCGATCGTCAGCTTGGAGCTCTACAAGTCGGATGGCACTGCCGCGGGCACGGACCTCGTCCGGAACATCAACCGCGGCGGCGGCGACGGCGGGGATTCCTCCCCCGTCATGTTCAGGAACGTCGGCGGCACGCTCTTCTTCAGTGCCATCGATTGGAGGCACGGCCGCGAGCTCTGGACCACGGATGGGACGAGGTCGGGCACGACCCTCGTCCGAGACATCTACCCGGGCAAGGCCACCTCATATCCGGCCGCGGGAAGGGCGATCGGGGACACCCTCTTCTTCGACGCCCGCGACGGCACCCACGGCTATGAGCTCTGGAAGGCGACCCCGTGACCGCGTGACCGCCTACGTCTGCGTCCTCGAGATACGTCTGCACCTCAGCGACTCTCACGACCTGAAGGGAAAGCGAAAGGTCCTCAGCTCCCTGAAGGCCCAGATCCACCGCCGGTTCGGCGCCTCCGTGGCCGAGGTCGACGGCCAGGACACTTGGCAGCGGGCGACGCTGATCTGCGCCCTGGTCGGCGGATCCGAGGTGGAACGGCGCGCTGACCAGTTGGAGCGCTTCGTCGAGGCACGTTGTCCGGATGGGTCAATGGTCCGGCGTGACCTGCTCAGCGTCGCCGACATCCGCGACTGACGCATGCGGCGGGGCCCAAACGGCGGGCCGCTATAGTCGCCGCGCTATGCCTGAGCGCATGAGGAGGGTCAACCAGCTCATGCGTGAGGTGATCGGATCGGCGATCTCCAGCGAGCTCGAGGATCCAAGGATTGGATTTGTCACCGTGACCTCGGTCCAGACAAGCCCCGACCTTCGCGCCGCGAAGGTCTTCGTGAGCGTTCTCGGCAGCGAGGCCGAGCGCGACGCCACGCTCGCCGGCCTGCGGTCCTCGCACGGGGTTCTCCAGGGCGCCATTGCTCGCCAGACACGGATCAAGCGAACTCCCACCCTGACCTTCCACTACGACGAGACGCCCGAACGCGGGGTGCGCCTCTCGCACCTGCTCGAGCATGAATGAGACCGCTGCCGTGACCCGGGCCGAGCAGGCCTCGCTCGCCGAGGTCGCCGAGGCGCTTCGCGGAGGAGACCGGTTCCTGCTCACCACCCACGAGGGGCCTGACGGCGATGCGCTGGGGTCGCTGCTGGCGATGCATCGCATCCTCGGCCAGCTCGGCAAGGACTCCGTGATGTTCCTGGCGGCCAAGGAGTTTCCGCTGCCGGTGGAATACCGGTTCCTGCCCCTGGAGGGAGTGTTCCACGAGCCGCCGGTTGACGTCGTGGACCGGACGATCGTGTTTCTCGACTGCGGAAACATCGACCGCATGCCGGCCGACTTCCTGAGGCGCGACGACGCGATCATCCTGAACATCGACCATCACCACGACAACACTCGGTTCGGGACGCTCAATCTCGTCGACACCGACGTCTCATGCACGGCCGAGATCGTCTTCGAGCTCGCGAAGCTCCTGGGCGCGCGGATCACGCCCGAGATCGCGGGCGCGCTGTACGTGGCCCTGGTGACCGACACCGGCCGTTTCATGTATGAGAACACGGGAGCGGGGGCCCACCGGCTGGCGGCCGAGCTGATCGACGCCGGCGTCGACGTCCACGACATCTACCGCCGCCTTTACGAGCGCGTCCCGATCGAGAAGCTTCACCTGGTTTCGCGGGCGATCGAGAGGATCGTGCTGCTGGACGACTGCCAGCTCGCGGTGACCTACATCTCGGCCCGCGACTACGCCGACACGGGAGCGAATGACTCTCTGACCGAGGGCATCATCGATCACGTGAGGGCGCTCGACGGCACCGAGGTCGCGGCGATGATCCGCGACAAGACGGACGACGACCGCGCCGCTCGAAAGGTCAGCCTACGCTCCACCGACGGCACGGTGGACGTGTCGGCGATCGCGCGAAAGCGCGGCGGCGGCGGCCATGCCCGCGCGGCCGGCTTCTCGACCGATCTCTCCTATCCGGAGCTGGTCGAGTTCCTCTGTGCCGAGGTCAAGGCACAGCTCTAGCTCCAGCCGCCTGTGATGAGCGCTTCCTCTCCGGTCAGCGCCGATCCCTCTTGCCCCGGGGTGCTGCTGGTGGACAAGCCCCCGGGTGTGACGTCGCACGACGTGGTCGCCGATGTGCGCCGTGAGCGGGGGATGCGCACCGGCCACTCCGGCACCCTCGACCCGTTCGCCACCGGGCTCTTGATCTTGTTGCTGGGCCGCGAGGCGACCCGGTGTCAGGCGCTGTTCATGGCCCTTCCCAAGACCTACCGAGTGGTGGCCCGGTTCGGCGCGACCTCGACCACTCAAGATCCCGACGGCGAGATAACCGAGACCGGCGAGCTCCCGCCACCCGGTCCATTGACGCTTCCGACGGGTCGGCTCCGACAGCGCCCGCCCGCCTATTCGGCGGTCAAGGTGAGGGGGGTGCGGGCTTACCAGCGGGCCAGGCGTGGCGAGGTGGTCGAGCTGCCGCCACGCGAGGTGACCGTCCATCGCTTCGAGCAGGCGTGGCGATCACGCGACCGCGCCGAGCTCGAGGTCGAGTGCTCGTCGGGCACATACGTCCGCAGCCTGGTCGCGGATCTTGGCGACGCGTACTGCGAGAGCCTTCGTAGGACCGCGATCGGGCCATTCGAGGTCCGGGACGCGGGGACGTTCCTGCCCCTCGCCGCCGCGCTCGACCGGCTGCCCGAGGGCGCGGCGTGAAAGGCTCTCCATCCCGCACGCCGGCCCAGACCGGGCCCGGCGTCCTGGAAACGTCGATCCACATGTCCAGATGAGCATCAAGGTGACCCGACTGCCGGATGCCGAGCGGCGTCCAAGGCACATCGCCATCGGCACCTTCGACGGCGTCCACGTCGGCCACCGCCAGGTGATCGACAAAGCGGACACCGTCTTGACGTTCGAGCCCCACCCGCTCAGCGTGCTGCACCCGGAGGCGGCGCCGAAGCTGATCATGCCGTTCGAGATCAAGCGCGACGTGATCGAGGGCCTGGGCGTCGAGGAGCTCGTCGTGATCCCGTTCGACGACGGGTTCTCGGGCATCTCGGCCGAGGACTTCTGCTCGGGCATCCTGTGCGAGCAGCTCGACGCGCGGCGGGTCTCGGTGGGGGAGAACTTCAGATTCGGCGCCAAGGCGAAGGGGGACCCCGAGATGCTCGGGGCACATAGCGAGTTCGAGTCCCGCGTCGTCGCCCTCGTCGAGATCGAGGGCGAGATCGTTTCGTCGAGTCGAATCCGCTCGCTGGTCGCGGCGGGGGAGGTCGAGGTTGCCACCGAGTGCCTCGGGGCGCCGTTCCTGCTCGAGGGGACGGTCGTCAGGGGGGACGGCCGGGGTCGGAAGCTCGGATTTCCGACCGCAAATCTGGTCCCCGCCGACGATCTGGTCTGCCCGGGGCACGGGGTGTACGCGGCGTTCGCCAACGGGCAGCCGGCGGCCGTCAACGTCGGCGTGCGGCCCACCTTCGAGTCGGGGCGCGGGCTGCTGGTCGAGGCCTTTCTGATCGACTACGAGGGCGACCTGTACGGGCAGACCCTGAGGGTGGCATTCATCGGCAGGCTGCGGGGTGAGCGGCGGTTTGGAGGCGTCGAGGAGCTCGTCTCCCAGATGCGCCTGGACGTCGAGGCGGCCAGTGATCTCTGTGCTAGCTTCACTCCTCCGCAATGACGCTGACCAAGGATAAGAAACAGGAGCTGATCGGCAAGTACGGGCGCGAGGACGGCGACACCGGGTCGGCCGAGGTCCAGGTCGCCCTACTCACCGAGCGCGTCAACGATCTCACCGAGCATCTGCGCGCTCATCCCAAGGACCACCATTCCCGACGGGGCCTGCTGATGATGGTCGGCAAGCGCCGGCGCCTCCTTCGCTACCTGGAGCGCTCCGACCTGGAGCGATACCGGGCGGTCGTCTCGGATCTCGGTCTGCGCCGCTAGCGCCGGCTGGAAAGGCGGGGCCTTCGATGATCCAGCCCGGCGCCCCGGCCCCGGATTTCTCGCTTCCGGATCACACGGGGACCCGGGTGAGCCTCGAGCAGTTCGGCGGGCGCCGGCTGGTTGTAGTCATCTACCCGCTCGACTTCAGCCCCGTCTGCACGGACCAGCTCTCGATCTACCAAGAGGTCCTGCCCGGGATCGAGGATCTGGGGGCGAGCATCGTGGGGTTGAGCGTCGACTCGTCGTGGGCCCACCGGGCGTTCAGGCAAGCCCTCGGGATCACGATCCCCCTGCTCTCGGACTTCGAGCCGAAGGGCGAGGTGATCCGGCGCTATGGCGCCTATCTCGACGGTCCGGGACACGGGAACCGGTCGCTGGTCCTGGTCGACGAGGAGGGCGTGGTTCGATGGGTCCACGAATCGCCGAACCCGGCCGAGATCCCGGGAGCCAACCTGATCTTCGACGCGCTCGCCGACTCGGGGTGAAGGTCGCCCGGCGCATCAGCGCGTTGACCAGCGCCCCCGTCCCTCCGGTGGGCCCCGATGACCACGTTCGTGGCAACGGGATCGAGGTGATCGTGTATCTCGATCTGGCCTGCCCACACTGCGCCGCAACCTGGTCTCGGATCGCCGAGCCGGCGATCCGCCTCGTCCTCCGTCATTTCCCAGTCGCCGCCAAGCACCCGCGCGCTCCGGCTCTCCACGCCGCAGCCGAAGCCGCGGCGCTGCAGGCCGGCGACGCCGGGTTCTGGAGCATGGTGGACTCGATCTACGCCGACCGGGGCAGAGTGGACGACCCGCATCTGTGGGATCGCGCCCGAGGGCTCAATCTCGACCTGGCGCGATTCGAGCGTGACCGCCGGTCAGATCAGGTCGCTCGCCGGGTGCGCCGCGATTTCGAGGGCGGCATTCGGGCGGCGGTTACCGGGACTCCCGCGTTCTTCGTCGACGGTCGCCGCGTCGCCGAAGACGACGTGGGGGCGCTCGCTCTGTAACATCGCGCCGCAACGAGAACGAGAAGTTCTGAGCGATTGAGGTCGCCATCCGGGCGGCCCGAAGGGAAAGACTTAGATGAGCATGTTTGACGTGAGCCGTGTCTCGCGCGAGGTCGGCGGGCAGGAGATCTCCTTCGAGACGGGCAAACTCGCCCGCCAGGCGAGCGGCGCAGTCGTGGTCAGGTCCGGCGACACGATGGTGCTTGCCACGGCCACGGTGGGAAACCTGAGAGACGTCGACTTCCTGCCCTTGACGGTGGACGTCGAGGAGCGACACTACGCGGCCGGAAAGATCCCCGGCTCGTTCTTCCGCAGGGAGGGCCGCTCCGGCGAGAAGGCGACCCTCACCGCACGCATGATCGACCGGCCGCTGCGGCCATTGTTTCCGGACGGCTGGCACTACGAGACACAGATCGTCTGCCAGCCGCTGTCGGTGGAGTTCGACCATCCCTACGACATCCTGGCCATGAACGGCGCCTCCGCGGCAGTGGCCGTCTCGTCTATTCCCGTTCCGACCCACGTCGGGTCGGTGAGGATCGGCAAGCTCGAGGGCGACTTCGTGATCAACCCGGGAGAGGAGGTCTACGGGGAGCTGGAGATGGACCTGGTCGTCTCCGGATCCGAGGAGGCGATCCTGATGGTCGAGTGCGGTGCCAACGGCGTCACCGAGGCTGAGGTCCTCGACGCGCTCGACATCGCCCACGAGGAGATCAAGAAGGTTTGCGCCGCGCTCGAGGAGCTGCGCGGCAAGGCCGGCAAGGACAAGATCGAGGTCGAGCCCCCGAAGGTCGATCCGGCGCTGGTCGAGCGCATCCGCTCGTCGCACGGAGCGAAGCTCGATGAGGCGACCCAGATCCACGAGAAGCTCGCTCGGCAGGACGCCGTCAAGGCGATCGAGGAAGAGGTCCTCGATCAATACGGCGGCGGCTCCGAGGGCGGCGACGACCCCGATCCCGAGGAGCGGGCCGAGGCGTCTCGCGCCTTCGACAAGCTCGAGAAGGAGATCATCCGGACGCGGATCGCGATCGACAAGAAGCGTCCCGACGGCCGCGCACAGGACGAGATCCGGCCGATCGAGTGCGAGGTGGACATCTCGCCGCGCGTCCACGGCTCGGCGCTCTTCACGCGCGGGGAGACCCAGATCCTCTCCAACGTGGCGCTAGGGACGAGCCGCATGGACATGCGAGTCGACAACCTGAGCCTCCAGGAGTCGAAGACCTTCTGGCACCACTACAACTTCCCGCCCTTCTCGGTCGGGGAGACTGGCTTCATGCGCGGCCCGAAGCGCCGCGACATCGGCCACGGGGCGCTCGCCGAGCGCGCTCTGGTTCCGACGGTCCCGAGCCAGGACGACTTCCCCTACGTGGTGCGGGTGGTCTCCGAGACGCTCGAATCCAACGGGTCCTCGTCGATGGGCTCCGTGTGCGCTTCGTCGATGGCCTTGATGGCCGCCGGCGTGCCCGTCTCGAGCCCGGTCGCCGGGGTCGCGATGGGTCTGATCAAGGAAGGCGACGGCCTCGTGGTCCTGACCGACATCGCCGGTGTCGAGGACCATCTCGGCGACATGGACTTCAAGGTCGCGGGCACTTCCGAGGGCATCACCGCCCTGCAGATGGACATCAAGATCTCGGGGGTCACGTTCGACATCCTGCGCGACGCGCTCGAGCAGGCCCGAGCAGGGCGGCTGTTCATCCTCGACAAGATGCATGAGGCGATCCCGGGGCCGCGCGAGCAGCTCTCGCATCACGCGCCGCGAATCGAGCAGATCAAGATCGATCCGGAGAAGATCGGCGCCCTGATCGGCAAGGGCGGCGAGACGATCCGGGCTCTCTCGGAGGAGTTCGAGGCGGACATCAACGTCGAGGACGACGGCACCGTTCAGGTGTACGCGCCGAGCGGCGGGCTGGTGGACGCGTGCATCGCGCGGATCGAGGCGATGACCAAGGAGGCCGAGGTGGGCGACCGGTTCACCGGCAGGGTGGTCAAGACGACGGCCTTCGGCGCCTTCGTCGAGCTGGTCAAGGGCACCGACGGACTCCTGCACATCTCCAACGTAAAGCCCGGCGAACGCGTCAACTCGGTCGAGGACGTCCTCAGCCAGGGCGACGAGCTCGACGTGACCGTGGTCGAGGTGGATCGGGAGCGCGGCCGGATTGGCCTACGCCTCTCGGACGACCCGTCGGTCGAGGGCAAGCCGGCCGAGGAGCTCGCGAACGTCGGAACCGGCGATCCGGGCCCGCGCGGCGGCGGCCGGGACGGTGGCCGCCGTGATCGCGAGCGTCTCGACGGGGGCGGAGAGCGTCGCGGCGGCGGGCGCCGTCGTCGTTGAATACACCACCGTCCCTAGACCCAACCGGGTTGCCGGAGGGAGTCGAGCTCACCGAGCTTCCGGGTGGGCTGCGGGTGATCTCGGAGGCGGTGCCCTCGGTTCGCTCGGTCGCTCTGGGGCTGTGGGTGCGAACGGGCTCGCGCGATGAGACCCCCGAGCAGGCCGGCGTGTCTCACTTCCTCGAGCACCTCCTCTTCAAGGGAACCGAGCGACACTCGGCGATCGAGATCTCCGAGCTGTTCGACGGCATGGGGGCCGCCGCGAACGCGGCGACCAGCAAGGAGTCGACCCAACTCCACGCGAGGCTCCTGGACGAGCACACGGAGGAGGCCTTCGGGCTCCTGGCCGACATGCTGCTCGCCCCGTCCCTGCCCTCCGACGAGGTCGACTCCGAGCGCGACGTCGTGCTCGAAGAGATCGCGATGTACGAGGACGAGCCCCAGGATCGCGTACATGACCTCCTCGCGGAGGCGATGTACGGCGACCGGCCGCTTGGCCGCCGGGTGCTCGGTGACGCCGCGGTGATCGAATCGATTCCGGTCGCCGAGATCGCCGCATACCACCGCCAGCGCTACACGGCTCCGAACCTGGTGGTCGCCGCGGCGGGGCACCTGGACCATGCCGAGATCGTTGAGCTGGCCCACCGCCTGTTGACGCCGTCGACCGGCGAGCAGCCTGAGCAGCCCGTAGCCGACCCCGCCGGCGAGCCGAGGTTCGCCTTCCAGGCCAAGGACACCGAGCAGTACCACATCTGCTTCGGCGGTCCGGGGATCGCCAGGGCGGACGAGCGCCGCTTCGCGCTCAGCGTGCTGGATGCCGTGTTCGGCGGCTCGACCTCGTCGCGCCTGTTTCGCGAGGTCCGCGAGAAGCGAGGCCTGGCGTATGCGGTGGGTTCCTACACCGAGCAGTACACGGAGCGAGGCGCTGTTGCGATGTACGTCGGCACTCGCGAGGACAACGTCGCAGAGGCGTGCGAGATCATCGGCCGAGAGCTGGAGAGCCTGCGCGACGGCGGGGTGAGCGCCTCCGAGCTCGAGCGTTCCAAGGAGCACGTCAAGGGGCGGATGGTCCTGGCGCTCGAGGCGACGGGCGCTCGGATGACGCGTTTGGCCCGCGCTGCCCTCTTCGACGCGCCGCTCCTCTCACTCGACGAGATGCTCGCTCGGGTCGAGGGGGTCAGCCGAGACGATGTCGCAGAGCTCGCCGCCGAGCTGTACGACCCCGAGCGACTCTCGGCCGCGTGCATCGGCCCGCAGCGGGACCGCTTCCGCGACGCCACCGCGTCGGTTAGCCGGGCGCTCGCCGCGGCCTAGACCGAACTCCGCCGGGCATGCTCCGCTGCCGGCGGGTTAGGGTGCAGGCGTGGCGGCAGGCACCTCCGCATCCACCGCGACTTCGTCGCCGGCGCCAACGGGGCAAACTTGATCCGTGTCGTTGTGAGCGGCGCCGCGGGCCGGATGGGGGAGACCGTCTGCGAGGCCGTCGAGGGCGCCGAGGACCTCGAGCTAGCCGGCCGCGCCGACCCGGCGCTCGGCGCCGAGCTCGCGGACCTGCTGAGCGACGCAGACGTGGCAGTGGACTTCTCGACCCCCGAGTCGGCGCTGGGCAACGTGCGCGCGTGCCTGGAGGCTGACGTGCACGCGGTGGTCGGGACGACCGGCTTCGACCTCGACGCGGCTCGGGACGCCGCGGTCGAGAAGGCCCGCGCCGCCGGACGCGCCAAGGTATTCGCCGCGCCCAACTTTGCGATCGGCGCCGTCCTGATGATGCAGATGGCCCGCCAAGCGGCGCCGCACATGCCGGAGTGCGAGATCATCGAGCTCCACCACGAGCGAAAGCTGGATGCGCCCTCGGGGACCGCGAAGCGCACCGCCGCGGTGATCCGGGAGGCCGGGGGGCACGTACACGAGCCGATCCACTCGGTCCGGCTTCCGGGCCTCGTCGCCCACCAGGAGGTCGTCTTCGGGGGCGAGGGCGAGACCCTGTCGATTCGCCACGACTCGATCGACAGGCGCTCCTTCATGCCCGGAGTGCTGCTGGCGATTCGCCGCGTCGCCACGCTTCCCGACCCCTTCACCGTCGGGCTCGAGCACCTCTTGTAGGGAATAACTCCGGCGGCTGCTCGCCTTCGGCTCCTGAACAAATCCGCCGGGAGCCTCGCCTCCGGCTACGTTCCCGGCGGGTCAGGGTGCGTCACCGGGCGGCAGGACGTAAGGGCCCTATCCGGGACTTCGTCCCTAGCCCCGGCGGGTGGCTCCTTGACCGCTCGGATGGACGCGCGGCAGGACGTAGGCGCCTGCACCGCGACTTCGTCGAATAACTCCGGCGGCTGCTCGCCTTCGGCTTCGCTGCCGCCGGGTTCGGGCTCGTTACCGGGCGGCAGGACGTAGGCGCCTGCACCGCGACTTCGTCGCTAGCGCGGGCGCGGTTATCGTGGACGCGGTGCGGTTGAGTCAGATCGCGATCAGCGTTGGGGACCTGAAGCGAGCACAGGGCTGGTACCGGGAGGTGCTCGGCCTCGAGCCGGCGGGCGGTACGAGCCTTTTCGCCGGGCCGTTGGCGGCGATGGTCCAGGGCGTCCCGCGGGCGGCCTCGACCTGCTGGTGGCTGGTCGACCGCCAGGAGCTGTTCCAGATCGAGCTGTTCGAGTTTCGCAGCCCGCTCGTCCGCTCCAGGCCCCCGGACTGGCGGCCGTGCGATACCGGCTACACGATGATCGCCTTCGCCGTCGACGATCTTGACCTCGCGATTGACCGTGCGACGAGCGCCGGGTCCGCGCCGCTCACCGACCCGGTGGGCGGCCCGGGAGAGCGGCGCGTCTGCGTCCGCGACCCGGATGGGGTGTTGATCGAGCTGCTGGAAGAGGACCACCGAGCGGACCGCCCGCGTCCTCGACCTCGACCGGGCGTACCCGCCGCGGCGCGCTCGGTGACCCTCTCCGTCCCGGACCTCGAGCGCTCGCGCGCGGTGTTCGAGGGAGTGTTCGGACTCGCAGTCGCCGAGACCCAATGGCACCGGCCCGAGCACGAGGAGCTCTGGGGCCTCGCCGGCGCCGAACGGGAGTCGGTGGCCCTTTGGGCCGACGACATGGTGGTCGAGCTGGTGCAGTACCTGGATCCGCCGGGCCGGCCATGGCCGGCGGGATACAGGGTCTCGGACCAGGGCCTCCTCAACATCGCCTTCGGGTTCAGCCGCAGGGCGGAGTTCGAGGACGCCCAGCGACGTTGCGCGGAGGCGGGCCTGCGTCCAAACGCTCCTCCGCTCCGCCTCGGAGCTTGGTCGGTCGTGTACGTCAACGACGACCACGGATTCAGCGTCGAGCTGCTCCACGTCGAGCCGTGGTACGAGGGCCGGATGGGCTTCAGGCCCGCATCGAGCCCGCGACTGGCGCCGTTCGTGGGCCGCACCCCGGCTCGCCGCCGACGCGAGCGGCGATTCGAGAAGGCTGTGGTCAGCGGGGCCGCGGGTGGCCTGGGCGCCGAGCTCTGCCGCCTGGCGGCGGACGACGGCACCGACCTCGTCCTGCTCGACCGTGACGCCGAGGGACTCGACCGCCTCGCGGGCGAGGTGGGTGACCGCGTCCAGGCGTGCGCCGTCCCGGTGGACCTCGCTGACCTGGAGGCCACGGATGCGGCCGCCACCCGGCTGGTCGCCGATCATCCCGAGATCGACCTGCTGATCGCGGGCGCGGGCCTCGACCGGGCCCAATCGCTGCTGGCACTCGACTGGCGCCAGGCCCGAGACGACTTCGCAGTCAACGCCCTGTCGAACCTGGTCCTGCTCTCCCACCTCGCGCCGGCGATGGCCGGCCGGGGCGCCGGCCACATGACCGCGATCGCCAGCCTCGCCGGGCTGCTCGGCATGCCATACGAGGCGCCGTACAGCGCCAGCAAGGCGGCGCTCACATCGATCGTGGAGTCGGCGCGCGCCGAGCTGTCCCCGCAGGGGATCACGTTCACCGCCGTGTTCCCAGGCTTCGTGGACACACCGATGTTCCGGGCCAACGCGTTCCGAAAGCCCGAGGGTGGGGGCGCCTGGCGCCGGATACGCGAGGCCGCCGGCGGCGCCTACCCCATTCCCGCCCGCGACGCCGCGGAGCGAATCTACATGGCTACGCTCGAGCGGCGCGAGACGCTTGCATTCCCGGCCCGCGAGCACGCCAAGCTGGTCCTTGCGCGGGCGCTCCCGGCGCGGCTCCGCGACCGGCTGACGCGCGACGCCATGAGCCCTTCCGCAGATATACAGTCGCCGCGGCGATGACCGACCTGGCCCGCCTCGATGCAACCGCGCAGGCCAAGCTGGTCCGCGACGGGGAGGCCAGCCCGAGCGAGCTCGTCGAGGCGGCGATCGCCCGCATCGAGGCCACCAACGGCGAGCTCAACGCGGTCATCCATCCGCTGTTCGAGGAAGCGCGCGAGGCGGCCGCCGGCGAGCTGCCGGATGGCCCGTTCAGGGGCGTACCCCTGCTCGTCAAAGACCTCGGTCCGGCCCTCGCCGGCCATCCGATGCATCTCGGGATGCGGGTCCTCAAGGAGGCCGCCTTCCGGTCGCCGCTCGACACGTTCCTCGCGCAGCGCCTCAGGGACGCGGGGTTCGTCACGGTGGGCAGAACCAACACGCCGGAGCTCGGGATCCTCCCGACCACCGAGCCCGACGCGTACGGCCCGACGCACAACCCGTGGAACGTGACGCGATCGCCGGCCGGGTCGAGCGGGGGCTCGGCGGCCGCGGTCGCTGCGGGGATGGTGCCGCTTGCCCATGCGAACGACGGCGGGGGCTCGATCCGGTTGCCGGCGAGCGCCTGCGGGCTGGTGGGGCTGAAGCCGACCCGGCAGCGGGTCTCGCTGGGTCCGCTGCTGGGCGACGCGATGTCCGGGCTGACGGTGGACCTCGCCGTATCGCGATCGGTTCGCGACACCGCGGCGGTGCTCGAGGCCGTGCACGGGCCCGCCCCGGGCGACCCCTACGTGGCGCCCGAGCCGTTGGGGCCCTACACGGAGGAGGTCCGGGCGGACCCCGGACAGCTTCGGGTCGGCCTCGTGACCGAGCCGTTCCTCGACGTCACACCGGACCCGGTGGTGGTCGAGGCGGCCCGCGATGCGGCGGCCCTGCTGGAATCTCTCGGGCACGTGGTCTCGGAGGATCGGCCGACGGGGTTCGAGGGCGTCGACATGATCGAAACCTTCCTGACCCGGTGGATGGCCGGCCAGGCGGCGACGCTGGACAGCTTAGGCACCCTGCTCGGCAAGCCGATCGGCCCCGGCGACGTGGAGCCGCTCACGTGGGCGCTCGCCGAGGAGGGATGGAGGCGAAGCGGCGCCGAGTACCTCGACGCGGTGGCCCAGCACCAGATGGTCTCAAGGATCGTCGCCGCCTGGCACGAGTCTGGGTTCGACCTGATGCTGACGCCCACGATGGGCGAGCCGCCGACGCCTCTCGGGGCCTTCGACGACTCTGGCCCGGACCCGATCGCAGCGATCCAGCGCGGCGTTCCCACGGCTGCGTTCACGGCGCTCTTCAACGCGACCGGACAGCCGGCGATCTCGCTTCCGCTCCACTGGAGCGAGGACGATCTTCCGATCGGTGTCCAGCTCGTCGCACCCTTCGGTCGCGAGGACCTGCTGATCCGCGTCGCCGCGCAGCTCGAAGAGGCGCGCCCCTGGGCGGGCCGCGTGCCGCCGACGTTCGCGGCTTGACGTCGTCGACCGCCGCGAGTTCAGCGATACTACGAGGCCATGGGGCGACTCTCCGGGGTGATCACGGCGATGGTGACTCCGTTCGCCGAGGACGGCTCCCTGGACGTCGATGCCGCCCGCCGACTGGCGGTCCACCTGGTCGAGAACGGCTCCCAGGGGCTAGTGGTCGCCGGGACCACGGGCGAATCGCCGACCCTCTCGGACGCCGAGAAGCTCCGGCTCCTGGACGCCATCCTCGACGAGGTCGGGGATCGGGCCACGGTGATCGCCGGGACGGGTTCGAACGACACCCATCACTCCGCCGAGTTGACCCGCGCGGCGAGTCGGGCTGGCGCGGCCGCGGTGCTGGTCGTCACCCCGTACTACAACAAGCCGAGCCGGGCGGGCCTTTGGGCGCATTTCGGGGCCGTCGCGGAGGCGGCCGACGCGACTCCGATCATCCTCTACAACATCCCTTCGCGCTGCGTGGTCAACGTCCCGCCTGACCTGCTGGCCGAGCTGGCGGCCGAGATCCCGAACGTGGTCGCCGTCAAGCAGGCGAACGACGACGATCTCGGGCCAATCGAGGGACTCGACCTGCTCGCCGGCAACGACGACGCCTTCCTTCGCGCCCTCGAGTTGGGCGGCACCGGCGGGATCCTCGTCGCCTCGCACGTGATCGGCCCGGAGATGCGGGCGCTCTATGAGGCTCATGCGGCGGGGGAGGAATCGAGAGCCCGCGAGCTCGATGCCGAGCTGGCCCCGGTATACGCCGCGATGGCCGTGACGTCGAACCCGACGCCGGTGAAGACGGCGCTCGAGATGCTGGGGGTGGTCGACGGGCATCTCCGCCTGCCGATGGTGCCCGCGAGCCCGGATGAGCGCGACGCGATCAGAACTGCGCTCGAGCGGCACGGCCTCTTGGTCGGCGGCGGCACCGAGTAGTGGCCGCGGGCTCCGGAACCCTCAGCGTCATGCCGCTCGGCGGCCTGGGAGAGATCGGCAAGAACATGACCGTGGTCGAGTACGGCGGTCGAATAGTGGTGGTCGACACCGGGTTGATGTTCCCTACCGCCGAGATGCTCGGGATCGACCTCGTCCTGCCGGATTTCTCGAGCCTTCGCGACCGGATCGACGACATCGAGGCGATCGTGCTCACGCACGGCCACGAGGATCACGTGGGGGCGCTGCCGTTCGTGCTCAGGGAGATCGGGGTCCCGCCCGTGATCTACGGCGGCGCGCTGACGATCGGCCTGGTGCGCTCGAAGCTCGAGGAGCACCGGATGCGAGACGTGCCGCTCCAGGTCCTCGAGACCGGCAGGACCGTGCCGCTCGGGCCGTTCTCGCTGGAGCTCGTGCATATGGCCCACTCGATCCCGGACTCGTGCGCCGTGGTGCTTCGAACCGAGCTCGGCCCACTCGTGATCACGGGCGACTACAAGTTCGACCAGACGCCGGTCGATGGCAATCCCGCTGACGTCTCCCGCCTCGCCGAGCTCGGGGCCGAGGGCGTGCTGTGCCTGTGTGGCGACTCGACCAACGCCGACCGCCCGGGGGTCGCGCCGTCGGAATCCAGCGTCGGGCCGGCGCTTCTCGACGCCTTCGGCCGCTGCCGCGGGCGGATCATCGTCACCTCGTTCGCATCGAACGTCCACCGCGTCCAGCAGGTCATCGACGTGGCGGCCGAGCTCGATCGCCGGGTGGCCCTGGTCGGTCGCTCGATGCGCAAGAACTTCAACATCGCCTCGAACCTCGGGATCGCCAGGATGCCCGAGGGCCTTCTGATCCCGGCCCGCGAGATCGAGTCGTTTCCCGATGAGGAGATGGTGGTGATCTCGACCGGCAGCCAGGGCGAGCCACTGTCTGCCCTCCGCCGGATGGCCCACGCCGACCATGCCGACGTCGAGCTCCACTCCGGGGACACGGTGATCTTCTCGGCGACGCCGATCCCGGGCAACGAGCGCTCGGTCAACGAGACGATCGATCGGATCTTCGAGATCGGGGCCGAGGTGATCACGGCGGCCGACGCCCCGATCCATGCCTCCGGCCACGGTTGGCAGGAGGAGCTGAAGCTGATGCTCAACCTGACCCGCCCTCGTTACGTGATGCCCTTTCACGGTGACCACAAGCGCCTGCGGCTGCACGCGGCGCTCGCCGAGTCGGTCGGGGTCGATCCCGGCCGGATCTTCAAGGGCCGAAACGGGCTCGCGCTCGAGATCGACGGGCGCGGGGCCGAGCTCGGGCGGGAGGTTCCCTCGGGGATGATCTTCGTCGACGGGGTCGACATCGGCGACCCCGACGACGTTGCGCTCAGGGATCGCCGGGCACTGTCCGCGGACGGAGTCTTCATCGTCGTCGCCACCGTGTCGTCGAACGACGGGTCGCAGGTGGCCCCACCGGAGATCATCTTCCGCGGGGTGCCGTTCATCGACGAGGCGGACGGGCTGGTCGACGAGCTACGGGACGTCGTGACGGGCTCCCTGGCCGACGCCGCCCGCCACCACGAGCGGGAGACGACACTGCTCCAGGAGGACCTTCACGACGATATCGCCGAGTTCGTCTACGACCGCTTGCGGCGACGCCCGATGGTCCTCCCGGTGATCGTGGAGGTCTGAGAGCGCGCGTGTCCGCCTGCCTCGCGGTTGGTACCGTTGGCGGGTGAACGGGGGCTGGCGAACGGGCGGGGCGGCGCGACGGGGCGCGGTGGCGGCAATGGCGCTCGCGATCTGCCTCTGCACCGGGATCGCAGCTGGGGCTTCGGCCTCGAGTCCGCCTGCGGGCATCGGATCCGCGCTCAAGTCCGCCAACGCGCCGGTCGTGCAGTTGGAGCGGACCCGGACCGTGACCTTCGAGGGCACCCGCGTTGTCCGCTACCAGCAAGAGGTCGGAGGCGTCCCGGTGCTCGGGGGCGAGACCGCGGTCATCAAGGCTCCCGGAGCCGGCGCCCGGATGGTCACGGATCACACCCGAACCAGCCTCTCAGCGCCGTCCCAACCTGAAGTCTCGGGCGCTCGCGCGATCTCGATCGCGACGGCCGCGACGGGTGCGACGGCGCTTCAAGCCGCGCCGCAGGTCAGCCTGGCGATCGATCCTGATCACGGCGGAGATCTGGTCAGGCGGGTGGTCCTCGCCTCCGGCCACCCCCAGAAGGACTTCGAGGTCCTGGTCGACGCGTCGAGCGGCAAGGTGCTGAGCCAGCGCAACATGCTCCACTATTCGAACGGCGTCGCCAAGCTCTACACGCCAAACCCGATCGCCGAGAACAACGGCTACAAGGGCCTCGGGACGGGGCGGTCCGCCGACCACCACGACCACAACACGGCCAAGCTGACCTCGCTGCGCCGCAGGGTCACGCTGCCCAGGCTCGACTCCCACTCTCACTGCCTGACCGGGAAGTACGTCAAGGCGCTGCTCGGCAAGGAGCAGAGGGCGGTCTGCCGCCGGAGCCGCAACTGGAAGGGCGTCAAGCGCGCAGCCGACAGCTTCGAGGCGTTGATGGCGTACTACCAGATCGACCGCATCCAGAGCTACATCAGGCGGATCGGGTTCAGGGGGAAGGCTGACGTGCATCCGCAGCGCCAGACGGTGATCGCGGACGCCTTCAGGGACGACAACTCCTTCTACTCGCCGGCCACCCGATTGATCAAGTACGGCTCCGGCGGGGTCGACGACGCCGAGGACGGAGACGTGATCACTCACGAGTACGGGCACTCGATCCAGGACGCTCAGGACCGGGGCTTCGGCAGCAACTCGCTCTCCGCGAACAGCCTCGGCGAGGGCTTCGGCGACTTCATATCGGCGCTCAACACGTCGATCACGCCGCACCTCCCGAACTACCCGGCATCCGAATACTGCATCTTCGACTGGGACGGCACATCCGGCTACGGGGGGCCCGGCGTCGCCCCGTGCGGCAGGGTCGCCGATGGCTCCGACGGGGTTCGCACCCTGAACGATGCGAACGCCAAGTGCGGCAACGACCCACACTGCTACGGCGAGATCTGGGCCCATGGGTTGATCGACCTGCTGCGAAGCCTCCCCAAGGACTCGAGTCACCGTCCGCCGATCGTCGTCGACCTACTCCTTTCTCAGTTCGCCTACGCCGACAACGAGAGCTTCGCAGGTGCCGTCAACCTGCTGATCGCCCTCGACGACAACTTCTACGGCAACGGCAACCTTGGCAGCGGCCCGCACGACGCAGCGATCTGCAACGAGATGGTGGGCCAGCGCCACATCGGCGGCACCGTCTGCAGCTAACGCGGAGCGTCGCCCCGGGAAAAGATTGACCCGCCGGTGTCAGGGAGGGGGAACACCGGCGGGTCGCTTGGCTCAGACTGGCCAACGTTCACCCGTCGAGGTGGTGTCGGGGGTGTCCCCGGCGGGTGTGTTGTCTCGTCCGCAGCGGAACCTATACGGACCTCGTAAACGGTTCCTAAACCCTTGCGGCGGGCAGCCGGACCGTGAACCGGGCCCCGCCGGCGGGCGAGGACCCGGCGTCGACCTCGCCGCCGTGGGAGGTGGCTACGGCCTTCACGATCGCGAGGCCGAGGCCGGTTCCCTTGTCCGGAGTAAGGTCTGCGGGGCCGTTGCCGCGGACGAACCTGGAGAACACCTGGCTCTCCATCCCGTCCGGGAGCCCGGGGCCGTCGTCGGTCACCTCGAGCACCGCGTCGCCGTTTCGCCGCGCGACCGACACCCTGATCTCGGTGCCCTCGGGCGTGTGACGCAGGCCGTTGTCCAGCAGGTTGAGCGCCAGGCGGTGGAGCTCGTCGGGATTGCCGTCGACCGGGACCGGCCCCTCGTCGGCGATCGTCAAGCGCCGGCCGTCCGCAAGCGGGGCGACCTCGGAGACGGCCGCCGCGGCGACCAGGGCGAGGTCGCACTCGTATCGCGAGCCGGTACGGCCCGCGTCGGCCCTGGCCAGCAGCAGGAGATCCGAGACGAGCCGGCTCATCCGCCGCGAGGAGCGAAGCGCCGATCCGACCATCTCGTTCTCATCTCCGTCGCGCTCCGCAACGTCCAGACGCTCCTGGAGCAGCTCGAGGTTCGCCAGGATGCTGGTCAGCGGGGTGCGCAGCTCGTGGGACGCGTCGGCGACGAACTCGCGCTGGGCCTGCATCATCTGCTCGGTCTCCGAGCGAGCGGCATCGAGCTGGCGAAGCATCTGGTCGAGGGTCCGGGCGAGCTCGCCGATCTCGTCGTCGTTTTCTGGTTCCGGCATCCGTCGGGAGGGGTCGCGCGTGGTGGCGATTTCGCGCGCGGTCGCGGTCAGGTCGGCGATCGGCCGCATGGCGCGCCCCGCGACCGCGATCCCGGCCAGGGCGGCGAGGACCGTGCCGCCCAGGACGCCGACGGCGAGGAACAGCCAGAGCTTGCTGATCGTGCCGTCGATGCTCGTCGTGTTACGCGCGTACTGGACGAAGATCGGGTCGAACTCGAACCCGGAGGGGCCGACCGTCACCGGAGAAGACGCCACTGCGAGGTCGCCCACCCGGGCCACCTGGGCGATGTTGACCGGACCCAGGTATGGAAGCACGTTGGGGTTCCCGCCCTGGATCGGTCGGCCGTTCCGGTGGACGAACTTGACTCCGGAGTTCGGAGGTATCGCCATGCTGTGGAACTGCGACGGCGGAATCACGTTGCGACCCTGAGGGCCGATTTGAACCTGGGTCTGACCGGCGATCGTCACCGCAGTTCCATGCACGTCGTCATTGAAGTCGGCCTGGAGCCGGTTCGAGGTAAGCCGCCCGACGACGAGGGCGAAGATCACCAGGATCACGAGGGTCAGCGTCGCCGAGACCGCGGCGAGACGCCAGCGGACCGGCCAGCGCTTCGGCGTCAGCTTGTCGAGGATCCGCTCAAGCCTCGTCATCGCGAGGCGCCCTGATCACGTATCCCGCGCCCCGCTTCGTGTGCAGGACGCGTGGCTCGTCGCCGGCCTCGAGCTTTCGGCGCAGGTTGGAGATGAAGACGTCGATCGTGTTCGTGAGCGCGCTGGGGTCATAGCCCCAAACCTCCTCGAGCAGGCGCTCGCGTGAGATCACCAGGCGCTCGTTCCGCATCAGGTACTCCAGCAGCTCGAACTCGCGGTTGGTCAGCTCGATCGCCCGGCTGCCTCGATGCACCTCGTGGGTGTCCGGGTTGAGGCGGAGGTCGGCGACCGCCAGCGAGGCCG
Organism: uncultured bacterium; assembly: GCA_963720685.1. GTDB lineage: Bacteria > Actinomycetota > Thermoleophilia > Solirubrobacterales > 70-9 > AC-56. The sequence continues at coordinate 1,145,207 of CAVRGF010000003.1, read as the reverse complement.
TTCCACGGGGCGGACGGCGGCGCATCAGCGCGCGCATCCGGGCGAGGAGCTCCTGACGCTCGAAGGGCTTGACCAGGTAGTCGTCGGCGCCCGAATCGAGTCCCTCGACCCGGTCGTCGGTCTGGGTGCGGGCGGTCAGGATCAGGATCGGCGCGTCGCTCTCGGAGCGAAGCCGGCGGCAGACCTCGACGCCATCGAGCTTCGGCAATCCCAGGTCAAGGATGACGAGATCGGGCACGAACTCCTCGGCGACCTCCAGGGCCGCGACGCCATCGGCAGCGGAGCGCACGTCGTGGCCCTCCTGGCGCAGGGTGCGCCGAAGGACGTCCGCGATCTCGGCATCGTCCTCGACGACGAGAACCCGGCCGGTGATCATCTCGCTGGCGAGCATCAGCACAAGGTTAGAGCGAGAGCGCGCAGGATCGCCGGATCTTTACCCCCCGTTTACGCGCCCGGGTGGCCGATCCCAGCCTGGCCTCCAGGCGTGCCCCGCGCCTGGTCACGCAGGGGTCGGCAGCGCCGCGTCGAATCGGGCTGCACATGCCACGCACCCGCAAGCGCCGTCCCGCCAAGCGCGCCCCTGCTCGTAGGCGGCGCCCCCAGCCGCGCGCCCCCCGACGGGATCCAAGGGAGGTGATCGCCGGCCTCGAGCAGCGGCATCTCGACCTGCTGGGGCTCGGGCTGGTCGCCGTGGGCATCTACCTCGGGTTCGTGTTCTACGTCGGCTGGGACGGGGGACCGGTGGGGGAGTGGCTGACGAGCGCGCTGGCGACCCTCGCCGGACGGATCGCCTACGTGGTGCCGATCGCCGTGGCCGGATGGGGCGCCGCGCTGATCATGCGCCCGTTCGTGTCCGCGCCGGGCGCCCTGAACGCCGGGGTGATCCTGGTGCTCGCCTCGCTGCTGCTCGCCTTCGCCGCCGAGACGATGGGCCTCGGGCCGGCCCATCCCGCCCGCCACGGGTTCTTCGATGAACGCTTCTACACGGTCCACGGGGGGGTGCTCGGCGAGGGCTTGTACTGGTCGGCCACAACCTTGTTCCAGAGGCTCGGGGCCCAGATCCTCGCGGTCCTCATGTTCGTGAGCGGCGTACTGCTGCTGACCGGGACCACGGTCTCGACCCTGCTGTCCGGCGCCGGCCGCGTGGCCCGCACCGCGGGCACCGGCACCCGCGAGCTCGCGAAGACCGTCAAGCTGGGCGGGCTCGATGGCGCAGACCCGTCCGGCGAGGAGATCGCGATCACCCGCGCGGGCCAGACGGATCCCATGACGACGGCGATCCTCGGCGATCCCGAGACGGACGAGATCGACGCCGCAGACGACCCCACCCGAGATTGGAACGCCGACGAGCCAGAAGGCCCGGCCGCCGAGGGCGAGGCCCCCGACCGGGGGCAGTTCGCCTACGAGGAGGCCGCTCTCGACGAGGATGCCCAGCCGTCTGACCCCAAACCACGCGACGACGAGGCCGACGACGACCGGACCCCGATGGGGAACCGGCGAAGCGGGGTCACCGAGTCGGATGAGATCGACTACGAGCTGCCGGCGCCGACCCTGCTCAACCGCGGGAAGGGCGACCCGGGCCCAGACATGCGCGATCGCGAGACGGTGGCGAAGGCGCTGCTCGAGGCGCTCCTTCACTTCGGCGTCGAGGCGAAGCTCCTCGGGGTCGTCAGCGGGCCCCACGTGAGCCGCTACGAGCTGCAGCTCGCGCCGGGCACCAAGGTCTCGAAGGTCGCCCAGCTGAGAGACGACCTCGCCTACGCGCTGGCGTCGACCGACATTCGCATCCTGGCGCCGATTCCGGGCAAGAAGGCCGTCGGCGTCGAAGTCCCGAATCAACGCCGGCGCCTGGTGCGACTCGGCGACATCTACGACGGCCGTCCGAAGGGGGCTTCGCCGCTCGCCGTGTGGCTCGGCAAGGATGTCTCGGGTCAATCCGTGTGGACGGACCTCGCGCTGATGCCGCATGCGCTGGTCGCCGGCACGACCGGCTCGGGAAAGTCTGGCTCGATCAACGCGATGCTCTGCTCCATCCTCCTCCACGCTTCGCCGAACGAGGTCCGCCTGGTCCTCGTCGACCCGAAGCGGGTCGAGTTGAACCACTACGAGCGGCTGCCGCACCTGCTGACCCCGGTGGTCACCAACCCCAGGCTGGCCGCCAACGTCCTCGCGAACCTGATCGGCGAGATGGAGAGCCGCTACTCGGTGATGGGCGAGGCGAGGACCCGCAACCTGGTCGAGCTGAATCGCGCTCGCAGGAAGGCCGGGGAGGCGCCGCTGCCCCACATCCTCTGTGTGATCGACGAGCTCGCCGACCTGATGATGGTCGCGCCCGCCGACGTCGAGGACTCGATCATCCGCCTCGCGCAGAAGTCGCGTGCGGTCGGAATCCACCTCGTGCTCGCCACCCAGCGGCCCTCGACCGACGTGATCACGGGGACGATCAAGGTCAACATCCCGGCCCGGGTGGCGTTCTCGGTGGCCTCTCAGGTGGACTCCCGGGTGATCCTCGATCAAGGCGGCGCCGAGACCCTCCTCGGGCAGGGCGACATGCTGTTTCGGCCGGTTGGCACCTCGCGCTTGCAGCGCCTTCAGGGCGCCTTCGTCACCGAGGACGAGATCGCGCGGGTCGTCGCGCAATGGGCCAAGCAGGGCGAGCCGGAGTTCGACCCGGCGCTGCTGGAGACCAGGGAGGACGGCGAGGACGAGCGCGAGGGCGAGCTCTCACCCGACAGCGACGAGCTGATCGACGAGGCCGCCCGGATCGTGGTTCAGAGCCAGACCGCCTCGGTGTCGATGCTGCAGCGACGCCTACGGGTGGGATACACGCGGGCCGGTCGACTGATCGACATGCTCGAGCGACGAGGGATCATCTCCGGATACGAGGGGTCCAAGCCGCGCCAGGTGCTCGCCTCCGAGGCCGAGCTCCCGCGCCTCCTCGAGCGCCTCTCAGGCGCTCCGGGCGCAGGCGTGGAGGATCCGGGGGCCGCCGAGGAATCGGGCGACTCGGCCGAGCTCGAGCAGCTCAGCAGCTGAGGCCACCACCGGCACGCCGCCGCGCCGCGCCGACGGCGACAATGTCCGCCTGATGGCGACCCGAGACGAGTCCGACGGCCTGCGGATCGGCGAGGTCCTGAAGCGGGCCCGAACCCGCTCCAAGCTCGACATCCACACGGTCGAGCAGCGGACCAAGATACGGACCAAGTACCTGCGGGCGCTCGAGAACGAGGAGTGGGATGTGCTGCCGGGGCATCCCTATGCGAAGGGCTTCCTGCGCACCTACGCACAGTGCCTGGGGCTCGATGGCGCCGCGCTCGTCGACGAGTACCGGCGCACGGTCGAGAGCTCGCTGGGCCCGGGAGCGCCGCTGCAGTTCGCCGAGCCGGTCCTCGAGCGCCGCCGCCGGGTGGGCGCGCCGCGACGCCGCTGGCCCGTCAGGGTGGCGGTCCTGGCGATCGTCGGCGCCGCCCTCGTGGTGGGGGGACTGGTGGTCCTGGGAAGCTCGGGCGACCAGCATCACCGAAGCCACGCGGGAAAGGGAAATGGCCACCACGGCACGGGCGGGTCGCGCCCCGCGCGGGGCGGATCGCCGTCGAGCCCCCCGGTCAACGTCTCGCTGATCACCCGGAGCGCCATGGTGGTGTGCCTGGTGCCGGGGCATGGCCGACCCCTGATCGACTCCCAGACCCTGGTCGCCGGGTCCAGAGAGGGCCCCTTCAAGCCTCCGGCGGACAACTATCGGCTCGACCTCGAGAAGGGCGGGACGCTGACCCTGAAGCTCGACGGCAAGCCGCAGACGATCCACGCAAGTGGTCCCGCGAGCTACGCGCTCGATGCCGGCGGCGTCGCGCCGACCGCCTTTGAGGGGTCGAACTGCCGGTAGGCGCCGACACCGTCCGCGCCGGGGTCCTGGTCACGGGCACCGAGGTCCTGACCGGCCGGGTGACCGATCGAAACGGCCCCTGGATCTCCGAGCGCCTGGAGGAGCTGGGAGTTGAGGTGAGCCACATCCTGTGCGTCGGAGATCGACCGCGCGATCTCGACGCGGCGCTTGGCTTCCTGGCCGGCGAGGGCGTTCGGCTGATCGTGACGAGCGGGGGGCTGGGCCCGACCGCCGACGACCTCACCGCGGCTGTGGTCGCTGGCTTCGCCAACCGCGAGCTGGTGCTGGACCAGCAACTGGAAGAGCGAATCGCCGAGATCCTGGCGGGCTTCGCCCGGCGCCTCAAGTTCGATCCCGAGGCTCTGCGCGAGGCGAATCGAAAGCAGGCGATGGTGCCGCGGGGCGCGGTCGCGATCGACCCGGCGGGGACGGCTCCCGGCTTGGTGGTGCCGACCGAAGGGCCCACGGTGGTGGTGCTTCCTGGGCCACCGCGCGAGCTCCAGGAGATGTGGCCCCGCGCGCTCGAGACCGCCGAGGCGAAAGCAGCTCTCGAGGGCGCAGAGCCGTTTCGCAACACGTCCGTCCGGATGTTCGGGATCCCCGAGTCCGAGCTCGCCCGGTCGCTTCGTGAGATCGCCGAGACGGTCGACCTGTCGCAGCTCGAGATCACGACCTGCCTGCGCCGTGCCGCCCTCGAGGTCGACATCCGGCACAGGCCCGGCGCAGAGGACGCCTGCGAGCGCCTGGTGGAGGGGCTCGTGGCCCGGCACGGGCGATTCGTGTTCAGCACCGACGGCTCCTCGATCGACGATCAGATCGCTCAGCTCCTGGGCGGCCACCGGATCGGGCTCGCCGAGTCGTGCACCGCGGGCATGCTCGCGGCCCGCCTGACCGAGGTCCCGGGATCGTCCGATTACGTGGCCGGTGGCGTGGTCGCCTATTCGGACCGTGCGAAGGTTGATCTGCTGGGCGTCCCCGACGAGCTGATCGAACACCAAGGCGCCGTCTCGCCCCAGGTGGCCGAGGCGATGGCCCAGGGCGCGCTGACGCGCTTTCATGCTGACCTCGGGGTGGGGATCACCGGCGTCGCCGGGCCGGGCGGGGGCACGGACCACAAGCCGGTCGGCTACGTCTGCATCTGCATCAAGTCCCGAGACGGATCAGAGATCGCGCGCGATCCGGTCCTGCCGGGCAATCGGGCCGAGATCCGCGACCGCTCGACGACCCTCGCCATGCACTTGATGCGCCGCCTGTTGCGTGGCGAGGACTTCCCGATTTGACCCTGGGATCCGACTTCGCCGACCGGTCGGCGATATCGCGATATGGCCCCTGAGCCGTTCGAGATCTCGATCCCCGACGCGGTCCTGGATGATCTGGCTCGGCGCCTCGCCGACACCCGATGGCCCACCCAGCCCGAGGGTCAGGGGTGGGAGCTCGGGGTCGACATCCCCTATCTGCGTGCCTTGTGCGAGCACTGGGCTGGGCCCTATCGGTGGCGCCGACTCGAGGATCGCCTGAATCGGCTCGACAACCTGCGCTGGGAGGGGATCCACCTGATCCGAACCCGCGCCGGCGGCGATCGGCTGCCCGTGATGCTGGTTCACGGCTGGCCGGGCGGGCCGATCGAGTTCCTGGACGTGATCGAGCCGCTCGCCGAGGCAGGCCACGACGTCGTCGTCCCGTCGCTTCCCGGGTACGCGTGGTCAGACGACCCGGGGGTTCCGCTCAACGTCGCCGGGGTGTCGGAGCGGCTGCGCACGCTGATGGAGCGCGGCCTCGGCTATGAGCGCTACGCGGTCCAGGGCGGGGATTGGGGGGCGGCGATCTCGGCTCGAATGGCGTTCGACTCGCCCGGCACGGTGGCGGCGGTACACGTGAACGCGGTGTCGGTCCTGCCCGTCCCGGGCAACCTCGCCGAGTCCCCGCCCACGGACGCCGAGCGCGCCTACATGGAGACCGGCTCGCGATGGCGGATGAGGGAGGGCTTTCACCTCTTCCTCCAGTCCGCGGCCCCGGACGCCGTCGCGGTGGGCTTCAACGACTCGCCCGCCGGGCTTGCCGCCTGGCTGGTCGAGAAGTATCGCCGCTGGAGCGACTGCGATGGTGAGGTCGAGCGGCGATTCTCCAGGGATCAGCTGTGCGACCTTCTCACGATCTATTGGGTGACCGGCACCATCGCCTCCTCGATGCGCCTCTACCTCGGCGAGCGACGTAACCGCTGGCGCCTCGGCGAGGGCGAGCGGATCGCGGTGCCTGCCGCGGCGGCGGACTTTCCCGGCGAGATCGTGCGCCCGCCCCGCGAATGGGCCGAGCGGATCTTCTCGGACCTGCGACGCTGGACCGAGATGCCCCGCGGAGGCCACTTCGCCGCCCTCGAGGAGCCGCGCCTCTTGGCGGACGACGTGATCGAGTTCCTGGCCGGACTCTGATCGGCTTGGGCACCGGTCGTGGTCGTGGGAGAATCCGGGCTGATGCCGTTCCGGATGCTCGCTGCCGACGACGCGCATTGGCGACCCTCCAACCAGATGGGGGTTCTCAACACCGATCTGGCCAAGCAGCTCGAGACGGGACACCTCGGCGCACGACTCTGGAGGCTCGAGCCGGGCCAGGCGTCCACGAAGCACCGCCATCGAACCCAGGAGGAGCTCTACGTGCTGCTGGAGGGAAGCGGGCGAGCCCGCATCGGCGGCGAGGTCCTGACCCTGAAACCGCTCGGTGCCCTCCTCGTCGACCCGGGGACGGTTCGCCAGCTCTTCAACGACACCGACGACGACCAGCTCTGGCTCGTGGTCGGCGCTCCCCGGGAGGCGGCCAACACGCTCGAGATGAGCGAAGAGGAGATCGCCTGGATGTACCCGGACGGCCCGAAGGCGCTACCGCCCGAGCTGGGCGGCTGAGGCCCGCTCAACGCGTCCAGCGAAGGCGATCGATCTGGTCGCAGATCGCCGCCAAGGTCAGCTTCAGGCGCCAGCGTTCGGCGCTCTGTTCGAACACCGCGTTGACCCTCCCGGCCTCAGGCAGATGCTGCTCGAATCGCTGCTCGATGAGCCTGGCGACGCGGCGCCCGAAGAGGTGCTTGCGGCGTATCTGGCGCACGGTGGCCGACGGCACCCTGATCGAGCTCATTCGCTGGAGCCTGTGCAGGAACGCGTCGATCGCGAGCACCGGCCCGGCGCGGTCGAAGGCCGGCGACCCGAGCCTGCGGAACGACAGATCGGCGCCGGGATCCGATTGGCTCGGATCCGCGTCGGCGGCGGCCAGGAGGGGGTTGTCGCCGACGCTTCGGTGCTCCTCGCAGCCGGTTGCGATGTCGCTGCCCCGGCCGCCGGAGCACCGATCGCGGCCGGACCCTCCGTGGAGCGCGTCGTCCCCGGGCCCGCCGTAACCGCGGTCGTCCTGCCAGATCATGTGGATGAAGTCGCTCCCGTCCTCGCCGTAGGCGAGATCCTTGCCGACCCCGGTGCTGATGTTGTCCTTCCCGGCGCCTCCGTGCACGACGTCGTCCCCCGAGGAGGCCTCCACATGGTCATCACCGGCGCCCAGGCGGACGCGGTCGGGTCCCGCCTGGGCCCGGATGAAATCCGCGCCGCCGTTGCCGTCGATCCGGTCGCCGCCGAATTCACCGTCGATCCGGTCGTCACCGGGGCCACCGATGATGCGGTCAGGCGCGAAGCCGCCGTCGATGACGTCGGCGCCGGGACCGCCGTCGAGCTCTGTGTGCCGGTCTCCACGGGGGCTCCAGTTGCCGACGAGGATATGGTCCCCCCCGCCTTCGCCACAGATCACGTCTCGTGCGCCGGCGCCGACGATCCACTCCGGACGCCCACTGCCCACGATGACGTCTCGGTTCCGCGTGCCGACGATCACCCCGCCGAACCCGGGGGCGTGCAGCTCGGTGTTCGGCCCGGTGATCGTCGCCCGGTTGCCCAGGCAGGATCGTGGGTGATCCGCGTTCGCCGATGTCGCGAGGATGGCCAGCGCCAAGCCCGCGCCGAGGAGCGCGTTCATCGGCTCGAGCCGGCTCGAGCCGGCGAGCTCGGCCACATGCGATCCACTCGCGGAGCCATACGGCGACGCTAGTCGTGCCCGGCCCGGCTGCCAAGCCACCCTAGGGTGCGAATCGCGACACCATCGCTGCTCATCCGCAGTTCGGTGGCGCAGGCGCCTAGGCGGGAGTCAGGAACCCCCGCACCCGCTCGACGACCAGCTCGGGCTTCTCGTCGACGATGAAGTGGCCGCTGTCCGGGACGAGCTCGACCCGCATTTCGTCCGCGTGGCGCTCGTACCCGTCGAGGAGCCTGGGGGAGACGTAACGGTCGCGCTCACCGAACAGCACCAGGGTGGGCACCGTGAGGCGCGCATCGCGCCAGCGCCGGGCCAGGCTCTCGCGGAACGCACGCTGGTAGTAGCGATAGAGCTGAGCGATGGCGTCGGCCCGGGCCGGCTCACGAAAGCTGTCGACGTACATCTCGATCTCCGGGTCCGAGAACGGTGCCCCGTGGTTACCCCGGGAGAGGATGTTGCGAGAAATCCAGCCGTGCTCGAGCGCGCGGGGCCCGACGCCCGGCGTGGCTATCACCCACGTGTACCAGCTGCGCCAGACCTCGGCCGCAAGTGCCGGGGTCGGGCGCGCCCAGGGGTGCGGGGTGTTGCAGGGGACCATCCGCACCACTCGATCGGGATGGAGGATGCCGAGCAGCATCGCCGTCCAGCCTCCCCAGTCGTGGCCGACCACGAACGCGCGCTCGATCTCGAGGGCGTCGAGGAGCGCCACCTGGTCGGCAACGAACGTCTCTCCGTCGTACCCGTGCCCGGGTGCCTCGGTCCAGCCGAAGCCGCGGAGATCCGGTGCCAGCAGGCGGTGGCCGGACCGGAGGCCTGCGATCACCCTCCGCCACATGTACCAGTGCTGTGGCCATCCGTGAATGAGGAGGATCGGCGGCTCCGCGGAGCCGCCCGGCCCTGCCTCGGCGACGTGGATGCGGATCCCGTTCGCGTCGACGAACCGATGCTCGACGCCCTCCACCTGTGGAATCTCGCGTCTCATCGGTCGCACTCTATGCACGAGCTACAGGCCGTGGGTGACAAGCCGAGGCGTAGGTTGTCGAGGTGGCGAAGGAGCGGCTGAAGAGCCCACGGGCGCGCTTGTTCGTGGCTCTGGACCTACCCGACTCCGTGCGCTTGGGGCTCGTCGCCTGGCAGCGGGAGGCGCTCGGTGACCCGGCGCTGCGGATGATCGCCCCGGAGGCCCTTCACATGACCCTCTGCTTCCTCGCCTACCAACCCGAGAAGGACATCGAGCGGATCGCGCAGGTTGTGCGCGGGATCGACGCGCATCCCGTGACGATTCGCTTCGAAGCGGAGCCGATCGCGGCTCCGCGGAGCCGCCCTCGCCTGTTCGCCCTGGAAGCACCCGGCGACCAAGCGGTCGCGTTGCAGGCCGAGCTCTCCGATCGCCTCGGGTCCGGGCGCTTCTACAAGCCCGAAAAGCGGCCGTTCTGGCCCCACGTGACCGTCGCCCGGGTGAGGGGGGAGAAGCGCACGCCCTCCGAGCGCCGAGGACACCGCCGAGGGCGCCCGGCGCACGTCGCACAGCCGCCCACGGCGCTGCCGAGTGAGCTGCTGGAGCCGTTCAGCGCAACCCAGGTGACCCTCTATCGCTCCCACCTGCGGCCGGCGGGCGCGGATTACGTGCCCCTCGCCGCCCTCGACTTGCCGTCCGACGAGATGGGTTGACTAAGGCGTTCGCCGACCTGGCGGAGAAAGGTGCGATGACCATGGCAGACGAGAAGAAGACGACTTTGAAGGCGGCCGACAAGGAGGCGAAGGCGAAGGACGCGGCTTTGCAGGCTGCCATGACCCAGATCGAGCGCGAGTTCGGTCAGGGGTCGCTGATGCGGCTCGGCGACCAGAACGGGATCCAGGTGGAGACGATTCCCACGGGGGCCCTCTCGCTCGACCTGGCGCTAGGCGTCGGCGGCGTGCCCCGCGGAAGGGTCGTCGAGATCTTCGGCCCGGAGTCGTCGGGCAAGACGACGCTCGTCTACCACATCATCGCTGAGACTCAGGCGCTGGGCGGGATCTGCGCGTTCGTCGACACCGAGCACGCGATCGACCCGATCTACGCGGGACGAATCGGCGTCGACGTCGACGAGCTGCTCGTCTCCCAGCCCGACTACGGCGAGCAGGCGCTCGAGATAGTCGATGTGCTGGTCCGCTCCGGCGCGGTGGACCTGGTCGCGGTCGACTCCGTGGCCGCGCTGACGCCGCGGGTCGAGCTCGAGGGCCAGATGGGAGAGACCCAGGTCGGCCTCCAGGCGCGGTTGATGTCGCAGGCCCTGCGCAAGCTGACCGGCAACCTCAACCGGGCCAACACCGTGTGCGTGTTCACGAACCAGATCCGGGAGAAGATCGGAGTCACGTTCGGATCGCCGGAGACCCAGCCCGGGGGCCGAGCGTTGAAGTTCTACTCCTCGCAGCGCCTCGACATCCGTCGCATCGAGACCCTCAAGGAGGGCACCGAGGCGGTTGGCAACCGGGTCCGGGTCAAGGTCGTGAAGAACAAGGTCGCCGCCCCGTTTCGCCAGGCGGAGTTCGACATCGAATACGGGACCGGGATCTCGAGCGAGGGCTGCCTGCTGGACCTGGCGCTCGAACACGACCTGGTCCAGAAGTCCGGTTCGTTCTTCTCCTACGGCGAGCTGCGGCTCGGTCAGGGCCGGAACAACACCAAGCAGTACCTGGCCGACAATCCGGAGACCTTCCAGGAGATCGAGGGGAAGCTGTTCCAGGCGCTCGGGATCGAGCGCGATGCGGCCCCGCAGCCGACGCCGATCGCCGACCCCGAGACCAGCGCCGAACAGCCGCAGCGCGAGGCCGCCTAACCGGTCGTGCCCGACGCGCCGGTGACCGGCCCGCGCGACGACGCCATCGAGGCCGCCCTGGCCGCCCTGGCGCGCAAGGAGCGCACCACGTCCGAGCTCGTCACCTGGCTCCGGGATCGTGGCTACGACGGCGACCGGATTGATCAGGCCGTCGAGGAGCTGACGGAGGCCGGCGAGCTCGACGACGAGCGGTTCGCCCGGCGATATGCCGACGACAAGCGCGAGCTCCGCGGCTGGGGCGCGCAGCGGATAGCCGAGGCGCTGGCGCAGCGTGGCATAGCCTCGGAGCTGGTCGAGGCGGCAATGCAGGACGACACCGATGCCGCACAGTCGGCGCGTGCGTGCGAGTTGCTCCTGCGAGACGGCCGCCCACTCACAGATGACTCCGACCGCGCCAAGGCGCTCGGCTTCCTGACCCGTCGCGGCTACGGCTTCGAGGTTGCCCACGAGGCGATCCGCATCGCCGGCGGGCGATCTCATACGCGAGCCAGAGGCTAGGATCTCGCCCGCATGGACGAGACCCTCTTCTACGTGTTCGGGATCGCGCTGGTCGTCTCCGCCATCGCCCTCTCGGCGATCGGCCTACGGTTCGAGAGCTTCCCGCCCACCCGGGCCGCCCTCGTCGCGGTGATCGTCTACTTCGCGGGCATGGTCGCGGCGACCACGACCTTCGCGGTCCTTAACGCGAGGGACGCAGCGCATGCGCGCGAGGCCAAGGACGCCAAGGAAGAGGCTGCGAGCGCGCAGGAGAGCCCCGGCGCCACCAGCGAGAGCTCAACGACCACCAGTACCGGCCCCGCCACCCGTACCACCGCTCTGAAGCTCAGCGCCGAGCCCGATTCGATCGCCTACGACACGAAGCAGCTGGCGGGCCACGCGGGCGCGGTGGAGATCGCCTTCACCAACCCCTCGGCGATCACGCATGACGTCTGCCTCAACGGACCCGGCGGTGAGCAGATCGGATGCAGCGAGACGGTCACACAGGGCAGCACCTCGCTGACCGAGACCCTGAAGCCCGGCGACTACACCTTCTTCTGCAGCGTCGACGGGCACGAGGCGGCCGGCATGAAGGGCACCCTGACGATCAAGTAGCGGCCCCGGGGCTTGTGCCTCGGGCACGGTGGTCCCGCCGATACGCTTTGGCGGTGTCGACGTACCACGTGACGACGTTCGGGTGCCAGATGAACGCGCACGACTCCGAGCGCATGAAGGGGATGCTCGACTCACTGGGCTATCAGGAGGTCCCCGAGCGCTCCGCGGCCGACCTGATCCTGTTCAACACGTGCTCGATCCGCGAGTCGGCCGATAATCGCTTCATCGCCCACCTCGGCGAGGCCAAGCGCCTCAAGTCCGAGAATCCGGATCGCCTGGTCGGGGTCGGCGGCTGCTGGGCGCAGTCGGTCAAGGATGAGGTCTTCGAGCGCTTTCCCTTCGTCGATGTCGCCTTCGGGCCCGGGCAGATCCATCGTCTGGCGGAGTTCCTGACCGCGGATTCGCTCACCGCGCAGGGCTACTTCGAGTTCGAGGGGTTCCCGGGTCATCTGCCGGCCAAGCGAGACCGGGAGTTTCAGGGCTGGGTCCAGATCTCGGTCGGCTGCAACTGCAAGTGCGCCTACTGCATCGTGCCCCAGACGCGAGGGCGCGAGGTCAGCCGCCCGCCAGATGAGCTCGTCGCCGAGATCGAGCGGCTGGCCGACGACGGGGTCCGGGAGGTGACCCTCCTGGGCCAGAACGTGAACAGCTACGGGCGAGACCTCCCCCGAGACAGGCGGATCAGCTTCGCCGAGCTGCTTCGACGGGTCGACGGGGTCACCGGGATAGACCGGATCCGGTACACGAGCCCCCATCCGAAGGACATGCGCGAGGACGTGATCCAGGCCCACGCCGACCTCGCCACCCTGTGCGCCCACATCCACCTGCCGCTGCAGTCGGGGTCGAGCAGGGTGTTGAAGGCGATGCGGCGCACATACAACCGTGATCGCTATCTGGACCGGGTTGCGCAGATCCGAGAGCACGTCCCGGACTGCGCGCTGACCACGGACATAATCGTCGGCTTTCCCGGCGAGACCGAGGACGACTTCGCCCAGACCCTCGACGTGGTCGACCGGGTCGGCTATGACGGGGCGTTCACGTTCGTCTTCTCGCCCCGTCGCGGGACCGAGGCCGCGCGCCTTCCGGACCAGGTCTCGCACTCGACCAAGCGCAGCCGGATGGAGCCGCTCATCGAGCTGGTCCAGCGCCGGGCCACCGAACGCGCCCAGCGCTTCGTCGGGCGAACGATGGAGGTTCTCGTGGAAGGGCCGAGCCGTACCGACGAGGCGCGGATCCGCGGACGGATCAGCCACAACAAGACCGTCAACTTCGAGGGCGCCTCGGGCCCCGGCGAGCTGGCCCTCGTGGAGATCGACGCGGCGACCTCCACCACGCTCAGCGGTCGCGAGGCGGCCGCCGCCGGCATCGCTTCGGCCAGCCAGGCCCACCGCGCGGCGCAGCGTCCGCTTCAATAGGCGCGTTCGGAGCCCCCAGCCACAGATTCTCGCGATCTTCGGGCCGACCGCGATCGGAAAGACGGCAGTCGCGATCGCGGCCGCTGAGGCGCTCGGCGAGCGCGGTGAGATGCCGGTCGCGGTCTCGTGCGACGCGATCCAGGTATATCGAGGCCTGGAGGTGCTGAGCGGCGCCGCGACGCCCGCCGAACGCGCTCGGCTCGAGCATCGGCTGATCGGATTCGTCGACCCGAGCGAGGAGTTCAGCGCCGGGCGCTTCGCGGCCCTCGCGCGGACCGAGATCGACCAGCTGCTGGCCGAAGACCGCCGTCCGATCGTGGTCGGCGGGACCGGCCTCTACCTGCAAGCCGCCCTGACCGACCTCGACCTGCGCCCGCCGGTTCCGTCCGAGGTTCGCGAGGCGGTCGAGCGAGAGGTAGCCGATCGTGGCCCCGAGGCCATGCACGCTGACCTCGCGCCCGACGTCGCGGACGCGATTCATCCCAGAGACCGGAAGCGGATCGCGCGGGTGGTCGAGCTTCAGCGCGCCGGCCTCGAGCCCGCGCGCGGCGGCGGCCGGCTCTGGACGGCCAGCCTTCGGCGCCCGACCTCGCTCGTGGGCCTGATCATGGACCGCGCCGAGTTGGCCGCCAGGATCGACGCCCGGGTCGAGCGGCTCGTCGCCTCGGGCGCGGCCGAGGAGGCGCGGCGGGTCGCGGAAGCCGGCGCGTCGCGCACGGCTCGCGTCGCGCTCGGCTTCGATCAGCTCCTGGAGGGTGACGTGGAGGCCGTCAAGCGGGCCCACCGCGACTACGCGAAGCGCCAGCTCACCTGGATGCGAAAGATGCCGGGGATCGAGCTGATCGATCGCACCGGGCGCGACGACGCTGAGGTGGCCCGAGATGTTGTCGACCTGCTGGACACGATCGAATAGCTTCCGCAGCGATGAGGTTCGAGAAGTGGCAGGCGCTCGGCAACGACTACGTGATCGTGGCGGCCGACGAGCTCACCTTCGAGCTGACGCCGGAGCGCATCAGGCGAATCTGCGCGCCACACGTGGGAATCGGGTCGGATGGAGTCCTGTTGCTCTCGCCGTGCGATGACCGTGCGATGGTGGCCGAGCTTCGAATCTTCAATCCGGACGGCTCCGAGGCCGAGCTGTCGGGCAACGGCGCTCGGGAAGCCGTCCTCTACCTGCGTCAACACGGCTGGACCGATCGGGACCGATTCTCGATCCTCACCAAGGCGGGGCCGATCCACCCCACGATCACCGGACCGGACTCCGCGACCGTCGAGATGGGAACGGCGTCACTGACCTCGCCGGACTTCCCCTCCGGAGGCGCCGACGGCACCGGCACGCTGAGTGCGGGAGGACGCGACCTCGGCTTCCAGCACGTGTCGATAGGAAATCCGCAATGCGTCATCGAGGTGGGCGACGAGCTGGAGGACCTCGATCTGGCGGCAATCGGTCCCGAGATCGAGGCGAGCTCCCTGTTCCCGAACCGCACCAACGTGTCCTTCATCCGCATCGACGGCTCTGACGTTCGGGCCCGGATCTTCGAGCGCGGGGTGGGGGAGACGCTGTCATCCGGCACCGGCGCCAGCGGGGCCGCCGTGGCCGCCTTCGTGCGCGGCGCCACGAGCCCGATCACCGTGGCGCTCGATGGCGGCGAGCTAACCGTCGAGCTATCCGATCGCCTCGAGGTTCGCCTCACGGGGACGGCTCGGCGCGTGTTCGGGGGAGAGCTCTCGCAGGAGCTCGTTCGCGAGCTCCGGGACAGCTGAGCTCCAGCGCCGCGGCCTCGTTGCATACGCTTGTCGCTCGATGACCCCCGCCGAGCTTTCCAAGCGAGCCCTCGCGAAGCCCTCGCGCCGACTCGAGGCGGTGCCCGCTTACATGTTCGCGGAGCTCGAGCGACGAGTCGCCGAGAAGCGGAAGAGGGGAATCGACGTGATCAGCCTGGGGATCGGCGACCCGGACCGACCCACCTACCCCCACATCGTCGAGGCGATGCAGGCGGCAGTCGCCGAACCCGCGAACCAGCATTACCCGTCGAACCGCGGGAGGGCCGAGCTGCGGCGCGCGTTCTCGGACTTCTACGCCGATCGCTTCGGGGTGGAGATCGACGTCGAGTCGGAGGTCATCCCGGCGATCGGCGCCAAGGAATGCATCTACAACCTCTGCTTCGCGTTCCTCGATCCCGGCGACGTGGCGCTCGCCGCCGACCCGGGGTACCCCGTGTACACCGGGGGGCCGGCGCTCGCCGGGGCGACTCCGGTGCTGCTGGCGCTTCGCCCCGAGCTCGGGTTCATACCCGACCTCGACGCGATCGCGAGCGACGATCTGGCCCGAGCGCGCCTCCTGTTCGTCAACTACCCCAACAACCCGACCGGTGCCGTCGTCCCTGACGGCTTCTTCGAGCGGCTGGTCGAGCTGGCCCGCGCGCACGAGGTGTTGATCGTTCACGACAACGCGTATTCGGAGACCACCTACGACGGCTACGTGGCGCCCAGCTTCCTGGCCACACCCGGCGCCAAGGAGGTCGGGGTCGAGGTGTTCTCGCTTTCGAAGGGCTTCAACATGACGGGCTGGCGGTGCGCGGCGATCCTCGGCAATCCCGAGGCGGTTGCGTCCTATTGGCGCCTCAAGACAAACGTTGACTCCGGCCTGTTCGAGGCCGTGCAGCTCGCCGGCGCCGCGGCGCTCGCGGGCCCGCGGGCGCCGATTGAGGAGATGAACGCGATCTACGCACGGCGACGGGACCTCGTGGTCGGGACGCTACGCGAGATCGGAGTCCGGGTCGAGGCGCCCAAGGGGACGATCTACGTCTGGGCTCCGGTCCCGGAAGGACACACCTCCCAATCGTTCGCCGAGCTGGTTCTGGAGGAGGCCGCGGTCGTGGTCTCGCCCGGCTCGATGTACGGGCCGAGCGGCGAGGGCTTCTTTCGGATCTCGCTCACGACGCCCGACGAGCGGATCAGCGAGGCCGTCGGCCGGATGCGCGAGCACCTCTCATGAGGTGCCCTGTCGCGACGCCCGCCGCCCGCGCCCCGTCGAACCATCCAAAGCTCGCGTTTAGATCCGTCCACTAGCGTGGGCCGACTTCAAGGCCGGTCTTGGTACGGCCGATTGATCCAGCGATGCTCCAACTCGGAACACTGATCGCCCTGGCCTGCGCGCTCGCCACCAACGTGGCGCTGCTCTGCAAGCATCGCGGTGCCAGGGAGGCGCCTGTCGTCGAGCTGCGCCGTCCGCTTCGAAGCGCGGCCGGCCTGTTCGGCTCGCGGTGGTGGACGATCGGCTTCGCGATAGCAACCGGCGCCTGGGCCCTCCATGTGGTCGCCCTGGCGATCGCGCCGCTGTCGCTGGTCGAGACGACGATCTCCGGCGGACTGATCATTCTCGCCTGGCTGGCCGAGCGCTGGTTCGGCGCCCGCCTCGGGCTTCGCGAATGGTTGGGCCTCGCGCTTTGCGCCGGCGGGCTGGCCCTGCTCGCCGCCACGTCCGGCCAGCCCGCCAACCCCAACTCCGCCTACGAGACCGGGGCGATGGTCCCCTTCGAGGCAACCGCGATCGGCGCCGGGCTCCTGCTCCTCGTCTCCGGCAGCTCGGGAGGCTCACGGCCTTCCAGCGGCCCGCTGCTCGGCGCCGCGGCCGGGCTCCTGCTCGGGGTCTCAAACGTCTCGCTCAAGGCGCTGACGGGAACAGTGCCGGGTGACCTCGTGTCGATAGTCAGCCCCTGGACGGCCGTGGCGCTGATCGCCGGGGCGGGCGCGTTCTTCGCCTTGGCGCGGGGCATGCAGACGGGCGCCGCGATCCCGGTCATCACGGTCACCACCGTGACCGCCAACCTGATCGCCGTGATCGGTGGGGTCCTGGTCTTCGGCGACCCGGTCGGCGCGGACCCGCTCGCGGTCGCGGCCCGCGGTGCCGCTTTCGCGGCGGTGATCGCCGCTGCCGTGATGATCCCGGGTCCGCTTCGCGGGGCGCGGGCCGGCACCTGAGGGCGCTTTCTCCCCGGGCCGCCCCGACCCCGATGTGGGGTCATCCTGATCGGATGATGCGCCGGCCAACAGGCGTGATTTGATCTGGAGCAATCCGGGCACGTTCAGATGGTCCGGGCCAACGAGGAGAAGTCCATGAGCGACCTGCCGGCCCTGATGCAGACCGCCGCCGAAGGCGCCTACCTGACCGCCGACGCCCCGGACAACGCGATTCCCGATGGCGCGATGACGCCCGTCGCGGCGATGCGCCTTCTGTCCGAGGAGCTCGCGGTCGAAGGCATTCCGGAGCGGAACCTCGCCACCTTCGTGACCACCTGGATGGAGCCCGAGGCGCGCCAGGTGATCGACGACAACCTCCACCGGAACTTCATCGACCATGCCGAGTATCCGCAGACGTTCGCGATCCAGCAGCGATGCATCCGGATGCTCGCCGAGCTGTTCCACGCGCCGGGGGAGACCACCGGCACCAGCACGCAGGGGTCCTCGGAGGCGATCATGCTGGGGGCGCTGTCGCTGAAGTGGAAGTGGCGTCAGCGGCGCGAGGCCGCCGGCAAGCCGACCGACTCGCCGAACCTCGTCTTCGGTGGCGACGTCCACGTGGTCTGGGAGAAGTTCTGCCGCTACTTCGACGTCGAGCCGAGGATCGTCCCCCTGCAAGCCGGCAAGTACACGGTCGGACCCGAGGACATCGAGCCCCACCTCGACGAGAACACGATCGGCGTCGCCGCGGTCGTCGGCACGACCTTCACGGGCCACGCCGACGACGTGGTGGGGATCAACGACCTGTTGGTCAGGCTCAAGGACGAGAAGGGCCTCGACGTCCCGCTGCACATCGACGGCGCCAGCGGGGCATTCGTGTGGCCATTCCTGTACCCCGATTCCAAGTGGGACTTCCGTCTCGAGCAGGTGCGCTCCATCAACGCCTCCGGGCACAAGTTCGGCCTGGTCTACCCGGGGATCGGCTGGCTGATCTTCAGGGAGAAGGCGGACCTGGCCGAGGACCTCGTCTTCTACGAGAACTACCTCGGCAAGACCGACGCGACCTTCACTCTCAACTTCTCGACCGGCTCGTCGATGGTGCTAGCCCAGTACTACAACTTCGTCCGCTTCGGGAAGGTCGGCTACCGAAAGATCATGGAGATCATGCAGGACAACGCGCAGTCGCTGGCCGACGACATCGAGGCGGTCGGCAAGTTCCAGATCGTCGGGGCGGGTGAGGAGACGCTGCCGCTGGTCGCCTTCAACCTCGCCGAGGAGCATCCGTACGACGAGTTCGACATCGCCTTCCAGCTGGCCGCGGAGCGGGGCTGGATGGTGCCCGCGTACACGATGCCGCCGGATGCTCACGAGGTGAAGATGATGCGCGCCCTGGTGAAGCTCAACCTGAGCCGCTCACTCGCCGACACGCTCGGCGACGACATAGCCGCCGCGGTCAAGACGCTCGAGGACAAGGGGCCGGTGAGCAAGGCGGAGCGCAAGCTGGTCAAGACGAGCGTCAGCCACTGACCCGCGCGACGAGGTCGTCAGCCGGCGGGCGCCGCCGGAACCTGGGCGCCAGCCGGAGCCGGCAGCCGGCCCTCGGCCTCGAGCATGTCGCGGAGCCCCTGCTCCAAGCCGCGTGGCGAGTACCCGAGCTCGGCCATCGCCTTGTCGTGGCGGGCCCAGAAGGTGACTCCGTCGGCCGAGCCGATCAGCTCGCGGAGGTTGGGACCCTGGTTCATCAGTTTCCCGACCACCGGCCCGAGCGGGGTCATCGCCTTCATCACCGAGGTCGGGAGCGCGCGCTTCGGAGCCTTGCGACCTGAGACCCGACCCAGGGTCTCGATCAGCTCCCGCATGGTCGCGATCTGCCCGCCGAGCACGTATGACTCGCCCGGCTTGCCGTCGTCGAGGGCGAGGATCACGCCGTCCGCCACATCGTCGACGTGGACGAGGTTCATGCCCAGGTCGGGGAAGGCGATCAGCGGCATCCGTCCATCGAGGAACTGGTTCATCTGGCGCCCGATCGCCGAGTGGTCCTCGGGCCCATAGACGCCGCCCGGCTGAACGATCATGCAGGGCAGCCCCTGCTCGGAGATGAGTCGCTTCGCGATTCGGTGGGCCTCGACCTTCGTCTCCTCGTAATAGGAGGTGTATCCGCCCTGCGGATGCTGGTAGGACTCGTCGACCACCTGGCCCTTCGTGTTGCCGAAGGCGCCCACCGTGGATATGTACACGACGCGACCGATCTTCTCCTCGAGGGCGGCCCGAAGCGCGTTCTCGGTGCCGATCACGTTCGCCTCATACATCGCCTGGTGCTCGGACTCCGGGATCCCGACCTCGTACATCGCCGCCCCGTGGATCACCGCGTCACACGAATCCATGCCTGCCCGCAGGACATCCTTGTCGGCGAGCGTGCCCGTCACGAGCTCACATCCGAGACCCGACAGGGCCGCCCCACGCTCGGGGCTTCGTACGAGGGCCCGCACGTCGTCCCCACGGTCCCGCAGGCGACGCACCACCTGGCCGCCGATGAAGCCGGTTCCACCCGTCACGAAGACCTTCATCCGCGCGCAAGCCTACCCGCCCCCCATCATCGGCGCATGCACCGCTGGGCCGCTCGGGCCGACCTACACTTGCTGCGGTGGGAACGAGTCGCCAAGGCCGCCGGACCGAGACCCCCCCTACAAGAGGGGGGTCGGGGATCGCCAACCCGCGGGCGAGCCAACGCGCGATGGCGATCTCGGTGGTTCCACGCTCGCCGGCCGACGACGATCCTCTCGCCGAGCTCAAGGAGCTCCTGCGCACGGCCGGCGTGGCGACCGCCGGCGAGCTGATCCAGGTCCACTCCCGTCCCGATCCCGACCGGTACCTGGGTCGCGGAAAGCTGAGCGAGCTCAAGGCGCAGGTCGCCCGCTGCGACGCGAACCTGATCGCCTGTGACGACGAGCTGGTGCCGCGCCAGGAGCGAAACCTCGAGGCGGCGCTCGGCGTGCCCGTGATCGATCGCACCGCGGTGATCCTCGACATCTTCGCCGACCACGCTCACAGCGCGGAGGGAAAGCTCCAGGTGGAGCTCGCGCAGCTCGAATACAACCTCGCCCGCATGCGGGGCCTGTGGACCCATCTCGAGCGGTTGGGCGGTGGGATCGGGACTCGCGGGCCGGGGGAGACGCAGATCGAAACCGATCGCCGGCTGGCCCGCGATCGGATTGCGAACCTCCGCCGACGGCTACGCCGCCTGGAGCGAAATCGCGAGGTCATGCGAGCCCGCCGGCACGGCTCAGCGCTTCCGATGATCGCGCTCGCCGGTTACACCAACGCGGGGAAGTCGACGCTGCTGAACTCCCTGACGGGCGCCAGCGCCGGTGTGGGGGAGAGGCTGTTCCACACCCTCGACCCGACGACTCGTGCCTACCGCCACAGGGGACGCCGGTTCCTGGCAACTGACACGGTCGGCTTCATCCGCAAGCTGCCCCATCAGCTCGTAGAGGCATTCAAGGCGACGCTCGAGGAGACCGTGCTCGCCGACCTGATCGTCCACGTCGTCGACGCGTCGGAGCCCGAAGAGGCGCGCCGCGAGTCGATCGCTGCCGTCGACTCGGTGCTCGAGGAGATCGGGGCGGACAGCGCGCCTCGCCTTCTGGCCTTCAACAAGATCGACCTGCTCGACGACTCCGATGCCCATGAGCTCTCCATCCGCGAGCCCGGGTCGGTGACGATCTCCGCGGCCACCGGCGAGGGGCTGGAAGCGCTTCGCGACCGAATCAGCGACGGGTTCGAGGAGAGCCTCCGACAGGTCGAGCTGTTGTTTCCATACTCGGAGGGTGGGACCCTGGCCGAACTTCACGAGCTGGCCGGTGATCTCGAGCGCACCGACCGGGCCGATGGGGTCCTGGTCAAGGCGCGGATCCCGGCGACGCTCACCCACCGGTTCGCGGACTTTGCGTTGAACGGCGCGGCGTCGCCGCCGCACCCGGACGAAACCGGCTAGCCCGGCTCTACGCTCCCGCGGTGGACCTTCGGGTCAAGCTTCTTCGCCCGGGTGCCCGGCTTCCGAGCCGCGCCCACGACGGGGACGCCGGCCTTGACCTCTACGCCGCCGAGGGCGCGGGCCTCGGTCCCGGCCAGCGCGCGAGCGTCGCAACCGGGATCGCGATCCAGATACCACCCGGCCATGCCGGCCTGGTCCTGCCGCGCTCCGGACTCGCCGCCCGGCACGGGATCGCCCTGGTCAACGCCCCCGGTTTGATCGACTCGGGCTATCGAGGTGAGGTGAGGGTGCTGCTGCTGAACACCGACCGCGAGGCTGAGTTCTCGATCGAAACCGGAGATCGAATCGCGCAGCTGGTCGTGACGCCCCTCAGCCAGGCCGAGGCGGTCCAGGTGGACGACCTGGACGCGAGCGTGCGCGGCGACGGCGGATTCGGCTCGAGCGGGTCCTGACCGAATCGCAGGGTCGGCTCAATCGAAGCTGAACGGCGGATAGCGGTCGGTGATCAACAGGAACGCGTAGGCGGTGACGCGGTTGCTCCACCGAAGCACGCTCTCGACGATGCCGAACAGGCCGCGCGGGTACCGCTTCGTGAACAGGATCGCGAACCAGGCGATCACGACGCAGATGAAGGCCAGCATCCAGAGGACGAACAGGACGATGAAGTGGGGGATGGCGAGGAACCACTTGACCAGCGGCAGCCAGCGGTTGAGGTCGCGCTCGGCGTCGGGCTGGGCGAAGTCAAGCTGGACTGCCTGTCCGTCGTCGGTCGACGGGTAGCGATCGTCCATCAGGGCCAGGTAGACGGCGATCCGATTCGAGAACCGCAGGAACTCGAGATTCCACGCATACCACCAGTGCGGGTATTTGCGGCGGAACAGGATCATGAGCAGCGGAGGGATGAACAGGAGCCCAGAGCCCGTGACGGCGATCGTCGTCCCTGAGGTGTACGTCCATCCTCCGCCGCTGATCGTCGCCGCCAGGATCAGGATCGGGATCGCCGCAAAGATGCGAAATCCCGTCGAGACCCGGTTCAGAGGCCGGTCGGGATAGTCGACCGAGAAGGCGAGCGGATAGTCGACCTCGGCCATCGAGGGCTCCTTTCTCGAGAATCGTTGGACGCTGACCCGACGATAGAGCCGAGCCAGGACGCGAGCCGGCGGTCAGCCGCGAAGCGCCGCCCGATGGGCCGACTCGTGGGCGGCGGCTTCGAGCCGGTCGTCGAGCGGCTCAAGATCTGGGAGCGAGCCGGTGCGGCGCGCGAGGGCGAGCTGGATCAGGCGATCCGCGAGCCATGAGTTCTTCGGCAACAGTGGGCCATGCAGGTAGGTCCCGATCATGTTGTCCCGCCGAACACCCTCGAGCCCATCGTGACCGTTGTTGCCGAACCCGCGAATCACGCGCCCCAGCGGCTCGGCTCCGGAGAGCAGGGTGGTGCGCCCGCCGTGGTTCTCGAAACCGGCGAGCCGCCGTGGCCCCTCGCCCAGGTTCACCTCGATCTCGACGTTGCCGGTCAGGCGCGGCCCCGGCTCGCGGACGGTCTCGAGGTCGGCGAGCCCGAGGCCCTGGATCCGCTCGTCGCCGAGCTGGTAGCTGTGTCCGAGAAGCTGGTAGCCGCCACACACCGCGAGGACTACCGCTCGGTCATCGACCGCTTCCGCGAGCCCGACGCGCTTGCTCGAAACCATGTCTTGCGCGACGATCTGCTGGTCGCGATCCTGCCCACCCCCGAGATAGATCAGGTCGTGGGCGCCTGCATCGAGCGGCTCGCCGAGCCCCAACGCGCTGTAGGAGAAGCGGATCCCTCGCCACTCGCAGCGCCGGCGCAGGAACACGATGTTGCCGCGATCGGCGTAGATGTTCATCTGGTCCGGATACAGCGCGGCGACCCGAAGCTCCATCACGCCCTCCCGAAGACCAGGACGGTAGAACCGAGGTAGCCGTCGTCGGCTGCGATCTCGAGTCGCTCGGTGATCGCCAGGCCCGCGCTCGCAGCCTCGACCTCTAGGGCCCGAGCGTCGAGTGCCTCGAGATGGTCGATGTGCTCTTCCTCGCTCAAGTGGCCGGCGGGCGAGACGGCCTGGCGCAGCCGACGGATCTCCAGGCCACCGTCCCTCGTCGGGGACACGGTGGGGAGGCTCGAGAACACCCATCCATCATGCTCACGAACATCGGGAAGCCCGTCCCCGGCACCTTCGACCGCCGCCGCAGGGTGCTCGACGATGGCGGCCGCCAGGCGCCCCGAGGGGGTGAGATGAGAGGACGCCCGTCCCAGCACCTCGACGCGTCCCTCGCTGCCGTCCAGCATCTGGACGAGCTGCATCGGGGCGATGATCAGCCCAAATGATTCCGGCAGGGCCATGGTGCGCAGGTCGGCGCGGACCGCGTGCACATCGAGCCCCTCGCGCGAGGCCCGTGCGGCGAGGGCGTCGATCAGCTGGACGTCCCGATCCACCGCCCAGACTCGCCGCCCGCGGCGCGCGATGTGGAGCGTCACCCGTCCGGAACCGCTCCCGAGCTCGAGCGTCGGGCCGTGGGCCTCGCGGGCGAGCCGGTCCCAGAGGTCGAGATCGGCCGCATAGCCGCCGCATTCAACCTCGTGCCAGATGGTCGCCGTGCTCATTCCCAATAGCTCGTCGCCAGGCCGCGCCGGGCCAGCAGATCGCGAAGCTCGAGCAGGGCCGTGTAGGTGGGGAGGGCGAACAGCCGTCCGTTCGCCACGGCGAGCGCCGCGTCGAGTGAGCGGTCGATCGACGCCTCGATCGTCATCGCCGAATCGGGAACCCCCGCGTACTTGAGCCTCAGGGCCATCTCCGGAGCCCGGGTGCCCGCGCAGACGATCCGCCCGACCCGTCCCGCGAGCAGCTCGAAATCGGCGTCCCAGATCCACGAGACGTCGTGTCCGTCAGCGGTTCGGTCGTTGAGCGCGATCCACAGGTCGAGACCGGGGGAGGCGTCGGCGCCGTCGGCCTCGAGCAACAGCGTGCGCAGCACCTCGTTGGCCCCCGCCGGGTTCTTGATCAGCAGTATGGAGACGCTCGTCCCGCGGACGTCGATCGTCTCGACGCGGCCGAACACGGCCTGCATCGAACCGAGCGCGCGCGCCGCATCCTCGAGCTCGATCCCCAGGCGCCCGGCGGCGGTCAACGCCGCGAGCGCGTTGTAGACGTTGTAGAGGCCCGGAAGGGGGAGGTCGAGCGTGACCTCGGTGGATCCCGCACGCACCGACACGCGCGAGCCGCGCATCCCGTCCAGCTCGACCCCGGTCGCCGCGAGGTCGGGGGTGGGTCGATCCGCATCGCAGCTCGGGCATCGGTAGTGGCCCAGGTGCCCTACGAAGGCGCGCTCGTACGCGTATGGGGCGCCACAGCGCCGGCAGTGCTTGGCGTCAAACGCGTGCTGAAGCTCGGGCAGCGCCACCTTCGGATCCTCGATCCCGAAGTAGGCGACTCCCGGCCGCCGCGTCAACTCGCGATCGCGCCCCAGGTCGGCAACCAGAGGATCATCTGCGCAGAGCGCGAACTCGGTGCGACCGGCACGGCTCGCGACCACCTCGGCCCACCGGTCAGCAAGGTGCTCGAGCTCACCGTAACGGTCGAGCTGGTCACGGAACAGGTTTCCCAGCACGATCAGGGAGGGATCCAGCTGGTCCGCGATTCGCGGCAGCCACGCTTCGTCCACCTCGAACAGTCCCTCGTCCCCGTGCTGGGAGAGCAGGGCCGTCGCGACTCCCCAGGTCATGTTGGAGCCCGCCCGGTTGTGGACAGGTCGCCGGCCGGCTGCCCGCATGACGGCGGCGATCATGCCAGCCGTCGTCGTCTTGCCGTTGGTCGCGCTGACGATCGATGATCCGCCCGCGAGGCGAGCCCCGAGCCGCGAGATCGCGTCGGGCGCCATCCGTAAGAGCATTCGGCCCGGAAGCGTGGTGCCGCCGCCGCGACCGCTTCGACGGCTGAGCGCACCCGCCGCGCGTGCCGCGGCCACCTCGAGCGCGAAGAGGCCGCTCACCGGGGCGCCGGGGCCCGGACCAGCCGACGCCCGATCCCCGCCCGGCTCATGGGGAGATCACGTTCAGCGCCCGGGGAAGGACGCTGATCGTTGCCGGCAGGTCGGCGATGTGCTCGCCGTCGGCGTAGACCTCGAGATCCCTGTCGGCGGCGATCCGGATCTCGGCCGCGCGCCGAACCGTCACCTCCTCGTGGCCCAGGTGGGCGCCCTTGAACACCTTGGGCAGGTTAGCCAGGTAACGCAGCTTCCCAACCTCGCCGACGCTGACCACGTCGAGCTGCCCGTCGTCCAGCTGGGCGTCCGGCGCCAGGAACATGCCGCCGCCGTACGCCTTGCTGTTGGCCGCGGCGACCGAATAGCCGCAGACCTGGTGGCGCTCGCCATCCAGCGTCAGCTCGAATCGCGCCGGCCGCCAGGCGACAAGCGCCCTGAGCGCCGCGTACGCGTAAACGAGGTTTCCCTTCACGAATCGGGCCTCGTTCGCGATCCGGTTGGCCTCGGCGTCAAACCCGCAGCTCGCGATGCACAAGAAGCGGCGGCCGTTCACCTCGCCGACGTCGATGGCGCGAGTCCCGCCCGAGGCCAAGAGTCGCGCGGCCGCCGTGATCTCGGTCGGGATCCCCACGACGCGGGCGAAGTCGTTGCCGCGGCCGCCGGGAATCACTCCCATCGGCACGTCGCCACCGGCGAGCACGCCGCCCACCTGGCCCACCAGGCCGTCCCCGCTCATCACCACCGGGACCTCGCGGTTCGCCGCGGCGGCTCGCGCCTCCTCGCAACCGTGCTCGACGCTCGCTGTGATCACCACGCGGTACTCAAGCCCGAGCTGGTTCAGCGAAGCCTCGAGCCGAGGGAGCAGCCCACGCGCTCGACCCCCGCCGGCCGAGGGATTGACGAGCACGAGATACCGGCGGGCGCCGTCCATGGGCGGAATCTAAATCTAGCCGCGCGCGGGTGGCTTTCGCCCGACCCAATAGGTGCCCGACGCCGCCTCGCCGGCCGCCGTCCGCTCGATTCCCCGCTTCGCGAACCCCCAGTCGAGGACCGGGTCCGGCGTGTAGAACGGGGTCGCGGCGCCCCAGCTCGAAACCACCACGACCTGTCCGCCGGGCCGCAGGACGCGGGCGGTCTCCCGCATGAAGGGCGGCATGTTGAGATGGGCGACCAGGTCGAACGACTCGGCCTCGTAGGGAAGCCTCGCCGCATCGGCGACCCGAAACGCGATCCTGCCCTCGGGATCAAGCCCGACCTTCCGGGTGGCCACCTCGATCATCCGGTCGGAGATGTCGACCCCGCGGACTCGCGCCTGTGGGAACTCCCGCGCGATCAAGAGGGCGCCCTCCCCGGTGCCTGTGCCGACCTCGAGCGCCCGCTCGGGCGCCGGCGTCACGTGAAGGAGCGCGGCGCCGAGTCCCGCCAGGTGATCGGCGGATCCCGCGCCGGTTCGCTCGTCCCAGCCGGCTGCCGAGCGATCGAAGAAGCGCTGCATCGGTCCGCGGACGAGCGGCCATACCCACGGCGCCCGGACGATCAACCGGTTGAGGGTCCGACCGACAAGCCGGATCCGGCGCGGCGGCGCTGCGCCGGGCGGTCCCGTCGAGGGCTCGGTCATCTGCTCGCTGCTTCGGCGACCACGTGGACATCTTGGCGGCCGGAGCGCGGGCGCGCGGCGCACTGACGGACGATGGGCGGGCCATCGCGCCGACTGGCACCGGCTGACCAACTCATCTAGCCTGGCGAGCCGATGACGAGGTGGCAGATCGCGCGCCTGGCGGGGGCGTTTCTCGCCGCCGGCCTGTGGGCGGCGGCGCTCACGGCGTGCGGCTCGGGCGGGTCCACGTCGACCACTTTCGTGCTGCCGGCCGGGTGCCACCGGGCCCCGGCCCCAGCCGCCAAGCACGTCCATCTGCGGCGACCGAGCGGCGAGGCCTCGCGCAACGTCGCGCTGGTCGCGAGGGTCCAGACGAGCTGTGGGCGCTTCTCGATCGCGCTCGACGCGGGCGCCGCACCGAAGACCGTCCGCTCGTTCACCTACCTGGCGAACAAGGGCATCTATGACGATACGAGCTTCGACCGGATCGTGCCGGGCTTCCTGATCCAGGGGGGCGATCCGACCGAGACCGGGATGGGGGGGCCCGGCTACTCGGTGACCGAGCCGCCGCCGCCGAGCACGACGTACCGGCGGGGCAGGGTCGCGATGGCGAAGTCGGCGGTGGAGCCTTCGGGGCGCTCGGGTAGCCAGTTCTTCGTCGTGACGGCAGCGGACGCCGGCCTGCCGCCCCAGTACGCGCCCCTCGGCAGGGTCAGCTCGGGGGAGCGCGTCGTGCGGCGGATCGAACGCGTGGGGGACCCGTCGAGCGACCAGGTCGGCACCCCGCGCGCGCCCGTCATCATTCGGACGATCACCGTGAGCGCCCGATGACCAAGATCAAGGTCGGTGACCCGGCCCCCGACTTCGCCCTCTCCGGGGCCGACGGCCGAACCCAGAGGCTCGAGGACTACCGGGGTCGATGGCTGGTCCTGGCCTTCTACCCGGGCGACTTCACGCCCGTCTGCACTCGCCAGTTCTGTGCCTACCGCGACGCGGCGGATCGACTCGACCAGCTCGACGCCGTGGTGCTCGGAATCTCACCGCAGTCGGTCGATTCACACCGACGCTTTCGCGACCAATACCAACTCACCGTCCCCCTGCTCGCCGACTCGGACCGCGCCGCGATCCGCGCCTATGGCGTGCTGGGTCCTGGCGGTCTCGTTCGTCGCTCGATCTTCATGGTCGACCCCGACGGGATCGTGCGGTACCAACACGTCGCCCTTCTCGGCCTCCATTACAAGGACGTGGAAGAGCTGAAGGGCGCGCTGGAGCGGGCGCGCGCCGAGGCGCCCGCCTGATCGACGATCCGATCCGATGGCCGTCCAGAGCAAGCCGGCCGGCTTCCGCGTATCGCGAGGTGACTGGAGCCTCCACGGCGAGTCGCTGGGCGCGGGATCCCCCGTGGCGCTGTTGCACGGGGTCACCGCGACTCGCCGCTACGTCGTACACGGATCGCGGGCGCTCGCGAGGGCGGGCCACCGTCAGATCACCTACGACGCGCGGGGGCACGGCCGCTCCGATCCGGCGCCGCCGGGAGCGGGGTACACGTACCCCGAGCTGGTAGCCGACCTCGAGGCGGTCGTGCGGTCCGAGCTCGACGACCAGCCGTTCGTGATCGCCGGCCATTCGATGGGCGCCCATACGGCCATCGCCTACGCGCTGGACCACGGCGCACGTCTGGCCGGGGTGGTGGTCATCGGTCCGGTCTATGTCGGGACGCTCGACGAGCAGGCGATCGCCGCCTGGGACCGGCTGGCCGACGGCCTCCAAGCCGGTGGAGTGGAGGGGTTCATCGCCGCGTACGACCGCGACCTGGACCCCGAATGGCGCCAGACCGTCCTGCGCATCGCCCGGCGTCGCATGGATGAGCACCACAACCCGCAGGCCGTCGCGCAGGCCATGCGTGAGCTGGCGCGATCGCGGCCCTTCGAGGCTTTGTCGGAGCTCGAGCTCGTGGACATCCCGGCGCTCGTCGTCGCAAGCCACGACGCCGCCGACCCGGGACATCCGTACTCGGTCGCCGCCGCATACGCGGACAGCCTCCCTCGAGCCCGCCTGATCAGCGAGGAGGATGGCTCCTCGCCGCTTGCCTGGCAGGGCGGAAGGCTCGCCCGCGAGATCGCCGCGTTCTGCGCCGAGCCCGCGGTCGAGGCCAGGGCGCATGAACGAGGCCCCTATCCTTGACCGGGATGGTCGACGACGGACACGCGATCCACTACACGGCGGTCGAGCGGGGGACGCCGGTCTACGCCTCGGACGAGGTCGAGATCGGCAGGGTCGACCAGGTGGTGGACAACTACCGAGAGCGAATCTTCGACGGAATAGTGATCAAGACGACCGACGGTGAGCTCCGCTTCGTCGACGCCCCGGAGGTGGCCCGAACGGCGGAGCGCGGGGTCACCCTGACGATCGCAGCCGCCGATGTGCAAGCCCTTCCAAGGCCCGACAGCGGCTCGGCAACGTTCAGACCGAACCCGCGCGCGGGTCGGATCAGCCGGCTCTTGGGGCGAGGGTGGAAGCGCGAGTAGCGATCTGCTTGAGCCGCGGACGCCGACCTCGGGCGTTCGACCCGGCCTAGGGCGGAGAGCCGAGAAGGATCCACTCGCCGGACTCGGCCCGATCCAGCAGCGCACGTTCGGTCAGGGCGCGCACGGCGAGCGTCACGGTGGGGCGGCGAGCTCCCACCAGGTCGGCCAGCGTCTGATGGGAGATGCGATACGGGATCCGGGCGCCTTCGGAGCGGTTCTCGCCCCACAGCTCGGCCAGCAGCCAGAGGACCAGCAGGATGCGGTCCTCGACCCCGACCGTGTTGGCTATCGCCGAGCTGACGGCCAGCCTCCGCGAGCGCCGTAGCGCCCGCTCGGTGAGCGCCTCGAGGACCTCCGGCGTGTCCCGGGCGAGGGCGGCGAACGAGCCCTCCAGAACGGCGATCGACGACCGCTCGAAAACGGTCCACGAGATCTGCGAGAACGATGCCGGGTCCTCCTGCCAGGGGCGAAGCAGATCGCCGCGTCCCAGGAGCTCGAGGCTGCGCCCGCGGTCGGGCACGAAGCAGCGGCGTCCGATCAACCCGTCGAGGATGAGGAATCCGAGGTGATCTCCCGTTGGCGCGCCCGAGCCCACCCTCCACGGCCCCCGATCGAGACGCAGCGTCGGCGCTTTCAGCGATCCATCCGGGGGACTGGCGCCCTGTTCGGCCAGCTGACGAGCGAGATCGCGGTCGCGTGCCAGGAGGTCGGTCAGCCCGTCGTCGGCGAACAGGCCGTCCCCGTGGCGTGGGTCGGTCAGCATCTGGCGGCCATTACCCCGAGCGGACGGACTGAAAACATTCGATCCTCCAGGCGGCGACCTCCCGGAGAGCCGCTGCCGCTCAGCGCTCCGATTGCTCGCTGAAGCGCTGAGCCTCCTCCGAGCCACCAGTCGCGTCGCCGGCGCTGTATGAATGGGCCCCAGCCCCCGCGAGGGCCCCGCCGTCGACGATCAGGTACTCCTCGCGGATCGGGCGGCCCTCGAGGAAGCACTCGAGGATCTCTCGCGTACCGGCGGCGTAGCGCGCCTGTGCCGAAAGGCTCGTGCCCGAGACGTGGGGCGTCATCCCGTGATGGGGCATCGAGCGCCAGGGATGGTCCCTCGGCGGAGGCTGGGGGAACCAGACATCGCCGGCGTATCCCGCCAGCTGACCCGACTCCAGCGCGCGGGCGATCGCGTCGCGATCGCAGATCTTGCCCCGTGCCGTGTTCACGAGGTAGGCGCCGCGCTTCATCCGGGCCAGCATCGCGTCGTCGAACATGCCCTCCGTCTCGGGATGCAGCGGAGCGTTGATGGTCACGACGTCGCAGACCTCGACCATCCCAGCAGCGCTGGGGTGGTAGGTCAGGCCGAGCTCGGCCTCCTCGGCCTCCGGAAGCCGATGCTGATCCGTGTAGTGGAGCGACACCTCGAACGGCGCCAGCCGGCGCAGCACCGCCGACCCGATCCGCCCGGCGCCGACCGTGCCGACGTTCATCCCCTCGAGATCGTAGGAACGGCTGACGCAGTCGGCGATGTTCCAACCGCCGTCGACGACCGCCTGATAGGAGGGGATGTAGTTACGGACCAGGGAGAGGATCATCATGACCACGTGCTCGGAGACCGAGATCGAGTTCGAGTACGTCACCTCCGCGACCGTTATCCCGCGTTCGATCGCCGCCTGCAGATCGACGTGGTCGGAACCGATCCCGGCTGTGATCGCGAGCTTCAGTCTCGGGGCCCTCGCAATCCGGTCAGCGGTCAGGTATGCAGGCCAAAACGGCTGGGAGATCACCACGTCGGCCTCTCCAAGCCGGCGCTCGAACTCCGAGTCTGCGCCGTCCTTGTCGGAGGTAACGGTGAGGCTGTGGCCCGCCTCCTCGAGGAACTCTCTCAGCCCGAGCTCGCCCGATACGCAGCCCAGGAGCTCTCCGGCCCGAAAGCCGACCGCCTTGGGCGTGGGAGTGGTCTGGCCGCCGTGGTAGCGCTCGATCCGCGGGACATCGTCGCGAGGATAGGCGGGCGGGTACCCATCGACGGGATCCGCGTAGAGGACACAAAGGACGTTTGCCATGCGTTCCACCTCCGGTGGGCTCGAGGTTCGCGATCTGCGCGGTGGCCGCTTCAGCATGACCCTACCCATCCGGCCCGAAACGCACCGCATGCCCTCGCTCGAGGCGCTCCGTGCCATCGTCCGCGCTGGGGAGTGCGACGTTATGTCAACTTCGATCCCTGGCGCGGAGCGGCCAATGCCGGGAGCGTGGCTATTCTGAAAAGCGATGAGCACGCGATCGAGGCGCGAGCCACTGGAGACGGTGCGTCACCAGCTGCGGCCGCTGTTTGACCGGATCGTGGTCAAGGAGCTCGACTCCGACCGCGTCCGGCGCTCGGGGCTGGTAGTGCCGCCGGGGAGCCACGATCCGCCGCCAGAGCAGGGAATCGTGCTCGCCGTCGGCCCGGGCCTCGACTGGTGGGAGCAGGCCGGGGTCGAGATGCCCGTCGAGGTGGGCGACCACGTCGTGTTTCCCGCCTCGGCCGGGGTCTGGGTCGAGGTCGATGAGGAACGCCTGCTCGTATGCAGAGTCGGCGAGCTCCTCGGGATTCTCGAGTCGCTCTCCTCCGAGCGCCCGGACTGACTCCGACCCGGACTGCCTCCGACTGGGGGAGGTCCCCGGACCCCGACCAGCGCACGGAATTCGATCGGGTTTCCATAACGTCGGCTATCGTGCGCAAGCCCAGGCACAGCCTGTCCGGCGCTTGCCGCGGTCAGTTGAGGGACGGATCGGCCGGCATCCGGGCGATCAGCGAATACTGGCCGCCCTTGCGCTCCAGGACGTCGCTCCACAGCGTCGCCGGGTCGTCGGGAAACAGCTCAGTCGGCAGCGGCGGCTCGACGATCCACGATTCCGCCTCCATCTCGGCTTCGAGCTGACCCGCTCCCCAGCCCGAATAACCAGCGTAAACCCGGCCCCGGCGAACCGACCCCGAGAGGTCGGCCAGATCGACGTCCGCCGAGGCGAGCCCGACGTCGGCGACGACGATCCAGGCGGCGGCTTCGAGGTCCGTGAACTCGGCGACGAGCACGAGGGCCTCCGGCTGGACGGGACCACCGACGTAGACGGGCTCGCCGCAGGCGATCTCGTCGAGTTCGGGGACCACCGACCCGACCGCCGTCTCGGAGGGTCGATTGAGGACGATTCCCATCGCCCCCTCATCGTTGTGCTCGGTGAGCAACACCACGGCGCGCGCGAAGTTGGGGTCTGCGAGAGCCGGCGAGGCGACGAGGAGCTTTCCGCGAAGCGACGGGTCCATGGCCCCGCATTGTGCCCGCGGCGGGCCGCCCCTGCCCGCCGGCCAGCTAACCTCGAATGCATGGCCTTCGACGTCACGGAGAGCGACTTCGAGAAGCGGGTGATCGAACGTTCGCGCGAGGTCCCGGTGGTGGTCGACTTCTGGGCGGAATGGTGCGGGCCATGCCGCACCCTGGGCCCGGCCCTCGAGGCGGCCGTGGCGAAGCGAAACGGCGACGTTGAGCTCGCGAAACTCGACACGGACCGCAACCCCAACCTGGCCATGACCTTTCAGATCGGGAGCATCCCGGCCGTCAAGGCCTTCAAGGACGCAAAGGTGGTCTCCGAGTTCGTGGGCGCGATCGGGCCGGCCCAGATCGAGCAGTTCCTCGACGGGTTCGTCCCCTCGGCGGCCGACAAGCTCGCCGAGGCCGACGACGAGGCCTCGCTCCGGAAGGCGCTCGAGCTGGACCCGCGTAACGCGGTCGCGGCGGTGAAGCTCGGCCGTGTCCTGCTGGCTCGCGGCGATTACGCCGAAGCCCTCGAGCTTCTCGACCCTTTCAGAGGCAACTTCGCGGCCGAGGGGCTCGCCGCGCGGGCCCACCTGAGCGCCGAGCTCGCGGATGGCGCGCCGAGCGACCTCCTGAAGGGGAGCTTCGCCGCCTGGGACGACGGCGATCCCGAAACGGCCCTGGACGGGCTTCAGGAGTCGCTGGCCGCAGCCGAAGACCCCGAGCGCCGCGATCTGCTTCGCAGAGTGATGGTGGCGATCTTCACTGAGCTCGGCGCCGACGACCCGCTGGCCCGCGAGCACCGCCGCCGCCTCGCGGCGATCCTCGCCTGACCTGGACTGGGCCCGCCCCGGACAAGTGGCTAGCGTTCCGGTCACGTGAGCAGTGATCCGGCAGCGGGCATCGGGATCTTGGCGGCCTTCGGAGCCGGACTCGTCTCCTTCGTCTCGCCGTGCGTGTTGCCCCTCGTGCCGGGCTACCTGTCAGCGGTCACGGGGGTCTCGATCGGCGAGCTCGAAGAGGCGAGCTGGCGTCGGGTGCTGGCTCCGAGCCTCGTCTTCGTAGCCAGCTTCTCCACCGTCTTCATCCTGCTGGGACTGACCGCGACGGGTCTGGGGCAGACTCTCCAGGACCACCGGGACGCACTGGAGAAGATCGCCGGTGCCGTGATCGTGGCGATGGGCGTCCTGTTCGTGTCCGGCCTGTTCGTGACCCGGCTGAACCGCGAATGGCATGTCGACGCGTTGATGACCCGGGCCGGCAAGGGCGGCCCCCTGGTGGCCGGGATGGCTTTTGCGATCGCCTGGACGCCATGCATCGGCCCGACGCTCGGGGCGATCCTCAGCGCGGCGGCCCTCTCGAGCTCGGCCGCCCACGGGGCGCTCCTGCTCGCCTTCTACTCGGCGGGGCTCGGGATCCCCTTCCTGGCAACGGCACTCGCCTTCTCGCGAATGGCCGGGGCCTTCACGGTGATCAAGCGCCACTACGCAGCGATAATGGCGGTCGCCGGCGGGGTACTGATCGTGATGGGCGTCCTGATCCTGACCGGCGACTTCTTCCAGCTCAACGTCCAGGCCCAGAAGCTGACCAGCGAGCTCGGGCTGAATCCCTGAGCGGCCGCTCGCCGCAAACCCGATCAGTTGGATGCCGGGTCCGGCGCACCGACCTCGACGGGCGTCCCGACGGCCTCGACCTCGGAGACCTCCCCCCCGTCGGAATCACCCGAGCAGACGATCCTGAATCGGCCGGTCCCGAGCTCCGGGTCGCCGATGATCGGAAGGCCGCGGATCGTCTCCCAGCCCAGTCGCTCGATCTCGAACGGGTTCATGCGGACCTCGGAGGCTGGAAACGGGCAGTTGGAGTTGTGCTGGTCGATCGCCCGCGAGATCGCCTCCAGGTTCTTGGCCTCGGCGCCCATGCGGTGAATGTACCGCCCGTCGGGGCTCGGCCGATACGCGAGGGGGGCGGCAATCGCCGCCCCCCTTGTCGCGTTCCTGGTCGGCTCAAAGAGCCGGTGACTTCAGTCCTACGGGTTGGAGCACGTCTGGCTCGAGTTGACCGTCTGGACCGGGCCACTGTCATAGGTGAACTTGGTCTGCAGCTTCCACTTCTTGATGGAGTGGCTGCACTTGGCCGCAACGTAGTTGCCCGCGGTCGAGACCGTCGGCTTGCCGACCGTGACGTTGAAGTCGGTCAGCGGGAGCGGCGAGGCTGCATGGATGTGCTGGAAGTCCAGCTGCTTGCCGTAGCCGGACTTGTTGGCCGCCTTCAGCGCGCCGTCCAGGAGCACGTTGGTGTTGCCCTGGGTGTTCGACGACGGGCTCCCGCAGGTCATGGTGAACGGCGGCGCCGCGTTGGCGCGGGTGAACAGCAGCACGTGGCCGCCGGTGCCCGAGCCGTTGAACGCCAGCACGCAGGCGTGAACGGTGTTCGTGCCGGCCGCCGCGGTCGCGGTGCCCTTGCCGATCAGCTTGCTTCCGCAAGCCGCCATCGCCTGGGCCATCGTCTTGGTCCCGGAGATGCTCGTCTTGTTGCACTTGCCAACCGCGTTCGTGTTGAACGAGAAATCGCTGTCGAAGAACAGGTCGGCGCGGTCGGTGTAGTTGCTGCTCGTGTTCGCGTAGTTGGTGTGCGTGTGCAGGTTGATCTGCCCCGCCTTGGGCGTCGTCTTCGACACCTTGCTCGGGCTGAACTTGAAGCTCACCGTCGAGCTGGTGGCGGCCAGGGCGATACCAGCCACTGACAGGGCGCCGACCACAGCCAGCGCGATGATGGCGGCGGACCGCCTCTTGAAACGCATCTATGGATCTCCTTCTCGTAGGACGTTCTCCCGGCCCTCCTGGCCGGGCACGGCTCAGATAACACCGACTGCCCCATAAGGTTTCATGCTGGCGCCGCCAAACGGCTTTCGGGCGGGCGAGGCGCGCGCCCTTACGGCGGGAGGAGCGCAGTCGCGGCACCCCATTTCCGGCCGTGGAATGAACGAAGGGCGGCAAATGCCGCCCCCTCGCTCATCTTTGCAACGCGGAGAGAGTTACGTGCTGGAGGAGCACATATCCCGCGCTGACCGTTGCTTGTCGGTTAGGCCTGGACTCCGACCTCGCTCAGCCGACCGTGCACTTCTGGGTTGCGTTCTTGGTCTGCGTTCCGGCGTTGTAGGTGAACTTGGTCCGCATCTTCCAGGTCTTGTTCAGATGGCTGCACCTGGCGCTGATCCAGTTCTTCGCGTTGACCGCTCCGGGCGCTCCCTTGCCGACCGTGACGTTGAAGTCGGTCAGAGGGAGCGGCGAGGCTGCGTGGATGTGATTGAAGTCCAGCAGCTTGCCGTAGCCCGCTATCCCGGCGGGCTTTAGCGCGCCGTCCAGGAGCACGTTGGTGTTCCCGGCAGTGTTGTTCTTGCGGTTGGCGCAGTTGATCGTGAACGGCGGCGCCGCGTTGGCGCGGGTGAACAACAGCACGTGGCCGCCGGTGCCCGAGCCGTTGAACGCCAGGACGCACCGTGGACGACGTTGGTGCCCGCGAGGGCGGTCGCCTTGCCCGCCCCGATCAGCTTGCTGCCGCAGGCCGCCATCGCCTGCTTCATCGTCTTCGTGCCCGAGATCTTCGACTTCGGGCACTTGCCGAGCGCGTTCACGCTGACCTTGAAGTCCTTGTCGAGGTACAGCCGGGCGCGGTCCGTGTACTGGCTGTTCGCGTCGCTGTAGTTCGTGTGCGTGTGGATGTTGATCTTGCCCGCCCTGAACGAGGTCTTCGGCACCTTGTTGGGGCTGAACTTGAATACCGCCGTCGAGCTGATCGCGGCCATCGCGATCCCCGCCACGGCCAGTGCTCCGACCGCAGCGAGACTCAAGACAACGATGAGTCGTCTTCTGCTTCGCATATGTCTCCTCTACGTAGGGTTGCAGCGCAATCCGCGCCTCCATCCATTGCAACCCCAGAGTCGCGCCAGAGTTGCGACATTCGAGTTCTGGCGGGAGCACCCCGTACGCTCACCGGCATGGCCGCAATCGGAGCTTGGCCCCACGTCTGCCTTCACGCGGACATGGATGCCTTCTTCGTGTCCGTGGAGCTCCTGCGGCGGCCGGAGCTGCGGGGCCGACCCGTGATCGTCGCGACGGGAACGGACCCCGCCGCCAGGGGCGTGGTGATGGCGGCTTCCTATGAAGCCCGCCGGTTCGGCGTCGGCTCTGCGATGCCCCTCGCAACGGCGCGCTCGCGCTGCCCGGAAGCCGTGCTCCTCGATCGCGACATGGAGCTCTACCGGCGCGCCTCGAGCCGCGTGATGGAGGTCCTGCGGCGGTTCAGCGATCGGCTCGAGGTCGCGGGCCTCGACGAGGCCTACCTGGACCTGACCGGCTCCCCGGCGCCGAAAGCGCGTGCCCGCCAGATGAAGAGAGAGGTTCGCGCCGAGACCGGGCTGATCTGCTCGGTCGGCCTGGCTCCGAACAAGCTGCTGGCGAAGATCGCCTCCGATCTCGACAAGCCGGACGGCTTTTGCGTCCTCTGGCAGGAGCGGATCCTGGAGCTGGTCGGCGACCGCCCGGCCACCTTGATCCCCGGGGTCGGCCCCCGCACCGCCGAGCGGCTGGCCAGGGCCGGCATCAGGACCGTCGCCGAGCTCGCCAGCGCTAAGGACGGCGTGCTGGAGAGCGCGCTCGGGCCCCGCCTCGGCCATGAGCTCCGGGAGCGCGCCCGGGGACGCGATGAGCGGCCGGTGGTGGCGGACCGGGAGCGGAAGTCGGAGAGCCGAGAGACCACCTTCGCCGCTGACGTTTCTGAACTCCGCCGCCCTGCACGAGACGCTCGACCGCCTGATCGACTCGCTCTGCCGGGGGCTCGCCGAGGGAGACCACGCCGGGCGCACGGTGACTCTGAAGATCCGCCTGCGTCCGTTCCGGACTCATACCCGTTCGCGGACCATCGAGGAGCCGACGTGCGAACGCGGGCGAATCGGCGCCGTGGCCCACGAGCTGCTCGCGAGCTTCGCGTTCGATGCTCCGGTGCGGCTGTTGGGAGTTGGGGTCTCGAACCTCGAGCGAGCGCCACGAGAGAGCGAGCGTGGCTCCGACCCACGCCACGCGCAGGCCACGCTGTCGATCTAGCAGACCCCCGGTGGCGTGCCCGCGACCGCGGCCGTTTGGGCCGGCCGCGAGGCCTCCGACGTGAGAAGATTCGCTTGTGCCCCACGGCGATCGCCTGACCGGCCTGGACACGTCCTTCCTGCAGCTCGAGCGAGGCCCTGCTCACATGCACGTGGCCTCGACCACGATCTTCGAGGGGCCCACCCCCGAGTACGGCGAGTTTCGCGACCACATCGCGTCGCGGCTGCACCTGGTACCGCGCTTTCGGCAGAAGCTCCGCTTCGTGCCGTTCGGACAGGGACGGCCGGTGTGGGTCGACGACCCCCAGCTCAACCTCGACTACCACGTTCGACACACCGCCCTGCCTCCCCCGGGTTCCGAGGAGCAGCTGCGGACGCTCGCCGCGCGGATCTTCTCCCAGCGCCTCGACCGGACCAAGCCAGTTTGGGAGATGTGGCTCGTGGACGGCGTCGAGGGCGGCCGCTTTGCGATCGTCGCGAAGACCCACCACTGCCTGGTCGACGGAGTTTCGGGAGTTGACATAACCACAGTCCTCTTCGACCTGGACCGCGAGCCCGAGCTCGCCACGGAGCCCGAGACCTGGATCCCGGACCCCGAGCCGAGCAGCGGCCAGCTCCTCGGAGAGGCCCTCCTCGAGCGCGCCACGAGCCCCACGGAGATCGCGCGAGGCGCCCGGGCCGCGCTGCAAGCCCCGCGACAGGTCGCGGGAGCCGCCGCCGGCGCCCTCGGCGCCGCGGGTTCGTTCATCAGGACCGGCTTCGCGGCCCCGGCCTCGCCGTTCAACGCGCCGATCGGCCCGTATAGGCGCTTCGCCTGGGTGAGGACGGAGCTCGACGAGCTGAAGCGGATCAAGAACCAGGCCGGCGGCACGGTCAACGACGTCGTCCTGGCCGCCGTTGCGGGCGCCCTGGGGCGATTCCTGCGGGCGCGCGGCCACTCCACCAGCGAGCTCGAGCTGCGGGCGATGGTGCCTATCAGCGTCCGGACCGACGATCAGCACGGCGCGCTCGGCAACAAGGTCTCGGCGATGATGGCGCCGCTTCCGATCTGGTGTGAGGACCCGATCGAGCGGCTGGGGCTGATGACGGAGCGGATGGGTGATCTGAAGTCGTCTCGACAGGCGGTGGGCGCCAGCCTGCTCACCGAGGTCACCGACTTCGCGCCGCCGACGATAGCCGCCCAGGCGGCTCGGCTGCAGTCCCGACAACGATTCTTCAACCTCGTGGTGACGAACGTGCCGGGCCCGCAATTCGGGCTCTACCTGCTCGGGCACGAGCTCCGGGATGTCTTCCCGATGGTGCCGCTGGCCGAGAACCAAGGCGTCTGCTTCGGGATCATGAGCTACAACGGCCAGGTCAACTTCGGGATCACCGCCGACTACGACGCGATGCCGGAGCTCGACTCGCTGGCCGCCGACCTGGAGGACGAGATCGCCGCTCTGTCTCGGACCGCGGCTGCCGGCGGCGTGCCGGCGGAGGCCGCCGCGGGGCGTCGACACAGAGCTCACGCCGAAGAGAAGGTCTAGCGCCCGCCCTCCGCCCCGCCGCTCGGGTGGGCCGGGCGTAGCCTTGTGCCCGTGCCCCACGAGGTACTCGTTCGCCCGGCCCGCCGCGAGGATGGCGAGGCGATCGCGCGCATCCACAACCAGGGCATCGCGGAGCGGGTCGCCACCTTTCAGACCGAGGACCGCTCCCCTCGTCGAATCGCCCAGGAGATCGAGGACGGCAAGGTCGTGCTCGTCGCCGAGACGGACGGGCGGGTGGCCGGGTGGGCGGGCTTGACCCCCTACGACACCGTCAACGCGTATTACGCGACCGTCGCCGAGGCGACGATCTACGTGGAGCGCGGCGCTCGCGGAGCAGGCATCGGAAGGTCCTTGCTGAGCGGACTCGCTGAGCAGGCCGAGCGTCGGGGACTTCACAAGCTGGTCGGGAAGCTCTTCACATCCAACCAGCCGAGCATCGCCCTGATGGAAGCATGCGGCTGGCGCCAGGTGGGGATCCATCGACGCCATGGGCGCCTGGACGGCGAGTGGCGCGACGTGCTGGTGGTGGAGCTCCTGATCGGCGAGGCTCGCGGCGGGACCTAGGGCTGCGGCCTGGCGTCCGATGGGCGGACGATGCTCCTCGCGTGAGCGACCCTCAGACGCAGCGGCGCTCCTCCCGAGCCTGGCGCCAGGGTGGGCATCACTACGGGATCGTCCTGCTGTTCATCCTCGTCTCGCTGGTCTTCCAGCTCGCCGCGCCCGACCGGGACTGGGCTCGGCTCGTCACGATCGGCCTTCAGGGAGTCACCCTGCTCGCGGCGCTTCGCGCCTCTCGCGTCCCGTTAGCCATCATGCGGGCTGCGATCGTGATCGTGGTGGTCGCGATCGCCTCGGCGGTCGGCGCATACATCGGCTTCGGGGTGCTCGGCGCGACGGCTGCGCACGTGCTCACGATCCTGCTGATCGGATTCACGCCGATCGCGATCGTCCACGGGGTGCTGCTCGACTTTCGTGAACAGGGCGAGATCAGCCTGCACACCATGTTCGGCGTGCTGTGCATCTACCTGCTGATCGGGTCGCTCTTTGCATTCGCCTTCGGGATCGTCGACGACCTCAGCGCATCGCCCTTCTTCGCCGAGCACGCCTCAGCGAGCACCCACAACCTCCTTTACTTCAGCTTCGCGACCATCACCACGACGGGCTACGGGGACCTGACCGCGGGGACCGACGTCGGCCAATCGCTGGCCATCGCCGAGGCGCTCACCGGGCAGATCTATCTCGTCACCGTGGTCGCCGCAATCGTCGGCGGGCTGCGCGGCCGGACCGCCTGAGACGAGCGGCCGGCGTCCATACTGTCCCCATGGCAGACCCGCAGAGGCTGCGAATCGCGCTTGCCCAGGTCAACCCGACCGTGGGCGACATCGAGAACAACGCCCGCCGGATCGCCGAGTCGATCGATCGGGCGCGGGCCGGCGGCGCCCAACTCGTCGTCCTTCCCGAGCAGGCGGTGACGGGATACCCGGCCGAGGACCTGTGGCTGAAGCCCCACTTCCTCGATGCGTCGCGCCGGGCGCTCGAGGCGATCGCGTCGCACGCCCGGGAGATCGTGGCGCTGGTGGGATTTCCGGAGCGCGACGCGGCCACCTTCAACTCGGTGGCGGTACTCGCCGACGGCGCCCTTCAGGGCGCCTACCGCAAGGTCCTGCTTCCCAACTACAGCGTCTTCGACGAGCGCCGCTATTTCGAGCCCGGCGATTCGCCTGCGCTGATCGAGGTCGGCGGTGTGTCGGTGGGGCTCACCATCTGCGAGGACATCTGGTACCCGGGTCCTCCGGCGTCGGTGGAGGCGCTCGCCGGAGCTCGTTTGATCGTCAACCCGTCCGCCTCCCCCTACCACCGCGGCAAGGGCGCCCAGCGTGAGCTGATGATCTCCGAGCGAGCCCGCGAGACGGGCGCGGCCTTCGCGGTCTGCAACCTGGTCGGCGGGCAGGACGAGCTGGTCTTCGACGGGCACAGCGTCGTCGTCTCCGGGCAAGGCGAGACGCTCGCCCGCGCCGCGCAATTCTCCGAGGAGCTGCTGATCTGCGACGTGCCCCTCGGCCCGGACCACGAGCACCCCGGACCCGACAGCCCCGGACAGCCGCCCGGGAGTCCCGGCGTCCGCCTCCTGGGCCGATTCGAGGTCCCGGAACCCCCGCCGGGCGATCGGAGCGCGCCACCCCTCGCGGACCCGCTGGAGGCGGACGCCGAGGTGTATGCGGCCCTGAAGCTGGGGCTCGGCGACTACGTCCGAAAGAACGGGTTCGAGCGGGTCCTGGTCGCCGTGTCGGGCGGGGTCGACTCGGCCCTCGTGGCGGTCGTCGCTGCTGATGCCCTGGGGCCCGAACGGGTCAGCTGCGTGGTGATGCCGTCTCCCCACTCGAGCACCGAGACCCAGGCGGACGCTCGAAGCATCGTCGAGCGCCTCGGCGCGGAGCTGATCGAGATCCCGATCGAGGACGCCATGCGCGTATACGACCTGCTGCTCGCGCGCGCCGGTGACGGCGCGCACCCCCCCGGGCCCGACCTGACGGCCGAGAACCTCCAGGCGAGGATCCGAGGCAATCTGATGATGGCTCTCTCCAACAGGAACGGCTGGTTGGTCTTGACGACTGGCAACAAGAGCGAGACGAGCGTGGGCTACGCGACCCTCTACGGCGACATGGCGGGCGGCTTCGGCGTGATCAAGGACGTGCCGAAAACCCTCGTGTACAGCCTGATCCGGTACCGAAACGGCCTCTCGGAGCCCGCGCCGATCCCGCGATCCGTGCTCGAGCGCGCGCCCTCGGCGGAGCTTCGGCCCGGCCAGCTCGATGAAGACTCACTGCCGCCATACGAGACCCTGGACAGGATTCTCTCGGCCTACGTCGAGGAGGACAGCGGCCGCGACGAGATCGCGGACAGTGGCGTCCCGCCGGAGCTGGTCGATCAGGTGATCGCGATGGTCGATCGCTCCGAGTACAAGCGGCGCCAGGCGCCTCCCGGGATCCGGATCACGCCGAAGGCGTTCGGCCGTGATCGCCGCCTTCCGATCACCAACCGCTTCCGCGGATGAAGGACTACGCCGCCCAAGGCCTCGCGAACTGCCGGTCCCGCCTCGCGGCCCTCGGTGGCCCCGCTTGAGCTAGGGACGCAGTCCCGGTGCAGGCGCTCACACCCTGCCGCCGCGTAACGCGCCCGAACCCGACGGCAGCGGAACCGAGGCCGAGCAGCCGGCGGAGTCATTGCCGAGGGCGGACGGCGACGATCATCCTGATCAGGGCGCACGAACGACCCTGGTCGTCGGTGATCTCAACGTCCCAGACCCAGCTCGTGCGGCCGCGATGGCGTGGACGGGCGACGGCGTGGACGTATCCCTCGGTGATCGGACGCAGGAAGGTGGCGCTGTTCGACTGACCCATCGCAGCCATGCCGTCTCCTTGGACAGCGAGCCACGTGGCGGCCGAGCAGATGCTCTCGGCCATCGCCGCATAGACCCCGCCGTGAACGAGCCCGGCAGGCTGCAGGAGGTCCTCGGTCACCGCGGCGCGCGCGTTGACCTCATCCGGGCCGGTCTCCAGGTACTCGAGGCCGATCAGATCCCCCAAGCCGTCTCGGCGACCAACCTGCTCGGCGTGGCGCTCCTGCATCGGGTCGCAGCCTAGCTGTCGGCGCCACCCCAGCGGGACAAGACCGCGAGCAGCGGGACGCGAACGAGGACCAGGTCGATGATCACGCCTGCGGCGAGCGCGAACCCGAACTCGCGCGCCGGGTACAGGTCCGAGCCGCCGAGCGCGCCCGCTGCCGCGGCGACCCCGAGCGTCGCGAGGATCACCGCCGGTACTGTGAATGCCGCAGCAGCCTCGGCGGCACGGAGCGGCCCGAGCCCGAGTGAGCTCTCGCCACGGGTGGCTCCCACGGCGCGCACCGCCCGTGCGGCGCATATCGACGCGACGGCGGCGAGGAGCGATGCGACGGCCCCCGTCTCGAGGGCGCCCTGTCGCTGCAGGCCGATCGCCGCCGCCAGATGACCATTCTGGACCACGAGGACGCACAGGCCGCACGCCGCGGCCGCAGGCAGCAGGGCCACGACCGCAACTGCAATCACGCGAACCGAGAAGGCGACGCTGAACAGCAGCGCGAGCCCCCCCAGCGAGACCGCGGCGGCGAGTGGCAACTTCCCGAACACGGAGTCGTCGGCGTTCCCAGCCGCCACCGGTTGAGGCTTCGTGGCGGCCCGATCACCATGCCCGCCACCATGTGGTCGCTCGCTCATCAGGGTGGTGGCCGCGGCGGCCTCGGATCCGGCCGGAAGCTCGGCAGCGGAGAAGGGGCGGCTTTGGCCGCCCAGCGCGGGTACCCCCGCGGCGACCATCAGCGCGACGGCGATCGCCCCGGCGAGCGCTGCGCGCAGCCGCGAACTGGCCAGAAAGCCCGCGCAGCGCCTCGGGACCGCGCCCAGTCTCGGCTCGCCGGATCGGGAGCCCAGACGCCGCCTCGAGTCTGGCCCGGCGAGGGCTAACAGAGCCGGCACCGCGATCAGTGCCGACGCGATCGCGAGGCAGGCGGCCAGAAAGCTCGCAAGGAGCATCGACGGAGCCTGATCGAGGCCGGTGGCGAGCAGGCCCGCGGTCGCGAACACGACGGCCGCGACGGTCGGCAGCGTCGCAGAGGCGCTCCCCGCCACCGAGCGTCGCACCGCTTCGGCGTGTGGCACGGAGGCAGCCTCGTCCGTGAAGCGAGCCATCATCAGGCAAGGTGTCTCGATGCCGATCGCCAGCCCGACCACGGCGGCCGGCGCGATTCCGAGCAGCGACAGGTCGGCGATCTCTCCAAGGGCTCGCAATCCTGCGAGCGCCCCTGCGATCGCGATCGCCGAACAGAGCACGGGAGCGGCCGCGAGCCACGGCCCCAGGACCGCGATCAGGGCCACGATCACGATGGGGATGGCGACCAGCTCGAGCCTCCAGAGGTCGTGCGAGAGGTCATGTCGTGCTTCGAGAAGCGTCGGAACCTGGCCCCCGTAGGCGACCTTCAACGGACCGGGGTCGATCTCTGACTCGATCCGCTCGACCGATCGCTGGTCGGCCGCATCGTCACCCCGAGCAAGGGCGACGATCAGCGAGGTTGACCGCCCGTCGCCCGAAACCGGGCCCCGCCGCACCGACACGACCCCTGGGTCGGAGCTCAGCTGAGCCGTGATGACCCGAAGCGCGACCTGGTATGGCCCCGAGTCGACCGAGCCCTTGCCGGTGGTGGCGACAACGAGGTCCCCTGGCCCCTGGGACGCTCCGCCCGAACCGTCCAACGACGCGGCGCCGACCCGGAGCTGGCCGGGCGCACCGGCCGCGACGACGACCGTCGCGGCCAGCACCCCGAGAATCGCGACGAGCACGACGATCGGACGCCTCAGCGCGAGATCGGCGAGGGCAGTCACGGTCTCGGCACCTTACTTTGCAGGTCAGGGCCCGCCGACCGCGCTTCTGCGCCCCGCCCAACCTGAGTCCGTAGGCTTTCCTACGTGGCCTTGGCGGCGGACCAACAGGCGATGCTGCAGCTCCTGCTCGAGCGCGGGCAGAGCTATGAGGATCTCGGGTCCGTGCTGGGAGTCGACGAGGCGGGCGTCCGCGCCAGGGCCCGCGCCGCGCTGACCGAGCTCGCCGGA
The DNA here is from genome assembly GCA_963720685.1 of uncultured bacterium. GTDB lineage: Bacteria > Actinomycetota > Thermoleophilia > Solirubrobacterales > 70-9 > AC-56. The sequence goes on along the minus strand of CAVRGF010000003.1, from coordinate 1,100,297 downwards.
GTCGACCCGGACCGAAATGTCGGTCTCACCGACTACCTCCTCGGCCAGGCTGACCCGATCGGCCGGGCCGACGCGGTCCGCCATCTCAAGGATGATCCCGCCGACCTCGCGCTGGCCACCGAGCTCTCACAGAAGCTTCGCCTGTTGGCGCCGCAAGGGGAGCTGCCCCGCCTTCCGGGGGAGGAGCGGCGCCCGAGGCCGCGAGCCGAGGGAGGCGCCGCCGCGCGCCTGCCGATTCCCGATCGACTGCGCACTCTGAGAGCCAAGGACAAGGCGGACGCCCCTTCCGCCGCGCCGCCAGCGCGGGTCGCCGCAGCGAAGGGCCACCGAACCAGGCTGATCGTGGCGCTCGGGTGTCTCGCTGTCCTGGTGGTCGTGGGGATACTGGCCGCCACCGGCGCCTTCAAGGGAGGGGACTCGAGCCAGGCGGCGACCACGGCAACCACCACGACCGGCGCAGGCGCGGCGGGCCAGGCCGAGGGCTATCCGTTGGCCCCGCTCAAGGTGTCGAGCTCCGGATCGGCCGCCAGTCAAGTGCCGATCCCGGCGACGCTGCAGAGCCTCATTCCCAGGGTCCAGGCGATCTACGTGACTCTGGGGGATGGTCGGAAGCTGGCGCTCGCTGTGAGCCACGCCGTGAAGAGCCGGCAACTGATACTCCCGGTTACCGGCTCCCCTTCGTTCGTGGGCGTGGCCGGGAGTCGCAACGGCAACACGATCCCCGTCGACCTCAAGGCGCTCAAGGGCGTCCAAGGAAGCGGCTCTGCCACCCTTGACCTGACGAACGCCAAGAGCCCGGTACTCAGCGTCAAGCTGACCGACGCCCAGCCGCCCCCGAAGGGCCAGGTCTACGTCGTCTGGTTCGTGTTCGGGCTCAGCAAGTAGCTGGACGATGCCTTCACCTTCAGGCTGATGGCATCCACGGCAAGGCTGGTCGCGATCGCGCTCGCAGGCGTCGCGATCGTCGCCTGCGGGACGCAGGGCTCGTCGGCGAACCCGTCGAAGCAGGTCTCGTGGACGCCGTCGTTCGGTGACCGCTGGCAGTACCAGCTCGAGAGCTCCGACCGCCGGCGCGCATCGACCGGCGGAATCAACGTTGGAATCTGCCAGGTGCCCTACTCGGGCCGCCATTGCGTCCATCCCGACGTCTTCGACATCGACCTGTACGTCGACGGGCAGGTCTCGGGCAACGACCACACGATCGACACCAAGGCCGTGGATGCGATCCACCGGCGAGGCGCCCATGCTGTCTGCTACATGTCCGCCGGGACGGCCGAGCGCTTCCGCCCCGATTACGACAAGTACGTCGCCTTCGACGAGGGCCACCACCACAGCCTGATCGGCAAGCCGTTCAGCCGTAGGTTCCCGAACGAGTACTGGGTCAACCTCAAGAACGGCAGTGGCCAGCGCGACTTCGTCCTCGGCCGGATCGAGGCTCGCACGGAGAAGTGCGCGCGGGCCGGCTTCGACGGGGTCGAGTACGACGTCGTCGACGCCTACGCTCAGGGCCACAAGGTCACGGGCTGGCGCGTGAGCGCGCAGGACCAGCTCCTCTTCGACCGCGCGCTCGCCCGAATCGCACATCGAAACGGTCTCTCGGTCGGGCTGAAGAACGACATCGGCCAGGTCCCGACGCTCCAGCCGCGATTCGACTTCGCGATCAACGAGCAGTGCTTCGAATACCGGGAGTGCACCGACAACCCTTCCCCGGGCTACAAGGCGTTCATCCGCGCCGGCAAGCCCGTGTTCCAGGTCGAATACGAGATCCCACCCAGTCGGTTCTGCCCCAAGGCGAGGGACCTGGGGATCGAGGCGATCAAGAAGGCCTCTGACTTCTCGCTCGAAGCGAAGCCGTGGAAGCCGTGCCGGTAGGCGATCCGAGCGGACCCGGCTAGGTCGCAGTGATCAGCTTGCCGGGGTTCATGATCCCGGTCGGATCGAGACGGTCCTTGACCGCGCGCAGCGCTTCGATCCCGAGCTCGCCGATCTCGGCGCTCATGTATGGCAGATGGTCGCGGCCGACGCCGTGGTGGTGCGTGATCGTCCCCCCGGCCCCCGCAATCGCCTCGCAGGCGGCGGACTTGACGGCTCGCCATTGCTCGAGCTCGGCGCCCGGCTTTCGACGAGCGAGGAAGGTGTAGTACAGCGAGGCCCCGTCGCGATAGGCGTGCGAGAGGTGGCACATGACGACTCCGGGCGTCCCCTGATCGGTGAGTGACGTGACGATCGCCGAGGAGACCGCCTCGTACAGTCCGCGCAGGCCACTCCACGTGTGGGCGGTCTCGAGCGTCTCGGCCACGTACCCGAGGTCGAGGAGCTCGTCACGCAGGTACGGGCCGTTGTACCGACCCCGCTCCCACGCCCTGCCGGGGGCGCTTCCGAGGCTCGCCCCGCCCCCGGCTCGAAGCCGGCGAGCCGCAAGCGCTCGCCGGCGCTCGACCGCCTCGCGCTCGCCCTCCCAGCCGCAGATCACGACGCATCCGCCCGCGCGGCGCCGGAGCTTCAGGTACCCGTCCAGGAGCGCCCGCTTGGGGCCCGCGGTGCCCGCGAGCGCGAGCGAGATTCGGGTCTCGGCCCGGTCGGAGACCCGCACCACGTCGGGCAGCGCATCGGCTTGGGCCAGCGAGCGGACGATCTCGATGCCCGAGTCGAAGTCGGCCGCCATCCACGCCTCGTAACGGCGGTGCTCGGGAACCAGCCGAACCCGGGCGGTCACCTCGGTGATCACTCCGAGAGCGCCCTCCGAGCCCACGACGATCTCGCGCAATGCCGGCCCCGCCGCCGTGTGGGGCGTCTCGAGTGTGCGGATCTCGCCCACCGGCGCGGTCAGGGCAATCGAGCTGACCAGGGCGTCGAACCGCCCGTAGCCGCTCGACGCCTGGCCCGCCGAGCGAGTCGCCGCGAAGCCACCGATCGTCGCGTACTCGAACGACTGCGGGTAATGCCCCAGCGTCACCCCCCGCTCCGCAAGGGCCCGCTCGGCGTCAGGCCCCCGAAGGCCGGGACCCATGGTCGCCGTAAGGGAGCGGTGGTCGACGCTCACCTCGACCAGTCGGCCCAGGTCGAGCGAGATCAGGCAGTCAAACCCCGCGGCCGCCGGGTCGACCCCGCCGACGACGCTCGTCCCGCCCCCGAACGGCACCACCGCGACCCGCTCCCGCGCGCAGGCCTCGAGCACGCGGGCGACCTCGGCGGAGGTACCCGGCATCACCACGGCGTCCGGGGCCTCGTCGAGCCGACCGGAGCGAAGCCGGACGAGGTCCGGATACCCGCGGCCCGTCGCCCGTCGAAGGCGGTCCTCGGCGCCGCTCAGGACGGCGTCCGGCCCGACCGCGTCCAACACCGCCTTCGGGACCGGCCTGGCCGCGGGCAGAGCCACCTCTTCGAGCGCCGGCCGTGCGGCCGGCGGCTCGGCCTCGCCGAGCTCGGCCCGCAGGGTCTCGAGCGCTTCGGAGCCGAGCTCGATTCGCTTTGCGGGATCCCCCCACCCCCACCACTTCATGGGCGAGCGAGCAGGGCTCATGTCAGCGCTCGCTCGATTCCGCTCAGCGCCTCGTCGAGACGGCGTCCCGTGGCCCGACGCATCATCGGCGATCCGAGCCGCGATAACCCGCGCAGACGCTCGCTGCTATGCAGGGTCACGAGGGTCCCGGGGTCTCGATCCTCGAGGCTGATCCAAAGCTCTGCGGCTCGGAGAATCCGCTCGAACGGCGTCCCCTCGATCTCCTGCTCCCACGCGTATCGCTCCTCGTTCGTGGCCCGGACGCAGCGGAAGTCCACCCTCACGCCCCTCCCCCGCGCGGTCCCGAGAACCGTCGTCCAGCGCCCCCGCTTCCCGGCCCCCCGCACGTCCTCGACCCGCACCGTCCGCGGCCACCACCGAGGCAGGTGATGGGGGTCGGAGACCAGCTCCCAAACCCGCGCCCGAGGAGCGTCGATCAACCGCTTTCGAGTCACCTTTGGCATCGGCCCGGGCTAGCGACGAAGTCGCGGTAGGCGCGTGTTCGACCTGCCGCCACGCCTGCACCCTAACCCGGCGGCGGCGGACTCGCACCAAGCAGGTGCCTGGGGCGGGCCAGCGACGAAGTCGCGGTAAGCGCGGCTACGTCCTGCCGCCCGGTAACGCGCCCGAACCCGACGGCAGCGGAGCCGAAGGCGAGCAGCCGTCGGAGTTATTCCTAGTCGCCTTTGAGACGGCGAAGGTCGCGGACGAGGAGCAGATGCTTCAGATGCCCGCAAACCGCCGCGAGGCTCTCCAGGTTCTCGATCGCCTCCTTGCGACGAGCCTGGCTTCGAGAGCGAAGGGCCGGGCCGACGAGCTGCTGCAGCAGGGCGGCCTCCCGATCGGCTGAGGTCCTGAACACCCGAAGATTCCGGCCGGCGACGCCGAACTGGGAGAGCTCGGACGCGGCGCGGACGATCTCGAGATCCGTTTCGTCGTAGAGCAGCCGCCCGTCGCGGCGGTCGGGCTGCACGATCCCGAACTCCTGGAGCTCACGCAGAAGGCCCTCCGACACCCCAGCCTCGTCCAGCAGTTCCTCGAGCGTCAAGGTGGAGACCGGCGCGTCGACCGAGCCGGCCCGGCGGGTCGCGGCCGCATCGCTGCCGCGCCGGGCGCCCGTGAAGTCTCCGGTGGCCAGCTCCTGGCGGATCACCCGCAGGGGCAGAAACTCATCGCGCTGCATTCGCAGGATCGCCCGGAGGCGTTCCACGTCTGCCTGGCTGTAGAGCCGATATCCACCCTGGGTGCGGCGCGGTGCGAGGAGCTTCTGGTCCTCCAGGTAGCGGATCTTGGAGATCGAGATGTCATCGAACTCCTGGCCCAGGATCTTCGCAACGGCGCCGATCGTCAGCGCCTTTCGCGGTCGCGAGGCCGCGCCGCCGTCTCGCCGCCCGCTCGCCGCCCGAGCCGCGTCCCCCTCGCCTGTCTGTGTCGCAACCGCCACGATCAGCGCTCCAGATAGCTGAGCTTGTACTTGCCGATCTGGATCTCGTCCCCGTCCTCCAGCTTGTGCGACTCGATCCTGCGGCGGTTCACGTAGGTGCCGTTCAGCGAGCCGAGATCGTCGATGTAGAGGCCGTCTCGGCGGCGAACCAGCAGCGCGTGGTTTCGCGAAACGGTAACGTCGTCGAGGAACACGGCTGCGTCGGGCGTCCGGCCGATGCTCACCCGCTCTCCTTCGACGGTGAAGCTCTCCCCCGCCCGACCGCCACCCGAGCGGACGACCAGCGCGGCCCCGGCCTTGTCGACCTCATCGGTGACGTCGACCGGCTCGTACTCGCCGGTCTCCCCGACCTTGTAGGCCATCGTCGAGGCATCCTCGCCCTCCGGGATCGCCAGGTAAGCGCCGCACTTCTGGCAATAATTGGCGCCCTCGGGGTTGACGAACCCGCACTCCGAGCAGTGCAGGGCCACTACGTCTGCACCTCCCCTACCCCTCCCCTTGCTGCGGCGGGGCCGGGGCCTTGCCGAGCAGGATGTCGGTCAGCTGCTGCACGTCCTGGCCGCTGATCAGCTCCTCACCGGCTTCCCGATGGCCCTTGAGGCGATTGACCAGCTCCGCCCGCAGGATGTCGATCTTGCCGTGGAGCAGCCGGCGCTTGTAGGAGATCTCGCGCTCGGAGTCGGTGAGCTGATCGATCAGCTCCTTGAGCTCCTGATCGCTCATCGAGCTGACGTCGGGAAAGGTTTCCTCCACTCTCATGCTCCCTCTGGTGGTGTGGTTGAGCCGGCCACCCGATTATAGGCGCGACGCAAAGGTCAAGTTGAGGTTGAGGGCCTCTGCAGGAACCCGCCCGGGGTCCGCCGTCAGAAGCCAGGTTTCGGGGTCGGGGCACGCCCGCCGCCCCGCGGCCCGGCCTCGCGCGGACGCAGGGCCCGGCATCAGCCCTTGTGCGCTTGACGCAGGCCGGTGTTGACGTAGAGCGCCGAGGCGAGCAGCGACCCCGTCAAGCCGATCAGGAAGACGGCCGTCGCGATCCACGCGTCAGTCGAAAGCGCCAAGAAGATCCCGCCCATGGTCAGCCACACGGAGGTCCGCCCGACCCAGTTGATCTCCAGGTCGACCCCCCTTCGCAGGGCGAGTTGGGCAAGCGCCAGGGTTGCGAGCTCCCTGGCGGCGAGGATCGCCAAAGCCCAGCGGGGGAGCAGCTCGAAGCGCCAGCAGACGACGAGCCCGGCGAGGATGGTCAGCCGATCGATAACTGGGTCGAGCAGCGCACCCATGCGGCTGTACTGGCCCGTGACCCTGGCCAGGAAGCCGTCGAGGTAGTCGCCGGCCGAGATCGCCAAGTAGAGGACCGCGGAGGCGACCGTGCGTCCGTCCGAGGAGCCCAGGGCGAGGTAGAGGAAGATCGGGATCCCTGCGAGCCGGACGTAGCCGACCAGGTTGGGGATCGTGAGCGGTCGAAGCGGCTCCCCACGATGCGTCTGTGGAGGCGAGGGGCCCGAGCGGTCGAGGCCGAATAGGCGCCTAGTCGATGCCATCGAGCAGCTCGAGGGCCCTGCTCGCCGCCGCGGCGACGGGCAGGCGCTCGTCGGCTCCGCTGCGGCGTGCCTGTGCCTCGACGTGGCCCTCGGCGAGCGCCCGCCGGCCGACCACGAGCCGAATCGGACAGCCCAGCAGCTCGGCGTCGGTGAGCTTTTGGCCCGGGCCCGCATCGCGGTCGTCGAACACGACACGCGCTCCCGCGCTCACGAGCTCGGCGTAGAGCCCCTCGGCCGCCGCGGTCACCTCGTCGCCGGGTTTGCCGAGCCCGATGAGGTGCACGTCCCAAGGCGAGATCGAGCGCGGCCACACGATCCCCTTCTCATCGGCTCCCTGCTCGATCGCCGCCGCAGCGATGCGCGCCGGGCCGATCCCGTAGGAACCCATCACGATCGCATGCTCCTGCCCGCGATCGTCGAGGTACGTGGCCCCGAGAGGCTCGGAGTAGCGGGTGCCGAGCTTGAAGATACCCGCCACCTCGATCGCGGTCTCGAGCTCGATCCGACCGCCCCCCGGTGCGACATCACCCGCCTCGACCGACCTGATGTCAACCTCCTCGAAGTTGAAGTCGCGATCCGGCGAGACCCCGATCAGGTGCGTGTCGGCCCGATTGGCGCCGCAGACGTAGCCCTCGCCATCGATCGCGGCGTCCTTGAGGATTGGCAGCTCGGCGCCGACTGGCCCGATGTAACCGGGCGGGCCGAGCTCCGAGTCGATCTCCTCTTCGCGGGCGGGCCGAAAGTCGCCCTCGAGCACGCTGCGGAGCTTCAGTTCGTTGAGCCGATGATCGCCGCGGAGGAGGGCCAGCACCATGCGGTCGTTTACGACCACGGGCATCGCCTTGATCAGCGCGCCGGCGGGAACGCCGAGCGCGCCGGCGACCTCCTCGACGGTGGTCAGTCCCGGGGTCGGCGCGTCGCGGGGCTCGCCCAGCGCCGGCGGCAGCTCGACCGGCTGCGGATCGGCGACGGCGACCTCGACGTCGGCAGCGTACCCCGGTGCGAGCGCGATCTGGTTCTCGCCCGCCGCGCAGGGCGCCATGTAGTCGTGTGCGCCGAGTCCGCCCATCATTCCGACATCGGATTCGACCCGGTAGGTGCGCAGCCCGCAGCGGTCGAGGATCCGGTCGTAGGCCTCGATGTGGAGCCGGTAGCTTCGCTCCAGCCCCTCGAGGTCGCAATCGAAGCTGTATGAGTCCTTCATTGTGAACTCGCGGGCCCGGAGCACGCCCCCGCGCGGGCGCGGCTCGTCGCGCTCCTTGGTCTGGAGGTGGTAGAGGATCAGGGGCAGGTCCCGGTAGGAGCGTACGTCGGCCGCGACGTGGTGGGTGACGTTCTCCTCGTGGGTCATCGCGAGAACGAAGTCTGCGTCCTTGCGATCTCGCAACTTGAACAGCTCGTTGATGTCGTAGCGGCCCGTCCGACGCCACAGCTCGGCCGGCTGGAGCACCGGCATCAGCATTTCGTGGGCGCCGATCGCATCGAGCTCTGAGCGGATGATCGCCTCGATCCGCTTGATCACGCGGTGCCCCGCGGGAAGCCAGGTCCACAGGCCGGCGCCCAGCTGGCGGATCAGCCCGGCTCTGACCATCAGCCTGTGAGACACCCACTCGGCGTCCGCCGGGTCCTCGTGAAGCGTCGGTAGGAAGTACTCGGCGAGCCGTGTCACGAGGCGCGAGCCTAGCGGTTGCAGCCGAGACCGCGTGCGCAGCGAACGGTTCCGACCGACGATGCGCGGGGCCGGGCGGGCCCGGTCAGCTGATCCGGGTTCCCGGCGCGGCTAGGTCGCCCGGGTGAAGCGACGACCCGTGACCGGCGAGGCGTCCTCATCCAACGCAGGCGGCTTGCTGCCGCTCCCGGCCTCGCCCGGGCCCGGCTCGGCGTTCAGACCCGTGGAGGCCGCGGCGGCGGCCTCCATCTGAGCGATTCGCTCCGGGGTGAGCTCGTCGACGTTCTCGTCCTCGATCTTCTGCAGCCAGGCGGCCCCGGCGGCGGCCTCGCGCGCATCAACGTCCAGCTTGCCCCGGTCGAGAGACTTGTCGATCTCCTCGAACAGCGAATCGACGAGTTCGGCCTGGGGGACCTTTCGCAGCGGCTTCCCGTGGGCGAAGATCAGGCCCTCGTTCTTTGCCCCGGTGATCCCGAAGTCCGCGTGGGAGGCCTCGCCGATGCCGTTGACCGCGCACCCCAGCACCGCCACCTCGATCGGCTCGCCGTAACCCTCCAGGCGGGTTTCGATCTCGGCGACCACCGTGTCCATGTCGAACTGGAGCCGGCCGCAGGTCGGGCACGCGATCAGGACCGGGCCGCGTTCACGCAGGCCCAGGGCCTTGAGGATCTCCCAGGCGACCTTGACCTCCTCCTCCGCATGGAAGGTCGAGAGGCTGATCCTGATCGTGTCGCCCACCCCGTCGGCGAGCAGCGTCCCGAGGCCAACCGCCGATTTGAGCGACCCTGACCACTTGGTCCCCGCCTCTGTGATCCCGAGGTGGATGGGGTAGGGGATCTTGGAGGCCAGCAGACGGTTGGCGGCGATCGTATTGGGAACGTTGGTCGACTTGATGGATACCTTGAAGTCCTCGAACTCGAGCCCCTCCATCAGGGCGACGAACTCGACCGCAGCAGCGACGAGCGCCTCAACCGGGGCCGAGCGCTCGAGCTCATGAAGGTGCTTGGGCAGCGATCCCGAGTTGACCCCGATTCGCATCGGGACTCCGGCCTCCGTGGCGCGCTTGGCCACCTCGGCCACCTTGTCGGGCCCGCCGATGTTCCCCGGGTTGAGCCGGATGCAGTGCGCTCCGGCGTCGATCGCCTTCAGGGCGAGCGTGTGGTTGAAGTGGATGTCGGCGATCACCGGGATCGGCGACTCGACGACGATCGTCTTGAGGGCCTCGACGTCAGCCTCACGCGGGACCGCTACGCGAACCAGGTCCGAGCCGGCCTCGGCGACCCGCTGGATCTGCTCCATGGTCGCGGCGAGGTTCGCGGTCTCGGTCTTGGTCATCGTCTGCACGACGACCGGAGCGCCTCCGCCGATCGGCACGTCCTTGACCCATATCTGCCGCCTGGATGCCACGTCAAGAGGGTACCGGGGTGAACCTTGACCTCCACGCAGTCGTATATCCACGCGCATGGAGGGTTCCGCGAACCGCAACCGACGACGTCGTGGCCCAATCGCCGGCACATCGGCGGCGGTGGTCATTATCGGCCTGCTGCTGCCGGCCGCTGCAAGCGCCACCTTCCACCTCAACAAGATCAGGGAGGTCTATCCCGGTACGACCGCCGATCGGAACTCCCAGTACGTGGTCCTGCAGATGCCAAGCGCGGGGGAGAACTTCCTCAGCACCCACAAGATGGTCTATTACAACCCGAGCGGTGGGCAGATCGGTACGTCGTCACCGGGGAACGTCGCGAGTGAGTCCCAAGGGACGATCCTGTTCGCAACGACCAACCCGATTCTCGGTGTGGGGAGGGACTTCTCGATCAGCTTCCAGCCGAGCAAGCACCTCAGCCCCGGCGGCGGGGCCGTCTGCTGGGCGGGTGTCGACTGCGTCTCCTGGGGCGCCTTCGACAATACGAGCGGCACCCCGCTTCCCTCGCCGGCGGGCTCCCCCGCGCCGGCGATCCCGGACGGCAAGGCGCTCGTTCGCCGCATCTCCCGGGGCTGCCCGGCCCTGCTCGAGGTGGCCGACGACACGAATAAGAGCTCCGCCGACTTCTTCTCGGGCTCGCCTCATCCGCGAAACACTGCTACCCCGCCCACCGAGCGAGCCTGCCCGGACACCACGATCACTCGGGGTCCGTCGGGACGAACCAGCGACCGCACCCCCACCTTCAAGTTCAAGTCAAGTCTGACGCCGGCCACCTTTGCTTGCCGGATCGATGGAGGCGCGTCGAAGGCCTGCACGAGTCCCCACACCCTCGGGAGGCTGAGCCTGGGTCAGCACACATTCAAGGTCACCGCCAGGCACTCCGGGATCAGCGATCCCACTCCGGCCAGCAGGACGTTCAGGGTCGTCAGACCCTAGCGGCGCCGGCTCGGCCGCGGCGCCGGATCAGGCGTCGTAGAGGGCTTCGACCTCGGCGGCGTACTTCTGGAGGATCGGCTTGCGCTTCAGCTTCATCGTGGGCGTCAGCTCGTCGCCGCCCGGCTCCCAGTCCGCAGGGAGCACACCGAAGCGCTTCACCTGCTCGACGCGCGCCAGGTCATCGTTTGCCTGGTCGAGCCCTCGCTGGATCTCGGCGATCAGCTCGTCGCTCCCGGCCAGGCTCGCAAGGTCCCCATCAAGGCCGTTCTCCTTCGCCCAGCGCCTGACGGCCTCGGCGTCGAGGGTCATCAGCGCGCTGATGTACTTTCGGCGGTCGCCGATCGCGATCGCCTGGCTCACGAGGGGGATCTGCTTGAGTCGCGCCTCGATGTTGGCCGGCGAGAGGTTCTTGCCCGCCGCCGTGATGATCAGCTCCTTCTTTCGATCGACGATCCTCAGATACCCGTCCTCGTCGAACTCGCCGATGTCGCCGGTCATCAGGAAGCCGTCGTCGCTCATCGTCTCGGCGGTCTTCTCGGGCAGGTTCCGATACCCCTTCATGACCACCGGCCCGCGGATCATCACCTCGCCGTCGTCGGCCAGCTTGATCTCGACCCCCGGCGCGGGCGGGCCCACCGTCCCGATCTTGATCCGCTCCGGCGGGTTGCAGGTGCCGGCGCCGGTCGTCTCCGACATCCCCCAGAGCTCCGCGAGCGGGATGCCCAGTGCATGGAAGAACTCGATCACCTCGGGCGGGGTCGGCGCGGCGCCGACGTTGCAGGCCTCCACGGCGTCGAGCCCCAGGTGCGCTCGCAGGTTCGAGAAGACCTCGGCGTCGGAGGCCTCGACCCGGGCCGAGAGTTCGGTGGGAACGTCGGCGTCGCGCTGCTCGAGCCGCACCTTCTCAAGCGCCGCATCCATCGCCTGCTGCATGCCCGCCCGCTGCTCGGCCGGCGCCGAGGCGAGCATCTGCTCGAGGCCCGCCTTGAGCTTCTCCCAGATCCGGGGAACCGCGAAGAACCAGGTCGGGCGCACCTCAGGCAGGTACGCCATGACCTCGCGAGCGTCTGGACAGCAGGTGACAGTGAAGCCGAGCAGCATCGGCAGGTAATGGCTCACGTTTCGCTCCGCGACGTGCGCCATCGGAAGGTAGGAGACGATTCGGCCGCCGTCGGGGAACTCGATCAGCTCGTCATAGGAACGAACCGTCTCGCAGATGTTCGCGTGGGTGATCTGGACGCCCTTGGGCGGCCCGGTGGTCCCCGAGGTGTAGATCAGGGTCAGCACGTCGTCGGGCTCCACGGCCTTCCACGATCCCTCGAAGTCGAATCCCTCCGGACCCGGCTCGTCCAGGTCGGCGAAAGCGGTCGTGCCCTCGACGGGGTTCCCGTCGACGAGGACGACGTGCTCGATCGAGTCGAGCCCCGCTCGCGCGGAGAGGATCTTGTCGACGTACGCCTGCTCGGTGATCACCACGCGGCTGCCGGCGTCACCGAGCAGATGCTCGATCTGCTCGACCGTGTACGTGTTGTAGATCGAGAACGGGGTCGCGCCGAGATGCATGACGGCGGAGTCGGCGAAGTGGAACTCGGGGCGGTTGGTCAGCATCAAGGCCACCGTGTCGCCCCGTTCCACGCCAAGGCTCGCAAGGCCGCCGGCGACCGCCTCGACGCGCTCGGCGTATTCGCTCCAAGTGCAGCTGAATTCATCGCCGCGGGTCCGAATCGCCGTGCGGTCTGGGCAGGCGGCCGCTGTCGCCTGGAACGCCTCACAAGCGGTGCGGGCCGCGAGCGCGACTGGGCGTCCGCTCTTCTGCGCGACGGTCTCGACCTCCATCCCGGTGAGAAGCGTACCCGAGACCCACGCCACCGGCGGCTCGCCTCGAGCCGTCTAGCGAGTGGTGAAGCCGGATCCGTTCAGCTTGCCGATGTCGTTCGAGAGCCCGACCGCGAACAGGACCATGACCAGCACGAACCCGATCGCTCCTGCCCGCTCCATGACGCTGAACGGGACCGGCCGACCGCGGATCTTCTCGACCACGCTCCAGAAGATGTGCCCGCCGTCCAGCGGCAGGAACGGGAACAGGTTGATGATCGCCAGCGACAGGCTGATCAGGGCGAGCAGGGTGAGCGCTTCCCGGGCGCCGAACTCGAATGCCTGGTGGGTGACGTCCGAGATCCCGACGATCCCGTGAATCTTCTTTCGCTCCTGGGCCTCGAAGATCTTGCTGAATACGCCGACGGTGCCCGTCGTCACCCGCCACATCTCGCTGACCGCACGGCCGCCCGCCTGCGCCACCGACAGGTTCTCGGGGGTGGTGCCGTAGGAGAACCCGAGCCGGGTGCGCCCGAGGTCGGGGTCATAGACCGGCGTTATCGCCAGGGTCCTGACCTGACCTGCGCGCTTGATCCTCAGATGAACCGGGGTCTTGGCCCGGCAGCGGTCGGTCTGCTCGCCGGCGCACTTATGGGAGGCGACAAGTTCGGCGAAGCGGCTGAGCCGTCGCTCGGTCGACGCGTTGGGAAGGCTCCTCCCGTCGACCGCCAGGATGCGATCCCCGCTTCGAAGCTGCTCCGACGCCGGCGAACCGGACTCGATCGAGCCGACCCGGCCGTCCACCTGGGTGAGCCCGAATGCCAATCCGAACAGCAGCACGAAGGCGACCAGCAGGTTCATCGCGGGCCCCGCGGAGATCACCACGATCCGCTTCCAGACCGGCTGGTGGTAGTACGCGCGAGGCGCGACGTCCGGCGGCAGATCCTCGTCCGGGTTCATCCCGGTGATCTTCACGAAGCCGCCGAACGGCAGGGCGCCGATTCCGTACTCGGTCTCGCCTCGGCGGACCGAGAACACCTTCGGGGGAAAGAAGAGGAAGAACCGCTCGACCCGCATCCCGGTCGCCTTGGCGGCGGCGAAGTGGCCCAGCTCGTGCAGGATGATCAAGACCGCGAACCCGGCGATCGTCAGGACCCAGCTCACCGCGTCGCACCAACCCGCTCGATCAGCTCTCCTGCTCGCTCCCGCGCCTCGGCATCGACGGCGTAGAGATCCTCGAAATGCCCCGGCGTCACAGCCGGGAGCGTGTCCATGGTGCGCTCGATCACCTCGGCGATCCCGGTGAACGGGATCCTGTGTGAGAGGAAGGCATCAACGGCCACCTCGTCGGCCGCGTTGAGGACGCACGGCGCCGTGCCCCCGGCGTCGCCCGCCTCGCGTGCGAGCCTCAGGCAGGGAAAGGTGGCGAGGTCGGGCCGCTCGAAGGTCAAAGCTCCGACCTCGGCAAGATCCAGGGTCGGCAGGTCGACATCTGCCCGCTCCGGGTGGTGAAGCGCGTAGGAGATCGGAACCCGCATGTCGGGCTGGCCGAGATGAGCCAGCGCGGCTCCGTCGTTCAGGTGGATCAGGCCGTGAACGATCGACTGTGGGTGGACCACGACATCGATGCGCCCATAGGGCAGACCGAACAGGTGATGGGCCTCGATCAGCTCGAAGCCCTTGTTGAGCAGGGTTGCCGAGTCGATCGTGATCCTGCCCCCCATCTCCCAGGTCGGATGCGCGAGTGCCTCGGCCGGCGTGACGTCCCCGAGCTCGTCCCGACCGCGAAACGGGCCGCCGGAAGCGGTCAGCACCAGACGATCGACGCCGCCGGCGGGCTCTGCCCTCACCAGCTGGTAGAGAGCCGAGTGCTCGGAGTCGACCGGGATGATCCGGGTATCGGTTGCTTCGGCGAGGGCCGTGACGAGCTCTCCCCCGATCACCAGGCTCTCCTTGTTGGCCAGCGCAAGCTCGATGCCCTCTGCGAGCGCCACGATCGTCGGTCCCAACCCGGCGGACCCCACGATGCCGTTCAGCACCAAGTCGGCGCCGGAGTCGGCCACCAGTTCCCGGATCCCCTCCGCCCCCGCCAACACCCGGCCGTTCCACGCCGCCGCCGCCTCGCCGGCGGCGGCGGGGTCCGCTAGCGCGACCGCCGGTACCCCGTGATCGCGAGCCTGGCCTATCACCCGCTTCCAGTTTCGATCTGCCGAAAGGCCGACAACCGACAGCTCGCCCGAGCCGGCCGCCACCTCCAGAGCCTGCTCGCCGATTGATCCCGTCGCGCCGAGGATCACGACCCGCTTCATCCGGCCCAGTGTAGGGACGGCGCTGAGCATCGCCTGAGCCGAGGCTATCCTCGCCCGATCGCAGGCTCTGAGCGACTCGTTGGCGCGCACGTCGCGCCCCAACACCCCCTCGACGAGGCGGCGACGCTCGGCGCCGACTGCGTTCAGATCTTCCTCTCGGACCCGCAGGGCTTCTCGAAGCCCCCTCCCCACCCCGACGCGGAGCGGCTGCGGCGGTCGGATCGGCCCCTATACGTCCATGCCCCGTACCTGATCAATGTCTGCTCGCCGAAGAACAACGTCCGCTACGGGTCCCGAAAGATCCTCCAGCAGACCTGCGACGCAGCCTGGGAGGTGGGCGCCGAGGCCGTGATCGTCCACCCCGGGCACGCCGAGGACGGAATCGAGGCTGGATTCGGCCGCTGGGCCCGCACGCTCGAGATGCTCGAGAGCGAGGTGCCGCTCCTGCTCGAAAACACCGCCGGCGGCGACAACGCCGTCGCCAGACGCTTCGAGGCCCTGGCCGGGCTGTGGGAGACGGTGACCACACACCGGGGCGGCGCCGAGATCGGGTTCTGCTTCGATACCTGCCACGCCCACGCGGCCGGCGAGGCCCTCGGCGACGCGGTCGAGCGCGTGCGAGCGATCGTCGGGCGGATCGACCTCCTGCACGCGAACGACTCCCGCGACCCACCGAGCACGGGGGCCGACCGCCACGCCAACCTCGGCCGAGGAGAGATCGACCCCGAAGTGCTTCGCTTCATGATCCGGGACGCCGACGCTGCCGTGATCTGCGAGACGCCGGGCACTGTCGACGACATGCGCGCGGACCTGGCCTTCGTTCGCGAAGCGCTCGTCTAGTAGACGAACGCCACCGCCAGGTAGTACCCGATCACGATCGTGAACAGCAGGGCGTCGAGGCGGTCGAGAAGGCCGCCGTGTGGGCCGAAGACGTTGCCCGAGTCCTTGATCCGCAGATCGCGCTTGATCATCGACTCGAACAGGTCGCCGAGCACCGCGAAGGCCGCGATGCAGACGCCCATGATCAGGGCGTCGAAACCGGACAGCCAATCCTGGTAGAGGCCCGCGAACCAAAATCCCATCGTGCCGCCGACCAGCCCGAAGACGAGGCCCTCGACGGTCTTGTTAGGGGACAGCGTTCCGGCAAGCGGATGGCGGCCGAACAGCCGCCCTCCCGCGTATGCAGCCGTATCGGTGACGAAAGTGCCGACCAGCACGTCGATCACCAGCGCGCCTCCATGGAGCGGCAGCTCGCGAAGCAGCACTGCGTGCGAGAAGGGGATCCCGATCCAGGCGATCCCGAGGACGGTGATCCCGATCGATTGGGTGATGCCGTCGCGAGAGCCTCGGGTGAGTGCGAACGCGAACATGGCCGGAAAGGCGGCGGCGATGATCAGAACGAGCTGGAACTGCGAGCCGTAGTAGGCGGCGATGATCAGCGCCGCCGCTACCGCGAAGGCAACCGGGACCAACGGCCGGTAGCGCCTCGTCATCCGAAAGAGCTCCGAGAGCCCGATCACGGCGAACCCGATCATTGCGAGCGCGAAGGGAATCCCCCCCACCGCGACGATGAAGATCGCGAGGGCGATCCACGGGATCGCGACGCCGATTCTGGCGGCGGTCTCGCGTCTCGGGCGGCGGCCCTTGGGGGGCCTTGCCCGCGTCTCGCGTGGGCCTCCCGGCGGGATCCTGGCGGACGACCGGGCGTCGGGGGCGCTGGTGGCCCTCCCCCCCGGCTGCGGTCGCTGTGGAGCCTCCGGGGGGCGTGGCGGAAAGTCCATCAGGTCGCGACCTTAACGCCCGCGCTTCCGGGCCCGCGGGCGCCCAAGCCCAGCGATCGGATCAGATGCGCGACCCGAAGCGCCTCTGGCGCGCCTCGAACTCGGCCAGCGACTCCTCGAACGCGTCGCGGGTGAAGTCGGGCCACAGCTCGTCCCGAAACACGAGCTCCGTGTAGGCGCACTGCCACAGCAGGTAATTGGAGATCCGCCGCTCCCCGCTGGTCCGGATCAGGAGGTCGGGGTCATGCATCTCGGGCGCGTATAGGAGGGCGCTGAACTCCTGCTCGGTCGTCCCCTCGAACCTGGCCGCGGCATCCAGGATCTCGGCTCGGCCTCCATAGTTGAAGGCGACGAACAGCGTGATCCGCCGATTGGCCTCGGTCGTCTCCTGCGCCCATCGCATGCGCTCGATCAGTCCGGGGTCGATGCCTTCACGGCGGCCGATGAAGCGCATCCGAACGCCTTCGGAGTCGAGCTCCGGGGTCTCGCGCTCGATCCGCTCGGCGAACATCCGCATCAGTCCGTCGACCTCCTCGGCTGGACGCGACCAGTTCTCGGTCGAGAACGAGAACACCGTCAACTCGCGCACGCCAAGCTCGACGGCGTCTCGGAGGCGCTCCTTGACGACATCAGCGCCCGCCCGGTGCCCCTCGATCGGCGGCAGGCCCCGCTGCTGCGCCCAGCGGCCGTTGCCGTCGGTGATGATCGCGACGTGGCGTGCCCGGCGGGGCGCGCTCACACCTCCAGGATCTCCTCTTCCTTGCCCTTGAGGAGGTCCTCGATCTCCGTGATCGCGTCGTCGGTTTGACGCTGGAGCTCGGTCTCGGCTCGCCGTTCGTCGTCCTCGCCGATCTCGCCGTCCTTCTTGAGCTCCCGCAGGTCGCCCATCACGTCGCGACGGATGTTGCGCACCGCCACACGCCCCTCCTCGGCGACGTTGTGAACCACCTTGACGAGATCGCGGCGGCGCTCCTCGTTCAGCTCCGGGATCTGAAGGCGGATCACGTTGCCGTCGTTGGACGGCGTGAGTCCGAGGTCGGATTCGAGGATCGCCTTCTCGATCATCTTGATCGCGTTCTTGTCGTATGGCGTCAGCGTCAGAAGCCGCGCGTCGGCCGCCGCGATCTGTGAGAGCTGGCGAAGCGGCGTCTCGGTGCCGTAGTAGTCGACTTCCACCCGGTCGAGAAGATGGGGCGAAGCCCGCCCCGTACGGACGGTCGCCAGCTCGTGCCTGCAGGCATCGACCGATTTGGTCATCCGCTGCTCGGCATCCGCGAGGAGCTCATCGGTGAACTCGCTCATCGCTTCGCCGCCGCCCTTTCGGCCTCGGCCGGAACCCGTGCGAGCGCACCGTCCGAGGAGACGAGGGTTCCGACCCGCTCGCCGCACACGATCCGGTCGATGTTTCGCTCATCGGCCATGTTGAACACGTAGATCGGCAGGTCATTGTCCATGCACAGCGACAGCGCCGTGGAGTCCATGACCCTCAGGCCACGTTCGATCGCCTGGCGATGGGTGATCTCGGGTAGGAGGTTGGCGTCGCGGACCTTGGAGGGATCGGCGTCGTAGACGCCCTCGACGCCGTGCTTTGCCATCAGGATCGCCTCCGCATGGATCTCGAGAGCCCGAAGCGCCGCGGCCGTGTCGGTGGTGAAGAACGGGTTGCCCGTGCCGGCGGCGAAGATCACGATCCGCTCCTTCTCGAGGTGGCGGATCGCGCGACGACGTATGTACGGCTCGGCGACCTCGGTGACCTGGATCGCCGAAAGCACCCTCGTATGGGCACCCTGCTTCTCGAGCGCATCCTGGAGGGTGAGCGCGTTGAGCACCGTGGCGAGCATCCCCATGTAGTCGGCGGTCGCCCGGTCCATGCCCTGGGCCGCGGCGTCGAGCCCCCGAGCGATGTTGCCGGCCCCCACGACCACCGCCACCTCGACTCCCCTTCCGGACACCTCATGGACCTGCGCCGCGATCCTCTCCACCCGAGCCGGGTCGGTGCCGTAGTCCAGCGTGCCCATCAACGCCTCACCGGAGAGCTTCAGGAGGATGCGGCTGAACGACGGTTCAGGCATCGCTACTCTGATTCGCCGACCACGAACCGGGCGAACCTGGCGATCCGCACGTTCTCTCCCGTCTTCGAGGCGAGCTCGGCGCGCAGCTCCTCGATCGACTTGCCCTCGTAGCGATCGCTGCGCACATGCTCCTGGTCGACCAGGGCGACCTCCTTGGTCCACTTGGCGAGCTGACCGTCGACGATCTTCTCGACCACCTCGTCGGGCTTGCCATCCTCACGGGCCTTCGCCTCGAAGAGCGACCGCTCCGAAGCCCACTCCTCCTCTGGGATCTCCTCGCTCGAGACGTACAGGGGCGGAGGATGGGCGCCGGCGATGTGGATCGCCACCTCACGGGCGAACTCCTGAAATTCGTCGCTGCGGGCCACGAAGTCCGTCTCGCACTGGATCTCGACCAGGACGCCGACCTTGCCGGTCGCGTGGATGTAGGAGGCGACCAGGCCCTCGCTCGTCGCTCGGCCGCTCCGCTTCGCCGCCGACGCCTGCCCCTTGATGCGCAGGATCTCGATCGCCTTTTCGAGGTCGCCGCCGGACTCGGCAAGCGCGGCCTTGCAGTCCATGATGCCGGCGCCGGTGCGATCACGGAGCACCTTCACGTCGGAGGCGGCGACCGAGGCCATCAGCGACACTCCGCGCTCACGACGCCGCGGGCCTCGCCGCACCCTCGGCCGGGGCCTCCCCGCCTGGCTGAGCCTGCCGCGCGGCCTCCTCCGCGGCCTCCTTGCGAGCGCGCTCCTCGGCCTCGCGGCGCTCACGCTCCTCGATCTCGCGGCGGCGCTCCTCCTCCTCGGCCTGGCGCTTGGCCTCGGCTTCCCGCCACGACTGCGCGGCCTCGTACACACCCTCCCCCACGGTCTCGATCACCAGCTTGCAGGAGCGGATCGAGTCGTCGTTTCCGGGAATCGGGAAATCGACCGAGACGGGATCGACGTTCGAGTCGACGAGACCGATGATCGGGATTCGCAGACGCGCCGCCTCCCGGACCGCGATCGCCTCGGTCTTCAGGTCGATGATCAGCGCGGCCTGCGGGAGGCGCTTCATGCCGCGAACGCCGCCGAGGTTGTACTCGAGCTTCACGAGCTCGGCCTCGCGCGCCATCCGCTCCTTGGTCGGCAGGAGCGCGAGCTGTCCGCCGTCGCGAAGCGAGGTCAGCTCGTGAAGACGATCGATCCGCGCCGACATCGTGTGGAAGTTGGTCAACAGGCCGCCGAGCCATCGCTGGTTCACGTACGGCATGTCGCAGCGCTCCGCCCACTCCTTGATCGTGTCGCGGGCCTGCTTCTTGGTCCCGACCATGAGGACCGTCCCGCCCTTGCTCGCGATATCGGCGGCAAAACGACGGGCCTCGGCGAGCAGCTGCTCGGTCTGCAGCAGGTCGATGATGTGGATCCCGTCGCGCTCCCCGTAGATGTACGGGCGCATTCGAGGATCCCAGCGTCGCGTCTGGTGGCCGAAGTGAAGTCCGGCCTCCAGCAGCTCCCTTATTCCAGGCTCCGGCATGGCCCTCCCTTGTGTCGATCTTGGCTCTGCTCTGCCTGGCGGCGCTGCGGGGACCCGGCGTTCAGTTTCGCCGGGCAGGGCCCCGTGCCCACCGCCGAGGGGTCGGTTACGGGTCGGCCAGGATTCTAGAGCCATCGCGCGGGGCGCGGGTTCGCCTTGGAGCTCCACGGTCGCGGCGCAAGCTCGGGGCCGCCACCGCCGTCTTTCACCGGGTCCTCAGGTCACCTCGCTCGATCGAGCGCGGCCACCAGGTCGCCGGGGAGCGACGAGCGAAGCTCGAGCTCCCGTCCCGTGAACGGGTGGCGGAAACGAAGCCGCGAGCTGTGCAGGAACTGTCGAGCCAACCCGTGGCGGCCCGCGTGGCCATAGCGTGGGTCGCCGACCAGCGGATGGCCGATCGCGGCGAAGTGGGCGCGGACCTGATGCGTGCGCCCGGTTTCGAGACGCACCTCCACCAGGGCGTCGCGGTCCAGCAGCTCGAGCACCTCGAAGTGGGTACGGGCCTCACGCGGGGCACGGCCACCGACCGCGCGACGCTCGGGCGCCCGATAATCGCGCCCCAGCGGGGCATCGATGGTCCCGGTTCGAGACCGGGGATGGCCCTCGACCAATGCGGTATAGATCCGCGCCACCTCGCGGCCCTTGATCTGGGCTGCCAGGCGCCGGTGGGCCTCGTCGGTCCGCGCGACGATCATCAACCCGGACGTGCCCTTGTCGAGTCGATGGACGATCCCCGGGCGCTGTGGGTCGGCCCCGCCGGACAGGAGCTCGCCGAGCGCCTCCACCAGCGTCGTGCCGTGATGCCCCGGAGCCGCGTGCACCACGAGCCCGGCCGGCTTGTCGACAACGGCCAGATGCCGATCCACCCAGGCGACTCGCGGCTCGGGAGCCGGCGAACCCTCAGTCGGGCCTGGCATCACGATCGGTGTCGGCCCCGATTGACACCAGGACGAGGGCGACCGCTCCGAGTGTGATCGCGACGTCGGCGAGGTTGAAGGTCGGCCAGAAGGGCGGGTCGATGAAGTCGGTGACCGCGTCGGCCCTGACACGATCGGCGAGGTTGCCCAGCGCGCCGCCCACCAGCAGGCCGACGGCGAGCCACAGGCCCGGCCGGACCGGGTCGAGCGCGAACCAGACCATCACGATGGCGAGTGCCGCGATGGTCACGGCGAGCACCGCCTCGTGACCGCTCCCGATCCCGAACGCCAGCCCGGAGTTCGGGGTGTTGCTGACCCTGAACCCGAGCGCCACCGGCTCGCTGTGTCCGACCGAGAGCGAGGAGACGATTATCGCCTTGGACACCTGATCGACCAGCACGACGGCTCCGCAGACCGCGAGCGCCCGCCACCAGGCCTCGACCCTGCGGCGAGGCCTCTCGAAACTCACCCTCGGATCGCGCCGACCACGAGCTGTCCGACGATGTAGAGAAGGATCATCGCGAGCATCGGACTCAGGTCGAGCGCGAATCCGCCTCCCCCGAGTGGCGGGATGACCCGTCGGAAGACGTTCAGGTACGGGTCGGTGACCTCCTCCACGAATCCGACCACCGCACGCAAGGCCCGGTTGTACGGCATTCGCGGCACCCAGGAGAGCAGGATCCGCACGAAGATCAGGATGAAGTACACGATGAAGAGCGCCGCGACGTAGTCGGCGACGGTCGATCGGCTTATCGCCAGGGGCAGGATCACGACCGCATCCGCTCCATCGAGGCC
Source organism: uncultured bacterium (assembly GCA_963720685.1). GTDB lineage: Bacteria > Actinomycetota > Thermoleophilia > Solirubrobacterales > 70-9 > AC-56. Next base: position 1,078,593 of record CAVRGF010000003.1, on the reverse strand, counting down.
TTGACCGCTCCGTCGAGGGCCTGCTTGGCCCCGGCTTCGGTGAGCGCCTCGAGACCGGCCTCGGTGCTCCCGCCCGGTGACGCCACCGCGTTCCGCAGGTCGGCGGGGTGACGCACGCCGAGCAGCTGGCCCGTGCCGGCCAGGGTCTCCACGACCAGCTCGCGCGCGAGCTCTGGATCGAGGCCCTCCTCGGCCCCGGCCTCGGCCAGTGCCTCGGCGGTCAGCGCGAAGTAGGCAGGCGAGCAGCCCATGACCGCGGTCGCCGCGTCCATCAGGTCCTCCGTGACCTCGACCGTGCGACCCAGCAGTCCGAGCAGCCCCAGGATCTCCGCGCCGAGCGGGGGAGGAACGGCGACGGGGGCGTGGCAGATGACACCCCTGCGGACCTCCACCGCGAGGTTCGGCATCGTGCGAATCACCGGAGTCGCCGGAAAGGCCGCCTCGAGACGGCTCAGCGGCGTCGCGCCGAGGACCGAGACGACCGCCTTGGCGCTTCCGGCGAGCGCACTGGCGGCGGCTCCCAGAACGTTCGGCTTCACGGCCAGCACGACCAGGTCGGCGTCGCGACCCAACTCGGAGGGCGCATCGCGGGTCTCGCCCCCGAGCTCGTCGGCGAGCGCCGCCGCACGCCCCGAGCCGGCGTCGCTGAACAGCATCGCCTCCGGGCCGCCCTCACCCGCGGCCCACCCGCGCGCCATCGCCGCGGCCATGCTTCCAGCGCCCATGAACCCAACCTTCACAGTGCAAGCCTATGAGCTTGCGCTGAAGACCCCATGGCCGCCCCAAGTTCCTGGGTCAGCACCAGCGACGAAGGGCGATGCAACCGCTACGTCCTGCCGGTCGGTAACGCGCCCAAACCCGGCGGCGGCGGAGGCGAAGCCGAGCAGCCGCCGGAGTGGTTAGGCGAAGCCGAGCAGCCGCCGGAGTGGTTATTCAGGACTGGTTGAAGAAGCCCTTCTCGACCAGGCGAGCCTTCTCCTCGGCCGAGACCTCGACGTTTCGCGGCGTGAGCAGGAAGGTCTTGTCGGCGATCTTCTGCATCCCCCCGCCGAGCGCGTACGTGAGGCCCGAGGTGAAGTCGATCAACCGCTTCGCGAGCTCGGAGTCAGTCGTCTGAAGGTTGAGGATCACGGGCGTGTCCTGCTTGAACTTGTCGGCGACCTCCTGTGCGTCGTTGAAGCTGTACGGGGTGACCAGGTGGACCCGCACGTCCGCTCCCCCGTTGCCCCCGACGGGACGAAGCGCCCGAGTGCGGGTGTCGCCCATCGGCTCGTCGTCGGCGAAGATGTCGTCGATCTCATCCCGGGAACGGCGTCGGCGAATCGGGCTGACGCTGGCGGGTCGCGAGGCGGGCGCGTCGTACACCTCGCCCTGCGTCCCGGTGTCGGGGTCGTACATCTCGGCATCCTGGTACTCGGGGTCCTCGGCGAGCCCGAAATAGACCAGCGCGCGGTGCCATGTGTCACGAAAGGCCATCGCTCAGCGTACGTTCGCTTCCCCTAGCACGATTCCTGTACGGATTATTGCGTTTACGTGTAGAGCGCGGTGCCGAGACGGATGATCGTCGCACCCTCGTCAACCGCGACCTCCCAGTCCTGGCTGGTGCCCATCGACAATCGCGCCAGCCCGTGGTCGGCGGCGAGCTCCGCGAGCCGGGCGAAGAACGGGCGCGATGAGGCCGGATCGTCGCTGAACGGTGGCATGGTCATCAGCCCGACGACCTTGACGGGGCAGCGGTCGATGAAGGCGCCCAGCTGGTCGGGGACGACGCCACCCTTCCCCTCCTCGCCCGCGACGTTCACCTCCACGAGGACCTCGGTGTCGAGCGTCGCGTGACGCTCCAGCTGGACCAGGGCCGAGTCGGTGGCCACGGAGTGGATCAATCTGACGAGCGGCAGCACGTCCTTCACCTTGCGGCTCTGAAGGTTGCCGATGAAGTCCCACGTGAAGGCGTCGCCCCATCGATCGCGCTTGGATTGCAGGTCCTGGAGCCTGTTCTCACCGGCCAGCGTCACCCCGGCCTCGGCGAGGGCTCCCATCTCGTCCGTCGAGACATACTTCGTCGCGGCAAGGATCTCGACCTCGGGCCCGGCCCGCGCCCGGACCCGCTCGAGGTTGCGGCGGATGCGCCCCGCCTCAATCATCTATCCAGACCAGGCCCGCCTGGCGGCCGGTCTCCTCACCGTCGCGCCGGTAGGAGAAGAAGAGGTCCGGGTTGCAGCTTGTGCACATGTCGCTGACCTCGATCCGCTCGACGCCGGCCCGCTCGAGGAGGCGCGTGGCGACCGCGCGAAGGTCGAGCATTGCGCCGTCCGCCAAGCCCGGGCCCAGGGGCTCAAACGCAGCAAGCACCTCATCGCCGACCTCGTAGCAGCACGGGCCGATGCCGGGACCGATCACGGCGTGGGTCGCGGCGGCGGCGCCCACGCCGCGCGCGACGATTCCGGCCGCGAGTCCCCTCCAGCCACAGTGGATCATCCCGACGGAGCGCTTCCCCGCCAGCGCTACCGGGAGGCAGTCGGCGACGAGCACCATCGGCACGTTGCCCGGGACCGTCGTCACGTGCCCGTCCGCGTCGGGGGGCTTCCGCGCGGAGTCGAGGTAGCCGCTCCGCTCGCTCGGCTCGTCGTGGCTCAACACGGTCGCGCCGTGGACCTGCCGGGCGACGAGGACCCGCATCGGCTCGACCCCGAGCGCCGCCGAGAGCCGCACTCGATTCTCGCGGACGGCCGGGTCGCCGCTCAGGCGCCCGAGGTTGAGGGCGTCGTACGGGGGCTCACTGATCCCGCCCAGACGCGCGCTGAACGCGGCGAGGGCGCCGGGCAGCTCGGCCTCGAGCCAGCGAACCCCGTCTCGCTCGCGCCAGCGCACAGTCACGCCGCCGAAGCGGCTCGCAGCTTGCTTACCATCCCGGACAGCCCGTCGGAGAGCTGGATCTCCAGCCGCGCCAGCACGTACGGGCTCTTCGAGCTCGCAAGGCCCGGAACCTCGGATTCCGCCCCTGTGTACCCCGCACTTCGCACCGCCGCGATCACCGCAGCGTCATAGCGGCCTGCCGGATAACAGAAGTTGTCCACCGGGACGCCGAATCGCCGCCGCAGGATCCGGCGGGAGCCGGACACCTCGCGCCGCAACCCCGCCGCGTCCAGCGTCGTCAGGTCGGCGTGGGTGACCGTGTGCGAGGCGAGCTCCCAGCCGGCGTCCACCATCTTCTGAGCGTCGGCGTTCGGCAGGTCGGATCCGTGCGCGACCAGGTTGAGCACGCCCTTCCATCCGAGCTTCTGCATCTCGGGGAAGGCGGCCACGTACTGGCTCAGGTAACCGTCGTCGAAGCTGACCACGATCGGCTTCGGGGGTAGCTCACCACCGTCGAACCAGGCGGCCTCCACCTGGCGAAGCGTCACCGCCTCGTACCCGTGCCCGTCGAGCCACTCCATCTGGCGCTCGAAGTCCGCTTGGGGGACGAAGAGCTCCGGAAACGAGGCATCCGCGACCGGCGGCTGGATCGCGTGGTACTCGAGAACGGGGACCGGCCCCGGGTGGGCGGCCCAGTCGGGCGGGTATGACGGCTGAGCCGGCGCGACCTGCCCGCTCGCGGCCGACCCGGGCTCCCCCGTTCCCGTCACCGGGGCTCCGTGGTCCGATCCGCCGAGCAGAGTCGCGGCCGCGACCGCGATCACCGCCGCGGCCACCGCGATCACGACCGCGACAACCAACCTTCGGCGCCATCGCCTTCGGCGAGCCGCCGCTCGGCGCGCGGCCTGAAGCTCGGGCGGCAGCTCCGCCAGGTAGGAGGGGTCGTCGCGAAACGGTTGCGTCATCGAGCCGAAAGTAACGAACGCATCCGCCGTCCAGCCTACGGCCGGGCGTCTTCCCCCGCCGCCCGAAGCGCCACCCGAAGCTCCTCTTCCGGCCCCGCGATCTCTCCATCCAGCTTTGCCCGAAGTGCGGTGGCGAGCCCGCGTCCGAGTGCGGGGCCCTCCGCCACGCCGGCCGCGAGCAGGTCGTCGCCGTTGATCGCGAGTCTGACCGATCGCCAATCCGAGACGTAGGAGTCCAGCCATTGGGCCCCGAGGGCTCGGCCCAGGGCCAGCTCGACTCCGCCAAGCCCGCGAGCGAGCGCGACCGCCTCCGAAGGACGCGAGGGCGCCGCCTCGGCGAGCCGGCGAGCCGCATCCGCACCCCGACCGAGCGCTGCAGCCGCTACCGCGTCGCCGCGGTCCGCGAGGTCGGCCCACGGCTCCTCGTCGAGCAGCTCGTCCACGGCGGCGGCGAGCTTCACCCCGTCCGGTGCGAGATCGACGAGCCCCCAGACCTGGAGCAGCTCGAATCCCCGTGCCGCGCCCCGCTCTCGCGCCAGCTTCCGCAGCTCGGCTTCGATGCGCTCCACCGAAACCGTTCCCAGGTCGGCGACCCGCAGCTGGGTCTCGGTCTCGGTCTCGAGCTCGAATCCATAGCGCGCCGCGTAGCGCGCCGCCCTTAGTGCCCTGGTCGGATCGTCGACGAGGGAGTTGTGGTGCAGGGTCCGGAGCAGGCCTCGATCCAGGTCCGCCAGCCCACCGTGGGGATCGACCAGCTCGGACCCGGGTGACAGCGCCACAGCCATCGCGTTGACGGTGAAGTCACGGCGCGCCAGGTCGGCGCCCAGGTCCGCGGGGCTGACGATCGGAAGCGCGCCCGGGCGCGGGTAGCTCTCGGCCCGAGTCGCCGCGAGGTCGATCTCGATGCCGTCGACGTTCACGGTCGCGGTCTGAAATCGTGGGTGAGCCCGCAGCTCTCCACCGAGGCGTCGCGCCAGCTCGAGGGGATCCCCCTCGACCGCGATGTCCAGGTCGGTCCGGTGGCGGCCGAGCAGCAGGTCGCGGACGGCGCCGCCGACCAGATAGGCGCGGAGCCCTGCCGACGCCGCCCGCGTCCGTTCGATGCCGGCGAGCGCGTCAAGCCGCTCGGTGAGCCGTTGCGGCTCGATGTTCCGCTGTTGGGCTGTCATTTGGTCGGCTTGAAGGAGCCCTCAGAAGCGTTCCCTACCATGACGGCCCTCGCGGATGGCTCGCGCACTGAAGATCTGGCGATCGTGGAGCGTCCGGCGCCGACTCGTCGTGGCCGGTGGGGCGGGCCTGATCGTGATGGCCGGGCTGGGCCTCGCCGCCTATCTGGCGCTGAAGCGCCCCGGCGACGTGTCCAACCCCGACGCCTCGTTCACCGAGAAGAAGGCGCCTACCAAGACGGTGGACTGGCCCATGTACGGGCACGATCAGGAGCGCACCCGCTACCTGCCCTCCAAGCACCTCGACCCGCCCTTCGGCTCGTCGCTGTGGAGCTTCCAGGCCGGCAAGCTGCTCGAGTTCCAGCCGATCGTCGTCAAAGGCACGATCTACTTCATGGACAAGGACGGGGAGTTCTACGCGCTGAGCGCCGACCGTGGCCAGGTTCAGTGGAAACGCAAGATCGGAACCCTCAACGCGTCCTCCCCGGCCTACTCCGACGGGCGGCTCTTCGCGGTCAACCTCGAGCCACAGCAGGCACTCGCGATCCGCCCCCACCCCCACGGCAGCGACGTCCTGTGGCGCCATCCCCTGCCGGGGCGAAGCGAGTCCTCGCCCCTGGTCCACGGCGGCAAGGTGATCTTCGGCTGCGAGTCGGGTGACATCTTCGCCCTCGACGAGAAGACCGGCAAGACCGACTGGACCGTCCACACCGGCGGCCCGGTGAAGGGCGCCCTGGCCTATGACAGGGGGGCCGTCTTCGCCACCAACTACGCGGGCGAGGTGTGGGCGCTCGACGCGGGAAACGGCCACGTCAAGTGGACTGCCCACACCCAGGGGGGCGGCTTCCTGCGCGGCGGTGGTGTCTACTCGACGCCGGCGGTCGCCTGGGGCAGGGTGTACTTCGGAGGGCTGGACGGGCGTGTCTACAGCTACGTCGAGAAGACCGGAGAGCTCGCCTGGAGCCATTCGACCGGCGCCGAGGTCTATCCGTCGCCCGCCGCGGCCGACACCCCCGAGAGCCCGCCCACCGTTTACGTGGGTTCCGAGGACAAGAACTTCTACGCGCTCGATGCCCGCACGGGCGCCGTGCGCTGGCAGAAGTCGATCGACGGGATCGTCCTCGGCTCGTCGAGCGTGGTCGGCGAAACGGTCTACGTCTCGGCGATCGGCCCGAACATCGGAACCTTCGGCTTCGACGTCAAGAACGGCAACAAGGTCTTCTACAACGACCAGGGCGAGTACAACCCGGTGATCTCCGACGGCAAGAAGATCTACCTGACCGGAACCTCGACCATTCGGGCCTTCAAGGCCGAGGCGCCCCGCCGATCGAAACGCGATCACGCGGGCGCCGGCAAGCGCCCCCGGCACGCAAGCGGCCAGCCCGGCTGAGCGACCCCGCCCTCTACGACAGCCTGACCGCGATCCCGGCCCCGCGCAGGTGGCGCTTGGCCTCGCGGACGGAGTGGGTCCCGTAGTGGAATATGGAGGCGCACAGGACGGCGTCGGCCCCGCCCTCCACGATCCCCTGCTCGAGGTGGCGCAGCTCACCGGCGCCGCCCGAGGCGATCACCGGGACCCCCACCGCCTCGGCAACGGCGCGAGTCAGCTCGAGGTCGTAGCCGTCGCTCGTTCCGTCGCGGTCCATGCTGGTCAACAGGACCTCGCCGGCGCCCCGCTCGGTTGCCTCGCGAGCCCAGCCCACCGCGTCACGCCCCTCGACCCTTCGACGCCCCCCGTTCACATAGACGTCCGAGGCGGGAATAACTCCGCCGACATGCTCGGCTTCGCCTCCCTGAAGACCTCGGCGGCTGCTCGCCTCCGGCTCCGCCGCCGCCGGGTTCGGGCCTGTTGCCGACCGGCAGGACGTAGCCACGCTATCCGGGACTTCGTCCCTGGCTCCAGCGGGGCTGGGGTTGATCCTTCGTTTGGCGTCGATCGCGATCACGATGCACTGTGAGCCGAAGACCCGGGCCAGCTCCTCGATCAGCTCCGGTCGCGCGAGCGCGGCGGAGTTGACCGCCACCTTGTCGGCGCCCGCGTCAAGGACAGCCTGGGCGTCGTCGGCCGAGCGGATGCCGCCCCCGATCGTGAACGGGATGAACACGTTGTCGGCCGTCTTTCGGGCCAGCTCGACGATCGTGTCGCGGCGCTCATGAGAGGCGGTGATGTCGAGGAAGACGAGCTCGTCGGCCCCCTCGTCGTCGTAGCGGGCAGCGAGCTCGACCGGGTCGCCCGCATCCCGAAGCCCGATGAAGTTCGTCCCCTTGACGACCCGGCCCGAGTCCACGTCGAGGCATGGGATGACCCGCTTCAGCGCCACCTGGCGAGGGTAGCGTCCGGCGTCAGCCGCGGCGCCCGGCGTCGAGTGCCTTCAGGCCGAGCGCTCGCAGTCGCTCGAACTCGCCGCGGCTGAGATTGGCGCGACGGCCCTTGGACTTTCTCAGCAGTCGCCCGAGCTCGGCCCGATCGGACTCGGAGAGCCCGCCGTGGACCGCCCTGCCCTTGCGATACGCCCACTCGCCGAGCACGTAGATCCGCGCCCACGGGAGCGCCTTCCCACGGGCGAACAGCCTCGAGATCCCGCCCCCGGCCACGCCGATCACGCCGCGCCGTCGAGCGCGGCCTGCCCTTCGGCGACCGTGAATCGCCCGTCGTACAGCGCCCTGCCGACGATCGCCCCGTCGAGACTCGCCAGCTCGAGACTCGCCAGCTCGCGCAGGTCGTCGAGCGAGCCGATCCCGCCTGAGTAGATCAGCCGCGCCCCTCCCTCGTCCGCCGCTGCGGCGATCTCTCCGAGCGCGCCGAGCGCGGGCCCGTCGAGCGTCCCGTCCACCTCGATCGGTGTGTAGAGGAATCGACGCACCCCACGAGCCGCCATCGCCGACAGGAGCTCTGCCGGGCCGGCGTCGGATTGCTCAAGCCACCCGGCCACCGCCACCCGGCCGCTTCTCGTGTCCAGAGCGACCACCACTCGGTCGGGGTCGGCCTCCACGAGGCCGGCGACCAACTCCGGGTCGCGGACCGCCGCGGTGCCGACCACCACCCGCTCGGCCCCAGCCTCCAGGGCGGCCTCGACCGCGGATGCGTCGCGGAGGCCGCCTCCCAGCTGGACCCGGACACCAAGCCGCGCGATCTGGGCGACGGTCTCGAGGTTTTCCGGACGGCCGGAGAGGGCGCCGTCCAAGTCCACCACGTGAAGGAAGCGCGCGGCCTGTTGCAGCCAGCGCCGCGCCGCATCGAGCGGCTCGGAGTCGTGTGTCATCACGCGACCATAGTCGCCCTGGGTGAGACGCACGACGCGCCCATGTCGGATGTCGATTGCCGGATAGAGGATCACCGCGTCAACCGGCGCCCGGCTCTGGGCCGGCCGCCTGAGGGCTGCGCGCGCCCGCGCCCGCGCTCGGGGTCCGCTCGCGTGAGGCGACGACGATGGCGGCGAAGTTTGCCAACAGCCGAAGGCCCGCCGCGCTCGACTTCTCGGGATGGAATTGGACACCGTAGAGCGGCGGTCGCGCGACCGCGCAGGTGAACCGCTCCCCCCACTCGGCGGTCCCAACGACGACCTCGTCGTCGCTCGGCCGGACACCGAAGGAGTGCACGAAATAGAACGGCGTCTCGGGCGCGAGGCCGTCCACGAGCGACGTCGAGCGCTCCCATCTGACCGGTTCCCACCCGATGTGCGGGACCTTCAGCGCACCGGCCTCGAGCGGCGTCACCGAGCCGGGAAGGAGTCCCAGGCCGTCCGACCCGCCGAGCTCCGAGGAGTGCTCGAACAGGAGCTGGAGGCCGAGGCAGATGCCGAGCACCGGCGTCCCGGCGGCGAGCCGCTCGGTGAGCAGCGTGTCGAGCTCCAGCGCACGAACCATCTCCATCGCCTTGGGGAACGCGCCGACACCGGGCAGAATGATCCCGTCGGCGCTTCGCGCCTCGTCGGCCCCGGCCCCGATCCGCGGCTCGGCGCCAACCCTCTCCAGGGCCTTCTCGACCGAGCGCAGGTTTCCCATTCCGTAGTCGAGGATCGCGATCCGGGCACGGCTCGCGGCCACTAGGTCAGTGTTCCCTTCGTGGACGGAATCGTCGCAGGCTGGTCAGGATCGATCGAGACGGCCTCGCGGAGCGCCCTCGCGAAGGCCTTGAAGCAGGCCTCGATCATGTGATGGGCGTTTGATCCGTATCGCGTCCCGACGTGCAGGGTCAGCTTGGCGCTGGTCGCCACCGCGCGGAAGAACTCCTCGGCGAGCTCGGCGTCGAAGCCCGCGATGGAGGTGGGCGGAAGATCGGACTCGAACCGGCACAGGGGACGCCCGGAGACGTCTATCGCGCAGACCCCGAGAGCTTCGTCCATCGGCACCACCATGTACCCGTATCGCCGGATGCCCGCGCGGTCCTCGAGCGCCCGGTCGAGCGCCTGGCCGAGCGCGATCCCGACGTCCTCCACGGTGTGGTGGGCACCCGTCTCGAGATCACCCGTCGCCTCGACCCGCAGGCCGAGACGGCCATGATGGCCGAGCAACTCGATCATGTGATCCAGGAACCCGACCCCGGTCGAGCAGGAGACCTCTCCCCCGTCGAGCTCGAGCGCCAGAGTGATCTGCGTCTCGCGCGTCTTTCGGCTGATTTCGGATGTGCGGCTCATGTCGTTGGTGAATTCACCTGCAAAGCGAGATCTTCCCCGATCAGCCGCGGGTCCGTGCACGAACCGACTCGCCGTGCACCGGAAGGCCCTCCGCGGTCGCGAGCGCGTCCACCCTGGGGGCCAGCGCGGAGGCGGCGGCCGGCGACAGCGTGACCACCGAGATGCGACGCCGGAAGGTACCCGGGCCCAGGGGCCCCGCGAAGCGGGCCGCCCCCCCGGTGGGGAGCACATGGTTCGATCCGACCGCATAGTCGCCGAACGCGGTCGCTCCCATCCCACCGATGAAGACGCAGCCGGCGACCCGCGCCCGGGCCGCGGTCGCGTCGACGCCGTCAAAGACGAGCTCGAGGTGCTCCGGGGCGACGGCGTCCGCGAGGGCGAGGGCAGCCTCGACACCCGTCGTGGAGACGAGCGCCAGCGGGGCGTCGGCAACGGTCGGACGCTCGGCCACCATCTCGTCGACCAACTCGGCGATCCGCTCCAGCAGCGCCAGGTCAGGCGAGGCGACGACCAGGGTGCCATCGTCGCCGTGCTCGCCCTGGGCGCAGACATCGAGAGCGATCCACTCCGGGTTTGCGGTCCCGTCGGCAACGACCATCACCTCGCTCGGGCCCGCGATCCCGTCGATCCCGACCGTCCCCGAGACCATGCGCTTGGCCTCCTGCACGTAGCGGTTGCCCGGGCCCGCGATCAGATCGACGCGCGGGATCGTCTCGGTCCCGTAGCCCAGGGCCGCGATCGCCTGCGCCCCGCCGACTGCGTAGACCTCCTGCACCCCGGCGATCGAGCAGGCTGCGAGGGTCACCGCACTGGGCCGTCCGCCCGCTCCCGGGGGGCTGGCGACCGCCACCCGGGCGACGCCGGCCACCCGGGCCGGGATCGCACACATCAACACCGTGGAGGGATACGAGGCGCGACCGCCCGGAGCGTAGACGCCGACCGCGGCGACGGGCTCCTCGCGGACTTCGACCGACTGGCCCTCGGGCAGCTCGAGCGCGGCGGGACGAGTGCGAACCTCGACCTCGGCAACCGCCACCGCCTCGATGTTGTGGGCGGCGACGCGCAGCGCCTCGCGCACCTCCGGCTCGAGCAGGCCCGGGGCGGCCTCGACCGCCTCCGGTTCGATCCTCGGCGACTCGGGTGGGTCCTCGCCGAGCCCCTCGGCCACCTCGCGAAGGGCCTCATCGCCGCCGTCTCGAACCCGACTCACGATCCGCTCCACCTGGCCCGACACCTCTGACAGTGTCGGTGCGAGCCCTCGGAGCCGTGCGGCAAGCGCGGGCGCGTCGCGACCGTCCCAGTCGATCAACTCCGGTCTCATCGTCGGACCTCGTCCCTGATCCGCTCGACGAGCGCGTCGACCTCGACCGCGCGGAGCTTGTGCGCGACTCGGTTCGCGACCAGGCGGGCCGTGCAGCCGGCGATCTCCTCCCGAACCTCGAGCTCGTTCTCCTCGAGCGTCCTGCCGGTGTCGACGAGGTCGACGATTCCGTCCGCGAGGCCGACGAGCGGGGCCAGCTCGACCGACCCCTTGACCTCGACCACCTCGACCTGACGGCCGCCGTCCTCGAAGTAGCGAGTCGCGATCTCCGGATACTTGGTGGCGATCCTCATCGTCCCGAGACGGCGAGCCGCCTCGCCAAGGCTCTCGTCACCCCGACGCCCCGCGAGCACCATCCGGCAGGCCCCGAAGCGCAGGTCCAGCAGCTCGTAGACGGCTCGATCGTGCTGCTCCATGAGCACGTCCTTGCCGGTGATCCCCAGGTCGGCGGCCCCGGCTTCGACGTAGGTCGGGACGTCGGACGGGCGCATCGTCACCAGCTCCAACCCACCGCTTCGGAAGACCAGCGACCGTGAGTCACCGCGAAGCTCCTGCGTCCCGATCCCGATCCGGTCGAGCAGGTCGAGCGCTCCCTCGAACAGGGCACCCCGCGGGAGGGCCAGCTTCAGCGCGCCCTCCGCCCTGACCCGGGAACCGGAAACCTCGGCGAGCCTCATCATCCGCTCGCCTCGGGCTCGGCCGCCGCGAGGCGCTCCTCCTCGGCTTGGGCGATGTGGAGCCGCTCCAGGTACAGGGCGAATCCGGCCGCCGGCAGGGGCGAGCCGAATCGCCCCATCAACTCGTCGTAGCGTCCCCCACCCCCGAGCACGTGCCCGACGGCGGGGTCGTACACCTCGAGGATCGCTCCCGTGTAGTAGCCGAGGTCACGAAGCAGGCCGAGATCCAGTTGAACCCGATCGGCGACCCCGCGCGCCGCGAGCTCCTGGTGCGTGGCGCTGAGCCGCTGGATCGCCCGATCAACCGTGCCGCCTCCGAGCTCGCGGGCCCGGTCGAGCACCTCGGGCCCTCCCCGGAGACCCGGCAGGGCGAGCAGCGTGCGGCGCGCATCGGAGCCGATCTCGAGCAGGTCAAGCTCGGCCTCGAGACCCACGAGGTCGTGTCTCGCGAGCACCTCGAGGATCGACTCGCGGCGATCGTCGGCCACTCCATGCTCGGCGAGAAGCTGGCGATACAGGTCAGCGTCACCGAGCCCGATCACGGCGCGGGTCAGACCAACCGCGTCGAGCGCGCCCGCGAGGACCTCGATCACGTCGGCCGTGCCCTTCGGCGCCTCGACGCCGATCAGCTCGACTCCCGCCTGCGAGAACTCGCGCATCTGGCCCCGCTGGGGGCGGACCGCCCGGTACGCGTTGCCGATGTAGGAGAGCCGGAACGGTGGCTCGGCGTCGGCGAGCCGCGTGGCGACCAGGCGGGCGATCGGGACCGTCATGTCGGTGCGCATCGCCAGGAGCTCTCCGTCCTCATCGAAGAACCTGTAGGCGGCCGGCGCGCCGCGCTCGTCCCCGCGCGCAAGAACCTCGTCGTACTCGATCGTCGGGGTCGCGACCTCGCCGTATCCGAACCGCTCGAATGCTTCGACGAGCGCCTCCTCGACGCGCCTGAGCTCTCGCATCTCGTCCGGCAGCACGTCCCGCGTGCCCGGAGGTATGCGATGTATCGTCATCTCGATCCGCGACTTCGTCGCTAGCCCGGGCGTGGCACTAGGCGGGGACGGGCTCGACGCTGACGCGCTCGATCCGGGCGCCGAGCTCGCGCAGCCGCGTGTCGATCCGCTCGTACCCGCGGTCGATCTGCTCGACCCTGCCGATCTCCGAGGTGCCCTCCGCGGCGAGCGCGGCGATGAGCATCGCCATGCCGGCGCGGATGTCGGGGCTGTCGACCCGCTCGCCGTGAAGACGGCTCGGACCGTAGACGATCGCCCGGTGGGGATCGCACAACGTGATCCGAGCGCCCATCGCGACCAGCTTGTCGACGAAGAACAGGCGGTTCTCGAACATCTTCTCGAAGATCAGGATCTCGCCTCGGGCCTGGGTGGCGAGCGCGAGCGCGATCGAGGTCAGGTCGGCCGGAAACGCCGGCCACGGCCCGTCGTCGATCTTGGGTGTCATCTCGCCGACGTCGACCTTGATCTCGAGCGGCTGCTCTGGTGGAACGAGCACGTCTCGCCCCTCGATCATCGACTGCAGGCCGAGTCGCCGAAACTGGCGCCGAATCATCAACAGGTCGTCGGGCTCGGTGTCGCGAATCCGCAGCTCGCCACCCGTCGCAGCCGCCAGCGCCATGAAGCTGGCCACCTCGATGTGGTCGGGGCAGATCGAGTGCTCGGCGCCGCCGAGCTTGTCGCGACCCTGGACGGTCATCACGTTGGAGCCCACGCCGTCGATCTGGGCACCCATCTTGATCAGCAGGCGAGCCAGGTCCTGGACATGGGGCTCCGAGGCGGCATTGGAGATCGTGGTCGGGCCCTCGGTCAGGGCCGCAGCCATCAGCGCGTTCTCAGTCGCCATCACGGACGGCTCGTCCATGAAGATCCGACAGGGTGCCAGGCCGCCGCCGGGCGCCGCGATCTCCATCCACCGCGCGCCCTGGATCAGGGCCCCCATGTCACGGAAGGCGTCCAGGTGGGCGTCGATCCGGCGCCGTCCGATCGAGTCGCCTCCCGGCGGCGGCATCCGCACCTCCCCGAAGCGCGCCAGCAGCGGGCCGGCCAACAGGAACGAGGCGCGGATGTCCCTGGCCAGCTTCTCGTCGACCTCGGTGTCCGTTACCGCGTCCGCCCGAAGTCGAAGCTCATTGTCGCCAGTCCAGTCCGCCTTCACCCCGAGGCGCTCCAGCAAGGCGACCTGCGTCTCCGTATCCCGGATCCGGGGGACGTTCGAGAGCGCGAGCTCCTCGTCGGTCAGCAGACACGCTGCGATGATCGGCAGCGCCGCGTTCTTGTTTCCGGCTGCGACGATCTCGCCCGACAGCGGGGCGCCACCCTGGATCGTGAACTTGTCCATCAAATGTCTCGCTCGGCGGCCATCGGGTTCGGCGGCTAGGGTAACAATGGGTCTGTGAGCGCGAGGCTGCATGAAGGAGGCAGGTTGCCGGCCGAGCGCGAGCGTCATGGGTCTGTGAGCGCGAGGCTGCATGAAGGAGGCAGGTTGCCGGCCGAGCGCGAGCGTCATGGGTCTGTGAGCGCGAGGCTGCATGAAGGAGGCAGGTTGCCGGCCGAGCGCGAGCGTCCGGCGTGATGGCCCGGCCGACGCGTGATGACGCCTGGAACCTCGTTTGCGAATGGATCGAGTCCGACTCGCTGCGAAAGCACGTGCTGGCGGTCGAAGCAGCGATGCGAGGGTACGCCAGACGAGACGCCGAGGACGAGGAGCTCTGGGGGATCACGGGACTGGTCCACGACCTCGACTACGAGCGCTACCCCGACCCCGAGACGGGGCACCCGCGGATGGCATTGGAGGAGCTCCGCAAGCACGGCTATCCCGACGAGCTGGTCGACGCGGTCGCCGGCCACGCCGAATACCTGGGCGTCCCACGGGTCACGCGGCTCGCCAGGACGCTGTTCGGGGTCGACGAGCTGTCGGGTTTCATCGCGGCCTGCGCCCTCGTTCGGCCCACGCGGATCGATGGCCTGAAGCCGAAGTCGGTCCGCAAGAAGCTGAGACAGCCGTCCTTCGCCTCCAAGGTCGACCGCGACCAGATCCGGCGCGGCATCGAGGAGCTCGGCGTCGAGGAGTCGGAGCACATACAGCTGATCATCGACGCGATGGCCGAGCGGGCCGACGAGCTCGGGCTGTCGCCGCACCCCGAGTCGCCCGCGTGAGGCGCAGCGCGTTTGCGCCCGGCCCCGTGTGCTAGCGCCAGCGCCCGCCGGCCTTGGCCCACTCCAGGAGATGATCCGTGGAGCAGAACTGGTCGGCCACCCGGGCCTCGCCGCGGTGTCGAACGAGGCGCACCCGCATCTCGTCGAGCTCTGAGCCGCAGTGCGCGCACGAGCCCTCCTCCTCCCCTCCGGAGGTCGGGTCGGGGTCGGGGCGAGTGCCCCGGATCACCCAGGGCACCACGTGCTCCAGGCGACAGAACACGGCCAACCTCTCGCCCTCGCGCCCGTAGAGGCGAAAGCCGTCGTCGGGCGGGACGCCGGTCCCGCACCATGTGCACGTCTCGGAGCTCAGCGTGCTCCCTCCGTCGCTATGCCGACTGGCTGGGCGCTCGAGGGCCTCCGCCGACCCGGCGCCATTGAACGATCTTCCCGTCGCGGATCACGAACGAGGTCTCGGCCACCTGCCCGTCGCCGGGACCGCAGGTGCCGGGGCCCGGTCGCTCGGTGAGCCTGAAGGTCGCGGTGGTGAACTGGCCGGTCGTCTCGGCGCGGATCAGGGTCGCGCCGCAGGGGAGCGACCGGTTGAAGCGGCGGGCCTGGTCGACGCTCTTGATGTGGAACAGAACGGGGCCGTTCTCGGCCACGCTCGGGATCGCGAAGTAGCCCGCCGCGCCTTCCACGTCGCCGCGGCGAAGCGCCGTCACCCAGGAGTTGATCACTTGGACATCGCCGGGATCGGCGTCGCCGGCGATCGAGGAGGTGGTGCTCGAGCTCGCGGCCTGTCCGCCGCCGCCACATCCGCTCACCGCCAAGCCCAGCAGGGCGAGGCCGACGAGGCGACGGTGAAACCTCATCCATCAAGTATGGCCGCGCCCCGCCTGGCTCTGATTCCGCCGACACATATACGAACATGTGTTCGTATGCGCAGAGATCGCTACGAGCCAGTGATCGCCTGTGCGCTGATCCCCCGGTTTGCCCTCCTGGCCACCCTGGGTGAGCGCCGGGCACTGCTCTCGAGGCCGCTGGCGCTGGCGCCCGAGCCGGGTGGAGCGCAGGTGGTGGGAGAGGTCTCGGGACCCGCCGAGGCGTTCGGGGTGCGTGCCGGGATGCGGCTCGGCGAGGCCCTCGCACGCTGCCCTGAGCTGGGCCTGGTGGCGCCCGACCCCGAGCGCGCCGAGTCGGCCTGGGAGGGCGCACTGCGACATCTGGAAGGGATCGGCGCAGAGGTCGAGCCGGGGCGCCCGGGTGAGGCCTTCTTCGAGGCCGGGTGCCTGGTGGGACTATGCGGAAGCCTGGAGAGGGTTCTGCGGCGGGCACGAGACGCGGTCGGGCCGGGTGTTCGGCTCGGAGCCGGGGCGAGCCGGCTCTGCGCCTACGCCGCGGCGCTTCGCTCCAGACGCCGACGAGCGCCGACCATCGTTCCCGCGGCGACGACACGCGCCTTCCTCTCACCCCTGTCGGTGGACCTGCTCCGCGACCGCCTCCCAGATGGCCTCCTCCTCTCCGGAGGAGCAGCCGACGCAGCGCGCACCGGCTCTGCGGACCTGCCGGAGAAGCTGCGACGCCTCGGCCTTGAGACGCTGGGCCAGCTCGCCGCGCTGCCCGATGCGGCGGTCGCTGATCGCTTCGGCGAGACCGGCTTGCGAGCGCTGCGGATTGCCCGTGGCGGAGACTGCCTGCTGCGGCCGCGGCAGCCCCATGAGAACCTGGTGGAGCATCTCGAGCTGCCGGAGGCCATCTCGGGCTCACAGCTCGAGACGGCGCTTTCGCTGCTGATCGATCGGCTGCTGGCAAGCCCCTTGCGACGAGGGCGGCGCCTGCGGCGCCTGCGGCTCGCCGCGCGGCTGGCAGACGGCGGCAGCTGGCGGACGGTTGTGGCGCCACGTCGGGCCAGCGCCGATCCGGTGCGCCTGCGCCTGCTGCTGCTTGGCAAGCTCTCCGAGCTGCCCGGACCAGCCAGCTCGCTGAGCCTGATCGCCCTCGAGACGGGCCCCCCCGGAGGCGATCAGCAGGTGCTCGGCGACCAAGCCCGCATCGCACGGCGAAAGCAGCTCGCAGAGGCCGTCCGCCAGGCGCGGGCGATCGCCGGAAAGGACGCGGTGATGCAGGTCCTGTGCGTCGACCTCGACTCGCGAGTGCCCGAGCGGCGGCTGCTCTTGACCCCGTTCCAGGAGGAGGATCGTTGGAGCTAGGGACGAAGTCCCGGTGCAAGCGTGTGGACCTGCCGCCACGTCCGCGCCCTAACCCGCCGCCCCCGGACGCGAAGCGGAGGAGGCGGCGGTGAGTGTCTACTGGCCGCAGCCGGTCGAGATTCGTACGGGACCGGACGGGGCGCCGAGCGCGGTCGAGTCGGTGCGGGTCGACGCGGTGCGGGAGGAGTGGCTGGTCGAGGACCGCTGGTGGACGACCAAGCCGCTTCGCCGGCGCTATTTCGAGCTGGTCCTGGCGGACGGCCGAAACGTCGTCGTCTTCCGCGAGCCCGCTCAGGGCGGGCGCTGGTTTCTCCAACGAGCATGAGCCTGCCGCCCCGTCCGCGCCCGAACCCGAGTGATTACGTCGAGCTCCACTGCCACTCCGCCTTCTCCTTCGGGGACGGGGCATCGACCCCTCAGGAGCTGGCGCAGAAAGCGGCCGAGCTGGGCCACGAGGCGCTCGCCCTCACCGACCACGACGGGGTCTGGGGCGCGATGGAGTTCTCCCGAGCCTGCAAGTCGGTCGGAGTCCGGCCGATCGTCGGTTCGGAATTGACGGTAATTACTCCGGCGGCAGACACAACTCCGCCGGCAGCCTCGCCTTCGGCTACGTTGCCGTCGGGTTCGGGTTCAGGCGGGGCGGCGGGTCGAAAGCGCTCTTACCTGGACTTCGTCCCTAGCTCCGACGCGCTGTACCCCGACCAACAGCCCAGCGAGACGTTCCATCTCACGCTGCTTGTCAAGAATCAGGAGGGGTGGCGGAACCTCTGCCGGCTGATCACCGAGGCGCATCGGGACACGCGTCCGAACCCGGGACGCGAGCCGCTCCCTCCCGCCCTCCCGCTGACCTCGCTCGAGCAGCGGGCCGAGGGACTCGTCTGCCTCTCCGGCTGCGCTCGCGAGGGGGGTCTGGCAGGGGGCTTCGAACGAGCCGGCGGAAGGCCGCGCGCCACCGACGCCGCGGCGGCGGAAGCGTTGGGAAGACGGTTGATCCGCGCCTTCGGCCACGACCGCTTCCGGATCGAGCTCCAGCGGCCGCTCTGGCGCTCCGATCGAGCGCGCAATCGCTGGCTCGCCCAGCTCGGAGAGCGGCTCGGCGTCCGCTGCGTCGCGACCGGCGACGTACACATGCACGACCCCTCGCGGGCGCCGCTCCAAGACACGCTGGTCGCGGTCCGCCTCGGGGGCGGCCTGGAGGAGACGGAGCCCGAGCGGCGCGGCAACGGCTCCGCCCACCTCGCCGCCGCGGCGACGGTCGCCGCCCGGTTCGCGGATCACCCCGACGCGGTCGTTGAGAGCGCCCGCCTCGCCGAGCGGCTGGAGTTCGACCTCGACCGAGACCTCGGCTACCGCTACCCCGGCTCCGAGGATCCGGGCGCCGACCGAGCGCTGGCCGAGATCTGCAGGGCTCGGCTCGAGCACCGCTATGCCGGCGAACCCGAGCACCGCGAGGCTCGAGCGCGCCTGGAGGACGAGCTTCAGCTGATTCGCTCGCTCGGACTGTCGGGGTTCCTGCTGCTCCACTACGACATCCTCGAGCTGGCCCGGGAGGTCGCCGCCGAGGTCCGGGGACCGGACTCGCTGCGCAGTGCCCTTCCTCCGGGCCGGGGCCGGGGCTCGAGCGTCAGCTCGATCGTCTGCTACCTGACCGGCCTCTCCCACGTCGACCCGGTGCGCAACGGGCTGTTCTTGGGGCGATTCCTCAATCAGGAGATCAACGAGGCGCCGGACATCGACCTCGACTTCCCGCGGGACATCCGCGAGAAGCTGATCCCCCGCGTCCACGAGCGCTACGGAGCAGATCGCTCCGCCCTGGTCGCGGCCTTCGCCTGCTATCGGTCGCGCGCCGCGACGCGCGACTTCGGAAAGGCGCTCGGCATTCCGCCCGGAGAGGTGGAGCGAGTGGCACGCGCGGTCGAGATGTTCGATCAGGCCGACTCGGTCCAGAGCGACCTGGAGGCCGCGATCGGCCCGGAGAGGGCGGCCTCGACCAGATGGCGGGCCCTTGCCCGCCTGGCCCGCGAGGCGTGGGGACTGCCCCGCCATCTCTCCCAGCACCCGGGCGGGATGGTGATCTCGACTCAACCGTTGATCGATGTCTGCCCGATGCAGCCGGCGGCCATGGAGGGACGCCGCCTCGTCCAATGGGACAAGGACTCGTGCGCTGATGCCGGCTTCCTGAAGATCGACTTGCTGGGCCTGGGAATGCTCTCGGCGGTGGAACGCTGCGTCGACGAGATCGCCAGGGCGCGGGGAGAGCAGATCGACCTCTCTCGCATCCCGTTGGACGACGAGAGCACCTTCCGGACGATCCGTGCCGCCGACACGACAGGCGTCTTCCAGATCGAGAGTCGCGCCCAGATGCAGATGCTCCCTCGCACCCGGCCGAAGAACCTCGACGACCTCACGGTCCAGGTGGCGCTGGTGCGCCCGGGCCCGATCCAGGGCGGCGCCGTGCATCCCTACCTCGATCGCCGCGAGAGGCTGCGCAGGGACCCAACCTTCCAGGTCCCATACGAGCACCCCTCGCTGGAGCCCATCCTGCGCGACACCCTGGGGACGATCGTTTTCCAGGAGCAGGTGATCCAGGTCGCGATGGAGCTCGGCGGGTTCAGCGCGGGCGAAGCCGAGGGGCTCCGCCGGGCGATGAGCCGAAAGCGCTCCGAAGAGGCGATCATCGCCCACCACGACCGGTTCATCGCCGGGGCAAGAGAACGAGGGGCCACCGCCGAGGTGGCCGAGCGGGTCTTCGAGCAGATTCGTGGCTTCTCGGGGTTCGGATTTCCGAAGGCCCACGCGGTGGCCTTCGGACTGCTCGCCTACCAGTCGACCTGGCTTCGGGTCCATTACGGCCCCGAGCTCCTCTGCTCGCTCCTCAACGAGCAGCCGATGGGCTTCTACCCACCCGACGCTCTGGTCCACGAAGCCCAGCGACGCGGCATCGAGGTGCTGCCGCCAAATGTCAATCGAAGCGGGGTCGAGTGCTCGGTGGAGAGGTCATCCGACCCGCGGGAGGGGGTCGAGGGCCGGGGGTTGGCCGTACGAGTCGGGCTGGGCTACATAACCGGGCTGAAGACCGAGGAGGCCCTGGCCCTGGTCGAGGAGCGCCGGCGTGGCGGCCGCTACGCCGACCTCGCCGACCTCGCTTCGCGATCCGCGGCGGGGGCAGAGGGCCTCGAGCTGCTCGCCTGGGCGGGAGCCTGCGAACGGATCGGCGGTGGCGATGATCTGCGGCGCCGCGAAGACCTGTGGCGGCTCGGTGTCGCCGGGGGCGCGCGACGAGGCGGACAGGCCCAACTCTCCCTCCCCCTCTCGATCCCGGCCGCTCCCTCCCTGCGCGAGCTCGATTCGTGGCAGCGCCTGGTCGCCGATTACGCGTCCACGGGAATGGCGATCGCCGAGCATCCGATGTCCCTGCTGCGGCCGAGCCTCGGCCCCGAGGTGAGCTCGAGCGGGAGCCTGGGCGCGATTTCAGACGGCCGCCGGGTCGAGGTGGCGGGGATGGTGGTGGCCCGCCAGCGCCCGGCGACCGCGCGAGGCGTCGTGTTCATGCTCTTGGAGGACGAGCTCGGCACGATCAACGTCGTCGTCCCGCCGCCCGTCTACCGACGTCATCGCCTGGTCGTCCGGACGGCATCCTTCGCCGTGGTGAGCGGACGCCTGGAGCGGCGCGAGGGGGTCGTCAACGTCGTCGCCTCGTCGCTTGTAAGGCTGCTGACCCCCGAGGAGCCCCGGGCCGAGGTCCGACGCATCGAGCCATCCGCGGAGCGCGAGACCGGCCGCGTCGATCGAACCCAGCGGGAGGCCGCGCAGGGCGGCAGCGCCGCGGCGGCGGGGATCCCCGCCGCCGACTTGGCCGCCGTGGTGCCGGCCGGCCACCACTTCGGCCGTCGCGGCAGATGAGCTCCTCCTGGCCCCGAGACGCCGTTGCCGCCGCCATCGCCCGAGCCCGGTGCAACTTCCCTTGCAGAACATACGTTCCGTCTGGCCCGGGTCCTAGCTTCCCCCCCATGACGCACGGGCAAAGCGAACTCGGCCGGCAGGTGATCAGCGGTGTCGATCTCGTGATCGACCTCGCCACCCTCGGCGAGTACGGCCTCGAGCCGTCCGCGGACGGGTCCTGTCGCGAGCGCGCCGAGCGGCGGCATCGACCAAGTCGCCGCCCCGGCTGGGAGGCACCCGCGACGACCCGCCGCGGCGCCTGTGCGCCAACCACAGCTCGTCACGCTCCCGCCCCGCGCAAGCAGCCTCGCGGCCGCGAGGACTGGCGCTTCCCGAGCGCCGCCTCGTCGCCGGTGGACTTCCGAGGCGCGATCCAGCGCTACGCGGCCTAGCCACACCCAGGCCACCCGCACCCACCTCCCCCTTCCTCCTCCTCGCCGTCGGATCGCTCAGGACGACTCAGGACGGGGCGAAGTTCGATTCCACGCACGAGCAGAGCCGCCCCGCAGGACGGCTCTGGTGCGACGAAAGGCCGGCGGCGACCTACTCTCCCAGGCGGTTGCCCGCCAAGTACCATCGGCGCTGAGGGGCTTAACGACTCTGTTCGGAATGGGAAGAGGTGTTTCCCCCTCGCTATGGCCACCGAAAATGCTCGGGACCGGCCCCGGCGAGGCTTGAAAACTGCACGCAGCCAAAAGAGGGTCAAGACAACCGTCAAGCCCTCGACCCATTAGTACCGGTCTGCTGAGCGCGTCACCGCACTTGCACAGCCGGCCTATCAACCTGGTGGTCTACCAGGGGTCTTACTCCCTCAAGGGGATGGGAGAGCTCATCTCGAGGTTGGCTTCCCGCTTAGATGCTTTCAGCGGTTATCCAATCCGCACGTAGCTAACCTGCAATGCCCTTGGCAGGACAACAGATACACCAGAGGTGCGTTCATCCCGGTCCTCTCGTACTAAGGATGACTCCTCTCAACTCTCCAACGCCCATGGCAGATAGGGACCGAACTGTCTCACGACGTTCTGAACCCAGCTCGCGTACCGCTTTAATGGGCGAACAGCCCAACCCTTGGGACCTACTCCAGCCCCAGGATGCGACGAGCCGACATCGAGGTGCCAAACCGGTTCGTCGATGTGGACTCTTGGAACCGATAAGCCTGTTATCCCCGGAGTACCTTTTATCCGTTGAGCGACGGCGCTTCCACTTGCAACCGCCGGATCACTAAGCCCAACTTTCGTTCCTGCTCGACCCGTCGGTCTCGCAGTCAAGCTCCCTTATTGCCTTTACACTCTACGCACGATTTCCGACCGTGCTGAGGGAACCTTTGGGCGCCTCCGTTACGCTTTGGGAGGCGACCGCCCCAGTCAAACTGCCCGCCTGACACTGTCCGCATCCCGGATCACGGCGATGCGTTAGAAGCCCAGAACACCAAGGGTGGTATCTCAAGGTTGGCTCCCCGGCGGCCGAAGCTGCCGGTTCAAAGCCTCCCACCTATCCTGAGCGAGATATCCCAGACTCCAATATCAGGTTGCAGTAAAGGTTCACGGGGTCTTTCCGTCTTGCCACGGGTACTCGGCATCTTCACCGAGACT
This sequence comes from uncultured bacterium, assembly GCA_963720685.1. Lineage (GTDB taxonomy): Bacteria > Actinomycetota > Thermoleophilia > Solirubrobacterales > 70-9 > AC-56. Next base: position 1,056,081 of record CAVRGF010000003.1, on the reverse strand, counting down.
TTAATTTCACCGAGCCCCTCGTTGAGACAGCGTCCAAGTCGTTACGCCATTCGTGCAGGTCGGAACTTACCCGACAAGGAATTTCGCTACCTTAGGACCGTTCCTGGTTGTTACTACCACTCTCGCAGAGTGGCGGGTGACACATTTCTGGTCACCTCTCACGGTCGCCCGTGAGAGCGGACTATCTCATCTCGGTCGAGGACCGACCGAGCTCGGCGTATAGTCTCTGAGGATTCTCTCCATCGTGTGACGACGTGTGTTGCCACCGCCATTCATCTGCTCACGAAGAGCGAGAACGGCGATGAAGTCGTCGTCCGAAAGCCTCCCCGCCCCAGCAGCGCGCAAGCGCGTCTGAAGCAGGCGAAGTCCTTGGCCTTCGATCCAACCAGCTGGAAGTGATCAAAGAACGGGACGACGCGCCTGGTGATACTCGAGAGGTCGTTGACCTCCCAGTACCAGCCGCCGCTGCCGGCCTTTCTGATCGTTCCGCAGCCCAAGGTCTCACGAAACAGATCGAGCGGAGCCCGATCAACCTGTGAGACGTTGAATGCCGCCGAGAGCCTCCAGCCCCGACCGTGGTCGCCACGACGGCGACACACGATCATGAAGCTGCCCTCGCCGAGCGCGAAGCCGGCGAGGAAACTCCCGAGTCCGATTGGGATCTCCGCGATGGAGAGCCTTTCCTGCTGATTACCTGCACCCGACACATTGTCACTGTAGGCGGCTCGCGCGGAGAAATGCCGGCCAACCGTTACGAGTAGTGCGGGATACTGCATCCTTTTCGGAACAGGCGTTCCAGCATATAGCCGAGTTTTACAACTACCTCGGTCAACTGATAGTTACGGCCGCCGTTTACCGGGGCTTAGCTTTGCTGCTTCGCGCCGAAGCGCTAACAACTCCGCGTAACCTTCCGGCACCGGGCAGGCGTCAGCCCCTATACATCGTCTTGCGACTTAGCAGAGGCCTGTGTTTTTGGTAAACAGTCGCTTGGACCTATTCACTGCGGCCCCCTCGGGCTCCGTCAGCAAGTGACTTCACCCTACCGGGGCGTCCCTTCTCCCGAAGTTACGGGACGATTTTGCCGAGTTCCTTAACGAGGGTTAGCTCGCTCACCTGAGTATTCTCTACTTGTCCACCTGTGTTGGTTCTCGGTACGGGCACGAGCGTTCTGCCTAGAGGTTTTTCTCGGAGGCATGGGTGCAGGGACTGGCCGGCGGTCAAGCCAGCTGGCATCGCGCCTCGCGTCAACGCCGCGGCGGATTTCCCAACCGCGACTAGCTACGCGCTTGCCCCAGGACGACCATCGCCTGGGATCCCTTGCCCTTCCTCGTCACCCCATCGGTCATAGCGAACGCGACGTGGTACGGGAATATCAACCCGTTGGCCATCGGCTACGCCTCTCGGCCTCGCCTTAGGTCCCGACTAACCCTGAGCAGACGAACTTTACTCAGGAAACCTTGGACAATCGGTGGAGGGGATTCTCACCCCTCTTGCGCTACTCATGCCGGCATTCTCACTTCTCGACGCTCCACGGCTGCTCACGCAAACCGCTTCACAGCGAACGAGAACGCTCTCCTACCGATCGAGCCGCCCGCAGGCGGACCGATCCCACAGCTTCGGAGGCTGGCTTAAGCCCCGTTGAATTCTCCGCGCCCGAACACTTGACCAGTGAGCTGTTACGCACTCTTTCAAGGATGGCTGCTTCTGAGCCAACCTCTTGGTTGTCTGTGCATTCGAACATCGTTCTCCACTTAGCCAGCACTTAGGGTCCTTAGCTGGTGGTCTGGGGTCTTTCCCTCTTGCGTACGAAGATTATCCCCCGCACACTGACTCCCGGGGTGAACATGATGGTCTTCGGAGTTTGCCTGAAGTCGGTAACCTGGTAGGGCCCCTAGTCCAAGCAGTGCTCTACGGCCATCACGTACATACCCGAGGCTATACCTAAATATATTTCGGAGAGAACCAGATATCTCTGGGCTTGCTTAGCCTTTCACTCCTATCCACAGGTCATCCGCCCAGTTTTCAACCTAGGTCGGTTCGGTCCTCCACGAGGTCTTACCCCCGCTTCAACCTGCCCATGGATAGCTCGCCCAGTTTCGGGTCTACCGCCAGTGACTGAATCGCCCTGTTCGGACTCGCTTTCGCTGCGGCTCCGCTCATCGCTTAACCTCGCCACTGACGAGTAACTCGCCGGCCCGTTATGCAAAAAGTACGCCGTCACACCCGAAGGTGCTCCGACCACTTGTAGGCACGCGGTTTCAGGTACTATTTCACTCCCCTTCCGGGGTGCTTTTCACCTTTCCCTCACGGTACTAGTTCACTATCGGTCACCAGGGAGTACTTAGCCTTGGGGGGTGGTCCCCCCGGGTTCGGACCGCGTTTCACGGCAGCGGTCCTACTCAGGTGCTTCGATCGACAGGTCAGTGCTCTTTCGCCTACGGGGCGATTGCCCGCTATGGCGCGAGGTTCCACTCGACTTCGGCTAGAACCTGACTTGGTAACTGTCGCCGGATCAGGCACGATCCGGGCACGAAACCCTACGACCCCCGCCAGGCAACGCGTGCCCGCTTTCACCTGGCAGGTTTAGGCTGGTCCCCTTTCGCTCGCCACTACTCAGGGAGTCTCGGTTGATTTCCTTTCCTCGGGGTACTGAGATGTGTCAGTTCTCCCGCTTACCTTCCGCCGTCTATGTATTCAACGACGGATGACGCCGCATTACCGGCGCCGGGTTTCCCCATTCGGAGATCCGCGGATCAAAGGCTGTTCAGCGCCTCACCGCGGCTTATCGCAGCCGTCCACGTCCTTCTTCGGCTCCTGGTGCCAAGGCATCCACCGTGTGCCCTTACTATCTTGACGGTGAGCTCCGGCCGTGCGCGAACGCCGGCCGGTGCAATGCTCCGCCGCGCCCGAAGGCACGGCCGGTGCAAATTACCCTTTATTTGGCTTTGTGCAGTTTTCAAGCATCACCGGGGCGCAGCAGGCGGAGATCCGCCCGCGGTCCCTCAAAACTGAGCAGCGACGCCCGGTCGACATTGGGATTTCTCCCTAGAAAGGAGGTGATCCAGCCGCAGCTTCCGCTACGGCTACCTTGTTACGACTTCACCCCAATCACGAGCCCCACCTTCGACGGCTGCCTCCCGTAAGGGTTAGCCCACCGGCTTCGGGTGTTGCCCGCTTTCGTGGTGTGACGGGCGGTGTGTACAAGGCCCGGGAACGTATTCACCGCGGCGTTGCTGATCCGCGATTACTAGCAACTCCGACTTCATGGAGGCGAGTTTCAGCCTCCAATCCGAACCGAGACGCGCTTTTTGGGATTTGCTCCACCTCACGGTATTGCATCCCTTTGTACGCGCCAATGTAGCACGTGTGTAGCCCTGGACATAAGGGGCATGATGACTTGACGTCATCCCCACCTTCCTCCGGTTTGTCACCGGCAGTCTCCCATGAGTCCCCAACTAAATGCTGGCAACATGGGACAGGGGTTGCGCTCGTTGCGGGACTTAACCCAACATCTCACGACACGAGCTGACGACAGCCATGCACCACCTGTGAAGGTGTCCCGAAGGAAAGGTGTGTTTCCACACCGGTCACCCACATGTCAAGTCCAGGTAAGGTTCTTCGCGTTGCGTCGAATTAAACCACATGCTCCGCTGCTTGTGCGGGCCCCCGTCAATTCCTTTGAGTTTTAGCCTTGCGGCCGTACTCCCCAGGCGGGGCACTTAATGCGTTAGCGCCGGCACGGGAGGAGTCGACACCTCCCACACCTAGTGCCCATCGTTTACGGCGTGGACTACCAGGGTATCTAATCCTGTTCGCTCCCCACGCTTTCGCGCCTTAGCGTCAGTACCGTCCCAGCGAGCTGCCTTCGCTATCGGTGTTCCTCCTGATATCTGCGCATTCCACCGCTACACCAGGAATTCCACTCGCCTCTTCCGGACTCGAGCCCGACAGTATCCACCGGCTTTCCAGGGTTGAGCCCTGGACTTTTACAGCGGACTTATCGGGCCGCCTACGCGCGCTTTACGCCCAATGATTCCGGACAACGCTTGCCCCCTACGTATTACCGCGGCTGCTGGCACGTAGTTAGCCGGGGCTTCTTCTGGAGGTACCGTCAGTACGGTCGGCTGTTCGCCGCCGCACCTTCGTCCCTCCTGAAAGGGGTTTACAACCCGAAGGCCTTCTTCCCCCACGCGGCGTTGCTGCGTCACGCTTTCGCGCATTGCGCAAGATTCCCCACTGCTGCCTCCCGTAGGAGTCTGGGCCGTGTCTCAGTCCCAGTGTGGCTGATCGTCCTCTCAGACCAGCTACCCATCGCAGCCTTGGTGAGCTGTTACCTCACCAACAAGCTAATGGGCCGCGGGCCCCTCCCGAAGCGGAGGCCGAAGCTTCCTTTTCTCACCGCACTTCGAGTGCGGCGAGAACATCCGGTATTAGCCCGAGTTTCCTCGGGTTGTCCCGGTCATCGGGGCAGGTTACCCACGTGTTACTCACCCGTTCGCGGCTTGGCCCCAGGGCAAGCCCTGGTCCGTCGCTCCACTTGCATGTGTTAGGCACGCCGCCAGCGTTCGTCCTGAGCCAGGATCAAACTCTCCATGAAAAATGACTTGAGGCTTTCCAATCCGGCAACCCCAGTCACGAGGCGCCGGTTCCCCTTGTCTCAGAGAGTTGTCATGCCTGGCTGGCCGCCGGGTACACAATCTGGCGGCCGACATGACAGGGTTCAATAAGCCCGTCGGCGGATGGCCGAAGCCATCGACGACGGGTCGGACGTGGTCACGAGCCTCGGAACGTAGTTCCGCTGCTCGCGCGCTGCTCAGTTTTCAAGGACCGTCCTACGGCCTCGGGAGGGACTCTCCCGAAAGCCGCAGCTTCACCCGAAGGCGACCATCGAGTATATCGCGCGACGCTGCCCCTTGGCAAGAGCGCCGGGCGTGCAGGTCGAACAAGGACTCTAGCGCCGCTGTCAAGCCCCGCCGGCGACCCGCAGGCGGATGTGGCGGCGCTTACCCACCTGGAGCACCTCGCCGTCGAGCTCGGCGGCCGGCAGGTCGACGCGGCCTCCGTCGACCGCCCGTCCGCCGACCCGCACTCCACCTTGCTCGATCAGACGCCTCGCCTCGCTTCGGCTGAAACCGAACTGCTCCGAGAGCAGGGCCGGCAGGTGGACCACCCCCTCCGGTCCCTCGCCGTCGATCACCGCCTCGCCGACGTCGTCGGGGATCTCGCCCCGGACGTGGAGCTGGTCGAAGCGACGCTCGGCGTCCTCGGCGCCGTCGGCGCCATGGAACCGCTCCACCACCCGGCGAGCGAGCTCGCGCTTGGCCTCGCCCGGATGGCGCGAGGGATCGTGCCGAGCGGCGAGCAGGAGCCGGTAGTAGGCCTCCATCGCCTGATCGGGAACGCTCATCAGCTTCCCGAACATGTCCTCTGGAGAATCGGTCACTCCCACGTAGTTGCCCGCCGACTTGCTCATTCGCCGCACCCCGTCGGTGCCGGGGAGGATCGGCAGCGTGAGGACCGATTGCTGCGGCTGATCGAAGGCCGCCTGGACGTCGCGTCCGAACAGGAGGTTGAACTTCTGGTCGCTGCCGCCGATCTCGACGTCGGCCTCGATCGCCACCGAGTCGTAGCCCTGAAGCACCGGATACAGCAGCTCCAGGACCGAGATCGGCTGAGCCTCCTCCATCCTGCGGCTGAACTCGTCGCGCTCGAGCAGGCGTGCAACCGTGAAGCGCCGCACCAGACGGAACAACTCGTCGCTGGGCATCGAGAGCCATTCGCTGTTTCGGCGCACCTCGGTTCGCCTCGGGTCGAGGATCTTGAACGCCTGCTCCGAGAACGTGCGGGCGTTGGCGTCGATCTCGGCGTCGCTGAGGACGGGGCGCTCCGCTGAGCGCCCGCTCGGGTCTCCGATCCGCGCCGTGTAGTCGCCGACGATCAGCACCACGGTGTGGCCGGCGTCCTGGAAGGCCCGCAGCTTGTCGAGCACGACCACGTGGCCGAGGTGGATGTCGGCGGCGGTGGGATCGATCCCCAGCTTGACTCGGAGCGGCCTGCCGGCGGCCACCTGCTCGGCCAGCCGACCCTCCGGCAGGGCCTCTATGGCCCCCTCGAGGAGGCGCCCGACCTCCTCGGCAGGCGGCGAATCCGTCACCGCCCCAATGCTAGACTGACGCGCTCGCGCTCGGCGGGAGTCGCCTTTCCGTCCGCCGTTCTTGGGTGTTCACCGGCTGGGACCACGAGTCTGCTCCCAGCCGCCGCCGCGCGCGTTCCGCAACATGGTCGCGACCCCAGCGAGACCTGATGGCTCCGAAGCTTAGGCTTCCGGGGCGCCGCTCCCGCGGGAGCGAGCGCGGCGACGGCTCGGCGCCCGCCGACCCTGGGTCGAACGACGCGGGTGCGAACGGCGCCTCGAATGGATCGCCCCCGTCCACCGCGGGCTCGCCAGCCGGCGTCAGCCCACTCGGCGCGAAGCCCTCGCCGGGTCGCCCGAAGCTCAAGAAGCTTCGGTTCGCGCTCGTCTTCCTGGGCCTCGCGCTGCTCGCTTTCGTCTCCTGGATCTTCGGGATCATGATGGCCGTCGCAAGCGACCTCCCCCAGCTCGAGGACCGGGCCCAGTTCGCCGACGCCCGAAACTCGGTCGTCAACGACATCAACGGGAAGCGGATCACGACCCTGACCAACAACGAGGGCCGGATCCTGATCAACTCGGGCGACATCGCGCCGGTCATGAAGGAGGCCACCGTCGCAATCGAGGATCAGCGTTTCTACGAGCACCGCGGGGTCGACTTTCAGGGCATCGGTCGGGCGGTGGTACAGGACATCCTCCACACCGGAGCGAGCCAGGGGGCCTCGACGATCACCGAGCAATTCGTCAAGAACGCGCTCCGAGCCCAGAGCAGTCGAACCGTGTTCGAGAAGCTTCGCGAGGCCGCGCTCGCCTATCAGCTCGAGCGCCATTGGGACAAGGACAAGATCCTCACCCAGTATCTGAACGAGATCTATTTCGGCGAGGGCGCATACGGAATAGAGGAGGCCGCGAAGACCTACTTCGGGTGGGATCACCCCGGCTGCGGCGCCCCCCAGGATCGCTGCGCCTCCCAGCTCCTCCCCTGGGAGGCGGCAACGCTGTCGGGCCTGATCGCGAACCCGAGCGGCTACGACCCGCGAATCAATCCGAAGGACTCCGAAGCGCGGCGAAACCAGGTGCTCCAGAACATGGCCGATCAGGGGTACATAACGCAGCCCGAGTACGAGCAGTACGCGCGCCAGCCGATGCCGCGCGCGTCGCAGATCAAAGCTCCGGTCGAGGAGTCCAAGGCCCCCTACTTCACGTCGTGGCTGCGCCAGCAGCTGGTCGACAAGTACGGCGCCGGAGAGGCGTTCGGAGGCGGCCTCCAGGTCACCTCCACCCTCGACCTCGGCCTGCAGGACCAGGTACAGCGGATCGCCGACGGGCGCACCGCCGGCGTCGGGCTGAACTCGGCGGTGGTCGTCTTGAACAACACCACGGGGGGGGTCATGGCGATGGTCGGCGGGACCGATTACCAGAACCAACCCTTCAACCTCGCCACCCAGGGCCATCGCCAACCGGGCTCGTCGTTCAAGCCGTTCACGCTGGTGACGGCGCTCGAGCAGGGTCACTCGCCCGACCAGACGTTCACGTCGGCCCCGCAGCAGATCCCGTTCAAGGCCAAGGTCGACAAGAAGGGCGGCGGGAGCAAGGTCGTGCCAGAGGTCTTCCCGGTCCACAATTACGGGGACGAGTACATGGGCACGGCGTCGATCACCACCGCGACCACTTATTCGGACAACTCGGTGTACTCCCAGCTCGGTGCGGAGGTCGGCCCCGCCAACGTGGCTCAGACCGCCTACAGGATGGGAATCCAGACGAGCCTCGCCACTCCCGACGTCGACTACTCGATCGGGGGCCATCCGTTCGCTCCGTACAACCCCGCCCTGATCCTCGGCGGGCTTCGCACCGGCGTCAGCCCGCTCGAGATGGCCCATGCCTACCTCACCCTGGCTCACAACGGCCAGATCGTGAGCGGCACGATGGCCGACTCCTCGGAGGGGCCGATCGGGATCCAGAAGGTCCAGGACACGGACGGGAACCTGGTCGAGACCAACGACGGCGGCCCGGGACAGGACAGGGTCGAGACCAAGCAGGTTGTCGCGCCCGGCGTCGCGGCAACTGCGAGGACGATCCTGCACAGCGTCGTCACCTCAGGGACGGGCCGAAATGCCGACACCGGCGACCCGAACGAGTGGGGAAAGACCGGCACCACCGAGAACAACGGCGACGCCTGGTTCGTGGGCTCCAACCAGCAGATAACCGTCGCCATCTGGGTCGGCCATGCCGACTCCGTCAGGCCGATGCTGACCGAGTACGGCGGCTCACCGGTCGACGGAGGAACGATCCCGGCGCTGATCTTCAACGAGGTGGTCCAGGCCTATGACGACCTGCAGGCTCAGAAGAAGACGGGCAACGGGTCGAGCAAATCGACCACCTCGACCACCCCCACGACCATAGCCCCGGCTCCGACGACGGCCGCCCCGGCAGCACCCTCGGCCACTCCCGCGCCGCAGCCGTCTGCCCCGACCAAGCAGCCCGCCCAGCCGGCGCCGCAGCAGGCGCCCGCCCCGAGCACCCCGGCGCCCTCCGGCGGGGGGTCGCCCTCCGGCGGCTCTCCGGGTACGGGCGGCGTCTCGGGCTAAGCGCCGCCCTCAGCCCGGGGGTCGCGACAGGTAGGTGCTGTCGGCGGCGCAGAAGCGCCACGGAAGCTCCACTCCACGGCTGATCCCGATCCGCGGGCCCGCCGTGACCTTCGCCGCGGGCTTCCCTCGCGTGGTGGCGCAAAGCGCGAACTGGCCGTCGATCACCGAGGCGCGGTTCAGCTCCAGCCCGATCCCGAGCGCCTCGGTCAGCTTGCCCGGGCCCGAGCACAGGTCTCGCACGCCGTCTCGTCCGCGGCGCTCGCTCATCCGATCGATCCCCCAGCGGGGCTCCAGGGCCCGAATCAGCACCGCGGCCGCGTCACCCTCGGGCTCGCAGACGAAGTTCAGGCAGGCGTGGATTCCGTAGGAGCGATAGACGTACGCCCGCCCCGGGGGACCGAACAGCGGCGCCGTTCGCTCGGTCAATCCGACGTGGGCATGGCAGGCCGGGTCGTCGCGTTCATAGCTCTCGGTCTCGACGATCACGCCCCCGACGCCGTCCACCGACAGCGAGCAACCGACCAGATCCCGGGCGACCGCGTGCACCGAGCGGTCGAAGAACTCCACCCCGAGCCGGGCCCCGTTCTCGCTCGCCGCTCCGATCAAATCGGATCCGGGTCGCTCCACTCGGCGAGCGCCGCCCCGGCCTGCTCGAGCTGCTCGGCGATCCGGGCCGAGGCGGTGCCCCCGGATGACGACTTCGACTCGAGCCAGCGTTTCGGGGCCAGCACCTCGTAGTAGGCGTCGTCGAGGAGCTCGGAGTGACGGCGGAGGTCCTCGGGCGTCAGCTCGGAGAGCGCCTGGCCGCGCTCCAGCGATTCGCGCACCAGGCCGCCGACGACGCCGTGCGCCTCCCTGAACGGCATCCCCTTCGACACCAGGAGGTCGGCGACGTCGGTGGCGGCGAGGAGCTGATCGCCCGATGCGTCGGCCAGTCGCTCCCGGTCGAATCTGACCCCCCCGAGCATCCGCTCCGCGGCCTCTAGACAGAGCTCCAGGTTGTCGACCGCGTCGAACAGGGCCTCCTTGTCCTCCTGGAGGTCCTTCGAGTACGCGAGCGGCAGGCCGTGCATGACGCCGACCATGGTGAGGAAGCCCGAGGAGATGCGGGGCGCCTTGGCCCGCAGGAGCTCGGCTGCATCGGGATTCTTCTTCTGCGGCATGATGCTCGAGCCGGACGAGAAGTCCTCGGCGACCTCGCAGAAGCGGAACTCCTCGCTCGACCAGAGCACGATCTCCGAGCCCAGCCGCGAGAGATGCATCGCGCAGATCGCCGACGCGGAGAGGTGGTCGAGCACGAAGTCACGGTTCGAAACGGCGTCGATCGAGTTCGGCGTCACCGAGTCGAAGCCCAGCTCCCGGGCGACGGTGCTCCGGTCGAGATCCCAGTTCAGCCCGGCGAGCGCTCCCGAGCCGAGTGGGAGCGCCCCAGCGGCGCCGCGTACCGCACGGAACCGGCGTGCGTCGCGCTCGAGCATCCAGAAGTAGGCGAGCAGGTGGTGTGCGAGGTATACGGGCTGGGCTCGCTGGAGGTGCGTGTAGCCGGGCATCGGCCAGTCGGCATGGCGCTCGGCGAGCTCGAGGAGCCGTGCCATCAGCCGTGTCGTCAACCGCCCCGCCAGGCCGGCGTGGTCGCGCACGAAGAGGGCGATGTCGGTGGCCACCTGGTCGTTTCGCGAGCGTCCGGTGTGAAGCTTCCCTCCGAGCGGTCCCACCACCTCGGTGAGCCGTCGCTCGATCGCCATGTGCACGTCCTCGTCGTCGGGCTCGAACGGGAAGGAGCCGTCCTCGACCTCATCGGACACGGTCGCGAGTCCCTCCTCGATCTGATCGAGCTCATCCACATCGAGCACTCCGGCGGCATGGAGGGCGCGCGCGTGCGCCCCGGACAGCTCGAGGTCGTACGGCGCAAGCCGCCAATCGAACCCGATCGAGGCATTGAGGCGCTGGAACACCGGGTCGGGCGAGTCGCGAAAGCGTGACACCTGCCTCAGTGTATGAACCGGGTAGGCTGGCGCGCCGATGAGCGCTCAACACCGAAAGCGAACCCGACGCGGCGGCGATCGCGGCTCGCGCCGCAAGACGCGATGAGGTTCCTGGTCACCGGAGCAACCGGAAAGGTGGGCCACGCCGTGGCCCGCCGCCTGGCCGAACGGGGCGACGAGGTCGTCGCCCTGGTTCGAAGCGTGGCCAAGGCGCGCGAGGTGCTGCCGCCGGGCATCGAGCTGGCGGGCGGTGACGTCACCGACCCGGATTCGGTGCGGCGAGCGATCGAGGGCGCCGACGGGGCCTTCAACTGCATGGGCCTGTTCGAGCAGTGGTTTCCCGACCCGGGGATCTTCGAACGCGTGAACGCCGAGGGGGCGCGCAACGTGATCGCCGCCGCGCGCGAGGCAGGCGTGAGGCGCGCCGTGCACACCTCCACCTTCGACGTCTTCGACGCTCCGACGCAGGGGACCGTGTCGGAGACGGGTCTGGCCGACTACCCGAAGGGCACCGCATACGAGCGCTCCAAGCAACACGCCGAGGAGCTGGTTCTGGCCGAAGCAGCGATCGGGATCGAGGTGGTGATCGTCAACCCCTCCGCCGTGTACGGCCCGGGGCCGTGGCAGGCCGCGGGCATGGACCGAGCGATTCGCGACGCCGTCCGGCGCCGCCTTCCGGGCGTCCCCCCGGGAGGCATGACCCTCGTCCACGTCGACGACGTGGCCGCGGGGCAGCTCGCGGCGTTCGAACGCGGCGAGCCCGGCCAGCGCTACATCCTGGCCGACGGCTACGCGACCATGCGCGAGCTCCTCTCGGTCGCGGTCGACGAGGCGGGCCGGGGTTGGGTCCCTCCGACCATGCCCGTCCCGCTCGCCCGGGGGCTCGCCACTGCCGGCGAGGCCTTGTCGCGCGTGATCCGCCGCCCCCCGCTCTTGGGCGCCGGGCAGCTGACCTTCCTGCTTTGGCAGGCACGGGGTGATAGCGCCCGGGCGCGGGCCGAGCTCGGGGTCGAGTTCACCGGATGGGAGGAGGGCATCCGGCGCACGGTGCGCTGGATGATGGAGACCGGCAGGATCTGAACCGACGGGACCCGCGGACAACGCCGCCGGACGGCCCGTCTCCCCCCGCCGCCCCCGGCCGAAACGGGCCTCAGGCAGAGGGCATGCCGAGCGCTAGGGCAAGCGCGCCGCAGACCCGGTCCACCTGCTGCTCGACCATGGAGCCGAAGAACGGAACCGCCACAAGGCGCGACGAGGCCCGCTCGGCGACCGGGAACCGCCCCTCGGCCGACCCGAAACGCCGGCGATAGTCGGGCAACAGGGGGATGCAGGGCATGTAGGCCTTCGCCTCGATCCCCCGCTTCGTGAGCTCGGTGACCAAGGCGTCGCGGTCCACGCCGGCGGGGAGCAGGACCGGGTACACGAACCAGCTGCGTCGCTCATGGCCGCGGTCGGCGCACGGCAGGACCAGTCCCTCGGGGTCCCCCACTCCCGCCGGCGCCGCGCCCAGCGACTCGAGGCGCTCCCCGTAGAGCGAGGCTACCCGGGCGCGCTCCGCCAGAAGCCGATCGGCGCGCTCGATCTGCGCGATGCCGATCGCTGCCTGGAGCTCGGTGAGCCGGTAGTTGAAGCCCAGCCGCTCGTGGGCGACCCACCCCATGTCCCGCGCCCTTCCCTGGTTTCGCTCCGAGCGAAGCCGCTCCGCGGCATCCGGCGAGGAGGGCACGATCAGGCCACCCTCCCCGGTGGTCAGCTGCTTGTTGGCATAGAACGCGAAGGTGGCGAGGTTGCCGCGAGCGCCGATCCGCACCCCCTCGGAGTCGACGGCTCCGGCGGCCTCGCAGGAGTCCTCGAGCAGTCCCAGGTCATGTTCGGCCGCGATCCGCTCGAGCTCCGGAAGAGGGGCCGGATAACCGAACAGGTCGACGGGGAGAATCCCCGACGTCCGCTCGGTCAGCGCCATCTGGGCCGCCGCGGGATCGAGGTTCAAGGTCACCGGATCGATGTCGGCGAACACGGGCGTGACTCCCTCGTAAAGCAGGCAGTTGGCCGAAGCGACGAAGCTGAACGGGCTCGTGATCACCTCGTACCCGGCGCCCCATCCGAGCGCCCGAACCCCCAGATGGAGGGCTGCGGTCCCGGATGAAACCGCGACCGCATCGTCGACCCCGAGCCAGTGCGCGAAATCGCGCTCGAAGCGCTCGAGCACCGGCCCCAGTGAGAGCCGGCCAGAGCGGATCACCTCGAGCACCAGTTGCTCCTCGCGTTCGCCGAGCTCGGGGCGCGCGAGGGGAATCGGACCGTCGCTCGTCAACTGGGTCGCACCAGGCTCGGCTCCGGCCCTTCCCCGCCGTCCGCCGCGCCTTGCGCTCTGGGCTGGAACGCGTATTCGAGCGAATCGACGAGCGCCTCCCACGAGGCCTCGATGATGTTCTCGGAAACCCCGATCGAGCCCCAGCCCTTGTGGCCGTCGGAGGAGTCCAGCAGCACCCGCGTGACCGCGCCGGTCCCATGGTTGGTGTCCATGATCCTGACCTTGTAGTTGACGAGGTCGATCTCGGCGAGATGGGGATGGAGCTCGTACAGAGCCTCTCGGAGCGCACGGTCCAGCGCGTTTACCGGACCGTTGCCCTCGGCCGTCCTGACATACCGGCGTCCGTCCACCCAGATCTTGATCGTCGCCTCGGTGTCGACCTTCCCATCGGCGCGCTTCTCGGTGATCACCCGAAATCCCTCGAGGCGGAAGAGCGGCTCGTAGTCCCCGGCCTCGCGCCGCAGCAGGAGCTCGAACGAGGCGTCGGCCGCCTCGTACTGATACCCGCGATGCTCGCGCTCCTTGAGGCGGTCGACCGCTCGCTGAGCGGCGTCAGCGTCGAGCGTTATCCCGGCGCCCTCGGCGCGGGTGAGAACCGAGCCGCGTCCCGATAGCTCTGAGATCAGGACCTCGCGGTCGTTGCCCACAAGCTCGGGGTCGAGGTGCTCGAAGGTCCGCGTATCGGCCTGGACCCCCGCGACGTGCATGCCACCCTTATGCGCGAAGGCGTTCCTGCCCACATAGGGCCGGTCGGGATCCGGCGAGAGGTTGCAGAGCTCATCGACGAAGTGCGACGTCTCGGTGAGATGGCGAAGCCGCTCGGCGGGGACGCATTCGTAGCCCATCTTGAGCTGGAGGGCCGGCAGGATCGAGACCAGGTTGGCGTTCCCGGTCCGCTCGCCATAGCCATTCATGGTCCCCTGCACGAGCCTGGCGCCGGCCTCGACCGACGCCAGCGAGTTGGCGACCGCGCACTCGCTGTCGTTGTGGGTGTGGATTCCGACCGCAGCGCGGTCGCCGATCGCGCCAACGGCGTCGGCGGTCGCCTCGACCACCTGGGGCGGCAGGCTCGAGCCGTTCGTATCGCACAGGGTGACGTTTTCGGCCCCGGCGTCGACCGCGGCCGCGAGGCACTCAAGCGCGTAGGCCGGATCGTCGCGCCAGCCGTCGAAGAAATGCTCGGCGTCATAGACGACGCGCTTGCCGGCGGCGCGCAGAAAGCCGACCGACTCGGCGATCATCTCGAGGTTCTCCTCGGAGCTCACCTTAGTGACCTTGTCGAGGTGAAGGGCCCAGGTCTTGCCGACCAGCGTGCAGACTGGCGCGAAGCATCCGGCAAGCTCGGTGAGCGCCGGATCGTCCTCGGCCGACGTCCCCCGCCGCCGGGTCATCCCGAAAGCGCACACCTCCGCGCTCTCCAGCTCGACCTCGGCGAGCAGCCGAAAGAGCTCGGCCTCCTTGGGGTTCGAGGTCGGGAACCCCGCCTCGAGATAGTGGATGCCGAGCCGATCGAGGGCCTGGACCATGCGGACCTTCTCGGCGGCCGAAAGCGACATTCCCTGACCCTGCATACCGTCACGCAAGGTCGTGTCGTAGAGCTTCACCTGTGTCACGTCGATGCCTTTCTCTTCGAGGGAGCGAACGGGGGCCGCGAGGCCCGGTCTTGCGCGGTATGGCCGCGCGGCCGCGATCCGCTCAGGCGGACGCGGCGCCGCTAATTCGCCCGATTGCCTCGAAGAGAGAGCGCACGATCAGGAACTGACTCTACTGGGTTGCTCCACCACGTCCAGCCACTCGAGGTACTCCTGAGCCCGCCCGTGCAGGGCATCCTCGTACTTGGCCTGGAGCACGCGGGTGATCTCGCCCGGCCCCCCGAGGTCGTGGTCGTCGATATGGCGCACCGGCACCAGCTCGGCGGCAGTGCCGACCAGGAACGCCTCCTCGGCCACGTAGAGCTCGGAGCGAGCTATATCGCGCTCCGCAACCGTGTAGCCCAGGTCCTCGGCGATCTGGATCACCGACTTGCGGCTGATTCCATCCAGGATCGAGGAGGTATGGCCCGGCGTGACCAGCTGACCGTCGCGAACCAGGAAGACGTTCTCGCCCGACCCCTCGCAAACGATCCCGTCCTGATCGAGCAGGATGGCCTCGTCGTAGCCGGCGTTTGCGGCCTCTGTCTTGGCGAGGATCGAATTCAGGTACTGGCCCGACGCCTTGGCGTGTGGGATCAGGCTGTCGGGGGAGATCCGGCGCCAGGACGAGACCTTGGCCCGGATCCCCTCGCGCTTTCCGTCCTCGCCCAGATACGCGCCCCACGGCCACACGGCGACTATCACGTCGACCGGCGCGGTCGGCGCGTAGAGGCCCATCTCGCCGTAGCCTCGGAAGGCGATCGGCCGGATGTAGCAGCTGTCGAGGCCGTTTCGCCTGATCACCTCGTGGGTCGCCTGGCGCAGCTCTTCGAGCGAATATGGGAGCTTTAGGTAGTAGAGATCGGCGGACTTCTGAAGCCGCTCGAGGTGATCGAGGTGGCGGAAGACCGCCGGGCCGCGCTCAGTCGAATAGGCCCGCACCCCCTCGAAGACGCCGGTGCCGTAGTGAAGGCCATGGCTCAATACGTGGACCTTGGCGTCGTCCCAGGGGACGAGGTCGCCGTTCATCCAGATCCACTCGGACTTCTCCACCGGTTCCTCCTGTCGGCGCCACCCGGGGCGTCGCCGCTCGCTTGCGAATCTCGGGAGAGTATGCCGGAAGAGCGGCCGGCCGCCAAGCGGCTGTCAGCCTTCGAGTCCCTCGATCACCGCGGCGGTCATAGCGTCGGTTCCGGCGCGCGTTTGGCCCGAATCCGGGGCGGTCGAGACACCGGCGCCTGCGCCCACCAGATCGGGCGTTCGAAGGCCGCGCGCGAGGGCGCCGTCCACAGCAGCCTCAACCGCCTCCGCATCGTCGGCGCGGTCGAGCCCATGGCGCAGCATCATCGCCGCCGACAGGAAAGTGGCGAGCGGGTTGGCGATCCCCTGCCCCGCGATGTCCGGCGCCGATCCGTGCACGGGCTCGAACAGCCCGGGCCCGGTGTCACCCAGGCTCGCCGAGGGGAGCATCCCGAGCGACCCGGTCAGCATCGCCGACTCGTCGCTGAGGATGTCACCGAACATGTTCTCGGTCAGCAGAACGTCGAAATGCGTCGGATCGGAGACCAGCCTCATCGCCGCGTTGTCGACCAGCATGTGGTCCAGCTCGACCTCGGGATGCTCGCCGGCCAGCCGGTCCACGGTCTCGCGCCAGAGCCGAGAGGTCTCGAGCACGTTCGCCTTGTCGACCGAGGTCACGTGCGGCACTCGATCGCGGCCATCGGCGCGGCGCACCGCCGCATCGAAGGCGACTCGCGCAATCCGCTCGATCTCGGCGACCGAGTACTCGCAGGTGTCGTGGGCGCGATCGCCGCTGCGCCCGCGATCCCCGAAGTAGATGCCACCGGTCAGCTCCCTCACGACCAGCAGATCGGTGCCCTCGATCCGCTCCGCGCGCAGGGGGCTCGCATCAACGAGAGCGGGGCTCGGGCGCACCGGGCGCAGGTTCGCGTAAAGGCCGAGGCCCTTGCGCAGGCCGAGGAGTCCCTGCTCGGGCCGCGGGGCGTCAGGGTCGGTCGTGTCCCAGCGGGGACCGCCTACGGCGCCGAGCAGGACGGCGTCCGCCTCCCGGCATGCGTCCAGCACTCCGTTGGTGAGGGCTTCCCCGTGGGCGTCGATCGAAGCGCCGCCAACCAGGTGCTCGGAGAACTTGAAGCCGCCCAGATGATTAAGGACGCGCCGTGTCGCGGCCACGATCTCGGGGCCGATCCCGTCGCCGGGCAGCAAGACGATGCGATTCGCGGACATCGGGGCAGATGATGCCTCACGCGCCGCGCGGAGGTGGGAGAATCGCGGCCGTGGGGAGGCGCACGGCCCGAGTGATGATTCTGATTGCCGCGTTGATCGGGAGCGCCGGGGTCGCCTTGGCGGCCGGCGGAGGAGTCAACACCGTGGGTCCGACCACCCGGATCCAGCCCACGGGGCGAAAGCTCGACCCGGTCGGCAAGCTGACCAGGCTCGGGAACTTCCCAACCGGCGGCGCGATGACGCCCGACGGGCGCTTCCTGTGGACCCTGTCGACCGGTCGGGGGCGAAACGACATCCGGATCGTCCGCGTCGGTTCAGGCGCGAACACCGGCAGGATCGTCCAGCGGATCCGAATGCCGGGGCTGAGCGGCGGCATCGCCATCTCCCAGGACGGCACCAGGGCCTACGTCTCAGGGCTAGCCGATTCTCCCTTCACCGACCAGATGGTCCCGAGCAACATCCCCGGCCGCGAGGGAGACGTAATCGCCGTGTTCAAGGTCAACAGCCGCTCGGGCCTGGCGACGCGGGACGGTGTGATCCCGGTCCCGCCGCCCCCGAATGCGCCGACGGTCCAGACCTTCCCGCCGGGCACCGGGACGCAGTCGTGGCCGCGCGACCTGGCGATCAGCCCGGACGGCAAGACCCTGCTCGCTGCCCTCAACCTCGCCGACAGCGCCGCGATCGTCAACACGCAGACTCGGACAGCGCGCTACGTGAGCGTCGGGCACTACCCCTACGGCGCAGCGATCACGCGGGGTGGCCGCCGCGGCCTGGTGACCAGCGAAACCCAGGGCACCGTCTCCGCAATCGACCTCGCATCCGGTCAGGTGACCAAGACGATCCAGGTCTCGGGCCACCTGTCCCACCCGGAGGGAATGGCGATCGACCCGACCCGCCCGCTGGCCTTCGCGGCGATCGCGAGCACCGACCGGATCGCGGTCATCAACACGAAGACGATGATGCATACCCGCAGCCTGTCGCTGGCCCGCCCCCGAGGGACCGGGACCACCCCCACGCAGGTGACGGTCACGCGCGACGGGTGCGACCTGCTGTCCGCCGACTCGGGCGAGGATGCGGTGGCGGTGTTCGCGCTCTCGCGTGCCGCACGCTGCGACCCGGGCCCGCCGACAGGAGAGCGCAACGTGCGGCCCTTCGGGCTGGTCGGGCGGCTGCCCCTCGGCTCCTATCCGACCGCGGTCGCGGCGCGCTCCGTGAACGGCAAGCTGGCCTGGATCTCCGCTCGCGGTCTCGGCGTCGGACCGAATCCGAATGGCCCCGACCCGAACTCGCCCAACGACAGCGATGACTTCATCAACAGCTTCCAGTATCTGCCGTCGATCGTGCATGGCAAGTCGGGGATCCTCCACTTCCCGTCAGACAAGCGGATTCGAAGCCTGACGCCCGAGGCCGATCTCCAGATTCACCCCGTCAACGCACAAGCGCCCCCGCCCCAAACGCCGATCCGCGCCGACGGACCGATCAAGCACGTCTTCTACATCATCAGGGAGAATCGCACCTACGACCAGGTGCTGGGCGACGTCGGCCGGGGGCGCGGCGACCCTGGCCTGACGCTGTTCGGCAGGCGGATCACGCCGAACGCTCACGCACTGGTGCGCCGCTTCCCGCTCCTCGATCACGTCTTCGCGGACTCCGAGGCCTCGATCGACGGCCACTACTGGACCGCGGCCGGGGCGGTCTCCGATTACGTCGTGAAGAACTGGCCCCAGAACTACTCTGGCCGCGGCCGCCCCTACGACTTCGGCGCCTACGAGGTGAGCGCGCCGCCCAAGGGATACATCTTCCAGCGGGCGCTGCGGGAAGGGATCTCCTTCTACAACTACGGCGAGGCGCTGGCGGGTCTCTCGCCGCTCCCGGACAAGGATCGAAACGCCTCAGAGAGCGCGGAGAACGCTCAGGTACTGTCGCGGTCCGACATCCAGCTCAACGGCGGGTGCTACGACAGCGACGTCGCGATCTTCAACCCGGTGGGAGCGAGCAACGTCGACGTCTACGACTCGTCGCTGCCCCCCGGGGCACCGGCCACTTCGCACTCGCGCTTCGACTGCTTCGCGGCGCGGTTCAACCAACAGCTCGCCTCGAGCTCGGTGCCCGCCTTCAGCTACATGAGCCTGCCCCTTGACCACACCCAGGGCGTCAAGGTGGGGGCCCGCACACCGAACGCGGACATCGCCGACAACGACTGGGCGCTGGGACAGATCGTCGACGCGATCTCCCACTCCTCGGTATGGAACAGCTCTCTGATCCTGGTCATGGAGGACGACTCACAGGACGGGGCCGACCACATCGACGCCCACCGCATCCCGGCGTTGGTGATCAGCCCCTACACCACCAGGGGCGCCGTCGTCCACGACCGCTACGACCAGCTCTCCTTCCTGCGGAGCGCCGAGATGATCCTGGGGATGAAGCCGCGCAACCTCGCCGAGGCGCTGGCCGTCCCGCTCTATGGCGCGCTCTCGGCCAAGCGGGGCAATCAGGCCCCCTATGACGCGATCGTGCCGAACGTAGACATGACCGCCACCAATCCCAACACTGCGACGAACCGCCGCGCCTCAAGGGGACTTCCCCTGAACGTCGCCGATCAGGTGCCGCAACGCAAGCTCGACGCCATCCTTTGGCGTTACCGGCATGGACCTGGTTCGACGCCGCCTCCACCCGGTCCGAACGCATCGACGGAGGACGATGCGGAGCGCGACAGGGCGGGCGATCAAGCGCTCGCCCACCCGAGGGCGGTGATGCGCGCGCTCGGGCGCGTAGAGCGCCGCGGTCGCGCCCGCTAAGCGCGTCGGGCCGAGATGTTCAGCCTCACGTAGTCCAGCGTCAGAGGCCGCGGGACCACCTCGAGGGCGGCGTCGATGTAGGGGCCGCGGAGGTTCTCGGGGAGCCGGTCGAGGTGCGGCCCCAGGCAGACCGCCTCCAGAAAGCCGCGCGGATCCCTCGGCTGCACGGGCCGGTCCTCCAGCCAGCATCGGGCCGTGTCGAAGCCGGCCCCCTGGAGCCGCATCTCCGTGTCGCCCGGTGAGGCGAAGTTCCACACGCTCGTGATGCCGCGAAGGTAGGGCGCGAAGCGCTCGTCGCCGTTCACGCCCTCGACCGAGTTCAAGAACTCCTCGGTGTTGCCGATTCCGCCGCATTGAGCCTCGATGCGCCCGCCCGGCCGAAGCGCGGCGCGCAGGCGCTCGAACAGACGCCGGTGATCGAGGATCCAATGAAACGCGGCGTTCGAGAAGACCAGGTCTACCGGCTCGGGCAGCTCGAGGTCGAGCAGGTCCGAGACGATCAGCTCGACCCCCTCGCCGAGCGACGCGCGCGCCCGGGCGATCATCGACGGTGAAGCATCCACCCCGACCACACGGCCCTGGGGCAGGCGCTCGACGAGGAGCTTGGTGACCCTCCCGCTGCCGCAGCCCGCGTCGAGGACGGTCTCCGTGCCGGTCAACTCGAGCCTCTCGATCACCTCCCGTCCCCACTCCTCCTGGGGGTGAGCCACCCGATCGTAGGTCGAGGCGTCCCAGTCGCGGGGCTGGGCGGGGCCGCTCACAGCGAGGTCGTCACCGGACCGCGGTCGGCTCCGCCGGCGGCCTCGAAGGTCGCGATCGCTTGCTCGTCGGAGAGCGTCATGCCGATGTCGTCCAGCCCGTGCAGCAGGCGATGCTTGACCTCCTCGTCGATCTCGAACTCGACCACCCCGCCGGCGAAGGTGACCGTCTGGTCGTCGACGTCGACCCGCGCCTCCCCCGCCGCGGCGATCGCTCGGCAATGCTCCTCACCGAGGATCACCGGCAGGAGTCCGACCTTGGTGCAGTTGACGTAGAAGATGTCGGCGAACGATGGCGCCACGATCGCCTCGAACCCGAAGTCCTGGAGCGCCCATACGGCGTGCTCGCGAGACGAGCCCGAGCCGAAGTTGCGCCCCGCGACCAGGATCGGGTTCGGCTCGAGCGCGATCTCGCCCGAGCGAATCCAGTCGTAGAACAGAAACTCCCCGAAGCCGGTTCGATCCACCCGCTTCAGGAACTGTTTCGGGATGATCTGGTCCGTATCGACGTCGGCCCGATCGAGCACCGACACCTTCCCCTCGATTACGTCCAAGGGTCTCACCAGCGCCCCCCGTCGGAACCAGCGACGAAGTCGCGGACCGAGCGAGTGACCCTGCCGCCACGATGGCGTCGCAACCCGCCGACACCGGACGCGCAGCGGAGGATGTCGGCGGAGTTATTCCGGAGGATGTCGTCGGAGCTATTCATCCCAGCTCCTGATGTCCACGAAGCGTCCCTCGACCGCCGCGGCGGCGGCCATCTTCGGGCTGACCAGGTGGGTGCGCCCCCCCTTGCCCTGGCGCCCCTCGAAGTTGCGGTTCGAGGTCGAAGCGCAGCGCTCTCCGTCATCGAGGATGTCCGGATTCATCCCCAGGCACATCGAGCAGCCCGCCGTTCGCCACTCGAATCCGGCGGAGCGAAACACCTCGTCCAGCCCCTCCTCCTCGGCCGCCGCCTTTATCTGCTGCGAGCCGGGGACGACCATCGCCCGCACCGACCCGGCCACCCGCTTTCCGGCGACCATTGCCGCCGCCTCGCGCAGATCCTGGATCCGCGAGTTGGTGCACGAACCGATGAACACGCGATCGAGCTCGATCTCGCTGATCGGGGTGCCCGGCTCGAGCGCCATGTAGGCGAGCGCGCGCTCGGCGGTCTCGCTGTCAGCCGGGCCCTCCCCCCACTGCGCCGGATCGGGCACCGCGTCGGTCACCTCGGCGACCATTCCGGGGGTGGTCCCCCAGGTCACCATCGGCGAGATCGCGGCAGCGTCGATCTCCACCTGGGCATCGAAGCTCGCGTCGTCGTCGGTGGGCAGCGCCATCCACTCGTCGACCGCCGCGTCGAAGTCCGGCGGCGAGCCCGGGCGACCCTCCACCCACTCGAAGGTCGTCTGGTCGGGGGCGATCATGCCGGCCCGGCCCCCGCCCTCGATCGTCATGTTGCAGATCGTCATCCGGTTCTCCATCGAGAGCCCGGCGATCGTCTCACCGGCGTACTCGACGGCGTGGCCGACCATGCCGCCCACGCCGAGGCGCCCGATCGTCGCGAGGATCAGGTCCTTGGCGGTCACCCCGGCGCCGAGCTCCCCCGAGTAGTCGATCCGCATCGTCTTGGGTCGCCTCTGGACCAGGCACTGGGTGGCGAGGACGTGCTCGACCTCGGATGTGCCGATCCCGAAGGCGAGCGCTCCGAAGGCCCCGTGGGTGGACGTGTGGCTGTCGCCGCAGACGATCACCAGCCCCGGCTGGGTGATCCCTAGCTCGGGACCGATCACGTGAACGATCCCCTGGCGCTCCGAGCCCAGCGAGTACAGGGGGACGCCGAACTCGGCGCAATTGCGTTCCAGTGTCTCGACCTGGACCCGCGACAGCTCGTCTGCGATCAGGCGCGAGGCCGGGGTCCCGTCGGTCGGCACGTTGTGGTCTGCGGTGGCGACCGTCTTGTCGGGCCGCCGGACCCGCCGGCCCTCGAGACGGAGCCCGTCGAACGCCTGCGGCGAGGTGACCTCGTGCACCAGGTGCAGGTCCACGTAGATCAAGCCCTCGGTGACCTCGTGGGACTCCCAGATCTTGTCGAACATGGTCTGCGGCGACACGGTCAGCTCCTCCTCAACCCGGCGGCCACCACGGCCAGGAGCTCCGCGGCCTGATCGCCGTGATTCTCGAACCGGTGCGCCAGGTCGGCGTCAAAGGTGACGCTGTCGCCGGTGCTCAGGTCGTGGCCCTCCCCATCGATCACCAAGGTCACCGCCCCCTCCAGCACCACCGCGGTCTCGCGGCTCCCCGGCTCGTGGAGCGGCGGATCGCCGGGCCCGCCCGTGGTTGCGCCGGCGTCGAGCCGATGGCGTGAGACGTCGGCACGCTGGCCCGGCAATGGCGGGGTCAGCTCTTGGACCGCATGGCCGGAACGCAGGCGCGTTCTACCCTCGTCACGCCGCACGATCGCCACGTGGCCGGCTTCGTCGAGCCGCAGGAGCTGCGAGAGGCTGAGCTCGAGGCCGGCGGCGATCCGGGTTGCGACGGTGAGCGTGGGACTGGTCTCCCCGCGTTCCACCTGCGAGAGCATCGGCGCCGAGACCCCGCTCCGCTCGGCGAGGTCACGCAGCGAGAGGTCCATCGAGTCGCGCAGGGCGCGCACCCGGGCGCCGACCTCGGCGCCGCGACCGACCTCCGGGGCCCGCTCCTCGGCTTCGATCGCCACGCTCACGCCCTGTACGTTATCACGTACGTTTGTCTAGTGGCTGCTTCGGACGAGGGCCCGCTCAGCGGATTTGACCCCTCGGCCGAACCAGGATCTCGTTGACGGCCACCCGCTCGGGCTGGCCGACGGCATAGAGGATCGCTTCGGCGATGTCCTCCGCCGTCAACACGTCGCCGATCTGGTCGCGCATCTTGTCGATCGTCTGGACCACCATCGGGTTTCGGTTGTGACCCTGGAGCTCGGTCGCGACGAATCCGGGCTCGATGCAGGTGACGCGCACGCCCGACTCCGACATGACGGCCTCCTGGCGAAGCGATTCCGAGAAGGCGACGACGCCGAACTTGGTCATGTTGTAGACGCCGCTGCCGAAGTTGGCGTTTCGTCCGGCAACGGAGGAGACGTTGACCACGTCCCCTCCCCCGGCCTCGCGAATCATCGGAAGCGCCGCGTGCGTGCAGTACAGGAGCCCGAGCAGGTTGACGTCGATCATCGTCCGCCACTCGTCGGTGTCGGCGGCCTCGACCGGGCCGAGGAGCATCACCCCGGCGTTGTTGACCAGGATGTCGAGCCCGCCCATCCGCTCGGCCGCCTCCTCGACGAACCCCTGCGCGGATGCCTCATCGCCGACGTCGACCTGGAACGCGCTGGCGGCCCCGCCCTCGCCGGCGATTCGCTCGGCCAGGGCGTCGACCCGGTCCTTGCGTCGGGCGCCGAGAGCGACCGCAGCACCCTCGCGCGCCATCGCAAGCCCGGTCGCCTCGCCGATCCCCGACGACGCGCCGGTGATCACCGCCCTGCGCCCCTCGAGCCTTCCGGGCATCGGGGCCAGTCTACGACTCGCTCGGACCCGCGGCCCGCTAGGGCCCCGGCGTCGCGGGCTCGGACGCCGCCTCGGCGGCCACTCCCTCGGCCTCACGGATCGCCGCGCCCTCGAGGGCGTTCGAGAGCGCCCGGACGTAGGCTCGGGCCGAAGCCTCGAGGATGTCCGTCGCCACCCCCTGGCCGCTCGCCAGCCGCCCGTGGGCTCGGAGCATCACGGTCACCTCACCGAGCGCATCCTCGCCTTCGGTGACCGCCGAAACGGCATAGGAGCGGAGCTCCGACTCCGTCTGCGTGGCGGCGCGGATCGCCACGAAGATCGCATCTACCGGGCCGTCGCCGGTGGCCTCGCCGACCACCGTCTCGCCCGACGGATCGCCCAGGGTGACCTTGGCGGTCGGCTCGCGGTCGGAGCCCGCCTGAACCTCGAACGACTCCAGGGTGTAGCGCTCGGCCGACTCGCGCATCTCCTCTGAGACGATCGCCTCGAGATCGAGCGCCGTGATCCTCTTCTTCTTGTCGGCGATCTCCTTGAATCGCGAGAACGCCTGGTTCAGGGCGTTGCCCTCGACCTTGAAGCCCAGCTGCTCGAGCGCGTCGCGAAGCGCGTGGCGGCCCGAATGCTTGCCCAGCACGATCGAGTTGGACTCGAGGCCGACGTCGCGGGCATCCATGATCTCGTAGGTCGTTCGCTCCTTCAAGACGCCGTCCTGGTGAATGCCGGACTCGTGGGCAAACGCGTTTCGACCCACCACGGCCTTGTTCGGCTGGACCGCATAGCCGGTGAACCGCGTGACCATCCGGCTGGTCCGAGCCAGCTCGCGGGTGTCGAGGCCTGTATCGAGGCCGTGGGCGTCGCCGCGAGTCCGCAGCAGCATCACGATCTCCTCCAGCGAGCAGTTCCCCGCTCGCTCACCGATCCCGTTCACGGCGCACTCCACCTGACGCGCGCCGGCCAGGACGCCGGCGTAGGAGTTCGCGACCGCCAGCCCGAGGTCGTCATGGCAGTGCACCGACATGCAGACCTCGCGGAGCTCGGGCACCAGCTCGTATAGGCGCTCGAAGTACTCGCGGTATTCCTCTGGCGTCGTGTAGCCCACGGTGTCGGGGATGTTGACCACGGTGGCACCCTCGGCGACGGCGATCGCGCACACCTCGGCGGTGAACTCGATGTCCGCCCGGGTCGCGTCCATGGGGGAGAACTCGACGTCCTCGCAGTAGGACCGTGCCAGGGTGACCGCTGCCCGGGCCTGTCCCTTGACGTCGTCGCGAGTCGTCTGGAGCTGATGCTCGATGTGGATGTCCGAGGTGGAGATGAAGGTGTGGATCCGAGGCTGGGCCGCATCCCTGATCGCCCCCCAAGCCGCATCGATGTCGGCCTTGTGCGTGCGGGCCAGCCCGCAGACCACCGGTCCCTCGACCCCGCGAGCGATCGCCTGCACGGCGTCGAAGTCGCCCGGCGAGGTGATCGGGAAGCCGGCCTCGATCACGTCGACGCCGAGTCGTGCGAGCTGCTGGGCGATCTCGACCTTCTCCTGCGTGTTCAGCGAGATGCCGGGGGACTGCTCGCCGTCCCTCAGGGTCGTGTCGAAGATGTGGACCCGATTACGGTCCGATGACGATACGCGGCCGTTCATTGGCCTTTCCTCCTTCTCGGTGAGACTCAGATGACCTTGTACTCGCGGCTCTCGCGCCGCCCAGCGCTAATCCCCCCGAGGGGGGAGGAGAAGGAGAAGGCTGCTGGTTGCGCGGCGGATCATCGAGTGAAGGGACTGTAGCGCACGCGCGGAACCCCACCGGTGAGGCACGTGGTGGACGCCGACCGGATCCAGGCCAGAGCCGTAGTCAAGGTCGCAGCGATCTCGCTCGTCGTGATCGCCGTCGGGTTGCTGCTCGCGATCGTCGTGCTCCACGTCCGCACGGAGATCAGATGGGTCCTGGCCTCGATCTTTCTGGCGCTCGCGATGAACCCCGCCGTGGACCGGCTGGAGAGCATTCGGGTCGGGGGCCACCGGATCCTTCCGCGGTGGCTGGCGATCCTGGTCGTCTACGTCCTCGCACTCGCCCTGTTCGTCTTTCTGATCCTCCAGGTAGTCCCGCCGATCATCGACGAGTTCGAGAGCCTCGGGTCGAAGGTCCCCGGGTACGTCCACGACTTCAAAGACTGGGCGAACCAGAATCAGCAGTTCCAGGACCTGAATCACAAGTACGACATCACCAAGACCCTCTCCGGCCAGGCGTCGACGATCCCCTCGAAGCTGGGCGGGGCGGCAACCGACGTTCAGAGCATCACGGTCAGCATCCTCGAGCACCTGCTGGCCGCGATCACGATCCTCGCCCTCACCTACTTCCTGCTGCTCGACGGTCGCCAGCAGGGAGACCGCATGCTCTCGCGGCTGAGCACCGACTCCGCGACCCGCTGCCGGCGGATCGGGACCCGTATCGCCGGCGTCGTCAAGTCCTACGTATCGGTGAACCTGCTGCTTGCGATCGCCGCGGGGGTGTTCACCTGGGCGTCTCTCGAGCTTCTGGGCGTCGAGTTGGCGGTGACCATGGGCGTGATCGTGGGGTTCTGTGATCTGGTGCCGCTGATCGGGTTCACGGTCGGCGGGTTCCTCGTCGCCATCGTGGCCGCCTTTCATGCCTTCCCCGGCGCCCTGGTCGCCTGGTTGATCCTCTTCGTCGTCTACCAGCAGGTTCAGGATCGAGTCTTTCAGCCGCTGCTCTACAAGAATGCAGTCAGGGTCCATCCGGCGGTGGCGATCGTCGCGATCCTGGTCGGCGGCGAGCTCGCCGGCATCCTCGGGGCACTGCTGGCGATCCCGACGGCCGCGACGATCGGCGTGCTGATCGACGAGGGGATGCAGTGGCGGCGTGAGAGCGGCGACGCCGGCGCCGAAGCGGGGCCCCGCCCGGCGACGACGGCCGCTCAGCCGGCGGCCGACTGACCGGCCGCGTCCGGCTCCGCCACGGGATCGTCGCTCACGGGATCGCCGAACCTCTGCCGCGCTCGGGTTCTCTGGCCCTCGCGATAGAAGACCCGGGCCCACAGGGAGCGCGGCTTGCCGAGGCGGAAGGCGCCGACGAGCCCGACCGGCAGGATGAACAGACCGACGGCGGCGGTCGCGAACTTCTCCTTCGCCAGGTTCACCACCGCGACGCCGATCGCGAGCAAGCCGACCCCGCCCACGATCGCGAACACCACGTCCTCGACCTCGGTGGCGACGTCGAGCCACGCCGTATAGCCAACCAAGACGATCCCGGTGATCGTCGCTGCGACGATCACCGCGTCGATCGACTTACGGCCCTGCTCGGACCAGTAGACGTCCTTAAGATCGAGCCAGAGCGCGAACTCGTCCAGGGCCAGCCCGGTGCCGATCCCGAACAGCACCGCGATGATCTCGTGCCAGGGAGACGGCGGGGCGATCGTCACGCCGACGTACCCGGTCACCATCAGCGTCACGATCCCCCAGACGAGGTGGTGGATGTGGGTGCCGCCCACCGTCACGTTGCCCGGCCACCAGCTGACCTGGGCGCGGATCATGTGGGCGCTCGTCCGGATGAACCCGAACGTGACCAGGAACGCGACGAAGAACAGGAACTCCGGCTGGCGCCCGGTGTCCACGATCGCCCGGTCGTAGACGCTCCCGACGCTCGCGATCACCAAGGGCACGAGCACGGCCGCAGGGTAGCCGGGTGCCCGGTCGGCGGCGAGCGCTACGGAACGAGGACCACCTTGCCGACGTTTCGCCGCTCCTCGATGAAGCGATGCGCGTCAGGGGCGCGATCGAACGGAAACGCCTCCGCGACGACCGGCTTGAACGAGCCTTTGGCGAGCCCGTCCAGCAACGGATCGACCACCCTGCGGAAGTTCCCCTCGCGGTCCCACCAGTGCAGCATGTTGAGGCCGAAGACCCCCTTGTTCTCGTTCATGATCGCGAGGCTCTTCCACCACGGCATGGTCGCCAACGGCATCCTCACCAGGCTGCGAAGCGCCGCTCCGATGTCGCGCTTGCCGGTGCCGGTCTGGACCTCGGAGAGCCCGTACATGATCAGCCGGCCACCGGGACGAAGCACGCGGTAGTCGCTGCGAAACGAGGTCGGCCCGAGCGCATCCATGATCACGTCGACGCCCTCTCCGTCGGTGATCCGCATCACCTCGGCGGCGAAATCCTGGGTTCGGTAGTCGATTGGGTGCGCGACGCCCTGCTCACGGATCGCATCGTGCTTGGAGCCTGAGGCCGTGCCGAAGATCTCGGCGCCGATTCCCCGCGCCACCTGGGTCGCCGAGATCCCCACCCCGCCGGCGGCAGCGTGGATCAGCACCCGCTCCTCGGGCTTCAAGCCCCCCATGATGACCAGCGCTGCGTAGGCGGTCGCGTAGTTGATCGGGAACGCGGCACCCTCTTCGAACGAGACCTTCTTGGGCAGCGGAAGCGCGTCCGTCTCCGGGACGGTGACCAGCTCGGCCTGGCCCTTGAACCGAGTGGCGGCGAACACTCGGTCCCCGACCTTGTGGGCCACCACGCCATCGCCGAGCGACTCGACCTCGCCCGCGACCTCGTAGCCGATCACGCACGGAACCTTCGGAGCGTCGGGGTACAGCCCGAGCCGCGCCAGGGTGTCGGCGAAGTTGATACCCGACGCCTTGACCGCGATCCGGACCTCGCCCGGCCCGACCGGGGGGTCGGGCCGCTCCTGGACCTGGAGCACCTCGGGAGCCCCATGCCGAGTGATCACCACCGCACGCACCACCCGACCCTATACCCGTCCGGACTAGGGACGAACTCCCGGTTCACACGCCTAAGTCCTGCCGCCTGGCAACAGGCCCGAGCCCGGCGGCAGCGGAGCCGCAGGCGAGCAGCCGCCGGAGTTATTCACGGAGCCGGAGGCGAGCAGCCGCCGGAGTTATTTCAAAGGTCGACGGAGCGCGCCGCGTGGAAGCCCTCAAGCTCGAGGATCCCGGCCAACACCTGCTCGTTAACGGGGGCGTCGGTGGTCAGCGCCAGGACCGCATCCCCGGCGTCGGCGCCCGCCCCGACCGCTGCCGAGACGATGTTGACTCCCTGCTCGCCGAAGATCGTGCCGATCCGCCCGATCATCCCGGGCTTGTCCTGGTAGCGGAACACCACGATGTGCTCGGCGAAGGGCATGTAGAAGCTCTCGCCCCAGACCCTGACCAGATGCGGCAGGTTGCGCGGCCCGACCGAGGTACCCGCCACCTCGACCGACTCGCCACCCGACTCGAGGCGCACGGTCACGAGCTCCGTGAACTCCTCCGACAGACCCTCCTTGACCTCGGTGAGCTCGATGCCGCGCTCCTCGGCCAGCGCCGGGGCGTTGACCAGGTTGACCTGCTCCTCGGTGTGGCCAGACAGGATCCCGACCAGCACCGCGATCCCGAGCAGGCGAGTGTCGTGGTCGGCGATCCGGCCCCGGAACCCGGCGGTGATTCGATCGATGGACCCGTTGCCGAGGCCCTGGGCGAGCCTGCCGAGCTTCTCACAGAGCGGGACGAAGGGCGCCAGCGCCTCCATCTCCTCGGGCCGGACGGCGGCGATGTTCACCGCGTTCGTGACCACACCGCCCAATAACGCCCGACGCACCTGGTCGGCGGTGATCGTCCCGGCGCGGTCCTGGGCCTCGGCCGTCGAGGCGCCAAGATGCGGAGTGACGACCACGTTCGGAAGCTCGAACAGGCGGTGCTCGGTGAACGGCTCCTCGGGGAACACGTCAAGCGCGACGCCGCCCACCTTCCCCGACTCGAGCCCGTCCGCGACCGCGTCGAGGTCGACGAGCTCGCCGCGGGCGCAGTTCACGATCCGCACCCCGTCCTTCATCCGTGCGATCGCCTCGGAGTCGATCCAGCCGATCGTGTCGGGCGTCTTCGGCAGGTGGATGGTCAGGATGTCCGCGCGCGCGTAGAGCTCATCGGAAGTCTCGGCGCGCTCCACGCCGAGCTCGCGGAAGCGCTCCGCGGCGACGAACTTGTCGAAGCCGATGACCTCCATCTCGAATGACTGTGCCCGCTTGGCGACGAGCTGGCCGATTCGGCCGAAGCCGATCACCCCGAGCGTCTTGCCGTAGAGCTCGTTGCCCGCAAAGCGTGAGCGGGCCCACTCGCCGTCGACGAGCGAGGAGTGCGCCTGCGGGATGTTGCGGCACAGCGCCAGCGCGAGGGCGATGGTGTGCTCGGCAGCGGCCACCGAGTTCGATTCGGGGGCGTTGACGACCACCACTCCGCGCTTGGTGGCCGCCTCGACGTCCACGTTGTCGACTCCGGTGCCCGCCCGGCCGATCACCTTGAGCCGCGAGCCGCGCTCGATCAGGTCGCTGGTCAGCTTCGTCGCCGATCGGATGACGATCCCGTCGAACTCCCCGATCCGCTCCCGAAGCTGATCGTCGGACATCTCGAGCCCCATCTCGACGTCGAGGTCGGCGCGCAGGAGCTCGACGCCCGAATCGGCGATCTTCTCCTTGACCAGGACCTTCGGCTTCGGGTCAGCCACGGATCGGCGCCGGCATCTCGCCGGCCTCCGCGAACACGAGCTGTGCGGCACCGGCACCGGCACCGGGCTCGGAGTCGTGGCCCAGATCGCGAAGCGCCATCTCGAGCGCCGTGAGGGCGATCACGATGTCGAAGCCTCCGTAGTAGCCGCAATGGGCGATCCGGGCGATCCCGCCCTTCAGGTGTCCCTGCCCACCGGCGATCGTGACGCCGTAGCGATCTCGCATCAGCTTCGGCACCTTCGCGCCGTCGATGTCATCGGGCAGCCGCGCCGCGGTGACCACGTTGGCGTTCTCGTCCTCGACCCCGAAGCGCTCGAGCCCGATCGCCTCGATCCCGGCGCGGGCCGCCTGGGCCAGCAGCGCATGGCGCGCGAACGCCCGCTCCAGGCCTTCGTCCAGGAGCAGCTCGAGGGCCACGTCGAGCGCCCGGATCAGGGTCACGGCCGGCGTGAAAGCCGAGTTCGGCGGCTCTTCGCGCTGGCCGGCCGCGGTGCGCTCCCAGTCCAGGTAGTAGCGCCTGCCAGGGCTCTCCGCAGCGCGCGCCATCGCACGCTCGGAGACCGAGGCGAAGGCCAGCCCGGGCGGGCACATGAGCGATTTCTGTGAGCCGGAGATCACGACGTCGACTCCCCACTCGTCCTGTGGCAGATCGACGGCACCGAGGCCCGAGACCGCGTCCACGCAGAGCATCGACCCGTGCGCGGTCGCCACCTCGTTCAACGCCCTGATGTCGTTGACGACGCCGGTCGAGGTCTCCGACTGGGTCACGAAAACCGCATTTGCGGGGCCCGGGAGGCCGGCCAGCCCCTCGTCGAGGCGAGCGGGGTCGACCTTCTCCCCCCAATCGAACTCGAGATGGAGCGTGTCGGCAGCGTACGCGTCGCAGAGCTCGGCCCAGCGCTGGCCGAACTTGCCGCACGAGGCGACGACGGCCGGCTGTCCGGGAACCGCCAGGTTGGCGACTGCCGACTCCATCGCGCCGCTCCCGCTGGCGGCGAAGCAGAGGACGTCGTTGGCCGTCTGGAAGACGAGCGGAAGCCTCTCGAGGACGCGTGCATAGATCTCAACGAACGCAGGCGCCCGGTGGTAGAGGATCGGCTCGCCCATCACCGCCGAGACGCTGGGCGGCAACGGGGTCGGCCCAGCGGTCAGCATGTACTGCTTGGTGAAGATCTCGGGTGCTTCGGCCATCTGGGTCAGGATAGGGAGGGCGGCGGAAGATACATCCGAATAGCATCCGCGTGATGAGCGAAGGGATCGTCGAGGGAGAGGGCTATGCGGTCGGGCATCTCGACCAGATGGGCGATGGATACGGCTTCCGGAAGGTCCGCCGGACGCTCGGCGTCTCGGAGTTCGGCGTCAACGCGATCGTCCTGCCGCCTGGATACGAGACCGGACGCCACTACCACGAGCGCCAGCAGGAGCTCTACTTCCTCCACGACGGCGCGATCGAGATCGAATTCGGCGACGGGACCACACACCGCCTCGATCCCGGCGGCGCCGCGCGGGTCGACCCGGCCGCGGTCAGGAAGATCCGCAACGTCGGCGAGGGCGACGCCACCTACCTGATCGTCGGCGCCGCGGACGGCTACGTCGGGCGCGACGGCCGGCTCCCCGAAGGAGAGACCAACCGGTTCGGCGCGGCCGGCGACCCCGGGGACGGCAACCCCTCCGGGTGAAGTCCCACACCGTCTACAGGACCTTCGAGATTCCCGAGCGACGCGCCTTGGTGCGGATCACCGAGGACGTCCAGGCGGCCGTCGACGAGGCCGGGATCGCCGAGGGCATGGCCCTGGTGTCGGCGATGCACATCACCGCCGGGGTATGGGTCAACGACGACGAGCCGGGACTCCACGCGGACGTCCTGGAGTGGCTCGACAAGCTCGCCCCGCCAAGCTGGCGGGAGCCCGCGAACGACGTCGCGCGCGACCTCTCGCCCGATCCCGGCGACTACCGCCACCACGCCGGCGGCGAGGACAACGGCGACGCCCATCTCAAGAACCTCCTCGTCCATCACCAAGCGATCATCCCGGTCACCGACGGCCGTCTCGATCTGGGTCCCTGGCAACAGGTCTTCTACACCGAGTTCGACGGCCGCAGGCCGAAGCGGCTGATCATCAAGGTTCTCGGCGAGTAGGGCTCGCCGAGCCTAGATGCCGCGCCCGGCGCGAGCGCGTCTACTCCCAGGCGAACGCCGGGTACTTCGTCGTCAGCCAGTAGAGGTAGGCGTTGGCCTTCGCCTGCCAGCGCATCGCGATCACCACGATGTCGAACATCCCCTCCGGGTACTTCTTCGCGAACAGGATCGCGAAGAA
Source organism: uncultured bacterium (assembly GCA_963720685.1). Taxonomy (GTDB): domain Bacteria; phylum Actinomycetota; class Thermoleophilia; order Solirubrobacterales; family 70-9; genus AC-56. The sequence goes on along the minus strand of CAVRGF010000003.1, from coordinate 1,023,285 downwards.
GGCGAAGAAGACGAGGATCTCGGCCAGGTAGAAGATGATGTAAGCCGCGATGAAGTAGGGGATGATCAAAAGCCAGGCGATCAACGGGCGCCATCTGGCCGTGCCCTCCTCCGGATACTCGATCTCGAACTGGGCCGGATAGTCGGGATCGTCGTCCAGGGTGAACGGCGGATAGCGATCGGTCATCAGCAGGAGGTATGACTGGACCCTCCATGCCCATCGGTGCACGCCGACCATGAAGTCGAACATCCCGCGCGGGTAGCGGCCGGTGATGATCACCGCGAAGAACGAGATGAAGGTCACGAACATCGCGACGATCCCGAGCACGATCAGGACGATGTAGTGGGGAATCAGGAGGAACCACTTGACCAGCGGCAGCCAGCGGTTGTACTCACCCTGATGCTCGACATCGGCCTGCAGCGGGTAGTCGCCAAAGCCGCTCGCCACGGGGGGAGGCGGCGGAGGTGGAGGCGCCGGTGGTTGGGCCCCGCCGGGGCCCACTGGTGTCTCAGGGGCTCCGGGAGTCTCAGGCGTCTCGGTCATCTTCCCTCCGTTCGGGTGGCTTCACGCCGACTGGGGAGCGGACGAGTGTGCTCCCCGAAGGCGCCGCGATCATCTCACGGCGATCGGCGGACGCCAAGAAACTTTCGTCCAGCTGGGCGGGACGCTGCAGACGGCGCGCCCAGGGCCGCTTTCAGCCGCCCGATTCGATCCAGGGCATCATCGAGCGCAGGTCCTTTCCGACCTTCTCGACCTGGTGGTCGCCCGCCTCGGCGCGCATCCGCTGAAAGCTCTCGGCCCCGGCGCGGTTCTCGGCGATCCATTCTCGGGCGAACTCGCCGGATTGGATGTCGGCGAGGATCTGGCGCATGGCCTGTCGCGTCTCGTCGCTGATCACGCGCTTGCCGCGCGTCATGTCGCCGTATTCGGCGGTGTTTGAGATCGAATCGCGCATTCCCTGAATCCCCTTCTCGTACATCAGGTCGACGATCAGCTTCAGCTCGTGCAGGCACTCGAAGTACGCCAGCCGGGGGTCATATCCCCCCTCCACAAGCGTCTCGAAGCCGGCGCGGGCCAGCTCGGTGAGACCTCCGCACAGCACCGCCTGCTCGCCGAACAGGTCGGTCTCGGTCTCGTCCTTGAAGGTCGTGGAGATCACCCCGGCGCGGGTTCCCCCGATCCCCTTCGCATAGGCGAGCACGAGGTCGCGCGCGCTGCCGGTCGCGTCCTGATGGATGGCGATCAGGCAGGGCACGCCACGGCCCTCAGCGAACTGGCGGCGCACCAAGTGCCCGGGGCCCTTGGGGGCGACCATGCCCACGTCGACCCCCAGAGGCGCGGCGATCTGGTCGAAGTGGATCGAGAATCCGTGGGCGAACAGCAGCAGGTTCCCCGGCGCGATCCCGTCGCCGATCTCCGAATCCCACGCGTCGGCCTGGGTCTCGTCGGGCAGCAGGATCATCACCACGTCGCCGCGGCTCGCGGCGTCGCCGACGTCCAGCACCGCGAGCCCTTCACCCGCGGCCGCGGTGCGGCTCGCCGACCCCGGTCGAAGGCCCACGACCACCTCGCAGCCCGAGTCGCGCAGGTTCAGCGCGTGTGCGTGACCCTGCGAGCCGTAGCCGAGGATCGCGATCGTCTTGCCCTCGAGCAGCGAGAGGTCGGCATCGTCGTCGTAGAAGATTGATTGGTCGTTCATCCGCGGCACTCTACGGGGCCGGCCGCTCAACGAACCACTCGGTGAACTCGCGGCACCTGCCGTCGGCGTCGAAGCGCATCACGAAGCAGTTGTCGTATACGCGGTCGACCGGGCCGCCGGGTTCCCGCGTGTAGGTGCTGCTGCCGGTCGCCACGACGAGGTCGCCTTCGACCGCGAACGGGGTGTATGAGGCGTCGTACGTGCCCTCCGGGTCTCGCGAGGAGGCGTTGGGGTGCGCGCCCTCCCCGAGCCACGATTCCACGACTGCCTCGCGGCCGACGATTGGGGCATCGGACGGGTGATATCGGTAGCGCACGTCGTCGCTGAACAACGAGGCGATCTGTTCTCGATCGTATGACTTCCACGCCTCGACATAGGCCTCGAGCCACCGAGCCAACGCCTCACGCTCCATCTCCCCTCCTCCTCCCTTCCCTCACCGCAACTTGCGGCGAAGGAGCTTGCCCGAGGCCGTTCGCGGCAGCTCGGCGGCGAACTCGAACCGCTTCGGGACCTTGTAGCCGGCCAGGAGCCGCCCGCAATGGCGCCGCAGCTCATCGGCATCCTTCACAACCCCGTCGCGCATCACCACGACCGCCACCACGGCCTCCTGCCACTCGGGATCGGCGCGGCCCACCGCCGCCGCGTCGGCAACGTCGGGGTGCCGTAGAAGCGCCTTTTCGACCTCGGCGGGCTGCACGTTCTCGCCGCCGGAGACGATCATGTCTCCCAGACGGTCCTCGACGTACAGGAAGCCCTCCTCGTCGATGCTCCCGACGTCGCCGGTGTGGAGCCAGCCATCCTCGTCGGCGCACCCGGGCGCCACGACCGGGCCCTGAACGAGGATCTCGCCGTCCTTTATGCGGAGGTGTGTCGTGAGCAGCGGACGGCCTGCGGAGCCCAGCTTTCGCCGCGCGTCGTCGACCGTGAGCGTGGTCACCTGCGAGGCGGCCTCCGTGAGGCCATAGGTCTGGACCACCCGCGCGCCCCGGGCGATCGCCTCCTCGAGGACGTCCAGGGGCACGGGCCCCCCACCGATCAGGATCGCCCGCGGAGCCGAGAGGTCGATGCCCTCGTCGAGAAGGCGCGAGAGTTGCGTAGTCACCAACGAGACCAGACTCGCGCCCTGGCGCTCGAGCGTGTCGCCCACTCGGGCCGGATCGAAGCCGTCATGGACGATCGCCCCGGTTCCATAGATCACGGAGCGCATCACGATCTGCAGGCCCGCGACGTGATGGAGGGGCAGGCAACAGAGCCAGCGATCGCCCGGATCGACGCCGAGGTTGAATGCAGAGCCCACCGCGCTCCACAGGTGGTTGCCGTAGGTGAGCCCGACCGGCCGCGGAGGGCCCGAGGTGCCGCTGGTCAGGATCCGGCAGTGGACTGCGTCGAGGTCGTGCTGGCCGAGGAGCGGCAGGTCGGCCTCGGTCATCGTCAGGTGGTCCTCGCCCATCACGAGCGCGGGCTTGGCGCGATCGAGCTCTGCCGTGAGCTCGGCCGGCGCGAGGTCGGGGTTGAGGGGATACGCCACCGCCCCGAGCTTCATCAGGGCGTGCAGCAGGACGACGTAGTCCGCCCCGGGGCGCTTGACCAGAGCGACGGTGGCGCCGCCGCGAACCCCTCGCGCGGCCAGCCGCCGGGCCGCGCGCGTCGCCTCGGCCTCCAGCTCGGCGTAGGTCAGCTCGAGGTCGCCGACGATCAGGGCCGGTCGGTCGGGCCCCGTCTCGGCGCGCTGCGCCAGCCAGTTGTCGAGGATCATCTCGCTGCCCCGTCGACGGCCATCGCAGGGATAATCCCGAACGTGCCGACTCGCCACAAGGACGCACCCTCCGAGGACCGCCTCTACGCGCCGATCGCATGGCGCTCGGCCGCTGACTTCGAGGACATCACCTACGAGCGCGCCGATGCGATCGCCAAGATCACGATCAACCGACCCGAGGTCCGAAACGCGTTCCGACCGCAGACCCTGGCCGAGCTGCGCGACGCGTTCGGGCGGGCACGCGACGACCTCGAGGTCTCGGTGATCGTCTTCACGGGGGCCGGCGATGAGGCCTTCTGCTCGGGCGGTGACCAGCGCATCCGCGGCGACGACGGATACATCGGCGACGACCAGGTCGCACAGCGCGGCGTGGGCCGCCTCGACGTCGGCGATCTTCATGTCCAGATACGCCGCACCCCGAAGCCGGTGGTGGCGATGGTCGCCGGCTACGCGGTCGGCGGCGGACACATCCTGCACCTGGTCTGTGACCTGACGATCGCCGCCGACAACGCCCGCTTCGGGCAGACGGGGCCCCGGGTGGGGAGCTTCGACGGCGGGTTCGGCGCCGGGCTGTTGGCCCGAAACGTCGGGGTCAAGCGGGCAAAGGAGATCTGGTTCCTGTGCCGCCTCTACGACGCGGAGGAGGCGCTCCGGATGGGCCTCGTGAACACCGTCGTGCCACTCGCCGACCTGGAGAGCGAGACGGTCGCCTGGTGCCGGGAGATGTCGAGCCTCTCGCCGCTCGCCCTTCGGCTCTTGAAGGCGAGCTTCAACGCCGACGAGGACGGCCTTGCCGGGCTCCAGCAGCTCGCCCACGACGCGACCCTCCTCTTCTACATGACCGAGGAGGGCCAGGAGGGCCGAAACGCCTACGTCGAGGGCCGCCAGCCCGACTTCTCCAGGTTTCCGAAACGTCCGTGACTTCGCCCTCCCCGAAGCAACCTTGACCTCGCCCGCGCTAGGGACGAAGTCCCGGTGCACACGTGCGGACCTGCCGCCCCGCCCGTGCCCTGACCCGGTGACAGCGCAGGCGTAGCCGAGCATGTCACCGGTGAGATTGTGGGTGATGGCCGCGCGGCCGCGGACCCTGCCGGCGGCGATCGCCCCGGTCATCGTCGGCACGGCTGCCGCCGTCGAGGTGAGCGACGACCTGCGCGCCGGGGCGTTCGTCGCCGCCCTCCTCGGCAGCATCTTCATCCAGATCGGCACCAATCTCTCCAACGACTACTCGGACGCCAAGCGGGGAGCCGACACCGCTGACCGGCTCGGCCCCGTCCGGGTCACCTCGTCGGGCCTGGTGGCGCCGCGGCGCGTCCTCGTCGCCACCTGGGTCGCGTTCGGCGCCGCCGTGCTCGCAGGCATCTACCTCGCGGCCGTGGCGGGGATCGTGATCCTGATCGTCGGCGCGGCGTCGATCCTCGCGGGGGTCCTCTACACGGGAGGCCCGCGCCCGTACGGCTACGAGGGCCTCGGAGAGGTGTTCGTCTTCCTGTTCTTCGGCCTGGTCGCCGTCAACGGCTCTTACTATGTGCAGCTCGAGCGACTCGCCTGGTTGCCGTTCGGGCTCTCGCTGGCGATCGGGTTCCTCGTCACCGCGATCCTGGTGGTCAACAACGTCCGCGACCTCGACACCGACCGGCGGGCCGGAAAGCTCACCCTCGCCGTTCGGATCGGCCGCGCCCGAACGCGTCGCTTCTATGTCGCCCTGGTCGCCGCGGCCTTCGTGGCGGTCCCCGTAACGCTGATCGCCACCGACGGCCCGGCCTGGGGACTTCTGGCGCTCGGCGCAGCACCGCTTGCCCGACGCCCGCTCACAGCCGTGATGACCCGCACCGACGGTCCGTCGCTGAACGCCGCCCTGGCCGCCACCGGCGCGCTGCTTGCCGTCTTCAGCGTGCTGCTGGCGGCTGGCCTGCTGATCGCCGCCTGAGTCGATGCTGATCACGCAGGCCGACGTGACGCCGTACGCCCTCCCGTTCAAGACCCCCTACGTCACCGCCCGGGGAAGGCTCGAGCGTCGCGAGATGGTGCTCGTGGAGCTGCGCACGCAGGAGGGTGGGTGCGGGCTCGGCGACGCGGTCCCGATGTCACTTCGGGGCGGGACCGATCTTCGCGAGGTCGAGCGAGAGCTCCGCGAATGCTGCGAAAGGCGCCTGGTCGGCCTCGAGGTCGGGCCCGATGGCATTGACTCGGCGCCCCTCGTGTCGGGCCTGTCGAGCCCGGCGAGTGCCGCTGTCGAGATGGCGTTGATCGATCTCGCGTCCAAGCGCGCGGGCGTTCCTGCGTGGCAGGCGCTCGGGGCCGACTCGGCCGAGCCGATCGAGTGCAACGCGACGCTGGCGGCCGGACGCCCCGATGCGCTCGTCAGGGATGCGTCGGCCGGGCTCGAGCGCGGCTTTCGCACCTTCAAGCTGAAGGTGGGAGTCGCGGGCGATGCGGCTCAGGTGAAGGCGGTGCGGGATGCCGTGGGGCGCGAATCGAGGATCCGGGTCGATGCCAACGGCGTCTGGTCGCCGACCGACGCAATCGCCTGGCTGACCGAGGTCGAGCCACAGGGCCTCGAGCTCGCCGAGCAGCCGTCGCGCGATCTCGAGGGCCTCGCTGCCGTGCGAGCGAGCACGCGGGTGGAGATCGCCGCCGACGAAAGCGTCGCCCGCCCCGCCGACGCGCTCCGCGCGGTCGAGCTCGGGGCCTGCACGCTCGCCACGGTGAAGCTCGCCAAGACCGGCGGGATCGGGCCGGCGCGCGAGGTTGCCGCGCACCTTCCCGTCTACCTGTCGAGCGCCCTCGACGGCCCGGTGGGAATCGCCGCCGCGGCCCACGCGGTGCAGGTGATTCGAAGCGATGGCCGGCTGGCACCCGTCGCGCACGGCCTCGCGACCCAGCTCCTGTTCGACGACACGATCGCCTCGGCGGGATGCGAGGTTCGCGACGGTGACCTGCACCTGCCCGACCGACCGGGCCTGGGCGTCGAGATCGATCCCGACGCCCTCGCACGCCACCGCCTCTAGCAATGCCCGCCACATCCCGGGCCGGCCCGGGCCCGCGAGGAGCGTCGACGGGTACGGTTCGCGCCGGTGGACCCGGCCAACCGCAATACGGCGCTGGCCTCGGCGATGGTCGAGGAGCTGGCGCGCTGCGGGCTGCGTCACGCGGCCCTCGCTCCCGGATCGCGATCGACGCCCCTCGCGCTGGCGCTGTGGCGCCAGCCGGCGATCGAGGTCACGGTCATCGTCGATGAGCGCTCGGCGGGGTTCTTCGCGCTCGGCGCCGCCCAGGCCACGGGTCGCCCCACGGCAGTGCTATGCACGTCGGGCACTGCGGCCGCCAACCTCCATCCCGCGGTCTGCGAGGCCGACGAAGCCGGGGTGCCGCTGATCGTCTTGACGGCCGACCGGCCCCCGGAGCTCCGCGGGATCGGCGCCGGCCAGACGATCGACCAGCTGAAGCTCTTCGGGTCGGCGGCACGCTGGTTCTGCGATCTCGGCACACATGACGCCGACGACCGCGGACTGCTCCACTTCCGCTCCGTCGCGTGCCGTGCCTACGCGGCCTCCCGGGGCGACCCCCGGCCGGGCCCGGTGCATCTCAACGTCCCGTTTCGAGACCCGCTCGGCCCCGAGTCGCACCCGAACGACGTCTCCGCCACCTCGCCACCCGCGCTCGAGGGGCGCGGCGAGCGGCCATTGGTCGCCGTCGCCTCCGAGCCACCGCTGGCGCCCGGTGCGCTGCTCGCGGAGATCGCCGAGCGGATCGCCGCGGCGCCGAAGGGTCTGATCGTCTGCGGACGCCAGCTCGACCCGCGACTTGCCGACCCGGTCGCCGACCTCGCTTCCAGGTCCGGCTATCCGATCCTCGCAGAGCCGGTCTCACAATTGCGGCTCGGCGCGCACGACCGCGACCTGGTCGTGTGGCCCTACGACTGGATAGCGCGCGCCCGACCGCCCGGGCTCGAGCCCGAGCTCGTGGTTCGGTTCGGAGACATGCCGACCAGCAAGGCGCTTCGCGGCTGGCTGGGCTCGGTTCGGGGCCTGCGCCAGGTGGTCGTGGACCCGAGGTTCGGCTGGAATGAGCCCTCGAGCACGGCCGAGACCGTGATTCGGGCCGAGGCGCGCTCGGTCGCCTCCGAGCTCGCGGCCCGCCTCGACGGGGGTGACGACGACTGGCGCCGGGCGTGGCTCGATGCCGGCCGGGTGGCGGCCGAGGCGATCGGAGCAGTGCTGGCGATGGCCGAGGGGCTAACCGAGCCGACCGTCCAGACCGAGCTCGCCCGCCTCTATCGCGATGGGGACGTCGTCTACACGGCATCCTCGATGCCGATTCGCGACCAGGAGGGGTTCGTGCCCTCGGGCGACGGTGGGGTGACCTTCCTCTGCAACCGGGGGGCGAACGGAATCGACGGGCTGATCTCGTCCGGGATCGGCGCGGCGACGTCACTCGCGCGGCCGACCTGGGTGATCACCGGGGATCTCGGCCTCTACCACGACATGAATGGGCTCGCCGCGCTGCGCGGCGCCTCGACGCCGGTTCGGATCGTGGTGCTCAACAACGACGGCGGCGGGATCTTCGAGTTCCTGCCCCAGGCCACCCAGATGGACCGCGAGGAGTTCGAGGCGCTCCTCGGAACGCCCCTCGGTATCGACCTCGAGAAGGTCGCCGAGGTCCACGGGCTGCGTCACACGCGGATCACGGATCTCGGACAGCTCGAAGGCGCCGCAGAGCGGACCGGCCTGATCGAGATACCCGTCGACCGGCAAGGAAACGTCGAACTGCATCGGCACGTGGCCGAGCGGGTGACGGAGGCGCTGGGCGCGCTTCGCGGCGCCTAGGCGGACAACCGACCAAAGGAGGAACCCAGATGGCGCGCACGTTCGAGACCCAGCGCGAAGGCCGAGTGCTGACGGTCAGGTTCGACAACCCGCCGCTCAACTTCATGGATCGGGTGATGGTCGCCGAGCTCGATCACCTGCTGAACGGCCTCGAGGGCGAGCGGTCGATCGGCTCCGTCGTTCTGACCGGAAAGCCGCAGGGAATGTTCATCACGCACTACGACGTCGAGGAGATCCTCCAGGGCTCCGAGGGGGTCGGGCGAAGCATGTCCGCCGGGGTGGCCGGGGCATCGCTTCAGACCGTGGAGGGTGTCGCCCGACTGCCCGGGGCGCGTTCGGCGCTCGGGCGAACGCTCGCCTCGGGCCTCCTCGAGCTGAAGCGGATGCACGACGCCCTGACGCGGATGCAGCGCATGGACAAGGTCTTCATCGCATCGATCAACGGCCCGGCGCTGGGGGGCGCCTGCGAGATCTCACTCGCCTGCGACCTGCGCTACATGGCCGCCGAAGCCGAGGTGATCGGGCTGCCCGAGATGACCCTCGGCTTCTGCCCCGGCGGCGGCGGAACCCAGCGCCTCTCGCGGCTCCTCGGCCCCTCGCGGGCGCTCGAGCTGATCCTCGAGGGCCGCCCCTTGAGCCCGACCGAGGCCCGCGACTTCGGCCTCGTGCACCGGGTGGTGCCCGAGCGCGACCTCGCAGCGGAGTCGCGGGCGACGGCCGAGAGGCTCGCCCGGCGTGCACCCCTTTCGATCGAGGCCGCCAAGCGCGCGATCCTCGATGGAGCCACGAAGCCGCTCGACCAGGGGCTTGCGGAGGAGCGGAAGTGGTTCATGGCCACGGTCTCCCAACCCGCGGCTCGTCGCGCGATGCGGGCCTACGCCGAGCGCCTGCGCGCGGCGGGCCCACCATGGGCGGACGCCGAGGAGCGGTCGATGTGGCAGGACGGGACCGCGGTGGACCTGGTCAGCGAAGCCTGAACGGCCTACCCCGCCAGGAGCGGCAGCGTCGCTTCGAGCTTGAGCTCGGTCTCGGCCAGCTCGGCGGCCGGCTCGGAGGCGGCGACGATCCCACAGCCCGCATAGAGATGGGCCGTACGGTCGCGCAGCAGGGCGCTTCGGAGCGCAACGCAGAACTCGCCGTCCTCGGGGGCGTCCATCCAGCCGAGGGGCCCCGCGTACCAGCCGCGGTCGAGCCCCTCGAGCTCGGTGATCACCTTGAGCGCCCGATCGCGCGGCTCACCCCCGACGGCCGGGGTCGGGTGGAGGATCCCGGCTAGCTCGACGGCGGAGCGCGGCTCGGAGAGCTGTGCGTGGATCGGGGTCGCCAGATGCTGGATGTTCGCCACCTTGACCAATCCCGGCTCCGGCGCCGCCTCGACCCACACCGAATGCGGCTTCAGGGCGCGCTCGATTCGACGCACGACGATCTCGTGCTCGGCGCGGTCCTTCACGGATCGCAGAAGCTGCTCTCCGAGGTGGTCGTCGACCGACGGATCGGCGCTTCGCCTGGTCGACCCGGCAAGCGCGACCGTGGTGGCCCCGGCGCCCCCGCGGCGGACCAGCAGCTCGGGGCTGGCGGCGAGGAACGCCGCGTCGGAGGAGCCGCAGCAAACGCAGAAGCAGGATGGAAACTGCTCGCGCAGGGCGCCGTAAAGGGCCGCGGCGTCGTGCGCCCGCGGGGCCTCGACGACGACCTCTCGGGCGAGCACGACCTTGTCGAGCTCGCCGGCGCGAATCAGCTCGACGGCGCGCTCAACCGAGCGCTCGAAGCGCTCGGGGGGTGAGGCGCTGGCGATTCGCACCTCGCCGGTCGGATGCGGATCGGCGAGGGGCAGCGAGTCGTCGCGCAGCGCGCCGAGCCGAGCCCGCAGCCGGCCCAGGATCGACCCGTGATCAACCGCGGGGCCGGCGAGGGCGCAAAGCGTCAGGAACGCCCGCCCATCCGATCTGTGGACGGCGAGCTCCGGCATCACCAGGAGGGCAGGGGGAAAGGTCGACCACTGTGGAGCCGCCCCGCCGTCGACCGCGAACGAGAAGCCGCCCACCCATACGGGTCCGGCCCCGGCGGGGAGGCCCGGCGGCTCGTCGGCGAGTCGCCCGCGGCTCACCCGCGAGCACGCAGCGACCGCGTCCCCGAACCGGCCGTGCCCCCGCGAGACGACCTCGTGCGCGACGCCCAGCGCCGCGATCGCGAAGCCGTCGCGATCGGGCTGCTCCCAGCAGAACCACCGGTCACCCGCGAGGCGCGACCCGAACACCGCGGCGCTCGGGTCGCCGAGCTCGACCGGCACCGTGACGCTGACCAACCGCCGCCCCTCCCCCACCTCGGCAAGCAGCGCGCCAAAGGAATCGAGAGCCTCGTCGGCGCTAGCGACGAAGTCGCGGTTCACAAGTGTGGACCTGCCATCACCCTTGAACCCTAACCCGGCGGCGGCGGAGCCGAAGGCGAGCAGCCGACGGGGTCATTGGGGCGCGAAAAGCGAGCAGGTCAAGGACGCAGGCCGATCGGCGAAGCGAGCGTAGTCGAAACCTACGTGAGCGAGGCGATCGGCCGAGGACGCCGAGATGCGACGCTTTGCAGCGTCCCTATTGGTCGGAGCGGGAACGGCTGATCGCCACTTCGCCAGTCCTCGCCATCTCGATCAGCCCATGGGGGCGGACCATGCGCTCGAACGCGTCGACCTTCTCGTTCGAGCCCGTCACCTCGATGGTCAGGGTGCGGCGTGACACGTCGACGATCTTCGCCCTGAAGATCTCGGCGAAGTGCATGATCTCGGCGCGACTCTCCACCGAGGCCTGGACGCGGAACAGCGCCATCTCCTTGGAGATCGTCTGCTCCGGCTCCATGTCGCGGATCTTCAACACGTTGACGAGCTTGTGGAGCTGCTTGGTGACCTGGTCGATCGGGTGGACCGCCCCATCCAGGGTCAGGGTGATCCGGGAGACGTCGGGGTCGTCGGTGGGGCCGACGGCGAGCGTGTCGATGTTGAAACCGCGACGGCTGAACAGGCCGGCGATCCGCGCGAGGACTCCGGGCTTGTTCTCGACCAGCAGCGAGATGATGTGCTTTCGGCCCGTCAAGGCGCGGCTCGCCTCGAGGTCCTCGAGCTTGATCAGGTCTGGCGTCCCGGCTTCCATCGTGCGCTCCTCGGGCCTCAGCCCACCATGTCCCTGGCGGCCGCCCCCGCGGGGATCATCGGATAGCAGTTCTCGGTCTTCGAAACCTGAACGTCGAGGAGCGCCGGGCCGTCGGCCTCGAGGGTGGCGCGCATCGCGTCCTTGAGCCCGCCCTTGTCCGCGCAGCGCATCCCGGTCCACCCGAAGGCCTCGGCCAGCTTCACCCAGTCGGGGCTGTCGCCCATCTCCACCGACGAGTAGCGGCCGTCCCAGAAGAGCTCCTGCCACTGTCGAACCATGCCGAAGTGGCCGTTGTTCATCAGAAACACCTTCACCGGGATCTCGTGGGCAGCGGCGGTTGCGAACTCCTGGCAGACCATCACGAGGCTGCCGTCGCCGGCAAGGCAGACCACGGTGTCGTCGGGACGCGCGACCTTGGCGCCGATCGCCGCCGGCAGGCCGAAGCCCATGGTGCCGAGGCCTCCCGAGTTGATCCACTGGCGCGGCCTGGAGAAGTGGTAGTACTGCGCCGCCCACATCTGGTGCTGACCGACGTCCGAGGTGATGATCGCCTCGCCTTCCGTCGCCTCGTACATCGCCTCGATCATGAACTGGGGCTTGATCTCGGAGTCGGTTGAGTCCTCGTAACCCAGCGGATACTCCGTCTGCCAGGCGCGAAGCTGTTTCCACCAGTCGTCGAGGCGCCCCGAATCCGCCTTCAGTGCACGGTACTCGCGGGTCAGTTTCGCGAGCACATCCTTGGCATCGCCGACGATTGGAATGTGGGCGGGGACGTTCTTGGAGATCTCGGCCGGATCGACGTCGACGTGGACGAACTTGGCCCGCGGAGCGAATTCCGAGAGCTTGCCGGTGATCCGGTCGTCGAAGCGGGCGCCGATCGCCAGGATCAGGTCGGCGTTGTCCATCGCGTAGTTGGCCGTCCGCGTGCCGTGCATGCCGAGCATCCCGAGCCATTGGTCGTGCGGGGCCGGAAAGGCGCCGAGCCCCATCACCGTCTGTGTGACCGGGAACTTGTCCGAGGTTGCGAACTCGATCAGCTCGTCCGACGCGTTGGCGTTGATCACCCCTCCACCGGCGTAGATCACCGGCCGGCGGGCATTGGCGATCGCCTTGACGGCAAGCCTGATCTGCTTGATGTTTCCCTCCGTGGGCGGCTTGTAGCCGGGCAGCTTCGGAGGCCCCTCGACCGGCTCGTACTCGATGTCGGCGCGCGAGAGGTCCTGCGGGACGTCGACCAGCACCGGGCCCGGGCGACCCGTCGAGGCGATGTGAAACGCGGCGTGGATGTACTCGGGAATCTGGCGCGGGTCGGTGACCAGGAAGGAGTGCTTGACGATCGGAAGCGTGATCCCGGTCACGTCCGCCTCCTGGAAGCCATCCGTGCCGATCAGGTCCGTTCGCACCTGGCCGGTGATGAACACGGTCGGAACGGAATCCAGCATCGCGTCGGTGATCGCGGTGACCAGATTCGTGGCGCCGGGCCCCGAGGTCGCAAAGGCGACCCCTACCCGTCCGGAAGCCTTCGCGTAGCCCTCGGCCGCATGTCCGGCGCCTTGCTCGTGGCGCGCTTGGATGTGGGTGAAGTCGGCGTCGTAGATCGCGTCGTAGGTGGGCAGGTTGGCGCCCCCGGGGATGCCGAACACATGCTCGACCCCCTCGGCCTTCAACGCTTCACACAATGCATCCGCGGCGCGCATGGGCCAAAGATTGTAGGGCGACGTTGTCGGCCGTCGGCGCTAGCGACGAAGTCGCGGTGCAGGCGCTTACAGCCTGCCGCCCGGTAACAGGCCCTGACCCGTCGAAAACGTAGGCCGGAGGCCGAGGCTTTCGGTGGGGTTATTCGGGGCGCGGGGCTCGGAGTGCCGCGACCTCGGGCACCTCCAGCTCGCCCGGCATCCATCGCGTCTTGGGCAGGATCGCCCGCTCGATCACCCGATCCTTGTGGCGCTCGATCAGCTCGAGCATCGAGCGGACCAGCTCCTCGCCGAGATGGTGCGGCTCGAGGCCCAGATCGAGCAGCTTCGTGTTCACCGCCTTGTAGTAGTGCTGCTCGAGCTCGACCCGGGGATTCGGATAGCGGCGCACCTCGACCTTGTAGCCGACCTGATCGGCGCTTCTGGCCACCAATTCCGCCAGCTCGGCGACGCTGAACTGCTCGGTGAACTGGTTGAAGACGCGATATTCCCCGAGCTCCGGCGGATTCTCGACCGCGAGCTCGACGCACCGGAGCGTGTCCCGGACGTTCAGGAAGCCGCGTGTCTGGCCACCCTCGCCGTACACGGTGAGTGGATGGCCGATCACCGCCTGGACGCAGAAACGGTTCAGGACCGTGCCGAACACCTCGTCGTAGTCGAACCGGGTGGCGAGGCGCTCGTCACGGGCCGTCTCGTCGGTCTCGACCCCGTAAACGACGCCCTGGTTCAGGTCGGTCGAGCGCAGGCCCCAGATCCGGCACGCGAAATGGATGTTGTGCGAGTCGTGGACCTTTGACAGGTGGTACAGGGAGCCGGGCATCTTGGGGAACGGGAGGGTGTCCTTTCGGCCCTTGTGCTCGATCTCGATGAACCCCTCCTCGATGTCGATGTTCGGCGTCCCGTACTCGCCCATCGTCCCGAGCTTGACCAGGTGGCAGTCGGGAACCTTGTCGCGGATCCCGAACAGCAGGTTGAGCGTCCCGAGCACGTTGGTCCGCTGGGTCTCGAGGGCGTGCTTACGCGAGCTCATCGAGAACGGCGCCGAGGGCTGCTCGCCGTAGTGCACGATCGCCTCGGGCGCCGTGTCGGTGAGCACCGCGTCCATGAACTCCGCGTCCTCGATGCTCCCCACGAAGCTTTGGATCTCGTGCCCCGAAACGTCGCGCCAGGCGTCGACGCGCTCGGCCAGAGGGCGGATCGGGATCAGCGAGTCGGTCGAATGCTGGACGTGCCAGCGCCGACGCGAGAAGTTGTCCACGACGGAAACCTCGTGCCCGTGCGCCGAGAAGCGCATCGCTGTCGGCCAGCCGAGGTATCCGTCACCCCCGAGGATCAGGATCCGCATGACCGGGCGAGGGTAGCGGACCGATCCCCCATCTATTCTCTTGCGGCCGTGGATTTGGCGATCTTGCAGGCGAATCTCCTCCCCCCCGAGCTGACCGCGATCCGCGGGGTGGGCCTGGGCCTGGCGGCATTGATCGCCGGCTTCGCGATCTGGCGACGCCGCTCGCTTCGAAACGTCGACGTCCTGATCCTTTTGACGATCGCGCTCGGGCTGGCGATCGTCTCTGGCACCGAGCTGCTCGACGCGATCCTGGGCGCCTTCTCGTTCAAGCGGTCCAACGGAACCCGAATCGTCGGCGTCGCGGTCTTCGCCATCCTGGTCCTGTTCGGCTTGGTGGTGCGGGCCCTGACCCAAGGCTCGAGGATCACTCGCGAGCTGTCCGAGGTGCTCGAGGGGCTGGCCTGGGAGCAGTTCAGGGTCGCCGGGCACCCGGAGCAGTTCCGCGACAGGATCGGTGTGCTGGTCCCGGCCTACAACGAGGCCGAGAGCATCGACTGGGTGCTCGATCGGATCCCGGATCGAGTCTGTGGCGTCGAGACCAAGGTCCTGGTGGTCGACGACGGCTCGCGCGACGCGACCGGCGACGTCGCCACGGAGCACGGCGCGGTCGTAGCGCGACACGTGATCAACCGCGGCGGGGGCGCTGCGCTTCGGACCGGATACCGCCTGCTCGCAGACTCTGGAGCGACGATCGTGGTCACGCTCGATGCGGACGGACAGCACCTGCCGTCCGAGATGGAGCGCCTGGTCGGCCCCGTCATCGAAGGCGAGGTCGCCGTTGCCCATGGGTCACGGGTGCTGGGCGACGCCGAGCCCAACCACTACGCGCGCGAGCTCGGGATCGTCTTCTTCAACCGGATGGTCTCGCTGATCACGCGGACCAAGGTCAGCGACTGCTCGAACGGCTACCGAGCGGTGAGGGTCGACGTACTGCCCCAGCTGGTCCTGCGCCAGGAGCAGTTCCACACTTCGGAGTTCCTGATCGAGGCGATCAAGCGCGGCATCCCCGCCAAGGAGATTCCGGTCACCGTGGTGAGCCGCCGCCACGGCCACTCGAAGAAGCCCGCGGTCGTCCGCTATGGACTCGGCTTCGCGAATGCGATCGTCCGGACCTGGCTGCGCTGAATTACTCCGCCGGAAGCCTCGCCTTCGGCTACGTTTCCGGCGGGTTAGGGCCTGTTGCGGGGCGGCAGGTCGTACTCGCCCCTACCGCGACTTCGTCGCTAGCGCCAGCGGGTGCGTCCTTGGGCCGCCCGGGTGGCAGGTCCCACACGCCCGAACGGCGCCACGGGTGGCCGCTCCCTACCCAGCCTGCTCTGGCCCGGCCGTCCCTGGATACCGAACCTCGGAGGGGTCGGGCAGATAGAGGTCAGTGCCACAGCGGTTGCAGACCTGGACGTAGAGCTTGTGGACCTTGCCACAGCGCGGGCAGCGGCGCTCGGGCTCCCCGGTCTCCGGCCGGTAGAGGATCACGGCGATGAGTCCCAGGCCGGGGAGCACACCGCCGATCAGGAGCCAGATGAAGAACGAGCTTCCCTTCCCCCGGCCGATGATGCCGGTGGCGAGTCCGAACGACGCGGCGAGGATCAGGTATGGCACGGGCTCATTGTCGCGCGTCGCAGCCGCGTGCGGGAGCTCTACTCGAGGGGCCGGTGGGTTCCGCCGCGCGCGTACTCCTCAGCTCGCAGGGGCCGCGGGTGGCCGATCGAGCCCACCTCGGCGACGTCGCGCCGAAACGGGAGGCTCACCGTCCAGTCGACGACCGCGCGGACCTTCCGCGCCAGTCCCGGGATCCTGCTCATGTGGTAGGTGCGGGCCATCCACCAGGCGACGAACCCGCGGAACTTCTTCGGGCCGAGCCGGCCGACCGCCTTGTGGCGGCCCAGGTTGACGAACGCCACCCGCGCCCGGTAGCGAAACGGGCGAGCCGTGCCGATCCCTAGCTCGGCGGCCATGTTGCGGGCCACCAGCGGGCCCTCCCGCACCGCGTGCTGCGCGGTCGGTGGACAGGCGGCCTCGCCGCTGGCTCGGGGATCGGGGACGGCGGCGCAGTCACCCACCGCCCACACCCCCTCCATTCCCTCGACCCGCAGGTAGGAGTCGACCCTGACGCGCCCGGCCTGATCGAGCGGGAGACTCAGCGAGCGCAGACTGGGATGGGCGATCACGCCCGTGGTCCAGACGACGGTCCGAGTCGGAATCGACTCGCCGGTCGAAAGCCGGACGGTGTCCTCGGCGGCCTCCTCGAGCCGGGTGCCGAGGCGGATGTCGATCCCCCGCGCCCGCAGGGCTGTCGCCGCGTAGTCGGCGAGGTCGGCGTCGATCTCGGGCAGAACCCGGTCCTGGGCCTCGACCAGGATCCAACGCATCCCGTGAAGCCGAGCGCGCGGGTATCGCTCGATCGCGTCGACCGCGAAGTCCTGAAGCTCGGCGAGTGCCTCGAGGCCGGCATATCCCCCACCGACGAACACGTAGGTCAGGAGCTCCTCGCGGCGGGCCGGGTGCTCGCTGGCGTTGGCGGCCTCGAGCGTCTCGATCACATGGTTTCGCAGCCAGATCGCGTCCGCGAGGCTCTTGAAGCCGACCGCGTGCCTGTCGAGGCCGGGGACCGGAAGCAGCCGCGAGACCGAGCCGAGCGCCAGCAGCAACTGGTCGTAGCGCAGCTCGGAGACCTCGTCCTCGTGGCTGGTCAGCTGGACCGTGCGGGCAGCGGGGTCGTGACCCGTCACGGCGCCGAGCCGCAGGTAGGTCCGCCTCAGGATGTCGCGGAGCGGCGTCACCACGTGGCGCGGCTCGAGGGTGCCGGCGGCCGCCTCGGGAAGGAACGGCGTGTACAGGAGGAAGTTGACGTCGTTGACCAGAACCAGGCGCGCCGCCTGTCGCGGGACCAGGCGCTCGAGCCGGCGGGCCGCCGACGCCCCGGCGAACCCGCCACCGACGATCACCACATTCCAGGCCACGGGCCTAGTATCGCACCTTGTAACAGCCTGTTACAAGGGAGTCTTCGAGCGGCCCTCGGTCCAGTCCGCGACGAGGAGCGCGCGGATGACGTCACGTCGTGCGCCCGTCACTCCACCCCCAGCGCCGCCTTGATCAGGCGCACGATGTCTCCCCCATCGGCTCGTCCCTGGGTATCGCGCATCACCGCGCCGACGATCGGGCCGATCGCCTTCGCGTTGCCCGCCTTGACCTTCTCCGCTGCGACCGGCTCGGCCTCGATCGCACGCTCGACGATCCCCTCGAGCTCGCCCGAGTCCGACACGGCTGCCAGCTGGCGCTTTTCGACGACCTCCTCGGGCTCCTCGATCGAGGAGCCGGGGTCGACGAGGGTGTGGAGCACCTCGCGGCCGCTCGCGTGGGTGATCCGCTTCTCGACCACCATCCGCGCCACCGCGACCAGGCGCGCCGGCTCGACCGCGCGCGCGTCGGAGCCGAAATGGCGACGGGCGCCCGCGAGCTCTCCAGTGACCCAGTTGGCCAGCACGCCCGGCTCGACCCCGTCGGCGGCCCCAAGGACCGCGTCGAAGTAGGACCCGAGCTCGGCGTCGAAGGCGAGCTGGCGGGCGGTCTCCTCGGGGAGCCCCAGGTCCGCCTCGTAGCGCCGTTGCCGATCCTCGGGAAGCTCGGGCAGCGCCTCGCCAGCCTCGCCCAGCATCCGCTCGGTGGGTACCAGCGGCACGAGGTCCGGCTCCGGGAGGTACCTGTAGTCGTGCGCGTACTCCTTCGAGCGGAGCGGGGTCAGCGATCCGTCGCGCGGGTCGAAGTGGAAGGTCTCCTGGGCGATCTCCTCGCCCGCGTCCATCGCGACGCGTTGTCTTCCGAGCTCGGCTTCGACCCCGCGCTCGAGGAACCGGAAGCTGTTCATGTTCTTGAGCTCGGTCTTCGTCCCGAGCTCGGTCTCACCGGGGCGCCGGATCGAGACATTGGCGTCGCATCGAAGGCTCCCCTCCTCCATGTTCACGTCCGAGACACCGAGCTGCTTGACGGTCGTTCGGAGGAGCTGGGCCCACTCGCGGGCCTCGGCCGCGCTTCGCAGGTCGGGCTCGGTGACGATCTCGACAAGGGGGGTTCCGCCGCGGTTGAAGTCGACCAGCGAAGCCGCCGAGTCGTGGATCCGCCCCGTTTCCCCCACATGGATCATCTTCGCCGCGTCCTCCTCGAGGTGCACCCGGTGGATCCGAATTCCTCCGAGCGTCCCGGCGGTGGCGAGCGGGATGTCGTACTGACTGATCTGGTAGCCCTTCGGGTTGTCGGGGTAGAAGTAGTTCTTGCGGTGGAAGATCGAGCGCGGCGCCACCGCGCAGCCGAGGGCCAGGGCGATCTGGAGCCCGTAGGAGACCGCGCGCTCGTTGACGACCGGGAGCGTTCCGGGGTGCGCGAGGCAGACGGGACAGGTGTGGGTGTTCGGCTGATCGCCGAACGAGAGCGCGCACCCGCAGAACATCTTCGTTCGGGTGCTGAGCTGCACGTGGATCTCGAGCCCGATCACGGCCTCGTAGGCGCCCGGATCGCTCACGCCGCTCCGATTCCCGGTGGCCTTGAGTCGAACCCGACCCCGGCCTCGATCGCGTGGGCGGCATTGAGCAGCCCGGACTCCGAGAACGCCGGGCCCGCGATCTGAAGGCCGACAGGCAGATCGGCCCCGCCGTCGGGGGATGCCGCCAGGCCTGCCGGAATCGAGATCGCGGGGATCCCGGCGAGCGACATCGGCACGGTGCAGTAGTCGGACAGATACATGGCTAACGGGTCGTCGGCGCGGGCGCCGATCTCGAAGGCGACGGTCGGCGAGGTGGGGGTGACGAGGTAGTCGAAGCGCCCGAACGCGCCCGCGAAGTCCTCGACGATCCTGGTCCGGACCCGCTGGGCGCGGCCGTAATAGGCGTCGTAGTAGCCCGACGACAAGGCGTAGGTGCCGAGCATGATCCGCCGCTTGACCTCCGCCCCGAACCCCTCCTCGCGGGTCCGCGCGTACATCTCCACGAGGTCGGGATCACCGCCCGCGCGAAGCCCGAACCGGACCCCGTCGTAGCGGGCGAGGTTGGCTGACGCCTCGGCGGGCGCCAGCACGTAGTAGGCGGACAGCCCCTGATCGGCGTGGGGAAGCTCGCACTCGTCGACCGTGCCGCCGAGCTCGCAGATCAGGCCCAGCGCGCGGTCGAAGACCTCGGCGACGCCCGGCTCGATGCCCTCGGCATCGGTCGAGAGCTCGCGGGGGACGCCGAACCGAAGGCCCGAGAGGTCGGTTCGCGTCGGCATCTCGACCCCACCCTCGATCCCGACCGAGGTCGAGTCGCAGGGGTCGTGGCCCTGCATCGCCTCGAGCAGGAGGGCGGCGTCGGCCACGTCGCGAGTAATCGTTCCGCACTGATCCAGCGAGGAGGCGAAGGCGATCATCCCGTAGCGCGAGACCGCGCCGTAGGTCGGCTTCAGGCCGACGATCCCGCATAGCGATGCCGGCTGGCGTATCGACCCCCCGGTGTCGGTTCCGATCGCCCCGGGGGCCAGTCGTCCAGAGACCGCCGCGGCCGAGCCGCCGGAGGAGCCGCCGGGCACCCGGTCGGTGTGCCATGGGTTGAGCGCGGGCCCGTAGGCGGAGTTCTCGTTCGAGGAACCCATCCCGAACTCGTCCATGTTGGTCTTGCCGAGCACCTGCGCGCCGGCGCCTTGGAGCCCTTCGACCGCGGTCGCCGTGTAGGGGGGGCGGTAGCCCTCGAGGATGCGCGATCCCGCGGTGGTCGGAATGTCCTCGGTGCAGAACAGGTCCTTGATCGCGATCGGGACGCCAGCGAGCGGCCCGGGGCCGGTGGCCGGCGCTGACTCGCCGTCCTCTCGGCGCCACAGGAACGCGTTCAGCTCGTCCCCCGCGGCGGCCTCGGCGTAGGCCGCTGCGTACTCCTCGCCGCTCAGCTCGCCGGCGGCGATCCGGGCCGCCGCCTGACCGATCGTCATCTCCAGCAGGTCGCTCATCGAGGTCCGTCCACCGCGCTCAGGCCTGCGGGGACGGGACCCGGAACGCGCCTTCGGCGGGGTCGGGGGCGTCGGCGAGGATCCGCTCGCGCTCGGCGCTCGGCCGTGGCTCGTCGGGGCGAAGCACGTTGCTGAGAGAGACCACGTGAGAGGTGGGCTCAACCCCATCGAGGTCGAGCTGGTTCATGCGCTCGACGTGCTCGAGGATCATCGACAATTCGGTCGACATCCGGCCGATCTCCTCCTCGGTGAGCTCGAGGCGCGCCAGCCGCGCGACGTGCAGAACCTGATCGCGATCGATCACGGGCGTGATTCTAGGTACCGGGGGGCGATCACCCGGGGGCGGTTAGGATCACCGCCCGTGAGCGCCGAGCGATTCGTCGTCTTCAACC
The DNA here is from genome assembly GCA_963720685.1 of uncultured bacterium. Classification (GTDB taxonomy): domain Bacteria; phylum Actinomycetota; class Thermoleophilia; order Solirubrobacterales; family 70-9; genus AC-56. The sequence continues at coordinate 1,002,466 of CAVRGF010000003.1, read as the reverse complement.
TCCGCCTGCTCGCGGCGAGCTTCGCGATCGTCGGCATCCTGTTCATCGCGGTCCCGAACGGGGTGCTCGACGTGATCAGCGACCTGGGTGACGACCTCGGTGGCTTCGTCACGGCGCCGGAGACGGTGGAGAAGCTGTGGCTGGCGCTGGCCTTCGCCTACATGGTCGTCATCACCGGGATCTGCCTGGTCGTCCAGATGGACGTGCCCCGCTACCGGCCACTGCTGCTCGTCCTGGCCGCGGGAAAGACGGCCTCCTCGCTCGCGGCGCTCGGCTTCTACCTGTTCGACGCCCACGTCTTCATCTACCTGCTGAACTTTCTGGTCGACGGCTTCCTGGTCGGGGTGGCCCTCCTTCTGTGGTCGATGTCGGGCCGGATCGGGGCGCCTGCGGCTCCCTCCTGAAGGGCCGGCCCGGGGCTCGGTGCCGCCGCGCTTCGGGCCTCGCGACCCGGCGCACCCGTGCTCGGGAAGACCGAGATGCGGATCCTCCGCGCCTTCGCCGAGGCGATGGCACCCGGATTCGGGCCGCTACCCCCGGCGGCCGGGCCTGAGCGCAAGGGAAGCTCGCCTCGACGCGACGCGGTCGAGGTCGCGGAGCCGTTGAACCGCTATATGGCCGACCTGCCGGCGCGCAACACCAGGCAGGTCCGGCTGGCGCTCAAGGCGCTCGAGTGGCTGCCCTTTCCGTGGCGGTTCAGCCACGCGAGCCTGGACTCCCGGCAGGACTTCCTGCGACGCCTCGAGGGCTCCAGCATCCCGTTCGCCGGCGACCTCCTGCTGTTGCTCAAGGTGGTCGCCGGCCTCGGCTACGGCAGCGACTCCCGGGTGCGCGCCGCCGTCGGCTACGAGATGCGGTGCGAGAGCTCCAACGGAAGGGCCGAGTCCGAGCGGACGACGGTGGGGCTCGGTGACCTCGTCCCGCCGGCGGGGGGCGAGGAATGCGACGTGGCGATCATCGGCTCGGGCGCCGGCGGCGCCGTGACGGCGGCGGTGCTCGCGGAGGCCGGCCTGGAGGTCGTCGTGCTCGAGGCCGGACCGCGCATGGACCACCGCAGCTATCCGGAGGAACCGCTTGCTGCGCTGTCCGCGCTTTACCGCGACGGGGGCCTCACGATCGCCGAGGGGCGCCCGGCGATCCCGACGCCGGTCGGCCGTGCCGTGGGAGGTACCACGGTGATCAACTCCGGCACCTGCTTTCGGGCGCCCGATCGGGTGCTTGCCGGATGGCGTTCCGATCACGGGATCGACTGGGCCGATCAGCTCGAACGGGACTACGCAGAAGCCGAGGAGATGCTCGACGTGCGCGCGGTCGACCCGGAGCGGATGGGACGAAACGGACAGCTCCTGCTCGAGGGAGCAGAGGCGCTGGGCGCCAGCCACGAGCCCCTGCGCCGAAACGCAGGCCGGTGCAACCAGTGCAGCTCCTGCCCCGCGGGTTGCCGGCTCGACGCGAAGCGGGCGATGCACGTCTCATACCTGCCGCGAGCCGTCGCGGCGGGCGCCCGGATCCGGGCCGACACCGAGGCTCACAGGATCGTCTGGGAGCGGGGCCGCGCCGCGGGGGTCGACTGCGTGTCGAGTGCCCGCCATGAGCCGAGCCCGTTCCGGCTCAGAGCCCGCCGGGCAGTGGTCCTCGCGGGGGGTGCGTTCGGAACCCCCGAGCTCCTGCTCCGGTCGGGGTTCACCTCCAACAGCGGACAGCTGGGACACAACCTGAGGATCCATCCCGCCTGCTGGGTCGGCGCCCGCTTCGCCGAGCAGGTCCGGGGCTGGGACGGCGTGATGCAGAGCTACGCCGTGACCGAGTGGGAGAACCGCGGCATCCTCATGGAGGCGACCTTCACGCCTCTTGCGTTCGGCGCCCAGTGGCTGCCGGGGACCGGGGTCGAGCACCAGGAGAGAGTGCTCGCCTATGACCGCATCGCCTCGACCGGCGTTCATCTGTCGGATCGCTCCAGCGGCCGCGTGGGCCTGGGCCGCGACGGGTCGCTGAGGGTGACCTACCGCCTCACTCGCGAGGACGCCGACCGCCTCGTCTTCGGAATCGCCCGCGCGGCCGAGCTCTATTACGCCGCCGGCGCGTCGGAGGTATACCCGCAGATCGCCGGCATCCCGACCATCGCCCGGACCCGAATACCCCAGCTTGAGTCCTCGCCGCCGAAGGCCTCGGCGCTCCGGCTGGAGGCCTTTCACCCGATGGGAACCGCTCGAATGGACGCCGACTCCGCGGCGGGCGTGGTCGGCATCGACGGTGCGGTCCACGGCGCGAGTGACCTCTACGTCGCCGACGGCAGCCTCCTGCCGAGCTCGATCGGCGTCAATCCGATGATGACCATCATCGCGATGGCATCACGCGTCGCGCACGGGCTGGCGGATCGGTTGAGCTAACGCCCGAGCGCCGGGCCCGAATGGCCGTCGATCAATCGCCCGATGATGCAAGACGGCCGCCCGAAGGCGGCCGTCATCCCAGACTCTGCTTTCCGCGAGCGGGTTAGGCGCTCGGGGGAGGGTTCGAGGGTGGAGGGTTCGAGGGTGGAGGGTTCGAGGGTGGAGGGTTCGAGGGTGGAGGGTTCGAGGGTGGAGGGTTCGAGGGTGGAGGGTTCGAGGGTGGAGGGTTCGAGGGTGGAGGCGGAGGAGGCGGAGCGCCGGTGCCGGCGTCACCACCGCCACCGAAGCGCCCGGCCTCGTCGCTGAACGAGGTCCCTTCCTCCTGCATCGCCATGTATCCACCGACCGCTACGGCGGCGGCGGAGATCAACCCCAGGAAGACCCCGATCTTTCGGGTGTGGGAGATCCCGGTGCCCGAGAGATTGGCGCCGAAGTCCGGCGGGCTGATGAGGCTGATGATGATCAGGACGACCGAGAGGATGCCCAGGCCCGCGACCACCGCGCTCAAGGCGACCGGGAGCCCGACCTCGCCCTCCGATGCGGCGATCAGGGCAAGGCCGATCGCGGCGAGAGCCGTGATGAACAGCACGACATCGGTGAAGCCATAGGAGCCCCAGGCGTTACGAGCGCCCTCGGCTGAGACCGAGAACGCCCCGGCCCCAGCGTCGAACTTGAGCCCGAACCAATCGAAGATGAACATGATCAGGATCAGGAGGATCCCGGATACACCCGCGATCTTCTCTCCCTGACTGAGTCTGGTGAAGTCCATTGACCCTCCTTGAGTGGGTGACTTCGGCTTTGTCGGTGACTTTCAGCGCTGGTGAGCGACTTCCTGCCGCGGACCGGTCTGATTCCGGCATCCGAACCCGCTCTCTCAAGCGGTTCGCACGCCCCGCAGGCCAGCCCGCGGATCCGTCGGACAGGACCGATATCGACACCAGCGGCGGCTTGCTCAAGCGCGCCGGATGCGAGCCGCCGCGAGCGTGTTGGAGAGCAGCATCGCGATCGTCATCGGGCCTACGCCGCCGGGCACGGGAGTGATGGCCCCCGCCACCTCCGCGACCGCCTCGAAATCGACGTCGCCGACCAGTCCATCGTCGGTTCGGTTCATGCCGACATCGATCACGGCCGCACCCGGCTTCACCCACTCGGCCCGCACCAGGCCGGGCGAACCCACAGCGGCGACCAGGATGTCCGCCCGCCGGCAGGTCTCGGCCAGATCGGCGGTGCGGGAGTGACAGACCGTGACCGTGGCATCGGCGTTCAGGAGCAGGCTCGCCAGCGGCCGGCCGACCAGGATCGAGCGCCCCACGACCACGGCCTCAGCGCCCCGCGCCTCGACCCCCGCCTTGGCGAGCAGCTCCATGACGCCCTGCGGCGTGCAGGGGACGAGGCCCGGGCGCCCCTGGGCGAGCCGCCCGGCGCTGCCGGCGGTCAGTCCGTCCACGTCCTTGTCGGGATCGATTGCCGAGACGACGGCGTCCTGGGCGATCTGCCCGGGGAGCGGGATCTGGACGAGGATCCCATCGACCTCCTGGTCGGCGTTCAGCTCGCCGATCAGGCCGAGCAGCTCGTCCTGCGTGGTCGAGGCGTCGAGGCCGTGGTGGACAGAGCGCATCCCGACCTCCTGAGTGGCTTTTCGCTTGTTGGCGATGTACACCTGCGAGGCGGGGTCCTCCCCGACCAGGACGGTGGCGAGGCCCGGCACGCGACCGGAATTGGCGTCCGCGAACTCCTCGACCCCGCGGGCGACCCTCGCCCGGACCTCGGCCGCAACCGCCTTGCCGTCGATTACCCGCGCAGGCAACCGCCTATCCAGCCTTTCGAAGCGGCGCGTAGTCGGCCATCAGCTTGCGTTCGGTTGCATCCCCCGCGAACCGGACGACCAGCAGGTTGCCGGACTCGACCCCGGTCACGACCCCCTCGCCGAAGCTCGCGTGCACGACGTCGTCGCCGACCGCGAACTCGAGCGGGGTGGCGTGGGGCTGAACGGGCTCGGGAGCCCCCGCTCCCATCCCGCCGAGCCCGCCCCCGGGCCAGCCCGTGCCTGAAGTCGACGTCCGGCGGTCGACGTACTGCTCCGGGATCTCGGAGAGGAACCGCGACGGGAGGTTGTAGCCGCGCCCACCGTGCAGGGTTCGCCGCCGCGCGAAGCACATACAGAGGCGCCGGCGCGCTCTGGTGACTCCCACGTAACAGAGGCGCCGCTCCTCCTCGAGGTTTCCCTCCTCCAGCGAGCGCATGTGCGGAAAGACCCCCTCCTCGCAGCCGATCATGAACACCGCCTCGTATTCGAGGCCCTTCGCGTTGTGGAGCGTCATCAGCGTGCATAGGCTCTCGCCGTCCGCGAGGGAGTCCTGGTCCGTCACCAGGGAGATCTGCGCGAGGAACTCCTCCAGCGGGCGAACGTCGCTCTCGCCTTCGACCTCGCGGTTGGCGTCGAACTCGGCCGCCACCCCGATCAGCTCCTCGAGGTTCTCGGCGCGCCCCTCGGCCTCGATCGTGCGCTCGGCCGCCAAGGCGTCGAGGTAGCCGCCTTCCGTGAGCGTCGCCCTCAGCAACTCCGCCACCGACGCGTCGGCGTCGGCGCGCTCCCGAAGGCCAGCCATCAGGTCGGCGAACTTCCTCACCGCACGAACCGCCGCCTGGCCGAGGCCCGGCACCCGCTCGGGCTCGGAGAAGACCTCCGAGACGTCTTGGCCGGTGGTGTTCGCATGCGACAGGAGGCGCGCCTGGGTGGTGTCGCCGATCCCACGGCGCGGTGAGTTGACGACCCGTGCGAACGACACGGCGTCGGCTGGGTTGGCGATCAGGCTGAGATAGGCGACGGCGTCCTTGACCTCGGCGCGCTCATAGAACTTGGTCCCCCCGATGACCTGGTACGGGATCTCGAATCGGACCAGCATGTCCTCCAGCACCCGGCTTTGCGCGTTGACCCGGTAGAAGACGGCGATCTCTTCGCGCGCCAGACCCTCCTCGGCGGAAAGCCGCTGGATCTCGGACGCGACGAAGCGCGCCTCGCCGTGCTCGTCGTCGAACTCGGCCAGGACGACCGGGTCGCCACGTCCCGCGTCCGTCCACAGGCGCTTCGGCTTCTGGTCGCGGTTGTGCGAGATGATTCCGTTCGCCGCATCGAGGATCGTCTGGGTGGAGCGATAGTTCTGCTCGAGCTTGACCGCCGTCGTGCCCTCGAAGTCGCGCTCGAACTCGAGGATGTTCCGGATGTCGGCGTTCCTGAACGAGTAGATCGACTGGAAGTCGTCGCCGACCACGAACAGGTTGCCGTGCTCCTCGGCGAGGAGCTGGAGCAGGCGGTACTGGGCGCGGTTGGTGTCCTGGTACTCGTCGACCAGCACCCATCGAAAGGCGCGGCGATAGCGCTCGCGGACGTCCTCGAACAGCTCCAGCAGGTTGACCGTGCGGACCAGCAGGTCGTCGAAGTCCATCGCGTTGGCCTCGAGCATTCGACGCTCGTACAGGCCATATACCTCCGCCACGGTCTGCTCGAACTCGGTACGGGCGACCCCTTGGACCGCGACCTCGGCGTCAGCCGGGTCCGGGGGCGGCGCCGCGTAGGCCTCCGAGTCGAGCAACTGGTTCTTCGCCCCCGAGATCTGGCCGCGCACGGCTCGCGGCGGGTAGCGCTTCGGGTCGACCCCCAGCTCCTCGGCGCATCGCTTCACCATTCGCAGGGAGTCGGCCTCGTCGTAGATCGTGAAGGCGCGTTTGTAGCCGAGGCGGGGGGCCTCGGTGCGGAGGATCCGGGCGCACGCCGAGTGGAAGGTCATCACCCACATGACCCGCGAGACACCCCCCACCAGTCGCTCGACCCGCTCGCGCATCTCGCCGGCCGCCTTGTTGGTGAAGGTGATCGCGAGGATCTCCGAGGGGAGGGCGCGGCCGGTCGCCAGCAGGTAGGCGATCCGGTGGGTGAGAACGCGCGTCTTTCCCGAGCCCGCCCCGGCAAGCACCAGCAGCGGGCCCTCGCCGTGGGTGACGGCCTGGCGCTGTGGAGGGTTGAGGTCGGCGAGCAGCCGCTCGACCTGAGTGGAGCCGGCGCTTAGGGGTTTGAGCTCGGTCTCGGGGCCCACCGGGCGAGCATAGCTACGGTCACGGCGCGCTCATTCGGCGTCGAGGGGGAGGGCGCTCGCGGGCCCGAGCTCAGCCGCCGGCCGACGACGGCGCGGACCCTCGGTCCAGCCGCCGAACCTCGGCCTCCGCGGGCTTGCCGTCGATCTCGGCCAGCCGCCGCTCGAGCTCGCCGATACGATCCGCGAGGCCCTCGATCGCCTCGGCGACCGGGTCGGGCAGGTGGATCCAGTCGGCGTCGGGGCCCTCCACCCTTCGTCCGTCGACCTTGACCGGATGGCCCGGGTTCCCGACCACCGTGGAGTTGGCCGGCACATCCTGGATCACGACCGTGTTGGCGCCGACCTTCGCGCAATGGCCGACCGTGATCGGGCCGAGCAGCTTCGCCCCCGACCCGATCGTCACCCCATCCTCGATGGTCGGATGGCGCTTGCCGCGGGCGAAGCCGGTCCCCCCCAGGGTGACGCCCTGATAGAGCGTCACGCGGTCGCCGATCTCGGCCGTCTCCCCCACCACCACACCCGAGCCGTGGTCGATGAAGAAGTCCTCTCCGATTCGTGCCGCGGGATGGATCTCGACCCCTGTGACTGCGCGACTCGCGTAGGAGAGCGCCATCGGCGCGACCGGCACACCGGCCTCGTGCAGGGCATGCGCGACCCGGTAGGCGAGGATGGCCTGGACGCCGCCCCAGTTGCTCAAGATCTCGAGGCTTCCCACCCCCCGCGCGGCGGGGTCGCGTTCGCGGGCCGAGGCGAGATCGGATCTGATCTCGCGCGTAACCCGCTTCAGTGTGTCCAACCCGGGCATGGCCAAAGCGTAGGGACTGGCGACCAAGTCCCGGTAGTTGTTCATTCGGGGGCGAAGAACGGCAGCGACATGTAGCGCTCCCCGCAGTCGGGGACGATCACCACGACCCTCTTTCCGTCGAGCTGTGGCCGTGCGGCCATCTCGATCGCCGCCTCGATCGCCGCGCCCGCCGATATCCCCACCAGGAGCCCCTCTCGCTGCGCCGCCTCGCGCGCCCGGGCGAGCGCCGTCTCGTCATCCACCGCGATCACCTCGTCGATCACGGCTCGGTCGAGCACTTCAGGCACGAAGCCCGCACCGATCCCCTGGATCTTGTGGGGGCCCGGCAAGCCGCCCGAGAGGACGGCCGAAGCCGCGGGCTCGACGGCCACCACTCGCACCGACGGACGGCGCTCCTTGAGGCGCTGGCCGACGCCGGTGATCGTGCCGCCGGTGCCCACCCCGCAGACCAGACAGTCGACCTGGCCATCCAGGTCGCGCCAGATCTCCTCGGCCGTGGTGCGGCGATGGACCTCGGGGTTGGCGGGGTTGTTGAACTGCTGGGGCATGAAGCCGTCGCGCTCGGCCACGATCCGCTCGGCCAGCTGCACGGCCTCATTCATTCCCCCGAGCGAGGGAGTCTCGTGAACCTCGGCGCCGTACGTGCGAAGCAGCGAGACCCGCTCGCGGGTCATCCCCTCGGGCAGCGTCAGCACCAGCTCGTAGCCGCGAGCCGCGCAGACCATCGCCAGGGCGATCCCGGTGTTGCCGCTGGTCGGCTCGACCACGACCGAGGCTCCGGGCTCGATCAGGCCGTCACGCTCGGCGGCGTCGATCATCGCGACCCCGATCCGGTCCTTGACCGAGCCGCCGGGGCTCAGGTACTCGAGCTTGGCGACGAGCTCCGCGCCCAGCCCCTCACCCATCCGGGACAGGACGACCAGCGGCGTGTCGCCGACCGTGCTCGACGCCTCTCGCGCCACCCCCGCGATCCTCTGACTCGTGGTCGTCTCGGCGTCCACCTCGAGCCCAAGGTATAGGTCCGCCGCCGTCATCGCGCACGCCATCTCTCAGTCGCAACCGAGCGCGCCGCCCCCCTCACGGCATGCCCGAGGCGTGCCAGGCGACGACGCGCCGTCGCAGCTAGTCCTGAGGACCCGCGGCCCTGAGAGCCTCGTCGCGGTCGACGAAGATCCGGATCCGCCTGATCCGGCCGGCCACGACGTCGTAGATGTTTCCCGTTTCGGTCGCCGACGGGATCCCGCTTGCCCGGCCGGTCGCGGTCACTCGCATGAATGCCAGAACTCGACTGGCGCCGACCGGGGAAAGGTGCTCGATCTCGATGTTGAAGTCGGGAGTGGTGTCGCCGAGGTCCGAGAAGAAGCGCCTGATCCCCTCGGCCCCGCTGTATGTGCCGGCGACCCCCTCCAGCGGCGTCGTCAGCTCGACGTCGTCCGTGCAGCAGGCGAGGTACGCGTCCAGGTCGTGCTCGTTGACCGCCGCGACGGCGCGTTCGACGATCTCGAGGTTCTGCTGCGACACGGCGGGCAGTATGGCCACTCGGCCGGCCCCACGGCGGTTCAGCGATGCCACCGGCGCCGCAGCGCCCGGCTGGTGAGCTCGGCGAGGGTGACGCCCGTGAGCGCCCCGGCGATCACGTCGCCGGGATAATGGACGCCGGCATGGACGCGCGAGTAGGCAACCGCGACGGCGAGGGCGCGCAACGGGATCGCGGCGCTCGGGGAGACCTCGCCGACCCCGGTGGCGAATGCGAACGCCGCCGCGCTGTGCCCCGAGGGGAACGAGCGCGAGACCGGCATCGGCACCCGTCGGGACCCCGGCACGGCGTGCTCGACTGGATCCGGGCGCCGGCGCCTCGCCGCCAGCTTGAGCGCGGCATTGACGAACAGCGAGGTTACGCCGAGCGAGGCGAGTCCCGCGGCCGCCGCCCGCCGACCAGCCGACCCGCCCGCGAGCGCGAGCGCCCCCGCGCACCCCAGCGAGAGCTTCGAGTGGTCGGCCGCGCGGGCCAGCCGAGCGAGTCCCCGATCGAGCGCCGGGGTCGGCGTTTCGGCGATCGCCGCGTAGACCGCCAGGTCGAGCCGCTCGGCGTCGGCGAGCCAGGTGCGCCACCCCGCTTGCGAAGGGCCGGCGTCACGCGCGAGATCCTCGTCAGGCGCCTCCATCGGGTAGCGATCCTATGACGCGACTCCGAGCGGCGGCGATCGGAGCGCTCCTCTTGGGCGCCCTGGTCGTTGCCACGATCGCCCGCTACGCCGTCGAGAGCTTCCCGCTCGGCCTGGTCGTAGGTGGGCTCGGAATCATCGCGGTCGGCGCGGGCTGGTACGGCATCGTCCGGCGGGGCTTCAGGCGGCTGATCGGCCTGGGCTGCGCCGCCGGCCTGCTGATCGGGTCCGCCGTGCTGGTCGTCTGGAAGGGAGGCATCGTGGATGAGGCCGTCATCATCGCCGGAGCGCTCGGCGTCGCCGTCGCCGCGCGAGCTGCATTCGCGGTGCGAGTCCCATTGCCCCGCGCCCCGGACCCGTCGCGGCCGGTGCTCTTCTTCAACCCCAAGTCGGGCGGCGGCAAGGCGGAGACGTTCCATCTCGCCGACGAGGCGCGCTCCCGTGGTATCGACCCGATCGAGCTGACGCCGGGCATCGACCTGGAGCAACTGGTCCGCGACGCTGTGGACCGAGGGGCCGACGCCCTCGCGATGGCCGGCGGCGATGGCTCGCAGGCGATCGTCGCCGCGATCGCGGCCGAATGCGACCTCGCCTACTCATGCATCCCGGCCGGGACCCGCAACCACTTCGCGCTCGACCTGGGGGTCGACCGCGACGACGTGGTCGGCGCGCTGGACGCCTTCCGGGGCGGAGGCGAGCGCCGCGTCGACCTCGCGGAGGTCAATGGGCGGGTGTTCGTCAACAATGTCTCACTCGGCGTCTACGCCGAGGCGGTCCAGCGCGAGGGCTATCGCGACGCGAAGCTGAGGACGATCCTCGACACGCTGCCAGAGGTGCTGGGTCCCGAGGGCGAGGACCTCGACCTGAGGTGGAACAGCCCGGAGGGCATGGAGCACTCCGGCGGAGCGGCGATCCTGGTGTCCAACAACCGCTATCGCCTCGGGCACGTCGTGGGGTCAGGGACCCGTCCCAGGATCGACGATGGTCTGCTCGGCGTGGCGGTGGTGGCGACCCCGGGCGGCAACGGCGAGGCCAGCCCAGGTCCCCGGCGCCCGTGGCGCGAGTGGTCGACCCCCAAGTTCGAGGTGGCCGCGGACCGCCGGGTGCCGGCTGGAATCGACGGCGAGGCGCTGATGCTCGACCCTCCGCTTCGGTTTCGGATCAGGCCGGGGGTCCTGCGGGTGCGAATCGCCCGCGCCCATCCCGGATGCTCACCCTCGGCCGGGGCCCCGGACGGGATCTGGGACGGGGCGCGGTCGCTGGTCCGGCTCGCGGCGGGTCGCCCGCTACGAGCCTAGATGTAGTACATCCCTCCCCCCGCCTCGTCGGATTCGCGGCGGGCGATGTCGGCGATCGTGGTGGAGCGAAAGACGTCGCGAAGCGCCTCGACCCCCTCGGCCCAGATCCCGCCCGCTTCCTTTCCCTCCTGTCCCAGCCGTCCGTCGAGCGACTGCACCACCTGGAGCACGTCGATCTCCTCGGCGGGCCGGGCGAGCGTGTAGCCGCCCTTGACGCCCCGATGGCTCTGGAGCAGGCCGTCGCGCCGCAGGGTCGTGAAGAGCTGCTCCAGGAACTGCACCGGCATCCGGCGGCGCTCCGCGATCTGCGCGATCGGAACCGGTCGCTCGCCCGAGCGGGCCAGCTCGGCGAGCGCGACCACCGCGTAGCGTGACTTCGAGGTGACTGAGATCATCGCCTCGTCTTTGTACCGAACCCGGCGGCGTGGGGAAAAGGTCGCTCTTTCCGCGCCCAACGGCAAACGGAGCCGGCGGACGACGCTAGGATGCTGCGCGGGCCGGCTCGGACTGGATCAGTTGTCGTGCACCGGGGCGCACGAGACTAGTGACGTCACACCGGGGAAACCGCGTCCGGAGTTAGAGAGTGAGCGAGGACCGACGCTGTCTGGTCATAGACGCGCAACCCACGATGCGCCTCGGTGTGCGCGAGGCGCTCGCGAACCGCTACCAGGTTGAGGAGGCCGCGGACGGCAGCGTCGCGCTGGAGCTCCTGATGTCGGTCGGTGACTTCGACGTCGCGGTCGTCGATCTGGGTCGGGGAAACGGCAACGGCACCGAGGAGCTGCGCGGTACAGGCGCAATCCGGGCGCTCAAGAAGGCGCAGCCCGGGCTCGGCATCGTGGCCCACGGCCCGCACTCCCAAAAACACGCCGCGACCGAGGCGATCAAGGCCGGCGCGACCGCGTACGTCGTCAAGAGCTCGCCGGTCGAAGCACTCAACCAGGCCGTCGACGCCGCGGCCGAGTCGGAGAGCTTCGTCGACCCGGCCGCCCAGGAACGAAACCGCGGTCGCCCCGCGTTGACCCGCCGCCAGCGCGAGATCCTGCAGCTCTACGCGGACGGAGAATCGACGGCGCGCGTAGCCCGACAGCTCGGGCTGAGCGCCGAGACGATCCGCACCCACACGAAGGCGACCCTCGCCCGCCTCGGCGCCCGCGACCGCGCTCACGCCGTCGCCATCGCCCTGCGCTCGTCCCTAATCGAATAGGAATCCACTCCGGCGACTCTCCGAGTCGCCGGGTTCGGGCGCGTTACGGGGCGGCAGGCCGTAAGCGCCTGCACCGCGACTTCGTCGCTAGCCCGGGCGAGGCAACGGGGACCTGCGCCCTGGTAACCGAGCGCGCAGGTCGCGAAAACCGAGCAGCTTGGTTGGCGGAGGCGGATCGGTGAAGCGAGCGTAGGTAAACCTACGTGAGCGAGACGATCCGCCGAGACAGCCGAGATGCGAAGGTTTGCAGCGGCGTGTATTTAGATCCAGCCGCGGTCGCGGGCGATCAGCACCGCCTGGGCGCGATCCACGGCCCCGATCTTGCGGTAGACGTTGTGGAGGTGGGTTCGGATCGTGCTCACCGACAACGAGAGCTCGTGGGCGATCTGCTTGTACACCTTGCCCTCGGCCAGGCCTCGGAGGGCGTCGATCTCGCGGGCCGACAGCGGACAGGGCTCGGAGGGACGGCGGCGCGGCGCGCTCGCGTGAGGGAACTCGTAGAGCAGTGGCGCGACCCGCTCGCGCTCGAGGCCCAGGTTTCCGGCGGCGTCCACCATCGCCTCGGGGGGAGCCGGATCGCCGCTCGCGTAATGGACCACGAGGTCGGCCAGCCGGATCGCCGCCGCGTGGCCGTCCGCCTGCGTCGAATGATGTCGCTCGATCGCCAGCGCCACGCTCGACGGCAGGCCCCACCGTCGCACCAGGACGGCGCCGACCAGCGCATGGTCGATGCCCAGCTCACGTCGCTCCCGACGAACCCGCTCATCGGGGGTTGCATCGTGGTCGTCGAGCTCGAACTCGCCGTAGAGCTGTGCCAGCACGTGGCGACCGACGTCATGAAGAAGTGCGGCGACGGCGAGCTCGTCGCGGTCCGGCAGGCGAGCGATCTCGCCGATTCGATCCGCGGCGTGTCGGGTTGAGACCGCGTGGCGTCGAAACCGCTCCTGGCGTTCGGCCCAAGCGCTCGGGGCCTCGAACGGGTCGTAGGTCTCCATCGACTCTCCGATCGCCCGCAATCCGGCCGGGCTGAGGGACTCGATCGCGCGGCGCACCCCGCCGTCGGCGATCAGCGACTCGCCGTCCCCCGCGGCGCGCAGCACCGCGACGGTCAGGCCGGCGTCCGACTCGATCGCCTCGGCAAGCTCGCCCGATTGGGAGCCGTTGCCGTCGCATGCGTCCATGAGGCGACGGCGGGACTCGGCCAGCACCGGCATGACGGAGACGGCCTCGAACGCATCGGCGAGCCGGCGTCCACCCTTGCCCACCTGCTTCTCAGCATTCGAGGCCCGCTTCGCGGCGCGGCCGTTCGTCTTCTCCTTGGGCGCAGGCGCCGCCTTGGCGGCGGGCTGGCTCCGCTTTCGGGCACGTGACTTGGTAGCGACTTGACTCAAGGGGACGTCCTATCCGTGTACTTGATCGGCACCAGCCGCCCGTGGATTTAGCGCCGCGCGGTCAGCCGGACGCCGATCGGGGCAAACCGGAACGCGCCGAAGCCTCAGCCGGCAAGCTCGACGGAGGCGCTCTCGATGCGTCGAATTGCGTCGTCGCGACCCAGCGCGGCGACCGACTCGAAGATCCCGGGCGAGATCGTGGTCCCCGTGATCGCGACCCGGATCGGCTGGTAAACCGCCCCCGGCTTCAGCCGCGTCGCCGCGACGACGCCCGAGAGCGCCGTCTCGACCGCAGCGGCATCGAATCCGTCCGAGGGAACGGCCCGCAGCCCCTCGAGCGCCTCGGCGAGGGCTCCGGCGGCGTCCCGGGTCATGACCTTGTCCCAGGCCGCCTGATCGCGCTTTGGCTCGGTGAACAGGAAGCGGATCAGGGGCCAGACCTCGCCCAGGGTCTGGGCCTTGTCCTGCACGATGCGGCAGGCGTCCGCTCGGCGCTCGGCGCTCGCGCCACAGAAGGCGTCGGCATCCGAGGGAGACGTGCGCCGAAGGTGCCTCACGAGGCGGCTCTCGTACTCGTCCCCGCTCAGCGCCCGCATGTAGCGGCCGTTCATCCAGCGAAGCTTCTGCTGGTCGAAGATCGCCGCCGAGCGCCCGATCCGTTCAGTCGAGAAACGCTCGACCAGCTGGTCCGTGGACAGGATCGTCGCGTCATCATCCGTGCCCCATCCGAGCAGCGCGAGGTAATTCCGAACCGCCGCCGGCAGGTAGCCGACCTGCTCGAGCTCCTGCACCGACGGGGCGTCCTCGCGTTTGGACAGCTTTCGCCCGTCGGGTCCGTGGAGGAGCGGGAGGTGCGCGTAGCGAGGCGGCGTCACGCCAAGCGCGCCAAGCACCAGGAGCTGCTTTGGCGTGTTGGACAGATGGTCATCGCCGCGCACGACGTCGGTGATCTCTGCCTCCGCGTCGTCCACCGCCACCGCGAGGTTGTAGAGCGGCGTTCCGTCCCCTCGCGCGATCACGAAGTCGTCCTGGGTTCGATTCTCGAACCGCACCTGCCCGTGGATCAGGTCGTCGACCACGGTGGCGCCCTCGTCGGGGACACGCAGGCGAACCGCCGCGCCGGGTTCTTCGCGCGGCTCACCCCGATATCCGACCCCCTTATTGGCCTCCTTCCATGCTCGAACGTCGGCGGCCGTCGCCGGGTCGTGGTAGGCGTGCCCGCCCTCGAGCAGCTCGGCGATGCGCGCGGCGTGGCGCTCACGGCGCTCGAACTGGCTGACTGGACCAACGTCCCAGTCGATCTCGAGCCAAACCAGCGCCTCGAGGATCTGATCAACGTTCTCGGCAGTCGAGCGCTCGCGGTCGGTGTCCTCGATCCGCAGGACGAGCTCGCCGCCGGAGCCCCTGGCCAGCAGCCAGTTGTAGAGCGCGGTCCGAGCACCCCCGATGTGAAGAGCACCGGTCGGCGAGGGGGCAAAGCGGAATCGGGTCGGTGAGGAGGAGCTCACGGGGCGGGGTGGCACATGCTGTTCCGCGCGCCATGTTTCCACAGCACTCCGCGGCCCGCCGGCGCTGGCCAGCCAGACCGTGCCGACCGCGGCTACAGTGCCGGATCGCTGCGCAGGACTCGAGAAGAAGCCCCGGATGCTGATCGGCGCCCACGTGTCCACCGCGGGCGGCCTGGACAAAGCGGTCGAACGGGGGGCCGAGCTCGAGTGCGACGCGATTCAGATCTTTCACCAGAGCCCGCGGATGTGGCGGCCGACCGCGTACGGCGAGCGGGACTTCGAGGCCGCACGCGCGGCGATCGAGGCATCCCGAATCGAGTCGGTCGTGATCCACGCCGTGTACCTGATCAACTGCGCGACGAGGGACGCCGACATCCGCCGCAAGTCCCTGGATTCGCTCAAACAGGCCCTCGCGGTCGGCGATGGGATCGGCGCAGACGGCGTCGTGCTCCATGCGGGAGCCCGCAAGGGCGAGCCGTACGCCCCCTCGGTCGATCGGGCCGGGAAGGTGATCCGCGAGGCGCTCGCCCGCACCGACCGATGTCGGCTTCTGCTCGAGAACACGGCCGGCACCCAGGGGCCGCTGGGCCGGGATTTCGGCGAGCTCGCCGACTTGATCGAGGCCGCCGGGGGCGGCGAGCGCCTAGGCACGTGCCTCGACTGCTGCCACCTGCTGGCCGCCGGGTTCGAGATCCGAACCGTGGAGTCCCTGGCCGCGGTGGTCGGCGAGCTGGACGCGCGGGTCGGGTTGGGGCGCCTTCGCTGCATCCACGTCAACGACTCCAAGGTGCCGCTCGGCGCGAACCGCGATCTTCACGCCAACATCGGCGAGGGCGAGCTCGGGCGCAGGGGCATTCGCGTGTTTCTCTCCGAGCCCCGGTTCCAGGGCCTGCCCGCGCTGATCGAGACCGGCGGACCGGAGGGCAAGGGGCCGGATCGAAACGACGTCAGGCTCGCCAGGCGCCTGCGCCGCGAAGGACTGAAACTCAGGTGAGGGCGTCGCGGAGGTCGAAGGCGGGCTCTCGCCACCCCTCGGCATCGAAGAAACCCGGGTTGACGCACTCGTGGTCTGGCCCGCCACGCTCGTATGCCGGCTCGACGCGGAACTGGCATTGCGGAAGCGGCTCGCCGGTCATCTTCACGCCGCCGTAGCCGCCGCTCTGCTCGGCGGCCTCGAACATCGCGACGTCGATCTCGGCGCGGAAGACCTTCCGCATGCATCCCATGTAGCGGCCGCCCCCATGCGGATCGATGTAGCTGTAGAGGTAGCGGCAGCGAAGCTCGAGGCAGCTTCGGGGCTCGACCAGCCGATCGCAGAACGTGCGGCATTGGCGGCATTCGCCGACCGCGGCACCCTGCTCTCCTGCTGGCTTCGTGAGCGGCATGTTGAAAGTCTAGACCCGCTCAAGCCGCTAACGCACGCGGGCCGAGCAGCTGGTCGATCTCGGCGCGCAGGGCAGCCGACGGGGTGACGCAGTACTCGTCGCCGAAGCGAAGCCGCCTGATTCCCTCGCGGGTCTCCATCTCGAGCAGCACGTCGCAGTCGCCCGGGAAGGTCTCGAACAGTGACTTCAGCTCATCGACGAGCCGTGGCCCGAACTCGGCGGCGCGGACCCGCAGCACGATTCGCTCCGGCTCGCGCGCCTTGGCCTTGGCTCGCGCCGCCGCCACCTCATCCTCGCCCGGCTCGAACGCCTCCGCTTCCGCCACCACCAGGCTCATCTCGCCGCGCCCCTTGTGGTCGACCCGGCCCCGAACCAGGATCACCCGATCGAGCTCGATCTGCTCGGCGGCCGCACCGGCGGCATCGCGAACGAACAGCTCGACCCTCCCCTCGAGATCGTCGAGCGTCGCGAACATGACGTAGGCCCCGCTTCGCGTCCGCACGCGCTTGCATTCGCTCACGATCCCGCCAACGCTCACCCAGGCGCCGTCCTGCTTGGCGCTGACCTCCGGCAGCGGGCAGTCGACTCGCTCCCGGAGCGCCTCGCGCACCTCGCCCAACGGGTGGGCGGACAGGAAAGTCCCCAGGGTGTCCTTCTCGAGCCGCAGGAGCTCGCGCTGGTCGAACTCGTCGGCAGGGATCGTCGGGCGGTGCTCCGCGAACCCTCCGGAGACCTGCGTTTCCGTCTCGCTCGCCGGCTCGCCACCCAGGTCGAAGATCGAGCTCTGGCCCCGGCGCGCGTCCTCCTGGGCCTTCGAGGCGCTGGCCTGGGCGGCCGACAGCACCTCGAGCATCCCCCTGCGGGCGTCACCAGTCGAATCGAGCGCGCCGCACTTGATCAGGCATTCGACCGCGCGCTTGTTGAGCGCCCGCGCGTCGGCTCGCTCGCAGAAGTCCCAGATCGACGAGAAGGGGCCGCCTCGCTCACGCGCTCCGATGATCGCCTCGACCGCCGCGTGCCCGACGTTCTTGACCGCGTCTAGCCCGAACCTGATCGACTTGCCGCTGACCACGAAGCCGTGGTCGGACGAGTTGACGTCCGGGGGAAGGACCTCGATCCCCATCTCGTCGCACCGGTTGACGAAGAAGGGCACCTTGTCCTTGGTCGCCATCACGGACGAGATCACCGCCGCCATGTACTCAGCGGGGTAGTTGCTCTTCAGGTACGCGGTGCGGTAGGCGATCAGCGCGTAACACGCGGCGTGGGAGCGGTTGAAGGAGTAATCCGCCGCAGCGGTCATCAGCGACCACAGGTCCTTGGCGACCCTCCTGTCGGTGCCCGACTCGGCGAGGCCCGCGCCGAACTTGTCCTCCATCTGCGCCATCAGGTCACGCTTCTTCTTGCCGACCGCCTTTCGCAGGTCGTCGGCCTCGGCCGGGCTGAATCCGGCCATCTGCTTCGCGATCTCCATCAGCTGCTCCTGGTAGAGGCAGCAGCCGTAGGTGGATTCGGTGATCGGGCGAAGGCGCGGATCCGCGTAGCGGACTGACGAGGGATCACGCTTGCCGCTCGCGTAGTCGTCGATGAACCGCATCGCGCCCGGCCGGTAGAGCGCCACCAGCGCGACGATGTCGTTGAAGGTCGTCGGGCGAACCCGCCGCAGCGCATCGCGCATCCCGTCGGACTCGAGCTGGAAGACGCCGATCGAGTCTCCGCGGGAGAGCATCTCGAAGGTGCTCAGATCGTCGAGCGGGATCGCCTCGATGTCGATCGCCGTGCCCCGCGAGCGCTCGATGATCTCCACCGCGTCCTCGATCACGTCGAGGTTTCGCAGACCCAGGAAGTCCATCTTCAGGAGGCCCATCTCCTCGATCGGCCCCATCGAGTACTGGGTGACGATCTTGTAGGAGCGCTCGGGCTTCCCGTTGGCACTCCGCTCGGCGGGGGCGGTGCGGTCCTCGGCGAGCTGCAGGGGCACGATCTCGGCCAGGGGACGATCCGCGATCACCACCGCCGCAGCGTGGATCGAGTTGTTCCGGACAATCCCCTCGAGGCCCTGGGCGACGTCGAGGATGCGCCGCGCATCCGGATCCGCATCGTACGTGCGCTTCAGCTCCTCGCCGTCCTTGAGGCAGTCCGCAAAGCTCGGGTTTCTCCCCAGAACCGGCTCCGGGATCTGCTTGGCGACGCGATCGCCGGTCGCGTAGTCGAAGCCGAGCACCCGCGCCGCGTCGCGGGTCGCCGCCCTCGGGGCCATCTTGCCGAAGGTGATGATCTGGGCGACCGACTCGCGCCCGTACTTCTCGGCGACGTAGCGGATCACCCGCTCGCGTCCGCGGACCGAGAAATCGATGTCGATGTCGGGCATCGACTTTCGCGCCGGGTTGAGGAAGCGCTCGAAGAGCAGCCCGTTGGCCAGCGGGTCCAGGTCGGTGATGTTGAGGCAGTAGGCGACGATCGAGCCCGCCGCCGAGCCACGGCCGGGGCCGACGGCGATCCCGTTGTCCTTCGCGAACTTGACGAAGTCCCAGACGATCAGGAAGTAGGACTCGAAGCCCATCTCGCCGATCACGCCGAGCTCGAACTCGAGCCTCTCGATCGCGTCGGCCGGCGGCGGGTCGCCGTAGAGGCGCCGCAGCCCCTCGGTGGCGAGGCGCCGAAGCAGAACCGCAGGGTCCTCGCCCTCGGGGGCCGGGAACCGCGGGAGGAGGAGCTGGTTGAGCTCGACCTCGACCTCGCAGCGGTCGGCGATCTCGAGCGTCGTCTCGACCGACCCGGGCCAGCGCGAGAACGACTCCTGCATCTCGGCCGGGCTCTTGAGGAAGAACTCGTTGGTGTCGAACCGAAGCTTGGGCTGCTCGATCGTCGACTTCGTCTGCACGCAGAGGAGCGCCGCGTGGTTCGAGTAGTCCTCCCGGCGCAGGTAGTGGACGTCGGCGGTCGCGACGAGCGGACGCCCGAGCTCACCGGCAACCCGCACGATTCCCTCGTTTGCCTTGTCCTGCTCTGCGAGCCCGTTGGACTGCACCTCGAAGTAGACGTTGTCGGTGCCGAAGATCCCGATCAGATCGTCAATGTGGGCCCGCGCGTCGTCCGGGCGGGCCGAGATCAGCCGCTGGCAGAACCGCGACTGCAGGCAGCCGGTCAGCGCGATCACGCCCTCCGAGTGGCGGTCGAGCAGCTCCGGGTCCACGCTGGGCTTGCCGCGCCGAAAGCCCTCCAGAAACCCCTGCGAGGTCATCTGGACCAGGTTGCGAAATCCCGTGTCCGATGCCGCGAGCAGCGTGAGGTGGTTGCGCTCGCCCGGCCGCTCGGCGCGGCGGTCGTCGACCAGGTAGGCCTCGAGCCCCAGAATCGGCTTGATGCCGTTCTTCCGGCACGCCTTGTAGTGCTCGACGGCCCCGTTCATCACCCCGTGGTCGGTCAACCCGAGCGCAGGCATCCCAAGCTCTGCCGCCCGCGCCGCCAGCGGGCCGATCTTGCACGCGCCGTCGAGCAGCGAGTACTCGCTGTGGACGTGGAGGTGAACCATCTGGCTCGTCGCCATCGTCGGCTGATCATGTCAACCAGGCCAGATGCCACCGGCCCGCGATTTCGCACCATGGGAGGATTTACGGTGCCGGATGTCCACGGCGGCCACGCTCGCGCCGAGGGGCCAGCCCGGACCACTAAGCTGCCCGCTCCATGAAGGCTCTGGTCACCGGAGGGGCGGGGTTCATCGGCTCTCACCTGGCAGACGCGCTGGTCGAGCGCGGCGACGATGTGGTCGTGATCGACGATCTTTCGACCGGACGCCGGGAGAACCTGGAGCAGGGCGCCGCGCGCGACGCAGACCTGGTCGAGATGGACATCCGAGATGGCGCCGCCATCTCGGATCTGTTCGACGAGCGCCGCCCCGAGCTGATCTTCCACCTGGCCGCTCAGATCGACGTCCGGCGCTCGGTCGCCGACCCGATCTACGACCTGAACGTCAACGTCGCCGGCACCCTGAACCTCCTCGACGCCGCCCGAAGGCAGGGCGCCCAGCGCTTCATTCTCGCGTCCACCGGGGGAGCGATCTACGGCGAGGGCTCTGGTCTGGACCTCCCGCTGGATGAGACGGCCACATGCCGGCCGGACGCCCCGTACGGGCAGAGCAAGTTCGCAGCCGAGGGCTACGTTTCGCTGTACGGCCGCCTCCACAGCCTGTCGGCCAGCGCGCTGCGCCTCGGCAACGTGTACGGGCCGCGGCAGGACCCGCTCGGAGAGGCCGGCGTGGTGGCGATCTTCTGCGGAGCCCTGCTCGGCGACGGCACGCCGCGCGTGTTCGGCGACGGCCACCAGACCCGCGACTACGTCTACGTTCTCGACGTCGTCGACGCCTTCCTTGCCGGCGCCGAAGCCGAGGCCACCGGCACCTACAACGTCGGCACCGGCATCGAGACCAGCGTGCTCGAGCTCGGCGAGCGAATCGCCGGCGTGTTGGACAAGCCGTTCGAGCCGGAGATGGCCCCCGCGCGTCCGGGCGAGGTCCAGCGAATCGCGATCGATAGCTCCAAGGCCGCGGCCGATCTGGGGTGGCGGGCCCGCACCTCCCTGTCCGAAGGCCTTCGGACGACCGCCGACTCGTTCGCCGCGCCCTAGCGGGCGCCTTCACCCGAGGGCGGCTCGCCGGGCTCGGCGACGAGGCCCAGGATCCGGCGCTCCGCCTCTGAAATCCGGCGGGCCGCCTCGGCCTCGATCCGTGCGGCATCGGCGATCCGCGGTTCCCACTCGGCGACGCGGGTCATCGCCGCCGCGGCTTCGGTCATCTGCTCCTCGCTTCGGACTGCCCGCTCGTGAAGCCCCCGGACCCGTCGCTCAGCCTCGCTCACATCGACGATCGACCGCTCCACCCGCGACAGCGCCTGCTCGATGCGGCCCATGGTGGCCTCGGCTTGGCGTTCGGTCGCCTCCAATACCTCGCTCGCTCCGGAGACGAAGTCGAGGGCTCTCGACTCGGCCTCCCCGATCGACGCGAGCGCCCGGTCGACCGCCTCGGAGAGGCGCTCGCGCTCCCCGCGAGCGTCGACGCCACCGGCCGCGGATCGCGCCGCGACCTCGTCGAGCCGCGCCTGGGCCGCCCCGAATCTCGTCCCGATCTCGGCGGCGACGCGGTCTATCGCCCGCTCCATCCGGCGCTCGAGCTCTGCCCGGACCTGGCCCTGCTCGACGCCCAGCCGGACCAGGGCATCGTCGACCCGCTCGGCCGCGACCCTGCCGAGCCGCTCCTCGGCGGCCCCGAGCGCGACGTGCTCGGAGTGCTCGAGGCGGTCTACGGCTTCGCGAAGCGCCTCGGCAATCGAGGTCCGGGCGGCCGAGACGCTCTCGCGCACGCGATCATCGGCCTCCTGCGGACCGTCACCCGCCTCGAACGGCTCACGATTGCTGTCGTCCATTGAGTCCAGATGCTCCTAAACGCATCGGTCTGACCCGGCGATCGGTCCTGGGCCACCGGCTCCGCCCGTCCGGGCGTTAGGTTGAGGTCGGTGGACGTAGCTGTCGAAGCTCCCGGTGGCGCATCCACCCCGCGGTCTGAGGGCTTCGAGCTGGCCGCGCTCGTGCCTCTGATCGCGCTGACCGCCGTATGGTGCTGGTGGGCCGCCAAGTCCGGCGCCTACTTTGGGACCGTGCTACTGCCCGGAACGGTCGCCCTCTGCGCGACCCTTGCGGTCGGCGCCTGGATCGGGCCGTGGCGCGGCAACGTTCGCTCCTCACCGGTCGTGATCGTGGCGCTCATCGCCCCGATCGCGCTCGGAGCATGGGCAGCGCTATCGGCCTTATGGAGTCCGGCGCCCGACCTGGCGATCGCCGACGGGCAGCGCATCCTCGCCTATGCGGTGGCCTTCGCGCTCGGCCTGTGGCTCTGCGACCTGCTCGGCAATCGCATGCACCTCGCGCTGGTGCCGCTGGCCCTCGCGGGAGCGTTCGCCGGGTTGATCGCGGTCATCGGCATGCACTCGGCGGAGCATCCGGGTCGCTACCTGGAGACTGATGGCACGCTCGAATACCCGCTCGGCTACCGCAACGCCAACGCGGCGTTCTTCTTGATCGCCTTCTGGCCGGCGCTCGGTCTCGCCGCAAGGCGCGGAGGCATGTGGCTCGGCCGGGGTGCGGCCCTCGCCGCAGCGACCCTGTGCCTCACCATGGGGATGTTGAGCCAGAGCCGCGGCTCGATGATCGCCGGGGCCGCGGCGCTGTGCGTCTACGTCGCCTTCTCGCGCGACCGCGCCCGCCGCGTCGCATGGCTCGCCCTCGCCGCGCTCCCCGCCTTCATCGTCCTGCCACCCCTCACCGACCTCTATCGCGAGGCGAACAACGGAACGCCGATCCACGCCCTCGGCGGCGAGCTTCGAAGCGCCGCCGACGCCGCCGCGCTGAGCGCCGCCGTCGCCCTTGTGATCGGCGCTGCGGTCGCTCTCGTCGAGGGCCGACTTCCCTCCTCGCCCCGGGCAGGGAGGATCGCCGATCGCGCGGCGATCATCGGCTTGGTGGTCGCGCTGCTCGGCGGCTCGATCGCGTTCGTCGCCACGGTCGGCGACCCGATCCACTGGATCAGCCAGAAGGCATCGCAATTCCAGGCCGGGGAGGCGAGCCAGCCGATCGGCAGAAACAGCCGGTTCACGTTCAGCGCCCGCACCGGCCGGGGCGAGCTCTGGAGGATCGCGCTGGTCGACTTCGGACACCACCCGTTGCTCGGCGACGGAGCGGGTGGCTATCGATACACGTACCTCAAGGAGCGCCGACCGGATGCGCCGCCGGCCGTCAACGACGCCCACAGCTTCGAGCTCGAGAACCTCGCCGAGCTCGGGATCGTGGGTCTTCTGTTGGTGGCCGCCGCGCTCGCCGCGGCAGCGACCGGGGTGATTCGGGCCCGCCGTCGAGGCCCCGAGGCGGCGTGGCTCTCGGTGATCGCGCTGACCGCGGGCACCTACTGGCTGTTCCACTCCTCACTCGACTGGTTCTGGCCCTATCCGGCCGTCACCGCCCCGGTGTTCGCGCTCCTCGGCTCGGCCTGCGCGCCGTGCGTGCGGGCGCCGTCCGCGTCGGGCGAGGCCCCCGTCCCGCGAGCCCGGCAGGGTCGCGTTCGCCTCGCGATCGCCGCCGGGGCGGTCGTGCTCGCGGCGACGGTCGTCCCGCCGTTCCTCTCCGACCGCTACACGAGCGACGCCTACGCGGTCTGGAGATCGGATCCCTCGCGCGCCTATCGCGACCTCGACCGGGCTCGCTCGCTCAATCCGCTGAGCGTCGACCCCGTTCTGGTCGAGGGAGCGATCGCCCGCGCGAACGGCGACCGCCAACGGGCCATCGCGGCGTTCGACGACGCCGTCGCCAAGCGACCCGAGGAGTGGGTCTCCTACTACTTCCTGGCGCTCCTTCACGAGCGCCGTTCGCCCGGCCTGGCGCGGCGGGAGCTGGCACGGGCGCAGGACCGAGACCCCTTGAACGGCCAGATCGCGGCACTCCGGGACCGACTGCGCCGCCACCGCTAGCCGGCGGCGATCGGCGGGCAGGTCAGGTCAGGTCGATCATCCCGCCCTGGAGGGCCAGGGCAACCGCCTGTGCGCGGGTGCGGGCGCCGAGCTTTGCCTTCGCGTTTCGAACGTGGGTCTGGACCGTGGCGGGCGAGAGTTCGAGCAGTCCCGCGATCTGCTCGTCCGTCGCGCCGGCGGCAAGGAGAGCCAGCACCTCGCGCTCGCGCGAGGTCGGGCCTCCACGAGTGAAGCGCGGAACGTGGTTGGCGGTCGCGGGCTTGCGGGCCGGCTCCTGGCCGCCCTCTGGCTCCTCGATCTGGGCGCCACCGCCGGAGAGGATCAGGAGATGGCGACCCGGGAGGACGTTGGCGGTCACCGTGATATGGACCTCCTCGGTCGCGGCCGCCTGTGAGCTGAGCTCGAAGGGACCAGCGTGGCCGCCTCCCTCCCTGAAGGCGCGCCACACGTGGTCGACCCTCGAGCGCATCCCTGCCGCGAGAAAGTCGTCGAAGGTCCGCCCGATCACCGCCCGGCGTGGCAGCCCGAGCAGGCGGCACGCGGCCAGGTTGGCCTCGAGGCAGCGGCGGTCATCGTCGACGACCATGATCGCGAGCTGCGCCGGGACCCCGCCCATCGCCGCTGCGCCGCTTGGACCCCCGGTCCGTCTAGTCACTGGCCTCGCCGACAAGGAACCTCTGTCCCGGCGCGCGGAGCGCCCGATGGGCGTCTCGACCCGTCTCGAAGAGGGTCTCGACGATGATCAGCCAGTCGGCGAGTACCGACCGGCGCTTGACATAGAAAAGGTCGTGGCAGAGCTTCCACGCGGTCCCGAGCTCGGAGCCCGCGTAGCCGCATCGCAGCTGGGCCCAGCCCGTGATCCCGGGCTTGACGAGATGGCGTCTCGTGTAGTGGGGGAAGTGTCGCTCCAGCTCGGTGACGATCTCGGGCCGCTCGGGCCGGGGACCGACCATGGTCATCTCACCACGGAGCACGTTCCACAGCTGAGGCAGCTCGTCGAGGTGGGTCCGGCGGAGCACCTTGCCGAGACGGGTCACCCGGGTGTCGTTCGGCGCGGACCACTGCGGGCCCCCGGCCTCGGCGTCGGTGACCATCGTCCGAAGCTTGAGCACGTTGAAGGCACGCCCTCGCTCGCCGATCCGCCGCTGGCGGTAGAGCACCGGGCCGGAGTCGGAGAGCTTGATCACAAGCGCCAGCGCGCCAAGGAGCGGGAGCGCGATGATCGCCGTGGGAAGCGCGATCACGAGGTCCGAGCAACGCTTGGAGAGCGGTGAGGTGGGACGGAACCGCGGATGCATGATGTAGCGGAACCAGGCCGAGTCGATGGTCCCGAGCGGGACGTGGCCCAGCAGCTCCTCGTACAGCTGATTGGCCTCGATCATCCTCACCGGCAGGTCGAGACAGGCGTCGGCGATCAGGGCGCACGGATCGGGATCGGAGTCGACGCCGCCGCGCCGCTCCCCGGCCTCCTCCCGGGCCCAGACGAGCAACTCGATCCTCCGCGCGGTCACCGCCGCGCGAACCCCATCGAGCGTGCCGAGACACTCGAGATCATCCGAGTGCGCGGCAGGCGCGGCGGCGCCGAACCATCCGATTACCTCGTACCCCCGAATCCCAGCCGCTTCCAGCTCGGCTGCGAGGTCGGATGCGAAACCGGCCGATCCGATCACGGCCACGCGCGCCCGACGGCCTTCCTGGAAATGCACTGTCACCCATGCCCCGAGGGCCAGTACGAGCCAGGCGCCGATGACCGACGGCTCAAGGGATCCCAGAGCCACGTGGTCACCGGCGCCCAACTCGAGCACCAGAGCAAGCATCGCGCCGAGAACCGGCGCCACCAGCGCGAGCGTGATGCGTGCCGCCGGCATCAGGCCGAGCGGCAGGGCGCACCGCTCGACCAGCTGTAGGGCGATCAGCATCGTGGCCGCCATCAGGAAGCCGTAGCTCGCCGTGCCGAGGTGGAGATAGGTGATCAAGCCCGCCGCCACCGCCGGCATCACCTTCAGCGAGATCAGGTCGAGCAGGCGCTGAGCCTCCAGGGCGCGCATCACCGGTGCGGGCCCATCCGTCAGCGAGAGCTCGTTGATCTCGGTGCCGTTGCCGTTGGTGGTGGACACTTCCACTCCTCGTCGCCGGTGTCTCAGTCGTTGTCGCTCAGCCTCGAGCTATGAGGACGAGTGTCGGGTCGGGTCGGACAGACGCCGGAGGGCGAAGCCGGCGCCGAGCAGCGCAACGGCCGCGAGCGCGAGCACCCCGACGTCGAGCCCCGTGAACGGCAGGCTGCCGATCGTGCTCCGGCTCGGAGCCGACGGACCGCCGGTCGAGCCGCCGCCTCCGGTGGCCGCGATCTGCTGATTCTTTGGCTCGTATTGAGCGTGCGTGGGCGAGGAAGCCAGGGCCGCCGACGGGGCCGCGAGCGCGACCATGAGCAGGGCGGCGGCGAGCCATGCGGCGGGCCGACGGGTAATGGGCGAGACACCATGCCGATTGATCATTGAGATGTTTGCTCCTGCCGCAGTTCAACGGCTGTACCGCCACACGACCCTGTCGCTCCGGGTAAACCAACCCGGATACGACCGGGTCGAGTGGCCGGGTCGACCTGAACGGCGATCGACCCAACTGGTTTTCGGGACGAGGCCACTGTGCCTGACCACTAGCGAAAGTCAAGGATTCGTGGGTGGCAATACCCGAAAATCGTTGGTGCATTACCGCAATGCGGGTAGTGCTAGCCACCTCCACCGGCTAAGCTCACTGCGAGCGAGCCGCGACAGTCAGAAACTTGAACGAGAACGAGAAGCGATCCACTCGCGGCCGCGGGGGTCCTACCGGAGTGGCATCCGAAGATCACGATGCGCGGGCCCCGGTCGGGCGCCGAGTCGCGGGTGCGCCCCTGTCCACGCGCGAGCGCGAGATCCTCGGCATGCTGGCCGGGGGAGTGAGCGGCGCCCAGATCGCCGAAACGCTCGTGCTCTCTCCCGAGACGGTCCGCACCCACATCCGAAACGCGATGGCCAAGCTCGGCGCCTCGAGTCGTGCCCAGGCGGTCGCCCTCGCAGTCAAGCGCCATGAAATCGAGCCGCATGCCGAGGTCGCGGACACGCAGGCCGCGCAGGCCGCCCCCACCCCAACGGTCAGCCCGCGCGCCCGCGCCCGCGCCGCGCTCGCAGCCGGCGAATCGGACGCGATGCTCGGCCGGCTGCTCAGCGCGCTGGTCTCGCTGTACGACGTCGAGGGCGGGATGATCTTCCTGGCCGACGAGGATGGGCTTTCGATGCGGCGCGCGGCCGCGATGGACGAGGACGGCGAGCCCGAGAGCATCCACGCACCCGAGCACATCGCGGTTGGCGAAGGCGCCCTGGGGCGCGCGGCGCTCGAGCGCCGTGCCCAGCTCGTCCACGGCTCGGGCTCGAGCGCCGAACAGGCGGGCAGAACCTCGATCTGCGCGCCGATGGTCACCGCGGGGAAGCTGGTCGGCGTGATCTGCCTGTCTACCCGTCCGAGCCGCCTGACCGGGCGCGCCGAGTTGCTTCTGCTGCAGGCCTTCTCGAACCGGGTCGGCGAGATCCTCGTGGTCTCCAACTCCGACGAGGGGCCGCTCAAGGACTCTTTGGAGCGCTTTCGCAGCGCCTGGTCGGCTGCCAGCGGCTGAGACCGGGCCGCGCGCCGGGCCCGGCGGCGCCTGTCGCTCACTCGCTCGGCTGGGCCAGCGCCTCGACCGCCCCCTCCACCGTCGCATCCATCGGGGCGACCTCCTCGATGTCGCACAGGTCGAGCACCCGCCTCATCGGCGCCGCGGGCGGCACCACCAGCCTGAGGTGTTGGCGGTGGGTGCGCAGCCGCCGCGCGAGGTCGAACAGCAGCTCGATCCCCGAGCTGTCGAGGTAGGCGGCCTCGGAGAGGTCGAGCACGAGGCCGACGCTGTCATTGGTCAGCCGGCGGGCCAGAGCGGCCCGAAGCTGCTCCGCGTTTACGCTCTCGATCTCGCCGTCGATCCGGCCGACGATCACGTTCCCGACCTCGTCGAAGCTGAGTTGGGCGAGGGGATCCCTCATCATTCCGCGGCCTCGCGAAGCCGCCGGCTCATGGTCACGGTCGTGCCCTCCGATCCCGGCTCGACGGTGGTCTCGTCCATCAGCTCGCGCATCAGCGGAAGGCCGCGCCCGCGGCTCGCCTCACCCGGAGGACGCCAGGTGCCGCTGTCTGAGACCACGATCCTGACCTGGGCACCGTCGCGGTCCGCCTCGAGGTTGAACGGAGCGTCCGCGACTGGCGAGTGGGCATGGGCGACGGCGTTGGCACACGCTTCGCCCGCGGCGACCAGCATCTCGTAGACCTCAGCCTCGCTGGCGCCGGCCAGACGCAGCCACTGAGACAGCGCGCGCCGCATCGAGGCCAGCGAAGCCGGCTTGGCGGGCAGCGCCATCGAAAGGGTCTCTCCCGGGGGGGCCAGCTGGATTGCCAGAAGCGCGAGGTCGTCGCGAAACCCGGCCCGCGAATCGACCGTTGAGAGCAGGGAGCGGCAAAGTCCCTCGGGCTCGCGCGGACAGCTCGCGGCGGTGGCGCGAAGCCCCTCGAGCCCCTCGCCCAACGGTAGCTCCGGGCCCTCGACCAGGCCGTCCGTGTACAGGAGCACGGTCGACCAGGGGTCGAGGGTCGCGAGGCTCTCGGCGTAGGACGGAAACCGGTTGACTCCGAGCGGGCTTCCCGCCGGAGCCTCGGCAAAGATCGGCTCACCATCGGGCCGCAGGATCAGCGGGGGCGGGTGACCAGCCGTCGCAACCTGGAGGCTCGAGGCGTCCGGGTCGACGATCGCATACAGGAGGGTGACCATCCCTCCCTGCTCGCCTTCCAGCACGAAGCTGTTCATCCGCTCGAGCACCAGCTCGGGGCGAAGCGCCTCAAGGGCGTAGGCACGCAGGGCGCTCTGGAGATGTGCCATCCGCGCGGCGGCCTCGACGCCGCGCCCCACCACGTCGCCGATCGCGATCCCGACCTTGCCGCCGCGTAGCGGGATCGTGTCGTACCAGTCGCCGCCGATCCGCGTTTCGGCGCTCCCGGGCCGGTAGCGGGCGGCGACCCGGAGCCCCGGGATCGGGGGGATCACCGGGAGCAGACTTCGCTGGAGCGTCTCGGCCACCTGGCGCTCGATCTCGACCCCGTGAGCGGCTCGCTTCAGCGCATCGATCGTCGCTCCGAGGATCACGTCGCCCTCGGCAGGCTCGTTCAGCTCGTCTTGGGAAGCAGCGCGCTCCGGGGCCGTTCCCTCTGCCTCGGGATCAACCATCGTGGTAGCGGGCGAGTGTACTCGCGGTGGTGGCGACTGCGAGGTAGGCTAGGTTTCGCGAGTGGAACGGGCGACGTCAGGCAGGATGGCCGATTCGGGCTGGCCAGTGGACGAGCTCGCGAAGGCCTGGCTGGTCGGGGTCATCGAGCGCACGCCGCTCGACCGGGTCGGCGAGGTGAACCTGGAGTTGCTCGCCGGCGAGGCGATCCCCCTGATCACCCGCATCCTCGGCGACCTGGACCCGCCCGGCGGTGGAAACGGCCCCGACTCCGAGCACCCGGACCGCCACGTCCCCGAGCTTGGGCGGCTTCGACGAGGCGACCGGGCCTCGGCCGAGGTCCCTCGCGACCTCGCGGTCCTCCAATCGCTGCTGCTGGGAACGCTGGGGCGCGATGCCGCCGCTGCGCGGCCCGCCGACCTCGCCCGCGCGGCTCAGCGGCTGGCCGAGATCTTCGGCTCGGTCCAAGGCGCGCTGACGGAGGGCCTGGTCAGGGAGCGGTCACGAGCAGCCGGAGGGACGGCGCTGACCGCGCGCACCGACGGCGACGAGCTGGACGAGTGGCTGCGGGTGATGCTCGCCGAGTACCGGCGATACGGCCATCCGTTCGCGTTGGCGCTCGCCAGGGTCGAGGGCCTCGAGCCGATCGTCGAGGCGTGCGGGCGCCAGTCGGGCGAGGTCATGCTGACCGCCGTCGCCCGGGTGATCCAGAGCCAGATCCGAATCGCAGACCGCGCCTTTCGCAAGGCTGAGGACGAGTTCTGGGTGCTCGCCCCGAGCGTTGACGCCGGGCGCCTGCGCTCGATGGCCGAGCGCCTCGTGCGGGTCGTCGACGCGTCGCAGTCGCCTGACCGCCCGCGGATCGCGATCCGGGTCGGAGTATCGGCCTGTCCCGAACACGGCCACGATGCGTCCGATCTCCTCGTCGCCGCCGAAAGCGCTGCGCGTGGCGCCTCCGAGAGCTCGGTCGAGATCGCCGGGCCGGCGGGCTCGGGCTGGACCGAGGAAGCCCACGAGACCTATCAAGAGCTCACATAAACGAGGGTTGATGCGCCTTTCTTGGGCGTTGTTGCGCAACCTTCAATGACCTGAAACGGCCTCGCGTCCGATCCAGGCGTCAAACGGTCCAGAACTGCAAGCCGGGCTCAAGTTTCGCTCGCTTCAGGCCGAGACGCATAAGCAGGATCAACCAATGGAAGGACGAACGAGACTTCTAAACGTGGGCCAGGCGGCGACCTATCTCGGGGTCAGCGCCGCCTCGCTTCGCAAGTGGTCGAATCAGGGGCTGGTTCCCGTTTATAGGACGCCGGGTGGCCAGCGCCGCTTCTCCACCGACGACCTTGACGAGTTCATGCGCTCGATGCGACAGACCTCCGCCGACCGACGCGCCGCCGGAACCCGTGGCTGAAGCGGGGGCCATGCCGGGGCGGCCGAGCCGACGCGCGATCGTCATCGAGGTGGCCGCCCTGGTCCTTGCGGTGGGGGTTGCGGTGTGGCGCAACTGGGCCGGCGACACGGACTGGAACCTGTCGCTGTTCGGCCTTCTCCTCGCGCTGTCGATGGCGGGGGACGTGCTGGCGCTGTCGACCTCGTCGACCTCGCTGAAGGTGTCGTCGAGCTTCCTCGCGATCGTGACCGCGGTCGTCTTCCTCGGCGAGGCACCCGCCGCGGTGATCGGGGTCGTGACGATCCTCGCGGGCTGGCTTCGCTTCCGCTATCCGCGCGAGGACCTGCTGATCAATCTGGTCACCTACGCCTGGTTCCCGCTGCTCTCTGGGATGGCCTTCTACGCCCTGCTGCACGCGACCCAGACGACCCAGTCGGACGACCTCTTCTACCTCCTGGTCTTCGGGCTGATCATGCTCGCCAACCTGATCGACTTCCTGTTGATCGCCGGGTACTCGTGCTACGTCGAAGGCGGCAGCCTCGCTCAGAAGGTGCGCCGCGGGCTCGTCCCGGTGCTCCCTTCCGAGCTCGCGTCGGCCGTCCTCGCAGTCGGGATCGCGTACCTGTACATCGAGATCGGGCTGGCAACCGTCGCCCTGTTCGCGATCGTCCTGGTCACCTTCCAATACCTGATCGGCGCCCTGCTGATCTCGCAGCAGCGCGCCGACGAGCTGGAGTTGAAGGCCAAGCAGCTGGCCGGCTTCCAGGTCGCCCTGCTCGGCGCCCTGCTGCGAACGCTCGACCTCCGAGACCGGATGACCGCGCGCCACAGCGCAGCGGTGGCGCGCTACTCGCGCGAGATCGCCGCGGCGACCGGCCTCTCGGAGGCCGAGCAGGAGCTGGTCCACACGGCCGGACTGCTCCACGACATCGGCAAGTTCGTTCTCCCCGACCGGATCCTCAAGGGTGACGCCGAGCTGACCGAATCCGACTGGGAGGAGATCAAGAAGCACCCCTACGAAGGGGCTCGGATCGTCTCGCAGATCGACGGCTACCAGCCGGTCGGCGAGATCGTGATCGCCCACCACGAGCGCATCGACGGCCTCGGCTATCCGCGGGGCGTCCAGGGCGACGACATCCCGGTCCTCGCCCGGATCATCTCGGTCGCGGACACCTACGACGTGCTCACGGCGCGCGACTCCTACCGCGAGCCTGTCAGCTCGTTCGAGGCGATCACCGAACTGCGTCGCGTCTCGGGTACCCAGCTCGATGGACACTTCGTGGAGATCCTCTCCAACGTCCTCGCGGACAAGGGCTTCTCATACCGCCACGGCGAGGACGCCGACTTCGAGGCCGAGCTGGCGCTCGACAAGCGGATCCACGAATACGTGACCGCCGGCACCACCTCCGGGCCGCGCCTGGCGATCTGATCGCGGCCGCGGCGATCCCGCGCTGAGTCGCAGCGCACGCGCCCGCACCCGCCCGTCGCGAGGAGTCGCAAAAAAGAAGAGAACCCCGCCGGCCGAATGTCGGCCGTTGCGGGGTCCTCAACGAATTCAGTGTGCGTCTCTAGCTGATTAGCCTCGGCGCCAGCCCATGGGGGGCCTCCTAGTCCTTCTCGGGAACCCTGATTCGAGAGGCAGCCTACACGAACTCGGCAAAACTTGCAAATAGCGCGCATTCGGCCACCAAAGTTGGGTAATGATATGCATGCCTGGCCGACGGCACGCTCACTTGAGGCTGGTTGATGCTCTGCGGTCGCCGATTCGCCGCCTCATCCAGGCGGCTTCGAGGTGCTCGGCCTCGGGGCGGGGGCGTGGATCTGGGGTCGTGGGCGCGCGCCCTACTGGGCGCACACCCAGGCACCCGGGCCGGAGTCAGCCCAGATCTGCGCCGCGATTCGACTCTGCTCGGCCGGCGAGGCGTCCTGGGGAGCGCCGCTCCCGCCGTACAGACGCCAGGTCGATGGAAGGATCTGGTAGGCGCCGCCGGCACCCGATGACGCGTTCACGGCGCTGAAGTTGCCTCCGGACTCGCACATCACGATGGCCTGCGGGATCGCCCAGTTGCCAACCCAGTTGGAGACGGTCTGCTGGGCGGAGGCCGGAGCCGAGGCGGCCTCCTGGCTTTGCTGAGCCTCCACCTGCTGGAGGTGGGTCACCTGCTGCTCCCACCCCGATACCCGCGAGCGAAGACTCGACGCGGCCGCGGCCTCGCGTTGGCGCGCCAGCTCGAGCTGGGCGGCCTGCGCCTCGGCGTTGGCCCTCACCGAGGCGATCTGGTCACGAGCTGCGGCGACCCGCTGGTTGAAGGCAACCTGCTGCGCCTTGGCGTCACGCACCTGGGCGAGCTCGGCTGCGACCTGGTCGCGAAGCTTTCGGACCTGACCGGCGAGCGACGCGTCGGCGTTCTCTATCCGGCCCACGAGCGCCGCGCGGTTCGCGAGGTCGTCGAAGCCCCTGGCGCTGAGCAGCAACTCGGTCAGGTCGGGGGCGTTGCCCTGATAAATCGAGATGAGGCGCTCAGACAGCGCGGCGAGCGCCCTGCGCAGGTGTGCTCTGGTCCGCGCAAGGTGAGCCCTCGCCTGGCGAACCCGGCCCTCGAGCGCGGCCTGTCGCTGCTCGCCCTGGGCAAGCACGCCCGCGAGCTGCGCTTCTCGCGCCGCGGCGGCCGAGGCCTGCTGCTGAGCGGCGGCGGCTTGGGCGGCCTTGGCGTTGACGTCGGCCGCAAGGCTCCGGGCCTGCGTCTGGGCAGAGCTGATCTGCGAGTTGAGGTCGCTGATGCTCTGAGCACCGGCATCGTGCGCGGGGCCGGCGAGGGCGATGGCCAGTGTGAGCGCAGCGAGGATCGCGGCGCGGGTATGCCAGATCCTCCGGGATCGGCGGTTGCGCATCAAGCGGATGTCGATCGTCGACTCCATCCTTCTGATGCCTACGGGGTTAGCTGTCGGGCTCGCGCCGAAGGATTGGCGCTACGTGGCGGATGCCGCGATTCGCCCCCGGGGATCGCGCCTGATCGGCGCCCACCCCAGTGGTTCCCCCGCTCCTTCGGGATGGGACCCGAAGAACTCGGCGGTCAAGGCGCGGGAATCCTAGCGAATCGTTAGCGAGTCGTGAGGCGAGCCCGACACGAGGCCCGGCTGCACGAGATCCTGGGCGGAGCTCAGCCCTCCGGGGGCTGGCGGGTCATCGCCACGTATCCCGCCGCCGCCACGGCGGCGATCCCGGCGGCAACGGCGATCCGGATCTGGCGCCGGTAGCGGATCAGGATCCAGCGCAGATAGATGCGTCCCAGCAGCCTGTAGACCCTTGCCGTCATTCGTCCTTCTCCCTCTCCCCCGCCTCGCGTGCGCGGGCTCGGACCTGGTGAGCCATCCTGGTCTGGAGCGTGAACAGCTCGATGAACCCGGGGCTTGCCGACTGGCTGAACTCGCCCCCCGACTCGCCGAACGAGGTGAGCGAGCGGTCATATAGCGCGTAAGGCGAGGACCGAGCCACCGCAGCGACGGAGCCCTTGTAGAGCCTCATGGTCACCTCGCCGGTCACCAGCTCGTTGGCCGAGTCCATGAACGCATCGAGGTCGAGGCGCAGCGGCTCGTGCCACAAGCCCGCATAGCACAGGTAGGCCCACTTGTCCTCGAGCGCGCGCTTGAAGTTGTTCTGATGGATCGTTGAGACGAGCCGCTCCAGCTCGCGGTGGGCGGCCAGGACGATGGCGGCCGCCGGAACCTCGTAGACATCCCTGATCTTCAGGCCGACGATCCGATCCTCGATCTGGTCGACGATCCCAATCCCGTGACGGCAGCCGACCTCAGCGGCGTGCTCGAGCAGCTCCACGAGCCCAAGCCGATCGTCGTCGATCGTCACGGGACACCCCCGCTCGAAGCCCACCCGGATCAGCTCAGGCTCATCCGGAGCCTCCCTGGGACGAGTCACGAGTTGGAACACGTCGTCAGGAGCCGGCTGCGCCAGGTCCTCGATCGCCCCGCCCTCCGAGGAGCGCCCCCAGAGGTTGTCGTCGATCGAGTAGGGCGGGGCCTCGGTTCCCCCCTTGACCGGGATCCCGTGCTCGCGAGCGTAGGCGATCTCCTCCTCGCGGCCCATCCGCCACTCGCGAACAGGGGCGATGACCTTGAGCTCGGGGTCGAGTGTCGCGACGGTGGCCTCGATCCTCACCTGGTCGTTGCCCTTGCCGGTGCAACCGTGCGCGACGGTGTCGCATCCGGTGGCCCGGGCGTGCTCGACCGCGAGCTTGGCGATCAACGGCCGGCCAAGCGCCGTGAACAGCGGATACCCGGCGCCATACAGCGCGTTGGCCTTGATCGCCGGGAGCACGTAGTCGCGAGCGAACTCCTCGCGGGCGTCGGCTACCACCGCGTCGACGACGCCCATGTCGCGAGCCTTGGCGACCACGACGTCCCAGTCCTCACCCGGCTGCCCGAGGTCAACGGTCAGCGTGACCACCTCGGCCTCGTAGCGCTCCTGGATCCAGCGCAGCATCACCGAGGTGTCGAGCCCGCCCGAATAGAGCAGGAGCACTCTGCCGACCTGATCGGGATCAGCCTCATAGGACGCCGTTCGCTGGGTCCGCCGGTCGGTCATCGGGGTCGCGAAGTCTCGCATGCGGCGGGGGAGCGCAGAAGCGTGGTGCGACCCGGGCGTCCGCCATGATCCGGGACATGGGACGCGTGCTGCACGTCATCTCGGTGGCGCTGATCACAGCCGGCGTGGTGATACTCGCCGACGTGGCGACCACCCTTGCCTGGAGGGAGCCCGTATCGAGCGTCTACGGCTCGATCCAGCAGCACCAAGCAGCGAGCCAGCTCGCCGATCTGGAGCGGAGCTTCCCGAGCCCGGCTGACCTGCGACGAGCGGACCGGGCGAACGGCAACCGTCAGCGGGTCGGGCTGCTCGCCGACCTGTTCGCGAAGCGGGTCGATACAGGCGAGGCGATCGGGCGAATCATCATCCCGAGCATCGGCCTGAACGTGATCGCGGTCCAGGGCACCGACACGGCGAGCCTGCAGAAGGGGCCGGGGCACTATCCGGACACCCCGTTCCCCGGCCAGCGGGGAACCACGGCCTTCGCCGGCCACCGCACCACCTACCTGGCCCCCTTCCGTCACCTCGACGCTCTCGGTGCAGGCGACCGCATCGAGGTCGAGATGCCCTACGCGACCTTCTCCTACCGGGTCCAGACGACCCGGGTCGTCTCGCCCTCGGACGTCGGGATCGTGCACCCGGTCGCCTACGACCGGCTGGTGCTCACCGCATGCCACCCGCTCTACTCGGCGGCCGAGCGGATCGTGGCCTTCGCGAGACTCGAGGAGGTCCGGGCGGACCTCCCCTCCGAGGGCGCCTCGAGCGTCCCGTGAGAGCGGATAACCGGATCGCGCCGACGGGTCGCTGCGCCGTCTAGGACCGCGCGCCGAGCAGGTCGTCGACGATCGGCTCGGGGTCATCGATCCCGAGGTCTGCCCGGAGTGCGTGCTCGATCTCGTCGCGCGAGCTGCCGGCGACGGCCATCTGGGCGGCGCGAAGCAGGGCGTGCTCTCGCCCGGGCGGCTTGGGGCCGGAGGGGCGCGGTGGTTCGCTCGCGACGGTCTGCGGGGCCGGGGGCTCGGGCGGTAACTGAGCCGTCTGCGATGCGGGACTCGGGGCAGTAGGGTCCAGCGGCGATGCGGAGGCGGCCTCCGGAGCGCCGTTCGGTGGCGAGGCTGGTGCGTCCTCGGGTGCACCGTTGGGTGCCGTGGCCAGGTCGCTGCGGGCGCCGAACTCGGGCGGGACCCGCCGGAGGGCCTCGGAGATCTCACCGAGCTCGCCGATCATCGCCTCGGTCAACTCTCGTAGCCGGTTCTCCTGGCGCCCCAGGAGCTCCGCCAAGCCGCGCAGGTCGGCGCTCCACTGGTCCATCACCTCGTCAGCCTCTCGACGACGGCCTTCGACGTAACGCGCCGCTTCGACCTCGGCGCCGGCGATGATCTCGGCGGCCACCTGCTCCGCGCTGTTCACGATCTCGTCCACCCGTTCGGCGGCCGCGTCGACGACCCGCTTCAACTCCGAGCCGGAACTCGCGCGCGCCTCTCGCGGCTGCGGTTCGCTGTCCGTCGGCTCAGGGCCGGGCACGGCCTGCTGTGAACGGTTGAAGATTGCCACGCTCCCTCAAATCAACGAGTCGCAGGCGATTCTACTCGCGGCCCGCAAGCCGAATTGCGCGCCTCGCCTAGCCTCGGCGGAACGCCGACATCTATCTAGACCAACTGTAAACGGGGCACGCGGGGCCCCGCCTACTGTCACAATCACCCGCGCACGAGGAGCATTGGCCCAGCGGGAATCACAGCGACACACGCCGACCACGGACTGGCTCCAGCCGCCCGCCCAGGAGAAGGGCCTGGCGAGCTACGTGCAGACCCTGCGCGAGCGCCTGTGGCTGGTCGTGCTCGCCGTGGTGATCACCACCGGGGCCGCGGTCCTCTACGTGGCGACGGCCACCAAGACCTACCAGTCCGAGGCGGACATGCTGGTAACGCCGGTGCCCCCGCAGAGCGACCTCTTGATCAGCCTCGGCCTGATCTCGCAATCCGCTGACCCGGTGCGCGAGATCGAGACGGTCGCCCGGCTGACGGCCACCAACGAGGTCGCGGCGAAGGCCCAGAAGCGCCTCGACGGGGTTCCGGAGGCCGACGGCACGACCCAGGCGCTCCTCGGTCACGTGAGCGCCCAGCCGGTCGCCGACTCGAACATCGTCGCGGTGACCGCCACCGCGTCCACCCCCGAAGCCGCCGCCAAGATCGCGAACGCGTTCGTCGACTCGACGATCGCCTACCGGACGTCACAGCTTCACGATCGGGTCGCCCTAGCGAGCAGGGGACTGAGTGGCCAGTTGAACGACAGAACCGCCGACCGTCGCAGCATCGAGAGCCAGCTCTCCCAGTTGAAGCGCCTCGGGTCGAGTCCGGATCCCACGGTCCAGGCGGCAACCACCGCAGTTCCACCCACCTCGCCGTCGTCGCCGAAGCCGGCGCTCAGCATCGCCGGCGGCCTGCTGGTTGGATTGGTGCTCGGGATCGGCGGCGCGTTCGCGTACCAGGCCCTCGACCCGCGGCTCAGTCGCGAGGAGCAGCTACGAGCACGATTCAGGCTGCCGATCCTGGCGCGGATCCCGAAGGAGTCCCGCGCCCAGCGCAACGCCCCGATCTCTCCCGAGAGCCTGTCGCCGGGGGCGCTGGAGGCGTACAGGGCGCTTCGCGCCTCGCTGGGGCCGGGTCGGAGCGGCGACGGCGGCTCCCGCGCGGTCCTGATCACGAGCCCGTCCGCGTCGGAGGGCAAGACCACCACGGCGCTCAACCTCGCGGCGTCGCTCAGTCTGGCCGGGCGAAAGGTGATCCTGATCGACGGCGACCTTCGAAAGCCCGAGATCGGGCCGTCACTCGGCTCCCGGAGCTCCAAGGGGCTGGTCAGCGTGCTACTCGGCGAGGCGAGCCTCGACGAGGCGCTCGTGTCGTCGACCGAGCTCGGCCCCGACCTGAAGCTGTTGCTCGCCGAGCAGACCGCGCCGTGGACGTCCGAGATCTTCTCCCTCCCGACCACCCAGCCGCTGATCGACGAGGCCAAGTCGCGCGCCGACTTCGTGATCATCGATTCCTCGCCGCTCAGCGAGGTGATCGACGCGCTGCCGCTGGCCGCTGCCGTCGATCACGTGCTCGTCGTCGTGCGGCTGGGCAGGACTCGGATCGGACAGCTCACGCAACTCGGCGAGCTGATGGCCGAGAACGACGTCAGGCCCTCCGGGTTCGCGGTGGTCAGCGCTCCGCGACCGGCACGGGCCGACTATCACGAATACGCCGGGCGGCCCAGGATCGTGCGGTCCGAGGACGGTCGCGTGCCTAAGTCGAAACCGGAAACGCCGGCGCCCGCGCCGACCGGTCCGACGCCGCGACCCGGCGCGACCCACTAGGGACCCGCCAGGGTGGGGCCATTGGCCGCCATGCGACTGGACGTCGGTCGCATCCTGTTGGCGCTCGCGTTCGCGGGCGTGTGCCTCGCATTCGGCCTCCTGTCGGGGCACGACCCCGCGCTCGCGATCGGGGGGGCGCTCGCGATCGGCTTCGGAATCCTCGCGATCAGCGACCTGACCGCAGGACTGATCGCCTTCGCGCTGCTCGCGTTCTTCGCCCTGACGCCCGGGGCGATCGGGTCGCTGATCAGCGCCCAGGCGGCGAGCCTCGTGCTCGCCTTCTCGTGGCTCGCGCGGATCGCCACCCGAAACGCCCCGTCGAGCCTGTTCTGGTCTCGCCACCCCGTGATCAGCTGGCTCGCGGTCGCATTCTTGGCCTGGGTGGCGCTGAGCTCGCTTTGGGCCCAGGACTCGAGCGACACGTTCGCTGTCCTGGTCCAGTACGGGCTCGACGCGCTGCTCTTCCTGATCGTGTTCGAGGGGGTGCGAGCACCCGCCCACGCGAAGGGGCTGCTGGCAGCGCTGGTCGCGGGCGGGGCGATCGCCGCCGGTTATGGGATCGTCGCGGCGCCGAATGTGTCCGACCTGGCCTCGAATCCGACGGCGGCGTCGAGCCTCGATCGCCTCCGGGGGACGATCGCCGACCCGAACCAGCTCGCGGCCGTGCTGGTCGTCGCCCTGGTCCTCGCACTCGCCCTGGCAGCGGTGACGCGCTCACCGGCGCGGCGACTGCTCCTGATCGGGGCCGCCAGCCTGGCGCTCGTGAGTGTCTTCCTGACCGCTTCTCGCGGGGGTATCGTGGGCCTGATCGCGGCCATGGTGACCGCGATCGTCCTGGCTCGCGGGCGTCGGTGGGCGGCGATCGCCGGGGTGATGGCGATCGTCGCAGCAAGCGTCGTCTACATCGGCCTGTTCGATCCGGGCGTGGCCAATCGATACTCGACCTCGGACGGCGGCAACGGGCGCACTGACATCTGGAAGGTCGGATGGAGGATGGTCGAGGCACACCCGGTGCGCGGAGTCGGCGCCGGCAACTTCAGGGACGTCTCGGGCCAGTACCTGCTCACCGAGCCGGGCGCGATCACGGCCAGCGACCAGATCATCGACGAGCCTCACTTCGCCCACAACGTCTACCTGGAGGTGCTGGCCGAGCTGGGGATCGTGGGACTCACCCTGTTCGGAGCCCTCGTCGTAGCGTCGATCGGGACGGGGGTACGAGCGGCCCGCGGGTTCGCGCGAGCCGGCGACGCCAGCATGGAGCTCCTGAGCCGCGCGGTTGTGGTGGCGCTTGTCTCGCTCCTCGCCATGGACTTCTTCCTCTCGGACCAGTTCAGCAAGCAGCTGTGGCTGCTCCTGGCACTCTGTCCCGCCCTGCTCGCGATTGCGGCCGGTCGATCGGTTGCGGCCGCCTCCGAGGAGCCCGGCTGGGCCCCGGGCGAGCCGGCAACCGCGCCACGCCCCTAGCCGCTCAGCCGGTAAGAAACCGAGCCACGCGCGCGACCTCGGCGCCGGCGGTCCTCGCTGCGACGTATGAGTTGCCGGCGATGATCAGCCGCCCCCGCAAACCTGGGTCCGAGGCGATCGCCTCGAGCTCGGACGCGGCGGCGTCGGGATCGCCCGGGGCGATGAGGCGCACGGCGTCCCCGACCGCGTCGCGGATCCCTCCGACGTCGGTGGCCACGACCGGGACCCCGGCGGCGAACGCCTCGACGAGGACCTGTGGCAGCCCCTCCGTCCACGAGGTGTGAAGCAGGGCATGGCTCGAGCGATAGAGCTCCACGAGGCGCGGGCCGTAGGGGACATTACCCGGCAGCTCCGCGCGCTCGGCGACGCCGAGCGCGCGGAGGCGTTCGGCGAGCTCGGCACGAAGGGAGCCGTCCCCGCAGACGAGCAGTCGCCATGGCCGCCCGCCGTCGACCAGTCGGCTCAGGACGTCGGCGATCAGCAGCGGGTTCTTCTCGGGGTCCAGCCGGCCGACCGTGATCAGCCGCAGCTCGCCGTCGTAT
Source organism: uncultured bacterium (assembly GCA_963720685.1). Lineage (GTDB taxonomy): Bacteria > Actinomycetota > Thermoleophilia > Solirubrobacterales > 70-9 > AC-56. The sequence continues at coordinate 962,085 of CAVRGF010000003.1, read as the reverse complement.
GAGCGTGCCTTGGCCACCTCGGATGCGATGACGTCGCGCTCGTCCACCAGCGAGACGGTGACCTCGAGCAGGTCGCGCGCGCTTCGGTAGCGGCGGGCGAGCTCGGGCCCCACGACGATCACGCTCGAGCGCCGAGCAAGGAGGCGAAACGCCGCCTCGAGGCCGAGCGCCACCGCGACCATCCCGCGGCGGCCCGGGTGACGGTTTCGCACATAGGCCGGTAGGTCCTGGCGAACCCCGAGGACCACCCGCCGCCCCCGCAGCGACGCGATCAGCGCGAAGACGATCGCCAGCGGGTGCGGGCCCAGCAGCCAGACCGCGTCGACCTCTCCCAGCGAACGCCAGAAGCGGAGCACGGACCGTCCCGCCGCGCGCGCCACCGAGAACGGATTGGCGAGGCTTTCGTAATACGGAAGGGGAACGAACTCCGCCCGTTCCCCGCAGTCGTAGGGCGTCTGGTCGGGCGACGGCCTCACCCTGCCGATCAGGATGAGGCGCTCGAGACGCTCCGAGAGGCGGGCGACGAAGAGCGCGAACGACGTCTCGGCGCTCACCCTTCCCGAGCCCGCGTGGTAGGAGTAATCCGCGTAGAAGAGGACCCGCAACGAATCAGCCCCCGGCCGCCGCGTAAAGCTCCTCGTAGAGCTCGCCGATCATTCGAGCCGTGACGTCCAGATCGAACTCCGCGCGGCGGCGCCGCCGCCCCCGGCGACCCATGGCGACCGCCCGGGCGGGATCGCGGAGCAGCCCACCGATCGCGCCCGCCATCGCCTCCGGATCCCCAGGCTCCACCAGGACGCCCTCCACCCCGCTCTCGATCATGTCCGGTATGCCCCCCACCCTGGTCGCCACCACGGGCAGCTCGGCTTCCATGTACTCCATCACCGAGAGCGGACTTCCCTCCCAGTCGGAGGAGCAGACCGCGACGTCGAGCGAGCGCAGGAAGTCCGGTATGTCGCCACGCCCGCCGAGCAGGCTGACGACCGCTCCCAGGTCGAGCTCGGCGATCAGGGCCTCGACGCGCTCGCGGTCGGGGCCGTCGCCGGCGATCAGCACCCGCAGATCCGGGAAATCACCGAGCAGAGCCGCCGCCGCCCGGATCAGGACGTCCAGGGCCTTTTCGGGCCGCAGGGTACATGTGGTTCCGATCACCGGCGTTCCCTCGCTGATCCCGAGCTCGGCCCGGACGTCTCCACGGGGACCCGCCGGCGGGGTCGCGATGCCGAGCGGCACGAATCGGACCTGCTCGGGATCGATCCCCTCCAGATCGATCATCGCCTGGCGGGTCTGGCGGGAGACGGCGAGGAACGCGTCGGCGCGGGTCGCGATCACGTGGCGGTCGAGAAGGCGGCGCACCGGCTCCCCGTCGAAGGACCAGTTGTGCTCGTGGGCGATCACGACCGGGGTGGCGGCGATCCTGCCCAGCATGGACGCCCAGAGATTCGACCCGAACTGGTGGCTGTGCAGGATGTCGATCCGCTCGTCTCGCAGCAGCCTGACCAGCGGGGCCCAGGCCCACAGGCCGAGCCGCGATCCGCGCCTCAACCCGACGATCCGCACCCCGGCGTCGCGAAGCGCCCCGAGCCGCGGGGCGATCAGCGGGTCGGACTCCTCGCGGGCCTTCCAGCGACTGACGCAGAGCGTGTTCTCGAACCGCTCCGGGTCGAGCCTCGTGACCACCTCGGTGGCGATTCTCTCCGCCCCTCCCGTCACCCCCATCTGGTCGATCAGGGTCACGACACGCAGCTTTCGCCCCTTGTCGAGCCGAGCCCCCATCTAGGCTCTAGTTTCCCGAAAGTGGGGGCCCTCAAGACGCGACGTACTCGTCCTTTGCTACCACGCGGCCATCTACCGAGCAGGCGACGAGCGGCGCTTTCCCTTCCATGGGTGGCGCGCCGTCCAGTTGCTGCGCGGGCGCTGAGGCGCGGTGATGGATGAACGAGCAAGGCGCCGAGAGCCTCACGAATCGGGTCCTGCGCGGGGTCGGGCTGGCCGGATCCGGCTACGCGCTCACCCAGGCGATCATCCTCGCGACCTATCTGGTGCTCGCCCGGCTCACGACGCCGCTTGCCTTCGGCCAGTACGCGGAGGCGGCGGTGCTGGTGGGCGTTGGGCTGCTGTTCACGGAGTCCGGAATGCTCGCGGCCCTGATCCAGCGCCGCGACCGTGTGGAGGAGGCCGCGAACACCGCTCTGCTCGCGACGCTGGTGAGCGGGATCGCCGTCAGCCTGCTGGCGCTCGCGGTGGCGCCGCTGATCGGCCTCTTCTTTCGCAGCGACACGGTCGGCGCGGTGGCCGCCGCGATCTCGGGGCAGCTCTTCCTGCGCTCGGCGACGGTGGTCCCGAACGCGATGCTGGAGCGCCGTCTCGCATTCCTTCGCCGGACGGTGGTCGAGCCCCTGGCGGCGGCTGCGTTCGCCGTCGCGGCGATCATCGCGATGTCGAACGGGATGGGCGTCTGGGGCCTCGTGATCGGCAACTACGTGCAGATCGGGGTCGACGCTGCTGCGACCTGGGCGCTGGCGCGCTGGCGGCCCCGACCGGGGCTGGCTTCGGTCGGGATGTGGCGCGAGCTCGTTCGCTTCGGCCGCCACGTGATCGCGGCCGGCGTCGTGCAGCGAGTCGGCGAGCAGGTGGATCGGGTGTTGGTCGGGCGCTTCGTCGGCACCGCCGCTCTGGGCCAGTACCAGTACGCCCTGCGACTCGCGATGGCGCCGTTCGAAGCCACGCTGGCCGTCGCCTCGCACGTGCTGTTTCCGGCCTTCGCGCGCATCTCGCACGACCGAGACCGGCTGAGCTCGGCTTACCTGCGGTCGCTTCGCTGGGTGATGGTCGTGTCGATGCCGGCCTCGCTGATCCTCTTCCCGCTCGGTGAGCCTCTCGCGGTGGTCCTGTTCGGGGAGGTCTGGCGGCCGGCCGGCCAGGCGCTGATGGCGATGTGCCTGTTCGCGGCGGGCAACTCCCTCTTGTCGATCTGCCTCGAGGGCGCGAAGGCGTACGGCAAGCCCGCCGTCTTGGCCCGGGTCCACCTGGTGATGATGCTGACCACCGCCGGCGCGATGGTGGCGCTCCTGCCGCTCGGGCTCGACGGCGTGGCAGCCGGCCTCTCGGTGGGCGCCGTGGTGGGTGGCGCGTACGCAGCGTTCGCGTTCTCCCGAACCGTGTCGATGCCGGTGAGGCACATCTGGGCCGAGGTATGGCCCCCGGGGACCGCCGCCGTGGTGATGGCGGCCACGATCTACCCGCTCGAGCACTTCGTCCTTCATGCCGGCACGCACGAGGTCGTCGCGGGCCTGGCGCTGCTGGCGCTCGAGGCCATCTTGGCGGCCCTGGTCTATGTCGCCGCCCTCTCCGGCTTGTCTCCGAACCGCGGCCGGATGATCGTCGGATTGCCTGCGATGGCGCTCGATCGCCGTCGCGCCACGCGGGCCGATCCCGCCGCCACACCAGTCGGGACAAGCGAGCGTATCGGCCCGGATGCCTGACCCGACCCACACCGTGATCGTTCCCGCCTACAACGCGGCGGCGACGGTCGGCCAAGCGATCGGCTCGGTGAGCGCGCAGACCACCCACTCATTCGAGGTGATCGCCATCGACGACGGCTCGCGCGACGCGACGCCCGAGCTGCTGGGCGCCGTGGCCGAGGGCGATCCGAGGATCCGGGTCGTGCGCCAGGAGAACGCGGGCCCGAGCGCAGCGCGAAACGCGGCCATCACGCGGGCCCGAGGCGCCCTTCTGACCTTTCTCGACAGCGACGACCTGTTGATGCCTCGCTACCTGGAGACGATGGAGGAGGTCCTGAAGCGAAACCCGCGCGCCGGGCTCGCGCACACCCGCGCCTGGGTGCTGGACGAGGCCGCGGGGGGCGGACGGGTCCGGCGTGGGATCTGGCCTCCTGAGGGATACGTGACGGGCTCTCAGGATGACCCCGAGGACCCCGTCCTCGCGCTGGCATCGGGCAACTACGTCGGCGCGGTGCAGACGGCGCGGCTTGAGGCGGTTGAGCGGGCGGGCGGACTGGACGACGGTCTGCGTCAGGCGGAGGATTACGACCTGTGGCTGCGGATCGCGATCGCGGGCTTTCAGATCGTCTCCGAGCCGGAGCCGCTGGCGGTGGTCAGAAACAGAGCCGACTCGCTCTCCAAGGACGAGCTCGAGCTGGCACTGGGCGTGCGGGCGGTCTGCCAGCGAATGCTCTCGGACTACGACGTCTCCGAAGAGGCCCGGGCGGCGGCGACCGAGCAGCTCGCGAGGACCGAACGGATGATCGAGTTGCTCGCCGGCAGGGCGCCCGTCCGGGGGGCGGTGCGCCGCGTCAGGCTCGCGCTGGGACGAGTGAAGCGGCGGCTGCTGGCCCGAAGGCTCTGGCTCCCGGAGCCCCCCCAGGCGGTCGCCGACGCCTTCCCGGACCTGGTCGCGCGGCGGGCCTGACGACCCGCGCCGGCTGAAGCGCCGACCCGACCCTAGGGACCCGGCGTCCCTCCGCTGTTGCCGGTCGTCGTGGTCGTCAGCGTCGTGCTCGTGGTGCTCGTCGTGGTCGAGGTCGCTGTCGAGGTGGTGGTCGGGGGCGGTACCTGCGTGGTGGTCGCGGTCGAGGTGATCGTGGAGGCCGAGCTCGACGTGGTGCTTGCCGGGCTCCCATTGTCGTCGGAGGCGACCACGGCGAGGGCGACGCCGAGCCCGACCACGATGGCGACCAGCACCGCGATCGACCACTTGACCCCCCGGCTCATCCCACCCTGCGGCGGGTCGCCGCTGGGTGGCGCGCCGCCGCCCTCGGACGAGCTCATGTGACGGGTCGGGTCCTCGTGCATCGGCCGCGAGTCTAGCCGTCGTCGAAGCGGCGTCGAGCCGCCCCGCCGAGCGCCTCCCGGGCGAGCAGGAGGAGCGCTCGGAGCGGGAGCCCGAACCGGCGCGCCCCGACCAGGAACCCGACCCCCCAGCTCAGGTGCATGGTGGCCAGGACGACCGGGAGCGAGCAGGCGTCACGCGCCCCGGCGCGAAGCCGCGACGCAGTGGTTGCGAGCAGCGCGACCCCATAGGCGATCAAGGCCCAGCGCGCCGGCCGCCGAACCGGCGCCCCGGGCAGGAGTGCCGCGCCGAGGGTCAGCGCCAGGGTCGGCGGGAGCAGGTGGGACCGGCGCATGCTCGTCGGGTGCTCGCGGCAGGTCTTCGCGCGGTAGGTCCCGTAGCGCCGATACTGGCGAGCCAGCGAGCCGAGGCCGTCGCGCGGAACGTACAGCGCCGCCATCTCGGGGATGCAGACGATTCGCCCCCCCGCCTCTCGAATCCGCGCCGCGAGCTCGCCGTCCTCGTTGATCGGCCAGTCCTCGTTCCAGCCGCCCTGGCGGATCAGCGTCTCGCGGCGCAGGATCCCGGTGTAGCCCGCATCGACCTCGATCTCGTGCGTTGCGCGGCGAAATGCCGCGCCTCCGATCCCCAGCCGGGTTCCGAGCGCCAGGGCGACCCGCCGGGACCATCGGCCCTCGCCGTGGGGGAGCTGGGGGCCGCTGACCCACTCGATGTCGCCCCGCCGAAGCCGCTCCACACCGCGCGCCAGGTAGTCCGCCGGGTAGAGCGTGTGGGCGTCCATCCGGGCCACGAACTCCCCCCGCGCGCGGCGAAGCCCGATGTTGAGCGCGAACGGGATCCCACGCCGCGGGTTGTCGAGGACCCTGATCCGAGGGTCGTCCTCGGCCAGACGCGCCAGCAGCTCGGGGGTCGCATCATCGGAGCAACCGTCCATGAACAGGAATTCGAGCGGCGCGTCGTGCTGCTGGGCCTGGAGGCAGCGCACGGTGTCGACGATGTGCGCCTCCTCGTTCAGGGTCGGCGTCAACACGCTTACCCCGACCTCGGGGAGCTCGCCGTCTGCCGAAGCGTCCGCTGGAGCCACCGGCGAACCGTAGCGGGGCGGTTGAGCGATCAACCGCCGTGCTTGGGCGCGGTTCCTCCGGGCTGCTTCGGTCCCTGGCTGATGGTAACGGTCGTGGTCGCGGTGGTCGTCGAGGTGTCGGTGATCGTGCGGGTGGTCTTGGTGATCGTGGTGGTGGTCGTCGGGATGGTCGTTATCACCGTGCTGGTCGGCTGAACCGTGCTCACGCTCCTGGTCGTCGTCGTGCGGGTCAAGGTCTGGACGTCGGGCCCGGATGCGACGATCGCGGCGACCGCCACGCCGAGCCCCAGGGCAAGCGCCGCGACCAACACGAGCGCGATCCTCAGCCGGCGCTCCCGCGAGTCGTCATCGGGCGGTGTGGGCTGGGACGTCGGCGGCGGGCCCCGGCCGTGTTCGGCGAGGACGCGCCGGGGGTCCGCCGGCGGGGGTGGGCCCTCACTCGAGGACACGCGCGATGATCCGGGAAGCGGCGTCGAGCTGGTCGGAGGAGATCGTCAGCGGTGGCAGGAACCTGAGCATGCCGGGTCCCGGGACGTTGATCACCAGACCCGCGGCGAGCGCGCGGTCCGCGACCGCTGTGGCGTCGAGGCCCTCGGTGAGGGTGACGCCGACCATCAGCCCGCGCCCGCGGACCTCGGCGACGCCGTCCAGCGCCTCCAGTCGCTGCATGAAGGAGCCCCCCAGGTCGCGAGTACGCCGCAGGACGCCCGGGTCGTCGACCAGGTCGATCGCCGCGAGCGCCGCTGCGGCGGCCACGGGCCCACCCCCGAACGTAGAGCCGTGAGCACCGCGCCCGAGCACCTCTCCGAGATCCGGAACGGTCACGCAGGCGCCCAGCGGGAGGCCGCCCCCCAACGCCTTGGCCGCGGTGATCAGGTCGGGGCGAACCGGCAGCTGCTCGTAGGCCCACAGTGACCCGGTGCGGCCCATCCCGGTCTGGATCTCGTCGAAGAGGAGCAGCGCCCCCGACTCGTCGCACGCCTGACGCGCGGCGATCAGGACGTCGTCGCCGGTCGGGAAGATGCCCGCCTCACCCTGGATCGGCTCGACCATCACCGCGGCGGTCCGCTCGCCGACCGCCGCACGGAGTGCCTCGGGATCGTCGCGGGGCACCGCGACGTAGCCGGATGGCAGCGGTCCGAAGTCCTCCTCGCGGGCCAGCCTCGGCGTCGCGGCCAGGGTGCCGAGCGTTCGTCCATGGAACGCGCCTTCGAGGACGACGATCTCCGGAACGCCGATGCCGCGTGAGTGGGCGTGCTTTCGCGCCAGCTTGATCGCGCACTCGTTGGCCTCGGCGCCCGAGTTGCAAAGGAACACGCGTCCGCCCAGGCTCGACTCGGCGAGCCGTTCGGACAGCCGCATCGCCGGCTCGGTGTAGTACAGGTTCGAGACTCCGGCGAGTCGCGCAACCTGCTCGGTGATCGCGGCGACGATTCGCGGATGGCAGTGTCCGAGGTTGTGAACCGACAGCCCCGCGAACAGGTCCAGGTACTCGCGCCCCTCCGAGTCCCAGAGCAAGGCGCCCTCCCCCCGGACGAACTCCACCGGCGCCCGCGCATAGGTCGGCATCGCATACCGCTCCTCCAGGGCCTGTAGCTCGGCAAGGCTCATGGGAGAAACAAAACGGCGCCCGTGGGAGAGGTTTGGGATGAGACGTCCAGAACGATCATGGCGCGGACCGACGAACGGTTGCGAAAAGCGAGCAGGTCGTCGGACGCAGGCCGATCGGCGAAGCGAGCGTACTGAGAACGTACGTGAGCGAGACGATCGGTCGAGGACGGCGAGATGCGAAGCTTTGCAGCGACCGCCCTCACGGGACCACCATGGTTCCGATGCCGGCGTCGGTGAACAGCTCCAGCAGCAGGGCATGCGGCTTCGAGCCGTCGATGATGTGCGCGGAGGAGACCCCGCCCCGGATTGCCTCCACGCAGGCGCCCAGCTTTGGGCGCATGCCCCCGTCCACGCCGGTGAGCGCGTCGGCGACCCGATCCACCTCGGCGCGCGAGACCAGCGAGCCCGGCTCATCCGGATCGGCGAGCCAGCCCGCGACGTCGGTCAGGAAGATCGCCTTGTAGGCGCGAAGCGCCGCTGCGACCTTCCCGGCGGCGGTATCGGCGTTGACGTTGTAGGAATCGCCGTCGCGGTCCGTGCCGGCCGACGCGATCACGGGTATGTAGTCCTCGGCGATGTGGTTCAGGACGTCGACGTCCACCCGCTCGACATCACCGACCATCCCGACCCGCTCGGCGTCGGGGTGGGGCCGGATCTCGAACAGCGCGCCGTCCTCGCCGGACAGCCCGACGGATGGTTGCCCGTGGCGGTTCAGCCGACTGACGATGTCCGCGTTGACCTTGCCGAGCAGGACCATCTTCGCGACTTCGACGGTCGCCGGGTCGGAGACGCGAACCCCCTCGACGAACTTCACCTCCATCCCGAGGCGCTCCATGTAGGTCGTGATCTCTGGCCCTCCGCCGTGGACGATGACCGGGTTGAGCCCGACGTACTTGAGCAGCACCACGTCGGTCGCGAACGCCTCGCGCAGCGCCTCGTCGCGCATGGCCGCGCCCCCGTACTTGATCACCACCGTCCGACCATGGAACTCCCGGATGTACGGCAGCGCCTCGAGCAGCGTCTCGACGCTGGGGTTCGCACCTGGACCGGCCGGACTCATGACGTGTACTCCGCGTTGATCCGCACGTACTCGTAGTTCAGGTCGCTGAAGAAGAGGTGGGCGCCCGCCCCGCCCCGGCCGAGCGTGACGGCGATCTCGGCCTCGGCACCGTCACCGCCGAGATCGTCGGCGTCTATCCGGTCGGGGCCGAGCTCTCCTAGCTCCTCCCCCGCGAGCGCCTGGCCCGCGGCCTGCGAGATCCGGCCCCAGTTGGGGTCCCGCCCGAACAGGGACGTCTTCACGAGCGGCGAGTTTCCGATCGCCCTGGCGACCCGCTCGGCCTCGGGGTGGCCCGCCGCGCCGCGCACCTCGATCCGGCACACGCGGGTGGCGCCCTCGCCGTCGGCGACGACCTCGAGCGCGAGCTGGAGCAGAACCGCCTCGAGCAGCCCTTCGGGAAGCGGCTTTCCGGCCGAGCCGGTCGCCTGAAGCAGGACCGTGTCGTTGGTGCTCATCTGGCCGTCGACCGTGATCCGCTCAAACGACGATGAGACTGCGGAGCGCAGTCTCGCGCCGGGGTCCTCGAGGAGAGCATCCGTCTGCACGAAGCAGAGCATGGTGGCGAAGCCCGGTTCGATCATTCCCGCCCCCTTCGCCTGGGCGGAGACGGTCACTCCCCGACAGCGCACCGTGCACTGCTTCGGTTCGCGGTCGGTCGTCATGATCGCCTGGGCGAACCGCTCGCCACCACTCGTCGAGAGGGTCGAGCAGGCCTCCGGGATTCCCTCGAGCACGGCCGAGATCGGCAGCGGCACGCCGATCGTCCCGGTCTCGGCGACGGCCACCTGGCGCGGCGGGACACCGAGCTGGTCCGCGGCGCGGGCCTGCATGGAGAGCGCGTCCTCGAACCCCTGGGAGCCGGTTGCGGCGTTCGCATTCCCCGAGTTGACGACGACCGCGCGCACCGAGGCACCATCGCAGCGCTCGCGACAGACCCGGACCGGCGCGGCTGCCGAGGCGTTTCGCGTCAGCAGAAGCGCCGAGACGACGGCGTCGGCATCGCAGGCCATCACTCCGACGTCGGTCTCTCCCGAGCCCTTGACGCCGCACGCCGAAGCGCCGGCGCGAAAGCCGGGCGGCAGGTCGGCCGGGTCGAGTTGCTCGGTTTGGACCGGCGGCGCCACCCAGCGCGAGCGAAAGAACTCGCCGCTCGCCGCGGGGAACAATGGCCGCTCGGAGTACCGGGGCTCGCTCACGAGATCCCCTCTCCCTCCGGTAGCTCGAGCATCAGGTTCAGGTTCTGAATCGCCTGTGACGCCGCCCCCTTCCAGAGGTTGTCGATCGCGGCGAAGGCGAGCACCCGGCCGTGCTCTTCGACGGTCACGTAGACATGGCACTGGTTCGTGTCACGGACGTCACGCAACCCCGGGGCTCGGTCGCGCACCGTGACGAAAGGCTCCTCGGCATATCGCTCCCGGTAGAGGGCGGTCAGCGCATCCTTGCCGATCGGCTCGGCGGTGCTCACGAAGGCGGTGACGAGCTCCCCCTGGTCGAGCGGCAGCAGGTGCGGAATGAAGGTGACCGGCGCCTTGCTGCCGAGCGCCGCGAGCTCCTGCTCGATCTCCGGCCGGTGGCGATGGCCCTCGGTCTTGTACGCGAAGGCGTTCTCGTCCATGTTCACGTAGTGCATCGCGTCGCCGCCACCCCGTCCGGCCCCGGACACCCCCTGCTTGGCGTCGACGAGCGCTTCCGTGATCAGCCCGCGCTCGGCCAACGGGGCGAGAGCGAGGAGCGTCGCGGTCGGGTAACAGCCGGGCGTCGCGGCCAGCTCGGCACCCCGGAGCTGGTCTCGGTAGAGCTCGCTGAGCCCGTAGACGGCTTGCCCGAAGAGCTGGGGGGCGCCGTGATCCCCATACCAGCGCCTGTAGGTGTCCATGTCGCGCAGCCGGAAGTCGGCCGAGAGGTCCACCACCCGCACCCCGCGCGAGCGGAGCGCTTCGACCACGGGCGCGGCCGCGCCATGGGGGTAGGCGACCAGGGCCGCGTCGACGTCGGGCGGCGAGGCGGGATCGAGCTCGGAGAGCACCAGCGGCACCCGGTAGCGAGGGTAGAGCTCGGAGAGTGGGGTCCCGATGTCGCTGCGGGAGCTGATCGCGGCCAGCTCGAGGCTCGGGTGCTCCCAGACGAGCTGGGCCGCCAGGGCACCGGCGAAGCCCGACGCGCCCGCCACCAGAACCCTCCGATCAGCCACGAAGCACCCCGCCGATCTCCGCCAGGGCCCGCTCGATCGCCAGTCGGGGCTCGGCCACGTCGGCGTCGGTGAGCGTGCGATCGCCGGCCCTGAACTCAAGCCGCAGGGCGAGGCTCTTGCGTCCCTCCCCCACCTGCTCGCCGCGATAGACGTCGAAGACCTCGGCGCTCTGCAGGAGCTCTCCGCCGCCATCCACGACGGCCTGGCGAACCCGCCCCGCGGGCACCGCCCGATCGACGACGATCGCCAGATCCTGGTGGAGCCCCGGATAGGTGGTCACGTCCTCGTAGTGCTCCAGACCGAGCGACGATCCGGCGATCAACTCCCCGAGCTGGATCTGGAAGGCGACCGCGGCGTCTAGGCCCCACTCGCGGCAGACCAGCGGATGCACCTCCCCCAGCCACCCGGCCTCGAGGCCGCCGAGCTCGACCGCGGCCGAGCGCCCCGGGTGCAGGAACGGCATCTGTCTCGACGAGACGTCGACCGTTGTGGAGAGCTGCGAGCCGAGCGCCTCGAGAACGCCCTTCAGGGCGAAGAAGTCTGCGGGCCGCTCCGGATCGCCCCAGCTCGGGGCCCGCAGCGGGCCGACCGCCAGCGCCGCGATGCATTGGGGCTCGAAGGCGGGCGGATCGCGCCGGCCGACGAACTCGCCGCCGGTCACGCCTCGTGCCTGCGAGCCGCCGCTCGGCAGGTACACCCGGCCGGACTCACACAGCGCCACGCGCTCCGCGCCCCTGGCGAGGTTGTGCCGGGCGGCGTCCAGCAGTGACCCGAGCAGCGTCGTGCGGAGCTCGGAATGCTCGATCGACAGCGGGTTCGAGACCCGGATCGGCTTGCGCCGGGGATCGTCCGGGGCCAGCCGCAGGCGGCGCGGGAGGTCCGGGTCGACGAGACTGAGGCTGACCACCGCGTCGAACCCGAGGTCGCGCAGGACGTCCTCGGCTCGGCGGCGGAGGACCTGCTCGCGGGTCAGCCGCCCGCCCTGGCCGCCAGACTGCGGGAGTGTCGCGGGCAGGTGCTCGTCGTAGCCGTGGATGCGGCCGACCTCCTCGATCAGGTCGACCTCGCGGCTGACGTCGTAGTGGCGATCGAACGGGACCTCGGTCACCAGGTCCTCGCCGTCGCTTGCGACCACGAATCCCAGCCGCTCGAGGTGGGTAGCGCACTCGTCGCGCTCCACCCGCATCCCCAACAGCGCCTCGGTCCGCGAGGCGCGCAGCCGCACTCGCCGGGCGGGCGGGACATGGCCTGCCACGTCGATCGTCCCTCCAGCCATCCTCGCCCCGCACAGCTCGACGATCAGCTTCGAGGCGATCCGCTGCGCGCGGATCGTCAGCTCCGGGTGAAGCTGCTTCTCGAACCGGTTCGAGGCCTCGGATCGCAGGCCAAGGCGGCGGGACGTCCGAAGGATGTTGACGCCGTCCCAGCACGCCACCTCGAGCAGCACGCGGGTCGTCGAGGCCGAAACCTCCGAGGCCTGCCCGCCCATGATCCCCGCGATGCCGGAGGGCCCGTCGCGGTCGCAGACCAGGACCGACTGAGCGTCGAACGTCCGCTCGAGCCCGTCGAGGGTCGTCATCGTCTCGCCCTCGCGCGCGGTGCGCACGATCAGCTCGCCGCCCGGCACCCGATCGAGGTCGAAGGCATGCAGGGGCTGGGAGGTGAGAAGCATCACGTAGTTGGTGATGTCGACCAGGTTGTTGATCGGCCTCTGGCCGGCCGCGGTCAGCCTCGCCCGAAGCCACGGCGGCGATGGCCCGATCGTCACCTCGGTGAAGACGCGCGCCGTGAACCTCGGGCAGAGCTCCGGCACCTCCACCACGATCGAAGCGAGGTCGGATGCGACGCCGTCGCCCTTCGCCTCGGCATCGTCCCTCCACGGCGGCTCGGACAGCGGCGCGCCGGAGATCGCATGCACCTCACGGGCAACGCCGTAGACGCCCAGGCAGTCGACGCGGTTCGAATTGACCTCCAGCTCGAGAACCGACTCGGCGATCGGCAGGACCTGGGACAGCGGGGTGCCGGGAGCCAGCCCCACCTCGGACCCCGCGGCCCCCGGAATCGAAGACGAGGAGGCCGCGGGCATTGGCTCCAGCACCACAATCCCGTCAGCGTCGTCGCCCAGCTCGAGCTCGGACTCGGAGAGGATCATCCCGTCCGAGACGACCCCGCGAAGCTTCGCGCGGCGAAGCGGCTCGCCCCCAGGCATCACGGCGCCCGGAAGCGCGACCGCGACGATCTGCCCGGGCGCCACGTTCGGCGCCCCGCAGACGATCGTCCTGGTCGCCTCGCCGGTCGCGACCTCGCAGACGCTCAGTCGATCGGCGTCGGGGTGGCGCTCGACCGATTCCACCCTGCCCACCACGAACCCGTCCCCCGAGGGGGGGCCCAGGTGCGCGATCCGCTCGACCTCGGTGGTTCGCAGCGCTATCAGATCGCCGAGCTCCTCGATCGAGAGATCGGGATCGCAGTACTCGCGCAGCCAGCTTTCGGGGATCTTCATCGGAACTGCTCCAGCACCCGGACGTCGTTCTCGAAGAACTTGCGCAGATCAGGGACCCCGTGCTTCAGCATCGCGATCCGCTCGATACCCATCCCGAAGGCGAATCCCTGGATCGCCTCGGGGTCATACGCGTCGTCTTCGACGAAGCCGAAGACGTTCGGGTCGACCATCCCGGCGCCGAGGATCTCGATCCAGCCCGTGCCCTTGCACAGAGGGTCGCGCGATCCGTCAGCGAGGGTGCCCGATCCAGCACACCCAAAACACGACACGTCGACCTCGATGCTCGGCTCGGTGAACGGGAAGAACCCGGGCCGAAAGCGCGTTTCGCGCTCCGGGCCGAACAAAGCCCGAGCGAGCTCGTCGAGCGTTCCCTTGAGATCGGCCAGGGTGATCCCCTCCCCCACCGCGAGACCCTCGACCTGGTGGAAGATCGGGCTGTGGGTGGCATCGAACGGGTCGCTTCGGTAGCAGCGGCCGGGCACGATGATGAAGACCGGGGGCTCAAGGGTCTCCATCGCCCGAACCTGCATCGGGGAGGTGTGGGTTCTCAGCACCACATCCTCGGGACCGGTTGGAAGGCGGCCGTCGTCCACCGGCCCCGACGAAGCCGCCGAGAGCGTCAAAGCGGGGTCCAGGCTCCCGGGGTCGACGTAGAACGTGTCCTGAGCCATCCGCGCAGCGTGGCCCGGTGGGTGGTTGAGAGCGGTGAAGTTGTAGTGATCGAGCTCCACCTCTGGGCCTTCCATCACCCCGTAGCCGAGTCCCACGAAGACGTCCTCTATCTCGCGGATGGTCCGCAGCAGCAGGTTTCGCGATCCGCACGGCGCCGTCGGGGTCCCGGGGAGGGTGACGTCGATCGCTTCTGTGGCGAGTCCCCGCTCGAGCTCGGCCGCGGCCAGCTCCGAACCCCTCGATTCCAGCAGGCCGTCGAGCTCCTGCCGCACCTGATTCGCCGCCGACCCGACCGGCCCGCGCTCGGTGGGCGAGAGCTCGCCGATCCCGCGGAGGATCCCGGTCAGCTTCGCCTTTCGACCGAGGTATCGGACCCTGAGCTCCTCGATCGCGGCGGCGTCCGGGGCCGCGGCGATCGCGGCCTCGGCTTCGCGGTGCAGCTCGGTGAGGATTCCCTGGATGTCAGGCACGGTCGGCCATCCTAGTTCCCAGCTCGTACAGCGCCACGGCGGCGGTCATCGCGACGTTCAGCGACTCGGGGCCGCCGGGCCCCATCGGGATCCTCGCCCGGGCGTCGAAGCGGGCCGCGTGATCCGCGGACAGCCCGGCGCGCTCAGCGCCGAGGCAGATCAGCACGGGAGGATCGAGCTCGAGCTCGGAGAGGTCGGCGTCCGCCCCGGGCTCGAGTGCGACCTTGGTCGCCTCGAGGTCGGCGAGGCCGGCCCTGGCCGGCGGGCACGGAAAGATCGAGCCCATGCTGGCTCGCACCGCCTTCGGAGAGTACGGGTCGGCGCATCCCGGTCCGAGGATCACCGGACCGTCGCCAAGGCCATGGGCGGCGCGAACGATCGTCCCGACGTTGCCCGGGTCGCCGACTCCGTCAAGGAACACGGACAGGCGTCCGCCCGGGTTCGCCCACCGCTGCGGGTAGACCCCGATCGCGCGGGTGCCCGAGCCCAGGGTGCTCACGGCGTCGAGCAGCGCGGGCTCCACGTCCCGCCCGGCCACCAGAGTCATCTCGGGCTGGACGCCGGTGGCCGCCGCGGCTTCCAGGAGGTCCTCGCCCTCGGCGATGAACAGGCCGCTCCGCTCCCGCTCGCGCCGGGCGTGGAGCCTGCGGATCAGCTTCAGCTTCGCGTTTTGGGGGGAGGTGATCATGGTCGCTGTCTGGGGAGGGGCGAAAAAAAGGGCGGTCCACGCTGTGGGCCGCCCGGGAGTCTCGAGTGTCTGCCGTCCGCTCTACGCCGCGGTGGCCTCCCGGGCTAGCTCGGCAAATCGGCGGAACGCCTCGGGGTCGTGCACGGCGATGTCGGCAAGCATCTTGCGGTTCACCTCGACGCCGGCCCGGTCGAGGCCGTGAATGAGCTCGGAGTAGCTGATCCCCTCGCGGCGAGCGGCCGCGTTGATGCGCACGATCCAGAGCCGCCTGAACTCGCGCTTCTTGGCGCGCCGGTCGCGATAGGCGTAATTCCCGGAGCGCATCACCTGCTCGTTGGCGAGGCGATAACTCGAGTGCTTGCGTCCGAAGTAGCCCTTGGCCTGCTTCAGAACCTTCTTCTTGCGGCGCTTTCGCGCCACCGCATTGGTCGCCCGGCTCATGCCCGGCCCTAGCCCTTTCCGGCCAGGAGCGTCTGGACCCGCTTTTGGTCCGCCGGGGCGACCTCGGTCGGCATCGCCATCCGACGCTTTCGCTTCGGGGACTTCTTCTCGAGCATGTGGCTCGAGTAGGCGCGGCGGCCACGAAGCTTGCCGGCACCGCTCTTTCGGAACCGCTTCTTGGTGCCGGAATGAGTCTTCATCTTCGGCATCGGACGGCTATTGAAGCAGACGACCCGAACATCTTGCGGATGCCTGCGGCGCCCTGACACGCCTGTTTCGGAGCTAAAGCTCCTCATTTCGGAATCACTTGCGGGCGCCTGCGGCGCCCTGACACGCCTGTTTCGGAGCTAAAGCTCCTCACCAAATATCTGTGGTTAGGCGGCCGGGCGTTCGGCGTCGGTCCCCTTGATGCGGACCGGCGCGAGCAGCATGCTCATGTTGCGGCCCTCCTGGAGCGGCTCCTGCTCGATCGTCGCCAGGTCCTCGATGTCGTCGTAGAGGCGTTGCAGGAGCGCCCGCCCACGCTCGGGGTGGGCCTGCTCGCGGCCCCGGAACATGATCGTCACCTTGACCTTGTCCTGCTGTCGCAGGAAGCGCTCCACGTGGCCCTTCTTGGTCTCGTAGTCGTGGGTGGCGATCTTCGGGCGCAGCTTGATCTCGCGGACGTTGATCTGCTGCTGATGCTTTCGGGCCGCCTTGGCCTTCTGCTCCTGCTCGTACTTGTATTTCGAGTAGTCGAGGAGGCGGGCGACCGGCGGACGGGCGTCGGGAGCGACCTCGACCAGGTCGAGGTCGCGCTCGGACGCGAGCGCAAGGGCCTTGTCGGTGGCGACGATCCCCACCTGGTTTCCCTCCTCGTCGATCAGCCTGACCTCCGAGACACGGATCCTCTCGTTGATCCGCGTCGGGTCACGCTCGGGGGGCGACCGGTCGAAGCGCGGGTTCGCCACTAGAAGTTGGTGAAGGGCGTCAAGCTCGCGAAGGCTCAGACGGGATCGGACGGACGAGACGGACGCGAAGCAGCAGCACGGGCGCTAGCGGCGGCGCGTGGCGCGGGTCCCCTTCATCGGCGAGGAGTATAGAGGCGCCGCGGGCCGACGGTCGTTTCTCGTCAGGCGGGCATGCGAGCGACCCCATCGCCCTAATCTGGAGGCCGATGCTGGTGCTGGCCATCGTGGCGGCGAGCCTGCTCGCCCACGCGCCCCTAGGGGCGATCCACGGCCGGTGCGAGGTCAGCGACCATCTCGGCGCATTCGGCGTCGGCAATTGGCCCTCGGCATGCTGGCGTCCCTACTCGAGCCGCAGCCCGTTCAACGAGCCGATCGAGGGAAGGCCGTCGTCGAGCCCCGGCTCGTCAGCGCTCGTGCGCCACCTGCTCGCCGGGGCGCCGGTCAGCTCGCTGGTGGCCGGCGACCCCAGCCGGGGAGGCAGCCCCACCTACTACTCGCAGCGCGGTGATCCGACCTATCGCCTGCACTGCTCCAAGCCATGGGGAAGGTGCGAGATCGAAGGCATGCGGATCGCGATCCCGGGAGCCGCTCAGCCGACCGGCGGCCCGGCGACCCCGGGGGACAACCACGATGCCCACATGACGATCATCGATCCGGCCACCGGCTGGGAGTACGACCTCTGGCACGTGACCCGAAAGCCCCCCGGTGGCGGCAGGCTCGACTTCGGCTGGGGCGGGCGGACGAGAATCGACGGGACAGGCCTCGGCTCGGGGGGCGTCGCGGCGGGGTTCGGCAACCTGGCGGGGCTGATCAGGGGACCCGAGCTGATCCGCGGCAGGATCGACCACGCGCTCACGATGGCCGTTCCGTGCGTGCGGGGCAAGGCCGTCTATCCGGCCAAGGGCCAAGCGCTGTCGTGCGCCGCGGCGGGGTTGTCGGCGCGCTACGCCCCGCACCTGGGATCGCGCTTCCAGCTTCGGGTCAGCCGCGCCGAGCTGGACCGTATGCAGGGTTGGAAGCGCGCCATAGCCGAAGCCCTGAAGCGCTACGGCGCCTATGTCAACGACACCACGGGCAGTCCGGACTGGTGGGGGTTCAGCTTCGAGGGGCCGGCCACCTACACGAGCTTCGGCCGATCGGATCCGCTGGCTCGCCTGGGGCGAAGGCTGGGCCTCGCCCCGACGAGTTACGCCCACGACCGACACCACGGCCGTCCGGGCTACTGGTTCAATCTCAACTCGGGCATCCCCTGGCGCGGGATGCGAGTGCTTCGTCCCTGCGTATCGCGCGCGAGCTGTTAGGCAGCGGACTCGGAGCCGACGATCAGCGTCGCCAGGTCGCCGATCGTCATCTGGCCGAGATCGCCGTCGGTATGGGAGCGGACCGAGGCCTGGCCGCCCTCCTGCTCGCGATCGCCGACCACGACCATGTACGGGAGCTTTGCGACCTCGGCGTCGTGGATCTTCTTGCCGACCGAGCCCGATCGACCATCGGCCCTGCACCGGACCCCGGCCGTGGCCAGCCGCTCTGCCACCTCGGAGGCGTACTCGAGGTGCCGGTCGGAGACCGGGAGGATCACCGCCTGGGTCGGCGCGAGCCAGACGGGGAAGCGGCCCGCGTGGTGCTCGACCAGTATGCCGACGAAGCGCTCCATCGAGCCGAGGAGCGCTCGGTGGATGATCACCGGCGTGTGCTCGGCGTTGTCGGCGCCCTGATAGGTGAGATCGAATCGGCCGGGCATCTGGAAGTCGAGCTGGCAGGTGCCGCACTGCCATGAGCGGCCCAGCGCATCGGTGATGTGGAAGTCGATCTTCGGGCCGTAAAAGGTCCCTTCACCGGGGCTGACGTCGTAGGCGCGTCCCTGGCGCTCGAGCGCCTCGCGCAGGCCACGTTCGGCGTGATCCCACTGCTCGTCGGTCCCGATGTGCTTGTCGGGGCGAGTCGAAAGCTCGACCCGCACCTGGTCGAACCCGAAGGTCGCATAGAGCTCGTCGATCGCCCGGCAAATCGAGTCCACCTCGTCGGTGATCTGTTCGGGCCGGCAGAACACGTGCGCGTCGTCCTGGGTGAAGGCCCGCACCCTCAACAGGCCGTGCAGGACGCCCTCGCGCTCGTTGCGCGAGACGAGGCCGAACTCGGCGAGGCGAAGTGGCAGGTCGCGATAAGAGCGGCGCTCCGACGCGTAGACGAGACACGCCCCGGGGCAGTTCATCGGCTTGACCGCGTAGCGGCGCTCGTCGGCGCGGGCCCCTTCGGCGGCCTCGATGAAGAACATCTCCTCGCGGTAGTTGTCCCAGTGCCCCGAGCGTCGCCAGAGCTCTCGGTCGAGCACCTGGGGGGTCTTGATCTCCTGATAGCCGCGCCGGGTGAGCTGATCGCGGACCCGGTCCTCCACGAGACGCAGAAGCACCGTCCCCTGCGGCAGCCAGAAGGGCATCCCCGGGGACTCCGGCCTGAGCGTGAACAGTCCAAGCTCCGGGCCCAGGCGCCGATGGTCACGCGCCCGCGCCTGCTCGAGGCGCTCCAGGTGGAGCTCGAGGTCGGCGGCGCTGAAGAATGCGGTGCCGTAGATCCGGGTCAGCATCTGCCTCGACTCGTCGCCACGCCAGTAGGCGCCCGCGACGGAGCTCAGCTTGAAGGCACGGATCCGGCCCGTCGACGGCCCGTGCGGGCCGCGGCACAGGTCGACGAAGGGACCATTCCTGTACAGCGAAACCGTCTCGACGCCCTGGTCTCGGACCAGATCCTCGATCAGCTCGACCTTGTACGGCTGCTCGGAGGTGCGAAACCGCGCGATCGCCTCATCGGCCGTCAGCTCGGTGCGCTCGAAGGGTTCGTCCGCCTTCACGTGAGCCGCCATCCGCTTCTCGATCCGCTCGAGATCGTCCTGCGAAGGTCGAACGCCGTCCGGGAACTCGAAGTCGTAGTAGAAGCCGTCGTCGATCGGAGGGCCGATCGAGACCTTCGTGCCGGGCCACAGGTCGATGACCGCCGACGCGAGCACATGGGCGGCGTCGTGGCGAAGCAGCCACAGGGCGCTCGGATCGTCGGGGTCGGGGGTGACGACCTCGATCCGCGCGCCGTCGGCGAGTGGCGCCGCGAGGTCGCGCACCTCGCCGTCCACCTTGACGGCGAGGGCGTCGCGCGCCAGCCGGGGGCCGATCGCGGCGGCTGCGTCGGCCCCCGTCGCACCAGCGTCAAGCTCGAGCGCGGACCCGTCTGGGAGCGTCACGGTCATCGGCGGCCATGCTACCCAGGGGACCCCAGCCCGTCGATGGCTGGACTGCCGCGCGCCATCCGGCGCGACTCGATCAGCGGGTTGGCAGATCGGCCCGACCGCCGACCGAGATCAGCGGACACGAGCCCAGACCGGCGGGCACCGGGCGCGTCTCCCAGACGGAGTAGGGGCCCGCTCGACGTTCCAGCCGCAGGCCTGCGAACGGCGGCGTAGTCGAGCTCGGGGCGATCACGTGCGCGACTCCGTCAGGAGGGACCGCCTGGGTTGGTGGGCCCTGCGGCGCGACGCACACCCGGCCGCCCCGGAGCTCCCAGACGAGGTAGTCACGGCCGTGCTCGTCCGCCAGCATCCGCGGGGGCGCGAGCACGAGAGTCGAGCCTTGCCCCAGCCGGCCCCGAAGCTCGGTCAGCGCGGGCGTGTAGGTCGCGGGGCCCACCGGCCCGTTGGCCAGCGCGAGCAGGCTCGATCCCGCGGCCGCGGCACCGAAGGCGAGCGTCAACGTGGCGCGGACGAGCGACCGGTGGCGCGCGAGGGCGCCCGCGATCCCTCCGCGGCGCCTCGCGACGACCGCCCGCATGCCCCCGAGGTCGACGAGAGGCTCGTCGCTGATCAGGGCCCGCGCCGAGATCAGCATCGCGAGCGGCGCGGCGATCACGATCGATTTCGCGGCCTGATACGGCGTCCCCGTGAAATGCGCGTAGGCGAACAGCGCGGCCGCCACAGCGAAGGCCGCCGGAACCGCCCGCTCACGGCGCCGGATCCACCAGACGAGGCCATAAGCCAGGGCGGCGAGACCGAGGAGCTCGCCCAGGTAGAAGCCCACCGCGGGCACGGCGCCGTCCCCCGGGTCGAGGCGGAAATCGCCGGAAGGCCAGATCCCGAGCGCCTCGAGCGGAGAGATCGGATTGAAGAGGTTGCCGAGGCCAGGCCCCGACGGGTTGAAGGTCTCGAAGCTCGCGAAGTCGATCATCCTGCCGAGCTCCGGAGCCGAGACCACGCAGATCGCGGCGAGGGCCGCCGCCGCCGCGGGCGCCGAGCGCCGAGCTAGCCTGGCCGCCGCCGCGCTGCCCGCGCTCCTCGCCGTCACGGCGAGCTCGATCGCCGCCCAGACCCCGGCGGCGCCCAGGAGCCACACGAGGCCCGGGAAGCTGTACGCGTAGACGGCTCCCACCGCAAGAGCAGCCAAGGGGATGGCCGAGAGCGGCCCGGGACTCCGCGCGTCCACCGGCGTTTCGCGCCCGAGCTCGTGCAGCCCGACCGCGAACGCGAGCACGAACAGCGCCTCGATGGTCTCCTTGAACGCCCCCTGGATCAAATACGACGCCGCCATGTACGGAAGCGCCACCAAGGCGGCGCATGCCACGCGACGCCATGGAACGAGGCCACCGAGGAGGGCAAGCGGTGCGAGGGAGGCACATACCGCCGTCGCTCCCATCAGGCCGTCGAAGCCGTGGACGAGGCCGCAGCCCGTCAGCTTCGAGACGGCCACGACGAGTGCGTGGGGGCCGAGGGGGTAGCCCTGGCTCAGGAGCCTCCCGCCGGCGCCGTGCGAAAGCGCGTCGGCGGCGAACAGGTGCTGTGACATGTCCGGGTTGAGGCCCGTGCCCAGAATCCCGAATCGGCCCTCGACGATGAATGGAATCGAGGCGGCGAGCACGGTCACCCCCGCCGCAGCGAGCGCCGGTCCGAGGCCCTCGCGTGGCCACGATCGTCGCCACGCCACGCACGCCAGCGAAGCGACGAACAGGGCGCCGATCGCCGCCGCCGAGGCAAGCGCGTGGCCCGGAAGCCTGACCGCGCCCCAGGCGACCGCGATCAGGATCGCGAGCCCGACCGCCGGGGCAAGCCAGGACCACCGCACCGCGCCGCAGAGCGCGAACACGGCCTGTCCGACGACGCACGAGGCGGCGAGCACGACCACGAGCGACCCGTACGTGCCCAGCATCGGCGGCGAGCTTATTGGTCATCGCGGCAGCGCCCCGCCGGCCCTTCGAGGCCGGCCTCACTCGGCGGGCCGCCGCCTAACTCGACGCGGATGTTTCCTGCGGGCTCGCGAAGGCGATCAGCGCCTCGCGGTCGACCTTGCCCCTGGCGGTTCGAGCCAGGGACTCGTGGACGAATACCCGCTGGGGGACCTTGTGATCCTCCAGCTGCTCCGCGCAAATCCGGCGAAGCTCCGCTTCATCCAGAGCGTGGCCCGGGGCGGGCGCGACGTGGGCGTGCACAGCCTGGCCGAGCAATCGATCCGGAACCCCGACAACCGCCGCCTCCTTCACCCCCTCGGCCGCATGCAGGATCTCCTCGATCTCGCGCGGGTACACCTTCTCGCCTCTGCACTTGATCAAGTCGTCGGTGCGCCCCACCCAATGCAAGAAGCCTTCATCGTCGCGGCGGAACAGGTCGCCGGTCGCGATCACGGGTTCCCACGGCCAGCGGCCGGGCCGCATGCGCTCCGCGGTCCGCTCCGGATCGCGCCAATAGCCCTGCATGACGTGGGGCCCCCGGACCATCAGCTCACCGACCTCGTCGACCCCGGCGGGCTTGCCGTCGGCGCCCTCGATCCAGGCGTCCGTCCCCGGGATCGCGATCCCGGACGAGGTCGGGCGGGCGTCGATCTGGTCGGGCGGTAGATACGAGACCCTGATGCACTCCGTGAGCCCGTACATCAGGTACAGCTTGGCGTTCGGGAAGGTGCGCCGGACGGCCTCAACGGTCGCCGCCGGCATCGAGGCGCCGGCGTTGGTGAGGAACCGCAGTTCGGGCAGCTCGCGATCGGCGAGACCCCGCAGCGCGGTCAGCACCTGGAAGATCGTCGGCACCCCCGGCAGGCCGGTGATCCGGTGCTCCTCGAGCGCCTGAACGACCCGCCCCGGAAACGCGATCCCGGCCTCGAGCGCCACCGTCCCCCCCACCCGCACGCAGCTCAGGAGCTGCGAGAGGCCATAGCCGAAGGAAAGCTGCATCACGCAGAGCACGCGGTCGTCGGCCGTCATCTCCAGGTATTCGACGATCGACCCGGTGACGAAGGCGAGGTTGCGGTGGGTGAGCGTGACTCCCTTGGGACCGCCGGTCGACCCCGACGTGTACATCACCGCGGCGAGGTCCGTCTCGAGCGGCCGAGGCGGCGTGGCCCCCTCGGCCGCCGCGAGCTCGGCGACCTCTGACACCACCGGTATGCCGCCCGCGCGGGCGGCGGCGGCCCGGGCCAGCTCGGCGCGCTCGGGGTCGCAGACGATCGCCGCCGGCTCGGTGTCAGCCAGCACGTAGTCGAGGCGGTCGCTCTTCAGCGTCGGGTTGAGCGCAGCGAGCGCCGCCCCCGCGCGCCACGTCCCCTCGATCGCGACGGCGGCGTCGATCTCGTTGGGCAGCAGCACGGCCACCCGATCGCCGCGCCGCACGCCGAGCTCGCCGAGCCCCGACGCAAACCCGCCGGCAAGTCGATCGAGCTCTCCGTAGCCCATCTCCCGCCCACCGGCTATCACCGCCACCCGGTCGGGGTCGCGCTCGGCGGCAGAGCTCAGGTCATCGACGATCGTGCGGATGCTCACGCCGCGGCACGCTTGCGCTCGACGAACCCGGCGATCGCGTCGATCGAGCCGAAGTTCTGCTCGGTGATCTCGACGTCGTCGATCGCCACCGAGTAGCGGGACTGCACCTCCTCGACCAGCTCAACGAACCCGAGCGAGTCGATGATCCCGAGAGCCAGAAAGTCGTCACCGTCCGCCAGCTCGACGTCGGGGCGCAGGTAGAGGAAGTTCTCCTCGATGAACCCCCGCATCTCGGTCCGGATGTCAGTCTCGCCGTTGGTCACGCAGCCTCCCCCGCCGAGCTCGGCGCGGAGCGGTCGATTCTTACACGTGGCTGGGCGGTCTCGGCCTGGTAGGCGCCGGTCCCCGCGCCGCAGAACTCCTCGTGCCAGAGCTGCGTGGACAGGATCCCGACCAGCGCCATCCCCTCGCGGATCCCGGTCGCGCGGCCGGATCGACACCGCTGAAGGAGGCCGGCGACCGGCCCCTCGTCCCAGATCGCGGTCTCGCCCAGCGCCGCGGGCGACAGCGCCTCCTCAACCCAGTCCGGCGCCTCGGGGCCGAAGAACGGCACCACCTCGGGCGCCCGGTAAGGCTGCTTGGGGCGAGCGACTATCTCCTCGGGGAGCAGGCCGGCGGCGACGTCGCGCAGGGCGACCTTGTCGCGCAGGCCGTCGAGCTTTCGCTCATCGGGCAGCTCCGCCGAGTAGTCGAACACGCGGTCGTCCAGGAACGGGAAACGGCCCTCGACCCCGTGGGCCATCGCGACCCGGTCGCCCTGGGCGGCGAGCAGGTACGGCTCGAGCAGCGTGGTGACCTCGAGCCAGGCGGCACGCTCGAGCGTGCTCCATCCGGCGAACTCGGCCGGCAGCTCGTCGCGCAGCCGGCCCAGGGACGAGGACTCGCCGATCTCGGCCGCCACCTCCGGACGGTAGAAGGCCTTGACCGTCGCCGTCGCCGCCGCCCTGGTCAGGTGCGAGCCGAGCTGATCGTCGGGCGAGCCCGTTTCGAGCAGGAAGCGGCTGAAGGCCGGGCCGCGGCGAGCGCCGCCGCCGCCCAGATAGGGATAGAACTCCTCGAGCATCGCCTTTGCCCGTTCCGGCTCGGTCCGGTTGAGCTCTCGGACCACGACCTCCTTGAACAGGTCGTAGCCCCAGAACAGCTCGTCGGCGCCTTCGCCGGTGATCACCACGGTGAGGTCGTTGGCGCGGACCTGCTCGGCGAGCAGATAGAGCGGGACCGGAGCGGTGCGCACGAGCGGCGTCTCCGTGTGGCGCAAGACGGCCGGGAGCGCCCGAGCGATCTCGCCGGGGCCGGCCTCGACCACGTGGTGGCTGGTCCCGAGCGCCTTGGCCACTGCCTCCTGATGGCCGCGCTCGTCGTAGCGCGGATCCTTGAACGCGATTGAGAAGGTACGGAGCTCGCCTCGCTTCTCGATCTGGGCGAGGGCGCTGATCAGGCTCGAGTCGAGGCCCCCGGACAGGTACGCGCCCACAGGCACGTCAGCGCGGAGGCGAAGGCGGACGCTGTCGCCGAGCAGCTCGCGGAGGTCGCCGTCCGGCGGGTCCGCGACCCCGTAGTCGGGAGTCCACCAGCGGCGCTGCTCGACGATCCGCCCGCCTTCCCACACGACGAGCCCGCCGGGCGGCAGCTGATCGACGCCGAGAAAGGCGGTGCGCGGGGCACGGGCGCCCCACAGGGTGAAGACCTCGTCGAGGCCCGCCAGGTCGGGCCGGGCCTTCACTTCACCCGACGCGAACAGGGCCTTGGCCTCGGACCCGAAGACGAGGGTGCCGTCCCTGAGCAGTGCGTAGTGAAGGGGGCGCACGCCGAAGCGGTCGCGGACCAGGGTGAGCCGGCGGCGGGCCGGCTGCCACCAGGCCAGCGCGAACTGGCCGTTGAAGCGTTCGAGCGCGGCGAGGCCCTCGCGCTGGAGAAGGCGCTGGACCACCTCGGTGTCGCTCGTCGTCGCGAAGGACTCGCCCGCCGCGCGGAGCTCGTCACGGAGCTCGATGTGGTTGTAGACCTCCCCGTTGTAGACCAGCAGGTCGCCCTCGCGCCCGGATTCGAGCGGCTGCCACCCGCAGGGCAGATCGACGATCGCGAGGCGGGTCGAGACGAGCCCCGCGCCCGGATCGAGCGCCAGCCCGTAGCCGTCGGGCCCGCGGTGTCGGATCGCCCGCGCCATTCTGAGCAGCGCCGCCTCGCTGACCGGTTGCCCGCCCAGGGGCCGCACGATGCCGGCGATCCCGCACATGGTCAGTCGGTCGGGTCGAAAAGGACCGCAGGCGCGTGCAGGTACTGGGTGGCGACCCGCTTTCGGTCGATCTCGCGGTAGCCCGCCTCCACCTCGGCGACTTCCAGTCCGACCCGCTCGGCGAGCTCTGCGGGCTCCACCTTCATGGTGTGCCCCCAGAGCAGCATGTCCATCTGGTCGTAGGGGTGACCGAAGTAGAACTCCTCCTGCGTCTGCGGAAGGCTGAAGGTGTCGGTGGTCGGATAGCGTGTGGCCACCGATTCGGGAAGGCCGAGCTCGCGAGCCAGGGCGTAGACCTGACCCTTGTACAGGTGGGCGATCGGCTTCACGTCCGCCAGCCCGTCGCCCCCCTTGACGAAGAACCCCTGGTCGTACTCGAGCAGGTTGGGGGTGCCGGCAACCGCATAGGAGAGCCGGTCCGCCCAGGTGTACTCGAGCAGCTTGCGAGTCCGCTGCTTCATGTTCGATGCCGCGAGCAGCTCTCGGTAGGCGTCCGAGGGCATGCGCTGCCGGTCCTCCGTCCCGTCGGGGCGCTCGACGACCAGCGAGAAGAAGACCATCCCGCCGGTCGGCCGCGAGCGCACAAGCTTGTGCCGCCAGGTCGGCTCGTAGTCCGGAAAGACCCGGCGGATGGCCTCGTCGCGGCGCCGGTAGCACCCGAGCGCCTCAAGGGCGTCGGTGATCGGCTCCTCGACCGTCCGTGCGCCAAGCGAGTTGGCCAGCTCGAGGCCGATGTCGGTGGACTCGCTCGCGCCGTCTCGCTCGGGAAGGCGCAGGCACAGCACGCGCTCGGGCCCCAGCGCCCGGACGCAGATTCCGGCCACGACGCCGGAGTCGACCCCGCCGGAAACAGCGACGACGGCACCCGCGCGACCGAGCTCGCGCACGGCCGTGGCGGTCCGCTCGGCCACCCGCTCCAGACAGGCGGCCGGATCGAACGTTTCGTCCGGCCCGGTGGCGCTGGTCGTGCTCATCCGGGCGGCCGGCCGGATCGGCTCGAATCGAGCTGCATGATCACAACCGAGGTAACGCTCGAGCGGGCGCTGGTTTCACGCGGTGTGTCGATAGTTTGGACGCATGACGGACATTCGGCCATTCGAGCGCGCCGATCTGGAGGCGGTGATGGCTCTTCTGGAGGCCCGCCTGCCCTGGTGGACGCACGAGGGCTCCTTCCTGACCGAAACCCTAATCGACTCCTCGTGGGCGGAGCCTGACCTGGCATCGCTGGTGGCGGTCGGCGAGGCGGGGGAGTTGCTCGGGTTCATCGGCGCCCAGCCACGCCGGCTGCGATTCGGCGATCGCGACCTGCGAGGGATCTGCTGTGCGCACCTGGTCGTCTCCGCCGATCGCCGCGCGGGTCCGGCCGGCGCGCTCCTGATGCGCCGCCTGCTGTCGGGCGACCAGGACCTGACGTGGACCGACAGCCCGACCAGCACGGTGGTCCGGATCTGGCGCTCCTTCGGGGGACACCTCGACCACCCGCGCTCCTGCGACTGGATGCTGGTCCTGAGGCCGTTTTCCTGGGCCCGCGGGGTCGCCGCCGCGAAGCTTCGGCGGGCTCCGCTCCGCGAGGTGGTGCCGGTCGCCGCGGTCCCTGTTCAGGCCTCTGGGGCGCGGCTCTTGTCCCAGGCCTTCCCGAGCTCCCCCGCCGAGGTCGAGAGCGAGTCGACCGACGCGGAAAGCATCGTCGAGAACCTGCCCGCGATGACTCGGGGGATCGATCTCTACGTCAACTACGACCAGCCCTATCTGGACCAGCTATTCAGACAGGTCGAGTCGGTGATGGGCGGTCTCGAGTTGCGCCTCGTGAGACGCGGTGGAAACCCGATCGGCTGGTACGCGTACCTGGCCCGTCCGGGCGGCGCGAGCCGTGCGCTCCACATCTGCGCTCCCGAGGCCGAGGTGGAGGCCGTGGTGGCGGAGCTGGTCGAGCACGCTCGCGGCGTCGGGAGCGCGGCGCTGACCGGGCGCCTGGAGCCCCACCTCGAGGGGCCGCTTCGCCGCCGGCTCGCGGTGATCGGCTTCGCCCGCCAGCCCGTGATCCACGTTCGAGATCCCGAGGTCCACGCGATACTCGCGACGAGCTCGTCGCTGCTAACTCACCTCGACGGTGAGTGGTACGTGACCTGAGGCACCGGGTCGAGGTCAGCCGGCGCGACTCGAGCTCGAGTCGCTCGACTCGACCCCCCTGCCCCGTGCCCGGGCGATCCAGGCCCTCGCGGTCGCGGCCAGCCGCGGGGTGGAGACGCGCGGCGCCAAGAGCACGGATCGCCCCAGGCGCCGATCGGTCGCGAAGCGCGCCTTGAAGGCCTCATCGCCGAGCAGCAGGTCGTACTCGGACGCACCCTCCGCGATCGCCTCGCGAACGGTCTCGGCCAGGAGCAGGAAGCCGACGCTGTGTTGACCCCAGGCCGGATCGAACCCGGCCTGGTAGTAGGAGAACCGGTCGCCGACTCGCCACCCGTACCAGCCCGCGACCGGCACCGCGTCGACCTCCAACAGGTAGAGCCGAAGCCACCCACGCCGATGCGCTTCGAGCACGAACCGGGAGTGGAAGTCGCGTGCGCGGGGGTCGGCCACCGACGAGGCGACCTCGCGCCCCCGCCAGCGCGCGTCGTGGAGCCTGAACAGCGTCCACATATCGGCCATCACCTCCTCGCCTGCGACCGACCGGCGGACCCGGACCTCGTGCGTCTTCCGAAGCCCGCGCATCTTTCGACCGAGCTGGTTTCGAAGCCCTCGGCTTCGGCCGGCCAGGTAGCCCTCCCAGCTCGATCCGTTGAGCTCGATGTAGGGCAACGCCTCCTCCGGGCGCGAGACGACGCTCATCCGCGATGGCCAGGCCCGGGCAAGCGCCCCCCACCAGCTGGCGCCCGCGTCGACCCGGCCCAGGTCGAGGTGGCAGCGGACCCCGAGGTGCTCGGCCAGCGCGGGCGCCGCCTCGATCGCGATCGTCTCGTCGTCGCCGACTTCGGCGACCGGGTGAAAGAGGTCGCCGAATCGGGTGCCCGGAAAGCGCGCGGCGCGCTGGCCCCGCGCCGATCGAGCCTCGAGCATCGGGAGCAACCCGCGAACCTCGCCGCGATCGCGGACGACGACCACCGCGGGGCGGCTCCCCCGATGAAGCGTGCTGAGCGCGGCGCGGTACCACTCGGGGGTCACGAAGGCGTTTCCGCGGGCTGCGGCCAACCGTCGCCACGGGTCAGCCACGGCGGCCAGGGCCTCCGCGCCGTCTATCAGGTCGACCTTCAAGCCGTCAGCCGGGATTCGTCCGCGAAAACCATCCCGGGCGAGCACGCTACCGCATAGGCTGGGCACCGCCCGCCGCCTCGACCCTGCGTGTAACCATCGCCCAGATGACCGTCACGGACACCGAAAGCACGGCGCCCGCATGGCTCGTCCTCCCGACCTACAACGAGGCGTCGAACCTCGAGGCGATCGTCGGCGCCATCCGCGAGTCGCTCGAGCCAACGCCACACGTCCTCGTCGTGGACGATTCCTCCCCCGACGGAACCGGCGAGATCGCCGACCGTCTCGCCATCGCTCATCCGGACGTCTCGGTTCTCCACCGGTCGCGCAAGGAGGGCCTCGGACCGGCCTACGTAGCGGGCTTTCGCGAGGCGCTCGCAAGCGGCGCTCCCCTGGTCGCCCAGATGGATGCCGACTTCTCACACGACCCCGCCGACCTGCCGCGCCTGCTGTCGGCCACCGCCGACGCCGATCTCGTGCTGGGATCGCGATACGTGGATGGCGGCGGCGTCGAGGAATGGGGGCCCTTTCGCCGGGCCATAAGCCGCGGCGGCTGCGCGTATGCCCGAGCCGTGCTGGGCATTCCGGTCCACGACCTGACCGGCGGCTTCAAGGCATTTCGTCGCGAGGTCCTCGCGGCGATCGACCTGGGCTCGATCTCAGCCTTCGGTTACGCCTTCCAGGTCGAGACGACCTACCGGGCCATCCGCGCCGGATTTCGGGTCAAAGAGATCCCGATCGTCTTCCGCGACCGCCGGGTCGGCGAATCGAAGATGAGCAAGCGGATCGTGCTGGAAGCGGCGTGGCGGGTGCCCGCGATGCGCCTACCCGCGCACCGGGGCGCGCTGGGGGACGCCGGCGGGCGCGCCTAGCCCCAGGCGAACGTCCAGAGCTTGTTGCCGACGAAGTTGACGGGGGTCGCGACCGCGATGGCGACGGCCTGGGCGGGAATGTCGGGCGCTCCCAGGACGTCCACGAGCAGCGCCAGGACCGCGAGGTTGACCGCCAGGCCGCCGAGGCTCACGGTGAAGAACCGTGTCGCCTGGAACCCTGCGTGCCCTCCCTCGGCCGACTCCCTGAAGGTCCAGACCCGGTTCCAGATGAAGTTGTTGGAGACGGCGACGCAGAAGGCCAGCACCGCCGCGGCGATGTGCTGGACGTCGAGCGCCAGGGTCAGGACGGTGAAGACGACGAGGTTGACCACGTAGCCCGCCGCGCCCACGACGCCGAACTGGAAGAGCTGCGCCCAGTTGGCGGGCCTCCGGGCGCCGAGGTGGATCCGCCGGATCAGGGTCCACGTCCAGTCAGCCGGGCGCTGCCACATGCCCCGTGGCTGACCGGGGGCCTCGGAGGCGCTCATCAGTCGGACCAGGGGCGGCGAAGGGTGATCCGTTCGACCCATCCGGCTCCGGCTTGCTTCCCCTTCGTCACCCGAGCAGTATATGAATCGCTCGGACCGTGAAATCCGACTCCGAACCTCGGCCGCGAAGCTTCGACCATCCGTCCGCGGGCGACGTCTCGGCGGACGGCACGCGCTGGCCGCTCGAGATCGTCTGCGTGGGCGTGATGTCGATCCTGGCGTTCCTCGCGGTGACAAATCACTGGTACCGGTGGGGGGCCGGGATCGCGGCCACCCAGGCGCTCGACACGCAGACATATGCGCGGATCGCCGCCGCAGCTCCGGGGTTCCCGCACCCCGATATCGGGTCGGCGTTCACGGAGCGGTTCGCCTTCCCCTGGGTCCTCGGGGCCGCGGGTGATCTGTTCGGCGGCGGGCCCCACGCCCCGTTCCGGATCATGTTCGCGGTGTTCGTGATCGGGACGCTGATCGCGATGGTCGACATCTGCCGGCGGCTCGACCTGGCGGCCTCGGCGAGCCTCCTTTGCGTCGGACTGTTCGCCCTCAATCCCTACGTGTTCCGAGGCGACGCGATCGCGCCGGGACCCGTCGACGAAGCGTTCGTGCTCGGAATCGCGATCCTGATCTGGGGCCTCGTGGCGGTTCGCTTCGCGGGGGTGATGGCCGGTGCGATCGTGGCGATCCTGGGCAGGCAGAGCGCTCTGGTCGCCGTACCGGCCGCCACCGCGTGGGTTTACGTGGGGTCCGGCTGGCGGGCCATGCTGCCGCGTCGACGAATCGTCCGGATGGCGGTCGCGGTGGGCGCCGTGCTCGTCGTCTACGTTGCGGTGAAGGCTTCGAGCAGCTCGTTCACGTACAGCTTTGCGCCCAGCATCCCGGGCGACACCGTGATCCCATTCGTCGGCCATCCTGGAACTCCGTCGGCCTTTGCGACCCATCTCGCGCGGATAGCCGCCCCGCTCGTCCTCTGGGCGGGGGGGATGATCGGCGTGCTGGTCGGCCTGCGGCGCGCCGGAGGGAGCTTGCGGCCGCCCGGCGAGTTCTGGTGCGCCGTCGGAATCGGGGCGTCGATCATCGCGCAGCCGCTGATCATCAGCCCGCACTTCCCGGGCTTCGAGGCCAACGAGCAGCGGCTGAGCGCCCTCGGACTTCTCCCGTTGTGCGTCGCACTCGCCTACCTGCTTCGAGACGCGGGGGCTTCACTCAGGGAGGCGCCGGGGTGGACGCTGGTGGCGGGCGCGGGAGCGTTGCTGGCCGGATCCCTGCACGACAGGTACACGGTCATCGGACCCCAGAGCAACGGCCAGTTCATCGCCCTCGAGCTACTCGCCGCAGTCGTCCTGGCCTGCACGCTCGTCGCCGTGATCGCCTCTCGCCCGCTCCAACCAGGCGCGGTGGCTCCCGAGTCCGGCTAGCGATGACACGCCGAGCGGCCCTCGCCCCCTCGCTGTCCGATACAACCTGACCGTGGGCTCGGCGAGGGAGATCGGCCCCGGAACGAGGCATGACCGCCTTGCGCCCTTCCGTGGTCTGGAGCGGCCGGATCGAACCGGCCTCGCCCTAGGCCTCGCGGTCCTCGCCGCGCTGGCGGCGCTCGACGCTTTGCTCGGCGAGCCGGGCCTGCTGGTCGGGATGTTCGTCTTGGCGCCGTTCGTACCCGCGACCCTGGGCGGCGTCGTCGCGACCTCGGTGGTGGCCGGCGGCGCCATCCTCGTCGGATTGCTCAGTCCCGCCTGGGACCTGGACTTCGGGCGCTCCGAGTACTGGATCACCACGGCGGGCCTGCTCCTCGGCGGCGCCTTTGCGATCGTCGCGGCCGCGGCCCGCCGGCGGGCTCGGATCAGCTCGCGACGGCTCGCGGTCCTCGACTCGGTCGGTGCGATAGCGGACGGCTCGCTCCCACTGGCCCAGACGCTCGAGCGAGTCGTCGAGGTGATCGTTCCCGCGGTCGCCGACATCTGCATGGTCGATGCGATCCACGACGGCCGGATCGTTAGGGCGGCGGTCAGGGCGGCCGGGCGGGCGGACTCGGCTGAGATCGAGGCGCGGATTCGTCGCCGCGAGCCCTCGGTTCCGAGCCGGTTCGTGACGGCCGAGCGCGCCTGGATGGAAATCCCCCACTATCGGGCCCGGATGGACCCCGAGGACCTGCGCCGCATCGCGCACGATCCAAAGGATCACGAGTTTCTTCAGTCGCTCGGGTTGCGCTCGTGGGTCGTTGCGGCGATGAGCGCCCGCCGGCGCAACCTGGGCACCCTCACCTTGATAACGAGCTGGTCGCAGCGGCGCTACGACGCCGACGACGTGGCCTTCGCCCAGGACCTGGCGAACCGCATCGGCCTCGCCCTCGACAACGCCGGCCTGTTTTCGGACCTCGAGAGCGTCGAGCGGCGCCTCGATGCCGTGATGTCCATGCTCGACGAGGCGGTCATGGTTCACGACGCCAACGGCCTCCTCGTGTACATGAACGACCTTGCGGCGGGCTGGCTCGGCTTCGCAGGCCCCGAGGCCGCGCTCGACGCGCCGGCGGCGGACCTGGTGGACCGCCTCCACGTCTGGTCCGAGGGCGGCGCGCGGGTCGACACCGAGCTGATCGCCGAACACCTGAACTCGCTCCGGCTGCCGTGGCAGGGCATGGCACGGATCGCCAGCCCGGGGGTGCGGGAGGAACGGTGGGTCGCGGTCAACTCGAGGCCGATCGATGCCCCGGATGGCCGGATTCTGTACGCGGTCACGACCGCCAAGGACGTCACCGAGCTGAAGCGCTCGGAGTTCGCAGAGCAACTGCTCGCACGGACCGGCGAGCTTCTTGCCTCGTCGATCGACCACGCGGAGACCCTCCAGGCCGTCGCTCGGGTGGGCATCCCGCAGCTCGCCGACCGCTGCTCGGTTCACATCCCAAACCGAAACGGCGACCCCGAGCAGGTGGCCGTCGCCTCCGCGGAGCGTGACGGGGCGGGCGGTGAGCGGGAGACGGGAGAACCGCCGACCCGACTCCGAGACGCCGGTCCGCTGGCCGAGGTGATTCGGACCCGGACACCGCTGCTGGCCTCGGAGCCACCCTCTCAGGGCCCCGGCGACGCCCGCACGTCCACGACGGAGTCGAATCTCATCGAAGGCCTCGGCATAGGCTCCGTGATCGCCGTTCCGATGACCGCCGGCTCGAAGGTTATCGGCGTCCTCGTGTTCTCAAACCGGCCGGACTCTCGACGCCTTGACCGTAGCGACTTGAAGATCGCCCTCGAGATCGGCCGGCGCGCCGCGCTCGCGATCGAGAACGCGCGCCTCGCGGGCGAGCACGCAGAGGTCGCAAGGGTCCTCCAGAGAGGACTTCTGCCGCCCGAGCTGCCCACCCCTCGCGGCTTCGAGCTCGCGGCCATGTACCGCCCGGCGGGCGAGGTCAACGAGGTCGGGGGTGACTTCTACGACGCCTTCGCGATCGAGGGCGGGTGGATGGTCGCGATCGGAGACGTGATGGGTCGGGGGGCTGCAGCGGCCTCGCTCACCGGGGTTGCCCGGCACACGATCAGCACCGCGGGTCGCCTGACCGGAGATCCTCGCGCCGCCGCCCGCCTCGTCGATGAGAGCCTCAAGCGGGGGGCCGACCTCCTGCTGTGCAGTGCGATCATCCTCGTTCTCCCCGACGTCGATCGGGACCCGGCCCGAATCCCGATCCTGGTCGCCGGACACCCGGCGCCCCTCCTGATCCGCGAGGGGGCGGTCGAGTCCGCCGGGCTCCATGGACCGCTGCTCGGAGCACCGGACGAGCATCGCTGGGAGCTCTCTACGGTCGAGCTTTCGGCCGGCGAACAGCTCGTCCTCTACACCGACGGGGTGACCGAAGCCCGCGGCGCGGGCGAGCGCTTCGGCGAGGAGCGATTGCGCGACAGCCTGTCCTCCGCCGACGATCCGCGGGCCGTCATCCGCTCGGTCGAGCGGGCCTTGGACTCGTTCATCGCGGGGGAGCCGGAGGACGATGCTGCGGTCCTGGCGATCTTGCGCTCAGCCGATCCGGCGCCTCGAAACGCAGGGGCCGACCAGAGTGCCGACGCGGCGATCGGCCGATCACGAAAGCTGGGGCGCGTTTCGACGCCCCGTGAAGGGGTATTTCGCTCACCACAAGGTCCAGGCCCCCGCGACCCGTCAGGACACCCGGACCCGGGATCCCCATCTCGTGACGACTGACTCGACCAAGATCGCCGACGCGGAGCTTCGCATCACGCTGCCGGGCGCCGCGGCCAACGTCGCAATCGTCCGCCAGGCGACGACCGGGGCGCTCGGGGTGCTGGGGCTCGGCGAGACCCGCCTGCTGGACATCAACGCCGCCGTCAGCGAGGCGTGCAACAACGTGGTGGTCCATGCGTACCCGGAAGCCGCGGGCGTAATGGAAGTCGAGCTGTCGATCGGGGCCAGCCAGGTCGAGGTGATCGTCTGCGACCACGGCGTCGGCATCACGCCGAACAGGCCGGAGCCCGAGCTCGGGGTCCAGGGCCTGGGCCTGTCGCTGATCCAGGCGCTCACCGACAAGGTCGAGTTTCTGGGCGGGGTAGGCCAGGGGACCACGGTGAGGATGGGCTTCAGCCTCGAGGGCGCCGCATCGTTCGCGGCCCAGAATGAGCCGCGAAGCGGCGGGAGCCGGGCGGCCATCCCGCCGGGAGATGTCAAGGTCGCGGTTTCGGGGGGTCCGTTGGCGGCGCCCGTGCTCGGCCGAATCGTCGCGATGCTCGCAGCCCGAGTCGGCTTCTCGCTCGAGGGCGTCACCGAGGCACAGCTCGTCACCGACTCGATCGCGGCCCACGCTCCGGGTGCATCGATTGGCAGCAGAGTCCAGCTCGGGATCGACGCTCGGGATCGTGAGCTGGTGATCAGCGTCGGGCCGCTCGAGGCGGGGGGCGCCGACCGGATCCTCGCCTCGTCCGGCAGGGGTGACCTGCCGCCGGTCCTCGAGCGACTCACGCACACCCGCAGCGCCCAGGCCCTCGGGGAGGAGGAGATCCTCCGGCTGAGCCTCGTCAACCCCGACTGACCGGGGGAACGCTCAGGGCGCCGGGGCGTCGACCAGCTCAAGGCGCCGGTCGAGCTGGGTGACCTCGAACGCCCGGTCGACGGCGGCGCCACCCCGGATGATCAGGAGCCGGCCGCCACCCTCCCTCGCGCGCTCGTCGGCGGCGATCAAGGCACGAAGACCCGTCGAGTCGATGAACGTGACGCTCCGCAGGTCGACCACGACCGTCTTTGCCGGGTCCGCCTGGACGCCTGCCAACTCCTGGTCGAGGCTGGGGGCGTTGACGATGTCGAGCTCGCCGGCGAGCGAGATGTGCGGCCCGTCAGAACGCTCCTGCGTCTTGATCTCGAAGGCGGGCATCCCTGTGGCGCCACGATACAGGCGGTGTCGGGTCAGCCGTTCACCTCGCGATCGCGGGGCGCCGACTCGGGGCCGCCGGGCCCCCGAGGTGGCGAACCGGCCTCGTCGCCTCCCTGGACCGCCGCCAGGAGCTTGCGCAGCGCCTTTCGCAGGATCCTCGAGACCTGCATCTGGGATACACCGATGCGGCGGCCGATCTCATGCTGGGTCAGATCGGCCTCGAAGCGAAGCTCGAGCACCGTGCGCTCGCGCTCGTCCAGCAGCGCCTCGGCCGCGGCGAGCTTCGCCTCGACCCGCTCGTATCCGGAGTCCCCCTCCCCGACCGACGCCCCGAGCGGCGCCGCGTCGGCATCGGCTCGGCCCGCTGGGGCGTCGAGCGACAGCGTGCGGCGAGCCTCGTCGGCCTGAAGGGCCTCGGAGACCTCGTCCTCGGAGAGCTCGAGGCGGGAGGCGATCGCGGACACGGTAGGTGTCCTTCCTCCCTCTTCGGCGAGTTCCCGGATCGCCCCGGAAACCGCCATCGCCCGCTCCTGGAGCCCGCGGGGAAGCCGCACGTCCGATACACGGTCGCGGAAGTGTCGACGAAGCTCGCCCAGGATCGTGGGCGCCGCGTAGGCGACGAAGTTCTCGCCCCGCCCCGGGTCGAAGCCGTCGAGCGCCTTGACCAGTCCCAGGCTCGCGACCTGGAAGAGGTCATCGAGCTGCTCCGACGTCCCCCTGTAGCGGAGGGCGAGTGAGCGGGCCAGCGGCAGGAATCGCTCGGAGAGCTCGGCCTTCAACTCGGGGTCGTGGCTCTCGGCGTAGCGGCGAAGGAGCCGATCCTCCTCAGCGGCCGAAGTGTGGTGGGTGGGTCGCGTCATGACATTGAACAGCCCCGAACCGCTGCCTCCAAGCGGAGGGCAATGTCAGCTGCCACGGCCTGTGGACTGGTCCCGCCTCCTCCGACCGCCCGGCCGTCGCGCTGTGACTCAGGCGGGCTCCACCGCACGAGCCGAACCCGGCGTCAACACTAGCGAACGTCCGTCGACGATCAGCCGGGCGTTCGAACCCCCGCAATCGCCTCGTCGAGGGCCTCGAATACCGGGATCGTCCGGTCGATCGCGGTCAGCTCGAGGAGCTTTCGCACCTCGCCGGGCGAGCTCACCAGGGCGACCCGCCCGGCGCCCGCCCGCTCGCGGCCCGCGCCGTGCAAGAGCGTCGCGAGACCTGTCGAGTCGATGAACTCGCAATCGGTCAGGTCGATCACGATCGGGCTGTCCACCTCGCCCCCGGACTCGGCGAGCAGGTCGCGCAGGTCAGGGCTGGTCGCGATGTCGAGCTCGCCGCGGACGCTGACCACCATGACCCCGCCAGAGGTCCCCGCCGCGAGTTGGAGATCGTGCCCGCTCAAAGTGGTCTTCCGTAACCGAGGGAATGGGCGCTACTGGGCTCGAACCAGTGACCTCCAGCTTGTCGAGCTGGCGCTCTCCCAACTGAGCTAAGCGCCCCGGTGGATCTAGTTATAGCTTGGCCCTGCCGTGCGCACTAGCGCCGTCGGCGCGCCCGCAACGCGCCGTCGCTAATGTCTGTCTCCGCAGGGAAGTGCATGGGATGAAGGCAAAGGCATCAATCGCGCCACCGTGGGGTCGGGTCGGGGTCGGCTTGCTCGCCGTGGTTATCGTGCTTGCAAGCCTGGTGACGGCCGGGGTCGTGCTCGGCAAGCCGAAGCTCACGGTCGTCACGGACCGGCGCGGCGATGGCGGCCGCGCCAATCAGGGCCTCGGGCGCTGCGACCTCATCAGAGCGACCTCGAAGCTCGCCAAGCACGGCCGAGTGCGGCACACGGTGACGATGGGCGGCCCGGTCGGGGCCAATTTCAACGCCCCGGCCGTGTACATCACGAAGCACCGAGTCGTGGGGCAGAGGATACCCAACCCCTTGGTGCTCTTCCCCGGCCAGCGCGGTGTCAGGACTCATTTCTCAAGCGATCGACGTACGGTCATCTACTACCTGAAGCGGCGAACCGTCAAGCACGCGGTCCACCGCTCGGACAAGTACTTCTGGCTGGCAGATCAGGTGAACTGCGAACCGCCCACGGACAGTGCTCCGAACCACGGCTCCGTCTCCCAGTCGCTGAAGCCGCGCCACCACCGCTGACCCGGCGTACCGAGTCTGCGAGCAAACCCTCACATTGTCCGTCCCGGCAGGGCCTCGGGGACGTCATGCTCCGGATCGGAGAAAGCAGCAGCCGGTGCATCAGGTTTGCCAGATTGACGATCCGCGGACCCGGCGTAACCTCCGCGCCGTTTAGTGTTAAGTTGATGTGAGCCGCGGTCGATGAAGGCGGCGAAGACTTAAGGACCGACGGGCCAGCGGCTGCATCGCTGGCGGCACGTCCTTCGGAAGCCAGGGCCCCTTCACCGGGGCCCTTTTCCGTTCAGGCGCCACCCGCCTCAGCCACGAACGCCACCTGGTCGACATAGCACCAGGACCAGTTCTCCCCCGGCTCCAACGAGGTCACGATCGCGTGGCCGCTCGCGGCGGCGTGCTTGGACGCGTGCTGATTCGGGGAGGAGTCGCAGCAGGCCACGTGCCCGCAGCTCCGGCAAACCCGCAGATGCACCCAACGCCCCCCGGTCTTCAGGCAATCCTCGCAGCCGGCGAACTCGGCCGGGGGATCGAGTCGAATCTGGTCGAGGTGGGCGCAGGTGGCCATATGACGGATCGTAGCCACCTCGCCCCGTCATGCGTCATTTCCAGGGTAGTTCGTCCGTTGATCGGGTGCACGGGAGCCGGCGGGCGCAGGGAACCCGTATGCCCGCCGGTCTCCCGTCGCTATCCGGAGGCGCCGGCGCGCCTGGCGCCCTCAGGACTCCGCCGCCGGAAGCACCCAGGCGAGCAATCGGGTCAGCGTGCGGTTGACGGGGCGCAGAAGCAGCCCCCTGACGCGCATGGACAGGGACGTGGCGCCGATCACGGTGAGCAGCGAGCCGCCGATCCGCCCGATCACGAAGGAGACGCGAACCCGCAACAGCTCGCGACCATCGTTTCGCGTCCAGTCCGCATCGGGCAGGTAGGAGAAGAAGATCGTGTTGTGCGCGAGCCTCGGGGAGCGAAGAGGGCCTCCAGCCGTCAGACGCTCTCGGAGGGCTCGCGCAACGCCCCACCAGAACGGGTCGTTGACGGCAACGATCCCGCCCGTCCGCACGAGTGGAAGCCAGTCGCCGAAGTCGTCCCGCACGTCCTCGTACTCGTGCGACCCGTCGATGAAGAGGA
Organism: uncultured bacterium; assembly: GCA_963720685.1. Classification (GTDB taxonomy): domain Bacteria; phylum Actinomycetota; class Thermoleophilia; order Solirubrobacterales; family 70-9; genus AC-56. The sequence continues at coordinate 923,352 of CAVRGF010000003.1, read as the reverse complement.
GGTCGAGCGGCTGGTCACCGAACTGCTTTCGTGCCTCGCGCGAGGTGGCGCGAATCAAGCAAACCGCCGCCTCGACGCCGGCATCGCTCAGGTTCTCGCGCAGCTCCTCGAACGCCTCGTCTCCCTGGGGATCGATCGCATAGAGGATCCCGCCCTCGGCCCGCCCGAGCAGGGCATGAGCGGCCGCGATCGTCGAGCGGCCCCTCGAGGACCCGATCTCGACGACCGTTATCGGGCGCTCCGGAGCCATCCCGTGGATGGCCTGGTGAAGCACCCAGGCCTCACGCGGGACGAACCAACCCCGGACTCCGTCGAGGACTTGTTCGAGCTCTGTCTGTGAACCGAGGGACATGAAGCGTGCACGCTGGTCTGGAGCGGTGCCGAAAGCCGCGGGCCCGCGACATTTTGCTCTACGAAGGCGGTTTGCGTCCCGAGCCGGGCCCCACCACACGGTCTGGCGGACGCGCCCATGAAGGGAACGAGCGCGCCGCACGAATTGATCGCGCCGAGCCGTTAGTAAGCAGGAGGCAGGGGGGGTGGCGAGCGGGGCGCAGCGCACCGGCCTCGCTCGCTTCCACCCTCCCGCGGCCACGAGTCGCGTTCGAAACCGCGTCTGGAGTCGCGCTCGTCCCGACCTTCGGGTCGCCGCTCGGCGGTGAGCTGGAAGCCCGCTACCGCCAACTCGACCCCGGGCGCTGAACCTCGGCCCGCATTGATGCGTATGCCCGACAGCCGAGTGTCATGACCATGGCCCGATCTGGGGCCTGCAAAGAGAGGTGTTCCTATGCGCAGATTCGCCATTGCGGCAATTCTTGCGGTAGCCATCGCCGCCTTCGGCGCGACCGGAGCCAGCGCGGCTCGCAATCCGAGCGGCACGGGCCAACCCGGCGCCGAGTGCGGCGCACCCGGGGCGACGACCGAGCCCGCCGGATTCGGCACATCGGGCTTCGCGAACGCCGAGGCCCACTACGCCGGAAGCGAGGGCACGCCATCGGCGGCCCACGGCAGCTCGCATGCTGTCTCCCAGTACGACGTCGCCTGCTTCCAGGTGACGAGCAACCATCCAGGAGGCTGAGCGACAGGCGGATGGGTCGGGCCCTTGGAGGGGCTCGGCCCAGCCCGCTCCCTCTCGTTCGCCCGAACCTGAATGCGAGCTGCCATCGCGAGATACTGCGCGGGCGATGTCGCAGGAGAACGTCGAAGTCGTTCGAGCGATCTACGACGCATGGCTCAGTGGCGAGTCGGCCCGCGAGCTGATCGACTCCGAGATCGAATATGTGAATCCGCCGGACGCCGTTGAGACGGGGGTTCGGCGAGGCCGCGACGCTTTCCGCGGTATCGGCGACGCATATGAAGAGGTCAGGATCGAGCCAATCAGGTATATCGACGCCGGAGAAGACGTTGTCGTGATCGCCCGCGTCACCGGCACGGGGCGCGGCAGCGGCATCGATATTGACTGGCGGCACGGTTACATCTGGACGATCCGTAACGCAAAGGGCGTGCGGTTCCGGTGGTTCAACAAGCCGGATCAGGCCCTCGAAGCCGCCGGGCTCAAGGAGTAGGCGAGGACGAGCGCTCCTCCTGGGGGAGGAGGAGAACTTCGAATCCAGCCCGCCTGTTCGTGCCCCAACCGGCGGTTAGCATCAGGCGTATGGCGCTTTCGGTCTGGTACGTCCGGATCAGCTTCGTCGGCTCCGGCGAGGAAGCAGCCCGGGCGCACGCGATCATCAGCGCGATGCGCGATCAGGGGAAGCCGGTGCAAGGCGAAGCCCCGTGGTGGAACATCGCCTACGAAGACCTCGAGACCCGTGAGGCTGCGCTCGCCGTGCTGAGCCAGGACCTGGCCGCGATCGACCCTGGCTGGCGGGACGTATTGGGCGTTGCCTGAGCACGCTTGGCGCCGGCCCGGCGGAGTCTGACGGAGATCTCCTCTGTGCCGGCTCGGACGGCGCTTCACCGTTAGCTGCAAGAATCCGCGCCGGCCTCCGAGACAAGGACGGATTTATGGATGCAGGAACCCTGGCTGGCGCGCGTGTATCGGACGCAATGCGACATGGCGTCCTCAGCTGCCAAAGCGATACCCCCTTGCCGGTGATCGCCAGGATGATGGCCGAGCACCGCATTCATTCCATCGTCGTCACCAATCTGGATGGAGTCAGCGAGAGCGCCTGGGGGATCGTCAGCGACATCGACGTCCTTCGCTCGATTCCCGGGGACGCGGACCAGCGCACGGCGGGCGACGTTGCCGGCACAGAGTTGCTCACTGTGGAGCCCGACGAGACCCTGGAGCGCGCCGCCCAGATGATGGCCGAGCATGAAGTCGCCCACGTCGTCGTCGTTTCCGGCCAACGACCCGTCGGAGTGCTGTCCTCTCTCGACGTGGCGGCTCGGCTGGCGAGCTGAAGCCCGCGACGCGACCACAGTTGAAGGCTCCGAGGGCCAGCGATGCTTCAGAGCCGGGCGCGCCACCCGACGCGCTTACGACACTGAGCGAGCGGTTCGACCCCGAGGTGATGGACGTCCCAAGCGGTTCCGCGCGCGTTCGCCTGGAGGTGTTGGAGGAGGGCGAGTGGGACGCGGTGATTTCCCCGCAGGTGGTCGCCCTGGGCCCCGCTGAGGGCTCCGACTACGACGCGGAACTGAGCGCCGATGCCGCCACCTGGCGGGCAATCGCCGCAGACGTTCGTGGCGGCATGCTGGCATTTCGCCGGGGCAGCCTTCGCGTGCGCCGCAACCTGCACCTGGGGGTCGGGTTCCTCGCCGCCACCAGCGGGCTGCTCGAGCCGGGGCGCCTGCAGTTCACCTCCGTCGCGACCCGGGTGGGCAAGCTCTCGACGCTCGCTGCCGGACGGGGAAGCCCGGTGATCTGCATCCACGGCCTCGGCGCGACCAAGGCGTCGTTTCTTCCCACGGTTGCCGCCCTGGCCGACGATTGGCGGGTGATCGCGATCGACCTGCCCGGGTTCGGCGAGTCGGACAAGCCGCTCAGCGCGGCCTACGACGCGCCGTACTTCGCCGATGCGGTGACGGCGCTGCTCGACGAGTTCGGTATCGACCGCGCGCATCTGATCGGCAACAGCATGGGCGGTCGCGTCGCGATCGAGGTCGGTCTGAGCTATCCGGAGAGGGTCGAGCGAATCGCCCTGCTGAGCCCGGCGCTGGCGTGGCTGCGCGACCGACGCTGGCGGTGGCTGTTGCGGGCGCCGCTCCCCAAGCTGGGCCTTGTTCAACCGGCTCCGCGGGTGATCACCGAGCCGATCGTCCGCAGCCTCGTGCCGGGTGGCCGGGACGGCTGGTCAGCCGCCGGCGTGGACGAGTTTCTGCGCTCCTACCTGACCCCGCGGGGCAGAGTCGCCTTCTATGAGTCCGCCCGTAACATCTACCTCGACGAGCCTCACGGAGAAGAAGGGCTCTGGACACGTCTAGCGGGAATGGCACCCCGGACCCTGTTCGTCTGGGGACGCCACGACCAGCTTGTGCCGATCGGCTTCCGCGAGCACGTCGAGCGAGTCCTGCCCGCCGCGCGGCACCTCGAGCTCGACTGCGCCCACGTGCCACAGCTCGAGCGGCCCGAGGAGACGCACCGGGCGATCCGCGAGTTCTTCGCGGCAACCTAGCCGGATCGTCATGGATGCGAGGGAGGCCCTCGAAGCCGCCGGGCTGCGGCAGTGGGGCGCCCGCCGCATCGCCCTGTCGCGAGCTGCACGCGGGGATCGACGGTCGAGTCGCGCAGCAGCCGGAAGCGGCGTTCCAACGCTGCGTTGTCCTTCGCGGGCCGCGTCGGCACCTGCACGCGCCTACCCATCGGCCGCTTTCTCCTTCGCCAGCCCGTCTGGGCGACCTTGCGGGCCTGCGCCTGCGCCGGGGTTGCGCTCCGGATCGCGGCCTGCGGATCAACCATCTCGATGGCGCTGATCAAGCGCAACTGGACGAGCCGCAGCATTTCCCGCATCCAAATCTGGTGTTTCCGCCGGCCCGCAGCTAAGTACGAGGTGGTACCCCGCCTGGGGTAGGGACCCCGACGACGCGAGATACTGCGCGGGCGATGTCGCAGGAGAACGTTGAGAACGCCCGCCGGAGCTACGCGACGTTGAACGAGGCGTATCGCCAAGGTGACGCGAGCGTCTTCCTTCCGATCCTGGAAGAGATGTGGGCACCAGATGCGGTGTTCGAGCCTGCGGGCGTGCTTCCGGACAGCAGGCCCCGCCCACACCGCGGATGGGATGGCGTTCTGCACTTCATCGGCAACCAGATGGAGGCTTTCAGCGAGGGCTGGGTGGAGGCGGACGAGTTCATCGACCGGGGGGACCACCTGGTGGTTCCCTACCGGTTCGGCGGACGCGCCCGGCACACCGGACTTCCGGTCGAGTTCTCCTTCGTGCACCTGATCACGCTTCGAGACGGCAAGGTGACCCGATGCGAGGTGCACAAGACCGTGGCCGATGCCCTCCAAGCCGCCGGACTCTCGGAGTAGGCGATGTCGGAGGAGAACGTGGAGATCGTGCAGCGTGGGATCGAAGCGTGGAACCGGCGCGACCTGAAGCTGTGGTTGGCCTTGTTCTCCTCTGACGCAGAGATTGACTGGTCGCGGTCGCGAGCGCCGCACAAGGGGGTCTATCGCGGTCATGGCGAGCTCGAGGCCTTCTGGGATGTGTTCTGGTCGACGTTTGAGGATGTCCAGCTCGAGACGTACGGCCTCGCGGAGGCGGGCTCGGAGGTCATCTACTCGAACACCTCCCACAGTCGGGGACGGGGGGGGATCGAGGTGATCGCGAGGAGCACGTTGGTGTGGACGGTCGAGAACGGGCAAATCACTCGCATTCGGATGTTCCAAGAGCGAGATGAGGCCCTCGAAGCCGTCGGGCTGCGGGAGTAGGGCGCTCATCGCATAACCCTCCTGCGCTGGCGTGGCTCGCCGCAGAAGAAGCAGGTCGGCTCGCCGTCCTCCTCGCGGGCGATGAACGGGCGCTCGCAGGTGCAGGTCTGCCGCACGAGGCCGGCGGGGTCGAGCGGCGGCGGGTGGAAGCCGCAGCCCTCGGGGCGGTAGGGCCGGCGGCACGGGCCGGTCGCAGTAGGCCAGCCGCAGGTGCCGTTCATGCCGTGGCCCCCGATCCGTGCGCGAGTCCCTGCGCGAATCGTCTCCCCCGACGAGCGGTTTCCAGCGATCCCAGGCGGTTAGTCGCTAGAACCCAGGAGTGGCTTGCCCAAGCCGTAAATGGCTTGGCTAAGCGAGAGGCGCCTGCCGGAATCGAACCGGCGTAAACGGCTTTGCAGGCCGCTGCGTAACCACTCCGCCAAGGCGCCTTGGCCGGCTAGCGTAGCGGGCGCCCGAGAGGTCCCCGGGGCGCCGCTTGCGCGCCCTGTAAGGTCGCGGGGTGGGTAGCGTGGAGCAGAAGGAGGCGGGCGGAATCGCCTACCGCGAGGCGATTCCCGACGGGGACGCGAACGCCGTGCCGGCGCTCTGTCTGCACGGCTTCCCTGAGACCTCCTACATGTGGCGAGCTGTACTCGAGGCGCTCGCCGACGCCGGGAGGCGAGCACTGGCCCCGGACCTGCCCGGATTTGGCGATTCGCCGGCCGACCCGCCGGGAACCTGGGAGCGCCACACCAAGGCGGTGGAGAGATTTCGCCGCGAACTCGGGCTCGACCGGGTCGCGTTGATCGTCCACGACTGGGGCGGCCTGATCGGGCTGCGCTGGGCGTGCGAGCACCCCGAGGCCATCGCCTCTTTGGTCATCTCCGGCAGCGGCTTCTTTCCCGACGGCAAGTGGCATGGCATGGCGCGTGCGCTGCGCACCTCCGGAGAAGGCGAGCGAATGGTCGCCACGATGAACCGCGACGGATTCACCCAGATGCTCGCCGCCGTCTCGACGGGTATCGACGCCGGCGTCGCAGCGGAGTACTGGAAGACCTTCGAGACCGAGGGAGGGCGCCAGGGTGTCCTGGACCTCTACCGATCAGGTGATTTCTCGAAGATCGAGCGCTATGACGGCAGGCTCGCCGAGATAGGGGCACCGGTCCTCATCCTGTGGGGCGAGCACGACCTCTTCGCGCCCGTCGGCGGCGCTTACCGGTTCAAGCAGGAGCTACCCGACGCCAAGCTGGTGGTTCTGAAAGGAGCCGGTCACTTCGTCTACGCCGACGAACCCGAGCGCTCCGCCACCGAGATCGTCGAGTTCCTGGGCGTGAACGGCGCCTGAAGCGACCGCTCCGCATCAGCGTGTCAGCGGCGCGCCGAAGCGCCGTTCGCGCCGCCTGCAATAGTTACGTTCTGTGCGTAACCCCATGAGTAGTGATCACCGCGCGCCTCCGGGTCACCCCCATGCACCCCGGTAAGCCCGGCCGCCCCGACTCCGACGCGATGCCGCGGGTCGGGCCATGCAGCGCCTGGCCCGAGGATGGCCGGCCGGTCCGTGAGATCCTCGATCGGGTCGGCGACAAGTGGTCGCTCCTGATCATCGGAATGCTCGCCGAGCACCCGATGCGCTTCAGCGAGTTGCTGCGAAACGTCGATGGGATCTCCCAGCGCATGTTGACCTTGACCGTCCGCCATCTGGAGCGCGACGGCCTCGTGACCCGCACGGCATACGCCGAGGTGCCCCCCCGAGTCGAGTACGCGCTGACCGACCTCGGCAGGACGCTCCTCGAGCCCGCCCTGGCGCTCGCCGCATGGGTCAGCGCCAACCACCTCCTGATCGCCGAGAACCGCGCGGCCTTCGATGCGTCGCAGACGGCTCGAGGCTCGGGCGGCGGAGCGACGGCCTGAGCCTCAGAAGAATCGGCGATCGAAGCGGCTGATGGGATTCGAACCCACGACCTTCTGACATGGCAAGCCTGCCGCCGCGTGCGCCTACTAACCGTTTTGGGCTAAGCAGCGCCGTTCGAAGGCTACGCGCACGGAATCCTTGTTTCGCCTACTCCCGCAGCCCGGCGGCTTCGAGGGCTCCCTCGGGAGTCGCGTAGAAATCCCCTCGGGCGATCAATCCCATCTCGACCGTGTAGACGAGGCCGTAGTCCATCTCGACCCACGAGTCGCTGCCATGCGGCTTGCCGCGTTGGTGAAGGGTGACCACGACCCGGTTCCCTCCCGCGTCGATGATCCTCACTGGCTCGTAGCTGAAGTCGTCATACGGCTCCATCCAGACGGCCCGGAACTTGAGGAACTCATCGCGGCCGCGAAGCGTCGTTTGCTTAGCCATGAAGCCCTCGAAGCCCGAGAAGGTCGTAATCACATCCTGCGCAAAGAATTCCTCCACGCGCTGGAGATCGATGAGGCCCTCATCCAGTTCGGCAAACGCGTTCAGCGCCGCCCGTGCCAACTCCACGTTCTCCTGCGACATCGCCCGCGCAGTATCTCGCGTAGGGAAGGGTCGTCGGAGCCGATTCGTGCCTGCGGCGACCGCTCCATGGCTCGCGCCGACACTGCAAGCCGTCTCGACGCGCTCGACGCTAGAGCAGGAGCGAAACGACGAGGCCCGGACCGGTAGCAAGATCCCATCCTGCGGCATCGTCTTTCGGCGTGGCGTCACCCCTAGAGGTCGACCGTCGCCATCCCGGCCTCGTCGTAGCGCTTGCCCGCCGCCTCCGGCAGCTCGGCGTCGATCCGGGACAGGTCCTCGTTCGTGAGCTCGACATCGACGGCGCCCGCGTTCTGCTCCAGGTAGCTGCGCCTCTTGGTGCCGGGGATCGGCACCAAGTCCTTGCGCTGCGCGAGCACCCACGCGATCGCCAGCTGGGCTGACGTGATGCCCTTTCCCGCCGCGATCTCCTCGACCTTGGCGGCGAGCCTCAGGTTCGCCTCGAGGTTCTCGCCGCTGAAACGGGGTCCGGTGCGCCGGAAGTCTCCTTCGTCGAGCTCCTCGGGCGACTTGAAGCGGCCAGAGAGGAACCCGCGCCCGAGCGGCGAGTAGGGGACGAAGCCGATCCCGAGCTCGCGGCAGGTCGGGAGGACCTCATCCTCGGGATCGCGGGTCCAGAGCGAGTACTCGGTCTGGACCGCGGTGATCGGATGCACGGCGTGGGCACGACGGATCGTCTCCGGGGCGGCCTCGCTGAGCCCGAGGTGGAGGACCTTGCCCTCGTTGACCAACTCCGCCATCGCGCCGACCGTCTCCTCGATCGGGACGCTGGGGTCGACGCGGTGCTGGTAGTAGAGGTCGACGTGGTCGGTACCGAGGCGCTGCAGCGAGCCCTCGATCGAGGCGCGGACGTGCTCGGCCGAGCCATCGGGCGGGCCGACGGTGGACATGTCGCCCGGCCTCGCGTTGTCCATCCGGCGCGAAAACTTGGTAGCGATCACGTACTCGTCGCGGCGACCTTTGACAGCGCGTCCGACGAGCTGCTCGTTGGTCAGCGGCCCGTAGAGCTGTGCTGTGTCGATGAAGTTGATCCCAAGCTCGAGCGCTCGCTGGATCGTGCGGACGGACTCATCCTCGTCGGTGGTTCCGTAGAAGGCCGACATTCCCATGCATCCGAGCCCAAGCGCGGAAACCTCGAGGTCGGCGAGTTTGCGCTGTTTCATCTCGTTCCAGCCTTTCGCGGTGGCAGTCGATCAACGATACGCCTCGGAACCCGCCAGACCAGGGAGGATCAGGGCTCGCTACCGCTGCTGCCAGCTGAGCTGCCACTCGCACACCGACGGGCGCGTCCTGGCGGCTGCCTCGGCTTGCCACGACACCGGCAAAGGCGCCGAAAGAAGCGGCTGATGTGAGCGAAGTCCCCGCCATCTGACTTGTCCGTGCGGGCTCCGGTCGGGCTGCTACCAGCGGTGCTACCGGTTTCCGCCGGGTCGACGGCTATCGGGGCTGGTAGCTAGTGGCTGTCCAGCTGGGCGGCGCCGCATTGATGCGACCGCCGCGACTCGCGGCTGCACGGCCGCCCAGAAACCTGGGGTGAGCACCAGCAGGGGGGCGGCGATAATCCCCCCGTGGCCGACGCCGTAGCCGAACTCGAACGGGGGCGTGAATCCATCTCGGCTGAGGCCTGGCTGGACGCGCACCAGTCGTTGTCCGCTGCGGACCAGTCCGATCCGCTTGGAGCTGAGGACCTCGAGCTCCTCGCCACATCCGCCTACATGCTAGGTCGCGAGTCCGAGTACCTCGGTCTGCTGGAGCGGGCCCATCGCGCCCACCTTGCTGGCGGCCAGCCGCTGCCCGCGCTCCGCTGCGCATTCTGGCTGGGCATCAACCTCGCCCGTCGGGGGGAGGTCGGGCGTGCAGGCGGCTGGCTCGGTCGCGCCCAGCGGCTGCTTGATGAGCAGGGCGGAGACCGCGTCGAGCATGGCTATCTCCTGCTCCCGGCCGTCTTCGAGGAGGAGGCTAGCGGCGACCTCGAGGTGGCCGCGGCGACGGCCGACCAGGCCGCGGGGATCGGCAAGCGCTTCGGGGACGCTGATCTGTTCGCGCTCGCCGCCCACGAGCGGGGCCACATCCTGATCCAGCTCGGGCGGATCAACGAGGGCCTACGACTGCTCGATGAGACGATGGTGGCGGTGACCGCCGGCGAGCTCTCGCCGATCGTTTCCGGGATCGTCTACTGCGGCGTGATCCTCGCCTGCCAGGACGCCCATGAGGTTCGCCGCGCGCAGGAGTGGACGGCCGCCCTCTCGGGCTGGTGCGACCGCCAACCCGACCTGGTTGCCTTCACCGGCCGCTGCCTCACCCACCGCGCCGAGCTGATCCAGCTGCATGGAGCCTGGCTCGAGGCGCTGGAGGAGGCGCGGCGAGCCGAGGAGCGCTGTGCGGAGGCGGATAGCCCGGCGGCGGCCGGTGAGGCCTGCTACCGGCAGGGCGAGATCCATCGCATGCTGGGCGACTACGGCGCTGCTGAGGAGGCCTATCGCGAGGCAAGCGGGCGCGGCCGAGAGCCCCAGCCGGGTCTGGCCCTGCTGCGGCTCGCACAGGGAGAGCCCGACGCCGCCGCAGCCGCGATCCGCAGGGCATCGGTTGAGACCGCCGAGATCAGCAAGCGGGCAAAGCTGCTTCCGGCATACGTCGAGATCATGCTCGCCGCTCGCGACCTGGACGCTGCGCGCGATGCAAGCGATGAGCTGGGGTCGCTCGCGGATGGCCAAGAGCAGGGGGCGTTGGGGGCGATGGCCGCGCAGGCGCGGGGGGCAGTCGAGCTGGCCGAGGGCGATGCTGCCGCGGCCCTAGCCTCGCTCCGCCACGCGGGAGAGGCCTGGCAACAGCTCGAGGCGCCCTACGAGACGGCCCGGGTGCGCGAGCTCGTGGGGCGTGCTTGCCGCGCTCTCGGTGACGAGGATGGCGCGACCCTGGAGCTGGATGCGGCGCACGCGGCCTTCGCGGAGCTGGGGGCAAGCCCGGACCTCACCCGGATCGCGTCGCTCGCAGGCGCCGCGCCCGGCCAAACCCATGGCCTCACCGAGCGCGAGCTGGAGGTGCTGCAGCTGGTGGCCGCCGGCAAGAGCAACCGCGAGATTGCCGCGGCCCTCGTAATCAGCGAACACACGGTGGCGCGGCACCTGCAGAACATCTTTGCCAAGCTCGGTCTGTCCTCGAGGACGGCGGCGACCGCCTTCGCCTTCGAGCACGGCCTCGTCTGACGCCGGCGTGGTCAGAAATGACCACGCTCCGGCCGCCGCGAAGTTGGTGAATCCAGGCGATGCGGCGCGGCCGCGCTGGTCCTACGGTGACCTCACCGGGCAATGGGCCTGGGGAATCCGAAGGAGGAACAGATGGCGGCACAGCAGACGGCGATCAGCGGCGCGAGCGGGGGCGGGAGCGCGGCCGGCCGGGCGAGCGCCGAAGATAGCCTTCGCGAACGGCTCCTGACGGGGATGCCCGTCACGGAGCGCCGGCTGGAGGTGGCCGGAATCTCCACCGCCGTGCTGGAGGGCGGGGACGGGCCACCGGTCATCTTCCTGCACGGCCCCGGCGAGTTCGGGGCGAAGTGGATGAGGGTCATTCCAGATCTGGTCCGAACGAACCGCGTCGTCGCGCCCGACCTGCCCGGACACGGCGCCTCCGGCGTTCCGGATGGCGGGCTCGACGCCGGCCGCATGCTGGCGTGGCTCGACGAGCTGATCGAACGCACCTGCGACTCCCCGCCCGTCCTCGTTGGCCATCTCCTCGGCGGCGCCATCGCGGCTCGCTATGCGAGCGAGTACACCGACCGCCTGAGCGGCCTCGTTCTGGTCGGTTCCCTCGGGCTGGGCAAGTTCCGCCCGTCGCCGCGGTTTGCGGCCGCCCTCGTGCGCTTCATGGTTCGCCCCAGCGAGCGCAGCTCGGACCGGCTGTGGCAGCGGTGCACCGTGGACCTGGCCGGTGTGCGGCGGCAGATGGGCGAGCGCTGGGACACCTTCGAGGCCTACTACGTTGATCGGGCGCGCGAGAAGAGCGGCAAAAGCGCCCTGCGGTCCATGATGGGGAGTGTTGGGACGCCTGTGATCCCCGACGACGATCTGGCGAGGATCGTGGTGCCGACCACGCTCATCTGGGGACGGGAGAACACCGGGGTCCGCCTGGCAGTCGGCGAGGCGGCAAGCACCCGCCTCGACTGGCCCCTGCGGGTAATCGACGACGCAGGCGACGACCCGCCGATGGAGCAGCCGCAAGCCTTCCTGGAGGCGCTGCGCCCCTCGCTTGAAAGGAGAGCGTGATCTCTGCGCGCTAACGGTTCGCACACTCAAGGCAGGGACTTTCGACCAGTTTCGCGACGCCTTCATGGCACACGAGAACCTGGAGGACCCGCCCGCCGGCTACGTGCACTTCAACATGGTCCGAAGCACGGAACGCCGCGACGAGGTTATCTGCTTCGGGTTCTTCGACGGCACGGTCGAGCAACTGCGCCGTGCCGTCGCCGAGCAGGGCTACACCGAGCAGCTCAAAGCGATCGCTCCATTCGTCGAGTCGGTCGGAGCAGACGGGCTCTACGAGGTGGTCGAGGAGCACGCGTTCCCGGGACGTGTCGTGTCGCGATCTGACGGAGGTCTGGAGAAGAGCGGCTGATCTGTGCGAAATCCCGGCCGACAGGCTTGTTCAAGCAGTGCGGCAGAGCCCTGCTACGAGCGGCGCTACCGATTCTCAGAGCCCTACCTCTGCAGCAACTGGTAGCTGAGGGACACGGAGTCGCTCAGCGAGCGCTCGAGGCCGGTGCTACGGGGTTCCGGCGCGCTTCCTCGTAGAGCGGCTCCGGCTCCAGGTCGACGCCATTTGGCCAGGCGATCGTTCCGAGCTCTGGGGTCCACCCGAACGCGCGCGAGAAGTAGTCCGGGTCGCCGAGCGGTCCGAGGACACCGAGCGACTTGCGGCCTGTGAAGTCGACGTGGCCGACGGTTTGGTCGTCGAAAGGTGAGTCGGAGCCGGCAGTCGCTGACGACCTCAACCGCTGTGATGTCGTGAAGGGCCTTGCTAGGGCAGCGGCCCACCGGCTCAAGCGCCTCCGCGCGCCGGGCCCGCTTCCAGTACATGCGAAGGGAGCCGTGCCCGATACATTCGCCGCACCACGGAAAACGAAGGAGGTGGAGGAATGCCGCTAATCGAAGCGAGACTCCTCGAAGGAGTGTTCTCGTCTGATGAGCGCGAGCAACTCGCCGAGGGCCTGATCGACGCAGTCGTGGGCGTTAAGGGGGAGAGCTTTCGTGCCGAGACGGAGGTCCTGATCGCCGAGGTGCCCGTCGGCAGCTGGTACGAGCGCGGCGTCAAGATCGTTCCCGAGGGCGTCGGCAAGTAGCAAGGCGGCCCCCGGTCGGCGCTTGTGGGTGTGACCTGGCCAGTTCGCACCTCGCATGCGCGAGAAGTGGAGGCGGCCAATGGACGCCTCGGGCGAAACCCGGCTCTGCTGCCAGCTGAGCTACCAGGCCTGCTCGAATCACTGACTTGGTGCCGGTCACGTCATGCCTGGCGAGAGTCCAACGAGAGCACCGAAGAGAGCGGCTGATGGGATTCGAACCCACGACCTTCTGCATGGCAAGCATGCCTGCCGAGGGCCGCGGTTTCAGTCGAAAACCCCCATGGGAAGCGGGATTACGGGGCCCCTCCCCCGCCCCACATTCCCGGCTCAGATTCGGGTGGTTCAGGCGCGATTCTGCTGGGTTTGGGCAGCGAGAGCGGGTCGCTGCCCAATCAGCGGACGCTCTTCGCCGTGGTCAGGTGCGGCTGTCGCGGTACTCGCCGCCGCTCGCCCGCAGGATTCTGGGGAAGCCGACGCTCGGCACGGTCCAGCTTCGCCCGGACTTCCCCCCGGGCCACGGGGATCAGCTCGTCAAGGAACCTGGTCGCGATGTCGTTCGGCTACTTGGTCAAGCAGTCGCACCGTGACGATGGAGTCGAAGTTCTCACCGAGCTCGACTTGTACGAAGTCTCGATCGTCCCGGCACCCGCCAACCAGGACACCAGGATCCTGAGCATGAAGAGCGCGCAGCAAGATGATGCCACCTTCGATCTACTCGATGGTTCGGAAGCGCATGCGGTTGCAGGCAAGAGCGACGACCGGCTGCGCGCCGAGCTCGGGCTGACGGGCAAGAAGTCCACCCCTCTCGGGCCTCCGCCCGCCCGCGGTAGACGCCTCGAAACCCGACGAGGGGCAGGGACTCCCATACGACATCTGGGCTGAGGAAACCCAACCAGGCATCCAAGTCGCCCCGGTTGACAGCATCGATCACTTTCCGCGCGACCTCGACGTTCTCCTGCGACATCGCCTACTCCGGGAGCCCGGCGGCTTCGAGGGCTTCGGCCCGGGTCCGGAACTCACGGACGTGCACAATCATCCCGGAGTCGAAGCGGTAAATGGCCGTAGTTTCCATCGTGATCTCGGCTCCGCTGGACGAGCCTCGGGCTTCGTATCGAGCGACGGACAGCACCCGGCCGTCGGCCAACTCCTTGACGTCCAGGGGCACGGAGTGCCAATCGTCAAGTGCCTGCGGAATCAGTTCGAAAGTAACTCGGACCAGTTCGTCTCGACCATGCATCGTCTCCGCGATCCCGAGGAGGGGGGTCACGAATGTGTGCCACTCGACCTCCGGATGGAGCAAGGCGGCGAACGTCTCACGATCGCGTCGGCCGAAGGCGTCGATGAATCGGCGAACCAGCTCCACGTTCTCCTGCGACATCGCCTACTCCGGCAGCCCAGCGGCTTCGAGGGCCTTCGCGTGGTCGAAGTAGAACTCGATCCGAATGATCTGGCCACCCCGGATGTCGAAGACGGCACTCAGATTGGAGCGGAGGTCGATGCCGCTGGCCCGGCCCCTGCCTCCCCAGTCGGTTCGGCCCACGACCCGGTCGCCGACGGCAAACACCTCCCGAACGTCTGCCTTGGCTCCCCCCTCCCAGTCCTGTTCGGTAACGGCGAGGAAGCGCCGGAACTCTTCGCGGCCGCGAAAAGGCTTCGCCTCGGTAAACACGGAGGCATCAGGGCGAACCTCGATGTCCTCTGCCATGAAGTCGAGATACGCGTCGGGACCGGCGTTGTAGGCCTCGAGCGCCGATCTGACCAGCTCCACGTTCTCCTGCGACATCGCCCGCGCAGTATCTCGTTAGCGATCCGACTAGATCGAACTCAGCGCAACCCCAAGCGAATCGAGGCCGTTTCCTCGTCAGTGTCGTCGTCGACGGATTGGCCCAGTGACGCCTAGGAATATCCAATAGAGGATCGGGATGACGACGAGAATGAAGACGAGGATCAACGCCAGGGTGAACTCGACGTACACAGCAAACGGCACGGTGAACTCGATGAACACAGCAATTCCCTTCGATGGCTTTGAGGAGGGACACAGGGGAGGGTCGCAGAATTCGACCCCGCGGTCTCGCCGACCGCCGAGCGGCAGACCTCACACGCCCCGGATGCCATCACGAGGGTTTCCTAGATGACTAAGACACCCGATCCCGGCCTCGAGATGGTCGAGGCGATTCGCACCGGCCTTCCGCCGGGAGCCGAGATGGACGAGCGCGAGGAGGCGATCCTCGACCTTGCAGCAAGGCAGGCCAGGGACGTGGCGGCCGCCGAGGGCGACATCGCGCAGCGCGGCTATCTGGTCGAGGGCTCGCGCGGCCAACAGGTCGTGAACCCTTCCGTGGCCGAGGTCCGGCAGAGCCGCCTGGCCCTCGGGAAGCTGCTCGGGTCGCTGGACCTGCCCGAGTCCACCCGAGACGCGGTCAGAGGCGCCCGCCGAGCGGCTGAGCGGAGATGGAGGAAGGCCCCGTGACCCGGATCGCCGGTCACAAGGTGCCGCCCTACGAAGTGCGGCTCGTCCTCGAGTTGCTCATCGGCCCAGTCGGGAGCTACACCGAGGAAGGGCTTCGACTCGCCTGGCACGCCTACGGGCCGTTCAAGCACCGCCAGCCAGGCTGGCGGTGCTGGGGCTACTGGAAGTTTGAGGTCGGCGAGGACCCGCCCGACGATCAGCCCGCCCGCCTGGCCGAGCTCGGCCTCCTGCGCGACGATGAAGTCGCCGCGCTGGCAAAGTGATACGCGGCCAGCCCGAGCGCGTCGCCGTGAAGCCGCCGACGATCATCGTCTCGGGCGGGAGCGTGATCGGCTACCGGATCAACGGCGAGTTCGTGGAGGCCAAGCCTCGCTGCGCGGATCCGCGCCGATGTGAGCGTGAGGAGTGCTGGCGGCCGCCCCCCCGGCGCCGTCGCTTCCGGGATGGATTCATTGACGGTGACATCGGCGCTGGATTCCTTTCGGGACGCTGCGCTGAGGGCGAATACCGGCCACCTACAATCGCCCGCATGAAATGCCCGCACTGCTTCATTGACTTCCACGATCAGTGGAACGAACTCGCCCTCGGCACCGACCGGGAGGCGGTCGAGTGGGCAATCACCGGGACCAAATGCACGAGTTGTGGACGGTTCACGATGGACTTGATCGGCGCCAGCATGGTCGATAGCGACCGACGCATAACGGTGCGGATCTGGCCTCGCGGATCGGTAAGGCCTGTGGCCGCCGAGGCCCCCAAGAGCTACGCGGAGGCGTTCGAACGGCTTGTGTCCTTCTCGGCGACAGTCCGGAGGCGAGCGCTGCGTTCGGGCGGCGCTGCCTCCAGGCGCTCCTGCGCAAGGAGGGCGGGGCTGCGCCCGGACGTCTCGTCGATGAAATTGACTTCGTGGTCGAGCACGGGGATCTTCCCTCGCGCCTGAGCGAGAACCTCCATGCGATGCGGGAGATCGGAAATCTCGGATCACACGAGACCGAGAAACAAGAACACGAGCCCCGGCGAGATCCTTCCCGTCGAGCCGGAGGAGGCCGAGTGGCTGATCGAGGTACTCGAGGGCCCGTTCGATCACTACTTCGTGGTGCCGGAGCGGGAGAAGTCGCGCCGCGCCAAGTTGGCGGAAAAGCTGAAGGCGGCTGGACGCCAGCCGATCGGCTTTTCCGACGAGGCCCGAAGCGGCGGCCGCAGCCGCGGCGCCGAACCGGCGCAAGCATGAGAAAACCCCGCGTTAGCGGGGCTTCCCCTGAAAGCGGCTGATGGGATTCGAACCCACGACCTTCTGCATGGCAAGCAGACGCTCTAGCCAACTGAGCTACAGCCGCACATAGCCGTAGTTATAGCTGTCGGCAAGCCCGTCCCCGTCGGGAGGGCCGGAGGCGGAGGCGCGTTTGGCGCGGCGTGCGACCGAACGCGCCTCCGCCGGGGACCCGATCGCGGCGCCGATCAACCGCCGCCGTCGAGCTCGTCGTTGACGAGTCGGTCGGCACGCTCGTTCGCCTCGCGGCGAACATGACGAATCGTCCAGCCGTCGAAGGGGTCGAGCGCCTCGCGAACGCGGCTGTGGAGGCCGCGAAGGTTGGCGTCCTTGACCCGGTATTCGCCCCGGACCTGGCGAACAATCAGCTCGGAGTCGCCGACCAACTCCACCTCGGTCGCCCCGAGCGCCCGGGCGCGCTCGATCCCCAAGAGGAGCGCCCGGTACTCGGCCACGTTGTTCGTAGCCCTGCCGATCGACTCCGAGCCCTCCTCCACCAGCTCGCCCTCGGAATCGGTCACCACCGCCGCTATCGCCGCCGGCCCGGGGTTCCCACGAGCGCCACCGTCGACATGGACGACCAGCCGACGTGCGCTCAAGCTTCTCCGGCCGGCGCCCGGTCGCGATCCGCGCTTCGAAGCCGAAGCCCCCCGTCCTCGCTCACCGCTGCGTTCCATGATCGGGCATCCTCCGCGAGCTCGGAGAGCTCGTCCCCCTTCGCGACCTCGCGGACCGTCCCGAGACCCGAGTCGTCGTCCTCGCCGTTCACCTCCCACTGATACCAGGAGAGCTCCCATGCCACCGTGACCACGGCAAGTTGGCGCTCGGGGTCGGGAACGACGGCGGCGCGCGGCTCGCCCAGCGAACGGATCAGGCCACCCACCTTTCGCCGGTCCTCGCTGGAGTTGAAGCGCTCGACGGCCCCTCGCATGATCGCTTCGGGGCCCCGGCGGGGCCGCGGCGGGGTCTGGCCGGCGGGCGGGGCGGGCTTCGGATTGCGCTTGGCCTCCCGGCGCGGCCTCGCGGCGGGCGCGGGTCTTGAATCGACCGCCGGGGTCGGCGCGGATTCCGATCCGGGCGGCCGCTCGGCGATCGGTCGATCGGTCGATTCGGCGCGCGGGGCCGGCTCGCGCTCGAGCGTCCCGGCGGGGGCCTGCGCGGTGTCCTCGGGGGCCCGATCCGAATCGCGATCATCACCTGCCGGCCCCCGGGAGACACGAGCCCCCGCCCGCGAGGCGGCGCGTCCGAGACGCTCCCGCAGCGCCTGGCCGCGCCGGGCGCGGCTGGGCGGCTGGCGCGTTGTCGCCCCGTACTGCTCGGCCGGGATCCATCCGGACGCCTCGGCGCGCTGGCGGCACAGCACGCAGACACCGTGACGCTGGCCCTGCGGGGTCACGTACTCGTGGATCTGCTCGCCCTTCAGGATCGTGCGCGAGCAGACGTCGCAGGCGGAATGGTCCGACACGGCCCCAAAGTAGCAACGCGCCGGCGAGAAGCGCGGGAGCGCCCTTGCCTGCGGCCGGGCTCAAGCGGCCTTGTCGGCCCCGTCCCGTCGCGCCTCGGCGATCACCTTCTGGGCGATCTGGCCCGGCACCTCCTCGTAGCGCTCGAACTGCATCGTGTAGTCGCCCCTGCCGCCCGTGATCGCGCGCAGATCGGGCGCGTAGTCGAGCACCTCGGCCATCGGCAGCTCCGCCTTGATCTCGGTCAACGTGCCCTTCGGCTCGACGCCGAGTGGGCGTCCGCGTCGCGAGTTGAGGTCGCCCACCACGTCGCCGACGCTCTCCTCGGGGACCGCGATCGCCATCTGTACGATCGGTTCGAGCAGGTAGGGCTCGGCGTCGGCCACGGCCTGCTTGAACGCCATCGACCCGGCGATCTTGAACGCCATCTCCGACGAGTCCACGGAGTGGTGCTGGCCGTCGAACAGGCGTACTCGGACGTCCTTGACGGGGTATCCCGCGAGCACGCCCTGCTCCATCGCCTCGGCGATCCCCTTCTCGACCGCCGGGATGAACCCGGTCGGGATGACGCCACCCTTGATCGCGTTGACGAACTCGAAGCCGGCTCCCGAATCGGCCGGTTCGATCTCGATCTGGCAGTCGCCGAACTGACCCCGGCCGCCGGTCTGCTTCTTGTAGCGGCCATGGGCCCGGGCCGGCTTTCGGATCGTCTCCAGATAGGGAACCCGCGGCGGATGGAGCTCGATCTCGGCGCCGTAGCGGCGCTTCATCCTCTCGGTGATCACCTCGACATGGATCTGGGTCAGCCCCGCGATGATCTGTTCGCCGGTCTGCGGATCCCTGTGGACGTCGAGGGTCGGGTCTTCCTCGACGAGGCGCCGAAGTGCGGTCGCGGCCTTCTCCTCATCCCCCTTCGACTTCGGCTCGAAGGCAAACGCCATCACCGGCGCCGGCAGGTCCAAGGGCGGGAACGAGACCGCGGCGTCCTTGGCCGCAAGCACGTCTCCGGCTCGGGTCTCGCGGAGCTTCGCGACGGCGCCGATGTCACCGGGCCCGAGCTCGTCCAGCAAATCGGTCTCCTTGCCGCGTGGCGCCGAGAGCTGGCCGATCCGCTCCTTGGCGCCGCGGGTGACGTTGACGACGTGCGAGTCGGAGCGCAGGATGCCTGAGTGGACGCGCAGCATGTTGATTCGCCCGGTGTAGGGATCGGCCGTGGTCTTGAACACGTAGGCGATCGGCTCGGAGTCCTCGGCGGGCTCGATCTCGATCGGGTTTCCGTCGCAGTCCAAGGCACCGACCGCTCCTCGCATGGCCGGCGACGGGACGTCCTCGACCAACGCCTCGAGCAGCCTGTTGGTGCCGAGGTTCTTGGTGGCGACGCCGCACGTGACCGGAAAGAGCTGCCCCTGGGTGACTCCCTTCTTCAGCGCCGTGACGATCTCCTCGTGAGAGATCTCCTCGCCCTCGAGATAGCGCTCCATCAGCTCGTCGGAGTTCTCGGCGACCTCGTCCATCAGCTTCTCGCGGTACTCCTCGGCCTGCTCCCTCAGGTCCTCGGGGATGTCGATCTCTCGGGCGCTGCCCCTCCCCTCCCCCTTGTACTCGAACGCCTTCATGTCGATCAGGTCGATGACTCCGCGCACCTCGTGCTCGGCGCCGATCGGGATCTCGGTGGCAACGGCGTGGGGGCCGAACGCCGCCTTCAAGGAGTTCAGCGTGCGAAAGAAGTCGGCGCGCTCGCGGTCGAGCATGTTGACGAACACGAGCCGCGCCAGCCCTTCGTCATGGGCCCGTGCCCAGAGGCGCTCGGTGTGCACCTCGACGCCCATCACCGCGTTGATGACCACGACTGCGGCGTCGACGACCCGCAGGGCCCCGAGCGTGTCCGCGATGAAGCTCGAGTCCCCCGGGGTGTCGATCAGATTGATCTTGCGGCCGTCGTAGTCGAACGACGCGACGCCGGCACCGATCGACATCTCGCGCTCCTGCTCGTCGGGCTCGAAGTCGAGGACGGTCGAGCCGTCCGCGACACGCCCGAGACGGTTGACGACCCCGGCCTCGAAGAGGAGCGCCTCGGCGAGGCTCGTCTTGCCGCTCCCTCGATGCCCGATCAGGGCGACGTTGCGAATCCGGTCGGCCGGCTTGTGGGCCACCGCAGCAATATATGCCAGGCCACCCGAGCCGTCAGGGGAGGCTGCCCGCGAACCGCGAGCGCAGCCCGAGTACGGCCTTGGTGTGGAGCTGGGAGACCCGCGACTCGGTGACCCCGAGCACTTCGCCGATCTCGCGAAGAGTCAGGTTCTCGTAGTAGTACAGCGCGATCACGAGTCGCTCTCGCTCGGGCAGTGACTCGATCGCGTCGGCGAGGCGGTCCTTGACCTCCGAGGCCTGCGCCTCGGTCTCGGGATCGACGGCGTGCGGGTCGGTGATCGTGTCGAGCACCGAGATCTGGCCACCGCTTCCCTCGGGGTCGGCGAAGGTCCAGAGGTCGTCGAGCGCCAGCACCGATGAGTTGGCGATCTCGAGCAGAGCGTCCTGGAACTCGCCGACCGTCATCTCGAGCTGCTCGGCCATCTCCTCGTCGGTCGGCGAGCGCTGAAGCTTGGCCTCGAGTTTGGCGTGCGCCCGCTCCACGTCGCGCGCCCTCGCGCGCACCGACCTCGGCACCCAGTCGAGGGAGCGAAGCTCGTCGATGATCGCCCCCTTCACCCGAGCGACCGCAAAGGTCTCGAACTTGATCTCCCGCTCGAGGTCGAACCGTTCGATCGCGCCGATCAGGCCGAGCAGCCCGTAGGAGATCAGGTCTCCCTCCTCGACGTGCGACGGCAGCCCCGAGGCCATTCGCCCGGCGATGAACTTGACGAGCGGCGAGTAGGCGACCACCAGCCGCTCGCGCGCGCGCTCGTCCCCCTGCTCCTTGTAGCGGCGCCAAAGGTCCCGGAGCTCGACGGCTTTGACGTTGGTCTCCATCGTGGTCGGAAAAGTTATCCGCCGCAGCTCAGGCGCGCGGGTGTGAGCGAGCGTACTCGCGGCGGAGGCGCTGCGGCTCCACCCGCGTGTACACCTGCGTGGTCGAGACGCTCGCGTGGCCGAGGAGCTCTTGGATCGAGCGCAGGTCCGCCCCTCCCTCGAGCAGATGGGTCGCGAACGAGTGCCTCAGGGTATGGGGCGAGACGTGTCCGGCCACGGCCGCCTCCCGCACCCAGCGCTCGAGGCGACGCCGCACGTCGGAGGGCGAGAGTCGCCTCCCTCGTCGGGAGACGAAGAGCGCCGCCTCGCGCGGGTTCGACGCAAGCGCGGGTCGCGCTCTCTCCAGATAGCGCTCAAGGGCCCGCTGCGCCGGCTCGCCCATCGGGACGATCCGCGTCTTGGAGCCCTTGCCGGCGACCCGGAGCGCTTCGGAGTCGAAGTCCGGGGAATCGAGGTCGAGGTTGACCACCTCCTCGGCCCGCAGCCCACACGCGTAGACGAGTTCGAGGAGCGCCCGGTCGCGGAGCTCGAGCGGCGAAGAGGCCGGGATCCGCTCCAAGAGGCCCGCCACCTGCTCGGGGGAGAGCACGCGCGGCAGGCGGGTGCCGCGCTTCGGGCTCGGAAGGAGCTCACCGGGGTTGTGCGCGGCACTCTCGGCCCGCACGAGGTGGTCGTGGAGGCTGCGGACGGCGGCGAGCTTTCGGGCGACGGTGGACGGCGCGAGCCCCCGCTCCGACAATGCGGCTGCGTAGGCGCGAAGGTCGCGATAGGCGAGCTCGCCGGGCTCCCGGCGGCGCGCGGTCGCCCATGCGGCGAGCTCTGAGAGATCGGCGGCGTAGGCACGCAGGGTGTGCCGCGACGCTCCACGCGTCCGAAGGTCGCGCTCGAAGCCGACCAGCGCCGCCTCCCACGCCGGGCTGATCTGATCCGCGGATCCGCTCATGAAGCGCTGGTTCGCCGGCAACTGGCCGCGACCTGCGCCTGCAGGCGCTCTGGCGACGCCACCAGACCGTCAGTTGCCGACGTAGATGGGCGTGCCCAGCGGTACCTGCGGGTAGAGCTCCTCGACGTCTGGGATCGCCATCCGAATGCATCCGTGAGAAGCGGCCGTCCCCAGCGACGAGGTCTCGTCGGTCCCGTGGATCCCGGCGCCGGCGTAGAAGCCCATCCAACGCGCCTTGATCGGGTCTTCAGGCCCGGGCGGGATCACCTTGCCCGCGAGGTCGCCTGCCCAGGGAGAGTCGGGCACGTGCCAAGACGGGTTGACCTGCTTGTCGTCGATCGTGTACTCGCCCGCAGGGGTCTCCAGGCCGGCCTGGCCGACCGCGATCGTGTAGGTCTTCGCAACCTTCAGGTTCTTCCAGAGTCGAAGCTGGAAGGCTCCTCGGTCGACGGTCAGGAACACCGGGTACTTCTGGGCCAGGTCGGCCGTCGTGACCGCGGGCTTCAGCCGCTTGATCGTCGGCGAGACCGTTCGATGCCTCGGGCTGTCGATCGCGGCGCGAAGGCGCGACCGCAGGCTCCCGGTGAGGACGGTCACGCCGTCCTTGCCGGCGACCGGATTGAGGGAGGTCGGGGTTGGAGCCACAGACGCGTCCCGAGCCGGGCGGTCGATCTGCTTTGCGACCTCGCCCGCGAATCCGTCGAGGGCGTCGGCCGAATAGCTGATCTGAGGCGCGATCTCGCGGTCGACGCCGCCGCCGGTCGCGTAGCGCCAGACCCGGGTCGGAAAGCCGCCCGAACGGCTGGCGGCGAGCGCCTCGTCGACCATGCCGTTGATGTCGGCGCGCAGCTGGAGGCGCTCGGGGCTGAGGACGTATTTCCTGCCCTCGAAGGTCACGGTGACCGGCTTGTCGAGCGGCGCGAGCAGCTTCGCCTTGACGCGATGCCGCGCCTGGTCCGCCGACAACCCACCAACCGCCACGCCCCCCACTCGGACGCCGTCGGCGATCTTGTCCGAGTTGGCGCGGTCGAGCGCGTAGGCGGCGGCCGCCGTGACCAGCAGCAACCCCACCACGGCGGCAAGAGCGATCTGAGCCCTTCGTCCCACGAAACCAACACTCAGTTTAGGCAGGAAGCGGTGCTATTCCTGCATTTTCGAGCCTCGCAACCGGCCTTGCGCGACCACTCGCTCGACCGCCGCGCGGATCAGATCCCGAGCGGCTCGCGGTCCGCCGCGACCCCCCCTCGCTCTCCTGGTTGGTCTCGGCGCACATGCGGGCTCCATCGCAGGAACTCCTCGACCTCGCGCTCGTACTTGTAGGTGTGCTCGGCGCCGCGCATGACGTGCGCCAGCCGCTGGTGCTCGCCCAGGCGCAGCGCGGCCTCGCGAGTCGTATAGCCATAGCGGAACCCGGTCGCCTTGAAGAGCCGGTTGTCCACCCCCCGCCCGAACCGAAGCTGGTTGATCGCCTCATCCGGAATCCTGAACCCGAGCTGCCGAAGCGAGCCGGTCATCAGGCCGGTCCCCCACGGCGGCAGGATCGGCAACGCGCGCTTGCCCAGCAGGCCGATGATCTCCGACAGCGCCAGCACCCCGTCGGCGGCAACGTTGTACACGCCCGGTGCCCGGTGAAACGCGGCATGCTCGAGCGCGTGCACGACGTCGTCCTCGTGGACGAATTGAAGCCGCGGATCGAAGCCGAGCATCATCGGCACCGCCGGGAGGCCGAATACCCGAGTGAAGGCCGTATCGACGTCCGGGCCGAGGACGTTGGCACACCGCAGCACGGTGACCGTGACATCGGGATTTCGCTGCGCGAAGTCGCTCACCGTCTCCTCGGCCTCGACCATGTCGCGCTCGAGGCCGGTTCGCGGAGGATGGGGTCGCGACATCGCCTCGGTGAAGAAGGCCGGATCGTCCTGCTCACACCCGTAGTAGTGGGTGGAGCCCTTGAACACGAACCTGCGCACCGGCGAGCCCGGCCCCGCGCAGGCCGCGAGGATGTTGAGCGTCCCGATCACGTTGTTCTCATGGGCCAGGCGCGGCGAGGCCATCAGCGAGTTGACGACCAGCCGGGTGTCGATCACGGTGTCGATCTCGGCGGCCCGCACGATGCGCGCCAGGAGGGAGTGCTGATTCGTCACCTTGACGAACTCGGTGCGCTCGAGCTCCCTGGTCGGAGCGCTCTCGTCCACGCCGATGATCGCCTCGATCTGCTCGAAGCTCTCGAGCGCCTGGGCGAGGCGCCCGCCCCAGTAGGTGGAGAGGCCGGTGACCAGGACCCTTCGGGTCCCCTCGTCCGGTGCCAGGTCGCCCGGCTCTTCGGCCGGCTCGCGGCGGGTGTCGCTCATCCCATCCACACCGACCGCCTCCGAGCGAGCATCTCGTGCAGGTTCTCCTGGATCTGCGCGCGGATCTCCTGGGCCACGGTCTGGACGAGCGCCTTGTCCTCCGCCGCTTCGACGCCTCCGAGGGCAACGGTGTCGATCGGCTCCAGGAAGCGAATCCTGAACTTCGCGGGCAGATAGCCGAGCATTCCGAGCGGCCCGAGCCAGGGAAAGGTCGGCGTGATGGGGAAGTAGAGCAACCCGGTTAGGCGCCGCAGGACATCCACCTGGCCGAAAACCGGCATCGCCTCCTCGGCGCCGACGACGCAGGTGGGGACGAGCTGCGCCTCGGCTCGCATCGCGGCCTCGACGAACCCGCCGCGCCCGAAGCGCCGCAGCCGGTATCGGTCCCGGTAGAGCTTCTCGGTGCCCTTCCTGCCCTCGGGGAAGACCAGCACCAGCTGGCGCTCGTCGAACAGCAGCCGATGCACGTTCGCCGGGTGCGCCGCAACCCCGCCGATCTTCGGGATCAGCATCGAGAAGCCCGGGAAACCCTTGAAGAAATGCTCGACGGTCAGATACAGGGGCCGTGGATTCGGATGCTCCTCGCGGATCGCCTTGGCGATCATCGCCGCGTCCGGAGGAAGCGCACCGGCGTGATTGGAGACGAGAAGCGCGCCCCGATCGTCGGCCACGTTCTCGATGCCCTCGACCTCGACCCGGAACCAGTAGCGATAGAAGAACTCGACGAGGGTTCGGTCCATCAGGCCCTCGATCCGCTCCGAGCGGCCCCAGTCGTTGAGCATTCGCTCCGGCTCGATCGCCGGCAGCAGGTCGCGCATCTCCTCCCCCGATCGTTGAGCAGGCGCCTGCGCGGCGCCCTCGTCTGGGGGTGGGGCGCTGAGTGGAGTCCGCTGCTCGTCTGCCATCGGCGCGTCATTCTCGCAGCCCGGGACGTGCCGCCCAACCGAACAACTATGTTTCGGTGCGATGCGGTCCAAGGACCAGGTACGGCGGGCCGTCTGGCGCGCCATGGATCGCGAGGGGGTGTCGCGATTTCCGGGCGCCGAAGGACGGATCCCCAACTTCGCGGGCGCCAAGCTCGCCGCCCAGAAGCTGGCGGACCACCGCCTCTGGGAGCCGGCGCAGGTGATCAAGGCCAACCCCGACTCGCCGCAGACGCATGCCCGACGCCTCGCCCTGGAGCAGGGAAAGAAGATCGTGATGGCGGTGCCGCGGCTTCGCGACCAGCACCCCTTCCGGCTCCTGGACCCGAAGCGCTTCACGAAGGCGCAGGTTCGCGAGGCCGCGACGATCAAGGGAGCGCTTCGGCACGGCAAGGTCGTCGCCCTGGAGGAGATCCCGGAGATCGACTTCGTGCTCTGCGGATCGGTCGCGGTGAACCTGAGCGGGGGGCGCCTCGGCAAGGGGGGCGGGTTCTCGGACCTCGAGTACGGTCTGCTGATCGAGGAGGGCAAGATCGGCGACCAAACGCAGGTCGCGACCACGGTCCATCCGATTCAGATCCTGCGCGAACACCTTATGCTCACCGACCACGACCTGCCGGTCGACCTGATCGCCACCCCCCGCGCCGCGATCGAGGTCGAGCGAGTCTTCAAGCGCCCCCGAGGCATTCTCTGGGACCACCTCCAGCCCCCCCAGATCCACGAGATCCCGATCCTGGAGCGGATGGGGTACGCGTGAGCGCCCATTCAAGCGCTTCCTTGTCGCCGAGCGATGGAGGCGAAGCCGCTCCTCCGGATAGCGTCTGGCGCAACTCCGTTCCGTGGCTGGTTCTTGGCCTGCTGATGGCACTCTCGGCCGCGCTCATCTGGGTCTGGTCGACGGAGCAGACCCTCCGCGGCGACGAATGGGGCTACGCAAACCGGTCGATCACCCAGCCGATCGGGGACTACCTGTTCAACCCGCCGCGGGGTAAACACCTGATCGCAATTCCGCTGCTTCTCTACAAGGCGGCCTTCGAGGGACTCGGGATCGGCTCGTATGCGCCGTACCGGCTCGCCCACATCGCCCTGCTACTCCTGTGCGCCGGGCTGTTCTACGCGCTCGTCCGCCGCCGGGTCGGAGCGCTCCTCGCGATCATCCCTACAACGGTTCTGCTCTTTCTCGGGAGCTCCGGGGAGGTGGTCGCGGTCCCGCTCCGGATCCCCAGCCTGATCTCGATCGCCGCTGGCCTCGCGATGCTGTTGGCGCTCGAGCGAAGGGACCTGAAGGGTGATGTCGGCGCGTGCGTTCTCCTCGTTGTCGGCCTCGCGTCGCACAGCACGAGCTTCGCCTTCGCGGCGGCGGCGGTGGTGCTCGTGCTGAGTCGCCCCGCGCCCGAGCGTTGGCGGCGGTCCTGGGTCTTCGTCCTTCCCATCCTGGCGTACGCGACCTGGTGGTTGCTCGAGTTCAACGGGGGGCGATCGGGGTCGCTGGAATCGCTGATCGTCAGGGCTCCCGGTTGGACGGGGAGGTCTCTTGTGGCCACCCTGCGGGGCATCGGAGGCTTGGGTGGCACCTGGTCCTATTTTGGTCACCCGATCTCGAGGCCGATGCAGACGGTAGTGAGCGTTGCGCTGCTCGCGCTTTTCGGGGCTTTCCTGGTTGCCAGGGCGCGACGCTCGCGATCGATCTCGCCGTTCGCGCTGGCTATGGTCGCGGCGCTCCTCACCTTTTGGATGGCGACCAACTTCGCGCCGGGAGGGGGGCGGGTGCCACAGGAGACGCGCTACCTCTATCCGGACGCGGTCCTCTTCCTGCTCTTGGTGTGCGATCTCGGGCAGAGCTTCAAGATGCCGCATGGCCTCACCGCACCTGCAGCTGCCGCAGTCCTCGTGGTGTTCATTTTCTCCCTAGCCGGGAACGTGTACAAGCTGCACGGTCAGGAGCGTTTCTTCGATGCCGGCTCGGATCGCCTGCGGGCGGGGTTGACCTCGATGGCGCTTGTCGGGTCGGCGGTGCCGCCTCAGTTCAATCTATTCAATGTGGTGGGCGAAGGGGCCCGGCCGGCCTACATCAACTCGAGCGTGCCGGGCGAACGCTCATCTCCGACCACGTCGTCCGCCAGCGGGCCTACACCGTCCAGCACGCATCGCTTAGGACTGGCGACCCTGGAGCTCAGCCGTCTGCTGGCCGCCTACGGCTCGCCCGCCTACAGCCCGGCGAAGCTCCTCTCGCGGCCGCAACCCGTGAGGATCACCGCCGATAACGTCCTCCTTCAGGCCGCAGGCAGCGCGCTGCGACCGGCCGGCCGGCCCGGGAGATCAGATCGGCCCGCGCCCCGCGGTCTCGTGGCCGCCGGCGCTCGATGGACCACAGCATCGCGGGGCTGCATCGCGCTGCGGCCGGATGGGTCGGACAATGCTGCCACGGGGACGCTCTCGCCTTCAGGCCGGCGCTTGGTCTTGTCCGCGAGCGCTGGCCCCCCCGCCGTCGTGAGGGCGGGTCGGTTCGCCGATGGCACCCCGATCGCGGTCGGCTCGCTCCGTGGTGGGGCCAGGGCCATGCTCGATCTGCCCGCCACGCCCGGCGTCGCAGGGAACTGGCGAGTCGGTGTCGAATCCCGGCAACGGGTGATCGCGTGCAGCGCCTAGATCGGGGCTGGAGCGAACTTGGACGAAGGACGTGAGATCTCCCGCACCAGGCCCACGGATTCACTGCCCGCGGTACATCGCGACCATGCCATGGCGCAGGTCCTGCGCCGACACCACGCCGTCGGGCACCGGCACCGCGCGGTAGGAAAAGCCGGAGTCGAACTTGAGGAAGAAAGTCCGATCGCCATCGCGCTGATAGCCGCCGATTCCGGTTGCCTTTCCACCGCCCCAGTCGATCAGCCAGTCCCCGTTGGGTAGGCGCCTCGCCGAGCCACAGCAGCTGGACCCGGACACGTTGGGGTCTGAAATCGACTCCAGGAGCGTTGCGGTTCGCTTTTTCGGGTCGATCCTGAAGCGCACCGCCTCGGGCGTCAGGTCTCCAGCGCTCGAAGGGGAGCTCCGATTGTCGAACACCGTCACGGTCCCGTCCGGGAGCACGCGGGCGTCATGTTGACCGCCGAGCGGCTTTATATGACGGTCGCCCTTGACGGTCAGGCTCTTTGACGTCTCCGTGCCGCCCAGCTTCCAGACGATCCTGCCGGTGCTCTTCCGGATCTTGTACACCGCGTCGAGATGCCTGAAGGAGGCCACCACGGCCCTGCCATCGGGCTCGATCGAGTTCCAGTGCATGATGTCGTAGCCCTCGGGGGCGGGATGCGTGCGAGCCCAGTTCCACCAGTGTCCGGTCTCCGCCAGGGAGATGTGATTCTGGCTTTTCCAGCGCCATCTCAAATCGCCGCCAAAACCCACCTGTTGGAGCTCCGCGTTAGCGACGTCTGCGTCTCCTGAGCCGCCGTAGGCACTGGTGTCGACGTGGCTCTGTTGGACGTTTGACCCGGCCAGGTAGGAACCGTTGCCCAGCACCTGGAGGTCGTGACGGTTGGCCGGCTGCCCAACCGCGTCGAGGGTTCGGATCAGGCTTCCATCGAGCCGGTGGATCTCCCAATGATTCGACGCCCGATCGAACCAGAGCAGGTTTCCGCTCGGAAGCACCGTTACGTCGCGGCCCGGGACATGGTCCCACCAGATCGGCACCCCGTGGTCGTCGAAGATCATCACGTACCGATGCACGAGCGGGGGCCCGAAGTCGACGTCAGCGCCGAAGAACCTGGGCGACACAGAACCGTCGCGGCTATAGCTGTAGTTCGGAAAGTCATTTGGCAGGCAGCGGACGCGGTAGCGGTAGATCGTCTGCTTCCCCACCCGTCGTACGCCAACGGTGAACGCCTGGCCGACCGTCAGCGGCACCGCCTCAGTGAAGTCCCCGCTCATGAAGGGGTGGTCGGCGACCTTGGCCTCCCACTGCGAAGAGGTGTAACCGTTGACCGTGACCGGTGCGTTGTTGCAGCGGACGACGTAGTCGCGTACATCGGGCGAGAAGCCCGGAAAGAGGTCTGGAGCGGTGGTGAAGCCAACGTCCCCCGTCGCCGGCGGCTGCGCTTGGGCAGCACCGGCAACGAAGAGGCCGGCGATCACTAGCGCGGCGCTGAGCAGGATTCCCAGGCGGACGCCATAGCTCTCATACGCACTCACGGATTCAGCGCTCGCCATAATCGCGTCCATTCCGGGAAGATCCTGCGCCGAGACACGCCCAACGGCCCGGGTTCAACGTGACAGCGGAGCCGGTATCGGCCACCAAGAAGGAGGCCCGCTGGCCATTGGCATCGTGTGCCGCTCCCATCGTTCTATGCCGAGTCGATCAGTGCGGAGGTGTCTCGCGGAGCCGCAAGGGTAACGCCTCGCCCGAAACGGGCTATGGGAGACTTCTGATTCTGGAACGCAGGCACGACAATCCTCGAGGTCCCGGGCCTGTGCCGGCGAGGCACTCGTGACGGTTCTAAGCGACGTGCGCCGGACGATCGCGATCGCCGCGATCGCGATCGTCGGGGCACTCGTCGCTGGGTGTGGCGGGAGCAGCGACTCGAACGGGAATCCGCCGCTCAGCAAGCGCACCTTCCTGTTCATGAGCAACGCGATCTGCAGGGAGGGGAATGGCAAGCTGAACGCCGCCGAGCACAAGAGCCTGGCGGGCAAGCAGCCAAGCCAGTCCGATGTCGACGCGTTCGTCAACACATACTTCGTGCCGATCGTCCAAAAGCAGATCGACGACATCCGCGTCGTCGGACTTCCCCAGGGCAGCGAGGGTCAGGTGAGTCAGATCCTCGACACCGCCCAGCAGGATCTCGACAAGGTGAAGAGCGACCCGTCACTCCTGGTCGGCCATGCCGACGCCTTCGCGGGCTTCAAGAAGCTGGCCCATCCGTACGGGCTGACGAAGTGCGCGCCGGGATAGATCCAAGCGACGAAGCGGCTCCGGAGGCCTCGGCGGTCGGCCACCTCCTGGAGGAGTTCCTGCCATTCGCGCCGGGCGCCGGGCCGCTACCGGATCCGAGCCCCGCCGAAGGCCCCGACCCGTACGGAAACGCGGATCCCGAATGGCTCGGAATCGATTGGCGCGCCCACCTGCGGCGGGTGAGCGTCTCGATGCCGGGCGAGACGCCGCTCGGCGAGCTGCCGTCGAGCGACAACGACCATCCGACGGTCGTCAACTACCTCGAGCTCTCCCCAGCCGCCGGCGAGGAGCGGGGCACGATCGTCTTCGTTCACGGGCTGTCCGGCTCATGGCAGAACTGGCTCGAGAACCTCCCCCACTTCGCGCGCACCCACCGGGTCGTCGCGCTCGACCTGCCGGGCTTCGGGCACAGCCCGTTGCCGACCTGGCGGATCTCGATCGACAGCTACGGCCGCCTCGTTCACCGGTTCTGCGACGCGATCGGGATCGGGAAGTGCGCGTTGGTGGGCAACTCGATGGGCGGCTTCATCTCCGCCGAGGCCGCGGTTTCCCAGCCGGACCGCTTCGAGAAGCTGGTGCTCGTCTCCGCGGCCGGGGTGACGAGCGCCCGGCTTCGGCGTCGGCCGGCCGAGACCGCCGCCCGGATGGCCACCGGCGCGGCTCCGCTTCTGCTCCGACTCCAAGAGCGCGGGATGCGCCGCCCCCGGCTGCGGCAGGCGAGCTTCAAGGGCCTGTGCCAGCACCCCGAGGAGCTGCGCCCCGAGCTGTTGCTCGAGCAGTTCCACAACGGCACCGGCAGGCCGGGCTTCCTGCCCGCCGTCCAAGGGCTCGTCGGGTACGACATCCTCGAGCAGCTCGACGACGTCGAGGTCCCGACCCTGATCGTGTGGGGACGAAACGACCACGTGGTGCCCGCCCAGGACGCAGTCCAGTACGGACGGCACCTGCAGAACTCGCGAACCGTGATCTTCGCCGACACGGGCCACATCCCGCAGCTCGAACGCCCCATTCGGTTCAACCGCGTCGTCGAGACCTTCCTCGGCGAACCCGGCTAGCCGGTCACGGCCCCCTCGGACGCCGAGCCGACGCTGCGCGCGTACTTGGCCATCACGCCGCTTCGGTAGCTCGGCTCGGGGACCGTGTATGCGGCGACCCGCTCGGCGATCTGCGCGTCGGAGAGGTCGACCCGGACCTCTCGCGCATCGATGTCGATCGTCACCAGGTCGCCGTCCCGAAGGGCGGAGATCGGACCCCCCTTTGCCGCCTCGGGAGCGAGATGGCCGATCATCAAGCCCCTCGTCGCGCCCGAGAAGCGCCCGTCGGTCAACAGGGCGACCTCCTCGCCGAGACCCTCCCCCACAATCGCCGCCGTCACCTGGAGCATCTCGCGCATCCCCGGTCCGCCCGCCGGGCCCTCGTTTCGGATCACGATCACGTCGCCGGACTCGATCAGCTGGTCCTTCACCGCCCGAAAGCAGTCCTCCTCGGACTCGAAGACCCGCGCCGGGCCCGTCTGACCGCTGCGCTCGGTCCCGGCGAGCTTCACCACGGACCCCTCCGGCGCCAGGTTGCCCCGCAGGATCGCCAGACCGCCCTGGGCCTTCAGCGGGTCCGACAGCGGTCGCACGACCTCCTGGCCCGGCGTCTCGGTTGCGGCCGCGGCCTCCTCGCCGATCGTGCGACCGCTCACGGTCATCGCGTCGGTGTGCAGGAGCCCGGCCTCGGAGAGGCGGGAGAGGACCAGCGGCACGCCACCGGCCCGGTACAGGTCGGTGGCCACGAAGCGCCCGCTCGGCTTCAGGTCGGCGAGCAGAGGCGTTCGCTCCGAGATCACCTCGAAGTCGTCGATCGAAAGCTCGATTCCCGCCTCGCGCGCGACCGCCAGCAGATGGAGCACGCCGTTGGTCGAGCCGCCGGATGCGCTCACGCACGCGATCGCGTTCTCGAGCGACTCCCGGGTGATCACCCGGCTGGGGCGAATGTCGTCGGCGAGCACCCTCATCACCAATTCGCCGATCTTCTCGGCGACGGTCGCCTTGTCGTCGTCCTCGGCGGGGACCATCGCCGAGCCGCCCGGTGAGATCCCGAGCGCCTCGAATGCGCAGGCCATCGTATTGGCGGTGAACTGGCCGCCGCAGGCCCCGGCGCCGGGGCTTGCCACGTCCTCCAGCGACTTCAGGTCCTCGTCGCTCATCTCACCCGCGGCGTTGGCGCCGATCGCCTCGAACAGGTCGACGATCGTCACGTCCTTGCCGTGCCAGCGCCCGGGCGCGATCGACCCGCCGTAGAGCATCACCGCCGGGATGTCCAGGCGTGCAAGCGCCATCACCGCGCCCGGGATCGTCTTGTCGCACGCCGACAGGGCGACCACCGCGTCGAACTGGTAGCCGCGCACCGCAAGCTCGATCGAGTCGGCGATCACCTCGCGGCTCACCAGCGAGGTCTTCATCCCCTTGGTCCCCATCGTGATCCCGTCGGAGATCGCGATCGTGTTGAACTCCATCGGGGTCCCGCCGGCAGCCCGGACGCCCTCCTTGATGTGCTCGGCGAGCCCACGCAGGTGGTAGTTGCACGGCATCGCCTCGATCCACGTGTTGGCGATCCCGACGGTCGGGCGGCTGAGCGCCGCGTCGTCAAACCCGATGCCCTTCATATACGCGCGCGCCGCGGCGCGCTCGGGGCCGTCGAACACGGCGCTCGAACGTGGCCGGGGCAGACTCACGCAGCTCTTCCCATCCGGCGTGAGCGCCAGTCGCGAAGCCGCGCCAGGTCGCGCCTCACCTGCGCCGGGTCGAGCTGGCGCCCGGGGACGTGCATGTTCGCCACCGAGATCAGCTCCCGTTCGCCTGCCCGCAGCGACATCCATTTCGCCAGCACGTCGTCCGCGTCGGGAAGCCGCTCGCCGAGCGACCCGTCGGAGCGGTCGGGAAACCCCACGCAGTATTCGTTCAGGAGCTCGCCCGAGCGGGTGTCGTAGGCGACGATCGGCCGATGGGGATAGAGCAGATACCCATAGCCATCGCTGCCCGAACCCTCAACCGCGATGAACCCGAGCTCCGAGTACATGGCATGGTCGGTCGCCGAGACGATTGAGCGAAGGAGCTCTCGGGCGCGCGCCTCGGCGCGACGCTCGCGGCCCGGGTCATAGGGCGGCGGAGCTGGATCGGCCAGGCGCCGGTCGATTCGCCGCCGCACCGCACGGGCCAGGGTCGGACCGAAGCCGACCACGGAGAAGGCGGCGATCACGATGCCCGACGTGACGAGTGGGAGCGTCAACCGCCGGCGGCCGGTGGAAAGAACACGATCCGGTCGGCCCCCTTCGGGACCTCGCCGAAGTCGCGGACCATGGTCGCCTCGCGCCTCGTCCCGTCCGAGGTCGGAACCGCGGCCCACATCCCCAGCTCGAGCTGGCGGCGGAATTCCTCGACCAGCCGCTCTTCGTCCTCCGCGACCTCGGGGTCTCCCTCGACGAGCAACAGGTCGCCATAGCCGGGCTTCATGCGGACGAGCTTCACAACTCGGATTATGCCAGCGAGCCCGCGGAGCTCGGCACCCTCAGGCGGGGTGCGCCCAGGGCGACCGGGCGCCCACAGCCAGTCCGAACACATCGACCGGGCCCGGTCCCGCGCCGATCCCCCGCAGGCCGTTGCCGACCGCCTCAGCCGCCACCTCGCGCGCCCACCGGGCGGCCTCGGCCAGCTCGGTGCCCCTGGCCAGGTAGGCGGCAAGGGCCGACGAATGGGTGCAGCCCGATCCGTGCGACGCTCCCTCGGCGTAGCGCGGGCCGTCGATTCGAAGCGTCCCGGCGCCGTCGAAGAGCAGATCGGCTCCGTCTTCGGTGTGGCCTCCGGTGACGATCACCGCCTCTGGGCCGAGCGCCTGGATCGCCTCGGCGAGTTGCTCGGACCCGGCGCGCCCACCCAGCCCAGAGAGCGCCCGTGCCTCAGGCAGGTTCGGGGTGACCACGGTGGCGCGCGGCAGGATCGACTCGATCAGAGCCGCCTTCGCGTTCGGGTCGAGCAGGACCGCGCCGCTTTGGGAGACCATCACGGGATCAACCACGATCGGCACCTCACCGACCAGGTCGAGCGCCCGGACCACGGCTTCGATCGTGGGCTCGTCGGAGAGCATCCCGATCTTGACCGCGTCGACCCCGAGATCGTCGGCGACCGCGCGCACCTGGGCGACGATCATCTCGCCACTGACCGGGGTAACCATCTCGACGCCGACCGTGTTCTGGGCTGTGAGCGCGGTGATCGCCGTGGTCCCGTGGACGCCGCACCTCGCGAACGCCTTCAGGTCGGCCTGGATGCCCGCACCCCCTCCAGAGTCCGAGCCCGCGATCGATAGGCAGGTCGGTATGCGGCGTCCTTCACTCACGCATCCAGCGTAGTGGGGTCCCCCGGGTCGACATCGGGCGCCGTCAGGGCGGTTCTGGTGTACCGGCCATCTCGGTCGACCCGAACGTAGCCGAGCAGCTCCAGCCGGCTGAGCGCGACCGCCGCCTCGCCCGGCGCCGCCCCCGAACCGGTCGCGACCGCGTCCGGGCTCTGGCTCCCGCGCTCGACCAACTCGACGACTCGCTGCAGCGAGGGCTCGAGGGCCGGGCCGACCGGCCTTACGTGGGTCGCCCCGACGCCCAGGAGGTGATCGAGGACGTCCTGGGCATCGCGAATCGGCACTCCCCCGTCCGCGAGAAGGTCGTTGGCTCCCTGCGAGGACCGCGAGGTCACCGGGCCGGGGACGGCCCCCACGATGCGGCCCAGGGCGAGCGCATGACGCGCCGTGACCAGCGACCCCGACGGCCTCGCGGCCTCGACGACCACCGTGATCGCCGCGAGCGCGGCCATGATGCGATTGCGGACCGGAAACGACCACCTCGCCGGGCGACCGCCCGGCGGCGTCTCGGAGAGGATCGCACCCGTCCATGCGATGTCGCGATAGAGCCGCCGATGGCCGCTTGGATAGATGACGTCCGGCCCGCCGGCGAGGACAGCGATCGTCGACCCCTCGGCGGCCAGCGCGCCGCGATGGACGGCGGCGTCGATCCCCCTCGCCATCCCGCTGACGACCACGAGGCCGGCGGCGGCCACGAGACTCCCGAGCCGCTCGGCGACCTCGAGGCCGTATGAGCTGGCTCGGCGCGAGCCCACGATCGTCACCGTGTGGCGCCGATCGAGGCCACCGACGAGGCCTCGATCGCCACAGCCGAAGAGCCGCCGGGGCGCATCGTCGCCCAGGTCCAAGAGAGAGCGCGGATAGCCGGGCTCGCCCCGTGCCATCGTCCAGATCGGGATCGTCACCGGCTCACCCGGGGCCACGACGGCGCAGCGTCAGGGCCTCGGTCAGGTGGTCGACGCAGATCGACTCCGAGCCGTCGAGGTCGGCGATCGTTCTGGAGAGCCGAAGGACTCGGTCGTGCCCGCGGCCGCTGAGGCCGAGCCTCGCATGCCCCTCCGCGAGCACGGTCCTGGCCCTTCGATCGAGGCGGCATGCCTCGCGCAACTCGGCCAGCCCCATGTCTCCGTTGCATCGTCCCGGCCCCATTCGCCGCTCCTGGCGATCGCGTGCCGCGGCGACCCGTTCGCGGACCCGCGTCGAGGCTTCGGGCGGCGGAGCCGCCATGTCCTCGGCACTTGGGCGCTCGACCGAAATCGCGATGTCGATCCGATCGGCCAGGGCCCCGCTCAGCTTGGCGCGATATCGATGGACCGAGGCCGGCTGGCACTCGCAGTCACCGGACTGCTCGCCGCGGCCGCATGGGCACGGGTTGGACGCCGCGACGAGCGTGAAGCGACAGGGAAGCTCGATCGCGTGCCCCGCCCGCACGATCGTGACCTGGCCCTCCTCCAAGGGCTGGCGCAGCGCCTCGAGCGCCTGACGCGAGAACTCTCCGAGCTCATCGAGGAACAGCACCCCGCGATGCGCCAGCGTCGCCTCCCCGGCTCGAGGCGGGGATCCACCTCCCACCAACCCCGCCGCCGAGATCGTGTGATGGGGGGCTCGAAACGGTCGCGCCAAAGGTGGAGCGGTCCGTGGCGACCGCCCGCATGCGCTCGCGATCCTCAGCACCTCGAGCGCCTCGACGCGGCTGAGGGCCGGCAGGATCGACGGCAGCCTTCGGGCGGCGAGCGACTTGCCGGCGCCGGGCGGGCCGATGATCAGGACGCTGTGACCGCCGGCCGCGGCGACCTCGAGCGCGTGACTGAGGAAGGGCTGTCCTCGGACATCCGCCAGGTCGGGGAGCTCGGGGCCGAGGCGCTCGGCGGGCCAATCCGGAGCGCCCGGCGAAGCAGGCTCGCGCTCGGTGCCTATCGTCGTGAGCTCGCTCAACCGGCCGAGCGGAATCACCCGACCGCCGGCGAGCGTCGCCTCGGCACCGTTGGCGGCCGGCACCGCGATCGCTTTGGCATCCGAGCGGCGGGCCGCCTCGGCCATCGCCAGCGCTCCGGCGATCGGCCGGATCGAGCCGTCGAGCGCCAGCTCGCCGGCCAGCGCGAGGTGATCGAGCTGCGCAGGATCGAGCTGTCCGGAGGCGCCGAGCAGGGCCGCTGCTATCGCAAGGTCGAAGGCGGGTCCCGCCTTGCGCAGATCGGCCGGCGCCAGGTTGGCGGTGATCCGCTGCTGCGGATAGTCGAACCCGGAGTTGACGAGCGCGGCCCGGACCCGCTCGCGGGATTCACGAACCGCCGCGTCGGGCAGGCCGACGAGCGAGAAGACGGGCAAGCCCCGGCTGACGTGGACCTCGACCTGAACCGCCCGGGCTTCGACGCCCACGAGCGCGAAGGTGCGAGCGGTCGCGAGCACGGATCGAGGCTAGGAGGGCGCGGCGCGCACGTCGCGCGCCGGATGTGTCGGATGGGTGCCCTGAGCCTAGAACCGGCGCTTGTGCCGGATCACATAACTCTGGGAACGTTCCCAACCCATGCCCCGGGCCCAGCCGGGACCGTTTCCGCGCGTGTCGGCGGTGTCGAATCGCAGGCCCGCGATGGTCATGAAGGCGTGACCGGAGTTGGCGTAGACCGAGATCCACTTCCCGTGGCCATGGCGGCCCCAGCGTTCGAGGCTGGTCGGGGGCATCGCCCGCTTGAGCAGGCGGCCGCCGTGGAGCGCGTAGCTCACGGCGCTCGCGCAGTCGTAGCACGGCGACCTCCAGCTCGAATAGCCGCCGCCGTTGCAGTAGCCGTGCCGCTTGGCGATCCTGTTGGCGGCCGCGATCACGCGCTTGACGGCTCTGGGCGCGGCCGCCGGCGCGATCGCCCGGCCGTGGCGGAGCTTTGCCTTGGAGCCCTTGACGGTCGGCGCCGGCGTCCCCGTGCCGCCGCTCCCCGCGGATGCGTTGGCGCTGAGCACCGCGAAGGTGGCGAGCGAGGCGAGGAACAGCGCGCCGGCCAACCGCAGAGACGGCATTCCAAACGGGTTCGAGAACATCGATCGGACTCCTTCGTCGGCGCGCGGGCGGGTCGGCGGGCTGGCGCTGAGGGAGGCTCGGCTCCCGTTCGAGTCGGGCGGCCTGGCTCCTGATCCGGGAGCCCGTGGCCCCTCGCTGCCGCGAAGGGAGGCTTCTTTCGACGCCCGAGCGCGCGAGGGTAGCGAACGCGGTCCGTTGCCGCAAGGTGCCACCGTCGCGGTCGGGGCGCGCGATGAGCGCGAAATCGGCGCCCGAGGCTCGACGATCGGAGCGCCCCGCTTGCGCTTGGGGCGCCTACCTTCGAGCGTGTGTCGCGGGCCCGTCAACACCTCGGACGCGCCGCCGAGGTGCTGGTCGCCGAGGAGCTCGAACGAGGCGGGATCCGGATCCTGGCCCGAAACCAGCGCACCTCCGAGGTCGCGGGCGAGCTCGACCTGGTGGCGCTGGACGGGAGCGCGCTGGTCTTCGTCGAGGTCAAGGCGCGAAGCGCCGGCTCGGTGGCCGGTCCCGAACGTCCCGTCGAGGCGGTCGGCGTCCGAAAGCAGCGAAAGCTCCGCGCGCTGGCGCTGGCCTGGCTTCGCGAGCATCGCGGCGCGCTGCCCGGCCACTCCCGGATCCGCTTCGACGTGGTCGGCGTCCGACTCGATCCCGGGGGCGATCCGGTCGAATGGGAGCACCTTCGAGGTGCCTTCTAGACCTCAGGCGAGCTCGAGCTGGCTGTAGGCGATCGACTGGAACGAGAGTCGGTGAAGCGGGGACGGCCCGTGATCCATGATCGCCGCCCGGTGCTCGGGCGTCGAGTAGCCGACGTTGTCGGCAAATCCGAACTCCGGATAGGCGCCGTCGACCCGGCACATGTACCGGTCCCGCGTCACCTTGGCGATCACCGACGCCGCGGCGATCGCCGCGCTTCGGGCGTCGCCGTCGATCACCGCACGGTGCTCGACCTCGCTCGGAACCCTGAATCCGTCGACGAGGCAGACTGCACCGGGCACCGTGACGCGCTCCAGGCTCCGCGCCAGCGCCGTCAGGTTGGTGACGTGAAGGCCGCGCGCGTCGATCCCGCGAACGCAGCGCACCGTGACGGCCACCTTTGCGGCAGCGCGGATCACGAGCGGGTAGAGCGCCTCCCGCTCCTCGGACGAGCGGACCTTCGAGTCGTCGAGATCGGAGAGCGAGCGCCGGTCTCGCAGGCCGAGCCGCTCGTGGTCGATCAGCACCGCGGCGGCCACCAGCGGCCCGGCGAGCGACCCCCGCCCGGCCTCGTCGGCTCCTGCCACGAAGCGTGCCCCGAGCGAGCGATCGAACCGAAACAGGCGCGCCGCCCGCCTACGGCGCCTGCGCCTCCGCGCTGCCGTGCCGGGTGGCTTCCCGGTCTCGGCGGAAGCCGCTGTGCTCACCGGTCCCACGGTGGCGCATCATGCCCTAGGCGCCGGGTGGAACGCCCTCCGCCGTCCGGGGACCGTGCCTAGAGGAGGCCGACGCGGTCCAGGGGCCAGTAGGTGAAGAAGGCCTCACCGATGATCCACCCCCGCGGCACCGGCCCCCAGAAGCGGCTGTCGTCGCTCGCCCCGCGATTGTCGCCCATCATGAAGTAGTCGCCGTCGGGGATCGTGATCTGGTCGGGGAAGTTGCAGCTGCCCCCGCCCTGGCACGGCCGGATGAAGTCCTCCTTGGCTTGGACCCCGTTAACCACCGGGTGTCCATCGTGGATCGAGAGGGTGTCGCCGGGCCCGGCGACGATCCGCTTGATGAAGTTGGTGTCCGACTCCCTGGGTTCGGGCTTGTCGCACGGGGTCGACGTCCCGCTCCCGGCGTTCGGGTTCCCGCACTTCTCGGCGTCGGCGCCAGCCGGCGGGTGAAAGACGACCACGTCTCCGATCGCCGGATCCGTGAACCGGTAGGTGACCCGGTCGACCAGGACGCGCTGACCGGGGTCCAGGGTCGGCTCCATCGAGCCCGAGGGGATCTGGTACGGCTTGACGAGGAACGCTTGGATCAGGAGCGCCAGACCGACCGCCAGCGCGACGATCACCACCAGCTCGATGAGCGCCCCGCGCCCCGTTGTCGGCTTGGGGATCAGGGGGATGCCTCAGAGCCCTCGGCCTTCGCCTCGGGCTCCTCGGAGGATTCCTCGTCGGACGAGCTCTCCTCCTCGACCTCGACCTCTGACCCCTCCTGAGAAGGCGCCTCGGCCTCGACCGCTTCCGCTTCCCCTGCCGCTGATTCACCCGCTTGTGATCCGTCCGCCTGCGGGTCCGCGTCCGCCTCTCCCTCTCCCGCTTCGACCCCCGGCGGGGCATCCGCCTCGCTTTGAGCCACACCCTCGGAGTCCACGGCTTCGGCGTCTTCGGCGATCACCAGCTCGTCCTCGATCCCCCAGCGCCGCTCGGCAACCTTGGCCCGCCTGCCGACTCGTCCCCGCAGGTAGTACAGCTTGGCCCTGCGGACGTCTCCCTTGGCGACGACCTCGAGCCGCTCGATCTTCGGCGAGTGGACCGGGAAGGTACGCTCAACGCCCACCCCGAAGGACTGCTTTCGGACCGTGAACGTCTCGCGTGCACCGGATCCGCGGCGGGCGATCACCACCCCCTCGAAGACCTGCGTGCGCTTTCGGCTGCCCTCGACGACCTGGAAATGCACCCGCACCCGGTCGCCCGGCGCAAACCGTGGCACCCGCCTCAGCTGGCGCTGCTCGATGCTCTCGATGATCGTGCTCATGGGCTCTCGGTGAGGGCGGATGCCTGGGCATCTGCCGCCCCCGGATCTGGGCCGAACGATTGGCCTGAAAGGACGCGAGCCCGAGGGCTGCGCAGCCGGGGCATATTAGCGAACGCGCTCAGCCGCTCCGGGTGGCGGCGGCCCGCCTGCGGCTCTGCTCCAACCGCCATTCGCGGACCCGCGCGTGGTCGCCGGAGACGAGGACCTCCGGCACGTCCCAGCCGCGGTATGAGGCAGGGCGGGTGTAGTGGGGATACTCAGGCGCTCCGCCGAGCGCCTCCGAGAAGGACTCCTCGCGCGCGCTGTCGGCGTGCCCGAGCGACCCGGGGAGCTTGCGGATCACGGCATCCGCGACAACCATCGCCGCCAGCTCGCCCCCCGAGAGGACGTACGGACCGACCGACACGGCATCCGTGGTCAGGTGGTCCCTCACCCGCTCGTCGACTCCCTCGTATCGGCCGCAAAGCAGCGCCAGATGCGGCTCGGCGGCGAGCTCGGAGGCCAGTGCGTCATCGAGCTGGCGCCCCGCGGGGGTCAAGAGGATGGTCCTGCTCGGCTCGCGGCCGTCCTCGTAGGCGGCGCTCAACGCCGCATCCACGACGTCTACGCGCAGCACCATGCCGGCCCCGCCCCCGTACGGGGCGTCGTCGACCTGGCCACCCCCTACCGGCGTGCTGTCTCGGTAGTTGAAGAACCGAAGCTCGGCCCCGCCCTGAACGGCGTTTCGCACGTGACGCTGGGAGTCGAACCAGTCGAACCAGTCGGCGAACAGCGTGAAGACGTCAATCCTCAACGAACTCGACCAACACGCGCCTGTCCGAGCCGGTGGATGCGGCCTTTGCGATGGTGCGAATCGCGTTCGCGACCCGCCCGCCCTTGCCGATCAGCCGGCCAAGATCGTCCGGGCCCACCGTGACCTCGAGGACGAGGTCGCCGTTCTCCTCCACCTCCTCGACCTGAACCGAGTCCGGGTCCTCCACCAAAGCCCGGGCGAGGAACTCAACCAGCTCCCGCATTACGCGCCGGCGGTCTCGATGCCCTTCGTCCGCAGCAGCCCGGCCACCGTGCGGGTCGGCATGGCGCCATGACCCAGCCAATGGCGGGCGCGGTCGACGTCGATCTCGATCGTCGACGGGTCGGTCTGCGGGTTGTAGTGGCCGATCGTCTCGATCGTGCGGCCATCGCGCGGAGCGCGACGGTCGGCGACCACCACGCGCCAGATCGGGTTCTTGTTGGAACCCACTCGCCTGAGTCTGATTCGTACCGCCATCTGCGGCGAGATTACAGACAAACCTCCGACGGCCATCAAGTGGCCGTCGGGTTCGGGTGCCAACGGGCCGGCAGGTTGACGCGCCGCTACCGCGACAGAACTAACTCCGATGGCCCCACACGGCCATCGGGTTCGGGCGCCAACGGGCCGGCAGGTTGACGCGCCGCTACCGCGACTACGTCGCTAGCCCAGGCCGAGCTGCTGGGGGTCGGGCATCTTGCCCTTCGCGAGCTGGGCCATCAGCTTCCGGGTCTGGCCGAACTGCTTGATCAGCTGGTTGACCGCCTGCACGGTGGTCCCTGAGCCGCGGGCGATTCTCTTGCGGCGCGAGCCGTCGATCATCTGGGGACGGGCTCGCTCCTCGGGGGTCATCGACAGGATGATCGCCTCGAGTCGATCGAGCTCGCGGTCGTCGAAGTCGGCCTGGCGCAGCTGCTTCATGGCCTTGCCCATCCCCGGCATCATCCCGAGCACGTTTCCGAGCGGGCCCATGCGCCTCACCTGCTGCATCTGCTGGAGGAAGTCCTGGAGGGTGAACTCCTGGCGGCGGATCTTTCGCTCGAGCTCCTCCGCCTGGGAGCGGTCCGACACCTCCTCGGCCTTCTCGATCAGGGAGAGGACGTCGCCCATGCCGAGGATCCGGCTCGCCATCCGCTCCGGATGGAAGCGCTCGAGCTCGCCGAGCTTCTCGCCGGTCGACGCATACAGAATCGGCTTACCCGTCACCGCCCTGACCGAGAGCGCGGCACCGCCCCGAGCGTCGCCGTCGAGCTTCGTGAGCAGCACCCCGTCGAAATCGACCCGCTCGGCGAAAGTCTCGGCGACGTTGACGGCGTCCTGCCCGGTCATCGCGTCGAGCACCAGGAGGATGTCGTGCGGCTTCGTCTGCCTGCGAATCGCCGCCAGCTCATCCATCAACTGATCGTCGACGTGGAGCCGGCCAGCGGTGTCGATGATCAGGACGTCGTCGCCGGCACCGTTCGCCTGACCCAGCGCCCACGAGGCGATCTCGGTGGCACTTCGCTCGGTTCCCTGCTGATAGACGCTGGCGCCCGCCTGGCCGCCCACGGTGACGAGCTGATCGACCGCTGCGGGGCGCTGGGTGTCGCAAGCCGCCAGGGCAACGCTCTTGCCCTGGCTGATG
Source organism: uncultured bacterium (assembly GCA_963720685.1). Lineage (GTDB taxonomy): Bacteria > Actinomycetota > Thermoleophilia > Solirubrobacterales > 70-9 > AC-56. The sequence continues at coordinate 880,784 of CAVRGF010000003.1, read as the reverse complement.
AGCAGCTTGGCGAGCTTCGCGCAGGCCGTCGTCTTGCCCGAGCCCTGGAGGCCGGCCATCAGGATCACGGTCGGCCCCGAGCCCGCGAACGCGAGGTCCCGGCTCGCGCCTCCCATCAACCCGGCCAGCTCCTCGTTGACGATCTTGACCACCTGCTGGCCCGGGTTGAGGCTGTCGAGGATCCCGGCGCCCAGGCAGCGCTCTCGGACCTGCGAGGTGAACCGCTTCACGACCTTGAAGTTGACGTCCGCCTCGAGCAGGGCAAGGCGGATCTCGCGCATCGCGCGGTCGACATCCGCCTCGCTCAGCTTTCCCCTCGAGCGAACTCCCGAGAGCGTCTCCTGCAGGCGATCCGAAAGCTGGTCGAACATGACCCGTGAGCTTACGCGGCCGATGCAGGCCGGCTCACTCGAGCAGCGCCGCGGCGAACTCCCGGGGATCGAACGGACGAAGGTCCTCGAGGCCCTCGCCCACACCGATCAGCTTCACCGGAAGCCCGAGCTCGCCGTGAATCGCCAGCGCGATGCCGCCCTTCGCCGTACCGTCGAGCTTGGTCAGCGCGACACCGGTCAGGTCCACCGCCTCGGCGAACGCCTGCGCCTGGCGCAGACCGTTCTGGCCGGTGGTCGCATCGACGACGATCAGCGTCTCGTGCGGCGCCCCGTCGAGCTGCTTCGATGCGACCCGCCCCACCTTGGCCAGCTCGGCCATCAGGTTCGAGTGGGTGTGGAGGCGTCCCGCGGTGTCGGCGATGACCACGTCGGCGCCCCGCGACTGCCCCGCGGCGATCGCGTCGAACATGACGGCGCCCGGGTCACCGCCCGGGCTTCCGCGGACGATCTCCGCCCCGGCCCGCTGGGCCCATTGATCGAGCTGCTCGATTGCCGCGGCCCGGTACGTGTCGGCGGCCGCCACGATCACCGACAGGCCCAGCTCGCGGGCGAGGTGCCAGGCGAGCTTCCCGACGGTGGTCGTCTTCCCGGTGCCGTTGACGCCGACGACCATGACGACCGCGGGGCGTGCGCTCAGGTCCACCGGGGCGCCATCGCCGCCGGCTGCATCGGCGAGAAGCTCGACGAGGCGTTCACGGGCGGCGCCGGCGCCACTCACCGTTCCGCCACCGACCTCGGCCTCGAGGCGGCCGACTACCTCAGCCGTGGTGCGGGCTCCGACATCGGCGAGGATCAGCGCCTCCTCGAGCCGCTCCCAGGTCTCGTCGTCGAGCTGGTCGAAGAGGCTCGCCCCGAGCTCGGCCTGGAGCGCGTCCCGGCTCTTGGTGAGGCTCTCGCGCAGGCGCCGAAACAGGCCACCCCCTGACTCAGGCTCGTTCTCCTGATCGCCCGCGTCCTCGGCCCTCGGGCGGTCTTCGCCGCGCTCACCGAGGTCGATTGCTTCGCGCCAGCTCCTGGGCATCGGGCCGCAGGCTACGCGGCCTCGATGCGAGCCTCGTCCTCGGCCGACGCCTCGTCCTCGTGCGAGAGGCGCCGCGAGATCACCCTGGTGGTCCCGCCCTTGCCCATGCTGACCCCATAGAGGACATCAGCTGCGTCCATGGTGCGCTTCTGGTGGGTGACGATCACGAACTGAGCGCGGCTCGAAAACCTCCGGACGAGCTGCAGGAAGCGATCGATGTTGGCATCGTCCAGGGCGGCCTCCACCTCGTCGAGGATGTAGAACGGCGACGGCCGGGCAAGGAAGACGGCAAACACGAAGGCGAGCGCGACCAGCGCCTTCTCGCCACCAGAGAGGAGCGAGAGCCGGCGGGTCGCCTTGCCCGCCGGGGTGACCTCGATCTCGACGCCGCTGCCCGCCGCTTGCTCATCTCCCGCCGGAATATCTTGCCCTCGCCTACGGCTCGGGCTCATTTGATCTGCTCCCGACTCCGCAGCGGCGGGGTCTGCTTCGGGCTCGCCACCCTGGGTCTCGTCATCGGAAGCGTCTCCCCCGAGGACTAGTCGCGGACTGGCGTCCTTGACCATTCGCAGGCGTCCCCGCCCGCCGGGAAACAGGTGTTCGATCAGCTCCTCGAAGTTTCGCTGCGTCGCCTCCAGCGTCTCCTCGAAGGCTGAGCGGATCTTGCGATCAGTGTCGCTGATCAGGCCGGTCAGCTCAGCGAGCGCCGACTCGAGGTCCGATCGCTGCTCCTCGAGCCGGTTCACGTGCTCCTGCGCGGCGGCATACTCCTGTTCGGCGAGGGGATTGACCGGGCCGAGCGCCTCGCGGCGGCGGGCCAGGCGCTCGAGCTTTCGCTCGATCCCATCCCGCTGCTCGGCGTCCATCGGCTCCGTCGCCGCGGGAACCTCATGACCGAGCCGGCTCGCGATTCCCTCCAGCTCGCCGACGACCTCGTCGCGGCGATCCCGCAGGTGGGCCGCCTTGACCTCTGCCTCGGTCAGCGAATCGCCGCCCGACAGGAGCTTCGCCTGAAGCTCGGCCTCGTCGCGCGAGCAGGCCCGAAGCTGGGCCGGGACATCGTCTGAATCCCCGTCCGCGAGCATCCGGCGCTCGAGCGCCTCGGTGCGCTCCCCCACCGTGTCCCTCGCGCGCCCCGCCACCGCGAGGAGCGCATCGAGCCTGGCAAGCGCCTCCGCCTCGACCGCGATCCGGTCCTCGAGCGTCCCCTGGCGGTTCTTCCCGAGCAGCTCCTCGATCCGCCCCGCGTGCCCCGCGGCGCGCTCGCTGGCGTCGCGGATCCGGGCCACGTCGGGCCCCGGATCCCCGCCTTCGGCCGCTCCCCGGGCGCGGTCGAGAGCCTGCGTCGCGTCGCCCAGCGCTGACCCAATCGCCTCGAGCTCGGCTCGGAGTGGATCGCCGGCATCCTCGTCGGGCACCTCGCCGGCCAGGGCGCCGAGCGCTGCGCGGCGACCGTCGATCTCGGCGACGAGCTCGGCGCGGCGGGCTGAGAGCGCCTCGAAGCGAACATCAAGGCGTTCGTGAGCAGCGCGAAGAGCCGTCAGGCGACCCCAGGTGGTCGTCCGCTCGCGGTCTCGCTCAGCGAGGCGCCGCTCGATCTCGCCGCGCCGCTCATGGAGCTCGGCCAGCTCGGCCTCGATCCGCCGGCGGGCGTCACGCCCCTCGCCCGCAAACCGCTCGGCAGCGTCGAGCTCGATCGCGTGCGCGCGCAGCTGCTCGGCGAGAAGCCCCGCTCGAAGCTCTGCCGAGGAGCGCTCGAGCCGGGCGTGAATGTCCGCCGCCTGCGCCTGGCGCTTCAGGGGGCGCAAGCGGCTACGGGCCTCGCGCTCGACATCGAGAGCGCGGTCCAGATTGGTCTGCGTTCTCTCCAGCTTCAGTTGAGCCCGGCGCCGGCGCTTTCGATGCTTGCCGAGGCCCGCCGCCTCCTCCACGAGAAGGCGGCGGTCGCGCGGCTTCGAGTTGACGATCTCGTCGACCCGCCCCTGGCTGATCACCGAGTGCATCTCGCGACCGAGGTTCGCGTCGGCGAGCGCCTCGATCACGTCGACGAGGCGGCATCGCGCTCCGTTCAGCCGGTACTCGCCATCGCCGTTTCGATCCAGCCGCCTGGTGATCGAAATTTCAGAAAAGCCGGCCGGGTGCTCATCTCCCGCTCGAATGTCTTGCCCTCGCGTCCGGCTCGGGCTTTCTCCATCTGCTCCCGACTCCGCCCCGGCCGGGTCGGGGGTGATCCGATCACTCGACAGGACGACCTCGACCTCGGCATGCCGGCGAGGTGACTCGCCATCGCCGCCGGCGAAGATCATGTCCTGCATCGTCTGCCCGCGCACCGCCAGCGGGCTCTGCTCGCCGAGCGCCCACAGAACCGCGTCGGTGATGTTCGACTTCCCGCAGCCGTTCGGGCCCACGATCACGCTCACCCCCGGCGAGAAGACCAGCCGGGTTCGCTCCGAGAAGGACTTGAAGCCCTTGATCGATATCGAGCTCAGATGCATGGAATCGCTGCGCGGCCCGGTAGGCTCGCTGTCGAGTCGGACGGCTTTCGGTGTTGTGGGTTTCGTCGGCCCATCACGGTGTCCTACCGGCGTCGCCGTTCGAGAGCCTCCGCCGCGGCGGCCTGTTCAGCGGCCTTCTTGCTTCGCCCCTGGCCGGTGCCGATCACGGATGCGTCAACCCTCGCCGCCACCTCGAAGCGGCGCTCGTGCGGGGGGCCCTGCTCGCCGGTGACCTCGTAGGTCACTCGCGAGCCCTCCCGCGCCAAGAGCTCCTGGAGCGCGGACTTGAAGTCCAAGAGGGTCTCGGAGGCGAGCTCGATCTGCTCTGAGAACGCCGCCACGGTCGCCTCGCTGGTCCGATCGAAGCCGTGATGGAGGTAGCAGGCGCCGATCATCGCCTCGCAGACCGACGCCAGCGCGCGCTCGCTGACCAGGAGCGCCTCGGGGGCTATCCCGCCCTCGAGCTCGGTGGGTGCGGCTTCCCGCAGCATCTCGGGAAGACCGAGGCCGTCCCCCACCTCGACGCAGGCGCGCCCACTGACCGCCTGGCCGTGGACCTTGGTCAGTCGGCCGATGTCCGCACGCGGGAATCGGCGGAAGAGATGCTCCGCGACCGCCACCCCGAGCACGCCGTCGCCGAGGAAGGCGAGCCGCCCATACGAGTCGGCGCGATGCTCGGTCCAGGAGGAATGGGTCACGGCGCGGCGCCGCAGGTCGCCGGGCAGCCGATCGATCAGCTCGGCGAGGTCCGCGGGTCCCTGTTGCGGTCTGCGGCCCCGGGAGCCGAGCCTTCGGATCCCACGCGCCATCGACGGCTCAGGTGGGGGCGCCGAGTCGACCGGAGACGAAGTCGACCGCCTGGCGGACCGTCTCGATCCGGGCCGCCTCTTCCTCGGAGACGCTGATCCCGTAGGTGTCCTCGAGCTCCATGACCAGTTCATAGAGGTCGAGCGAGTCGGCGTCCAGGTCGTCGCGCAGGCGCGTCGACTCCTCGATCTCGGCCAGCGGCACCTCCAGCTCGGCGGACAGATGGCCCCGCACCTTGGCGAGGACATCCTCGCGATTCATGCCCTCGGCATTCATCGACCTCTTCCTATCACGCCTCGCGGTGCGGGGGCGGGCGCTAGTCACGCATCGCGCCCCGGTTCATCCCGGACTCTCCGAGCAGATCCGAGGTCAGCTCCACGGCGCGTTCCTCGACCGCGCGCGCGGCCAGACGAACCGCGTTCGCGATCCCCTCCGGGCCGGAGCTCCCGTGACCGACCACCGCCACGGCTCGCAACCCCAGGAGGATCGCCCCGCCCGTTCCGTCGGGGTCCATCTGGCGACGAAGTCCGCCGAGCGCAGGGCGCAGCAGAAGCCCGCCGGCGGCCGCCCGGAGGCCGGAGCGGGCGGCGTCGCGGACCGCTCCGGCGACCGCCCCTGCGGTTCCCTCGATCGTCTTCAGCACGACGTTGCCCGTAAAGCCGTCCGTGACGACCACGTCGGCCCCGCCCGCCAGAAGGTCGCGTCCCTCCAGATTGCCTTCGAAGTCGATTCCGCCCGCCGCGGCCAGCCGCGCGTGGGCCTCGATCACCTCGTCCCTTCCCTTCTTCGCCTCTTCGCCCACGGACAGCAGAGCCACTCGAGGATCGGCGACGCCGAGCACGGCCTTCGAGAAGGCGGCGCCCAGGAAGGCGAACTGGACCAGATCGACCGCCCGCGCCTCCGCGTTGGCGCCAACGTCGAGCAGCAGGGTCGGGGGCCCGGACCTACCGGGCACGAGGAGCTGCACGGCGAGGGCGGGGCGGCGAACCCCCTGCATGCGACGGAGCGCGAACAGCGCAGCGGTCATCGTCGCCCCCGTCGAGCCGGCGCTCACGATCGCGTCGGAGCGGCCCTCCGCGACGTCCCGCGCCGCCAGCACCACCGAGGCATCGGGCCGCGATCGGACTGCGGCGACCGGTTCGTCCGCGTTGGTGATCTCGTTCCTCGCCGCGACGAGCTCCACGCCGTCGACCTGCCGCAGGGGCGCCAGGGTCTCGAGGTCGCCGAAGACGCGAATCCCGATCCCGTCACCCGCCGCGGCGCGAGCGCCGGCGACGATCGCCTCCGACCCTCGCTCGGCGCCCCGCCCATCGAGGGCGACGACCGTCACCCGGTGGCCGCCGCGGCGCCGACCACCCGATCTACGACTCCTCGCCCCCCGCCGCCTCGGTCGGAGCGGCCTCGGCGATCTCGTGGTCGATCACCTCGCGACCCGCGTAGGTGCCGCAGACCGGGCAGACCCGATGCGGCAGGCGTGGACTGTGGCACCGCGGGCAGCTGTTCAGACGCGGGGCACTCACCTTGTGGGTCGCACGACGCTTGTCTCGTCGGGTCCGCGAGGTTCGCTTCTTTGGAACCGCCATCTGAAGCGGGCATGGTAGTGGACGATCCGCGGCGCACGGCTGCGACCGGGGGCTCCGACGTGCGCGGGGCGCCGCTGGTAGCCTCGACCGGCGGCCTCGCGTCGCTTCGCGGGGCCACCCTGCCCACGATCATCGACCGGGAGGATCTGATGGCCGCCACGCTCCTCGAGCTCTCGCAACAGGGAGACGTCGCCACGATCAGCGACGACTCGAAGCTCGACCGGGTCCAACTGCTCACGCCGCAGCAGCTCTACGAGCTCTGGGAACGCCAGCAGTGGGCGACCCAGGACCTCGACTTCTCCCGTGACCGCGACGACTGGGCCGGCCTCAGCGACGAGGAGCGGGACTGGTTCGTGTGGGGCATGTCGGCGTTCTTCATCGGCGAGGAGCGAGTGACGACCCAGTTCTCGGGTCTCGTGATGGCCTACGAAGACGAGCAGGAGGAAGCCTTCCTGACCACCCAGCAGGTCGATGAGGCGCGTCACATGCAGTTCTTCGACCGCTTCTATCGCGAGGTGGTCGGCGTTGAGGACACCGACATCGAGGCTCGGCTGGCGCGGGTGCGTGAAAACGTCAACGACTCCTTCGTGGAGCTGTTCGACAGGTCGCTGGTCGAAGCGGGCCGGACGCTGATAGCCGACCCGGCGAACGCCGGGGCGAAGCTCGACTTCGTGACCCTCTACCACATGGTCATCGAGGGCACGCTCGCGTTGACGGGACAGTGGACGATCACCGACTACTGGGAGAAGACCGGCAGGATGCAGGGCTTTCTCGAGGGCTTCAAGAATGTCGCCCGCGACGAGCATCGCCATGTCGCGTACGGCACCTGGTACCTGAAGAAGGCCTGCCGCGAGAATCCCGCCTTCGCCGACCGGGTCCGGGCCCGGCTCTCCGAGCATCTGCCGGTCGCCAGCCTGGTCCTGGTTCCCCCCGGACAGGACCCCAATGACTGGGTGCTCCTCGGCTACACCTCCGAGCAGGTGAACCGGTTCGCGTTCACCGCCCTGACAAGGCGCCTCAAGGTGATCGGAATCTCCCTCACCGCCCCCGAACCCGCTCCTGCGTAGCTACTCGCGGAGCTTCGCCCAGCGGGGGTCAGGCGCTCGCTCGTGCCGGTGCGCGTCCGGGTCGGCCGCATCGAGCGGCTCCCCGCACACCGCGCACAGACCCGGGCAATCGGAGCGACACAGGAGCTGGATCGGGAGCGCCAGGCTGAGCGCGTCGTGGGCCCACAATCCCAGGGCGAGCTCGTCGCCCTCGATGTACGGGCTTTGCAGCTCCTCGTCGTCGGAGCCGGGCTGGTCGACCTCGCGGGCGTCGATCTCGATCGGAACATCGGCCTCGGCGAGGCAGCGCATGCATGGCCCGGCGACGTGCGCGGTAAACCGCATCCTGACCGCGAAACCGCCGGCCGTGCGCGAGAGGTCGAGGCGCGCGGGAACGGTGCCGTCAGCCACGACGTATCGTTGGCCCGCCAGTTCGAGCTGCCCGGGATCGGCCTCGATGTCGAGGCGGCGCCCCTCGCCCGGGCGAAGCGCAAAACGGGCAAGATCGAGACTGTGAAATCCCGCTGACACTCCTGCGTCGAGATTAGCGCGGAGGCCAAACCCCGAGGAAGGCCAACCTGAGCGCACAATTCCACATGGACCCCGAGACCTACCTGGACGAGATCCGGGCCGAGGTGCCTCGTTACGACGAGCTCCAGGAGGCGACTATCGACGCGATCCCATGGCCGCCGCGGCGAGTCCTGGAGCTCGGGGTCGGAACCGGCGAGACGGCGCGCCGCCTGGTCGAGCGCTACCCCGACGCCGAGGTGACGGGGCTCGACGCCCAGCCGGAGATGGTCTTTCGGGCCCGCGAGGTCGGAATCGAGGTCCGCCTGGCTCGAATGGAGGACCCGCTGCCTGATGGTCCGTGGGACCTCGTCGTCTCGGTTCTCTCCGTGCACCATCTCGACGACCCGCAGAAGCGCGATCTGTTCCGGCGGGTCCGCCAGCAGTCGCGGGCTTTGGTGATCGGGGATGTGGTGCTTGCTGAGCCTCAGCTCACTCCGCTCGAGCCCGACGTCGACATGCCCTCGGCCGCGGAGGACATCGCGGAGTGGTGCTCGGGGGAGGTCGTTTGGCGGGGTGACGACCTGGCGGTGATCCGCGCCGTCTACGAGTGAGTCGTGACGCTGCGCAGAGCAGGCCTGGGCCGACGTGAATAAACGATCCCCTTCCGAAACGCGAGAGGAGCCTCGATGCCGAAGCTGACCTACGACAAGCGCGACCGGATCGCCTACCTGACGATCAACCGCCCCGAAGCGCGCAACGCGATCGACCCCGACGTCCACAGGCTGATGGTCGACGCGTGGGCCGATTTCCGCGACGACGACTCGGTGGACGTCGCGATCCTGACCGGGGCCGGCGATGCGTTCTGCGCGGGCGCCGATCTGAAAACCTACATCCCGCCGATCATCGCCGACGCAAGCCCGGGCGAGATCCGAAAGATCGTCGAGCTCGGCCTGAACGGCTTCACCCGCGGGATGCACCGGATCGGAAAGCCGATCGTCGCAGCGGTCAACGGCTGGGCGCTCGCCGGCGGACTCGAGACTGCTCTCGCCTGCGACATTCGGGTCGCCTCCGAGCGAGCGATGTTCGGCTCCTTCGAGGCGCGCCGAGGCTTCCACCACGGGGACGGCGGCCTGGTGCGACTCGTCAACACCTGCGGGGTCGGGGTCGCGATGCAGATGCTGTTGACCGCCGAGCCGATCGACGCCGAGCGGGCGTTGGCCTGCAACATGGTCGCCAAGGTGGTGCCGCACGAGCGACTGATGGATGAGGCGGAGATGGTCGCCCGGCAGATCCTCCGGAACTCGCAGGCCGCGGTCCGCTCTGCGAAGCAGACGATCCTCGACGTGATCGGCCAGCCGCTCGACTTTCAGCTCCGCACCGAAGCCTGGAACGCCTACACCTGCGCGGACCCCGAGGAGACCAAGGCCCTCCTCGAGCGCTTCTATGAGAAGAGCGACGTCGGGCGGGCGGGAGCCCACGAGACCGGGCTGTGAGGAAGGCGCTCGTAACCGGGGCGGCCGCCGGGATCGGCGCGGAGATCGCGGCGCGGCTCAGCCACGACGGCCTCGAGGTCGCGACGCTCGATCGTGCGCCCGGCTGCGATCACCTCGTCGACCTCGCCGTCGACCCGCTGCCGGAGCTCGGCGAGATCGACGTCTGCGTCTCGAACGCCGCGATCGTCGACACCATCGCCCCCGCCCATCGGATGACCGCGGAGCAGTGGGACGCTGACATCGAGGTCAACCTGACCGGGGCGTTTCGGGTCGTGCAGGCCTGCCTGCCGCGGATGCGCGAGCAGGGCTGGGGGCGGGTCGTGGTGATCTCAAGCGCCGCGGCGCGAAGCGGGCTGCCGGGACAGGTCGCCTACTCGGCCTCGAAGGCCGGCCTGATCGGAATGGTGAAGACCCTGGCTGCCGAGAACGCGGGGCGCGGGATCACTGCCAACGCGGTGCTCCCCGGGATGGTCGCGACCGATCGGGTGAAGCGAATGCCCACCGAGATCGTCGACCGGTTGCTGTCCGCGCAGCCGACCCGCCGGATGGCCGAGCCCGCCGAGATCGCCGCCCTGGTCGCCTTCCTGGCCTCGGAGGAGGCCGGGTACATAACCGGCGAGGCGATCGCGATCGATGGCGGCGGCTCGCTGAACACGCTTTCTCTGACTCGGGACGCTCGCTGAAGGCGGCGGGCGCTCAGTCGGCGTAGCTCGGGCGCGCGATCTCGAGCTTGCGGCGGACGTGATCGCGCAGGCGGGAGGCGACGGCCTCGAGATCGCCGTCCAGTTCGCCGGCCCGAAGCCGTCGGGCGAGCTCGGCCTCCGATTCGCGCACCGCGTCGCGAAGCTCCACCCCGACGGGCGGGGTCGCCGGGGGATCGGATTCGAGCAGCTCGCCCATGAGCGCCAGATCGTCGCGGAGCGGCGCCTCGCCGGCCCTGAGCTCCCGGCCCAGGATCGCGCACAGGTTCGCCGCCACCAGGACCTGGAAGCGCTCCTCTCGCGGCACGGACTCGCTCACCTCGTCCGCCAGGAACTCGGCCACGGCGTCGAGCAGCTCGGGGGCGTCCGGCCGGTCCTGGGTCATCGGAGCTCGGGGGGCCCGGCCGCCCCTGGAGGCGGAGCTGAGGAGGCGGCCGGCATTAGTTGAAGGAGATCCCACTCCGGCTCGCAGATCCGGCGACCGAGCGAGGCCAGCTCGTGGCCTCGGCGGCGGCCGGTGCGGTGGTCGTGCGACTGGCGGGCGCAGATCACGGCCCACTTGACGTTGCCCAGCGCCTCCCACCACCGGAGGCGCTCGAGCTCCAACCTTCGACCCCCCGCCTCCTCGTAGGGGTCGAGGAGATCCTCCAGGGCGCCGAGCCCGGCGACCGGACGATCGTCGTTGCCGAACCGCCACGACCGGATGGAGAGCCAGCCGACGTCCTCGGCGGGGTCCCCGACGTGGCACAGCTCCCAATCGATCACCGCCGCCAGGCCATCGTCGTCGACGATCAGGTTGCCGAGGCGGAAGTCGCCATGGACCAGTGCGGGGCGCTCGACCGGAGGTGGGCGGTTGAGCCGCAGCCAGCGCAGGCCCACCTCCACCACGGGCAAGGGCTCGCCGATCCGGTCGAGCTCCGCCTCCCACAGCTCGCATGCCGCCAGGGCCGGGTCGTCGCCGGATCTCGCGACGCCAGCGACGTCCTCGACGTCGATCGAGTGGATGCGGGCGAGCGCCGAGGCAAGCTGGGCGACCAGCCTCCCGCGAGCGACGGCATAGCGGTCACGACGCAGGATCCGCGGCGCCACTGAGGTCCCCTCGACGTGGTCCATCAGGTAGCCGGCGCTTCCGAAGCGCCCGCCCTGGGGCTCGAAGCAAAGTGGCGCCGCGACCGGGACGCCGGCCCCCAAGGCGGCGCGAACGACCCCGAGCTCGACCTCCAGTGGGACGAACGACTGCGCGCCCTGCGGATCGCGCCGAAGCACCCAGCGGTCCACCGAGGCCTCGACCAGGAAGGTCTCGCGCGAAGCGCCGCCTGGAATCCGCGCGATCCGAACCGACCCCGGGTCGCTTCCCGTCGCGTCCGCGAGCGCTTCGCGGACGGCGTTGGAGTCCGGCCCCTCAGCCCCCATCCGGCCGCTCCAACCCGTAGCGGTCGAAATGCCGGGTCGGAATGTCGGCGGGGTTCTTGTACCAGTGCCAGACGCAGGGATCGTGGTCGAAGTCATCGGGCGGGTCGGACGGGTACACCGGGTATCCGATCCAGCGAATCGGCAGGACCTCGTTCATGAACGCGCAATGGGTGCAGTAGAGCGGGAAGCCCGAGCGACCGTAGCTCCAGTCGTGGGCCTCGTCGGTGACGCCCCACCCGTGTTCCCCGTACCGCCCCAGGCGCCAGAGCCGCTGCCCCGATCCGCACGGGTTCATCGTGAAGGTGAGCTTCTCGTCGTCCTCCGCGATCTCGAACGATCCGGGCTTCGGGCCGACTCCGCTGGTCGAGTGAGCGCGCCAGGTGGCGGCGAGCGCCTTGGCGACCTCGCGGCGGTCGGATTCGGCGATCGTCTCCACCGGGCGCCGCCAGCTGCGCTCCAAGCTCCATCGCCACGCTTCCTCGACCCCCTCGTCCCCGAGCCTCTCCTTGACGAACGAGATCAGGCCCGCGATCCCGTCCACGAGCAGGTCGTGCATGAACTGGGACTCGTGCTTCATCTCCTCGCAGAGCTCGATCGCCCGGTCGGTGTCGCCGCGCTCGAGCGCCTCGATCGCCCGCTGCATGGTCGGCTGAGCCATCTCCCCCAGCTCTCGCTCCGAAAACCACCGCTCACCCATCGTCATTCCTTCCGTTCGCCGGCGCCTCAGCCTATCCCGGCTCGCGCCACATCAGCCACAGCGGCGGACCGCCGCCGGGGAGGTCGAGCTGTCCGGTCACCTCAAAGCCGTTTCGCCGGTAGAGGTCGCGGCTCCTGGCGCTGCTTGCCTCCAGATACGCCGGAGTGCGCGCGCCATCCAACGACGCGAGGCCCGGTTCGAGCAGCGCGGTCCCAAGGCCCCGGCCCTGATGCTCCGGGGCGACGCCCATCATCAGCAGGTAACCGTGCGACGGCTTCTTCGGATGGCGCGCCTCCATCCGCATCCGGGAGCGGAATGCGAGCAGAAGGCGCCGGCCGAACACTCGGGTCAGCGGCGCGAGCTCGCTGAGGGTCGTCGAGAGGGGGACGCGCCAGGTGTCGGGCGGCATCCAGATCGCGGCGCCCGACAGGTCGTCGGTCGTCCAGGTGAGGTCGAGCGAGATCCCCGTTCCGCGGAGCTCGGTCTCGAAGAAGCCTCGGAGCCGATCCGTCCTGTCGCTTGGGTCGGGGAGCAGGTGGCCGAACCCCGGGTCGTCGTAGAAGGCGCGAGCGAGCGTGTCCACCAGGTCGGCGACGTCGCCGCGCGTGGCCTTTCGAATCGTCGGCGGTGACGCTGGAGGCGACACGCGGCGACCTTATCGGCGGCGGAGCCGCTGCGCGCGGGCGGACGGCGCCCGCGACTAACCGACTTCGGCCGGCTCCTCCTCGCGTCCGGCAAGCCGGTCGCGACCGCGGCGGACCGCGGCGAGGAATTTCTCCAGGTTGACCTCGAGGGTCGAGAGGATCTCGTCGGCGTAGTCCTCGGCGCCGAGGCGGATCTGGCGCTCGGTCTCGCGAGCATCCTCGATGATCTCCTCGGCTGCGCGCTCTGCCTGCTTGTAGACCTCCTCCTCGGAGATCAGGCGGGACTGCTGGTCGCGCGCCTCCTTGACCACCCGCTCGGCCTCGCGCTTGGCCTCGGCGAGCATCTCCTGACGCTCCTTGACGATCCACCGAGCCTGCTTGATCTCCTCGGGGATCGTCGCCCGCATCTGATCCAGGAGGTCGTAGATCTCCTCACGGTCGACGCGCACCTGGTCGGTGAGCGGCACGGGCCGCGCGTTGTGAATCAGGTCGTCGAGCTTGTCTATTAGAACGAGAACGTCCATAAGAGTGCGGAAAGCTTACGCGGAGCAGCGAAAACCCGAGCCGACGGGCCTGATTTCGCCGTCTGAATGCAAGCTCCTGCCCACCTGAAGAACCCCTCCGCCGCCTCCTCGTCTCCCGCCACGACCACCCGGCCCTCGCCTATGGCTCGGGCATTTCCATGCTGCTCCCGACGCCGGGGGCGGCGGGTTAGGGCCTGTTACGTGGCGGCAGGTCGTACTCGTTCCGACCGCGACTTCGTCGCTGGCCCAGGCCCCTATCATCGTTTTAAGCGGTCTCGGAGGGCTTCGGCGACGCCTGGGGGGACTAGGTCGGAGACGTCGCCGCCGAATGTCGCCATCTCCTTGACGCCGGTCGAGGAGAGGAAGCTGTAATCGGGGGAGGCGATGATGTAGATCGACTCGATGTCCGGGGCCAGCTTGCGGTTCAACTGGTTCATCTCGAACTCGTACTCGAAGTCGGAGATCGCCCGCAGGCCCTTGACGATCGCCGTCGCCCCGAGCTCGCGGGCCAGCTCGACGACGAGAATCGAGAAGATCTCGACCCGCACGTTGTCGAGGCCGTTGCGATCTACAGCCTCGCCGATGAAGGCCTTTCGCTCGTCGGCGCTGAACAGCGTCGACTCCTTGCGGGTTGGCTGGTTGACCACCCCGACCACGACCTCGTCGAACACGTTTGCCGCCCTCGTGATGATGTCGAGGTGGCCGTGGGTGACCGGGTCATAGGTGCCCGGGCATACGGCCGTTCGTCTGTCGCTCATCTCGCCGCTGCCTCGTGGATCCGGATCGTGGTGTCGCCGTAGCGGCGCTCCGTGAGCAGCGGTAGGCAGAGGGTGAGCGGCCGGCGGGTCGCGCTTTCGGTGATCAGGCGACCGCCCTCCGCGAGTCGGGCGCCGATGAGCGAGTCGAGTTCCCCCTCAAGACGGTCGGCGAGTCTATAGGGCGGATCGCAGAAGATCAGGTCGAAGCGCCTTCGGGCGCGGCGCAGATACCGGATCGCGTCCCCTCGAATGAACTCGCAACGGCCCGAGACGCCGAGCGCGCCGGCGTTTCGGCGCGCGAGCGAGGTCCGACTGTCGACCATCGTGGCGCGTTCGGCGCCGCGGGAGAGCGCCTCGATCGCCAGCGCCCCCGTACCGCAGAAGAGGTCGAGGACGACCGCCCCCTCGACCCCGCCGAGAATCGAGAACACCGCCTCGCGGACCCGGTCGGCGGTGGGACGAACGGCCTCCGAGCTTCCCGGCGAGATCAGGCGTCGGCCCCTCAGGTCGCCGGCGACGATCCTCACGCCCGTATGCCCTCGTCGCCGAATCGGCGGCGGGCGACGTCGAGCATCGGCCCGAGCTCCGGGGCCGCCAACGACCCGTAGCGTTCGCGAAGCGCGATCACCTCGCGGCGCGCCTCGGTCAAGAGACCGAGGTCGTCGGGCAGGTCAGCCACCCGGAACCGCGGCAGTCCGTGCTGGCGGGTCCCGAGGATCTCACCTTCTCCGCGCAACGCCAGGTCGATCTCGGCGAGCTTGAACCCGTCTCGCTCGGAGCCGATCGCCTCGAGGCGCCGCCGCGCCAGCTCGGAGCCCGAGTCTCCGAACAGGATGCACTGGGAGGGGTGCTCGCCGCGCCCCACCCTGCCTCGCAGCTGGTGAAGCTGGGAGAGCCCGAAGCGCTCCGCGCCCTCGACCAGCATCACGGTCGCGTTCGCCACGTCGATGCCCACCTCGATCACGCTGGTGGCGACGAGCACCTGCGTCTGTCCGGAGGCGAATCGCTCCATCGCGGCCTGCTTGCGAGCGGCCGGCAGCTGTCCGTGCAGGAGCCCGACCTCGAATTGGGCGAACTCCGAGCGTCTCAAGCGCTCCGCCTCCCCCTCCGCGGCCCTCGCCTCGAGGCTCTCCGATCCCCCGGAGCGTGCCGTCTCGGGCCGGTTCTCGACCAGTGGGCACACGACATAGGCCTGGCGCCCCTCGCGCAGCCTCGCCCGGATGAACTCATAGGCGCCGGCGCGCTTCTCCTCCCCCACGACCCAGGTGTCGACACCTCGCCGCCCTGCCGGCAACTCCCGCAGGACGCTTGCGTCGAGATCGCCGTAGGCGGTCAGCGAGAGGGTTCGCGGGATCGGCGTCGCGGTCATGTGGAGCGCGTGGGGCGCGGCGCCATCCGGCCCCTTGGCGTCGAGCGCCGCCCGCTGGGTGACGCCGAACCGGTGCTGCTCGTCGACCACGCAGACGGCGAGCCGGCGAAACGCCACCTCCGGCTCGATCAAGGCATGGGTCCCGACCACGATCGAGAGCTCGCCCGAATCGAGTCGGGCGAGTGCGTCACGGCGCCGCGCCGCCGGCGTGGCGCTGGTCAGCAGCGTGAAGGGGAGGGCCCGCCCAGCAAGCAGGCGGTCGAGCGTTGCGGCGTGCTGCTCGGCGAGAGTCTCGGTGGGCGCCATCAGCGCTGCCTGAAAACCCGCCTCAACCGCGCGAAGCATCGCGTACAGGGCGATCACCGTCTTGCCGCTTCCGACCTCGCCCATGAGCAGGCGCTGCATCGGCAGCGCTCGCGCGAGGTCGCGGTCGATCTCCTTGATCGCGTCCCGCTGGCCCGCGGTGACCTCGAACGGCAACGAAGCAAGCCACCCGTCCACCCCATTGGAGGGCGCCCCGAGCGAGATCCCGGGCCGGCTCGACTCGCGCCGTTGGCGGCGCGCCGCGAGCGCGACCTGATGCAGGAACAGCTCCTCGAACGCGAGCCGCTCGCGAGCACATTCCGCGTCGGAGAGGCGGTCGGGAAAGTGGGCCGCCAGGATCGCATCGGCCGATCCGGGCAACCGGCGGCGAGCACGAAGCTCGGCCGGCAAGGGCTCGAGGACCTCGCCCGCCAGGGGAGCGGCCTGCCACACCCACTCCCGGATTCGCCTTGGCGAGAGCCCCTCGGCCGCAGGGTGGACGGGGACCATCCCGGTCGTGTGGAGACCCGACTCGGCCCCGACGAACTCGTGCTCGGAAACCCGGAAGCGGCCCCGCTCGAGCGTGCCGGAGAGGAGCAGCCGGGTTCCCGGCCGCAACCGATCGGCGAGCCACGCCTGGTTGAACCACACCGCGGTCGCCGGACCGCTTCGATCGGCGACACCGGCCTCGACGATTCGCAGTCGCCGCCTGCTCGTAGGGCGCACCCGAACCGTCCTCACCTCGACCTCGACGGTCGCCCGCTCTCCGGTGCGCAGCTCGGCGAGGTCGCGAACCTCGCTGCGGTCGCTGTAGCGATGAGGCACGTGGAGCAACAGGTCTTCGAGCGTCTCGATGCCGAGCTGGGACGCGGCGGCGGCGAGTCGCGGCCCAGCACCGCGAAGCGCGGTGATCGGGGCGTCCAATCGGCTCGGCTGCGGCGGGGAGCGCAGCGGAGCGGAGCGCAGGTCCTCCAGGACCAGCCCGCGACCAGATCCGAACGCGCGCGCGACCGTGGCCTCGGCTGGGCGCATGGACGCCTTGGCGGTCGTCATGCGGTCAAGGCTAGGGTTCGTGGCCGATGGGACGGATCGAGCAGCGGCTCGGCAAGCTCGGACTCACCCTGCCGGAGCCCTTCGCCCCGCCGCTCGGGGTCGAGTTCAGGTTCGACCTCGTGCGGGTGAGCCGCGGCGTGGCATACGTCTCGGGGCACCTCCCCACCGACGGCGCCGAAATGCTCGCCCAGGGGAAGGTGGGCGCCGAGGTGACGATCGAGGAGGGCTACGCGGCGGCGCGAGCGACCGGGCTGGCGATCCTTGCGTCCCTGAAGCGGGAGCTCGGTGAGCTCGATCGGGTGAGTCGCTGGCTGAAGGCCATGGGGCTGGTCAACTGCGCCCCCGGCTTCAGCGGGACGCCCGCAGTCGTCAACGGCTTCTCAGACCTCATCTTGGAGCTCTGGGGCGAGGCGGGCCGCCATGCTCGCTCGGCGATCGGCGCCGCCGAGCTTCCCTTCGACGTCCCGGTCGAGGTGGAGGCGATCGTGGAAATAACTCCGCCGACGTCCTCGGCTCCGCCTCCGGTGTCGTCGGGCTAGGGTCCGTTACCGCGCGGCAGGTCGTACTCGCGTGAACCGCGACTTCGTCGCTCGCGCCAACGGGCGCCCCTTGTGCCGCTGCCGGCGGGTTAGGGCGCGGTCGGGGCGGCAGGCTCAACCGCTCGACCCGCGACTTCGTCGCTGGCTTTGGCGGGGTGTCGGTGCTTCGCGAACATCCGCTCCACCCACTTGTAGCCCGGGCGGTCCTTGAGCGGCGCGCGGAAGCGCTCGAATCCCTCGGGCGAGGGCGGCAACGAGGGCCCCTCCGGCGGCTGAACCAGCGGGTGGAGAAGCGACGCGGCCGTGAGGTCGGCGACCGTGAACTGGTCGCCCACGAGGTAGTCGCCCTGGCCCAGCTCCGACTCGAGCCGGTCGACCGCGGCGACGATCTTGGCCTTCGCGAGCTCCGCCCGCCGATCGCTCTTTACGCCGTAGCGAAGTCCTGTGAAGGCTGAGAAGAAGCGAACGCCCCCGGCGCGAACGACGTCGATCTCGGCGAGGCGGCCAGGGAGCAGGTCAACGGTGAATTGCTCGACGATCGCCGGGTCCTTCGTCGCCTCGTGAAAGGCGAGCAGCCGCGCGTGTGATCCCAGCTCCTCGTCGAAGAATTCCTCGAGCTCGAGCGCCTGACGGCGCTCGGCGGGATCCTCCGGATACAGGGGAGGATCGGGGAAGCGCTGCTCCAGCGCGGCGATGATCGCTGTCGAGTCGGCGACCGCCTCTCCATCGAGCTGAAGGATCGGAAAGGTCTTGTGTCGCCCCCGCGTCAGCCAAAGCGCGACGACCATGTGGGCGCCGGGAGTCGGCGCGCGGCGCTCGTGCTCAACCCCCTTGTAGGCGAGCGCCCATCGGGCCTTCTCGCTGAAGTGGGAGATCTCGATGTGCCAGAGGACCGGCTTGCTCACAACCGGCACGTTACCCCGTGTTGACCCGAAGGTCGTCAAGCTCGATCCACACCAGGGTGGGCGCCCCCATGACGCGGTTCCCCGGGCCTCTCGGGCGCACCGAGCGGCTGGTCGGGAAGACGAGCCCGTCGCATTCGACGTGGCGGTCGCACAGATGCGCCGCCTTCGCCCATCCACCCACCACCTCGGCGACGTAGTCGTGCCGGCGGAGGCGGCCCGCCGCGTCGAAGTAGAACCGCTGGCGCCTGGAGTGCGTGTCCAGCCCCGGCGGGAAATCCACGTCGAGGCATCGCCAGGCCTGTCCACGCTCGTTCCAGGGCTCCCCCTCGGCGGCCTCGACGCCTTCGCGAGTCAGCAGGTATGGGGTGGTCAGGTAGTTCCACATCGCGTAGCCGCCGAAGTAGGTCGCGTCGAGAACGTCCCACCGAAGGTTGCGGCGAATGCCGCCAAGGCCAGAGAAAGCGCTTCGCGGCTGGGCGCGCGAGGCGACCACCTCCCCGGCGGCGGTTTCGATCCGGACCTCGCCGCGATCGAAGACGCCGCGCTCCCCGGGGCGCGGAAACGGGTCGAGCACCGCCCGCGGCTCGGCGACGTCCACGCTCAGCTGGTAGTCGGCTAACCGCGTCCCCGGGACGCGCGTCCGCAGCAGCAGACCCCCAGTCCGAGCTCTTGCATGGATCGTCCGCGCCCTCCCCCACCGCTCAGCACCCCCATGCGCCTCCAGAACCTCCTCGAGCAAACTCATTGCGCGGCAATGAGCCACCAGTAGTGCGGCTGATCGCCCTTCTGGAGTTCGAGCTCGATCTCACCGGGCAGCTCCAGGGGGAGCTCGGCAAGCGGGATCGGCGCCTCGGCGCCTTCGATCACCGTGACGATCTCGGCGCCCTGCCCGACTCGCTCGATCGTGGCCGAGAGGGTCGATCCAGCGCCGCCCCACGCAACCACCTCGCCGCCGGCAAACCCGACCGCATCGCCCCTCACGAACCTCCCCTGGGCGTCGTCGCGCGCCGCCGGCGCCACCGCCCCCGAGCGGATCCCCGCCAGCGACGCGGCAAGGCGCTCCGCGTTGGTGGCGCCATCCTCGTCAGGGTCCAACTCGACGAGCGCAACCAGCGCCGCCTGCTGTGAGTGGGAGGCGACGACGAGAGCCGGCTTCTCGGACAGCTTCGCCGCCTCCTGCGCAGCGAGGATCACGTTCGGTGAGTTGGGGAGCACGATGACCTGGTCCGCGGGGACCTGGTGGATCCCGGCCAGGATCTCGTAGGTCGAGGGGTTGAGGGTTGCTCCACCGTCGACGACGTTGGCGCCGAGCCCCTCGAACAGCGACATCAGGCCCTCGCCGGCGGCGATCGCCACGACCCCCGTCCGGATGTGCGTGAGCCGCGCCTTGCGCTCCGCGATCTGCTCCCGCATGTCGGCGACATCGAGCCGCTGGACGTCTCCCGCATGCTCGAACACCGCGACGGCAACCTCCGGCTCATCGGTGTGGATGTGGACTTTGAGCGTCGCTTCATCCCCGACGACCAGCACGGAGTCGCCGAGCTCCTCCAGCAACGGCACGAACGACCGCGCCTCCAGTCCCAGTCCGGTGACGATGAAGTTCGTGCAGTAGCGGAACCGGCTGTCGAGGTGGTGAGGATGGGTCTGGCGCGGGGGCTCGTGGTGCGGGAGCTCGGGCAGGGACCCCTCATCGTCCTGAAGGCCCGCGACCACCCCGGCCAGGATGACGACCAATCCGTGCGCCCCGGCATCCACGACCCCTGCCTCGGCGAGTACATCGAGCTGGCCGGTGGTCCGTTCCACGGCTTCTTCGCCCGCGCGCGTCGCCACCGCGAGCACCTCGGCAAGCAGGCCGTCCTGATCGGTGTCGCTGGCATCAGAGGAGAGGCGCTGCCGGTCCATGTGGGCGAGATGCTGCGAGACCGCGTGTGCCATCTCGCGGATCACCGTGAGCATCGTGCCCTCGGCTGGATCTCGAACCGATTCGTAAGCGGCGTCAGCGGCCCGGGCAAGAGCGGCGGCGACCAGCACCGGGTCGACCAGCTCGCCCGGGCGGCTCGCCAGCTCCTCTGCGGCCCCGCGAACGATCTGGCTCAGGATCACTCCCGAGTTCCCCCGCGCCCCCATCAGCGCGGCGCGCGCCACGGCCTGCACGATCGCGTCGCGGTCGGCGCTGACCGGCTGGCCGTCGAGGCGATCGAGCTCTTCCATCACCGCCTGCATGGTCAGCGCCATGTTGTCCCCCGTGTCGCCATCGGCGACCGGGAACACGTTCAGGTCGTTGACCTCCTGGCGCCGGGCCTCGAGTTGCGCGTACGCGGACTTGACGACCCGGCGGAAGCGCTCGATCGAAGTGTCGGCGGCCATCGACCGCCGAATTATCACCCGCTCGCGCCAGCGACGAAGTCGCGCCTTCCGCGAGTACGCCCTGCCGCCCGGTAACGAACCCTAACCCGACGACACCGGAGGCGAAGCCGAGGATGTCGGCGGAGTCATTCCGGAGCCGCAGGCGAGCAGCCGGCCGAGTTATTCCTACGCGGCCTTGGTGACCTTGTTGGACTTCAGGCAGCGGGTGCAGACGTACACTCGGCGAGTCCGTCCCGCATCGTCGATGCGGACCTTCTGGAGGTTCGGGTTGAACCGCCGGCGGGTCGCGACCATCGAGTGGCTGCGCGAGTTCCCGAATGCCGGGCCCTTCCCGCAGCTGTGACACACCTTGGCCATGAGGAGCGCAATCGTAGCGGGGTGACGATCCGGGGGGTTTGGACTACGCTGGGTCCGCGATGCGCGCTCTCAGAAGCGCCATCCGCATGACCGCCGCGGCTGCGTTTCGGCCCTGATCGCGCGTGTCCCCGCCCGAGCGAGCCAGCGCCTGGTCCATGGTCTCGCACGTCAGAACCCCAAACGCGCAGGGGATGCCGGTCTCCAGCTGAACGGACTGGACCCCGCGCGCCGCCTCGGCGCAGACGTGGTCGTAGTGGCTCGTCTCGCCCCGGATCACGGCGCCCAGACATGCGATCCCGGCAAACCGGCCGGAGGCGGCACACCAGCGCGCGGCGAGCGGCAGCTCGAAAGCGCCAGGAACCTCGTGGGCATGGATGGCCGACGGCTCGATCCCGGCAGCACCGAAGGCCGCCTCGGCCCCCCTCACGAGCCGGCCGGCGAGGTCCGCATAGAAGGTCGCCACACACAACGCGAATTCCAGTCCGGCCAGCGCTTGACGCTCCGACTCGGAGAAGCTCGTGCCGGGGTCCGCCGAGTCGTCAGTCATCGGCGGTCTCGACCTCGCCTCCCTCGGCATCCGCCCGCCGCTCGTCGGAGATCAGCTCCTCGTCAAGAGGCAGACCCTGGTGGTGGAGCGTGTGGCCGAGGCGGTCGCGCTTGGTCCGCAGGTACTCCTCGTTGTGGGGGTTGGGAATCGCGTGAATCGGAATCTGGTCGGCGACCGAGAGCCCGTAGCCCTCGAGCCCGTGGATCTTCTTCGGGTTGTTGGTGAGGATGCGAATGCTCGAGAGGCCCAGATCGACGAGGATCTGCGCGCCGATCCCGTAGTCGCGAAGATCGGCCGGGAGCCCGAGCTTCAGGTTCGCGTCCACGGTGTCGAACCCATCCTCTTGGAGCCTGTAGGCGCGCAGCTTGTTGAGCAGGCCGATCCCGCGCCCCTCCTGGGACAGGTAGAGCAGGACCCCGCTGCCTTCGCGCTCGATCATCGCCAGCGCCGCCTCGAGCTGCTCCCCGCAGTCGCATCGCAGCGAGTGAAACACGTCGCCCGTCAGGCATTCCGAGTGCACCCGGACCAAGACGTCGGAGCGGCCCCGAACATCGCCCTTGACCATCGCGAGGTGGTGCTTGTCGTCGACCAATGATCGGTACCCGACCGCCGTGAACTCGCCGAACCCGGTCGGCAGGCGGGTGGAGACCACGCGCTCGACCAGCCGTTCCTTGCGCCGCCGATAGGCGATCAGGCCGGCGACGGTGATCATCTTCAAGCCGTGCCGCTCGCAGTAGGGGGTCAGGTCCGGCACCCGGGCCATGGTCCCGTCGTCGTTCATGATCTCGCAGATCACCCCGGCGGGGATCAGCCCGGCGAGTCGGGCCAGGTCGACGGACGCCTCGGTCTGGCCGGCCCGCTCCAGCACCCCGCCCTCCTTGGCCTTGAGCGGAAATACGTGTCCCGGCTGGACGAGGTCGGTGGGCTTCGCGTGCGGGTCCATCGCGACCTGAATCGTGTGTGCGCGATCGTGCGCCGAGATTCCCGTCGTGACCCCCTCGGCCGCCTCCACCGACACCGTGAAGGCGGTGTTGAACGGCGACTCATTCTTGGCCGCCATCAGGTCGAGGTCGAGCTCGTCGCAGCGCTCGGACGTCAGCGACAGACAGATGAGTCCCCGCCCGTGAGTGGCCATGAAGTTGACCGCCTCCGGAGTCGCGAACTGGGCGGCCATCGTCAGGTCACCCTCGTTCTCGCGAGTCTCATCGTCGCAGACGACCACCATCCGGCCACGACGGATCTCCTCGATCGCTTCCTCGATCGAGGAGAACGGGCTGGTGTCCGAGCCGCTGGCGCCGGCGGGATCTGTGGCGGGGTTTCTCTCAGGCATCTGGGTTCCTTTCCCGGTCCGCTAAGCCTTGCATGAGGCGTTCGGCATATCGGGCGATCAGGTCCACCTCCAAGTTGACCTCGTCACCCTCGGAGAGCCGCCCCAGCGTGGTCCGCTCGATGGTCTCCGGAATCAGCGCGACCTCGAAGCCCTCCTCGGCGAGACCCGCGATCGTCAGGCTCACGCCGTCGAGGGTGACCGAGCCGTGCTCGGCGAGATAGCGGTGCAGCCCGACCGGCGCCGCGACGCGGACCCGGCGCGAGAAGCCGTCCTGGGTGATCGCGGCGACCGAGCCGACGGCGTCGACGTGCCCCTGGACCAGGTGGCCCCCTAGCGGCTCGCCCGCCCGCACCGCGGGCTCGAGGTTGACCGGGTCGACCGGCGCGAGCCTCCCGAGAGTGGTCACCGAGAGCGTCTGGTTCATCAGGTCGGCCTCGAACGAGGTCCCGCCGCTCGATGCGACCGTGAGGCAGACACCCGCGACCGACACCGAGTCGCCCTCGGAGAGCTCGGGGGCGAGCCGCGCCGCCACACGGAGCCGGGCGCCCAGGTCGGTGCGATCGAAGGACTCGATGGTTCCCACCTCGTGAACGAGCCCCGTGAACATGGTCGCGCCCTCACCACTCCCGGAGGCGGGCTCGAACCAGCAGATCGGCATCGGATTGCTCCCACTCGAGTGCCAGCGCCGGGATCGCGTCGGCGATCGTCGATGCGCCGGTGCCGCCGAACAGGGGCTTCGCGCCCCCGCCGCCGATCACGATCGGAGCGATGAACAGGCGAAGCTCGTCGACCTCGCCCGCGTCCAGGAAGGCACCGGCAAGGGTCGGGCCCCCCTCCAGGAGCACGCTGGTCACCTCGCGCCGGCCCAGCTCGGTGAGCGCCCCGGCCACCCGCGCGGGCGCGTCGCCGTCGCAGACGACGACCTCGACCCCTGCGTCCTGAAGCCCCTCGGTGCGCTCGCGCGGCGCCGACGGGCCGGCGACCAGCAGCAGCGGCGCGGCCTCGAGCGAGCCGGCGAGCTTCGAGTCGAGGGGCAGGCGCGCCTGAGAGTCGAACACGACGCGGGTCGGCTGACTGACCTCGCCGACCTCCCGCGCCGTGAGCAGTGGATCGTCCGTGAGCGCGGTGCCGATCCCGACGCATATCGCGTCGCTCTCGGCACGCCAGCGATGCGCGAGACGGCGGCTTTGCGACCCCGAGATCCATCTCGAGTCGGCCTGGGACGTCGCCACCCTCCCGTCGAGGCTCATCGCCGACTTCAGGACCACCAACGGCCGCCCGGTGCGTGCGTGCTTTCGAAACGGCTGATTCAGGTGCCGCGCCGCGGTCGCCTCCGGGCCCTCGATCGACTCGACCTCGATCCCTGCGTCTCGGAGAATTCCAGGGCCCCGGCCGCGCGCCTTCTCGCTCGGGTCATCCGAGGCGATCACCACTCGCGCGATCGAGGCGGCAAGGATCGCCTCGGTGCACGGCGGTCGCCGGCCGTGGTGGGCGCACGGCTCGAGGGTCACGTACAGGGTCGCGCCGGCCGGGTCCTCGCCGGCCTTCCTGCACGCGTCGATCGCCACGACCTCGGCGTGCCGATCGCCGAGCCGGGCGTGATAGCCCTCGCCCAGCACGGCTCCATCACGAACCAGCACCGCGCCGACCAGCGGGTTCGGACTGACCCGTCCCCGACCGCCGTCGGCGAGCTCGAGGGCGCGGCGCAGGTGGACCCGGTCCTGCTCTTTGGACACGGCCGACATCTGCTTGATCGTAGGACCGCCTTCCATCGGCGCCCGGCGCTCGGCTTGCGCACAGGGTGTTGATTGACTGGTCAGTCAAGTCAATTGTACGCGCCCCGTCCGGGCGGCGTGTGCCCACGAGTGCAGGGTCACGAGCCTCTAAGGTGCCCGGCGGTGGCGCGCGAGGCAACGGTGGAGGCGAGGCGTTTCGGGCGCTCCGCCGGGATGCTCTCGCTGGGCGTCGGATCGGCGGGCGTCTTCACGTACGTCTACTTCTCGCTCGCTTCCCACAATCTCGACAAGGCGCAATACGGCGAGATCGTCGTCCTGTGGTCGACCGTCTTCATCCTGATCTCGGTGCTGTTTCGGCCCGTCGAGCAGCTGCTCTCGCGAACGATCGCGGAGCGCCAGGCTCACGGCGAGCCGATCGGCCAGCCGCTGCGGGTGGCGGCGACGATCCAGGCCGGACTCGCAGCCGCCTTCGCAGTCGCGGCGATCGCCCTTCGGGGCCCGATCCAGGACGACCTCCTGTCCGGGAACCAGACGCTCTATTGGATTCTCGTCACCGCCGTCCTCGCCTTCGCCGCCAGCTTCTTCGGGCGGGGCTACCTCGCCGGTAATCGGCGCTTCGGCCTCTATGGAGCGCTGCTCCTGATGGAGTCGACGGCGCGGATGTCGTTCGCGCTCGCGGTCGCGCTCGGGATCGCGAGTGGGCAGACCGCGGTGGCCCTCGGCGTGATCGCCGCGCCGATCCTCAGCTTGACCGTGGTCCCGCTGGCCTTCGCCGGCCGTGCGATGCGAAGCCGCGAGGTGGCGCCGAAGGCGGGATTCGAGGAGAGGTCGGAGTTCACCCTGGCCCACGGCGGCGGGTTCGCCGCCGCGGTCCTCCTGGTGATGGTCAGCGAGCAGACCCTGCTCAATGCCGGCCCGCTGCTCGTCCACGCGTCCGAGGATGCGGCCGCGGCCGGGTACATCTTCAACGTCCTGATGATCGCCCGCGCTCCGCTGGTCCTCTTCCAGGCAGTCGCGACGAGCCTTCTCCCCCACCTGACCCGGCTGCGCTCGAGCTCCCGGGCGAGCGACGACGAAGCATTCAGGGTC
Source organism: uncultured bacterium (assembly GCA_963720685.1). Classification (GTDB taxonomy): domain Bacteria; phylum Actinomycetota; class Thermoleophilia; order Solirubrobacterales; family 70-9; genus AC-56. The sequence goes on along the minus strand of CAVRGF010000003.1, from coordinate 855,105 downwards.
TCGGTGCGGTTCACGCTGAGGGCGATCGCCGCCTTCGCCACCCTGGTCGGAATCGTGGTGCTCGTGGCGGGGCCCCAGATCATGCAGATCGCCTTCGGGGACAAGTTCACCTACGACCGGGCAGGCCTGCTGCTCGTCACCGTCGGCATGGGCTTCTACCTGTGCTCGGGAACGCTCAACCAGGCTGCCCTCGCACAGGGCCAGGCGCGCCGGGCGGCGGCCTGCTGGGTGAGTGCCGCGTCGGCTTTCCTGATCTGGAACCTGCTTCCCTTCCTGAGCGAGTTCCGCCGGGTCGAGGTTGGGTTTGCCGCCGCCGCCGCCCTCTTGTGCGGGCTCCTCTATCTGCTTTACCGCAGTCCCCGTCCGCGTCCGGAGGACGTGCCCGCGCCCGGATCCCCCGAGGAGATCGAGGCCCGACTCGCGGCGGCCGACATCGAGTGAATAACTCCGCCGGGAGCCTCGCCTTCGGCTCCGTTCCCGTCGGGGTTCGGGCGCGTTACCGAGCGGCAGGTCGTAGGCGCCGGTACCGCGACTTCGTCGCTAGCGCCGACGGGGACTCCTTGGCACGCTTGGTCGCTCCCCTACCCAGCCCATAACCACAACCGTCGCGCGCGACCGACTGCTTGAACGCCGCTACTCGGCGTGGGCGGCTTCGGCGATTCGTCGGTAGGCCGCTGCGGGGTCCGGGTCGCCGAAGATCGCCGAGCCGGCGACGAACAGGGTGGCGCCGGCGTCGGCGACCGAGGCCACCGTCTGGGCGTCGATTCCGCCGTCGACCTCGATCCTCTGGACGGGGGCGAGCCCGGCCAGCCTCGAGACCTTGCCGGGTGACGAGGCGATGAACCGCTGTCCTCCCCAGCCCGGGTTGACCGACATGCACAGGACCAGATCTGCCGCGGCCCCGAGCTCCGAGACCGCGGCGGCCGGCGTCCCTGGATTGAGAGCGATTCCGGCCAGGCACCCCGCCTCCCGGATCGCTTCCAGGGTGCGCGTCACGTGGGATTCGGCCTCGAGGTGAAAGGTGATGCAGTCGGCTCCCGCCCGCGCGAACTCCTCGACGTGATCGGAGGGCCGCTCGACCATCAGGTGAACGTCGATCGCCCCTCCCGCCGCGTGCACCTGGTCGGCGATCGAGGCGGCGACGAGCGGGCCGATCGTGATCGGGGGAACGAAATGACCGTCCATCACGTCGACGTGGATCACCCGCGCCCCCGCGTCCATCACCTCGGCGACCTGTGAACCGAGGCTCGCGAAGTCGGCCGAGAGGATCGACGGAGCAACGCGACGCGCGGCGAACAGCTCGCGCCCCGGCAGCGTGCCTCCCCCTTCGCCCATCAGACGGGCTGCAGCATCGACCCGCCGCAGTGCTGGCAGAGCAGGTCCTCGGAGGTGCTCATGCGAACGATCGTCTGATGCGCCCCGCACTTGGGACACCCGGAGACGAGCTCGTAGCGCCGCAGGCAGTACACGCACCGGTAGCGGCCCGGGAGCTGCGTCGGCCGCAGCCACGGCTCACCGCATCCGGGGCAGGCCGGGCGCTTGAGCGGTGCCCCCTCTTGATCGGTCCCGGGCTCCACGAGGATTCGATCGTAGCCAGCCGGGATGTCGGTGCCCGCCGCCTCACCCCGCGAGCCGCGGGGCCGGATGCCCTCGCAGGTACGCATCAGCCGCCATCGTTCGGCTGCCGGCCGGCTGCAGGCGCACGAGCCGCAGCACCCCATCGGCGCAACCCAACCGAAGGGCCCCGCCCTCGGCCACCAGCCGCCCGGGCTCGAGCGTCCCCGCCTCGGCCACGGCCTCACGCACGCCGAGTCGCTCGCCACCCTCGAGGTCCAGGCTCGCCCCCGGGCGGGGGCTGAGCGCCCGCACCGCTCGATCGAGCTCGACGGCCGACCGGCTCGGATCCAGCCGCCGTTCGGCGGCCGTGATCTTCTCCGCGTAGGTGGCCGCCGTCTCGTCCTGCTCGACCAAGTCCAGCTCACTCGTCGCGTCGAGCTCCAGCGCCCTGACGATCAGCTCCCCGCCGATCTGGGCGAGGCGGCCCGAGAGCGAGCCGTAGTCATCGCGAGGCTCGATCCGGACCCGCTGATGAAGAGCCATCGGCCCGGAGTCGAAGCCCGCCGCCAGCCGGATGATCGTAACCCCCGTCTCGCGGTCTCCCTCCATGATCGCGCGCTCGATCGGGGCTGCGCCGCGCCAGCGCGGCAGGAGCGACGGGTGGACGTTGAGCATCGGCAGCTCGGACAGGAGCGGCTCCGAGATCAGCTGGCCGAACGCACAGACGACGCCCCGATCGGGCGCGGCGGCGCGTACCGCTTCAACAGCTTCGGGGCGGTTGACACTGTCGGCCTGATGCAGATCCAGGCCGAGCTCGCCGGCCGCCACGGCCACCGGCGGAGGGCCCATACGTCTTCCGCGCCCCTTGGGGCGATCGGGGGGCGAGATCACGAGCACGGGGCGGAATTGCGAGTCGGCGATTCGCCGCAGCACCGCCACCGCGAAGTCCGAGGTGCCTAGGTAGACGACTCGCAATTCGCCCGGTCGTCGTCCGCGTGCGGCGCGTAGCTCTCACCCTCGCGAAGGGCGCGAAGCGCTTCCTTTCGCTGTTCGCGGCTGGCGCGATCGAGCATCAGGATCCCGTCGAGGTGGTCGATCTCATGCTGGAGGACGCGCGCCTCGAGCCCCGACGCCTCGACCGTCAGCGCCTCACCGTGGACGTCGAGGCCACGGACCCGTGCGTAGAGCGCCCGCTCGACGTCGACCGCGACACGGGGAAGGCTGAGGCAACCCTCCTGGGCCGTGGCAACCTCGTCCGACACCCATTCGAGCACGGGGTTGCCGATCGCGGTCGGAGTCGCCTCGGGACCCGCCTGAAAGACGAGGAGTCGGTGCATGACGCCGAGCTGCGTCGCGGCGAGGCCGACGCCGATCGCATCCCTCATGATCGCGATCATCCGCTCCGCCTCGCGCACGAGCTCGGGCCCGAACCGGGTGATCTCCGAGGCGCGCGACTTGAGCACCGGATCGCCGAAGGTGCGGATCTGGCTCAGGGCGGCGGCACGACGCTCGCGCGCCGCCGCGTCCAGCTCACCGAGGCGATCGTCCGACGGCCCCTCCGGGCTCACGGGCTCGGAATCGGGGATCGTCGCGGCATCAGGCAGGTCGCTCATCGCCACGAGTCTAGTGGCGCCCTCACTGCGGATCGACGTCTACGGCCAGCGCCACCCCTCGAAGCTTGCGAGCCGCCGCGAGGCCCTCGACGGCCCCGCGAACGCCGGCCACGGTTGCCTCCCGGTCGCCGGCCTTGAGCAGGAGCTGACGCCGGTGGCGACCCCGAACGCGAAACCGGGGGGCCGGGCCCAAGAGCTCGGTGTCCTTCGGGATCGCCTCTGCGAGGGCGTCCGCGAGCCCTTCTGCGGCCCGTTGAGCGGGCGCCGGCTCCGGCGCGGTGACCTCGAGCCGCACCAGGTGCGAGAAGGGCGGATAGCGAAGCTCCCTGCGCCGCTCGAGCTCACCCCCCAGAAAGCCGGCCGCGTCGTGGCGCGCCGCATGGCGAATCGCCGGAGCATCCGGGGCGAGCGTTTGAACGAGCACCCTCCCGGAGCGCTCGCCGCGGCCGCTGCGGCCGGCGAGCTGGGAGACGAGGGCGAAGGTCCGCTCCTCGGAGCGGAAGTCTGGAAACCGCAGGGTGGCGTCCGCATCCAGAACGACGCTCAACACGACATCCGGGAAGTCGTGCCCCTTGCCGACCATCTGCGTGCCCACCAGGACTCCCGAAGCAGCCCGGTCGAAACGCCGCAGGATCTCGAGGTGGCCGCCTCCGCGCGCCGCGGTGTCGGAGTCGAGCCGGAAGACGGGGAGCGGGGCGACGGCCTCGCCCAGAAGGGTCTCCAACCGCTCCGTGCCGACCCCGTGGCGCGCCAGCGCGACGGAACCGCAGTCAGGACACTCCGAGGGCCCGGGCTCCGTGTGGCCGCAGTGGTGACAGCGCAGCTGGCCCGAGTCTGGCGAGGCCTCGCCGCGTCGCTCGTGGACCACCAGCGAGACGTCGCAGCGGGGGCAGCTCCAAGCCCGGCCGCACGAGCCACAGGAGAGAAAGGGCGACCAGCCGCGCCGGTTCAGGAGCACGATCGCCTTGCCCCCCTGCCGCGCGACGTCGGTGAGCGCCGCGGCGGTTCGCGGGTGAAGCGGGCCCGATCGAGGCGAGCGCCCTCGCAGGTCGACGAGCTCGACGTCCGGGAGGCTCTGCCCGTCCGCGCGTCGCGGCATCTCGATCCGGGGCAGCGCCATCCAGCTCTCCGGGCGTGGCGTTGCGCTGCCGCAGACCAACGCGGCGCCGCACTCCGCCGCGCGGTGGCGGGCGACCTCGCGCGCGTCGTAGCGGGGATCACCCTCCTGCTTGTAGGAGGCGTCGTGCTCCTCGTCGACCACCACCAGCCCCAGGTCGCCGACCGGGGCCAGGATCGCCGAGCGCGGTCCGACGCAGATCCGCGCCTCGCCGCGATCCAGCCGGCGCCACTCGTCGCGACGCTCGCCGAGCGCGAGCTGCGAATGGAGCAGCGCGACCCGATCACCGAAGCGAGCGGCGAATCTGGCGACGATCTGGGGCGTGAGCGCGATCTCGGGAACCAGCACGATCGATCCCTTCCCCCGCTCGAGGGCCACCGCGGCGGCGGCCAGATAAACCTCGGTCTTGCCCGATCCCGTGACGCCGTGGACCAGCAGCTCGCGCTCCGCGGCGCCGTCGATCGCCGCCACTATCCGCCCAACCGCCTGCTCCTGCTCGGGCGAAAGCACAGGACGGACCGACGGCGCGCCGACCGCGACGATCGAAGGGCGGCGGCGCCGTTCGCGGCTTCGCAACGAGACCAGTCCCCGGGCCTCGAGTCTCTTCAGCGTCTGGCGGTCCACCCCCACGCCCTCGAGCTCGGAGGTCGCCGACTCACCCGGGTGGGGCGCTCGGCGGGCCAGTTCGATGAGCGCGGCGCGCTGCCGCGGGCCGAGACGGGTGCCATCGGTGAGCGCGGCCCTGCCCGCGGCCGTCGCCGCCGCCAGGAGCTCGAGCCGCGGGCCGGCGACCCGCCCGGATCGTCCGACGCCTGGGGGAAGGACGAGCTCCAGGCCGCGGGCGGGCGTCGAGCAGTACTGGCGCGCGATCCACCGCCCGAGCCGCACGAGCTCCGGGGTCGCCCCCGACTCCAGGGCGTGGATCGGCTCGGCGAGCCGCTCGGGGGCGAGCTCGCTCGTCTCGGCGACCTCGACGACGACCCCGAGCAGGCGCTGACGACCGAACGGCACCACGAGCAGGCTGCCGACCTCCACCGCGCCCAGTCGCTCGGGCAGCAGATAGTCGAACGGCCCTCGAAGAGCGCGGGCGGTGGTCAGGGGCTCGACCTTCGCAATCGGCACCCGGTCGAAGCTAGGGATGGGTGCGGACGGCGCACCTCTGTGCAGCGCTTATGCTTCGCCCGTGGCGCCGAGGCTTGCACCCGGGGAGCAGGTGATGTTCCAGGGCCACCCGTCGTGGCGGTCGATCATCGCCTTCTACATCAAGGGAATCCTCGCGGTGATCGCGATCTGCATCGTGGTGCAGCTGGTCGCCGACGACGCGGGCTTGGTGGTGCTGGTGGCGCTGGCCGGGGTGAGCGCCGTGGTGCTCATGGGATTGATCAAGCGGATCACCGTCCACTACACGATCACCACCCGCCGGCTCCACATCAAACGCGGGATCATCTCGCGCGAGATCCAGGAGACCAGGCTGGAGAGGGTCCAGAACGTCAACTACGACCAGTCGGTGCTCCAGCGGCTCCTGCAGGTGGGCGACGTCGACTTCGATACCGCCGCCGGCGACGACTTCAACTTCGTGTTCTCCGGGGTGGCGAACCCCGACGAGGTGGTCGAGAAGGTCGACCGGGCCACCCACGCCGCGTCGCCCACCGGGCTCGGCGACACGCCCACCGCCACCGGACCCGGCGTCTAGGAGACGTCCGCGGTCGCGGCGGCCTCGAGCCCCGCGGCCGTCCGGAGCGCGTCGGCACGATCGACGCGCTCCCAGGTGAAGTCCGGGTCGTCGCGGCCGAAGTGGCCGTAGGCGGCCGTCTTCTGGAAGATCGGACGGCGGAGCTCCAGGTCGCGAACGATCGCGCCAGGCCGAAGGTCGAACTCCTCCCCCACGATCCTCGTGAGCTCCTCGCTTCCAATCCGGCCGGTGCCGAAGGTCTCGATCATCAGCGACACGGGGTGGGCGACCCCGATCGCGTACGCGACCTGAACCTCACACCGGTCGGCGAGGTCGGCCGCGACCACGTTCTTCGCCACATAGCGGGCCGCATAGGCAGCCGAACGGTCCACCTTTGAGGGGTCCTTGCCCGAGAAGCAGCCGCCGCCGTGCCGCGCGGCCCCTCCGTAGGTGTCGACGATGATCTTGCGACCGGTGAGCCCGGCATCGCCCATCGGGCCACCGATCTCGAACTTGCCGGTCGGATTGACGAGAAAGCCCTCGTAAAGGCCGGCCCCCGTCAGCAGGTCCGGGCACTCCTGCTCGAGGACCGGCTCGACGACGTGCTTCCAGAGGTCGGGCTTGATCTGGGCCTCGCCGTCGACCCCCGGCATGTGCTGGGTCGAGATCAGGAGCCTCACGACCTCGACCGGCCGGCCGTCCTCGTAGCGAACCGTGACCTGGGTCTTTCCGTCGGGCCTCAGGTAGTCGACCAAGCCTTGCTTTCGGACCTCGGCGAGCCGCTGGGCGAGGCGGTGGGCGATCTGGATCGGCATCGGCATCAAGCCCTGGGTCTCGCGGGTCGCGTAGCCGAACATCATTCCCTGGTCGCCGGCCCCGAGCCGATCGAGCTCGTCGTCGTCGGTCGGGTCGGTGCGAGCCTCATACGCCCTGTCGACCCCCTGCGCGATGTCGGGCGACTGCTCGTCCACCGCCGTCATCACCGCGCACGTGTCGGCGTCGAACCCGTACTTGGCCCGGTCGTAGCCGATCCGGCGGAGCGTGGAGCGCACGATCGTCTGGATGTCGATCGGCGCCTTGGTCGAGATCTCGCCGGCGACGACCACGAACCCGGTGTTGACGAGGCACTCGCAGGCGACCCGACCGTCGGGATCGGTGGCCATCACCGCGTCCAGCACGCCGTCCGAGATCTGATCGCAGATCTTGTCGGGGTGCCCCTCCGTCACCGACTCGGAGGTGAAGAGGAACTCGTTCGCCGCCACGCCCTCGCTTGCCATCGGCGCGAGGGTACCGGACGCCCGCGGCATCGGCCCGTTCCTAGTCGGAGGGCGTGCCTGCCGCACTCGTGGATCCGCTGGCCGGGCCGATGATCAGGTTGGCGTCCGTCGAGAGCTCGCTCGGCGTGCTCTGGACCGCCACCGCGAGTGCCTCGAGCCTCTGGAGCTCCGGGGCGAACGCCGCGTAGGCGGGATCGGAGGCCAGTCCGGCGCTCTCGCCGAGCGCGATCAGCCCGTCGAGGTTCAGGTAACCGAGCACCGACACCACATCGGGGAGGTCGGCGGTCGCCTGATCGAACAGGGCCGCGTCCGCGAGGGCCGAGTCGCCGGTCGAGACCGCCGCCACGCCATCGGGGTCGGTCGCGATCACGAGCAGCGAATCCACGATCGCGTAGGTCAGGTCGATCGCGGGCGATACGCGAAGGCTCCGAACCTTCGTGCCCTCGACCGCGTGGGTATCGAACCCCGAGGCGTCCAGGGCGTTCGCGACGGGCGCCTCCAGATCCGCCAGGGCCTTGTCCACGGTCGCGGTGTCGAGTGGTCCCGCGATGAAGGTCAGGATCGGGGTCGCGGGGCTTGACCCAGGACGTCCCGAGGGCGACGCCGCGTTTCCGGCCTCGGGGCCGGCCTTTCTCGACGGCGCGGGCTCGAGCGCCAGCGCCGCCTCGTCGCCCAGCGACGGCAGAAGGCTCTTCAGATCGACCTTGCCGAGGGCTTCGACGCCGCCCAGGAGCTGCCCGGCCGACCTCGCCAGACCGGAGCCCGGCGATCGCGCCTGCTTGGCGAGCGCCCCGATCGCGCTCCCGGGCTCGCCGATGCCGACGTACCCCAGCGAGTCGGCCGAAAGCGATGACGGGAGGGTCGGCTCGAACGAGGGGAGCGCCGAGAAGAGGCTCGGATGGGACGCCGCTAGGTCGGGGTCCAGCCGGGAGCGCAGCTCGACGCCGAGGCCGTCGTCGCCGGCCACGAGCGCAGCCGCCGCACCTCGGCTCGCCCCTGGATCAACCACAGAGGCCAGGATCGAGAACGGCGCCCCCGGCCTTGCGACAAGTCGGGCGATCCCGTCCTCAGACAGGTAGAGGTCCGCGAGGCGTTCCGCCGGGAGAGTCCCGCGCACCGAGCCGGCCGCGGCGTCGTCGGCCAGGGATGGCGCGGCCCCGGTGTCGGCGTCGATCACCTCGCGCAGGCCGGCCTTCGTCCCGATCGCCAGGAAGCCGTCCACCATGGCCGTCGCGAGCCCGCGTGTATCGATCTGGACCGGGATGGCCCTGTAGGTGACCGTGTGGGGCTTGCCCGAGGCCACCGCGCCCGCGAACGCGGCCGCCCCCTTTACGTCCCCGATCTGGAGCAGCTGGACCTCCTGCGCAGCGCGCCCCCCCGCGGGCAGGATCGCGAGCGCGGCCTCGCCTCCGAACCATGGCGCCACGTCGGCCCCGAAGTCGACCGGCCCTCCATGCGGCGCCGGCAGGTTGGCCAATAGCCGTCCGGTCACCTGCTGGCTCAGCGTCGGCAGGCCCGCGGCGATCGCTTTCGCGTTCTCGTACTGATCGGTCCCAGGGTCCGCGTCGAAGTGCGCATAGGCGAGCGCGTCCGCGGGCACCAGGTCGATCGCGTGGTCGGACGGGGGGCAACCTCCGCCACCGGGCGCCCCGCAGGGAAGCGCCGGAACCGCGACCAAGACGACCAGCGCGATCACCAGCGCCAGGGCGCCCAGCGCGCAGATCCGCCGCCGCGTGTAGATCGACAGACTCAGCCAGCGGTCCCAGGATCTGCCCAGGAGGTCCCGCGCTCGGCGCGTCGAAGGGCGCGGCGCACGGAGTCGAGGTCGGGGCAGCCTCGCCATCGTCGGTCTTATAGCGGGATCGACTCGCGCCTAGTGCGAGTTCGCCGCCATCCCGGACCTCGGGCGGGTGCGCCGCGAGTGAGGCACGTACTCGATCACCAATGGGACGCCTTGCAGCCCATAGGCCTGGCGAAGCCTGTTCTCGAGGTGGAATGCCCAAGCGCGGTTGATCAGGCCGCGGTCGTTCACCTGGATCGCGAACCGAGGTGGGGACCGATCGACCTGCGCCGCGTAGTAGAGGCGCAACCGCCGCCCGCGCCGTACCGGCGGGGGGCGCGTCGCCACCAGGTCGCCGACGAACCGGTTGAGCTCGGACGTGCCGATCCTCGACGCTCGGCGATCAGCCAGCTCGACCGCGCGCTCCAGCAGCCTCGGCACGCCGCGGCCCGTGACCGCCGAGCAGGCGATCACCGGAGGGCGCTGGCGGAGGCGCTTCTCGAGCCGCGCCGTCGCGTCCTCCAGATCGGTGGCGCTGACGTCCCACTTGTTCAAGGCGACGAGCGTCGCGCAACCCGACTTCATTGCCAGCTCGGCGGCCTTCAGGTCTTCAGAGGTGACGCCCTCCGACGCGTCGCAGACGACCAGCGCGACATCGGCCCGCCGCGCGGCCCGCTCGGAGCGAAGCTGTGCATAGTGGGCGACCGTGCCGGCGATCTTCGTCCGGCGCCGGAGCCCCGCGGTGTCGATCAGGACCATCGCCCGTCCGCCAAACTCGAGCTCGGAGTCGATCGCATCGCGGGTGGTGCCCGCCTGATCGGAAACGATCACCCGCTCCACGCCGCTGAACGCATTGACGAGCGACGACTTGCCGACGTTGGGGCGGCCGATGACGGCGACGGCAATAACTCCGACGGAGTCCTCGGGAATAACTCCGCCGACATCCTCGCCTCCGGCTCCGGTGTCGTCGGCTTGCAACGCCGGCGGGGCGGCAGGGTCACTCGCCCGACCCGGGACTTCGTCCCTAGCTCGGGCCGCCCCACCCTGAGACGTTGCGGCCGGGCCGCTTTCCCCTACCCCGGCCTCGTCGCCAGCCCCGGTGGTGAGCTGGGCGGTGATCTGGTCGAGGAGGTCGCCGGTGCCGTGGCCGTGGGAGGCCGAGACGGGAAGTGGATCGCCGAGGCCGAGGCGGTGGAACTCGGCGGCGATGTAGGCATCGCCGGGCTGATCGATCTTGTTGGCGACGACCAACACCGGCGTCGAGCCGCGGCGCAGGATCTCCGCGACTTCGGCGTCTCCGGAGCGAAGGCCCGCGTGGGCATCGACCACGAGCACCACCAGGTCGGCGTCCTCGATCGCGGTCCGCGCCTGGGCCTGGACCGCCCGGGCCAGCGAGTCCTCGGCGGCAAGGTCGACGCCACCGGTGTCGACGAGCCGGAACTGCAACCCGTTCCACTCGCAGTCGAGCGCCTTGCGGTCACGGGTCACCCCGGCCTCGGAGTGGACGACGGCCTCGCGTCCGCCGGCCAGTCGATTGACGAGGGTCGACTTGCCGACATTGGGAAACCCGACCACTGCGACCTGGGGACGGCGGTGTTCGCTCATCGGCTGGCCAATCCTCGCTCGCGCGCAATCGCAACGATCCGCTCGACGACCTCGCCCACCTCGAGGCCCGTGGTGTCGACCTCGGTCGCGTCGGCGGCGGGTCGGAGCGCTCCGTGCTCGCGCCGGCGATCGCGATCGTCCCTCGACGCCAGGTCCGAGCTCACGCTCTCGAGTGGCTGGCCGGTCTCGGCCGCCCGCCGTCGAGCCCTCTCACCCTCGCTCGCGGTCAGGTACACCTTGAGCGGCGCATCGGGGCTGACGACGGTGCCGATGTCCCTGCCCTCGGCGACGTAGTCGCCGAGGGCGATCAGCTCGCGCTGGCGGTCGACGATCGCGCTTCTGACGGATCGGTGCACCGAGACGCGGGAGGCGGCAACCGACACCTCGGGGGCCCGGATCACCTCGGTGACGTCCTCGCCGTCCAACCGGACCCCCTCGCGAGCCACCGAGATGTCGAGCCGCCGCGCCAGCTCGGCGAGGCCGTTCTCGTCGTCGAAATCGATCCCGGTTCGGATCGCGGACAGGGCGACACACCGGTACATCGCGCCGGAATCCAGATACGTCATCCCGAGGCGCTCGGCGAGCGCCTGCGCAACGGTCGACTTGCCCGCCCCGGCCGGGCCATCGATGGCGATCACCATGGCGGTGAGGATAGAGTTGGCACGGCCCGTCACCGGGGCGAGCGATGCGAACCTGGAAGATCCCCGAACTCACGATTGAGCCGCGCCAGCCCGAGGTGCTCGACTCGGAGGCGGAGGGCAGGGCGATCGTGATAGAGCTTCCCGCCGGCGAAGAGCTGGGGGAACATCAGGTGCACGAGCGTGCCTGGCTCCTCGTAGTCTCGGGGGCGATCGAGGTGGACGGCTCGGAGGTGGTCAGCGGTGGCCCGGGCCTTCTGGCCGAGTTCGATCCCAACGAGCGCCACGAGGTGCGTGCCACCGAGGACGCGCGCCTGCTGCTGCTCCTCTCCCCCTGGCCCGGCCGGGGACACCCCAGCGAGCGCTAACCCGCGCCGAGCAGCGAGGCGAGGTCCGGCGCGAAGCGCGGATAGCTGACCTCCGCCGCGTCCATCCCGACCACGTCGATCCCCTCGCGCGAGGCCAGCCCCGCCACCGCGCCCATCATCGCGAGACGATGATCGCCACGTGAATCGATGCTTCCGCCGCGAAGCCCGCCGGTACCGGCCACCACGAAGCCATCTTCGGTTCCCTCGATCTCGGCCCCAACTCCCCGCAGCCCCTCGACCACGCTCGCGATCCGGTCGGACTCCTTGTGCCGGAGCTCCTCGGCCCCCGAGACCACCGTCCTCCCCTCGGCGAAGCAGCCCAGCAGGGCGACCATGGGGAGCTCGTCGATCGCCACCGGCACCTCGTCCGGGTGGACCCGGGTGGCGATTAGCCTGCTGTGGCGGGCGACGATCGCCCCGCGCGGCTCGCCGCCGCTCGACGGGTCCTCCTCGACCTCGATCGCAGCGCCCATCCGATTGAGGATTCCGAGCAATCCCACGCGTGTGGGGTTCAACCCGACCCTCTCGAGCCTCACCTCGCTGCCGGGCACAATCGCCGCAGCGACGATGCCGAACGCGGCCGAAGAGAAATCGCCGGGCACGTTGATCGGCCCGGGGGTCAGGCGGTCGACCGGCCCTATGGTGATCCTCCTGGCAGGGCCGCCACCGGCAAAGGGCGTGGTCCGCGGGTCGAGCGACTCGACCGTTGCTCCAGCCGCCCTGAGCAGACGCTCGGTGTGATCCCGGGTCGTGGCCGGCTCGCTCACCCGGGTCGGGCCCTCGGCGAGCAGCCCGGCAATCAGCACGCACGACTTCACCTGGGCGCTCGCAACCGGCATCAGGTAGTCGATCCCGCTCAGGGCGGCACCGCCGATCCGGAGCGGCGGTAGGCGCCCCTCGCGGCACTCGACCTCGGCGCCCATCCGGATCAGGGGCTCGGCGATCCGATCAACGGGCCGCCGGCGGATCGACTCGTCGCCGTCGAGTGTCCACGATCCGGCACCCTGCCCGGCGAGCCATCCGGGAAGCATTCGGAGCAGGGTGCCGGCGTTCTCGACATCGATCGGCACCGTTTCGCTCGACCCCCCCCACCGCTCCCCGGGTCCGCGAAGCCCCACGCCCTCGATCCGAACCCGCAGGCCGCCCGGGGCCTCGGTGTTCCCGAGCTCGTGGACGGTGACGCCGAGGGTCCGCAGGGCGCGCAGGGTGGCCCTCGTGTCGGCGGCATCGAGGTATCCCTCGATCTCGGTGTCCCCCTCCCCCATGGCGGCGAGGAGGGCGGCGCGGTGGCTGATCGACTTGTCCGGGGGCGGCTGAAGGGTCCCCGAGAGGGGGCCCGAGGGGACGAACCGGGTCACGCCGAAACCGACACCGAGTAGCCGAGGCCCCGCACGATTCCGCTCGCCCTGTCCGCCTCCTCCTCGCCCGCCACCCACAAGGAAACCGCGCCGGTGCGCATGTCGGGAGCCGGATAGAGGGCCATGTCCTCGATGTTGACGCCGGCGCGCCCGAGCGCGAGCGCAATCTCGGCCACCGTCCCCGGCCGGTTCTCGATCCCGATCCGGAGCTCGCGCAGCTCGCCCCCGGCCAGGTCCGCCTCGAGAAGGCGACGTCGGTCCTCGCGAGCCGCTCGATGCCAGTCGGCCACCCCGACGAGGTCGCCGGACCGGATCAGCGCGGCGGCCTCGCCGAGCCGCTCCGCGATCGCCTCGACCTCGCGCGCGACCGCCTCGCGGTTGGTGGCGAAGATGTCCCCCCAGACAGCGGGATTTGCGCCGGCGACCCGGGTCGTGTCGCGAAAGCTCGGGCCGACCTCGGGGAGGCGCTCTGACTCCTCGTCCGCGGCGGCCGCCGCCTCGCGCACCAGGACGTTGGCGATCACGTGGGGGACGTGGCTCACGGTCGCCATCAGCCGGTCGTGGCTCTCGGCGTCGATCGCCTGGGGCCGGGCGCCGAGTGCGGCGATGGCGCGCTGCAGGCGATCATAGAGGACGCCGCTCGAGCGCTCGCTCGGGGTCAGGTACCAGCGGGCGCCCTCGAACAGGTCCGGGCTCGCGTTCTCGACCCCATCCGTCTCGGCCCCGGCGAGGGGATGCCCTCCGATGAACCTCTCCCCGGCCGCGCTCGAGAGGCCGGCCATGAGCGCCTCCTTGGTCGACCCGACATCGGTGACCACGGCGCCCTCGCCACTCGCCTCGAGCGCCTCGGCCACGAGCCGTGGCAGGGCACCGATCGGCGCCGCACAGAAGACGATCTCGGCCCCGTCCACCGCCTCGCCGACCGAGGCGGCGGCGCGGTCTAGGGCGCCCAGCTCGAGGCCGCGTTCGGCATTTCGGGGCTCAGAATCGAAGCCCGCGACCTGTGCGTCGAGCCGTTGCCTCGCCGCCAGCCCGATCGAGCCGCCGATCAGGCCGACGCCGATGACGGCGAGCCTCATCTCTCGCGCCGAGCCTCCACCGCGCCGGCAAGCCGGTCGAGGATCACCGCTGTTCGCTCCCAGTCCAGGCAGGCGTCCGTAATCGACTGGCCGTAGGTGAGCGGGTGGCCGGAAGCGAGGTCTTGGCGGCCTGAGACGATGAACGACTCGAGCATCACGCCGACGATCGCGCGGTTGCCGGCGGAAACCTGGGCGGCGATCTCATCCGCCGCATTCACCTGGCGGTCGGGGTCCTTGCCGCTGTTGCCGTGAGAGGCGTCGATCACCAGCCTCTCGCCCAGGCCCGCCGAGCGCAGCAGCTCGACCGCCCTGGACACGTCGGCCGCACCGTAGTTCGGCCCGTCCTCGCCACCGCGCAGGATCACGTGACTATCGGGGTTTCCCGTCGTGTGGAGAATCGCCGGGGCCCCGGCATCATCGATGCCCGCGAACGCGTGCTGGGCGCCCGCGGCTCGGACGGCGTCGACCGCCACCCGCACGTTGCCGTCGGTTCGGTTCTTGAACCCGATCGGCATTGACAGCCCGGAGCCGAGCTGGCGGTGCGTCTGGCTCTCGCTCGTCCGCGCGCCGATCGCCCCCCAGGCGACGGTATCCGCAATGTACTGCGGAGTGATCGGGTCAAGGAACTCGCAACCGATCAAGAGGCCGACATCGAGGACGTCGAGCAGGAGCTCGCGGGCGATCCGCAGGCCGGCGTTGACGTCGCCGGAGCCGTCGAGGTGGGGGTCGTTGATCAGCCCCTTCCAGCCGATGGTGGTGCGCGGCTTCTCGAAGTACACGCGCATCGCGATCAACAGGTGGTCGCCGAGGCCGGCGGCCACGGTGGCGAGTCGACGAGCGTAGTCGAGTGCCGCATCGGGATCGTGGACGCTGCACGGGCCGGCGACCACGAGCAGGCGATCGTCCTCGCGGTCGAGCACCGCGGCGACCTCCTCGCGACCGCGGACCACCGCCGCGCCGCGCTCGTCGCCGAGTGGAAGCTCGTCGAGGAGGGTCGCGGGTGCGACCAGCTCGACGACCCGCTCGATGCGGCGATCGCGCACCAAATCCCTCGTGCGCCGGCCCTCCATACCGGCGATCATCGCGGGTTCCTCCGTTCCTTCGTCACGACTGCCATGGTCCTGGTTCCTCTCGTTCAAGCGTTCGCGTAGGGGCGCAGGTACGGCGTCCGGCGGAGCTCTCCTGCCAGGTGGGCCCTTGCGGCCCGAGCCGGACGCCTAGCTAAATCGCCAGTAGTAATGGAACCGGGCACGCGGGCGCTGCCCCTGGGGGGCGGTCGTCAAAGCCGTCATGCCAACTCGGTTCATCGCCACCTTTTGTAGCACGGGCGGGCCGTCGGCGCAAATTTCAGGCGGCAAGCGCCTCGCCCAGCGCGGCTAGGAAGCTCTCGTTCTCGGCATGCGTGCCGTAGGTGACGCGGATGTGGCCGGCGTCGCCCAGGCCCACTCCGCCGCGTACCACCACTCCGCGCTCACCGAGCGCGCTGATCAAGGCGGGTTCGTCGCGCTCGCCCAATGGGACCCAGGAGAAGTTGGCCTGCGACGCGGGTGGGTCGAGGCCGAGCTCGCGAATTCCCTCCTCGACGAACACCCGCTCGACGATCGTTCGCTCAACCCGCTCGGCCACGTCGTCGGCGTGCATGACTGCCTCCGCCGCGGCGACCTGGGCCAGCTCGTTGACGCTGAACGGCTGGCGGACCGCATCGAGCGCCGCCCGAAGCCGGGCCGAGCAGAGCGCGTAGCCGCATCGAAGGCCCGCGAGGCCGTGAACCTTGCTGAACGTCCGCACCACCATCAGGTTGGGGAACTCGGCCAGCAGGTCGACGGTGGCGTCCGGGTCGTCGTCGGTCTGGAACTCGACGTAGGCCTCGTCGAGGGCGATCGTGACGTGGTCGGGCAGCCGCTCGCAGAACTCCCCCACGGTCTTGGCCGGAAGGTGGGTCCCGGTCGGGTTGTTGGGATTGCAGACGCAGATCAGCTGCGTGGCTGCGGTGACCTCGGCGAGCATCGCGTCGAGGTCGTGGATGTAGCCGGCAGTGAGCGGCACCCTGATCTCGCGGGCACCCGACAGCGCCGCGAGGTGCGGGTAGATGGAGAAGGACGGCCACGCGAAGAGCAGCTCGTCGCCGGGCTCACACAGAGCCTCTGCCGCGGCGAGCAGGATCTCGCAGGAGCCGTTCCCGACCGCGACCCGCGCCGGCTCCATCTCGAAGCGCTCGGCGATCCGGCGGCGCAGCCGGGTCGCATGCTGGTCCGGATAGCGGTTGAGCCCGGCGGCGGCCTCGCGGATCGCTTCGACGACGGCGGGGTGCGGACCCCAGGGCGACTCGTTCGAGGCGAGTTTGATCACCGCCTCGGAGCCGAATGTCGCCCGCGCGGCGTCCTCGTGGAGCCCGGCCTCGTAGTAAGGCATTCGCTCCAGCTTCTGCGCGAAGGTCACCGTCATGGCTGCCTATTGTGCTGGCCCGAGGCCAGCGGCGCAGTCCGCGCCTACTGAGCCGAGTGGAGATCCGCCCGCAGGTCCTGCGCCTCGCCCAGGTAGGCGTGTCGCGGGACGTGGTCGGTCGGGGCGTAGTAGTGGACGAGGACCCGGATCACGCTTCGCATCGCGCCGGGTACGTCGAGCTCGCGGGTGCAGATCAGGGGCACGGCGCCCAAGCCGAGACGGCGCGCGGCGACCGCGGGGAACTCGGCATTCAGGTCGTCGGTGGCCGTGAACAGGCAGCTCACGATCCGCTCGGGGCCCAGGTCGTTGCGGTCCATCAGCTCGCGCATCACGTCCTCGGTCGCACCGACGATCGCATCGGTGTCGTTGCTGTCCACCTTGACGGCGCCGCGCACCGCCCATAGTCGCTCTTGATCACTCATCGGCGCGCGAATCTTTCCAGAGCCGCTTCACCTCCGGTGGACGAAGGCGTCGAACCCCGCCCTCGGGCAGGTTGCCGAGCTGGACCGAGCCGAACCTCACACGCGTCAGAGCCACGACCTGGTTGCCGACCGCCTCGACCATCCTCCGTATCTGGCGGTTGCGGCCCTCACCGAGCGTCATCTCGATCACCCGAGGGGACACCATGCGAACCCGGGCCGGCGCGGTCGGGCCATCGTCGAGGTCGATTCCCCCTCGCAGCCGGCGGAGCTGGGCTGCGGCGACGGGCCGGCGCAGCCTGATGCGGTAACGGCGCTCGACCCCATAGCGCGGGTGGCTGAGCCGATTGGCGAGCTCACCATCGTTCGTCAGCAGGATCAGACCGGTCGAGTCCGCGTCGAGTCGCCCGACCGGGTAGAGGCGGCGGGACGAGTCGACCAACTCCACCACGGCCGGG
The DNA here is from genome assembly GCA_963720685.1 of uncultured bacterium. GTDB lineage: Bacteria > Actinomycetota > Thermoleophilia > Solirubrobacterales > 70-9 > AC-56. The sequence goes on along the minus strand of CAVRGF010000003.1, from coordinate 837,719 downwards.
CGCCGCCCGGGCTCGCGTGCCGTGGAGACGACCCCCGCCGGCTTGTTGACGATCCAGACCTCGCGTGGCTCCGGGACCACGGCGCGGCGATCGACCTCGACCCCACTTGCCTCGTCAACGTCGCGCGCCGGGTCGACCACGGTCTCGCCACCGACCCGCACCCGTCCCTCGGCGATCAACTCCTCGGCGCGGCGCCGCGACGCAACCCCGCAATGGGCCAGGTACTTGACGAGTCGCATACCGCCTGCCGGCTCGGGTCAGGTCGCCCGCTGCTCCCCGGCCGCGAGCAGGCGCTGGCGGAGATCACGCTCGTCCTCGGGGGTGGGATCGAAGCGTGATGGGTCCGGCAGCTGATCCAGGCCGGAGAGGCCGAACAGCTTCTCGAACAGCGGCGTGGTCCGGTAGACCACGGCTCCGAACCGGGAGCGACCGGATTCCTCGATCAGGCCGCGTTCCGTCAACGTCGCGACGGCGGACTCCGACGAGACGCCCCTGATCCGCGCCACCTCAGGACGCGACACGGGCTGCAGGTAGGCGATGATCGAAAGCGCCTCGGCCTGCGCCTGGGTGAGCGGCGGCGTACGCGGCTTCGAGAGCAGGCGGCGCGCCGCGTCCTCGGCGACGGGGGCCGCGGCGAGCGTATGCCCTCCCGCCACCCGCCGAAGGACGACTCCCCGATGCTCCTCATCGAGGACGCCCTCGAGCACGTCGATGGCCCGGTCGATCTCGGCCTCGCCGACCTCGCAGGCCTCGGCGAGCTCCGCGGTGGAAACCGGCTCGGGCGACAGGAACAGCAGCGCCTCGACGATCTTTTGAAGCTCGGTCGTCATGCGCTGATCTTGATCGGTCCGAAGAGCTCGGGCTGCTCCCAGCTCGCCTCCCCGCGCTTGTGCATCTCGAGCAGAGCGAACAGGGTGACCGCTTGGGTGAGCCGGTCCTCGCGAGCGAAAACGTCGTCGAAGTCGAAGCTCCCGCGCCGCGCCAGAAGGGAGCGCAGGATGGCGAGTCGGCGGTCGAGTGACACGGTGGGCCGGATGTGGCTCGTGTCCGGCTCGGGCGGTACGCGCAGCAGAGCGCCCAGAGCGCCCGCGAGCGTGGACGGCTCATACGCCCGGGTCGCGGCCTCGAGCGAGGCGCGGCGGAGCTCCGGCGGGAGCGGCGCGGATCGGTATATGTAGCGGCGCCCATCCGCGAACATGCTCGACAGATGGGCCGAGGCGTCGCGGTAGCGCCTGTACTCGAGCATCCTGGCCAGGAGCTCGTCGGCCGCCTCCTCGGGCGCCAGCACGGGCTGATCATCCTCCGCGGCGGGGAGCAAGAGCCGCGACTTCAGCTCGAGCAGCGAGGCGATCAGGACGAGGAACTCGGTTGCGGCGTCGAGGTCGAGCTCGCCGGACCCCTCCAGGTGCTCGAGGTAGGCGATCACCACCTCGCCCAACGGCACCTCGGCGAGGCTCACCTCCTCGCGCAACACCACCGCCATCAGCAGGTCGAACGGACCGGCGAACACCTCGAGATCGAGGTCGAGCTCGGCTGCCCTCATGTCGGGGAGCCTAGAAGGTGCGCCGGACCGCCATCAGGCGCGCTGTCCGAGGCCCATCGCGCCGCGAACGTCGGCGAGAGTCGCGGCGGCGATCGCCCTGGCCTTGTCGGCGCCCCCGGCCAGGATCGCCTCGATCGCCGGCTCGTCGGGGCGGAGCTCCGCGTAACGCTCGCGGACTGGGGCCAGGCAAGCCGCGACCGCTTCGGCAACCTCGCCCTTGAAGTCGCCATAGCCGCGACCGTCGAACTCGCTCTCCACCTCGTCGGGGGCCGCCCCGCTGATCACCGAGAGGATCTCGATCAGGTTGGTGACCCCCGCCTTGTCCGGTCCACGGCGCACCTCCCGGCCCGAGTCGGTGACCGCGCTGCGGACCTTCCTTCGCACCACCTCGTCGGGGTCGAGTATGTACACCGTCCCCTGCTCGGAGCCGTAGGTCGTCGACATCCGCGTCTCGGGATCTTGGAGGTTCATGATCCGCGCCCCGACCTCGGGGTAGCGGCCCTCTGGAACCACGAGGTGGTCACCGAACCGGGCGTTGAACCGCTCCGCGACGTCCCGCATCAGCTCGATGTGCTGACGCTGGTCGTCGCCGACCGGAACCTCGGTGGCCCGGTAGGCCAGCACGTCCGCCGCCTGCAGGACCGGATAGAAGAAGAGGCCCGCGGAGACGAGCTCACGCTGCTGCTCAGCCTTCTCCTTGAACTGGTGCATGCGATTGAGGTCGCCCCAGGCGGTCATCGTGCCGAGCAGCCAGCAGAGCTCCGTGTGCTCGCTGACGTCTGACTGCCGAAACAGGGTGCAGCGCTTCGGGTCGATGCCCGCAGCGATCAGAATCGCCGTCGTGTCGTAGAGGCGCTCGCGCAGCTCGGCCGGGTCCTGCGGGACGGTGATCGCGTGCAGGTCGACGATGCAATAGATCGCCTCACCGCGATCCTGCCCCTCGACGTACTGGCGAATCGCCCCGATGTAGTTGCCCAGGTGCTTTCGCCCGGTCGGCTGGATTCCGCTGAAGATTCGTGCGTCGCGCCCCAAGGTTGCCCGATTCTTATCGATGCCGCCTCAGGGCGCGGGCTGGTCGCGGAGCTGGTGCGCAGCGGTGAAGAAGTTCCGGTAGGCGAGGCTGACCGCCAGCAGGGCCGCCAGCGCCACGCTGCCGAGCAACGTCCAGAGCAGGATCAGCTGGAGGCGGACGGCGTCGGTGGGACTGGCGCCCGCCAGCAGCATGCCGACCATCGTGCCCGGGAAGAAGATCAGGCCGGTCGTCTTCGTGGAGTCAACCAGGGTGATCATCCCCGACCGCAGGCTGCGACGGACGATCGGCGCGGCGGCCTGGGTCGAGGTCGCGCCGAGGGCCAGCGTCGCCTCGAGCTCCCGGGCGCGAGCGGTGACCTCGTCACCGAGGCGGTTGAGGGCCACGGCCGCGGCGGTCATCGAGTTTCCGACCACCATGCCCCCCACAGGGACCAGATAGCGAGGCTGCGGACTGAATACGCCGAGGGCGACGACCAGGCCCAGCGTCCCGACGGCGGCAAGCGTCAGGGCTGCCAGCAAGGGCCAGAAGGCGTCCGGTACCTGCTTGGCTCGCGACCGCGCCTGAAGAGCGCCGAAGACCACCATGACCGCGATCAGCGCGACCACGAACCAGAGGCTGTCCTGGTCGAAGATGAAGTTGATCACGTAGCCGATCGCGGTCAGCTGGATAGCCGAGCGCACGACCGCGATCCCGATGTCCCGCTCGAGGTCGGCGCGGCGCCAAAACGAAACCGCGATCGCGACCGCCACCAGCGCGAGCGTGGCCGCGACGTCGCCGACGCTTACCTGGATCGAGGAGTTGGTCACGGGCGAGGCGGCTGGGTCGACATCGACGGGATTATCCGCGCCCGGTGGCCGCGAACACCGCGTCGACGCACGCGGCCAGATCCATCGGCTCGCCAGCGCCCGTCATAAGCGGACCGCGGCGGGTCGCGACGGCACGAGGCTTACGGGCAGGCGGCAGCGGGGGCGAGACCGGGATCGCGCGCCCGTCTGGGCGCCGGAAGTCGAGCCCGTCGTCGGCGGCACGGCGCTCGACCGAGTAGCCGCCCTCGTGAAGAAGCCGATGATGGTGGCGGCAGAGCAGGACCAGATTGTCGAGGCTCGTCTCGCCGCCCTTGGCCCAGTGCTCGATGTGGTGGCCGTCGACCCAGCGCCGGTTCTGGCAGCCGGGAAAGCGACAACCCTTGTCGCGAACCTCGAGCGCCCGTCTGATGTGAGGCGGGATCGATCTCGTCCGCCGGCCGACCGAGAGGAGCTCGCCGCCTGCGCTGACGATCGGGACGACGGACGCATCGCAGCCGAGACGGCGGGCGGTCTCCGGCGCGAGCGCGGGACCGTCGCGGACGCGTGCGGCGCCTTGGCCATCGCGGGCCAGGAGATCAAGGTCGACGTCGACGGTGAGCTGGTGGCGGTCCGGCCCGGCACGAGGAGTGGGACCCCGCGCGAGCGCCGTCTCCGCCATCGAGCAGAAGGCGTCGGCGTGGGTGGGCCGGGGATCCTCCCGGCAGCGATCGGGATCTGGCGGCCCCGCGGGGCCGCTGCCCTGCTCCGGCCCCGCGGGGCCGGGCACGGAATCGTCACGGTCTCGCACCAAAGCCGCATGGGACTCCTGGAGGGCGGCGAGCACCAGTGCTCCCTCCTCGGCGGGGAGGCGGGCCCGAAGGCAGAGCGAGCCGTCCTCGTCCCAGTGCCAGGTCAGATGACGGTTCTCGTGAGCGGCTTGAGCCTCGGCGGGACTCACCCGGCGAAACGCCCGCAGCATCCGCTCGAGCTGGGCCGCCGTGGCGTGCTCCGCGAGCTCGAGCAGGTCGGATTCGGAGTCGGGCTCGGCGACCCGGGTAAGCACCCGCACCTTGGAATAGCTCAGACGACCTGATTCGAACGCGGCGCGGACCCGGGGAAGCGCCGCGAGGGCGCGCGCGACGCGGACGTGCTCGCGAGCCGCCCGCGGCGAGAGGGCGCAACGCCAGGCGATCCACCCCACCGTCGACCGGCATCCCGACCAGTCGTTCCACCCGTCGCGGCGGTCGAACTCCCCAACCAGCGCGAGCCAGCGCGCCATGCCGGCCGTCATGTCAGACGCGAGCTGGCAGATCTCGTGCTCGAGCAGTTCGAGCGAGATCGAACCGATCCCGGAGTACGGCTCTTGAGGCGCTGGGTCGCGCAACTCAGCCGACGCATCTCCTACGAACATATGTTCGTAGGCTACGCGGGCCCTCGGACGGCAATCGGATCGTTCAGGACGGGAGGTGCCCCAAGGTCTGCGGCGACGCTTGATCGCCAAGATGACGGTCTCTGGTCGCCGTCAGACGGCGAGGTGCTCGGTCACCCGGCCCTCGGCGACGAGCCGTCCCTCGTCGAGCCTCACCACCCAGTCGGCCATCCGCCGGGCCTGGTCGAGGTCGTGGGTTACGAGCACGGTGGAGGCCCTGACCCGGGCCCGGAGGTGCAGGAGCGTGCTCTCGACCGCGTCCCGGGCGTCCGCGTCCAGGGCCGAGGTGGGCTCGTCAAGGAGCAGGACCCGGGGCTCCAGCGCCAAAGCCCGCGCGAGCATGACACGCTGCTGCTCGCCAACCGAGAGCTTCTCGGCGGGGCGCGCGGCGAACGACCGATCGAGGCCGGCGAGGTCGAGCAATTGCGGGACGTCCGGATCCCGCCCCGCCAGGTCCGCGGCGAAGCGGATGTTGTCCTCCACCGTCCCTTCGAGCAGCGCCGGAAGCTGGGGCACCAGACAGACCTCCCGCCGCAGCTCGAGCGGGTCGCGCTCACGCACGTCGGCGCCCTCGTAGTGCACCGCTCCCGATTCGGGATCGGCAAGCCGGTTGAGCAGCCGAAGGAGGGTCGACTTGCCGCTCCCCGAGGGTCCGGCAACGCAGCTCGCGCCCTTCGGCAGCGACGCGCTCAGGTCCTGGAGCACGATCTTGCCGTCGCGCGACAGCGTCACCCGTTCGAGCTCGAAGAGCATCGGCTGGATTATCACGCCGCTCCGCGAAGTGCCGCCCAACGGACGTGACCGATGAGCTTCCCGCGTCTCGGCAGTCTCATGGTCGAAGCGAACAGCCGCGCGCAAGATTCATGGCGCCGGGGCGCGGGTACCCAGGAACTGGCGCTAACTTGGAAAACTGAGGTTTGATGGCGCGAGCGATTTGGACAGGATCGATCAGCTTCGGGCTGCTGAACGTGCCCGTGAGGCTGTACAGCGCGGTGTCGCGGAAGTCCGTCAGCTTCCGCGAGCTGCGAGCCAGCGACAGCTCCCGCATTCGTCATCGGCGAGTCGCCGAGGCCGACGGCGAGGAGGTGCCCTATGAGGAGATCGTCAAGGGGTATGAGGTCACGCCGGAGCAGTACGTGGTGCTGACGCGAGATGAGCTCGAGGCGCTCGACCCCCAGAAGACCAAGGCGATCGAGATCCAGGACTTCGTCGACCTCGACGAGATCGACCCGATCTACTTCGACCACCCCTACTACCTCGGTCCCGACAAGGGCGCCGAGAGGGCCTATGCGCTGCTCGTCAAGGCGATGGCCGACTCGAACAAGGTCGCGATCGCCCGCTTCGTGCTGCGAAGCCGCGAGAACCTGGCCGCGATCCGGCCGATGGGCAAGGTCCTGACGATGGCCACGATGCGGTTCGCCGACGAGGTCGTCTCGCCCGATCAGCTCGACGACGTCATCCCCGAGAACGGCAAGAAGATCGAGCGCCGCGAGGTCGAGATGGCCAAGCAGCTGATCGAGTCGCTGAGCGGCGAGTTCGACCCCGACAAGTACCGCGACGAGTACCGGGAGGAGCTCCTGGCCCTGATCGACCGAAAGGCCCGGGGAGAGGAGCTGGTCGAAGCGGTCTCCGAAGCGCCGAAGCCGACCAAGGCCCCCGACCTGATGGCGGCACTGGAGGAGAGCCTCGCCGCGGTCAAGGGCGAGCCGCTGGCCGCCGGGTCGAAGCGCGACAGGACCGCCAAGAGAAACGACGGCCAGGAGCCCGCGTCTCGCGCCAAGCCCCGACCGCGGTCGAAGTCGAAGTCGAAGTCGAAGCCCAAGTCCGGATCACCGTCCAAGAGCTCCCAGAGCAAGTCGAGATCGCGAAGCAGGGCCAAAGCCGCGAAGTAGACGTAGACGGGCACCGGCTCGCGCTGACGAACCTCGACAAGGTGCTCTGGCCCGACAGCGGGTTCACGAAGGGCCACGTGATCGACTACTGCGCGCGGATCGCAGACGCGATCCTGCCCCACCTGCGCGACCGGCCCCTGACCCTGAGGCGCTACCCGAACGGGGTCGAGGCGGGCTCCTTCTTCGAGAAGCGCTGCCCCGGCCACCGGCCGGACTGGGTCGAGACGGCGGCCGTGTGGAGCGGACGGAACGAGGGCGACATCGACTACTGCCTCTGCAACCAGAAGGCGACGCTGATCTGGATGGCTCAGCTCGCCGCGCTCGAGCTCCACCCCTCGCTCTCGCTCGCCGCCGACATCGAACGACCGACCGTGCTCGCGTTCGACCTCGACCCGGGCGCGCCCGCGGACATCCTCGACTGCAGCCGAATCGCGCTTCGCCTTCGCGAGATGTTCGCCGGCCTGGGCCTCGAATGCTTCCCGAAGACGTCGGGCTCCAAGGGTCTGCAGGTCTACGTGCCGCTGAACTCCGAGATCACCTACGAGCGGACGAAGCCGTTCGCGCACGCGGTCGCCCAGGCGCTCGAGCGCGCCGAGCCCGACCGGGTCGTCTCGCGGATGGCACGCAAGCTCCGCAAGGGCAAGGTGTTCGTCGACTGGAGCCAGAACGACCAGCACAAGACCACGGTGGCGGTCTACTCGCTGCGGGCGCGAGAGCGCCCGACCGTCTCGACGCCCGTGGAGTGGGAGGAGATCGAGCGGGCGCTCGAGCGCACCGACCCGGACGGGCTCGCCTTCGAGGCCGACGAGGTCCTCGAACGGGTCTCCAAGCGCGGGGACCTGTTCGCGCCGGTGCTCGAGTTGACCCAGGAGCTGCCGGCGGAGATCGACGGCGACTAGAGGGCCTGGCGGACCACCGGGCGGCGGCTGGCCGCGGCCTCGTCGAGGCGGCGCACGGGGGTCGTGTAGGGCGCCTCGCGAAGGATCTCGGGATCGCGCTCGGCCTCGGCGAGGATCACCTCGATCGCGTCGGCCAGCGCGTCGAGGCCCTCCCTCGTCTCGGTCTCGGTCGGCTCGAACATCAGCGCCTCGTCGACCAGAAGAGGGAAGTAGATCGTCGGCGGGTGGAAGCCGAAGTCGAGCAGGCGCTTCGCAACGTCGAGCGTCTTGACCCCCAGGTCGCGCCTCGCCGGCGCCCCGGAGAGGACGAACTCGTGCATGCAGCGGCGCTCGAAGGCAACCGGGAGATGCCGGCCAGCGCGCCCCTGCGCGAGTCGCGCGAGCAGGTAGTTCGCGTTGAGCACGGCGGTCTCGGATGCCTCGGCGAGTCCGTCGCCCCCGAGGCTTCGGACATAGGCGTAGGCGCGAACGAAGACGCCGAAATTCCCCGCGAAGCCGCGCAGGCGGCCGATCGACTTGGGCCGGTCGTGGTCGAAGTCGTAGGTGGCCGGCTGATCGTCGTCGAGTCGAACCAGCCGGGGGACCGGCAGGAACGGCTCGAGGCGATCCGAGACGGCGATCGGCCCGGCCCCCGGCCCGCCCCCGCCGTGTGGCTGGGAGAACGACTTGTGGAGGTTGACGTGGACGATGTCGAACCCCATGTCGCCAGGCCGCGTGTGGCCCATGATCGCGTTCAGGTTGGCGCCGTCGTAGTAGAGCGTCCCGCCGGCGTCGCGAACCTGGCGCGTGATCTCGGCGATCCGCTCGTCGAACAGCCCGAGCGTGTTCGGGTTGGTAAGCATCAGGCAGGCGACCCGCTCGTCGACCTTCGATCGCAGGTCGTCGAGATCCACTCCCCCCCGCTCGTCGGTGGCCACCTTGACGACCTCGTAGCCGGCCATCGTCACCGAGGCGGGATTGGTTCCGTGCGCCGTGTCGGGGGTCAGGACCCGCGTTCGCTCCTCGCCGCGATCCTCGTGGAAGGCACGGGTCAGCAACAGGCCGGCGAGCTCGCCGTGTGATCCGGCCGAGGGCTGCAGGCTGACGTGGTCGAGCCCGCAGATCTCCGCCAGGGCGCGCTCGAGGCGCCACATCAACTCCAGGGCGCCCTGGGCCCGCTGGGGATCCTGAGCCGGGTGAAGGCGCGCGTGCCCGGGGAGCGCCGCGACTCGCTCGTTCAACCGCGGGTTGTGCTTCATGGTGCACGAGCCGAGCGGGTACGGGCCCGTGTCGAGGTCGAAGTTTCGCCGCGATAGCCGGTTGTAATGGCGGACGATCTCGGGCTCTGAGACCTCGGGGAGCTCAGGGGGGCGGCGGCGCAGCAGGTGGGCTCCGATCAGCTCGTCGAGCGGGCGCTCGGGCACGTCGCAGGGCGGCAGGGTCCCGGCACGGCGGCCCGGGACCGACCGCTCGAAGATCGTCGTCGCCGACTCCCTTTGCTGCGGGGTAGGCGTGTCGGCGCTGGCCGGCGGCGCGGAGGTCGCCGGGGCGCTCATGGCGCGACCTTGTGCGTCCGTGGCGCGTTGGCGCCGGAGTGCGCCATCACCGGATCCTGATCGCCGGAGACGGCTCGCCCCAGGACCTCGGCCAGGCGGTCGATGTCCTGCCTGGAACGCCGCTCCGTGATCGCCACCAGGAGGCCGTCCTCGTACTCGGGGTAGTCGGCCCCGAGTCGGTACCCGGCCGCGATCCCTTCAGCGGCGCAGCGGTCGAGAACCTCGGCGACCGGCGCGTCGAGTCGCACGGCGAACTCGCGTACCACGGGCGCGGAATGGAGGAGCTCGACGCCGTCGAGCGCCGCGAGCCGCTCGCGCGCATACGCCGTCCTTCTGCACATGAGCTCGCCGAGCTCGACCAGCCCGCGCTTGCCGAGCCAGGCCAGGTACACCATGCCCCCGAGCGCGTTGAGCGCCTGCGAGGTGCAGATGTTGTGGGTCGCCTTCTCACGGCGGATGTGCTGCTCGCGGGTCTGGAGCGCGAGCACGAATCCGCGGCGACCATCCGCGTCCAGAGTCTCGCCCGCGATCCTTCCGGGCATCCGCCGAAGGTGCTCCGCTGCGGCGCAGAAGAACCCGAACGACGGGCCGCCGAAGTCGAGCCGTCCCCCCAGCGGCTGACCCTCGCCGATCGCCACGTCGACCCCGCACTCGCCCGGCGGGCGCAGGACTCCAAGGGTCGGGGCGTCAACCGAAGCGATGGTCAGCGCCCCGGCCTCCCGGGCGGCCGAGGCGAGCAGCTCGAGGTCCTCGACCGCGCCGAGGAAGCTCGGGTTCTGAACCACGATGGCCGCAGTGTCGGAGTCGAGCGCGGACCTGAGCTCGGCGACGTCGGTAGTCCCGTCGAGCAGGCCCACCTCGACGACCTCGGCCGCGAACCCGCGCGCGTAGGTTCGAAGCGCCTCGCGACTGTGGGGGTGGACGCCGCGAGAGACGACCAGGCGGCGCCGGCCCGTGGAGCCGAGCGCCAGGTACGCGGCCGATGCGACCGACGACGGTCCCTCGTACAACGATGCGTTGGCCACCGGCAGCGCGCAGAGCTCGGAGATCGCCGTCTGGAACTCGAACATCACTTGGAGTCCGCCCTGCGAGACCTCGGGCTGATACGGGGTGTAGGGGGTCAGGAACTCCGACCGCTGCGTGATCGCGTCGACGATCGCGGGTGAGTAGTGGTCGTACATGCCGGCTCCCAGGAAGCACAGCTCGGCGTCCGCGTCGGCGTTTCGCTCCGCCAGCGAGGCCAGGTGGTCGAAGCACTCGGTCTCCGAGAGGCCCTCCGGGAGGTCCAATGGCCCTTCGCGCCGAAGCTCGACCGGGATGTCAGCGAAGAGCTCGTCGATCGACTCGACGCCGATTGCGTCGAGCATCGCATCGCGGTCGGCATCCGTTGCGGACGTGTAGCGGGTCAAGGCAGTCGCTCCTGGCGGCTCGGTCGGGACCGGCACAGATGCTAGTCGGCGGACCCGGCGGGTCCGGGAGGCGAGACTCAGTCGCTGAGCAGCCCGCGGTACGCCTCGGCGTCCAGCAGCTCGCCGACCTGCGAGGGATCGGACAGCCTGACCTTGACCAGCCACCCCTCGCCATAGGGGTCCTCGTTGATCAGCTCGGGGCGATCGGAGATCGCCTCGTTGACCGACGTGATCTCGCCCGAGAGCGGTGCGTACACGTCGGAGACCGCCTTCACGGACTCCACCTCCGCATAGGCCTCGTTGACCTCGACGCGCGAGCCGACCGCGGGCGGCTCGTAGAACACCACCTCGCCGAGCGCGTCCTGGGCATACCAGGTGATCCCGAAGGTGGCCTCCTCGCCTTCGATCAGCGCCCAGTCGTGCTCGGGGTGGTATCGGAGCCCGCCGGGGTAGGTCTCATCCGCCAACCCTGCTCTCCTTTCGGTCGTAGAGGGGCTTCGACTCTATGCGCGCGGGACGCATTCTGCCGCGGACGTCGATCTCGACCTCGATTCCAGGCTCGGCGAGGCGGCGGCCCACGTATCCCATCCCGATCCCGATCTCAAGCGAGGGCGAGAGCGTCCCGCTGGTCACGACGCCCACGGGCTCGCCGTCCGAGACGATCACGTTCCCATGGCGGGGAATCCCAGGCCCGGTCAGCGCGAAGGGCGCCAGGAGCTGAGCCGGGCCGTCCCGCCGCGCCGCGGCGATCGCATCCGCCCCGATGAACCCGGTCTCTTCGCGGCAACACCAGCCGAGACCCGCCTCGATCGGGTTTCGGGTCTCGTCCATGTCGTTGCCGTAGAGGTGGAAGCAGACCTCCATCCGAAGGGTGTCGCGAGCGGCGAGCCCGGCCGGGGTCGCGCCGGCGGCGAGGAGCGCCTCCCAGACCGCGCCGGCGCCATCGGGCGAGATGAGCAGCTCCACCCCATCCTCCCCCGTGTAGCCGGTGCCGCAGACGAGCGTCTCGGCGCCGGCGACCTCCAGCACCGCGGACCGCATTCGGGAGGGCAGCTCGCCGTCGGTCAGCCCGGCGACGATCGAGCGCGCGGTCGGCCCCTGGACGGCGAGCATCGCGTGATCGTCGATCGCGTCGAGCAGCTCCACGTCGAGGCCGTCGGCGTGCCGGGCAAACCACGAGTGGTCGCCCTCGTGGTTGGCTGCGTTGGTGACCGTCAGGAAGCGCTCCTCGCCGGTCCGGTAGGTGAACAGGTCGTCGAGGATCCCGCCGTCGGGACGGCAGAGCACCGAGTACTGGGCTCCTCCCACCGCGAGCCGGTCGACGTCGTTGGAGAGCAGCCGCTGGAGCAGCGCCCCGGCATCGGGTCCCGAGGTCTCGACCTGTCCCATGTGGGAGACGTCGAAGACACCACAACCCGACCGCACGGCGAGGTGCTCGGTGCGAACCCCCTCGTACTCAACCGGCATCTGGAAGCCCGCGAACGGGACGAGCTTCGCGCCCGCGGCGCGGTGGGCCTCGTACAGCGGGGTGCGCTTCAGGGCGGCGGCGGCCACCCCAGGCAGGCTAGTGGCCTAGTTGCCCTTCAGGAACGAGGGGACGTCGATCTCGTCGTCGGAGACCTGCAGCTCGCGGCGCTCGCGATCCTCGAGCCCGCTCACGTTTCGGCGCCGGGCTCGGTCGCGGAGCTGCATCGGCCGGCGCGCCAGGGTCTCGGAACCCTCGAAACCGGTCGCGATCACGGTGACCCTGACCTCATCGGCCATCGACGGGTCGATGACCGTCCCGAAGATGATGTTCGCGCCCTTGTCTGCGGTCGAGACCACGATGTCAGCCGCCTCGTGGACCTCGAACAGGTTGAGGTCCTCGGAGCCGGTGAAGTTGAGCAGCATGCCGGTCGCGCCTTCGACGGACTCCTCCATGAGCGGCGAGGAAACGGCGATCTTGGCGGCCTCGGCGGCCCGATTCTCGCCCGATGCGGACCCGATGCCCATCATCGCCGAGCCGGCCTCCGACATGACGGCGCGGACGTCCGCGAAGTCGAGGTTGATCTGGCCCGGAGTGGTGATCAGGTCGGTGATCCCCTGGACGCCTTGCCGGAGGATGTCGTCGGCCATGCGGAACGCCTCACTGACCGAGGTCCGTCGCTCGACGACCTGGAGCAGCTTCTCGTTCGGGACGATGATCAGGGTGTCGCACTTGGCTCGGAGCTTGTCGATTCCGTCGAGGGCCTGCTGCATGCGGCGGCTTCCCTCGAACTCGAACGGCTTGGTCACGACTCCGACGGTCAGCGCGCCGATCTCCTCCTTGGCGATCTCGGCGATCACGGGGGCGGCGCCGGTCCCGGTACCGCCGCCCTCGCCGGCGGTGACGAACACCATGTCCGCGCCCTTCAGCGCCTCCTTGATCTCGTCGCGGGTCTCGGCCGCCGCGCCGGCGCCGATCTCAGGATTTGCCCCGGCCCCCAGGCCCTTGGTGAGCTGGTGCCCGATCGGAAGCTTGATGTCCGCCTCACAGGCCTGCAGCGCCTGAACGTCGGTGTTGACGGCGATGAACTCGACCCCTCTGAGGCCGGCGTCGACCATGCGGCTGACGGCATTCGTGCCTCCGCCGCCCGCGCCGACGACCTTGATCACCGCGAGATACGAGGATTCGACCATGACCTCTCGCCTGTTGTTCTCCCGTTTGCGCGTTCCGAGACTAAACCGATGCTTGAGAGTTTCGGATCGCTTTGAGCCTCAAGCCTGAGACGAAGGTAAGGCATTGCGGCTTCCCTGTCAACGTGGGGTTCCCGGGTCAGCACGGAATCGTGCAACGGCAAAACCTTCGACCGTCGCTCAAGGGTTGGGCGATTTCGGCCTATCTCAAGCTGGGGTGGAGAGTTGGCCGAAGACCCTCACGGAACGGCCGCGGGCGCCGTCGGGCTGGTCGTCGTCGGGGTCACAGGGGTGGTCGCCGTCGATGGGGTCGCCGTCCCCCCCACCGCCGGACGCTGCGGCACTCGAACGTCGATGTAGGTCAGCGAGCTGACCGAAGGGTCGGCGAGGATCGCCGCGACCGCCGCCCACTTGGCCTCGAGGTCGCTAGCGGTTCCGAACCTGAGCTCGATGCCGCCGTGCATCGTCAGCGTCACCCCGAACTCGCTCGAACGCGTGGTCGCGTCGATCAGCGGGCGAAGCGGGGCGGGCGCTGCGCCGATCGTCAGAGCCTCGGCCAGCGCCTCGCCGCCGAGCCGGCCCGACGCCGGCAACGACGCCACCTGGAGTCGTGGGAGGCTCTTGGGGACCTTGATCCCCGGAAGCACCGACCCGTCGGTGGCAACCGGGACCTGCCGGTCCTGGTGGAGGGCCACGAGCGCCGGCTGGCGCTGGGCGACGTGGATCGTCAGCCCGTGAGGGAAGCTCGGGTCGGCGCTCACCGACTCGACACTCGCTGAGTGGCGAACCGAGGCGGTCAGGCGGTCGGTCTGCACGTGCAGGGTGGTCATCTGGCGGGCCGCGTGGGTGAGTTCGGCGACGATCTTCGGCTTGTCGGAGCTCGAGACGCCTTCGACCTTGACGTCCTTGACCGCGACCAGCGACGAGTCCCGAAACCAGCTGAAGTAGGCGATTGCGAGTGCCCCGGCGAACACCGTCAGGACGATCAGCCAGCGGAGCGGCCTTCGGGGCAGCACGGCGGCGAGCCGCGACAGCGGGTGCCGCGCGGAGGATGCACGTGACGGCCGCCGGGCCCGCCCTCTCGGCGCGGCCGCACGCCGCCTTCCGGCTCTCGGGCGCGCGGCGCCCCGCGACGTCGGCCTTGCCTGGGGGGCGCGCCCCTTGGCGCGCCGCTTCCCCGCGGCCGTCGTGGCGGAGGTGCTCACATGGAGATGATTCGCGCTCTTCGCGGCTGCCCCTGCCCGACGAGCCTCAGGCCGCGCCGGAGCCGTCAGCCAGATCCCACGCTTCGGGCCAATCGACCTCGCCGAGGATCTGAACCTCGGGCTCGAGCACGACCCCGAAGCGGGCGTGAACGCGGCGACGAGCCTCGCCCATAAGGGCGAGTATGTCGGCGGTCGTGGCATCTCCGGTGTTCTCGACGAAGTTCGCGTGGACGTCGGACAGTCGCGCCCCGCCAACCCGGAGGCCTCGGCATCCGGCGGCATCGAGCAGCTGGCCGGCGGTTCGGCCCGCGGGGTCGGCCGGATTGCGAAACGTGGAGCCGAAGGTCTTGATCCCGGAGGGCTGGGCCTCGCGCCGCATCCCCCGCATCTCGGCGAGGGTTCGCCGGATGGTCTCGACGTCGCCTTCGGTGAGCCCGAACGACGCGCGCGAGACGACCTCCCCGCGGCGCAGGTTCGACTTGCGGTACTCGAACCCGAGCTCGGTCGGCGCTCGGCGCTCGACCCGGCCGGCGGTGCACACGTCGACCCACTCGAGCACCCGGCCGAGCTCACCGCCGTACGCGTTTGCGTTCATCCTTACGGCGCCTCCCGCGGTGCCCGGGATGTTGATCCCGAACTCCAGGCCGGTCAGCCCCCAGCGGGCGGCCTTCGCGGCGGCCGACGGAAGGCGGGCCCCTCCCCCGCACACAACGCTCATCCCTTGGCGCTCGATCGCGCTCAGCTCCCCGTCGAGCTTGATCACGAGGCCCCGTACACCCCGATCGGAGACCAGGAGGTTGGAGCCCGAGCCGACCACGCTCACCTCGACGCTCCCGGCGGCCGCCCATCGGAGCAGGTCGATGAGCTCGGCCTCGCGGTCGGGACGTGCGAGCAGGTCGGCGCGCCCCCCGGCGCGCACGGTGGTCAGGCGAGCCAGCGGGTAGTCCCGCTCCGTGCCCGCGGGGGGCCTCACCGGCCCTCACCTTCGACCAGCGCCGTGGCCAGGAGGTGGATGTCCCCGGCGCCGATCGTGACCAGCAGATCTCCCTCGCGGAGGCGGTCCGAGAGGGCACGTTCGGCCCGCTCGGAGTCGACGAGCCACCACACCGCCCGCCCGCCTGCATGGTCCGCCGCAGCGCGGGCCACATCGATCCCGCTCACCCCGGCGAGCGGCCCGACGGGCTCCTCGCGAGCGGGATAGACGTCGAGCACCGCCACCTCGTCGGCGGCCGCGAGCGCGGCGCCGAACCGGCGGCCGAGGGCCTTGGTTCGCGAGTAGAGGTGCGGCTGGAAGACGGCGATCAGTCGGCGGGGCTCGAGCTCGCGGAGCGCCTCGAGGGCGGCGGCGACCTCGGTCGGATGGTGAGCGTAGTCGTCGTAGATCACCGCCCCGCCGCGATGGCCCTTGAGCTCGAGCCGGCGGAGCATGCCCGGAAACGAGGCGAGGGCAGACGCCGCATCCGCCAGATCGACCCCCGCGAGCTCGAGCGCCGCGAGGGCCGCGCGGGCGTTCATCAGGTTGTGCCGACCGGGAACGCCCAGATCGAGCTCCGGACCGGGCCGGTCGAGGTCGAAGGAGACGGTTCGCTGCCCGGCGGCCAGCGTCGCCCCATCGCCATCCGCGGGCAGCGCCAGGCCGGCGGCCGGCTCGCAGAAGCGGCGGAAGGCCTCGAGCAGCACGGCTCGGGAGGCCCAGCGGGAGTGGTGGTCCAGCTCGACGTTGGTGACGACGGCGATCTCCGGGTCGAGCCGCAGGAAGCTCGCGTCGGATTCGTCGGCCTCGGCGACGATCCACTCACCGTCTCCCCAGCCGGCATTCGCGACCTCGCCTCCGGGCCCGGAGCGGGGAAGTTCGCCCCCGAGGACGAAGGCGGGGTCGGCGCCGATCACGCGGAGCGCGTGGGTCAGCATTCCCGCCGTGGTGGTCTTGCCATGGGTGCCGGACACGGCGATCAGGCGCTTCGCCCGGCAGACCTCGGCCAGCAACTCGCCGCGGTGGATCACCCGCTGTCGGCGCCGGATGGCGAGCGCGAGCTCAGGGTTCTGGTCGGAGACCGCGGTCGAGACCACGACCTCGGCATCCGCCGGCACCGCGTCGGCGTCGTGCCCGACCCTGGCCTCGAGGCCGGCGTCTCGCAACCGCGTCAGGTACGAGCTCTCGGCACGGTCGCTGCCGCTGACCCGGGCGCCGAGCCGCTCGCAGACCAGGGCCAGGCCACTCATCCCGGCGCCGCCGATCCCGATGAAGTGGAGCCTGCGGTCGGACCAGTGGCTCATCGGCCAGCGGCCTCCAGCACCTCGCGTGCGATTCGGTCAGCGGCGTCGGGCTGGGAGAGGCGCTCGGCCGCGGCGCCCATCCGATCGAGGCGTTCGGGATCGCCGAACAGCTCGCCGACGGTCCGCGCGAGCATGGAGGGCTCGAGCTCGGCATCCTCGATCACGACCGCGGCTCCCGCGTCCGCCATCCACGCCGCGTTGGCGTGCTGGTGGTTCGCGGCGGCGTACGGATACGGGACGAGGATCGCCGGCCTGCCGGCCGCCGCGAGCTCGAACACCGAGCCGCCGGCGCGGGCCAGCACGAGGTCGCAGGCGGCGAGCGTGTCGCCGAGGTCCGGCTCGTACTCGAGCAGGGTGAACCGCTGGGCCGACCCGGACCGGAGCCGTTCGCGGGCGAGTTGGAAGTCGCGGTGGCCGGTGATCTGGATCACGTGGTAGGCACGCTCGGCCGCCGGCCCGGCCCCGATGAACGTGTCCAGGGCGCATTCGTTGATCGATCGTGCGCCCTGGCTGCCGCCGAAGACCAGCAGGCAGTGCTCGTCGGGACCGATCGCGAACCGGCGTCGCGCCGTCCCGCGGTCGGCATTCAGTATCGCCGCGGGGACCGCCCGGCCGGTCAGCCGGTAGGGATCGCCCTCGCGGCTCGGGATCGGAAAGGCGAGGCAGACGCGCCGCGCCCGCCGCGCCAGCAGGCGGTTCGCCAGCCCCAGGTGGCGATCGGCCTCGGTCAGCACCAGTGGGATTTGGAGCGACATCGCGGCCAAACCCGCGGGGCCCGCCACGTAGCCGCCTCCCCCCATGACGACATCCGCGCCCCTTCGCCGAAGGGCCGTTCGGGCGGCCGGCACGGCTCGGATGGCGAGGGCGGCCGCGCCCGCCGCCTTCAGCGGCGCGCCGCGATCCAGGCCGCGCAGTCGCAGGTAGTCGATCTCATACCCGGCGGCCGGGACCAGGTCGGCCTCGAGGCGATCGGGCGTGCCGAGAAACGAGACCGCGGCGCCTCTAGCGCGAAGCGCGTCGGCGACGGCCAGCGCCGGAACCACGTGTCCCGCGGTTCCCCCCGCGGCTATGACGACTCTGGACACTGCGGGAAACGCTCCTTTCTGCGGCGGGGATGCGGCGTCTGGCCCGCCCGCCGTCGATGGCGCGCAGTCTCGCAGCGCCGGTCGCGGGCCGCGCGGGGGCCGCCGCCCGGCCTCCCCGAGCGACGTTCAGGAGCAGTCCCGTGGCGGCGAGCATGACCACGAGGCTCGAGTTCCCGTAGGACACGAACGGCAACGGAACCCCGGTCAGGGGCGCCAGGCCGAGCACCGCGAACAGGTTGACGATCGCCTGCACGAGGACCAGCGAGGTGAGCCCGGCGGCGAGCAGCTTCCCGTAGCGATCGCGGGCGCGCTGGGCGGTCCGAAGGCCGGCGTAGGCGAACAGCCCGAAGAGCCCGACGAGGACGGAGAGGCCGGCGAGGCCCAGCTCCTCGCCGATCACCGCCGCGATCATGTCCGTGTGGGCCTCCGGCAGGTAGAAGGCCTTCTGGAGGCTCTGCCCCAGCCCGACTCCGAAGATCCCCCCGGAGCCGAGGGCGATCTTCGCCTGGATCGCCTGGAACCCGGCGCCGCTCGGGTCGCCGGTCGGGTTGAGAAAACCGGTCAGGCGAGCCATCCGGTAGGGCTCGATCAGGATCGCAAGGAGCACCACCAGGCCGATCGCCCCGGCGAGCAGCATCAGGTGGCGGATCTTCATTCCAGCCGCGACGAGCAGGGCCGCCGTCGCCAGGCAGACCACGATCGCGGTCCCGAGGTCGGGCTCGACGACCATCAACATGCACGCCAGCGCCACCACCGCCAGGTATGGCACCAGCGTGCGGATGCTCCGAACCATGTGCGGGCGGGCGGCGAGCAGGCTCGCCCCGTAGAGGACGAGCGCCGGCTTGGCGAGCTCCGACGGCTGGAGCTGAAATGGCCCCGCGGCGATCCATCGGCTGGCGCCGTTGGTCGAGGCGCCGACCCCCGGAACGAGCACCGCGAGCAGGAGGAAGAACGAAGCTGCCAGCAGCAGCGGGGTGATCGGACGGACGATCCGAAGTCCGCGGACCGCCAGCAGGCGCATCACGATCAGGCCCACCGCGCCGATTAGCACGGTCCGCTTCAGGTAGTACGCGCTGTCGCCGCTCTGGCCGAGCAGGGCGGTCGTCGAGCTGGCGCTGAAGACCATCACGACGCCGAACGCGAGCAGGCAGAGCGTCGCGGTGAGAAGCAGGTTGTACTCGATCGGTTGCGACCCCGCCCGGCGTCGCGCCCGCGGACCAAGCCGGCTGAGCGAGAACGTGCTCACCCGCCGAGCCCCCGAACGAGGGTGCGAAACCGCTCCCCGCGCTCCTCGAAGTTCCGGAAGGCGTCGAAGCTCGCGCAGGCCGGCGACAGCAGAACGACCTCGCCGGGGCGTGCCCGCGCGGCGGCCGCGCTGACCGCGTCGGCGAGGTCGCTGGAAGGCCGCAGGTCCACTCCCCTGCGCTCGGCCGGGGCAAGGTCGCGTGCGAGCCTCTCGGCCGCCTCGCCGATCAGATAGCAGGCAGCGCATCGGCGGATCACCGGCTCGAGCAGTCCGTCGAAGCCTCCGCCCTTCAGCGACCCGCCGAGGATCGCGTGCACGCCGCCGTCGAACGAGTCGAGCGCGGCGGCGGCGGCGGCGACGTTGGTCGCCTTCGAGTCGTTCACGTATGTGACGCCGTCGAGCTCGGCGACCCGCTCGAGGCGGTGGGGTACGCCGGGAAAGGTCCTGAGTCCGTCGATCACCGAGGCCCGGTCGATCCCCATCGCCAGGGCCGCCGCCGCGGCGGCCATCGCGTTGTCGGCGTTGTGCGGGCCCGGCAGGCTGAGGTCGGCGGCCTCCATCAGGGGCGCGCCGTCCGCGAAGATCACCCGATCGACGAGCGCGACCTCGCAGTTGGGATCGCCTCCCCGGCAGTACGCCACCCGGCGCGCGCAGCCGCCGAGGTCGAGATCCCTGAGGGCCGGATCCGACGCGTTGAAGACGGCGACGTCGTCGTTTCCCTGGTTGGCGAAGACGCGGAGCTTGGCCGCCAGGTAGGACTCCAGGTCGCCGTGGCGGTCGAGGTGGTCGGGCGTGATGTTGAGCAGGACCCCGCACTCCGGGGCGAACAGCTCGGAGTCGGAGAGCTGAAAGCTCGAGCATTCGCAGACGACCGTTGAATCGTCATCGACCGAGCCCGCCAGCGAGGCGACCGGGGTGCCGACGTTGCCCGCCACCGCGACCGGCTCGCCGGCGGTGCGCCACACATGGCCGAGGAGCTCGGTGACGGTCGTCTTGCCGTTCGTCCCGGTCACGGCGACGAAGTGGCCCGGCACCAGCCGCCAGGCCAGCTCGAGCTCGCCGAGGACCGGCAGCCCACGCCGGCGCGCCACCCCGAGCGCCGGCGCGCCATCGGGCACCCCGGGGCTCTTGACCAGGCAGCGGGCAGCTTCCACCAGCTCGACTCCATCGGTATCCAGGTGAACTTCGACGCCCGACTCGCTCAGCCCTTCCGCCCCCTCGGGCGAGGACGCATCGCATCCGACGACCTGCTGATCGGCAGCGGCCAGCATGCGGGATACCGCCTGGCCCGACCGGGCGAGCCCGAGGACCAGGTACGGCCCGCCGGGAAGCGGCGGTCGCGGGCTCGTCACCCGATCGAGTTCTGGTAGAGCGTGTAGCCGATTCCGGCGAAGACGGCGGCGACGATCCAGAACCGGAGCATGATCTTCGTCTCCGACCAGGCCATCATCTCGAAGTGATGGTGGACCGGCGCCATCAACAACACCCGGCGCCGGAACATCTTGAAGCTCAGGACCTGGATCGCGACCGAAAGCGCCTCGATCACGAAGATCCCGCCGAGGATGATCAACAGGAGCTCGGTCTGGGTCATGACCGCCAGCGCGCCGATCGCGGCGCCAAGCCCCAGCGAGCCCGTATCCCCCATGAAGATCGCGGCCGGAAAGGAGTTGAACCACAGGAAGCCCACCGAGGCGCCGACCAGGCACGCCGACAGGAGCGCCAGCCCCTCCTGGCCGCTCGTGATCGTGATCGCCGTGTAGGCAAGGAGCACGATCGCACACGATCCGGCCGCCAGGCCGTCGAGCCCGTCGGTCAGGTTGACCGCGTTCGACGCCCCCGCGATGACCAGGAACACGAACAACACGTAAAGCACCGGGCCGAGGTAGATCTCGGCGTCGAAGACCCGGACCTGGAGGCGAGGATCGAGCCCGACCTGGGTCGTCGCGACCCACCAGAGCGCCAGCGCCAGCCCGATCTGAACCAGGAGCTTCCAGCGGGCCGGCAAGCCCAAAGAGCGGCGCTTGCTGACCTTTATGTAGTCGTCTGCGAAGCCGAGGGCGGCCGCCCCGATCGCCACCCCGAAGACCGCGAGGCTCTGAGTGTCCCGTGGTCCCAGGACCAGGAACGGAACGGCGATCGCGACGAACAGGATCAGCCCCCCCATGGTCGGCGTGCCGGCCTTCGAGTGATGCTCCTGCGGACCCTCCTCGCGGATCTGCTGTCCGAACTCCCTGGCCCGCAGGAACTCGATGAACTTGGGCCCGAGGAAGATCGTGATCAGCATCGCCGCCATCCCCGCGATCAGGATCTCGCCGCGGTCGACCGCGGCCGAGGCGACGCTGGCGAGCACCGGGGTCATCGGCCGTCGCCGCGGAGGCGGTCGGCGATCAGCTCCAGGCCGACCGACCGCGACCCCTTGATCAGCGCGGCATCGCCCGGGGAGACCAGCTCCTCGGCGAGCGGGGCGGCCGCCTCGGCGTCCGGTGCCCAGACGTCCGGCGCGTAGTGGCGAGCCAGCTCGCCGACTCCGAGGATCGGCCCGACCCCGAGCCCGCGCGCGTGGGCTCCGGCTTCGCGGTGATAGCCGGCTGCGTCCGGTCCGAGCTCCGCCATCTCGCCCAGAACCGCGACGTGGCGAGGCGCCTTCATCGTGGCCAGGTGGTCCAATGCCGCGTGCATCGAGACCGGGTTCGCGTTGTAGCAGTCGTTCACGAGGACGGTGCCGCCGGGCAGCTCGATCAACTCTCCACGCAGCCGCGAAAAGGTTATCCGCGGCGCCCGACGCGCCATCTCGTCGACCGGGGCGTCGAGCGCCACACCAATCGCGATCGCGGCGAGGGCGTTGGAGAGATTGTGTGCCTCGGCGAAGGGGAATCGGAACCGCGCCTCGCCGTGCGGAGTGCCGATCGCCGCCTCCATCGAGTGCCGATCACGACGGACGTGGCGTGCGAAGACGTCACCGCCGGCGCCGAACGTGATCGTGACGATGCTGGTCGATAGGTGAGGTCGAAGCGCCTCCGCGTCGGCCGGGACGATCGCCCTGCCGCTTTCGGGGAGGGCGGTCAAGAGCTCGGCCTTCGCCTCGACGATCGCCTCGAGCGTTCCGAGCAGCTCGAGATGGACCGGGCCGACGTTGGTGATCGCGCCGACCTGAGGCTCGGCGATCCTGCAGAGCTCTGCGATCTGCCCGCGCCCGCGCATCGCCATCTCCAGAACGAGCGCCTCGGTCTGCGGCGGAGCGCTGAGAATCGTCAAGGGCAGTCCGATCTCGGTGTTGAAATTCTGCGGACTGGCGTGAACGCGAAGCGGCAGGATCGCGTGGCAGACGTCCTTCACGGAGGTCTTCCCCACCGACCCCGTGATCCCCACCACGGGACAGGCGAGCTCGCGCCGCCAGGCCCGGGCCAGGCCCTGTAGGCCGGCGAGGGGATCCCGCGCCGCCAGCACCCAGCCCTCCACCTCGCCGGCGGGCTCGCGGTGTCCCGGCGCGAGCGCGTGGGCCCATTCCGGCGCCACCACCACGCCCCAGGCGCCGGCCTCGAGAGCCGCGGCGGCGAACTCGCCTCCCTCGGATCGCTCGCCCGACAGCCCGAAGAAGAGATCGCCCGGCGCCACCTCGCGAGAATCGATCACAGCGCGGTTCGGGCGCCCGCCGGCCGCGGAGCGGACCACCTCGGCGCCGGCCGCGGACGCGATCCGATCGGGGGAGAGCTCGATCAAGCGCTCCGCCCGCCGTCTTGGCGGCCAAGCTCCTCGGCGGCGACCTGGCGATCGTCGAAGGGGATCTTTTGCCCACCGGCCAGCTCCTGGCCCTGCTCATGGCCCTTCCCCGCGATTACGACCGTGTCACCCGGGCCCGCCTCCTCGAGCGCCAGCACGATCGCCGACCGGCGGTCCGCTTCGACCCGCACCCCGGGGCCCGGGCTGGCGATTCCGGCGACGATCTCCTCGATGATCGTCTCCGGCGCCTCCGAGCGCGGGTTGTCGGAGGTGACCACGCACACGTCGGAGAGCCGAGCGCCGATCTCACCCATCAGCGGGCGCTTGTCGCGGTCGCGGTCCCCGCCGCAACCGAACACGGTGATCAGCCTTCCGGCGGTCAGCTTGCGCGCGGCGCGCAGCACGTTGTCGAGCGAGTCCGGCGTGTGCGCGTAATCGACCAGCACGGCGAACGGCTGGCCCATGTCGACGGGCTCGAACCGGCCGGGCACCCGGCCCGCGTCGCCAAGCGCGGCAGCGGCAGCGTCCGCGGGCACCCCGAGCGCCTCGCAGGCGACCAGTGCGCCAAGCGCGTTCTCGACGTTGAAATGTCCGGGCAGCGGCGTCGTGACAGCGACCTCGCCGCCGGGTCCCGCCCATCGAAACCGCGACCCCGCGGCGTCGAAGGTGACCTCGAGGGCCCGATGGTCAGCGCCCCCCGCGCCACGCGGGGAGAAGGTGGCTAGTCGCGGGCCTCCCGCCTCGCGCAGCTCGTCCGCCAGGCGGGCTCCGTAGGGGTCGTCGACGTTGATCACCGCGGCGCCGACCGAGCTCGATGAGTCGACGTACAGGCCGCGCTTGGCCGCGAAGTAGGCCTCCATGTCGCCGTGGAAGTCCAAGTGGTCCTGGGTCAGGTTGGTGAAGACGGCGACGGCGAATCGGATCCCCGCCGTTCGCCCGAGGGAGAGCGCGTGCGAGGACACCTCCATGGCGCAGGCCCGGTCACCGGCTTGGAGCATCTCGTGGAAGGTCGCCTGGAGATCGATCGCCTCGGGCGTCGTCCGCTCGACTTCCGCCTCGACCCCTCCCACCACCCTCTTCACGGTGCCGAGGAGGCCGGTCGAGATGCCCTCAGCCTCCATCACGTGACGGATCAGGAACGCCGTCGTCGTTTTGCCGTTGGTCCCGGTCACCCCCGCGACCCGAAGCCGCGCGGTCGGATCACCCCAGAATCGCACCGCCACCGGTGCCATCGCAGCGCGGGAGCTGAGGACCCGGGCCTGCGCCACCGGCAGGTCCAGGAGCCGCTCGACCACCAGGGCACCGGCCCCGGCTTCCACGACTTCGGGGGCGAAATCGTGGCCGTCCGAGCGCTCACCCGGAATGCAGAAGAACAGGCTCCCCGACCGCACCTGGCGGCTGTCGTAGGCGAGGCTCGAAACCTCGACCTGCTCAGGACCAGCGAACTCGGCGACCTCGGTGCCGGCGAGAAGCTCGCGGAGCTCCATCGCGGCGATTTTAGGGCGCCGCCGTGGCGGTTCGCGCGTGAATAACTTGCGGGCGCCTGCGGCGCCCTGACACGCCTGTTTCGGAGCCAAAGCTCCTCATCCCTGGTCTGGCGGGATCTCCAGGTACGGCAGGGCGAACTTGGCGATCTCCTCGAACGCCGGGGCGGCCACGCTGCCGCCGTAGTAGTTGCCGCCCTTCGGATCGTTGACGACGACCGCGACCAGAAGCCTCGGGTTCTGCGCCGGGGCAAAGCCCACGAACGAGGCGATGAACTTGGTGGTCGAGTAGCCGCCCTTGATCGCGACCTGCGCGGTGCCGGTCTTCCCCGCCAGGGTGTACCCGGGGATGCTGACCTCCGAGGCGGTTCCCCCGGGCTCTAGGACGCCTTCCAGCATGGTCCGCAGCTTCGCCGCGTTGGCGGCGCTGATCACACGGTGCCCCGCCGGCTCGGACACCGGCGCGTCGCCCTGATCGAGCACGAGCTGGGGCGGTCTCAGGATCCCTCCGTCGGCGATCGCCGAGTAGGCGGCCGCCATCTGGATCGGGGTGACCGAGAGGCCCTGCCCCATCGGGAGGTTCCCCATCGTCGAGCCGGAGAACTGCGACGGGGTGGGGACGATTCCGCGTTCCTCGCCGGGGAACTGGATGCCAGTGGGGACGGCGAACCCGAAGCGACGCACCCAGTCATAGAAGTGCTGGGCCCCGAGCCCGAGGCCGATCTTGACCGCCCCGACGTTGGACGACTGGGCGAGGATCTGGGCGACGGTGAGGCTCTCCGGGCCGCGAGCCTCGGCGTCGGTGATCGTCCGGTCGGCGACGTGGAGCTCGGTCGGAAGCTGGAAGGTGGTGTCGGGGGTGACCATGTGCTGCTGAAGAGCTCCCGCGACCGTGAACGCCTTGAACGTGGAGCCCGGCTCATAGGTGAAGGCCGTCGCCATGTTCTGGAGGTCGCGGGGGTCGGCCGAGCCTGGGTCGTACGGGTTGACGGTCGGCCAGTCGGCCATCGCCAGGATCTGGGAGTTGCGGGGGTTCATGACGATGGCCGTGGCGTCCTTGGGCTGGTACGTGGCGCCGACGTCGGCCAGCACCTGCTCGGTCCGAGCCTGGATCTGGGAGTCGATCGTGAGCCTCATGTCCTCGCCGTGCTCGGCCTGCGAGACCGTGTTGCGCTCGATCTCCTTGCCGAGGCCGTCGACCGTCACCGCTCGCTCGCCGCTCGCGGCACCCAGGGTGCTGTTGTCGGCGGCCTCGAGGCCGGTCAGGCCCTGGCCGTCGGTGCCGACCGTTCCGATCACCTGGGTCGCGAGCTTGCCCTCCGGGTAGAGCCGCCTGCTCGAGGGGACGGTCGAGATCCCCTCGATTCCGAGCTTTCGCACCCGCTCAGCGGTCTTCAGATCCACCTCGCGGGCGATATAGGCGAACCCCGACGAGCGGTCGGAGAGGGCCTTGAGGATGTCGGCGCTCGAGACCGGCAGGAGGTGTGCAAGCCGGCGCGCGGCGCCGGAAGGCCTCTTCACCTGGTACGGGGTCGCAACGACGTCCGCCGCGTCTTCGGAGACCGCGAGCTCGCGTCCGGCGCGGTCGAGGATGCTGCCGCGCTGGCCTGGGATGGTCACCGTCTGGACGTGCTGGCTCTGCGCATCGGCGCTCAGGCCGGCGCCCTGCACACCCTGCACCCAGGCCGCGCGACCGATCGCGAGGCAGAACAGCAGGAGGAAGCAGGCGAAGAGCAGGCCGATTCGCCGCTCGATCACGGCGTCGCCACGGCAGCCGAAGAGGCCGTCGAGGCTGGTGCGACCGGCGGGGTCGCCGCCACGGATGCATCGCCCGCGGTGACCTCACCCGAGGCCAACCGCTTGGCCGCCTCGGCCGCGTCGTTCGGCGTCTGGTGGAGATACGTGATCGTCCCGGGCTCGGGGACGATGAAGCCGAGGCTCGAGGCCTCGGCCTGGATGTGCTGCCCCGAGGCGCCGTCCTTGGAGATCTGCGCCCTGAGGATCGAGATCTCGCGCTTCAGGACGTCGACCTGCTTTCCGCTCTTGCTCGCGGTGGCGTTGAAGCTCAGGGCGAGGACGTTGAGAGCGACGATCCCGACCAGCAGCGTGGTCAGCAGGCCGATCCACAGTCGACCCCTGGTCAAGTGGCGGACCAAGCCGGACTCGGCGATCCCGGATACCGCGACCGCGGTGCGCCCGACGGCGACGGGGACGAGCCGAACGGGCATCGGCACCCGCGCCGGCCGGCGCTCGACGCGCGCGGCCGCGGCCCTGCGAGAGCTCGGGGCGGGGGCGGCCCGACGTCGTGGTGCGGGCTGGGTCCGGGGACGGGCGCGACGCGCCGGCGCGGTCTTGGCGGCGGGACGGGCCGCTGTCGCAGCTTGAGCCGCCATCAGGTGGTCCCAGCTTCGCCGCCGGCGACGTCATCCCTGGTCGCCTTGCGAGCGGCGCGAAGGCGGGCAGAGTGCGAGCGGGGATTTCGCTCGATCTCCTCGGGGGTGGCGGAGAGGGCGCGGCGGGTGATCAGCTCGGCCTCGGGTCGCCCGCCGCAACGACACTCCGGGAGCTCCGGCGGACAGGTGCAGCCACGCGCGAGATCGCGCAGGAACCGCTTGGTGCGGCGGTCCTCGAGCGACTGGAACGAGATCGCCGCAAGACGCCCCCCCTCGCGGAGCACGTCCCAGGCGCACGGAAGCGCGCGATCCAGGAGCTCGAGCTCGTCGTTGACGGCGATCCGGATCGCCTGAAACGTCCGCTTGGCCGGATGGCCGCGCCCGAACCGGTAGGCGGGCGGAACGGCGGCCCTGATCGCGTCGACCAGCTCGGCGGTGGTGTCCAGGGGCCGGCGGCGGACGATCTCTGCCGCGATCGAGCGCGCGTGGCGCTCTTCGCCATGCTCCCGGATCACCTCGGCGAGGCGCCTCTCGGGCCACTCGTTGAGGAGGCCGGCGGCGCTGAGCTCCTGGTCGGTGTCCATCCGCATGTCGAGCGGCGCGTCGTAGGTGTAGGAGAAGCCCCGCTCCAAGGCGTCGAGCTGGATCGACGAGATGCCCAGGTCGAAGAAGACGAGATCCGCACGCGTGCCCTCGGCGAGAAGTCGGCCGAGCGCCTCGGCGAAGTCGGCCCGGATGAACCGCGTCTGGCAATCGAGATCGGCCGCCAGCTCGTCGAAGCGCTGCTCGGCCGCGGGATCGCGATCGATGCACACGAGCATGCCCGACGAGCCGAGGCGCTCGGCCACCAGCCGCGCGTGACCGCCACCCCCGAAGGTGCAGTCGATCGCCGTCTCGCCCGCGCCCGGATCGAGGACGCTGATCAGCTCGGGGGCGAGGACTGGAAGGTGCTCGGTGCGCATGTGGGTCAGTGTGGCCATCCGCGAGTCGCCGTCGCCGTCCCTCAGGCGCTCCCGCCGGCGGCGAGCTCCTCAGCGATCTCGGCGGCGGTCGCGTCGATCTCCGAGTCGTGCGCCGCCCAGGCGTCGGTGTTCCAGATCTCGAGGTGATCGGCGACCCCGATCACGACGCAGGGCCCCTCGGCCAGGTCGGCGTGGCTGACCAGGTGCTTGGGGACCCGGACGCGGCCCGCGGAGTCGAGCGACTCGTCATGCGAGCGACCGTGGAAGCGTCGCTTCATCATCCGCCCCGAGCGGCTGAGCGGGTTGAGCTCGCCGAGCACCTGCTCCTCGAAGCGCGTGTAGTCGGCGGTCGGGTAGACCTCGACGCAGGGGTCCAGACCGGCGGAGAGAACCACTCCATCGGCAAGTGCCGCTCGGAACCTCGCCGGGACCGTGAGCCGGTCCTTGGAGTCGAGGCTGTGCTCGTAATGACCGCGAAACGCCAACCTTGAGGTCCTCTCTCGCCTGCTTGGACGAGTGCGAGCGGCCGAGCCGCTTCAGTGTTCGGACCGGAGTGGCGAGGTGGGAGGAGCCTCGCCACCCCGGTCCATGGGTCAGATCGAATCGCCACGCTATCCCACTGTGCCCCACTTTGCAACACAAACCTGGTCGAGAATGGGACACGATCCGTCGGACGGAACTGCTACCCGGCCTCGCGGCTCGGCTGAACGGTCTTCAACAAGCCATTTGTCGGCGGGCGCACCGGCCTGCCCGCGACCCCTGCAAGCCGCCCGAGCTGCAAGCGACGTTGCAGGCGTGAGGCCTCAGAGGGCCCCGAACAGCGAGCTCGCGTTGGCGAGCAGCGCCGCGAGGATCATCAGGAGAACCGATGGGACCAGCACCAGCGCGACCACGAGCTGGATCTTCGGCGCCGCTCTGGCCGCGCGCTCGTCGATCCGGCGGCGAGCGTCGCGGCGAAGCTCGATCGCCTGTGCATGGAGCTGATCGGCCAGGGGCGAGCCGAATCGACGTGAGCGCTCGAGCGCCGAGACGAGGGCGCCGAGTCCCGCGCCCGCCCCTCGGCCCGCTGCGTTTCGCGCCCGCAGCGAGGCGATCGCGTCGCGCTGTGGGATCCCGCACTCGATCTCCGCGACCGTGATCCCGAGCTCTGCCGCCAGCGGTCCGGCGGCAGCCCGCGAGATCTCGCCCAGCACCACTGCGGGACTTCGCCCCGCGCCGGTGCCCACGGCCAGCAGGTCCAGCGCCTCTGGCAGGGCGGCCACGATCCGAGCCTGCCGGCTTCGCGTCGCGCGCTCCAGAAGGGCGTCCGGCACGAGGAATCCCGCCAGAGGAAGCGCGGGACCGAGGATGATCGCGAGACGACCGGGAAGCGCCGGGAGCGCCGCCGCCGCGGCGGCGGCGCCCAAGGCCGCTCCGGCGAGCTTCGACCCGAGCACCGCCGCCACCGACACCCTTCCGGCCAGCCCGGACCGCTCGATGCGCTCCGGAAGGCGGAGCCGAAGCGCCGCTGCTCCCGCCGTGCGCACCCGACCTCCGGTCAGCGTCGCGAGAAGGGCTCCCGCGGATGCCTCGAGCTCCTTCGCCTTGCTTCCCGCCAGCTCCCAGATCGCGGCGGCCCCGAACAGGACGGAGATCGCGACCAGGATCGGTGTCCTCATCGGTGTTCGACAGCGCCCGCCATCAGGCCTCCTCAACCCGCGAGAGGCGCCGGATCGCGGCGAATCCCGCGAGCTGGAACGCCGCGGCGACTCCGAGCAGCGCGGCCGAGGCGGAGTTGGAGAGCAGCGAGTCGACGAACCCGGGTTGGATCAGCTCTGCGAACAGCGCCGCCCCGGTCGGCATCGCAACCACGAGCAGCCCGGTGAACCGTGCTTGAGCCGTCGCCGCCCGAGCGTCGGCCGCAACTCGGTCGCGCTCCGCCGCCGCCGCGGCGAATCGTCGGAGCAGTCCGGCGAGATCGCCACCACTGACCTGCTGGGAGAGGAGCGCCGCGGCGAACGAATCGATCCGGGCGGACCGGAGTCGGCCCTGGAGCGCGCCCAGACCCGCCGCGGTCGACGTCCCGAGCTCGAGATCGGCCCGAAGGCGCGCCAGCTCGGCCGCGGGCGGCCCCTCGACCGAGGAGGAGGCGGCGACGAGCGCCGCGCGAACCGAGCTGCCGCCGGCAAGGGCGTCGGCGACGGCGGTCGCCACACCGGGCAGCCCGCTCTCGACGGCGCGCCGGTAGCGACTGCGACGCGCGGTCACCAGCCAGGTCGCGGCGCTGGGCCCGGCCAGGGCGACGAACGTCGCGGGGCCGGGGCCGACGACGACGAACGCCGCGACCAGCAGCGCGACGCTGCCCAGCGCCGCGAGCCGGCGGCGCTCGGCACCGGTTGGCGCGTACCCCTCGCGGCCCGCGCGGAGCATCGGCTGGACCGCGTCCGCCAGCCAGCGACCGATCGCCGGACTCGCTCCGACCGCCTCCCTGACGGCCACCGCGGACGCCCCGCCTGCGCAGGCCGCCAGGACGACGGGGACGATCGGCGCGGTCTGCGTCAACGCCTCCACACCTCCCTTGCGCCCACCCCGCCGGCGGCGGCGTCGACCTCGGCCACCTCCATCACGGCGCGGTGGCCGTCGGGCAGGCGCGCAATGTGCACCACCAGATCGACTCCCCGGCGCACCTGTTCGCGGATCGCGTCATGCGGCAATCCAACGCCGGCCATCAGGGCCAACGTCTCGAGCCGACGGAGGGCGTCGACAGGCGAGTTGGCATGCAGGGTGGACAGCGCCCCGTCGTGGCCCGTATTGAGGCCCGCGAGGAGGTCCAGGGCTTCCGGCCCCCTGACCTCGCCGATCACGATCCGGTCCGGCCTCATGCGCAGCGCGTTTCGAAGCAGGTCGCGGATCGTCACCTCACCACGCCCCTCGACGCTCGGCGGACGACTCTCGAGCCTGACGACGTGCGACTGGCGAAGGCGGAGCTCGGCAGCGTCCTCGATCGTGATCACGCGCTCACGGCGCCCGATATAGGTCGACAGCGCGTTGAGCAGGGTCGTCTTGCCCGACCCGGTGCCCCCCGAGATCAGGATGCTTCGGCGGTCGCCCACCGCGACCGCGAGCAGCTCACGGAGCCCCTCGGTCAGGGTGCCGGCCGCGACCAGCTCGTCCGGGTCGGGACGAGCCGCGGTGAAGCGGCGAATCGAGATCGCGGGACCGTCGACCGAGAGAGGTGGGATCACCACGTTGACCCGCGAGCCGTCGGCGAGCCGCGCGTCCACCATCGGGCTCGACTCGTCCACGCGCCGCCCCAGCGGCGCGAGGATCCGCTCGACCGTGTCGCGCAGCGCTCGCTCGGACTCGAACCGCACCTCCGTTGACTCGATTCGGCCACCCCGCTCGATGTAGACCTCCTCGGGCCCGTTGACCATGACCTCCTCGACCGCGGGGTCGCTCAGGAGCTCCTCGAGCGGCCCGAGACCCACCGTGTCGCGGAGGATCAGCTCGCGCACCAGCGCCCGTCGCGGCTCCGAGAGGACCGCCGCATGGTCGTCGACCAGCTCGGCGACGGCGTGCTCGAGATCGCCGCCCGGGCGGCCCGCGATCGCCTCGGCGCGCCGGATGTCCGTTAGGCGGCGTTGGAGGTCGACGGCCAGAGCTTCGGCGTGGCGGTCGGCGACACCCACGTCGGTCCAACCCCGCGCGTCGCGGCCGCGCCCCGGCGCGTGTCCGGGCGGGGCGCCTTCGGGGCCGCCGTGCCTCCTCGAACGGGAGTTGAGCCGGCCGCGCCGCCCCCCCGGTGGAATTCAGTGCGGGATGAGGCGCACCTGGCGGGCGAAGTTCTCGGCCTGGATGAGGTGAATCGCCTCGGAGCGGGTCAGGGCGAGCGTCGCTTCCCAGGCGCCGCCTCCCGGCCCCGGAAAGCCCGCGGCCCCGCCGTCCGCCGACTCCGTGAGCGCCAGGAGCTCGACCCCCCGAGCCGCGAGCCGCGTTCGCCCGCGCCCGCCGCCCGGACCCGGTTCGCTGGTGACGATGACGTCGACGCGCGTGCCCTGCGGGTCGTGGCCCGTTGCCGCGAGAGCCTCCGCCCCGGTGACCGAGATCTGAACGGGCTCTCGCCCGTCGTCGAGGCTGGCGCCCGACGAGCGGCGCTCGCGTCCCGGATCCGTGAGCTGGGCGGCGAGCAAGTAGGCGCCCGGCGGGATCGGCGCCGCGGCGACACGGCCGACCGCCTGCGCCGGAAAGGCGAGCGTCCCGGCCGGCACGAATCGCTCCGGGATCCTGCGCACCTCGAGGAGGCGCTCCGCATCGGCGGGTCGAAGCCGACGCCGGGCAGGGACCTCGGCCCGTGCGATGACCGCGGAGCGAAGAGGGCCGAGCTGACTCCGAACGTCGCTGCGATACCCACCGGCGAGCGTCGCGGCAAGCCCGGCGCAGGCGAGCGCGGCGCACCCGAAGCCGATCGCCCGTGCACGCCGGCTCACCGAGCGGGGCCCGTGATGCCCGGACGCGTGCCGGGTCGGCCACCGACCCGCGGCCCGAGGGCTTCCACGCCGCGAGCCGAGCCACCCAGCGCCTCGATCGCGACGCCGGCGGGCGGCCCGACGGACGCGAACGGCAACTCGAGCGTCGCGGTGGTACCGGCTGCCGATGCTCGCACGAGGAAGCGGCCCCCATGCTCGGCGGCCACCGCCGCGACGACCCGGAGCCCGTGTCCGTGACGCGGGTCGCGCCCTGCGCCGACGGCGCGCCCGGGCGCGCCGCTGTCGGCGACCGAGATCCGGACCCCGGACGCGAACGCATGAGCCTCGACCCGGATCCGAAGGCCGCCATGGCGGATCGCGTTGTGGATCAGGTTGTCGAGCGCCTGGGCAAGCCGCTCAGGGTCGGCCATCACCACGGCCGAGCCCGCCCGCCAGTGCAGAACCAGCGATCGATTGGCCGCCGCGGCGATCCCCAGCCAGCGCTCCACCGCCGGTTGCACCAATGCGCGGCAGACGACGGGTCGCGGCTCGAAGCGCCGCCGCCCCCCGTTGATCTCGGCATCGAGGTCGCCCAGCGCGGCCAATGCGACGCGGATCGCGTGCGACCCAGCTTCCCCTCGCGGCTCGGGAGAGAGAACGAGCGACTGGAGGGGTCTACGCAGCTCGTGGAGCGCCCGGTTGAGGGCCTCGCGCCGCCGGGCCTCGCGGAGGCGTCCGCCGGCAGCCAGGACGGTGAGACCGAACCCGAGCGCCCAGCCGGCGGCGCCGAGTCCCGGGGCGCCGATCAAGGCTCCGCCCACCGGACTTCGCCTCAGCGGTCGACCAGCCGGTAGCCGATCCCCCACACGTTGACCACGTAGGACCCGTGCTCGGGGTCGAGCTTGCGACGCAGTCGGCTGGCATGCGAATCGAGCGTCCTCGTCCTGCCCATCGACCTGAAGCCCCACACGTCGCGCAGGAGCTCGTCCTTGGTGAACACGCGGGTCGGCTCGCCGGCGAGGGCTCGCAGCAGCGAGAACTCCTTGTTCGCCAGACGAACCTGCCTCTCCCCCACCCGAACCTCGCGCCGTGACGGGTCGATGAATATGTCCCCCACCCGGCGAGGACCGTCGCGACGACCGTCGCGGCGGCGCAGGACGGCGCGAATCCTGGCGGCGATCTCCGGATAGTGGAAGGGCTTCGTGACGTAGTCATCCGCCCCTTCGGCGAAGCCGCGAACGCGGTCGGCTTCCGTCGCCCGGCCGCTCAAGACGATGACCGGCAGATCCGCGTCGTAGCGCCCGCTCGCTCCCCCCGAGGCGCGAATCTCGTGCAGAACGTCGAGGCCCTGCGCGTCGGGCAGGCGGAGGTCGAGGAGCAGCAGATCAGGCGCCTTGTAGTGACACAGCCGCAGCGCATCGGACGCCGAAGGCGCCGGCAGAGCGCGAAAGCGGTCGGCGGCGAGATGGTCGCAGAGCAGCTCGAGCGTCGGGGGATCGTCCTCGCAGACGACCAATGTCGCGACCGGCTCGAGCTCCGGCAGCGTCACGTCGCCCTTCGCTCGGGCGGCGACGGGAGCTCGAGTACGGCCTGGGCGCGACGCTCGAAGACGAGCCGGCGGGGCGGCACGGCGCGGCGCAGCGACACGGGTCGCAGGTTGAAGTCCAGGAAGACGAGATCCAGGGCGAACCTCATCCCGAACGTATGAACGCTCCGGCACCCGGGGATCAGGAGCCCGGAACCGGCGCGCGGCCGGTCGAGAAGGGA
Organism: uncultured bacterium; assembly: GCA_963720685.1. GTDB lineage: Bacteria > Actinomycetota > Thermoleophilia > Solirubrobacterales > 70-9 > AC-56. The sequence continues at coordinate 803,955 of CAVRGF010000003.1, read as the reverse complement.
GAGGCCGAGCAACCGAGCCCGTCGCGAGATCGCCACCGGGACCCGGCGGCCCCGAACGTCCACCCTCGGAAGCCCTCGCATGCGACGCGGACGCCTTTGGGCTGCGCTCCTCATGACCCCGTTCAACCCCGACTCGGCGAGCGGCGCCCCTGATGCTCGGCGCCGAAGCTCGGCCGCAGATGCAAACCAGCGTTCAGGCGCGGCGCCAAACTCCCGCGACGACCCGGCATGGGAGAAGATTCGAGTCGTCCGGCCGGCCGCGGACATGGGTCAGATCGGGCCGACAGAGAGACTGTGGAGAAGGCAACTCGCAGAGGGAACTACGACTCGGGGTCCGACTACGTGCTCGAGTACGGCGAGCTGCGGTTTTCCTTCAACGAGGAGGACTTCTCACAGCGGGTCGAGCAGGCGGCCGTGAAGCTGGACTTCGTCGAGGTCGGCCTTGCCGGTGAGGAGCTTCAGGACCTGCTCGAGCTGGCGGTCAACGGAGAGATAGCCGACCCCACCTCGTCGCTCGGCGAGCACATCAACGAGCACTGGACCGAGCTGGTCGGCCCGGCGAGCCGAAGCCTCGTGCACTGGATCCGGCGGCTCGTCTTCCGCGGCGCCTGGCTCGACCAGCGGGTCAAGGAGGGCGAGCTGGACATCGCCTTCGACCCCGATACGCAGACCTTCGGGTACGTACAGCCCGAGCGTGACTCGGAGCCGATCGAGCTCTCGCGCGAGCCCTCCTGGGCTCGACTCGCCTACCGCCGCTAGCCGATTCTCTCGAGTAGCTCGGCGTCCGATCGGGACGCCTCGATCCGCTCGCGAAGCAGCGCCGCCGCCTCGGTCGGGTCCAGATCGGCCAGCAGCGACCGCAGCCGCCGGCTGGCCGCGAGCTCGGCCGCGCTTCGTAGCTGCTCCTCGCCGGAGATCCTGCATTCTGCGGCTCGCAGCGCCGGGATCGTCCCCGCTGCTGCGAGCTCGGGATCGAGCGTTATCAGCGAGCTCTCGGTCGTGATCACGGCCCGCTCGCCGGCGCCGTCGTCATCGGCGCCATCGACCACGGTCGCGATCACGGTCAGTGAGCCGGAGCCGGCTGGTTCGAGCTCTCGCCCGGAGCCGAACAGCCGCTTCACCTCAGCGACATCCTTCGCGGCCACCGCGAGACGCGAGAGCGAGTCGACGATCAGGACGACGTCGCTTCCGGCCTCGACCAGCCTGCGTGCCCGCTCCAGTGCCAGCCAGGCCAGACGCGACTGGTCGGCGGGCGCGAGCTCCGCCGTCGCGGTCGCGATCTCCACCCCGGGCAGGGCCTCGCGCCAGGCGGTGGCCTCCTCGGGGCGCTCGTCGATCAAGAGCACTATCAGCTCGACGCCCCGCGACCTCGCCGATCGCCTTCGCGAGCCCCCGCAGGAGCGTTGTTCGGCCGGACCGAGGCGCCGCCCGGACCAGGACGCGCTGACCGAGCGCCAGGGGAGCGAGCAGATCGACGGCGCGGGTGAGGACGTCGGAAGCGTCTCGGTCGAGAGCCACGCGGCGAGTAGCCGCGATCGGGGTCAGCTCGTCGAAGGTGCGCCGATCCTCGGCCAGGGGTTCGTAGCCGTTTACCCGCTCGACGTGGATCAGGGCTCGATGGCGCTCGCCACGCCGCGGCGCGCGCGCCGGGCCCGCGACCTGATCCCCCGGACGCAGCTCGCACCGTCGCACCTGGGACGCCGAAACGTAGACGTCGTCGGGCCCCGACTCCAGGCCCTTGAGGCGCAGGAAGCCGAACCGCTGCGGGGTCACCTCGAGGAGGCCGCTGACCTGCTCGGTGGCGGCTTCCTCGAGCGGCTCGCGCTCTCGCTCGGGCTCCGGCTCGCGCTCGGCGACCGGGCCGCCCTGGGGCGGTGTGTCCACGGTGGAGGGATCCGCGGCCCGGGATGTGGACCCATCCCCGCCTCGCTGCTGGATCTCGGCGATCAGGCGATCGCGGCGCAGGAGACGAAACCTCGGCACGCCCAGCTCGGCGGCTCGCGCGCGCAGTTCGGCCAGGTGAAGGTCGTCGAGCTTCTCCGCCATGGCGGCGCAGAATATCGGCGCGACTGCCGCGGCACGGCCGGCGGCGATCACCCGGCCGGGTCGGTGCCCTCCGCCCGCGCGGCGTCGGGCCAGGCTCGTGCCTCTTCGCGGACCCGCCTGGCGCTCCACCCGAGCTCCGCGCCGATCGCGCGCGCGATCGGCTCGGCAACCTCGGCGCTCCGGAGCTCGGGCGCGGCCAGCACCGCGAGCCGGGTCCGCCTCAGCAGCACGTCAGCGACCGAGCGCGCCTGCTCCAACCGCGCAGCTATCGCGGCCTCGGCGAGCATGTCGGGCTGTCCGGGAACGATCGCCCCGGCCAGCTCTGGCCGCTCGGCGGCTACGCCGAGGACGTTTCTCGCCGCGTGCCCGTAGCGAAAGGCGAGCAGCTCACGCCAGCCACCTGGCAGCTCCCGCTCGGCAAGCTCGGCAGGCAGCTCGAGATCGTCGTCGGTCGCGGGCATCCCGAGCGGGATCTCGGAGGTGTGGCACGGTGCCTCGCGGCCCTCGCGCTCCACCATCCTGTCGACGACCTGCTTCGCCATTCTCCGCCATGTCGTCAGCTTGCCGCCCGTGATCGTGAGGAGCCCGGACGAAGTCTCATAGAGCTCGGCGCGTCGTGAGATGTCGACGGACTTGCGCGGATCGCCCGTCGAGATCAGGGGGCGCACGCCGGCGTACGCGCCGGTCAGATCGGACTCGCTCAAGGCAAGGCCGAAGAAGGCGTTCGCGGCGTCGAGCAGATACTCGATGTCATCGGTGGACGGCTGGACGCGCCCGATGTCGCCGTCGTAGTCGCGGTCGGTCGTGCCGATCAGGGCGCGTCCGTACCAGGGCAGCGCAAAGACCGTGCGGTCCTCGCCGGCGGGAACGATGCAGGCCGCTCCGTTCAGCGCCAACGCGTCGCCCGAGACCGTGACGTGGGTGCCCCGGCTCGGCGCGATCCGCGGCACCTCCTCCTCCTCGAGGATCTCGTCGGGCCGAATCCGGTCCGCCCAGACGCCGGTCGCGTTGACGACGTTGTCGGCCCGCACCTCGAATCGATCACCGGTCTCGCCGTCGACGCAGACGACGCCCGCCGCCTTCTCGCCGTCGGTGATCAGCTCGATGACCTCAGAGCCGTTTCGGGCCACCGCGCCGAACCGCTCCGCCTCACCGAGGACAGTGAGCACGAGCCTCACGTCGTCTGTCTGGCAGTCGTAGAAGAGGTAGGCCTCCTTGGGATCGCGCTCGGCGAGTGCGGGGATCAGCTCGGCCACCTCGGCCCCGGGGACGGTGCGGTGGCGGTCGGGCGCCCAATCCGCCTCGGCGGGCCCCTCACCGGGCCGCATCTTCGAGGCGCGCTCGCGGGCCTGCCGCTCGCGCCGTCCCTGGCCGACCCGTGTGGTGGCCATCACGTCGTACATGTTGAGGCCGATCCCGATCCGTCGGCTGCGGCGCTCGGAGCCCAGCGTCGGGACCAGGAAGGCCGTCGGATAGACGAGATGCGGCGCCAGCTGCACCATCAGCTGGCGCTCGAGGAGCGCCTCACGCACCAGTCCCAGGTCGAAGTTCTGGAGGTAGCGAAGCCCGCCGTGGACCATCTTCGACGATCGGCTGGAGGTTCCGGATGCGTAGTCGTCGCGCTCGACGAGGGCAGCGGAGTATCCGCGCGAGGCGGCATCGAGCGCCACCCCGGCGCCCGTGATCCCGCCTCCGATCACAACGACGTCGAACCGTTCGGTGCTGAGCACCTCGAGAGCGTCGACCCGTGACAGCATCAGCCCACCACCGTCGCGCTCAATCGAGGTAGGTCGTGGTCTCGGCCACCGGAGCGCGGTCGGGCGCCGTTCGCTCCTGGATGGGCTCGCCCAGGTGGATCAGGCTGACGAAGCGCTCCTCCGCGCGCATGCCGACCGCCGCCCGCCCACGCTCGGTCCGCAGGACCGCCGGGGTTCGCCAGTAGCCCGCCAGCCCGCGCGCGTGTGCTCCGAGCAGGACGATGTACGCGGCGCACGCGGTCGCGCACAGATCCTCCTCGTCCTGGACCGGATCGCCCGAGCTGACGTATGAGCAGACCACCAGGGTCGGGGCCCGGTCGAGCTTCGGCGCCGCCTCGGCGCCTGCGGCCTCCTTGAGGCGCTCGAGCGCGGCGGGCCCAAGCACCCGAAACCGCCACGGGTTCGTCAGGTGGTGATTGGGCGCCCACCGCGCGAGCTCGAACAGCTCGTCGATGACGCCACGCGATACGGCGCGCTGCCCGAAGGCCTTGTGGGTACGCCGATCACGGATCGCCTGCTCGACCTCCATCAACGAAACCGTATCTGGCCGCTTCCCGTAGGCCGCCGAGGCGGCCCGCGGCGCGGTGCGATCAGCAGGCCACTATGGCAGGCGCCGCCGGTACCAGAGGAAGCCCCCGGCGAGCGCGGCGATCAGGAGGCCGAAGCCGGCCGCAACGTACGCGGTCTCCTGGCCGCTCTCGCGCCCGTCGCCCGTCTCCTTTCGGGAGAGAAGCGCGGCGCCCACCGGGCGGGCCGCGACTCGGACGGAGGAACCGCGGCCGGAGCCCGGCGCACCGAGCGGTCCCCCCGCCGAGGCACCCCGCACGCCAGAGCGCCTCGAGCCGCGGGGCTTATCCGGGCCGGCCACCCTCCGAGCCGCACGCGCCGCGGGGTGGCCGTGACCAGAATGCGGCCCGCCGCCCGACGGGTCGTGGCCCCGACCCGAGCGGCGAACGGGGGCAAGCGGATACGCCTTGCGCTGTGCGGCGACCAGTGCCTGAGCGGTAACCCAGACTGGGGTCTGATCGCTCGAGGCCGAGTATCGGTAATGGCCGTCGCCCGCCTGCCGGGCGGCGAGATAGCCGAGGGCGGAACGGCCGCCGGTCCTGATCGCGGCCGGATTCGCGCCGGCGGCCACAAGTCCCTGGATCGCCCAAGCGGTCGACTGGGCGTTCGAGGAGCCCGTCCCGGCGAGCGCGAAGCCGCCATCGCCCCGTTGCGTGCGCCGCAGATAATTGGCGCCTCGGCTCACCGCTCGGCCCCGACCGGCGGTCGCCGCCAGGCCCTGGAGTGCCGCCCCGGTGCTGTCGGGATCGCTTCCGGCCCCGGTTCGAAAGCCCCAGCCCCCGTCGCCGTTCTGGGCGTCGCGAAGCCAGCCCGCCGAGCGGCGAAGCGCGGACGCTCGGGCTCCGGCCGCACGCAGAGCGAGGATCCCGAACGCGGTCAGGTTGACCTGGCCCTCGAATGAGCCGCTCGCCGAGCGCCGCCTCCGCAGCTCGCCGACGAGGTCACGACCCCCGAACCGCCGCGGGCTGACCCCGGCGCCGTCCAAAGCAAGCACGGTTCGCTCGAGATCGCCGGTCGAGCGAATCGTGTCGAGGTCGGAGCGCATGAAGTCGATCGGGGATCGGCCTGCGCTTCGTACGTCGAACGGGTTGATCCCCGACGCCTCGAGCCCCAGCGAAGCCCAGCCGGTGATCGCGGCGCTCGAGCTCGAGCCGGACGAGGCGGGAAATCCTCCGTCCGTGCCCTGCGCGCGCTCGAGCCAGATCGCGGCCGACCCAGGGCCCTCGCCTCGGGCTCCGCTCGCGGGCAGAGCGACCAGCATCGCGACCGCGAGCGCCAAGAGCGGCAATCCGCCTGCCGATCGGCGGATCGTGGTCACGATCGCCGCGGACCGAGCGCGAGGGCGCCCCGGCCACTCGAACTCGAACCGGCTGCGGTACCGGGAGATCATCCGCACCAGAGCCGGGCCCGCCGTGAGCGCGAGCGCGACGTTGCCGACTCCGTGCGCGACGTTGAACGGCACCCCGCGGGCCGAGATCGCCAGGTAGCGGTCGAACGACTGCTCCCCCCCGTATCCCACCATCACTGAGAAGTCGAGCAGCGCTCCGTAGGCGAGGCCCGCGGTCCCGCATGCGAGTGCGAGCCCGACCCGGTTCAGCCGCCCGCGGGTCAGGGTCGCAAGGCCGGCGCCGCCCAGGCCCACCAGGCCCCAGCCCGCCATCTCCCAGGGAGTCCAGGGACCCTGGCCGAGCCAGATATTGGACACCGCCGCCGCCAGCGCGCCGACCGCGAACCCCGGCGCCGCACCGACCGCGAACCCGGTTATCAACACGATGTCCGTCGTCGCGACGACGTTCGGTATCGCTGCGAAGACGAGCCTGCCGGCGACCGCCAGCGCCGCCAGCGCCGCGACCAGCGCCACCATTCGGGCGCCGGGGCGCGAGCGCTCAAACCAGGCGAAACCGCCCACCAGAACCACGCCGAGCATCGCGTAGACGGCCAGCTCCCAGCTCATCGGGCCCGCCCCGCGACGAGGTCCGCCCGGGCCCGAAGCAGCTCGGCGCCGCGCTCCGGCGAGATCGCTCCGCCGACCCCGAGGATGCGGGCGACCTCAGTGGCGAAGTACCACCCTCCGGAGAGAACCTCCTCGACCCGGCCGTCGGCAATCAGGTCGCCGTCGCCGAGCAGGACCACACGCGTTGCGAACGAGGCTGCGAACTCGACGTCGTGGGTGGCGACCACTACCCCGGCGCCGCGGTCGGCCATCTCGAGGGTCCACGCCCCCAGCTCGTCCTTTCGGGACCGATCCATTCCGCGGGTCGGCTCGTCGAGACAGACGAGGCCCGGAAGCCCGCCCGGGCCCTCGCGCCCCGCCATCACGATCGCCAGGGCGAGGCGCTGACGCTCTCCGCCGGACAGGTCGCGCGGATCGGAATCCGTCGCCCACTCGAGCCCGACCGAGGCGAGCGCTCGCCGGCCGGCGACGCCCGGGAGCTCCTCGGCCACCCGTTCGCGGACCAGGAGGTCGGTCGGGCTCTGGGCCAAGAGAGCGCAACCGCGAGCAGCGTCGATCGCTCCCCGGACGGGCTCGACGCGGCCCGCCGCTGCGCGCAGGAGAGTCGTCTTGCCGGCGCCGTTTCGCCCCATCAGAGCGATGCGTTCCCCCGCCGCGACATCGAAGCTGACGCCGTGCAGGACGTCGCGACCGCCGTCGCCCGCCTCGAGCTCGACCCACAGGTCGCGGACCCGGAGGGCGAGGTCGACGGAGGCGACGCCGGACCCGGCGCCACGGCCGTTCGACTCCTCCCACGGCTGCGGGTCGGGAGGCTCGAGGCCCGCGCGTCGAAGCGCGGCCCGAGCCGGTTTGACGCCAACCGGGGCCGGCCGAAGCCCCGCGAGGTCGAACAGGCGAGCCGCCGGGGTCGCGAGAGTCCCGCCGTCGTCGAGCGCCCAGTCGAGAAAGGCGGGCGGCTCGCCGTCGAAGGCGATCCGACCGCGGTCCATGGCCAGCACCCGATCGGCGGCGGTCAGACAGCGCTCCAGGCGATGCTCGGCCAGCACCACCGCCATCCCCCACTCCTCGTTGAGGCGCCGCAGCAGACCGATCAGCTCGTCGCCTGCAACCGGATCGAGCTGCGAGGTCGGCTCGTCCAGGAGGGCGAGCTTCGGCCGGCCGACCAGCGCCGCGGCGAGGGCGACCCGCTGAAGCTCACCTCCCGAGAGGGTGTCGACCGTCCGGTCGACGAGCTGCGGGATCCCGAGCGCCAAGGCGACCTCCTCGACGGCGCGGGCGATCGCCGCCGCCGGCTCCCCGCGCATCTCGAGCGGCAGCTCGAGCTCGCCACGCACCGTCGTCGAGACGACCTGGGTCTCGGGGTCCTGCGCGACCATGCCCACCGCGCCACCGAGATCGGCGGGTCCGTGCTCGCGAGCATCGAGGCCCGCAATCCGGATCTCGCCCTCCACCGCGCCGCCGTGATAGTGGGGCACGAGCCCGCACATCGCCCGGAGCAGGGTCGTCTTCCCCGATCCCGAGCGGCCGGCCAGCACCACCAGCTCACCCGACTCGATCTCCAGGTCGAGACCTCCGAGCGTCTGTTCGGACGCGTCCGGATAGCGGTACCGGAGCGATTCCATCCGCACCAGGGGCTCGGCTCTCACCGGACACGCCTTCGGGCGGCGGCGAACGGGAGGGCCGCGACGATCGGGATGCATCCCGCGAGCGCCAGGGTCGCTGCGTCATGGTCGAGACCGACCAGGGGGTAAGGATCGAACGATCCCAAGCCGCAGGTCCGGCCCGCGATGGCCACGGCGGCGATCGCCAGCCCCGCGGCGGCGAAGCGCGCCTCGTGGCGCGAGCGACGACGCCCCCCGCCTTGACGTGGGGCGCCGTGTGCATAGCCGCGAAGCTCCAGGGTTGCCGCCACGTCGACCGCGCGGTCGAGCGAGCCGGCCACCAGGCGGCGCGCGAGGGTCGCCCGGCCAACCGGCGCGGCGGCGGGTCCGCGGAGCGCCGCCGCCTCCCCGAGGCGCGTGTAATCGGCCGCCGCAAGCGGCACCATGCGCGCGATCAGGGTCGCGGTGAGCGCCGAGTGGCGAGCCAGGGGGCGCAGGAGGCGAAGGACCCGGTCGGGATCGACGCACGCCGAGTGGACCGCGAACGCCATCAGTACGACCACGATCCGGATGGCCAGCACGCCGCCCTCGGCGAACGCCTCGGCGCTGACGTCGGTCGACCCCATGAGCGGCAGCCACAGCCCGTGGAAGACGATCGTGTCCCCGCGTTGCGCGACGAGGCCGTTCACCGCGACGATAAAGACGCCCAGCGCCAGGCCCCAGCGCACCGAAGCCCGAAGAGCGTCCCCGGCTTGGGCGGCGATCCCGGCCACCACCACCCCTGCGCCCGCCGCGGCCAGCACGATCGGACTCGAGTAGAGAAACGCGACCAGGGCGAACGATCCCAGGTAGACGCCCGCAGCGACCGGGCCTGCGTCGGCGAGCGGCGTGCGGCGCGGGACGTAGGCGAGCGGCGATCTCATCCGCCTGCGCCGTTCGCGAGCGGCAGCGCCTCGGCCCGATTCCCGGGCAGCGCGGCGATCGAGTAGCGATCGCGAAGCGACCCTTCGTCGAGCTGATCGACCGCGTTGCGCACCGCCGGCCGCGCCGACCCGGTGACGATCCAGGTCACGTCGCCGTCGCCCGGCCGAAGCGCCGCCACCAGCCCGGCGCGGGGGCCGAGGTCGCGGGCCGGCGCGGTCGTCTGGTCGAGCGCGATCAGGTGGTACACGCCGCGCAGTGGCTCATCAAAGCGCGCGAAGACGCCGTTTTGGGCCGGGCCTCCTCGCAGGCCGTCCACGGCGGGATCCTTCCGAACCCGGGCCCAGGGACCGACCACGATCTTCGGAACCCCGGAGGGGGCGCTGCTCTCGCCTCGATCGATGGTGGGTCGCACCCCGGCGCCGCGAAGCGCGTCGGCGGCGCTCGCGCAAGCGGATCCACCGCCCAGACACTCGATGGGCACCGGCCTGGCGCTCGCCCGCGAGCCCTCGGTGAAGGGCTGCGGCCACGAGCCGACCACCGCCGGAACGCTCATCGCCCCGCTCCAGTCCCGATAGTCCCACCAGATCCGGTCACCGGCGTGGACGTGGACGTCGGCGGCCCCCACCGCGGACTCGACGCCGTTGACGTAGAAGAACCAGTCCGAGCGCCGCCCGCCGCTCTGGGCCCCGGCGAGGCCGTCGATCGACTGCACGAACCCGCCGCCGTACCGGGTGGTGATCTCGGCCGACCTGTCCAGGAGTCGGATCACGGTCTCCGATTCGGACGGGTCTGAGTCGGTCACGCCGACCATCGACCGGCTCCCGTAGTCGCGGGTCACGGTGAGCGTCGCGGTGCCCTTCGAAGAGGAGCCTGGGCCGAAGCCGCAACCGGCGAGAAGGGCGGCCAAGCCGAGCGCCGCGCCCCGCGCCAGGCCGCGGCCCAGCCTCACCTCCTGACCACCTGCTCGCAGCTCGACCGGATCGTGTCGTCGTGGTCGGAGCCCTGAACGATCACCCGATCGCGGCCTCCCCCACACCCGACCTCGTCGTGGCCGCCGGATGTGATGTCGATCAGGTCGGCGCCGCCCCGTGCCTGAATCGAGTCGGGACCCCGGGTGCCGTCGATCTGGTCGGCGTGGTCGCTGCCGAGGATCCGCCTGCCGCGGCCGCTCGGACAACTCGAGGGATCGGCGGCGACACAGACCTTGATCCGGCTCGAGGGTATGTCCGGGGAGTCGGTCGCCTGGAGCACCTCGGTTCCGGCCGGCGCCGTGACCATCGCGTGGCCCCCGGCTCCGGTCGGCGCCGCGGCGCCGGTCACCGTGACACCCCCCGCCGGGTGACGGGTGCCGTCATCCGAATAGGAGTGCACCGTGACCTGGAACGGCACGTTCGGCTTCGCGCTCAGGGGCGCGGAGAGCGTCAACTCGAGGGGCGGCGGGAAGCCGGGCGAGAGGTACCAGAGGAGGTCATCGCCCTGGTGGACCTTCAACTGGCTGCCCGAGACCTGTGCCCCGACGTGGTTTCGCTTCACGTACCAAAAGCTCGAGCCCTTGGCCTCGTAGCCCGCGATCCCGCAGACGCCGAGCCCGAAGCCTTGATCGGAGAACGCGTCGGTGACCGAGAGCGGCTTCAGCGATGGTGCGCTGCCGAGCGCGTCGCGAACCGCACCCAGCGCGGTCGAGCCGTCGACGGCGACCCGGTCGCCGCTTCCTCCGGTTCCCTGACCGAAGCACTGGGCTTTCGAATCGGTCTTGATCTCGACCGAGCCCGTGTACTGCCGAAAAGACGCCAGCGACTTGCCGGCCGTGTTCAGGACCCGAAGGTCGACGCCTCGCGTCTCGGCGTGGACGCTGCTTGCCAGCAACGCCAGACATGCGACGGCTGCGGCCGTGAGCCAGCCGAGCCGGAATCCAGGTATGACCATGTGAGCCACCCTTTCCTCGAGGGTTGATGTGGCTGGCCGGAGGACAGGTCTCCTGGCTCCCGGGAAATCGACGCCGCGCCTTCCCAGGGATGCTCGGGCACCCCCAGTGGCTCGGCTCGCGCCGTACGGCGTCGCCTCACCCGGTCACAGTGGCGGGACCGCGCCGGCTTCGCACCGGACTTCCCTTGACCACCGACCGTATGACGGCGAGGACTCTACCGCGCTTACGGCCTGCCGGTCGGAAACAGGCCCTAACCCGACGGCAACGTAGCCGAAGGCGAGGCTGCCGGCGGAGTTGCTCCGTAGCCGAAGGCGAGGCTGCCGGCGGAGTTGCTCCGTAGCCGAAGGCGAGGCTGCCGGCGGAGTTATTGCCTAGCTCTGGCGGTCTTCGACCTTGCGCTGGAGCTCGTCGACGACCTCGGGCATCGACTTGCGCATCCGGGAGAGCTCCCAGTGCTCGATCTTGATCACGCGCAGGCGCGAGGTCGCGGTGACGGTGGCCGAGCGCTCCTGCTTTTCGAGCAGGCCCTGCTCGCCGAACACGTCTCCCGGGCCGAGATCCGCGAGGTGCTCGCCGTCGCGCTCGACGGAGGCGGTTCCCTCCTCGATCGCGAAGAAGTGGTTCGAGTATCCACCCTCCTTGATCACCACCTGACCGGCCGCGAATTCGTCGGTGGTCGCGAACGGGGCGATCTTCCGAAGCTTCTCGTCGGCCACGTCCGCGAACAGCGGGATTGTCTTCAAAAGGCTCGGGTCCACGGCTCCTCCGATCTGGTAGGGGAACCTAACCGATGCGGGCATGGTCCGCCACCGTGCTCCACTCCGCCGCACGATCGTGGGCGCGATGGTGCACGACGTGGTCGACTACAGCGTCTCTGCCTGGACGTCGAGCCGAAAACGGACGTCCTCGTCTACCACGTCCGCGTCCAGCAGCTTGTCGTCCAGAAACCGGGCCGCGGCGGGATCGACGAAGATCGGCTCCGGCTCGAGCACCTGGTCGCCGTCCTGCGGGCCCTCCACCACCGAGAGACGCAGGTCGGTGCGCGGAGCTCCCTCGGCCTCGGTGTTGAGCTCCCGGGTGATCCGCAGGCCGGCGCCCGCGGGCATACCCGACGAGCCCACGATCGTCTTGATCGCCGCCGCGGCGTCCTCGGTTATTGCGAGCATCTCGAGCGCCCCTTTTTCGTGAGACGACGGACCGACCCTATACGTCGGTGAGCCAGATGGACTCGCCCGGGGCCAGGACCCTGACCTCGACCTCAGGCGCCAGGCGCTCGGCATCGCGGACGAACCGGCTCGCCGCCTCGCCCTCCAGCCAGGGCCACAGCGTCGGTGCCCCCAAGGGCGTGTAGGAGCCCCAGTGGATCGGCACCGCGAGCCGCGGCTCGAGCAGGCGAAGCGATTCGGCGGCGGTGAACGGGTCGAGATGCCCGGGACCGAGCCGGGGGCCCCAACCCCAGATCGGAAGCAGCGCACAGTCGATTCCTGGGCCGATCTCGACCATCTCGGAGAACAGCTCCGTGTCTCCGGCGAAGTAGATCCGCGCCTTCTCCTCGACCAGATAGCCCACCGACCCGACCCCACCCGCGCCGGGGCGACCCCCGCGGCCGTGTCGGGCGTGCACCGCAGTCACCCGCAGGGCACCGACCTCGAGGCCCTCGCCCTCGTCCAGCTCGACCACCTCGTGAAACCCCCGCCGCCCGAGGAACCCGCGTGATCCGCGCGGCGCGATGATCGGCGTGCCGGAGGGCAGGCTCCGCAGCGATGGGAAGTCGAGATGGTCGTAGTGCAGATGCGAGATCAACACGGCGTCGGGACGCCCCGCCGCGCCGAGGTGGGGCAAGGGTGGGCGCCGGCGAAGGAAGCCCAGCAGACCGTCTCGAAGCAACGGGTCGGTCAGGATGCGGGTCCCCGCCGCCTCGATCGCCACGGTCGAGTGACCGACGAAGGTGACCTTCGTGTCGGCCCGGCCGGCCCCGGCCGCATCTGATGTCGGTGCTCTGCTCATCTGCTCGGCACGCGGCCGCACATCACATCACCCTGGCGGGGGCGGGGATAGTGTGCGCTGATGCAAGTCGCGCCGCGCTACGGCGAGGAGGTCACCTGGCGGCCCACCAGGCCCCGGCTTCGCGCGGACCGCGATCGTGGTCTCGTGGGTGGTCGCCGCGATCGCCGTCTACGTCGCCGCCGCGCTGGTCCCCGGCGTCGCCCTCGACGGGTTCGGCGGAGCGTTCGTCGTCGCGGCCCTGATCGCGCTGCTGAACGCGGTCCTTCCGCCTCTCGTGGCTGGTCTTCGTCTTCCCTTCGCGCTGATCTCGGGCTTCCTGGCGATCCTCGTCGTCGACGCGGGGGCCCTTCTGCTCGCCCACGAGCTCCTCGGGGCGACGATTCGCGTCGACTCGCCGGGCAGCGCCCTCGCGGCGGCGCTCGTGATCGCGGCCGTCTCGGTCGTGCTCGAGGTGCTTGCCGGGACCAACGACGACGACGAGTACGCGCTCAGGGTCGTGCAGCGGGTGGCGCGACGGCAGGGCGCACGAGCGCCCACCGATGTCGCGGGGATCATCTTCCTCGAGATCGACGGGCTCGCCCTGCCGGTGCTTCGCCGTGCGATGCGCGACGGGAGCGCGCCGACGATGGCCCGGTGGATCGCCGAGCGTGGCTACCGGCTGACCGAGTGGGAGCCTGACCTCTCATCCCAGACGGGCGCGAGCCAGGCGGGCATCCTGCTCGGGTCAAACGAGGACATCCCGGCCTTTCGGTGGGTGGAGAAGGCGGCCGGGCGGTTGATCAGCTGCTCGACGCCGGGCGACTGCGCCGAGATCGAGCGACGCCGCGCCTCGGGCGTGGGGCTGCTGATCGACGGCGGCGCCAGCCGGGGGAACCTGCTCTCCGGCGAGGCCGACGAGGCGATCCTGACGGTCAGCCGGATGGAGGCCGAGCGGGGCGCCAACCCCGGATACCGGGCGTTCCTCGCCAACGGGTTCAACGTGACTCGGGCCCTCGTCCTGTTTGGATGGGAGGTACTGCTCGAGTGGACGGCCGCGATCCGGGCGGCGCGGCGCGACGTTCGCCCCCGTGGCCATCGCGGCGGGATCTACCCCGTGCTTCGCGCCACGATGTGCGTGCTGGTCCGGGACCTGATCACCTACGGCGTCCTGACCGACATGATGGTCGGGCGCCCGGCCGTCTACGCCACCTTCTCGAGCTACGACGAGGTCGCCCACCACTCGGGACTCGAGCGCGCCGACACGATGGAGGCGCTGCGAAAGCTCGACCAGCAGTTCGGCCGGATCGATCGCGCGAGGCGCTACGCGCGCCGCCCCTACGAAATTGTGGTGCTGTCGGACCACGGTCAAACGCAAGGGGCCACCTTCAAGCAACGAAACGGCTACGGCCTCGACGAGCTCGTCGAGCGATCGCTCGCGCGCGGCGAGGTTGCCGCGCTCGCCGGCGGCGACGAGCAGGGCGACATGGCGCGCCACGCGGTCGACGAGGCAACGGGGCGAGGTTCGAGGAGGCGGCCCAGCAACGACGTCTCGAACCGAGACGTCGTCGTGCTCGGGTCCGGGAACCTCGGCCTGATCTATCTCATGGAGGCCAGCCACCGGCTGACCCTCGAGGAGCTCGACGGGCGCCACCCGGAGCTCGTCCGGGCGCTCCGGGCCCACCCGCACATCGGATGGCTGCTGATCCGATCCGAAGAGCACGGGCCCCTCGTCCTGGGAGCCGAGGGGTCCCACCGACTCGCCGACGGCAAGATCGAGGGAGTGGATCCATTGGGCGGCTTCTCGTCCGGGGCACCCGGCCACCTGTTGCGCACGGACGGCTTCGCCAACGTCGCCGACATCATGGTCGGTTCGTTCTACGACCCCGAGCTCGACGAGGGTTGCGCCTTCGAGGAGCTGATCTCATTCCACGGCGGCCTCGGTGGCAAGCAGACGCGCCCCTTCATCCTCTCCCGCGACGGCCTCCCGCTCCCGGGCGAGCCGATCGTCGGAGCCGAGGCCGTTCACCGCCTCCTGAACAGCTGGAGGCGGGAGCTACAGGGCGACGCCGTGGCGGCCGATGAGCTCCTCGAGAGCGCGGTGCCGGGCGGCTCGCGGGGCCGTCGGAGCGAGTGGCGCGCGAGCGGGGATTAAGTGCAACTGTTCCGAACGACAACGCAACTCGAGCGCATGAACAGGCCCACCTTGACGCAGGCGGGAAACGGGGCACCTCGGGCAGAGCCAGATCTCCTCACCGATTGGGTCACCGACCCGGCCGAGCTCGCCTCCCTCGAGGCGTCGCTGGGACGAGCTCGCCGGCGCCGATCGACTGCTCACCCAGGAGCACGCCTGGACCCTGGCGGCGGCCGAGGTCTTCGGGGTCGGCAGAGGTCTTCGGGTTGCGCTGGTCCGCGATCGATCGGGGCGACTGCGTGCGGCGGCCGCGCTCGCCCAGCACGTCGACCAGCCCGGGCTGCTCGAGCTCGTCGGGACCTCGAGCCTGCACGAGCCGATGGACGCGGTGGCCGCCGATCAACCGGCTCTCCAGGCGCTGGGGCAGGCGTTGAGCCGACTTCCCTCGTCGCTGGTTCTGCGGCGGCTCCCCGCCGGATCGGGCCTGCCCGCCGCGCTCCGCTCCTCGCTTCGTCTGCCCGGCCTCGTCTTGCAGCGCCCCAGCATCGGATGTCCGGTGATCGAGCTCGATTCGAGCTGGGCGGAGCCCGAGTCGCGGCTCAGCTCTCGGCGACGCTCGGACCTGAGACGCGCGCAGCAGGCGCGCCGAGGCGCTCGGCACCCTCACCTGCGACTTCCATTGTCCGGGCCCCGAGCAGGTCGATCCGCTGCTCGACGAGGCGATGACGGTCGAGGAGCGCGGCTGGAAGGGCCGCGCCGGCACGGCGCTCAGGCACGCCGATCGCGAGGGTGCCTTCTACCGGCGCTACTGCGAGATCACCGCGCGGAAGCGAAGCCTCCGGATCGCGTTCCTTCGGATCGACGGCAGGGCAGCGGCGATGCAGCTCGCGGTCGAGACCGCCGATCGCCTGTGGCTGTTGAAGACCGGATACGACGAGGAATTCGAGCGCTGCTCGCCCGGGGCGCTCCTGAACGCGCGGTCGATCGCCTACGCGGTCGGCCAAGGGCTCGCCGGCTACGAGTTCCTGGGCAGCCCCGAAGCGTGGACGCGGACGTGGACCGAGCGCGAGCGCGACTGCCTGGCGACGGTGAGGTACCGGACCAATCTCAAGAGCCTCCCGATCATCGCCGCGACGGCGCGTCAGGCGCTCGGCCGCAGGCATCGCGCCAAGGCCGCCGCCCCCCATTGAATCCGCTTCGAGGTTTCGTGCGGCGCGCCGCTCGGCGCTATGTCGCCGGTCCGCAC
Source organism: uncultured bacterium (assembly GCA_963720685.1). Taxonomy (GTDB): domain Bacteria; phylum Actinomycetota; class Thermoleophilia; order Solirubrobacterales; family 70-9; genus AC-56. The sequence goes on along the minus strand of CAVRGF010000003.1, from coordinate 787,816 downwards.
GCCGCCGACGCGCTGGCGATCGCCGAACGGGTGACAGAGCGGGGCGCCAGGACCACCCTCGGATACCTGAACGCCGATCACGATCCGCTCCCGACTCGTCGCCGACGCGTGTCTCGAGGCGATCGCGGGGGCTCCAGCCGAGAGCCGCCTGGCGATCAAGCTTCCGGGCCTCGGAGGAGATCCGAGCCTTCTCGACGGCGTCCTGGAGGCCGCCTCCGATCGCGGGCTCGCGGTGCACTTCGACTCGCTCCGGCCCTCCGACGTCGATCCGATCCTTGCGCTCCTTGGCGAGCGAAGCGCCCACCGAAGTGGCGGCGAGCCGCTCGGATGCACGCTTCCCGGGCGTTGGACTCGAAGCGACTCCGACGCCGAGCTGGCGCTCGAGCTCGGCCTTCGGGTCCGGCTTGTCAAGGGACAATTCGCCGCGCCCGATGACGAAATCCCGCGATCCAACCGAAGGTGTGCGCTCTCTCGTCGAGCGCCTCGCCGGACGGGTCAGCCAGGTCTCCGTCGCGTCGCACGATGCCGCCCTCGTCGACTGGTCCGCGGCGCGCCTCGAAGGCGCCTCCACCCCGTGCGAGCTCGAGGTTCTCTACGGGCTTCCGACCAAGCGGGTGCTGCGCGTCGCGACCAGCTCCGGCCTCGGCGTCAGGGTCTACGTCCCGTTTGGAACCGCCTACCTCCCGTATGGCCTTCGCGGGCCCGACCGGGCCAGGATGGCGGCGCGTCTGTCCCGAGACCTGCTTCGCGCCGAGTCGAGCGACCCGCTCGCGGGCCTACCGGGCGGCGCGCGCTGACTGCGGCGTGAACCGGACCGGCAGCGTCTTCAGCTGATTGAGGAACAGGGAGCGCGCTCGAGTTGGCTCCCCCGCGAGCTCGAGGTCGGACAGGCGCCGAAGCGTCTCCTCGACCAGGGCCCTGAGCTCGAGGCGGGCGAGCGCGGCGCCGAGGCAGAAGTGGCGGCCGCCGGCCCCGAAGGCCTGGTGGTCGGGATCGCGGGTCACGTCCAGGCGCTGGGGATCCTCGTAGACCTCCTCGTCCCGATTTCCGGATACGTACCAAAGCAGCACCTTGCCGCCCTCCGGGATCGTCTGCCCATGCAGCTCGACCTCGCGCCGCGCGGTCCGCCGGAAGTGGGAGAAGGCGGGGTAGAAGCGCAGGAGCTCCTCGACCGCGCCGGGCACGAGCGACGGATCGTCGAGCAGCAGCTGGAGCTGGTCGGGCTCGGCGAGGAGGCCCTCCATTCCGCTCGTGAACACCGCTCGGGTGCTGTCGTTGCCGGCCGCGCCGAGCAGGCCGATGCCCATGAAGATCTCCGAGTCCGTGAGGGACTCGCCCTCGACCTCGGCGTGGACGAGGACGCTGAGCAGGTCGTCGCCGGGGCGGGCGCGGCGGGCCGCGATCAGCTCCATCGTCTCGTCCCATGCCTCGCGCATCATCTCGACCATCGCCTGCTCGGTGGGGCGGAGGTCCTCGTCGCCGAACCCGAGCGCGATGTTCGTCTGCTCGATGTGGCGCTGGTCGTCCTCCTCCGGGGTCCCGATGAAGGACCCGATCACGCGCGCCACCACCGGGCCTGCGACGTCCTGGACGAGGTCGCACTCGCCCCGAGTGGCAACTCGGTCGATCACCCGGTTGACGATCGCCCGGATCCGCTCCTCGTGCTCGGCGATTCGCGCCGGGGTGAATCCTCGCTGAAACAGCGCCTTGATCCGGTCGTGGCGGGGCGGGTCCATGGAGATCATCTGCTGGCGCTGCGCCTCGAGCGGGATCCCGAAGTCGTCGAGGACGAGCACTCCCCCGACCTCGGAGGAGTACGCCTCCCAATCCAGGCTGACCCGTCGAAGGTCGTCTGCCCGGGTGATCGACCAGAAGCCCGCCTCCTCTGGGTGGTCGGCCAAGGGGCTCCAATGAACCGGCGCCTCGCGGCGAAGGCGCGTGAAGATGTCGTGCGGCGGGCCGTCGGCCCACAAAGTCAGGTCGCCGAGGTCGACATGGGTCAGGTCCTGCTCCGCGATCGCCGTCACTTGGACCTCCTTCGGTTCCGAATGCGCCCGGCTCGATAGTTCATACTACAGATGTAGTGATGGCCACGCTGACCGAGATCGGCGACCGGCGCGCGATCGTCGCCCAGGCGGCGCTGGAGGTGCTCGAGGCCGAGGGCGGGCGCGGGCTCACCCACCGCGCCGTCGACCGCAGGGCGCGGCTCGTCGAGGGCTCGACGAGCAACTACTTCCCTACCCGCGAGGCGTTGTTGACCGCCGCGCTCCACCGCCTGGTCGAGCTGGAGCGCCCGGCGGTCCAGGAGATGAAGAACCTGGCGCCCGAAGGACCGTACGGGCCGCGACGGGCCGCCGAGCTCGTGGCCGAGCTGATCGGTGGATGGCTGTCGCCCGAGCGGTTCGGCCTCACGGTGGCGCGTTACGAATTGATCCTCGAGGCCCGGCGACGCCCGCGCTTCCAGCTCGAGCTCGACGAGGTGCGCCGCGAATACCGACTCCTCGCCGAGGAGCTCCTCCCGGCGGCCGGCTGCGAGGCCCCGCAACGGCACGCACCGCACCTGCTCATGGAGCTCGACGGCATGATGGTGAACCAGCTCTTCACCCCTGCCACGGCGCTATCCGAGGAGGAGATGGTCGACCACCTGACCCGCTTCTTCACCTCCTGCTGAGCGCGACCAGGCTACCCGCCGCTCCGCAGGCTCATCCCGGCTGAGTGCTCGGCCGGGCCCGCATCCACCATCGGCGAACTCGCCCTGGCGAACGGGCGCCCTGCTCGGCGCGGACCTCGAGGTCCAGGTAAAGGAGCGTTCGACCGATCGCCACATACGGGATCAGCAGAGCGAAGACCAGCGAGCCGAGGACGTTGATCCAGATCAGCGACAGGTTGGTGAAGATCAGGGCGAAGGTCAGGATCGGGCCCGCGACGATGCTGATCAGCCACAGGAACACGACCACCCGCACCGTCCTCCACCAGTTGCCGCGCACGATTTGTGAGCTGCCCTTCAAGGCGTCGCGGATCGATCGGTCCCTGAACAGGACCTCCTGCTGCACGAACTGCCACTCGACGTACTTCCAGATCGCGATCGGGATCCCGATGATCGTCAGGGCGATCAACGCGACCGCCAACGTGGCCAGCAGCTGACCGAAGACGACCCGCCAAAAGCGCGCCAACACCGCCCCGTAGGCGTGTCGGACGCCGACGTCCTTGCCCTGCTCGAGGTCTCGGAGGAACGCGATCACGGCCCCGCCGACCGCGGCGAACCCAAGCGAGCGGGCGAGGGTCGGGATCGAGATGCTGATCGTGACGCCGAGGTGGACGCCGCCCGTGATCGTGGTCAACAGCCATACGGCTCCCTCGACGACCGCGATGATCACGATCGCGGTCATCGCAATCGCGATCATCGCGACCCAGTGCCGCCCATAGAGCTGGCGCGCGGCGCGCACGAGCTGGCCGAAGGCGCGTGCCTGGCGGAGGCGGCTCAGATCGACCGGCGTCCAGCGCGTCAGGCCAACCGGAACAGCGACCAGCAGGACCAGCGCGAGGCCGGTGAGGATCGCGCCGAGGCGCGTCTGAGCCTCCAGGTTGACGAACTCTGAAGCGGTGGCCACGGCCCCGCAGAAGGCCTTCGTCACGGCGGGCCCGAGCACCAGGCCGCCCGGCAGCTTGGGGCTCGTCGAGCGGATGTCCCCCATCCACGTGAACGGCTCCAGCCACTGGCTCTTCGTGGTCGGTCCCTGGGGACCGTTGTTGAAGCCCTTCTCCTCCTGACCCCAGTGGCCGTCGAAGGTGAGCCACTGAAAGCGCGACCCCGCAGGCGGGTGGGTCGGCATCAGCACCGGCTTGGGCGTCACCCGTTGAAGCGGCTCGGTGGTGTTGTCACAACCCAGGCCCGAGCCGCCCTGCCCGTTCTCGACGAAGACCGCGGAATCGAAGAACGTCGCGTGCGAGCCGGCGGCGGGGTAGACGACCGGATGAGTTCCCTGCTTTTCGACCTTGTCGTCGTCCCAGCCGGCCTTCTCGCCGCCGCCGTGCTGGAAGAGCGCGATCTCGGAGGGGCCCTTGGCCAGCGCCTCGCCGGCGTCGGGGGCGTCGAAGGCGATCTGCATGCCCTCCCAGTCGCCCTCGTGGAGGTCGTTGAACTGATTGAAGTAGTAGAAGAACCAGTACTGGATCACGAACCCCGAGTGGCCCTTCTCGGTGGCGATGTGGGCGTAGGTGATCGGCGGGGCGCGCCCCGCCGCCTTGAGGGACGCGAAGTCCCTGGCGTAGGTGCATCCCGCGTTCAGCGGGTCGCCGGGAACGTCGAGGTGCCAGCCGCCCCCGAGACCGGCGATCTCGGCGGCCGTCGGTGCCGGCCTCGTGATCTCGGGCGTGCCCTCCTGGGCGGGACGCGTCAGGTCGACCCGCGGGTTGCCCAGCATCGCGTTCACCGTGGTGGGCTCGAACTGCTCCTCGGAGGTGTCGCAGGGGGGATCCTCCTGCGCACGCAGCATGAGGATCGGCGAGTAGCTCGCGACCAGCTGCCGACGGGCGCTCTCCGCGCCCGCGGAAGGCGCCGCGGCCAGGAACACCGCCGAAGCAACCACGATCACCCACCAGCACGGTCGGCGGTTCACCGCCCGACCGTACCAGGCCGTTCGATGGGTTACGGCCCGGATCGCTCCCAGGCGCTAGCGACGCCGGCAGATGCGGGTTTGGTTGGTACAGAGGCTCATCTTGAGCACCCGGAGCTTTCGCCAGGGAAACCGGGCCAGCAGCTTGATTCGGCTGGCTGGCCGCTGAAACAACCCGCGGGGCCCGTAGTAGGGGTCCCGGCGCATTCCGGCGCCGGGTCCTGGGCGAAGAACCCAACCCCGCCGCTCGCGATCACGAACGAAGATCCCGTAGTGCTTGGCGGCCCTCGCCATCATCAACGTGAACTTCGGAAGATGAAGCGCACTCAGGTCCAGATTGGCCGGCAAGCGGAAGCGCGCGCCCTCGGGGATCGCGTTCGGCGGTCCGCTGCCGTCGGTTCGCTGCGCGGGCCACGAGTACTGACGGGCGCGAGGGTTGGGGATGGCCATCGCGAGCCCGTGCCGGATGTGGCCCGCGCGCAACTCCCTGATCAGCATCGTGCCGCCGATCACCGAGAGGCTCGAGGCGCTGGTGCCCCAGTTCAGCTGGGCGAGTCCCGGCCAGGCCTTTGGCGTGTAGTAGCCCGGGTTTTGTGAGACGTGCTTCATCGCCCCACCCCAGGTGGCATGCCAGCGGCCCGATTGCTTGCGTGCGCGCCAAAACTCCCAGAGCATGTCCTTGGAGGGCTGCCAGACAGTCATCGCCCGGTCGGAGCCTCCCGCCGGATGCGCGTGGGGAGGGATCGGGACGCTGTTAAAGGCCCTCTGTAGGCTCGTCCGTCCGGCCTGGTTCGGGTTGTCCAGCGCCACGCGCACTCGCCGCTGGTTCGGCCCGGCGCGATATAGCGGCGTGCTGTAGGTATCGGTCCCGATCCACGGGACGCCGTTTTTCACATCCCGGACGAGACTGGAAACGAGCTGCGCCGAATGCGGGTCGATGCGGCTGTGCGGAGCGAGCGGGTGATTCCAGATGCCATTTGCCGAGAAAAGCCGTCCCGGCCCCTTAGCGGCCGCGACCGACCCCGACCCGCTCGCGACGACCGACCCCGAGCCGGACCACGGCGCCCCCGCTGCCCAGGCGGCGACGAGCCCCGCCGCAAGGGCCACCACGACGGCCCAACGGCCGCGGAGAAAGGAGCGCTTGTCGCGTTGAGTCGTCGAATCCATCTCGTCCACCTTCGACGCCCGCACTGGGGGCCCCTGCGCGCGTGCCGTCGAGCGGGCCGGGCAACGCTCTTGTATCAGAGGCGGGCTTCGGGCCCCGCGGCTTCGGGCCCTGGGTTGGGACCTTTTTCATCCATCGAGCTCCGCTACTTGGGGGCCTTGCGCGTGTTGGGCTCGTGGTCAACCACACGGTGCGGCGAGTTGACTCTTGCGACCGGGGGCATCGATAAGAGTGGCTGGTTGGCGCGATCGTGACCAGCGCGCTTCGAAGCGATCCGGATCTCCAAGTCAAGGCTTGACGGTTAGCGCCGGCGAGAAGCCGCTCTTCTTGCTGTGGTCGCTTCCCTTCTCCGAGCGCACCTGGAACTGGTACGTCTTGCCCGGGGTGGCGACAACCGGGCTGCCGGCCTGGCCGAACACCGCCTTGCGCTGCGCGGTGTCGTTCTTCCAGACCTTCCACGTGCCCGAGGTCCCGACCCGGTAGTTGACGTCGAAGGCCTGGCCTGTAGTTGTCCTGGAGTCGGCCCAGATGACCGTGAAGGGGTTGCCGGTGGGGGCGGCGCTGAACGCCGGGCGAACCTTGACAACTCCGGTCATGCCGCCGGTGGGGGAGCCGTGGATGTCGCAGTAGTAGTGGTAGCTGCCGGCGGAGGCGCTGATGCTGAAGTTGATCGCCCCGCTCGTCGGATTGCCCGAGCGAAACAGCCCGGCGTCCTGATGGATGTTGTGGAGCCCGGTCGATGATGCGGCCCGCTGCCAGTGAAAGCTCGCTCCGGGCTGAAAGCCTCGAAGCGCGGGTGCCTTGGGGCTGAACGAGTTGTCCTTGACCTGAATCTGGGTCGGACCCGCCCCGAACGCAAACGCGGGCAAGATGAAGGCGGCCGCCGCGGCCATGAACAACAGGGAACGTCGCATCCAAATCCCTCCCATCGCCGAACTCTCCGGGCCGGTCGTACTACGAGCAAACCCGCCGCCGGGTTCATCCCTAGGCTATTCGAAAGCGCCACGAGCGCGAGGTTGGGGCGAACCTGACCGGGACCCGCCGGGCTGAGGGAGTAGCGCAGTCGCTTCACCGGTCGGGGAACTCGCAAACTGCGCGAAGTTGGATTCTGAGGCCGCAACGCGCGGTGAGCCTGACGGTAGGGTCGCGCCACGTTCCGCCTCCTCACGCTCGTCCGGAGCGATGCACCACCGCCCCGGAATGCGTCATTGGCCGAACGTTGAGGGACAAGGGATTGGGTGCCCCAAGGGAGTGGGGCATCCTCCCCTGGGCCGCATCGCGCCGCCGGCGAGTTACAGCAGTAGGGCTGCTCACTTTCCGCCTCCCGTATGGGTTGACCCCAGAAGCCACCTGATGCCGCACGGCGCGGGGGGCGAACGCTTCGCCATTCCCACGGCGCGTTCCTTCGGGCCGAAACCCGCTTGTTCAAGCGGGTCCTTAGCACCGCTACGGGGATTCGAACCCCGGTTTCCGGACTGAGAATCCGGCGTCCTAGTCCCCTAGACGATAGCGGCGAGTCAGCCGGCCAGGATAGCAACGGGCCTCCGATCCGCTGGCGGGATTCGGAGCCCGTTGAGGTGCGGCTGAGAGGATTCGAACCTCCACGTCCTTTCGGACACGGCGACCTGAACGCCGCGCGTCTGCCAATTCCGCCACAGCCGCGGGGGCCCCGAAATCTAGCGTGCCGCGCGGTGGCGCCCGCTCTCCCAAATAGGCTCCTCCGATGAGGGTCGGGCTCGTCCTCGGCGCGGGGGGCATCCAGGGGGGCGCCTGGCTGACGGGCGCGCTGGACGCCCTGGCACTCGAGAGCGGCTGGGACCCGGCGGAGGCCGACTACGTGGTGGGCACCTCGGCCGGGGCGATGATCGGGGCCCTGTGCGCCTCCGGCATCCCGCCCTGGTTCATGGTCGCTCACTCACGCGGCGAGGTCTTCGACGGCGTCGTCGACGCGGAGGGTCGCCCGGCGGCCGATGCCGACCGCGCTGCGGGCGCCCGCTTCGAGCTGGTGCGGACCTGGCCGCCGATCGGCCCCGGCTCCTGGCGCCTCGCGCTTCGCACTCTGGCGAACCCGCGCCGCTACACCCCGGCCACGGTCGCAACCGGCTGGATCCCGCGTGGCGTCTTCTCCACGGATTCCCTGCGAGAGACGATCCACCGCGTCGTCCCCGCCGGCTGGAGCCCGCACCCGAATCTGTGGATCGCCACCTGCGACTACGTGACCGGCCGCCGGGTCGCATTCGGTCGGGCAGGGTCCCCGGACGCGGACCTGGCAGATGCGGTCGCGGCCTCTTGCGCGATCCCGGGCTTCTACCACCCGGTCACGATCGGTGGGCGCCGCTACGTCGACGGTGGCATCTACTCGGCCTCGAACCTCGACCTCCTGCGAGGGGAGCGACTCGACCTCGTGATCTGCCTCAACCCCACCTCCACCCTGCACCCTCTGCGCGGAGCGCTGAACCCGCGTGAATGGCTCAACCTGGGAATGCGGCGGGCGTCGAGCCAGCGGCTCGGCAGCGAAACGAAGCGGCTTCACGCCGCGGGCACCGAAGTCGTCGTGATCCAGCCCACCGACGACGACCTGGAGGCGATGGGACCGAACCTGATGAGCCCGCGAAGGCGAAACCGGGTCATCGAGGTCGCTCGCCGCACCGTGACCGAGCAGATCTCCGAGCCGCACAACCGCGAGCTTCTCGCCGAGCTTCCACCGGGCGAACCGGCGGCCCTTCACCGCCCCGAGGGGTCACCGGCCGAGTGGCCGGACTGGCGGGCGATTCGCTCCGGGGGCGCCGGCTAGGGCATTCGCGCGAAGTGAGAAGCTGTTTCGTAGATGACCCGTTGGCTCGTGGGCGCCGCACTGGTGCTGGGTGTCGTGGCGATCGCCTCTCAGCTGATCGTCCCGCCGGTCGCCGAGCACCGGATCGAGAGCCGGCTCACGGACGGCGGCGGGACCGCGCACGTGTCGGTGTCGGCCTTCCCGGCCGCCCGGCTCCTGTGGGGCGACGGCGACCGGATCTCCGTCAGCGGCAGCGGCCTCGACCTGCCGCTCGACTCCTCGAACGGCACGGTGTTCGACAAGCTGGACGGGTTCGACCGGGTCGACGTGAGCCTGAGCGACTTCCGCGCCGGTCCATTCGCGGTCGCCGGCTTCGACCTGGCCCGCCCAGGGCCGTCCGCTCCGTACCACCTCGTCTCCGAGGCGCGAACGACGCCCGGCGCCCTCGCGAGCTACGGCGCCTCGCGGCTCGGGCTCCCGGGGAGCGTGCTGCTTGGGCAGTTCGCCGAGCGTGCCTTCGGCTCCGACGAAGCGATCCCGGTTCGGCTCGACATGAGCCTGACGAGCGACGACGGGCGGTTGGTGGTCGTCTCCGGCGGCGGGACGGTCGCCGGTTACCCGACCGGGCCGCTCGCCGAGCTGATCACCGAGGCGATCGCGGTCAGGCTCTGAGCCGGGACGGCGTCAGTCGGCGGCAGTCGAGCCGGCCGGAGCTGCGGCCGCGTCCTTCGCCCTGAAGTAGTCGTCGCCCTCGATTCCGACCCTGGGCAGCAGCCCCTCGAGCCAGCCCGGAAGCCACCAGTTGCTGCGCCCCAGCATCACCATCACCGACGGCACGAGCAGGCACCTGACGATCGTTGCGTCGACCGCGATCGCCGCCGCCAGCCCAAGGCCGAACTGCTTCACGGTCGGGTCCCCGTTCAGGATGAAGCTCGTGTAGACGCTGACCATGATCAGCGCGGCCGAGGTGATCACCCGCGCGCTGACCGCCAGGCCGTCCACGACCGCCTCGTGGTTGTCCTCGCTCTCCCGGTAGTGCTCCTGGATTCGCGTCAGCAGGAACACCTGGTAGTCCATCGAGAGCCCGAACAGGATCGCGAACATCAGGAGCGGCACGTAGCTGACGATCGGGATCGCGCCGTCGAGTCCGATCAGCGTTGCACCGTGGCCCTCCTGGAAGACGAAGGTGAGGATGCCGTAGGCGGCTCCCACCGAGAGCAGGTTCATGAGCCCCGCCGTCAGCGGCACGACGATCGAGCGGAACGCGATCAGCAGCAGGAGGAAGCTCAGCACCAGCACCGTGGCGATCACGAGCGGGAGCTTGTCGCTGATCCGGTCGGCGAGGTCGATGTAGCCGGCGGTCTGACCGCCCACGTAGGCGGTCAGCGTCGTCCCCTTGAGCGCCTCGGGAATCACCGGCGAGCGCAGGTGCCGAACGAGGTCCGAGGTCACATCGGCGGACGGAGCGGTCGTCGCGATCACGGTGAAGACCGCCGTATCACCCGACTTGTCGAGCGTGGCGGGCGAGACGTCCTTGACGCCCTTCGTCTTGCCGATCTGGTTCTCGAGCTTGACCAGCCTCGGGTCGCTGGCGGGGGTCTTCAGGAACGCCTCCTGTTGTGAGGCCTGCTTCTCCTGCTTGGTGGGCGGCGCAGACGAGACCTGCTGCTCGGCCTCCGACTGCGCCTCGTCTGGCGGAACGCCCTGGGCCTCGAGCTGCGCAGTCGTCTGCTCGACCGCCTGCTGCTCCTGCTGCTGTTGCTGCTGGGTGAGCTGCTTCAGCTGCTTGTTGTCGTTGTGGGCCGGGCTGCCGTCGAAGTCAACCGCCACCAGGAATGGCCCGTTGATGCCCGGACCGAAGCCCTGCCGCAAGAGGTCGTAGGACTGCCGGGTCTGGGTCGACTTGGGCATTTGGCCGTTGTCCTGCTGGCCGAGCTGGAGGTTGAGCGCCGGGATCCCCAGCACGAGCAGGATGCCGACGCCGAGCAACATGGCCGGCAGCGGGCGCTTGCCGACGCCGCGGGCCCATCTCGCCCAGCCGTGCGGGCGGTGATCGTGGGCCGGTGGGCGCAGGAAGGGGACCCGCAGCGCGTCGATGCGCTTGCCGAGGATCGACAGCAGCGCCGGCAACAGGGTCACCGCCGTGACCACAGCGATCAAGACGACGATCGCCGCGGAGTAGCCGAGCGCACTGACGATCGGGATCTGGGCCACAGCGAGGGAGCAGAGGGCGATCACCACGGTGCCCCCGGCGAAGACGACCGCCCCGCCCGCGGTCCCGACGGCGCGGGCGGCGGCTTCGTCGACGGCATGGCCCTGCTCCATGAAGCCGCGGTGGCGGGTAACGATGAACAGCGCGTAGTCGATTCCGACCCCGAGCCCGAGCATCGTCCCCAGCGTTGGGCCCACGGTCGGCACGTCGATCCCGTGGCCGAGCAGGCCGATCGCAGCCAGCCCGGTGACCAGGCCGATGATCGCGGTCGCGATCGGCAGGCCCATCGCCGTCGCGGTGCCGAAGGTGAAGAGCAGGATGACGATCGCGGCCGCGATCCCCACCGCCTCGCTCGACTCGGTCGATGGCTTGGACACCGCCTGCCCGAGGTACCCGCCGTTCGCCACGTCGAAGCCGGCGTCGGTCGCCGGGGCCTCGGCGTCGATGATCTCGTTCGCCTCGTCCTCGGTCAGGTCGGCGGCGCTTTGATCGAGGGTCAGCGAGATGTAGCCGATCCGCTTGTTCTTGCTGAGCGCGCCCGAGCCGTCGCTGCTCAACGGGCTGACCGCCTTGATCACGTGCGGGGCCTTGCTCAAGGAGCGGGTCGTCGCCCTGACCGTCTTCGCATTGGCCCCGGAGTCGAGCGCGCCGTGCGGGGCCTCCATGACGACCGGGTTAGTCCCGTTCGCCTGGTTGGGCAGGTTGTCGGAGAGCAGATCCTGGGCCTGCGTCGAGCCGGTGCCCGGGAGGGTCAGGTTGTTGCTGGTCTGCTTTCCGACCGCATTGGCAATCGCCGCGGTGGCGATCATCACCACGACCCAGGCGAGGAGGACGGGATAGCGATGCCGGGTGCTGAAGCGCCCCAGCGCGTACAGAGCGCGGCTCATGCGCCTTCCCCCATCGGGCCCCTCCTCGCTCGCTGGTCTGCCACGGGACTTACGGGCGAGCTCGGGCTCAGCCTCCGGCCAGCCACTCGGCGATCACGCCGCCGATCTCCTCACCGGCGTCCTCCTGGAGAAAGTGAGACGCGTTCTCCACCCGCCGCGGAGCTGCGGCCCCGATCAGCGAGGCGAACGCCTCGCCGACCTTGAACGGAAGCACGGGATCGGAGTCCGCCCACATGACGAGGGTCGGCCGGCTGTCGCCCCGCAACCCCTCGAGCGCGCGCTTGCCGGCCGCCGCACCCGGCATGTCGGGCGAGGTCGGTAAGACGAGCGGGAAGGCGCGTGCGCCGGCCTTCGACTCGGGATTGGGGAACGGCGCGTCGTAGGCTGCTGCTACCTCGTCGGACATGCCGCGAGCGCACGCGTTTCGCACCAGCATCGAGATCGGCAGGTCCTCGGTCCGCTCCACGAAGTCCCGAAACGCGTGCCAGGCATCCGACATCGGCTGCTCGCCGGTGAACAGCCCGGTGTCCATGATCACGATCCGCGAGATCCGATCGGGATGCTCAACCGCACACCGCAGGCCGATCGGGCCGCCCCAGTCGTGGACGACCACTGTCGCATCGCGCAGATCGAGGTCGGCGAGCAGGTCGGCGGCGAGCTCGGTGTGGCGGTCGTACGTGTACCAATCGAAGTCGACCGGCTTGTCGGATCGCCCGAATCCCGCGTAGTCGGGGGCGATGCAGCGATAGCCCGCGTCGCGGACGGGCGGGATCACCTCGCGCCACAGGTACGACCAGGTCGGCTCACCATGGAAGAACACGACCGGCGGCCCGTCGCCCTCGTCGACGTGGCAGAGGCGAAGCCCGTCGACCTCCCGGTAGTGGGGGCCGAATTGGAAGCCCGCCAAGCCGTCGAAGCGCTCATCTGGGGTGCGAAAGGCTTGAACGGCCGCCATCGGGGCGAGTCTATCGTCGGGTCCGGCGCGCGGTGGGACCGCCTCCGGGCGCGGCTGGGCCGGCGGGGGCCGTGAGTCAGGAGGCCCTCAAGCGGCAGCGATCGCGCCGGCGGTCCGACGGGCCATCGCCATGATGGTCAGCATCGGGTTGACGCCCGAGGCGGTCGGGAAGGCGCTCGCGTCGGCGATCCAGACGCCCTTCGTGTCGTGGAGCTGGCCCCAGGGATCACCGACGGTCGTCGCCGGGTCGTCGCCGATCCGGCAGCTCCCCATCTGGTGGGCGCTGAACACCGCGTACTCGCGCGGCTCGAGAGAGTGCGAGGTCACCGCCTCGATGAACGCCTCGAGGTCGGAGCCCCGCTCCCAGATCGGCGCCTTGCGGCCGCCGCTGATCACCTGCTCGGCGCCCGCGGCCTCGTGGATGCGGATCAGCTCCGCGAGCCCGCGACGGAAGTTTCGGACGTCGAGCTCGTCGGTCATCCGGTATTCGATCACCGGGTTGCCGGCGGGGTCGACGGTGACCCGGCCGTGGCCGTGGTCGCGGGTCAGGTTGATGAACGGGGCGCAGCGCCGCCAAGCGAGCATCCGCTCCTTGTGGTCTCGGCCGGCGAGCCATGGCGAGGCTGCGGCGAACAGCCCCGTGGTGGCCTGCGCCGACTCGACGAGGAAGCCATAGCCCTCACCGAGGTCGGCGAACTGGTGCGAGATCGCCGACTGGGGAGGCCCCCACCACCAACTCTGATCGTCGGCGTAGACGCCCGTCATGGCGCCGGTCGGGTGGAGTCTCAGGTGCTCGCCGACCGCGGGGCCCCCGATCCCCGAGCGAAGCAGAAGCGCCGGCGAGCAGACTGACCCGCAGGCCACCACCACGGTGGGGGCGCGAACCAGGACCCGCGAGCCGGCGCCGTTCGTCTGCACCTGCTCCGGATCGATCCAGCGCGCCTCGACTCCAGCCGCCCGGCCGTCCTCGACCAGGATGCGCTCGGCCCGGCAGTTCGGAACCAGGTCGGCGCCGTGGTCGGCGGCATCCACCAGGTAGGTCTTCTGGGTCGAGAGCTTCGAGCCGGACTGGTCGCCGAACCCCATATAGCCCGCGCTTTCGGGGTCGTAGGAGTCGCGATCAGCGTTTCTGACCGTGAGCCTGAAGTCGTGCCCGAGCCGCTCACATCCCTCGCGAAGGCGCTCGTGGACCGGGTTCAGGTCACTGCATGTGTTGTTGGCGTCGAGGCGGGCGAGGACCGCGTCGAGATGGCGATCGAACTCCGCCCCGTCGAGCCCCTCGAGGCCGTACGCGCGGCTCCACTCCTCGCGAACCCACGGATGGGTGCGCAGGCAGTTGGTCCAGTTGACGACCGTCCCGCCGCCCAGGGTCGAGCCGGCGACCACCGAAACCTGCCCCTCCGCGGTCGGGAAGGGCCCCGCGTTCAGGTAGAGGCGCTGATACGCGGGGAGCTCGAGCTGGTCGAAGTCGGCCTCGTTGTAGTAGCCGCCCGTCTCCAGCACGCAGGTCTGCCGTCCCGCCGCCGAGAGCTCCCCGGCGACCACGCCTCCCCCGGCGCCGGACCCGATCACGCAGACGTCCGCCTCGATCACCTCCTCCGAGGAAGAGGGGCGCCGGACCCGGAGCGGCTTCGGGACCTCGAGGGGAGCCGAGCGGGGGCCGGGGTAGCCGATCGCGTCCCAGTTCGGGTTGCGGCCCGTCCCCAGGTCGGGGAGGCCGTAATACAGGCTGGTCGTCAGCCCGCGAAGGGACACGATCCCGGCCAGGGCATCTGGCCCGGAGTCGGCGAACCCGTGCACAATCTGCTCCCGCTCCTCTTGCGACGCGTCGGGCGCCATCCCCTGCTCGGCCAGGGAATCGAGCAGCCGCCGCAGGCCCTCGACCTGATCGGCCGGCGCGCCCGATCCGAGCAGTGCGAGCTCGATCGCCTCACCGATCCCGAGGTGTGAGGCCGCCCGTGCCCAGAACCCGTCCGGGTCGGACTGGCCGGCCGGCGGCGCCAGCGACGGGATCACGGTGTCGCAGAAAACCGAAAGCGTGCGCCGCTGCGCGTCGCTGAACATCTCGCTCGCCGCGAGGGCGCTGATCGCCTGCCCCATCTGCTGGGTCACCGCGGCCGAGTAGGGGAGCATGTGGGCGTCGCGGGAGGGCGCGTAGGCGGGCGTGATCAGAAGCGACTGGCGCCGGGTGTATTTGCGGATCCCGTCGGGGCCGTGGCGCGAGCCCAGTCCCGAGGCCTTCCAGCCCCCCATGGGCAGCTCGAGCGCCGCATAGTTGACCTGGGCGTCGTTGACGCAGCACACGCCGGCCTCGATTCGCCGGGCGAGCGACTCTCCCACCTCCGTATCGCCCGTCCAGACCGAGGCCTGAAGCCCGTATGGCCCCTCGTTCGCAAGCCGGATCGCCTGATTGGAATCGTCGACCCGCATCACCGGAAGG
The DNA here is from genome assembly GCA_963720685.1 of uncultured bacterium. Taxonomy (GTDB): domain Bacteria; phylum Actinomycetota; class Thermoleophilia; order Solirubrobacterales; family 70-9; genus AC-56. Next base: position 772,768 of record CAVRGF010000003.1, on the reverse strand, counting down.
GTCGGACCGAAGGTCTCCTCCACCATGCACCGCATCGAGTGATCCACGTCGGCGAGGATGGTCGGCTCGAAGAAGCGGCCCGCGGCCGTATCGAGGCGTCCGCCGCCGGTGACCACCCGCGCTCCCTTGGCGACCGCGTCGCGGACGTGGGCTTCGATCAGCTCGATTTGCGGGGGGAAGATGATCGCGCCGACGTCCACCGAGCCCGGCTCGCCCGGGGCGCCCTGGCGCAGGGCGCGAACCTTGCCGGTCAGGCGCTTCAGGAAATCCTCGTATGCCGGCTCCTCGACATAGATGCGCTCGACCGAGATGCACACCTGCCCCGAGTTGTTGAGGCCGTAGCTGACCGCGGCGTTCGCGGCCCGCTCGAGGTCCGCGTCCGCCAGCACGATCATCGGGTCCTTGCCACCCAGCTCGAGGCTGACCGGGGTCAGGGTCTGGGCCGCGCGGGCCATCACCTTCTTGCCGGTCGCCGCCGACCCGGTGAACATCACCATGTCGACGTCGTCGACCAGCGCGGCCCCCGTCTCGCCGAACCCGGTCGCCACCCCGAAGACGTGCTCGGGCATCCCCGACTCGGTGAGCATCTCGGCCATCAAGAGCGAGGTCAGCGGGGTGATCTCCGAGGGCTTGAGAACCACCGCGTTGCCCGCGGCGAGCGCGGGAATGCAGTCGCCGAACGAGTTGTTCAGCGGGTAGTTCCAGGGGCCGATCACGCCGATCACCCCGAGCGGGGCGTAGCGCACCGCCATCCGGCGGCCGCGCAGGAACGGCGAGGCGGTTTCGATTTCCTCGTCGGCCAGGTAGCGAGGAGCGTTGTCGGCCCAGAACTCGAGCGCCGAGAGCCCGTAGCCGAGCTCGGCGAACTGGGTCTCGTCGGCCGGCCTGCCGGTCTCGCCGACGATCGTGGTCACCACCCGCTCCGCGTTGGCGACCATCCAGCGGCGCGCCGCATCGAGAACCTCGGCGCGCCCCGCGAAGCCGATCGCCTCCCATACCGGCTGGGCTTCACGGGCGCGCGCCACCATCGCCCGCACTTGGTCGGCGCCGAGGTCGGCAACCGTCGCGATCGTCTCGCCGGTGGCGGGGTTCTCGACCGGGATACCGGCCCTCGTGACAGGCTCGCTCACCGCACCCGCGGACATCAATCTGCGAGCTTAGTGCACGATTCCGGAATGCGGACGCTGATTCTCTCCGACCTCCACCTCGGATCGAGCGGCCGAGCCGACCTGTTGCGCCGCCCCGACCTTCGCAGGATCCTGTGGGCCGAGCTCGAGGGTGCGGACCGCGTCGTGCTGCTCGGCGACGCCGTCGAGCTGCGCGATCGCCCGCTGTCCGCGGCGCTCGATGCCGCGCGGCCCTTCTTCGCCGAGCTCGGCTCGGTGATCGGGGATGCGCCGCTCCTGATCGTCCCGGGCAACCACGACCATCACTTCCTCGAGGAGTGGCTGGAGCGGCGCCGCATGGAGGGAGCGCCACCGCTCGGCCTCGAGGAGCGCATCGCCGCCACGTCGGGGCCCGCGGCCGAGCTCGTGCGGGGCGCGGGCCTCGGGGACGTCGAGCTTGCCTACCCGGGAGCGTGGCTTCGGCCCGGCGTCTACGCGACCCATGGCCACTTCCTCGATCGCCACCTGACCGTGCCGACCTTCGAGCGACTGGCGGTCGCGGCGGTGGAGCGGGTGCTCAGCACGGGGGGCGATGCGAGCGGCCCGGAGCCCGAGCCGCAGCGAGGCTCGGCGTCCCCCGACGACTACGAGCGCTCCCAGGCGCCGGTCTATGCGTTCCTCTTCGCGCTCGCCCAGGCGGGGGGCACCGAGGAGCGCCTCGGAGGCTCGAACCCCTCGGCCCGGGTCTGGCAGGCGGTCGGGGGCGGCTACAGCCGAGCGGCGAAGCTGCGGGGCTGGCTGCTCGGCACGGTCGCCGTCCCGGGTGCCGTCGGGGTGGCGAACCGCCTCGGCCTGGGCCCGGTCAGGTCGGACCTCTCGCCGGGGGGCGTGACCCGCGCGGGCCTCGCCGCGATCGCCGAGGTCGAGCGCGCCCTCGACATCGAGGCCGATCACCTGATCTTCGGCCACACGCACAGGCGCGGACCGATCCGCGGCGAGACCGGCTGGCGGCTCGAGGATGGGACGCGCCTTTGGAACACGGGAAGCTGGGTCTTCTCCCCCGCCCTTCTGGGCCGAAGCGCCGCAGACAGCCCCTACTGGCCGGGGACCGTCATCGCGCTCGAGGACGAGCGCCAGCCGGAGCTCTTGCATCTGCTCGACGGGCTGACCAAGGACGAGCTCGCCGAGTGAGGCCGGCAACGCCCGCTACCCGGCTTCGCCCTCCACCTTGACGTTGACCGCCTTGGGACCCTTCGGCCCGTCCTCCGCGTCGAATGAGACGCTCGCCCCATCGGGAAGCGACCGGGCACCGTCGGCGATCCCGGTCTGGTGGACGAACAGGTCCTTGCCGCCTTCGTCGGGGGTGATGAATCCGAACCGCTTGTCCTGGTTGAACCACTTCACCGTACCGGTGGGCATGAGCAGAACCTAACACTCTGATCGCGCGCCGTGGGCGGTTTCGGGCCGCCCCGGCTGCCGCCCGAGGTCAGGAGCGGCGCGGGCCGGCGATCAGGCGCACCACGAGAAGCAGGAGGACCGACCCCGCGATCGCGATCAGCCACGTCTCGAGGTCGAAGAAGTGCTTGATCTGGCCCAGGTCCAGCGCGCTTGCGATCAGGCCCCCGAGCAACGCGCCCACGATGCCCACAGCGGTCGTGCCGATGCACCCGCCCGGCTCGGTGCGGCCCGGGACGAGCGCCCGCGCGAAGGTCCCCGCGAGCAGGCCGAGCAGGATCCAGGCGATGAACCCCATGCCGGCAGCCTAGTTCAGGAGGGGCCCGGCGGCGGTGGCGGCGCGGCGATCGCCGGGGTGGCCGCCTGTGGGGCGCCGAATCGCCGTCTCGGCCACAAGTTACGCGCACCGAGCGCAGTTCCTTAGTTGTGCACAGGAGCCCTGAGCTAGCTTGCGGTGCATCGTGACGCCGCACGGCAGATCGTGTACCTGAGCCGGGTCACCTGGCTGGTGTTCGGCACCGCCCTGGTACTCGTCTCGGCCGTGCTGGTCGCGGCCGTTGTGTTCATCAACGGCGGAGGCCCGACGTTCCCCAGCGGTGGTCAGGCCCGCTCGGGCGGGGTCGTCCGGGTGCACACGGCCCAGGCCGAGGCGCGAGGTAGGAACGGCGGCGGCCGGGCTCGCTTCGCCGCCTCCGCGGGCGCTCGCCAGGTCGCGGCCCATCCCGCGGCGGCCGGCCTCAATGCCACCCTCGGTGGGCCAGCCGGCTCGGGCGGCCCCACCCCCGGGACACCGCCGGGGGACCAGTACGGCGGCCGGCTCCAGCAGCTGAAGGCGGCCCTGGCCCCGTAGCCGGGCCGCCGCGGAGGCACCCCGTACGGGTCCGGCCGGGGAGCGCTGGCAGACTTGGGGCATGCGCCGGGGCGATCGTCCTGGACGCCGACCGTCGACCTCGGCGGGGGGCCGATCGTCGTCCGGGTGCTCGCCGCCGCGGCGGCGGTTCTCGTCATCCAAGTAACGTCCGCCGCCATGAGCGGCCCGTTCGATGCCTGGGAGGTCGAGCTCCACGGCCACCGGGTGATCTACCGGACGGCCGGCAGCGGTCCCGCCGTGGTCCTGATCCACGGGATGGTCAACTCGTCGCTTCACTGGAGAGCGGTGGCGCTCGAGCTGGCCCGTGACCACACGGTGATCGCGCCGGACCTGATCGGCCATGGCGATTCGGCGACACCTCGCGGCGACTATTCGCTCGGAGCCCACGCTGCAGTGATCCGCGACCTGTTGTCGGTTATCGGGGTCGACAGCGCGACCATCGTCGGCCACTCGCTGGGCGGCGGCGTCGCGATGCAATTCTTCTACCAGTTCCCCCACCGGGTTGAGCGCCTCGTTCTGGTCTCGAGCGGCGGGCTCGGCCGCGACGTCAGCCCGATGCTCCGCGGCGCCGCCCTCCCGGGCGTCTCCGGAGCCCTCAGGGTCGCCGCCCACCCGCAGGTCCTCGATGCGGTGGACCGCGCCGGAACGCGAATGCGAGACCGCGGCTCGGGCGCCGGCGTATACCTGCAGGCGGTGGCCCGCGCCCTTCGACCCCTGGAGCGCTCCGGCGCCCGCACGGCCTTCCTCGAGACGCTGCGCTCGGTGATCGACTTCCGCGGCCAGCGAGTGAGCGCCCGAGATCGCCTCTACCTGTTGAGCGGCTTCCCGACCCTGATCGTCTGGGGAGACCGTGACCACACGATCCCGCTCGAGCACGGACGCCGCGCCCACGAGTCGATTCCCGGCAGCCGGTTCGTCACCCTCTCCCGGGCCGCCCACTTCCCGCACCTCGAGGACCCGCATGGTCTCGAGGCTGCGCTTCGCGACTTCCTCGAGACCACCGAGCCGGCGAGGATCGACGACGCCGACTGGTCCGCGATGCTCACCCCGCGCGCCCGCCGTCGACCGCGCGACGAGTCGCTCGCGGCGTAGGCGACTCGAGCGCACAAACAACGGGCAGGTAAGGGAGTGGTGGGCGTCGCGGTGGGGTTCGAGGGGGACCGGTGAGTGAGATTCGGTCCGGGGGCCGGACCGAACTTCAGGCAGCGGCGGAAATTGCTGTCCTGCCCAGCCAGGCCACGCTCGGCGAACCGAGCCGCTTAGGTCACCGGCTGCGCCCTGCGGTCGGCGCCCGCCGAGCCGCGCCGGGCCGCGATCACTCCCGCCGCCGCGAACAGGACGCCGGCCAGGAAGATGAGCGTCCCCATGACGAAGACCTGCGGCGGGATCCCCACCTTCACGGACCCGTAGACCCACAAGGGGAAGGTCAGGGTCTGACCGGCGACGAAGCTGGTGATGATGAAGTCGTCGATCGACAGCGCGAAGGCCAGCAGGGCGGCGGCGAGGATGCCGGGAAAGATGAGCGGAAAGGTGACGCGCCAGAAGGCGATCCAGGGATTGGCGCCGAGGTCCTGCGCGGCCTCCACCAGCGACTCGTCGAGGTCGGCGAGCCTGGCCTGGAGGACGACGATCACGAACGCGACGTTGAAGGCGACGTGGGCGATCAGGATGGTCGCCAGGCCGCGCGGGACCCCGAAGTAGACGAAGAAGCCGAGCAGAGACGCCCCGACGACCACCGACGGAGCCGCGACGTCGGCGAGAATCACGAGGTCACTCGCCCCACGGCCCCGAAACCTGTAGCGGGACAACGCGATCGCCGCCGGGGTGCCGATCGCCGTGGCGATCAAGGTGCTGAGCACGGCTATCTCGAGCGAATGGACCAGGGCGGTTGTCAGGTCCGGGATGTCGAACAGGTGCTGGTACCACTCGAGCGTGAACCCCTTCCAGGCGAAGGTGAGGCGATCCGAGGGCGCCTGGTTGAACCCGTAGAGGATCATCACGCCGATCGGGATCAGCGTGTAGAGGATCACGAGCGCCGAGTAGCCGGGCAGGATGAAGCGCGTCCAGCGCCTCCCGGGGCGCTTCGGCACGGGCGCCAGCGAGGTGGTCCGCGTGGCGGCCTCCATCAGACGTACTCCTGGATCGAGCGGCTCCCGAAGGCCCGGGCGTACAGGTACATCCCGGCGAGCAGGGCGACCATCAGGATCAACGCCAGCGCCGAGGCCACCGGGTAGTTCGAGTTCTGGACGTACTGCGTCTGGATGATGTTGCCGATCATCGTGGTGTTGGGACCGCCGAGGATCGCGGCGCTGACGTAGTCGCCGATGTTGGTGATCGCGACGAGCAGGATGCCCGCGTAGACACCGGGCGCCGAGAGCGGCAGGATGACGCGAAGGAACCGCTCCACCGGACTCGCGTAGAGGTCGGCGGCCGCCTCGACGTGGGAGCGGTCGATGTTCTCAAGCGCCACGTAGAGCGGCAGGGCCATGAACGGGAGCGCGTCGTAGGTCAGGCCGGCGATCACCGCCGTCGGGGTCGAGAGGACGTGGAGGCTGTTCGGCACCAGGTGGAGGTCCTTGAGCGTCCCGAGGACGATCCCCTGGTCGGCCAGGATGAACTGCCAGGAGAGGATCCGGATCACGAACGAGACGAAGAACGGCAGCAGCACGAGGAACAGCAGGGTCGACTTGTAGCGGCCGCCCCGGAAGGCGATCCAGTAGGCGACCGGGTACATGACCACGAGCGCGATCGCCGTCGAGATCGCCCCGTAGAGGAACGAGCGCCCGAACTGGGTCGAGTAGGAGTCGATCACGTCCGGGTAGACGCTGAAGTTCCAGGTCAGGTTGAAGCCGTCGACCGGGTTGCCGGTCATCAGCGAGACGGAGAGGATCGCGACCAGCGGGACGACGAAGAAGAGCGCCAGCCAGGCCCCCGCGGGCAGGCTGAGCAGGTACGGGACGGACCACCGTCGCAGGCGGGCGGCGCGGGCGGTCATTCGAGGGTGCTCACGACTGGATGATCGGGTCGAATATCGAGGTGTAGAGCTGGTGGTCCTCGACGCCCTTGAAGTCGTAGTACTTGCGAAAGCGGGCCTGCATCGACTTCGGCGGGAAGACCAACGGGCTGTCCGCCACCGAGGGGTCGTCGAGTTGGTCCTTGATCACCCTCTTCGCCGCCGGGACCGGGCAAAGGTAGTTGACCCAGTCCTCGATCATGCCCTCGATCGGGGGCTGGTAGTAGAAGTTGATCCATTCCATCGCGTCGACGGGGTGCGCCGCGTGCAGCGGGATCAGGCAGTTGTCGTGCCACAGCATCGCGCCCTCCTTCGGGACGACGAACTTCAGGTGCGGGTAGCCGGAGTAGTTGGCCTGGAAGATGTCTCCCGACCACGCCTGGCTGATCCAGGTGTCGCCGTCCTCGAGCGCCTTGACGTAGCTCTGGTCGTAGTACTGGCGCACGATCCCGTCGTCGCGCTGCTTCGTCAGCAGGTCCGCCGCCCGCCGCCAGTCGTCCGGGGTCGACTTGGGCTGATCGGTGATCCCGAGCGCGAGCATGCCGACCGCCCCGATCTCGGTGTCGTCGTTCATCATCCCGACCTTCCCCTTGAAGGCGGGATCCCAGAGGTCCTTGACGCTGGTGATCTCCCGCCCGGTCATCCGCGGGTCGTAGGCGATTCCGGTCAGCCCCGACTGCCATGACGCTGAGTATCGATTGCCCGGGTCAAACGGCGGGTTGCGGGCGATCGAGCCCGCATACTTGTGGAAATTGGGCATCCGCGCCTGATCGAGCGGGATCAGCCAGCGGTTCTGGATCAGCTGCGTGAGCTCCCAGCCGTCGCTCAGCACGATCAGGTCGTACCCGATGGATTGGCCGGCCGCGAGGACCGGGCTGATCTGCGCGAAGAAGCTCGGGTTGTCCTGGATCACGGCCTTGTAGCTGACGTCGATCCCGGTTTGCTTGGTGAACAGGTCGATCGACGGGTGGTCGCCCCCGTGGGCGCTGTCGATGTAGAGCGGCCAGTTCGCCCAGTCCAGGACGCCCGCCTTGTGCTGCTGGGCCCAGAACACCGACCAGTTCACGTTGCTGGCGCCGGTGCCCCTGGTCCCCGCGATCCCGCAGGCCTCGAGGAACCCGATCAGGCTCGCACCGGCCACTCCCGCCCCGGTCGTGCGAAGAAGCCGGCGCCGCGAGAACCGCGACTCCGTCAAGCCCCTTGCGAATGCCGGATCGAAGCTGTCGCTCATCAACAACCTCCCGCGAGTGATCGTACTCTGCAGCCGTCGCCGGGCGGTGATCGTGCGAGACTTCGGCCGTGCTCGACGAGCGTCTGGTCAGGGCCCTGCACGTGGAGACGCTGAGGGCCGAGGAGCTGCACGCCGAGCGTCATCCCCATCAGCTCTTTCAGGCCTCGACGATCGGCGCCCTGCTCGACGGGGCCTACGACGGCGACGTGACGTTTGCACAGCTCGCCGAGCACGGCGACTTGGGCCTCGGCACCCTGAACGGCCTCGACGGCGAGATGATCGCCGTCGACGGGGGCTTCTTCCGAGCCGACCTCGGCGGCCGGGTGAACGCGGTCGATCCCCGGCTCCGCACGCCGTTCGCGGTGCTCGTCTGGTTCACGCCGACGATCGGGTTCGACCTCGCTGACCCGGCTGGAGACGCACCGCTGGAAGCGTCCCTCGACGCTCACATCCCCGGCGGAACCGCTGCCTGTGCCGTGCGGCTCGACGGCACCTTCGAGTCGGTCAGGGCCCGCTCGGTCCCTCGCCAGAGTCCTCCATATCGACCACTCCGCGAGGTCGTGAAGGACCAGAACGTGTTCGAGCTCGCGGACGTCGAGGGCACCGTGGTCGGATTTCGGTTCCCCGACTACAGCGAGGGGATCGAGGTCAGCGGGTACCACCTCCATTTCATCTCGGCCGATCGGACCCGTGGCGGCCATATGCTCGAATGCAGGCCCCGCCAGGGGCGGGCCCGGATCGATGTCTCCACCGACCTGCATCTGGAGCTTCCGCCCGGGGTCGATCTCTCGGCGCCGCGGCTGAGCCGCGAGACCCACGAGGCGATGAGCCGGGTCGAGCACTCCGGCTAGCGCCCCTGCCGGCACCGAGCGACCGGATTCGACGGGGACAGGCCCGGTCGATCGCTCACCCACTCCGCCGTGAGTTCCGAGATGATTCGCGACTCGCGAATGTTCGCCGCGCCTCCCATTGCAGGCCGCACAAAGCTGCTCATCGCCGCCTTGACCCTGCTTGTCGGGGGCGTCGCCCTGTGCGTCGACCGGACGCGAAACGGCGACCTGTACCTGCAGCTCTTCTCGGGTCGGTTCATCACCGAGCATGGTTTCGTCACCCATGACCCCTTCCCGACCATCGGGCACGGGCGTCCCTGGCTGAACCAGCAGTGGCTCTCGGAGCTCGGCTTCTACACGGCCGCCAGATGGATCGGGATCACCGGGGTGACGATCCTCTACGCGGCGCTTCTGGCTGCGCCGCTCGCGATCGTCCTGTTCTGCATCCGTCGAAAGGGCGCCGCGATGCTGATCGCCACTTCGGCCCTCTACATCCCGGGACTGCTCGCGATCGTCCACCCCAGAGCCGCGGGCTTCACGCTGCTTGCCTTTTGCGTTCTGGTGTGCGTTCTGCTCGCTGTCTGGCTGCCCCGCGAGGGGATCGCCCGCGGCCGGCTGCGGTGGGCCGTGATCGGAATCCCGCTCATGTTCGGTCTGTGGGCGAACCTGCACGCGGGATTCATCGCCGGGCTTCTGCTGATCGGGTTGACGGCGGTCGGGCTGACCGCGGACAGATGGCGCGGCGTTCCGGGCGCGATCGGGCGTCATCGGGTGGCCCTGCTCGCCCTGGCGGGCCTTCTGGCCGCCATCGCGGCGACCGTGGCGACTCCGCTCGAGGGAGCGATCTGGAGCTACGTCGCGAGCTTTCGCAACCCCGCGATCGCCCTCGCCACGACCGAGTGGGAGCCGGCCACGCAGTCGATCCCGGCGATCGCCTACCTCGTGTTCGTGTCCTGCTTCGCAACCTGGCTGTGGCGGCGCTCCCCGGCCCCCCGGCGCCTGATGCCGGCGCTCGTCGTCGCAGGGTTCGTGCTGTTCGCCGCCTTCTCGATGCGGAACATGATCTTCGTGGCCCCCGCCCTCGCCTTCCAGATCGCCTGCTCGGTGCCCGATCGCGCCGGGCCCCAGTCTCGGATGCCGATTGCGGTGAGCGCGATGGCGGTGGTGGCGGCGGCTTCGTCGCTGCTCATCTATCTGGCGGTGCTGGGACCAGCCCGTTCGAACGGTCCCGGTTACGCCGTCGCCCGCTACGCCGTCAAGCACCCCCCAAAGCACGGGCGAATCGCGGCCTATGCCGGCGCCAGCTCATACGTCCTGTGGCGATCTCCGGCCACGCCGGTGGTCATAGACGGCTGGCTCGAGCACTTCAAGCCGAAGGAGCTCCGCGCCAACTACGGGATCCTCCGTGGGTGGCACGCCAATCCCACCCGCATCGTGAACCGCCTCCACGTCGGCGCGGTGATCGCGCACCTGCCGGGCGCGATCGAGGCGCTCGACGCCCACGGCTTCAGAATCGCCTATGCCGGCGGGGGAAGCGCCTACCTGGTGCGAGATCGCTGGGGCGCGAGCCGAACACGTTTCACGAGAGCTCTCTTCTGACGGGCGCCCCGGGAGCGGGTGGGCCGCCACGACGAGCACCGTCGGGGCCGAATAGGCTGGGTCGCGATGGCAACGCTGGAGGCGAGCTGGACGGTCGAGATCGACGCCCCGCGGGAGCGCTGTTATGAGGTCGCCGCCGACGTGCAGCGCTCCCCCGAGTGGCAGGGGACTCTCCAGGAGGTCGAGGTGCTGGAGCGCGACGCGCAGGGACGGGCGCTGGTCGTCGAGACGCTTTCGGACGCGATGGTCAAGAAGGTCCGCTCCTGGCTTCGCTTCTCCTACGACCCCCCCGGCGGTCTGAGCTGGGAGCAGGAGAAGGGCGAGACCAAGTGGCTCACCGGGTCCTGGACCTTCGAGGAGCTCGAGGGCGGGCGGACTCGCGCGATCTACGGCCTTCGCACCGACCCCGGGCGTGTCCTGGGGTTGCTCCTTCGAGGCCCGATCGAGGGCAAGGTCAAGGAGCTGCTCACCAAGAGCGCCGCCGAAGGGCTGAAGCAGCACCTCGAGTCAGGTTGAGGTCGGCGAGCCTCGCCTAGGCCCGGCCCGCCTCGAGCAGCCGGCGGAGGAATCGCTGGGTCTCGGGCTGCTCGGGCTCCGTGAGAACGCGCTCCGGCGGGCCGAGCTCGACGATCCTGCCGTCGTGGAGGAACCCGACCCGGTCGGCCACCTCGCGGGCGAAGCCCATCTCGTGTGTGGCGATGATCATCGTCACTCCCTCGTCCTTGAGGTCGCGCACCGCGTCGAGCACCTCGCCGACGAGCTCGGGGTCGAGGGCGCTCGTCACCTCGTCGAGGAGGAGCGCCCGCGGACGGCCGGAGAACACGCGGGCGATCGCTACGCGCTGCTGTTGGCCGCCCGAGAGCTCGTCGGGGTGGTCGCCGCCGCGGCCGGTGAGGCCGAAGCGCTCCAGCAGGCGGCGCCCGCGCTCCTCGGCCTCGGCGCGAGAGGCGCCATGGGCCCGCATGTCGCCGAGCACGATGTTCTGGAGCGCGGTCAGGTGCGGAAACAGATTGTAGGCCTGGAAGACGAGGCCCAGCCGCCGGCGTACCGCAACAGGATCGACCGACGGGTCCGTGATCCCCTGGCCGTCGAGGAAGATGTCGCCGTCGTCGATCTCCACCAGGAGGTCGATGCAGCGAAGGAGCGTCGACTTCCCCGAGCCGGAGGCGCCGATCAGGGCGACGGCCTCGTGCTCGGCCACCGCCAGGTCGATCCCCCGCAGCACCTCCAGGTCGCCGAACGACTTGGTGACGCCGCGCAACTCGAGGACCGGGGGGCTCATCAGCGCGCCCTGCCCCCGAGGCCCGTCCGGTCGACCAGCCGGGCGAGCGGAACGGTGACGCAGAGGTAGAGCAGCGCCGCCGCCATCAGTGGCGTGTAGTTGAACGTCGAGGCGGTGATCACCTGCGCCTGTTGGAACGCCTCCCCCACCCCGAGGAGGGAGACGAGCGCGACGTCCTTCTGCAGCGCGATGAAGTCGTTCAGCAGGGGCGGCCCTACCCGGCGGACCGCCTGCGGCAGGATCACGAACCTGAGCGCCTGCACCTCGGTCAACCCGATCGCGAGCGCCGCGTCGCGCTGGCCGCGGTGGACGGAGCGAATCCCCGCCCGATAGACCTCGGCGACGTAGCCGCCGTAGGACAGCGTCAGCGCGATGCCCCCGAGCACGATCGGGTCCGTGGGCAGCCCGCTGAGCTCGAGCGCCGGGATCCCAAAGCCGACGAGGTAGATCAGGATGATCGTCGGGATGCCCCGGAAGAGGTCGACGAACACGGTGGCCAGCAGGCGCAGCGGGAACAGCGCCGGCGCGCGGCTGGTGCGAACGAGCGCAATGACCAGGCCGAGCACGAGCACGACCGCCTCGACGACGCAGAAGAGCTTGACGTCGAGCCAGAAGGCAGAGAGAACCTTGGGGAAGGCGTCGCGGAAGGCGCTCCACGAGAAGAAGGTGTCGCGGACCGCGGGCCAGCCCGGACTCGTCAGCACGAGCGCGGCAAGACCGCCGAGCACGACCACGCTCGACACCGCCGCGATCGTTTGGCCGCGCCGGGCGCTTCGCCGCTTGGCCGCCTGCCGCGCCGCGCGGCGGTCCACCGTGACGGCGTCCGCGCTCACGCGCGGGATGCTCCCAGCGCGACCGGCGGCAGCCGCGCCGTGTCGCGTGGATCAGTTCAGGACGGGCGCCTTGGCGGCCTGGCTCATCCAACGGGTCTGGATCTGGCCCAGCTTGCCGGAGGAGCGAAGGCTGTCGACGGCCTGCGAGATGCAGTTCGTGAGCGACGAGCCCTTGGCGAGCAGGGCACCCCACTGATCCCCGCCGGGGGCGCTGAACTGGCCGACGATCGTCGCGTCGGGAACCTGCGCCGCGGTCAGATAGAGGGCCGTGGGCAGGTCCACCACCACCGCGTCGACCTGGCCCTCCTTGAGGGCGGTGACCACGTCGTTGGAGTTGTTGAAGATCTTCGGCTGGCTCGACGGCTGGATCTGGGCGTTGACCGCGTCAAGGCTGGTGGTCCCGATCTGGACGCCGATCGTCGCGTCCTTGAGGTCGGCGAGCGACGTCGCGCTGGCCGCCGAGGAGCCCTTCGAGGCCACGACCGCCTGGTTGGCCGTGTAGTACGGGGCGGAGAAGTCGACGTGCTGCTGGCGCGCCGGCGTGATGGAGATCTCGTTGACGTCGAAGTCGAAGTCCTTCGGACCGGGCGCGTAGGACGCGTTGAAGGGCTCCGTCACCCAGTGGACCTGCGAGGGCGTGAATCCGAGCTGATCGGCGATCGCATATGCGACAGCGCTCTCGAACCCCTTGCCGTTGCTCGGGTCGTTGTCCTCGAAGTAGGGCGGGTAGGCCGGGTCGTCGGTGGCCACGGTGAGCTGGCCACTCGTCTGTGTGTCGAGCTTTCCGGCCTTGCAGGCCGCCGCGGTCGTGGGCGTGCTCGAGTCGCTCGACGAACTGCCGCAGCCCGTCAACAGGGCAAGCACCAGTGCGACGGCAGGCGCGATGATGATCGGTGGGCGACGCAATTCAGCTCCGGGCGAGGTGGAGGACCGAGCCGGATCCTATGCAACGGGCACCGCAGGCGCGGTCGCGGTTGGATCGCCTACTTGGTCGGCAGGCTGACGCTCAGGTTCGAGACGTCGACGGTGACCGGGAAGTTCCCCGCCTGGTAGTAGGGGGCATCGCGCCCCAATAGCTCGAGCTGGACGGTATGACCGGCGGCGAAGCGGTAGCCGTTGCCGTGCAGCTGGAAGGTGATGTTCCCGGACTGGTCGTCCTTCAGGCTGTAGACGCCGCGGGTGATCAGCCGCTGGGTTCCACCCGGGGAGATGTCCCAAAGGCGGGCGTCGATCTGGCCGGCCTGGCCGGTGGCGGCGATCGTCGCTTTGATCGTGGGCAGCCCGAGCATCGTGAAGGTGTTCTTGACCTTGTGCCCGTATCTCGCGACGTTGGGCTCGTTGGTCTTCGAGATCGTCTTGCACGAGTCAGAGGTCCCGGCGATCGGATCGAACCCCTGCGCGACCGAGGAGCTCCCACCCGCCGAGGTGAACGTCCTGGTACCCGGGCCCCCGAAGGTCACGTGGCCCTTCTGGATCTTTCGCCACGTGGCGGCCTTGAACGGCCCGCCGTCGGGCTTTGAGGCGGGACAGGTCTGGGTGAACACGGTCACCGAGCCGGCTTGGGGAGGGCTGCCCGAGCCCTTCAGCTTGGCGCCGAAGAACCGGGATGCCTGGTTGGCGAAGTAGAGGTCCGTGGCCGGCTTGTTCGAGCCGCGGCTGTGCCCCAGGTCGCCGAACTGGAGGCTGACCGGGAAGCTTGGGCCGTAGGCGGCGCGAACGTAGTTGTAGACCCGGAGGGCCTGCGAGGGCGGGAACAGGTCGTCGGTCCACCCATTCTGGATCAGCATCGGGGCGGGCCTCGAGTGGCCGTTCAGGAACCGGATCGGGTAGGCGTCGCTGTGCAGATAGAAGCCGTTCAGCGCCGCCTTCGCCATCGGCGAGAGCGGGCGGCCCGCCTGCGTGTATCCGAGGTCGGCCGTGATGTCGGCCTCCGTGTCCGTGCACGGGCTCGAAGCCGGGGCGCTGCCACAGTAGTAACCGGAGATCTGGCCCAGCGCGTAGAGGCCGCCGATGTAGCTCTGGATCGGCACCCCGACGGGGTTGATGCTCTGTTTGAAGGGGGCCGCCTGGGTGTCGAGGTAACGGCCGTTGGGAAGCAGGGCGTCGATCAGGTCCGACCAGGGCCAGCGCGGATACGCGGCCTTGATCTGCATCGCCTTGCCCATCGGGCTCCTCCAGGGGGCGAGCGTGCCGTCCGTCTTTCGGATCTTGTCGCGCAGGAAGGCGAGCTCCATGCTCTGGCCGCCGCCGTAGGAGACGCCAGTGACGCCGATCGACTTCGGCCTCGTGATCCCCTCGTCCGCGAGCAGCCCGAGCAGGTACTGGGTGTCGCGAGCCTCGTGGCGGGTGTCGGCAAGGCGGATGTAGCCCTGTCCGCAGGGACCGGAGTGATCGCCGCTCGGCCCCCCGCCGCACGAGCTCCCCCAGCCGCGGGCCGAGTAGTTGACGACGGCGTACCCCTGCTTGGCGTAATAGTTGTTGTTGTAGTGGCCGGCTGGCGAGCTGGACTCGAAGTCCGTCTTGCTGTTCCCGTAGCCGTGCATCATGACGATGGTCGGGAAAGGCCCGTTGCCGGTCGCCGGTAGGGTCACGTCTGCGTCGAGCGGCACCCCGTCGAAGGTCGGGACGCGCTGGCTCGAGTTGGCGGTGGGGCAGAACCGAACTCCGTTCTGAGCGGTGCATGAGTGCCCGAAGGGCTGTGGCGCCGCGGCCGCCGACGAGGCGTTAACACGATTCCGGCCGCAAGGCAGCACACCGAGCATGGCCGCAATGGCCGGCCGAACGCCACCGTGTCTCCTCCTCACCACATCTCTCCGCACGGCGGCAATTACCACCTCACGGCCCTCGCGCCGCTTCTGATCCTCAGTTGCGGGCCTTGGTCGCGCACCCTTACCACTGGTTGGGATCTCCGGCACGGGGTCGAGGCTGGCCTCATCCGCGGTGCCTCGGCCGCAGTTGATCACCGCATCGGACGCTCCGTCATCGGCCACCAGGTGGTCGTCGTCGTCCATCCCCTTGAGCACATCGACGCCCGACCCGCCGATCAGAGTGTCACGGGACGAGCCGCCGATCAGGGTGTCGGCACCGGCTCCGCCCTGGAGCGAGCTTCGGAGTGCGGTCGAGTTCGTGACGCTGTCGGCCTTACCGCCTGCGAAAACCTTGATCACAGTGACGCCGGAGGCGTTGCAGTTTGCCGTGTAGTCCCCCCTCCGAACGCAGCCGCCGAATGCATGAATGCCCGAGCCGGTGCCTGGCGTCAGGGGAAAATCGGTGACTCGCAGGATCGAATCCGACGGATGGGTGATCAGGAGGTTGTCCGTTGCCGCACTCGCCGCGTTCACCACGAGGGTGGATTTCGAGATGCGGACCGATGCGGTCTTAACCGTGAACGTGCCTGAGTCGGGCGTCGCGTCGGTGTTCCCGGCCTGGTCGGTCGCCCGGACGGAGAAGGTGTGCGACCCATCCGCGAGGTGGGCGGTGGTCTTGGGCGAAGCGCAGGCCGAGTACCCGTTGGAGTCGACCTTGCACTTGAAGCTCGACCCACCCTCGGACGAGGAGAAGGTGAAGGTCGGGGTCGGGTCGTTGGTGGTCCCCGAGGGGCCGGAGTCGATCGTCGTCTCGGGAGCCGTGGCATCGACCGTGAACGTGCGTGAGTCGGGCGTCGCGTCGGTGTTCCCGGCCTGGTCGGTCGCCCTGACCTCGAACGTGTGGGAGCCGTCGGCGAGGTGGGCGGTGGTCTTGGGCGAGCTGCACGACGCAAACGAGCCCGAGTCCACCCTGCACTGAAAGCTCGACCCACCCTCGGACGAGGAGAAGGTGAAGGTCGGGGTCGGGTCTTTGGTGGTCCCCGAGGGGCCGGAGTCGATCGTCGTCTGGGGCGGGAAGCTCTCCGCCACCTTGCGCACGCGGCTATTCGCGCTGTCGGCGATGTAGATGTTGCCCTGGGCGTCGACGGCAATCCCTAGGGGGTTGGTGCCGGCCGATGTGGCCGGCCCCCCATCGCCGGAGAAGGCGCAGGCTCCCGTGCCCGCGAACGCGGTGATCGTCCCCGAGCCGTCGACCCTGCGCACCTGGCAGTTTGCTTCGTCGCCGATGTAGAGGTTGCCGTGAGTGACCGCCAGCCCGCGAGGCATATTGAGCAGGGCCGAGGTGGCCGGCCCCCCGTTGCCAGTGTTGCCGGGAGTGCCCGTCCCGGCGACCGTGGTGATCGTCCCCGAGGTGTTCACCCTGCGGACGACGTTGTTCAGGGTGTCGGCGATATAGAGGTTGCCGGAGGCATCGAGGGTCACTCCCCAGGGCTGGTTGAGCTCGGCAGCCGTTGCGTCCCCCCCGTCGCCGGAGTAGCCGGCGGTGCCGGTGCCGGCGACCGTGGTGATCGTCCCCGAGGGGCCCACCTTGCGGATCACGTTGTTCAACGAGTCGGTGATGTAGAGGTTGCCGTCGGAGTCGAAGGCGAGCGTGCGGGGGCCGTCGAGCTCGGCAGCCGTTGCGTCCCCCCCGTCGCCGGAGTAGCCGGCGGTGCCGGTGCCGGCGACCGTGGTGATCGTCCCCGAGCCGTCGACCTCGCGGACGACGTCGTTGGAGTAGTCGGCGATGTAGAGGTTGCCGTCGGCGTCCACCGCCAGCCCGCGGGGGAAGTCGATCTCGGCCGAGGTGGCGGGGCCGCCGTCGCCCGAGTAGCCGGCGGTTCCCGTCCCGGCGACCGTGGTGACGGTCCCCGAGGAATTGACCCTGCGCACCCGGTGGTTGTTGAAGTCGGCGATATAGAGGTTGCCGGATCCGACGGCCACCTCGACGGGCGAGTCGAAGTCGGCCGAGGTGGCCGGGCCACCATCGCCCGAGTAGTCAAAGGTGCCCGTGCCCGCGACGGTGTTGATGTCACCTGGGGCGGCGAGGGCTGCGGGCGCGGCGGCCAGGCCCGCGATTGCGGCGATCGCACTCACGAAGAGCAGTCGCCGGGGCCTTGAAACACGGAGGTGCAGCCGGTAGCTACTCACTTGCGGGCCACGATCTTGAACTTCCGGCTCCGCGTGGTCAGGTTTCCGGCCGGGTCGGTCGCCTTCACCGTCAGGGTGTGGGTCCCATGGCCGAGCTTCGGAGTTCGGTAGTGGGCGGAGCAGGGCGCAAAGTGCTTCGACTTCACCCGGCACTTGAGCGCCACCTGGTGGGACGTCTTGAGGTCGAAGACGGCCGATGCCCTCCTCTTCGAGGTCCTGATCTTGCTGGGCCCCTTGATCTTCAGGGTGGGGGCGGTCGCGTCGACCTTGAACCGCCGCGAGACAGCCGGCCCCGTGTTCCCGGTCGAGTCGGTGGCACGAACGGCGAACGTGTGGCTTCCGTCGTCGAGGCGGCCGATCTGGAGTGGCGAGGAGCAGCTCGCGAAGGAGCCTGAGTCGACCCGGCACTCGAAACTCGACCCCGGCTTCGAGGAGGAGAAAGCGAAGCTCGGCTCGGGATCGTTGGTCAGGCCCGTCGGCCCGGAGTCGATCGTGACCAGGGGCCTCACCGTGTCGACCGTGAACGTGCGTGAGTCGGGCGTCGCGTCGGTGTTCCCGGCCTGGTCGGCCGCCCGGACGGAGAAGGTGTGCGACCCATCCGCGAGGTGGGCGGTGGTCTTGGGCGAGCTACACGACGCAAACGAGCCCGAGTCCACCCTGCACTGAAAGCTCGACCCACCCTCGGACGAGGAGAAGGTGAAGGTCGGGGTCGGGTCGTTGGTGATCCCCGAGGGGCCGGAGTCGATCGTCGTCTCGGGAGCCGTGGCATCGACCGTGAACGTGCGTGAGTCGGGCGTCGCGTCGGTGTTCCCGGCCTGGTCGGTCGCCCGGACGGAGAAGGTGTGCGACCCATCCGCGAGGTGGGCGGTGGTCTTGGGCGAAGCGCAGGCCGAGTACCCGTTGGAGTCGACCTTGCACTTGAAGCTCGACCCACCCTCGGACGAGGAGAAGGTGAAGGTCGGGGTCGGGTCGTTGGTGGTCCCCGAGGGGCCGGAGTCGATCGTCGTCTCGGGAGCCGTGGCATCGACCGTGAACGTGCGTGAGTCGGGCGTCGCGTCGGTGTTCCCGGCCTGGTCGGTCGCCCTGACCTCGAACGTGTGGGAGCCGTCGGCGAGGTGGGCGGTGGTCTTGGGCGAGCTGCACGACGCAAACGAGCCCGAGTCCACCCTGCACTGAAAGCTCGACCCACCCTCGGACGAGGAGAAGGTGAAGGTCGGGGTCGGGTCTTTGGTGGTCCCCGAGGGGCCGGAGTCGATCGTCGTCTGGGGCGGGAAGCTCTCCGCCACCTTGCGCACGCGGCTATTCGCGCTGTCGGCGATGTAGATGTTGCCCTGGGCGTCGACGGCAATCCCTAGGGGGTTGGTGCCGGCCGATGTGGCCGGCCCCCCATCGCCGGAGAAGGCGCAGGCTCCCGTGCCCGCGAACGCGGTGATCGTCCCCGAGCCGTCGACCCTGCGCACCTGGCAGTTTGCTTCGTCGCCGATGTAGAGGTTGCCGTGAGTGACCGCCAGCCCGCGAGGCATATTGAGCAGGGCCGAGGTGGCCGGCCCCCCGTTGCCAGTGTTGCCGGGAGTGCCCGTCCCGGCGACCGTGGTGATCGTCCCCGAGGTGTTCACCCTGCGGACGACGTTGTTCAGGGTGTCGGCGATATAGAGGTTGCCGGAGGCATCGAGGGTCACTCCCCAGGGCTGGTTGAGCTCGGCAGCCGTTGCGTCCCCCCCGTCGCCGGAGTAGCCGGCGGTGCCGGTGCCGGCGACCGTGGTGATCGTCCCCGAGGGGCCCACCTTGCGGATCACGTTGTTCAACGAGTCGGTGATGTAGAGGTTGCCGTCGGAGTCGAAGGCGAGCGTGCGGGGGCCGTCGAGCTCGGCAGCCGTTGCGTCCCCCCCGTCGCCGGAGTAGCCGGCGGTGCCGGTGCCGGCGACCGTGGTGATCGTCCCCGAGCCGTCGACCTCGCGGACGACGTCGTTGGAGTAGTCGGCGATGTAGAGGTTGCCGTCGGCGTCCACCGCCAGCCCGCGGGGGAAGTCGATCTCGGCCGAGGTGGCGGGGCCGCCGTCGCCCGAGTAGCCGGCGGTTCCCGTCCCGGCGACCGTGGTGACGGTCCCCGAGGAATTGACCCTGCGCACCCGGTGGTTGTTGAAGTCGGCGATATAGAGGTTGCCGGATCCGACGGCCACCTCGACGGGCGAGTCGAAGTCGGCCGAGGTGGCCGGGCCACCATCGCCCGAGTAGTCAAAGGTGCCCGTGCCCGCGACGGTGTTGATGTCACCTGGGGCGGCGAGGGCTGCGGGCGCGGCGGCCAGGCCCGCGATTGCGGCGATCGCACTCACGAAGAGCAGTCGCCGGGGCCTTGAAACCTCACACCGATCCAGCATCCAGCACCTCCATGCGCGCACCCGGGCGCGGCGTTGTCCTTTGTAAGCGAAATCGGACCGGTCGCTGAGCCAGTCCGGGCTAATAACGCGCCACCGCGGCCGTTGCTTTCGCAGCCGCGGTGAACTGGGTTGAGTCTCTCGGTGGCCCTAGCGGTGGCCGTTGAACGAGATCACCTGCTGGATCCCGCTCGGCCGGTTCGTGTAGCGCATCGTGGTCGAGAGCACCCCGGGCGCGAAGTGGATCCGCTCCGCGGTCGCGTCGGCGCGCCAGGCGGCGGGGTTCGAGGTCCCCTGATCGGCGGTCAGCTGGGCGCCGGCGGCGGCGATCGCCTTCCAGATCGCGGCCTGGCACGCGGCCTTGCTGCCGTGGCCGCAGTAGCTGTTTTGGAACGGCTGGGCGACGTGCTCGCCGAGCAGATTCTTGACGTCGCGATCGAAGTACTGGTACCAGCCGTCGTATTGGCCGCCGGGCGGCGCATCGAAGCGGGAGAACAGCGAGTTCAGCTCGTCGAGCTGCGGCCCCAGCTGCGGCTTCATGAATGCGTCGGCGATCTTCGGCCAAGCGGCGTCCATGATCGCGGCCCCCGGGTCATCGATCTTGCCGTCGAGGTTCTTGTCCAGCCGGCTCCCGCCATGCTGGCGCCATGCCGACAGGAGGGAGAGCATCTTCGCTGCCTGCGGCGTCGGGGCCGCGCTGCCTGCGAGCAGGCGACTCAAGAGCGGGACCGTGAAGATGGCTCGCACGTCCTGGGTCGCCGACGCGTTCATCGCCGAGGTCACCGTGGCCAGGTTCCACTTCCCGTTCTTGCTCTGGCGCTTCAGGTTGCGGTCCAGCAGCTTGACGCGGGCCACCGAGCCGTTGCCGCCCCAGTTGTCGTCCGCCGCGCCGAATCCGTGCGCGGAGATGTTGTTCCAGTTGGTCATCGTGCCGTCGGCCGGGTCCTTGCCGTGGATGTGCTGAGCGCCCGACAGGAAACCCTTCCACTCGTATTGGCCCGTGCCTACAGTGGGCAGGCCCGGGTCGACGTTCCTCGGCCGGATCGGCAGCTTGCCGCTCGTGTACTCGGCGACGTGCTTGGAATCGATGTAGAACGAGTTGAAGGTCTGCGGGGTCTGCGCGGCGGCGTTGAAGAACGAGCCGACGCTGTCGACCTTGCCGGTCGAGAGGCGACGGAAGAAGAGCTGGTCGAGGACGTCCTTGCCGTGGCTCGAGCGCTTCGACGAGATCGCGACCTCGCGGCCCCTGACGGTCGCGTAACCGACAACTGGGCCGTGGACGGTGGTCAGGAACTTGACCGGGTCGCCGTTCAGGGTCCCGGCGTTGAAGTGCTTCATCGCCAGGCACTTGCCGTTGTAGCGATACTTGGTGTCGCTCCCCCCGCAGAGCGTCTCGGCGTACTGGTCGATGATGTCGCCACTCGAGGAGGTGAGCGTGGTCGCGAAATCGGCGCCTCGGCCGATCAGCATGTACCCCGGGAAGGGCGCCGAGGTCGCGCCTCGCCACTCGAGCCCCGGAGCGTGCATGTCGATCTCATAGGTGAGGCCCGGATAGAAGTAGCCGATCTGCGGGCCCCCGACCATCAGCGGATGGCCGGTCACCGAGTCCTTGGCGTCGATCATCAGCGTGTTGCTGGCGCGAGCGGGGTGCGGTGCGGCCCGCTTGGGAAGGTCGCGCTTGGAGACCGAGGGCGTGGTCTGGAAGCTCCCCGGGTCGAGCACCACGCTGCCCGGGGCGTGCTTGGGGATCTGCCCGTAGCGGAAGAAGCCGTCGACCGTGGTGGGACTGGCGGGATTCTTGAACTGGCGCAGGTCGTGGAAGACGCTCTTGCCCTTCGCGGCGCCGAGGCGCTGCTCGAGCCCACCAAGGAACTGCGAGCGACGGGCCTCATCGCCGCCCCCCTGCCCGACGAACTGTCCCTTGAGCGCATTCAGCGCGTAGACGTCGTTACGGGTCCACGGCGCCGTCGAGGGGCTGTGGATGGCCAGGTAGTCGTTGATCCCCGAGATGAAGGTGTCGATGTCGTGGAGCACCGCCACACCGTCCGGCCCGTGGTGCTTCAACGCCTGGGTCTGCTTGGCGATCTCGGACTCGGTCTGGGCGCTCGGCTTGAACTGATCGAGCCCGACGATCAGGTCGAGCGCGTTCAGCCCTGGGGCGTCGATCGCGGCGACGCGGGCGTTGTAGCGAGCCTGGGCGAGGAGCAGCCCCCGGTCCTCGGCGGCGATCCACCCGGCCGCCCAGATGCCGCCGTCATAGCTCGTCGCGTGGACATGCGGGACGTCGAACTTGTCACGCACGATCGACACCCCGGGGTGGGGCACGGTCTCCACCGTGCCCGGCCCGTCGGTGTCGATCCCGAACCGCTCCGACTTGAAGTACTTGTTGAGGTCGGCGCCGGTGACGTCGTCGAACAGCGGCGTCAGCCCGTCGTACATCTTCGCCTGGCTGTCGGCGCCGGGGGGCACCGGCGCGCTGCCGAACTGTCCCGACGGGATGATGTTGCGCGCAGTCTGCGCGTAGTCGGCGGCGGAGGCCGCGGCCGTCTGGGCCCCGATGGCCACTACGACGAGCATCCCGAACAACACCCTGATGGAACGCGGCATACGGCCCCTCCTCCGGAGCGTCCTGCTCTCCATTCCCAAGGCCGAAGACCATACACCCAGCCGACCACCGGCGCGCGTCAGACCTAGGCCGAACGGGACTGCGGGTCGCGGCTCCCCCACAGGACGACGGCGCTCGCCGCGACCCCGATCCCGATCGCGGTCGCGATCGCCCGCTCGTCGGCGGCCTGCAGGGCGGACTGGCCGAGGGCATGCGCGACAAGCACGACGAAAGCGGTGATCGACGCCGTGAACAGCGCGTACTCGATCGCCAAGAGCGCGAACGCGAACGCAGCCGTGAGGCCGATCACGAGCGCGTTGGCCCACGCGTGATGGCCGACCACCTCCGCAAGCAGCGTCGCGAGCGCAAGGCCGGCGACCGTTCCCGCGGCCCGCATCACGATCCGCTCGACGGTCTCGTCGGGTGCGGGCCGCAGGACGAAGAGGACGGTCAGCGGGATCCAGTATCCATGCCTCCCGACGTCGATCAGGTGGTATGCCGCAACGCCGAGGCCGAGCGCGGTCCCCCAGCGGAGCGCATGACGGAAGCTGGTCGATCCGAGCGACAGGTTGGCCCGGACCGTCCGCAGCGCGCTGCGCGTGCCGGTGATTGGGTCGACCCGCTCGGCGGTTCGATCCACCAGCGCCACCACGGCCGAGGTCACGGCCTGCGCGAGCGCCCCAGCGCCGCCGAGGAGCAGCGCCTCGGGGGCCTCGCCGGGCGAGATTCCGAGGCCCTGCGCGAGCAGGAGCGCGAGCACGCAGGTCATCCCCGCGACCGCGGCCCGCGGTGAGACGGCCACCGACAGCCCGGCGAGCGAGGCGAACGCCGTCATCGTCAGCGCCGCCAGCCAGCCGGGCTCCCCGGTCAGCGCCCCGAGCGCCGCGGCCAGGCCGATCGCCGGCGTGCAGCAGAGCTGCCAGACGAGCCGCGTGCGTGCAGGTGCGTCGAACGCCACGAAGCCGGCCAGCAGCGCCCCGGTCGAGATCGCCCCGGCCGCCGCGAAGTCGAGCTCCAGGTCGAACAGGAAGGCGAGCGCCACGGGCGTCGCCACGATCAGCCCCCGGCGAAGCGCCGGGGCCAGGGGGGCGCGCAGCTTCCAGACGCTCGGTTCCAGTCCGATCACCGGACGCTAAGGCCAAGGCCCGACGGCGCGCCGCCACGAATATGCTCGGCCGGTGAGCTGGAATGCCGAGATCGACGAGCTTCGGCGCCGCGAGGCACTCGCCCGCGAGCTGGGCGGCGCCGAGCGCGTGGAGCGCCAGCACTCCAGCGGGAGGTTGACCGTCCGCGAGCGCATCGAGCGTCTGCTCGACGCGGGCTCGTTCCACGAGACCGGCGCGATCGCCGGGGTCTCGGAGTACGGCCCGGACGGGGAGCTCGACGACTTCACACCGGCCAACGTGATCGTCGGTCGGGGCAGGATCGACGGACGCCGGATCGCGATCCAGGGCGACGACTTCACGGTCCGGGGAGGCGCGGCGGACGCCGCGATCTTCCGCAAGTCGGTCTACGCGGAGCGTCTCGCCAACGAGCTGCGGATCCCCCTCGTCCGGCTGGTCGACGGCACGGGCGGCGGCGGCAGCGTCAAGCAGCTCGAGCAGCTCGGCTTCACCTACATCCCGGAGGTCCCCGGATGGGAGGTCGCGGTCGACAACCTCTCCTCGGTGCCGGTGGTCGCCGCGGCGCTCGGGCCCTGCGCCGGCCTCGGGGCGGCGAGGGTCGTCGCCTCTCATTTCAGCGTCATGGTGCGCGGGACCGCGCAGCTCTTCGTGGCCGGTCCGCCTGTGGTGGCGATGGCCGGAATGGGTGAGACGCCAGACAAGGAGGAGCTCGGCGGGTCGCGCGCCCAGACGGCCGCGGGCGCCGTCGACAACGAGGCCGCGGACGAGGATGACGCGCTCGCCCAGCTGCGGCTCTTCCTCTCGTATCTCCCCGGCAGCGCCTGGGAGGCTCCCCCCTGCCTGCCGAGCTCCGATCATCCCGACCGCCGCGAGGAGGAGCTGATCTCGATCGTCCCGCGCGACGAGCGCCAGCCGTACGAGATGCGCCGCATCCTCGCGGCGGTTCTCGATCGCGGGTCGGTGTTCGAGGTGGGGCGTCGATTCGGACGGCCGCTGATCACCGCCCTGGCCCGGCTCGGCGGCCGCCCGGTGGGCGTGCTCGCATCGGACCCGAAGGTCTACGGCGGCGGTCTGAACGCAGATGCGTCGGAGAAGATGACCCGGTTCGTCGACCTGTGCGACCAGTTCCGGCTCCCGGTCGTGAACCTCGTCGACCAGCCCGGGTTCGTGATCGGTACGGAGGCCGAACGGGCGGGGACGATCCGCCGCGGAACCCGTGCCTTCGTCTCCGTGTACCAGGCCGAGGTCCCGTGGGTCTCGGTCCTGGTCCGGAAGGTCTACGGGATCGCCGGCTCGGCGGCGGGCGACGCCTCGCGCCTCAATCTGCGCTACGCGTGGCCGTCCGGAACCTGGGGCTCGCTGCCGATCGCCGGCGGGCTCGAGGCCGCCTACCGGCGGGAGCTCGAGGCCGCGGACGACCCGGCCGTCCTTCGCGCCGAGATCCAGGCGCGGCTCGACGCGGTCCGATCGCCCTTCCGCACCGCCGAGCGATTCATGGTCGAGGAGATCATCGACCCTCGGGACACGCGCCCGCTGCTCTGTGACTGGGCCGAGCACGCGCACGAGCTGGTCGCCCAGCGAGTCGCCGAGGGCCCCAGGTCGCGTGGCCTGCGACCCTGAGGCCGATGGACCCCACCGAGGCCTCGATCCTGGCCGGGCGCGAGATCGCGGTGCCGAAGCGCAGGCGCCGGGCCGTCGGCATTGCCTTGGCGGGTCTCGCGCTGTCCCTCGCGGCGGCTTCGCCGGCGGCGGGCCGGGCCACTACGTTGTCCCTGCACGCCGACCGAGGCGAGATCCGCTTCGGGGAATCGACCACCGTGTCGGGCGCGCTTTCGAACGGCACCGCGAGCGCCGGCCAAACGGTCGAGCTCCGGGCCGATCCCTTTCCGTACGGTTCCTACGCTCGCGGCCCGACGACCACCACCGGGCCGGACGGCTCGTATTCGTTCCGCGTCGCCCCCGATCGAAACACCCGCTACCGGGTCGCCTTCGCGGGCCCACCAGGCGTTCGCAGCCGGGCAGCGCAGGTAACCGTCGACGAGCATGTCAGGACCCGGGTTCGCTACCTGCCGCGCGGCCGAGCGCGGCTTACCATCCGCTCGCTTCACCCTCCCGATCTGCGCTGGGGAGGGGAGCGTGCGGCGTGGTACGTCTCGTCGAGCCGGCGCGGCCCGTTGAGGCGCGTCGCGGCTAGCCGGACCCGGGAAGCGAGGCCCGGACGCACCCACCTCGCCGCGAGCATTTCCGTTCCCGCCGGCCCGTTTCGGTTCGCCGCCTGCTTCAAGCGGCGGCCAGAGGCGGCCATGGGTCGGCCAGCGTCCCACCCTCAATGCCACGGCCACCGCTTTCATGGCCCTACGACGGGCCCCTACACCGGCCGGGGCAACGGTCCGTTCGGCCATCCGGGTCGCGGGGCGATTCGCTCGGCGCGGCGCTACCTCGCCCGGCGCTCCGGCGTCACGTCGTTCGCCGTCGTGGGAAGCGAGGGGCGCACCTACGGAGCCCACCCGCACCGGCGCTTCGTCAGCGCCAGCGTCGTCAAGGCGATGCTGCTGGTCGCCTATCTTCGCCGGCTCGCCGAGCGACGCGATCGTCTGGACACCCACGACCGCGCACTGCTTCGGCCCATGATCCACGTCTCCGACAACGCGGCGGCGACCGCCGTCTGGAGGAAGGTCAAGGACCCGAGGCTTCGCCGCCTTGCCCACCGGGCCGGGATGCGCGACTTCTCGATCCACGGCCTGTGGACCAACGCGATGATCAGCGCCAGCGATCAGGCGGGCTTCTTCTTCGGTATGAACCGCCTGCTGCCGGACCGCTTTCGCGCCTTTGCGAACCACCTGCTCTCACACATCGTCGGGTATGAGAGCTGGGGCATCCCGGCGGTCGCGAGGAAGCGTGGCTGGAAGGTCTTCTTCAAGGGGGGATGGAGACCAACCGGACGCGGACAGCTCGTCCATCAGGTGGCGAGACTGGAGCGCGGCCGGACACGGATCGCGATTGCGGTGATGACCGACGGCGACCCGTCGATGGGCTACGGGATCTCGACCATCGACGGGGTGACGGCGAGGTTGCTCAAACGGCGGGGCCGCGCCGGCGCCGGAACGGCCCCGCCTTGATCGTGGCCTGCGGGAGCCGCCGCGGAGGGAGCCGCGGCTCCCTCCGCGAGACTCAGCGGCTTACTTCGGTGGTGGTGGTACCAGGCACGGCACCAGCACGTTGTCGTCGGAGTACGCATAGGCATCTCCGGTGCCGGTGAGGTGGTACTGGACCGCGCCGGCTTGACCCTGATCGCTACCGATCTTCTTCTGAGAGGGGACCGCGCCAGGGGCCTGGGTGTACTTGATCTTGGTCCCGGGAGCGAACGGCCCGAAGACCGTGCCACTTCCGTTGTCGAGGACCCAGACCGAGCTCACCCCGGTGTTCGTTCCCAGCAGATAGAAGCCGTCCTCGTTCTGGCCTCCGTTCGGTCCGGGCAGAGTCGTCGACCCCGCCGGCGGGACGGTCTGGCCGTGGGGGTTGGTGGTCTCGGTGCAGCTTGCCCGGTGGGCCTGCGCCACTCCCGCGAACAGGAGTGTCGCGCCGATCGAGGCCAACGCCACCCTCGATGCCAATCGCTTCATGCACATCCTCCTTCAATGGACGAATTCGGCCGGTAACGCAACGGCGCGCGCCGGCCGGTGTCAGGGCGTAGATCCATCGGCTACTGGAACTCAGGTAGACAGCCGACGGACCGGCCGAGCCCCGCGCCAGAGGTTACTCGCGCCCATGAGCTAGCGACGAAGGGGCCGCGCGAGGCGCGCCGCGAAGCTGCGAGCCCGGCCGCGCAGCGTCCACCACTTGCCGTCGGTCGCCTGGGCTGAGCCGTCGCTTTGGTCCAGCCCGTCGAGCCTCGACATCTGGTCGGAGTCCAGCTCGAAGTCGAAGATGGCCGCGTTCTCCACGATCCGCTCTCGGTGGCTCGACTTCGGGATCACCCCGACCCCCCGTTGGACAGCCCAGCGGAGCATCACCTGCGCCGGCGTGCGGCCGACCTGCTCGGCGATCGCCGCGACGACGGGGTCGGCGAGGTCACGGCCGTGGGTGAGCGGGCTGTAGGCCTCGAGGGCGACTCCCCGCTCCGCGCACCCGGCGAGCAGCCGGCGGCGAAAGCGGAACGGACTGAAGTCGACCTGGTTCAGGGCGGGCGGGACGTCTGCCGTCTCGATCAGCTTGGAAAGCGCGTCGAGATCGAAGTTGCTGACCCCGATCGCGCGGGTGAGCCCCCGCTCCAGCGCTCGCTCCATCCCCTTCCAGGCGCGGGTCGGACCGCCCTGGGGCCAGTGGACCAGGTAGAGGTCCACCTGCTCCATCCCGAGCCGCCCGAGGCTGCGTTCGGCCTGCTCGTCGGGATGACCCGATCCGGGGAGGTACTTGGTCGTGACGAACAGCTCGTCGCGCGCGAGCCCGCTGGATCGAATCGCCCGCCCGACACTCGTCTCGTTGCCGTAATTCTGCGCCGTGTCGACGTGGCGGTAACCGGCCTCGAGGGCCCAGTTCACCGAGCGCTCGGTCTGGAGCCCCTCCTCGAGCAGCCAGACGCCGAGCCCGAGAAGCGGAATCTGGAGAGACCCGAACATTCGATTCGCGGCCGCGACGCCGCCTAGGCGCCGCTGACCTTGGCCGCAACCGTAGACAGCGGCTCGGCGAGCGAGTCGATCTGCTGCGAGAGCTTTCGGCGATCGGCCGGGGTGAGCTCCCCATGGAGCGCGAACCCCAGGGTCGTGTTCCTGCGGTAACGGTCGAGGCCCCTCTGCACGGCCGCGAAGCGCTGGTCGATCGTCTTGACGAGCGCTTGATCGCCGTCGGAGCGAAGAGCCGGGCGCAGGACCACGAACGCCTCGCGGGACCCCTCGAGGTTGCCCTGGAAGTCAGAGATGTCCGTGTGCGAGTAGCGGTCCTCCTCGCCCGTGATCTTCGAGTTCGCCACCTCGTTGAGAAGCTCGACCGAGCCGTTCGCGATCTGCGCCGGCTGGAGCTTGATCGTCTTCGCCTTGCGCTGGAGCGTCTTGGTGTCGTCGGTGAGCTTGCGCGCGTAGCGCTCGGTCCCCGCTGTTGTTCCGTACTGCCACAGGGTGCGTTCGATGCGGTGGAACCCGGACCAATGCGCGAGGTCAGGAACGTCGTTGATCCGGGCGTCGATCTCCGGGTCGAGGTCGCCGAAGCTCTCGGCGACCGGCTCGACGGCCTCGTAGTGGCGACGCACCGGCCCGTATAGCGCCTTGGCGCGTGCCAGATCGCCGGAGCCGAGCGCCGCCTGGAAGTCCTCGACCCCGGCGCGAAGCCGGGAGACCTGCTCCTCGATGTAGCGGCGATAGCTCGCCGTCCCGGCGGCGAGCAGCGAGGCGGATGCTCCGCTCGGCTCCGGGCTCGCCTCGCCGGTGGCGAGGAGGGTGCCCTGGTCATCGGTATCGCCGTTCGGGCAGCTGATCACGTACTTGGCGGGCTCGAGGTCGAGCGAGAACTGGCCCCGGACGCCCTCGACCACGTTCTCACTCTCTCCGAGGATCGTGCCCGACTCGTCCTTGAGCTCCATCTCGCTCACCCTCGAGGTACCCCCGTTGGTGACCTCGAACGTGGTCGGCCCGGCGGCGACCTCGATCTTCTCCGGGGCGCAGCCCGAGTCGTTCAGGGTCACGGCGACGTCGCGCGATCCCGACTCGCGGTCGTCCGAACCGCAGGCCGAGAGCGCAATCGCGACCGTGGCACCGAGGGCGAGAGCTCCATTCTTCATCGTTGGCTTCATTCGCGGCTGCGTGACTTGGCGAGGGGTGATCGGCGAGACGGCCGTGACCGCTCGAACGATCAGGCGCTGGCGGCCTCCTTGGCCGGCTGGCGCCGGGGACGAGTCCGGCGTTGCGGCCACAGCACGTAGGTCAGCATTGGAACCGCGTAGCCCAGGTACACGAGGACTTCCGCCTCGGTGGGCAGCGGCTGGAGTCCGAGCATCCCCGTCAGAAGCGACGAGGTGATGGTGCCGGGGACGACCAGCCAGCTCAGGTCGAGGGCCTGGCCCTGCAGGTTGTTGATCCACCCGGCCTCGTGCCCCGTGTGAACGGCCGTGGCAAGCAGGCCCGCCGCGATCAAGACGAGCAGCGCCGAGGTGACGCGAAAGAATCGAGCCAGGTTGATCCGAGTGCCACCGCGATAGATGCCCACCCCGACGACGACCGAGGTGATGATGCCGAGCAGCGCGCCGAGCCCGGCGAGGACGGCGTTGTCGGCGGCCTGAAAGGCGGCGAGCAGGAAAACGGCCGTCTCGAGGCCTTCGCGTAGGACGACGAAGAAGGCCATCCCGACGAGGCCGATCATCGAGCCGGTCGCCAGCGCCGTGGCGGCGCTTCGCTCGATCTCGGCGCGAAGTCCGGCGGCGTGGCGGCGCATCCAGACGATCATGAAGGTGACGATTCCGACCGCCGCGAACCCCACGACCGTCTCGAGCTGCTCCTGCTGGCGCTGTGGAAGCTGCTCGTTGAGGAGCTCCAGGGCAACCCCCACGGCGGCGCACAAACCGACCGCGATCGCCACCCCGATCCACACGTACCGAAGCCCTCTCCCCTCCTCCCGCTGGCGCAGGAACGCTGCGACGATCCCGACGATCAGCGCCGCCTCGAGGCCCTCACGGAGGCCGATCACGTAGGTGGGGATCAAGCGCTCTCCAATTCAATTCCGATCGCTGCGGTTGGGATGGCGCGCCACCCTATCAGAGCTTAGGGTTCCCTAATTAGGTGCTCCTAACCACGATCAGGCCGGCGGGGGCGCCTGGCCATCGAGCCCACGGTAAGGTCGGGGCCGAATGTCGGAGCTGATCCACACCTGCTACCGGGTCACGGACCTGGACCGCTCGATCGCCTTCTACGAGAAGCTGGGCATGGAGGAGGTCGGCCGGATCCCGATCCGCGACGAGGCGATCAACGTGTTCATGGGCCTGCCCGGCGATGGGCCGCGCCTCGAGCTGACCTACAACATCGGCCGAACCGAGCCATACGAGATCGGCACCGGCTATGGGCACATCGCGATCACGGTCGGCGACATGGACGCCGCGCTCGAGCGGCTTGCCGGACTCGGGGTCGAGCCGGAGCGGCCCCCCTACTCGGTGCGCGAGGGCGGCTCGCGGCTCTGCTTCGTGCGCGATCCGGACGACTATCGCATTAATCGAGGCTCCGCCCTTGTTTTTTAACCCCCAGTTTGGTGTGGAGAGGTGATCTCCGACGACTATCGCGTCGAGCTGCTGGAAGCCCACTCGTAGCTTATTTTGCGTCACGCCAAATAGGCTAGGATGGCCCCGATGGGAGCCGTGGCCGCGCCGAAGCGCATGCCGCCGGCCGTCCGCCGCGAGCAGCTGGTCGATGCGGCGCTCGCGATCGCGGCCCGCGACGGCGTCGAGGGACTCGGCTTCGCGCGAGTCGCGGAGCGGGCCGGGGTGACCCGGAACCTCGTCTACCACTACTTCCCGGGCGGGCGAGGTGAGCTCCTCCGCGCCGCGGTCCACAGGGCCGGCAGCCAGCTGACCGGCGAGTGGTCGACGGACGCCGCGATCCCGCTCGCCGAGCGCCTGGCGGCCAACCTCGAGCGGATGATCGACCACGCCGAGAAGCCCAGCGACGCGTGGCGCCTCCGCCGCCAGTCACGCACCTCCGTGGACCCCGAGGTGCTCGAGATCGCCGCCGCCTACCGCGAGCAGGTGATCGCGAACATCTCGACCAATCACCTGGGCACCTCCACGCCGCCGCCTCGGGTCCGGATCGCGCTCGAGGGCTTCCTGGCCTTCGGTGAGGCCTCGCTCGACGCCTGGCGAGGAAGCGGCGTGCCCAGGGCCGAGCTCATCGGGATGCTGGGGTCAACCCTCGTCGCGGCAGTCGAAGCCGCAGTCGCTCCGGGGCCGTCGCCGGGCGCAGGAGAGACGTCGCCGATGACGGCGCGCCTTCCACTGTGAGCGAAGCGCCGCCGAACATCCTGTTGGTGATCACGGACCAGCAGCGCCACCCGTGCCACTGGCCCGACGAACCCGGCTGGCTCGACGCTCTCATGCCCAACGATCGTCGCCTCGCGCAGACGGGGCTCAGCTTTGGCCGGGCGTTCTGCAACACATCGATGTGCTCTCCGAGCCGGGCGACGCTTCTGACCGGGCAGTACCCGGCGCAGCACGGCGTCACGCTCACCCATACGCGCGGCGACCTGCGACCCGATCCGCGAAACGCAGCCGCCGTCGCAGGAACGCTCGTCGACATTCTCAAGACTCCGAACGCGCCGCGAAAGCGGGCGCTTCGCCAGTTCGGACGCGGCCTGCTCCAGCTCGGCCCGAAGTCCGGCGGCGAGCCCGAGCTGCGGCCCGACACTCCCAACCTCGCTCAGATCCTGAGGGGCGCCGGTTACGAGGTCGGGTACAAGGGCAAGTGGCACCTGACCCACCCCGCGGGTGACGGCCCGCTGCTGGCGGGCTGGGGGCCGGCCGACGCGGAGCGACTGCGGCGCGACTACGGGTTCGCCGACTGGGAGCCCCCCGACGCGGGCGAGAATGCGAAGGCCGAGCACTTCGGCGCGGGCAATGCGGGTCCCCTCGGCCAGGGATGGGATGAGCTCTACACGCGACAGGCCGAAGCGTGGCTCGGTCGCCCCGACCTCCGCGAGCCATTCTGTCTCGTGGTATCGCTCGTCAATCCCCACGACGTGCTCGGCTATCCGGCCCAGTACATCGGAGGCGGCTACTCGCGATCGGAGTTCCGCGACTTGGACGTGAAGCTGCCGCCCACGGTCGAAGAGGACATGCGCAACAAGCCGGCCGTCCACGAGCTCATGCGGATGGGAATGACGGCCTATCTGGGGCCGCTGAGCGGCGAGCGCGCGAAACTCGACTACGTCAACTTCTACGCCCACCTCCATCGCGTCGTCGACGCCCAGATCGGCCGCCTCCTCGACGCGCTCGGCGACCCGACGGATCCGCGGTCGCTTCGGTCCCGCACGGTGATCTTCCGGTGCGCGGACCATGGCGAGATGGGGCTCTCGCATGGCGGGCTGAGGCAGAAGGCCTTCAACGCCTACGAGGAGACGATCCACGTCCCGATGGTGATCTCGAACCCCGTGCTGTTCCCCCGACCGGCAGAGTCCGACGCCCTCGCGTCGCTGGTCGACCTGATGCCCACGATCGCGACGATCGCGGGTGCGAGCACCTCGGCGCCGTTTCGCGGTCGCGACCTCTCCCCCGTTCTCGCCGACTCGGCGAACCGCGAGCGCGGTCGGCCCGACTCCCCCCCGGGCTCGATCCGATCCTGCGCCATCCAGCGCCGGCCCCATCGGTCCAAGACGAAGTCCACTTCACCTACGACGACCACCAGGCCGCGACCGCGCTCCAGAACGTGCCGGGTCAGCCGAACCGGATCCGGGCCGTGCGCAGCGCGAAGGGGAAGCTTGCGATCTACTTCGATCCAGACGGAAACGCGGCGAGCGAGTACGAGCTCTACGACCTCGAGCGCGATCCGAACGAGGCGACGAACCTGGTCGAGCGCGCCAGCGGCAGGCCGCTCGACCGCGCCGATCGGACGCTGCGCCTGGAGCTGGGCGAGCAGCTCGACGTGCTCATGTCGGCGAACGGAACGTCCTCGCCGCGCGTTCAGGCACTCTGAGGCCGTCGCTCTGCGAGCCACGCCGCGTGCTCGCCGCCGAGGGAGTCCACCGGCTCGCCGCCCTCGATCAGCTCGCGCAGCAGGGCGCCCCACGGAGCGCGGGCGCGAAGGGTCGAGGCGACCTGGAACAGCAGGCCCTCCATCCGCCGCAGGAGCAGCGCCTCAGGGGGCATCGTCATTCGCCGCATCTGTTCCATGAGCTGCCCGTCGCGCTCCTCCCGCAGGGGCGCGCTGCCCCGCCAGATGTCCTCGGGCGCGAGGCGGACCGGCTCGTCGCTCTGCAGCCACCACGACATCGCGCGCATGTGCGCCAGGATGAGCGGGCCGTTCCAGTCCGTGTCTGCGCTCAGGTAGCCGAGCCGCTCCATCGCTTCGACCAGCTCCGCGGCGTCGGCGTTTCGAATCGCGGCGAAGATCACCGCCTCTCGATCCAGGTACCGGCGCGGAAGCTCCCGCAGCATGCCGAAATCCAGGAACGCGACCCGGCCGTCGTTGCAGAGCAGGTAGTTGCCCGGGTGGGGATCTCCCAGCGCCAGGTCGAGCTCCCGTGCGGTGCCGTAGAAGAAGCGGTAGACGATCTCGGCGTACCGGTCACGAACCGGATCGCCCCGGTGGGCGACCTCGTCGAAGTCGATCCCGTCGACCCACTCGCTGACCAGCACCCTGCGGCGACTCAGCTGAGTGTCGACGGCGGGGACCACGATGAACGGATGACCCCGCCAGAAGCGGGCCAGGCGGCGATGGCTCGACGCCTCGAGCTCGTAGTCGCACTCCGCGGCGATCCGCTCGCCCAGCTCGGCTAGCAGGGGCTTCACGTCGAGGCCCGGCATCAGGCGCCGCAGCACCGGGGCGAGCATGCGCAGGTTCCGCATGTCCGACTCGACCGCCTCCGCGATCCCCGGATACTGGACCTTGACCGCGACGTCAAGGCCTTCCCTGGTCTGTCCACGGTAGACCTGGCCGATGCTCGCCGCGGCGGCCGGCTCGTGGTCGATCGACGCGAGGACTCGCTCGGGGCTGTCCCCCCACTCGCCCGATATCACCTCCCTCATGTCCTTCCAAGCGACCGGTGGAACGTCGTCGCGAAGCGATGCCAGCCGCCGCCCCAGATGCGCTGCCTGGTCGGCGTCGAGCCCGGGGAACTCGACCGTGGACAGGACCTGGCCGGCCTTCATGGCGGCGCCGCGCATCGTCTGGAGCTGGTCGACCAGCGAGTCGATCGTGGCGACCAGCCGGTCGCCCCGCCGCCGCCGGCGATCCTGCTCGCTGCCGCGCCCGTCGACGCGGTCGCTCGCCCAGCGAACCGCACCGCCGGCGGCGACCTGCCCGAGCCGCAGGGTCCGCGCTCCGCGTCCCCTGGTCGGGCCGCGCTGCCGCCGATCCGCCACCGCTCAAGTCTGGCAGCACGCAGGCCCCGGGGGTCAAGCGCGACCCGACCGGGTGGCTCTTCGCCGATCTCCTGCTCGCCGGGCTGAGCTCTCGATCGAGGCGCCGCAGCGTAGGGTTCGCCTCGAATGAGCGCCTCTACCGACCTCCCAAGTCCTTCCCGCGGAACCGGCGTGGCCGTGGTCACCGACAGCACTCCGTATCTGTCAGGGGCGCTGGTCGACCGTTGGGGGATCCACCAGGTGAGCCTTTACGTGGGTTGGGACGGCGACCTGCGCCCCGAGGATCAATACGACGACCTCGACGCTTTCTATGAGCGACTTCGCGAGTCCCCCACGCTGCCCTCGACCTCGCAGCCCTCGGTCGGTGACTTCCTCGCCTGCTACGAACCGCTCGTCAGCTCCGGGCGCGATGTCGTCTCCGTCCACATCGCAAGCGGCCTGTCGGGGACCTGCGAGGCGGCGAGCGAGGCGGCCCGGGTCGCCGCAGGCAGGGGGCACCCGGGGCGCGTGGAGGTCGTCGACGGGCAGACCGGGGCGGGCGGTCTGGGCTGCCTCGTCGTGGCTGCGGCACGCGAGGCCGAGCACGGGGCGGCACTTGATGCGGTCGTCAACGCGGTGCGCGAGGCCCGCGAGCGCCTCGAGATCTGGTTCTGCCTCGACACGCTGGAGTACCTGCGCCGCGGCGGGCGGATCGGCGCTGCTCGCGCGATGCTGGGAACCGCGCTCAGGGTGAAGCCGATCCTCACCTTCGGAACCGAGATCGCGCCGGTCGGCAGGGTTCGAACGCGGCGCCGCGCGCTCGAGCGGATGGACGCATACCTCGAGGAGCTCCACGAGCGCGGCGCGATGGACTGGGTCGTGCAGCACGCCCAGTCGCCCGAGGATGCAGGGCACCTGGTCGAGAAGGGAACCGCGATCTTCGGCGCCGAGCCGCTCTTCTGCACCCAGGTCGGGCCCGTCTTGGGCGCCCACCTGGGCTCCGGGATGCTGGTCGGCGGAATCGTCCGCTCCTGAGGCGTCCGCTTTCAGGCGCTCCGACCGCGAAGACGCCCGGACGGCTGGTCGCTCATCGGCGCGACGCCTCCGCTGCGGCGCTCTCCCGCAACCGCACTCTCGTCCTTGCCGCCTGCACGGCCCGGGTCAGCGTCCCCACGTCGTAGGCTCCGTTGTGTCGGCGCCCGTTGATGAAGAAGCTCGGGGTGCCCGCCACCCCGCTGGCGTCGGCGCTCGCCACGTCCTCCGCCACGCGGGGAGCGTGCTTTCGACGGCGAAGCTCGTCCCACAGGAGCTCGGCGCCGACGCCCAGCTCCTCGGCGTACCTCGCGATGTCGGGAGGGGTCAGCTTGTCCTGATGGTCGAGGAGCTTGTCGTTCATCGCCCAGAAGTCCGCCCGCGCGGCAACCACCTCGGTCGCCTCTGCGGCCATCTGCGCGTTTGGGTGGACGTCGTTGAGCGGGAGGTGGCGCCACACGTATCGCAGGTCCTCGCCGAACGAGCCCAGGAGCTCGCGAATCACGACTTCGGCCTGGCCACAATACGAGCACTGGTAGTCCCCGTACTCGATCAGCGTCACCGGTGCCTCCGACGGCCCTCGGATGTGATCCCGGTCGGGGTCGACCTCGTCTGAGAGGTCGAGCAGCTCCTCGACCGTGCCGGCGATCTGGCGCGCCCTCAGGGCGGTGGGCAGGCGCCTGATCACCCCGAACACTCCGAGCGCCAGTGCCGACGCCAGGAGCGCGGCCGCGAGCACGCCGAGCTTGGCCTCCTCGAGCTCCCGGCCGTGAAACGCGAGACTCGAGATCAGCAGCGAGACCGTGAACCCGATCCCGGCCACCGTGCCGCCCCCGATGATCACCGGCCAGCTCAGCGCGCGGGGCAGACCGGCGAGCCGGGGCCGCGACGCAAGCCACGAGGCAGCGACGATTCCGAGCGGCTTGCCGGCCACGTAGCCGAACACGATCCCGAGCGTGATCGGCGAGCTGATCGCGTCACCGAGCAGTTCCCCATCCACGTGGATACCCGCGTTGGCGAGCGCGAACAGCGGCACGATCACGAAGCTCGTCCACGGATGGAGCCTGTGCTGGAGGCGCTCGTTGGGCGAGATCGCGGAAGCGACGCTCAGCTGCGCCGATCGGGCGAGCTGCGGGGTTGGCTGCTCACGGAATGACCGCGTCAGCTCGGTCACCCGCTCGAGGTCGTCGCGGCTCGGAGGGTATGCGCTGGTCGCGAGCCCGACCGCGAGCCCCGAGATGACCGGATCGACGCCCGACTCGAGCAGCGCCACCCACACTCCGATGCCGACGAACACGGCGATCTGGCGCCGCCACCCGGCGGGCGCATACCGAAGCCCGAGGAGGGCGACGAAGAGGCAAACCGCAACCGCGAGCGGCAAGAGTGAGAGCTGCTCCGTGTACACGACCGCGATCACCACGAGCGCGATCAGGTCGTCGACCACGGCGAGCGTCAGCAGCCGGACTCGAAGGCGGGTGCCGCCGGGCGCGACAAGAGCCAGCACACCGAGCGCGAACGCCGTGTCTGTGGACATGGCGGCTCCCCAGCCATGGCCACCCGAGCCGCCCGCGTTGAACGCCAGGTAGATCGCGATCGGCACCGCGATCCCGCCCGCCGCGGCGACCACCGGAATCGCCATCCGCCGCCGTTCGCGGAGTTCCCCGGTGTCGAGCTCGCGCTTGGCTTCGAGCCCGACGACGAGGAAGAAGAACGTCATCAGGCCCTCGTTGACCCAGTGCCGCAGATCAAGGGAGACGCCCCCGCTTCCGAGCCGGATCGCGAGCTTGGTCGTCCAAAGCGACTCATAGGAGTCCGACCAGGGCGAGTTCGCCCACGCGAGCGCTGCCAGGGCCGCGCACAGGAGCACCAGCGCGCCGCCCGTCTCGGCGCCCATGAAGTCGCGGACCGGGGCGGCGAGATTGCGCGCCCAGGCGGATCGGCCGGTGAACGAGTCGCCCGCCGAGGGGGACGAATCGGGGCCGGTGGCACGAGCCCTTGCTCGGGCTGCCGGACTCATCCTCGAGCGGATCAGGTCCAGGGCAGGTCGTCCATCAGGCCGCTTACCTCGAGCGTTCGCTCCACGGCGCGAGACAGCGATCGCACGACGCGGAGTCGTCCGTTCGACCGATCGATCGCCTTGAGCAGGGCGGTCAGCCCTGTGGAGTCGATGAACGAGACCCGTTCGAGGTCGAGGACAACCGACGCCGGACTGCTCGAGAGCGCCCGATCGATCTCGAGGCCGAACCCATCGGCGGTGCTGATGTCGATCTCCCCGGAGGCCGTCACGACGGCGACGTCGGCGCCTCCGTCGGTTCGAATGCTGAAAGCGCCGGACGCCCGGCCTGGCTCAGTGGCTTCCACTGAACGCTCCCTTCTCCTCGGATGGCGATTCGCCGGTGCCCACCTTATGCGGATACACGAAGGAGGGACGACCCGGAAGGGGGCGGCACAGAACCGACAGCTCGGGACCCTGTGCGCCGGGGCCGTCCCTCGCACGAACGACTACCCCTCCCCTCCCCGCTGAAACGCGTCCGACGACATCCCAGGCGTCCGTGGGATCGGCAACGCCTCGTCAGATCCCTAACCGGGGCCGGGTCCCCGGCTCAGCGCGGCGGCAGCTTCGCCTTGTGACGTAGCTCTTCGCCTCGCCGGCGGCGAACAACGCGGCATGACCGCCCTGCGAGTGGCCGGCGATCAGGAAGCGCCTGCCGATGCTCGGGTCCAACTGTCGGGCGGCGCGAACGATGTCGAGGACGCTTCGGCCCTCGCTGGCGCCGATCAGGTAAGGGTGTGGTCCAGGGGTCCCGGGCGGACACCGATCATGACAGTCAGGCGTCGCCTGCCGGATTCGCCTCCTCTGCCGCGGCCCGCTTCCTCGCGTCCTTCTTGGCCTGCTTCTCGAGCCGACGCTCGGCGAGCCTGCGTTCACGGTTCAGCTTTGCCATCGTGGTCTTCCTCTTGCTGCCTGACGCCATTCGTGTCCTCCTATGTTGGAATTTCTAGCCCGGCGCGCAGATCGGGTCATCGAGCCCTTCGGATGCCGCCGGATCCTGCCGGGCCCAGAGATGCCACAGCCGTCGGGAGTCGGAAGCCCAGCCGCAGCACAGCGTCGTGTCGGGCCCGGCTCACCCGCTGGCGAGCCCCTCGACGGCGCGCCGGCGCGGGGCACTCCTTGAAGTCGGACGAACGCTCGACCCGTCGACCAGTCTAACGTCGGGGGTGGCGGGCTTAGACTTCCGCCGCGCGTGACCGGCCACACGGCGTGCGCAGTCTGAGCTTGCCGGTGCAGGCACGCCGCACCGAATCGCGCGTCGGCCTGGCCGAGGCCTCGGCCTCGAGGACGAAGGCGAACCGGGCAGATGTCCAAGCGATCGAGGTTCGGAACTTCGACTCCTCGACCTTCGAGGCGTGGCTCTCCGCCTACACCGCCCACAACGAGGAGCGCGCGTCGCGGTTCTCCTGGTTGTCTCCCTCGTGCAACTCACCCAGCTGCCCGGACCGCCGACCTGACCGCACTGCGACGCGATCCGCGAGGGATGGGACGACCGACGACCTAGGGGTTGCCTACAGCGGTGTCCCGATGATTTCGAGGCGGCGCGTCAGCCCAGCGACCGGGGCCTCTCGGAATCCGTCACGACGATCGCAGTCGCGCCCGGATGACCGCCGAAGCCGCGTACTCATGGACGCGTTGTGTCTCCTGGATCTCGACCTCCTCGAAGCCCGCCGCGACCAGCTCGCGCCTGAAATCATCGCGCGTCAACGCGCCTGCGATACACCCGGTCCATTGCCGCATGTCGCGCCGGGTGGCCTCGTCCATATCCGGATCGGCTACGACGTCGCTGACCGCGAACCGCCCCCCAGGGCGGAGCACGCGGGCGGCTTCGCGAAACACCGCCGGCTTATCGCCGGAGAGGTTGATCACGCAGTTGGAGATGATCACGTCGATCGAGTCCTCAGCGAGGGGCACGTCCTCGATCGTGCCCTTGAGGAACTCGACGTTCTTCAGCCGGGCCTCGTGCTGATTTCGCCGCGCGAGATCGAGCATCTCGTCAGTCATGTCGAGGCCGAACGCCTTCCCGGTCGGACCCACCCGACGCGCCGAGAGCAGCACGTCGATGCCTCCGCCCGAGCCGAGGTCGAGGACCGTCTCGCCCTCATGGAGATCGGCGACGGCGGTGGGGTTGCCGCAGCCGAGCGACGCGAGCTGCGCGGCGTCGGGCAGCACGTCACGATCCCCGGTCTCGTAGAGACTCGACCCAAACGCCTGCCGCTGCTCGGGCGTGATCGGCCCGTCGTCGCAACACGTCGCCGACCCGGTGCGCGCTGCCGTCGCTGCGGCTGCATAGCGCTCTCGGACGACCTCGCGCACGTCTACGGTCTCGGTCATTCCAGCGGCGCTGCATCCGCACCCGGCATCGTGACCTTCGCCGCAGCAGCCTGACTTTGCCTCGGACTCGCAGCAGGTCTCCTGGGCCCCAGGGGAACAGCAAGTCGTCGCCTTGGGCTCGACCGCCTCTAGCTCAGCCATGCGCTCAGCGCCTCCAATGCTTCGGGGTTGACGTAGTAGTAGGCCCAGAGCCCCACACGCTCCGAGCCCACGATCCCCGCCTCACGCAGGACCTTGAGGTGATGGGAGACGGTCGGTTGCGAGAGCTCGAAGAGGGGCACGAGCTCGCAGACACAGACCTTGCCGGCGTGCTTTCGAAGCACATCGACGAGTTGCAGCCGGATCGGATCCCCAAGCGCCTTGGCCACCTTCGCCATCCGCTCGGCCTCGAGCCGCGCGACGTCGGGGTAGACGACCGGCTCGCAGCACGGCTCCCCGGCGGGCCGCTTCTGCTTCGGGGTCAGCTCCAGATCGATGCTCATCTATTTGAATGTATCAATTCAATTGGCTAGCGTGGATGCAAGACGTCTAAGCGGAGGTGCTCAGTGAACCTTCAACTCGATTCTGCGACGCGCGCCCACGTTGATGCCGGAATCGCGAGCCTCAAGGAGGAGTTCGCGGGGATCTTCTCCGCGGATACGGTTGAACGCTGGGCCGATAATTCCCTCGAACGGCTCTCGGGAGCGCGGTTTCACGACTTCGTGCCGCTGTTCGTGCACCGCTTCGCGCGTGAGCGGCTGCGGGCGCTCGCCCAATCCGAGGGTAAGGTGATGAAGGAGGTGCCCGAGGTCCTGTTCGTCTGCGTTGCGAATGCGGGCCGCAGCCAAATGGCGGCGGGCCTGCTCGACAAACTCTCCGAGGGCCGGCTCCACGTTCGCTCCGCGGGCTCCGACCCGGCCGATCAGCTCAACCCCGCCGTCGTCGCGGCGATGGAGGAGCTCGGGATCGATGTCAGCAGGGAGTTCCCGAAGCCGCTGACTGACGAGGTCGTAAGAGCAGCCGATGCCGTGATCACCATGGGCTGCGGTGACGCTTGCCCGATCTACCCGGGCAAGCACTATGAGGACTGGGAGCTCGAGGACCCCGCCGGCAAGGACCTCGAGACCGTGCGCCGCATCCGCGACGAGATCGCGACGCGGGTCGTGGCGCTGATCGATGAGGTCGCGCCGCCCGAGGCAGACTTGCCGCAACCTGGCCCGTCCGGCCCCGCCTCTCCATGACCCAGCTTTCAACCAGTGGCGAGGCGGCCGTCATCCGGCGGCTGTCGAGACTCGACCGGTTCCTGCCGCTATGGATCGCGCTTGCGATGGCAGGCGGCCTCGCCCTCGGCTCGCTGATCCCCGGCCTGAATGACTTCCTCGACACCCTCAAGGTCGGGACCGTGAGCCTGCCGATCGCGATCGGGCTGCTCTTGATGATGTATCCGGTCCTGACCAAGGTCCGCTACGAGGACCTCGGTCGCACCCACGGCGACGGGCGGATGTTCGGGGTCTCCCTGTTCCTGTCGTGGGTCGTCGGCCCGGCGCTGATGTTCGCGCTCGCCTGGATCTTCCTCGCCGACGAGCCCGCCTATCGGACCGGGGTGATCGTCGTCGGCCTGGCGCGCTGCATTGCGATGGTGCTGGTCTGGAACGACCTCGCCGACGGCGACCGCGAGCGCGCGGCCATCCTCGTCGTCTTCAACGCGATCTTCCAGGTGGTCGCCTACGCGTTCCTCGGCTGGTTCTACCTCAACGCACTGCCGAACCTGCTCGGCCTCGACACCCAGGGCTTCGAGGTCTCGATCTGGGAGGTCGCCCGTACGGTGTTGATCTTCCTCGGCATTCCACTCGCTGCCGGATACCTCACCAGATACTGGGGGCTGCGGGCCCATGGTCGCGAGTGGTTCGAGTCGAAGGTCATCCCGAGGATCGCGCCGATCACGCTCTACGGCCTTCTGTTCACCATCGTGCTCTTGTTCGCGATCCAGGGCGATCACATCACCTCCCAGCCGCTCACCGTCGCGCGCATCGCCCTGCCGCTGCTCGTCTACTTCGTCGTCATGTGGATCCTGGGCTTCGGAATCGGTCGCGCGATGCGCCTTGGGTATGCCAGGACCGCGACCCTCGCTTTCACCGTCGCCTCCAACGACTTCGAGCTGGCGATCGCGGTCGCGGTCGGC
The DNA here is from genome assembly GCA_963720685.1 of uncultured bacterium. Lineage (GTDB taxonomy): Bacteria > Actinomycetota > Thermoleophilia > Solirubrobacterales > 70-9 > AC-56. The sequence continues at coordinate 730,838 of CAVRGF010000003.1, read as the reverse complement.
GTCTGGGGTGCCAGCTCGGGTCAGGCGCTGGCCGGCGTCGTAGGTCCGTTGATAGAGGTCCCGGTTCTCGTCAGCCTCGTCTACGTCGCGCTGTGGCTACGCCGCCGCTGGTGGCCCGATGAGCGCCCAGCGCCAACACCGGTGTCCAAGCCGCTCCATGAACCCGTTGGTCGACCTGTGTAGGCCGAAGTGAACTGCCTGGACTGTCATCCGGACGCCACCGGTCGGGGGGCATCTTGATCCGCGCTCACGCCCGATGAGCGCACGGATTGGGATCAACGGCTTCGGTCGCATGGGGCGCCTGGCCCTGCGCGCCGCTTGGGGCTGGCAGGAGCTCACGTTCACCCACGTCAACGAGCTGCATGGCGATGCCGGCACCGCCGCCCACCTGCTGACCTTCGACTCGATCCATGGTCGCTGGTCCGAGGACGTCCAGGGGGATGGCGAGGTGCTCACCGTCAACGGCACGGCGATCGGCTACAGCAGCCATGCCGAGCCCGGAGATGTGCCCTGGGGCAACCTCGGCGTCGACGTCGTTCTCGAGTGCTCCGGCAGGTTCCGCACGCGTGAGCTGCTCGACGCGTACTTCCGACATGGCGTGCGCAAGGTCATCGTCGCCGCTCCGGTCACAGACGACGCGCTCAACGTGGTGGTCGGCGTCAACGACCACCTGTATGAACCGCAGGGCCACGACCTGTTGACGGCGGCGTCCTGCACGACCAACTGCCTCGCTCCGGTCGTCAAGGTAGTCCACGAGGGAATCGGCATCCGGCACGGGCAGATCACGACCCTGCACGACATGACCAACACGCAGACGCTGATCGACTCGCCGCACAAGGACCTGCGAAGGGCGCGTGCCGCGAGCGCCTCGCTGATCCCCACCACGACGGGGTCGGCGACTGCGATCGGGCTCATCTTTCCGGAGCTTGAGGGCAAACTGAACGGCCTCGCCGTGCGGGTGCCGCTGCTCAACGCCTCGCTCACGGACTGCGTGTTCGAGGTTGCCCGGCCGACGACGGTCGAGGAGGTCAACGGCCTGCTCGAAGCCGCTGCGAAGGGACCGCTGGAGGGGATCCTCGGATTCGAGCGACGGCCGCTGGTTTCGGTCGACTTCAAGGACGACCCGCGCTCGGGGATCGTCGACGCCCCCTCGACCATGGTCACTGACGGGACTCAGGTGAAGGTCCTCGCCTGGTACGACAACGAATGGGGCTACGCAAACCGCCTCGTCGAGCTGGCGCGCACGGTCGCGAAGAGTCTTCCCGAACGCGAGCGCACGGTTGCCTCCGCCGGGGCGGCGGATGGCTAGCAGCGCGGTAGCCGCGGCCACTGGCACCGCCCAGGTCGGGCGCCGCGACATGCGGAACTACGTGCTCGTTACGGGTGCCTACTGGACGGACACGCTCGTCGACGGCGCGATCCGGACGCTGGTCCTCTTCTATTTCGATCAGCTGGGCTACACGCCGCTTCAGGTGGCCTCGCTGTTCGTCTTCTACGAGATCGCGGGGATCGTCACGAACCTGGTCGGTGGCTGGCTCGCGGCCCGCCTCGGCTTGAAGATCACGCTCTTCATGGGCCTGGCGATCCAGGTCACGGCACTCTGCATGCTCGGCTTTGCCCCGCCGTCGCTGCTCGTGGTCCCCTACGTGATGGTCTCGCAAGCGCTTTCGGGCGTCGCCAAGGATCTGAACAAGATGAGCTCCAAGAGTGCCGTCAAGCTCGTCGTAGCCGAGGGCGACCAGTCCTCGCTTTACCGTTGGGTCGCGGTCCTGACCGGCTCCAAGAACGCCCTCAAGGGCGTCGGCTTCTTCCTCGGTGGCCTCCTGCTGACGCTGTTCGGGTTTCAGAGCGCCACGCTGGCGCTCGCCGCGCTCGTGCTGATCGCCCTCGTCGTGACCTCGACGTCGATACGCGGCCATCTCGGCCGCCCGGATCGGGCCGCGAAGTTCAAGCACATGTTCTCCAACAACCGCGCGGTCAACCTCCTCGCTGCGGCGCGTACATTCTTATTTGCCGCCCGCGACGTGTGGTTCGTTGTCGGCCTGCCGTTCTTCCTCTACTCCGAGTTGGGCTGGAGCTTCTGGGCGGTCGGGATTCTCCTCGCCGTTTGGGTTATCGGGTACGGCGGGGTCCAGGCCATAGCGCCGCGCTTCGTGCGCCGCCGTGGCCATGGCCCTGGCGGCGAGCCCGACGGCAGGACCGCTGTCTGGCTGGCGCTCGGCGCGGCGGTTTGGCCAGCCGTGATGGCGATCGCCCTCAACGCAGGCATCGACCCGACGATCGCGATCGTCGCTGGGCTCGTCCCGTTCGGGGTGGCGTTCGCGATGAACTCCGCGGTTCACTCCTACCTGATCCTCGCCTACGCCGACAACGACAAGGTGGCTATGAGCGTCGGCTTCTACTACATGGCCAACGCCTTCGGGCGCCTCGGCGGCACCGTCCTCTCAGGACTGCTCTACCAGTGGCACGGACTCACCGCCTGCCTCTGGGTATCGACCGGGTTCCTCCTCACAGCCGGCCTTCTGTCGCTCCTCCTGCCGACCGAGGCGGGGAGGAGCACGCGACCAGCGCGGGTATCGGAGACAGCCTAGACGCCAGCCGTCGGCCCGCCCTGGCGGGCGATCCACACTCCATCGAGATGTCATCGGTCACTCTCAGCCGCCTCCCCCGGAGTCCTGGTCGGGCCGGTGCTTGAGAGGTCGTTGCCGCGCCACTCGCGGCTCAGGGCATCGAGCCGGCACCCATCGAGCCGCCGCTCTTCGAACCGCCTTTCATCGGGTCCCCGCCTGACCCCTGCTTCATCGAGCCGTGCTTCGAGGAGTCATCGTTCATGGCCCCGCCGCTCATCGAGCCCCCGTCCATGCTCTGCATCGCCTTGATCGCCTCCGGGGAGTTCGGCAGGGTCAGCCCGGGAACGCTCGCAGGCGTGAAGGCGACGCCCAGGCCGAGGACCGCCAGCAGGACCGCTATCCCGCGATTGGCGAGCGCCTTCCACGGCAGGAGCTTCTCGGCCGCGATCAGCGCGGCGATGAACGCCATCCACCCGAGGCTCATCACGCCGAGCGCGAACAGCGCGGCCATCAGCGCCCAGCAGCACCCGACGCACCAGCCGCCGTGCATGACCCCCATCCGCAGGGCGCCCAGCCGCCCGGGCCGCCAACGCGTCATCAGGAACATGAGCGGGCTTCGACAGTGCCGCAGGCAGACGTCCTTGAGCGGAGTGAGCTGGTAGACGGCCGCTGCGAAGATGATGCCGCCGGCGAGGTACGGGCCGGCGTTGTCCCACGAGAAGACGTCGCCGGTCGCGGCCCGACCGAGCCGATAGATCGCGTAGCCGACCAGTCCCGCCGCCGCCCACGAGACCAGATATCCGCCGACGAACAGCGCCGTCGCTCCGAAGGCGACCGGCTTGCCCTGCTCTCGGCGTCCCTCCTCGATCCGCACGTACATCACGACCATCGGCGCGATCGATGGGAACATCATCGCGGCCATCATCACCACCCAGACGCCGATGAAGAACCCGAGGGCTCCAGGGTCCGTGCCCGGCCCCGCATCCATTCCCGACATCTGGTCGCCGGTGATCACCCAGGCCACCGCCGCGAGGGCGACGAGCAGGCCGATCAGCCCGAGCTGGATCAGCCCCGGAAGCGGCGGGGCACCACGGCGGATGGTCGCCGACTCCACGGCCGCCCTCTACGCGTGCCGGGAAATCGCCACGCTCAGGCGGCCCAGGCGAACTCGGAAGACGAGAATCCGGCCTTGGCCTCGTACTGGATCCCGAACGCGTTGATCTTGGAGCGGGTTGCGCGGGAGACCGTGAGCTCCGAGCCGACGGGGTGGAAGATGCCGGTGAGCTTCGCCGGCTCATCTGACTCCACCCCGAACGGCACCACGTCTTCGATCTCGAAGTCGACGTCGTCGCCGATGCGGATCGAGTGCTTGTGGCCATCCTCATGCACCTCGATCGGCAGCCGCTCCACGCCGAGGTTTTCGCCCACCAGCGGCCCCAGGGCCTCCATCGGGCCACCGAGCGCGCCCGAGAACACGCCGCCGAGCTTCTCCGCCTGCTCCTCCGATGCCGCCTCGTCGATCACCACGCCGAGCCGCCAGCTCCCCTCGCTCATCACCTTGGGCGTGTCGGCCACCGCGGCCACGGTCAGCCCACTGACGTCGGTGCCGTCCACCTCGCCCTGCTTGACGTTGAAGACCAGGACGACTTTGCAGCGATCTCGGGTCGCCCCCAGCGAGAGCGAGGCGGTGCAGGGACAGACGACGTCACACGAACAGGTCTCGAAATAAGAGCCGGCTAGGTTCCAGGGCATGGCGCCTCCTGGCAGTGGATCGGATCACGAGCGACTGTAATCAACGAGGCCCGGCTGGTCAACCGGCGCCGCCCTGGACCGCGCCGAGCGGGCCGCGACGGTCGGCTCGTCGTGTGTGGCTGGGCTCCGGCGTTCTTGACGCCGCTCGCGCGTAATGAGAGGATCGCCATCCAGATCCGACTTCGAGGAGGACGCTGGCGATGGGGCGCGAGGCGGGCTATCTCCCGTGGCAGATCTCGGGCAGCTACCTGGAGGCCTGCAACTGTGAGGCGATCTGTCCCTGCCGAACGATGGGTGGCGCGAAGGGTGGCCGATCAACCGAGGGCATCTGCCTGGGCTCGCTCTCGTGGCAGATCAAGGAGGGAAGGGCTGGCGACGTGGACCTCACCGGACAGTGCGTCGTGCTCGCCCTTCGCTATGACGACGACGAGCCAGGCTCACCCTGGGATTTCGTCCTCTACGTCGACGAGCGAGCCGATCGGCGCCAGCGAGAGGCGCTGGAGGGAATCTTTCTCGGTCGCCTCGGGGGCACTCCCGAGGCCCAGTTCCCCTGGGTCTGGAAGGACAGCCACCTGCTCGCCGTGCGCCAGGTGGCGATCGAGATCGACCACACGCCCGGTCGCGGCTGGTTCCGGGCGGGCAGCCAGGTCACGGTTCGGGTTCGCGGGCCGGCGCCCAACCCCGAGGCCGTCACGTGTGTGATCCCCGGGCATCACCAACCGGGAACCGAGGTGATCGCCGATCAGCTGACGGTTACCGACGGGGCGCTCGAATTCGAGCTGAGCGGCAGGTGCGGCTACGAGTCCGCCTTCTCGTACTCATCCGACGAGCGGCGTTAGCCACCGGGAGCGCGACGTGTTCAGTTGGGAGGAGAGATGAGCAGATCGACACGCCGGTGCGCGAACCCGAGCAGTCGGCTACTCCGCCAGCCCGGCGGCTCGGAGGGCGGCATCCGGGTCTGCGTACATCCGCATCCGGATCTGCTTGCCGTCGCGGAGCGTCCACAGCTGGGCGAAGTGCATGTCCACGGGCAAACCGGTCGCCTTCGAACGACCACGCTGCCGCACGATCGCGACCACATCGTCTCCGGCGTCCAGCAGTTGCTCGAGCTCGATTCGCCACTCCTCCCACGCGTCGAGCCAGGCGGCGAGGAACTCCCTTGCGCCCTCGATTCCCGGATAGGTCTGCCGCTCCGGCCAGGGGAAGGTCGACATGTCCCAGACGAAGTCCGGGTCAAAGTTCGCCTCCAGGAAGTCCCCCGTCGCACTGAAGTGCTCGTAACCGCGACGGACGGCCTCGACGTTCTCCTGCGACATCGCCCGCGAAGTATCTCGCCCCGGCCTGCTGGTCGCCTCCACGGCTCCCAGGAATACCGTCCCATTCCCCGGAGGCAGCGCTTAGTACTCGTCGTGGCGACGCACCCACAAGGGCCGATCGCTGGCCTCGTTACGACCCGCAGGCGTGCGGTCGAGCAAGGCGTAGTAGGCCATCGCCGGCTCGAGTCCCCGGGCGGTGGTGACGTAGGTCCGATAGACCGCCCCGTCCTCGAGCGCGTACGCGCTCATGCCCGGTGCCTCCGCGACATAGCCGGCGGCGTCGGTCCCACAAAGCTCCGCGTTCGCCGTCACGGTCAGCGGAATCTCGCCCTCGAGGAAGGGCCGCAGCTCCTCCTCGGTGTGCACGAAGCCCAGGTCCTCGTTGAAGTCGCTGCCGCCGGCCGAGACCCAGTCCAGGCCCCAGCCCATGCGCTCCTTGTAGGACTGGAGCTTCTCGACCGGGCCCCTGGAGACGAGCATCATCGTCACGTCACGCGCCGCCAGATGGACGGCGTTCGGATCGATGGTGTCGGTGATCGACGAGCAGACGGGGCAGCCCGCCTCGTACGGGGGGCCGAACATGAAGTGGTAGATGAGCAGCTGCGAGCGGCCGTCGAATAGCTCGGCGAGCGACTTCGTCCCCGCCGCGGTCTCGAAGCTGTAGTCCTTCTCCACCCGCACCCAGGGCAGCCGCCGCCGCTTCCGCGCGAGCTCGTCGCCACGGCGGGTGAGCTCCTTCTCCTCGGCCAGCAGCTCCTCGCGAGCCGCATCGAACTCCTCCTGTGTGCCGACCTTGTGCTCTGGCATCGCTCCTCCTCCTGGTGTCGCGTGGGGTCTGCTGGTGATCAGACTATATAGTTAGCAAAATGGCTAATGATCCGTTCAAGGCCCTGGCCCATCCGCTCCGCCGCGACATCGTCGAGAGGCTGAGCGGCGGAAGCGCCACGGTCGCGGAGGTGAGCGGCGACTTCGGTGTCTCGAAGCCGACGATCTCCCGCCATCTGAGGATGCTCGAGGAGGCGGAGGTGGTGAGCCGGGTGATCGACGGCCGCACACACAGGCTGTCCCTGAACCCGGAGACGCTCGCCGAGACGTCCCAGTGGATCGACACCCAGCGCGATCGCTGGGAGCGGCTCTTCGACGTGGTCGGCGACTATCTGAAGGAGCGAAAGGAGCGCGGATGAGCGACCAGTTCCCCGGTCACGTCCTGGAGATCGAGCGGACATTCGACGCCCCGGCACAGGAGGTGTTCGACGCCTGGACCAACGAGGAGGTCCTGCGTCGCTGGTTCCACGGTAACCCGGACTGGGAGACGCCGACCGCCGTGGTCGACCTGCGGGTGGGCGGCCGCCTGCGGCTGGTGATGCGGGATCCGAAGGCCGGCGAAGACCATGGCGCCACCGGCGAGTACACGGTGGTGGACCCCCCACACAGGCTCGCCTTCACCTGGAGATGGGACGACCAGGACTCCGAGCGGCAGCTGATTGAGCTCGAGTTCACGGAGCGCGACGGGGCGACGACGGCGCGCATGACGAGCCGCGGCATCGCGACCGAGGAGCGCCTGGACTCGCACCGCGAGGGCTGGGGCATCTGCTTTGACAATCTGGACCGAGCGCTCGAGCGCTAAGCGAGGCTAAGCTCAGATCGAACCCGAACGAAGGAGCGGCGCGATGACGGACCATACAGAGACGGCGATCCTGGCTGGAGGCTGCTTTTGGGGCGCACAGGAGCTCCTCCGCAAGCGTGACGGCGTGATCTCGACGCGGGTCGGGTACACGGGCGGGGACGTTCGCAACGCCACCTACCGGAACCACGACGGCCACGCCGAGGCCGTGGAGATCGTCTTCGACCCCGAGCGAATCTCCTATCGGGACATCCTCGAGTTCTTCTTCCAGATCCATGACCCGACCACCAAGGACCGGCAGGGAAACGACCTCGGGTCGAGCTATCGCTCGGAGATCTTCTACGCGAGCGACGATCAGCGCCAGGTGGCCGAGGAGACGATCGCCGACGTCGACGCCTCGGGCCTATGGCCGGGAAAGGTGGTCACCGCGGTGAGCGAGGCCGGCCCGTTCTGGGAGGCCGAGCCCGAGCACCAGGACTACCTACAGCGAATCCCGAACGGCTACACGTGCCACTTCGTGCGGCCTGACTGGAAGCTGCCGCACCGCGAGAAGGCGTCCTCGCGTAGGTAGTTCCTCGAGCTCGTCGACTCGACCGCGATCCCGTTCCGGGGTCGCCATTCTCACCCACCGGCCGCAGCGGTAACAGGCCCCGGTGCCCGCGCGAGGGCAGTGCGACGGCTAGGGACGAGGGGTTGAGAAGGTGTCGTCGAGCCAGTCGAACACGCGTTGGTCGAGCAGGGTGCGGTTGCGCCTCTCGCAATGGTCGCCGGCCCCCTCGGTCGCCGCGAACCGCAGCAGGGCAGCGCCAAGGTCGCCGAGGCCACGATCGCCGACGCTGACGCCTGGCGAGCTAGGGGTGCAGCACCCTGCTCGTGGGTGGTGCGCCGAGCGGCCGGCCGCCGTAGATGACCTTGCCCTGGGCGTTCTGGTAGGTCATCCAGGGGATCGTCTTCTGCTGAGCCACGCCCGGCTTGGAGAAGTCGCAGACGCCGTTGGGGAAGATCGACTGCATCTGCGCCCATTGCGGGTCGGTGAACGCGACCGGGCCGTAGTTGCCGTTCCGGTCCAGCGCCTTCAGCTGGCACTTGTTGTCGTCGGTGGTGATGTGGTCACCGGCGACGGTGCGGGGGGTGCCCTCGACGTTCACGACGCCATCCGGGCAGAGGCCGTCCGAGAGCTTGTGACCGCTCCCGTCGTAGCAGCGGTCGGTCAGGTTCGTGGGCTTGTCTCGAGCGACCTTCTGGGCCACCGTCCCCTTGGCGGTGTCCCTCTCAACGGCACGGAGCCAGCGGTTCAGGGCCAGGAAGGCGTTGAGTCCGCACTGGTTGTCGGCGGTCAACGCGACCGGTCCCTCCCAGATCAGCTGGTTGGGGTGGTTGCCGTGCGCTCGGTTCAGCCGGGCGCGGACCGCGAACGCACGGTAGGCGTCGTGGAAGAGCCCCGGGTTCGGCCCGCGGCAGTCGATGATCGCGGTCCGGTTGAGGTTGTTGGCCTCGTTGATCATGCCGCTGCGATAGGCGTTGGCGAGCACCTTGTCGTGGGCGTGCATCCGTTGGGTCGTGTGGTTCGCGTCGGGGTCGAGGCCGCCGGCATTCTGGTTGAGGTCGACGAACTGGGCCGGCGTGATGTCGCCCTGCTGGAGCTCGTGAAGGCCGTACTGCACGCCGACGTTGTCGACCGGCGTGTCGGCGAATCCGTGGCCGATCTGCTTCTCCTGCGCGGTCCACGACCACTTCGGCCGCGGACCGAAGACGTTGATCGCCGCGTCCTGGATGTCACAGCGCACCCCGCCCGGGTTGGTCGTCGGCTCGTAGCGCTGCTGGTCGCTGATTCCCGCGCAATGGTCGGTCGGGATCACGACGTGGAACTGCGCGGTGTCTGAGACCTGCGCGTTCGTGACGCCGTCGGCGGGACCGCCCTCGACCTCTGACATCTGCTGCGGAGTCCACGTCACGCCGCCGGCCCACAGGCTCGGGTTCTGGAAATAGCGCAGCGTCTGGTGGTAATCGAGGAACTGCGACGCGGTGCTCCATGCGTCGGGGAAGGAGCAGGTCGGCATGATTCCCTGGTAGACGCCCGGATAGGCGTTGGCGATCCACTGCTCGGCCAGCGACCCGCCCGAGCAGCCGGTGCCGATCGTGTAGCGCAGCGTGCCGTAGTGGTCGATCACGTACTCCTTGGTCATGATCACCGACTCGGCCTCGGACGCCAGGTTGCAGTTGTGGCCCGCGTTGTCGAGCGCGTTCGACATCGTCGCGAACCCGAGCCCGAGAGCCTGCTCAGCCTCGGCGTTGGTGACCCCCGGCGCGGTGCCCGTCTGGTGGTCGGCGCCGCACGAGGCACCGTGGTGGATCAGCAGCTTGTGGTCGAACTGCGACTGCGGTACAACGGCCGACCAGGGCTTGCCCGGCTGGAACAGCACGGCGATCTGGTACTGGTCGCGGTCGAGGTATCCGGTCTCCACGCGCACGATGAACGGCACCGTGTGTCCGTTGTCGGTCTTGGTTGTCGCGACATCCGAAGGCGGGCTGGCCGGGTCGTAGGCCTGGAACCCGGACTTGCTCGGGTCGGTTGACTTGTAGACGTAGGTGAACTTCGGCGGCTCGTTGCACTTGGCGTCCTTCGCGGTCGCCTGGCACTTCCACGGCTTGAGCTGCGGGCCGGAGAGAATCGGGCCGCCCAGCGGATGGTTGGTGACCGTGAGCTGCGCGGCGCGGTCGCCGGATCGCGCGACGACCGAGCTCGGTCCGACCTTGAGGCCATGCGCCAGCCCCGTGACCATGCCGTTCGCGCGCCTGGCGAAGGCGCCGCTCTGGTTTACGCCGCCGACGGTGACCTTGAGGCCCTTGGTCGAGCTCACGCCGCCGATCCGCACCAGCGCATCGCCACCGCTGACGAGGTCCGCACGGCCCGACAGCACCGAGATCGTGATCGGCCCAGAGGAGGCCCCCGCCGGCGCGGCGGCGGCGAACAGGAAGAGGGCGACGGCTGCGCCGACCGCGATCGCAGTGCATCGGTTGGTGCGGACGTCCGACTTCATGGTCTAAACCCTCCCTGTTCCTGGCCTCGCGCCGAAGCGCTTCAGTCGTCGTGCTTGCGATGACTCAGCCGCCATCATAAGCGCCTACCCGGCCCCCGGGTGGCCTGTTGCCGCCGCTACCGGCTGGCTTCGGGGCCGAAGCCAGCCGCGATCGCGACGACTCGACGTCGCGTGGCGTTGAGCTCAGGAGCGCCGGTGAGTGGCCAGGAACCCCATACCCAGGGCGAGTACGACACCGAGTGCGGCGAACAGGATGCGCGCCACGTCCAGGGTTGGTCGCCAGGTCACCCGGTCCTCGCGGATCTCGAAAGCGCCAGAGGCCCAGGCGATAACTCCGAGTCCCATGCCGGCGCCGGTATCCGGTTCACGCGCTTCGGACTCGCCGTTCCCAGAGCCTCTGGTGCCGCCACCGCCGCCTCCCGCGCCGATCACGGTGGCGGCGGGGATCACCGTGACGCCATCGCGCACCTCCGCCTCGCCGAAGACCTGGCGGGCGCTGAGCATCTCGCGTATCGATCTGAACGTTTCCCTTGGTTCCACCAACAGCCTGGTTCGCTCGTCAGCGGCTAGATCCTGCGCTTCGAGCGGAGAACCATCACTTGCTGGGCGCAGGTTTCGCTGCCGGAGGCCTCTCGTGCTCAGTGGGCAGCTGGACGGCGGCGGCGGCCGTTCCGAGTCTCAGCCTCCTGGCGGAGTGGGCACGGGCTCGACCACCAGGGTCAGCGCCTCGAGGGCGGTGATACGCACATCCTCTCCGACGTCCGCACCGGCCGCGCAGCGCGCCTCCCAGAGCTCGCCGTTCACGCGGACCTGGCCACTGGGCCGACACGGCACTACCACCTCGGCGGTCTCGCCGACCATCGTCTCGGGGCCGGTCTTCGGCCGCCACCGCCGAGCCAGCCTGAGGCCCCATACGACCTCGCCGACCTCGGCGATCACGCCGCAAAGCACCACGACGACGTTCCAGGGCCAGGGGACGAACAGGGCCGAGACGACGATCGCGAGGATCAGGACCACGCGCGGTCCATCCTCCCACACCCGGCGTTCGGTCCTCCCGTGGCGTGGCTCGGCTGCGGGCGTCGCAAGCTAGCCGCCGATCGGGCGCCGCGGCAGGGGCCCCTCCCGATCTGGTCGGCCTTCGGCTCACTCCCCGCTTGGGGGGTCGCGGTCGTCCCGATCTTGGTCGCGTTCTTCTTCGTAAGGGGGATGGTGGGCATGATCGTGCTCTGGTGAGCTCATCGGTCCCCGGGCTCCTCGGCCTCACCGACCCCCGGGGGCACGGCGCGGCCGCTTTCGATGTCACGAGCAAGCCGGGCTTTCTCCTGACGGCTGCCGGGCGTCAGCACTCCTGATCCGGCGGCACGCGAGATAGCGGTCCCACCGCGCCCCCGGAGGATGTACGCGAAGGCGACGGCGATCAGCGCTCCGGCGATTGGCCCGGCCACGTAGACCCAATAGCTCGAGAAATCGCCGCCGACGAGCGCCGGCCCAAACGAGCGCGCCGGGTTCATCGACACCCCGCTGACCGGCGCAGCCCACAACCCTGCGAGCGCGATGTAGCCGCCGACCCCCAGCGCGGCGATCGGGCCGACGTTCTGGGCCGCGGAGGCGGTCCCGAGGATGACGCTCACAAGGCCGGCGGTGAGCGCGATTTCCATCAACAGAGCCTGCCAGTTCTCATATCCAGGCCCCGGGAGCGTCGCGCCGAGGTTTCCGACGTCGCCGAACACAGCCAGGAGGAAGAGGCTCGCGAGGGTCGCACCGAGGAGCTGGACCACGATGTAGCCGGGCACGCGCCGCCAGGGGAAGTCGCGGCGCATCGCGAAGGCCAGCGATACGGCGGGATTCAGGTGGGCGCCCGAGACGGCACCCATGAACAGGATGACCGCCATCACCATTAGACCCGGGGCGACTACGGCGGAGGCGAGGCTGATCTGCCCCTTTGCGTGGAGGAGGCCGCCGCCCGCCGCGACGAGCACGAGCAGGAAGGTGCCGAACAGCTCCGAGAACAGGCGGCGCCATTCGAGCCTCGGATCGCCCCACTCCTCACGCGAGCCGAACTCGAGCATCAGCCGGTGCTGAAGGCGCTGCTCTCGCTCGGCGGGGGGGTCGATGCGCTCCGCGGCGATGTCGCGACGTTCGTCGATCACTCCAAACCGTACATCCGCCCGCTTCGCCAACGATCGGCGGCTCGGGCTGCGGAACGGCAGCGAGGGCGATGCGCGTAAGCTGATGCTCGCCTCCCCTCCGCGCACCCGCGGCCTCTTTAACGAATGAACCGATCAAGCCCACTGAGGGTCCCGGAAAGCCCGGCGCTGTCGCCCTCGCAGCTCGCAAGGGTCGCCGAGCTCGGCGAAGAGCGCACCGCCGACGCCGGTGACGTCCTTTTCCAGGTGGGCGATGATCGCTACCCGTTTGTCGCGATCCTCGAGGGCGAAGTCGCGATCCTCGACGGCGCCGGCAACGAGATCGTGCGGCAGGGTCGGTCGAATTTCCTCGGCGAGCTGAACCTGCTGTCGGGGCAGAGCGCCTTCCTGACAGCAGTCGTCACGCAGCCCTTGCGCTACATCGCTGTCGACAGGGAGGCCCTCCGGGATCTGCTGTTCGACGACGAGCCACTCAGCGATCTGCTGCTCGCGACGTTCATCGCCCGACGGGAGGCACTGCAGGGGGTCGCGGGACTTGGACTTGAGATCGTCGGCCCGCGTTCGTCCGCGGCGACGATGCGGTTGCTCGAGTTTGCTCGCAACAACCGGCTGCCCCTGACCTGGCGCGAGCCGGAGCGAGGAGACGACCCGGAAGCCGCGGCGCTCGTCGCCGGACTCGACGCCTCGAGCCTGCCGCTCGTGCGACTGCCGGGCGGTGCGGAGATGCGGGCGCCGTCTCCCGGAGAGCTATCTCGCGCGCTCGGGATCGGCCGCGAGCTCCCGCCACGCGAAGAAGCCGACCTGCTCGTTGTCGGTGCCGGCCCGGCCGGTCTCGGTGCCGCCGTTTATGGCGCCTCCGAGGGTCTCGACACGCTGGTCGTCGATAGCAAGGCACTCGGCGGCCAGGCGGGTGAATCACGCCGGATCGAGAACTACCTCGGCTTTCCCGCTGGGATCAGTGGGACCGAGCTGACGGGCCGGGCGGTTCTGCAGGCGCGCAAATTCGGCGCGCGGCCGGCGACGCCGTACCGAGCGGTTGCACTCGAGCCGGGAAACGGACGGCACGTCGTCCGACTCGAGGAGGGGCAGGAGATCGCAGCCCTCGCGGTGCTGCTCGCGACCGGCGCCGAGTACCGACGGCTTCCGGTCGATGGCCTGTCCGAATACGAAGGCCTCAGCGTGTTCTATGCCGCGGGCCCGCCCGAGCGGGAGCTCTGCGGAGCATCACGCGTCGCCGTCGTGGGGGGCGGAAACTCAGCCGGCCAGGCCGCTGTCTGGCTCGCGCGTGGAGGCGCGCTCGTTACCTTGCTTCACCGCCGCGCGGATCTCCGCGAGACGATGTCTGACTACCTCTTGCGTGAGCTCGAGCGCTATGGCGTGGCCGTGCGCGACCGCTGCGAGATCGCAGACCTGCACGGGCACGCCGGCCAGCTCGAGGCGGTGACCCTTACGAGTGGAGAGCGCCTGCCGTTCTCGTTCCTGTTCCTCTTCCTCGGTGCGCGCCCCTGCACCGAATGGCTGGACGGAGCCGTCGAGCGCGACGAGGACGGCTTCATCCTCACAGGCACCGCCATCGCCGCCGACGACCTACTCGAGACGAGCGTGCCCGGCGTCTACGCGGCCGGGGACGTTCGCGCAGGCTCGACGAAACGATGCGCCGCCGCGGTCGGCGAGGGAGCCATGGTCGTGCAGTTGGTCCATGCCCATATCCGCCAGCAGCGCGCGGCCACCCGCTGAGCTACTCGAACCCTGGACAGTCGGCGGCGGCGAGATTGAAGTCTCGCTGCGTGACGTCCGTCACCGATCGGCGCGAGACCATGCGAGCCGTTGAACCCCGGACCCGTCGCCCGAGTATCACGGACACATATCGATGCGCCGGATCTGACGGCCCCCGACAAGTCCGACGCACTCCATCCAAGACGAGTCCAACGCGGCGGGCGGCCGAAATCGCGCTCTGTTCGCCGAGGGTGGCGCTGGCTGAGTCCGATCGTTCGAGCAGCTTGCCCGAACACGAAGGAGACCGACATGATGAGAACACGACTCGCGCTTGCGGCCCTCCCGGCCGGCCTGGCGGCCCTCGTCGCACTGGCCGGTTGCGGAAGTGGCAGCAGCACCAACCCGGCCACCGCCAGCCCGAGCACCTCCGGTACGACCGGCGGGGGAATGGCGACGATCGCAATGACCAAGAACCCGCAGCTCGGGCCCATCCTCACGGACACCAAGGGCAACACCGTTTACGTGTTCGCCAAGGACTCCAAGGGGATGTCCAACTGCAACGGCTCGTGCGCCAGCGCGTGGCCGCCGGTGACAACGAGCGGGAAGCCCACGCCGGGCAGCGGGATCCTCGCCTCGAAGCTGGGAACTACCAAGCGCAGCGACGGGTCAGCCCAGGTCACCTACGGCGGGCGCCCGCTGTACACGTACACGGCGGACTCGAGCCCGGGCGACGTAACGGGGAACGGCATCAACTCGTTCGGAGCCCTGTGGTACGCAATCCAGCCGAACGGGTCGAACGCCCCCGCCGGCAGCTCGAGCACAGGCACCTCCTCCACGGGCAGCTCGACCACGGGCGGCTCCTCGAGCGGCGGATACGGTTACTGACGCCGACGGCGTGAGGGCGATTGAAGTCCGGCCGAAACAGATGAGGCGGCTCGGCGTAGCGACGCCGACCGTGGGCGCCAGGCTCGCGGTAGGCGTCGTCGTCGGCCCGCGAGACCGGGCAACACCCGACAGCAGCGATCAGCTTTGACGGAAACCCGACCCGGGCCCCAGCGGCTTTCCGAGTGGTCGGGGCGGCGAGATTTGAACTCGCGACCGAGCAGCCAAAAGGCGCCGCGTTCTGGAGGTCGCGCGTCCTAGTAGTGGCTGAGGTGCCCCGAGTCCGGCCAGATGCCGTCACCGGGCATGTCGAGTCGATCGGTCAGGGGCTGACGCCATTCGGGTGTCACAGTGGGCTCGCCCCAGTAATCGGTGACGCGCACGGCTACCCCGTCCTCCAACTCGCCGATGGTCACGTTCCGGTACAGGCGGCCGTCGCCGTAGTCGCAGGTCCACTCAACCACGACGACATCATCGAGTTGCAGACGCCTGCCGACTTCCAGCGTGAGCTCGGGGAAGTTTCCTTCGACATCGGCGACCAGCTTGCTGGTCCGCACGATCTCTTCCATCTGCGGCCACTGGCGAACGACGTTCTCCGCCAAGGGTACGCCGAGGATGTAGGCCACCCTCGTCGCGCCATCCGAGTCCTGCTGGTTCGTGTTCATGTCGACCACGCTCCTTCAAGTCGGTTGCGGCTCTCGCGACCCGCCGCTGTCGGCGTAGCGGATCCGGACTCCACCGGTGTCTGAAAACGGACTTCAGGCGTACGTGTCGTCGGCATGCAGCCCGAGCATCTCACGTTCTGGCGTGGTCGCCCCGCGAACGTTGCCAGGCGGCGCTCAGCATCGAAGCATGGCCAACCCGGTTCCCGAAGTACCTGCGACCTCCGGTTGTGAGTTCGGAGGTTGCCAGGCTGAGGAAGCGGACGGCGGTCCGTCCGCTTCCTCATCGGTTGTCTTGGTCTTAGTCGACCACGATGCCGAACGGCGCCGACGCCGGCGGCAGCGCCGTGGGCGACGAGGGCAGCTCGGTCAAGTCGCCGCCGTCGACTGCAAAGCCGCTCACCGCGCGCGCCCCGTTCTCGACCGTCCAAAGCGTCGCGCCATCGGGTGCGAGGCGGGCATCGAATGCGCCGGCCCCGGTCTCGTTGAAATGCGTGCTTCCAAGCAGCGCGAGCGAGCCGTCGGCTGCGATCGAGTATCGAGAGATGCTGTCACTCGCGGTGTTCACGGTGAAGAGATAGCGACCGTCATTGCTGATCTCCACCCAGCAAGGCGCCGTCTGGAAGTCAGGAAACGGCGAGGACCCGATCGATGTAAGCGTCCCATCGCTTGCCACGCTGAAGGCGGACACGGTGCCCGCCCCGTCTCCACCGTGCGCGTTGGAGACGAAGAGCTGATTCGCGTTCGTGGGGCGGAACTCGCTGCCGAACGGCCCCGGTCCCTGAGCCGGGAAGGGCGATCCGGGCGCGGCGACGAGCCATCTCTTCTCGACGGCAAAGCTGTCGATCAGCGACGTGTTGACTCGCACGCCCACGAGCTTCGTCCCGTCGCCGTTAAAGAGAACGTCACCTGGTGACGAGCCGTCGGGCAACGTCACCGTCGAGTGTTCGAGCGGACGCAGATGTCCGCCGGCGTTCAGCTTGAACCCGGTGTAGTTGCTGCCGCCGTCACCGGCGTTGGCGACGTACACGAGACGCCCCCTGATCGCGATGCTGACGGGCTCGATGCCATTGGAGGAAACCGTTCCATGACCGACGTGGCCGAGCCTGCCTTTGGGCCGCACACGGAGCACCGAGATCTGATTGCTTCCGGCGTCCACTGCGAGCAGGTACCGACCGTCCGGGCTCTGCTGGAGGGCTCCCTGAGAGCCGATACCCGTGCCGGTGCCCGCTCCACCGGTCGGGAAAGGAGAGCCACTAATGGGGCTGAGAGTGCCATCCGCATGGCGGTCAAAGGCGGCGATCGTGTTGACCCCAGCGGTGTTGTCGTTGACGTAAAGATGTCCCACCACCGACGACGCGCGGCGACCGTGATGCGCTGCAGCGGGCGCGCTTGCTGTCAACGCCGCTGCCGCGGCCACTGCAAGCACGGCCGCTAGGCGAGGTGACTTCATGACCGAACCTCCTTGGTCGCGAGGGGCTCATTCCCCAGCGCCGGCACCATGACGGCCACATCTGACCGCCGGGTGTCGCGGAGATGAACATCATGTGAAGCCTGCTTCCCAAGCCGGAAGCCGGGTGTGGCTTCAAGGCAATTGCCGCGCGGCCGTGACGAGCGGCAGGGTGAATGCGAAACGCGCTCCGCCCTCTGGCCGATTCTCCGCCCAGATGCGACCGCCCTGGGCTTCCACGAAGCCGCGTGCGATCGCGAGCCCCAGTCCGGCTCCGCCGCTCGCGCGCGAGCGCGACGTCTCGCCCCTCCAGAAGCGCTCGAACATCCTCTGCTCTGCCTCGGACGCGAGGCCGATTCCCGTGTCCTCGACTGACACCTCGAGCTCGTCCGAGCGACGACGCGCTCTGACGACTACGGAGCCGTCCGAAGGAGTGTGCCGCAGCGCATTCGTGACGAGGTTGAAGAGCACCCGCCTGACGTGGTCCGGCGCGCAGCGGACCGTCGGCAGAGCATCCTCCAGATCGCTCTCGAGGTGAACTCGCCGTGCCCGCGCGTCGGCCTCGAGGCCGCTTACACAAGAGCCGACGAGCTGCGCCGGCTGCGTATCCCGGAGCTCCAGCGTCAGCGCGCCCGCATCGATGCGAGCGAGTTCGAAAAGATCGTTGATCAAGGTTGCCAGTGTGTGCGTCTGCTGGCGCATCGCCGGCAGATACTCGTTCGTCGTGGCGAGGCCGTCCTCCACGGCTTCGAGCATCGCCTGGATCGACGCAACTGGCGTGCGCAGATCATGGCTGGCCCAGGCCACCAGCTGACGACGCGCGTCGAAAAGCTCCTCGATGTTGAGTGCCATCGTGTTGAAGGCCTCGGCAACTCGCGCGAGCTCTCGTGGCCCATTCGTCGGGGCACGCGCCTTGAGTTCACCCGAAGCAAGGTCGTCCGCCGCCGCCTCGAGGTCGCCGATTCGCCGCGAGATCTGCGCGGCGATCAGAAGCGCCGCGACGAGCGCGCTCGAGGCGGACGCGACCGCGACGCCAAGGATCCTCACGTCGTCGTTGACTTCGAACATCACGAGACCGCCGAGAATGACTGCGGCGAGCGGCAGGCCCACGGCCAACAGCGCCAGCCCCGCGAGCTGCCAGCGCACCGATGGAAGCCGCCGGAGCGCCAGCGCGAGGGCAAGCCCTGCACCGAGCGTGCCCAGCGACACGATCAGCCCGAACCAGATCATGGTGTGAAGCGATAGCCGGCGCCGAACACGGTCTCGATGTGGCGGGGATGCGAGGGGTCATCCTCGATCTTCTTGCGAACACGGCGGACATGGACAGTCACCGTGCCCGTGTCAAGCGCGCTCTGATATCCCCAAACACGGTCCATCAGCTGATCGCGCGAGAACACTTGGCGCGGATTTGACGCAAGGAACAAGAGCAGGTCGAACTCCTTGAGTGTCAAGACCAGCGGCTCGCCGCCCTTCCGCACCTCACGTGCGGCAACATCGAGCACGAGGTCGCCGAACCTGATCGTGGGACTCCCCGCGGCGGCTACCCCGATCGGGTGCGCCGTGCGTCGAAGGAGGTTGCGAACTCGAACCGCGAGCTCACGTGGGGAGAACGGCTTGGTCAGGTAATCGTCTGCGCCGAGCTCCAGGCCGACGATTCGATCGGTCTCCTCTCCACGCGCCGTGAGCATCACGATCGGCAAGTCGGAGCGGGACCGAATCCAACGGCACAGCTCCATTCCGTCGATGCCCGGCAACATGACATCCAGCACGACGAGGGAGAGCGGCTCGCGTTCGAGGAGCTGTTTCGCTTCGTCGCCGCTGGCCGCTTCGAGCGTTGCGAAGCCGTCGTGGTGGAGGTACCGAACGACCACGTCCCGCACGATCGGCTCATCATCGACCACGAGCACGCTGGACACAGCCGAATTGTCGGTCACAGACCTTGCGTCGTCCTTAATTCTTAGAGAGCCACAACAGGCGACGCGGCGACAGATTTTGCCCTCACCTAATGCTCACCTTGCCGGCGGCTGGCCCGTGGTCTCGCACACTGCAGGAAGCCCTCAGCCCAGCCCGGTGGTTGGGCCACGAGGGGTGAGACTCCCAACGCATCCGAGGAGGTCCCCGATGACCCTCGCAGTGATCCTGAACGTTGTGTCCATGACCCTCCTGTTGATTCTCCTCGCCGCGACGATGCGGCTGCCATTCAAGCTGCGGTCCGGCGAGCAGGTGGCGGGACCAACTGCCGGCCCGCGCCGCTGGCGTACCCCGAAGGGGTGGCGCATTGTGCCGTCCCGGGGGCCGCGGGACGCCACACCGGGTCACCGGCCGCGGGCGGTCGCGCAACCGTAGCGGGGCGCCGCACGGCGCTAAGAAAGAGATAGGCAGAACCGGTCGCAGCGGCGCACGACCTCCACGTTCTCCTGCGAGATGGCGTGCGCGGGGAGGTCGGCTTGCGCGTGGGGAGTCGAAGTGCACACCCCTCCCGCCCCTGATGAACGCGGACGACGGGATCACTACCCACCGGCTGGGGCATCTACCGGGCCGCCTGGCGGAGTTGGGAACACTTGCTGGTGCTGCCCGCGCATTTCGGCGACGAGGTCGTGCTCGAGCAGGGGAGGCGTCAGCCCTCGGCGACGAAGCTGACGTTTCAGCGAGCGCACGTACAGCCCTGAGCCCGCCACGCGGCAGGCGACTACGGCGTCGCGGTTGATGGTCTTGCGGTCTACCGAGTGGGGCTGGGTGTGAGCCATGACCTCGAACGAGCGACGGATATCGAGCGTCGTATGGACGCCGCACGACGGCGAGGCGCCAACCCCCACGATGCCGATCACCCTGAATCCGGACCGCTCATAGTCGGCGATCTGGCAAGCGACTCGGCGCGCGAGCCGCCAGTACACGTAACGCGTGTAGAGGATGAACACGCGGAGGAGCGGCCCACGGAAGCGATAGAGCAAGGTGCCGCGTGCGCCGTAGGCGCGCAGCATTCGGCGCTTCAGGACGCCGCCCCAAGCGTGTTGCTCGGGGCAGGGCATCTGGCAGAGGCCGACTCCTCGGTTGGTGAGCTCCGCCACCACCTCTGCGACCCCGCCCGGTCGGAAAGCGCCGCCCAGGTAGCGGACATTCTCATTGAGCAAGCAGTGCGAGACGAAGGCGACCTGCTTGCCGCGGGCATCAGCGAGCCGCTCGGAGAGGACAACCTCCCTGCTGTCGTGCACTCGACCGACCCTACCTAACGGCCCGACCACACGGGAGGGACGACGGATCGGCCGATGCGATACTCGGCCGGTGGAGCGAAAGAGGCATCCCCAGAGGGTCGTCTTCTTCAACCTCCCAGCCACAGGGCACGTCAATCCCACGCTGCCCTTGGTCGCCGAGCTCGCCCGTCGCGACATCAACATCCGGTACTACACCGGCGATCAGTTCCGCGGCCAGGTCGAGCGCCACGGCGGGGAATTCCGCAGCTACGGAGATCACCTCACCTACGAGCATTCCCGGCTCTCGCCGAACCTGCTCCAAGTCGCCGCTGCGATCGCCGGCGCCACCGAGGATCTTCTGCCCTTCGCGCTTGAAGAGGTCCGCCGCGAGCGGCCGCAGGTCGTGATCAGCGATTCGATGTGTCCCTGGGGGCGCCTGGCGGCCAGAGCACTCGAGACGCCGGGGGTTTCCTCGCTGAGCACGCTGGCGCTCGATCCGAGTCTCCTTCGCGAGCACACCTCGCCGGGAGAGTTCGTGCGAACGGCGGCCGGCGGCGCGGTCGGCTCATGGACGCGTTCGCGGACAACGAGTACAGGCTGGTGCTCTCCATAGGGGCGAGGACCGACCCCGCGTCGCTCGGCCCGATCCCGCCCAATTGTCTCGTACGGCAATCCGTCCCACAGCTCGCCGTGCTGCGTCGGGCAAGGCTCTTCATCACCCACGGAGGGATGAACAGCACCAGTGAGGGGCTCGCCCTCGGCGTTCCCCTGCTCGTCTATCCACAGTCCGTCGAGCAGGCAATCATTGCGCGGCGCGTGCAGGAGTTGGGTGCCGGTCGCGCAATCGGCCGCCACGATGCGACCGCTGAGCGGATCCACGCCGCCGTCAGCGCGGTGCTGGCGGGGCCTTACCGCGAGGCGGCGCGGTCGATCGCCCGCTCGTTCGAGCAGGCCGGAGGCGCCCGGGCCGCGGCCGACGCCGTCGGGGAGCTGATCGCCGAAGCCGGTCCTCGCCGACTGAGCTGAACACCAGTGGTACCGCGAGCCCTTCGGCGTCGACCGATGACCGCACGGCCAAGATGCCGAACACCCGCTCCCGAGCGGGCTTTCGGGCAGTCGGGCCGCCGGATTTCAGCTGGTGACCTTTCGAGGACGGCCTCCAGTGTCACCAATATGGGGGGCACGCGTCACCCGCGCAGCGCACGCAACGCGTTGAGGATCACGGCCACGTCAATCACCTCCTGCAGCAGGGCGCCCGCGACTGGCGGCAGGTAGCCCGCTGCCGCGACTCCCATCGCCGCCAGGCTCAGGCCCATGCCCGCGATGACGCTTTGGCGGGCGATGTAAAGCGCCCGGCGCCCACAGTGCACAGCGTCGGCGACGCGGTCCACCCGGTCGACCGTGATCACGGCATCTGCCGTCTCGGAGGAGATGGTTGCGCCGGCCGCTCCCATCGCGATGCCCATGTCTGCGATCGCAAGTGCCGGCGCGTCATTGATGCCATCCCCGACCATGACGACCGGAGACAGGCTCGGATCGGCGCGAAGGGCGCCGACGACCTCGAGCTTCTGCTCAGGCGTCTGCTCGGCGTAGACGCGGTCGACGCCGAGCTCGCGCCCGACCCGCTCGGCGACCGAACGACGGTCGCCGGACACCATTGCAACGTGGCGCACCCCCTCGGCGCGCAGCCGCTCGACGATCCGATTCGAGTGTGGCCGCAGCTCGTCGGCCATCACGATCACCCCGGCGACGTGGCCATCGACGCCGACAAGCACGTGCGCTTCCCCCGAGCCGCGGCCCGTGAGAACGGCAGCCGAGGCGAGCTCGTCTGCCGGCAATCCGCTCGCCCGCAGGAAGGCCGCGCTTCCGACCGCCACGAGGTGCCCCCCCACCCTGCCCCGAATGCCCTGACCAGGGTCCTCGTGGACATCCGTGGGAACGCTGAGCTTCAGCTCGGCGTCCTCGGCAGCGCGCCCGAGAGCCTCACCGAGGACGTGGGCCGACATGCGGTCAACTGAGGCGGCCATCTGCAGCAGCTCCGCGGCCTGAAAGCCGTCCCGGATGACGACCTCGCGCAGCTCAGGAGTTCCGATGGTCAGCGTGCCGGTCTTGTCGAAGAGGACGGTTCGCGCTTCACCTAGGGTCTCGATCGCTGTTGCACCTTTGACTATGACGCCGGCGCGAGCCGCACGGGAAAGACCCGAGACCAGAGCGATCGGCGCCGCAAGGATCAAAGGGCATGGCGTTGCGACCACGACCACCGCCAGGGCGCGAACCTCGTCGCCACTTAGCGCCCAGGCCGCGCCAGCCAGGAGCAGGGTCGCCGGCAAGAAGAACCCGGCATAGCGATCCGCCATGCGGACAAATGGGGCCCGCTGCGATTGGGCCTGCTCAACGAGCCGCACCAGTGCCGCGTAGGCGCTTTCGGCCGCAGGCTGCTCGGCGCGAACATCGAAGGGCCCGCCGGCGTTGGCGCTGCCGCTCAGCACCGGCTGGCCGCGGGCCAGCGTCAGCGGGAGCGGCTCTCCGCTCAGCGTGCTCGTGTCGACCACGGCCTCTTCGCTCTGCACCGTTCCGTCCACCGGGACTACCTCGCCCGTGCGCACGACCACGACGTCCCCCTCCACCACCTCCGCAACCGGCACCTCCTCCATCCGGTCCTCAACCCGCCGCTGGGTGACCTTCGGCGCACGTTCGACCAAGGCGGTCAGCTCGCGTCGCGCCCGCGTCGACGCTAGGTCCTCAAGCGCGGAGCCCCCCGAGAACATGAGACCAACGATCAGTCCGGCGAGCTCCTGCCCCAGGGCGAGCGAGCCGACCATCGCGACCAGGGCAATCGTGTCGACGCCCATGTTGTGCTCGATCGCGATCGTGCGCCCGACCTCGTAGGCGAGCTCGAGCGCGAGCAGGGCCACCGCTACGCGCCAAATGTTGTCGCCCGCAACGCCCTCGCCGACCAGGTGCAGCAGTCCCCCGGCCGCCAGCGCCACGATGGCAAACCCGGCCAGGATCAGCGCCCTGTGCTCGACCGCCGCCCGCCATGACTTGCTCAATGCCGAGGTTCGGGGCCGGGCGTCCGGGCCCGCTGAAGCTCCCTCGTCGGTGGACACGTCTGAATGATCGCTGCTTGACGCCGACACCGCCCGTAGCGCCTGATCTACGGGTTTGACTTCCCGCAGTCGTGACGCTTCCTCGACCCAGCACTACGCAGAGTTTCGCCCAGCATGCCGTCCTGGGACCTCGACGCTGGCTAGTCGCTGGGCGGAAGGCGCGACTCGATCACATCGAGGCGGGCCTTGAGCTGATGCAGCTCAGCGAGCGCCTTCTCCTCGAATGCGTGCTCTCGCCGCTCCTCGGGCTCCTCGGCTTCGCGAACGAACAAGGAGGCGATGGCGGCAGTAGTCAAAGCCAGGAGGACGAACCCCAAGATCATGATTACGCCTGCCAGCGCCTTGCCGAGGACCGTCTCGGGCGTGCCATTGGCGAATCCGACCGTGGTCATCAGCGAAAGCGCCCACCAGACGCCTTCCCAATAGGACTCGACGGCGTCGGTCTCTACGGCTGCGAATCCGCCCCCTGCCAGCAAGATGAGGATCGCCGCGCCCAAGATCAGGTAAGGAAGGTTGCTTGGAGTGGCCAGCAGCGAGCGTGTGAGGGGCGCTCGTCGCCGCGCGCGACCTGGTTCAGCAGGATCCACGCAAACAAAGCTGCCATGGCCAGCGGATGGTTCGATGACCGTAGTAGCGAGTGGCGCCCAGGAGCAGGGCGCCAACTAATCGCTTGGAACGGGATCGCGCGGTCACCCCTGGAGTGCGCGCAGCGCGTTCAGAATCACCGCAACGTCGATGCCCTCTTGGAGCAACGCGCCGGCGAAAGCCAAGCCGCTCCCCACCAGGCGGGTGGGTCAAGACGGCCAGGGGACGTCCGTTACAAGCGTAGGAGGGCGTATTGCTTCGCAGCCGACCTAAACTGGCCGCGCCGGTCGTCGGCGCTCTCGGGCCTGACGAGTCCGGGCAAGCTCGCCGCGAACTCGAGTCAGCTCGCCGCGACTGATCCGACCGGTGTTGGTCGCGCTGGGCCGTGCCTTGAGGTCCCGAAAAAGACGCCACGGCTCGCGTGGTACATAGCGGTTGTGTCTCGGCACCTTCACGTTTCACCCGCCATCCGCATCAGGCGAGTTGCGACGATTGGCGTCGTGTGCTCGATCTCGTCGGCATCAAACAAAGCCCATCGCACCCGCTCCACGGGCCGAGCCCAGAGGGAATCGGTTTCGAGCTCACTCGAAACCACCCGCTCCTGCTCACCTGTGGTGAGGAAGATTCGTGGCATCGTGAGCCTCCTTCGCTAGCTGGGCTCACCATCCTCGGGCATCGAGCTTGTCAACGAATCAAGGCCGGGTAAGGATTCCGTCAAAACCGGCGCACCTCGCTATCGCTGGAACGGCGCCGGTGCGCTCGAAGGCCATACCAGCTTGCCTACTCCCGCAGTCCGGCGGCTTCGAGGGCCTGGGCAGAAAGCCCCTCTCTCTGCCTGAATCCCCGGTAATCGCGCGTAATCCCTGGTAATCCGCATGGCAAAGCTATCGGGGCGGATAGCGGCGCATACGGCTTGTTTATGCGGTTTCTGGCCTCTCAAGACTCACCGCTTCACACGCGAGAGGTCGCTGGTTCGAAACCAGCCGCGCCCATGGCTTAGACAAGCGGTTTGAGCCGCCAGCACTCCGGCAAGCCAATGGGGGCTTGACCTAGGCTCTCTGCCTATTTAACAAGCAGGAGTCGATGGCTTTGCCCCAGCGCCAGTCTCATTGAGGCGGTGGATCGCCGCACTCAGAAGCTCAACGTTCTCCTGCGACATCGCCTACTCCGAAAGCCCGGCGACTGGAGGGCTTCGGCGTGGTTCCAAAAGAACCGCAATTCCGCGATCCGACCGTCTTGGAACCGATAAGCGGCGGACACTTCCATGTTCACCGGGAGATGGCTGCCGGCGCCTTCGGCGACCCAGTTGAGCCGGGCAACAAGCCGGTCACCCTGCTCAACGTGATCCTCCACCGTGACGTGGCTCACGCTCCAATCCTCGCGCACTCGTCTCCACTCCTCGACGATAGAGCCGCGTCCCGCGAACGGGCCCGGCTCAGGCCAGCCGTGTGGGGGCCACACCCGGGCGTCCTCGGTCCAGTATTCGCCGTAACTGTCCCAGTCAGCGACATCGAAGTAGCCAAACGCCTCCAGGACGATCTTCACGTTCTGCTGCGACATCGCCCGCGCAGTATCTCGCGGTAGCCCACCAGTCGTCAGAGCCACGGCTCCCAAGAGCTAGGCGGGCTTCTGTCAATCCTTGCCCCGCCTGGAGATTCTCGCGTGACCGGGCGGAGACGAACTGATGAGCCCGGCGTAATCCCGCAGCCCGACGGCTTCGAGGGCTTGCTCTGGGTCGTACCAGGCCCGAGCATGTCCATGCGACCGTCCTCGACCGGCACGTTGTAGACCCAGAGGAACTCGACGGGCGCCACCTGCATCTACGCTCAGCTCCAGAGCCGCGCTTCGGCAACGATCAGGACCCGGCGTCAGAACCCTCTTACGCTGGCTTTAGTTGTTCTTGGTCGACCGAGCCTAGGGTGTCTCGGATGGACGGTCTACAGCGGTCTTGGCGTGAGTTGTCCGCCGGATGCGCCTGACTCACCGCCCGTTTCGGCGCCTCTCGCCCGGGGTGCGGCGGGCGAAAAGCAGCGGCGCAAGACTGCGAACAGACACCGACGCCGACTTACCTTGATCGCGGCCGTTCTCGTGCTGCTATCGCCGGCGATCTACTCGTATGCGAGCTGGATGCTGCGGCCTTCGAGCCTTCCCTTCGGCGTGCGCAGCGTCGAGTGGGTGAGAGCCGATGTGCCTTTCGGCAATCAGGTGGTCGACGAGATCGAGCACATTTACTACAGCTGGAACGCGCCGCAGAAGGGCGGGCCGCAGCTGAAGAGCCTGCCGGCGACCGGGCGGGCCGCGAAGGCGCCTGCACAGACGGATCCCTGGCCGCCGCCGATCAAGCCGGTCTTTGCGCACCCGCTGCGAGGCGAAGGGATCTGGAAGCCGACCGGCCGACCGGTCAAGGGTGGCCCACCGGTGCTGGTGACGAACTTCCGCCCCGAGCCCGCCTATCCGAGCATCGTCGCCTACCTGGCCTGGTTCGACCACACGCGCACCGCGCTCGCGTTCTATCCGGGTCGCTACGAGCCGCCGAACGCCGCCGTGCGCGGGCCGATGATGGTCCCGTACGACCAGCGCTCGCGGCTGCTTGCGACCTTCAACAGCGGCTTCATCTACACGGACGTCAACAACGGCTCGACCGACAACGGCCTCGTGAACGAGCCGCTCGCGAAGGGCAACGCCACGCTCGTCGGCTATCGCGACGGCCGCGTTGCGATCAAGAAGTGGAGCGGCGGCCCGAACGCGGGGCCGAACGTTGCGTGGGCTCGCCAGAGCCTGCCACCGATCATCTGGAACGGACGCCTCAACCCCGCGCTGAACGACAGTTCGCAATGGGGCTACACACTCGGCAACGCGACCCGCGTCTGGCGCACCGGCGTCGGCATCGACCGCCGCGGCAACTTGATCTACGCGGCTGCGGACGGCCAGACAGTGACCACGATGGCTCGAATCCTGCAGCATGCTGGCGCAGTTCGCGCGATGCAGTTCGACATCAACCCGGAATGGCACACCCTGATCACCTACACCCACCACGACCGCCTCGTCCCGACGGAGGTCGGGACGAACCCGATGCAGCCCGCCACCCGCTACCTGGCCCCCGATGACCGCGACTTCTTCGCCGTCTACCGACGCTTGCCCGGCCCGGTGACCGTCCCGTTCAAGTAGGCGCACCTCATTAACAGTGGGATCCCCGCCCGGCGTCGAGCGCGAGAGGGTATTTGCTTCGCAGCCGACCTAAACTGGCCGCGCCGGTCGTCGGCGCTCTCGGGCCTGACGAGTCCGGGCAAGCTCGCCGCGAACTCGAGTCAGCTCGCCGCGACTGATCCGACCGGTGTTGGTCGCGCTGGGCCGTGCCTTGAGGTCCCGAAAAAGACGCCACGGCTCGCGTGGTACATAGCGGTTGTGTCTCGGCACCTTCACGTTTCACCCGCCATCCGCATCAGGCGAGTTGCGACGATTGGCGTCGTGTGCTCGATCTCGTCGGCATCAAACAAAGCCCATCGCACCCGCTCCACGGGCCGAGCCCAGAGGGAATCGGTTTCGAGCTCACTCGAAACCACCCGCTCCTGCTCACCTGTGGTTAGGAAGATTCGTGGCATCGTGAGCCTCCTTCGCTAGCTGGGCTCACCATCCTCGGGCATCGAGCTTGTCAACGAATCAAGGCCGGGTAAGGATTCCGTCAAAACCGGCGCACCTCGCTATCGCTGGAACGGCGCCGGTGCGCTCGAAGGCCATACCAGCTTGCCTACTCCCGCAGTCCGGCGGCTTCGAGGGCCTGGGCAGAAAGCCCCTCTCTCTGCCTGAATCCCCGGTAATCGCGCGTAATCCCTGGTAATCCGCATGGCAAAGCTATCGGGGCGGATAGCGGCGCATACGGCTTGTTTATGCGGTTTCTGGCCTCTCAAGACTCACCGCTTCACACGCGAAATTCCACCTTCTTGTCGTCCGGGTAGTTCGCCGGGTAGTAGGTCGCTGGTTCGAAGGAAGCCGGCGCCCATTCACAAGGCCACGCGCTCACTTGCGCGAGGCCTTCCAGTACGCCTTGACGCGACGCCGGTAGGCCTTCGGCTTGTCGGCATAGAGGCGCTCGCCGAGGGGAAGGGCCTCGGAGAGAAGCTCTTCCTGACGCGTCCGGATCGCCGCCATGAGCGCCTCCGGGTCCCCGTCTGCGAACCGCTCCGGATGGCTCCGGGCATCGGCGCCCAGGATCGTCAGATCGTGATGGTCGCCCAAGAGGTCCGAGAGCTCATGCGCCTGGTCGGCACGCGGGCCGAGGACCTCGGGCCACGCCGGGCCGAGGAGCTGCAGGTGGTACCAGAGGTCCTTCGACCGCTTCCGCCACTCGTGGACCGCTTCCTCGCCTCCGTCTGTCTTTCGGACCTCGGCGAGTGCCCTTCGCCCACGATCATAGGCGCGAACGAACCCGTCTCCGACCGGCGCCCAGGATCCGGGCGGGAGCTCCCAGCGGTCGATCGCATCGCGACCCTCCTGGATCGCTCGAGCGGCGTCAGCTAAGACCCCGTCGCTCGAGCTCTGGCGCTCGGCCCGAAGTGCGGCCGCGTATTCATCGACATTGAGGTCCGCGAATCGATCGCGAAGCGCCTCCAGCGTCTGCAGCTTCACCTCGGCGTCGCGAGCGTCGGACAGCAAGCGGCCGGCATCCCGATAGCGTTCGCTCTCGCCGCGGTAGGTGGAGTCGTCGAGCTCGCCGCGGACGAGCCGAAGCAGCGAGCGCAGCTTCTTCAGGTCCTTCCGCGCCGTGTGGACGGCGGCCTCCTCGCCGTCGGGCTGCTCGCGAAGCTGCTCCAGCGCGTCTTCGGCCCGCCCGAGGGCGATCCGTCGCACGCCCTTCGCCGTCTTCTCCTTCCTCTTCAGCCGGTAGGCGCGGGAGCGGCGCTTGCGATCGCTTGCAGACGCCTTGGCGGCGGCGCGGCCCGCAACAATCGCGGCGCCAGCCGCCACCGCCGCGCCCGCGCCGAGCTGGGCAGTGCGACCCTGCGTTGCCTTCGCCACCCCGCCCTGCAGGCGCCGCGAGGGTGTTGACTTGGAACCTTTCATCGAGCGCTTCTTTCCTTCGACCATACGCTCCTGCCCCAGCGTGCATCAGGCCAAACCGATGGCGATCAGGTTGGCTGATGACGGCGCTTATGGCGTCCCCGCTCGTCGTGATGGGGCCGCCCGAGCAGGCGCCGCACGGCCGCACCATGCGCAGTGTGTTCTGGATACGGAGGCGCTCACCATGAATGAAGCTTCCGCATACGAGAGGCCTTCTTGAATTGATGCCCCTCCATCCGGCCGAGCAGGTCGTCCAGGAGGCTCACGGCCTGGGCCACGTATGGCCCCTTGTTCAGCATGACGCACTCGGCTCGCTCGGCCATCGCCGCATCGGTGATCTCCGCGCGTGCCCCCATCCCCTTGTGGACGAAGGTATCGAGAACCTGGGTCGCCCAGATCACGGGCACATGCGCCGCCTCGCACAGCCACAGAAGCTCCTCTTGGAGCTCGGCCAGCCGACGATAGCCGAGCTCCACGGCGAGATCGCCACGGGCGATCATCACCGCGACCGGCTGGCGCCCGGCGCCCGCAACGATCAGCTCTGGCAGATTCCGGATCGCGAGCTTGGTCTCGACCTTTGCGACGAGAGCGATCGAGCCGTGTGCCCTGCCGCGCGCGGCGAGCTCTTCCTGGAGCAGCTCGATGTCGCTGGGCCGCTGGACGAAGGAGTGGCCAATCATGTCGGCGACCTCGGCGATCACGTCGAGATCGCGCAGGTCTTTGGGAGTCAGCGGGGGGAGACGTAGCTCGGTGTCGGGAAAGTTGAGGCCCTTATCGGTCTTTAGGCGCCTTCCCTTCGCTCCTGCGTGCGTCACGCGCAGAACGGCCCCCGCCTCGTCAATGCGCTCGACGATTGCCTTGAGCTTTCCTTCGTCGATGGACATTGAGTCGCCTGGCTTCAGCTGCGGGACCACCTCGGGCAGGGAGGAGGCGAAGCACGGCAAGGAGGCCGCCGGCACGTCGGCCGTCGCCGACCCTCGCAGCAGCATTCGATCGCCGAGGTTCAGCCGGAGATCGTCGGGCACCTCCACTGAGGTGGTTCGGGCGCGCGGTCCGCAGATGTCCATGCAAACGCCGCACCGCCTCCTCGTCTCACCGCTGGCA
This sequence comes from uncultured bacterium, assembly GCA_963720685.1. GTDB lineage: Bacteria > Actinomycetota > Thermoleophilia > Solirubrobacterales > 70-9 > AC-56. The sequence continues at coordinate 700,630 of CAVRGF010000003.1, read as the reverse complement.
CGGCGCACGTGCTCGGCGATCGTCCGCCAGGTCTCGGAGTCGTCATGGGCGCAGTTGATCCGCGCGATATCCATCCCCCGTCCGACGAGATCGCGAACCCAGTCGTAGTCGCGGGCGGCCTCGGAGGGCATCGTGACCATGATCCGCACGTCCCTGTTCGCCGGGGTCGGGCCGAGTGCGGCGTCGGTCTCCTCGCGAAGCAAGTCATGTCCGCGGAAGAAGTCCGCTCCGCTCGGTGGCGCCGGACCCTCCTTTGGGGCAGCGTCGATCCGCTGGAGCGCGGCGATCACTGCGTCGAGGTTCTCGATCACCCGCGCCTCGCAGCGACCCAGCGAGGAGAGGCCCCAGGGCATGAGCTCGAGCTGCAGCTCGCGCAGCTCGTGGCGGCGCAGGGCGACGTAGCGAGCAAGGTTCAACCCGCTCGGCGCGAACCGACGTCGCTCGATCCGAGGGCGCCAGCGCTCGAAGATCTCGTCTCCCTCCTCGACAACCTCCGCTCGCAGGCGCTCTACTGCTTCACAAAGCGCCGCCGCGCTCTGATTCCTGGGCGTTGGGCGGGAGTGCTCCGCCGTGTGGGATGCGGTCCTCATCCGCCTTGGTGAGTCGATGGACCCCCCGCCCTGCCGGATAGCTCGGTGGTCGCGCCCGGATCTCGGATCCAGGTGCAGAGCTCCGCAGCGAGGCCGGCGACGGCGATCAGTCGATCGAAGAGGCCCGCCGGGGGATCGGTGCCGTCGATGATCGCCGTGTGATTGGCCGAGAAGACCTCGCGCCAGGCGTCCATCGGCGCCGTCGATCGTGGCCAGTCGCGATCAAGACCCTGTTCTGCGACCAGCTCGATGATGTCGTCGGTCGTCGGGCGTACCTGAGCGGTCAGCCGTTCGGTGCGAAGAAGGGCCTCCGCCACAGCGATCGCCGCGGCGCCGTACTCCAAACAGCAGCGGCTGAGCCGATCTCTACCCGTCGCATCCGGCCGCTCCCCCAGTTGCGCTAGCGCCGATTCGAGCCGGGCGCCGGGTGCGGCCAGGCTCGCGCCGACCGGTGGCTTGACCGCTGCGCCGGTTTGCCCGGCTTCACCGGCTCGCTTGACCATCGTGGCCAGGATGCGGTCGCGGGCACGGTCTCGATGGCGGCGGCTGTCAGGCGAGGGCTCGGGAACTGAGGCATCGCCCGGAGCTCCCCGGGATGCCAGGCTCTGGTTCGCATAGCGAGGATCTCCGGTCAGCTCCTCGCCAAGCCATTCCGGGAGCTCGAAATCCTCCGCTTCCTCGGGGGTGGCGAACTCGATCTCCGCCGTGATCAGGCCCTCGAGCGATCCTTTGTAGACATCGACCTCGATCTCGCCCGCCTCCGTTGGCAGGTAGTGGCGCACCTTCGAGAGGCGCCGACGGCGGGTAAGAGGCCAGAGCGCCTCGAACTGCTCAGTGCTCAGCTCGATCTCCGCCTCATCTCGCAGCTCCCCCGTGCCACGCTTGGCCGTCAGGTAGGTGCCCTCCCCACGCCGGCGAAGGCGCACCTCGACCCCCTGGACATCCACCGCCAGGTAGCCCTGCACGATCTCCTCGGCGCGACAGCCATACAGCCAGCCGGGAGGGCTCGGGACGAGGAACTTTCGCTCAACCTCGAGGTGCAGGTTCCGAGCATAGGCTCTTACGCTCGCGGCGTGTAGCCCTCGTGTGAAGTCACTCCTCCTCGAACGGATCGCGCGCGGCGCCCGTCGGCGCCTCCGCCTCCAGGCCCCGCTTGACCTCGAGGAGGGCCTCCCGCTGCTCCTTGGTGACGCTCGGGTACCGAGGATCGATCTCGACCAGGGCATTCACCAGCACCGCTGCCGCGCCGGTCCGCGCGAACCACTTGCGGTCCGCGGGGATCACGTGCCACGGCGCCCACTCGGTACTCGTGTGGGTGAGCATCTCGGAGAACGCCTCCTGGTAGCGGTCCCACAGCTGCCGCTCCCTGATATCCGCCTCCGAGAACTTCCAGTTGTGGTCGGGAAGGTCGATTCGCCGCAGCAGGCGTTTGCGCTGCTCCTCCTTCGAGAGGTTCAGGCAGAGCTTGACGACGCGGAAGCCGTTCTCGGTGAGGTGACGCTCCCAGTCGTTGATCGAGTGGAAGCGCCGCTTCCAGACGTCCCCCTCCTTCGCCGCCTCGGGCAGCTTCTGGCGCTCCAGGTTCTCCAGGTGAACACGGACCACCAGCACCTCCTCGTAGTGGGATCGGTTGAAGATGCCGATCTCGCCGCGCCGCGGCAGGCCGCGCGTGTAGCGCCACAGGAAGTCGTGGTCGAGCTCCTCGGCCGATGGGACCTTGAAGCTGTGGACCGCGACACCCTGCGGGTTGACGCCGCTCATCACGTGGCGGATCGTCCCGTCCTTGCCGGCCGAGTCGAGGCCCTGGATGACGACGAGGACGCCCCAGGTGTCCTGAGCGGCCAGGCGCGCCTGGTACTCGGAGAGCAGGCGCACCCCCTCGGCGAGCAGTTCCGCCCCCTCCTTCTTCTTCCTGACCCCTGCCTTGAACGCGGGATCGAAGTCCTTCGCCAGGGTCACCTTCGATCCGGGCTTGACTCGGAACGGCGCGATGAACTCCTCTAACCGCTTCCTGCGCTTCTTGTCCACGTCTGGCTCCGAAGCAGGGGGCTGGGTACTGATTCCAAGCCTACGGATATCGTCGCGTCGAGTTGACCTGATCGCTTGGCCCCAGCCGAGCCCGGCGAGGCCGGCTGACAGCGGGCGGGAGCCGGAGCTTCGGGTACCAAAGCCGGGACCAGGGGCTATGGCGGGGGCGATTGTGGGACCTGCCGGGAGGCCGAAAGCCCGCTTCCCGAGCAGGGCTCGGCCCCCGGCCCCCAGGTCTTGCTTGTGAAGTCGGTCGAGTGCGACGAGGTAGGGCGTTCCCGTCGACGGCGGAGCGCTCGCGATGTGAGCACAGACGCATCGACCGGTGCGTCGTCAAGCGCGGCGACCGGACATGAGACCATGAACCCCGGGCCCGGGCACATGGAAACCCGCCGGGCACGCCGCCAGACGTCGGTCCATGACTGAGGAATCAAAGCCGATCGTCGAGCCCGCTGTCGTATCGAACGACGGGCTGCCCAATGCCGCCCCCTCTGCCGCGGCAGCTATTCGAGTCAAGGGCGTGACGAAGCGCTTCGGCACGACGCAGGCGCTCGCCGGTGTCGATCTCGAGGTCCCGGAGGGCACCGTGTTCGGCCTGCTGGGACCGAACGGGGCGGGCAAGACGACGCTCGTCCGGATTCTCTCCACCCTGCTCGTGCCCGATGCGGGGCGGGCGGAGGTTCTCGGCCACGACGTCGTGCGGGAGCCGGGGGGCGTCCGCGAGATGATCGCGTTGACCGGTCAGTTCGCGGCCATCGACGAGATGCTGACCGGCCGCGAGAACCTGGAGATGTTCGGCCGACTCTTCAACCTCTCTCCGGAGAACGCGCGGCGGCGCGCCGACGAGCTGCTCGATCGCTTTGACCTGGCCGGCGCCGCCGATCGCCCGGCGCGGACCTACTCGGGAGGGATGCGCCGCCGGCTGGATCTGGCCTCGAGCCTGTTGACGAACCCGCGGATCCTCTTCCTCGACGAGCCGACGACCGGCCTCGATCCCCGCAGCCGCAACGAGATCTGGGCGATCGTGCGAGAGCTCCGGCGTCAAGGGACGACGCTGCTGCTGACGACCCAGTACCTCGAGGAGGCCGACGAGCTGGCCGAACGGATCGCCGTGATCGACCACGGCAGCGTGATCGCCGCCGGAACCGGCAATGAGCTCAAGGAGAGCGTCGGGGGCCAGATCCTGGAGGTCGAGCTCGCGGACGCCGTCCAGCGAGAGCGCGCCGAGGCCGCACTGACCCGGGTCGGCTGCGGGGAGCCGGAACCGGATGAGCGCCCCGACCGGCTGACGCTGCCGGCGCCGCGGGACGGCCTCGCGCTGATCGAGGACGCCGCGGCGGAGCTGCGACGCGACGGGATCCGAGTGAGCGACCTCGCGCTGCGGGGCCCGACCTTGGACGACGTATTCCTCCAGCTGACCGGCGCGCCCCCGGGCGACGACGGAGCCGGGCCCGACCAGAGCGGCCCTCGGCCCAGCGCCGAACACCACGCAGCGCGGCTGCGGCTGCGGCTGCCCTCGCTCCGCGCGCTGCGCGAGGACGTCACCGACGCGGCGGTGGTGACTCGCCGCAACCTGCGTCATTTCGTGCGGGAACCGGGGTTGCTCGTCTTCTCGACGATCCAGCCGATCATGTTCGTGCTGCTGTTCGTCTACGTGTTCGGCGGCGCGATCGAGGGGTCGCTGCCCGCCGGCGTCAGCTACGTGGACTTCCTGCTTCCCGGGATCTTCGTGCAGTCCGTGACCTTCCGAGCGACGCAGACCGCCGTCGGGCTCTCTCAGGATCTCGAGCGCGGCGTGATCGACCGCTTCCGCTCGATGCCGATGGCGCGCTCCGCCGTCCTCGTGGGCCGCACGCTGGCCGACCTGGTCCGCAACGTCTTGATCATCGCCCTGATGATTCTGGTCGGCTACATCGTCGGCTTCCGCTTCACCGGGGGCCTAGGCGGCGCGCTCGCCTCGATCGCCCTCGTGGCCGCCTTCGGACTCGCGCTCAGCTGGATCTTTGCCTTCGTGGCGCTCACCGTCCGGGGCGCCGAGGCCGCCCAGACGGCGGGCTTCGTGGTGATCTTTCCGCTCGTCTTCGCGAGCTCCGTCTTTGTTCCCATCTCGACGATGCCCGGCTGGCTGGAGACTTTTGCGAAGGTGAGCCCGGTGACCCTGACCGCCGACGCCGCACGCTCCCTCGCCCTGACTGGGAGTCCGGATTCTCTGGCGGGGGCGGGAGCATGGATTTGCGGCCTGTTGGTGGTATTCGTGCCAACGTGCGTCTGGCGGTACCGCCGGATGAGCTAGCCGAGTCGATCTGGCGGCCAAAGTCTCCAGCGGCCGATTGCGCGGCTAGCCCGGATTCCGAAAGCCCGCTTCCCGAGCGGGCGTCCGGGGCAACTGGACGGTATTTGAACCAAACGACCGTTCGGTCGATTCGCTAGCGTCACGCTTCTGTCACGCGGAGTCCCGCCTAGGAGCGGTACAGCGGCGGCTCTTGCTTCTCGCGCATTGGAGGAGCCGGTCGTGAGGCAACGGACATGGCTCCACCCATCGACATGCGGCGGTGGAGACGCGCGGTCGAGAGAACTCGTTGCCGGTCTGTTCGCGTCGGCGAACTGGAGCTGACCGGCCAGATGAAGCGGAGGTCGACGCGTACTTCGCCCCCGACTTCGTCTTCCAGGCCCAGACGGCGCGGACTCGACTACGAAGGTCTGAAGCCTTCTTCGCTCGTGCGGCCGCGTTCGTGCCTGCCTCGTCGCGGCGTCTCGTCGTCGGGCGCTCTCGCGTGTCGGCGTCGCGGTTCGTCCGTGTCCGCCTCCCGTGCCGCTCCCCCGACGGCACGGGTCGTGTTCGGCTGTCACTCTCCGCTACGCCCCGAGGGCGCTCGCCGGGATGGGTGCGAGCCCGGCGCTGCGTCAGTGGCGCCGAGGCGGTGTGGCCTCGTCTGCTGCGTGCTTGGGCGGCTCGCCGCTCCTCTGCTCGTGCGGTGGCGGCGTCGTCGCGCTTGCGGAGCGCAGCTAGGTCCGGGCTTCGCCCTCTCGAGGTTCTCGAGATCTCCCGGCCGTCTGTGAAGATCCGGTTGCCGATCAGCCGAAACGCGGTCCCGAAGATGCGGCCCGGGCTTCGGCCTGAACTCGCGGATCCAAGTCATCTCGACGCGGCTGCCGCCGTCGCTGGGGTCGCCGCTATCTCCCAGCTGCTCCCGGGACCGCGTAGACGTTCGACTCCGTTACGGTCGCCGTCACCGAGTCCGGCGCGACCTGTCGTGTTGCAGCGCTCCCAGTTGTGCCGATGCCAGCTGAGGTGCCCTCGGTCACATCGGCGGAGGTCTCGCCTTCGGCGTGGACCTCGAGCTTGGGGACGGGACCGCGGGAAGATTTCCGCGCGTCGCTCGTGAGTCGCGCGCGGCGTAGACGACGCGATCCGGCGCGATGGCGCTCTGCAATCACACGAATCGTTGTCACGGCGCTCCTTTCAGAGCGGGGTGCGATCGGAACTTGTCCTCGGCGGTGCTCCTCATCTGCAGGCGAGGTCCCGCCATAGCGTCCCGCAGTCGCGCCGAGCGGTGTTCCTGACGATTAGGACGTCTAGGCTGTGCGTCCAAGACAGCAGTCCGCTTCATCGAAGCGCGGTTCTGTGTTTACGCTCAGCCAATCCATATGTATCCGGAACCCTCGACCAGTCGCGATGATCACCGAATCGGTGGCGGATTCAGGTGCGTGGACACCCAGCGCGCGTCAAGTACATCAGCTGGAGAAGGCCATACGCGACGCAGTGAAGGCGACCTATCCGCAGGCCCCATTCACTGCGCCGCCCTTGGAAACCAAGTTCAACCGTCGAGGTGATCTTCCGAATGACTCCAGAGGATCTGGCTACAACGTCCTTGATCTCGACACTTCCGCAAGCCTGTCCTCGACACACTCTTCACCTCGCAGAACGTCTCGCCGAGACTCACCGGCGTGCTTCTCCCGGTGAACGACACGTGGGGTTCCGGCTCGTCCTTGAGAAGGTCGGAGTGGAGACTCCGCAGGACCAGGGTGCCGACATCACGGTCACTTCGCACCCACCGGGTACCCCGGATCTCAGCACTGCTTCGGCTTCTCCCTCCGCGTGAAGGGGGAAGTTCGCGAGCAAAGCTAGTCGTTGCTCCCCACCAGATCAGCCCAAACAATGAAACGTGGAAGCCGAACCAGGCTCCTTCTCGCGCATTCCGGCAGCGGCTCCGCCGATCCATCCGCTGCCGCTCTTCGTCCAAAGCGACTATTTCGCCAAACTTCGGGCAGCCCGGTCACGGGGCCGTCGTTGACCAGCGGGGGTCGCCACTCAATCCCTGGCGAGCTAGATCCTCGCCCCCGTCAGGGGCGAAGCACGACCGCTCCGCCGGCGCCGCCCCGTTGCTGCCGCGAAGGCCTCGGCGGCCTCCTCGAGCGGGAACGTCGCCGCGGTCGAGACCTCGAGCTTCCCGGTCGCGAGCAGCTCGGCGAGCTCGCCGAGCGCGCGGCCGTCGGGCTGCACGATCACCGACGAGATCTCGATGCCCCGCTGCTCGTCCGGTGGGTCCTGGGTGATCGTCGCAAGGCGACCGCCGTCGCGCACGGTGCCGATCGCGTCGGCTGAGCCGTTAGGCACCGCGTTCGCGACGGCGGTCACGCCCAAGCCGCCGCCAATGGCGCGCGCCTGCTCCGGCCAGTCGGGGTCGTGATAGTCGAGCACGTGGGCCGCTCCCAGCCGGCGCAGGCGCTCATGGCTGGCCGGTCCTGCGGTCGCGATCACCTCGGCGCCGCGCGCCGCGGCCAGCCCAACGAGCAGCGTGCCGGTCACCCCGCTCCCACCATTGACGAGGACCAGGTCGTCAGGGCGCACCGCCAGGGCTCCGTCGATCACCTGCGTGGCGGTCAGGGCCGGAACGGGGAACGCTGCAGCGGCCTCCCACGAGAGGGCGGCAGGCTTTCGCGCGAGCACCGTCGCCGAGGCGATCAGCAAGGGCGCCCAGGTTCCCTGATCCCGCAGCGGGAGAGGGTGGCTGAGCACCTCATCGCCCGGCTCCCAGTCCTCGACGGAATCTCCGATCGCCGTGATGGTCCCGGCGGCCTCGACGCCGAGCGCCATCGGAGGGGCGCGGCCGACGTCCCACTCGCCCGTCCGGACGAACTCCTCCCAGTTGCCGACGCCCGCGGCCCGGATTTCGATCAGGACCTCGTCGTCCGCGAGGGGGCGCGGATCTGGGAGGTCGATCCGCCCGACAGCACCGCCGAACTCGCTGATACCGGCGGCCCGCATCAAAGAGGCGCTGTCTGAGCGTGGGCCGGCTCGGCGATGAAGGGCCGGCGGATGAAATCTTCGAGACTCTCCTCCGACATCGCCCGCCGCAGTATCTCACCGCACACTGCTGCTTTCCATGCGGAGGAGCAGCCCCTGACGAGAGGGGCCTGGCCACCCTCGCAAAGCAGCCGTTTTGCCTCATCGCCGTACCGGCGGCTGATACGCCGAGCGGAGACACCGCTCACCAAAGGAGGACGAATGAGCCAGGACCCACTCGATGCTGCTGGCCGCCCCCGCTCACCCGCAACGTTCCCGGCTATCACTCTGGCCGCCCACCTCGAAACAAGGGTGTGCGATATCCGGCCGACCCACCGCGAGTCGAGGAGATCGTAGCGGTGATGCGTGAGGCCGGAGACGGAATTCATGGTGCGCGGATTCGGGGGCTGATTGTGGTGTTGTGGCGGGCGGGCCTTCGGATCAGCGAGGCCCTGAAACTGTCGGAGGGAGATCTCGACCCAGAGCGTGGTGCCGTGCTTGTCCGCCGTGGAAAGAGCGGAAAGCGAGTGAATCCGGCATGGACAACTGGGCACGTCGCCAATTGGTGGAGAAGCGCGCTCTGTGCGAGTGAGCCGCTCGCTTCGACGTCGAAGCCAGCTCGCCGCATGCGGAAGGTAAGAGCGCGGGACAGAAAAAAAAAAAAAAAAAAAAAAAAAAAAAAAAAAAAAAAAAAAAAAAAAAAAAAAAAAAAAAAAAAAAAAAAAAAAAAAAAAAAAAAAAAAAAAAAAAAAAAAAAAAAAAAAAAAAAAAAAAAAAAAAAAAAAAAAAAAAAAAAAAAAAAAAAAAAAAAAAAAAAAAAAAAAAAAAAAAAAAAAAAAAATGTCGTGGAAAAACGAAGAAAATTCTACAGCGCGGTAGCGGTCTGAGAACTCCAGCAAAAAAAAAAAAAAAAAAAAATAGTCGCAGCGAAACTCAAAGCAGATGAAGAACTCAAATCAAACAGCAGCGAAACAAAAACCGAGCAACAAAAAAAAAAAAAAAAAGCAGCGAAAAACAGCTCAAAAGAAAATAAAAATCATCGAACAGATTCGCGTAGATTGCCGCGAACGAGGACATCTGATCAAAAAAAAAAAAAAAAAAAAAAAAAAAAAAAAAAAAAAAAAAAAAAAAAAAAAAAAAAAAAAAAAAAAAAAAAAAAAAAAAAAAAAAATCGAAATCGGATAAGCAGTAGCTCGCCAAAAAAAAAAAAAAAAAAAAAAAAAAAAAAAAAAAAAAAAAAAAAAAAAAAAAAAAAAAAAAAAAAAAAAAAAAAAAAAAAAAAAAAAAAAAAAAAAAAAAAAAAAAAAAAAAAAAAAAAAAAAAAAAAAAAAAAAAAAAAAAAAAAAAAAAAAAAAAAAAAAAAAAAAAACGAGCGAAAACACAAAGCGAACAGAACGAACGAAAAACAGCAAAACAAGAGCAAAAGTAAAAAAAAAAACCGCAAAAAAAAAACAAAAAAAAAAAAAAAAAAAAAAAAAAAAAAAAAAAAAAAAAAAAAAAAAAAAAAAAAAAAAAAAAAAAAAAAAAAAAAAAAAAAAAAAAAAAAAAAAAGGCTTGCCAGTAGCGTGGCGATCGCCTTGAAATCTGGTCGAGCAATGCAGCGCGCGGTGCTAAAAAAAAAAAAAAAAAAAAAAAAAAAAAAAAAAAAAAAAAAAAAAAAAAAAAAAAAAAAAAAAAAAAAAAAAAAAAAAAAGAAAAGCTAAAAGTAAAAAAACACGAAAAAACAACAAAAAAACGCGAGCAAAAAAAAAAAATAAAAAAAAGAGCCGAAAAAAAAAAAAAAAAAAAAAAAAAAAAAAAAAAAAAAAAAAAAAAAAAAAAAAAAAAAAAAAAAATCTAAAAGCAGAGACAATAAAGCAAAAACGCAAAAAAACAGCAGAAGAACTTAAAGAAAAAGCAGCAAAAGAACAGCAAAAACAAAAAGAGAAAGCGAAAAAAAAGTAAAAAACGCAGAAGACAAACGAAGATAGAGAAAAAAAACCACAGAGAGCACGCCAAAAAAAAAAACAAAACCAGCAAAAAAAAGAAAAAGCGAAACGACAACGCAAAACAGCGAGTGAACAGCTCGCAGAAGAGCAACGATCGAAAAATCGAAGGTGAAAACCGGTCGCGCGCACGCGCCGCAAGAGAACAAGTAGCGACCGACCGTGTCAAGAAGAAGATCGATAACTTGCAGCGCGGATCGTGTCGTTGCAAAAAATGCAGAACCGAACTCCGCGAGGCCTCCGTTGAGCTCGACGGCGCATCTCACACAGCGAGCTGTCGTAACCAGAGTCGGCGCTGATCGAGACCGAGCACAACTGACCGAACAGGCAATCCGACTGGAATCACCCAGTAAGCGAGTCGTCCCCGAAGCCGCCACGCAAGAGGTCAGAGTGGTCGAGCCCGTCAATCGTGTCGTCGCCCGCGGCCTGAAGCGCAACGCCGAGAGGCAAAACGAGAACAGACCAAAGAGATCACAGGATCGCGCAACGAGCCGCGGCAGTCGACAAACAAAAACAGAGCAAAGGCACAGAACGAAAAAAAAAGAGAAATATCACCGAAGAACACGAAACCGCTGAACAACGGAGAACAGCGTAACAAACAGCAACGAAACGACGAGAACCAAACCATCGCTAGATCGCAAGAACGCAACAGGTAGTCGAAAAGCGTGAACGCGAAAAAGCACAAAGAAGGACGTGGATGGTCTCAACGCAGTCAACCCGGAAGGTATCGATGTCCATCGACAGGAACAGAAACGGCGTCGTCCCCGCAGCGCTTCGGCTCGGAAAACCGATAGAGCGAGCGCGTAGAATAGGCGAGCGCAAGGCAAGAGCAGTGATCAGCCGTCTCGCCATCGCTTACCTGCGGGTGACGTGCTCGCAGTTCTCGACGTGCGACTTTGCGTTGGTCACGACCCTGTCGATCCCCTTGCCGCAGTTGAGGTCGTTGTCGCCCCTTGTGTCCACGATCAGATCGCGCCCGGACCCGCGTTGATTGCTGCCACAAAACTACGCCGGTGGTAGTTGACCCCGTGGTAGCGGTCGGAGCCGCGGCCACCGCGGATCAAGTCGTTGCCCGCTCCACCCAGGATCTGGTCGGTGCCCCGGTCCCCCTGAACTCGATCATCGCCAGCGCCGCCGTTGAGAACATCGTCTTGATCGCCGCCCCGAACCCAATCGTTCCGCCTCTGCCGTCGATGCGGTCCGAACATACCATCCGAAGAGACAGTCCCGTTGCTCAAAACCAACGAGGTCGTAGCTACCCGCGCCGCCTTCCAGAAGATCGCAACGCGGAGTGCCCGAGAGAACGGCACGCCCCCGACAGCGTGAAGCGCAACGCCGTTCGGGTAGAACATGCGGTATTGATCCGGGGGAATGAGACGCAATGGTTGATAGAGCCAGCGCATGGGTGGCCACCGGACTGGCGGGCTGCGGCGGTATAGGCCGTCGCCGCCGCGAAAGCCAGAACCACAGCTATGGCGGCCATCAGGCGGCTTGTCATCGCCTAGCTCCGTCAGAGTGCTCGCAACGCCAGAAGAAGAGCACCTACCTCGACCCTTGGTCATTGACAACCAAATCATGCAGAACGAGCTGCGGCTGGTGAGGCGCATGGAAAGCCAAGAAGGAGGCGCGCCACCTGTCGTAACTAAACACGAAGCGATACGTGTAGCGCGGAGGTGACCATCAGCCAGTGAACGTGAGTCGATGGCCGCCCAGCCAGGTCGAAAACGTCGATCGCTTCGGGGAGCCAACCCGTGGCGACAGATCGCATACGGGTTGAACTGTCGCCTATCTGGTGCTCAACTAGCGAGCTTCGGACCTGGGATCAACCAGAAAGCGCACCAGCTGATCACGGTGAATGGCGGCTGCGGTCGTCGGCAGAGTCGCCGCGAGAGCATACGACAGCTACGGCGGTGATCAAGCGTCCTCATGCTCCGAACTATCCCATCCGTCCGCTTCAGGCGGTTACCCCTGTAGCCGGCGACACCTGCCCTCCTGCGACATCGCTCGCGCGGTATCTCGCGTGGCGCCGCCTCGAACGGTGAAGCCGAGGAGCCTTGGAAAACCGCTTCGCGCGCGGATCAGGCGCTCGGTTGAAGAGTGCCAAGGCGCTGGCGGCGACGTACACGCTATTTCCGTCTGGCTCACGGCCACGTCTTCGGGGAACGAGAGACCACGGCGTCTGAACACGGCCGACCCGATCTCGCTGATGCAGCCAGCGCGCCCGGCGGGTTGGCTGATCGCCCCCGTGGTCGCGTTGCGCCTGATTCGCACCAGAGCATCGGCCGAGGCCGAGGTCTCGTAGATGCTCCTTCCGTCCCGGGTCGTAGTCCTCGCCATAGAGGCCACCGACCGCCCCGTGCCGTCGGCACACGACCCGAGTCATCGCTGCTGATGCAGCCAGCGTTCCGGCAAGGCTCCGTGATCGCTCCGTTGCTCGTGTTGCGCTTGAGGCGCACGAGTGCGGATATCCCGTCTCCAGGAGGAGTGGAGGATGAGATGCTCGTGCCGGCATAGACGCTCGTTCCGTCCGGGCTTACGGCCAGGGACGTCGGCGAGCCTATCGCGTGGCCGTCGGCACACGGCCCCGAGCCGTCGTCGGTGATGCAGCCGGCTGCGCCAGCCGGCTGGGTGAGGGCACCGGTGGAGGTGTCGCGGTCAAACCGCGCGATACCCCCACCGAAGGAGGCGACATAGACGCTCTTTCCGTCCGGGCTCACGGCCACGTCGTACTGGACAGGGCCGATTCCGCGAGCGTCGGTGCACTCGCCCCTCGAGCCATCCTCGCTGATGCAGCCGGCGGTCCCGGCGGGCTGCGTGATCGCCCCGGTGCTCGTGTCGCGGTTGAGGATCAGGACGGCGCCCGGGCTGTTCCCCTGTGCCGAGGCGACATAGACGTTCTTTCCGTCCGGGCTCACGGCCAAGCGCTGCGGCAGGCCTATCGCGTGGCCGTCGGCACACGGTCCCGAGCCATCGTCGCTGATGCAGCCAGCTGCCCCAGCCGGCTGGCTGATCGCTCCGTTGCTCGTGTTGCGCTTGAGGCGCACGACGGCGCTGGTGTTCGTGGGGAAGCAGTGCGAGGCGACGTAAACACTCTTTCCGTCCGGGCTCACGGCAACGCCGGACGAGAAGGCTACCGCGTGGCCCTCGCGGCATGGTTCCGACCCCGAGCTGATGCAGCCCTGGGCACCGGACGGCTGAGATACGGCACCGGTCGACACGTCGCGGTCAAACCGCGCGACGCCATAGCCGGAGGCGGTGTAGACGTTCTTTCCGTCGGGGCTCAAGGCCACCCCGCCTGGGCCGCCCATCGCGTGGCCGTCGGCGCACGAATCCGAGCCGTCCTCGCTGATGCAGCCAGCGGTCCCGGCGGGCTGAGTCAGCGCACCTGTACCTAGTGCGAGAGCGCCGCCGGCTGCCAGAAGGAAACGAGGAGCGAGAGCCCCGCCACTCCGGTTCGGGTCACTCGTCTACACGCCCGTCGTCCCATCAACGCTCGCTCCCTCATTAGACCGTTTGTGCAGGCGAAGCTAGTGCCCCCGCTTCTTCAACGTCAAGCCCCGTACAAAGCTTTCGCCGAGTGCTACCTCCCGCAGCCCGGCGGCTTCGACCGATCAGGCGCGCCGTCATCGCGTGAAGCCCAGTGCCGCGAGGTGGGGCGCCCGATCCACCAGGGGTCTTCCCGGACTGCAGCTGGGCCTCGTGGTCACGCGCCAGAAGTACGCCTTCTGGCGCTTCGGAAGCCTGCGCTGGATCAGATGCCGGTCGAGCGTGTAGACGACCGTCACACGGTCCTTTCTCACCCGGGCCTTAACGCCGCGGCGGCGGCGGAAAGGGTCTTGATGTGCCACTTGGGCGCCTTCGGATGCTTTCCGTTGCCGATCAGCACCACCGTCGGTTCGGTGAGACCCGCGTCATATCCGACCTCACCTCGCGTCGTCACCGTGTGCCGGATCTTGCTGTGCGCGATGGGCTGGGAGGTCGCCCTCAGGATGTCGCAGCTCGCCGCGTCCGGACCCCCGTCGGCAGGGTCCAGGAGCAAAGTCACCCCGTGATGGCCAGCCCAGGCCGGAGTCATCGGCGCTCCGAGGACCGTCACGACGGCTACGGCGGTGATCAAGCGTCTCGTCATCGGCTACCTGCGGATGACGTGTTCGCACTTCTCGACGTGCGAGTGCCTGTTGGTGACCACCGTGTCGATCCCGTTGCCGCAGGAGATGCGGTTGCGGCCGTGAAGGTCGCGGATCCGATCGCCGCCGTCGCCACCCTTGATCACGTCATCGGCGCCGCGGCCGTTCAACAGGTCCGCCGAAGGGCCTCCATGGATCTTGTCCTTGCCGTAGTCCCCAATGACGTGGTCGCGCCCCCGTGCACCAAACAGGCAGTCATCGCCGGTGCTCCCCCTGACGTAGTCATCCCCACCGGCGCCGCGCAACAGGTTGCGGTTGCCACCGTCGATCATGGTGTTGTCTCGCCCGTCGCCACGCAGTGCGGACCCGTTCGGGTGGCACCCGTGTGGGTACTCGCTCGGCGGGATCGTGGTCACTGCGGCGTGGGCCGTAGCCGCCGCGAAGAGGGCAGTGAGGAGGAGGGCCAAGAGGAGGCCGCGCTTGGACGCTGCGATCCGCAGCCCGGCGATCATCGCTGTTTGCGGTAGCCGATGTAGCGGGCCAAGGCGAAGTCGCCTTTGCGGCCGCCGCCGCCCACGGCCACGATCCGATCCTTCGAGTCGAGAGCCACCGATTCGGCAACATCGTCGCCCCCGAACGTCGTTTTCACCTTCCCGTTACGTGAGAAGGAGCGGTCGAGGCTTCCGCTGGATCGATACCGGGCCACGGCGAAGTTGTCGTCACTGGCGGGGTGGTGCCGGCGGGTCTCGCCCGCGGCGACGAGCCGGCCCCGAGAGTCAATCGCCACCGAGGCGGCGGCGTCGAAGTGATCCCTTCCGAACGTCGTGGTCACGATGCCCCCCTTGCCGAATGTTGGGTCGAGCATCCCGTTGGATTGGTATCGCGCCAGACCGAAGTCGCCCTGGCCGTTCCCCCGCCAGTTGGCGAGACCGGCGACAATGATCCGAGCCTGAGGATCGATCGTCACCGAGTGAGCTATCGACCGGCGGCCGCTGGCCGTCGTCACCTTGCCGTCACCGTCGAAGGTTCGATCGAGCGTGCCGTTCGGCCTGTAGCGGGCCAACGCCTCACCCCCGCTGGTCGGCGTGGAGCCCCCGGCGCCGCCTGCCGCGACGATTCGCCCGTGGGAGTCGATCGCCACCCCGTTGGCCTGGTCTCCCCCGCCATGGAAATCGGTCGTCACCTGGCCGTCGCCTCCGAACGAGGGGTCGAGGCTGCCATTGGGCCTGTAGCGAGCCAGCGCGAAATCGCAGCAATCGGGCAACACTCGACCACCCACGCCTCCGGCGACCACGATCCGCCCGTGGGAGTCGATCGCAACTGAATTGGCGGAGGCACACGGTAGCCCGTGAAGGTCGTCGTCGCCGGGTCGAACGAGGGGTCGGGACTGCCGTTCGACTTGTAGCGGGCGAGGACGAACGACGAATAGGGACTACTGAAGTTGCACTCTTCGCTACTGCCCGCGACCACGATCCGCCCGTGGGAGTCGATGGCGACCGCAAGTGCGTCGTCGTAGCCGCCGCCCGTCACCTTGCCGTCGTCGGAGAAGGTGTGATCGAGCTCGCCGTTTCGCCTGTACCTGGCGAGGTCGAAGTCGGAACCCGCGGCGACGATTCGGCCGTGGCCGTCGATCGCGGCCGCTAGCGCGGTGTTGTAGTGGCCGAAGTTGGTTGTGACCTTGCCGTTGTGGCCGAACGAGCGATCCAGGGCGCCGGGCTTCGCCGCCTGAGCGATTGGGGCAAGAATCGCGATAAGCATGGGTACGAGTGTGAGAAATGCGATGGAACCAACGCTCCGCCGGTCCCAGCGGTCCCTGTGCTCTGAACGGCTCACGACCTCATCCTCCCGCGCCCTACCGCGATGATGGCGACCCCTAGGTGTAGACGGGCTACACCCTGGGCCGGCTGACTCACGAACCATCGAGGTCAAATCATCGCGCTTGTAGCTCCGAGTCTGACGCCTGATCAGCTGACGGCAGCCCGATGCCGACGACGAGTTAGCGGTGTGGGATGTTGCGGCGCCCGAAGGAGAACCCGCGCAAGCCGCTCCGCATGGGGCGCGACAGCGTCGCGAAGCTCGAGCGCATGCGACGCCAGCTCGCGTGCCAGCGGGGGGGCCAAGCCAACCCAACCGGGCATATGTCTCCGAGGCTCTCCCACGCCCTCCGTTGGATTCCTCGATTGCCTCGAATATTCGGGGACCGGGCGGATTCTCTCGACCGAAGGAAGCCCCGCGGAGGCGTCAATCCGTGCGTCGCAGGTAAATCCGATCGGTGGCCCGATTCGTCTCTCGCTACCACCCACGGATAATCGACTCAATACGCCTGACCGTCTGATCGCTCGGCCCCCAGCCGAGCAACTTTGGGTGTAGATCCGTCCGTGGGCGTCCCCCGGGTCCCCGTCGTCCCCGGGTGCGGGTGATCTGGGGGCGTCGCCGGGTGCCTACGTCTTGCAGACGGCGAAGGTCTCCATCCTCTGGGGTTGGCCGGTGCTTTGGTTGTTCGCCGAGCCGCGCCAGCCGTTGTCGGGCAGATGGCCCGGATCGAAGCTGTCGAACGGGAAGCTCTGGGCGACCTCGAGGTCGGAGTCGGTCCCGGTGATGCGGACCCCGCCCGAGGTAACCTGAGCGCCCTGCGGACAGCGGGCGGTAGCCGAGACCTGGCTATTGTCGGGCAGGCGCTTTGGGCCCGAGGAGACGACCTTGTAGGTGCCGCGCTTCGCGCACACCGCGGTCACCTTGAAATTCACCGTGTCGTCCCAGCCAATGTGACGCCAGCGACCCAAGCGTCGTCGCGCTTTGAGTTGCTGTCGTCGGACGGCTCCGAGCGCCGACCGCCATCGCATGGCCCCGCCTATCGTCGCGAGGCCGCCAGCCGCCAGCTTGGTGCCTCGAGGACAGATGGCGAGTGCCGCACCCTCGGCTCCCGACGGAAGGGGATCTCCGTCTTGCGCTTGATCACGAAGGTGCCCTTCGCCCTGATGAAGCGCTCGAACATCGCTGCCTTCGACCCCGAGCGTTGTTGGCTGACACGCCACTCGCCGGTGTCCTGACGAGGGCCGACGACTTGATTCAGCTCGAGCGTCTGCTGAGGACACATCGGCGGTGCCGCCGTCCGCAGGGGATGGCTGTTGGACACGCGAGCTCGCCCTCGATGACGCCGTCGAAGTTATCGCTGCCTTCGGGGACAGAGATCGATCGGCCGTTGCCATATTCGAGGGCGGCGGACCGACGAGCGGCCGGAGCGTGGACCGCGGCCAGCGCCGCGCCGCAGCCACACGAGCGGTCAAGCGACGGTGCGGGACGGAGCTTTCCTGCGCGGGCCGATGTTGCGAGATCCTGCGTCCTGTGTCGCCAAGCTGCTCCCTGATCACGTAGCCCGACATCCGAGCGACATGCAAGGCCTCTTCCCAGAAGAATTCAGCGCTGATCGCGGATAGGTTCGGCGCGGAACCCATACCCAGAAAGGAGCCATATGCGCGCGCTGGTCCGCCGGACCCCATCAGCCCTCACCGCTCAGCAGTACAACAAGAGCGTCGGCAAGCTCGAGCCCAAAGCAACTAGCCGCCCGACGGTCTCGACTACCACGTCTGCTTCAGCGCGAACGAAACCCATCACTCAGCGAGATCTGAGAGTCGCAGGAACAGTTCGAAGCCTTCGGCGAGCGCATGATGCCGATCCTCGACGAGGTCAAGAAAGATCAACCCGGAAGAGCCCGACCTTCATCGAGATCCACAACATCATCAAGAAAAGCCCCAAAAGGGCGACGGAGCTCGACCCCGCCAGCGCGCCAGTCGAAGCGTACCCACCCCGGGCCTCCAGCAGCCAGCGATCCATGGTCTCAGGTAAACCGATAAGTAGCCCGAAACGACTCTCACTACCATCCACGGAAGTCGAACGATGCTCCTGCCTGCCTAGACGACGCTTCTCGCGCAAAGCAGAAGCGGCGTCAGAGCTGAAACTCATTTTCAAAGGATGCGTTGGAGGACGAGCATCTTCCGACTGGAGACCAGATGCGCCAAGTCATCCTCCAAGCTCTCGACCCGTGCCTCCGCCTGTTGCTGCCAGCGCTGGATGTTGTGGATCTCTGCGATCAGCACGTAATCGGCTGATTCACTCGCCTGTCCGGGCACATCCATCGGTTGCGTCAATCGCCAATCCGACATCGTGTCCAGCGAGCCACGGACCACGTCCCGGTCGCTCGCCATCAGACGCTCAAAGTCCTCGGCTAGCTCCGGCGAGCGCAGGGAAAACCACATGAGCAGTGTCGCCGCGGCCGCCATCGACGGAGCGTAATGCAAAGCAACGTTTGCGAGCCTCGAAATGGCCGCTAAGAACGGAGAGAGGGACTGAAGCCTCGCTTCTGCTTTCGCGTGAAAGCGAAAGCCTTCGCCGCACGTCCGTTTTTAGGCCGGCCCATTCTGGGACCAGGACGCGCGGTGCTTGGCGAATGCTTGCTTGCTTAATCGGGGCGGCGAGATTTGAACTCGCGACCTTTCGGCCCTCAGCCGAGCGGAAACTCATGTAGATGCGTCCGTGGGCGTCCGCCACGTCACATCGTCCACGGCCCCGGACGATCTGGGACGCATAGGACGTAGCGGTCGGTACGAAAGTGGTACTGCGCGGGCCGAGCAGCCGCGGGCGCGACGCTCAAGCCTCCGGGATCTCGCGACCGAACTCCGCCAGGGTGATCGTTTCGGGCTCGGGGCCGCCGCGACGGCCGGTGTCGAGGTCGTCGATCGCCGCCATCTCGTCGGCCGACAGCTCGAAGTCGAACACGTCGATGTTCTCTGCGATGCGTCTGGGCTTGGTGGACTTCGGAATGACCGAGCGGCCCTGCTGCAAACCCCAGCGCAGCATCAGTTGGGCCGGAGTCTTGCCGTGAGCCCTGGCGATGTCTCCGATCACCGGGTCGTCGAGGGTGCTGCCGTGGCTAGCGTCGCGGTAGAAGGTGATGCCGCCGATCGGCGACCAAGCCTGCGCGACGATGCCGTGCTCGGCGCCCAAGTCCTGCACGTCTCGCTGCGCGAAGTAGGGGTGGCACTCGATCTGGTTGACCGCGCGCGCCACCGTCGCGGCTTCCGGTCCCGTGGCGTGGGCGAGGCCGTCTGGTACGAGCTCAGCGCGGCGAACCCCGCCTGCTAGCTTTGCTGGGAGCCTCAATCGCCATTGATGCCTGACCGGCGCCTGGTGGTACCGCGGGGTCCCTCCACCGAAAGGACGACGTCATGGCGAGAATCATTGTGGTGAGCGATCACAGCACCGAGCGTGAGGGGACAGTCACCCTCGACGAGCGTGTTACATCCGTAGATCTGCGTAGTGGACACCAGTCTGCCCAGCTCATCGAGCGGGTCGGCTGGGCGGTTCACGACGCGGACGATGTGGAGTCGCAGGCGACAGGTCTGGCGTAGACCAGTCGAGTTGCCCGCGTTGTCCCTGCCTCAGGTCGTGCCAGCCCCCGCCGACGCCACAGCGCTTATGCGCCTCGGCGCTGGCGACAAACGTCGCCTTTCTGCTCAAGCAGCGCAGCGCGGTCTTTCGGCCTCATCGTCGGCGGCGTGGCCCTGATCCCAACCCCGGTGCGGGTGGATCGCCGACCAACTCACGAATGATTGGATTGAGGCTCCACGTGGCCGGCGCGTCCAATCCGCAGCGCTATCGTCCGTTTCGTGCCAGGTGTGAAGCCGACCGCAGCGACATTTCGATGACGATCGTGATCATCGTCGTGCTTGTCGTGGTAGTCGTCTTCCTCGTCGGACGTCTCCTCTGGGTGCCAAGCCGCAGCAAGAAGTGCTCTCGCTGCGGCGAGCGGACCGCTCTGAAGTCCGAAGTCTGCGAGCACTGCGGCCACGTCTTTCACGTCCGCTGAGGGCTTGTTTTCCCGCCTGCTGACTTGGCTGAGCCGAGCAGGACCTCGAGCAGATCGCCGACCGCCCGCCCCTCAACCAGTGGATGTCGCATGGGAAGGTCCGCGACGACCTGGTAGCGGTTTCGTCGACCCTCTCTCTCGCGCAGCACGTAGCCCTCCTCGACCAGCTCGGACAGGATCCGATGCGCGGCGCGTTCGGTGATCCCAACCCCCGCGGCGATGTCGCGCAAGCGCATGCCCGGGTCATGAGCCACGCACGTGAGGACATGGGCGTGGTTGGTCAGAAAGTCCCAGCGGGGAATTGTCGCGTCAGAGTTATGCTTCATATTTCCAGAAAGTCATTTCAGGAATATATGGTACATTGTCTTCCGCACTATCGCGAGGAGGCCAACTATGGCCGCAGACAAGACCACCGCTCCACCGCCGATACCGCCCGCCCGTTCGGTGATGCCGCCGCCGTCGCCGATGCCGGCCGCGTCGTCCATTCCGCCCGCATCACCGATCCCGGAACCATCAGCACGAACGGCGAGCACGAACGGCGACGGAGAAGTGATGATCTTGGCCGACGAAGCTCAGTTCCCGTTCTCCGGCTACGACCGCCCTCAACGCCAAGCAGGTCAAGGACGAACTCGCTGACCACTCGCAGGTCGAGCTCGAGGCGGTCGAGAGCTACGAGCGTTCTCGCCAGGGCCGGGAAAGCCCGCTTCCCGAGCGGGCTTCCAGTTAGCCGCGGCGGCGAGATTTGAACTCGCGACCTTTCGGCTCCGGCCGAGCGGAATCTCATGCAGATGCGTCCGTGAGCGTCCGCCACGTCCCCGGTCGTCGACGATTTGGACGTATCGGACGTAGCGGTCGGTACCACAGTGGTACCACGGCCTTCGCTCCCGACCTTCAGATCCGGCGTCGATCCTAGGCCTGGGCGGCCGGGACCGAGTCGCGGACTCTCTCGATCCCCTTCAACTCGACCACCCGACCGCTGTCCTTGGCCGCCTTCGCGGCCTCATCGAGGAGCTCGCCGGCACCCGGCTCACCGGCGGCGATCCTGGCCTGAGCGAGGGCCCGGAGTGCTCGGGGAAGGCCCCAGAGCAAGCCGCGCTCCCGAACGATCGCAGTCGCGCGCTCGGCTCTCTCCAGCCCCTCGCGGACCCTGCCCACGCCAACCAGTGCCTCGGCGATCAGCGCCTCTCGCCAGGCCTCGGCCTCACCGCCGTCGCCCATCGCCTCGCGATAGAGGCGGTCACCGCGCTCCAGAGAGTCGAGGGCGCCCTCCGCGTCGCCGCGCTCCAGTCGCACGAACCCCAGGTAGAACAGCGCCCAGTGTCTCGAGAAGACGTCGCCGAGCCGCTCCGTCAGCTCGTAGTTCCGCTGGGCGAGCCCGAGGGCCGAGTCAAGGTCGCCCCGCATCGCCAACAGCACCGCGAGGTTGCCGCGGGTCCAGCTCGCTGTCTCAGGGTCGCCCTGCTCGGCCGCAATCCGCAATGCCATCTCGGAGAGCTCTTCGCCGGCGTCGAACTCGCCGCGATCGCGCCGGATGACCGCCTTCGCCATCATCGCCCACGCGTAGGGGCAGCCGATCACGATTGCGTTTCCCATGCTGTGATCATCTCCGGCGATCTCGAGCGCCTCATCAACCAGTTGCTCACAGTGCGGGAAATCGCCGGCTGCCATGTACGAGTACGAGCCCGCGGTCCTGATCGCCACGCGAAGGGCGTCGTCGCCCGACTCGTCCGCGAACGCGATCGCCTCGTCGGCTGCCCGCTTCCAGTCGTCTGCGGGCTGGACCAGCCCCGGACGCGCCGACTCGAGCAGGCGTAGCAGCGTCAGGGAGCGCAGGTCACCGGTCCTGGTTGCGATCTCGCGGGCCTCCTCGACCAGGGAGTCGACCCGTTCCTTCTCCATCCCGAGCCTCCAGGCGTAGTCGAGCTGCAGCAGGCGCGAGAAGACTCCGAGCGCCGAGGTCTCCTCTGACTCCGGCAGCTCCGCGACGAGATCGGTGACCCGCCCCCACAGCCGCATTGCGTCGTGCGGATGGCTATACCCGGCCCAGTGGGCGGCCCGGGCGTTCCATCGCGCCGCCTCCAGCTTCTCGCCGCCCTGCTCCAGGTGCTGGGCGATCAGCGCCGCGAGCTCGTCGTGGCGGTCGGGGTTGAGCTCGATCATCGCTCTGGCCGTGGCCGCATGCGCCGAGGCCCGCTGCTCCCCGAGCTGGGAGCCGTAGGCGACCTCGCGGGTCAGGGGGTGGCTGAAGGCCAGCACCCGCTCCGGGTAGATCTCCGCCTCATAGAGGAAGCCGGCACTGATCAGCTCCTTCAGTCCCTCGGTGAGCGCCTCGTCGTCGAGTCCGGAGACGATCCGAAGCGCCGGCTCCGGAACCTCCTTGCCGAACACCGCCGCCGCCTGCAGCAGCGCCTTCGCCGCCGCGAGGCGGTCGATCCGAGCCGCCAGGATCGCCTGAACGGTGGCAGGCACCCCGGTGTCGTCCACCGGCTTGGTCAGCCGGTAAGCGCCGCGCGCCCCCTCGAGGTTCCCGGCCTCGACCAGCTCCCGGACGACCTCCTCGATAAAGAACGGATTGCCGCCGGTTCGCTCGTGGATCAGATCGGCAAGACCGTCGAGCGAGGGATCGCCGCCGGCCAGATCGGCCAGCAGCTGTCTGGTCGAGTCCGGTCCGAGCGGCATCAGCGCTATCCGCCGGTACACCGGTGAGTCCGTCCACTCGGCCTCGTACTCCGGCCGGAAGTTGACCACCGCCAGCGTCGCGGTTCCCTCCACCGCGCCGATCATCTCCGCCAGGAACGCTTCGCTGCCCTCGTCCATCCAGTGCAGGTCCTCGATCACGTTGACGACCACCTCGGTTCGCCCAGGTACCTGATAGAGGCGTCTGATCACGCCGCGAAGGAGCCTCTGCCGCGCCTCGGCGCTCACCTGCGGCGCGGGGCGTTCCGGATCCGGCACGGCGAGAAAGTCGAAGACGAGCGGCAGGTCGTCCGCGAAGTCGGGATCGAGGAGGAGCAACCGGCCGGCGATCTTCTCGCGTGCGGCTCGTTCCGAGTCGCGATCCTCGATCCCGAAGTAGCCACGCAGCATTTGCAGCACCGGCAGGAATGGGATCGCCTCGCCGTGCGCCTGACCTTGGGCCTCGTAGACCTCGATCCCGCGCGCCCTGCATCGCTCCGCGAACTCGTGACAGAGGCGGCTCTTGCCGATGCCCGGGTCGGCGACCACGCCGATCACCCCCCCACGCCCCTCTCCGGCCCGCTCCAGCGCCTCCTCGAGGACCGCCATCTCCTCGGCCCTGCCGACGAACCGGGTCAACCCACGCTCTCGCGAGATGTCGAGTCGAGATCGCGCCGAGCCCGCTCCGATCAGCTCGAAGACCTCGATCGGGCGACTCGCCCCCTTGACCTCGAACTCACCGAGGCCCTTCAGTTCCAGGTAGCCCGCGGCGAGCTTCGCAGCATGCTCGGTGAGGTAGGCCTTGCCGGGCTCCGCCAGTGCCTCCATGCGCTGCGCCAGGCCCACCGTGTGGCCCACGGCGGTGTACTGGGGCTCATCGTCCTCTCCGATTGCGCCGGCAACCACTTCGCCCGAGTTGATCCCGATCCTGACCGAGAAGTTCAGCCCCTTGCCGCGACGAAGCTCGCCCGCGTACTCGGAGACGAGCTCGCGGATGTGGAGGGCCGCGAAGCAGGCGCGAGGGGCGTGGTCCTCGTGCGCGATCGGGGCCCCGAACAGCGCCATGATTCCGTCGCCTGTGAACTTGTCCACCGTTCCCTCGAACCGCCGGACGCCGTCGGAGAGCAGCGAGAAGAAGCGCTGCATGATCTGACGCCACTCCTCGGCGTCGGTCTGCTCGGCCATGTCCATCGAGCCCATGACGTCGGCGAACAGGACGGTCACCTGCTTGCGCTCGCCGTCGAGCGGCGCCGCTTCATCTTCGGTCCCAACCTCGACCGCCGGCGCCTCGACGAGTTGCTGCCCGCATGAGTTGCAGAAGCGCTGGCCGGCGGGACTCTCGGTGCCGCAGCTCGGACACTGCTGTCGTTGCTCGAGGCTCACACCGCACGACCCGCAGAATCGCGAATCGGCCGGGTTCTGGGCGCCGCAGCTGCCACACGTCGCCGATCCCGATCCGGGGATGTTCATGCGACCTCCATGCCGGCCAGAAGACTATGCCGGTTGACCCTTCTCGAGCGGCCCGAGCTCGTCGGGGGTCTTAGCGGGTCCGGGAGCGACGGCGCGAGACCGTTTCATGACGCGAAGGGGAACTGCTGGAAGAGCGGAAGCCTTGTTCAGAGCGGGCTTCCAAGCAGTCGGGCCGGCGAGATTTGAACTCGCGACCTTTCGGCCCCCAGCCGAACGGAATCTCATGTAGATGCGTCCGCGGGCGTCCGCCACGTCCACATCGTCCACCGTCGTGGACGGGCTGGACACATCCGACGTAACGGTCGGTACCAAAGCGGTACCACAAGGGGTCTCAGGTCCTAATCGGGGGGCCCGATTCGTTTCTCGCTACCACCGGCGGCTAGTCGAGCGCGTGCGCCTGGCCGCATAAAGTGGCGAGCTGACGCCCCTCCTTTTTCGTCCAGAGGAGACCGGGTGGATAGTTAGCGCGGTGCTTATGTTCCTCGTCCGAGGCGGGAGCGTCCGGCTCGACGGCGGAGGCGCTCCCCACCACGCGAAAGCAGAAGCGAGGCTTCAGTCCCTCTCTCCGTTCTTAGCGGCCATTTCGAGGCTCGCAAACGTTGCTTTGCATTACGCTCCGTCGATGGCGGCCGCGGCGACACTGCTCATGTGGTTTTCCCTGCGCTCGCCGGAGCTAGCCGAGGACTTTGAGCGTCTGATGGCCAGCGACCGGGACGTGGTCCGTGGCTCGCTGGACACGATGTCGGATTGGCGATTGACGCAACCGATGGATGTGCCCGGACAGGCGAGTGAATCAGCCGATTACGTGCTGATCGCAGAGATCCACAACATCCAGCGCTGGCAGCAACAGGCGGAGGCACGGGTCGAGAGCTTGGAGGATGACTTGGCGCATCTGGTCTCCAGTCGGAAGATGCTCGTCCTCCAACGCATCCTTTGAAAATGAGTTTCAGCTCTGACGCCGCTTCTGCTTTGCGCGGAGGCTGTCGCACAAACGCCCCTGCTGTCCGGCCCGTTTTGGACCATCCGGGCATGCCCCAGAACTTCCTCACCTGCGATCGAGACCAACCGCTGCTGTTGCCGCCGGATCTGCGCGACTGGCTGCCCGCCGATCACCTCGCCTGGTTCGTGATCGAGGCGATCGAGGAGCTGGACCTCGAGCCCTTCTACGCCGTCTATCGTGCCGACGGCCACGGCGCCGCCGCCCACGAGCCAAAGATGATGCTGACCCTGCTCGCCTATTCCTACGCGATCGGCGAGCGAAGCTCGCGAGGGATCGAGCGCCGCTGCCGCGAGGACATCGCCTTCCGGGTGATCTGCGCCAACCAGATCCCCGACCACGCGACGATCGCCCGGTTTCGGGTCCGCCACGAGGAGACACTCGCCGACCTGTTCGGCCAGGTGCTCGGCCTCTGCGCCGACGCCGGCCTGGTCGAGGTGGGCGTGCTCGCGGTCGACGGAACCAAGCTCGAGGCCTCGGCGTCAAACCACGCCACTCGAAGCTACGAGCAGATCGCCGCCGAGATCCTCGCCGAGGCGGGCCGCATTGACGCCGCCGAGGACGAGCTTCACGGCGAGGCCCGCGGCGACGAGCTGCCCGAGCACCTGGCGAGCCGCGAAGGCAGGCGAGCCTGGCTTCGAGAGGCGAAGGAGCGGCTCGAGCAAGAGCGCGCCACCAAGGCAGAATCAGTGCCCAGGGAGCGGGCAAGGCGCCTTGAGCTCTGCCGCCGGCGCCTGGTCGAGGACTGGCGCACCGAGCGCCGCGCCAACCGCGACTACGAGGCCTACCGCGCCCGCGGGGTGATGCGCAACGGCCGGCGCTTCGGCCGCCCCCCGGACCCACACACGCCGCCCGCCGAGCCCGAGGGCAAGCTGAATCTCACCGACCCCGACTCCAAGAACATGAAGGCCTACCGCGGCTACCTGCAGGGCTACAACGCCCAGACCGTGACCACCGAGCACCAGATCATCGTCGCCGCCGAGATCGCCCCCGACGGGCTCGACTTCGCCCAGCTCGACCCGATGGTCGCCGCGGCGGAGCGAGAGCTCGCCGAGGCGGGCGTCAAAGAGCGCCCGGAGGTCGTGCTTGCGGACGCCGGCTACTGGTCCAACGAGCACATCGATCGGCTGCGGGAGCGCGGCATCACCCCGCTCGTCGCCGCCGACGCCGACCGAAGCAAGGGACCACGAAAGACGCGGCTCGGCGGGCCCTACGACTTCATGCGCAGGGTGCTCGCCACCGACAGGGGTGCCGAGCTCTACTCGCGGCGCCAATGGATGGTCGAGCCCGTCTTCGCCGACATCAAGCAGAACCGGCGGGCCGGGCGGTTCAAACGTCGGGGCCGGACCGCGGTCCGCTCGGAATGGCGCCTGATCGCAGCCACCCACAACCTTCTGAAGCTCCACCGGCACACCCTGGCGGCCGTGGCGGCCTGAGTCGAGGGCCAGAAGGCCCTGCCGTTTTCAGATTGAGCCGATCTCGCGCCTGGTCAGCGTTTACGCGACAGCCTCCGCGAGATGCGGAAGCGACGGCAGCGCTAGCTGAGCCCGGCCGTTCGGCTCAGGACGCGCCGCGCAGCTGCTCGGCGACCACGAGCGCGGCCAGCAGCGCGGTGAACACTCCCCACGCGACCAGCCCGTCGGCGCTGCCGGCGAGCGGCACGGCGGCGAGGAGCGCGATCACCACCACGGCTCGCGGCACGCTCTGGGTCTGGCCGATCCTGGCGGCGCAAGCCATCAGACCAGCGAGGAAGAGGGCTGTGCCGCCGAGCGCGACCAGCGCTCCCGAGTCATGCAGGGCGTCCGTCGGGTGCGCGATCACGAGCTCGTCGCCGACCGCGACAAGGACGATTCCCGCCACGATTGGGAGGTGTAGGTAGGTGTAGATGTCGCGGCCGATCTGGCCCCGTTCCTCGGCGGTGGCCGCGCGGATCCGCTCGAAAACCCTGCCGGCGATCTGGCCGAAATACAGCCACCAGAGCGCCGTCGAGGATAGGAGGGCGAGCAGGAGCGCGGCGACGACCTCGAGGCTCAACCCCGTATTCGAGGCAGTGGCCCCTGCGAGAACGATGCTCTCTCCGAGCGCGATGATTACGAACAGCTGGAAGCGCTCGCCGAAATGGGCGCCCTCGATCTGCCACTGGCTCATGGCGGTAGCGCCCACGCCGGGGAGCCAATACGTCACCAGCGGCGCCGCGAGGTCAAGTCCGAGAGCACCCAGCCACAGAACCCAGCGCCACGCCTCGGTGTCGACTATGCCGCCAGCGACCCACAGCGGCGTCGAGAGCACGCTCCAGGCCAGGATCTGGCGGAAGTTCTGGTTGAACAAGCCGCGCGGCGTGACCACGACAACGAACACGTTGCGTCCGATCTGCAGACCCGAGTAGGCGCACGCGAACAGCAGCGCGTACTCGCCGAACCCCTTCGGGATCGCGACCGCCATCAGCAGGCTTGCGACCATCACGAAGACCAGCACGAGCCGGACCGGCGCCGTGTCCGGGTCGAACCAGTTGGTCATCCACGTCGTGTAGTTCCAGGCCCAGTACAGGGCGACGAGCATGAACGCCGTCTCGGCCGCACTCGACCAGCTGATGTCCGCGACCAGATGGTGCGACAACTGGGTGACAGCGAAGACGTAGACGAGGTCGAAGAAAAGCTCGAAGAACGTCGCGCGCTGCTCGCCCTCCCCACGGGCGCGGATGATCGGCAGCTCCGGGATGATCGGGCTCGTAGTGGCCGCCACGCCGCGAGCATAGGCGAGCGGTCGCGGATGGCATGCGGTCCGCCACCGCGGGCGAGCAGTCGGGGCGGCGAGATTCGAACTCGCGACCTTTCGGCCCCCAGCCGAGCGGAATCTAATGTAGATGCGTCCGTGGGCGTCCAGACGTCCGCATCGTCCCCGGTCGTGGACGTCCTGGACACATTGGACGTAGCGGTCGGTACCAAAGCGGTACCACGAGACGCTTCGAACTCTGATCGTTCTTTATCGAGCCGAGGTTCTACTGAACCACCTCACTCGCAGTGTCCCGTCCCGCGGCAGTGGGTGGTCCTCGCCTACGCGCGAAGCCCTCGGCGGCGCGTAGCGCCTCCTCAAGACTCAACCGCGGCTCTCTCTCGCGCCACCCGTTGCATCGCATCGAGCGATTGCTCGAGCCAGCGCCGGAAGTACCGCTTGCCGGCGACAACATCGAAGAGCTTCATCCGCGCCGTTGGCGGCTCCATCCCGAAGCGGGCGTCGACGAGGGTCCCTCCACGCATCTCGGTGAGGGCCAGGTCGACGAACGTGCCAGTGTTGACGCAGCGGATCCTCATCTCGCGCAGTTCATCGAGACGATCGACGACGACGTCGAAGTTCTGGTAGCCGAACGGCGTCTCGGTGACCTGACGGTAAGTGCATCCCTCCTCGAGGCCTTCGCACTCGACCTCGACGACCCTGGGCCACCACTCCGGATGCCGGTCGACGTCATGGACGAGGTCCCAAACGACCGTCACTGGTGCGTCGATCCATGCCTGCTGTCGGCAGTCGGACATCGTTTTGGTCTCGCGGGCTACGCCTTCCGGCTCCGGATCGAGACGCTCTTCACACCGTACTTCGCGCTCGCGTCCTGGGCGCGCTCGGAGATGAACCGATACGGGTTCTCCTTGATCTCCTCAATCTCGAGTCCGGCGCCCTCGATCGCGTGCCGGTAGGCGTCTTGCTGGGCGGCGCCGCCGATGCAGGCCGCCCAGAGCTCTGCATTGCAGACGATCGATTCCTTTAGCTCCTCCTCGCTGACGATGTCAGCGATCGCGAGCCGGCCGCCGGGGCGGAGGACGCGCGCGGCTTCGGCGAAGACCCGGCCCTTGTCGGGCGCGAGGTTGATCACGCCGTTTGAGATCACACAGTCGACGCTCGACTCCTCGAGCGACAGATCCTCGATCCGCCCCTCACGGAACTCAACCTGGCCGAAGCCACCCTCGCCTGCGAGGCGACGGGCCTTCTCGAGCTGGGGCGCTGTGAAATCGATGCCGACCACGCGTCCGTCCCTGCCGACCTGGTAGGCGGCGAAGAAGACGTCCATCCCGGACCCGCTCCCGAGATCTACGACCGTCTCGCCCGCGGTGAGATCCGCGAGGTCGAAGAAGTAGCCGACCCCGGCGAACGACTCGGTGGACTGATCTGGGATCCGGTCGAGAACGTCGGGCGGGTAGCCCAGGTGCTCGGCGAGCGCGCGGCCGAGCTCGAAGTGGTAGTCGCCATCGGGCTCCTCGGCCACGTGGCGATACATGTCCTTGACGCGAGCCTCGAGCTCAGCGACGTCGACGGTGGGGGTAGTTGCCATCTCTATCTCTCCTCTTTGGCCTGGCATCAGCCGACCACGATCTCCGTAGCCATCGAAACCTCCCGCGCGAGGGCGTCGCGGACCGGTGAGTGTGACTCCGCTCGCTGAACGATCTCGCGCAGTTGATCGTCTGTGGCGTCGGGCGCGGTCAGCTCGATGTGGACGCGGACCGCAACTGGACCAGGATGGACCGAGTCGACTCCGAGCACACCGCGGAAGTCGGATTCGCTCTCCACGGTCACCTTCAGGTCGGTGAGTTCGACTCCTTCGCGGGCAGCCTCCATGGCCACAGTCGTTGCGTCGCACGAGGCGAGGGCTGCTCGCATCAGCCACCCGGGCGTGGGCGCCGTCGCGCCTCCGCCGACCGACTCGGACATATCGGTGGTCAGTTGGCCCTTTGGGCCCTCGACTCGAAAACGGAGACCGTCCTCATGCACGGCCGTCGCCGCCGCGTCGGTACCGGTCGCCGCGTCGGGATTCTCGCTCAGGTACCCGGACGCTTTCTCTATTGCTTCGCGAATCGCCTCCATGTCGTTACCGCTCCACCGTCACCCGCAAGAACGTCGCGGGGATTGAGGTGGCACCGTCATTACTCGTGTTCTGGCTTGTGAACAGAGCCTCCAGCTCCGCTTGCAAGTCGTCCTCGCGCCCGTCCGCTCCGGCGGCCTCGAACGCGTTCATGGTCGGCCCGTAGTAGGTCCTGAACTCCGCCACCAACTCCGCCGGCGAGTGTGGGTAGTTGAACGTGTACGTGTCCCTCTGGAACGAGATCCGGTCAGCCGGCACTCCGGCAGACGTGAAGCGATCCGTCACCTGGTCCTCAACGCCCCAGGTCATCGGGCTGATGAAGCCCTCCGGAGGAGGAGGCGAATAGGAGGAGCTGATCTTGAGGATCTGCGCGACGAGGGTCGGGTCGTTTGGGATCCAGTTCCCCATCACGATCCGGCCACCCGGCTTGGTCACCCGGATCATCTCCTTCGCCACGTCGTGCGGCTTGGGAGCGAACATCGCCCCGAAGATGCTGACGACGAGGTCGAACTGCTCGTCATCGAGCTCGCTCAGGTCCGTCGCGTCGCCCTCCTGGAAGGTGAGGTTGGCCAGGCCAAGGGCCTCGGCGCGTTCGTTGCCCGCCGCGACCAGGTTGCTGGCGATGTCCACCCCCAGGACGTCGGCCCCGCGCTCGGCCGCGGGCACCGCGGTGGTCCCGTCGCCACAGGCCAGGTCCAAGACCTTGAGGCCCTCGGTGATGCCCAACTCTCCGACGAGCGCCTCGCCGCTTTCTCGCATGCTCTTCGCGATGCGGGTGAAGTCGCCCTTCTCCCACGATGCCTTGTTCGCATTCATCAGCCTCTTCCTCTCTTGGTTGTTTAGCTCGACTGGGTCGTTGGTGTGCCGGCCCCGTGACGGCGCCACCAGATGCCGAGCAGGGTTGACGGAACGCAGAAGTTCGTCGCGGTCACCAGGCCGCACACCCCGACGAGGACGCCGCCGAGCACCAGCGCGGCCGCTGGATAGCCGAAGGCGAATAGCACGCCGACGACGAGCAGCCATGCGGCGGCGAGCTTGAAGGCGTGTCGCCTCGGCCTCCCGTTGACCGGCAGCTCCGGGGCCCCGCTCAGGTGGCGGACGCCGTGGTTCCAGATCGGATCGAAGGGATGCCGCCCGGTCCACCCGGCGACCACCCCAATCGGGACCATCGCCAGGATGAGTAACGCCGATTGGAGCACGAGCCCGGTTACCACCAGGGCGAGGCAAAGCGCGGTCGGAAAGCGCAGACCCCAGCGCAGCGCGCGAGCCTCGTCCGCGGTCAGGCAGTAACCCTGGACCTCTAGGTTGGCC
The DNA here is from genome assembly GCA_963720685.1 of uncultured bacterium. Taxonomy (GTDB): domain Bacteria; phylum Actinomycetota; class Thermoleophilia; order Solirubrobacterales; family 70-9; genus AC-56. The sequence continues at coordinate 669,444 of CAVRGF010000003.1, read as the reverse complement.
TCGGTCCAGCTGGCTGTCACTTGGCCCCCACCGCCTCGGCCAGACGCCACTCCGGCCACCCCTCCCCGAGCCTGCTGGCGGTGCGACCCTCGGCCTGCAAGCGGCGGACGGCCTCGTTCGCATAGGCGCAGAACGGTCCGCGGCAGTAGGCGACGATCTCCGCATCCGCCGGAAGCTCGTCCATCCGGCGCTCGAGCTCGTCGAGCGGGATCGAGCGAGCGCCCTCGATGTGGCCGGAGGCGAACTCATCCACCGGGCGCACATCGACCAGGACGGCGTCGCCGCGGCGCAGACGACCGAGCAGCTCCTCGCGGCCGATCTCCTCGACCTCATCGCCAAGGTAGTCGCGCGTGGCACGCTCGACTTCGGCGAGCTGAGAGGCGGCGGCGTCGCCGAGGGTGAGCCATACGCGCAGGGCCGACTCGCCGCTGATCGCATACCGGACGCGATTACCGTCGCGCTCCCGCTCCACCAAGCCGGCGGCATGAAGGGCCTGTAGATGCTGAGAGGCGTTGGCGACGGTCTGTCCGCTCAGTCGAGCGAGCTCGTTCACGCTTCTCGGGGCCTGGGCGAGCAGATCGAGGAACTCCAAGCGCGTCGGGCTGGCAAGCGCCTTGCCCATCACCGCGATCGCCTCGAAGACCGCGTGCTTGGTGCCGTTCCCCTCCATATCTGCTATTCAATAGACTACTTGATTAGATCGTCGACCGCTTGGAGACCCCGATGTACTTCCGTCAGCTCCTGAATGACGAGACGGCCTGCGCCTCCTACCTGTTCGGCTGCAACACCGCGGGTGAGCTGGCCGTGGTCGACGCCCATGCGGACCTCATCGGCGACTACATCGCTCTCGCCGAAGGGCAGGGCTCCCGGATCGCCGCCGTGATCGAGACCCACGTGCAGGCCGACCATCTCTCAGGGCTCCCAGAGCTGGTCGACCGCACGGACGCAACCGGATATCTGCCCGAGGGCGCGGGGGTCGACTTCGATCACCATGCCGTGGCCGACGGCGAGCTGATCGAGCTCGGCAACACGGTGATCGAGGCGGTGGCGACGCCGGGTCACGCCGCCGCACACCACGCCTACCTGGTCACCGACCACCGGCGCGGCGAGCAGCCCTGGATGGTGCTGACCGGCGACGCGCTGCTGGTCGGCGACGCGGGCCGGCCCGATCTCCATGTGCATGGCGAGCTAACCGCCGAGGAGATGGCGCGGACCCTGTACCGCTCGCTGACCGAGCGGCTGCTCGCCCTGCCGGACCACCTCCTGCTTTACCCCGCCCACTACTCCGGTTCGGTTTGCGGCCGTGGGCTCTCGGGCCACCCGACCTCGACGATCGGGTTCGAGCGACGACATAACCGGGCGCTCGGTTTCGCGTCCGAGGATGAGTTCGTCGCGGCGCTGCTCAAGGACATCCCGCCGGTGCCGCAGCAACAGGACGAGATCGTGGCGGCCAACCGCTCGGGCCGCCCACGCGCACCGATCAGTTGAGCCGGTCGCGGGTCGAGCTGGGCCTGCGCGAGAACGCTGCCCAGTTCACACTCCTCGTCGCGATCAACGCCCTGGTCGGGGCGATGGTCGGCCTGGAGCGCTCGACCCTCCCGCTGATCGGGGCCAACGACTTCGATCTCACCTCGACGGTCGCCGTCCTCTCCTTCATCGTCGCCTTTGGCCTCGCCAAGTCGCTTACCAACCTGGCGGCCGGCGCCCTCGCCGAGCGGATCGGGCGGCGGCGGCTATTGATCGCGGGATGGACGCTCGCGCTCCCGGTCCCACTGCTGATCGCAGTCGCGCCGAGCTGGGGCTGGGTCGTCGCGGCGAACGTCTTTCTCGGCGTCAACCAGGGGCTCACCTGGTCGATGACCGTGTTGATGAAGATCGACCTGGTGGGGCCGAGGCAGCGAGGCCTGGCGCTGGGACTGAACGAGTCGGCGGGGTACGGCGGCGTCGCGCTCGCCGCCGCGGCGAGCGGCTGGCTCGCATCGGAGTTCGTCGCCCGCGACGTGCTGGTGGTCGGCGGAGCCGCCGTCGCAGTCGCCGCCCTGGTGATCAGCGCAACCTTCGTCCGCGACACCGCCGGGCATGTCGCCCTCGAGCAGGAGAGGCATTCCGCCGAACCCGCCCGCCCGCCGCGCCTACGCGATGCCTTTCTGGCGACCTCGTTCAAGACTCCCGGGCTCCGCGCCTCCTCCCAGGCCGGGCTGGTCAACAACCTGAATGACGCGCTCGCCTGGGGCCTCGTCCCCCTCTTCCTCGCCGCCAACGGCGCCGGCACCGGGCAGATCGGTCTCGTCGCCGGGATCTACCCCGCCGTCTGGGGGGTCGGTCAGATCTGGACCGGCCACTGGTCGGACCGCGTCGGTCGCAAGCGGCCGATCGTCGCCGGCATGCTGGTGCAGGCGGCCGCGCTCGGTGTGCTCTCCGCCTCTGGCGGCGACGTGGGAATCGCCGCGCTAGCGGCAACCGCGCTCGGCGCCGGCACCGCCCTGGTCTATCCGACCCTGATCGCCTCGGTCTCTGACTCCGTCGCGCCCGTCGCTCGAGCGCCGACCGTGGGCGTCTATCGCTTCTGGCGCGACATGGGCTACGTGATCGGCGGCCTAACGGTCGGCCTGCTCGCCGACGCGATCGATCCGGCGGCGACGATCGCCGCCGTTGCGGGGATCACCGCACTCTCCGGGCTCTGGGTCTGGGCTGAGCTCCCGGGCGCGGGGGCTACGCCGGCTTCCGCGCCGAGACCAGCTCGACGAAGCCGGCCTTCGAGCGTCTGAGCTCCTCGACCTCGAAGCCTTCCTGCTCCAGTGGCTCCAGCGGCTCACGGAGCAGGTGGTCGCCGCCGAAGCGATGCGCGAGGGGGTCGATCAGTCGCTGGATCGCGCGCACGACCCGATTCGGACTGCGGACGTGCTCGGCGAGCAGAAGCCGGCCGCCGGGTCGAAGCACCCGCCTGGCCTATCCGACTGCGGCGGCGTGGTCCGGGATCGTGCAGAGCCCGTAGGTGCAGACGACAGTGTCGAAGGACTCGTCCGGGAAGTCAAGCGACTCGGCGTCGCCAACCCGAAGGTCGATCTGGCGTCCCTGCTCCTCGGCGCGCTTGCTCCCCAGCTCGGCCATCTCTGGGCTGAGCTCGACACCGGTGAGTCGGACCCCCGCGGGATAGAAGGGCAGGTTGCGCGCGGTGCCCGCGGCAACCTCGAGCACCTCGCCCTCGGCCTGCGAGCAGGCCCATTCGCGATTCCCGGAGAAGAGCAAACGCTCGAAGCGAGCCATGCTGCGGTCGTACTTCGGGGCCTGCTTGTCGAAGATTCGCCGGACCCGGTCGGTCTCATCCGGGATCGGGCAGGAGCGATTCACCCCGAGCCGCGAGAGGGCTCCGTCGAACAATCGGCGCGGCGAGAAGCCTCGCTTCGCGCTCTCGTCGCCCTGATCGAACAGCCGCCGGTGCTTCGCCGCCAGCTGCAATGTCCGCCGCAGGCCGAGCTGGCGAACGAGCTCCATCGTGTCGCTGGCCGCCCAGTCTTCGATGATCCTGCCGTCCTCGAAGCGGCTGATCACGATGCCGCGAAGCACGACGCTCCGCCCCCGATGCGTTCCGCGAAGGGTCCACCGTGAGGCGACCCCGTCGCCTTCGCTCACCTGCTCCTCAACGTCGAAGCTGAGATCCGGAAACAGGGCCAGATAGAGCGCAACCGAGCGACGGGCGCCGTCGTGACCCCGGTACTCGAGGCGGTTGACGTGGTCGACGAAGTCCGGGTGGTAAACGGAGGCGATTCCTTCGAGGTCTCGGCCCGAGCAAACCTCCTCGGCGAGCGACACCGGATCATCGCGAACGACTGGCAGGCGGCAGAGCTCCAGGGGCTGATCGCGCGTCTCCTTCACCGTTCCATTGACCTTCTGAGCGCGGTTGACCTCTCGCCCGACGCTCTGCGTTTGGACCTCGCCGGTGAGCGCACCGCGCCGGGTTATCTCTTTTCCGCCTCCGAGCTGATCGATCACGCGACAGATCTGATGGCCGAGTCGGCGATCCTTGTCCACGACAACGAACGCCGGTGGCGAGTCTTTTCCGAGCGTGTCCAAGGGCTGCTAGCCGAGCAAGGCGCCGCAGACAGGCCCTAGAGCAACCTCACGCATCATCGTGCGCTGCCTCTACCGGCCGCTTCAGGTTGAGCAACTGCCGTCGTTGCATTCCAAAGTGGACCGGGCGCAAGACGAGTCCGAGCACCACCCCCACTGCGAAGCCGTCATAGGTCGCTCTAACGCGACTGATGAGGCGGGTCTGCAGACGGCCACGGGTGGCTAGGGCTTGGATGGGCCGTCGAGCCGGCTTCTCCTTTGCGCGACAACCTCCGCGACAAGGAGGCACTGCGCCGCCTTGACGACGTATCAATCGTTTGCGCCGATCGCTGTCGGTGTCGGCGGAACGGAGGCCCGCGCCCGCTGAAGGCCCAAGCGCTCGCCGTCAAACCAGATGCAGGTCGCGCATACACAGGCGCGCGGGGTTTGTTTCGGCCGTGAGGACGCCGAGATCGAACCGGTCGAGCGCCGATCGCCGCGACGCGCGGCTACCGCCGGTCTCGGCGAGCGTGGCAGGAGGCTGGCCGCGGTCGGAGCCGCCTGAGCCGGAAGTTGTTGGTCGATCGAGCGCTACTCGGATAGGCTCGCCGTGTTGGGGGGAAGCGAAGCCGACCAAGGAGAACGATGAAGCGCTTTCTGCTCATAGTCGCGTTCGTGGGATCGCTCGCGCTTGCCGCGGCGGGCGTCGTGCTCGCAGACAGCGGCTCGATCACGGACCCGAAGGGAGACGTGAAACACAACCCGTCGGGGAAGGACGCCAACTACGACATCGTCAAGGCCACCTACGGCCACGCGAGGCACAGGAAGCTCAAGCACACGGTCACCGTCGCTGGGCACCTCGGCAGCCTCACCAGCCCGGGCCCAGGGGCGTACCCCGACATGCTGTTCGACGTGCCGGGCAACGTCGGCGACAACCCGAACTGCGACTACTTCATCCAGCCGGACCCGCCCGGTACCCCGTACAACCACACAGATCACATCAAGTTCAACGTCTACAGGTGCAAGAACGAGTTCCCGAACCCCCCGGTCGGATCGGCGAGGGGAACCAGGGTGAGGCCCGACACCGACAAGCTCGTGTTCAGCAAGAAGGTGATCGGGAGCCCGAAGAGGTACGGCTGGGCATTCGACTTCGTCACCGAGACGAACAATGGATTCGCGATCGCCGACCGCGCTCCGAACCACGGCTTCAAGGTCCACCACCTCGGATAGCGAGCGGGTCCTCCCAGGCATGCTCATCACTTCGGTAGACGCCGCCGCCTTGACGACGTATCAATTGTTTGCGCCGATCCTTACTGGCGGCGGCCAAGCGGACAGCGCCCCGCCGTAAAGAGCTCAAGCCCTCGCTCCCAGACCTTTACAGGCACCCCATCAGGATTACGCTCCTAGCGGATCGGGATCAGAACAACAGCCCCGGGCCACGGCGAACCAGGCCTGTCGACCGTCGAGCCCCTTCCAAGAGCACTGCCAGCAAGCTTCAGCCGGCGCCGTTGCCGGCTGTTGCGGCGGAACGCAGGCGGTCGACTAGCTCCTCGGCCGTGTTCGCGGACAGGTTGGCGAGGGCCATTGCCCGTGCGACGGCATCGACGGCGGCGAGTTCATCCGGCGTCAGGTGGTTGGGGGCGCTGGCAGCCAGATCGGCAGGGATCGGCCCACGAAAGCGGGTTTCGGCCAGCGCCGCGGCGTAGGCGACCGCCGCACGGTTACGATCGTCGAGGGCCCCCAGGTCGCCGAGGCCGATCGCCTCCAGGTCGTCGGAGGAGACGCCCGCGCGGGTGGCCAGGCGCTCGTGCACGAAGGTGCAACCGCGGCAGGAGTTGACCCGGCTGACGGCAACCATGACCCGCTCACGCAGCTCCGGGTCGACGCTACCCCGAAGGTAGGCGGCGGCCAGCGGTCGAGCTCGCCGCGCGACCCCGAGCAGGTCGCGGATCGCCTCACCTGGCGAGGCGAACGTGCGGGGCGATCGGCGGGGAACGGACATGACCCGACAAGGGATGATCCCGGATCGTGCCTCCGATGTCACCACGGATGGCGACCAAGCCGCGGGCTGCGATCATGGTTCCGCAAGCAAGAGGGACCCGGAAACGGGAGTTTCAATGGCAGACGACGCGAGACCCAGACCGAGGATTGCGGCCGCGAAGAGGCGAGCGGCCGGCTGGCTGGAATCGGACCTGATCGGGATCCCGGCCACCCTTTACACCTTCGCCGTGCTGGCTATCAGCCTGGCGGTGTTTCGCTTCGCCGGGCCCCTCGCCGGCCTCGGCGTCGCCGTGGCCGTGTGGATCCCCATGTTCGTGTTTGCGATCCGAGAACGAGGGAAACCGCCCGCTCGCTTGGATGTCGCTCGCCCGAGCCAGGGACCCCGGCACCGGGTGCTGGTGGTCGCAAATCGGGGGCTCGAGGACCCGGCGCTCTGTCGCGAGGTCTGCCGTCGTGAGGAGCGCACCGCAACCGAGGTGATGATCGTCGCCCCGGTGGTCGGCTCCTCGAGGCTGCGAACCCTGAGCGATGACGTCGACCGAGAGCTAGAGCTGGCCGGCCAGCGCGTCGACGCGGCCGTCCAGACGCTGAGCGCAGCCGGGGTGCAGGCTAGCGGCCGGGCGGACATCGCCGAACCGATGGACTCCCTGCTCGACGGCCTGCGAGAGTTCCCTCCGAACGAGGTGGTGATGCTGTCCGGGGGTGAGGCGAGATGGGACTCCGCAGGCGCGCTCGCGGAGCGGGTGCGGGTCGAGGTCGGGCTGCCGGTCACCGAGGTCAGCCGTTCGGCGAGCTGAGCGGGCTTTCGGTCCACGAACCGCCGACGGCCGAGCGTCCCCAGCGTTCACTCAAACGAACACCAAGCGTCTATCGAGAAGGAGAATGCGATGGAGGTATCCACCGGCTATCCAACGGTGTATGAGCGTCTGCAGGAGCGGATGGCGCGGCTGGCCGAGGTGGCGGAGTCGCCGATGGCGGGGTTTCAGCAGCTTCACGAGGCGGCCACCGCCGACGGCGCGCTGAGCCGAAAGACCAAGGAGCTGTCGCCCTGGCGATCGGGGTCAGCGTGCGCTGCGACGGGTGCATCGCCTACCACGTCCATGATTCGCTTGAAGCGGGAGCGAGCCGGGAGGAAGTGGCGGACGCGGTCGGCGTCAATCATGATGGGCGGCGGGCCGTCGGTCGTCTATGGCGCCGAGGCGATGGCGGCGCTCGATCAGTTAAGGAAGGGGGCTGAGCCGCCAGGCCGATCATCGGCCAAACGGATCGCCGAGGGGCGTATCGCTGTCGCTTCCCGCGCGACAAGGAGCAGTGGCTCGGGTTGACGACATATCAATTGTTCGGCGCGATCCCTGTTGACACCGCCAACCGAGGTCAGCGAGCATGGGGGTAGTCGCGCAGAAAGACCGCGGTCAGGCCATCGTCAAGCCGCCACTGACCAAGAGAGGGGCGGCAGGACCGTCTTGATCGCCCCGTGCCTCCTCGAGCTACTCAGGGACCACCGACGCACCCAGCTGCATCACAGCACCGTGCAGCGGCTCGTCTTAACCAGCCCCCAGGGCTCGATGCTTCGACGCGACAACCTTCGCCGCCGGGGCCACGCGCCGGCCGTGAAGCAGGCAGGCCTCTCCCCCGCTCCCCGGGTCCACGACCTTCGTCACACCGACGCGACCCTCTGGCTGGCCGCGGGCGAGTCGATCTACTTCGTCCAGCAGCAGCTCGGGCACGCCGACATTCAGACCACGATCGACCTCTATGGGCACCCCGATCACGGCGCCCATCGGGAGGCCGCCGCTAGGGCCGCCGCCTGGTGGCGCGAGGGCGCCTCCAGGTAGCTCGTGGTACCACGGCCGGTACCAGTAGCCGCGCTATGGGCAGCCCGGATGCCCGTCCCGGGCGTCACGACTGGCCCCGAGACAGCAAGTGATCGTTCGGCCCCGGACCGAATGCAGTCCTTCGTGACGGTCCAACCGGCATCCCGCGTGCAGGACCCGGTCAACCATCGATTGACGGCTCAACCAGGCTCTCGCTTTCAGCGGTTGCGAAAGCGAGCCGACGAGCCGCTTGGCTCCTCCTCTTCGTCCAATCCAGCACGTGATGCGTCATACAGCTGTCAGCGTGCCTGCGGAGTGGCAACAAACGCCTCTGGAATGCCGTGTTGTCGCGGTTTGTCGCGACTTGACGGAGAGGCTTATCTAGTCGGGGCGGCGAGATTCGAACTCGCGACCTTTCGGCCCCCAGCCGAGCGGAATCTCATGTAGATGCGTCCATGGGCGTCCAGATCATCCAGTCCGTCCACGGTCGTGGACATCCTGGACACATTGGACGTAGCGGTCGGTACCAAAGCGGTACCACGACGGGAGCTCGTCGAGCGCTAGGCTGGCCTGGCGTCCAATGCGCAAGCTGCAAAGCCAAGGGGTCCATCACATCACGCTGGTCGGCGCCGACCGGCAGACCTCGATCGACTTCTGGGAGGGGGTGCTGGGGATGCCATTCATCTTCGAGCAGCCGAACCTCGACCGTGAGTCCGAGAGCCACCTCTACTTCGATCCCGGCGACGGGCGGCTGATCACGATCTTCACCAACGAGGAGCGCAAGCCCGATGCCGAGCGCACCTCGACCGATCCCGGCGCCGTCCATCACATCGCCTTCGCCCTCTCGGCGGCCAGCTTCAACCTGGCGGTGGAGCGCCTCGACGAGCGCGGGATCGAGCACAGCGGCGTCAAGGACCGCGGCTTCATGGATTCGATCTACTTCGAGGATCCGCTCGGACAGCTGATCGAGCTGGCCTCCTACCGCTTCGTCCCACCCGCCGGCTTCACCCACGCCGACGTCCTGCTCGAGGCGCACAAGCTGCGCGTCGAGCGCGACGACTACAACATCGACCAGGTCCATCTGGCGGACGCGATCGAGGCGCTCGTCGCCCGGTCGCGCGACTCGCTTTCGGAGGATCGCTCGCCGAAGGACCCCTACCAGCAGTATGTTCCCGCGAGCGGGGACTAGAAGGAGATCGGATGGCCGACAACACCCTGAGCGTCCTGAAGCCGAGCGTCAACAACCTCTCAGCCCGGGTGCTCGTCCGGGCTGCGGGGCTCGACTTCGACGAGATCGATATGTGGGGCAACAAGGGCACCCCGGACTTCCTGAAGAAGGCCCCCGCCGACCTCACTCCGCTGCTGGAAGAGGAGGGACTGCCGAAGGGATCCCTGTGGGAGAGCTGCGCGATCATGCAGTACCTCTGCAACAAGCACGGTCTGGACCAGCTCTACCCCACCGATCCGGCCGAGCGCGCGATGACCGACAGCGCGATGTTCTACGTGGTCGGGACCCTCTACCCGCTGATCGTGCGCGCCACCTACCCGACCCTGGGATTCCCCCAGTATGCCGGCGAGGTCGCCACCTCCGAGGCCGACGACGCGATGAAGGCGAAGGCCGCGAAGGACGCTGCGGACGCGATCGAGATCCCCCTCAACGCCTTCAACGACTTCTTCCTCGACGGGAGGAAGTTCATCGGCGGCGATGCGCCCTCGATCGCCGACATCCGCCTCGCGGTGTCACTCGAGTTCCTGCGCGCGATCGACTACGAGTTCCCCGCCTGGGCCGAGGACTACATGACCGCGGTCCAGGACGCGCTCGGGGACGCCTACGCGGAGCCGGTCGAGGACGTGCGCGGGTTCGTGGCCTCGGTCAAGTAGCGCGCGGTTAGCGGCGCCGTTGGCAGCCGGCATGGGCGCCGGAGAGTCGGGCCGCCTTGACCTGCGGCCGCCAGACAGTATGGGCGGCGGACCAACCAGGAGCCAACATGCCGAAAGCCCGCTTCCCGACCGGGCTTCCGTTTGAATCGGGGCGGCGAGATTTGAACTCGCGACCTTTCGGCCCCCCGCCGAGCTGAATCTCATGTAGATGCGTCCGCGAGCGTCTCCGGCGTCCCCATCGTCCCCAGTCGTGGACAGCCTGGGCACATCGGACGTAGCAGTCGGTACCAAAGTGGTACCACGCAGCCCTCGCCCGGGCGACGAGGGTCAATAGGCAACGAGGGTCGAGCGGGTTGCGGCCTGGACTACCTGCAGTAGGCGAACACCGTGAACCGGTGAGTGCCGTCGTGGTTCCCCTCGGCGGCGGCGGTCCAGTCGCCTCCCTTGCTCTTCTTCGACTTGAAGGCGAAGGGACCGTTGTTTGAGTCGACCTGGCCGGCGTAACCACCCGAGTAGGCGCTCTTGCCGGGGCCGCATTTGGCGGTCGCCGAGCGCGTCGTCTGGTTGGGGACCGAGACGTGCGCGGACTTCGCATTGAGCCCGGGCGAGTGTTTGTCGCAGTATGCGACCGCCTTGAGGTCCTCCGCGTTGTTCTGGTCGCTGTTGCGTCCGACCACCTTCCAGCTTCGGTCCCCTACGCGCTTCGAGGTGTATGGGAACACGGCGGAGTCCAGGGGGCCGAAGCCGATGAAGCCGCCGGATACGGCCTCGCTTCCGCGCGGGCAGGTGGCCGTGGCCGAGTCGTTTGAGAGCGCTGGGACGGAAACAGCGTCCGACTTCACGTTCAATCCCGGCTTATGGGTGTCGCAGTAGGCGTACCCGACCTCCTTGCCCTCCGCGCCGCCGAAGTTGAATCCGCTGGTCTTCCAAGCACGTTCGCCTACGCGCTTCGAGTCCTCGGGGACGATCCCGGGCCCGGTGAATGTCGGATCAAAACCGGGGCTCGCGAAGCCGCCCGCCACCGCCTCGCTTCCCCTCGGACAGTGGGCGGTCGCCGTGCCGAAGCCGAAGCCCCCTCCGGCGATCGTCACTCGGTCGGACGCGGTCTTGATCCGCGCCGTCGCGATCGCCCCGACCATGACGAACGTCGCTCCCGCGATCAGTACGCCGACAGCAAGCCTTCTTGGTGACACGTTCTCCCCCTGCGTTGACTGGAAGCTCACTCGGGCGATGAGCCGGGGGACAGTCTATACCCGGCCTATCCGGAGTTAATACCCGGAAACGGGATGAGCCGGCCGACCCGCATCCAATGGCCGTCCCTCCCCCGCCTCGACGATCGATGAGAACGACCGCTCTGCTCGCGACCCTTGCCTCGGGGCTTCGGTCGGCACCAGCGCCGCCGCGGCACCCCGGAACAACCACACGAGCATGCCACGCGAGCCACAAGCAGACCATCAGCATCCCCGTCGGCACCACGCGCTACCGCGGCGGGCCCCCGATCTCGGTCCACGATCTGTGGCAGATCGGCAGCAACACCAAGGCGTTCACCTCGGTCATCCTGTTGCAGCTCGAGGCTGAGCACAAGTTCTCGATCCACGACACGGTCGGGAAGTGGCGTCCGCGGTATCGCGCCTGGCTGGACCATCGAGTAGCGGTTGCGGTATCGCCCACGGCGACCGCTGACAGCACCACTCATCGTCAAAATACCTCCAGACGGAAGCCAGTTTGGAGCGGCAATCGCCGAGCCCAGGCGGTCAGGCCTGACGGTGAGTCCCCCGTCGATGAACGGCTCGTTTGGTACCACGGCTGGCACCACGAGGCCTTTGGCGGCCGGGAAGGCAACCGATCCAAATGCCAGAAGCCCGCTCCCTGAGCGGGCTTCCAGGCAGTCGGGGCGGCGAGATTTGAACTCGCGACCTTTCGGCCCCCAGCCGAACGCGCTACCAAGCTGCGCCACGCCCCGATGTATGGACGGCTATGTCGCCGCCCTCAGCCGGATGATGCCTGATTGCGGCTCAGCCGGCTAGAGCGGACGGTGGGAATCGAACCCACGCTAAGACCTTGGAAGGGTCTTGTGCTACCTCTACACCACGCCCGCGAGGGGCACCGATTATAGGTTTGGACCGGCGAGCGACTGGGTCGGCGGCCTAACGCTTCCGCATCCCGAAGTCTGTCGTGTAGATCCCGCGGTCCCCGCTTCCCGCGCCTCCGGAACAGCCGCGCGCGAAGCCGACCCCGAGATGGCGGAACTGGGGATTGAGGATGTTCGCCCGGTGCGACGGGCTGTGCATCCAGCCGTGGACGATCGCCTTCGGCGTTCCCCGGTCACCGCTGCCCCAGGCGATGTTCTCGCCATAGCTCCAGCGCCTCAGGCCGGCGACGATGTAGTTGACCCGCTCGAGCCGCGCGAGCACCGAGCCCTCGCCGGGGCACTGATGCGAGAAGCAGTGATGGCGCTTCATGTAGCCGGTGTGGCGCCCAGCCGCCGTGCCGAGCCGGCGGTTGTCGTTCAGGTGTCCCTGTCCATACCGGTGGCGTGCCCGGTTGATCAGGCACTCGATCGAGCGGCTCGCCTCTCGGTGGCTCAGCTTCGGTGCCGGGGTGGAACCGAAGTGACCACATGCGGCGGCGTCGGCGTCGTCGGTCAACGGCCCTGCGGCGGCCGCCGAGGTGGCGACCGCCAGGATCACTGCGACGAGGAGCGGCAGCGCTCGAGATCGCGGAGCCATCGCTCAAGGGCGTCGGTGGCCGCGGCCGCGGCGTCAAGCGAAGGCCCGGGTTCAAGCGTGAGCCACTCGAAGAGCCGTCCAGCAGCAAGCCGTGCGGGCGCTAGCGACGCCGGACGGCGAAGAGGATCGTGTAGGTCGCGAGGTTCGCGTCCTCGAGGTGTCGCTTCGGCGCGCCCCAGCCGACCCCGACACCGAGGTCGCGAAAGAACGGATCGAGCAGGTGGCCGCGATTGACCGGGCTGTGGAGCCAGGCCCTGACCATCTTGCGCGGCGTCTTGTCATATCCGAGGTCCTCGCCGTAGCGCCACACGGAATAGCCCTTCGTGTATCCGCTCCGCCTGATCCGGTGACCGAGTCCCGGCTCGCCGGGGCAATCGTGCCTGAAGCAGTCCTTGTCGAGCATCACGTCGGTGTGGCCCTGCGCGGCTTCCAGCAGATCGCCGTTGGGGCGCAGCGCGGCACGGCGGTGCCTGGCGCGCTTGTGGTTGATCAGGCAGGTGACCGTCTTTCGGAGCTTCGGGAGCGAGATCTCATGCGCCTGGGCGTCGGCGTGGCGGCAGGCGGCGCTCGCCGGGGCGGTCACGGGGGTCAATGCAAGAAACAGCAGGGCGGCGGCCACTCCCACCGCGAGGACGAGCGCCGCCGCCCTCAACTCAGTCCCCGCCATGTTCGTGCCGGCCATCCCGCGCGGGAGGTTAGCCGGGATCAACCCGCCGCGCCCCGGCTGATTGGGAGAACCACGTACTGGATCTGGACAGCGGGGGAGCCGGGATTCGAACCCGGATTCACGGTTTTGGAGACCGTGCTCATGGCCGTTAGATCACTCCCCCGGGCTGGCGGAGTCTGAGTCTAGATGCGGGCGGAGGGATTCGAACCCCCACGCTCTTTCGAGCACCGGGACCTAAACCCGGCCTGTCTTCCAGTTTCAGCACGCCCGCGGCGGAGACCGCGACGACGCGGATCTGGTCGAAAGGCGCCGCGCGCAGCCGCCGAAGATTCTAGACTTGGCGCGATGGAGGTCACGAGCGTCCGTTCCGGCTACGAGCTCTGGCGACCGAACAGGGCGAAGGCCGAGTCGAAGACCACGAAGGCGATCCTGGCGCTCGTGTTGCTGATCTCCGCCGGCCTGCTGGTGGTGGTCACGATCGGCGGCTGGTCGCGCCTTGAGAGCCCCGGTGTGGGCATCTTGACCTTGCTGTGGGCCGGCCTGTATGTCCTCTTCGCGTTCCTGGTTTCGCGCTGGAACCGCGGCGTGCTGCCGGTGGCCTCAGCGCTCGCGATCATCCTCGGGATCTTCGCGGCCGTGTCCGCGCCGTCGTGGTTCGACCGCTCCAAGGCCGGACTCAGCCCGCCACCCCTGCCCGACGACCTGCTCGGGCTGTTGACCCTCCTGATCGTCCCGGTGCAGCTGCTCTTGATCACGGTCGCGATGGTCGGCTTCAACCAGGAGTGGCAGGTCGAGGAGGAACGGCCGGTCGGCGGCGTCGCGCTGCCGGGCGAGGACCCGGCGCCGGCCCCCTAGAAGAGCTGGGGCTGAGGCGCGCGCGCCTCGATCAGGTGCGGCCCGTCGTCGCGGACGTCGTTTACCGCGTCACCGACATCTCGAGCCACCAGCTGGTCCGCATCGGCAGGGACCAGGAGTGACGCGAGGTCCGCTTCCGCGAGGTCGGGGTCGAGCCATGCAGCCTCCCGATCCGGTCTCAGGACGACCGGCATCCGATCGTGGATCGGGCGGATCAAAGCGTTCGGGTCGCAGGTGACGATCGCGCAGCTGTGCAGCGGATCCGTGCCGTCGCGTGAGGGCAGACGGGCCCAGATCCCCGCGAAGGCGAACAGGTCTCCGTCAGAGCGGCTGATCCAGACCGGCGTCTTGCCGCCCTCGTCGTGGCGCCATTCATAGAAGCCGTCGGCGGGGATCAGGCAGCGGCGCTCGTGGAACGACTCCGCGAACGCCGGCTGGCTCGCGAGCGTCTCGGCGCGGGCATTGATCAGCGGCGGGCCCGCGCGCCGCTCGGCCCATCGACCCGGGACCAGCCCCCAGCGAAGCCGACCGGCCTGGCGCTCGCCACCCTCGGAGAGCCGGATCGCCAGCACGGGATCCGTGGGCGCGATGTTGTAGCGCGCCTCCTCGGCCACCTGCGAGGAGGAGTCGAGTCCGAAGCGCGCCCGGATCGCCTTCGGGCTCGGATTGGTGAGCGTGTATCGCCCGCACATCGTCGTTCGAGGCTAGCGGTCGAAGCCCTCGGAGCTCCGTGCACGATGCGCCGAGGAGGGCGGGACGGGCGGCGCGGCCCACATGGCGGCTGGCCGAGTCGGCAGAATGGGGGGTCCGCGGCGGTGTCCAAATTGGCAAAGGAGATGGATTCAAAATCCATTGCCCGCAAGGGCTTGTGGGTTCGAGTCCCACCCGCCGCATCGTGAGCGCCCGCGGGCCGCGGGGCTCCTCTTGGGACCGGCTTCGCCGGCGGCGATCGACCGCCGAGGCTCGGGCGGCTCCCCGCCGCGATAATCCCCCGTTCGTGGACGCCGCTGCCCGCCTGCAAGTGATCCGCGAGCTCTGCTCGTTCGAGGGCCGGCTGGCCGGAACCGATGCCGAGCGGCGAGCCGGCAACTGGCTGGCGAAGCGGCTTCGCGCGGCCGGCCGAACCGCGGAGGTCGAGCCGACATACGTTCATCCGCAGGTGGCGCTCGTCCAGGCGGCGCACTGCCTGCTCGGATTCGCGGGCAGCCTGGTGGCGATCTTCAGCGCCCCCGTCGGGTTTGGGATCGTCCTGCTCGCCGCGCTCGCCATGTACCTCGACCTGAACGCGCGCTTCTACGTGGTGCGCCGCGTCTTCTTTCGCCGCGCCTCGCAGAACGTCGTCTCGCCCGGCCCGCGGCCCGACGCTCCGGCGCGGCTCTTCCTGTGCGCGCACTACGACGCCGCCCGCTCGGGCCCATTCTTTCGCCCGGGGACGATCGCCCGGTTCGCTCTATTGGCGCGCCTCGCCCGGCTCCCGATCAGCCCCCATCGGGTTCTCTTTTGGTCGCTCGCGGCGCTTCTGCCCATCCTCGGCGCGCGGATGGCAGGGGTGGAATCGGGCCTGATCTCCGTCCTGCAGCTGATCCCGACCCTGATCCTCCTGGTCGGAATCCTGATGCTCGTCAACGTGGAGCTCTCCGATGTCGTACCGGGCGCCAACGACAACGCGTCCGGGGTGGCGACCGTGCTGTCGCTCGCCGAGGAGCTCGCGGCGAACCCACCCGAGAACCTCGACGTGGCGGTCCTGCTGATCGGTGGCGGCGAGTGCCTGACCGAGGGGACCCGCGAGTTCGTTCGGGCCCATCGCGAGGAGCTCGATCCCCAGACCACCTATTTCCTCAACATCGAGGCTGTAGGGCGCGGGCGGGTGCGCTACGTGACCGGCGAGGGCCTGGCGGTGAGCTTCGCGATGGACCGCCGGGTGATCGAGCTCTGTGACGCGATTGCCGACTCGGGGCAAGCGCGACGTCCCGCGGGTGGGCCGCTCGCGTGGGGGTTCGCGACCAGCGCCCTGCCACTGCGCCTCGCCCGCCTTCGGGGCACGACGATCACCACACTGGAGAACCAGGCGCTCGTGCCCACCGCCTATCATCGCCTCGACGACCTCCCGCGTGCGATCGACGCTGGCGCGCTCGAGGACGCCCACGGCTTCGCGCTGAACCTCGCGCGGGCGCTCGACCGCGACGTCGGTCGACGGCTCGCCCGGTGATATAAGCCGGCCGATGAACGGGGTGACGGCCGGGGCCGGCCGGGGCGAGCTCCTCTGGGAGCCGTCGGCGCAGAGCGTCGAGCGCGCCACGATGACCCGCTACATGCGGTGGCTGGCCGACGAGCGAGGCCTCGTCTTCCATGACTACGCGTCCCTGTGGGAGTGGTCGGTCACCGAGCTCGAGGAGTTCTGGGCGTCGATCTGGGAGTTCTTCGGGGTCTCGGCATCGGCGCCCTACTCGCAGGTGCTCGCCGAGCGGACGATGCCCGGAGCACGCTGGTTCCAGGGCGCCGAGCTGAACTTCGCGGAGCACGTCTTCCGCGACAAGCAGCCCGACCAGGTGGCGGTTCTCCACGCATCGGAGCTGCGAGAGCTCGGTGAGCTTCGCTGGGGGGAGCTTCGCGACCAGGTGGCGGAGGTCGCGGCCGGGCTTCGCGCCCTCGGCGTCGAGCCCGGCGACCGCGTCGTCGCGTACATGCCGAACATCCCCGAGACCCTCGTCGCCTTCCTGGCCACGGCGTCGATCGGAGCGATCTGGTCGAGCTGCTCGCCCGACTTCGGCGCCTCGAGCGTGGTTGACAGGTTCGCCCAGATCGAGCCCAAGGTCCTGTTCGCCGTGGATGGCTACCGATACAACGGCAGGGACTTCGACCGCCTCGAAACGGTGGCGGGCATCGCGCGCCAGATACCGGGAATCGAGCGGATCGTCGTCGCTCCCTACCTCAGCGCGCTCCCCGAGCTCGCCCGGCTCGAGGACGATGGCCTGCCGCCGCCGATGACCCTGGGACAGCTTCGCGAGCTCGGCCAGGGGGTGCACCTCCACTTCGAGCAGGTGGCCTTTGACCACCCGTTGTGGGTCCTCTACTCATCCGGGACGACCGGCCTGCCGAAGGCGATCGTCCAGGGACACGGCGGGATCCTGCTCGAGCACCTGAAGAAGCTCAACCTCCACCTCGACGCTAAGGAGGGAGACCGGGTCTTCTGGTTCACCACCACCGGCTGGATGATGTGGAACTTCCTGGTCGGCGTCCTGCTGACGCGCGCCTCGATCGTGCTGTACGACGGCAGCCCGGCCCATCCCGACATGGGGGTGCTATGGGACCTCGCCGAGCGCGCCGGCGTCACCTGCTTCGGAACCAGCGCGAGCTTCATCGCCGCCTGCATGAAGGCCGGCATCGAGCCCTCTGCGAGCCGCGACCTGAGCCGACTTCGCTCCGTCGGCTCGACCGGCTCACCGCTCTCCCCGGAAGGATTCGAGTGGGTCTACGACCAGCTTGGGCGGGACACCTGGCTCTTCTCGACCTCCGGGGGGACCGACGTCTGCACGGCCTTCGTGGGAGGCGTGCCGTTGCTCGGCGTCTACCGCGGCGAGCTCCAGGGCCGGTCCCTGGGCGCCGCCGTCGAGGCGTTCGACGAGGACGCCAACCCGGTCATCGATCAGGTCGGTGAGCTGGTGATCACCGAGCCGATGCCCTCGATGCCCGTCTTCCTGTGGGGAGACGACGACGGCTCGCGCTACCGGGCCAGCTATTTCGAGCATTACCCGGGCGTATGGCGTCACGGAGATTGGATCGAGATCACCTCTCGAGGAACCGCTGTGATCTACGGCCGCTCCGACTCGACCATCAACCGTCAGGGCGTTCGAATGGGCACCAGCGAGATATACCGCGCCGTGCAGGACATCCCGCAGGTCATCGACGCGCTGGTCGTCGACCTTCCGCGCCCGGGTACCGAGGGCTGGATGCCCCTGTTCGTGGTCCTTGCGGACGGCACCGCGCTCGACGACGCCCTCCAGGCCGAGATCAAGGCCCGGATCCGTCAACGCTGCTCGCCACGTCACGTCCCGGACCAGATCTTCCAGATCGCCGAGGTGCCCCGGACGCTGAGCGGGAAGGTGCTCGAGGTCCCGGTGAAGCGGATCCTGACCGGTACCGCGCCTGAACGCGCCGCCAGTCGCGACTCGCTCGCCAACCCCGCGGCGCTCGACTACTTCGTGGACCTGGCCGAGGAGCTGGCCGGCGAGGCGCCCGCCGGTTAGCCCTTTGCAGTCGGCGCCGGACGTTCGGTTCGCGACGCGGGCTCGGTTTCGAGCTCGCCCTGAAGGGAAATGAAGGCCTCGACCACGTTGTGGTCGAACTGCCCCCCGGCCCGTGCCTGAAGCTCGGCCAGGGCTCGTTTGCGCGAGAACGCCTTCCTGTACCGCCGGTTCGCGGTCATCGCGCCATATGCGTCGGCCACCGCGATGATCTTCCCCTCGAGCGGGATCTGATGGCCACGCAGGCCGCGCGGGTAGCCGCTGCCGTCCGGTCGCTCATGGTGAGTGAGTATCCACTCGACCATCCGGCCGAGCCGCGGCGCACCGACGATCTGCGCCCCGATCTCGGGATGGCGTTGGAGCTCGGAGCGCTCGTCATCGGTCAGCGGGCCCGGCTTCCCCAGGATCGCGACGGATACCCCGACCTCTCCGACGTCGCGAAGCAGAGCGGCGGCGTGAACCCGCTCGACGTCCTCTTCGGGAAGGTTGAGTCGTTGCGCGATCTGCTCCGCGTATTGGGCAACCCGACGGGAGTTCGCGGGCGAGCCCTTGCGCGCATCGACCGCCTCGGCGAGCGACACGAGAGAGGTGATGGTCGCGTCTGTCAGCACGATGCCGTCCTCGTCTCCACCCGCGCCCGGCTCGTAGAGGTGGCTGAAGACCACCGAGCGGTTTCGCCCTCTCTCCTTGGCCTCCGACAACGCTCGGTCTGAAGCGTGGGCGAGCTCGCCGGCCGTGGTCCCGTGGGCAGGGAAGCTCGCCACCCCGCAGCTCACGGTCAGGTGCGCCGGCTCGCGCGCAAAGGCGCTCTTCACCTCGGCACGCATCCTCTCGGCCAGCAGGAGCCCCTGGTCGGTGTCGGTGTCGGGCGCCAGAACCGCGAAGTCCTCGCCGCCGAGGCGGGCGAGCACGTCGGTCGGGCGCGTGCCCCGCCGCAGCGCCGCGGCGAGGTGGACCAGCGCCCGCTGGCCGGCCGCGTGCCCGAACCGGTCGTTGAACTCCTTGAACCAGTCCGCGTCCAGAGCGAGGAAGGAGAGCGGCCGCCCCGTCCGCGTCGAGCGCTCAAGCTCCACGGCGAAGCGCTCGTCCAGCTCGCGGCGGTTGGCGAGTCCCGTCACGCGGTCGGTTCGCGCCGCGCTCCCCAGCTGTCGCAGAAGGCGCTCGACCTGCTCTCTGAGGGCCGTCATCAGGCTCCCGACGACGAGCAGGGTGCCGGTCAGCATGACCCACTTGAGCGCCGGCAACGCGATGTCCTCAGGGGTGAGGAGCACGACCAGCCCGTAGGCGGCCGAAGCAAGTGCCAGATGCGCGACGGCTCCGGCGGGCCCGAGGAAATAGCAGGCCGCCATCGCGACCCAGAAGTAGAACATCACGTAGGCGTCTGCCGCGTTGGAGCCCGCGAAGAAGACCGCGAGGCTGACCAGCAGGGTTCCGGCCGCTGGGGCGACCTGGAAGACCCACGCCGGCAGGCGATCGTAGAAGGCCAGGAAGGCCGCCGAGGAGGTGTAGGCCCCCGCCGCCACGAGGAAGAGCGCGGTCGTGTTGCGGTCGGGGGAGTGCGGGAGCAGCAGGCTGACCAGCAGCAGGGTCGCCCCGACGCCGAACAGGTAGGTGAAGGTCCGGGCCATGTTGGCCGGGTCGTCGAAGGCGCTCCCGGGGGTCCCCTGGCCCGGCCAGGTGAGACGCTTTGCGAACACGCGGTACGCCGCGATCGCCCGTCGTCTGAACGGGACCTCGCTCACCGGTCTGTCGCCCTGATCGTCATGGATCGGTCGGGGTCGGCCCGCCCGGCCCCGCCGGCGGGCCGAGAGTGAACCGAACCGACCGGAACATCGTAGATTGACCTTGATCCACCTGGGTCATCCGCCAGCCAGAACCACAGGACGGGGTGCGCCTATGAGCCAGCCGACCATGGTCGAGTTCGATCTCGACCGCTACCTCCGAAACTCCAAGAAGGTCGACCTCAGCGAGATCGACTGGAACCGGGTGCCCGAGCATCCGCTCTCCGACGGAGACGTGATGTGCCTGCACTACATGATGGCCCACCCATCTCAACCGCTGGCGGGACCTGCGGGTCAGGCTCGGAGTCGGGAATGGGCTCGGGATGCTGCTCACGATGCTCGGTTCGATGATGACCCGGGACTTCGCCGCCATTCACATGATGTGGGGAGCCGTCAACGAGCTCACGACGCTGACCGGGTACCACGCCCTGCTGCGGCGCTGCGCCCATCCGGAGCTTCACAAGCTGCTGCGAAGGGTGATCCAGGACGAGCGTCGCCACTTCGCGTTCTATCGCGCCCAGGCGAAGGCCCGGATGCGGCGCTCGCGAACCGCCCGCCGCATGGTCCGGTTCGTGCTTCGTTCCCTTTGGACCCCGGTCGGGGCGGGCGTCAAGACCGAGGAAGAGGTCGACGCC
The DNA here is from genome assembly GCA_963720685.1 of uncultured bacterium. GTDB lineage: Bacteria > Actinomycetota > Thermoleophilia > Solirubrobacterales > 70-9 > AC-56. The sequence continues at coordinate 648,787 of CAVRGF010000003.1, read as the reverse complement.
CTCGCGATCTACCTGTTCGACGACGGCGCGGAGGGTCGGGAGCAGGTTCGCGAGATCGACCGCACGATCGCGGAGGTGCCGGGGCTCGAAGGCCTGAGCCTGCTCGAGGACTATCTCGGCGAAGCCCTGGGCCGAGCGGCGGAGCGGCCCGGCTGGGCCGGGGTCGGGAGCGCCCCAGCCCAGACGGCCCACAACGGCAGCGGTTCGCCGGCCCCCGACCACTGGGCGGCGGTGGGGGCCGGACGCAAGGACTAGCTAGGTCGCGAGGCCCAGGCGGCGAGTTCGCTCGAGCGCGCGAGCGAGCACCTCACGCTCGCCTTCGACCCTGCCACCCCGCATCAGCACGCGGCCGTTGACCACCGTGGTGTCCACGATAGAGCCGGTGGCCGCGTAGACGAGGCCCGCGACGAAGTCGCCGATCTCGAGCTCCGGGGCATCGGCCCGGAGGAGCAGGAAGTCGGCCGCCTCGCCGACCTCGATCGCGGAGGCCCCCAGGAGCGGCGCCAGGCGGCCGGTCGCGAGCGCCCATGCCTCGCCGGCGGGCGCGACGGCGGGATCGCCCGTTGCGTGCTTTTGGAGCAGGGCAAACGTCTTCAGGTCCTGGAACAGGTCGAGCGAGTTGTTGGAGCCGGGGCCGTCGGTCCCCAGCCCCATCGCAACCCCGTGGCGACGCGCGGCCGGGTAGGGGAAGACCCGCCCTACCGCGAGCTTCAGGTTGGCCACCGGATTCGTCACCACGGTCGCGCCACGCGAGGCGATCAGCTCCAGCTCGGCCTCGTCCAGCCAGACCCCGTGCGCGAGCAGCGTCCCCGGTCCGAGCAGCCCGACGCGGTCCAGATACTCGGCGGGGCGAGCGCCGTGATCGGCGACGCAGCGGGTCACCTCGCCCTCGGTCTCGGAGAGATGAATCTGAACCGGAATCCCCCGCTGCGCCGAGGCCTCGGCGATCCAGCGGAGCGACGGCTCGCTGACCGTGTAGATCGCGTGCGGGGCGAGCGCAGGTCGGACCAGCTCGCGAGGCCCGCCGAGCTCGTCCAGGGCCCGCTCGGCGCGGTCGCGAAGCGGGCCTTCGCCGGCGGCATCGCCGAGGTCGATCAGCGGAACGCCGATCGTGGCGCGAAGCCCGGCGTCCTCGACCGCTCGCGCGATCGCTTCCACCCGCCAGTACATGTCCCAGAAGCGAACCGTCCCGGCGCGGATCATCTCCGCGCAGGCAAGCCGGGTCCCCCAGTAGACGTCCTCGTCGTCGAGGCGCGCCTCGACCGGCCAGATCACCTGCTCGAGCCACTCCATCAGGGGCCGATCGTCACCGTGCCCTCGAAACAGCGTCATCGCCGCGTGCGTGTGCCCGTTGACGAGGCCGGGCACCAGCGCCATCCCGGTGGCGTCGATCAGCTCGTCGCCGCTACGTGGTTCGACCCGAGCGCCGAGCTCGGCGATTCGTCCGTCCTCGACCCGCAGGCCCACCGACTCGCCGTCGAGCCGGACCCCGATCACGGCCAGGCTCATGCCAGGTCCGGGAGAAGGCGGCGCAGACCGTCCGCGGTCGCCTCGCGGTTTCGAGCCCGCTCGGCCAGCAGGTCGTCCATGGTGAGCTCCCTCTCCCCCACTCCGTTGGCGAGATTATCCACCACGCAGATCGCCGCGTAGGCGAGCCCGAGGTCGGACGCGGCCATGCATTCCGAGGCGATCGTCATTCCGACCAGATCGGCGTGCGGCTCCATGAAGCGGATCTCGGCCGACGTCTCCAGCCTGGGTCCGCGCGTCTGCCAGTAGACGCCTCCGTCGACGATCGCCCGGTCGATGTGATCGCGGCAGGCGTCGATCACCCGGCGGCGCCATTCGGGATCGAATCCGGGCACCGTGTGCGCCCGCTCGTCGCCGAACGCCGGCTCCCCGGCGCCGAACGCGATGAAATCGTCCGGGCAGACGAGCGTTCCGGGCCGCAGGTCGGGACGCAGCGCACCGACCGAGCCGATCCCGAGCACTCGCTCGCACCCCTCTGCGGCCAGCGCACGCATGTTGGCGAGATGGTCGATGCGGTGGGGAAGGATGTAGGAGGCGTCGCCGTGACGCTGCAGATAACGCGCCTCGGGAAACGACAGCTCGACCCCGCGGAGCACGCTGCCGCCGCAGACCGCGAGCCCGCTCACCCTAGATCTGGTCGTCGTCGGCGATCACCGTGGCGCCGGCCAGCAGCGCGGCCGAGGTCGCCATGATCGCGAGCGCGGTCGCCGTCGCCGTCGTGTACGAGCGCGCGAACGAGGCGGCCTCGGAGGCTCCGAGAAGAACGAGCAGGGCGATTCCGAGCGCCCCAACCAGCGCCACCTCGCCGAGCCGGTGCGGCATGGCGAGGCGGGCTTTCGTGGCCTCGGCTCGGGGCTCGCGCTCGCCCAGGCGGCGGACCGCCGCCACGGCGCAGAAGAAGAAGGCCGAGGAGACCAGGAGGCCGCCGACGACATCGCTCGGGTAATGCCAGCCGAGAATCAGGACCGAGGTCGAGACCGCGGCCACGTAGGCGGTGCCGATCGACGCGGCCAGGACCCGCAGGCGGGTCGGCGCGATCAGCACGGCGGCCAATCCGATCGACATCGCGGCGGTCGCGTGGCCGCTGGGAAACGCCTCGTCCCCGAGCTGGTAGGGATAGGGCCCAAATGCCGGCTGGACGCGCGGGTGGGCGAGCGCGACCTTGAGGACCTGGGCGGTCACGTTGGCGCCCGCCACCAGCGCCACCGCGGCGATCGCCTGGCTTCGGCGGCCGGTCGCCCAACCCCAGGCGAACAGCGCCCCGAGCATGGCGAGAAGTGGGAGCGGATCGGCAAGGTGGGCGGCCAGATCCGCGAGTCGGGCGGTGAGCGGGCCGTCGATCGAGCCGAGGCCGTGAAGCGCGGTCGCGTCGAGGCGCTCCACGGGCCCGACCATGTACGCACAGGCGAGCAGCGCAACGAACGTGACGACACACCCGAACGCCGCGAGCAGGGGCAATCTGGGGCTGGATCGCATCCCTTAACGGTAGCGCCGCGCGCTTAAGGCCCTGGTTAAGGCGGGGTCGGCGGGCTAGACCGGGTTGACGGGGTTGCGGCGCTCCGAGAAGCGGCGATCCTTCGTCTCGGCAAGCGCGAAACGACGGATCAACTCGGCTCGCAGGTCGTCGGGATCGATCACGGCATCTACAACCAGCTCAGAGGCCAGGTGCAGGATGTCGATGTCGGCCGCGTACTCGTCGCGCTTTCGGCTCACGAACGCCTCGCGCTCGCCGGGATCCTCGATTTCGCTGATCTGGTTGTAGAAGACCGCGTTGATCGCCGCCTCAGGTCCCATCACGGCGATCGAGGCCGTGGGCAGCGCGATGCAGCAGTCGGGCTCGAAGGCCGGCCCCGCCATCGCGTACAGGCCGGCCCCGTAGGCCTTTCTGACCACCACCGAGAGCTTCGGAACGGTCGCTTCGGAGACCGCCGAGATCATCTTGGCGCCGTGGCGGATGATGCCCTGGCGCTCGACCTGGGTGCCGATCATGAACCCCGGAACGTCCGCCAGGAACACGAGTGGCAGGTTGAACGCGTTGCAGGTCCAGATGAAGCGGGCAGCCTTGTCGGCTGAGTCCACGAACAGCACCCCGCCCTTGACCTTGGGTTGGTTGGCGACGATCCCGATCGCCCGCCCGTCGAGGCGGGCGAAACCGACCACCAGCTCCCGGGCCCAACCGGCGTGCACCTCGAGGAACGACTCGGCGTCGATCAGGGCGCCGATCAGGTCGTTGACGTCGAACGGGGTGTTCTCGTCCGGCGGGACGATCTCGGCCGGCCGGCGCTCGCCGGCGGGCGACGTCGGCGGAGCGGTCGGCGGCGTCTCGCGCCAGCTCTGGGGCATGTACGACAGGTAGCGCACGGCCAGATCGATCGCCTCGGCGTCTGAGCCGGCGAGAAAGTGGCCACAACCCGACACCGAGGTGTGCATCTTCGCCCCGCCCATCTCCTCGAGCGTGACCCGCTCTCCGATCACCATCTCGGCCATTCGAGGCGATCCGAGGTACATCGATGCGTTGCCCTCCCGCATGATCACGACATCGCAGAACGCCGGGATGTAGGCGCCTCCAGCGGCCGACGGGCCGAACAACAGGCAGACCTGGGGGACGCGGCCGGACAGCCTGACCTCGTTGTGGAAGATTCGGCCCGCGCCGCGCCGCCCGCCGAACATCTGGACCTGGTCCGTGATCCTGGCCCCGGCCGAGTCGACGAGATAGACCATCGGCAGCTCGAGGCGCAGGGCCCGCTCCTGGATGCGGAGGATCTTCTCGACCGTCTTCGCCCCCCACGATCCCGCCTTGACGGTCGGGTCGTTGGCCATCAGCGCGACCTTGCGGCCGGCGACTCGGGCCAGTCCGGTGATCACGCCGTCGGCGCCGAGGCCTTCGGCGTCCCAGTTGGCGAGCATCGCCTCCTCGGCAAACGACTCCGAGTCCACCAGTCGGGCGACCCGCTCGCGGACCGGCATCTTGCCCTGCTCGGCGGTCTTGGCTCGGTGGCGCTCGGGGCCGCCGGCCAGGGCAGCGTCGAGCGCGTCCTCGAACTCGACCTTGCGCGGCGCGTCGCTCATCGCGGCCGCAGTCTAGGCCCGAACCGCGGCACGCCCGCCGACGGCGGACACGGCGTCCCGCCCGCCCTAGAGATCAACCGGCGCCGGACGATCGCCGGAATAGTCGTAGAAGCCCCGGCCCGTCTTGCGCCCGTAATGGCCGGCTTCGACGAGCGTCGTGAGCGTGGGAGGCGCCGCGAACCGCTCCTCGCCGTAGGCATCGTGCATGACCGCGGCGATCGCCGCCAGCGTGTCGAGGCCCACGAAGTCGGCGAGCGTCAGCGGCCCCATCGGGTGGCTGGCGCCCGCCTTCATCCCGATGTCGATGTCCTCGGTGGACCCGACCCCCTGCTCGCGAGCCCTGATCGCGTCCAGCATGTAGGGAACCAGCAGGCGGTTGACGATGAACCCGCGGTTGTCACCCGCCGCGACCGTCGTCTTGCCGAGCTTCTCCCCGACCTCGAACCCGAGCCGGATCGCGTCGTCGCCCGTGGCCTCGGCGCGAACCACCTCGAGCAGCGGCATGACCTGTGCCGGGTTGAAGAAGTGAAGGCCGATGAAGCGCTCCGGCCGCGAGGTCTCGGCGGCCTGGTCGGCGACCGAGAGCGATGAGGTGTTGGTCGCAAACGTCGCGTCATCCTTGACCAGCCCGTCGACCTCCCGCCACATCTCGAGCTTCAGGCCCAGGTCCTCCGTGATCGCCTCGATCACCAGGTCACAGTCGGCGAGGTCGGCGTAGGAGAGGGTCGGCTTGATGCGGCCGCGAACGGCGTCGGCGTCGCCCTGCTCCATCTTCTGCTTCTCGACCGCGCGATCGAGCTGCTTGGAGATCTTTCCGATTCCGCGGTCGAGCCGATCCTGGCTCACCTCGCGAACCGCCACGTCCCACCCCGCCTGGGCGCAGATCTGGGTGATGCCGTGACCCATCAGTCCGCAGCCGAGCACTCCAACCTTGCCGATCTCCATTCGTTGACCCTCCGTTCGCTGACCCGCTGAAATCGCCGCGGCAGCCTATCGGGAGGTGGGAGGCGGCTCGCCCTACGCGGCCGTCGGCGGCGCGATGCCGAGTCGCTCGAACTGGCGACCCATCGCCTCGGCCAGCGCGTTGAGCCCGCTCATCGGCCGCGCCATGACGGTCAGCTCGACGACCCTGCCGTCCTCGTCGAAGCGAAGCAGGTCGAGCCCGTCGATGGTTCGATCACCGACCCGGGCGGTGAAGATGAGCGCCTCGGTGTCGCCCTCGGAGAGATGGTGGACGTAGCGGAAGTCCTCGAACACCTTCATCGCGCCCTCGGTCAGGATCGCCGCGACGACGGCCTTCCCCTCGTACGGCCGGAACACCACCGGGCTGCGGAAGACGACGCCATCGGCGAGCGCGGCCGTGAGCGCCTCCGGGTCCTCGGACTCGACCGCTGCCTTGAAAGCGTCCGCCTTCACCGCGTCAACCCTAACCGTCGGGGGCTAGCGCCGCCAGTCCACCGGGCCGGCGCTCAGCAGGTGAGCCCCGAGAGGACGGCCCAGGAGCTCTTGGGCGGCGCTTCCGGCGTCGATCAACCGTTCCAGGTCGACCCCGGTCGCGATTCCCATCTCCTCGAGCATCGACACGAGGTCCTCGGTTGAGATGTTCCCGGTCGCGCCCGGGGTCAGCGGACTGCCGCCCAGCTCGCCGAAGGCCGACTCGAACGAGTCGACCCCCTGCTCGAGCGCTGCGAGGACGTTGGCCAGGCCCTGTCCGCGCGTGTTGTGGAAGTGCGCCGTGAGCTCGATGCCCTCGAGCGCCGCGACCGCCGATGCGAAGAACTCGTCGACCTGCCGAGGATTCGCCATCCCGGTCGTGTCGCCGAACGACACCTCTTCGCAACCCGCCTCAGCGAGCTGCTCGGCGATCTCGAAGACGAACGCCGGGGGAACCATGCCCTCGTATGGGCAACCGAAGGCCACCGAGATCACCCCCTCGCATCGAAGCCCCTCGGCCCGGGCCAGTGACACAGTCGATCGAAGCCCGTCTAGTGACTCCGCGATGGTGCGATTGACGTTGCGGCGGTTGTGGCTCTCCGAGGCGGAGAGAAAGACGTTGACCTCGTCGAATCGATCGCGGTGCGCAAGCGCGCGCTCCAGGCCCTTTCGGTTCGGGATCAGGACCGAGTACGCGACTCCCGGTGGGCGCTCGATCGCCTCCAACACCGCATCGGCGTCCGAGAGCTGTGGGATGACGTCGGGGCGCACGAACGACGTCACCTCGAGCCGCGGCAGACCGCTCGCCGCGAGCATCGCGATCAACCTCACCTTCTGCTCGGTGGGGATGACCTCGGGCTCGTTCTGGAACCCGTCCCGCGGGCCAACCTCGCGAATCCGGACCGATGACGGCAGCTCGCCCACCATCTGAAGGCTATTCGGGGCCGAGTCCCGAGCGTCGAGCGCCGAATTCGGGCGCTAGTCGGACTTGACGACGCCGATCTCGATCACGCGCCGCTCGTGGGTGCCGACGCCGATCGTCCTCTCACCCTCCTTCACCTCCACATCGAAGCGCAGCTTTCGCCCCTCGGCAACCTCGCGGAGCCGGGCATGGGCGGTACAGGCGCTTCCCTCAGTCGCAGCGGCAACGTGCTTGACGCAGATCTCGAATCCGACCGTTGCCCTGCCCTCGGGCAGGCGCTCGAACGAGAGGATCGCCGCGGTTCGCTCCATCATCGCGATCATCCCGGGGGTCGAGAGGACTCGGATCCCGATCGTCCCACCGACATCGGTGACGAGTCTGTCGGCCACCTCGAACTCGGTGGTCCGCTCGATTCCGGGGCGAAGCTCCTCGGGCTCGCGGCGCTCGAAGTCCCGGACCTCGGGGTCGGGGATGCTGCCCTGCGGGCCGATCCCCCCGCCCTCGGCCGATCGCACTAGACCATCCCCAGGCCGCCCGAGACGCCGAGCGTCTCGCCGGTCACGAACGAGGCGTCGTCGGAGGCCAGGAACGCGACCGCCGCCGCGACCTCCTCGGGCTCCCCCAGCCGACGCATCTGGGTGGCCTGCCGCATCGTCTCGATGATCCGCTCGCCGACGTCGCCCAGGGTCCTGGCGGCATTGAGGAGCGGGGTGTTGATCGGCCCGGGCGCGATCGCGTTCGCGTTGATCCCGTAGCGGGCGTTCTCTCGGGCGATCGCCTTCGTGAACGCGATCACGCCCCCCTTGGCGGCCGAATACACGGCCGAGCCCTTCGACCCCACTCGCCCGGCCTCGGAGGCGATGTTGACGATCCGCCCGTAGCCGGCCTCCTGCATCGCCGGGAGCACGGCGTGGGTGCACGAGAAGACGCCTTCCAGGTTGATCGCGACGAGGCGGCGCCAGCGCTCGGGGGTCATCTCGGTGAAGAAGGCGAAGTCGTCGGTTCCGGCGTTGTTGACCAGGATCTGGAACGGTCCCTCGGCGCTCACGGCCGACGCCGCCGAGCCGGGGTCGGCCACGTCCAGCATCGTCGCCTCCGCCCCGATCTCCCCCGCCACCTTTCGGGCGCCGTCGACATTCAGGTCGCCGATCACGACCGCGGCTCCCTCGGCAGTGAGCCGGCGAGCGATCTCCGCTCCGATCCCGCTGGCGCCCCCGGTGACCAGCGCGCGCCTACCCTCGAGTCTCATCGGGCGGAGCATATGCTGCGGCGGCGTGTCGGAGCCAATTCCCATCATCGGCGGCACCGGAGCACTCGGCTTCGGCCTCGCGATGAGGCTGGTACGGGCTGGTCACTCGGTGGTGATCGGCTCGCGCAGCGAGGAGCGCGCCAGCGAGGCCGCCGGCCGCCTGAAGAGGTCCGCGGCCGGGGCCAGGGTCGAGGGCGCGGTCAACGAGCAGGCCGCGCGACGCGGGCCGATCGTCTTCTTGACGGTGCCGTTCCGCGTTCAGTCGGAGAACCTGAACAACCTCCGGGAGGCGCTCGAACCCGGCCAGATCCTGGTCGACTGCACGGTCCCGACCGCGGCGGCCGTCGGAGGCAAGGCGACCCGCTCGCTCGGCGTCTGGCAGGGGTCGGCGGCCGAGCAGGCGCAGGAGATGGCCCCCGACGGGGTGACGGTGGTCGCCGCGCTTCACACGGTGAGCGCCTCGGTGCTCGCCGATCCGGACGCCGAGCTCGACGAGGACATCCTGGTCTGCGGAGAGCGAAGGGCCGACAAGGCTCGCGTTGCGAGGCTCATCGAGGAGATTCCAGGGCTTCGCGCCGTCAACGCGGGGCGCCTGGAGACGGCGCGGATCGTCGAGCAGCTGACGCCGCTCCTCATCTCGGTCAACGTTCGATACAAGGCGCACGCGGGAATCCGGATCACGGGCCTGCCGGCCGACGATCCCTGGGAGTGATGGACGTCGGGGCGTCGGCGGCGGCATCCGGTTCCGCCCCGGAGCGAAGCTGATGCGGGTCGCGCTGCTCGCCGGGGGGACCGGGGGCGCGAAGCTGGCTGCGGGGATGCAGGACCTGGCGGGCGCCGGCCTGACCGTGATCGCCAACACCGCCGACGACACCCGGATCCACGGCCTGCACGTCTCCCCCGATCCCGACCTGGTCACCTACTGGCTCGCCGACGAGATCGATGCCGAGCGCGGCTGGGGCATCCGCGACGACTCGTTCACCGTCCATGAGCGGATCGAGAGGCTGGGGGCGCCGGGCTGGTTTCAGCTCTCCGACCGCGACCTCGCGACCTGCCTCTATCGGACCCACTTCATCGCCGAGGGCGGGACCCTGACCGCCGCGCAGGAGCAGATCGCGCGAGCTCTCGGGGTGAGCGCCGCCGTCAGGCCGATGTGCGAGGAGCGGGTCGAAACCTGGGTCCTGACGCCGAACGGGTGGACGGGCCTGCAGCAGTTTCTGATCGTGGAGCGCTCCGAGCCATCGATCGAGGCGCTCGAGGTGCGGGGACTCGACGCCGCCGCCCCCACCGTCGAGGTCCTCGACGCCCTTCGCGCCGCCGAAGTGATCGTGATCGGCCCCTCGAACCCGGTGATCTCGATCGGGCCGATCCTGGCCGTCCCCGGCATGCGCGAGGCGATCGCCGATTCGGGCGCGCCGGTCATAGCCGTGAGCCCGTTCGTCGCCGGACGGGCCGTCAAGGGCCCCACTGAGAAGTTCATGACGGCGATCGGGCGACCGATCTCGGCCGACGGGGTGGCATCGCTCTACGTCGGCCTCCTTGACGCGATGGTGGTCGACTCCGACGATCCCGATCCGGCCCCCTCCGGGCTCAGGTCGCTGTCCTGCCCGACGCTGATGGCCGATGCGGAGACCAGGCGGGGCCTCGCCGAACGGGTGCTCGATTTCGCCGATCAGCTTCGCGCATCGAGATGAGCCAACCCGCGGCGATCGTTCCGGTGAAGCGCTTCGAGGCAGCCAAGCGGCGGCTGCTCGACGCGCTCGACAGCGCGGAGCGTGCCGCATTGGTGGAGGCGATGCTCGTCGACGTGCTCGACGCCGCCTCCCGGTCGAAGCGACTCGGCCGGATGATCGTGGTGAGTGGCGATTCCCGCGCGCAGGGCGTTGCGATGCGCGCGGCAGAGAACGCCTCGATGCCGATCGAGGTTCTGGGCGACCCCGACGACCTGGGCCATTCCACGGCGGCGATGCTCGGCATCGCGCGGGCCAAGGAGCTCGGCACCGAGATTGCGGCGCTCCTTCCGGGCGACTGCCCGTTGCTCGATCCGGTCGAGCTCGACGCCGCCTTGGAGCGCACGCATGCCGGGCGCGTTGCGATCGTCCCCGATCGCCATGGGACCGGCACCAACGCCCTCCTGCTGGCCCCGCCGGATGCGATCGCCCCAGCATTCGGCCCCGGAAGCTGCGCCCGTCACGCCGAGCTGGGGCGTCGGGCCGGCCACCTGGTCGAGATCGAGCGACTCGACTCGCTCCGACTTGACCTCGACACCCCCGCCGACCTCGCCGAGATGATCGCCGCGCTTCGGCGAAACCGCGATCGGGCCCCCGCAACCAGGTCGGCGCTTGAGCGCGCCGGCCGGCTCGGGAGCGCAGCGCGCGCATGAGCCCGCGGGTCGAGCTGATCGGGGTCGAGGGCCTGTCGGAGATCGAGCCGGGCGCCCGGCTGGGCGATCTGATCGCTGACCGGATTCGCGCCCAAGGCGACGAGCTCGAGCCTGACGACGTCGTCGCCGTCTCGCAGAAGGTGGTCTCGAAGGCCGAGGGCCGGGTCCGAGATCTGAAGGCCGTGATCCCCAGCCGGCGCGCCGCCGAGCTCGGCGAGCGCCTCGGCAGAGACCCACGGCTGGTCGAGCTGATCCTGGGCGAGGCGCGCAGGGTGCTGCGTGCCGAACCGACAGCGCTGATCGTCGAGACCCGGAGCGGCTGGGTCTGCGCCAACGCCGGGATCGACACGTCGAACGTGCCCGGCCAGGATCGAGTCACCCTTCTGCCCGAGGACTCGGACGCGTCCGCGCGGCGCATTCGGGCTGAGCTCCGAGACGAGACCGGCCTCGCCCCCGGGATCGTGATAGCGGACAGCTTCGGCCGCCCCTGGCGCCTCGGCCAGGCGGATGTCGCGATCGGCTGCGCCGGGTTCCCCCCTCTCGACGATCGCCGCGGGTCGCTCGATCGCGATGGGCACCCGCTCGCGGCGACGGTGATCGCGATCGCCGACCAACTCGCGGCGGCCGCGGACCTGATTCGAACGAAGGAGGGCGGGGTGCCGGCGTGCGTGGTGCGGGGAGTCGGCCGATTCGTGACCCGCGCCGACGGCCCCGGCGCGCGGGCCGTCCAGCGCCCCTCGTCTGACGACCTGTTTCGTTAGAGGCCCCCGAGCGGCTAGCCCGCCATCGGGTCGGGCTGGCCCTCCTCGGTGTACTCCGGCGCCACGTAGACCCGTCCGGGGGCCCCGCCGATCGCCAGCACCCGGGCTCCCTCGTCGGCGGTGTTGATCTTTCGCTTCTCCTTCGGCCCGACCCGCGCGAACACCCCCGGCTCGAGCGCGTACTCGGTGCCGCCTGCGGTCAGCGTCGCGCTCCCGGCCAGCACCGTGTAGACCTCCTCCTGACCGTCGCGGCCGTGGTCGTGCTCGGGGTACTCGGCGAACCCCGGCGGCAGGTCCATGACGGCGACCCCGAACGAGCTCACCCCGAGCCCGGCGCGAACCCGGCGAAAGCCTCCTCCGAAGATCGTCTCGAAGTCCTCGAGCCGCTTCACCGTGACGTCAGCCATCAGCATTCCTCTCCGCTTGAACGTCCCCAGGCGATAGAACCGCCGCACCGCGAACCCTACCTTCGCGCAGATCGCCGAGCGCCTGGTTTGCGCGCTCCAGTGCGTACTGTGTGACCGATGTCCGGACGGGGACCTGAGGCGCGAGAGCCATGAAGGCCTCGCCGTCGGCGCGGGTCAGGTTGGCCACCGACCGCAGGGTCCGCTCGCCCCACAGGATTTCGTACGGGAATGACGGGATGTCGCTCATGTGGATGCCCGCGCAGACCACGGTTCCGCCGGGCGCCACGGCGCGAAGCGCGACCGGTATCAGCTCACCCGCAGGGGCGAAGATGATCGCGGCATCGAGAGGTTCAAGGCCGCCGGGCTCAGAGACCTCCGACTCTCCCTGCGTGTCGCCGGCCCACGTGGCGCCGAGGCCCAGAGCGAACCGCTGCGTCTCGACGTCCCCGGGCCTGGTCAGGGCGTAGACCCGGCGGCCCTCATGGGCTGCGACCTGGCAGATGATGTGCGCCGACGCCCCGAACCCGAACAGGCCGATCCGCTCGGCCCCCTCGCCGCACAGCCGCAGCGAGCGATAGCCGATCAGACCCGCGCAGAGCAGCGGCGCGGCCTGGAGATCCGGGTAGCCAACCGGGATCGGGACGCAGAAGCGCTCGTCGGCGACCACCGTCTCGGCGTAGCCGCCGTCGAGCTGATACCCGGTGAACCGCGCGCGCTCGCACAGGTTCTCGCGTCCCGACAGGCAGTAGCGGCACTCGCCGTCCGTCCAGCCGAGCCATGGCACCCCGACTCGCCGGCCCACCTCGAAGCGCTCGGCGCCCTCCCCCATCGCCTCGACTGCGGCGACGATCTGATGGCCCGGGATCAATGGCAGCTTCGGCTCTGCGAGGTCGCCGTCGACCACGTGGAGGTCGGTGCGGCACACACCGCAGGCGCGGACCCGCAGTAGGACCTGGCCGGGCCCGGGCTCAGGCTCCGGCAGCTCCTCGAGCTGGAGGGGTTGGCGCTGCTCGCGGAGGACCATCGCCCGCATGCCCCCATTGTCCCGCGAGGGGGCCCGTCAGTACGTCTCGACGATCTCGTAGAGCGTCGTGCGCTGAGCGGGCTTGCGACCGGCCTGGCGCGCCGCCTCGATCAAATCGGGGGGATCGAGCCGCACTCCGTGCTGTGAGCCCGCCATCCGCGAGATGTTCTCCTCCATCAGGGTGCCACCGAGGTCGTTGACGCCCCAGCTCAGGCTCTCCGTCGCGGCGTCGAGGCCCATCTTGACCCAGCTCGCCTGCAGGTTGGGGATCGTCTTGCCGAGTGCGAGCCGGAAGGCGGCCGTGTGCTTGAGGTTCTCCTTGCGCGAGATCTCCTCGACCCCGTGAGTGCGGCCCAGCATCGTGTTGAAGGGGATGAACGAGAGGGGAACGAACTCGGTGATCCCGCCGGTTCGCTCCTGGAGCTCGCGGATGACTCGCATGTGGTGGGCCAGCTCCCATGGCTCCTCGATGTGTCCGAACATCACCGTCGAGGTCGAGTGAAGGCCAGACCGGTGACACGCCTCGATGATCTCCACCCAGCGATCGGCCGGCAGCTTGTTGGGGGAGATCCTGGCCCGGACGCCGTCGTGCAGAACCTCGGCCGCGGTGCCCGGTGTCGACCCGAGGCCGCACTCGACCAGGTAGTCGAAGACAGCCTCGGGCGGCCGGCCCGAGCGCTCACACATGTAGTGGATCTCCATCGGCGAGTAGGCGTGCAGGTGGATCCGCGGCGCCACGTCCTTGACGAGTCGCAGCCAGCGGCCATAGTGCTCCAGGGTGTAGTCGGGGTGGATACCGCCCTGCATGCAGATCTCCGTCGCCCCGTAGTCGACCGCCTCCTGGACACGAGCCTGGAAGTCGTCCTCGGTCACGTGGTAGGCGTCGGGAGAACGGCGGCCCTGGCCGAAGCCGCAGAACGCGCACCCGACCACGCAGACGTTGGTGAAGTTGATGTTTCGGTTGACGACGAACGTGACGCGCTCTCCGGCAAGCTCGGCGCGCAGCCCGTCCGCCGCCACGCGCATCTCCTCGACCACCTCCGGCCGGGTCTCGGCGAACAGGGCTGAGATCTCGTCCTCCGTCAGGGCCTCGCCGCGGCGCCCCTTCTCGATCGCCCCCGGCGCGGAGTCGGTGGGGATCGAGCGCTCGGTCCGACGCCCGGATCCGTGCCGCGGGATGAAGCTCCAGTACTTGAGCTTGACCACGTCCAGGACGCCCTGCTCCATCCAGCTCGGGTCCAGGTACTGCGGATAGGCGCAGAGGCGCTCGGTCAGCGCATAGCCGGAGGGCTGCAGCCGCTTTCGGACCTGGTGGGGGCTCGGGAAGGCGTGCTCGGGTGAGATGTGGTCGCCGTTCGCAGACAGCCCGCCGAGGTCAGTCGCGCCCGCGGCGACCAGCTCCCCCCACCAGTCTGAGAGGTTGGGCGGAACCTGGATGCCGACATCGGGCATCAGGCGCCGGCACTCTTTCACCAGCAGCTTCATGTCGTCGAGCGTGATGGGCGTGGCCCATTCGGGAAGAGGAATAACTCCGCCGGGAGCCTCCTGAATAACTCCGCCGGCATCCTCGCCTGCGGCTCCGGTGCCGTCGGGTTGCGACGCCAAGCGACCGGCAGGGTCACTCGCCCCTACCGGGACTTCGTCGCTAGAGCCAACCAGGTTCGGGGTTGACGAGGGCGCCGCGGAGTCGGCCGGGCTCGCTAGCGACGATGTGCCGACGCCACGGGTCGGCACATCGCGCGGGCGAGTCCGGTCCGGGTCCGGGGGGCCCTCGGCCTCCCAGCGTTCGTGGGCGGCCTGGTCGGCGATCTCGGCGACCTCGCGGCCGTAGTAGCGTGGGTGGGGGACGAAGTTCTGGAGGATGATCTCCTGGATGTGCCCGTGGCGGGCGTGGACGGCGGCCAGCGCCTCGAGCGAGGCGATTCGCTCCTCCTCCGTCTCGCCGATTCCAACCAGGATGCCGCTCGTGAACGGGATGCGCAGCCGGCCGGCGGCCTCGATCGTCTCGAGACGGCGCATCGGGTGCTTGGTCGGCGAACCGGCGTGGACGGTGTCCATCAGCCGCTCGGACACCGACTCGAGCATCAGCCCCTGGGACGCCGTCACCTCGCGGAGCCGGGCCAGGTCCCGCTCGCCGAGGACGCCGAGGTTGGTGTGAGGAAGCAGCCCCCGCTCCAGCGCGCGCTCGCAGGTCCAGACGACGTAGGAGGCGAAGTCCTCGTGTCCCCACGAGGCAAGCCTGCGCGCGACCGTCGGGTTCACCTCGGGCCGCTCGCCGGTCAGCACGAGCAGCTCCTTGGTATTTCGCCTCAGCGCCTCGTCGAGGCGCTGCTCGACCTCGTCGGGCTCGTACAGGTGGGCGCTATGTGTGGCGAAGGCGCAGTACTTGCAGTAGCAGCGACAGGTTCTCGAGAGCGAGAGCGTGTAGTTGCGCGAGAAGGTGACCCGCCGCACAGCCCGCAAGCTACAGCAGCGCGGCTCCCGCTACTTGCGGCGCGGCCGGGACACAGTTTCGACGTCTGCGGCCACGTTCTCGACCACCTCGCCGGTCTCGGTGGGCGGCTCCGGACCGAGTGCGTACTGCGACCCGGCGATCACGAACCTGTACAGAACTGCCGCGGCGAGGGAGCCCACGATCGGCCCGACGATGTACGCCCAGGTGTTCGTGAAGTCGTTGCCGATCAGCGCCGGCCCGAACCAGCGAGCGATGTTGAACCCGCCGCCGGTGAGGGGACCGAAGATCATGATGTCGAGGCCGAGGGTGAAGCCGATGGCGAGCGGTGCCCACTCCTTGCGGGCTCGCGGGTTGAACGCCACCGCGCAGACCGCGAGCACAAGCAGGAACGTGCCGATCCCTTCGATGCACGCTCCGGCCACGGCCCCGGACAGGAGGGGGCTGATCGATAGGGCGCCGTAATGGCTGGCCCGGCCCTCGTCGAGCAGGAAGGCCTTGACCATGAGCGCCCCGAGGACGCCGCCGGAGAGCTGGGCGAGGATGTAGACGAGCGCGTCGACGGGATCGATCCGCCTCAGCACTGCGGCCGCAAGGGTCACCAGCGGGTTGAAGTGCCCACCGCTGACCACGCCGAGGGTCATGATCAACCCGAAGAGCACGAACGCATGGACGAGTCCCACGACCGCGAAGTCCGAGCCCGTCTGGGCGCTCGCAGTCGTCGCGACGTAGAGGGTCACGACCGTACAGATCGCGAACACCAGGAGCATGGTGCCGATCAGCTCTGCTATGTACGCGGCGAGTCCTCGATCCTGCACTGAGTGAACCTCCTCGAAGCTCTCGTTTGAGCGCCGCGCCAGGGGGCGGCACGGGCGGCGGCAGTCTACCCGCCTGACGGCCGGCCTGCTTGGCACGTCCCTTGGCTCTTACGCGCCCCGGCCCGACTATCCTCCCTCGCTCGATGTGGAGGGTCGCCGCGCTGCTGGCGGCCGTCCTCGCCTCGGCCGGCCTGGCCGCCTGCGGCGGGGACGGCGCTGAACCGGGCGCGCCGAAAGGCGCGACCCTCGTGCTGGACTTCCAGCCGAACGCGGTCCACGCCGGGATCTATTCCGCGCTCGCCCAGGGCTATTACCGCGACGCCGGCGTCGGCCTCGACGTTCAGCAGCCGTCGGCCTCGACCGACGCCCCCAAGCTCCTCGAGGCGGGCCGCGCGCAGTTTGCGATCCTCGACATCCACGACTTGGCGATCGCCTACGAGCGTGGCTTCAACATCACGGGCCTGGTCCCGATCGTGCAGCGGCCGCTGGCCGCGGTGATCGCGCAAGGCTCCGTTCGCCGGCCGCAGGACCTGGAGGGCCGAACCGTCGGCGTCACGGGCCTGCCGTCCGATGACGCCGTGCTCGACTCGGTGCTCGAGGCCGACGGCGCGCCCCCATCCTCCGTCAACCGGGTGACGATCGGCTTCCAGGCAGTGGCCGCGCTCGCCGCGGGCAAGGTCGATGCCGTGACCGCGTTCTGGAACGCGGAGGGCGTCGCGCTCCGGCGAAAGGGCATCGCAACCCGGGTATTTCGAGTCGACGACTACGGAGCGCCCCGCTACCCCGAGCTCTGGCTGTGCACGACCTGGGGCATCGCGCACAACCACCCCGCGCTCGCCCGCGCGGTGAGTCGGGCCACCGTGAGCGGCTACCGGTTCGAGGTTGAACACCCCCAGCAGGCGCTCAACGATCTGCTCGCCGGCTCCAGCGGTCTCGACCGCGCTGAGGAGGCCGCACAACTCCGCGCCCTGCTCGCCGCTGATGCCGTGGAACCGAGCGACGCGTTCCTCGTCCCCACGAAGGCTGCCCGCTGGCTCCGCTGGGAGATCGACCACGGGATCCTCTCGCGGCCGCTTCAGCGCCCACCCGGCGGGATGTTCTCAGCTCCCTGAGCCAGTTCCGGCAAGGAGGCGGGAGGCGAGCTCCGGCATCTCGCGGACGAGGCGCGAGCGCGGGACCACGAGGTCGACCCCCGCGGCCTCGGCGCGACGCCGGGTCTCGGGATCGGTATGGGCGTAGAAGCCGAGCACCGGCGGGCCCTTGCCCGCGACCGTCGCCGGGTCCACCTCGGACAGGTCGGTGACGATCAGGTCCGCCTCGGCGAGGCTCCCCGCCTCGGGCGCCGACGCCACCGTCACGTCGTGGCCGGCTGCGGTCAGGATCGCCTCGACGCGGCTGGCCAGCATCAGGTCCGGGACGACGGCCAGCACCCGAGCCAACGCCATCTAGAGACTGCGGCGGCGGCGAAAGTCCTGCCGGACGCTCTCTGGGCGTCCCCACATCTGCACGACCTCGGCCCGGCCCTCGCGTACGTCGCGAACCACCATCTCGCCCTCGATCCCCTCTCGGTCGATCAACTCCAGGGTTCCCATCACGGTCTCGGGAGCGGCGGCGTGACCGAAGCGGTGCGCGATCAGCAGCCGCCAGTGCCATTCCGCCTTCGAGTAGGGCTGGGCGTTGACCTGCGCCAACAGCACGGCGGCGTCGACGTAGCGCTCCTCGTCGGAGATCCGCAAGTCGATCTCGAGGTCGGTCCAGTCGTCCGGAAGGGAGTCGAGGAGCCCCTGAAACGAGTCGGCCAAGCCCATCGGCGACAGCCTACTCAAGGCCCGCCGCAAAGCGCCCGATGTAGCTCGAAAGAGCCATTCCGAGCCCACCTCGTCGACCATTGAAGAGATCGCTGTCATCGACCCGGCGCCACCCCCCGCGCGGCCTGCTGATGTGTGCCGCGATCGGCTCGGCGCTGCTCTGGGCCTGCGTGGTCGGCTTCGCGATCGGGGGCGTGGACGGCTTGCCGCTCCTGGCGCTCGGCGCGGTCGGCGCGGTGGGAACGGCGGCGTCCCTGCCGCTTCTGCGGCGGCGCGAGGCCGAGCTCGAGGGCCTCGCGGGCACCGACCCGCTCACCGGGCTGGCCAACCACCGCGGCTTTCATCAGACCCTGATCAGCCAGCTCGAGCGGGCCCGGCACAATGACCGGCGGCTCGCCCTCGTGATGATCGATCTCGACAACTTCAAGGCGGTCAACGACGCGCACGGACATCCTTACGGCGACGAGGTGCTGAGATCGATCGGCAAGGCGCTCCGGATCGCGGTGAGCGGAGTCGGGTCGGCCGCCCGGACGGGAGGCGAGGAGTTCGCGTTGATCGTTCCGGACCGAAGCGCCGACGATGCCTACCGCACGGCGGAGCGTGCCCGCGACGCCGTCGCATCGGTGTCGGTTCGCGACATCGACCTGTCCTGCTCGGCGGGCGTCGCAGCGTTCCCGGACGACGCCGACGACGCGTCGAGCCTCTGCCAGCTCGCCGAGGGCGCCCTGTACTGGGCGAAGCGTCGCGGGAAGGGCCGCACGCGTCGCTTCGACCCGGGCCACGTGCCACTCGCGTGGACCAGGCGCCGCGCCGCCGAGGTCACCGAACTGCTCGACGGCACCAGCCCGATCACCCCGGTCTTCCAGCCGGTGGTGGCCTTGGCGAGCGGGCACCTGGTCGGGTACGAGGCGCTGTCGCGGTTCTCGGGCTCGCCGAGGCGCTCACCTGAGGCGTGGTTCGCCCAGGCGCACGGCTGCGGGCTCGGGCCCGACCTCGAGGCCGCCGCCATAAGGGCAGCCCTCGAGCCGGTCGGGAGGCCGCTCGGGACCCACCTCGCGATCAACGTCAGCCCCTCGGCGCTGACTTCGGCGCCGGTCGTCAGAGCACTGCCCTCGGACCTGACCGGCATCGTGGTCGAGATCACCGAGCACGAATTCGTCTCCGACGACGACGACTTGGTGGCGGCCCTCGCGGAGCTTCGAGAGCGCGGCGCCCTGATCGCGCTCGACGACGCCGGCGCCGGTTACGCCGGCCTGACACAGGCGATGCGCGTTCGACCCGACATCGTGAAGCTCGACCGAAATCTCACCAAGGCGATTCACTCCGACCCGGCGAGGATGGTGCTGGTCGAGTCGTTCGTGCGGTTCGCGCGCCGAACCGGGGCAACCGTCTGCGCGGAGGGAATCGAGAGCCTGGACGACCTCGCGGTGCTCGGCGATCTCGACGTCCCTTGGGGCCAGGGGTACGCGCTCGCGCGGCCCGCCGCGCCGTGGGCCATGGTCTCGCCGGTCGCGGCCGAGGTGTGTCGGGCCTCGCTCGCCCAGGCGCTGCGTGCCAGTCCGGTCGGCAGCGGCCGAATCGCGGCAGGCGATCGTCGCCTCGAGCACCTGAGCGCCAGGCTCGCGAGCGCGCGCTCAGGCAGGGATCTCGAGGGCGCTCTGGCGCTGATCGGCGAGGAGCTCCAGGCCG
Source organism: uncultured bacterium (assembly GCA_963720685.1). GTDB lineage: Bacteria > Actinomycetota > Thermoleophilia > Solirubrobacterales > 70-9 > AC-56. The sequence goes on along the minus strand of CAVRGF010000003.1, from coordinate 629,244 downwards.
ACACCGTCTGCCTCTCTCGCTGTTTGCCCGACGCGCAGGTCGTCGAGACGCTCGCCGAGAGCGACGGGACCCGCGAGGAGCACTTCCGGATCGCCGATTACCCGCTCACCGGCCGGGTCCTGCGCGAGCAGCAGGCCGCACAGGTGCTGGTCGGTGACCCGGAGGCGGACCCGCAGGAGGTCGAGCTGCTTCTCTCCCTCGGGCTGCGCTCGCTGTTGATGGTCCCGGTCGTGAGCCACGGCAAGACGATCGGCATCGTCGAGGCCTACAGCGAGGTCGAGCGCCCCTGGACCCGGACCCAGATCAATCGCGCCCGGATCATCTCGAACCAGTTCGGCTCGGTGATCCAAGCGGTCTTCCGACCCGAGCAGACAGAGCGGTCGGCCCCGGCTAGCTGAAGAAGACCTGCTGAAGCAGGAAGATGTTGAGGGCGATGATCAGCGTCGCCAGCCCGCCGACGAGCACCGACATCCACCCGGGGTTGGCGAGTGAGCCCATCACGTCCTTGCGACGAGCCAGCAGGACCAGCGGGACGAGGGCGAACGGAATTCCGAACGACAGCACGACCTGACTGAGTACGAGCGCATCCGTGGGAGCAACGCCCACGGCGATGACGATCAGCGCCGGCGCCAGGGTCAGCGCTCGCCGCGCGAAGATCGGGATGCGGCGCCTGATGAATCCCTGCATGACGACCTGGCCGGCCATCGTGCCGACCGAGGATGAGGCGAACCCGGAGGCGAGCAGGGCAACGCCGAAGATCGTGGCGGCGTTCCCGGAAACCGTCTGCTGGAGCCCGTGGAAGGCGCCCTCGATGCTGTCGATCGCGCTCAATCCGCCCTTGTTGAAGAGGGCTGCCGCCATGATCATCATCGAGAGGTTGACCACGCCGGCGAGCGTCATCGCGATCACGATGTCCATCCGCTCGAAGCCCAGGATGCGCCGGCGCTCGTCGTCGTTTCGGCCCACGACCCGGCGCTGAGTGAGGGCCGAGTGCAGGTAGATGACGTGCGGCATCACGGTGGCGCCGATGATTCCGGTCGCCAGCAACACGCTCTCGGTGTCGCTGAACCCGGGCCTGAAGAGGTGGCCCGCCACCTGGCCGGCGGCGGGGTGCGAGTAGACGATCTCGAATCCGAACGAAACCAGGACCACCCCGGCCAGAACCGCGATCCCGGCCTCGAGGCGCCTCAGCCCCATCTGCTGAAGGGCGAGGATCCCGAACGCCCCCGCTCCCGCGATCAGCGCCGCCGGGAACAGGGGAATGCCGAACAGGAGGTTGAGGCCCAGCGCTGCGCCGACGACCTCGGCGACGTCGCACGACATCGCCACGATCTCGGCCTGTATCCACATGCCTATCGAGGCGGGCCGGGGAAAGTTCTCTCGGCAGAGCTCTGACAGGTTCCTTCCGGTTGCGATGCCCAGCTTCGCCGACTGGGTCTGCACGACCATCGCGATCAGGTTCGCTCCCAGGACGACCCAGAGCAGCAGGTAGCCGAACTTGGCGCCACCGGCGATGTTGGTCGCGAAGTTGCCCGGGTCTATGTAGGCGACCGCGGCGATGAACGCGGGCCCGAGGAAGGGCCAGACCCGTGCGGGTCCACGCGCCCGTCCGTCAAGCGAGCGCCGCGCCGCCCGGGCGACCGCGGCCTCACCGGGGAGAACGTCCTCGACCGTCGGCTCGTCGGGCGCCGGGGCGCCGGGAGCGACCGGTGCCTCGATCGTGGAGTCGAGGGCCCGATTCAATATCCCGCCGCCTCCAGCTCGACACGCATCTTCTCGGCCAACTCTGCGCCCAGGGCGTGCTCGCTCCCTTCCGCCTCGACCAGCAACGGGCCGCCGAACGGCTCGGCGCCAACGGCTCGAAGCACGATCCCGGGGCGGATCCCTCGCTCGGCCAGGTAGCGGAGCATGTCCGGATCGGAGTCTGAGACCCGCGCGAAGGTCGCGCTCCGGCCCCGCGCGAGCTCCGAGAGCGCGATCGTGCGGTCGGCGGCGAGGTCGAGCTCGGAGGTCGGGATCGGATCGCCGTGGGGGTCGGCGCCCGGGTTGCCGAGCCGTTGCGCGATCCGGTCCTCGAGATCCTCCGAGATGTAGTGCTCGAGCACCTCGGCCTCGTCGTGAACTTGATCCCACGGCATCTGAAGGGACTCCGCGAGGAACGCCTCGATAAGCCGGTGGTGGCGGATCACCTCGAGCGCCACCCGCTGGCCGGCCGGCGTCAACCTGACCCCGTGGTAGGGCTCGTATCGCACCAGCCCCAACTCGTCCAGGCGCTTCAGCATCGCGGTCACCGAGGACGGCGCCACCTCCAGCCGTTCCGCGAGCTCCGATGTCGTCACCGGGCCGTCGTGATGGAGCTCGACCGCGAAGATCGCCTTCGCGTAGTCCTCCACCGCTTCCGAGGCCGGAGCGCTTCGCCGGTCCTCGAGCCTCGCCTTGCTGGATGTCCTCGTATGCGACATTATGAAATTCGTTTTTAGTCTAGTCGAAATCAGCCGAGCCTAGAATCGAGGACGATGAGCGCCAGATCGGAGCCGGTGGTCGAACTGGACGGCGAGTACCGCCTGCTCCGTGACGGTGCCGGGCTCCTCGATCGCTCGACACGAGGAAAGCTCGTGGTCACCGGCCCCGACGCGGCGGAGTACCTGCAGGGGCAGCTCACCAACGACGTCGAAGCCCTGACCTCGGGCGAGGGCTGTTATGCGGCCCTGCTGGATCGGAAGGGCCACATGCAGGCCGACATGCGCGTCCTGCGGCTCGGTCCGGAAGCCTTGTGGCTCGACCTCGAGGAGGCGACGGCGCAAACCGTCGTCCGCCACCTGTCGCTGTATCGGGTGGCCTCCGCGGTCGAGATCGCCGACCGCGCGGAGACTGATGCGATCCTGTCCGTGATCGGCCCCGGGTCGGCCTCGGTGAGCGGAGTCGAAGCCCTCTCTCCCGAATACGCGCACCGCGAGGCCGAGATCGGCGGCGTCCGATGCCGCGCCGTGGCCACCGACCAGGGCGTCGACCTGATCTGCCCGCGGGCGGACCTCGACACGCTGGCCGGCGTCCTCACCGACGCGGGGGCGGCCATGGTCAGCGAGGAGGCCGCGGAGATCGTTCGCGTGGAGTCCGGACGGCCCAGGTTCGGTCACGAGATGACCGCGGCGACGATTCCCCAGGAAGCCGGGATCGAGGATCGCGCCGTCAGCTTCACCAAGGGCTGCTACATCGGCCAGGAGACGGTCGCCCGGCTCCACTACCGGGGCAAGCCGAATCGCCATCTCCGCGGCCTGCGCCTCGACGCCCCGGTTGGCGACCGGGAGCCGATCTCCCTCTCGGAGCGCGATCTCGGCGAGGTGGGAACGGCGGTCATCTCCCCGGCCCTGGGTCCGGTCGCGTTGGCGGTGATCCGTCGCGAGGCCGAACCCGGCGCGCGGGTGTTGGTGGGGGCGCAGCGGACGGGCGCCGAGGTCATCGAGCTCCCGTTCTGAAACGCATCCTACGCCCGCAAGCCGCTCGTCGGCTAGATTTGCGGCGATGGGGACCGGTGCCTGGAGAGGCTCACGGCGCGCGCGTCGGGCGGCGCTGGCTGCCCTGTGCGTGGTCGTGGCGTCAGCTCTGACGGCCTGCGGCTCGGGGGACTTCGCAAACGACCCTCGTCCGCCGAGCCCGATCCTGGTCGGCGTCAAGGTGGACGCCGAGCAGGTCGCCGTGTCGCCGGAGAACTTCGGAGCCGGCCTGGTCACGTTCTCGGTCACCAACTCGGCCGAATCTCCGATCCGCCTTCGGCTGAGCGGCCCAACGACCGTGTCGTCGGCCCTGATCAAGCCGGGCGAGCCGGGTTCGCTGAAGGCCGAGCTGCCCGAGGGCGACTACCGGGCGAGCGCCGTTGGAGCTGTGACCGCCGCCGACGGAACGTTCACGGTCGGCAAGCAGCGACCGAGCTCGCGCGACAAGCTGCTCCTGCCCTAGATCAGTCCGGGTCGGCGGCGGCGATCAACGACTCGATGCGCTCGAGGCAGCGCTCGACGTCGCCGATCATCCCGTCGAGGTCGCCGCGGGCGCGATCGGCGCTGTTGGTGACACTGGTCAACGACTTGCGAATCCGGTTGGCGGCCTTCAGCCTCGCCCCGGCCTCCTCGGCGGCGTCGCGAACTCCGCCTGCGTCCACCTGCAGGCGCTCGGACTTCGCGGCCAGCACGCGGGCGCGGACGTATCGGTAGACCAGGCTGAGGGCGAGTGGATCGGGATCGTCGCGGTCGACCACGACGATGATCTTGTTGCCCTGGTACTCGGTCAGGTCCTCCAGTCCGGCGGGAACCTTGTCATCGCCGGCCACGATCAGGACCCCGTAGGCCGCGTCACGCTCGCCCATCGCGGCGTTCAGCTCGGTCCATGCATCGTTCTTGGAAAGCCTGCGGTTCTTTGCCTCGTAGACGACGACTCCCAACGCCGGGCCGGTGCCCGCACCGAGCTCCACGACGGTGTCTCCCTTCTTGCCGCCGGCCTCCGAAGTCTCGTCTCCAACGTGATGCGCGGCGTCTCCCTGGGCGCCCGCGATCGCCTCGATCTCCGCGTGGACCAGCTCCTCGAAGGTTCGCCCCTTGCGGGTCCCGGCCTCCTCCGCCTCGGCAATCCTGACGTTCGCGTGCTCGCGCTCCTTGCGCTCGACCAGCTCGCGAGTGAGCTCCTCGATCCGCTTGCGATTCGCCTCGCTGTCGGCCTGCTGGCGAACTCCGAGCTCGCGCACCGCTCGCACGACGGCACCCTTGAAGTCCGTCAAGGGGTTGGCGCCATCCTCGGCCGAGAACTGCTTCAGCAAGGCGGTCCGCTGTTCCTCCAGCGCTCGGCCGATCAGCGCGGAAAGCTGCTGCTGGACGGACCCATCGCGGGTGCCGTCGAAGCTGAGGGCGATGCGCTCGGTGAGCATCTCGTCGCCGGTCTCGAGCGCCCGAACGAGGCGTGCCCGGAGGTCGGACGCCTGGCGCTCGAACTCGGCCCTGACGTAGTCGACCTCTGCGGCGGCGTCCTCGCGGTCGAGGACGCGGGCGCCGATCTCGATCGCGTCGGCGACCGTACGCGCCGCCTCCTGCCCGGCCTCGGCGCGCTCGCGCACCACTCGCGTCGCGCGCTCGTCCGTGACCGTCAACCGCTCGATCACCAGCCGATCGTCGAGGGCGCGCACCACACCGGCGCTCGCGCCGTTGGCCTCTTCGATCGACAGTTGTGGCTTCTCGGATGCCTCCATGAGAACTCATCAAGGTAGTCGTGCCCTCGGACACGAAGCTGACGGTACGATGCCGCCGCAACCGACCGAAGGGGAATCAGTGGCCGTAGACGTGTCCGAGGTTTCGAAGCTCGCCGTGGAACCCGGCGAGGTGCCCGAGACGATGGCGGCGTGGGTGATCCGCGCCGAGCGCGAGGGCGAGCCGAATGAGGCCTTCCAGCTCGAGGAGATCGCCCTTCCCGAGCCCGGTGCGTTCGAGGTGATCGTCCGCGTGATGGCCGCCGGGGTCAACTTCAACAACGTCTGGGCGGCGCTGGGCAAGCCCGTCTCGGTCTTCAACTACGGCGACCATCCCGAATGGGGCCACCACATCGGCGGCTCCGACGCCTCGGGCATCGTCTGGAAGGTCGGCGAGGGCGTGACGCGATGGAAGCCGGGCGACGAGGTCGTGATCCACTGCAATCAGGCCTCGTACGAGGACGTCGAGGTGCACGGCCTGGACCCGCTCGCCGCACCGAGCCAGCAGATCTGGGGCTACGAGACGACCTGGGGATCGTTCGCCCAGTTCACGAAGGTCCAGGCCCAGCAACTTCTCCCCAAGCCGCCCAATCTGTCGTGGGTCGAGTCATCGGCATACGGCCTCACCTACTTCACCGCCTACCGGATGCTGATCGACCGCTGCCGGATCCAGGCCGGCCACAACGTCTTGATCTGGGGCGCCGCCGGCGGCCTCGGCGTGTTCGCCACGCAGCTCTGCGCCGCGGCTGGGGCGAACGCCGTGGGCGTCGTCTCCTCTGACGAGAAGGGCGAGCTGGTCAAGCGGTTGGGCGCAGTCGAGTACATCAACCGAAACGAGTTCGCCGGCATGATGCGAAAAGGCGGCGAGTCGCCCGACGAGGAGAAGGCTCGATTCAAGGTCTCCCGGGGCTTCGCGAAGCGGGTCAAGGAGATCCTCGGCGATGCCCCCGACATCGTCTTCGAGCACGTCGGGCAGGCTACGTTCCCGACCTCGGTACTGGTCGTCAAGCCGTTTGGGAAGGTCGTGATCTGCGGCGCGACGTCGGGCTACAACCTCGACTTCGACGTCCGCTACCTGTGGATGCGTCAGAAGGAGATCCTGGGCTCGCACTTCGCCAACGCGTATGAGTGCACGCGCGCAAACCAGCTCATGGCGGAGGGAAAGATCCGGCCGGTGCTGTGGCAGACGATGGGCTTCGACGGCGTGCCCGAAGCGCACCAGCTCCTGCACGAGAACAAGCACCTCGGCAAGATCTCGATCATGGTCGGGGCCACCGACGCCGAGCAGGGGAAGCAGGCGGAGGGCCCCGGGGCGATCTGGGCCGAAGCCGGCACCTGAGGACCGCGACGATGCCGGACGTCAACTACATCGAATGGCATGTCCACCCTTCAGCGCGGATCGCTGGCTCGAGGCCTGGCGCCCGGCGCTCGACCGAGCGCCCGCCTTCGGCGCCCGGTCCTGCTACCTGACCAGGGACGTCGACGACCCGCTCCACTTCCGCCAGGTCTCGGCCTGGGACGACCACGCCGATTTCGAGCGCTACTGGTACTCGGAGGAGATCGCCACGCTTCGCGAGGCGGCGCTCAACTACTACAACAAGCCCGTCCTGGCGAGCTGGCACACCCTGACGATCGACAGCTCGCCGATCGCCGCCGAGGCCGGCTAGCCAGATTCCTGGCGGGGCGAGCGTCGCTCAAGCGCGCAGGTCGCTGATCGTGAAGTCCAGATCCTGGCCGAACTCGCGCTTGACCCGCTTGCGGACGATCGCGTAGCGACGCATCGCCTCGCTGCGGCGCCCGCGGCTTCAGGCAGATCTCGATGAAGTCCCGCTGGACGTCCAGGTCGAAGGGCTCCATGGCGGCCAGGCGCCGACCGTGGCCGGCGGCGGCGTCGAGGTCACCCGCGGCCGGGCCAGGTCGACCGAGGCGCGCAGGCCCTGGCCGGCGAGGTCGCGAAGGCGGTCGCGCTCCTCGAGCGCCCATTCCGCGTAGAGGTTCTCGGCGATCAGGTCGCCCCGATACAGGGCCAGGCCCGCTCCAGCCTAGTTGCGGCGGTGCTCGTCGTCACCGCGCGCCAACAGCCTCAGGCCCGCGCTGATCTCGCCCTCGAACTGGTCCGCGTCGAGCCAGACACGTGCTCGGGATCCAGCATGTAGCCACCACGCCGGGTGACGATGAAGCGGGACGCGGCCCGGCTGACCCGGTGTGGCTCGAGCCGCTCGCGCAGCACGTGGACCTGGTGGCGGACGCTGTTCCTCGTCAACGGGCCCGCGTGTGGCCAGAGCGCGTCCGCGATCTCGTCGCTGGTCGACCCGGCGGTGTCGCTCGCAGATCAGGTACTTGAGCAGCTGCCCGGAGCGCTGATCGAGCCATTCGCCGCCCAAGTCCCGCCCCCCGGACTCGACCCGCGCCGGGCCCAGAACGTGGATTCGAAGCGCGGAAGCGGTGGGGGCCTCAGCGGTCTCGGCCTCCCGGCGCCGCGGGATGCGGTGATCGTCCGGGCGCAGGTAGACGACGACCCGCGCCTCGGCCATGTCGACCGGGGACGCGGTCACCCACACGGTCGAGGCGCCGCCGTCACGGCGCACCTCGAACCGGGACTCCGGGAGCGCTTCGCCCGTGCTCACCGCGCGCCGCGTCAGGCACCGCGCTTCGGTGTCGGCTGGACCGCGTCGCGCGACCGGATCGCAGATCAACTCGCAGCAGGTCAGCCCCGGGCGGACGGCCGCACGCTCGCTCACGCACAGCAACGCGGAGGCCCGCTCGTTGGCGCTCAGCACTTTGCCCAGGCCGTCGAGCAGCACGAGTCCGAAGGGCGAGTCGCGGAAGGGCCCCAGCTCGGCAAGTCGGCACGAATCGGACTCCGGCGCGCCGCCCCGTCCTCTCGGACTGGCTGGCTTGGGACGGGTTCCGGATTGCTCCGGGCCGGCTGAGTCAGAGCCGGTCTGGCCTCAAGGTTCACACCGCGCACCACTGATTACCCCTACATCCCGCGTGCCTCACCCTGTCCCAGGGGGCAAGAACATGCGTCCGTGTGGGCAGCTACGACGGTAGCCGCCCGCCCGGGCGGGACAAGGGGGATCGCCCGAAGCGAGGTAGGCAAATACCACGATTTGGGGCTCCCGTCGGGGACGAATGAGCTTGAGGATCAGAACGAGAGGTCCGACAGGCTGAACTCCGGCTCCTCGCCGAACTCCCGCAGCGTCCGCTTGCGAAGAAGCTCGTAGCGCCTTACCGCCTCACTGCGTCGCCCGAGCCTGAGGCAGATCTCGATCGTATCGCCGCTGGACGTCGCTGTCGAGCGGTTCCAGGTCGGCAAGTTGGCGGGCGTATTCGCCGGCCGCGTTGAGATCGCCGGTCACCATCCTGACCTCGACCAGCGCCCCGAACGTCTGCGCGCGCCAGCTGATGCAGGCGATCGCGCTCCTCGAGCGCCCACTCTGCGTCCGGCTCGTCGGGCAGAAACTGCCCACCAAACAGAGCAATTGCGGCTTCAAGCGCGGCCCCGGCGGGCTCGAGGAGCCCGTCGAGGTGCAGGCGGAGCCCGGCGCTCGCCCGGCGCTGAAACGCTTCGGCATCAACCCAGACCTGGTCCGAGACCAACCCGTAGCCGCCCCGACGGGTCGCGATGAACGAGGAGGGCGCCCGCGTCGGTCGATCCGGCTCGAGCAGCTCGCGGAGCACGTGCACGTAGTGGCGCACGCTTGCCAGCCCGTCGTGCGGAGCCGCCCCCGGCCAGATCGCCTCGGCTATCTGCTCGCTGGCGGCGACCTCGTGGCGCAGGCAGACCAGGTACTTCAACATCATCCCAGGGCGCTGGGAGAGCCACGCGCCGTCGCGTCGTTCTCCTCCTACGTCGACCCGCACGCTCCCCATCGTGTGGATGCGAAGTGCGTGGCGAGAATCGCCGGCAGCACCCTGCGGAACCTCCAGGTCACCCTGGTGGGAGTCACCGCTCGGGCGCAGCTCGAGCAGGACCCGAACGTCCTCCGCGTCGACCCGCGACGCGGTCACGGTCAGGTTCCCGCGATCGCCCCGCCCAGCGACCTGCACCTCGGGCAGCGGCTCGCCGGCTTTCAGCACCCGCTGGGTAAGGCATCTCGCTCGCCCGACCGCGATCTCGGGATCGATCGCGCCACAGACGAGCTCGCAGCATGTCCATACGCGCTCCTCCTCAAGCCTCAAGAGGCGACGCGCCCGGTGGTTCATGCTCAGAACTCGGCGTCCATCGCCGACCAGCACCAGCCCTCGCGGAAACCGCTCGAAGAGCCCACGGGCCTTCGGGCTCTGTTGCCCTGGAGCGTCCACTGACCGCTTCATCCGCCCGAACCGTAGTCCCCAGCTCGCTCGGCGTGTCCCTGCGCCCCTCTGACCCTGCCGCGAGGCAGCCCGGAGGTCAGCCCCGAGGGCCCCGACGAACCAATCTTTGGGTGGCTTCCTTGGCCTTCCAGATCACGGGGGGAACGCGGAGCTTCCTTCCCGCCCGAAGCCTGATCACCAGGGGCGAGGTCTTGGCACGAAACCGGAACCCGTCGTCATCCCAGAAGACGCCGACCCGAGGCCAGCGCAGCGGAGAGGCGGGATGGAGGCCGTCCTCCGGCAGCGTGGCCGCGGCGGAGAAGCCGGCATCATCCGTTGCCCTTACGACTCGCTCGTCCTCGTCGGAGAACGGATAGGCAAACGACCTGCAGGGAAGGCCGAGCTTGGACTCGCAGTCGCGGCGCGAGGCTCGCAGCTCCTCGTCCAGGGCGGCGTCGTCGAGCTCGGTCAGATGGGGGTGGGTCCGCGTGTGGGCGCCGATCTCCCATCCAGCTTCAGCCAGGGTGGCGAGCTCCTCCCATGACATCGGCATGAGCTCGTGCTCGTGTGGACCCCCGAGCCAGTGGTCGATCCCCGGCCACGCCATCGGCGCCTCGGTGCCGGTGAATCCCGTTGGAACGAACACCGTCCCGGGGATCCCGAGCCGCGAGAGAACCGGGAGCCCGAGCTCGATCGTCGACCGGTAGGCGTCGTCGAACGTGACCGCGACCGTCTTACCCGCGGGCTTCGCGTGCACGGCATCGTGGAAGGTCGCTCCGCGATGGCCGCGCCTCAAGAGCAGTTCGAGCTGGCTCTCGAGCTGCCCTGGGGTGACCGCGAGCTCCGATCCCCAGTCCCGGCTGACGGCGTGGTAACAGAGAACCAACACGTCGGTCACGATTCCGTTCTTCCACGCAATCGAGCGATTCTCCCACCTTGGCGATCCCGAGACCCGCCCGCTCGAGGCATGCCCTGGGGTTGGTCGTGATCGGCAGTCCATCGTGTGGTTCGCGGGTGAGGCCGGCTGTTGGGGTTAACGCGTTCAGGGTCGCCGAACTGACGGGTAGGGCGCGTTCAGGCGGGGCCGAGTATGGGTGCCCCCGATCCCTACCTGTGATGCATCCCGATGCCCTGGGGCCTGGTCTCGATCGGGGACTGCCGCGGCCGGCTCCGCGTCGCCGGCCTGATTCATGTCCACCTAACACGAATTCGCAACTCCCGCAAATTGCCCACGAGACATCGCCCAAACCGGGCCTACGTAGGTTCGCCCTCATTGACAGCGAGGCGGGCATCCGCAGCCCGAGGTGGCTGTGGCCTCCGCGCCCTTTGGACACGGGAGGTGGCAAGTGGCCGAGCATGGAAACAGGACCCCGGCAGGGGAGACGGACCAGCTCACCCGCGCGGGTGGCCGATCCGAGCGCGATCGGGATTTGATCGACCGCGCGGTTGCGCAGGCGAAGCGAGGGGATCAGGAGGGGATCAGATTCATCTATTCCACCCATTCGGGGGACGTGTTCCGCTTCGTTCGCAGCATCATCGGTGACGAGCACGAGGCCGAGGACGTCACCCAGGCGGTGTTCCTGAAGCTGATGCGCGTGATCACCAAATACGAGCGCGGCGCGGTCCCGTTCAACGCCTGGTTGATGCGGGTCGCGCGCAATGCGGCGATCGATCATCTGCGCGAGCGTCGCCCGGTGCCGTGCGAGGAAATCCGCGGCCGGTCCACTCCCGAAGCGATCGATGACAACCTTCAGCGCCTGATCGAGTTCAGGGAGGCCGTGGCCGCGCTCCAGGACGAGCAGCGCGAGGTCGTTCTGCTTCGTCACGTCCATGGGCTCACCCCGGGGGAGATCGCGACACGGCTGGGAAAGTCCGAGGGCGCCGTCCACGGGTTGCATCATCGCGGTCGCCGTGCGGTCCAGTTGCGGCTGCGGGAGCGGGGCATGGCCCCGGTTACTCGCTAGCCTCGGCCTCGATTGCCAGGTTGTCGAGGCGACGAGCGCGGGTGGGGTCCCGGATGAGCGCGGCAGCCTCGGCCCGAGACGCGACACCGAGCTTGGAGAAGGCTGACGAGAGATGGCTCTTGACCGTGCTCTCCGCGAGCCCGAGCCTGTCCGCGATCTGAGCGTTCGTGAATCCCATCGCCACGTTGCCCAACACCTGCTTCTCGCGCCGCGTGAGCGCAGGGTCCTCGACCCCTCTACCGATTGCCTCCGGGAACGAGATCTGCCCGACGGCGACGGCCCGTACCGTGACCACGAGCGCCTCATCGACGTCGCGTTCCAGCACCGCGCCGTCCGCCCCCGCGCTGATCGCTCGACGGCATTGGCTCTCGTCGGTGGTGGGGATCAGCGCCACGATGGGCACGTCCCTGAGTCGTTGCCGAACCGCCCTGATCTGCGCCGCGATGAGGCTGCTCGGACTGGGCGCAAGCACCACCACGGTGGGGGCAGACCCTTTCAATGCGGCGATTAGCGAGCGCGGGTCCTCCGCGTCGGCCGCCACATCAATGTCCTCCGCCTGGAGCGCCTCGGCGACCCGGCGACGCGCCGCGCTGTTCCCGGCCACGAGCCCGACCAACGTGATCGCCCGCCGGCCGGCCGTCCTGCTGGTCAGCCCGTCGACCTCCACCCACAGACAACGCTTCGTCCCGGGACCTACTTGCAAGTGCCTTCTGCCCCTCCGCATGGCCGATTCCCGTCGCCGGGTCACTCGCTCTCGCCGCCGCCGCGGCCTCTTCGCGCGAGTTGACTCCCAGCTTGGCGAACACCGATCTCAGGTGGCTCTTCACGGTGCTCTCGGCGAGGAACAGACCGGCCGCGATCTGGGCGTTCGTCTGGCCCCGCGCGACCATCGAGAGGACGGTCGTCTCACGATGCGAGAGGGGGGGCGGAAAGATCTGCCCGCGGATCGGCTGGGGAATCGAGACCTGACCCATCTGTGCCGCGCGCACCGTCGCGGCGAGGGTGCGCTCGAGCTGACCGGTGAGCACCACGCCGCGCGCCCCCGCGCCGATCATGGCCCTTGCGACCCCCTCCCCGATCGACTCGAGCACGACCACCACCGCTACTCGGGGGGCTCGCGTCGCGAGTCGGCGAACCGTCGAGATCCGTGTTTCAGGCCGGCTCCCGCCCGAGATTACGAGCACATCCAGGCCTCGTCCGAGCCGCTGCCGTCGGGCGTCGGCTCCGATCGGAACGGCCTCCATCCCCGACGAGGCGAGGGCCTTTTCCGCGCGCGCCCTCAGCCTTCGCGCCCCGATCAACCCCACCGACACCGAAGTCCCGGCGGCGGGCTGACCCGCGCTCGCGGGGCGCCCCACCGGATTGTCCCGTACACCGCCCATCAGAGGGAGAACGGTGATTGGAGGGGCGGACTTCTATGCGACCGGGGGGCCGGCGAGGCGTGCTCACGGGGCGCGCCGGTCGACCGCCCTGGCGGCTGCCCGGACGGGCGCCACCGCGGCCTGCAAGAAGGGCCCGGCTCGGCCCGTTTCTTCTTGCATGGCCGTTATCGGACGCCCAGGACTCCTCCGCGACAGCTGACCGGGTTGAGGAACCACCGCTTATGAGCGCAACGAGGGTCGACCCGACCACGGAGCAGATCCCGTTCGTTGATCTGGGGCGGCACAACGGTCCCCTGGCCGCCGAGCTCAAGGCGGCGTTTGAGGCAGTGCTCGACGACGGAGGCTTCGTGCTCGGCCGAGAGGTCGAAGCATTCGAGTCAGAGTTCGCCGCCTTCTGCGGCGTGCGCCACTGCGTCGGCGTCGGCTCCGGCACCGCGGCTCTCACCCTTGCGCTCCTGGCGGCCGGTGTTGAGCGAGGTGACGAGGTCATCGTGCCGGCTCACACGTACATCGCGAGCGCCCTGGGTGTCCTCCACGCGGGAGCCATTCCTCGATTCTGCGACGTGGACGAGGAGACCGGGCGAATCGACCCCCGATCGGCCGCGGAGGCGGTCTCGACCCGGACCGTGGCCGTGATCCCTGTCCACCTGTATGGCCAGGTCTGCGATATGGAGGCGGTCGAGCGGTTCGCGCGTCGCCACGGCCTGCTGGTGGTCGAGGACGCAGCCCAGGCCCACGGAGCCAGATGGAAGGGGGCCCGAGCGGGCGCGCTCGGCCATGTCGCGGCGTTCAGCTTCTATCCGAGCAAGAACCTCGGCGCCCTAGGCGACGGCGGCGCGATCTGCACGAACGACGACGCGATCGCGGAGCGCAGCCGCAGGCTGCGTAACCTGGGACAGAGGCGCAAGGGCGAGCACGTCGAGGCCGGGTTCAACGAACGGCTGGACGGGCTGCAGGCGGCGATGCTCCGAGTCAAGCTTCGCGGGCTGGACGCCGGCAACGCCGCGCGACGCGAGCGGGCCGCGCTTTATCGCGAGGCACTCCCGGACGAGTGTCGCGTACTCGCGGAGGATCGTCGCGGGGAATGCGTGTACCACCTCCTCCCGATCCGGATCGCCGACCGAGACGGCCTGCAAGCGGCGCTCGATCGCCACGGCGTTGGCACGGGCATTCATTACTGGCCCGCGGTCCATCACCAACCGCCGTTTGCCAGCCAAGGCCCGGGCAACGGCAACGGTCATGGTCCCGCCGACCTCGACACAGCGGTGCGCTGGAGCGAGGAGGAGCTGTCGCTGCCTATGTTCGCCGAGCTTACGCAGGAAGAAGTCCTCCGGGTGGCCGGGGCCGTGGAAACCGCGCTCGAGGGGGCGCAGGAATGATCGGAGCAAACGGGGGACACGACGCCAACGGGATGGGCGGGCCGCCCAGCGCCCTGAACGTCGGACTGGTGGGCCTGGGCTACTGGGGCCCGAACCTGTTGCGGGTGCTCGCCGAGATGCCGGGGGTTCGCGTCAAGTGGATCTGCGACTTGGACGAGAGCCTCCTAGCGGGGTTCAAGCACCGCTTTCCGGCGACCGCTCGGACCACGAACGCAGATCATCTCTTCGAGGACCCTGAGCTCGATGCGATCTTCATCGCCACGCCTGTGTTTACTCATTTTGACCTCGCGTCCCGCTCGTTGGACGCCGGGAAGCACACCTTCGTCGAAAAGCCGCTGGCGCCCTCGGCGGAGCTGGCGAGCGAGCTGCTCCGGCGCGCGAGAGTCCGAGAGAGGGTCCTGATGTGTGGACACACTTTCCTCTACAGCCCCCCGGTCCGAGTCGTGAAGGACCTGCTGCGAAACGACGAGCTCGGCGAGATTTTCTTCATATCGTCGAGCAGGGTGAATCTCGGCCTTCATCAGCCGGACGTCAGCGTCATCTGGGACCTGGGTCCCCATGACTTCTCGATCCTGCTGTATTGGCTGGAGGAGCTTCCGCGCGCCGTGCGAGCGACCGGGCGCGACTCGATCGTTTCGGGCGTCCCGGACGTCGCCTTCGTCACTCTCTCCTACAACTCGGGGATCGTGGCGAATGTCGAACTGAGCTGGCTCGCGCCGAGCAAGCTGAGGCGAACCGTGATCGTCGGCAGCAAGAAGATGGTCGTCTACGATGACGGGTCCCCCGAGCCGATCCGCATCTTTGATCGCGGCGTCGTCTACAAGGACCCCGAGACGTTCGGGGAGTACAAGCTCTCCTACCGCACCGGCGACATCCTCTCCCCGAAGGTGGAGGCCTACGAGCCGATCGCACGGGAGCTCGAGGACTTCTGCGGCGCGATCAGGGAGGGCCGCCAGACGGTCGCGAGCGCCCGCCTGGCAAAGGACGTCGTGAGCCTGACCGAGGCTGCCGACGACTCGCTCCGGCGCGGCGGAGCCGAGATCGAGGTTCGTCCGACGCGCCGCTTTCGGACGGTGGCCGATGCGCCCTCCGTCGTCAATCCCCGGCCGCCGGGCTGATGATCGGTGGGCGTGTCCCGATCGATCGCGATCGGGCACCGGAGGCCGCGCAGGCGTTGCAGGTTGGCGAGCGGCGGCGTGCAGCCCGAAACGCCGCCAGTCCCCAGCGAGTCGTTGCCCGACGCTACCGCGAGCGCGACGCGGCCGTGCGCAGGTTCCTGGTGGCCGCCGACATGCTCGCGATCGTCGCCGCGCTGGCCATCGCCCTGGCCGTACTCACCCACCACGTCGGTCAGTTCGTCTGGGGCCTCGCCCTGCTTCCCATCTGGGTCGTCATCTTCAAGGCGTACGGTCTTTACGACCGCGACCTGAAGCGGATCAGCCATCGCACCGTGGACGATCTGCCGTGGGTCTTCCACGCGGTGCTGATCGGATCCTTGCTGCTGCTCGCGTACTACCGGCTTCTGAACGCGAACGGAATCGAGCTGCGACACGTGGCGAGCTTCGGCGTGGTCGCGATCATCGCGATCATCAGCTTCCGGGCCTTGGCCCGCCGTTTCGCCGTCTCCGCGCTCGCGCCCGAGCCCGTGGTGCTGGTCGGGGACGCTCCCGAGCTGGTGACCCTGGCGAAAAAGCTGCGGACGCACAACCAGTACGGGGTCGAGCCGACGGGACCGATCCCGCTCACCGACCAGGGATCTCCGCCCTCGGAGGCGACGGAGCTCGACGACATGATCGAGCGCGACGGAGCCGAGCGGATCGTGGTTGCCAGGGAGGATTTCACGGAGGATGCACTCTTCCACCTCGTATGTCGCGCCAGGGAGCACGGCGTCAAGGTGAGCGTGCTGCCCCAGCTGTTCGATGCCCTGGGGCCCTCGGTCGAGATCGACGATGTCGAGGGGACGACGGTGCTGGGCGTCAACCCGCCAGTCCTCCCCCGCTCCTCGCGCTTTCTGAAGCGAACCATGGATGTGGTCGGCGCGCTAACCGTGCTGGTCCTCACAGCACCCTTGTTCGCCGTCACCGCGCTGGCGATCAAGGTCGATTCCGGGGGACCCGTCTTCTTCCGCCAGGAGCGGATCGGCCTCTGGGGCAGGCGGTTCCGCCTGGCCAAGTTCCGGACCATGGTGGTCGATGCGGAGCAGCGCCGCGAGGCGCTGCTGGTCGAGAGCCAGGACCCCGGATGGCTCCTCCTCGACCACGACCCTCGGGTGACCCGGGTCGGCCGCTTCCTTCGGCACTGGAGCCTCGACGAGCTGCCGCAACTCTGGAACGTGCTCAAGGGAGAGATGAGCCTGGTCGGTCCCCGGCCCCTGATCGACTCCGAGGACCAGCAGCTGGAGGGGTGGAGACGGAGCCGTATAGACCTCGTTCCCGGCTTGACCGGGCTATGGCAGGTGCTCGGGAGGACGAGCATCCCGTTCGAGGAGATGATCAGGCTCGACTATCTATATGTGACCAACTGGTCCCTGTGGACCGACGTCCGCCTGATGCTCCACACCGTGCCCGCTGTAGTGCTCCGCAGGGGGGTCAACTGAGCGATGAAGGTCTGGGTAGACCTCTCAAATTCGCCGCACCCGTTGCTCTTCGCCCCGATCGTCAAGCGCCTCGAGTGCCTCGGGCACACGGTCCGGATAACGGCCCGCGACAACGCCCAGACCGTGGAGCTCGCGCGCCAGAGGTGGCGCAGCGTGGACGTGATCGGCGGCCCCAGCGCCGGCGGCAGGGCCGCAAAGGGGCGCTCGATGCTGAGCCGGGTCCGACGGCTCGCCTCGTGGGCGCGAAAGGAGAATCCCGACGTCGCGCTTTCGCACAACTCCTACGCGCAAATCATGGCGGCGCGGGCGATCGGCATCCACACGGTGACAGCGATGGACTACGAGCACCAGCCGGCCAACCACCTCGCCTTCCGGCTCGCCGACACCGTTCTGCTGCCCGAGGCGCTCGCGGATGCCGGCCTGCGGCGCCAGGGCGCCGTTCCCCGCAAGGTGCGCTTCTACCCCGGTCTGAAGGAGGAGATCTATCTCGGCGACTTCGAACCCGATCGCGATGTGCTGGTCGCGGCGGGCGTCGAGCCAGACCCCGACGGCGTGGTCGTGGTCGCGCGAACCCCGCCGGCCGGGGCGCTCTACCACCGGTCCGACAACCCTCTGTTCGTCGCCGTCCTGCGGAGGATCTCGAGCGAGCCACGGGCTCGGTGCGTTGTCCTCGCCCGCCGGGCGGACCAGCGTGAGGCGATCGCCGGCCTGTCGCTTTCGAACGTGGTCCTCCCCGAGCGGGCGGTCGACGCGCGCTCCCTCATGCACGCCAGCGACCTGATCATCGGCGCCGGGGGCACGATGACCCGAGAGGGCGCCCTGCTGGGCGTGCCCACTGTGAGCCTGTTCGCAGGTCGAATCCCGGCCGTGGACCGGTGGCTCGAGGAGCGCGGCGCGCTGACGCGAATGAGCAGCATCGGCGACCTCCCTGCGATCCGTCCACGACCGGCCGAGCCCCGCGAGCCGGCCGAGCTCCGAGCCCGCAGCGAGGGATTGGTTGGAGAGTTCGTGAGCACGGTGGTCGACGCCCCGCGGGTCTCACCGCCAGTAGCGTCCGCAGCCCATGCGCATGGCTGACCGCTCGGGCAACCCGGACGCCAATCTTGCTCGGGAGCTCGCCCGGCGCCTGGCGCGCTGGGGGGACTCGCGCGGCTGGCGGGGAAGCGATCCATACGAGGGGCTCAGCACCTCGCGCCGGATCGTCACGCCCCTGAAGCGAACGGCACTCGGCCGTCGCCTGCTGATTCAAGCCGTCAAGCGATCGCCACTCGATCTTCGCCCGGCGCTCGGCATCACATCCAAGCCCGACGCCGCATCGGCCGCCTGGGCCGTCTCGGCCCTGAGCCGCAACCGCTTCCTCGAGCCCGACGAGGGTTCTTCGATGCTGGCCCGGGCCCTCGAGCTCCTCGAGGGGCTCCGCTGCTCGGGCTACGAGGAGCCGTGCTGGGGCTATCACTTCGACTTCCAGTCGCGGGTCTTCTTCTACGGGCACGGAGAGCCGAACACGATCGCGACTGCGTTCGCCGGCCACGCTCTGCTCGACGCGCACGCGGCGACCGGCGAGGCGCGCCTGCTGGACCTGGCGTGCGGAGCGGGGCGGTTCTTCCGGCGCTTCGTGCCGCTCACCGAGGCCGCGCCCGGCTCCTACTTCGGCTACCTGCGGGACGACCGCTCCCCGATCCACAACTCGAGCATGCTGGTCGCCTCGCTGCTCGCCCGCCTCGCCGCGGCGGGCCGCGACGAGGATGGCTTCGTGTCCGGCGCCGAGGCCGCGGTGCGCTACACGACGGCCCGCCAGCGCCCCGACGGGTCGTGGCCCTACGGGGAGCGTCCCAACCTCGGCTGGGTCGACAACTTCCACACGGGCTACGTCCTCGACGCGCTTCGGGCGTGCGCCGACGCCGGCGTCGCGAGTTACGAGGCAGAGCGGGCGTGGGCCCGCGGGCTTGCCTACTACCGGCGCGAGCTGTTCACGGCCGACGGCGCCCCGAAGTACCACCCGGACAGCCTCTTTCCGATCGACTCCCAATCCGTCGCCCAGGGGATCCAGACGCTGTCGATAGCGGCTCGGCGGGACCCATCATGCGCGCCGGACGCGTGGGCGGTCCTCCGCTATGCGTCTGGCCGGATGCTCGGCGGCGACGGCCTGCCCATCTTCCAGCGCCGGCGCCTCTGGACCAATCGCGCCGCGCACATCCGCTGGGTAATCGCGCCGATGCTGCTGGCACTGGCGCACCTGTTGGCGGTCGATCGGCCGACCGCCGCCGACCCGGCGCCGGCACCACAGCGGGTCGCCGTCTGAGGATGGCGCGCGCGGTCGACAACCCCGTTCGCGGCCTCGATCCGGATGCCGTCGCAAGGCCCGGGGAGGCGGGGGCACGGAAGGTCGCCTTCGTGACCGACATCCCGACGCCGTACATGCTCGAGGTGCTCAGGGGCCTCGCGAGCCTGGTCGAGCTGACGGTCGTGTTCTGCTCCCGGTCGGGGAGCCGGGGGATGCCATGGTCCGCGAGCGAGGACCTGCCCTTCGAGTACCGGGTGATCGACGGGCTGACGCTCAGGCGCTCCAGCCCCACCGGGAGCCCCGACCACCCCGATTACTACCTCAGCCCGCGCATCCTGGCGGCGCTGGAGCGGCTCAGGCCCGACGCCCTGATCAGCTTCGGCTTCTCGGTTCCGACGGGCTACGCGGCGCTCTACGGCCGGATCCACGGCGCGCCGCTGATCATCTACAGCGACGGCACCTCCTACTACGAGCGGGGCCTCGGTCGCCACCAGCTCGCCGCGCGGGCGCTGCTCCTCCGGGCGGCCTCGGCGTGCGTCGCGAAGAGCGGGCCGGCAGTCGAACGGTTCATCGAGCTCGGGGCCCTTCCCGAGCGGGTGTTCCTCGCCCCCCACTCGTCGACCCTCGAGACGCTCTGGCCGGTCGCCGACCGGCGACGCTACGAGCCTCGCGAGAAGCTCACCGTTCTGACCGCGGGTCGCCTCGTCCCCCACAAGGGGGTCGACCTCCTGCTCCGCGCCACGGCCGAGGCGGCCGGAGGGGGATCGCGGATCCGCCTGGTGGTGGTCGGGAGAGGGCCGGAGGAGAACCGCCTGCGCGGCCTCGCCGCGGAGCTCGGCCTGGAGGTGGAGTTCGCCGGCTTCGTCGACCACGGCGAGATGCCGGCGCGCTACGCCGAGGCGGACGCGTTTGCCTTCCCAACCCTCGACGACCCGTTCGGGATCGTCCTGCTCGAGGCCGCTGCCTCGGGCCTGCCGTTGATCGCTTCGTCGCGTGCCGGCGCGACCTGGGACCTGATCCGCGACCCGGAGGAGGGCCTGATCGTCGATCCCGAGGACACCGGTGCCTTCGCAGCGGCGCTTCGCGACCTGGCCGGGAGCCCGGAGCGGCGGAAAGGGCTCGGCCGGCGGGCGCGGGCCGCGACCCACGGGAGGAGCCCGATCGACTCGGCTCGAGGCTACGCCACAGCGATCGAGGCCGCCCTGCGCAACCCGGGGCGGGCGAAGCGATGAGCCGCGAGAACGGCGCGAGCCGCGGGCCGGCGCTGCGACTCGCCTACCTCGTCACCCACTATCCGGGCCTCTCGCACTCGTTCGTCCAGCGGGAGATCGAGGCGCTGCGCGCGCGTGGGCTCGAAATCCACACGTTCGCGATCCACGACAGCGACCCCGACCACGTGTTCACCGAGGCCGACCGCGAGGCGGACCAGTCCACCTTCACCGTGCTCCCGATCCGCTGGGGCAGGTTCATGCTCGCGCATCTGCGGACCCTCCTCACCGGACCCGGAGCCTACGTTCGCACGCTGTCCTTCGCCCTGCGCCGCCCCCCGGGCGGATTCCACGGGCGACTTTGGAAGCTGTTCTACTTCCTCGAGGCGGTGCCGATCTGGCGCGAGTGCGCCCGGCGGGGCCTGACCCACATCCACGCCCACTTCACAAATCCCTCGGGGGACGTCGCCCAGATCGTCGCCCGGCTCGGGGAGGAGCGAGGTGGACAACGGCGCTGGTCGTGGAGCTTCAGCGCCCACGGAACCGACATCTTCAACGACGGTCCCGGCAGCCTCGCCGGCAAGGTGCAAACGGCCTCGCTGGTGATCTGCATCAGCGACTTCGGGCGCAGCCAGCTGATGCGGCTGGCGACCGAGGATCAGTGGCACAAGCTCCGCGTCGCCCGATGTGGCCTGAACGGGGAGTGGCTCACCGGCGGAGCCCCGGACTCCGACACCGAGACTAACGGCGCCGGGCGGCGGGGCGACGGCGCGCTGCAGCTCCTGTCGGTCGGCCGCCTGGAGCGGGAGAAGGGCCACTCGGTCCTGCTGGAGGCGATCGCGCGTCTTCAAGGCGACGGCACGCCGGTCCGCCTCGAGCTGGTCGGCGACGGAAGCCGCGAGCAGGCGCTGCGAGACCAGGCGCGCGAGCTGGGCATCGAAGGCCTGGTGAGCTTCGCGGGCCCGGTAGGCCAAGACCGGATCCGGGACCACTACCGCCGCGCTGACGCCTTCTGCCTCCCCAGCCTCGGGGAGGGGATCCCGGTCGTTCTGATGGAGGCGCTCGCGTGCCGCCTTCCGGCAATCGCCTCGAACACGATGGGGATCCCCGAGCTGATCGAGGACGGGGTCACCGGACTGTTGGTCCCCGCCGGGAGGCCCGAGGCGCTCGCGACGGCGATCGAGCGCCTCGCGCGCGAGGTCTCGCTTAGGCGGCGCCTCGGCGAGGCGGGGCGACGCAAAGTGATCGAGGAGTTCGACCTCGACCGCGGCGTCGACCAGCTCCACAACGCCTTCGTCGAGACGCTCGGCGCCGGCGTCTCCCCGGGGCCGGCCGGCCGACCGGACGACTTGGCCTAGCCGAGCCGCTGGAGGGTGGGGCGCAGCCAGGGCGGCGCATCGCAACGCGGCTCGCCGCTCCTCGCCAGCTCGCTCGCCGCGATCTGGATCGCGGATACCACGACCATGTCGGCCGGCGGGTAGCCGGCTGGTTCGCCGCTTCGCAGGCGCCGGAGCGATTCGCGATACATCTGGCGGTGCGCCTTGTGACGAAAGGCGGTCCGCCGGTAGCGATCGGTCCCGCCGCGGCGGAGGCGAACCTTCCACATGTCATCGATCCGGATAGTGGTGCGCCCCTTGCGGACCTCGATCTGCTCCTGAACGCCCCGAATGTCGTCCCCCCGATTGGTCGCGATCACGGTCAGCAGGGAGCCGTCATCGAAGGTAACGAGGAGCGCGCGCTCCTCGTCGATCGCCTGCCCGCCGCCGGGGACCTCGGCGGAGAGGGTCACCGAAACGGGAAGCGTCGGGCCGAGTAGGAAGACCGCCAGGTCGATCCAATGACACAGGTTGCCGGTGATCCTCGTGCCCTGGTTGGGCCAGAAGTACCAGTGGTCGGGCTCCAGGTCCACCTCCTTGATGACACAGGTGATCGACGCGGGCCCGTGCTCGCGCTCGAGCGCCCGCCGCGTCGTACGGATCAGCGGGTGGTAGCGGCGGTTGAAGCCGATCTCGATTCGCCCCGGTCGGTCCGTCATCGCGCCGGCCAGGAGCTCGACGTCGGCGGGCGTCACCGTGGGAGGCTTCTCGACGAACGCGCGATGCCCGGAGCGGACCGCGGCGCTCGCGAGGCGGGCGTGGGAGTCGTGCGCAGTCGCGATCACGACGAGCCCGGGCTCGGGGAGCTCGGCGATCGCCTCCTCGGCGTCCGATGACGCGATCTCGAAGCCGTGTTTTCGACCGACCATGGCCGCGATCTGCGGCTCGCGGTCGGCGACCGAGTGAAGCGCCAGCCCGGCACCCCGCAGCGCCGGGATGACCTCGGTGCGGGCGTAGTCTCCGGCGCCCAGCAATGCGACCCTCAGCCCGTCCGGGCGACCCCGCGGGGCGGTCCGAATCGCGGTTGGGGCTGGCGCCGCCGATCCTCCCGGAGGACGAATCGGCACTAGGGTCGCGGCGGGGGATGCGGACTCGGCGTCACACCTCTCGAGCGCCGATTCGAATGCCTGGACCAACCCCGGCGGGGGGTTCATCGCCGAGTACAGGTAACCCTGTGCCGAGTGGCGCACCAGCAGGTCACGTTCGCGAGCCAGCGCCGCCGCAACACGCACCAGCTGCCGCTCGTCGAACCCCTCCGGCGCCTCGCGGACCAGGTCGCGATGCACGGGGAGCTGCTCGGCGCAGGGGGGAACGCGGCACCCCAGCGCGACCACGGGCCTCCCCGAATCGAGTGCCCGGCCGTGGACCACAGCGACACGGAGGTCGCCCAGGAACGACGCCTGGCCTCGCTTGGTCAGCGCCCGGCGCAGGGTGCTCCTCGGACCGTCGGTTCGCAGGAAGGTGACGAACTTCCGATACGGCTGCCTGAGGACGCGACCGGAGGCGTGCTCGATCGAGATCACGGGAACAGTAGCCTCAACCCCCACCGCGACCGCAGCGTCGGGCACCTGGTATCCGGGCGCGTCGACCCACGAGCCGTGCCAAAGCAGCTTCAACGAGGCGGCATTCTCGCTCATTGCGAAACGGCGGGGGCGCTTCGCCGCAGGCAGCCTAGAGGCCACCCTCGCCGACCGCGGGGCGCCTCAGGGACAGCTCGTGCGTCGCGCCGGCGGGGCTACCGTCGCCGCGTCCGTTCGAACCGGGCTCCCCGGCATGCGAGACACCGCCGAGCACGATCCCGGCCCAAAGCCAGACCAGGAGGTTCGAGAACACCTCGCCCGTCGGCGCGAAGCTCGCTGCGACGACCCAGTAGACGGCGAGAGCGAAGAGGCCGATCTTCCACGGTCGCAGCTCGGGTGGACCGCGGGAGAGCGCCGCGCTTCCAACCACCGCGACCATGCTGGCCACGTAAAGCGCCGCCCCGACCAGCCCCAGCTCGACCGCGAGCAGGAGGAACACGTTGTGGACCGCGATCTCACTCGTCTGGTGCCACGAGAACAATGGGACGTCGGCGAGCAGTGGGAAGTAAGTGGCGTTTTGCTCGTTGAAAGTCCCGAGGCCGAAGCCCAGCAGGGGCCGGTGGGCGACCATGTTGAGCGCCGCCGCGTCGACGTTTCGCCGCTCCCAGATCGTGTCCTGGGTGCTCGCCCGCTCGGAGAACAGCCCGGCGAACTGCGGCACGAGCGCCAGGGTGACCAGGACGACGGCGACGCCACCGCCGAACGCGGGGAGCAGGAAGCGGCGGAGCCCCGGGATCAGCAGGAGGGTGAGCACCGTGGCGATGCTCGCACCGAGCCAGACCGATCGGGTGAGGGTGAACAAGAGGCCCAAGACGCAGACGAACAGCACCGCGACGGCGAAGTTTCGCTTCCATCGAGATCGCCAGGTCCGAAAGGCGATCACCGAAGCAATCGCGCACGCGTAGAGGGCCATTCCGTTGGGAGACACGTCCAGGAACGGGCCTTGCGCCCGCTCCGGCTGTTCCCCGGCATACAGAATGAACTTCGGGAAGACGAGCGCGTGAGGACCGACGATCTCGAAGATCGCCGTGAGGCCCAGATAGGCGCCGAAGCCCATCATCGCGGCGAGGAATCCGGCCCGGTGGCGAGCAGTGCGAAAGGCGAGCGGCGCGAGCATGAAGACCGCGAACGGAACCGCCATTCGATCGAGGAGGTAGAACTGAACAGTGGACTCGCCCAGGGTCTGAGCCGCGATCCCGGAGCCCACCGCCCAGGCGAGAGTGAGCCCGAGGAGCGCGTGGATGCCGCGGAAGCGGAAGACCGGCCGATCCCAAGCCGGCGGCGAGCGAAGCAGGAGACCGATGATCCCGGCAAGAAGTACGAGGCGGTCCGGGGGCAGGCTTCCGGGAACGCCGAGCACGCTCCAGTTGCTGTTGAAGGTCGAGCCGAGCAGCGCGGCCGTGAACAGCCAGGCAGGGTCAACCCGCCACGCCAGGTAGGCGAGTGAGGCTAGGAAGGCAACGCCGACCAGGGCCGCGGCGAGATCGAATACCGGCGGCATCCTGGCCGCGGCGAGCAAGAGCCCCAGCCCGGCGGCCGCAGCCAGACCGGCGCCGAGCGGGGTGATGCGTCGGGCGCGCTCAGCCATAGGCAGCGACGGCTATGTCCGGCTTCGCCTAGCCCGGGCCCGCTGAGCGCGGGTGCGGCGGGCCAACTCCCACCGGCCGAGCGTCGTCCGCTCGAAAGCCGGATACCTGGAGCTCTCCAGGAACCAGGCGAGCGCGGATCCGATCACGAACCCGAGGACCACCGCGGCGAAGAGCAGAAGCTGGAGCTTGCTCATGCGATCGCTCGACGCGCTGTCGGCGCTTTGGATGACCCCGAGCTGCACGGACCCGCCGTCCTGGGTGTTGATGTACTTCTTCTTCAGCGAGTCGGATCGCGCTTGGGCCGCGATCAGGTTGGTCCGCGCCGCCGCCAAGTTCCCGGTTCCCACGCCCGAGCTCAGTTCCGCGACCCGCTTCTCGGCCTGCTGATGCTCGGCCTCCGCGCGCTTGTACTCTCTGAGCAGGCGGCCGGGGGTGGCGTTGCTGGCCCGGTTGACCTCCCGGACGAGCGCCCGGCTTG
Source organism: uncultured bacterium (assembly GCA_963720685.1). Taxonomy (GTDB): domain Bacteria; phylum Actinomycetota; class Thermoleophilia; order Solirubrobacterales; family 70-9; genus AC-56. The sequence goes on along the minus strand of CAVRGF010000003.1, from coordinate 603,879 downwards.
CCGACCGGGAAATGTCGATCGCCGACTGCGCCGAACTCGTGGTCCCCGTGACGTTGAACACCGGCGTCGAGGGGATCGGGGCGGCGGAAAGATGGGGCCGTACCTGCGAGGGAGGCGTCTTCAGCTCTCGTGCGACGTCCCGCACCACCGCGTCACCCTGGATCGACCGGCTGTAGGTCTCGGCGAGCTGCTCGGCGGCGGTCGAGAAGCCCTGTAGCGCCAGCGGCGTGCTGCCGTTCAGGCCACCGACGGCGAGCCGCGTCTCCGCGCTGTAATCCGGCGTCCGCGTGAGGCCATAGCCGAGCGCGAGAACCGCCAGCCCGCAGATGGTGCCGAGCACGAGGTGCCAGTGGTGCCGCAGCGCCTCGCCGAAGCCGGGTGGGGCCCCGGGATCGCCGTTCGAGGGTGCCGCGTCGAACGCGACTCGTGCCCGCTCGCCTGGTTGGATGCTCATCCCGCTCTTAGCCTCCGTTTCAAACCGGTTCCATTTCGAGTCACTCCCACTTAACGGCACCCGTCCGTCACCGCTTTTGCCCCGGGTTCGCGTGCCACTGCCGGCCCGTGCTCGCCATCGACCTCCAGCACGACCTCCGACCGTCCAGTCTCGAGCGAACGCGCCGCCGCGAGCGTCGCCAGCCCAGAGAGCCAGAAGCTCTCCGGCGGCGGCGCCTCCACGCTGCCCGCTGCGAGCTCAAAGACGAACTTGAACTGGGCGGCGAAGCCTTTGTCCTGGCGCGCGCCGCCGAGGCGCGTCTTGCGCCGCCCCCGCCAGATCCGCCCTCGCCGGTAGTCCTCGAGCTCGGCGTAGACGCCGCGCGAGCTGACCTCGAAGCGCTCCTTGCCGGGTCCCCTGGGCGCGTCGGCTGCGTAGTGAACCGTGCCGACCCCCCCGTCGGCGAACCGGATCTCGACGCTGAAGTTATCGGTTGCAACCACCGGCAGATCCGGATGAGAGGCGAAGCCGTGAGCGCTGACGGTCACCGGGTCGCTTCCGGCCTGATCGCACAGGAAGTCGATGAAATGACAGCCCTCGCCCTTGAGCCGCCCGCCGCCCCGGGCGGGATCGTTGGTCCAATGGTCGCTCGGCAACGGGCCCGCGTTGACGCGGTAGGCCATCAGCTTTGGGCCGGGGAGGCCGCGAAGCTCGACGGCCAGCGGCGCGAAACGGCGGTTGAAACCCACCACCAGCGGCGCACCGGAGCGGCGCTGCGCGTCTCGCACCAGCCTCAGCTCCGCTTCGTCGAGGGCCACCGGTTTCTCGATGTAAACGGCCCTGCCGGCCTCTAGGGCAGATCGCGCGAGCTCGGCATGGGAGTCGTGGCGAGTCGCAATCGCGACCAGATCCAGGTCTTCGCGACCGATCAGCTCGTCCGCCCTCGAGTACGCCGTCTGGAATCCGAACTGGCGGCGGGCGTCCTCGGCCGACAACCCCGATGTGGATGCCACCGCGACGAGCTCGCATCCGGCGGCCTGAAGCCCAGGGATCAGGTTCCCGGTCGCGAACGAGCCCGCGCCGATCACCCCGACGCGTGCCCGGCCGCTGGCTGGGGCGTTCCGGCGAGGCCTGGAGCTGTCCGAGCCATGGGGCGCATCGGCAGTGCCGTTCTCCGAATACCTGAGCACCACCCCGACCATGGGGGCGCCCGACTGGAGCAGCTCAAACGCGCGCTCCGCCTCGCCGAACTCGAACCGGTGGGTGATCAGCTCGGAAGGCACCACCTTGCGATCGGCGACCAAGCCCAGGAACGCGTCCATGTTGCGCTGCTCGGTCCAGCGCACGTGACCGATCGGGTAGTCCAGCCCGTGTAGCTCGTAGTTGGGGTCGTAGCGGCCCGGCCCGTATGACCGCGAGAGCCGCAGGTCGAGCTCCTTGTCGTAGAACGGAGCCCGCGGGAGGTCCATGCGCACGTCCCCGACGATCACCACCCGGCCCCGGTCCCGCGCGAGGCTCGCGGCGAGCAGTGCCGGATCGCCGGAGTCCGTGGCCGCGCAGACCAGGACCGCGTCCGCCGATCGCTCCCATCGCGACCCTGGCTCGAGCTCTGCGCGAGCGACCGCCTCGGCGCCCGCCGAGCGTGCGAGCTCGACCAGCTCTGGGCTCAGGTCGACCCCTAGGACGCGGCATCCGGCGGCCCGTGCGGTCCGCACCGCCAGCTGCCCGATCACGCCCAGGCCGATGACCGCGACCGTCGAGCCGACTTGAACGTCGGCCCGGCGGAAGCCGTTCATCGCCACCGCGCCCAGGGTGGCGAATGCCGCCTCCTCGGATGCAACGCCATCCGGCACCTTCGCGCACAGGAGCGAGGGAACCACGTCGCGTTCGGCGTGGCTCGCGAACCCTCCTCCGGCAATCGCCACGCGGTCGCCCGGCTTGAGGCCCCGGGTCTCAGCCCCCACCTCGGTGATGACGCCCGCGGCGCTGTAGCCAAGCGGGCCGAGCTGCTCGAGCTTTTGGCGGACTAGGTTGATCGTCGAGCGGACCCCGTCCTGGCGCATCCGCTCGACGACCTGCCGCGCCTGATCCGGGCGCGCCCGCGCCTTCGCGACGAGGCCCTTGCTGGCGATCTCGAGCGTCGCCCGCTCCGTCCCGGCACTCAGGACCGAGGCTTCCACACGAACCGAGACCGCCCCCGGACCGAGGGCTGGCTCGGGGACCTCGAGCAGCTCGAGGCTCCCGTCCTTGAGGCGTCGGGCGATCTGGCGCATCTACCCGGATCAACGCGGGGGACCATCCAAGACTGACGGCGCCCACCGATTCGTCGAGCACAGAAGGGGAGGCACAGAGCATTCGTTCATCTAGAGGCAGGCGGTGCCAGTGACTGATTTCTTCCGCAGATTGCGAAACTTTCGCCGCTCGACGACCGGCGCTGGCGAAGCAGTGACGCAACCCTGCAACCGGGCCTCTCCCCGCCTGATCAACGAGGTCAATTTCGGGGAGGGAGTCGTGGTGCACCCGTTCACCAACCTCTACGGCTGCCGGATCGGCGCCCGGACCCGGATCGGTCCGTTCGTCGAGATTCAGCGAGGCGCAACGATCGGATCGGATTGCAAGGTCCAAAGCCACACGTTCGTCTGCGATGGAGTCACGATCGGCGACGGCGTCTTCGTCGGCCACGGGGTGATCTTCATCAACGACAACCTGCCTCGGGCGACGAACGAGCGGGGACATCTGCTTGACGAGGGCGACTGGAAGCTTCAGAGAACAGTCATCGAGCCCGGTGCGTCGCTGGGGTCGGGGGCTGTGATCCTCGGCGGGTTGCGAATCGGCGCGAAGGCCGTGGTCGGCGCGGGCGCGGTCGTCAACCGCGACGTCCCGCCCGGGGCCACGGTCGTCGGCAATCCGGCCCGAGCCCTGAGCACCGCCCGAACTCGCCCCGGAGCGAGTCAATTGCTATCCGACCCGCGCTGATTCGAATGGCGACCGATGCCGGCACCGACAAGCGGCCATCGTTCAGCAACGCGTTCGGCTTCGGCGCCCTGAGCTTCGTGGTCAGCGGGGTGCTCGCGCTCGCCTCGAGCATCCTCACGGCGCGGATCTACGGCGTCACAGTGATCGGTGAGTTCGCGCTCGCCTACGCCCCCACCGGCGCCGTCTGGGTCCTATCGAGTGTTCGTGAGCAACCGGCCCTGATCAGGCTCCTGGCGCCGCTGCCGATTAGGAGCCCGCGGGTGACGGGTCTATGGGTGCCCGTATTCATATTCTCGACCTGCCTGACCCTGATCGCCTGCCTGATCGCCGCGGTGGCGACCTACTTCCTGTTTCGCGGGCCGATCGGACAGCCCGACCTGTTTCTCCCAGCCATCGTCTGTCTTGGCGGCTACGTGCTGTTCATCAACCCCTCGTGGAACATCGATGGCGTGTTGTCCGCTTTTCGGGCCGGCCGGGATCTGTTCTGGATCCGCTCCCACCAGCTTGCCTCCTACCTCGCGCTGGCCGCCGGCCTCTCCGTCCTCATGCCCACCGTGTGGGGACTGATCCTCGCCACCATCGGGTCCTCGTTCACCTCGCTCGTGCACCGTCTGCTCGTCTCGCCTAAGTGGATCCGCTGGTCGGTCCCGATGACCGAGATCCGCAGCGGGTTCCGCGCTCTTCCGGAGATCCTGCGATTCGGGCTCAAGGTCGCGCCGGGCTCACTCGCTGCGGGGATCTGCGACCAAATGGGCACCTGGATCCTGGGTGCGTTCGGATCACTCGGCGCGGTGGGCGCGTGGAATCGGGCATGGGCCCTCAGCCAGCGTTTCATCGAGCTGAACTATCGCCTCGCAGAGATCGTGTTCCCAACCTTGGTCGAGCGTCACACGCACGATGACCGCCTGGGCTTCGACAGGGCGCTGTTGGATTCGCTGCGCTACATCGCCGGCGGCATGCTGCTGCCGGCGGCCGCCGGAGGCGGCGCCGCGGTCGGGATCATGGGGCTCTTCGGGCCGGGATTCTCGCGGGCATCGACAGCGCTCGCGATCGTCTTGGTCGTGCCGGCGCTGGCGGCGATGTCGAACATTCAGGTGGACGCCCTGCTCGCGGTCGGGAGACCGCTGGCCACCACCGCGCTCGCCGGGACCCGGCTCGCGGCGACCATTCCGCTGACGGTGGTCCTGACGCTCTCCATGGGTGTCACCGGGACGGCGCTCGGCGTCACGCTCGGGTTTTGCCTCCAGCTCGTGGTCCAGCTCGTGGTGCTACGGGCCCACCTCTCCCAGCCGATTCGACGCCTCTGGCCGATCCGCCAACTGGTGTCGCTGCTCCTCGCCTACGCGTCAGGCTTCGGCGTCGCCCGCGTCCTCGACTCTGCCCTGCTGGGGCTGATCGGAGTGCTCGCGAGCCTCGCCGCCGGCGCACTCGCCTATGCCATTTGCCTGATCCTGGTCGGTGGGATGCTTCCCCGCGATCGGGCGCGGGCCTTGGCCGTCGTTCGCAGGGTCGCGCCAAGCTCCAGGTGGGCAACCAAATCCGCAACGCGTCCGCAGCCGTCGATTTGAGGACGAGGGCGCGGATGAAGGTCCAGGCGCAGTCGTATAGATTCGGGATCGGATGCGGGAGCGCGGAGCGAGGCTCAACGAAACGGGGTGGAGGCAACCGACCCCGACGCTGCCCGTCTCGGTCCTGATTCCCACCTTCAACAGGGCACGACTGCTAGACCGTGCTTTGCGAAGCGTCGACGCTCAACGGCCCCACAAACCGGCACAGGTGCTCGTCGTGGACGACGGGTCGACCGACCATACCCCCCAGGTGGCGGAGGCCTTCGGCGCCCGATTGATCCGGCACGACAGCAATCGCGGAGCCGCGGCGGCTTATGAGGCAGGCCTCAGGTCCGCTACGCACGAGTGGGTGGCCCTCCTCGACGACGACGACGAGTGGCTACCCCACCACTTGGACACCCTGTGGGCGCTGACGAGACTGACGCCGGAAAGCGTTCTGGTCGCGTGCTCATGCATCGAGTGCTCACCCGACAGCACGGAGCACCGCTTCCATGGGCCGTTGACCGAGGAACCCACGATTCTCGATTCGCCGGCCAGCGTGCTCTACCCCGACAACCCGGTGCCGTCCAGCGCCGCGATGTTTCGCCGCAGCAGCGCCCTGGCGGCCGGGGGGTTCAGGGACGTCCTATGCGAGGACCTCGACCTTTGGTGCCGCCTTCTGGACCTCGGCCGAGCGACGCTTTCCCCCCGGGTGGGGATGCTCTACCACACCCACCCCGGGCAGATCTCGAAGAACTGGGAGGCAATGCACGCCGCCACCCTGGACATCACTCGCTCCTTTTCGGCGAGAAGTGGCGGACGGGGGGGCCTGGTCGAGCGCCGCGCGGGTGTAACCGCCTGGGACCGCTTTCGCGTCGGGCGCCATCGTCATATCGACGGAACCGGTCGAAGATTCGTGCGCGAGCTACTTGCTCACCCAAGGCGGGCGATCGGCGTGCTCGCGATCTGGCGTTACCGCGCGTCGGTGCGACGGCGAACCAGCCGGTTGACCTCGAGCGGGGAGCCTTCAGTCGCTGTCCTCGCCGGAGCGGATCCCGCCACGATTCCCGAACAGCGGCGATATCAGGTTGATCTCAGCGCCACCAGCCCCATCCGGGCGTTCGTTCGTCTCGGCCGACGACCGAGTGCGTCGGCGGTGGTCAGCTCGCGGTGGCAGGCAGCTCTCGTTCGACTCATGGGTACTCGCCCGGTCTTGGTCTCGAATGGGTCGCGGGCCCGGCCCGTGTCAGACCGGGGTGAAGCGCCCTAGCCCCATCCGGACGCCGGACCCAGCGGCTAGCGTCGAAGGCAGGGACGCGACTGGTCCGAGCAGAGGCTCATCTTGAGCACCCGGAGCTTGGCCCAGGGAAACCGTGCGAGGATCTGGTTCGGCTGCTGGCCCGCGAACACTCCGTTCGGCCCGTAGTACGGATCGGTTCTGAAGCCGCCCGGGTCCTGCGCGTAGAAGCCGATCGCGACCCCGGTTTGATCTCGAACGATCGCGCCGCGGCGCTTCACCGCCCTCGCGATCATCAGGGTGAGCCGGGGCAGGTGCATGGCCCGCAGGTTCAGATCAGGTGGAAGGCGCAGGCGAGCGCCCTCCGGGATCGCGCTCGGCGGACCGTGGCCGTCGGTTCGCTGAGCGGGCCACGAGTACTCTCCGGCTCGAGGCGCGGGAAGATCCAGCGCCAGGGCGTGTCTGATCCAGGGGGAGCGCAGATCTCGGACCGTCATCGTCCCCCCGATCACCGGGAGGCTGGTGGCAGTGCCGCCCCAGTTCGACGCCGAGAGACCCGGCCACGAGTTGGGCGTGTAGTAGCCACGGCTTTGCGAGACGTGTTTGATCGCGCCGCCCCAACTCGCGTGCCACCCGTCGGACCGCCTGCTCGCTTGCCAGAACTCCCAGAGGGTGTCTGTCGAGGGCTGCCAGATCGTCATGCTCCCGTCAGTACCCGGCGCCGGTCGGGCACCGCGAGGAATCGGCACGTTTTCGAATGCCCGCTGGAGGGTCTTCCGCCATTGGGCGCCTGAGTCTCGGAGCGCCACGCGCACGCGGGGCTGAGTGCGGCCCGCCAGATAGAGCGGCGTGCTGTAGCTGTCGGTGTCGATCCATGGCCCGATCCCTGCTGACCGCTCTCGGTTCACCTCCTGAACCAATCCCGAGATCAGCTTGGCCGAGGTGGGGTCAATCGCGGCATTCGGGGGAAGGCGGTGATTCCAGACGCTGTCCGGCGCGAACAATCGCGGCAGGCCGCCAAAGCCCGGCGCCGGGGGCGCCGCGGCGGATGGGGCCGCGCAGACGAGCAGCGCCAGACAAGCCGCGATCAGAGCTGATCCTCGGTGGCGAAAGGGCCTGCCGTTGTACCCGGGAGGGGACATCTTCACCAAGCTTCGACGTCGGGCTCATTCGCCCTGGGCAACTCGCCAGGGCCTGCCATCGTCCTTGTATCAAGGACGACGGCCGCTGAGAAGCAGTTCAACCCTCTGGGGACTAGTTCTAGGAGAGAGCGATCTCGGCTTCTGCGCCGATGCTCAACGAGACACCGCGCGGAACTCGGAACGTTCGACGCAGCTCGGCCCCCTCGCCGATCACGCTCTCCTCCACCCTGAGGCCGAAATGCTCGATCGTCGCCCGGGGAAGGATGATCGCGTTCTCAACCTCGGAGTTCTCGATGATCGACTCCTCGCCGACCGAGGTATAGGGGCCGATATAGGAATCGACGACGCGCGCCCGTGGTCCGATGACGGAAGGCCCGCGAACACGGCTCGACTCGATCGTTGCGGAGTCGTCAATCAGCACCCGCCCCTCTACCTCCGCATCCCGCCCGATTATCGGAGAGACGCAATCAGCCAGCCGGTCGAGCAGGATCCGGTTGGCTGTGAGCAGGTCCTCGGGCCTCCCGGTGTTCTTCCACCAACCGTCCATGCGGTGAGTCTCCACCTTGCCGCCCGCCGCCTCCAGCCAGGAGAGGATCGCCGCCAAGTCGCCGGCGCCAGGACCCCAACGACGAACCGCGGCGACCGCGTCGTGGATCCGCGGTCCGAGGAGGCAGGTGCCTATGCCCACCGGTTCGGGGTGACCCGCGGCGTCGCTCGCCCTCGTCCCCATCAAGGCCAGCGCATCGAGGCCGCCGTCGAGGAACCGATCGATGAAGGGCTGGATAGCCGCCGTCAGAAGGGTCGCGCCGTCAAATACGAGGAGGGGACTGGTGCCAACCAATGGCTCGGTCAAGCCGATGGTGTGTGCTGCGCCCGCGGTTGAGTCCGCCTCCAGGTAGACCACCGAGAGACCCAAGTCGACTCCGTCCCCGATCGCCTCACGGATCTCATCGATGTCGGGCAGGCCCGCCGCGATGATCACCTCCTCGATCGCTGCGTTCCGCATTGTCTCCAGCGCGTAGAGGATCAGCGGCGTGTTGGCAAGCGGAAACAGCTGTGGTGCGCGACCGTGCAGCTCTCGCCGGATCGGGCCATAAGCGTCCTCCGCGAGGATCAGGCCCTTGAAGTTGCTCATAGTTGTTAAACGACGGTAAACCTCGGGGCTTTCTCGACCGGTACGAAAACCCGCCTCGCCGGCGCCCCGCGGGACCCCTCAGGCACCGAATTCGGGTGCTCAGTGCTGCTCGAGCGGCGCCATCGTGAGCCCGGCGTCCCCCAGCTGCTCCCAATAGAGCTCCGCGGTCTCCTTCGGGCCGGTCCAGACGATCGCCTTGCCCGAGCCGTGAATCCGGTCGGCGAACCCGTAGCCATCCTGGATCGAGACCCCCGGGATGATCCGGGCGATCGTCGTCGCCACGTGGTCGAACGTGTTGTGATCGTCGTTGAGCACGATCACGAGCCAGTTGCCACCCAGCCCCGAGCCGGGCCCCGAGGTGCCGGGGCGCTCAAGCGTCTCCGTAGCCATCGCCTCAGACTAGCCGGGGGCCCCGGCGTCTAGACGATTGATCTAGGGCGCGGGAACCTGCAGCTTGAGGTCGTCGATCGTCGCCGAGACGTTCTTCGAGGAGCGCTTGCCGCTCCCGATCGCCACCTCGACCCTGCGCCCTCCGACCTGGGCGGGGTTCGAATCGGTCAGTTTCGCGACCTTGGTGCCGTTGACCCGCGCGGTCACCTTGGACCCCGAGGCCTTGAGACTCAGGACGTTCGCCTTGTTGAAGCCCTTGATCGCCCTGCTCGTGCCCTTGGCGGGGAAGTCGTGCCCCCCGCCCGAGGGGTTTCGGACCACCCGGAACCGGTGCTCAACGGGAAAGACCCGAAGCTCGTATCCGGCCGACTTGCCCGAGCGAACGGCCACCGCGACATAGGCGTGCTTTCGCAGCCCCGACGACTTGTTTCGCAAGAACCGGACCTTCGCCTCGAAGCTGTGGTCGGGCCCGTCCGTGTCGCCCTCGACCGGGGGACGGTAACCGCACGTCTCGGGTCCCTTGGTCACGTCGACGCGCAGGTTGCCGGCCTTCTTGCGGAGGCCGCGCCGGCAATGCTTTCCCTCGGCGTGACGGAGCTCCTTCGCGTCGCTCTTGCGGGCGAAGGTGTTCTTGTAGACGGTGACGCCGGCGAGCGCCGTCGCCGCGACGGCGACGAGCACGATCAGGGCCAAAAGCGCGACCCCGGCTGCGGTTGTGAGTCGGGAGCGTCCCATCGGAATCCCGTGCAGGGTAGCCATCCGCACCCAAAGGCGCCTGCTCGAACGTAGAATCCCGTTCGTGAGCGACTATCGGCTCGAGCAGCGTGACCGCCCGTGGGTGATGCGCACCTACGCAGGGCATTCGGACGCACGCCGATCGAACGAGCTCTACCGCCGCAACCTCGCCAAGGGCCAAACCGGGCTCTCGGTTGCCTTCGACCTCCCGACCCAGACCGGATACGACCCGGATCACACACTGGCGCGCGGCGAGGTCGGCAAGGTCGGCGTCTCGATCGCCGACAAGGGCGACATGCACGCGCTGTTCGACGGCATCCCGCTCGACGAGATGAACACGTCGATGACCATCAACGCCACCGCCGCGTGGCTCCTGGGTCTGTACGTGACGGTGGCCGAGGAGAGCGGGGTCGACCGCTCGGCGCTCAAGGGCACCACCCAGAACGACATCATCAAGGAGTACCTCTCCAGGGGCACCTACGCGCTCCCGCCGGAGCCCTCGATGCGTCTGATCGCCGACACGGTCGCATTCACCGTCAACGAGGTCCCGGACTGGAACCCGATCAACGTCTGCAGCTACCACCTCCAGGAGGCCGGAGCGACCCCCGTCCAGGAGATCGCCTATGCGCTCTCGACCGCGGTCGCGGTGCTCGACCAGGTGAGGGAGCGCGGCGAGATCACCGAGGAGGACTTCCCCCGCGTGTTCGGGCGGATCTCGTTCTTCGTCAACGCGGGCGTCCGGTTCATCGAGGAGCACGCGAAGCTACGAGCCATGAGCGCGCTGTGGGAGGAGATCGGGCGGCGGCGCTACGCCGTGACCGAGCCGAAGTACCTGCGCATGCGCTACGGAGTGCAGGTCAACTCGCTTGGGCTGACCGAGGCTCAGCCGGAGAACAACGTTCCTCGGATCGTGCTCGAGGCGCTCGCGGTCACGCTGGGCCGCGACGCCCGCGCCCGCGCGATCCAGCTCCCCGCCTGGAACGAGGCCCTGGGCCTGCCGAGGCCATGGGACCAGCAGTGGAGCCTTCGCATCCAGCAGATCCTCGCCGAGGAGACCGACCTGCTCGACTACCCCGACATCTTCGAGGGCTCGACCGTGATCAGCGGGCTCGTCGACGAGCTGGCCGCCGACGCACGGGCCGAGATGGAGGTCGTCGAGCAGCACGGTGGCGCGGTCGCGGCGGTCCCGTACATGAAGGCTCGGCTGGTCGAGTCCCACCGCGAGCGGGTCGCCAGGATCGAGCGGGGCGAAATCAAGGTCGTGGGTCAGAACTGCTTCACCGAGACCGAGGACTCACCGCTCACCGCGGGGGCCGACGGGGGCATCCTGACCCCGGACCCCGAGGTCGAGAGGGAGTGTCGGGAGGCGCTTGAAAGCTGGAGGGCGAAGCGCGACACGGCCGCGGTCGAAGCCGCCCTCGACCGCCTGCGAGCCGCCGCAGCGGACCCCTCGGCGAACATCATGCCGGCGACGATCGACGCCGCGAAGGCGGGCGCGACCACGGGTGAGTGGGCGGGCGTCCTTCGCGAGGTGTTCGGCGACTACCGGGCGCCGACCGGTGTGGGCGGGGCCTCGCAGGCGATCGACGCGGGGCCCATCTCGGAGGTCGCCGAGCGGGTCGCCGAGGTCGCGAAGCGGCTCGGGCATCGGCCCCGCATCCTGGTCGGCAAGCCTGGTCTCGACGGGCATTCGAACGGCGCCGAGCAGATCGCCGTTCGGGCGCGCGACGTGGGCATGGAGGTGATCTACCAGGGAATCCGCCTCACCCCCGAGCAGATCGCCGCCTCGGCCCGCGACGAGGACGTCGACGTGGTCGGGCTGTCGATCCTCTCCGGCTCCCACCGGGAGCTGGTTCCCGAGACGGTCCGGCTGTTGCGGGAGGCCGAGCTCGACGTGCCCGTGGTGGTCGGCGGGATCATTCCGCCCGCCGACGCGGAGGCGCTGCGCGAGGCCGGGGTGGCGCGGGTGTACACGCCCAAGGACTTCGACCTGAACCAGATCATGAGCGAGATCGCCGACCTGGTGAGCGAGCGGGCCGCCACCCCCACGGTCCAGCCCGCCTGACCGGATGACGCGGGCACCACGCACCCGCTACGCGCTGAGCGGCGACGCCCACATCGCGTACCAGGTGTTCGGCGAGGGCGATCTGGATTTGGTCTTCGTTCCCGGCTTCGTCTCGAACATCGAGCACTACTGGGAGATGCCGCAGGTCCCGGAGGTGCTCGAACGCCTCGGCTCGTTCGCCCGGGTCGTGATCTTCGACAAGCGGGGAACCGGCCTCTCCGATCCGGTGAGCGGCCCGCCTCCGCTGGAGCAGCGGATGGACGACATGCAGGCGGTGATGGACGCGGCGGGCGTGGAGCGGGCGGCGCTGTACGGGATCTCCGAGGGAGGCCCGGCGAGCGTCCTGTTCGCCGCCACCTACCCCGAGCGCACCTCGGCGCTGGTGCTCTACGGGTCAACACCCCGCTTCCGCACCGACTCCGACATCTCCTGGGGAGCCACCGACGAGCAGATCGAGTCGGTGCTCGCCGACGTCTCCTCCAGGTGGGGAGAAGGAGCCCTGCTGGAGGCCTTCGCTCCCAGCGCGGCGGGCGATCCGCAGATGGAGGAGGTCTGGGGCAGGTTCCAGAGGGCCGGCGCCAGCCCGGCCATGGCCACGGCGGTGATGGCGGCGCTGTTCGAGATCGACGTGCGCGACATCCTGCCGACGATCCGCGTACCGACCCTGATCCTGCACCGCACCGGGGACCTGATCGCTCCGGTGGAGGGCGCCCGGCTGATGGCCGAGAGGATCCCTGACGCTCGGATCGCCGAGTTCGAGGGCGACGACCACGTCCCGTTCACCGGCGACTTCGGGCCGGTTCTCGACCAGATGGAGGAGTTCCTGACCGGCAGCCGCCAGTCCCGCCCCCTGGATCGGGTCCTTGCCACGGTGATGTTCACCGACATCGTCGACTCGACCAGGCGCGCCGCCGACGCCGGGGACAGGCGCTGGGGGGAGTTGATCAACCGCCACGACGAGCTCACCCGCCGCCAGCTCGAGCGCTTCCGCGGCCGGGAGGTCAAGACCCTCGGCGACGGCTTCCTTGCCACCTTCGACGGCCCCGCCCGAGCGATCGAGTGCGCCTGCGCGATCAGGGATGGCGTCGGGCCGCTCGGCCTCGACGTCCGAGCCGGCCTCCACACGGGGGAGTGCGAGCTGGGTGGCGATGACGTGCGCGGAATGGCGGTGAACATCGGCGCCCGGGTGGGCGCCCTCGCCGATGCCAACGAGGTCCTGGTCTCGAGCACCGTCAAGGACCTGGTCGTCGGCGCGGACCTCGAGTTCGTGGATCGCGGTGAGCACGACCTGAAGGGCGTCCCCGGGACCTGGCGGCTGTTCGCCGCGGCGCCCGCGTAGTACTCCCTGCTTCGAGGCGAGCTACGCTGAACGAGGATGAATCACGGGTTCGGCGAGGAGCGAAGCGCCTGGCTTAGGTGCTACCGGTGCTGGTCGCAGCGGCTCGAGGCCCAAGTCCATTACGACGCGATCCTCAAGGTGGATCCCGAGACCGGCGAAGCCGCCGACCGGGTCGAGGAGATTCAGGAGGCGGCGGTTCAGTGCCTGGACTGCATGCACGATCAACCTCACCTGACCGTCGAGGAGGCGCGAGTGGTCCCGATCGAGGATCGCTGGGAGCGAATGGTGGCCGGCAAGCCGTACGTCGCTTCCTGCACGGTCGCGATCGACCAGGAACAGGTCGAGACCTGCTCGGGCCCCGAGGCCGTCGACAGCCTCACGTTCGGCTCGCTCGGCGAGTCCGGCACCCGTGAGTTCTTCACCCACGTCCGATTCCACAAGCACGACGAAGAGCGGATCGTCGTCCACCTCCTGGTCGAGCTCTACGCGCGCACCGAGGAGGAAGCGATCGACGTCCTCGAAGCGGCGGCCCGGGGGACGCTGGAGATCACCTCCCTCGCCGAGGAGTCGCGCCCACCGGCCCACGCGGCCGACGAGGCGCACTGAGCGCGCTGATCGGTGTGATTTGCCGGACTATGTCCGTCAGTCGTTCGCTCGACGGACGAGCGCGCCGGGCTCGAGCTCGCGGGGACCGTGTAGCCGCACAGCGCGAGGGTCAGGTCGAGCTCGGCGAACAGCATCCTGAGCACCGTCTCGACCCCGCCTCGCCCTCCAGGGCGAGGCCCCACAAGTAGGGACGGCCGAGAAGCACCGCCTCGGCTCCGAGCGCCATCGCCTTGATCGCGTCGGACCCTCCTCGGATGCCGCTGTCGAGCAGGATCGCCAGCTCGCCCGCTACCGCCTCGACCACGGCGGGCAACGCATCGATCGAGGCGATCGCCCCGTCCACCTGGCGGCCACCGTGATTGGAGACGATCACGCCGTCGACTCCCTGCTCGCGGGCGCGCCGCGCATCGTCGGCATGGAGGACTCCTTTGACGACGATCGGCAAGCGAGGTCCACTCGCGCAGCCTGGCGATGTCGTCCCAGGCTCAGGGAGGGGTTGACGTAGATGCCCAGGTAGTGGCCCGTCGCGGCCCCCATGTCCTCCTCGGGCGGGCGGTGCGAGCTGGGTGCGGAAGACCGGATCCTCGAGGAAGTTGGCGTTGCCGACTCCCTCCAGGAACGGAAGCCAGGCCTGCTGGAGGTCGCGCGGCTTCCAGCCCGGGATGAACGTGTCCAGGGTCACCACCAGCGCCTCGTACCCGGCGGCCTCCGCCCGGGCGACGATGCTCGCGGCGATCTCGTGGTCGTTCGGCCAGTAGAGCTGGTACCAGCGTGGTCCGGCGCCGCCCTCGGCGGCGATCGCCTCGAGCGTGTGGGCCGCCGCCGTGCTGACCACCATCGGCGTGCCGGTCGCGGCCGCGGCCCGCGCCGTGGCCAGCTCGCCGTCGGCATGGACGATCGTCTGGACACCGATCGGCGCGAGCAGCACCGGCGCCGACATCTCGGTCCCGAGCACGGTCGTTCGCAGGTCGCGCTCGGCGACGTCGCGCAGCATCCTCGGGAACGATCCTCCAGCGCCGAAACGCCTCGAGATTCTCGCGCATCGTGTCCTCGGAGCCCGCCCCCGCGAACACGTAGCTGGCCGCCCGGGGTTCCATCGCCTCCTCCGCGCGGCGCTCGAGCTCGGCCCACGAGACCGGCAGCGATGGCGTCTCGCCCGCGAGCCCCCGGGCGTAGATCTCCCTGTAGTAGTCGTGGGGGCTCTGCGCCTCGGGCATCGCCGCGACGATATAACCCCGCGCGATGCCGGGAATCGGCGCCTTCATATCGGCCGGGCGTTCGCTCGACACCGCACTCGAGCGGGTTCGCCGGGCCGACCAGCTCGGATTCGACAGCGTCTACACGACGCAGATCGCGGGCCGAGACGCGCTCACCCTGCTCGCCGCCTACGCGTCGGTCTCGGGGCGGGCGCGCCTCGGGACCGGGGTCGTGCCGATCTTCTCCAGGACGCCGGTCGCGATGGCACAGGCCGCGGCGACCCTCGACGAGGTCTCCGGCGGGCGCATGGTCCTCGGCCTCGGCGTTTCGCATCGGGTCACGGTTGAGAACTGGTTCGACGCCGAGATCTCGAAGCCGGTCTCCCAGATGCGCGAGTACGCGGGCATCGTCAGGGCCATCCTGACGGGGGAGGCGCCCCCGGAGGGGAAGTTCTTCAACACGAGCTTCCAGTTCATGGGATATGAGCCGCGGCGCGACCTGCCGATCTACATCGCGGCCCTGTCGCCGAACATGCTGCGCCTCGCGGGAGAGATCGGCGACGGCGTGATGCTGTGGCTCTGCAACCCTGACTACGTTCGGGACGTGGTCATCCCCTCGGTGCGGGAGGGGCGCGAGGGCGCGGGCAAGACGATGGACGGCTTCGACGTCGTTGCGGCCGTCCCGGTTGGACTCACCGACGATCTCGCCGAGGCCCGTGCCCGGCAGCGCAAGGAGCTCGTTCCGTACGCCTCGCTGCCCTTCTATCGCGCCATGCTCGAGCGCTCGGGCTTCGGCTCCGACCTGGCGGCATTCGACGAGGGGCTGGCCGGCGGGGATGTCGAGGTGGCCATGTCGGGACTCTCGGACCGGCTTCTCGAGGCGCTTGCCGGGATCGGCTCGGCCGACGACGTCCGCGCGGCCGTCGAGCGCTACCGGGGCGCCGGGGTGACGTCGCCGTGCATCGGCGCGATACCGGGCACGGACTTCGACGCGGCCCTGGACGCCGTCGCAGCTATCGGCCCAAGCGCCGCACCAGCCGCCGGTAGACCCTGAACGCCGGCTTTCGCGAATAGTCGTCGCGCAGGAGCCCGTAGTGCTGCTGGAAATTGGCCGACGAGGTGTTGTGGTCGCGCAGGTCGAACCACCGGTAGTCGGTGACGTGGTAGCGGGCGCGGAGGTCGTTCACCGCGCCGACCATCTGGCGCATCGCGGTGACCTGCTCTCGCTCCGGGCGGCCGGGGCCCGTGGGCCAGCCGTTCTCCTCGACATGGATCGGGACCTTGCCTCCAAGCTTCGCGATCGGCATGTAGCAGCGAAGGTCGCCGAGCGCCTCGCCCATCGCGTCGCGAAAGCCGTTGCCGACCGGCGACGGCACGGGTGGAAACACGGTTCCAGGGTAGGCGTCGAGCCCAACCCAGTCGACCGCGCGGGCAAAGCGACGGCCCCCCTCGTCTCGGAGGTAGCCCCAAAAGCTCCCCTCGTTGGCCGGATCGGTTCGATAGAACCAGTTGAAGCCGATCTCGAGCTGCCCGTAGCCTTGGCGCTTCGCGGTGCGATGCGCGGCCTCGACACCCCTGATCAACGCATCGCGGGCGCGGGCGAACGAGCTGTCGGAGGCATCGGGGGCGACCGGGTACAGGTTGACCTCGTTCGTCACTTGGAGCCCCGTGACCCCGGGGTTCGGCCCGAAGCGCCGCACCACCTCGCGGACGAAGCGGACCCAGGCCGCGATGTTCCCCTCCTGCGCGGGGGTCGGGTGGTAGCGAAGCTGGAGCTCCACCCGGTAGCCCCTCCGCGTGTAGCGGCGCGCCAGCCTCGCGAACCGGTGGACCCCACGCTCGCCGTCGGACCAAAAGAAGCGGTTCAGCCGCAGGACGAACGGAGCGCGGGGCGCGCGCAACCGGCTGAGCGCGCTGAAGGTCTTCGGAATGTCGATCGGCGTCAGGGGCACCGGCGGGCCGATCGATCCGGCCTCGCCGGCGGGGGTGATCCCGAAGCGAAGCGGCGGCGCCCCGTGGCCGGCCCAGCTCGCCTTTGGGGCCGAGCAGGTGGCGGGCGGCGAGGGGGCCGCCCCGGCGAAGGGCGCGAGCATCGCCGCAACGATCGCGGCGACCGCCAGGCCCAGGCCTCCGACCCGAGGGTGAGGAGGGGTCAGCCCGGCGCCGATCCCGGGGCCGTGCGGGCGCTTCCTAGGCGCCGCCGCCACCGGTGATCGCCTCGGGGTCGCGCGGCACCAGCACGGCCCGCTTGAACTCGGCGACCAGCGTCCCGTCCTGGTTGAAGGCGCGGGTGTGTACGCGAACGACCCCCCGGTCGGGTTTCGACGAGGAGGCCCGGACGTCGAGCACCTCGGACTCGGCATACAGGGTGTCGCCGTGGAACACGGGCGAGGGGTGGCTGAGATCGTCGGTCGCCAGGTTGGCGATCGCCTTGCCGGACACGTCGGCGACGGTCATCCCGAAGACCAGCGAGTAGACGAACGGCCCGGCGACCACGTTACGGCCCTGCTGGGACCCCGCCGCGTAGACATCGTTTAGGTGCAGCGGGTGGTGGTTCATGGTCAGCAGGCAGAAGAGGTGGTCCTCTGCCTCGGTGACCGTCTTCGCCGGCCAGTGCATGTAGGTCGCGCCGACCTCGAACTCCTCGAGATAGCGGCCATAGCGGTGGGCGCCCGATGCCTCGCGCCCCGTCTGGTCGGTGATCAGCTTGTGCTCTTCGGTGTCGGTCATGCTCCCTCGTTACTCGATTCGTCGGTTTGAGCGTCGGCAGTATGAAGCAGGCTCAGTCGCGTCGACGGCGGATCCGGGCCTCGTCTCTAGTGAGCCCGGCGGAGCTGGGCCCGCGCCAGGTGGCGCTCGATCACGGTCCCGATCAGCTTCTTCACCTCGGAGTCGCCCGAGACGCGGATCTCGCCGTGCTCGAATGACTCGCGCCAGTCGCCCACGTGGCCCTTCTCGGCGTGCTGGTTGAAGACCGAGCGCGACATCGACACCTCGAGCCGGGCGTCCTCGGGCTCGCCCTTGCTCACCTCGGGCGCGGGCAGCCTGACTCGAAAGACCTGGACGTCGCCGCGCCCGCGCAGCTCCAACCGGACGACGATCTTCAGGCGGGCCAGGGCCGGAACCTCGCGCTCGAGGTTCCGGACGGCGACGGCGATCAGCTCCTGCGGGCGGGCCAAGGGCTCAAATCTTGTTTCGCTCCAAGAGCTTCTTCCCGATCACCATCTTCTGGATCTCGGACGTGCCCTCGCCGATCAACAGCAGCGGAGCGTCGCGGTAGATGCGCTCGATCTCGTACTCCTTCGAGTACCCGTACCCGCCGTGAATCCGCAACGCCTCCTCCGCGTTTGACCGCGCGGCCTCGGAGGCGAACAGCTTCGCCATTCCCGCCTCGAGATCCGAACGCTCCCCGGCGTCCTTCATCCTCGCCGCCTTCAGGGTCAGCAGGCGGGCGGCCTCCAGGCGGGTGCCCATCTCGGCCAGCTTGAACGTGATCGCCTGATGCTTGGCGATCGGCTTGCCGAAAGCCTTTCGCTCCTGGCTGTAGCGCAGTGCCAGCTCGAGCGACCGTTGAGCGACGCCCACGCCTCGAGCGGCCACGTTCACCCGTCCGACCTCGAGCGCGTCCATCATCTGCACGAAGCCCTCGCCCACGCCCGCGGCGCCACCCAGGACGCGGTCGTCGGAGACCTCGAAGCCGTCGAACACGAGCTCCGTGGACTCCACTCCCTTGTAGCCCATCTTCTTGATCTTGGGCGGGATCCTCAGCCCGGGGACCTCCTCGGCGCCCGGCTCCTTCTCGCAGATGAAGCAGGTCATCCCCTTGTACGGAGGATCCGCCTTCGTATCGGTCTTCACGAGCACGAAGACGAGCCCGGAGCGCAGCCCGTTCGTGACCCACATCTTCTGGCCGTTGATCGCCCACTTGTCCTCGCCGACCCTGCTGGCGGTCGACTTGATGCCCTGTACGTCCGAGCCGACCTCGGGCTCCGAGAGCGAGAACGCGGCGCGGATCTCCCCCGTCGCCATCTTGGGCAGGAGGCTCTCCTTCTGCTCATCGGTGCCGAACTTCATCAGCAGGTAGGAGCCGATGAAGTGGGTGTTGACGACGCCCGAGATCGAGATCCAGCCCCGCGAGAGCTCCTCGACGATCATCGCGTAGGTCGTCAGGTCGAGCCCCATGCCGCCGTACTCCTCGGGGATCGTCACCCCGAAGAGCCCGAGCTCCTTCATCTGCTCGACTATCGGCTCCGGAAACTTGTCCTCGGCGTCGTACTCCTCGGCCGCCGGGATGATCTCGTTGTCGGCGAACTGGCGCACCATCTCGGTGATCGCCTGCTGCTCGTCGGTCTTGTCCGTGTAGGTGTCTGTGGCGACAGCCATGGTTACCGCGATCGTGAGCGGGACCCCCAATCGGTGCCCACGCGCGGGAAGGATAGCTGCGGGCTGGCCTATCGCGCCGAGCCCGGGTGCGCCGATGCGTGCGCCGGCGTGGCGGCATCACTAGATTTCCTCGCCCGGCCACCTGACCATCGGCATCTGACCATGCGAAACCCACGCCAGTTCGGACAACCGCTTGCGATCGGCGCTCCACAGCCGCCGAACGAGATCCCCGTGACCCCCTCGCGGATGATCCACTTCTTCGACCCCTCGAACGAGAAGATGGCCGCGAAGGTGCCCGAGATGGCCGCGCAGGCCGACATCCTGCTCGGCAACCTCGAGGACGCGATCGCCGCCGACCGAAAGGAGGCCGCCCGGGAGGGCCTCGTGGCGGTCGCGCGCTCAACCGATTTCGGTGACACCGCGCTCTGGACGAGGGTCAACTCGCTGGAGAGTCCCTGGGCCCTCGACGACCTCACTCGCCTGGTCACCGAGATCGGCGAGAAGCTCGACGTGATCATGGTCCCGAAGGTCGAAGGGCCCTGGGACATCCACTACGTCGATCGCCTCCTCGCCCAGCTCGAGGCCAAGGCCGGGCTCGAGCGCCCGCTCCTGATCCACGCGATCCTGGAGACGTCGCTCGGCGTCGTGAACCTCGAGGAGATCGCCACGGCCAGCCCTCGGATGCAGGGCATGAGCTTCGGACCCGCCGACCTCGCGGCGTTCAGGCGGATGAAGACCACCCGGGTGGGCGGAGGACACCCCGCTTACCAGGTGATCGCCGACCCCGACCCCGAGCGGCCTGACGCACCCCGGGCGACGGCCCAACAGGACCCGTGGCACTACTCGATCGCCCGCATGGTCGACGCCTGCACCTCGGCCGGGATCCTGCCCTTCTACGGGCCCTACGGCGACATCAAGGACACCGAGGGCTGCGAGACGCAGTTCCGGGCCGCCTTCCTGCTCGGCTGCGTCGGTGCATGGTCGCTTCACCCGGCCCAGATCGAGATCGCCAAGCGCGTCTTCAGCCCGCCGCCCGACGAGGTCAAGTTCGCCAAGAAGGTTCTCGAGGCGATCCCCGACGGGCGCGGCGTCCACATGATCGACGGCAAGATGCAGGACGACGCGACCTGGAAGCAGTGCAAGGTGATGGTCAACCTGGCCGAGATGCTGGCCAGCAAGGACCCGGAGCTGGCCGAGGCCTACGAGCTCTGACCGGTCGGCCCGGGGGACCGGAGCTTTCCGGCGTAACGCCTAGGGAAGCGGCTCGAGCACCACGATCGGGATCTCGCGGGCTCCGGCGCGGCGCTGGTACACGGCGTAGCCCGGGTAGCGGCGATTGGCCAGCTCCCAGAGCCGCGGCCGCTCGGCCTCGGCTGCCGTCCGCGCCAGATAACCGCGCTCGACACCGTCGATCGAGAACCGGACGTCCGGATTGGCGACCACGTTTCGATACCAGGCCGGGTGCTTGACGTCCCCGCCCCGGGAGGCGACCAGGAGGACGTCGTCGCCGTCGGCGGTCCAGACCAGCGGCGTGATCCGCTCGACGCCGCTGCGCGCGCCCCGCACCTTCAGGAAGCCGACCCGGCCGCGGCCCGCGGTGGTCAGGCGGCCGCCGGTCAGCCTGAGCAGCCCCCGGTCGAGGCGCGGCGCGACGTGGATGTAGAACCACGACCCCGCAGGCGAGGCGATCAGCGGGATCGCGACCCGCTCATACAGCGGCCTTCGGTGCTCGGGCTCAGTCGGCGCCGACACGCTGCGCCAGCGCCTCGAGCTGCGAGCGGATCTGGTCCGGCAGACGATCGCCGAAGCGCGCCAGGTGCTCTTCCACCTGGGGCAGCTGCTCGCGGAGGTTCGCTTCGTCCACCCTCAGCAGGCCCTCGAGGCGCTCGGGGGCCAGATCGAGGCCGTCGGAGTTGATCGACCCCGGCTCGGGAACCAGGCCGATCGCGGTTTCGACCACCTCGCCCTCCCCCTCACAGCGCCGGAAGATCCACTCGAGCACCCTGCTGTTCTCCCCGAAGCCCGGCCAGATGAAGCTGCCCGATTCGTCCTTTCGGAACCAGTTGACGAGGAAGATCCTCGGCAGCTTCGCGTCCTCGTGCTGGTCGCGGATCGACAGCCAGTGGCCGAAGTAATCGGCCATGTTGTAGCCGCAGAAGGGAAGCATCGCCATCGGATCGAAGCGGAGCTTGCCGACCTCGCCGGCGGCCGCCGCCGTCGTCTCGACCGACATCGTGGCGCCCAGGAAGACGCCGTGCTCCCAGTCGAACGCCTCGGTTACCAGCGGCACCACCGTGGCCCTGCGCCCCCCGAACAGAAAGGCGTCGATGGGCACGCCGTCAGCGTCCTCCCACTCGGGTGCGATCGAGGGACACTGCGCGGCGGGAGTGGTGAAGCGCGAGTTCGGATGCGCGGCCGGGTCATCGGAGTCCGGAGTCCAGTCATTTCCGTGCCAATCGATCGCGTGCGCCGGTGGCTCGCCGGTCATTCCCTCCCACCACACGTCGCCGTCGTCGGTCCTGGCGCAGTTGGTGAAGATCGTGTTGCGCTCGATCGTCTCCATCGCGTTCGGGTTGGTCTTGTGGCTCGTGTTCGGCGCCACGCCGAAGAAGCCGGCCTCCGGGTTGACCGCATAGAGGCGGCCGTCGGAGCCGAACTTCATCCACGCGATGTCGTCCCCGATCGTCTCGGCCGTCCAACCCTCCAGGGTGGGGATCAGCATCGAGAGATTCGTCTTACCCGATGCCGAGGGAAACGCGCCCGCGACGTACTTGACCTTGCCCTCGGGCGAGGTCAGCTTCAAGATCAGCATGTGCTCGGCCATCCACCCCTCGTCGCGAGCCATCGCCGAGGCGATCCGAAGCGCGAAGCACTTCTTGCCGAGCAGCGCGTTGCCGCCGTAGCCCGAGCCGTAGGACCAGATCTCGCGCGTCTCGGGGAAGTGGACGATGTACTTGTTGTCGGCGTCGCAAGGCCACGGGACGTCCTGCTGGCCTTCGGCGAGAGGCGCCCCGAGCGAGTGCATGCAGGGGACGAACTTGCCGTCGTCGCCGAGCGCGTCGAGGGCGCCCTTGCCCATCCGGGTCATGATCCGCATCGAGGCGGCCACGTAGGCCGAGTCGGTGAGCTGGATGCCGATCTGGGCGATGTGGGAGCCGAGCGGGCCCATGGAGAACGGGACCACGTACATGGTGCGCCCGCGCATCGATCCCTTGAACAGCCCCTCGAGCTCCGAGCGCATCTCGGCCGGGTCCCGCCAGTTGTTGGTCGGGCCCGCGTCCTCGGCGCTCTCACAGCAGATGAAGGTCCGATCCTCGACTCGGGCGACGTCCGCGGGGTCGGAGCGGCCCAGATACGAGTTGGGCCGTTTGGCGTCCGAGAGCTTCTCGAAGGTCCCGACGTCGACCAGGTCGGCGCAGAGGCGGTCGTACTCCTCCGCCGATCCGTCGCACCAGTGGACCGCATCCGGATGGGCCAGGTCAGCGAACTTGGCGACCCAGGCGATCAGCTCTCGGTTCTTGGTCAGCGCATCGGCGGCTGCCGCCGTCGTCTCGCTCAAGGGTTGGATCAACTCCTTCCGTGGTTCTCTTGAACGGCAAACGTCCAGGAGTTCAACCCTGGACGGGCCCCCATTCTTTCGCAGACTGAGAACTGATGGCGTCAGGTAGGGTTCCCGCCCGCACTGATGAGGTTTTACGAGTACGAGTCCCGGAGGGTCGTCGAGCGGGCGGGGATCCCCGTCACGAGCTACGGCTTCTGCACCACCGCCGAGGAGGCCCGGGCCGCGGCCGCCAAGATCGGCGGGCCGGTCGTCATCAAGTCGCAGGTGCTGACCGGTGGTCGCATGAAAGCCGGCGGCGTCAAGTTCGCGGACACGCCCGAGGAGGCCGCCGAGCACGCCGCGGCGATCCTCCAGCTGGAGATCAACGGCCACGCGCCGCGTGGGGTGCTGGTCGATCCCAAGGCCGAGGTCGCGCAGGAGTACTACGCCGGCGTGGTCTGGGACGGGACCCGAAAGCTCCCGATGATGCTGTTCAGCGACATGGGCGGGATCGACATCGAGGAGGTCGCCGAATCCCACCCGGACCACGTGGGCCGCGGCCACCTCTCCAACCTGCTGCCCGTCTCCGACTTCCAGGCCAAGCAGGTGATCGCCCAGACGGGCGTCACCGGCTCGGCCCTGACTCGCGCGACTCCCATTCTGGCCCGCCTTGCACGCCTCGCGCGGGACTGCGACATGACGTTGGCCGAGATCAATCCGCTCGCCCGGCTCGAGGACGGAAGCTTCGTGGCCCTCGACGCCCACATGGAGATGGAGAACGAGGCCCGCCCGAGGCAGAAGGCCCTGCTCGACGAGCTGGGCGTGGAGCCCGCCGACAGCCGCGAGCCGTACGAGCCGAGCGACTTCGAGCGCAATGTGAAGGCGATCGACTCGGCCGACCACCGAGGCGTCATCCAGGGCAAGGATCACGGGTTCGCCGGCAACCTCGGGCTGGTGATCGGCGCCGGCGGCGGCTCGCTGACGCTCACCGACGCGGTCCGAAGCCAGGGCGGCAAGCCGGCGAACTACACCGAGATCGGGGGAAACCCCTCGGTGGCCAAGGCCTGCGGGCTCGCCAAGGAGGTGCTCAGAAAGGACGGCGTCGAGAAGATCGCCGTGATGATGTCGATCGTCTCCAACACAAGGGTCGACATCGTCGCCAGGGGAGTGATCAAGGCCTGCCTGGAGCTGGACAAGGACCCCGGCGAGACGATCGCGATCTTCCGCATTCCCGGCGCCTGGGAGGAGGAGGGCTTCAAGATCCTCGGCCACTACGGGGTCGAGTACTGCGACCGAAGCGTCTCGATGTGGGAGGCAGCGGGGAGAGCCGTGGCGAAGATCCAGGAAGGTGCTTGATGAGGTGCTTTGGCACCGAAACCAGCGTGTCAGGCGGCGAAGCCGCCGCAATAGGTTCTCGCTGATGAGCGTCCTGCTTTCAGAGGACTTCACGTTCATCGTCCAGGGGATCACGGGGCGCGAGGCGGTCAACCTGACTCGGGAGTGCCTCGATTACGGGTCGAAGGTGGTCGGCGGGGTGACCCCGGGGCGCAAGGGACGCGACGTGCACGGCGTGCCCGTCTTCGACACGGTCGAGCAGGTCGCGGACGCGGTCGGCTACGTCCCCGACGGGTCCGTGGTCACCGTACCCCCCGCGTTCACCAAGGACGCAGTGTTCGAGGCGATCGAGGCCGGGATCGAGCTGATCGTGATCGTCACCGAGCGCATACCTCGTCGCGACGTGGCGGAGATGGTGGAGCTCGCCGCACTGCGGGGGGCCCGAATCATCGGTCCGAACTGCCTCGGGTTGATCGTCCCCGGGGTCAGCAAGATGGGCGGCATCGGAGGTCCTGCCAAGGATGCCGCGAAGGCGTATACGCCAGGCTCGGTCGGGGTGATGTCGCGAAGCGGCGGGATGACCACGGAGATCTCCTCGACCCTGACCGCCGCCGGACTGGGGCAATCGACGGCCGTCTCGATCGGCGGCGACGCGATAATCGGATCGACCTACGCCGAGCTGATGCCGCTGTTCGAGGCCGACGAGCAGACCCAGGCGATCGTCATCTACACGGAGCCCGGCGGGCGGATGGAGGCGCAGCTCGCCGAGTGGATGGCGGACAACGACTCGCGACTGGAGATCGTCGCGTTCATGGCGGGACGATTCATGGACGACGAGGAGATGAAGGGGATGAGCTTCGGCCACGCCGGAACGATCGTCGAGGGCAAGGAGGACACCGCGACCGAGAAGATCGCCCGGCTCGAAGCCGCCGGGATCCCGGTCGTCGAGCGGATCGACGAGATCCCGGACGCGGTCAAGGGAAAGCTCGAGGCTGCAAGCTGATGGCCGAGCCCGCCGACAAGTCAGGCGTGTTCATCGAGGTCGAGGTCGATGACGCCGCCGGCGCCGACCCCGCGATAGCGGCCAAGCTCGCCGAGGTCTGCCCGGTCGACATCTTCGCCACCGACGACGATGACGGCGCGCTCCGGATCGTCGAGGAGAACCTCGACGAGTGCGTGCTGTGCGAGCTGTGCCTGGAGGCGGCGCCGGCCGGGGCGGTCGTGATCCGCAAGCTCTACGACGGCACCGAGCTGCGGCGCACTTAATCGGGCGCGGATTCCCGCCGGAGCGGCACGCGCGAGAACAACGGCGACGAGTCTCCGGCGTCGTAGCCGGTATTCAACGGCCACCGACTGGTCGTCGCCGAGACCGGCCGGCGAAGCGGTCGTTTTGCGGACGCAGGAAAGCGATGGGAGCGGCGGCGGGCTGGGCCCTACTCCCGCAGCCCGGCGGCTTCGAGGGCTTCGGCGTGGCTACCGAAGTCGCGGACGCTGACGGTCTTGCCGTTGCGATAGGTGATCAGCTGTGCGATCTCTTGGGCGACGTTCAGCCCCGTTCTGCGCCCGGTGGCCTCTATCTCCCCCAAGGCGAGGACGGATTCCCCGAGGTCACGAACATCGTCGAATCGAACCCTGATCCCCGCGTCGCCCTTGAAGCTCTCCCAGGCCTGCCGAGCACCCCTGCGCCCGCGAAACACCTCCATGAGTGCGAACCATTCGACCTCGGCGTCGTACAGATTGATCCACGCCTCGAAGTCGTCGCTGTTCCAGGCGTCCACGCCCCGCCTGAAGATTTCCACGTTCTCCTGCGACATCGCCTACTCCGAAAGCCCGGCGGCTTCGAGGGCTTGCTGCTTCGTCGTGAAGGCTCGCGCCCGGGAAACCCTTCCGTCCCGCATCTCGTAGAGCCAAGTCGCGAGCGCGTCCAGGGGAGCGCCGCTGGCCCGGCCGCGCCCACGGTATCTGACCACCGCGATGACCAGGTTCTCACCTGCGTCGATGAACTCCAGCGGCTCCCAGACAAGGTCACTCCACATCTCGGTGAAGTGCTCGACTGCTTCGCTCAAGCGGTCCCGTCCCACGTAGACGGCGCTCTCTGGCATCTCCCGGAACTCCTCGAACACGCAGTCCTCGGTCCAGCCCTCGAGGGTCGCCTCGACCCCTCCACTGGCGAACGCCTGCCAGCCACGCCGCACAACGTCCACGTTCTCCTGCGACATCGGCCTACTCCGACAACCCGGCGGCTTCGAGGGCTTCCTCGGGATTCGGGTATCCCACGACCGACAAGATCGTTCCGTCGCGGATCGTCCAAATGAACCCGTTCCGGTACTCGAACTCACCAGCCGCGCCCCCCCTGGGTCGCAGGCGGTTCCTGACGACGACCACGACTTGATCGTCGCTCTCGACGAACTCCAACGGCTCTTGGATCCAGGCGTCGAATCCTGCGGTCAGGTCGGAGAGAACCGCCACGATCTCTTCGCGGCCTCGGTGCGTCCCGGCCTGAGGCCCGGCTTGGAAGGTGAGTTCGCAGTCCGGGTGGGCGTCACGAAGCCCCGCGTCCCAGTCGCCCCGGCTGCCTGCTTCATACGCGCGGCGGATGATCTCGACGTTCTCCTGCGACATCGCCTACTCCGAAAGCCCGGCGGCCTCGAGGGCTTCGGCGCGATCGAAGAAGACCCGTACACGCACGAGCTTCCCGCGGTCCAGCTCGTAGAGATTCGTGAGCGGCTGTGTCTGGCGGAAGCCGCGTTCGGACTCCAGGTGAAGCGTCAGCCAACCGAGAACGCGGTGATCGTCAAGCGACTGCAGGCGCTCCACTTCCAACTTGAACTCGGTCGTCGCCTCGCCAAGGGCGTCGAAGAAGCTCCGGACCCCCTGTTCGCCTCGGTTGGAACCCTCGATCGCCGCCACGGGGTTGATCAACTCGAAGTCGGGGGCACACAGCCCGAGGTACGCGTCGACATCCCGCTCGTTGATCGCAGCGATGGCTCGCTTTACGACCTCCACGTTCTCCCGCGACATCGCCCGCGCAGTATCTCGCGTCGGCCACACCCGTATAAGGGTCAGGGCGCCGGGGGATTCTGAGCCTGGGCCGCGACCAGCGCCCGCGTAAACAAATTGAGCGGCAGCGAGCTGCGGCGCTAGCCCGCCGGTGAGCGGCGAAATCGGTGGATCACCCCCACCGGTTCGAAGCCGAGCTTGCGATACATCTCGCGCGGCCAGTCGTCGAGCAGGGCGACCAGGAAGGTGAGCTGGTCACCGCGCTTCACGGACGCGCCCAACGCAGCCTGGACGATCGCCCGCCCGTAGCCCTGGCGGCGGTGCTCGGGCTCGGTCGTCACCGACTCCACCTGACCGATGCCCTGGAGGGAGTACAGGACGCAGGCGGCCACCACCCGGCGATCGACGACGACCCCGAAGCGCCGCTCCGAGGCGACCTCCCTGATCAGCGCGTCCCGGCTCGCAAGCTGGTCCGCCAGCTCCGTTGCGGCCGCCGGGTCGGCACCGCCCGGCGGCTCGGCGAGCTCGAAGGCTCGCTTGGACTCCTCATAACTCAAGATCGATATCTCGGCGACCCGGTGCGCCGGCGCAGCCGGCGGACGCCTCGACACCATCACGACCTCATGAGCCGGATCCCACCCCAGCTGAGCGAATCCCGCGGCCAGGCGCCCGGCCTGGTGTGGGTCGTCGAACACGAGCGTTCGATGCGCCAGGCCCCGTTCGGAGAACACGGGCTCGCCCGCCTCGGCGAGGTCGACCGCGCTCGACTCGGCCGAAGCCGCCACCCGTACGTAGTTGGCGTCCCACACCCGCGGCCGGCGGCGGTCGAACACCCCGGTCCCCCAGCCCAGCGAAACCACCTCGCCCGCGACCGCGTCGTCGATGCGGGCCAGGAACGAAAGCGCGGCCTCGAGCTCGCGGCCTGCTCCATCCCCCGTCACGCGGCGAATGGTCCCTGCTGCTCGAGGCTCATCAACGGCAGACTACGAGCCCGTGAGACCGACCGACTCCGGCGCATGAACTTCATCGAGGACGTTCTGGAGCGGTTCCCGTCCGCACGCCCCGCACTGGTCACGATCTCCGCCGACGGCGAGCGCCGAGTCTGGGGCTTCGGCGAGCTGGTCGCCAAGAGCGCGGGGCTGTCGGGTGCGCTCGCGGCGCGTGGCGTCGGACGGGGCGACGTCGTGATGACCCTGGTCGGCAACCGGATCGAGTGGGCGCTGACGATCCTTGCCTGCTGGCGGATCGGGGCGATCGCACTCCCCTGCAACACGCAGCTTCGCCGCCACGACCTCGAGCTGCGGATCGCCGCCGCGAGCCCCGCGCTGTGCGTCGCCGAGCAAGGCCTTGCGGGAGAGCTGCCCGCCGGCGTCCCGACGATGACGACGGCGGAGGTCGCCGCGATCATGGACGAGGAGCGACCGCAGGAACCGCCGGCCGAGGTCGCGGACCTCGATCCAGGGGACGGGGCGCTGATCGTGTTCACCTCGGGTACCACGGGGGATCCGCGCGGCGTCCTCCACAGCCAGGCCTATCTCGCGGGGCAGCGCCTTCAGGCCGAGCAGTGGCTGGGCGCCCACCCCGACGAGCTGGTCTGGTGCACGACCGCGACCGGCTGGTCGAAGTCGGCTCGCAACGTCTTCGTGGCGCCGTGGCTGTGCGGTGCGGCGGCACTTCTTCACGAAGGCCGGTTCGATCCACCCGAGCGTCTCGAGCTGATCGAGCGCGAGAGGGTCAACGTCCTCTGCCAGGCTCCCACCGAATACCGGATGCTCGCCAAGCGCGCCGAGCTTCGTCCGATCGAGTCGATGCGCAGGATGGTCTCGGCAGGTGAGCCGCTCAACCCGGGTGTGATCGACGCATTCCGCGAGCGGGTCGGTCTCGACATCTGCGACGGGTACGGCCAGACGGAGACCGGCCAGGTGAGCGGCAACCTGGTCGGCGACGAGGTCCGACCGGGCTCGATGGGAAGGCCGCTCCCTGGCATCGAGGTGCGGATCGTCGACGGCGAGCTCCACGTCGGTAGGGACAGCTGCCCGACCTTCTTCAGCCGCTATCTGGACGGCGAGTCCTTCGAGGGTGAGTGGTGGCCGACCGGAGACGTGGTCCGCCGGGACGACGACGGGTACCTGTGGTACGAGGGCCGCCACGACGATCTGATCGTCTCCTCCGGTTATCGGATCGGGCCGTTCGAGGTCGAATCAGCCCTCCTCGCCCATCCCAGCGTCGCCGAGGCCGCCGCCGTCGCCGCTCCCGATCCCGATCGTGGGTCCGTGGTGCGCGCGATCGTCGTCCTGAGTGATGGCGAGCCGGGCGAGGGGCTGGCCCGCGAGCTCCAGGAGCACTGCAAGCGGGTCGCTGCCCCGTACAAGTTCCCGCGCATCGTCGAGTTCGCCGACCGCCTGCCGAAGACGACCAGCGGCAAGATCAAGCGCGCCGAGCTTCGCGGCACCGGGACCCCCTGAGCGCCGATGCGACGCTCGCCCTACGCGGCCTTCGCGGGCATCTTCGTCGTCACCTTGCTCTCGCTGATGGCCGTCGGGGCCGTGCTGCCGGTGCTGCCGCGATACGTCAGGGGACCCCTCGACTCGGGGAACATCGCGGTGGGCGTGGTCGTGGGCTGCTACGCGCTGACCGGTCTGGCCTTCCGGCCGATCGCGGGACGGCTCGCGGATCATCGCGGCCGAAAGCCAACGGTCGTGCTCGGCACGCTGCTTGCGGCGCTCGCCGGCCTGCTCTATCTCCTTCCGACGGGCCTCCCCGGTCTGATCGGGGCTCGGCTGGTCCTGGGCCTGGGCGAGGGCTCGGTGTTCACCGCGGGCTCCGCCTGGATCGTCGACCTGGCACCGCCCGGGCGCCGCGGTCGGGTGATCGGCCTCTACGGACTGGCCGTCTGGACGGGACTCAGCATCGGGCCGTCGATCGGCGAGCTGCTCTACCACGCGGCGGGCTTCCATCTCGTCTGGGCCTTCGCGGCCGCGGCACCGTGCCTCGGAGCGCTGGTGGCGCTTCGGATCCCGGACCCGTTTCAGCCCTCGCCGCATGCCGCTCGCGGACCCCTGATCGCACGCGAGTCGATTCGCCCCGGCTTCGGGCTATCGCTGGCCAGCGTGGGGTATGCCGCCATGGCCTCCTTCATCGTCCTTCACCTTCAGGCAAACGGCGATTCGCACGGAGCGATCGCGTTCACCGTGTTCGCCGCCACGGTTGTTCTCACCCGACTGCTCGCCGGGGATCTCCCCGACCGGGTCGGCCCGCTTCGTTGCGCGGCGGGTGCCGCCGCGGTTGAATCGCTCGGCCTCGCCCTGATCGCGTTGTCGACGAACCTGCCCATGGCGATAGTCGGGTCCGCGGCAATGGGAACCGCCTTTTCGCTGCTCTATCCGTCGCTCTCGCTGGTGGTGGTGAACCAGGTGCCCGAGGGCCGGCGCGGCGCGGCGCTCGGCACCTTCACCGGGTTCTTCGACCTCGGCGTGGGCCTGGGCGCTCCGCTGGCAGGGGTCGCCGTGGCGCTGGCCGGCTATCCGGCCGCGTTCTGGCTTGCCTCGGGCTGTGCGCTCGGCACACTCAGCGTCGCGTTGGCGCTCAGAAGAGCCGGGGCTGCCGCCCCGGCGGTGAGCTGACGCCGCCGTCCGCGGCTTCCTCGGCCGCGCCGGCCACCTCGTCGGGGCCCGATGGCCGGCGGACGACGCCGCGCGAGGCGGACGCGCGGCGTCCACGCCGAACGACCGAGCTGAGCCGGGTCGCCTCCTCGCGCTTCATGTAGGCGCCGCGCGCGTACAGCCCCTCGTAGCGCGGGATCAGGTCCGGGCGGTTCTCGCGCAGCCAGTCGAACCAGATCTCGCGGACCTCACCGCGGAGGTGGAGAGCAACGCCTCCGACCGAGTCCGCCCCTGCCTCCTCCAGAAGCTCGAGGAGCGGCCCCACCTGCTCCGGGGAGTCGTTGACCCCAGGAATCAGGGGCGCGATCAGGACCCCGGTCCGGATCCCGGCGCGCTTCAGCTCCGCGACCGCCTCGATTCGCTTCCTGGGGTGGGGTGTGTGAGGCTCGGTCGATCGCCAGGCCTCCTCGTCGAGGGTCGGGATCGACAGGTTTGCGGTGAAGTCGGTCCGCTCGGCGATCTCCTGGATCAGCTCGAGGTCACGCAGCAGGAGGGGCGATTTGGTCAGCACCGAGCAGGGGTTGGCGAAGTCCCGCATCGCCTCCCAGATGCCTCGCATCAGCTTGTAACGGCCCTCTACCCATTGATAGGGGTCCGTGTTCGTTCCGAGCGCCACGTGCTCGCCCTTCCATGAACGCCGCCCGAGCTCGGCGCGCACCAGCTCGGGCGCGTTGACCTTGACGACGATCTGGTGCTCGAAGTCCTCCCGGGCGTTGAAGTCGAGGTAGGTATGTGTGGGTCGGGCGAAGCAATAGACACACCCATGGGTGCATCCCCGATAGGGATTGATCGTGTAGCGGAAGGGCATCCGTGAGCTCTTCGGGACCCGGTTGATCGCCGAGCGCGCGTTCACCTCGTAGAAGCGGGTGTCCATCGCCTCCGGCGCATCAAAGGTGCGGACCGTCGCCTCGTCCTTGAAGCCGGGCAGGCGTGCTCCGTCCTGTCGATGGGCCGTCAGGTTCTCCCAACGCACGAACGTATGTTCGCACTTCGTTCGGACGCTGGGACCGTCGCCGGCCGAACAGCGTCGAATGGACGAACAGATTCGGCCATCGGCGCTCCGGGTCTCGCCGGGCGCCTGCCCACACCGCCGTCCGGGTCGGGCCGGGCGCCTGCCTACAATCAACCGTAGGCGCGGAGCGTCTTTCGGCTTGACCAAGACCACCACCGAAGAGATAGAGCGGGTCGTCGTCCGATTCGCCGGGGACTCGGGCGACGGCATCCAACTCGCCGGCGACCGTTTCGCGGCGGCGACGGCACTGGTGGGGAACGACCTGGTCACCCTTCCCGACTTCCCGGCCGAGATCCGTGCTCCGGCCGGCACGCTGGCGGGCGTCTCGGCCTTCCAGATCCATTTCGCCTCGCGGGAGATCCTCACCCCCGGAGGTCAGCCGAACGTGCTCGTGGCCATGAACCCGGCCGCCCTGAAGGCGAACCTGCCCGAGCTCGAGCGGGGCGGGATCGTGATCGCGAACCAGGACGGGTTCGGCGACCACAACCTCCGAAAGGCCGGCTACGAGGCAAATCCGCTCGAGGATGGAACCCTCGACGAGTACCAGGTCTTCCGGGTGCCCATGACCTCGATGACCGTGCGGGCGAGCGAGGGGATCGAGGGGATCACCGCCCGCGACGCGGCGCGTTCCAAGAACCTGTTCGCGCTCGGATTGGTCGCCTGGATGTACAGCCGCCCCACCGATGCCACCGTTCGCTGGATCGAGGACAAGTTCGAGGCCAAGCCCCAGGTCATGGAGGCGAACCTGGCCGCGTTCCGAGCCGGCTACAACTTCGGCGAGACCGCCGAGCTCCTCCACGTCCACTACGAAGTGAAGCCGGCGCCCGCCGAGCCCGGCACGTATCGGGCCGTCAACGGGAGCACGGCGACCGCCCTGGGGCTGATCGCGGCGAGCGTCCGGAGCGGGCTGCCGCTGTTCCTCGCCAGCTACCCGATCACCCCGGCGTCGGAGCTCCTGCACGAGCTCTCGCGCCACAAGCGCTTCGGGGTGCGGACCGTGCAGGCCGAGGACGAGATCGCGGCCGCCAACATGGCGCTCGGCGCGGCCTTCGGTGGGCACCTCGGCGTGACGGCCTCGAGCGGACCCGGAATGGACCTGAAGCAGGAGACGATCGGGCTAGCGGTGGCGCTCGAGCTTCCCCTGCTGGTGATCGACGTCCAGCGGGCGGGGCCCTCGACGGGCATGCCGACCAAGACGGAGGCCGCCGACCTGCTGATGGCGATCCACGGGCGTCACGGCGAGTCGCCCCTGCCGGTGATCGCCGCGGCGACCCCCGCCCAGTGCTTCGACGCGGTGATCGAAGCCGCCCGGATCGCCGTCACCCACCGGACCCCCGTGATCCTGCTCACCGACACCTTCCTAGCCAACTCGTCCGAGCCCTGGAAGGTCCCGGACGCGGCCGACCTCCCCGCGATCGAGCCGTCCTTCGCGACGGGCCCGAACCGCGACGGCGAGTTCTGGCCGTACCTGCGCGACGACCGGCTGATTCGCCCGTGGGCCGTCCCGGGCACCGAGGGCCTGCAACACGTGATCGGCGGGCTGGAGAAGGAGGACGGCAGCGGAGTGATCAGCTACGAGCCGGCCAACCATGCCCTGATGACGAGCCTCCGGGCAGCCAAGACGGCGCGGCTCGCGGCCGAGGTCGACCAGCTCGAGGTCGATCACATCGAAGGCGCCGAGATGCTCGTGCTCGGCTGGGGCTCGACCTACGGGGCGATCACCGGCGCCGTTCGCAGGCTCCGCCGCCGGGGCGAGCGCGTGGATGCGGCCCACCTGCATCACCTGAACCCGCTTCCCGCGAACACGGGCGAGGTGCTCCGCGGCTACCGAAAGGTGCTCATCCCGGAGACCAACACCGGCCAGCTCGTACGGATCATCCGCAGCGAATTCCTGGTCGACGCGATCAGCTACACCAAGGTCGAGGGCCTCCCGATCTTCGCCGAGGAGCTCGACGAGGTGATCACGGAGCGGCTTTGACCCCCACGAACGGCACCAACGGGACGGCGGCCAACGGGCTGACCAAGAAGGACTTCTCCTCCGATCAGGAGACCAGGTGGTGCCCGGGCTGCGGCGACTACGCGATCCTCGCGACCGTGCAGCAGTTCCTCCCCGAGCTCGGGATTCCGCCCGAGCGGATCGTGTTCGTCGCCGGCATCGGTTGCGCGGGCCGCTTCGCGTACTACATGAACACCTACGGGGTGCATGGCATCCACGGCCGGGCGCCCGCGCTGGCCACCGGGCTCGCGCTCGCCCGGCCCGACCTATCGATCTGGGTGGTGAGCGGCGACGGCGACGCCCTTTCGATCGGCGGCAACCATCTGATCCATGCCCTGCGTCGAAACGTGCCGATCAAGGTCCTGCTGTTCAACAACCAGATCTACGGGCTGACCAAGGGCCAGTATTCGCCGACCAGCGAGGAGGGCAAGGTCACCAAGTCGACCCCGTTCGGCTCGCTCGACCATCCCTTCAACCCGATCGCGCTGGCGCTCGGCGCCGAGGCGACGTTCGTCGCGCGGACGGTGGACACCGACCGCGAGCACCAAGCCGCCGTGCTGCGCGCGGCCGCGGACCATCAGGGCTCGGCCCTGGTCGAGATCTACCAGAACTGCAACGTGTTCAACGACGGCGCGTTCGATGCCGTCAGGGGCAAGGGGCAGGAGGCGAACAAGATCCGGATCGAGCACGGACAGCCGATCCGATTCGGCGCCGAGGGCGAGCGGGGCGTCGTCCGCGGGCCCGACGGCGGGCTTCGGATCGATGACGTCGAAACGGTCGGCGCCGACGCGCTGGTGGTCCACGACGCGCTCGACCCCAACCCCAGCCAGGCGTTCGCGCTCGCACATCTCAGCGAGCGCCCCAACGGCCCGACCCCGGTGGGCGTCTTCCGCGCCTCCGAGCGCCCCGTCTTCGCCGGCTCCACGACCCAGGAGCTCGCGGACGCGCGCGAGGGCATCGGCGACGATGCGCTCAATGCGCTGCTTCGCTCGGGCGACGCCTGGACCGTCGAGTAGGCCCTAGCCCGCGTCTCCCTCGCCCGCGGCGACCCGGGATGGCGTCGAGGGCTCGACCCGGAGCAGGCGCGCCGGCCAGGCCGGGAGGATCCAGTTCCAGCGGCCGAACAGCGATACGACGGCGGGTACGAGCAGCGCCCGGACGACGGTCGCGTCGAGCAGGATGCCGGCGGCGAGGCCGGTCGCGAACATCTTCAGGTCGGTGCCCGGGCCCGAGGCGAGCGAGATGAACGCGAGGAACAGGATCAGCGCGGCGCTGGTCACGAGCCGGCCGGTGCGGCCGATCCCGCGGATCACCGCGGTCCGGGTGTTGCCCGTCGCGTCGAACTCCTCGCGCATCCTGCTGAGGATGAACACCTCGTAGTCCATCGAGAGCCCGAACAGGAAGGCGAACACCATCAGCGGGATCCAGGCGGGCACCGAGCCGGTGGCCTCGATCCCCCACAGCAGGTCCGATCCGTGACCGTTCTGCCACATGATCGCCAGGACGCCCCAAGCCGCCCCGACGCTGACGATGTTGAGGATCACCGCCTTGAGCGGCAGGAGCAGCGAGCGGAACGCCCGCGCCAGGAGGATGAACGTGACCACCGCGATCAGCGCGATCATCAGTGGGAAGTTGCCGTAGACGGCGCTGATGAAGTCGGCGTTTTGAGCCGGCAGGCCGCCGACCTGCACGTCACCCCCTGCGGAGTGTGCCGTGTCGCGCGCCCGGTCGAGCGTGTCTCGACCGGCCGCGGTCGAGTCGTCGGCGACTGGGAACCCGAGCACCTCGGCCAAGGCGCCGTTCCGCCACTGGGGCGAGTCGGGAGCGACCGCCCCGTGCATGCCCTCGACCCGGCTCAGCTTGTCGGCGACCTGGGTGGGATCGGTCCCGTTGGTCAGGATCTCATAGGGGAGCAGCGCTCCCGACCCGATTCCGGAATCCTCGAGGGCGATCAGGCCCTCCTTCGCGTCGCCGTGCTTGGCGAGCGTGTCGGGGCTTGCGTCGCCCAGCGTCAGCCCGGTCGCGGCGACGACGAGCGCCCCGAGGACGATGATCGCGGTCCCGGCGGCCAGCCACCGATGCCGGACCACCCCCTCGGCCCACCGGGTCCATGCCCTGCTGGCTCGGTCGTCGGTGCGTCGGTGGGGCCAATCGAGGCGCTGTCCCACCTTCGACAGCACCACCGGGAGCAGGGTGATCGCGACGAGCGTGCTGACAAGCGGGATCAGCATCCCGGCATAGCCCATGCTGCGAAGGAACGGCACCGGGAGCGCGACCATCGCCAGAAGGCCGATCGCGACCGTGGTGCCGCTGAACACGACCGCCCGCCCCGCCGTCTCCATCGCGCGCTGGACCGCTTCGTCCCCGCTTCGCCCGTGGGCTCGCTCCTCACGCCAGCGAGAGACGACCAGAAGCGAGTAGTCGATCGCGATCCCGAGCCCGACCAACGCGATCAGGAATTGCACCACCGGCGAGATGTCCGTGAACGCCGTCAGGCCCCAGACCAGCAGGAACGTGGTCATGATCGAAACGATCGCCATCGCGAGCGGCACCAGGGCCAGGAACGATGCGAACACGAACGCGAGCACGATCAAGGCGCCGAAACCGCCCAGGACGGACTCCAGGAGGACCCCGGTGCCGTTGTCGCCACCCGACTCGTTCTGGAGCGCATCGAATCCGCTCACGTGGACCGGCGCGCCCCCGACCGGGAACCCACTGACCGCGGCGCGGGCGGTCTTGGCCGCATCCGGGTTCTCACCGAAGGCCGAGTTCGGGTCCGGCTTCGGGTAGACGATCGCGAAGGTCGTGCGCCGGTCGCTCGAGACGAAAGCGTCACTTCCCGTTGAAGCAAAGGAGGCGATTCGCGCCCCTGGCAGCGCCTTGGCGAGTCGCTGGTCGAGCCCAACGAGCTGGGAGTGCACCCCCGGCGACGTCACGGTCTTGCCCTGCGGCACGCTGACCACCGGGACGATCGGCGCGGTGTCCCCTCCCTTGCCGCCGAAGTGCTCGGAGATCGCGACGCTGGTCTCCCAGCCCTCCTTGCCCGGGACCGAGAACTTCTGGTCGAGGGCCTTGGTGGCCTTGTTGGCCGAGGCGATTCCCACCACCGCCAGGACGAGCCAGAAGACGGTGACGGTGCGCTTGTGGGCGAGGACCCAGCGAGTCAATGAGGACACAGGCGATCTCCTCCTAGGTCGTGGTTGACGCGGATCATTTGTAGCATAAATAATCTAGGCACCGTACAATAGGGGGCGTGGTGATCCTGATGAAGACCCGCCAAGCCCCCGAAACTCATCGTCGAGACCCGGTGATTTCCCCGGCGCGAGCCCCATCCTGCGCCTCTCGCACGAAACCGAGACAGCATGAAACACGCGACGCGGAGGCTCCAGCGTGAGGTACGTCACGCTCCGATCGACTTGGGATGATCGCTGACATATGCGCTTCGACCGACCACCGCCCGAGCCGCTCGCGAACGCCCCGGGCTTCCTGCTGTCGTGGAACGGGCAGCGTACGGCGCACATGTTCGCCGAGGCGCTGAAACCCCTCGGACTTCGTCCCCAGCACTTCGGCGTCCTGACCCTGATCGCGACGCGGCCGGGCAGCACCCAGCAGGACCTGGTGGGCGATTCGATGATCGACCCCAGCTCGATGGTGGCGGTGATCGACGAGATCGAGGAGCTCGGCCTCGCGGAGCGCCGGCCGCATCGCAGCGACAGGCGAAAGCACGCCGTCTACCTGACCGAATCGGGCAAGGAGACGCTGGCGCGGGCGCGCAGGACTGCGACCCAGACGGCCGAGGAGCTGCTGGCGCCGCTCGACGCGGACGAGCGCGACAACCTTCGAATGCTGCTCCGAAAGCTCGCCGGAGCCGACCGGGACTAGGGATCAGGTCTGCTTCGCCGCCTGGCGCGGGTTGATGACCGGCCGCAGCTCGGGCTCGATCCGGTCGCGCAGATGCTCGATGAACGGCGGCAGCGAGAGCTTTTCGCCGAGGCTGTCGAGCGGCTCGTCGATCGCGAACCCAGGGCCGCCCAGCGTCGCAAGCTCGAAGAGGACGCCGCTCGGCTCGCGGAAGTAGACGGACTGGAAGTAGAAGCGATCGATCACCGGGGTGGGCCGCATGCCGGACGCGACGACCCGCTCGCGCCAGGCTTCGTGCTGGTCGGCGGGTGAGGCCCAGGCGACGTGGTGCACCGAGCCGGCCCCCTCGATCCCGGGCCCGGAGGGAGCCTCGTGATAGGCGTAGACGCCACCTCGAACGTTGCCCCGCCTCTCCCAGAGGGCGCCCCCGTCCCACTCGTTGAGCAGCTCGAAGCCGAGCGTCTGGCCCAGAAGCTCGCTGCTGCGGGCCGGATCCGACGCGTAGGCGCAGACTCCGGCGAAACCCTGGAGGGCGAGCTCGCTGGGGATCTCGGGGTGCTCCGCGATCAGCGGCTCGTCCGCGGAGGTCGACACCGCGAGCTCGTGCTCGAGCCCCTCGGGGTCGCGGAACCGGATCGCCTCGTGGCCCTCGACGGGGTTCGCCTCGACAGCTCGCTCGCCCAGTCGCCGGGTCCAGAAATCGAGCGCATCCGTAGAGCCGACCCTCCATACGACGCGGTGGACCATCCCGTCGCCGGCGCGGCCGGGAGCCGATCCCGGATACTCGAAGAACGTGATGTCGGAGCCGGGGTCGCCCTTCTCGTCTGCGTAGAACAGGTGGTAGACGCTCGGGTTGTCCTGGTTGACGGTCTTCTTGACCATCCGAAGGCCCAGCGCCCCCGCGTAGAAGTCGACGTTTTGCTGCGCATCCGCAGTGATCGCGGTGACGTGGTGAATCCCCTCGAGCTCCATGCCCGATGACGATAGCGGCAGTCCGCTGCGGCTAACGCGCGGCGCCGACCTTGTACGCAGCCGCAGCCTCGGGGGCGCTACCCTCGCGGCTCCAGGGTACGCCTACCAAAGGGGAGAATCGATGACCGTCGAGACCACCGCCGCGGGCCAGTCCGCGATTGATCGCAAGCGGATCGCCGAGCTCACCGAGCGCGAGGTGGCGAAGCTCACCGAGAGGACTCCGGCCTCCAAGCAGCGGCACGAGCGCGCCGTCAAGGTGATGCCCGGCGGCGTGCCGTCCTCGTTTCAGGAGAACGACCCCTGGCCCGTCTACATCGAGCGCGGCGAGGGCACCCGGGTATGGGATGTCGACGGTCATGAGTACTCCGACTTCCACAACGGGTTCGGCGTCATGTGCATCGGCCATGCCAACCCCACGGTCGGCGCCGCCGTCAAGGCGCGGGTCGATCTGGGAACCCACTTCGCCGCGCCGACCGATGGCTCGATCGTCGTCGCCGAGGAACTTCAGAATCGATTCGGGCTGCCGCAATGGCGGTTCGAGAACT
This sequence comes from uncultured bacterium, assembly GCA_963720685.1. Classification (GTDB taxonomy): domain Bacteria; phylum Actinomycetota; class Thermoleophilia; order Solirubrobacterales; family 70-9; genus AC-56. The sequence goes on along the minus strand of CAVRGF010000003.1, from coordinate 564,771 downwards.
CCGGCACCGAGTCCACGATGGACGCGGTCCACCTGGCGCGAGGCGCAACCGGCCGCGACGTGATCCTCAAGATCGAGGGGTCCTACCACGGCCATCACGACGCGGTCATGGTTTCGGTCTATCCGGGCCTGGAGGACCTCGGCGAGCGCAACGACCCCGTTTCGGTCCCCTACGGAGCCGGCTATCCGCGCGCGCTCACCGACCTGACCCGCGCGGTCCCGTTCAACGACGCGGATGCCCTCGAGGCTGCCCTCGCGAAGCTCGAGGGCCAGGTCGCGGGACTGATCATGGAGCCCGCGATGATGAACATCAACATCATCCCGCCGGTCGACGGGTACCTGGATCGGGTCCGCGAGCTGACCTCGGCGCACGGCGTCAAGCTGATCTTCGACGAGGTGAAGACCGGAGCGACGATCGCCTACGGCGGCGCGACCCAGCGTTTCGGCGTCAAGCCGGACATGATCACCCTGGCGAAGGCCGTCTGTGGCGGTTACCCGGGCGGAGCGATCGGCATGACCGAGGAGATCGCCGAGCTCGTGTCGAGCGGCAAGGTCCATCAGTACGGGACGTTCAACGGCAACCCGCTGGTCATGGCGGCCTCGCAGGCGACCCTGACCGAGGTCCTGACCCCGGACGCCTACGCCGGGCTCGAGGAGACCAACGAGCGCCTGAAGGCCGCCTGCCAGAAGGTCATCGATCGATACGAGCTGCCCGCCTACACCGAGGGCATGGGGGCCAAGGGATGCGTGATCTTCTCGGAGGAGCCGCTGCGCGAGTACCGCGACTACCTGACCAAGGTCGATGGCGAGCTCTCGACCCTGGCGTGGCTCTACCACATGAACCACGAGATCTTCATGACCCCGGGTGTCGAGGAGGAGTGGACCCTGTCGATCGCCCACTCCGACGCCGACATCGACCGCTATCTGGTCGCCTTCGAGGCATTCGCGCGCGACGTTCGCGGCGCCTGAGCGCGCCCCGCCGACCAACGCGCGGATCGGCTTGCCTCAGCCCGGCCATCGCCGGGTAGCCTGATCCGATGGCGAATCGCCTCGCGCGCGAGACCAGCCCGTACCTCCTCCAGCACCGCGACAACCCGGTCGACTGGTACGCCTGGGGACCGGAGGCGCTGGAGCGCGCCAGGGGCGAGGATCGGCCGATCCTGCTCTCGATCGGCTACGCCGCGTGCCACTGGTGCCACGTGATGGAGCGCGAGTCGTTCGAGGACCCCGGCACGGCCGCGTTCATGAACGAGCACTTCGTGTGCATCAAGGTCGACCGCGAGGAGCGTCCCGACCTCGACGCGATCTACATGGAGGCGATCCAGGGCATGACCGGCCACGGAGGATGGCCGTTGACCGCGTTCCTCGACCCCGACGGAGTGCCCTTCTTCGGCGGCACCTACTTCCCGCCCGAGCCGCGCCAGGGAATGGCCAGCCTGCGGATGGTCATGGAGGCCGTTATCGAGTCGTGGAGCGCCGAGCGCGAGGAGATCCGGGCATCGACCGCGAGGATCCGCAGGCAGCTGAACGCGATCGGATCGCTCGCGCCATCCGAGGAGCCACTCGGAGCCGACGCCCTGGACGGCGCGGTGGTGAAGCTTCGAGCAATGGCCGACATGCGCCGAGGCGGGTTCGGTGGGGCGCCCAAGTTCCCGCCGGCTGGCGCGCTCGAGCTGCTGCTGGCCCGGGGAGTGACCGACGTGGTCGAGCTGACCCTCGATGCGATGGTCCACGGCGGCATCTACGACCAGCTCGGGGGCGGGTTCGCACGCTACTCCGTCGATGACGCCTGGCTCATCCCCCACTTCGAGAAGATGCTCTATGACAACGCGCTCATCGCCCGCGCCTACCTGCACGGCTGGCAGGCGCTCGGGCACGAGCGGTGGCGCGACGCGTGCGAGGAGACGCTCGTCTGGGCGCTTCGGGAGATGCGGGGGCCGGAGGGCGGATTCCACTCGGCGCTCGACGCCGACTCCGAGGGCGAGGAGGGACGCTTTTACACCTGGACCCCCGACGAGATTCGCGAGGGGCTGGACGCCGCCGGACTCGGCGCCTCAGCCGACGAGACGCTCGCCCACTACGGCGTGACCCCGGCGGGCAACTTCGAGGGGCGAAACGTCCTCCACGTGCCGGGGGGGCCGGAGGCGACGCCTCCGGAAAGCCTCGATGCGATCAGGCGGGCGCTCTACACCCATCGCTCGCGCCGGATCTGGCCGAGCAAGGACGACAAGCGGATCACCTCGTGGAACGCGCTGATGATGGGTACCCTCGCTGACGCGGGGGCGGCCCTGCCCTGCGCGGACTACCTCGAGGCGGCGATCGCCTGCGCCGAGTTCATCTGGCGCGACCTCCGCGACGAGCGCGGCCGCCTGCTGCGCACCTATCGGGAAGGCGAGGCGCGCCTCGACGCGTACCTCGAGGACTACGCGTATCTGGTCGAGGCCCTGCTGACCCTGTACGAGGCCACGTTCGAGGTCCGCTGGTTCGACGCCGCCCGTCAGACGGCCGACATGATGATCGAGCACTTCTCGGATCCCGAGCGAGGCGGGTTCTTCACCACGGCCCACGACCACGAGCGACTGATCGCCCGCCGAAAGGATGTCGACGACCACCCGATCCCGTCCGGTAACTCGGCGGCCGCATACGCGCTCCTGAGGCTTGCCGCGCTGACCGGAGAGCGGGAGTACGAGCGCCACGCAGTGGGCGTGTTGCGCCTCCTTCACCGTGCCGCAACGGCGCACCCTCAGGCGCTCCCCCATCTGCTTCGCGCCCTGGACTTCCACCTCGCCGAGGTCAAAGAGGTGGCGCTGGTCTCACCCGCGTCGGGTGATCCCTCGGCCGGCGCCGGCGCGGGGCTCGCCCCGCTTGCGGCAACCGTCCGCTCGACGCTGCGGCCGCATCTGGTCCTCGCGGGCGGCCCCGAGGGCACCGGCCGCCCCGAGCTGATGCTGGGGCGCTCGGCCCTCGACGGCCGCCCGGCCGCCTATGTTTGTGAGCGATTCGCGTGCAGGCGGCCCGTCACGGAGCCGAGCGAGCTGGCCGCCCTCCTCGACTGGGCCTGACCCACCCGGCGTCATCCTGAGCCACCCGGGCCCTGGGACGAGTTGCGTCGTAGTGGCGAGCCCGAGGCATCCGAGGATGCGGTCGGACGGGTCAGCGCGAGCAGGAAGCCCGCGAGCGCGATGGTGACCACGAAGCCCCCCAGGCTTGCGACGTTGTCGCCGCTCGAGTAGTGCTCCGTTGTCGTCAGGTGATAGGCGAAGTGCGGGATCGAATAGGCGAGGAAGGCGACCAGAGCGATCTGGATCGTGCGGCGCTCGAGCACGATCGCTGCACCGACCAGGAAGATGACGATCGCCAGCGATGCGGCGGCGAAATCGCGCAGCAGGTGCTCGTTGTAGGGCGGCAGGGCCGAGACCCAGTGCCTCCCGGCCCCGGGAAAGCTGTCGTAGAAAGACCGCGGAGAGGTCAGTCCCCAGGCGGCGATCACGGCATTCGGGAACGCGAGCAGCGCCAGCCCCCCGCGCATCACCCACGACGGGGTTGAAGGCCGCCAGCTCATTGACGGCGATTATCGCGGCTCCCCGGACCGGTGGCCCTACAGCACCGGCAGGAACCGGTCGACCTCCCAGGGGGTCACCTGGACGCGATACTCGTCCCACTCCTGGCGCTTGATCTCCACGAAGCGGTTGAAGGTGTGCTCGCCGAGGACACGCAGCACGAGCTCCGAGTGAGCGGCGATCTCGATCGCCTCGCCCAACGTCTCCGGCAGCTCCTCGATTCCGCGCTTCTCGCGCTCCTCGGGGGTCAGGTGGTAGAGGTTCTGCTCCATCGGCTCCGGGAGCTCGTAGCCGTTCTCGATGCCCTCGAGGCCCGCGTGAAGCATGCCCGCGAAGCACAGGTAGGGATTGCACGCGGGGTCGGGACAGCGGAGCTCGGCGCGCGTCGCCCCCTCCTTGCCCGGGTGATAGAGCGGCACCCGGATCAGCGCCGATCGGTTGCGTCGTGACCAGGCGAGATAGGTCGGCGCCTCGTAACCGGGGACGAGGCGCTTGTATGAGTTGACCCACTGGGCGAACAGCGGGGCGATCTCGCGCGCGTGCTTGAGCTGACCGGCGATGAACGCCTTCGCCGTGGCCGAGAGGAAGTACTGGTCGTCGGGGTCGTAGAAGGCGTTCTTGCCGTCTCGAGCAAGCGATTGGTGGACGTGCATCCCCGAGCCGTTCTCGGCGAACAACGGCTTCGGCATGAAGGTCGCGTGCCAGCCGTACTTCATCGCGTATTCCTTGACCACGATCCGATAGGTCATGCAGTCGTCCGACATCGACAGCGCGTCCTTGTAGCGCATGTCCACCTCGTGCTGGGACGGACCCACCTCGTGATGGGCGTACTCGACGTGAATGCCGAGCTGCTCGAGGGCCAGGATCGTCTCTCGCCGGACGTCCGAGCCCGCATCGAGGGTCGTCAGGTCGAAGTAGCCGCCCTCATCGAGGATCTCCGGCGGCCCGTCGGTGGGCTTGGCCGAGCGGAAGTAGAAGAACTCGAGCTCGGGGCCGATGTTGTAGGCGTCGAACCCCATCTCCTCGGCGCGCTTCAGGGCGCGACGCAGGATCCATCGAGGATCGCCCTCGTACGGGTCGCCGCCGGGGACCCGTACGTCACAGAACATCCGGCCGGTCGCCTTCTCGGCGGGCCGCCAGGGCAGGATCGCGAAGGTCGAGGGGTCCGGCATCGCGATCATGTCGGACTCCTCGATCGGGTTGAATCCGGTGATCGACGAGCCGTCGAACCCCATCCCCCCCTCGAACGCGTCGTCGAGCTCCGCGGCGTTGATCGAGAAGCTCTTCAGCTGGCCGAGCACGTCGGTGAACCACAGGCGGATGAAGCGCACGTCGTTGTCGCGGACCACCTTCATCACGTCGTCGGGTGTCTCGGTCCGAACGGCTTCGGTGTCGGCCATTCCGTCCTCCATGGGGTTGTGGGGTAGTCCCGCCTTGCTGGTCGGGCCCGCGCCGACCGCCGCCGCCGCGAGGGCGGAACCATATCGGCGTCGCCCGGGGTTGAACCGGACCCCACCTCGCCGACGTAGTAATAGGCGGAGTGCAACCTAGACATAGAGGTGATGCCGATCGCCAGCCTTGCGGATCGGCGCTTCGCGCGCTATAACTTACCTACAGTAAGTAACTGGCTAAAAGTAAAGTAAAGGCGGGCTGAATGACGGCTAAGGCCGGGCGGCGCGCCTCGGAAGAAGGACAGGATCGAGCCGATGACCGTGAAGACCGACATGAGCCGTTTCGACATCCACGACGAGCTCACCGCACCCGACGAGAGCGCCCGGCTGCTCGCCGGGATGGCAACGGCGGGCGGCTCGGTTTCGAAGTTCGTCGGGCTGCTTGCCGGGTCTCCGGCGGCGCTGCGCGCCTTCGCGCGCATGCGCCATGAGCTTCGCGGCGGGGCTCTGCCCCGCCGCACCAGGGAGCGGATCGCGGTCGCGGTCGCGCACCAGCGCGGGGACGGCTACTCGATCGCCCAACACGCGCGGACTGCCCGCGCGGCGGGGCTCGGCCTCGACGAGATCACCCGAGCCCGGGACTGGACCTCGAGCGATCCGCGGGAGGCCGCGCTGCTCGCGTTCCTCGGCTCGCTGTTCACCGACGAGGGGCGCCCGGCAACGCATCTCCTCGAGGAAGCCCGGGAAGCTGACTGGACCGACGAGCAGGTGCTCGAGGCGGTGGCCCATGTGGCGATGAACGAGTTTCAGAGCCTGATGGCCAACGCCGCCGCGCTCCCGCAGGATCAGTCGGACCCGAGCGTCCTTCCGTCGCCCGCGGTCGCCTGAGGACCCGGGCTCGGCGCGACTTCGGCTCGGACCCGGGCGGTCGGGGAGAACCGCCGCGAGCCCGCGGGCACCGTTACCCGCCCGCGGCGGGCGGACGCGCTACCGCTTGATGACGGCGGCGCGGACCGTGCCCTTGCCCACGCTCGTGAAGTGAAGCTTGTCGGCGGCCCGCTTCGTGAGGTCCCAGCGGGCGCCGGTGCCGTAAGGCCCGCGGTCGATGACCTTCGCCCGCACGAAGTGACCGCGGTACTTGAAGGTCACCTTGGTCCCGCACGGAAGGGTGCGATGCGCGACGCCGATCGTCGAGTGACGCAACCTGACGCCGCAGGCGGTGCGGCGACCGCTGAGGTCGTACCAGGTCGCGACGTTCTTGTGCATGGTGCGGACGATCTTCTTGCGGGTCCGGCGGCCCACCACGCCATCGGCGTGGATGTGATGGCGTCGCTGGAAGTTGCGGACGGAGTTGTCGGTCGGGTGATCGAACTCCTTGTCGAGCGGCACGCCGTACGAGCCCGCCTTGAGCAGCCAGTGGAGCGTCTTGACGTCGCCGCCGCAGTCCCCGACGCTTAGCGCTCGGGCGCCGAACGACGCATCGGAGCAGCGGCTCGAAGAGCCGGTCCCGCCGTGCGCGCCCGTACCCCCACCGCTCCCGTGGGCGCTGGCGGCCGCGGCGATCATCCCGACCACCGCCATCACGACCGCCCAGAGGGCGATGCGGTCGGGATGCCGGATCACTGCCGACTCGGTTCTGGATCTACGGTTTTCGGTTCCCGCACGCCGGCGGGGTGCGCCTTCGTACATGAAGCTCTTTCGTCGCTTACGGGGTTAGCTGACGGGCTCGCGCCGAAAGAGATGGCGCTACGCGGCAGTTGCCTGCGATTCGCCCCAGTAACTGGGTCCCCCGATCCCCGCGATATGTGGCGAGGACTCAGCCGGAAGGTCGCGGCATGCTAACAGAGCAGGCGACGGATGTGTGCAGTTGATGAGCGATTGCTAATCGGCGCGGCCCAACGGCGCTCGGGCGCGCGCCCCTATGCTCCCCCCGTGCCCGCCGCACTGATCACCGGAGCCGGCAGGGGCCTCGGACTCGAGGTCGCGCGCACCCTCGCTGCGCGCGGCGTCACCGTCCACCTCACCGACGTCGATCCCCGAGCGGCCGAGGCGGCTGCCCGCGATCTCGGAGGCCCGGCGTACGGCTCGGTCCTCGACGTCCGCGACGCCGAAGCCTGCCGGGCCGCCGCCGCGGCGACGCTCGAGCGATCCGGATCGCTCGATGTCTGGGTCAACAACGCGGGCATCCTCGTGACCGGCCACGTCTGGGAGCACGATGAGAACACCCGGCGCTCGCTGTTCGAGGTCAACACGGTGGGAACGATCAACGGCACCCTCGCGGCGCTCGAACGGATGCGCCAGGCGAGGCGAGGACATGTGATCAACATCGTCTCGCTGGCCGGGCTCGGAGCGCCGCCCGGCGAGGCCCTCTACGCGTCCACCAAGCACGGAGCGATCGCATTCAGCCTGGGAGCGCTGGCCGACCTGCGCCGCGCGGGCTACGACGCGATCGCGGTGAGCGCCGTGTGTCCCGACGGCATCTGGACCCCGATGATCGCCGACAAGCTCGACGACCCGGATGCCGCGCCCTCCTTCTCGGGCCGACTCCTTCGCCCGGAGGCCGTCGCGGTCCAGGTCGCCGGATTGCTCGACCGGCCCCGACCGGTACTGGCGATCCCGCGGTGGCGCGGGGTCTTCGTCCGACTCTTCGATGCCTTCCCGGGTCTCTCGACCCGTCTAGTGCCGCTGTGGATGGCGGACGCGCGCCGCCGTCAGCGGCGGTGGAAGCGGCGAATCGAGGCCGGAAGCGGCCCTTGAGGTCGCCCCTTCGCGCCTTGGCTGACCGCCGGTAAGCGTCATGGCGTCGACGTTCTCGAGCAGCGCATCCAGGACGACGGGGTCGAACTGGGTCCCCCGGCCCCGCTTCATCGTTGCCAGCGCCTCCTGCAACGAGAACGCAGGACGGTAGACGCGATCGCTGAGCAGGGCGTCGAAGACATCGGCGACGGCCGCGATCCTGCCCTCGACCGGGATCTCCTCGCCGGCCAACCCTCGGGGATAACCCGCCCCGTCGAACCGCTCGTGGTGCGTGAACGCTATCAACGCCGCCATCGCCATCAGCTCGGACTTCGAGCTCGAGAGCAGGTCGTGGCCGATCTCGGTATGCCGCTTCATCTCGCCGCGCTCCCGCTCGGTGAGATCACCCGGCTTGAGGAGGATCCGATCGGCGATCCCGATCTTTCCGACGTCGTGCATCGGAGCGGCGACGCGCAGAAGCTCCTCGCGGTCCCCGGGCAGGCCGAGATATGAGCCCAGGAGCGCGGAGATGTCTCCGATTCGCTCGATCTGACCGCCGGGCTGGGCATCTCGCATCTCCACGGCTCGCGAGAGGCGGTGAACCGTTTCCTCCTCCGAGAGCTTCAAGCCCTCGATCGCGGCGCGGAGCTCGGAGGTCCGCTCCTCCACGGCCTGCTCCAGGCGCTGGCGCAGACGGTCGTTCTGCTGCTCCGTGCGCCGACGGTAGAGCGCGTTCGCGACTCCGATCAGGAGTTGGTTGGGGCTGAGCGGCGTGACCATGTACCCGTAGGCGCCGTTGTCGGAGGCGATCTCGGCGATCATCGGGTCGTCCACCCGACTCGCCATGAGCAACGCCGTGCTCGGGTGATCTGAGTTGATGTCGCGCACCAGATCGAGGCCCGACTCTCCCGCAATCCGCAGGCCGCAGATCGCCAGGCTGAAGTCCGCCTCGGTCAGGAGCGCGCGAGCCTCGCTGCAGCTCCCCGCCAGCGCGCACTCATATTCAGCCGCGACCAGAGTGCGGCCGTGTAGAAGACGAACCTGCTCGTCCTCGTCGACTATCAGCACACGATGTTGCGGTCCCACCTGTGGCCTCCTGGGCCCGAAGTGGCCGTGTGACCAACATATCGGCACCGCGGGAGGCGCCCTTAACGCCGCCCTCGCGCGACCCCCGAATGGAGAAGCCCCGCCTGAGCGGGGCTTCTCGGTAGTAGGCGTGTAAGCCGGATCCTGTCGTGTGCAGTCATCTGTCTCGTCGGAGGCGTGAGCCCCGGACGGGTCCCGTTCACCGGGATCCTGCGGCCTACCTGGACCTCGCCGGGCCGGGTCGACGGTCCTGCTTGGCCTTGCACCGGACGGGGTTTGCCCTGACGCGCCGCGTCACCGCGACGCCGGTGCGCTCTTACCGCACCATTTCACCTTTGCCTGTGCGCGGCTCACGTGTGGCCGCGCCATCGGCCGTGTGTTTTCTGTGGCACTTTCCCGCGGCTTTCGCCGGGTCGGCGTTACCGACCGTCCTTGCCCTGTGGTGTCCGGACTTTCCTCGAGGGATCACCTCCCCCGCGACTGCATTGCCTACGGCTTCCATGGTAGGCGCTCGCAGCCCGCCCGAGGCCGCCTCAGGGAATTCCGGTCGATGCCTCGCATCGGAACGCGGTATCCGTTCCGCCGTCGCCGTCGCAGCGGTCGTGCCTGGGCCCGCCGTCGAGGCTGTCAGCGCCCTCGCCCGCCTTGAGCACGTCCCGTCCGCCCCCGGACTCGCTGCCGCCCGCCTGCGCGTGCGAGTCGCCGAACATCGTGTCGCCGCCACCGCCGCCCAGCAGCGTGTCGTCCCCGCCGCCGCTGGCACTCCCCGAGAGCGTCCCGCTGTCGCCGATCAGCACGTCGTGATCGGGACCGCCGTCGATCAGGTCGTCTCCCCCGCCCCGCGCGTTGCCGGAATCCGAGTAGCTGTCGCCGAAGATCACATCCTCGCCCGCGCCGCCATAGGCGCGATCGTCGCCGCCGGTTCCGCCCGCGTCGGTGAAGCCGATCGCGCTCGCGTCCCCGTAGATCGAGTCGCCATCCCCGCCCCCCCGCTCGACGTCGCTCCCCGCGTTTCCGACCAGCTGGTCGCCGCCCCCGTCCCCGAACAGCCTGTCGCGGCCTCGGCCCCCGCAGATCGTGTCGTCCCCGCCGTTGCCGTGGACCACATCGTCGCCGGCCCCGGCCACGATCACATCGGGCCCCGAGCTCCCCTCGATCGTGTTGTCGCGGTCCCCCCGCACTATCGTGGCAGCCAGTCCCCGGCAGCTCGCGCCCGAGGCGCTCGCCGGGACGGCCGCGAGCGTCAGCGCCAGCGCGCCGGCGCATACCCCGATCGAACGAAATGGCATCACGTGTCGACCGTATCGGGAGCCATCGAAGGGGTCAAGCGGCGCCGACGACGCGCTTCCAGCGTGTCCGTCGCGCCCCTTTACTTGAAGTCGAGTAGTGGTTTCGCGGCCCCGCGGGGCCGCCGAGGCATGCGTCAGCCGAGCTCGGCGCCGCAGGACTCGCATCCCGCGGTGCGGTCCATTGAGCCACCGCAGACGGGGCACTCGGCGCGCCCGATCGTGACCAGGTCCTCCCAGACGCCGAGGACGGTGTCCTCCAGCGTCGACCCGCCAGGCTCGAAGAGCCTGGGCGCAGGGGCCTCCGTCGGCGGTCGCTCGGTGAGGGCGGATTCTGTGGCCACGGCGACCACCGCCCTCATAAGCTCCTGAAGACGCCGACCACCCGGCCGAGCACCTTCGCGTCGCGGGTGCGGATCGGCTTGTAGGCCTTGTTGGCCGGCTGGAGCCGCACCCTGTCCTTCTCACGATAGAAGCGCTTCACGGTTGCCTCGTCCTCGATCAACGCGACGACGATCGAGCCGTTGGTCGCATCCTCGGCCTGCTGGACGACCACGTAGTCGCCCTCGAGGATCCCCGCGTCCTTCATCGAGTCCCCCTTGACCCGCAGGACGTAATCGCCGTCGTCACCGCCGATCGCCGTCGGCACCTCCAGGTAGTCCTCGACGTTCTCCTCGGCCAGCACCGGCTCGCCGGCGGCGACCTGACCCACGAGCGGCAGGCCCGAGCGGCCCATCGCCTTCTTCGCCCGATCCACCAGGAGCTCGATCGCGCGAGGCTTGGTCGGGTCGCGACGCAGCAGCCCCACCTTCTCCAGGTTGGCGAGGTGCGCGTGGACCGTGGACGAGGAATGGAGCCCGACCGCTTTGCCGATCTCGCGCACCGTGGGCGGATAGCCGTACCGCGACGCATAGCGGCGGATGTAGTCGAAGATCTCCTTCTGGCGCTTTGTCAGGTCCACGCTCTAACGCTCCTCCACCCAATCGGGGGTCTGGCCGATCTCTTGCGAACGGTTTCGGGACGGGAACACATGTTCGTAGCCTAGACCCTTCCGAGGACGGAAGCAAGGGGTTCGGGCCCCAGTCTAGAATCGGGCCGTCACGGGCGCCTGTGGCGGAACTGGTAGACGCGCAAGGTTGAGGGCCTTGTGGCCCTAACGGGCCGTGGAGGTTCGACTCCTCTCAGGCGCACTAGAGCAAGCAAGCATTCGGGTTGACACCATGGGCGGCGCTCCGGGATGAAGCGCCCGCTCGGTCGAGTCTTCAAGCCGTATCCGATGCAGATGAGAGCGGGGCGGCCGACGCGGGTCAGCCGGTGTGTTGTGTGCGGCGTCGGTGCAGCCGCCGCATCTTGTCGCGGCTCCCGCAGGTGGACATCGAGCACCAGCGGCGGCGTCCGCTGGTGTTGAGGAACAGCCATCCGCAGCCGCGCCCGGGGCAGCAGCTGACGCGCTCTAGGCGGCTGGGATCCTGAAGCAGCGAGATCGCGTCGGTGGCGACGGCGTAGCGGATCCTTTGTGGATCCCGTGCTTGCCAGTCGAGCTTGTAGACGTCCTCGGTGGCCAGCAGAGAGGCGTGCTTGACCGCCTCAATCCAGTTGCTCATCAGCACCTCGAGGTCCTTCCCGGCGGGCTCCTGGTCTCGGCTGATCGAGGAAAAAACGCGATAGACAGCGGCGCGTAGCGCGCGTGCGCGGCGTAGCTCGGCCGCGCTCGCCGGCTCCGCGTCGTCGCTGAGCAGGTCAAGCCGCCGGCCCCAGCGGCCCAGCATCTCCTCCGTGCGCAGGACGTCGACGTGCTCATCCTTCGATGACCAGTCGACGCTGTTGGCGTAATCCAGGCAGAGCGTCTCTTGGATCGTCTCAGGCGTCGGCGACACAAGCATGCATCTTACCAGTAGAAATCGTGAACTGGTAAGATCGCCGAGAGAGGCGGCCAGCCCCCGAGATTCAACCAAGCGAGGTGATCCTGATGGCAGCGCAAGATGTGGTTCGGACAAGCGTGGCAGCGCCCCTCGCCCACAAGCTGCGTGTCCGCTACGGGGAGTGCGACCCGCAGGGGGTGGTGTTCAACGCCCACTTCCTTGCGTACTTCGACATCGGCATCACCGAGCTCTTTCGGGCAGCGTTCGCCGGCTACCAGGCGATGGTCGACCGGGGCGTCGAATTCGTGGTCGCGGAGGCTGGGCTGCGCTACCACCGGCCGGCGCACTTCGACGACGAGCTGACGCTCGAGATCGCGGTCACCCGGGTGGGAACGACGAGCATCACCACCGGCTATCGGGTCCTGCGCGACGGAGAGCTGCTGGTCGACGGAACCCTCCGCCACGTCCTGGTTGAGCTGAAGAGGCTGGTCGAGCGCGAACCGGACACGAAGACCACGATCCCGAATTGGATGCGGGAGGGACTCGCCGCCTGGACGCTCGACGGCGGCTAGTCTCATATGTCGCCAGAAGCAGGGCGCTGGTCCATCCGGTATCCACGGCCGGCGAGGAGAGGGGGCAGTGCTCCCGCGCTCGCATTCGCCAGATGCGAGCGCCCGAGTCCAGGTCGAGGAGTGATCCGCGGGACTGATCACGATCGGCGCCTCGCGAGATACTGCGCGGGCGATGTCACACGAAGACCCCCGCGTGGCGACCGACGTCGACCTTGACGGCTTGACCTCGACGCTGACCGCCGCGTTCGCGACCGATCCCCTGTGGAGCTGGGCGTTCCCGGAGCGCGCCGACCTCGCCGTGTGGTGGCGGTTCATGATCGAGAGCGCGTTGCGCTACCCCTGGGTCTGGGTGAGCGGGGACTACACGGCGGCATCGGTCTGGATTCCACCGAACGGCAGCGAGATGACCGAGGAGGAAGAGGCCCGGGTCGAGCCGATGCTGAACGAGCTCGTCGGTCCCCGCGCCGTTGACGTGCTGGAGCTGCTCGAACGCTTCGAAGCGTCCCACCCGAGAGATCGGCCGCATTACTACCTCAGCCTGCTCGGAATCCACCCGGACCATCGGGGACAGGGCCTCGGGATGGGGCTCCTGGCCCGGAACCTGGCGGTCATCGATTCCGAGGGCCTCCCCGCCTATCTGGAATCGAGCAACCCGGACAACAACCGCCGCTATGCCCGGCTGGGGTTCGAACAGGTGGGCGAGTTCACGACGCCCGACCGGACGCGGACCGTGGCGACCATGTGGCGCGAGCCGCGGGCGCCGGGGCTGGAGTAAGCAATGTCGCGGGACAACGTGGAGATCGTGCGCGCGGCCGTCGATGCGTACAACCGAGGCGGCTGGGACGCGGTGCTGAAGGACACGGCGCCCGAGTTCGAGCTCGACTTCTCTCGGTCGGTCGGGCCGGCGCTGAGGGGGGTCCACGGGCGCGTTCGGACACGGGAGTTCATGGAGGAGCTCGCCGAGAGCTGGGAGTCCCTGCGGATCGAGCCCGACGAGTTCATCGAGGCGGATGAGCAGGTGGTCGTGCCGTGGACGCTTCACGCCGCGGGGCGCGATGGGATCGAGGTGAAGGCCCGTACGACCTGGGTGTTCACCATCCGCGAAGGCGCCATCGCGCGGATCACGCTGTACCAGCAGCGCGAGGAAGCCCTCGAGGCCGTCGGGCTGCGAAACGCGGCTTAGATCTTCAGCAGGACGATCGTGTTGAGCGCGAAGAGGATCGCGAAGACGACGGTCCAGCGGTCGAGGTTTCGCTCCACCAACGACCCGCCTCCGAAGGCGCTCCCCGACTGGCCGATCCCGAACGCGCCGGAGAGGCCCGCGTCCTTGCCCGAGTGCAGGAGGACGAGGAAGATCAGGACCACCGAGATGATCACCTGAATGACGCCGAGGAAGGTCTGCATCGAGCGGGAAGTCTAGGGAAGCGGCGGGGCGCGAGCAGATGCCCCCGAGCGATGGAAGGACGATGAAAGCCGCCGTCAGGCCGGGGGCGAACCTGAGATGCCCGCGCGGACCTGGTCGAGTTGCTTCAGGATCTCGACCGCGTCGCGGCGAAGCTCGGCGTCTTGGCGCCGCCAATCATCGAGCGAGAGCTTGCCCTGCTCGCGATCCAGCTCCGTGTCGCGGATCTCGCGGTACTTCGCCTCCTTGCGGGCCTCGAGCGCCGCGATCTCGGGATCCTCGACCCGGGCCCTCGCCGCCTCGGCCTCGGTGTCCGTTCGGCGAAGCGGCACGGTCACGAACCAGCCCACGGCCACGACGACCAGGATCACGAGGACTATCTCCATGACCCGAAGGCTAGGGGGTGGGATCGGCTAGGGGATGGGATCGCGTAGGCCTCGGCCGCACCCCCGATGAAGGCGTCGACGGCGCGTGGGTCGTCTAAGCAATGCGATGCATCGACGAACCGACCCACGTCGGCTCGGCGTCAGTGTCGGCGCTAGGCGCGGCCGAGCTCGCGGGCTAGCCGAGCCGCGTACACGTCCGAGACGCGACGGCGCCGAGCCTCGGGCGCCGGCCAGATCGCGATCAGGCCTCCGATCGCGGCGATCGCGCCCCCAACCCAGATCCAGCTGACCAGCGGGTTCACGTTGATCCGGAAATCGGCTGGAGGGGTGTGCTTCAGGTAGCGGCCCTCGATCGCCCTGACCGCCAGGCCCTGGAGGTAGCTGATCGCCTGGCCGGCCTTGGCGTTCTTCGGGGAGACGCCGCGCGCGAGCTTGGAGAGGCGACGGTCGGCGCCGTTGATGATCGGGTTGAGCGACGTGAGGTCGGGCTGCATCGCGGTCCAGATGTCGGTGCCCACGGTGGTCTTTCGGCCCACTTCGCTGGTCGCCTCTCCCTCGAAGAAGCTCTGCACGGGCCCGGCCCCCGTCGGGGCGCCCACCCCGGCGTAGTAGTTGCGCGACGGGGTCAGGGTCGTGTACGGCTTGCCGTCCCTGGTCACCGCGAGCACCGACCCGAAGGTGAGCCGTTGCTGGATCGGGCTGATCTCGGCCGTCGGCTTCACATAGGTGAACCGGTAGTCGTCCACGCTCGCCGACTGGCCGGGGCGAAGGCGCAGGTCGCGGCTGGTTTGAAAGCTCGAGGACGCGGCGATCGCGATCAGGAGCACCGCCACTCCGGCGTGGACCACGTAGCCGCCGTAGCGGCGCCGGTTGCGAGCGAACAGGGTCAGGAGCGCGCGAGCGTAGGAACCCCCGGCCATCGACCGATAGGCGGCCGCGCCCCGGGCGAACTCCTGGGCCAGCGCGGCGAGCGCGAAGGCGGCGAGCGTGAACATGAGGAGCGCCAGGGGCCTCGATCCCGCATCCGTGAAGGCGAACAGGGCGGCGCCCGCCGCCAGGGACGCCAACGCCGGTCGCACGAGCAGGCGCCGGGCCGCCCCCAGGCTGACCCGCCGCCAGGCGAAGAGCGGCCCGATCCCCGTGAACAGGACGAGCAGGATCGCCAGCGGGGTCGTGTAGCGGTTGAACCATGGCGCCGCCAGCGACGCCTTGCTGCCCGTGAAGAGCTCCGAGATCAGGGGGAAGAAGGTGCCCCAGAAGATCACCGCGGCGAGGCCGATCAGGAGCAGGTTGTTGACCACGAAGATCGCCTCTCGTGACAGAAGCGACTCGATCCTCTTGGTTGAGCGCAGGTCGTCGAGCCGGGAGATGATCAGGAGCGCCGATCCGACGATGACGGTGGCGATCAGCCCCAGGAGCGGCCCTCCGACCGTGGAGGCCCCGAAGGCGTGGATCGACTCCAGAATTCCCGACCGGACCAGGAACGTCCCCAGGAGCGCCAGCGCGAAGGTCCCGCAGATCAGGGACACGTTCCAAACCCTCAACATCCCCCGCCGCTCCTGAACCATGATCGAGTGCAGGAACGCGGTTCCGGTGAGCCACGGCATCAGCGACGCGTTCTCCACCGGGTCCCACCCCCAGTAGCCGCCCCAGCCGAGCTCCGAGTAAGACCAGCGGGCGCCGAGCAGGATGCCGATTCCCAGCAGGAGCCAGGCGATCAAAGCGAAGCGTCGCGTGGCGCGGATCCAGCTCGCATCGAGGCGGCGGGTCGCCAGCGCCCCGATCGCGAACGCGAACGGAATCGAGAAGAACACGTAGCCCGAATAGAGCATCGGAGGGTGGATCGCCATCGCCGGGTGGCGAAGGAGGGGCTCCAGGCCGACTCCCTCCGGCGGAACCGGGCTGAGGCGCGCGAGCGGGTTCGCGTCGATCAGCATCAGGCCGGTGAAGAAGGCCCCGAGGCCCATCAGCACCGCGGTCGCCCAGGGGGCAAGCTCGCGGTGCTTGTTACGGGTCGCGAACAGCACCGCCGACGAGGTCAGCGACAGGACCCAGGCCCAGAGCAGCAGGGATCCCTCCTGGCTCGACCACATCGCGGTCAGCTTGTAGAAGCCCGGGGTGGTGGTCGAGGAATGGTCTGCCACCACCTTCAGCGAAAGGTCGGTACGCGCGAACGCCGCTTCGACCACCACCACGCAGATCGTCAGCAGCGCGGCGAACGCGTAGACGGCCCGCCGGGCCGAATCGGTGAACCGCCCCTCGCCCCGCGTGCCGGCCAGGGCCGCGCCCACGCCGTAGATCGCGACCAGGAGGGCGAGCACCAGGCATGCCGCCCCGAGTGTGATCACGAGCCCGGCACCGCTACTTGCTGATCACCACGTGCTGGGGGTCCTGCTGGGCCTGGGTGGCGAACTTGGACGGGCACTTGGTGATCAGGCTGTCGCGGTCGGCGAGGAACGTCCCGTCCTCGACCTTCCCGGTGACGATCACCTCGCGGCCGTCGGCGAACGGATCGGGGACCTGGCCCCGGTAGCGGACCGGGATCGAGACCTTGGAGCCATCGCGGTCGGCCATCCTGAATCGAAGCAGCTGGTCGCTTCGATGGATCGAGCCCTGAACCACGACGCCGGTCATCTGGTAGGAGGCTCCGGGCGAGGCGTGGATCAGATCCGACGGCTGCTTGGCCTGACTGGAGGCGCTGAACGACGTGTAGATGAGCGCCACCGCGAGCACGACCGCAGCGCCCAGGGCGACGATCAGCCGGATCTTCCGTTTGAGGGCGGGATCCATCGGTGAGCCGAGCGATTATGGCAGCGTCGGTGCCGGGGCCAGGCACGCTGCTGGCGGCCGGCGGAGGGCGCCGCGCATCCGGGCTCGTACACTCGATCGCCGTGGGAGATTCGCCAGTCCTGCTGATCACCGGTGCGTCGAGCGGAATCGGCGCGGCGACCGCGCGGCGGGCGGCCGAGAACGGCCACCGCCTGGTGCTCGGCGCCCGCCGGGAGGACCGGCTCGGAGCGCTTGCCGACGAGCTCGGCGGCGCCGAGCGAGCGATCCCGGTGCGCTGCGACGTGACCGAATGGGAAGACGTCCAGGGCCTGGCCACAGCGGCGCTCGACGCCTTCGGAAGGATCGACGCGGTGTTCGCCAATGCCGGCTTCGGAGCGAAGCGCGGCTTTCTGGAGGAATCGCCGGCGCACTGGCGCTCGATGGTGCTCACCAACGTGCTCGGGGTTGCCCTGACGATCCGCGCCACCCTCCCCCACCTGCTCGAGCGCGGGACGGGGCACTACGTGCTGACCAGCTCTGTGGCCGGCAGGCGGGCGCTCCCGGGCTCGCTCTACTCGGCGACCAAGTGGGCGGTCGGCGCGATCGGCGAGGCCCTGCGCCAAGAGCTTCGCCAAAGCCACGACAACACGGGGATCCGGGTGACGCTGATCGAGCCCGGCATGACCGACACCGAGTTCTTCGACCGGCGCCCCCAGAACGCGCTTCGCGACGACGACATCGCCCGAGCAGTCATATACGCGCTCTCGGAGCCCGAGCACGTGGACGTCAACGAGATCCTGATCCGCCCGGCAAGCCAGTCGGGCTGACCGCCACTCACATCGCCAGGGACCCGATCACCTCCTGCCACCAGGCGCGCTCCGTGTCGTGGTCGGCCCCCCGCATGCACTTGAGCGCCTGCTCGCGCACCTGCCTCGCGCTGCCGATGATCAGCAGCGCGCCGGTCGCGGCGTAGCGCCCGTCCTCGAGCACGACGACCGATCCGGGCTCGTCGTGGCGGCTTCGCAACAGCTCCACGACGCGACGCCCGGCGACCGCCGTCGGTCGGGTCGGATCACCGTCGGCCGAGGCCCAGGGACGGACGCTGAAAACCGGCGGGTGCCCCGGATATGCGGGCCGGCGCCTCTCGATCGACTCGGCGGGCCCGCTTCGCCACAGCTGGATCAACCGATCGAACTGCGACGCCACCTCCTTTCGGACCAGGATGTGCAGACGGTCGCCCGGCTCGACCCGGGTCGAGCCGCGGGGCGGTATCGCCTCGCCGCCGCGCACGATCACGTTGACCAGCGCCTCCCGGGGAAGCCCGAGGTCGCGCACCCGTCGCCCCGCGATCGAGTCTCGATCGCCCACCGCGTACTCCACCACCTCGGCCCCCAGTCGGCGGATCGTGCCCGTCTCGGTGAGCGGCCGCGGCAGGGCGGGCTCGGCGCTGGTGGTCCCGAGCCAGCGCGCCAGGGGCTCGAAGGTACTTCCCTGCACGAGGGTCGAGATCACCACCGCGAAGAAGACGATGTTGAAGAACTCGTGGCTCTGCGGGATCCCGCTGATCACCGGGAAGGTCGCGAGCACCACGGGCACCGCGCCGCGAAGCCCGGCCCAGCCCAGGACCACGCGCTCGCGGACCGTGTAGCGATCGAGGGCGGTGGCGACGAAGGTGGCCGCGGGACGGGCCACCAGGACCATCACCAGGGCGACGAGGGTGCCCTTCAAGAGCACGTCGCCGAGCTGGCTCGGGAAGACGAGCAGGCCGAGGGTCAGGAACAGGGCGATCTGGGCGACCCATGCGAGACCCTCGTGAAAGGCGGTGACCGTCCGCTTGGCGGGAATGTGGGCGCTGCCGAGCGCCAGTCCGGTCAGATAGACGGAGAGAAAGCCCGAGCCGTGGATCGCCGCGGCGCCGCCGTACGCAAGCGCCGCGGCTGCGATCGAGGCCACCGGGAAGAGCCCGGCGGTGGCGAGGTTGATCCTCTTGAACGTCCAGACCGCGGCGGCCCCGACCGCCAGGCCGACGGCGAGTCCAAGGCCCAGCTCGCGCACGAACAGTGCGGCCATGTCGATGGCGCCATAACCGGGCTTCTGGATCCAATCGATGAACCCGAGCACGAGCAGGATGGCGACGGGGTCGTTGAGGCCCGACTCGGCTTCGAGCGTGCGCGCCAACCTGCGCCGAAGGGTCGAGCCGCGAAGCAGGGCGAAGATCGCGGCGCCGTCGGTCGCCGCCAGGATCGATCCCAGGAGGAGCCCCTCGAGCGTGGAGAAGCCGAGCACCCAGCCGGCGACCAGGCCGGTGATGGCCGCGGTCAGGATGGTGCCGACCACGGCCAGTGAGATCGCGGGCCGAAGGACGGGCCGGATCTCCTGGAAGCCCGACGTCAGGCCGCCCTCGAAGAGGATCAGCGCGAGGGCGATCACGCCGATCGTCCGGGCCAGCTCGTAGTCGTTGAAATCGAGCCAGCCGAGGCCATCCGAGCCGATCGCGACCCCGAGCGCCAGGAAGAGGATCAGCCCCGGCACCCGCAGCCGCCCCGCGAGCAGCGAGGCGCCAAGCCCCGCGGCCAGCAGGGACCCTCCGACCAGGATGAGCTGCGGGTCGCTCACCTGCACAGCCTTTCATCGAGCCGGCGGTCGATCGCCGACGAGGTCCGGTGCGTGTCAGCCTGGGTGATCGTGGAGCGAGTTCGAGCGTCCTGCTGCTCGCCACCCTCGAGCGAGGTTGCTCGAGCGCACATCGGGCTCGCGGCCGGTCAGGCTAGGCTCCGACGGTGACCGAGACCGACCTGGCCCTCTCCGGGGTGGCCCGCCAAGCGGAGCTGGTTCGCGAGGGAGAGGTTTCGCCGCGCGAGCTCGTCGAGCTCTACCTGGAGCGGATAGGGCGCCTCGACCCGGTGCTCAACTCGTATCGGACCGTGCTCGGCGAGAGCGCCCTGGCCGAGGCCGAGCAGGCCGAGGCCCGACGGGACGGCGATCGCACGCCGCCGCTTCTGGGAGTCCCGATCGCGGTAAAGGACAACCAGGACGTGGCCGGCGAGCTGACCCCTCAGGGAACCGGTTGCGCGGATCGGCCCGCCGCCTCGGACTCGGAGATGATCAGGCGGCTCCGCGAGGCCGGCGCGATCGTGATCGGCAAGACGAACCTGCCCGAGCTCGCCTTCGCGATGTTCACGGAGTCCGACAGCTGGGGTATCACGCGAAACCCGTGGAACACGGAACGGACGCCCGGTGGATCTTCGGGGGGAAGCGGCGCGGCGGTGGCCGCCGGCCTGGCGGCCGGGGCGACGGCTTCGGACGGCGCCGGGTCGATCCGCTATCCCGCCTCCTATTGCTCGCTGTTCGGCCTCAAGCCTCAGCGCGGGCGCATTCCTCTCGATCCCCTGGTCGAGCAATGGCACGGGATGTCCGTGAACGGGTTTCTGACCCAGACCGTGCTCGACACCGCGTTGCTTCTCGACGCGACGGCCGGCGGTGGCCTCGCCCCCGAGAAGCCTCCCGCCCCCCATGCTCCCTTCGCCGAGGCCGCCCGGACGCGCCCGGACAGCCTGCGGATCGCGGTGTCACTGAAGGGTGCCCGCGCCCTGGCGCCACCGATGCTCGACCCGCGGTGTCGAGCGGCGGTCGAGGAGACCGCCGAGCTGCTCGGGGTGCTCGGCCACCGGGTCAGCCGGCGCGACCCCGATTGGGGCAGGGTCGGCGATGGCGTCGCGATCCTCTATCTGGCGGGAGTCGCAGAGGATGCCCGCCAGTTGCCGAACCGCGAGCGCCTCGGCCGCCAGGTGAGCCAGCTCGCCCGCCTGGGATCCCTGATTCCCGGAGCGCTCCTGAGGCGGACCATCGCGGCGATCCCGGCCCACCAGAGGCGGATCAACGCGATCTTCGACGACGTCGATGTGCTGATGCTTCCCGTGATCGGCGAGCCGCCGGTCCCGGTCGGCAAGTGGAATTCCCACAGCGGGCCGTGGACGCTGACCGGGATGACACGGCGAACGGGCTTCGGCCCGCCCTGGAACTACGTCGGCAACCCGGCCGCTTCGGTTCCGGCGGGTTTCACCGACGATGGCCTTCCGGTGTCCGTGCAGCTCGTCGGTCGGCCGAACGACGAGGCGACCCTGCTCTCACTGGCCGCGCAGCTCGAATCCGAGCGGCCTTGGACGACGCGTCGCCCGCCGCGCTCCTGAACGACTCCTTCGCGCCCTTCCAGCATGCAATAACGTGCCCTGCATGCTCCGCGCCGTTCGCATCAGGTGGCTTGCCCTGGCGGCCGCCGGATTGTTTCTGTCGGCGATCCTCGTCTTCGCCCCCGGCGGCTCGAGAGCCGCTTTTCCGGGCGCGAATGGCGACATCGCCTTCTCCCGCCAGACCGGGCCCATTCTCGACGCCAGCGCCCCGCGACCCGGAGGGATCTTCACGGTCGCGCCGAACGGCAAGGACGTCAAACGGCTCACCGAAGGCAACGATGACGATCCGGGGTTCTCGCCGAACGGAAAATGGATCGTCTTCACCCGCGACCAGGGCAAGCAGGGCCTCTACCGGGTCAAGGCCGACGGGTCGCACCTCAAGCGCCTGACCAACGACCCAAGCGACGACAACGCCGCCTTCTCCCCTGACGGCGAGAAGATCGTCTTCTCGCGGGGCCTGCAGCAGCCCGTGAAGCGGGGGGTGGTCGCCGACGGACCGGACATCTGGGTGATGCGGGCCGACGGATCCCATGAACACGCCCTGACCAGCAATCCCGCCCCCGACGACTACCCGTCGTTCTCGCCGAACGGCAAGCGGATCGCGTTCGACAGCGAGCGAAGCGGCAACGTCGACATCTTCGTGATGCGCGCCGACGGCACCGACGAGCACGCGCTTACCACCGGCGGGCGGGACGAGCACGATCCCAACTACTCGCCCGACGGCAAGCAGATCACGTACTCGAAGTACACCGGCAAGGACTACGACGTCTTCTCCATGGACGCCGACGGATCCCACCAGCGCCAGTTGACCACGAGCGGCGCATTCGAGGGACGGTCCGCATATTCGCCCTCGGGTCGAAAGATCGTCTACGTGCGCGACACCATGAAGGAATCCAACCTCTACGTAATGGACGCCGACGGCTCGGACAAGCACGCGCTCACGGCGGGCACCAAGGTCCAGCACGTCTCGCCCGATTGGGGTCCGAAGCCCTAGCTCGGTGGGCCGGGGGCACCCCGGCGACGCTCGTGCCCGCCGAGCCGCTCGAGCGGGAAGATCGCGAAGCTACCGATCGCCGTCGCGAGCACGCGCCCGTCCTCGTGGCTCACCTCGCTGCGAAGGATCGCCACCCGGTCGTTTCGGCGATCAAGCGTCGACTCGCACAGCACCTCGCCCTGGCGCGCCGTCTGCACGTAGTTGATCGAGATCCCGATCGTCGCGATTCGCTCTCCCTCGGCCAGCTCGGGCCACAGGGTCGAGCCCATCGAGTAGTCGACCATCGCGTAGGCGACCGGTCCGGCGAGCAAACCCGCGGGGTTGATCAGCTCGGGGCGGATCGCCAGCCGCACCCGCTGGGCCGACTCCCATCGAAGCCCGAGCCAGCGGGTCAGGTCGTCGATGCCCTCGCGCTCCGCGGTCACGGCGGCGGAGCCTATCCGTACGCGTCGTCCATCCCTCCGGTGCCGCCCCCCTCAGGTGTCGTCATCGGGGTGCGCGATGGTGCTCAACCGCTTCTGCTCGGCGGGCGGAATCGGCGTGTGGACCACCCTCACCTTGGGCGTCGGATGCTGGCTGAAATCGAAGGCGTTGGAGTAGTCGTAGGCGGTTGCATCTCGGCCGCTCAGGGCGGGGAGGCGGAAGGTGTGTTCGGTGAATGCCAACAGAGAGGCAATCGACGCCCGGGTGGAGTCCGTGAACCGGGACTTCGCGTAGGGGCTCACGATCACCATCGGCACACGAAGGCCCAGCCCCTTCGGTGGGGGCACGTGGTCGTAGAAGCACCCACAATCGTCGTAGGTGATGAAGATCGCGGTCGAGGACCAGTCGGGGCCCGCCTCGATGGATGAGACGACCTGGCCGATCCAGTTGTCCCCCTCGCTCATCGAGAAGGTGTTGTGCTGGGAGACGGCGCCGCTGGGCAGGACGACGCTGAACTGTGGAAGCGTGCCGGCCTCGGCGTCGGTCACGACTTGAGATCGAGGGACCGCGTTCTTGTGCTGAGACGTATACCGGCACTGGGCGAAGGTGGGGCAGATCGCCCACGAGTAACCGTCCTGGCGGCTCGAAGTCGAGTAGAGCTTCCAGCTGATGCCGGCCTGATCGAGCTCGTCCATGATCGTGGGCGTCGGCTGAACGGGGGTTTCGCGAAAGGCCCCGCCGTAGGGGAATTTCGCGGGATCGAGGTCGTAGTCGGGAATGCAGGTGGGCTCCAACATGATGGGCGACGTGGGCGTCGCCTGCCACGGCGCTTCCTTGCCGGAGTCGCAACCCCATCCGGTCAGGCCGCCCGTCGGCGGGTTGAACCCGGTGAAGCCGTCGAGGTCCGCGGCCACCAGTTCGACGTGGGCCCCCCAGCTCGGGATCGTGTCCATCTGAAAGGTCCGATCCGAGATCACGAAGCGACGAGCGAGGTTGGCCAGGTTCGGGATCTGGGAGGGGCTGAACTGGCTCATGCACTGGTAGCCGGTGTCCTCGCCGCACCCCTTGAGCTTCGCCCAGCCATCCATCTTGCCCCCATCGATGACCTTGGCCTGGGCGTTGGGCGAGTGGGACACGTGGGGCACGATGTCGCTCCCGGTGGAGAGCCGAATCCTGCTGCCGTCAGGGAGTAAGCCGCTTCGCCTCCCGTTGCACCGCTTGGACCGAACGCACAAGCGACCAAGCACATTGTCGAACGCGTGGTTCTCCTGGTAGACGACCACCACGTGCTGAATCGGCGTCGCTTGGGCGCTCGCCGCGAAGCCCGCCGTCGCAACACAAACAAGAGTCAGCGCGAACGAACACCTGAGCTTCCCACCGAGGAACTTGGTGTGCGTGATCGGCATCGTCCCGGCTCCGTAGATCAGCCAGGTCGCTCACCTGAGGCGCGTGGGCGGCGTCTGAGGAGAGTTGACCGCGATGCGCCGTACACAAGCGGACGACGGGACTCGAACCCGCTACCTCGAGCTTGGGAAGCTCGCGCTCTACCAGGTGAGCTACGTCCGCAGCCGGCCCGCTGATTCTAGGGCCTGGCAGCGGCGCATCTCTACCCTTCATCACCGTGAGCGCGCGCTCCTTTGCGGTCTTCGTCGCCGTCCTCGCCGTGATCGGCCTCCTCGCCTACGGCCTGCTCAAGAAGTCGAGCGACACCCTGGCGATCGGGGACCCGATCCCCGATGCGACCACCCAGCTTCCGCGGCTCGACGGCCCCGGCACGACCTCGCTCGCCGAATACCGGGGTCGCTGGGTCCTGGTCAACGTATGGGCCTCCTGGTGCGTGCCGTGCCGTGCCGAGTCGCCCGCCCTCGAGCGCTTTTCCCGCGCTCACTCAGGGCATGGCTTCGCGATCCTCGGCATCGACTCCAACGACCTCACCGACGACGCGAGGAACTTCGTCAGCCGCTACGGGATCACCTATCCGCAGGTCCGCGACGCGAGCGGCGACTTCTCCCAGGGCGAGCTCGGGACGACCGGGGTGCCGGAATCGTTCCTCGTCGACCCGCGGGGCAGGCTGGTGGTGCACAGCCTCGGCCCCGTCACCGACGGCTACCTGAGCGCCAACGTCGCCCCCTACCTGCGCGGCGAGGCGAGGCGATGATCGCCGTTGCTCGGCGCTGCGTCGCGCTCGCGGCGATCGCTCTGGCGCTTGCCGCACTCGCGGGCGCGGCGGCGGGCGAGTCCGCGGCGTCCCAGGTCGCCCCCAAGACGACCCTTCCAGACGTCGAGGACGAGGTCATGTGCACGATCTGCGGAACCGCGCTCAACCTGTCGGCCTCGCCCCAGGCCGATCGCGAGCGAGCCTTCATTCGCCGCGAGATCGCGGCCGGCAAGACCAAGGACCAGATCAAGGATGACCTGGTGGCCCAGTACGGGACCGAGGTTCTGGCCGAGCCCCCGAAGTCCGGCTTCGACCTGACCGCCTGGCTGGTCCCCGGCGCGGCGCTTCTCATCGCCGCGATCGGGATCGCGATCGGCCTGGCACGCTGGCGCCGAGCGGGCCGCGGCGAGGGCGAGGAGCCCCCGGAGGGCGGCGGTCCGCCGCTTGACGCCTCGGACGCCGAGCGGCTCGACGTCGACCTGGCCCGCTACGACCTCTGAGGACTGGCCGAACTCGACGGCCCGTACAACCGCGCCCGGCCAAGATTGGACACGGGTACATAGGAACGCCGGCGCCCGGAGGCGAAGATGATCGTCGTGAGAGGCCACCCTGGCATCCCAAGACAGGACCATTGCAGCTCGTCGGAGGGCTCCCGGCGGCTGATCGGCCTCGAGTATGGAAACCGGTGTGGGGAAAGTGGGCACGAAGAGCGTTCCTGGAGCCGTCTCGGGCCGTGCCTCGACCGCCATCGGCGCTTCTTCTCATTCGCATGGATCCTCCGCGCTGCTTTGGCGAGCTAGCGCAACCGACAACAGTGACCATGACCGCGCCCCCTTCCCCTGGAGGGGGCGCGGTCGTGTGTGCCGCCGCCTGGTAGATTCCAGCCGGAGTTAGGGTTCCCTAATTCGACGCAGGTTGACTGCATCGTGCTCCCCACCTCGCCCGCCACAGCTCTCGCACCACCGCGCGCGCCGTCGCGGCACGCTGAGGTCTCGATGAGCCTGACCAGAAGGCGTTTCCTGGGCCGCGCGGGAGTCGCGGGCGCCAGTCGCTCGGCTTCGGCCGCACGTCCAGCACCTCGCGATCGCAGGCGACACCGCGCAACCTGATGGGCTTCAAGGACGGCACCAACAACATCAAGGCCGAGGACTCCGACCAGATGCGGCGGTTCGTGTGGCTCGGGAACGGCGATCGGCCGGCGTGGATGCGGAACGGCACCTTCATGGTCACCCGACGGATCAGGATGCTGCTCGAGGTCTGGGACCGCTCGACCCTCCGAGACCAGCAGCAGACGATCGGCCGACGGAAGGGCTCCGGCGCCCCGCTGACCGGCCGAAACGAGTTCGATCACGTCGACCTCGGGGCCAAGCACGGCGCTCAGCCCGTGATCGGGGTCGACGCCCACGTCCGGCTCGCGGCGCCGTCATCCAACTCCGGCGAGCGCATGCTGCGGCGCGGCTACTCGTTCACGGACGGCGTCGTCGAGGAGTCCGGCGAGCTGGACGCGGGCCTCTTCTTCATCCTTCCAGCGCGACCCCGAGCGCCAGTTCGTCGCCGTGCAGCGACGCCTCGGAACCTCCGATGCCCTGAACGAGTACATCCAGCACACGGGGAGCGCCGTCTTCGCGATCCCGCCGGGCCGGCCCGTCCGGGCGGCTACGTCGGCCAGACGCTGCTCGGCTGAGCTCGGCTCAGGGGCCGATGAAGTAGAAGGGGTTCGGCAGCTTGAAGGCCCGATTCGCGTGGCCGCCCTGGAGGTCGCTCTCCTGGTCGCCGACGTTGACGAGGATCCGATAGCCCTGGCTTTGGATCTTGGCGCGCTGGCCGCTCTTGAACGGCACGGTCTTGGCGCTGCTCGGCTTCATCGCCAACCCCGCCCAGTGCTTGTAGCCGGCGCTCTGGAGGTTGGCGACCGTCTGGGAACGGACCCCCGGGATGTTGTCGGGCCGCCCGGTGATGAAGAACACGGAGACGTTCTCGGAGCGGGCGAGGTGGTAGAGCCGCAGGGTCGGCGCGACCGGCGGGTCGTCCGCGTTGACGACCGCGAGCGCCAGCGCGCCGGTGGGGTTGGTGAAGTCCGAGCTCGAGATGTACTTGTAGTTGGAGAGCGAGGTCTCGTCGATGTCGAGCACGATGGCCAGCTTCGGCGCGCGGCACGCCTTGCGACGGGCTTTGGCCGATGCCCCGCCGGCCGTTGCGTGGGAGCAGCGCCGCGCGGCCTTGCCGCGCAGCTCGCCGACTCGCTGCTTCAGGTAGGAGCGGGCCACGGTGTCGACTGCCTGTTGGTCGCGCCTGTAGGCACCCGAGTCGTGGTAGTCCTTCAAGGGGGTTGCGTAATCGCCGGCGCCCACCGTGCCGCTGGCCCCGACCAGCGGCAGCCCGACCCCGGTCGGGCGCACCGAGTAGACGGGCGTGCCCTTGGTTTTCGAGGTCTGGACCAGGCCCGCCCCGGTGGCCAGGGCCGCCGCGCCGAGCGCCAAGCCGACGACGAACACGAGGGCGTAGCGGGTCCCCCGGCCGGCGCTTCGAAGGCGAGCTCTCATGGCGTGGGGACCGATTCGCGAAGCGCGCGGCGGACGCTGTCGGGCTGGCGGAACACCTGGTCGAAGCTCGGGGTGTAGACCGGGTAGCCATAGCGCTCCAGCAGGCCCGAGCTCTGGAGCTTCGCCATGTCGTGCGGCTTGGGGCGGGCGACGAGCTTCCCGCCGGGGGCCGCCTGGGGGGCGCATGGCGTCCCTGCGACCGTCGGCGGATCGGGGAGCGCCGGCAGGTGGGTGTTCGGGTTCCTGAAGTCGAGGCTTAGCCCGATGTTGGTCGCATTCAGGTGGCGCTTGTTTAGGTGGCCGAGCTTCCAGCGGTAGGAGATCAGCTTCAGGATCGACTCGTGGGTCACGGTCATGTGGTTGACCCCGCCCTTTCGGCTGTAGGGCGAGACGCAGATCCCCGGGATGCGGAAGCCGGTGAACCCGTAGTCGGTCGCGTTGTTTCCCGGGGTGGCGAGTCGATCGGCGACGTGGCGCGGCCTGACGTGCTCGAAGAAGCCTCCCCACTCGTCGTAGTCGATGAACAGGATCCCGTGCTTGTACTGCGGCGACTCCATGAAGGCGTGCACGACGTCCGACATGAACGCCTGGCCGACCCTGATGTCACCGTGCGGGTGCTCGTCGCCCGAGGTGCCCTGGTCCTCGCCGACGAACGACGGGTCGACGAAGGCGATGTTCGGGAGCCTGCCCGCCGCGGCGTCAGTGTAGAACTGGCTCACGGGGTGGCTCCACGAGGCCCCGCGCTTGCCGTAGAGCGCCGCGAAGGGCAGGTCGGAGTAGTAGTAGCGGGCCGTCAGGCCGCGGGCGATCGCGCGGTCGAAGATCGTCTCCCATTTGTAGCCGGCGCCCGAGGGCAGCTGGTTGCCGCGGGTGCCGCCGTCCTGGGCCCCCCACTGGTAGTGGCGGTTGGGATAGGTCGAGTCCATGATCGAGCAGAACCAGCGGTCATAGAGCGTATAGGCGCCCGCCACGTAGGGGATGAACGGCAGGTCCTTCTTCAGGTAGTAGCCGGCGGCGTAGGCGTCGCTGCCGGTGCCCGAGGAGTTGCCCTTCACGAACCCGTTCATCTGTCCCCTGTGGTACTGGAAGCGGCCGCCGTCCCAGGAGTGATCGGGATCGCGGAAGTCGCAGCCCTGGAAGTCCGAGGTCAGGTGGTGGGTCGCCACCTGGTTGCCCATCGCGTCCGGATAGGAGAGCCCCGAGTTCATGCCGTCCGCGTTCGGGAACCAGCCGAAGTAGTGATCGAAGGAGCGGTTCTCCATCATCAGGACGACGACGGTGTTGAAGGGCAGGTTGCGTGGGTAGGGGATCGGCCGCTTGGCTCGCTGCGCCGCCGCGGCAACCAGCGTGTCGGAAGGCAGCACCGTCGCGAGACCGGCGCCTCCGGCCAGCGCCGCGGTCCGGGCCAGGAAGTCGCGGCGTCGCATGAAGGCCTCGGGGTCTCGGGCCCCGAAGCGCTCCGCCGTCTCGGGATCGGCGAGCTCGCCCTTTGCGAGCTTCGACGAATGGTCCTCCGGTCTTCCGATCATCTCCGGGCCTCCGCCGGGACAGTCGGGGCAGTTACCGACGCTTGTTATACCCCGATCCGGGCCCGCGGTGTTGCAGTCCGGTGAAGCCGGGCCGAATGCCCTCCGGGGCCGCGCCGCGGGTCGGCGACTTGGCGCTCAGCCCGGTTGGCTCGAGGACCGCTGCATCAGGTTGCTCAAGCCGCCCAGCTCGAGCGCGCGCTGGGCGACCGGCGAGCAGGCGATCGCCTCGGCCTTGCCGCCCTTCTTCTGGGCGAGCATGAGCAGGAAGCCCAGCCCCGCCTCGTCGATGAAGTCGAGCTGGCTCAGGTCGAGGTCGATGTCCGCGCGCCGCGGGAGGAAGAGGCGCCGGTCGAGCTGCTTGACCGAGTCGATGTCCAGGCGCCCCGCCAGCTCGATCCGCAGCCGGCTCTTTGCGACGCGGACGACCGTGGCGGTGAGAGGGCCACAGTGCAGGATCGCGGTGGGTTCGACGGCTGCCATATCGGGCTTGGTTCCGTGTCCCAATTCGCCCCCCGGTTGAGCTTCCCTTCCGAAGCATCCCCGCGCCCGTAATGAGGCCTCCCAGCGGCCGGCCTCCACGACACTGAGCGGCGCGAGTCTACTCGCGGATTGGGGCTTCCGGGTACATGAAAGCCCTAGGCCCAGCCTCGTATTTGCCGCAGTTTGCGGAAGATTGGAGGCCGGGGTCGTCCCGTCAGCGGGCGCTGATCGCGATCGCGGCGATCGTCGGAACGTCGATCCGAACGTTGCCCGTCAACTCCTTGCAGGCGAGGGCCACCTTGTGGCGACCCTTGGGCAGCGGGTCGGGCGTCACCAACGTGCGAGCGAAGCCGTTCGTGCCGAGGCTCGAGGTATTGTCGACATCCTCACCGGGCTCCACCGCCAATGCTTCTGACTGGCCGTCAACTCGAACATCGCAAATCGCCTGCGCAGCTCCGCCGACGCTTTCCTGGTTGCCGGTAGCGATCACCAGCGCCCGGGATCGCTGTCTTAGTCGCAGTACTACACCGGCACAGTCCACAAATGCGCTCGATGCCGACGGATTGCAGTCCCCCTCCTGTCGCCCAACCATCGCCGCGAGGGCGGATGTGTCAAGCGTCCGCTCATCGATCTGCTTTCCCCTCAGGCCGTTGCGCTTCACATCGGCGGCGTGAACCGCCTTTCGGTCCTTCAGGTCGATGCTCCTGATCGTCCCGTTGGCGATCTGGCGGGAGTCGACCCGGTTGACCGCGTACGCGCCTCCACTCAGCGCCAACACAAGCGCCAGCGTCGCAACGACGTTCGCATAGCTCAGGCGCCCGCGGATCCTCACCTCAAGACCTCCCTCGGCCAGGGCTCGCGCCCCTCCCCCACGACTGTGTCGGCGCTCACCGCGCCTTGACCACCAGCCGTCTCGCCCTCGAGCTTACCGGCGCCTTGTACGGCCAGCCCTGCTCGCGAAGCACCTTGACGCGGAACCGGTAGGCAACGTTCGACGTGTAGAAGCGCGCGAACCGGTAACGCATCCTGTAGCGGCCGCCCGGAAGGGTGTAGAAGGCTTGGCGGACCGTGTGCCAATGCGACCCGTCCTTGACCTGAAGCTCTATCAGCTTGCCTCCGGCCGGGATCCTCGCCGCCAGGTGGGCGACCCGGCCCCGGAAGACCACGCGGCGCCCCTCTCGCACTCGCGGACGCGAGAGGTGAAACGTCGCCTTGGTCTTGACGTGAAGCCCACCGGCCTTTGCGCCGTCCGCGAGATACCTCGTCGTCCCCTGATATCTGGCGATGACCCTTCTGGACGGCCCAGCAGGCAGGCGCTCGCCCCACAGCCCGTCCGGATCGGTCATGACGGTGCGAACCCGGCGGTCGATCAGGGCGCCGGCGCCGAATCGCTCCGTCACCGTCACGGGCTGGCCGCCGAGCGGACGACCGGCCGCGTCGCGAAGGCGGCCGGCCACCTTGGCCCCGTGGCCGTAGCGGACGGTCAGCCGAGACGCGCCGCCCGGCACAAGGTGGGCACTCAGCCTCGATGCTGTCTTCAGCGGGAACGCGAGGATCATCGGGCGGCCATCGGCACGCGTAGTCGTGCGCGCGATGTTTCCGGCGGCGTCGCTCGCAACGGCCACGAACTCGTAGCGGCCTGGGGAATTCCCGATCGAGTCAACGCGCGCTTCGAGCGCCCCATCACGCAGTCGAGTGCCGAGGTGGCGCCAGGCGCTCTGGCCAACGGGCCTGTACAGGATCGCCCCGTCCTCGACGCCGGATGTCGCGTCGCGGACCGGAGCTCGGATCAACTCCGGATCCTCGGGGTCCTGAGAGGGAGCGAAGGTGATCGCCGGCGGGGTGTTGTCGACTCGAATGGTGCGCTCGTGGCATGTTCGGTTGCCGGCGAAGTCGATCGCGCAGACATCGACGGAGTTCTTGCCGTCTCGAAACGAGGGACCGGCTGTGTCGAGGATCTTCGAAACAAAGACGTCAGGCCCGCACGGCGCAATCCGAACGGCGAAGGCGGTATCGGCGATCACCTCACAACCGCCATCTTGAGCGACCCGGCCGACCCCATTGACTAGCACCTCTAGCCGCTTGAGCCCGCTCCCCAGATCTGCCGCCTGTGCATGAACTGACTGCGATCCCCGAAGCCATGTGCTGGCGAGCAGATGCCCATTCACCGCAGTAAGCCGGGGGGCTGCATGGTCCGCCACCTTAAGCCGCACATCCCGGACCCAGGTCTTTGCGACCCCCGACCGACGGCACCCGGCAGGCCGCTCGCAGGACAGGCCGGCGATGAACTGGCTCGGCCCTCGGCCGGCCGCCGTCCAGCGGTATCGCTTGAAGGCGGTGGCTCCCTCGCCGCCGCTCGCGACGCCCGCAACCTGGTTGAGCTTCTCGTCCCCCATCCAGAGGTGCGCCGCGTGGCCGTTATCGCGGCGGAGCTTGGCGCGCACGTCCACCGCGACGATGCTGAGGTCTGCCGATCCCGTCGCCCAGCGCACCCGGCCGAACCCTCCATGCTGCGCGTGCCCGGTGTTATCGATCTTGATCGCGTAGGCGTTGTGCGGATCCCCGCAGAAGCTGCGTGCCGCGTACGGCGATGTGTCCTCGAGGATCGCGCCGGCGTTCTCGCGGTTCAGCGGATCACACTGGACCACGGTGTAGGTGCCATCGGAGGCGTCAGTGGTGGGCGCAGCGAGCCCAGCCGCCAACAACACGATCGCGGCGACGGTAAGCGGGCCTGCCCGCCTGTGCTTCACGGTCCGAACTCCCGCTGGGTCGCTCCCCCACCGCCGCTGGACGGAGCGCTGGGGGACGCGCCGGCGCTTGGAGCCGAGGATGCAACACCGAACTCCTCCTGCGTCGGCGGTGCCGAGGGGGCGATCGGCGGCGCGGGTGCAGGCTCCTCGGTAGGCGACTCCCCGGAGGACGTCCCCGAACCGCCCCCGGAGACGCCGTCACTCGGGGGCGCATCGGCAACTGAGGGCGCCTGCTGCGGCACGGCCACAACCGGTCGACGCCGCTCCGACAGATTCGGCGCTGACGTCGTGGAAACCCGCGTCACGACCCCGGTCGCGTCGCCCTTCGAGCTCCGGGGCTTGGCGGGAATCACGGCCGCGGCCAGGCAGGCAGCTGCCGCCGCGCCCCCACCAAGGCACAGGGTCGCCAGCTTGCCCGCGGTTCCGGCGCCCGCGAGCTTCGCGAGCACGCCGGTCCCCGCAGCGCCGGCCCCGCGAGCGCCGGACCCGACACTCATGGCCTGGGTTGCCCCATCCGGCGGGCCATCGGCGCCCCGCCCGTTGAACAGGCCCGCGGTCGACTCACGGACCCTGTGAAAGGCATCGCCGAGACGGTCCGGCAGCGACAGCCGCCCGTCGTCGATCGCGTCGGCGGCTCCGGGAATCGCGAGCGACCCGCCGATGTCGTGGAGGTGGCGACCAAGCTTGCCGACGAGCTCGCTGCACTCGCGGCAGTGCGAGAGGTGATGCTGCGCTTGCCGCTGCTGCTCGGAGTCCGCAAGGCCCGCGGCGTACGCCTTGAGGACAGGCTCCCGGTCGGCGCACCACTCTCCGCGTTCGACCAGGCGGAGCTTCTCGGTCAGCTCGTCGACCCCCCTTGTGATCTCCTTGCGATAGGCGCGCGGTGAGAGGCCCTGGACCAACGCACAGACCTGGCTCGGCTCGAGGCCCCACCCGTATCGCATCAACATCACGGCGCGCCGGCGAGGCGGCAAACTGGAAAGCAGGTCCCGGGTCAGACGCGATTCCTCGCGCTTGGCCGCACTCTCATCCGGAGGCAGACCGTCGTCCGCCACCGCGTGCACGGTGTCGAGCGCCGTGGTCGGCCTGCGTCGTCGGCGGCGGAGCTCCTTGCTCGCGTGGTTGGCGACCGCGGTCAGGACGTACTTGCGGATCTCGGCGTCACTCAGTTTCTCGTGCCGGCTCTCGAGCGCCCGCAGGGTCCCGAGCCAGGCGTTCGAGTAGATGTCCTCTAACTCGTGGTCGTCAAACGCCTGTCGGTAGGCGCGCCGGATCATGGCCCGCGCCGGGCGCCGCAGCTCCTCGTACAGGCGTGCCGAGCGCTCGCCCCATGTTGCGGACGACGACTTGGGCGTAGCGCCGATACGGCGTAGGGAAGCGACCGCTCTCATTCGAGGCTCTCGACGGTCGAAATCCCATCGGGCAGATCCGTGCCCCCTCTCACCGACCACCTCCCCCGTCTCCCGGTGCTAACGACTTGCGCCGATCCTAGGCACGCCTCGCAGCCACTCGCGCCGGTCCATCCCCGAATACCGGTACTTCGAGGCGAAATTCGCCCCTGGCTGGGGAAACTGAGTAGCGGAATCGGGGCGCGGCGACGCGGCCGTTTCCGGATCGGGTCGCGTCCTTCCGCGGCGTCCGATCTCGATCCGGCCTAGGCCCCGCCGATCGCCATCTCGCCGATCAGGAGCGCGGGGGTCCTCACCGAGCCGCCGAAGGGGACCCAGCGGGCTTCGGAGCCGGCGGCGATCACCGCCTTCAGCATCTCGGTCAGGTTCGAGGCGATCGTGAACTCGTCGGCGGCCGCGGCGAGCCGGCCACCCTCGATCAGGCGGCCCGTGGCGCCGACCGAGAAGGTGCCCGAGACCGGGTTGACCCCGGAGTGAAGGCCCGCCACGTCGGTCACGTAGACGCCGGCGCCGGCGCGGGCGAGCAGGCCGTCGAAGCTCTCCTCGCCGGGCTCGACGATCAGGTTCGAGGTCGAGACGGATGGAGGCGTGCGATAGCCCGAGCGCGCCGCGTTGGCCGAGCTGCGCGCCCCGCCGCCCTCGCGGCGGGCCGTGTAGGAGTCGTGCAGATAGGCGGTCAGGCGACCCGACTCGATCAGGGCGGTTCGCCCGCAGGGCGAGCCCTCGGCGTCGAACGGGGATGAGTTGAGGCCCGTCGCGTCGATCGCATCGTCCACCAGGCTGAGCGCGCCCGCAGCGACCTCCTCGCCGAGCTGCCCGGCGAACGGCGAGCGGCCCCGCTGAACCGCATCCGCGCACAGCGTCCCGCCGATGAACCCGGCGAAGCTCGCCGCGACGATCGGGTCGAGCACGACCGGGCAGATGCGCGACGCCGGCTTGGAGGCGCCGAGCAGCGAGGTCGCGCGGGCCGCCGCCTCTCGGCCGATCTGATCGGGATCGAGCGCAACGGGCGAGCGCCCCATCCCGAACCCGAGCCCGGTCTGGCGGTCTCCGTCCTCCTCGGCGATCGCCTGGAGGTAGGCGTAGGCGGTGGTCGCCTCGTACTCGCCGGCAAAGCCGGTCGACGACGCCAGCGCAACCCGCTCCTCCTCGTCGGCGTAGACGGCCGTCTCCACGGCGACCACCCGGGGATCCGCCTCGCGACACGTCCTCTCGATCGCCTTCGCCAGCTCGACCTTCTGCGGCGTCTGCCAGTCGCCCAGGCTCGGATCGGCGAGCCCGGGGATCTCGGGCCTTGGAGCACCGGTCGCCTCGGGCGGCGCCGCGTGCTGGTCGGCGTCGGCGACCCGGGCCGCCTCGACGGCGGCCACCGCGACCTCCCCGAGCCCTGTGTCGCCGAGGTCGGTTCCGTAGGCGTAGCCGACCCGGTGACCGATCCAGCACCGGACGCCGATCCCGCGCTGACCCGCGTCGGTGAGGCTCTCGACCTCGCCGTCGAAGACTCGGATCTCGCGCCCGACCGAATCCTGCACGAAGGCCTCGGCGGCACCTGCCCCCGCCGCGAGGGCCGCCTCGACGCCGCGCGCCGCGATCCCTTCGAGCTCCATGCCACCAATCTATTGGGCGACCGACGGGACACGGCGCGGCGGGTGGCAGCCCGACGCAGAGATCAGCGCTAGGCTCCTGTATGGGATGGAGACCTCGGAGCATCGCCCGGTGTTTCGGAACGCGCGACTGTGGCTCGTGTTCGGCCTTCTGGCGCCGTTGCTGTTGCTCGCCGCGCCGGCAAGGGCTGGGGCTCACGTCTTCCGGGTCGGCAGCTACCACGGTGTCGCCGGCGGGTTCGGCTCCATCCAGAGGGCCGTCGACGCGGCGCATTCGGGCGACTGGATCCTGATCGGCCCGGGCGACTACCACGCGAGGGCCGACTTCACCCAGGCCCACCACGCGCCCGCCGATGGGTCCGGCGCCGGCGTCGTGATCAAGACGGCCCGACTGCACGTCCGCGGCATGGATCGCAATCGCGTCGTCGTCGACGGCACCAGGCCGGGATCCGCGCCGTGCAGCTCCCGGCCGCAGGACCAGAATTACGGCCCGAAGGGCCAGAGCGGACAGCCCGTCGGCCGGAACGGGATCGTCGTCGACAAGGCGAGCGGGGTCTCGATCCAGAACCTGACCGCGTGCAACTTCCTCGGCGAGGGCAACCAGATCTGGTGGAACGGCGGCGACGGCTCGGGCCACATCGGGATGGGCGCCTGGTACGGGAACTACCTCTCGGCCACCACGACCTTCTACCGGGCCAACAAGCCGCAGGCCTCATACGGGGAGTTCGCGTCCAATGCCAGCGGCCCGGGGCGGCTGGCGCACTCCTACGCCTCGAACATGAACGACGCCGGCGTCTACATCGGCGCCTGTCAGCGGCGGTGCCACTCCGAGGTCACCGACTCCCACTTCCAATTCAACGCGCTCGGCTACTCGGGCACCAACGCAGGCGGCAAGCTCGTGCTCCGAAACTCCACGTGGGACCACAACGCGAGCGGGATCGTGACCAACAGCCAGAACAACGACGACGCCCCCTCCCCGCAGGACGGCGCCTGTCCCAACGGCGCCACCGGCCCGACCGGCACCTACTCCTGCCTGTTCATCAAGAACAACAACGTCCACGACAACAACAACAGCCACACACCGCTCACCACCCCCTCCCCGATTGGATCAGGGATCGTGGTCGCCGGCGGCCGCGACAACACCGTTATGTCCAATCACGTGACCCACAACGGCGCCTGGGGAATCCTCCTCGTGCCGTACCCGGACTTCGGCCCGCCGCCGCCCGTCGCCCACTGCGAGGGCGGCGCCGCCGACGCATTCGGTCCCGGCAGCTGTCTATACGACAGCTGGGGCAACCAGGTATTCCTCAACACCGTCGACAAGAACGGCTTCTACGCCAACCCCACCAACGGCGACCTGGCCGAGCTCGACCTGCTCGCCGACAACGGGTACAGCAACTGCTGGTACGCGAACAAGCACCCCGACGGGAGCCCCCCGACGACCGATCCATCAAATCTGCTGACGCTCCACGGCAGGTCCGCCTGCGGCCAGAAGCCACAGACGATCGCCGACAGCGGCCAGCTCCTCGGCCAGGTCGGCTGCGACTCCCGCGTCTTCGCCTGCGACCCGAGCATGCACTACCCGAGCCCCGGGAACGTGATCCTGCACAGGCTGCCGTCCCAGAAGTCGATGCCGGACCCCTGCGCGGGCGTCCCGGCCAACCCCTGGTGCTCCGCCGCCAAGCACAGCGGCCGCCGGCGCTGACGCGCCGCCTGGGCCACTGACCGAGTCGGCGAGCGCTCAGACCGCCGTGCCGCCGACCGTCAGCTCGCGGATCCGCACGTGGCCCTGGCCGGTCCCGACCGGGACCCGCTGCCCGCCCTTGCCGCAGAAGCCGGTCTTCATCTCGAAGTCGTTCGCGACCCCGTCGATCTTCGACAGCGCGTCGAGGCAGTTGCCGATCAGGGTGGCGCCGCGGCACGGCCGGGTCACCTTCCCCCCCTCGATCAGGTAGCCCTCGGAGACCCCGAACACGAAGTCCCCCGTCGTCGGGTCGACCTGGCCGCCCGCGAAGGAGACGGCGTAGAAGCCCCTGTCGACCTCGGCGATCAGCTCGTTCGGCTCGGCCTCGCCCGGAGCGATGTAGGTGTTGGTCATCCGCGGGATCGGAAGGTGTCGAAAGCTCTCGCGGCGTCCGTTGCCGGTCGAGTCCACCCCGTCCTTTCGAGCCCGCACCAGGTCATACAGGTAGGCCGTGATGCGGCCCTCGTGGATCACCGGCGTCCGCTGGCAGGGCGTTCCCTCGTCGTCGATCCCGTCGGTCCCCCACTCGCCCGGAAGGCGGCCGTCGTCGAAGGCCTCGAGGGTCGGCTCGGCGACCCGCTCGCCGAGCTTCCCCGCGTACACCGAGGCGCCCTTCTGGACGTGGTCGGCCTCGAGGCCGTGCCCGGTCATCTCGTGAAATAGGACGCCACCGAAGCCGCCGCCCACCACCACGGGCATCGCCCCGGCGGGGGCCGGATCGGCATCGAGCAGGGTGAGCGCGACCCGCGACGCACCCTCGGCGATCCGCTCGGCTGCCCCGTCTGTGACCAGCTCGAATCCTCGATGCCCGCCGAGCGTCTCGAACCCGGTCTCGACGCTGCCGTTTCGGGCCGCGACCACCTGGACCCCGAGTCGAACCCTGGTGCGGTCGTCGGCGGCGAACCGGCCCTCCGAGTTGGCGACCGTCACCCGGCGCCGATTCTCCGCGTAGCTCGCCTGGACCTGGCTCACGTCGCCTCCCGCGGCTCGCGCTGCCTCGTCGCAGGAGCGAAGGAGCTCGGCCTTGCGCTCCGCCGGGACGCCCGCCGGTGCGACCTCCACCTCCTGGAGCGCCGGCGGATCACCGACTTCGAGCCCTTGCGGCTCGCGGCGCTCGCCCCGGGCGGCCGAGGCGGCGGCGTCCGCGGCCCGCTCGAGGTCGCCCTCGCCGAGTCCGTCCACATGGGCGAAATAGCTCGTCTCGCCGCGAATCACCCTCACCCCGGCGCCCCGCTCGGCGCCGCGCTGCACGCTCTCCACCCTCGACTCGTCGATCGCCAGGCCGAAGCCCTCCCGCTGTTCGCAGAAGAGCTCGGCGAAGTCGCCGCCGTGGGCGAGCGAGCGTTCGACGATCCGCGCGGCGAGGCCGGCATCGATGAGCGGCTCCGCATGCGGCGTGGACTTCGCCGGCTCGGCCATCATCCGCGCCCGGCCACGGCGATCAGCTCGGCCGCGGCGTGAAGGAGCCGCCGGCCGGCGTCGGTGTCGGGGGGGTATGCGGCGCCTCTTCCCTCCGAGTCGCGGACGCGGGCAAACGGCGTCGGGGCGCTCGGGCGCCGGCGCTCGGGGCGCCCGGTGGCGGGGCGACCCACCGTGCTGTCGGTCGGCTCGCCCATCAGGGGGCCTGGACCGCCAGGTCGCGAAGCGCGGTGCGCATGTCGAAGACGATCAGCGAGGCGAGGGCGAGTCGCTCGGCGACCGCGACCATCGCGAGCCCCTCGTGGCGAACGGCGAATGCCTCGCCGTCCTCGGTCGCGACGTGCGCGTCGGCGGCCGGCCCGGGACCCGCGGCGTCGGCGGCTGCGAGGAACGCCGCGCCGGCGCTCCCCCAGAGCTCCCGGTCGCCGCTGGCGGCCAAGGCGACGCCGTCTGCGTCGAGCACCGCGCAGCCCCGAAGGTCCGGCGACAGCTCGGCCACCCGGGCCACGGCCGCCGCCGCGGAGGGCGTCTCGGGGGCCGGTCCTGCGTTGGCGCTGGTCACTCAGCAAACATATAGGCCGTGTCACTGGAGAGAGCGTCATGGCTCGCGGTCGTCGCCGCATGCGCGATCGCCGCGCTGATCATGGCGCTGAACGGCTACGTCGGCTATCCGATCGTCCTCGGCGCCGTCGGCCTGTCCGCGGCCGTCAACCTGCTCTGAACCGACCCCCGGCGCCCTCAGCCGGCCCGGTACGGCGCCGCGTCGTCTGAGTCCGGGTCCCGGAAGGCCCCCTCGGGCTCGACGTGGATCAAGACCTCCGAGCGGGGGATCTCGGCCTCGATCGCGGACCGGAGGGTGTGGGCCAGCGAGTGGGCGTGCTCGAGCGTCGTGCCGGAGCGAAACTGGACGTGGAGGTCGATATAGCGGCGAACCCCGGCGCGACGGGCGCGCAGCTTGTGGTACCCGACCATCTCCGGCGGGCGGGCCGCCGCGATCGCCGCCTCGATTCGATCGAGCTCCTCGGGGGGAGGCGCCTCGTCGACCAGCACCCGCGAGGACCCGGTCAGGATGCGGATCCCGGCGAACACGATCGCCGCCGCGACGACCAGGGCGGCGATCGGGTCGAACACCGGGTTGCCGGTCACCTGGACCAGCGCAAGGCCGGCGAGCACCCCGAGCGAGGTGACCGCGTCGGCCCGCAGGTGTGCGGCGTCGCCGGCCAGCGCGGGCGAGCCGAACTGGCGCGCCCGGCGTGCCAGGTTGGCCGAGACGACGAGGTTGGTGAGCGCCGAGAAGCCGATCACCGCCATGCCGACCCCGAGGTGCGTGACCTCGGATCCCTCGACCAGCCTGCGAGTCGCCTCGTAGACGATGATCCCGGCGCCGACCAGGATCAGCATCCCCTCGATCGCCGCGGCGAGGTTCTCGACCTTCTCGTGACCGTAGGGATGCTCGGGATCGGGGGGCTCGTCGGCCTTGCGGACCGAGATCAGGGCGATCACCGAGGCCAGGAGGTCGATCGAAGAGTGAGCCGCCTCGGTGATGATCGCGATCGAGCCGGTGAGCGCCCCGGCCGCGATCTTGAGCGCGATCAGCAGCGCGTTGGAGGCGATCGAGAGGGTCGCGGCGCCGCTCTTGGTGCGGATCACCCGTCGCCCTCCAGCAGTCCCGCGAGCCGCCGTGCGGCCCGACCGCGGTGGCTGATCGCGTGCTTTTCGTCTCCGCTCAGCTCGGCCATCGTCCGGCGGTCGTCGGGGCCGGTGTCGGCCGGGACGAACGCCGGGTCGTACCCGAAGCCGCCGGAGCCGCGGGGCTCGAGCGCCAACGCTCCCTCGCAGCGGCCCTCGACGACGCGCTCGGCGCCATCGGGGTCGATGTAGGCGAGCGCGCAGACATAGGAAACGGCGCGATCCTCCGCGCCCGCCAGCTCGCGAAGCAGCAGGCCCAGGTTGTCCTCATCGCTGGCCTCGGGGCCGGCGTAGCGGGCCGAGCGTACGCCCGGCCTGCCGCCGAGGGCTCGGGCCTCTATCCCAGAGTCGTCGGCGAGCGCGGCCAGCCCCGTCGCCGCGCGGGCGGCGCGCGCCTTTCCCAGCGCGTTGTCGGCGAACGTCGCGCCGTCCTCCGGGGGAAGCTCGACCTCGGGCGGCAATCCCACCAGCTCGAGGGAGTCGAGGATCTCGCGCAGCTCGCGCAGCTTGTGCTCGTTGCGGGTCGCGACCACGGCTCGCGGTCGCGACATCAGCCGGCGGTGACTGCGCCGACCGCCCCCTCCTGGACCTCGCCGAGGCGGGCGATCGCCGGCTCGGCGAGCCCGAGCAGGTCATCGAGCGAGGCCCGGGAGACCGGCATCTGCTCCGCCGTCGCCTGGACCTCGACCAACCCTCCGTCGCCGCTCATCACCACGTTGGCGTCCATCTCGGCGCGCGAGTCCTCCGAGTAGTCGAGGTCGCAGAGCGCCTCGCCCTCGACGATCCCGCAGCTGACCGCCGCGATCGAGCCCGTGAACGGCTCGCGCTCGAGCTCGCCGGCCTCGACGAGCTTTGCCACGGCGAGGCGCAGGGCCACGAAGCCGCCGGTGATCGACGCGCACCGGGTCCCTCCGTCGGCCTGTAGGACGTCACAGTCGACGTACACGGTGCGCTCGCCGAGCGCCTCCATGTCCACCACCGCCCGCAGCGATCGGCCGATCAGGCGCTGGATCTCCACCCCCCTACCGTCCTGGCGGCCGCGCTTGGAGTCGCGCTCCTTGCGTTCGCCGGTTGAGGCCGGGAGCATCGCGTACTCGGCCGTCACCCAGCCGCGCCCCGAGCCTTCCAGGAACCGCGGAACCGAGGCGCTGACCGACGCGGTGCAGATGACCCTGGTCTCCCCCTGCGAGTAAAGCGCCGACCCGTCGGCGGTCCGCACGAAGCCGCTCTCGACCTCGACTGGGCGGAGGTCCGCGGCGCTTCGGTCGTAGCTGCGTGCCGGCACGGCGCCAGTCTCGCAGACGCCCGGTCAATCGCTGGAAGACATCGGATCGCCGAATCAGCGAACCGACCGCTTCCTCGCCGGCGAAACTCGATCTCGCCCGCCCCGCGCGCTGAGCACCCAGCGCACGCGACGGGGCCCGGGCATCGCCCGGGCCCCGTAGTCGTACCCCCGGTATGTGAGAGGTCCTATCGCCCGGAGTGGCCGGCCGGGATCACCTCGTAGGTCGTGTTGTCGCCGTGCTGCTGGGTGTAGAACCAGCGCCAGCTCCCGCTTCCGAGCTCGGGCACCGTCGCGCCGAGGATCCCCTCGACCCCGGTATTGCCGTCGGAGACGTGAACGCCAAGGAATGGCCGACCTGGGGCCGGTTAACCGGATGCTGTCCAGCCGTGTCAATCCCGTGAAACCTGGGCGGATCGCCCGGAGGAGCGGACGAACGGCGCGGCGAGCGCCCGATCACACGAGCCAGGCGATCACGGTCCAAAAGCCGATCCACCAGACCACCACGAAGGCGGCCAGCGCAACGGTCAAGAAGAGCTGCCCCAGCACGATCGGATCGCGGGAGCGCCCTATTGGCTGGGAGGAGCCCCGCCGAAGCCGGAGGGTGGCCCGGGCCCGCCTTGCGGCGCGTACTGCTGACAGGCCTGCATCGCGCTGCGCATCTTCTGTGACTGAGCCGGGAGGCCGCCGCTCGGAGGCTGACCGCCGCTCGGAGGCTGACCGCCGCTCGGGGAAGCGCCGCCCTGCGGTAGCTGCACGCCGTGTTGGCTCAGGCAGGCTTGGAACCTCTGCATCGCAGCCGCGTCGAGCGGCGTGGTCGTCGCGTCCGATCCGCCGCCGCACCCGGCTATCGCCAGCGTTGCGGCCGCGACCGCGACCGCGGCCGCAACGGAATTCCTGGGCGCCGCGATCATCGTTC
This sequence comes from uncultured bacterium, assembly GCA_963720685.1. GTDB lineage: Bacteria > Actinomycetota > Thermoleophilia > Solirubrobacterales > 70-9 > AC-56. The sequence continues at coordinate 522,589 of CAVRGF010000003.1, read as the reverse complement.
ACTCCCCGATGCCGCACCCGAAACCGCTTCGGCCCTCGGAAGCTCCTCGCCCGCGACTCGGCCATCGGCCAGCCGCAGGATCCTGGGCGCAGTGCCCGCGATCACCGGGTCGTGGGTGATCAGCACCACGGTCACCCCGGTCTCCTCCCATAGCGAATGGAGGAGGGCAAGGATGGAATCCCCGGTCTTGGTGTCCAGGTTTCCGGTCGGCTCGTCGGCGAGCAGGACCTCCGGCTCGTTGGCAAGTGCCCGGGCGATCGCCACTCGCTGCTGCTCGCCTCCCGAGAGCTGCGAGGGCAGGTGATCAGCACGAGGCCGCAGTCCCACCCGCTCGAGCAGCTCGTTCGCTCGACGCCTTCGCTCACCGGCCTCGAGCTTGGTGGGCGCCAGGGCCACCTCGACGTTCTCGAGCGCGTTCAGCGTCGGCACCAGGTTGAATTGCTGGAAGATGAATCCCAGCGTCCCGAGGCGCAACGCCGCCAGCTCGCCGTCGCCGAGGGCGCCGAGGTCACGACCCTCGAAGAGGATCGAGCCGGAGCTCGGGCGGTCCAACGCCCCGAAGAGCTGCAGGAGCGTCGACTTGCCCGAGCCAGACGGGCCCGCGATGACGACGAACTCGCCCTTGACGATCTCGAGGTCGATTCCGTCGACCGCGCGGACCATCGTCTCGGCGCCGCCGTAGGTCTTCGTGACCTCCCGCAGCTCGTAGAGGAGCGGCCTGTGGCCGTCATTTGATTTGAGTGTGGTCGAGTTCACGTTCTCTTTCCTTGTCGTTTGCGTATCGCTCATTCGACGCTCCGAAGCGCCTCGGCGGGGCGCAGGCGCGCGGCGCGGGCGCCGCCCACCCCTCCCGCGAGAAGGCCGCCGAGAGTCGCCAGCGCAACCGCGAGCAGGAGGATTCCGACGTGCACCGGGGCGCTCAGAGCAACCGAGCTCGCTCCTGAGGTGACCTGTCCCTGACCGAAGGGACCGCCGCCGGGAGGCCCGAAGCCGCTCGATTGCGAGGCCACGGTCGCCTTGAGCGTGATCCCGAGCGCGTCTATCAACAGGGCTCCGCCGATACCGAGGACAGCGCCGACCGCTCCACCCAGGAGTCCCTGGGCCACCGATTCGCCGCTGATCTGGCGGATGACGAGCCACTGGCGCCAGCCCACGGCCTTCAGCGTCCCGATCTCGCGGGTCCGCTTGTTGACCGAGGACAGGGTCAGCAGGCTGGCGATCGCAACCGCGGCCGCCAGGGCGACGATGGCCAGTGCCGTCCCGAGCTTCGAGGAGAGGTTCTTGGCGTCGACCAGCGAGCCCGAGACGCGCTTGGCGAGGTCTTGGGAAGTTGTCGTCTGCGAGCCGTTGAAGGTCTGCTTGATCGCGCTGGCCACCGAGGCGACCTCGTCCGAACTGGTCGCTCGAACCTGGAGGGTGTTGATGCGGCCCTGACGGTCAGAGAGCTTTTGCAGGACCTTGAGCGGAACGTATATGTCTGAGGAGGTGCCACCAAGCGGCGCCGCTGAGATCCCGACGACCTTGAACTTCTTGTCGCCAACCTTGACCTGATCGCCAATCGAGAGGTTCTCCTGGTCGGCGTAGGTCTGCGAGAGCACGGCCTGGCGGACCTCGCCCTTGCCCAGGTACTCGCCCTTCGTGATCTGAGAAGGGGTGATCAGGCCAATGTCGGAGTGGCCGGTATCGACGCCCGAGACCGAGACCGGCTGGAAGTTGACGTTGCCCCCAGGGGCGCCGGCACCGCTTGGCGGGCCGCCCAACCCCTGCTGCGACTGACTGGAGCTGTCGGGCACCGTTCCCGCCAGGTGGATCATGTTCAAGGTCAGCCCGCCTGAGCTTCCGGCGACGCCGTCGATGGCATCGATCTTCTTTGCCTCCCTGGCCGGAAAGCTGAGGTTGGTGGTCATGAACGTCGTCGTCGAGAAGTGCTGGCCGGGGTTGCCGAGCTTGTTGAGGTCGAATTGGCCACCGCCGTTCTCGCGTTGCAGCTCGCGCTGCTCCTTCTTTGAGAGCTGCGGGCCCTGGCCGGGGGCAAAGCTTTGATTCTGGCCCGATCCGGTGATCTGGATCGGGCGGGTGACCGATATGTCGGTGCCGACGCCGGTCAGCGGCTCCAGGACCTTCGATTGTGCCTGGTCGAGCCCGCTTGACAGGGCGCTGACCGTGACCACCAGGCCGACGCCGACGCCAAGGCCAAGGGCGGTGAAAACAGTCCGGCCGCGGCGGCGCCGCAGCTCAGACCAGATGTAGCGCAGGTAGAACATGGCAGTACTAGGTCCTCTCGTAGCTCTGTCGTTGGTGCTCGGCGGCCGCCTCGAGGCAGAGGGGAGGGAACCGCCGTTGACGACCGCCGAGCCAGCCGATCAAACCGAAGCGGTGCGAGAGGGACGTAGGAGAAAGCTGAGAAGACGGCGAGAGATTCCGCTCAGCGCGGTTGGGACGATTCGGCCGCGGAGGGCTTGCCGCTTGTCGCCGGCAACGTCACCGTGAACTCTGCGCCGCCGCCGGAAGCGTTGGCCGCCTCCACGGCTCCGCCGTGGGCCTTGGCGATGGCGGCGACGATCGCCAACCCCAGGCCGGCTCCGGGGCCGTCCCGGTGTCGGGAGTCCCCCCGTCGCCAGAAACGCTTGAAGACCTGCGTTTCGGCACCGGGCTCCAAGCCGCGACCATGATCGCGAACGGCGAGGCTGGCCAAGTCGCCCCGAGCGGTGAGCGCGACCTCGATCGGCGTACCGGCCGGCGTGTGCACGATCGCGTTGCGCAGGAGGTTGGCAAGCACCTGGCGCAGCTGATTGCGGTCGCCGAGGACCTCTATCGGCAGGTCGGCCTGGAGCGCGATCGTCCGGTCCGGGGCGGCGGCACGGACGTCGTCGCAGACCTCGCCCGCCAGGGCCGCGAGATCCACCGGCTCACGAACCGACTCCGCCTGCTCGTCGAGGCGGGCCAGCGCCAGGAGATCGTCGACCAGCCCGCCCATCCGCTCGGCCTCGTCTTCGATCCGCTGCATGGCCCGGGCAAGCTCCCGTGGCTCGCGAGCGGCCCCGGTGCGAAAGATCTCGGCGTAGCCGCGAATCGAGCTCAGCGGGGTTCGCAGCTCGTGCGAGGCATCGGCCAGAAAGCGCCGCAGCCGATCCTCGCTGGCCTGGCGCTCGGCGAAGGCCCCTTCGATCTGGCCGAGCATTCCGTTCAAGGCCAGTCCCAGGCGCCCCACCTCGGTTCGCCGGTTCGCGGGCTCGACCCGCCGGGAGAGGTCGCCGGCCGCGATCGCGTCGGCGGTCTCACCCATTCGCTCCAGCGGTCGCAGGCCGGCCTTGATCACCAACCAGGCCAAGCAGGCGAGCGCGACCAGGATCGCCGCGGTGACGATCAGCTCGATCGTCCGCAGCCGGTCCAGGGTCTGCGTGAGGTCGCGAAGCGGCACCGCGACCACGATCGTCCCCGAGCTGCCAGGCCCGTGGAGAGCCACGGCGCGGAAATCAGGTGAAGACCCGTCAGAGGCCGGAACCGTGAACAGCCTCAGCGCGTCGGGGGACTTGGACAGCGGCAGCGTGGCGGGAAACTTTGGGCGCGGCAAGCCCTTCTCCCCATATGAGAAGAGCACCTGATCGCCCACCTTTCCACCGGCCTTGAGACGCGCCCCATAGGTCCCGGGCGGAAGCTGTAACCCTCCTGGTTGCCCCCCGGCGCCAAAGTCGCCACCGAACGGTGGCGCGCCCTCTGGCGGCTTCTCACCCCTCGCAGGACGCTGAGGTGGAGGCGCGCGCCTCACGAGAAGCCGCCGTTGATGCGGCGTCAGGGCATCGAAGAAGACGCTTCTGGCCACCGGCTCGATCGCCGCGCCCACCTGCTGGTCGACGCGGTCGGATAGGTAGGAGCGAAGTGCGGTGTAGGAGACCAGGTCGAGGACCAGGAGGCCGGCCGCGGCCAGAGCCAGCAAGCCCAGCATGAGACGGGCGCGAAGGGACACCTCAGGACCTCGGACGCCGCAGCGCGTAACCCACTCCCCGAACCGTGTGGATCAGCGGCGAGTGGCCTCGATCGACCTTCTTGCGGAGGTAGCTGATGTAGGTCTCGAGGATCCGGCCGTCGCCGCCGAAGTCGTAGTTCCAGACGTGATCGAGGATCTGGGCTCGGGTGAGCACCCGTCGCGGGTTCGCCATCAAATAGCGAAGGAGCCGAAACTCCGTGTCGGTGAGCTCGATCGAGCGCCCGGCTCGGAACACCTCTCGCGTCTCCTCGTCGAGCTCGAGGTCCTCGAACGACAGGTGGCTCTCCGCCGCGTCGACCCCGGCGCGCCTCAGGATCGTCCTGATCCGGGCGATCAGCTCCTCGACGCTGAATGGCTTGGTCACGTAGTCGTCGCCGCCGAGCGTCAGGCCGCGGACCTTGTCCTCGGTCGTGTCCCGAGCCGTCAGGAAGATGATCGGTACCCCGCTGCGGCGGCCGGCGAGGCGATGTGCGACCTCGAACCCGTCGAAGTCGGGGAGCATCACGTCGAGCACGATGATGTGGGGCCGGAAGTCGTCGAACTTGTCGATCGCCTCACTTCCGCTGACCGCGGTCTCGGCGGCGAAGCCCTCGTAGCGCAGAGCTAGCGAAAGGAGCTCGGCGATGTTCGTTTCGTCGTCGACGACCAGGACCCGAGGCCCGTCATCGACGGCTGCTTGCTGGCCCACCCCGACCATGATGAGCGTCGAAGCTGAGTGTTTCCTGAGAGCCGCGTGATCAGGCGCTGAGCGTGTCGCTCGTCCGCCGTCGCCGCCCCGGACTACCGCCACCCGCTCTCCTCACACGAGCATCTCGGGTGATCGGGGCGGGCGGCGGAGGTCGCGTTCCGGCGTACTCAGCGGAAGGTGATCGCGTTCACCGCCTGCTTGATCTTGCTCACGATTACGTCGGCCAGCTCGGTGCCCTGCCGGCCGTTGAAGCCCTTCATCGCGGCCACCATGCCCACCATCAGGAGCGAGACGAGGAGGATCAGGCCGACGTACTCGACCGTCCCCTGGCCGCCCTCGCCCTCGAGCGCGGCGACGACGCGTCTGGCACGTCGGGCGAACGACGCCTGGATGTATGCGGCAAGTCTGTAGAGCATCGGACCTCCTGTTCGGGTTTCGACCGATGCTGGCCGACCCGATGCCACGGCTCCAGACGTGCGTGATCCGAATCCGCGCCTGATTCGTCAAGCCCCACGCGCACCTTGCGTCTCGAGATGATTCCACCCGGCCGGCCGGCCGGTCGCTGCCGGGCGCGTGGATACGCTGGCTCTCGGACGATCCGATGCGGGTTCTCGTGGTCACCAACATGACGCCCGACGCGGCCGCCCCGGGGCGCGGCAGTTTCGTGCGCGACCAGGTGGCCGCCCTGCGGCGGTCCGGCGTCGAGATTCGCCTGCACTCGTTCCCGGTCGGCTCGCGCGAGTATCCACGGGCGGTCCGCGCGATCCGGACAGTCCTGCGAAACGACGCCTTCGACCTCGTGCACGCGCACTACGGGCTTGCCGGCTGGTGCGCACTCCTCGCCGGCGCGCGCCCTCTGATCGTCACATTCCACGGCACCGACGTCCGCCACCCGGTGGTGGGCCCGATGTCGCGGCGGCTCGCGCCGCGCCTCGACCTGGTCGCCGGCGCCTCCCGGGCATTGTTCGCCGCCGAGTCCGGACGCGCCGGGCTGCCGAGGGTCGCCGGGGCGAGCGCCGTCCTTCCCTGCGGGGCCGACATCGAGCGCTTCATGCCGGCACCGCGATCCGAGGCCCGTTCGCGGCTCGGGCTGGACCCCGGAGGCCGGTATCTGCTCTTTCCCGCATCGGTCTCGCGTCGCGTCAAGCGCCACGACCGCGCCGCCGAGCTGGCCCGGCTGGTCGACGCGGAGCTCCTCTCGGGCGGCGCGATCGAGCCCGATCGGATGGTGGACTGGATCAACGCCGCCAACGCGGTCCTCGTCACCTCCGAGAACGAGGGGTTCGGTCTCGCCGCGATCGAGGCACTCGCCTGTGACGTGCCGGTCCTCTCGACGCCGGTCGGAATCGCTCCGGCCCTTCTTCGCGACCTCGAGGGATGCCTGGTGGAGCCGTTCGACGCCGGGCGCTGGGCGAGTGTCGTCCGTGCCCACCTCGACGACCCGGATCCGCGCATCGAGGGCCGCGAGCGCGCCCGCTGGCTCTCGGTCGAGCCGATGGCCGACCGGGTGCTCGTCGCATACCGCGAGCTCGTGGCGGGCCGCCGCCCCTAGCGGCGCGGTGGAGCCGCGCGCGCGGCCGTCGCGCCGCTCAACCGCATACCACGACGCGTCGCTCGACGGTCATCTGGCGACCGTCGAGCATGCTGACCCGGGCCGCGACCCTGTTCGGTCCCGGGTCGGCTGGGACGAGCGCCCCGAAGGGCGCCGTCGAGTCGTCGCCGATCGGGCGGCCGCCGAGGTAGAACCGGGCCTCGACCACGTCGCCGCTCTGGGCGCCGCCGACCTCCGCTTCAAGCGGCGGGCGCGCGCAGCGCTTTCTCTTGCCGGCCGCGCTGACCTTGAGCTTGATTCGCGGGCGAAGGCGGCAGGTCCGGCCGGCGCAGTGGCGCAGCTTCCGCAGCCGCCGATCGAGCTGCGCCCGGACGGTCGCATACGAGGGGTCATCGGCGACGTTCTGAAGCTCATAGGGGTCGAGCTTGAGGTCGTAGAGCTCGTGCTCTCCGTTCGAATATGAGACGTAGAGGTATCGCTCGGTGCGCACGCCGTGAAATCCCGTTGCGTCGAGCTCCAGCTCGCGCCCCCGCTCGACCCAGGGGCGTTCGGCGGCCGGGAGCAGCGAACGGCCGTCCATCTCGAGGCGGGGACGGGCGCCGGCGAGCGCGACGATCGTCGGGGCGAGGTCCGCGTTGATCGCCAGGTCGTGGACCGTCTTTCCGCGCGGAAGCCCGGGCCCGCGCATCACCAGAGGAACGCGCAGCGACTCCTCGTAGGGCTTGATCTTCCCCTCGGCCAATCGATGCTCGCCGTTCAGGAAGCCGTTGTCGGAGGTGAAGAGGATGTAGGTGCTCCCGAGCCGGCCCTGGTTCCTCAGCGTGTCGAGAATCCGGCCGACCCCGTCATCGACCGAGCGCAGCGAGGCGAGCGCGCATCTGTACTTGCGGGTGATCTCGGCGATGTCGGGGTCGGTCAGCAGGGGCAGGCTCCGGATCTCGCTCGGCTTGTCGGACACGTCGGCCTCGTTGAAGTTGGGCGGCATCGGGAGCGGCTCGTCGGCGTAGGCGCCGGCGTCGCGGGGCGCCGGCTTGGCGGCGCCGCCGCAGTCGCTCGGCGGCTGGGGATTGGGGTCGGGAGGGTTGGTGTGGGGGGCGCTGTAGGTGAGCCACATGAAGAATGGCTTCGGTCTCGACGCCGTGCCGCGGATGAACCTGACCGCCTCACGAGTCAGAACGTCCTGCTTGAAGTCGCGCACCCGGGTGCCGTAGTGGACGATCCTCCCGTTGAGGTTCATGTCGTAGTCGTAGACGAACCCCCCGATCCCGCCGTCCCACTCGTCCCACCCCGGCGGCACTATCGGCTCGGCCGAGTAGCCGTTCAGGTACTTGCCGATCAGGGCGGTCGTGTACCCGGCGCGATGCATCCACACGGCGAGGTTGTTGTGCGCGTAGCGGTATTCGAAGCGGTGGAATCCGCCCAGCGGCGGCCAGTTGCCCGTGATCCCGCTGTTGTGGGCGTACTCGCCGGTCAGGAAGGTCGCCCGTGAGGGACAGCACAGCGAGTAGTTGACGAAGTTGTCGCGAAATGTCACGCCCTTGGCGGCGATCCTCGCGTTCACCTGGTCCATCACCTTCATCGCCTCGACGGTCTGATCGTCGGTCTCGACGACGATCACGTTGGGGCGCGAATCGCCGCGCGTCGCGCCGCCCGTCGACGAGGCGGCGGCGGGGGTCGCCGACGCAAGCGAGCCGAGGGAGATCGCGAGCGCGACCAGGGCGACGCGATCGGCGGATGGGATCCGGATGCCGCGCAAGCCAGGCACGGTAGCGCCGCCGCTGCAAAAACTGGGACCGACCCGGTTTGTAAGGTCATCCCCGATGGCAACCCGCCTCACCGCACTCCCGGCGCTCGAGCCCGATCCGCTCGAGCCGCGACCCGACAGCGTGGCCCGCTACGTCGAGGCGCTTCAGGGGCTCAGCAAGGCGAACGCCGAGCTCGCGAGGCGGGCTGTCTGGAACCAGATCCGTCTCGCGGGGGCACGCGCCGCCCGCCGGCCGGCTGAGTCGCGCCAGACCCTCGACCGGATCTTTCGGCTCGGCACTCCACCCAACCCGGCGCTCGACGGGCCGACGCGCGGGATCATGGTCGCCCCGACGCTGCGACGGCCCCTCGACCTCGGGCTTCGTGCCGCCGCCTCGGCCTGGCTGCCGTGGACCGGCAAGCGCTTCGACGCCGAGGCACAGGCGGGGGACAACCTGCTGGTCGGAGGCGCCCGCTGGCCGGCTCGGGTGCTGTGGCCGTCCTACCTGCCGGAGCGGGTCGGCGTCGGACTGGCGGCGTTTCGCTTTCGGACCTACGTCGGCGCCGGTGAGATCGATCCCGAGACCGAGACCCTGAAGATCGACTACGACGCCGAGGAGAATCCGAGGCTCCTGATCCGCGGCCTCCTCGACGAGCTGGTCCAGGTGGTCCGCGGCGCCTACCTGGGCAAGGTCTTGCTTCGGCGCGGCTCCGAGTGGCGTCCGATCGGGTACTTCGCCCTTCAGCCCGCCCTGACGGTCGCCGGCGGGCAGCCCGTCGCCGTGACCGGCGAGGCCGCCGCGGAAGCCGCCGCGGCCGCCGCCTAGCGGGATCAGATCTCGGGCCAGTAGCGCCGTTGCCGTTGCAGGTGCGCCTGCGCCGGCTCGGGCGGTGAGCGGCGGGGCTCGCCGTCGGCTGCGAGAGCCTCGACCGTGACCAGGACCGAGGCGGCGAGCGCCGCGGGCGCATAGCCGCCCTCCAGGCAGACGAGGACGGGCGCACCCAGCTCGGAGCCGAGCTCGCGCATCGTCGCCGTCATCTCGCCGTAGGCGCCGGTCTCGACGAGGCAGTCCGCGAGCGGATCGTCGCGGTGTGCGTCGTAGCCGGCCGAGATCGCGACCAGGCCGGGCTCGAACGCCCGCGCGATCGGCGCCACCGCGTGCTGCACCAGCGAAAGGAAGTCGTCCGAGCCTGAACCCGGCGGAACCGGCAGGTTGACCGTATAGCCCTCTCCGTCACCGACCCCCACGTAGTCGGCTTGACCGGTGCCGGGATAGAGCGGCGACTGGTGGATGCTCGCGTAGAGCACCTGGTCGGAGGCGGCGAAGATGGCCTCGGTCCCGTTGCCGTGGTGAACGTCCCAGTCCAGCACCAGGACCCGCTCGGCGTCGCATCGCGCGAGCGCGTGCGCAGCCGCGACCGCGACGTTGTTGAACAGGCAGAAGCCCATCGCCCGGTCGGCCTCGGCGTGGTGCCCGGGGGGGCGAGCCCCGCAGAACGCGTAGCGGCGCTCGCCCGCCAGCAGTCGCTCGGCCGCCGCGGCGGCCCCACCGGCCGCATGGAGGGCGGCCTCGAACGACCCCCGGCTGGTCGGCGTGTCGGCGTCGATCAGGCCGCCCCCGGCGGCGCACTGCGCCTCGACCGCGTCGATGTGCTCGTCGGAGTGGACCCGTCGGAGCTGCTCGCGGGTGGCGGCCGGCGCCTCGGTTCGCTCCAGGCCAGGCCAACCGGCCTCGTCGAGCGTCGCCTCGATCGCCCGCAGGCGTCCCGAGTTCTCGGGATGCGCCCCGGTGTCGTGCTCGAAGGATGAGGGATGGGCCATGTAGAGCCCCATCGGCTTACCGTACCGCCCGTGGGGTCGCCGATCGAAGCCGAGCTGGCCACCGCCGAGCTGGCGGTGATCGGCGGGGGCGCGGCGGGGTTGTACGTCGCGCTGCGGGCCGCCGAAGCCGGCGCCGAGGTGGCGCTCGTCTCCCGAAAGCCGCTCGCCGAGAGCTCGAGCTTCTGGGCCCAAGGGGGGTTGGCAGCGGCGCTGGGGCCCGACGACTCCCCCGCCCGCCACGCCGAGGACACCTTCAACGTGGGCCGCGGCCTGTGCAGGGCCGCAGCGGTGGACGTGCTGACCCGCGGCGCTCCGGAGGCGGTCCGCGAGCTTCAAGAGCGCGGGGTGCGCTTCGACGCCGAGGCCGACCCCCCGATCCGGGGCGGCGGGCGCGCCGGACAACTCAGCCTGGCGCTCGAGGGGGGTCACTCCGCACGGCGGATCGTTCACGCGGGAGGCGCTCAGACCGGGCGGGCGATCACCAGCCGACTCGCCGAGCTGGCGGCCGCGAACCGCCGCGTCCAAGTGCTCGAGGAGACCTCGGCCGTCGCCCTGTGGAGCGACGGGAGCCGCTGCGCGGGCGTGATCACCGACCGCGGAGCGATCCGTGCCCGGGCCACCGTCCTTGCGACCGGGGGCGGCGCGGCGCTCTGGGCACGCACCACCAACCCCTGGGGGGCGATCGGCGCGGGCGCGGTGCTCGCCCACGCGGCGGGCGCATCGCTCGCCGACCTGGAGTTCTGCCAGTTCCACCCCACCGCGCTCTACCTGCCGGGCGAGCTCCAGGACGGAACCCTTCTGACCGAGGCCCTTCGCGGCGAGGGCGCGACGCTCCTCGACGCCTCAGGGGAGCGGTTCACCGACGAGCTCGCACCCCGCGACCAGGTGACCGCGGCGATTCTGGATCGAATCGAGACCGACGGGTCCGACCACGTCCGGCTCGACCTCACCTCGATCGCGCCGGAGCGGTTCCCGAGCCTGTTCGCTGCCTGCCGCGAAGCCGGGCTGGACCCCGAGCGCCTGCCGGTGCCGGTGGCGCCCGCGGCGCACTACCTGATGGGCGGCGTGGTCTCGGACCTCGACGCGGCGACGACGCTGCCCGGCCTGTACGCGGTCGGGGAATCGGCCTGCACGGGGGTTCACGGCGCCAATCGGCTCGCCTCGAACTCGCTCAGCGAATGTTTCGTGTTCGGCGCCCGAGCCGTCGCCGCCGCCCTCGCCGCCCCCGACGGCGGGAACTCGGTGCCGATGCCCGATTGGCGCTTCGAGGCGCCGAGCGCCGCCACCCGCGAGGCCGTCTGGCGAGGCGCGGGGCCGCGACGCGACGCAGCCGGACTCGAGCCCCTCCTCGACGACCCCTATCCGCTCGCCCGGATGATCGCCCGCGCGGCGCTCGAGCGGCGCGAGTCGCGCGGACCACATCGCCGGGCGGACCTCCCGGCCCGCGATCCCGCCCTCGACGGCGTGCACCTGGTGATCGACCCCGACGACGAGCTTCGCAGGGAGCGTTGGACATAATGGACAACGCCTTATTGGCCAGCCAGCCAGTTCGGCGCAGTTAACACCAGCTTAATAGAGGCCCAATTCGACTTAAAACCCGGCTGGGATATTCCCGCCTCCTCCGGCACGCGCTACAGAGCAACGGAGTGCTCGGAGGCAGTGGAAAGGAGATCCAAGAAGGGGGTTCGGGCCGATGTATCGATTCAGCCGTTCCATCTACCGGGAGTTGGCCCCACGTGTGATCGAGGACACGCGCCGGCTTGACGAGGGCCAGAACAAGCAGCGCGTGCTCGAGGCTTGCGAGGGCGCGATCCGCCGCCTCGCGTGCGATCGCCGCTACTTCGCCCGGCCGGCGCGCTCGCTGTTCAACGAGATCAGGCCGTACTTCTCGGTCAACGACCAGCGCCTCGTGTGGATCGTGGTCGACACCAACATGCACCTCGCGACCGAGTTCCTGGCCCGCCTCCCCGAGGAGCTCGGGCTGGACGGCCGCCCACCTCAGTGCAACGCACACACGCGCAAGGGAACGCCCTGCCAGCGCACCCCGCTTCCCGGAAGGGACTACTGCCCCTCCCACAAGCACCTCGAGGAGACCTTCGAGACCGCGGTGGTGCCGGTCGAGACCTACGAGCCGATCGGGGTCGAGCTGGTCGCGGCATGAACCCGGTCGAACCGACCGTCGCCTGAAGAACCTGAGGAGGCAACGCGACAGGCCCCGGCCCCGGCCGGGGCCTGTCGTTGTTTACTGCCTGCATGCTGCTCGGGGTCGACGTCGGCGGGACGTTCACCGACGCGGTCCTGTTCGACGGCCGCGACCTTCACACGGCGAAGGCCACCACGACCCAGGACGACCAGTCGCGGGGAGTGCTGGCCGCGGTGGAGAGAGTCCTGGAGCGAGCCGACGCCGATCCGGGCGCGATCGAGGCCTTCGCCCACGGGATGACGGTCGGCACGAACGCCCTGCTTGAGGAGCGGGGCGCCCGCACCGCGCTGATCGCGACCGAGGGGTTCACCGACCTGATCGAGGTCGCGCGCCAGGATCGCCCCCACCTGTATCGACTGTGCGCGCCCAAGCCGACTCCCCTCGTGCCGCCCGAGCTGCGCCTCGCGGCGCGCGAGCGCATCGCCGTGGACGGGGTCGTCGAGCCGCTGACCGAGGATGAGCTCGACCGGCTGACCTACGAGGTGCGCCGAAGCGGCGTCGATTCGGTCGCCGTGTGCCTTCTGTTCTCCTACCTGGATCCGGCTCACGAGCGCGCGATCGCCGAGCGGCTGCGAGCCGCGCTGCCCGACCTGCACGTCTCGCCCTCGCACGAGGTGTTGCCCCAGTTCCGCGAGTACGAGCGCTGCTCGACGACGGTGATCGACGCCTACCTCTCCCCCCTGCTCGGCCGCTACCTGGGCCGGCTCGAGGCCGCCGCGGCCTCGCACGGGCTCCCGGCGCCGCTCGTCATGAAGTCCTCCGGTGGGGTGGCCCCGGCCGAGGAGGCCGCCCTCGCGGGAGCTTGGAGCGTCCTCTCGGGCCCGGCGGGCGGGGCGGTGGGGGCCGGCCTGGTGGCGGGCCTCTCCGGGGAGGGAAACGTAGTTGGCATCGACATGGGCGGAACCTCGTGCGACGTCTGCGTGGTCGAGGGCGGCGGGGTTCGGCGCACCGACTCGCGGCGAATCGGGGGGCGCGTGGTCCAGCTGCCGATGGTCGACGTCCACACGGTGGGAGCCGGCGGCGGGTCGATCGGCTGGCGCGACGCAGGCGGCGCCCTTCGTGTCGGACCGAGGTCGGCGGGTGCGGATCCCGGGCCCGCCTGCTACGGGCGCGGGGGGGATGAGCCGACGGTCACCGACGCCGACCTCCTGCTCGGCTACCTCGGCGCCGATTCGCCCCTGGCGGGCGGGGTGCGCCTCGATCGCGATGCGGCGAGCCGGGCGGTGGGACAGCTCGGCTCGGCCCTCGGCCTCGACCTGGTGAGCACCGCGGAGGGAATCGTCCGGGTGGCGAACCAGGAGATGGTCAGAGCCCTCCGGGTGATGACCGTGGAGCGCGGGATCGATCCCCGCGGGTTCGCGCTGATGCCCTTCGGCGGGGCCGGCCCGATGCACGCGGCGGCTCTGGCCTTCGAGCTCGGCATGGACCGGATCCTCTGCCCCCGCGCGAGCGGGGTCCTCTCCGCACTGGGGCTGACCGCGTCCGAGCGGCGCCGCGACACGGCCCGGACGGTGCTCCTCAGCGGGTCCGACCTGACCGCCGAGCGCATCGCGGCCGAGGTCTCGGCGCTTCGGGAGGCGATCGGGGCGGGGCTCGAAGAAGCGACGGAGGAGGCCATCTACGAGCTGCGCTACCGAGGCCAGTCGTTCGAGCTGGCGATCCCGGGGCCCGGTGACGCGGATCCCGCCGACCTGGCGGAGCGGTTCGCAGCCGAGCACGAGCGCCGCTACGGCTACCGGGAGCCCGCCGGCGAAGTCGAGCTCGTCAACGTCCGCGTCGCGCTGAGCGTCGCGGGACCGGCGCCGAGGCCGAAGGCGGCGCCGCCGGGACGACTCGCGCACGCCGAGCGCCCGGCGCGGTTCGACGGCCAATGGCTGACCACGGAGGTCCTGATCGGCGAGCCCTCGGCCGGAACCGAGGCGCTCGGGCCGTGCGTGTTCGAGCTCCCCGAGGCCACCTTCGTGATCCCCCCCGGATGGCGGGCCGAGTGCGATGGGCGCGGGACGATCGCGGCGGGTCGCACCCGATGAGCTCACTCGACCCGGTGACCCTTCAGGTCCTGATCGGGGCCCTGCAGGCGATCTGCGAGGAGATGGGCGCCGTCCTGGTCCGCGCGGCGCACTCCGCCAACATCAAGGAACGGCGCGACTGCTCCACGGCGCTGTTCGACTCCTCCGGCGAGCTCGTGATGCAGGCCGAGCACATCCCGGTCCACCTGGGCTCGATGCCCGATGCGGTCGCGGCGGTGCTCGAGTTCGAGCAGCGCCCGGGCGACCTATGGATCCTCAACGACCCTTATCGAGGCGGCACTCACCTTCCGGACATCACCCTGATCTCGCCGCTGTTCGAGGCCGGGGAGCGGCTCGGGTTCGCCGCCAGCCGAGCCCACCACGCCGACGTCGGGGGACCGACCCCGGGTGGGATGCCGGTCGACTCGATCGTCCTCGACGACGAGGGCGTGGTGATCGCGCCGACTCGCGCCACCGATGAGAGCCTCGCCGAGCTCGCCGCCCGAATGCGAAACCCAAGCCAGCGACTCGCCGACCTTCGCGCCCAGCGAGCCGCCAACCTGTGCGGCGAGCGCCGCCTGGCCGAGCTGGTCGCCCGGCACGGCGTCGAGACGCTCCGCGCCGGGATGGCGGAGATCCTCGACTACGCGGAGCGCCGAGCCCGCGCCCGGCTGGCCGAGCTTCCGGACGGCGGGCATCGGGCCGAGGACGTGCTCGAGGACGACGCTCATGGCGCGCTTCGAGACATCCGCCTGCGGGTCTCGGCCCGGGTCGACGGCGAACTCCTCATCCTCGACTTCACGGGGACCGACCAGCAGGTTGAAGGCAACCTGAACTGCCCGCTCCCGGTCACGAAGTCGGCCGCCTTCTTCGCCATTCGCGCCCTGCTGGACCCCGATTCGCTGCCCTCGGCCGGCGCGTTTCGCCCCATCGAGGTGATCGCGCCCGCCGGATGCCTGCTGAACGCGCGCCCCCCGGCCGCGGTCGCCGCGGGCAACGTCGAGACCTCGAGCCGGGTCGCCGACCTGGTGATCGACGCCCTCTCCGGAGCGACCGCTGCGCCCGCCCAGGGCCAGGGGACGATGAACAACCTGACGCTGGCCGGGGCGGGCTGGACCTATTACGAGACGCTCGGAGGCGGGCAGGGGGCGTGTCCCGGCGCCGACGGCCCGAGCGCCATCCACGTCGCGATGTCGAACACCCTGAACACCCCCGTCGAGGCGCTCGAGTCAGAGCTTCCGGTCCGGGTCCGCGAGCTCTCGGTTCGCCGCGGGAGCGGCGGAGAGGGACGCACGCACGGCGGCGACGGGATCGTCCGCGAGATCGAGGCGCTCGAGCCGATCGCGTTCACCCTGCTGACGGAACGGCGAAGTCACGCGCCGAGGGGCCGCGACGGCGGCGGCGACGGGCTGGTGGGACGAAACCTCCTGAACGGCGCCCCGCTTCCCTCCAAGGCCGCCGGAGAGCTTCGGCCCGGCGACCGGCTCAGGATCGAGACCCCGGGCGGCGGGGGCCTCGGGCGCGGTGCCTAGACGGCCGAGGACCCGGCGGGGCCCTGGCGCCAGTCTTCGAACGCGGCGAGGATGTCCCGCCGCGCCCGCGGCGACAGGGACTCCGGGGGCAGGTGGCCGAGCGCTGCGATCGTCCCTCGCATCTGCGCCAGATATGCGCGGCACGCGTCGCATCCCTCCAGGTGGGCCTCGAAGCGGGCCACGTCGGCCCCGGCCATCGTCCCCTCGAGGTAGCTGGTGATCGCCTCGACCAGCTCCTGACATCTCATCTCATCCGTTTGAAGGGTGCTCATGGAACCGCTCCCTCCCCTTCGAAGAACCGCTCTAACGCGGCGCGGACCTTGGACCGCGCTCGGTGAAGGAGCACTCTCTGGTTCGTCTCGCTGAGCCCCAGGGCGTTGCACGTCTCGGCCGCCGACCACCCGCTGATGTCGCGAAGCGCGATCACGTCGCGCTGACGCGGTGGGAGCTCGGCGATCGCCTCGAGAAGCACCTGGCGGGCCTCGTCAGACGACAGGCGCTCCTCCGGCTCCTCCCAGGCCGACGGCGGGCTCGCCCACAGGCCCGGATTCTGATCGCGGGCGGACTGAAAGCGATCGGCGTCGACGGCGGGCTCGTCGCGGCCCTCCTCGCTGCGCCTTCGAAGGAACGAGAACGGCAGGACCCGGCGCTCGCGCTTGCCGCGGGTCCTCGCCTTGTTCAGAAGGATGCTGGCGAGCCAGGTGCGAAGCGAGGAGCGCCCCTCGAAGCGCCCGATCCCGTTGAGGGCCGCGAGCCAGGTGTCCTGCACGACCTCCTCGGCGATCGCCCGGCTTGGAACGTGCATCAGGGCGAGCCGCAGCAGGAATGGCCCGTGCTCGTCGACGACCTCGCGGAACGCGGCCTCGTCGCCGCCCCGCAGCGCGTCGATCAGCTGACCCTCCCCGGCGGGCCGCGTCGCGCCGTCGGCGGGATCGCCGGGCGAGGCCTCCTGCTCCGGCATCGTGGTCATTCTGTCACGGGCCGGATGCCGAATAGGCTGCCGGCATGCCCCACAGGATCGACCTCGATGGCCTGTCCCTCGTCGTCGAGGAACGCGACCCCGGCGCCGAGACCGGACATGCGGTGGTGTTCGTCCACGGCCTCGGTGGATCGTCGTACTCGTGGTGGGCTCAACTCGCGGCGTGTGAGTCGCGAGGCCACCGCGCCGTGGCCTACGACCAGCGGGGAGCGGGCCGCAGCGACAAGCCCCCGGGGCCCTACTCCGTGTCTCTTTGGGTCGAGGACCTCGAGCGGCTCCTCGACCACCTCGAGATCGAAGCCGCGACCCTGGTCGGCCACTCCGTTGGGTGCATGGTCGCCGAGCAGGCGGCGCTGCGGCTCGGCGGCCGGGTCCGGGGGCTCGTCGTGGTGGGAGGCGCGCTGCGGTGGCGTCCCGAAGCGGGGCCCGTTTTCGCCGAGCGGGTCGAGCTCGCCCTCGCGGGCCGCATGGACGAGATCGCCGCGACGGTCGTGCACACGGGGCTCAGCGAGCACTGCCGGGAGTCGAACCCCGCGCTTGCCGGCCTTCTGCGCGAGCTGATCGCCTCGAACGAGCCGGCCGCGTACGCGGCGTGCTCCGCCGCTACGGCGAAAGCCGAGATGATCGACCCCCACCTGGTCGCCTGCCCGGCGCTCGCGGTGTGCGGCGAGCTCGATCCGGTGGCGCCGCCCTCGTTCGCCGACGCGATCGCGTCGGCGCTGCCCGACGGTCGAACGGCGGTCATCGAGGGCGCGGCTCACTGGTGCCAACTCGAAGCGCCGACGGCGCTCAACGACGTCTTGACGGGTTTTTGGGACGAACTCGCAACATAAGTCACAAATTTGGCGAATTCGCCTCTCTCCCCTAGAATTGCCCGCTCTGAGCCGGCATGGAGCTTCCCCGGAGGGGATCTGCCGGCGCCCCCAAGCCCGCTGACACGATCTGACTGAACGACCATGCCGATTGCCTTTAAAGAGTGGGCCGTGACGGTGCGCGCTCTCGCTGAGGGTGAGCAGCTGGTCACTCTGCGCAAGGGCGGCATCAGGGAGGAGAACAAGCACTTCGAGGTCGAATACGACCGTTTCTTCCTCTACCCGACCTTCGATCACCAGCGAAACGACCTGGTGCGCGAGTCGCACCACCCGGAGCTGCGGCGCGCCCTCGAGGAGGGCGTGTGGCCCGACGAGGAGCCGCCGCCGCGCGCCCTGCTCCAGGACGGGGGAATCGCCCAGCCCGACCGGGTCCGAATCCGGTCCTGGGCCGAGGTCGCCGGCCACTTCGAGACCAGCGACCCTCGGATAGTCGACAGCCTCTCGCCCTTCCACGTCTGGACCCCCGACTATGCGCACAAGCGCCTGCGGTGGAAGCGCCAGCACCCGATGCACGTCCTGCTTCTTCGCGTCCACCGGATTCCGCGCCCGGTCACGGTCCGGGTTCGAGACGAATACCACGGCTGTCGCTCCTGGGTCGAGATCGACCGCGACCTGCCCTTCGAGGGCACCCCGGTCATGGCCGACGAGGAGTTCGAGCGGGCCACTGCCGAGATCCGCAGGATCTGCGCGGATCCCGAGGGCGCGGCCGTCCCGGCCTAGGAATAACTCCGCCGACATGCTCGCCTTTGGCTCCGCTGTCGGCGGGTTGCAACGCGTTACCCGGCGGCAGGTCGTGAACACACAAACCGCGACTTCGTCGCTAGTTCCAACGGACGGTCCCCTTGTGGCCTACCCAGCCTTCCTCCGAGCGCAACGGGCGTGAATCGCGACCCCGTCCGTCACTTGAACGACCTATTCGCGGTAGTTCAAGGGGCCGAGAGGGCGTTGGTGCTCGGGATCGGCGGTGGTGGTGACGTGGTCGGCGCGCTGGCGGTGGCGCGGATCTGTGAGGCGCTCGGGACTCCTTTCAGGCTCGGCGGCGTCACGTGGGAGCGGTCTGTCGTGGATCCGCGTCCCGGGCCTCGCTCGGCGGCCGAGATCGGCGGCGCCCGCCCTCTCGGAGACCACGCGGTACTCGCCGGGCCGTCCACCTCGACGCCGGAGGGCATCATCTTCTCCGAGGCGGCGATGGCCGGGCACCTGGGCGATGAGACGGTCCTGATCGACCCCAGCGGAGGGGCGGCCGGGGCGTCGGCGGGCATCGCCGCGGCGGCCGGCGCTCTGGAGTGCGATCTGCTGGTCTGCGTGGACGTGGGGGGCGATGTCCTGGCACGCGGCGATGAGCCCGGGCTGGCGAGCCCCCTGTGCGACGCGGTGATGCTGGCGGGAGCGCTGGACGCCGGCGATCGCCTCGAGTCCGTGCTGGCGGTGCTCGGGCCGGGCTGCGACGGTGAGCTGACCGCGGCCGAGGTGCTCGAGCGGGTCGCTGCTTTCGGCCGGGCGGGCGCCTGGCTCGGGACCTGGAGCGTGACGCCCGAGAGCGCCGACGAGATCCACGCCGCGGCGCTGGCGGTTCGGACCGAGGCGAGCCTCCAGGCGGCCCGCTGTGCCCGCGGCGAGGTCGGGGAGGCGCCGATCCGCGGGGGCCGAAGGAGCGTTCAGCTCGGCCCGGTCGGGGCGCTGATCTTCGCGCTCGATCCCGCCCTGGTCGGACCCGACGAGGTTCCCCTGGCGCGCGCGGTGGCCGGCACCCGGAGCCTCGAGGAGGCCCGCGGCGCCCTCGCCGCGCTCGGTGTCCAAACCGAGCTCGATTACGAGCGCTCGCGCGCGGCCGCGCAGCCTGGGTGAACCGGCGCATCCGCGTCATCGAGCGGCTACATTCGCCGCGCCGCGAGGAGACCGGAGGAGGCTCCCCTCGGGCCGGGCCGCCGCGCGATGCGCGGCGGCCGTGCTTTCGGGCAAGATCGCGCAACCACCGCGACTTCGAGCACCTTCGGCATGGCGCGGGCCGGGGGGTCAACTAACCTCGCCCGATGGCCTGGATCGAGACCGAGTCGCTCAGCTTCGTCGCCCGGCACGAGGCAGAGGACACCGAGTGCGCGCAGCGAACGCTCGACGCGCTCGAGGACCTTCGCCTTCGCCTCGAGGAGCGCTTCGAGGAGGCGCCCGGCGAGATAACGGTGATCGTTCACCCGACCCCCGCCTGGCTGGCCGCCGCCCACCCGTTCCTCCCGGCCGCCCGGCTTGCGGCCGCCCCGGCGGGTCGCCGCTACCTGGCCGGCTGGGCGATGGCGACCGAGCTCCACGTGCTGAACGACCAGTTCCTCGACCGCCGTGCTGCCGGCGAGGACTCGATGGCCGCTCTGCGGGGAACCGCGGAGCGGCTCTACGTCCAGGTCGTGGTCGGCGAGAACAACGACCGGCTGCCCCCGCCCTGGGGTCCGCGTCGCTTCGTTCGTTACCTGCGCTGGACCTGGCTGATCGAGGGCGCCGCCCAGTATTACGCTGGCCAGGTGCCGCTGTTTCGAGCCGCGGTCAGCACCCGGCTTCGCGATCGCACGGCCCCCGCCTTCCCACCCTCGCCGCGTGACGCGATGATCCTGGGGGGCACGATCTTTGACCTGCTCGAGCGAGACCGCGGCCGAGACGCGTGCGACGTGCTGGTCTCGCGCCTGCGGCGAAACGGTCCGCAAGCGGCCCTCGAGCTCGCCTTCGACGCACGCTTTCGCGAGATCGAGCGAGAGTGGCGCGACTACCTGCGACGGCTCAGCGAGCGCCGCCTCGACGACGAGGAGCTCGGACCGCTGGGGCTGACCAACGAGCTCTCGCTCTGAACGGCGCTCGGCTCGCTCACGGACCGTCGCGAAGGGTGACGATCCCGCCAGTCGTGCCCAGGTATTCGGTGCCGTCGGGGCCAATCGCCAGCCCCGCGTAGTTGTTGTTGTACCCCAGGCCCGATCCCGCGTAGCGCTGCCAGACGGTGCGCCCGGTGTGGAAGCCGATCGCGGCCCAGTAATAGCCCTGGGCGCCGCTCGGATCCGGCGGCCGCGTGTAGGTGTAGATCAACCCCGTCTTGGTCGACAGCTTCGGGACCACGGTCGGCGCGCGGGCCTGTGTGTTGGTCCAGACCTTGTGGCAGCCGTTGCCGTCGCGGTCGACGTCGACCCGAGCGAACCCGGGCTCCGTCACCGCGCCGGTGTTCGGCCCGAACGGATCCTGGTAGCCGTAATTGTTCTCGGCGATCAGCGAGCGCCCGGCGGCGATCAGCGAGTTCTCGGTGGCGCTGGCACCCTTTCCGAACACCGGGACCCTGCACACCGTACGGTCCTGGCCCGGACGCAGATTCGAGGCGATCCGATAGACGACCACGTCCATCGGGTCGGCGTTGTCGGTGATCGCGACGTAGCCGCCGCTCATGATCGTCGGCGTGGTCCCCGTCCCCGCGTCGACCTGGCTCGGCTTGACGATCCCGGAGTTCGGGTAGCCGGCCTTCCAGACGATCCGCGGTGCGCCGGAGCTGGTGGCACGGAACCTGTACATCCGCTTGTCCGAGGCGATGTAGACGCCGTTGCGGCCGACCGCGAAGGAGTTCTCGACCTCCTCCCCGAGGCGCATCACGTGAATCGCCCCGGTCCGTCGGTTGATCGTCCCGACCTTGCCGTTCTTCTTGGACACGAACCAGATCCGCCCCGAGAAGTCGGGGAGCGCCGAGGTGATCCGCTCGGTCGAGGCGTCGAGCACCCCCGTCAGGTCGAAGTCGCGTTGCTTGACCAGGCTCTGGCCGTCGTTGGTCTCGGCGAGGGCGAAGATGTGATCGGTCTTGGTGGGGACCCAAACCTTGTCATGGGCCCCGAGGTAGAAGTAACCGCCGCCCGAGAAGTTCTGGTAGGGCTTGGTGCCGGGCGGATCCGGGGCGGTGGGCAGCGTGTAGGTGGCGATGATCGCCAGCGTGTGCGGGTTGATGATCCTCGCCTGGGGCGGCGCGACGAGCGAAGGACACACCGTGACGATCCGCCCGCGGCTGTCGAAGGTGAGCGACCCGCACAGCGCGGGGGACATGCTCTGCGAGCCCGCGACCAGCGACCTGCCCAGGGGGCCCTTGCGCGGATAAGCGTCGGTCATCCAGGTGTCGTCGTGGATGTTGTTGTCCGGGTTCGGGGCCATGAACGGGTTCTGAGGCGCGATCGTCGCCTCGAGGGTCGGGACCCCCGCCGCCGCGTGGCCGCTGAACGCGGGACGCGACGGCGCCGGCCCCGTCGAGGTGATCGGCGCAGCTGATGCCGTGGTGGCTTGGAAGAGCAGCCAGACCAGCGCCGCGGCGCCGATCAAGCCGATCAGGATCCCGGCCAGGAGCCTGAGAGGGCGCTCACCGGACTGCTGACCCGTGGCGTCCGGCTCTGCGGGTCGCAGGTCCGCGAGCAGCTCGCTCGCCGCTTCGAGCCCCGCCTCGGGCACCAGGACGTCGCGGGGACCCGCCGCGAGGAAGTCCGGAACGTCGAAGCCCCGGGTCCGTCGCTGCACGCTGGGAATCCCCTCCTCGAGCAGGATCCCCTGGATCAGCTCGGCCTCGGCGAGGTTTCCGGCGCTCACCACGCGGACCTGGCGCCCCCCGGTGTACTGCGGCTTGATCTTTCGCGCCCGCTCGTGGGCCTCGGTGATCGGCTCCTCATCGCCGCGGCCGATGTAGACGAGCGGCATCCCGCACTCGACACAGAACCGCTCATCGAGCGTGTACCTGCGGGCGCACTGCGGGCAGCCGAGGGGCCGGACGTCGGCGGCGCTCACCGCGACGCCCACGTGGCGACGCTCCTACTCGACATCGAGCTCGGCGTCCTCAACCGTGCCGTCGCGGATCGCGAAGCCGCGAACGGAGGGACTCTCGGAATCCGCAAGGGAGCAGATCAGATAGACGGGATCGGGCCAGTTGTCGGCCAGGTTGACGTCGGTCTGCGAAGGCTCCGGGGGCGTCTTGGTGTGGG
This sequence comes from uncultured bacterium, assembly GCA_963720685.1. Classification (GTDB taxonomy): domain Bacteria; phylum Actinomycetota; class Thermoleophilia; order Solirubrobacterales; family 70-9; genus AC-56. The sequence goes on along the minus strand of CAVRGF010000003.1, from coordinate 500,222 downwards.
AGTGGTAGATGGCCGCGATCTCCTCGCCGCGCTCCTCGATCTCCAACATGATCCGGATCTGATCCTGTGGATGGATCGTATACCGCAGGGGGCTCTCCTCGGCGTTGCGCGCCCGGTGGACTCGAGTCGCGCGACCGTCGACGCCCGCCACCATCCCGCAGCACTCGTTCGGAGCGTCCTCGCGCGCATGGGCGATGATCTCGTCGATGAGCGCCTGGGCGATCCGCATCGCGGATCAGGCTAGCAACGGCGCGATGGGGGCCTGCGGCGCCGGATTTGGGACGTCCAGCCGAGGTGCGACGAACGGGGGCCTCAAGTGATAGTGTGCTAGTGCAATGGCACAGTCGCCCACCCGACCGAGCCCGGAGTTGGCCCCGGATCTGGCCCGGGCCGACGATCTGCCGTTGGGCGCGCAGCTGGCCTGGCGACTCCGCGTCCTGATCGCCAGCGGCCAGCTCGCCCCGGGCGACCGACTTCCCGGGGTTCGCGAGCTCGCCGACGGCGCCGGCGTGAACGTGAACACGGCCCGCGCCGTATATCGGCGCCTCACCGACGACGGGCTGATCGCCTCTCGCCACGGTCTTGGGACGTTCGTGGCCGATGACGTGTCCGGGTCGGGCGAGCTGGAGCGGCTGGCAGCCGATGCGGCGGAGAGCGCGCGGGCCAGCGGCGTTGATCCCCGCGACCTCGCGCGGGCGATCTACACCGGCAGCGGAGCGTCGCCGATCGAGCCCTCCTCGATGCCGTCGGTCGAGGGGGACGAACGGCTCGGCCGGCAGGAGCTCCGGCGCCAGATCGCTCGCCTCGAGGCGGCGCTCGCCTCCTATCCGGCGGCCCGCAAGCCGGGAGAGCCGGCGCATCCGCTTCTTCTGCCGAAGGGCCACGTCGCCGACATGGCCGAGCTGGAGCAGACTCGCGACGAGCTGATCGAGCGCCTTACCCGCGCCCGCGAGGAGGCGGGGGAGCTGGGTCAGCGCCAAGGCCAAGCCCGCGCCCGGCTTGAGAGCATGACCGCCGATCCGTCCGGCCACAGATGGGAGATCGTCTCCAGGCAGGAGATCGGCGAGCCCGGGTGCGCGACCTGGGAGGTCGCGCCGAGGTGGGGACCGATCGGAGCGCTGATGAATTGGTGGCGAGTGAAGGTCTCGTCCGGATGTCCGCTACCCGTGCCGCGTGAGGCGGCAAAAGGAGAGGGTGGGAGCTAGTGGTCCGAACCGTCGCCGATAGGGCATTTCTACCTGCCAAGAGCCTGTTCGAGCAGGTGGGGAACATGATGATCCTCACCGGCAAGACGATCACGGCCGCGATCAGGCCCCCCTACCCCTACGGCGGGGAGTTCATCTCCCAGTTCATCTTCGCCCTGCAGCTGTGCTGGTTTCCGATGCTGATCAGCACGGTCGCCTTCGGGTTCGGCGCCCCGGGGCTTCAGGCGGCCAACTTCCTGACCCTGTTCGGCGCCCTCGACCGCCTCGGCGGCTTCTTCGTCTTGGCCTCGATCCGCGAGTTCGCGCCCTTCGTGACCGCGGTCGTGGTCGCCGGGGTGGCCGGGACGGCGATCACCGCCGACCTCGGGGCCCGCAAGATCCGCGAGGAGCTCGACGCCCTTCAGGTCCTGGGCGTCGACCCGATCAAGAACCTCGTCGTGCCGCGCTTTTTGAGCCTCATGCTGATCACGGGCCTTCTGGACATCTACGCGCTCTTGTTCGGGATCGCCGGCGGGATCTTCGCCGAGATCACCTACAACGCCCCGCTGTCGGGCTTCTTCGCCACCCTTCAGTCCCAGGCCGAGACGACCGACCTCTGGGGCTCGATCTTGAAGTGCACCCTGTTCGGGGCGATCATCGCGATCGTCTGCTGCTACAAGGGCATGAACGCCTCCGGGGGGGCCGCCGGGGTCGGCCGGGCGGTCAACGAGGCGGTCGTGATCGCCTTCTTGGGCGTCTTCGCGTTCAACTACGTCTTCACCCAGACGCTCCTGGCCACCCATCCCGAGATCCAGGTCATCAAGTGACGACGGCGCCCCCGACACGTCGCATCTCGGGGTCGTCGGCCGAGGGTCTCGCCCGGGCTAGCGACGAAGTCGCGGGTCACGCGAGTACGACCTGCCGCCCGGTAACGCGCCCGAACCCGGCGACAGCGGAGGCGAAGCCGAGCATGTCGCCGGAGGTGTTCTGATGCAGGGTTGGCTGGCCCTGCCGCGCGACTGGCTCTCCTCGCTCGGGGAGATCGCCAAGTTCTGCGGCAAGACCATGGGGCTCGTCTACTCGGGCCGGGTGTTCCAGTTCTTCGGCGAGACGCTTCGCCAGGCCGGGATCCTGATCCTCGGCTCGACGATCGTGATCTGGGGCCTCGTCTTCGTGCTCGGCCTCCAATGCGGGATCGAGGGCGCCTACTTCAACCGCTCCGTCGGGGCCCCCGCCTACGCCGGGGTGTTCGCCGCCTGGTGTGACCTTCGCGAGGTGATCCCCTACGCGTTCGGCTACATGATGGCCGCCAAGGTGGGGACCGGGATCGTCGCCGAGCTCGGCGCGATGCGGATCTCCGACGAGATCGACGCGCTCGAGGTGATGGGCGTCCCGCCGATGACCTTCCTCGCCGCGACCCGCCTGCTCGGCGCCTGGATGACCCTGCCGTTCATGTACCTGGCGGCGGTCGGGATCGGCTACTTCGCCTCCTACCTGGCGGTCGTCAAGCAGATCGGCGACACCTCCTCGGGCGGCTACTTCCTGATCTTCTGGATGTTCCAGAACCCGCCCGACCTCTTATTCAGCCTCGTCAAGGCGATGGCCATGGCGACGGCGATCGTCTTGGTCGGCTGCTACTACGGCTACACGGCGTCGGGCGGGCCGGTGGGCGTCGGAACGGCGACCGCGAAATCGATGGTGCTCAACATCGTCTTGGTGCACGTCATCGGGATGCTGGGGACCCTGGTCTTCTGGGGGGCGAACCCGAGGGCGCCGATCGGGGGGTGACCGTGAACGCGCGCGCAGACGTCGCCAGAGAGGACCACGGAGGCCGGACCGCGAATCGGCTCGCGGCGGCGTTCGTGCTCGTCGTCATGGGCGTCGCGACCCTGGTCTTCTGGATCGGCATCCCGGTCGGGGGGCTCTGGCTGCTCTCCAGGCTGACCGACTCCTGGAACGGGCACTTCCTGCTCAGCCTGGTGCTGATCCCCGCCGCGATGGCGCTCTTCGCGCCGGCCCTGTTCTGGCTCAATGGCCTCTACCTGCGGACGGTCGGGGTGATGCGCGGTGAAGAAGATGCCGAGGTCGGGCGAAGGCGACTCGGCGGACCGCTCGAGATGTTCCTGTCCGCCGGAATGGTGATCGCCGTGGTCCTGCTGATCGGATGGTTCTTCTTCCTCGCCAAGTACCCGCCAGAAGTCATCTGGTAGGCGCGCCGAGCGGCCCTACCACCAGACGACCGAGTCGATCCCCTCGAGCTCCTCGACCGACTTCGTGTAGATGCCTGACGACAGGTACTTCCAGCCGTCATCGGGGGCGATGAAGACGACGTTGCCCCCCTCGAGCTCCCCCGCGATGCGCACCGCTATCGCGGCGATTGCGCCGGTCGAGACTCCGGCGAACAGCCCCTCCTCGTGCAGGAGCTTCTGCGTCCAGACGATCGCGTCTCGGTTGGAGACCATGATCTTTCGGTCGAGCACCGAGAGGTCGATGATCGGCGGGATGAAGCCGTCGTCGAGCGAGCGGAGCCCCTGCACCAGCTCGCCCTGCATCGGCTCGGCCGCGACGATCGTGGTCGCCGGATCCTTCTCCTTCAGCGCCCGGCCGACGCCCATCAGGGTGCCGCCGGTTCCAAGCCCGCCCACGAAGGCGGTCACGTGGTCGAGCTCCTCGAGGATCTCGGGCGCGGTGCCCTCGTAGTGGGCCCGCGGGTTGGCCTCGTTGCCGTACTGATAGGGCATGTAGTAGGAGGCATCTCCCTCAGCCATCTCGAGCGCCATCTCCACGGCCCCGTTCGAGCCCTTGGCGCCCTCCGAGTAGACGATCTCGGCCCCGTACATCCCCAGGAGCTGGTTGCGCTCCTCGGTCACGTTGTCGGGCATCACGACCTTCAGCGGGTAGCCCTTGCGGCGGCAGATCATCGCCAGCGAGATGCCGGTGTTGCCCGAGGTCGGCTCGAGGATCGTCTGGCCCGGCGAGATCGCGCCGGCGGCCTCGGCCGCGTCGATCATCGACTTCGCGACCCGATCCTTGACCGACCCGGTGGGATTTCGCCCCTCGAGCTTGACGAACATGTGGACGCCCGCCTTGGGCGAAATCCGCGGCAGCTCGACCAGCGGTGTGTTGCCGACCGCCTCGAGGACGTTTGCGTAGCGGCCCCCGCACGGGCGGTTGAGGGTCTCCTCGAGCATCGCTTCAGGAAGTGTAGTGAGGCGAAGGGGTATGTTCCGCGACGACCATCGCAGACCAAATGAGAGGACCCGCGAGCATGATCAGGGGCAACAGAAGAAGGCTTGCCGTCGCCGTCGTCGCGGCGGTGGCGACGGCCGGGATCGCCGCCGGCTGCGGCAGCTCGAGCAGCAGCAGCACGAGCACCAGCAGCACTGCGAGCCTGACCGCCACGCCGAACATCAATGTCCCCGTCGACAAGAAGATCGCGGCGCAGGTGCCGAGCTCGATCAAGTCGAGCGGGACGCTCAGCGTCGCCGCCGACGCCACCTATGCGCCGAACGAGTTCATCGCCGAGGACGGCCATACGGTGATCGGGATGGACGCCGACCTCGCCAAGGCCATCGCCCAGGTGATGGGGCTTCAGTCCGACGTCAAGAACGTCACCTTCGACAGCATCATCCCGGGCCTCGCAGCCAACAAGTACGACCTCGGGATGTCCTCCTTCACGATCACCAAGGAACGGGAGAAGACGGTCGACTTCGTCAGCTACGCGATCGCGGGCACATCGTTCTACGTCAAGGCCGACGGCGGCCCGAGCATCGCCTCACTCGCGGACCTCTGCGGCCAGAAGGCCGCCGCTGAGCGCGGAACCACTCAGGCGGCGGACGCGACCGCGCAGAACAAGAAGTGCACATCCGCGGGCAAGCCCGGTGTCACAGTCCAGGTCTATCCAGACCAGAACGGCGTCAACCTCGCCCTCTCGAGCGGTCGCGCCGATGTCGCCATGGCGGACTCGCCGCCCGCCGCCTACGCGGTCGAGAAGTCTGACGGCCAGTTCAAGCTGACCGGCAAGCAATACGGCACGGCCCTCTACGGGATCGCGATGCCGAAGGGCAACGGGATGGCCAAGCCCGTGCAGGGCGCACTCAAGGCCGTGATGGCGGACGGCGCCTACGACCGGATCTTCTCCTACTGGGGTCTGGTCAAGAAGGGGGACGCGGGCTGTCCGTGCACGATCACGAACCCGGAGATCAACCCGACGAACGTGCCGGCCAGCTAGCCGCGCGAACCAGGGCGTGGCGGGCCCGGGCACCGCGACAGATCAGATGACGCCGCCGGAGCCGCCTGGCGAGATCCAGGCGGTTCCGGTCCGCCATCCCGGCCGCTGGATCGCGGCCGCGGTCATCGCCGTTCTCTTCGCCGCGCTGGCTCGCTCGGTGGTGACCAACCCGCGCTTCGGCTGGGGGGTGGTCGGCGACTACCTGTTCAGCAGCAGGATCCTGGACGGGCTGGTGGTGACACTCGAGCTCACCGTGCTCTCGATGGCGATCGGGATCGCGCTCGGGGTCCTGCTGGCGCTGATGCGCCTGTCGCAGAGCACCCTTGTGAGCGGCGCGAGCTGGGTCTACATCTGGCTCCTTCGCGGCACTCCCGTTCTGGTGCAGATTCTGCTCTGGTACAACGTCGCCGCGCTCTATCCGACCGTGGACCTCGGCATCCCGTTCGGCCCCTCGTTCGTGCATCTGGACGCGAACACCTTGATCACCCCCTTCGTCGCGGGCATGCTGGCGCTGGGGCTGAACGAGGGCGCCTACATGTCCGAGATCGTCCGCGCCGGCATCATCTCGGTCGACGAGGGACAGACGGACGCGGCGCAGGCGCTCGGAATGACGCGCCTTCAGACCATGCGCCGCATCGTCCTCCCTCAGGCGATGCGGGTGATCATCCCGCCGACCGGGAACGAGACGATCTCGATGCTGAAGACGACGTCACTCGTCTCCTTCATCACCGTCGTCGACCTCTTGTACGCAGCCCAGCTGATCTACTCCGTGAATTACAAGACGATCCAGCTGCTGATCGTGGTGAGCATCTGGTACCTGGCGGTGACCTCGGTCCTGTCGATCGGCCAGTACTACCTCGAGCGGTATTTCGGCAGAGGCAGCACCCGGGAGACGGCACCCACTCTCATCCAGCGAATTCGGGCCGGCTTCTGGCCGCGGCACGCCGAGGTCAAGCCGGCGCCTGAGCCTCCGAGGCTCCCGGAGGATCACCGATGAGCGACGCGATGGTGAAGGCCGAGAGCGTCCACAAGCGGTTCGGGCGCCTCGAGGTCCTGAAGGGGGTCACGCTGGAGGTGGCGCCCGCCAGCGTCATGTGCCTGCTCGGCCCGTCGGGATCGGGAAAGTCCACCTTCCTTCGCTGCATCAACCACCTCGAGAACATCGACCAGGGGCGCCTGTGGGTCGACGGAGAGCTGGTCGGGTATCGACAGGTGGGCGACAAGCTGCACGAGCTGCGTGAATCGGAGATCGTCCGCAACCGCGCAAAGATCGGCATGGTCTTCCAGCGCTTCAACCTGTTTCCCCACATGACCGCGATCGAGAACGTGCGCCTCGCCCAGGAGATGGTCCTCGGCCGCAAGTCGGATGCGGCGACCGAGAAGGGTCAGGCCATTCTGACGCGGGTCGGGCTCGCGGACAAGATCGACGAGTATCCCGCCCGTCTGTCCGGCGGCCAGCAGCAGCGGGTGGCGATCGCCCGGGCGCTGGCGATGGATCCGAAGGTGATGCTGTTCGACGAGGTGACGAGCGCACTCGACCCGGAGCTGGTCAAGGAGGTGCTCGACGTGATGCGCAAGCTCGCCTCCGAGGGAATGACGATGGTCGTCGTCACGCACGAGATGGGCTTCGCGCGCGAAGTCGGCGATAATGTCGTCTTCATGGACGGCGGGGTGATCGTCGAAGAGGGTCGGCCGGACCAGGTTCTCGACAATCCCCGCGAGGAGCGTACGAAGCGCTTTTTGGGATTGGTGTCGGAACATTGAGCAATCGGAAGATGGACGTGGTGGTGGTGTCGTTTCGGTGCGAGCCGATGCTGCGCGAATGCCTCGAGTCGCTGCGCCGCTATCCGTCCAGCACCGAGATGGCGGTCCACGTGGTCGACAACGCGTCGAAGGACGGGACCGCCGAGATGGTCGCTAGGGAGTTCCCCGAGGTTCACCTGACGGCGAGCGACGAGAACCTCGGCTTCGGCGCCGCCAACAACCTCGTGATCCGCGACAGCTCGGCTTCCTACATCCTCTGCCTCAACCCCGACACCCGCGCCACCGAAGGAGCCCTGGACCGGCTGATCGAGGTGATGGACGAGCGCGTCAAGCTGGGCATCTGCGGCCCCCGCCTCGAGCTCGAGGACGGCACCTTCGACCACGCGGCCAAGCGCTCGTTCCCCACGCCGCTCAGCGCCCTGGGCCACTTCACCGGGATCGGCCGGCGCCGGGGCTCCGGGATCCTGGCCGCCTATCGCGCCCCGGAGGTCGACGCCGGCCCGGTCGACGCAATAAACGGCGCCTGCATGCTCTTCCGCCGCTCCGCCCTCGAGGAGGTCGGCCTGTTCGACGAGGGCTACTGGATGTACATGGAGGACCTCGACCTCTGCTACCGCTTCGACGAGGCGCGCTGGGTCACCTGGTACGAGCCCTCGTCAACCGTGGTCCACGTGAAGGCCGGAACGACCGGCCCGGTGCGAGCGCCCCGGCTGACCTACGCGTTCCACTACGGCATGTACCGCTTCTACCGCAAGCACTACGCGGCCCAGAAGAGCCGGCTCGTCAACGCCGTGGTCTATGCCGGCATCGCCCTGAAGGCGATCGGGTCGATCATCAACAGCGCCGCCAAGCGGACCGTCCGGGCCGCCGACTGACGCCGGCGAGCTCCCGCGGTCCCACCCCGCACCTCAGCGCAGCGGGCGAATGAGGAGAACCACGGCCACCGCCACGAGGCCGAGCCCGATCGACACCGCATTCACCCAGCCGGCGAAGGTGATCGTCGAGCCCCCGGCGACCAGCAGGATCCCGACCTCCGAAAGCGATGCCACGGTGTATCCGATGCCCGATACGCCGGGGCGCCCCCACCCGATCGCCGACATGGTGATGGCGACGAAGGTCGCGTACACCGCCATGCTCGCCGTGAGCGCCACGAGGGCGTCGGCCGCCGCCGTGTAGGAGCTTCCGAAGACGACGGTCAGGAGCGGCGAGCGAACCGCGATGATCACAGCGGCGCCCAACACGGCGAACGCCGCCAGCCGCAGGACCATGACCATGATGAATCGCCTGGCACGGCGATCCTCCCCGGCGGCGCGAAACTCGGCCACGCGAGGCATCACGACCCCGTTCGAGCCCGCGATCAAGACGAAGAACGCCTGGATCACCGTCTTGGCGGCGCCGTACAGGCCGACCTGGGCGGCGCCGAGCTTCGCGTCGACCCAGATCTGGTCGGCCGAGAACCACACGATGAAGCCCGCCTGGGTCACGATCAGCGGAGCCCCGATCCGCCACAACGCCTTGGCGCCCCTCCGCGCGAAGCGCACTCCCCGGCCGCGGATCACGGGAGCGATCAGCTCGCAGGTCACGACCGCGACGAGCGAGCTCATGCCGAAGATGATCAGGGCGCCGGTGGCCCTCAGGTCGGTGGTCGCGACCAGCACGATCAGGAGGCCGAGCTGGAGGACGGAGCCCCCGACGTAGGTGATCGCGATTCGCCTGATCAGGCCCAGCCCGCGGGAGATCTGGTAGTAGAGGTTGAAGGTCGCGAGGCCGGCAAGGACGACCACGAGCCCGGTCAGGTTCGCGTTGCCCGTCAGCCCCAGGCCGCTGGCCGCGACGCACAGGACGACGGTCGTGAGCCAGACCGCGAGCGCGATCGTGAGGCTCGAGCCCAAGACGACCTTGGTCTGCTCCTCGCCCGCGCGGGCGGCGCCGAGCTCGCGGTTGGTGGCGGTGGCGAGGACGAGGAGCGGGGCGAGCGCCAGGAGCGCGAGGGTGATCGTGTACCTGATCACGCCGAAGCTGGCGACCGAGAACGAGTGCGCCGCGACCAGGTAGAAGGCCAGTGCGAGGACCCGGGCGAATGCCTCGATCCCGGTCAGCGCGAAGACGGCCCGCCGCTCGGACCGGAAGTCCCCGGCGGAGCGTCGCAGCCTGCCCGGAAGTGCGGCACGGGACCGAAGCGTCCCCGCCAGCGAGCGCTCGGGGCGGCTCACTCGGCCTGCCAGCGATACCCGTAGTGGCGCAGGAGCGGCAGCGCAGGGGCGGCGGCGAGGGCCTTCTCGCGGCGGGTCATCCGGGTCCGCCAGGCCTCGTCGGCGTTGATCTCGATCGGCGCCTGGCGAAGCCGGAACGGGTTTCCCGAGAAGGTGTGGTTCTCCTCGAAGGCGACCCGGCCGTTGTCGAGGAACCCGAGGTCGGGGTCGGCCTCGTCCGCGAACCGGGCCACCGACCGAACGGCGCCCGCCGGGTCTCGAGCCAGGTCCTCGTAGCGCATCCGCATGTAGCGGCCTCGCAACCGCGGCCTCAGCACGGCCTCGCAGAGGGTCTGCCGAAGGTCCCACCGGACCGCGGTCCCGAACGGATTCGAGCGGGGCATGTAGTCGAAGTCGGGCTGCGGCTCGCGGACCTTCTTGGAGAACGAATGGGCGACGGCCCTCGGGTCACGGACCAGGTGGACGACGTGCAGGTCGATGCCGGAATTCCAGCTCGCCAGGTAGGCCTCCTCCGGCTCCTTGGAGGAGTCCACCACGACGCCCGCCTCGGCGGTCCTTGCGACCGCCCCTGCCAGCGCAGAGACGGCGAGCTGGTAGCGATGAAGCGGCGAGCCCTCCTCGCGCGAGCCGGGCGCGCCGGCCACCAGCCGTGCGAGCGGCCCCGGGCGCAGCCGCAGATATCGCGCCTGGAGCTCTAGGAAGCCCGGGTACTCCTCGGGCGAGATCTCCGACGCTGCGAGGTCGGCTCTGACCCGGGCCCAGAACTCGCACTCGGCGAGCAGTCGTCCGCAGCCGCAGACCCAGTCGCTGAACGCGCCACCATGCCAATATCGCCGCAGCTCGCCCCCCGGCACCCACCCCGAGAGACGCCCCAGCAACAGTTCGAGGAGCGTGCTGCCGCTTCTGCCCATGCCGGTGATGAACACGACCTTCGTCGATTCGGTCCCCTCCGTCGGCTCCGCGGTCGCCAGCCCGCTCGCCTCCATGCCTGAGCTCACCCTTGCACCTAAGCAAATGAACGATGCCCGCGGGGCACCATTTGTGCCGGGCGGACACGTCGTGTGTCATCCAAGCGCGGTCCCCGCATGTACTGTGTTCGCGGCGGGATGCATCTGACGACCGACGAAACCGTGCCTCAGGCCGAGCCCGAGGGTGTTTCGGCTGCGCCCAAGGTCCTCTACATCGCCGGGATGACTCGCAGCGGCACGACCCTGCTCGACACCCTGCTGAACGAGCTTCAGGGCTTCATGGGCGCCGGCGAGGTGCGGACGTACTGGCGCGCGATGCGCGAGCCGCGGACCTGCGGATGCGGCGCTCTGGTTTCCGAGTGCGAGTTCTGGACCCAGGTGACGGCCTGGATCGAGCGCCACCACGGGGCGCTCCCGGTGGACCGGGCCCTCTACCTCCAGCGCGCCCACATCCGCTCGCTCCCCCTGCACCTCGCGCGGCTCGGGCGGGCCAGGGGGGGCCAGTTCTCGCCGGGCGCGGAGTACGCGCAGCTCATGGAGCTTCTGTACCGGGGCATCGCCGCGGTGAGCGGCGCCGACGTCGTCGTCGACTCATCCAAGGGGCCGCACGACGCCTACGTGCTCTCGAAGTTCACGGGAGTCGACCTGTTCGTCGTCCACCTGGTCCGGGACCCGAGGGGCGTCGCGTACTCGTGGTCTCGGCGAGCCTGGCATCCGGACAAGCCCGGCAGCGAGTTCGAGCGGATGAACGCATCGGAGGTGGCGATCCGCTGGTCGAGCCGCAACGCCTTGACCGAGGCCCTGCTGGCGCGCCGCCTCGGGCCGCGGTACCTGCGGGCCAGGTATGAGGATTTGGTCAGCGATCCGCAGGGGATGATCGAGCAAATCGCGGCCATGTGCGGCGTCCGGCCCGATGGCCCGCGGATCTCCGACGGCGAGGTCTCGCTGGGCCCAAACCACAGCGTCGCGGGAAACCCGAGCCGGCTCACGAAGGGGTCGGTCCCGATCCGCGCCGACGTCGCATGGACGGAGCGGATGCCTCGCCCCGCGGCCCTGGCCGCGTCACTGGGCTCGGCCCCGTTGCTGAGGCGCTACGGGTACCGAGTCCTCCCGAGGCGCTCACGGGGGTAGGCACGCGTCTGGGACGCGCCCCCGGTCCGCCTCAACCGGATCGCAGCGGATACCCGTAGCGCCCCAGGAGCGGCAGGGCCGGGGCGGCCGCGAGCGCCTTTTGGCGGGGCGTCATCCTGGCGCGCCAGCTCTCGTCGAGACGGATGTCGATCGGCTCGCGGCGAAGCCGGAACGGGCTGCCCGAAAACGTGTGGTTGGGCTCGTACTCCACCCGGCCGTTCGCGAGAAACCCCTCCTCCGGGCCTGGCTCGTGCGCCAAGCGCGCGATCGACCTCACCGCGCCGGCGGGGTCGCGGACCAGGTCCTCATAGCGCAGGCGCATGTAGCGATCCCCGAGCCGGCGGGCCAGCAACGCCTCCGCGAGCGCCTGGCGAATGTCCCAGCGAAGCGCCGTGGCCGACGGATGTGACCGGAATCGGAGCTCGGAGTCGGGCTGGGGATTCTCGGTCCGCTTCGAGAACGAGTTGGCGACCGCGCGAGGGTCACGGATCAGGTGCACCGCGTAGAGGTCGACCTCGGGATTCCAGCTCGCGAGGTAGCCCTCGGGGGGCTGCTTGGAGGAGTCCACGACGATCCGCGCATCCGCGGCGCGGGCGACCGCTCGGTAAAGCTGCGCCATCGCGAGCTGGTAGTCGCGCAGGGGCGAGGGGGCGGTCGCCGAGCCCCGAGCGCCGAGCAGGAGCCGGGCGAGCGGAGCAGGCCTCAGCCTGAGGTGCGTCCGCTGGACGTCCAGGAACCGCGAGCCGTCCCGCGGGGAGATGCCGCCCGCTCGAAGCTCGGACCTCACATGGGCCCAGAAATCGCACTCCGTGAGCGGCCGCCCGCAGCCGCAGACCCAGTCCGGATAGGCCTCGCCGTGCCAGTAGCGGCGAAGCTCTCCGCCCGCGACCCAGCCGTCCATCCTTCCCAGCAGGAGCTCGAGCAGGGTGCTGCCGCTGCGCCCCATCCCGGCGATGAACACCACCTTCGTCGTGCTCGCGCCCCGGTCGAGGCCCCCCTCGGGCGAGGTCGAGGCCATGCTCAGCGCCCCCACCCGGCGGGCGGGGGCACCTCGGGGGCATTTGCGAGCAGCCAGTCGGCCGCCTCGGCGAGGGTCGCCGCGACGTGGTCCGGCGCGGGCCCCTTCGGGCTCTCACGGCCCGATGGGTCGGCCAGCAGGACGGTTGTCATCCCGAGCCGCGCGCCGGCCTCCACGTCGGTGATCGAGTCGCCGACCATCGCGCTGCCCTCGAGGTCGATCGAGGGCTCGTCCTCGACGGCGCGCAGAAACATCCCCGGGGCGGGCTTTCGGCAGTCACATGAGCCCCGCTCGTGCGGGCATGCGTAGATCGCGTCCAGCGCGGCACCCGCGCCGGCGAGCCTCGCGGCGAGCTCCCCATGGACCGAGGCCAGGTCATCGAGGGTCATGCGGCCGAGCGCGACCCCGCGCTGGTTGGTCACCACGACGACACGGGCGCCCGCCGATCGCAGGCGGGCGATCGCGGCCGCGGCGCCGTCGAGGAGAACGAGCTGGTCGGCGCTCAGCACGTACTCGCCCTCCGAAGCCTTGCGGTTGATGGTCCCGTCGCGGTCCAGGAACACCGTCCAGCGGCCATCGCGGCCAGCCGTGAGCATCAGGCTGCGAACAGCTCGCGCTCCACGAACTCGCAGAGGGCGTGGCCGATCAGCATGTGAGCCTCCTGGATCCGGGGGACCTGATCCGAGGGAACGCGCAGGCAGTGGTCGCAGCGCTCGCAGAGGGGGCCGCCCTCGGCGCCGGTCATCCCGACCGTCACCACCCCGAGCTCGGCGGCGCGGTCGACCGCGGCGAGGACGTTCTCGGAGCGACCGCTGGTCGAAAGGGCGACCAGCACGTCCCCGCTTCGGGCGACGCCCTCGAGCTGGCGCGAGAAGATCTCCGCGAAGCCGTAGTCGTTGGCGATCGCGGTCACGGCCGAGATGCCGTCCGCGAGGGCGACGGCGGGAAGGGAACGACGGTCTCGCAGGTAGCGGCCCAGGAACTCGCCCGCCAGGTGCTGGGCGTCGGCCGCGCTGCCTCCGTTGCCGCAGAAGATCGCCTTGCCGCCGGCGCGGTAGCAGTCGAGGATCGCTGTCGCGACCGATGCGACCTGCTCCGTCAGATCTCCGTCGAGCATTCGGCCGGTCAGCTCGCCGGCCTCACGGATTCGCTCCTCGACGAGGCCCCTCGCGTCACTCATGGCGCGGCGACCACATGGTCAGCCCATCGTGCTCGAAGGCGAAGTCAGTGATCTCGACCCCGAGCTCGGTGAGCGCCTCGGCGACCCTGTGCTTGCGGTCATACCGGCAGTAGAACAGCATGTAGCCGCCCCCGCCGGCCCCCGTGACCTTGCCCCCGAGGGCGCCCTCGCGCATCGCCGCCTCATAGGCGCTGTCGATGAACTCGTTGGTGATCCGCGGCGACATCCTGCGCTTCGCGTTCCAGGCTTCGCCCAAGAGCTCGCCGAAGCCCGTCGTGTCGCCTCGAAGCAGCGCGTTCTTCATCGCCGTCGCCAGCTCCTTCTGCTCGCGAAGGCCGGCCAGGGTGTCCTCGTCGCGGGTCTGGTAGCGCGCCGTCTGGTCGTCGATGATGTGATCAGACGAGCGGGTCGCGCCGGTGAACCCGAGCAGCATGTTGTACTCGAGCTCGGCGATCGTGTCGGCGCTGATCCGCAGCGGGTTGACGATCACCCGGTCGGCCTCGAACTCGATGTAGTTGAATCCGCCGAAGGTGCTCGCGTACTGATCCTGGAGCCCGCCCTTCAGCCCAAGGTCGACACGCTCGATCCGAAACGCAAGCTCGGCGATCTCGTAGCTGGTCAGTGGCAGGCGGTAGAAGCTCGCGAGGAGCCCGATCAGGGCCACCATCATCGCCGAGGAGGACCCGAGGCCAGAGCCCGGCGGTGCAGCCGTGTCCAGGAACAGGTCGAACCCCTTGCCATCGCCCACGCCGACCCGCCGGATCGCCGCCTTGACGAGGTCGAGGTCGCCCCCCTTCTCGAGTGGCTCGTCGGCGCGATAACTCGCGGCGACGCCGAGGTCGAGCGACTCGATCGCGATCTGCTGGTCGTCGCGGGGCCGAAGCGTGCCGTGCGCGCAGCGGTTGATGGTCGAGCTCAACACGAGGCCTCCCTCGCGCTCCGGAAAGGGCGGAACATCGGTTCCGCCGCCCGCGAAGCTGACCCGCAGGGGAGCCTTGGCCCGATAAAGATGCCCCGTCATCTTCTCCTCGCTGGTCGCGTGGTTGGCTCCCGCCCGGCCCGGATCCTAGATTATTCGTCCCGTGAAGCCCCGAGCCTCAGCCGAGCCGGTCAGCCTCGTGGTCACCCTGTTCAACGAGGCGGACTCCCTGGAAGGGTGGCTCGAGTCGCTCGCCCGCCAGAGCCGGGCCCCCGACGAGATCGTCCTGGTCGACGCGGGATCGAGCGACGGCACGATCGAGCGACTGCGCGCCGTCGCCAAGCACGACCCGCGGTTCAAGGTCCACGTCGCCCCGGGCCTGAACGTCCCCCAAGGGCGAAACGAGGCGATCCGTCGGGCCGAGAGCGGCCTGATCGCGGTCACCGACGCGGGCACGCTGCTCGACTCGAACTGGCTCGAGCGACTCCTCGAGCCCATCGACGGGCGGCCGGAGATCGGGGTGAGCGGCGGATCGTCGGCGCCCGACGGCAGGACCCCCTTCGAGTACGCGTTGGCCACGATCATCACCCCGCGCGCAGACGAGATCGACCCCGAGCGCTACCTGCCCTCGAGCCGCTCGATCGCCTTTCGCCGTGCCCTCTGGGAGATGGTGGGCGGATACCCGGACTGGCTGCGCGCCGGCGAGGACCTGGTCTTCGACATGCGGCTGAAGGCCGCCGGGGCGCAGTTCGCGATCGCCCCGGACGCCGTGGTGCGCTGGCACCCCAGGCCGACCCTTCGGGAGTTCTTCAAGCAATACCGCCACTACGCCCGTGGGGACGGGCATGGACACCTGTGGACCAAGCGTCACGTGGTCCGCTACGCGTCATACGGCGCCGCCCTCGGGCTGGCCCGGCTGGCGACCTCGCGTCCATGGGTCTGGGCGATGCTCGCCGCCGGGTTCGCGGCCTACACCCGCAGGTACGCTCGCCGGGTCCGGCGCGAGCGCCCCTTCCCGACCAGGACCGGGATGGCGGGCGCCTACACCCTGATCGCGGTCGTGATCGTGGTCGGCGACGTCGCCAAGATGATCGGCTATCCCCAGGGGCTCTGGGAGCGCTGGCGGGCCGGTGGACCGGGCGGCCTCGAACGGGCGGCGATCGCCTCGCACCGGTCCCACCTCGGCTCGGCCGGTCCCAAGCGGGCGGAGGTTGAAGGCGGCCGCTAGAAGGCCCCGGTGCCTCGCCACATCACCGGGATCGTGAGCAGCAGGATTCGCATGTCGCGGCCGAGGCTCAGGTGCTCGATGTAGTCCTGCTCGACGGCCAGCCGCTCGGCGAAGGTGAGCTCGCCGCGGCCGCAGACCTGCATCGGGCCCGTGATCCCCGGCTTCACGTCGAGTCGGAAGAGGTGCTGAGGCTCGTAGCGCTCGACCAGCTCGAGCTGCTCGGGGCGCGGGCCGACGATGCTCATGTCGCCCTTCAGGACGTTGAGGAGCTGGGGCAGCTCGTCGAGGCTGAGGCGCCGCAGGAGCCGGCCGACCCGGGTAACCCGCGGGTCGCGGCGAAGCTTGAACATCGGCTCGTTCAGCTCATCGAGGGAGACCACCTCGTCGAGCCGGTCCTCGGCGTCGGTGGCCATGGTTCGGAACTTGTACATCCGAAACGGCCGGCCACCGAGCCCGGCCCGTTGCTGAGTGAAGAGCACGGGCCCGCGGGTGTCGAGGCGGATCGCAAGCGCGATCAGGGGGTAGAGGAGCGAGGTCACGGCGAGCATCCCGGCCGAGATCACGATGTCGAAGGTGCGTTTCAGCAGCATCGTCGAACGGGAGACGTCCCAGGTGTCGAGCTCGAATACCGGAAGGTCGGCGACCTGGGAGAGCCGCGCCAGCGGGCCGGTCCTGCCCCTGAGCGGCGAGACGACGCTCAGCTTGGCGTGGTGGGATCGGCACGAGGCGGCGAGGCGGTCGATCACGTCGGGATCAATCCGCTGGGACGCGACGACGAGGCGGTCGGCGTCCTCGGCGAAATCGTCGAGGTCCGGAGCCGACGCCCCGGCCGCGGGCAGGGGCCGTTCATCGCTGATCAGGGTCAGGTGCATGTCCGGGAAGAGCTCGAACTTGCGGCGAAGCGAGGCCGCCAGGGCGCCGTCCCCCAGGATGATCGTCGCCTCCGGCGCCGTCACCCGGCGCCACGCCCAGCGCGCCAGGGAGCGCAGTGCCGTGGCTGCCAGCACCGCGACCGCCCAGGCGAGCAGGAAGCGCCAGTGCGGGGGCTGCATCGCGGGGCGAAGCCCCGCCCGGGGCCATCCCCCCGGCCCGAACAGGTCGAGCGTCAGGGCCACCGTGATCACACCCGAGGCACACCAGCCGGCGAGCACGGGGAGCTCGTCGATCGTCAAGTGGCGAAGCGCCCGGTGATCGCGATCGTAGAGCCCGAAGATCTTGGCGAGTAGGATCCACACCGGAATCGCCAGGAACGCCCAGCCGCCCCCGGGCAAGGTGACGGTCAGGATCGACGTGGCGATGAGAGCGGTGATCAGATCGGCAAGGGCGAGCATACGGCGGCGGACCACGTCCCGCCACCATGGGGCGCGGTCGGCGCGCACGGCCTCACGCGAGCGCGATCGGCGCCCGTCTTGAGTCACCCCCGGATCGATCGTCCCGGCCCGGGCCTCCTCCCTGACGCTCATCCGACGAGCGATGAGACTCTGCTAGCCGCCATCAATCAACCCTCCTCGGTCGAAGATAGAGAAAATCCTCGCCGCTCGCGCCGTTGCATGCTTGCATGAGAAAGTCCGCCCTGCCACCCCGTCGCCTGATCTGGATCACCCTCCCGCTCGCCTGCGTGATCGCGGGCGCCATCGTGGGCGCGGTTCGAAACCCTCCGTCCGAGGACAACGCCGGCGTCTTCGTCTTCCCGGTCAAGCCGGCGCAGCTCGAGCACACCGGGCTGCCGAGCTTCGGGCCGCCACCGCTTCAGGGAGCGACCTTTCACCCCAACACCACCGCGGGGCTGGGCAGCGGCTCGATCAAGGCGAGCGGGGCCAACGAGGTCGCGGCGCTCGCGGTCGCCCGGGCCGGAGCTGATCGCTACCTCCACTCTCTGCTCATCCGCCAGAACGGATGGCTGCATCGCGCCCTCGCCCGCGGGGGCAACCACGGGGTGACCGCCGCCCGCCACGCGGCCCTCCACGCCAAGGTCCGCTACGACCTCAAGTACATCGAGCCGACCACGGGCGCCGCCGGCGCGAGCCCGGGGCTGCGGGGCGCCCTGCTGGGACTGCTGGTGGCCGGGCTCGCCGGGTCCTTGATCAGCCTGCGGCGACGCGAGAGCCCGATAGCGTCCGGCGACGGCGCCGCCGCGACCGTCCCGATCACGAACCCGCCCTCCGTGGCCGAGATCGCGGTGGCGGCGCTCGCCTCGGCGGCCGTGGTCGCGCTCGGCGCCGGGCTCTCCACGGGCGCTTACACGTTCCTGTCGATCGCGCTCCTGTTCGCGCTCGCATTCACCTATGCGCTGCTGGCGGGCCGGCGAGCGATGCGGACGATCCTGATCGCGGTGATCGTGGTCGCGCCCGTGCGCGGGGCGCTCTTGGCGCTGGCCGACTCCATCGACCTGCCCAACACCTACCTGATGTTCAACGCGATTCAACCCACCCTGATCGCCGCCTGCGCGGCCGCCGTGCTTCTGGCTCACCGCACGCTGCTGCGCGACGAGCCCCCGCTCCTGCTCGTCGGATGGGTCGCGATCGCGGTGGTCTGCGTGCTCGACTTCGCGACTCAGACCGTGGGCCTGAAGCTCTATGCGATCGGGGTCGCCCAGTACCTCGTCTATCCCACCTTCGCCCTGCTCGTCTGGCCGCTGCTCGAGCCCGGGGACCGCAAGCGTCTGGTCTGGGCCCTGGCGGGGCTCGGTGTGGTGGTCGCGGCGTCGATCTTCCTCGAGGTCGCCGGCGTCTACTTCACCGAGGCGGTCCGCGACCCGCACCGCTTCGGTGGCGCGACCGGCAGCTACCTGCACTCGGCGATCTTCCTCGGCACCACCATCGTGCTGGCGCTGGGGCTCCTGTTCGCCGACTGGAGGCCGCGCACCGCTGCGATCGCCGTCGGCGCGGTCGCGCTGATGGTGGGCGGAATTGGCCTCACGTACAGCCGGGGCGGGTTCGGAATCGCGATCCTCGGGGCGCTCGTCCTGCTGGTCGTGCTCAAGGGCCGGGACCGCTTCCGGCTGCTCGCCGTCGCGATCGTCGCGACCGCGATCGGCCTGGCCCTCAGCTCGGCGGCCGGCCCGAGCGCGGGGAAGCTCGCGTCGAGGACGACTTCGGGCGCCTCGGTGGAGAGCGATCCGGGCAACGCGAAGCGGATCGCGGCGATGAAGAAGGCGCTCCACGAGTTCAAGGGGCTTCCCGCCAAGGAGAAGGCCCTCGGCAGGGGCCTCGCCTCGACCGGCAACGCCGGCAAGCTCACCTCGGCCGAGCCGGACCCGACCGAGAGCTATCCGCTCAAGCTCCTGGTCGAGACCGGGGCCTTTGGCCTGCTGGTGATCGGCGCGGTGCTGATCTGGGCCGTGATCCGCTTCGCGCGTACGGCATGGGAGAACGCCGACCCCGTCTTGAAGGGCGTCGCCGCTGCGGGGATCGGCCTCTCGGCCGAGTCGCTGATCTACCCGACCCTCGAGGTCCAGGTCCTGTCGCTGACCTGGTGGCTGGTGGTGGTGATCTGCGTCGAGGCTCCGGCGACCCCCCTCTGGGACCGCATCGTGACCGCGAGATCGCGGCGCGCCGGCGCGGTCGAAGCGGCCCCCGAGCGCGACTGAGACACGCCTCGCCGGCGGCTTTATTTGGCGCCAATGTCCGTCTGTACCCTTCGGCGTTCGATGGCCGGTCGAACGATCACGTGAGCCGCCCCAAGATCATCGTCGCCGCGGCGCTGTCGGTTGCGCTCGTGGGCGTTCTCGCCTTCTCGCTGCTGCACGACGACGGCGGCTCGAGCGCCGTGCCGGCCGGCGGTGACACCAGCCAGTTCTTCGGCATCGTCCAGGGAATTCGCCTCGACAGCCGGGACTTCAAGACGATGGCCAAGGCGGGCGTCGGCTCGGACCGCTTCCTCCTCATCTGGGGCTCCGTGCAGCCGAAGAAGGACGGCCCCTACGACTGGGGGCCCACGGATTCCCTGATCGGATCCTTTGCCTCCCACGGGATCCAGGCCGTACCCGACCTCTGGCGAAGCCCCCCCTGGGTGGCCGGGCCGCTGGTCGCGCCGCCGATCGACCGACCCGAGGACATGAAGGCGTGGCAGGCGTTCCTGAAGGCCGCGGTGGCACGCTACGGTCCCGGCGGCACCTACTGGTCCACCGAATACAGGAAGAAGTACGGGGACGCCGCGCCACTTCCGGTCCACTCGTGGCAGGTCTGGAACGAGCCCAACCTGTCGAAGTACTTCGCCCCGGGCCCATCCCCCACCAGGTACGCCCGGCTGCTCGAGGTGTCCCACGACGCGATCCGCAGCGTTGATCCGAACGCCCAGATCGTGCTCGCCGGGATGCCCGGGTACGGGGACGTGAACGCCTGGAAGTTCCTCGACGGTCTTTACGCCGTCGACGGGGTCAAGGATTACTTCGACGCGGCGGCTCTTCACCCCTACGCCCCCGACATCAAGCACCTCCAGCTCGAGATCCAGCGGGTTCGCGATGTGATGGCGAAGAACGGCGATCAGGCGACCCCGCTCTGGATCACCGAGATCGGTTGGGGGTCGGCGCCGCCCGACCGGTTCGGGATCAATCAGGGGCTCCAGGGCCAGAGCACGATGCTGACGAAGTCCTTCGGGCTGATCCTGAGCCACCAGAAGGAATGGAACGTGGGCCGCCTCTTCTGGTTCGACTGGAGGGATCCGAGCAAGACCGGCGTCGTCAAGTGCAGCTTCTGCGCCAGCGCCGGCCTGCTTCGCTACGACCGCACCCCGAAGCCCGCCTACCACTCATTCGCGTTCTATTCGGGCAGCGCCTCGGGCGGCAACTCAGGCGGCGGCTGAGGGCCCCTCCGCGCCCTGGAAATCGGCGGAGATGCTCTACGCTGCCCGCGAGATGGGCGACACGAGGCGAGGGCGTCGAAGACGGGGGCGGGCGGGCCGCTTGCCGCTCTCTCCGGACGAGTCGGGCAAGCGGGAGCATCATTGAGCCGGTCCCTGCGGCTGCAGCTCTGGAGCTGGAACTACGAGCCCGAGCCCACCGCGATGGGCCCGATCGCGGCCCGGTGGGCCGAGGCGATGCTGGCCCGCGGGCATCAGGTCGAGGTGGTGACCGCGCATCCGCACTATCCGGGCGCGCTTTGGGGCCGGCGCGCCGGCCCCTACCGGGAGACGCGAAACGGCATCCCGGTGCTCCGGCTTCCGCTCGTGATCGGCCACAGGACGACGGCTGAGAGGATCACCGAGGAGGCGACCTATGCCTCGGCGGCGGCGGTGGCGGCCGCGATGCCGACCGCGCCCGACGTCGCGGTGGCGGTCTCCCCCTCCCTGCTCGGGCTGCTGCCGGTCCTGGCGAGCGCCAAGGCCCGGCGCTTTCCCTGGATCCTGTGGCTCGAGGACATCCTCCCCGACGCGGCCGCGACCACCGGGCTGATGCGAGAGGGCGTCGCCCTGCGCACGGCCCAGCAGCTCGAGCGGTTCGTATACCGGTCCGCCGACCGGATCGTCGTGATCTCGAACGCGTTTCGCGAGAACCTGCTCGTCAAGGGGGTGCCGCCGTGGAAGGTGACCCATATCTACAACCCATACACCCGCGGCCTCGGCGAGCAGCGCGCCGCGAGCAGCGGCAACGGTCCGGCACGCATCCTCTACATGGGCAACATGGGCTTCTCGCAGAACCTCCCCGCTCTGGTCGAGGCATTCGAATGCTCGCCGGACCTGAACGGCGAGGTGCGGCTGATCCTCGCCGGCACCGGCGAGCTCGCGAGGGCGGTGGCGGCCGAGATCCGCACGGATCGCGTCGAGATGCCCGGCCTGCTCCTCGACGAGCTCGAGAATGAGATGGAGCAGGCGACCATCGGGCTGGTGCCGCAGCGCCCCGACGTGGACGAGTTCAACCTCCCCTCCAAGCTGATGAACCTGATGTCGGGTGGCGTGCCGGTCCTGGCCAGCGTCAATCCCCACTCCGAGGTGGCTCGGATCGTCCGCGAGTCCGGAGCGGGATGGGTGGTGGACGCGGTCGATCCGGGAGCCTTCCCGCGCGCCCTGCGCGAGATCCTGGCCGACCGGGAGGAGCTGGCGCGGCGAAGCGCAGCCGGGCTCGACTTCGCGCGGCGAAACTTCAGCCCCGAGGTCGTCGCGACCCGGTTCGAGGACGTCCTCTACGAGGTCACCGCGGGCGACGGCCCGCCTCGGGGCATGAGGGCATGAGCGTCGCGGTGATCACCGGCTCGACCGGGCTGATCGGCTCCGAGGCGGCCACCCACTTCGGTGGCCTCGGCATGGATGTGGCCGGGATCGACAACGACATGAGGCGCGAGTTCTTCGGCGCCGAAGCATCGACCGCCTGGAACCGGTCGCGACTCGAGAAGGAGCTCGGCTCGGCCTACCGGCACCATCCGGTTGACATTCGGGACCGCGACGCCGTGGACGGGATCATCGCCTCCTACGGCGACGCCGTGGAGCTGGTGATCCATGCCGCCGCCCAGCCCTCGCACGACTGGGCCGCCAAGCAGCCGATGACCGACTTCGACATCAACGCGGTGGGAACCCTGAACGTGCTCGAGGCGACCCGCGCCCACTCCCCCGAGGCGGTGTTCATCTTCACCTCGACCAACAAGGTCTACGGCGACCTCCCGAACTCGCTGCCGCTGGTCGAGCTGGAGACCAGGTGGGAGATCGATCCCGAGCATGAGTTCGCGAACGGGATCACGGAGGAGATGTCGATCGATCGATCCCTCCACAGCCTGTTCGGAGCATCGAAGGCGGCGGCCGACATCCTCGTTCAGGAGTACGGACGCTACTTCGGGATGCGAACGGCGTGCTTTCGCGGCGGCACCTTGACGGGCCCGCGTCACTCGGCCACCGAGCTTCACGGGTTTCTCGCCTACGTGATGCGCTGCGCGATGACCGGCACGCCGTACACCGTGTTCGGCTACAAGGGCAAGCAGGTTCGGGACGCGATCCACAGCCTCGACCTGATCCGGGCCTTCGACGCCTTCTTCACCGCCCCTCGCGTCGCCGAGGTCTACAACATCGGCGGGGGGAGGTTCAGCCATGCGTCGGTGCTCGAGGCGATCCGCCTCAGCGAGGAGATCTCGGGCCGAAAGATCGACTGGACCTATGACGACCGCAGCAGGGTCGGCGACCATATCTGGTGGATCGCCGACAACGGGCGCTTCCAGTCCCACTATCCCGACTGGAAGCTCGAGTACGACGTCCAGCGGATCCTCGAGGAGATCCACGCCCAGAACGCGGACCGCTGGCAGAGCGACGCTCAGGGGCTGGCCGGGGTTTCCTCAACCAAGCGGCCGTAGATCCGCTCGACCGCGGCCGCGTAGGTGCCGGGCGAGTGCCTGGTGGCGACCCCTTCGGCGCCGCGAGCCGAGAGCGGCTCCCAGGCATCGCGGTCAGCGTCGAGCGAGGCGCACTCGCGCGCCAGCGCGGCTCGGTCGGGCTCGATCACCCGGCCGCCCCCCACCTCGCCCACGTACTCGGCCAGCCCGCCGTTCGCGTAGGCGACCACCGGCGTCCCGACCGCCATCGCCTCGAGAGCAGCGATGCCGCCGGGCTCCTGCCAGCGCGAGGGCATCAGGCTGACACGGGATCGCGCGCAGGAGCTCGAACACCCCCGCCGCGGTCGAGCCTGCCGACGAACTCCAGGTTCTCGAGCCGCCGCGCGGCGGCGGCGACCTCGCTCCGTAGCGGACCATGCCCGGCGATCCGAACCTCGGTCCCGGGCAGGGACTCGGCGAGGGCGAGGACGTCGCGAACGCCCTTCTCCTCGTGAAGGCGACCGACGAAGGCGGCGCCACTTCGCTCCGCGAACCCGGGCAGCGGCCTGCCCACCGGCTCGACGAAGGCGGCGAGGACGGTGGAGGCCAGGCCCCGGGACTCGTAACGGGCCGCGACGTAGCCCGAGTTGGCGATCCAGGCGTCCACCCTCGGGGAGTGAACCCAGCGCCGGGCCGCGAACGTCGCCGCGTTCAGGGCGCGAAAGGAGAGCCGGCGTTCGTCGTGATCGATCCAGCCGCCGCGGTGGTCCAGGTAGCTGGCCGACATGAACTCGTAGTCGTGAAGGGTCTGGACGATCGGCACCCCGGCTCGGGAGGCGACGACGAGCGGCGCCGCCGAGAGCTGGGGGTAGAGCTTGTGAGCGTGGACGACCTGGGGACGAAACCCCTCCATGAGCCGGGCCATCGCCGCCGCCGCCTCGCGATTCCAGATTGCGCTTCTTGCCACCCTGATCCGGCGTCTCGGGCCGAGCTCCTCGCGCGAGGCGTGGGTCACCGACGCCTCCACGAACTCGCCGTCGTCGAAACTCGTTGTCGGGGCTCGCGGTGGCAAGCATCGCAACCTCGTGTCCGCGGCTTCGCAGGAGCTCGGCGAGCTGCATGCAGTTCAGGTCGGCGCCGCCGGTGACGCGCGCGTACTTGTTCACCATCAGGATCCGCATCGACCTTCGACCGACTCTATGCGTCGTAGCCGAGCCGCCCCAGGAGCCCCCCCGTGACCTGATCGAAGAGCTCCTGGTCGCGGTCGGAGAACGCCTCGGTCCAATCGCCCGGGCCGGCGGTGCGCACGAACATGATGTCCCTGCGCTTCTTGCGCTCGTGGAAGCGCGAGGCCCGCTCGCGCTCGCGCATGCGATCGGCGCTGTATGCGCGCACCGTCTCCTCGGCCCGCTCCGGGGCCACGGGCGCGCCGAGGAACTCCATCGTCGCCGAAAGGCCGTCGACCGGTTCGCGCAGCAGGTCCTCGTATCGGAGCGTCAACAGCGACCCGTCGGCGGCAAGCGGACTCGCGAGCCACGAGGAGACGTGCTCGTGCCACGGACCGTAGCCGTCCACTCCGCCGGCCAGGAACAGCCTCAAGAAGGGGCTGAACTCGCCCTCGAACAACCCCCGGCGGATCAGCGTGTAGTAGTAGGAGACGGCGACGTCGCGGCCGTCGCGGATCAGATGGATCGCCTTTCGGTACACGCGCCGCTGCGGGCCCGAGTAGGGCTCGTGGCTCTTGATCAGGCGTCCACCGCCGGGCAGCACCGCGGGGGTCGAGCGGTGGGACCCGACGTCGGCGATCACGGTCGAGTCGTTGTCCAGATCGGCCTCGCGACCTCCGAGCAGCTCGGTGAGCATGAACTTGAGCCATGTGTTGCCCGACTTGGGGTAGGAGACCAGGAAGGCATCGCGCGGGGATACCCCGGTGTGCCGGTAGACGACCGGGAGCAGCCGGACCCGGCGCCGGTGCCTCAGGCGGGGGAGCTTCGATCGCACCCGTGACAATCGTCGAAGTCCGACGCCCGGAACACGGTCGAGAACGATCGGTCAGCCCGGGCCGGTTCGTGTACAACGCCTGACTTCACCGCGTAAGGTTAGCCTCGTGTCAGCCACGGAGGAGGCCAGCCCTCATGCTCCCTCCGGCGCGTCTGAGCGAACCGACCAAGGCTCACCGCAGGGGCTTCGGCGCGACGCGGCCCTCGCGGTCGCGACCGGGTTCGCGATCCAGGCGGTGCTGGTGGTCACCGGCCCGCTCCTGGCGCGGATGCTGGGCCCCGACGGACGCGGGTACCTGGCGGCGCTGACCCTCTGGCCGCTGGTCATCACCCAGCTCGGCAACCTGGGCATCCCCTCCGCGCTCACCTATTCGATCGCGCGCGACTCCTCGGCGTCGAGGGCGCTCGCCCGCCTCGGCCTCGGCTTCGCGATTCCACAGGCCGTGGTCCTCGTCGTGTTCCAGGCCCTCTGGCTGCTGCTGATCCTGAACGGCGATCCTCACTCGGTCAGGGTCGCGGGCTGGCTCACCCTGGCCCTCGTCCCCGCGATGCTGGCCCAGCAATACGGGCTCGCGCTGCTCCAGGGACATCTGCGCCTTCGTCTCTTCAACGCGATGCGCCTCATGCCCTGGTTTCTGTACGCGATCGGGGTCGCCACCCTGTTCGTGGCCTCAGACCACGCGATCGTGCCGATCGTCGCGGCGCTCCTCGCCGCGTTCTGGATCACCGGCAGCACCTGCCTGATCAGCGGCCTGCGACTCTGCAGGGGAGCGGCGACTCCGTCGGTCGGCCGTCGCTTCCTCGTCTCCTTCGGGCTGCGCGGCCTGCTGTCGAGCTTCTCGGCGGTGGACGTGCTGCGCCCCGACCAGGTCGTGCTGGCCCTCTTTCTCTCGCCCTCGGCGCTGGGGCTCTATGTGGTCGGCCTGGCGTTCACCAACCTTCCCTACTTCATCGCCAAGAGCGTCGGCCTGATCACCTTCCCGTGGGTTGCATCGCGCACCGAGCAGGCCGACGCCCGGAGGACGATGTGGTCGCTCTTGTGGCTCACGACGTCGATCGCGGTGGTCCTGGTCGCGATCCTGTGCGCCACCGCCCAATGGCTCGTTCCCCTGTTCTTCGGAGGCCGGTTCGACGCCGCGGTCACAGTGACCTACATCGTGCTGCCCGGGACGGTGTTCCTGAGCGCCCGCCGGGTCCTCTCCGAGGGCCTCAAGGGTCGCGGATATCCGCTCGCGGGAACCCTCGGCGAGCTCCTCTCGCTGGCCTGGGTCGCGCTCGCCCTGGCCGTGTTCGTTCCAGCCTGGGGGATCTACGGTGCCGCGGTGTCCCTGTCGAGCTCGTACATGGTCAGCCTCCTGCTCCTCGTGGTGCTCGCCGGGCGCCACGGCGAGCTTGAGTCGGCGCGAAGCTCGCTCCGCTCGCTCCCCCGCGACCTGATCCGGGCAGCGAGACGCCCCGCTCGCGGGGGCGACGTCGCCTTCCAGGAGGGGGAGCGGCCTGCCCGCATCTCCTAGAATCAGCCGCTTGCGAGCTCGCGGGGCCTTCGTCGCAGCGCTGGTGGCAGCCGGATTGGCAACGGGATGCGGCTCGAGCGCCAACGACGGCCCTCCCCTTCAGCCCGACGACATCAAGGACCCGGCCTCGCTACTCGTCACCGATGCCGACATCAACGCGGTGGGGAGTTCCACGCCCTACGGAGCGGTCCTGCGCTGGTGGCAGGCGCTCCAGCGCGGAGACGTAAAGGGGGTGCGGACAAGCTACGCGGGGCCGATCACCAGGAAGGAGGCCCGGCGCCAGATCGCAGGCCTTCGGCCACGCTTCTCGCAGCCGATCAACCCGAAGGTTCGACTTCACGGCTTCATCGGGTCGATCGACGCGCACATTCGCTCCGCGGGCGAGTTTCAGCACCGGCCGAACGTGATCGCGGTGCGAGACTTTCGCATCCACCTCTATCTCGGCGTGACGAAGGATGGGTGGCGGATGCGGGCTGTCGACTACAGCAACTACTCCAAGGGGCGTCACCGGTCGCGACTCGCGGTGGGTTGACCTTCACCAGCGGGATTCCCAGGGGAGTGGCCTGGACAACAGACCGGCCAACCGCTCCGTCTCGGGGCGATAGGTCTCGACCAGCAAAGCCCGCGCCGCGGAATCCATCGGGGGGCGGCTCGACTGCTTCAGGAGTGCCCTTCGCATCCCGCTGCGGATCCGTCGCGGAACCACGGCCCGGGCGGCGGTTCGCGCCCCGCCACTCGAAAGGAGCCTCCGGCTGAGCTTGTTGCGGGGCAACGCCGCTGGATTCATCCTCCCCGTCGCAGGGCCCACGTCGGCCGGCGCGAGCTCGAGGAACGAGTGGATCCGGGCGATCGTCGTGTCCTGATCGGCGGCGAGGTCCTCGAAGAGCGACACGTGGACCCGGGCGCCGAACCGGTCGAGGTACCTCTTGACCTGGGCCGCGTAGAGACCGCAATCGATGTAGAGCGAGGAAACACCCCACTGGCCGGGGCCACGGCTTCGCTCGTCGATCAAGGCATCGAGGAATGGGCGGCGCTCGAGGCCTTCGCGAACGTCGTTCCAGTACTGCGAGTAGGCACGCTCCACCGGGTCGCGCAGGATGATCAGGATGCTGGCTTTGGGGACCGTTCGCTTGATCCGCTCCGCCGCCTCGGTGTCCCACAGGTACGACGTGCTCGCCTCGCCGATCAGCAGCTCGCTGGTGGCGTCCGCAAACAGCGCCAGATAGGAAGCCTCGTCGCTGACGTGGGGAAAGAAGGCCTGCCGCTCCGCGGATGGCTGGATCCGGGAGAAGTAGTGGGGCTCCTTGACCGGCGACATGTAGATCGCCGGGTGTCGGGCCAAGGCGTCGTAGACGGACGTGGTCCCGGCTTTCGCCGCACCAACCAGGAACAGATTCGGCCACCTATGGCTGGCCTGGGCCACGGGCGGGCTATCCAGGGGCGGGGCCGACTGGTCCGGCGCCGGCGTCGTCGGATCGGACCCGGCACAGGATCCCGGCGATCACGACGGTGACCAGGACCATCGCCGCCTGAAGGGCCTGGAGCGTGAAGTTCGCCCGCATCCAGCTGATCATGAACGGGAGCAGCATCGCGCAGACGATGATCGCCAGGACGCTGTCTTGGTGACGAGCGTAATACAGCCAGAGCGTCCTCCAGAAGGCGCCGAACAGCATTGCGAAGATGAACACCGCGACCAGGCCTCCGTCCCGGTACGGCTCCCCGAACGGCGAGAACGTGCTGCATTGGCCGTTGAAGCCGCACGGGGTGCCGCCCCAGACCGAGGCGAGCACCTGCTGATCGGCCGGCAGGGGCTTCCCGTGCCATAGCTGCCTGGGGATCATGGTGACGAACGGGCCAAGCACCGTCGTCGTCCCATATGTGTAGTGGAGGTCCTTGGGCACGACGAGCATCTCGGTAGCAAGAGACGGCGCGACGCCCGTGTCCTGGGTCTTGAAGAGGTGGGTCACCGCGTTCCAGGGCAGCCACTGGACCGGGTGGGCGTGCGTGATCCGCGCGTGTGCGAACCGCAGGTCTCTGACCGCCGACACGACGGTCAGAGCGACGAGCGCCGCGATGACGAGCGTTCGAGCCGATGGTCGGCGGCCCTTCCTCAAGTAGTGGAAGACCGCGAGCGCGCCGACCATGACGATCACGTAGCGGCGCTGTCCGGCGCCGAGGTTGTAGGCGAGGAAGGCAACGATCGACGCGACGGCGGCCCAGCCGGCGATTCGCCCGATCTGGGTCGCCGCGCCCTCGCGCTGGCGGATCGACCAGAAGAAGAGGGCGACCGGCACCATCAGGAGGATCGAGGCGAGAAAATACTTGCTGGTGGCCTGGGGGCTTGCGGCGAGCTGCTCGAGACGCTTCTGGCCTCGGAAGAAGAATCCGGCGGGGTCGCTGTAGCCGTGGGAGTTGACGAAGAAGACCAGGAAGGCGACCAGCGCCAAGCCCAGGACGACGAACGAATAGGTCATCAAGCGGCGCGAGTCGAGCCGCTGCGGGCGGGGCAGCCTTGACACCAGGGATCCCGCGACAGGGCTGAGATAGCCGATCACGAATCCCGCCCCGCCCAGCAGGCCCGCCACGATCATCCTCGTGAAGGTCGGCGAGATCAGCCTTCCCGTATAGATGAAGTTGTGGTGGGCGAGGTCCCATGCCGGGCGACCGACGAAAAGGAGCAGGAACATGACCGAGAACCAGATGATCGGCTCGAACACGTCGAGCCTTCCCTGAAGGGCCAGCACCGCGCACGGGCCGATGACCGTCGTGGCGGACAGAGCCAGGAGCACCCACCGCCAATCCACCCATGACGCGGCCGCCGCGCCAACCAGGATGGCCAACCCCGCCCCCACGGCAGCGGCTAGGGGCCTAATGATGCGTTCGCGGCCCGAGCGAGGGACCGAAGGCCCAGCCTCCGGGACGGGCGCGGGCCCGCCCGGGCCACTCACAGGTCCCGCACCGAATCGGCCCTCACGAAGCTCTGATCCCCGCGCCGCGGTCGAACATGCGGGAACAATGATCGCAGGCATCGGGGGCCAGAACGGCGTCTCTGCTCAATGGGCCAGGAACGGAGCTCGGGGGTTCAGCATCCGCGCCCGGTGCAGGGCGCGGAGGGCGGCGTCGACGTCGCCGATCTTGACCTCCAGCCGGGCCCTCACGAACCACAGCTGCCAGTCGCGCGGGGCGCGCTGGATCGCCTCCCCCAGGTCTCGGTTCGCCGCCTTCAGGTGTCCCGCCAGCTCCTCGACCAGCGCGACCTGGAGCCTCGGGCCGGCTGACCAGGGCTGAAGCGTGCTCGCGTCCCGGGCGTCCTGGGCAGCGGCGGACAGGTTCTGGGCGTTGACCGCGTCGCGGCTGTCGCCGAGCCTGGCCTCGGTCAGGAAAGAGATGCCGCCCGCCCAGATCGCCGCCGCGGCGATCACGAGGGTCGCGATCCCGAGCCACATCCGGGGGGACCACCGCGCCGCGGCGGCGCCAGCGACCACGCCCCGAGGTGGGCGGATGGCGCCCTCGGGGTCCAGGGTCGCCGGCCCGGTCAAGACGGCGGCCGCGAGCACGACCAGCCCGAAGCAGGCCGGAAGCTCCCAGGTCCAGTCGATCGCGGCGGAGACGATGCCCGCGGCAAGCACCGCCAGGGCGGCGCCCAGTGCCGCCCCGCGATCAGTGGTCGGCCCGCGGCGCGACCCGGAGACGAGCGCCACGCCCAGGAACCCCAGGACCAAGAGGAGGCCGACGATCCCGAGCTCGGCCATGCTCTCCACGAAGAGGGAATGGGCATCGCGGACCGGTACCGCAAGGGAGCCGTGCTGGTGCCAGTAGGCCTCATATCCGCCCGCGCCGATCCCGTCGAGCGGATGCGCCTCGAAGGCGTCGAGCGCCGCGGACCAGAACTGATAGCGGCCGCTTCCGCTTCCGCTGCTCAGGTGGGTCGCGACGTACGTGCTCTGGGTCTCGAGGTGTCCGACGGACTTGAACTCGTCCCAGCGCTTCGCGGGACCGGCCACCAGGATCCCGGCGATCGCCACCACCACGACCCCCACCGCGACCGCTCGGGTGAAGGGATATGGGACGTCGAGCCATTCGAGGGGCTCGTCGATCATCAGCCGTAGGACTCCGACCGCGAGCACGACCGCGATCGTGATCGCAAGCATCTGGTCACCCTGGGCCGCGGCCGTCGAGTTGCCCAGCGCGTCGACCAGCTCGTGCCGGCTGCTCGCGAGCGAGATCAGGATGGCGCCGCCGACCCCGCCGATCACGAGGCCCGCGAACATCCTCGCCCTGGCCGGGCCGATCGCCAGCAGGACGGCGAGCCCGATCACGCCCGCCGCCACTCCTCCCCGCGAGGAGGCCAGATAGACGATCAGGACCGGGAGGGGGATCGCGGCCACCGCCAAGGCCCGAGCTGCGGCGGCGCGCGCGTGGGCCCCGAGCCAGACGAGGAGCACCGCCGCGATCGCCATCGCCGCGGCGAGCCCGTTCCAGTAGCCGATCGGGTAGCTGAGCCGCCCCGCCGCCGCGGGAAGGAACACGCCGACCTGGCGATCGCCGCCGAACGACGGCTCGAACCGACTGAGCAGGGCCAGGCAGGCGACGACCATCAGCCCGAGCGCCGCGCCCCCGAGCCACGCGCGAGCGCTCGCTCGCGGCGATGCGACGACGATGAGCGTGAACAGGCCGAGGTATCCGAGAGTGCGGACGATCTCGACGAAGGTGCCGCCGTCGTCGCTCGCCCAGCCGATCGATGCGGCGGTCCAGGCGCAGATCCCGGCCAGGCACGCGCCGGCGCCGAGCGCGGCAGGGGGTATGCGCGAGCGCGGCCAGCCGCCCAGGGCCAGCGCGACCACGACGGCCCACCAGACGACGACCGTCGCCGCGGCCTCGACCTGGGCCGAGTACCCCCCGTTTCCGATCGCGATCGCGACGTATGCGACGGCGACCCCGATCGCGATCGAGGGGTGCAGCGAGGGCGGCCGGGCGGCGCCTGGATGCCCTATCCTCCGAATCGCGTGGCCAGGGATTACGAGTCTTCGAACGGCGCTCGGGGAAGCGGTGCCCGAGCCCGGCTTCTCGGCTATCACCTGAGTGGAGTGGCGGTCATAGTGGCTCTGCTCGGCGCGCCAGCGACCGCGGTGGCCAGTCCTTCCGCGGTCGATCAATATACCCAACACCTCCCGACCGCCAATGGCGGTTCGGCGGCGGGCGCGGGCGGCGCTTCGGGTGCCCCGGTGGCCCGTCCGGGGCTTCTCCCCCGCCGTACGCTTGCAGCGCTTTCCGGCCCCGACGGGGCGCTCTTGGCCCAGATCGCGACGTCCCGCGACCTCGGCGCCCCAGCGACCGCTGGCTCCGCCAAGCCGCTCGGGTCGACCAGCCGCGGTTTCGTCACCGTCGCCGCCGACGCGGTGGGCGGCGTGCCCAGCCTCGCCCTGATCGGCGCGCTGGTGGCGATCACCGCAGCGGGGGCGTGGGACCGCCGCCGCAGATTGGCCGCTGGCCGCCTCTGATGCGCAGGCCGGTTGGCGCCGTGATCGCCGTGATCGCCGTGATCGCGGTTTCGATCTGGGTGCCGGCGGCGGCCACGGCGCGCCCGCCGAGTCAGTTCTTCGGGGTCGTGAAGGGCCAGACGCTCGACCGCCACGACTTCCGGCAGCTCGCGCCCGCCGGAGTCGGGTCGATGCGCTTCGCGATCAACTGGTACGCCGTCCAGCCGCACGAGCGCTCGCAGAACTGGGGCGCCACCGACAAGCTGGTCGGCAACCTGGCCGCCCGCGGGCTCCGGGCGGTCCCGTTCATCTACGGATCCCCGAAGTGGGTCGCCAAGCGAGCCAAGCAGCCGCCCATCGGCAACCCACACGACATCGAGGCCTGGCGCTCCTTCCTCAGCCTCGCGGTCGACCGCTACGGCCCCGCCGGCACGTACTGGAGCGGGCCCTATGAGGCCGCCCACCCGGGCGCGGCGCCGGTGCCGATCGATGCCTGGCAGATCTGGAACGAGCCCAACCTGTCCAAGTTCTTCCCGCGCCAGGCGAGGACGCGTAACTACGCGAAGCTGGTCCGGATCTCGCACGCTGCGATCACAGCGGCCGACGGGGGCGCGAAGGTGGTGCTCGCGGGGATGCCTGGTTACGCCAGGCCGACCGCCTGGAGCTTCCTGGACAAGCTGTACGGGGTCGGCGGGATCAAGCAGGACTTCGACGCCACCGCGGTCCACCCCTATTCGGCCAACATCGGCCAGTTCAAAACGATCCTCCACAGGATTCGCCGGGTGATGACCGACCACCACGACTCCCAGACCGCGCTCTGGCTGACCGAGGTCGGATGGGGGTCCGCATCGCCCGCCCGAAGGTGGCCGATCAACAAGGGTTATGAGGGACAGAAGAGGATGCTTCGGAAGGCATTCCGAGTCGTCTTGAACCGACGTGCCTCGTGGCACATCGAGCGACTGTTCTGGTTCGACTGGCGCGACCCGGCCGGGGGCACCGGGCACTACTGCAGCTTCTGCGCGTCGGCCGGCCTGCTTCGTCACAACCACAGGCCCAAGCCCGCGTACCGCGCCTACCGGCACTTCGCCCGTCCGGGCTGACGCGACCCCGGGGGCCGAGGCCCGGGAGCGCGGCGCGCGAGACATCCTTGTTGTAGGCTTTCCCGCGGGATGCGAGGGGCATGGAGGCAACAGGGGGGCTACCGCGTGTCCCGGCTCGGGATTGCGATCGTCGCGGTCGCGGTTTCGCTGCTCGGCGCGTCGAGCGCTTCGGCGATCCGCTCGGAGTTCTATGGGATCGTCCAGACGGCGACCCTCGACTACCAGGACATCCAGGGGCTGCGGACCGCCCACGTGCGGACTAACCGATTCGTCCTCAAGTGGGGCTGGATCGAGTCCTCCAAGAACACCTTCAAATGGAAGTCCTCGGACCAGTTCATCGGCCAGCTCGCCTACAACGGAATCCGGACCGTACCCGCGATGTGGGGAAACCCCGGCTGGGTCCCCGGATCCGGCTCGACGCCGCCGATCGGGGGGGCGACGAGCGAGGACGACTGGCGCGGATTCCTGCGGGCGATGGTCTCCCGCTACGGCCGCGGAGGCGCCTACTGGAAGGGCCCCTACCACCAGCAGTTCGGAGCACACGCCAAGCCCCTGCCGATCCAGGCCTGGCAGATCTGGAACGAGCCCAACCTGAAGAAGTTCTTCGCCCCGAGCCCCTCGCCCGGCAAGTACGCGCATCTGCTTCAGATCTCGCATGACGCGATCCGCAGCAAGGATCCGAAGGCCCAGATCGTGCTCGCCGGGATGCCTGCCAAGGGGGACGTGAAGGCCGCCGACTTCCTGAAGAGCATGTACTCGGTGCGAAACATCAAGAACTTCTTCGACATCGCGGCTCTGCACCCCTACGCCGCGACCCTCGGCGAGATGAAGCAGGACATCCAGAAGTACCGGGCGGTCATGAAGCAGCACGGTGATGCGACGAAGCCGCTCTGGATCACCGAGCTCGCATGGGGCTCCGCGCCGCCCGACAGCTTCGGGATCAACAAGGGCCCGGCGGGCCAGGCGCAGATGCTGACCCGCGCCTACAAGCTCATTCTGGCCAACCGCGCCGCCTGGAACATCCAGCGCCTGTTCTGGTACCACTGGCGCGACCCTCAGCACACGGCGGCCTCGTGCAGCTTCTGCGGGAGCGCCGGCCTCTTGAACTTCGACCGCAGCGCGAAGCCGGCCTACAGCGCGTTCACGCACTTTACGGCCGACACGACCAAGCCGACGGCGACGATCACGGAGGGGCCCGCGAACGGCTCCTACATCAAGGACCCGACGCCCACCTTCAAGTTCAGCTCCAGCGAGCCGGGATCCACGTTCCTGTGCTCGACGGGGGGCAGCCTCAAGGACTGCAGCTCTCCCGTCACTGTCCCTCATCTCTCGGACGGGACCCACGTGTTCTTCGCCCGCGCGATCGACGCGGCGGGTAACACGAGCCCGCTCGCGGGCCGCTACTTCACGGTCGACACCACCCCGCCTCCGACCCCGAAGATCACGGCGACGAACCCCGCTTCGCCGGCCAACGACAACAACCCGAAGGTGCTCGGCACCTCGGCCGGGGGCACGACGGTGCGGATCTTCAAGACCGCGGGCTGCACGGGCACCCCGGCGGCCAAGGGGACAGGGGCCCAGTTCAAGTCGCCCGGGCTCACGGTCCACGTGCCCGACAACTCCACCACGGCGCTTCGCGCCAAGGCCACCGACGCGGCGGGCAATGCGTCGAAGTGCACGGCCGCCGCGTTCAACTACGTCGAGGACTCGACCCCGTAGGCCCGGGGCCGGAGGCGGCGCGATTTCGATGGTAATGTCCAAGCGCATGGGTCAGGCGGGAACGGGAGGCGGCATGGAACGGCACGCATCTGGACGGGTTGACGATTCGAGTCGGCGCAGGACGCGGCGCCTTGGCCTGGGCTTCGCTGCCCTCGCGGTCGTGCTTCTCGGCGCGGCCTCGACGGCCGGCGCCGCGCAAGTCCGATCCGAGTTCTACGGCATCACCCAGGGGCAGCCTTTCGACCTCCGGGATGCTCAGGGCGTCCAAGCGGCTCACGTCCATACGATGCGATATCTGTTCAGCTGGGAGTCGGTGCAGCCCAAGACCAAGAACAAGTTCAACTGGGGCACGCAGGACCAGTTCATCGGCCGCCTGGCCGCCAAGGGCGTCCGCGTCGTCCCGTCTATCTGGGGGAATCCGAGCTGGGTCGCCGGCTACACCGCCCACCCGCCGCTCGATCGACCTCAGGACGTCCAGGCGTGGCAGACCTTCCTGAAGGCGATCGTCGCCCGCTACGGTCCGGGAGGGGCCTACTGGAAGGGTCCGTTCCGCAGCAAGCACCCGACCGCGACGCCGCTCCCGATGCAGGCGTACCAGATCTGGAACGAGCCGAACCTCAAGAAGTACTTCACGCCCTACCCTGCGCCGAAGACCTATGGCCGCCTGCTGAAAGCCGCCCACTCCGCGATCAAGAGCAAGCAGCCGGGCGCCCAGGTCGTGTTCGGCGGCATGCCCGGCTACGGGGACGTGAACGCCTGGGACTACCTCAACCAGTTCTACAACCAGGTTCCCCAGGCCAAGACCCTGTTCGAGGTCGCGGCCCTGCACCCTTACGGCGGCAGCATCGACAAGGTCAAGTCGGAGATCACGAAGTTCCGCAAGGCGATGACCAGTCACGGCGATCGCGCAACCCCGCTGTGGATCACGGAGATCGGCTGGGGATCGGCGCCCCCTGACAAGTACGGGATCAACAAGGGCCCGAAGGGGCAGTCGACGATGTTGAAGAGCGCCTACAACATGTTCCTGGCCAACCAAAGCGGCTGGAACCTCCAGCGGGTGTTCTGGTACCACTGGCGCGATCCGCGCAGATCACACGCGAGCTGCAGCTTCTGCGCCAGCGCGGGCCTGATACGGACGGACCGCACCCCGAAGCCCGCCGCCGCGACATTCAAGAGCTTCACCACCGACTCGACGCCCCCGACGACGAGCTTCACGTCGGGCCCGGCCGACGGCGCCACGATAAGCAACGCCACCCCGACCTTCAAGTTCCGCTCGAGCGAGCCGGCCTCGACCTTCGAGTGCCGCGTCGACGGCGGTGCCTTCAAGGCATGTAAGTCGCCGTTCAAGACGGCGCCCCTGTCGAACGGGAATCACAGCGTCTCCGTCCGGGCCACCGACGTGGTCGGCAACATCGGCGTCGCCACGACGCGTTCGTTCACGGTCAACGCCTCGTAGACAAGCGCCGGCCGCAACTCGGTACGCTTGGCCCGTGGGTGTGCAGGGCAAGGGGAGGAGCGCAGGATCCTGGACGTGGTGGGTCGCGGCTGCGACCCTGGTCGCAGCCGCCTCCCTCGCGGCGCCCGCCGCCGCCTCGGTCCGCTCGGAGTTCTACGGGGTCGTCCAGACCGCGACCC
The DNA here is from genome assembly GCA_963720685.1 of uncultured bacterium. Lineage (GTDB taxonomy): Bacteria > Actinomycetota > Thermoleophilia > Solirubrobacterales > 70-9 > AC-56. The sequence goes on along the minus strand of CAVRGF010000003.1, from coordinate 463,706 downwards.
TCGACTACAAGGACATCCAGGGGCTGCGGGCCGCCCACGTGCGGACCGACCGCTTCGTGCTCAAGTGGGGCTGGATCGAGCCCGTCAAGAACACGTTCAAGTGGAAGTCCCCCGACAAGTTCTTCGGCAGTCTGGCCGCGAACGGAGTCCGCGTCCTCCCGGCTATCTGGGGCAACCCCGGCTGGGTGCCGGGGTCCGCATCCTCGCCGCCTCTCGGCGGAGCTCCGATCGAGAACGACTGGCGCGCGTTCCTGCGGGCGATGGTCGGGCGCTACGGCCGCGGAGGCGCCTACTGGAAGGGCCCCTACCACCAGCAGTTCGGAAAGCACGCCAAGCCCCTGCCGATCCAGGCCTGGCAGATCTGGAACGAGCCCAACCTCAAGAAGTACTTCGCCCCGTACCCGTCTCCCGGCAGGTACGCCCGGTTGATCCAGATCTCCCACGACGCGATCCGCAGCAAGGATCCGAAGGCCCAGACCGTGCTGGCCGGGATGCCCGGCTATGGCGACGTCGACGCCTGGGACTTCCTGCGGGCCTTCTACACGGTGCGCAACATCAAGAACTTCTTCGACGCGGTCGCCCTTCATCCATACGGGCCCAACCTGAGCACCTTCCAGTCGGAGATCCAGCAGGTTCGAAACGCGATGAGGAGTCACGGGGACGGGTCGACGCCGCTGTGGATCACCGAGATCGCATGGGGCTCCGCACCGCCCGACAGCTTCGGGATCAACAAGGGCCCCGCGGGCCAGGCCCAGATGCTGACCCGCGCCTACAAGCTCGTCCTCGCCCACCGGGCCGCCTGGAACATCCAGCGCCTCTTCTGGTACCACTGGCGCGATCCCAAGAACACGCAAGCGTCGTGCAGCTTCTGCGGCAGCGCCGGGTTGCTGAAGTTCGACCGCAGCCCGAAGCCGGCCTACAGCGCGTTCACCCACTTCACGGCCGACACGACCAAGCCGACGGCGACGATCACCGGGGGCCCTGCCAACGGGAAGGTGATCCGAAACCCGACGCCGACCTTCAAGTTCACCTCGAGCGAGCCCGGCTCGACGTTCCTGTGCTCGTCGGGGGGCGCCCTCAAGAGCTGCTCTTCGCCTCGCAAGCTCGCCCACCTCACGGACGGCGCCCATGTGTTCTTCGTCCGCGCGATCGACGCGGCGGGTAACACGAGCCCGCTCGCGGGCCGCTACTTCACGGTCGACACCACCCCGCCTCCGACCCCGAAGATCACGGCGACGAACCCCGCTTCGCCGGCCAACGACAACAACCCGAAGGTGCTCGGCACCTCGGCCGGGGGCACGACGGTGCGGATCTTCAAGACCGCGGGCTGCACGGGCACCCCGGCGGCCAAGGGGACAGGGGCCCAGTTCAAGTCGCCCGGGCTCACGGTCCACGTGCCCGACAACTCCACCACGGCGCTTCGCGCCAAGGCCACCGACGCGGCGGGCAACGTCTCCGGCTGCTCGGCCGCGAAGCAATACATCGAGGACTCGACGCCCTAGCCGCGGCAGCAGCACCGCAGTCCCCAAGGCCATCTCCGACAAGTTCCGCTCGTCCATCAGTGGCAAGTCGTGCGAGGGCGGTGCGAACCGAAGGCTGGACGGACGTCCTACGTACTAGCACTACTCCGTCCCACTACTCATTAACGCTTCAAGCGGCGTCGGTGAAAGAAAACGCCAATACGCTGAGTACCGTGGATGTGAGCGGGGCGGATAGACGCAGGGTACGATCGCGCCTCGGCTGCGGGACCTTGGCCGCCACGCTCGCGATCGCCCTGCTCATCCCGGGCACCGCGGGCGCGGTGCGATCCGAGTTCTTTGGCATCGCCCAGGGTCCGCCGCTCGACGGGCGCGACCTCAAGGGGCTGCAGAAGGCGCGCGTTCGAACCGACCGCTTCATGCTCAACTGGGGCTGGGTTCAGCCGACCGGCGGGACGTACAACTGGTCCGGGCCCGATCGCCTGATCGGCGCCCTGGCCGCGCACGGAGTCCGCGCCGTGCCGGCCGTTTGGGGGAACCCGGCGTGGGTCTACGGAGCTCCGGCCCTCCCGCCACTTCAGAGGCCGAAGGACGCCGAGGCGTGGCGGTCCTTCCTCAAGGCGGCCGTCGCCCGCTACGGGCCCGGTGGCGCCTATTGGAAGGCGCGATACCACAACCAGCACGGGGCCCATGCGAGGCCGCTGCCGATCCAGTCCTGGCAGATCTGGAACGAGCCCAACCTGAAGAAGTACTTCTCGCCGCGGCCGTCGCCCCCCAAGTACGCGCAACTTCTGCGGGTCTCGCACAACGCGGTCAAGAGCGTCGACCCCGGCGCGCAGATCGTGCTCGCTGGAATGCCCGGCTACGGGCAGATCAACGCCTGGGACTTCCTCAGCCGCCTCTACAGAGCCGGTGGCGTCAAGCCCTATTTCGACGCAGCCGCGCTTCACCCGTACGGCCGCACCGTCGATCAGTCGGGCCAGGAGATCAAGAAGGTTCGCGCGGTGATGGCCGATCACGGCGATCAGGCGACACCGCTTTGGATCACCGAGATCGGCTGGGGCTCGGCTCCTCCCGACCACTTCGGGATCAACCAGGGCCCGCAGGGCCAGCAGAAGCTGCTCGGCCGGGCCTTCAAGCTGATCCTCGCGAGGCGAAGGGAGTGGAACATCCAGCGCCTCTTCTGGTTCCACTGGCGCGACCCGCGAAGCGCCAAGGCGGGGACCTGCAGCTTCTGCGCGAGCGCCGGACTGGTCGCTCACAACAGGGTGCCGAAACCGGCCCTGGCGACCTTCAAGAGCTTTACCGCGGACGTCACGCCGCCCACCGCAACGCTGTGGTCGGGACCCCGGGAGGGATCGACGATCCGCAAGTCGAGGCCCACGTTCATATTCAGGTCCAGTGAGCGCGGCTCGACCTTCAAGTGCGGTTTCGGTGCGCAGATCCTCTCGCCGTGCACCCCGCCGATGACCCCCTCTGCGCCACTCACCGACGGTCCCCACAAGTTCGTGGTTCGAGCCACCGACGCCGCCGGCAACCTCGGCGCGGCGCTGACTCGCTCGTTCACGGTCGACACGGTTGCCCCGAGGGCGAGGTTCACGGGTGGGCCTGCCAACGGTGGAACCTCCACCAACGACAGTCCGACGTTCAAGTTCACCGCTAACGAGTCGGCCGTCAAGTTCTCCTGCCAGCTCGACGGGGGCGGGATGGCGGCCTGCGCCTCGCCGCAGTCGCGGGGCCCGCTGGCCGATGGTCAGCATTCCTTCCAGGTCAGGGCAACGGACAGGGCCGGAAACGTCGGTCCGGTCGTCACCCGGACCTGGACGATCCAAGCGGCCGCCAAGGCAAAGACTTCTTCGAGCCCCCAGGGACGGGATTAGGTCGACCCCGGTCGATCGTCCAGGGTTCGAGTCCACTGCCGCGCAGTACGACACTCGAGCCCCTACCCTGTCGCGAGGCGATGCGTGCGGCAAGGGTTGACAGCAGGGGACCCTGGATTCTCGGCGCGGTACTGGCGACCGTGCTCGCATGCATGCTCGCCGCTCCGGCGAACGCGGGCGCGATTCGCTCGGAGTTCTTCGGCATCGTCCAGGGCCAGTTCCAGGCCGAGGGCCAGCTCGACGCCCAGGACCTCAAGCAGATGGCGAGCGCCCGCATCCGAACGGACCGCTTTCAGCTCGGCTGGAAGCAGACCGAGCCGAGCCGAGGCAGCTATCGATGGGATGCGACCGACGCCTTCGTCGGCGCCCTTGCGTCCCGCGGGATCCGCGCGGTCCCGTTCGTCTGGGGATCACCCTCGTGGGTCGCGAGCAGTCCCGGCCGCCCCCCCATCGACACCGCGGGACACGAGCAGGCATGGGCACGGTTCCTCAAGGCGGCCGTCGCTCGATACGGGCACGGCGGCAGCTACTGGTCCGGCCCGTATCGCCAGGAGTACGGCGCGGGCGCCACGCCCCTGCCGATCCAGTCCTGGCAGATCTGGAACGAGCCCAACCTGAAGAAGTACTTCGCCCCCGCCGGCTCGAACTCCCAGCTCGCGAAGAAGTACGGCACCCTGCTGAAGATCTCGCACGACGCGATCACCGCCCAGGATCCGCAGGCGCAGATCGTCTTGGCGGGGGATCCCGGCTATCCCCCGAGCGGGGGGCCGAAGGCATGGGAGTTCTTGAACAGCCTGTACTCCGTGCCGAATATCAAGCACTACTTCGACGCAGCCGCGCTTCATCCCTACGCCTCCGACATCTACCACGTCCAGATCGAGATCCAGAACGTGCGGGACGTGATGGTCAATCACGGAGACCAGGACACCCCCCTCTGGATCACGGAGATCGGATGGGGCTCGGCGCCGCCCGACCGCTATGGCATCAATCAGGGCCCGGAGGGGCAGAAGCAGCGGCTGTCCGGCGCCTACAGGCTGATCCTCAGCCACCGAAACGCCTGGAACATCCAGCGCCTGTTCTGGTTCCTGTGGCGCGATCCCGATCCCTCATCCGCGTTCGCCAACCGGTGCAGCTTCTGCTCGAGCGCCGGGCTGCACAACTTCGACCGAAGCCCGAAGCCCGCCTTCGCCCTCTTCAGAGGCTTCACCGCGGACACCAAGCCACCGGTGGCAACCATCCCCGTTGGCCCGAAGAACGGCGCCGCGATCCGCAAGGCGAGCCCGACCTTCTCGCTGGCGGCAAGCGACATTGGCTCGACCTTCGAATGCCACGTCGACGCCGCCCCCTTCTCGCCCTGCAGCCCGCGATACACGGTCCCGCCCCTCTCCGACGGCGGCCACACCTTCTTCGTCAGGGCGATCGACGCCCCGGGGAACGTCAGCCAGGTCAAGTCGCGCCAGTTCACCGTCGACACGGTGCCGCCGTCCATCTCGATCTCCTCGGGACCGTCGAATGGCTCCGCCACGTCGGACCAAAGCGCCTCGTTCAGTTTCACCGCCAGCGACGGCTCGCTCACCTGCTCGCTCGACGGAGCGGCCTTCTCGCCCTGCAGCTCGCCGTTCGCGACGTCCGGCCTCGCGGACGGCTCCCACACCTTCAAGGCCAAGGCAACCGACGAGGCTGGAAACACGCGCATAGCCCCCCGCACCTGGACCGTCGACACCGTTGCGCCGACGGTGTCGATCACCTCCGGCCCGCCGGCGAACGCCACCTCGCATGACCCGAGGCCGTCGTTCGGGTTCGCCGCAAGCGAGTCGGGTGCCACCTTGGCGTGCGAGCTCGACGGGGGCGGCTTTCAGCCCTGCGCCTCGCCGTTCATGGTGCCCGGCCGGCTCGACGACGGTGTGCACACCTTCGAGGTTCAGGGCACTGACCGCGCCGGGAACGTGGGCCCGACCACGACGAGAACCTGGACGGTCGACGTGAAGGTCAACGTGCGGATCACCTCGGGCCTCGCCTCGGGATCGGTCACGAAAAAGCGCGCCCCCGGGTTTCAGTTTGCGTCCTCGGACTCGCTGGCCACCTTCCGTTGCCGCATGGACGGTCCGGGCCATCTCTTCCACGCCTGCACCTCGACGCCTTCGAATCCGTACAGGCCGCCCCAGCCATTGAGCGACGGCCAGCACATGTTCAGCGTCAAGGCCGTCGATCCGCCCGATGCGAGCGAGGTCGTCTCGAGGTCGTTCAGGGTCGACACGCGCGCGCCGACGGCCACGATCACGTCCGGGCCGGCGAACGGCTCGGCGTCGGCGGACCCGACGCCCTCATTCGCCTTCGCCTCCAGCGAGGCGAACTCACACTTCCAATGTGGGCTCGACGCCAACCCTTGGTCGCCGTGTTCATCGCCGCGCGGGATCGCCCCCCTGAGCGACGGGGGCCACGGGTTCGGGGTCACCGCGATCGACGCAGCGGGGAACCGCAGCAAGCCGCGGCGGGTGCAGTTCACGATCGACACCGTCCGGCCCGGGCTCAAGATCAAGGGGCCGGGCGAGATCAAGACGCGGAGCTCGAGGGCGTCGGCGGCGTTCTACCTCAAGGCCTCCGAGGGGGTCTCGCGTCGATGCCGGGTGACCTCAGCCGGCTTCAAGCCCTGCTCCAGGCGCTACCGGACCCCGAAGCTCGCCACCGGCCCCCACGTCCTCAAGGTCAGGGCCACCGATCGAGCCGGCAACGTGACCGCCAAGCAGAAGCGGTTCAAGGTCGTGCATGCAAAGCGCCACAAGGGCCATTCGCACCGCCACCGAAGCCACTGACGCGGCCGGGTCCGGGCCGAGGGGCGGCTAGATCCAGGAGCCGCCGGCCATCGCCGGCAGGATCACGACCGTGTCAGTATCCGAGACCGGGGTCTCAAGCCCGCTCAGCACCCTGACGTCCTCGTCGTTCAGGTAGACGTTGACGTATCGGTTCAGCTCGCCGTCGTCGGCGAACAGCTGGGCGCGGGTACCGGGATGGGACTCGGCGACGGCCTCGAGTACCCCGCCGACGGTCGCGCCCTCGGCGGATACCTCGGGGTCTCCCCCGGTCTCGGGGCGCAGCACCGGCGGGATCTTCACGGTCGGCATCGCTCGGAGCCTAGATGATGTTCCCACCGCAGAACGCCTCGTAGTCGGGGAAGCTGCCCATCTCGGCAGCGGGGATCTCGGGCGCACCCTCGCCGCAGATCGGGCAGTCGGGGTCGCGCTTCACCTTCAACTCGGTGAAGCGGGTTCCGAGCGAGTCATAGAGGAGAAGCCGACCGATCAAGGGCTCGCCGAGGCCGGCCGCAAGCTTGATCACCTCGTTGGCCTGGAGCAGGCCCATGACGCCCGCCATCACTCCGAGCACTCCCGCGGCGCCGCAGCTAGGCGCCATCTCGGGAGGCGGCGGAACCGGGTAGAGGCAGCGATAGCATGGGCCCTCGTAGGGCACGAAGGTCGAGAGCTGTCCGTCGAAGGCGAGGATCGAGGCCGAGACGACCGGCTTTCGGAGCCTCACCGCGGCGTCATTCAACAGGTATCGGGTCGGGAAGTTGTCGGCCCCGTCGACCAGGATGTCGTATCCGTCGATGATCTCGAGGATGTTGTCGGCGTCGAGGCGGGTCCGATGCTCGACCACCTCCACGTCCGGGTTCAGCGCCTCGATCGAGAGCCTCGCGGACCGGGTCTTCGGCATTCCGACCCGCTCGGTGTTGTGAATCACCTGGCGCTGGAGGTTCGACTCGTCGACGACGTCGTCGTCGACGATCCCGAGCGTTCCGATACCGGCGGCCGCCAGGTAGAAGGCCGACGGGGCGCCGAGCCCGCCCGCTCCAAGCAGAAGGACCCGCGAGTTGAGCAGCTTGATCTGTCCCTCGACTCCCACCTCGGGTAGAAGGGTGTGCCGCGAGTAGCGCATGCGCTGCTCGGGCGTCAGCCCCTCGGCCTCGACCACCGGCAGACCGTCCTCGCGCCAGGCCTCGATGCCGCCCGCCACCGAGGCGACGTTCTCGTACCCGAGCTCGTTCGCCAGCGTGTCGGCCGCTCGCGCGGACCGGTTGCCGATCCGGCATTGCAGAAGCACTCGCTCGGTCCGGTCGGGGGCCAGCTCCTCGATTCGCTCCACGATCGCGTTCATCGGGACCAGCTTGGCGCCCTCGATGTGCGCCTCGTCCCACTCGTACGGCTCGCGCACGTCGATCAGCAGGGTGCCGTTCTCCTTGACCTCCCGGCGGGCACTCGAGGGATCAACCTCCTCGATCCTGCTCTTGACCTGTTCGATGGGCTCCACCGCGATCGCCATTCGAATCAATACTCCTAAATCTCGATCCGGATTTACTTCAAAAAGTATAGCGGCAGCCGGCGTGACGGTCGGGGTCCCACTATGCTCGGGCCGTGAATGATGCACGCGCCAGCGAGCTGCTCGCGGAGGCTCGCAAGCGAATCGAGAGCTCGCTCGCCGAGCTCTCCCAGGTCGAGGGCTCGGACACTGCCCAGTCCCCGTCCGACCAAGCCTCCCAGCTTGCCGACCGCGAAGTCGATGAGGGCCTGGCCGAGAGCCTTCGCGACGACCTTGCGGCGATCGAGCGCGCCGAGGCGCGCCTCGAGCAGGGGACCTACGGCCGCTCGATCGAGAGCGGCGAGGCGATCCCGGACGCGCGCCTCGAGGCACTCCCCTGGGCGGAGCGCACGGCCTCAGAAGAGGGGCGACGCGCGGGAGGTTGAGCCGGTCGCCGGCAGCCGCGGCTAGCTGAGCGTCGGGCGCATCTGGCGAAGGCGGCGGACCCGCTCGGCGATCGGCGGGTGGGTGGAGAACAGGCTCGCGATGCCGCCGCCCGCGAACGGCTTCACGATGTAGAGCGGCTCGGTCGCCTGGTTGACCTGCATCGGCATCGCCTTGGCGCCTTCCTCGAGTCGCAGCAGCGCCGAGGCGAGCGACTCGGGGTTGCCGCAGATCTGGGCCCCCGTCGCGTCGGCCGAGTACTCGCGCTGGCGCGAGATCGCGAGCTGGATCAGGCTCGCCGAGATCGGCGCCAGCAGGAACAGGGCCAGGTTGGCAATCAACCCCAGGGGGGAGTTGTTGTCGTCACCGAACCACAGGAACAGATAGGCGATCCAGGTGATCATCGCGCCGATCGCCGAGGCGACCGACTGGGTGAGGATGTCCCGGTTCTTGACGTGGCCGAGCTCGTGTGAGATCACGCCTCGGAGCTCGTCCTCGGAGAGGAGCTTGGTGATTCCCTCGGTGACCGCGACCGCCGCGTGCTTGGGGTTTCGCCCTGTGGCGAAGGCGTTCGGCTGCGGGCTGGGGATCATGTAGAGCCGCGGCATCGGAAGGTCGGCCCGGGTCGTCAGCTCGCGGACCATCTGGTAGAGCTGCGGCGCATCCGACTCCGAGACCGGCTTCGCCCGGGCGCTCGCGATCGCGATCTTGTCGCTGAACCAGTACGCGACGCCGTTCATGACAAGCGCCAGGACGAGGAAGAAGCTCGCGACCTTGACGCCGCCGATTGCGGCGCCGATCAGCACCAGGAGGGCGCCGAGGGCCGCCATCAGGATGGTGGTCCTGAGCGCTGCGGTGAAGTTGGACTTGCGTGTCGTGGTCATGGTCTGATCCCGCTCCGTGGCCGCGGGGGTCGTACGGACGTCCAATGTTGGCACACGGGACGCACGGCGCCATGGGGTCTGACCCCTATTGGACTAGGGGGTTGCCCCCATGCCCTGCCTTTCGGCATGACGGCAACCGATGGGCGCGTTCGGTCACCCGCCGACCAAGGGAGCGCCCTTCGGCGAGGGAGGCGGCTCCCAGGGTTCCCAGCTCTCTTGCCGACCGCCGATACTACGAGTGACGATGCGCCGAAAGGACCTCCTCACCCAGGTGCTGTTCGCGAACCTGCTGCTGATCGTGGCCGCGGTGGTCGTGACCTGGATCGCCGGCAATCCGGAGCTCAACCTGGCCGAGCGTCCCGGCCTGGCGCTGATCCTCGCCCTGGCGGTCGGGCTGACGATCATGGTCAACGTGTTCATGCTTCAGCGCCGCTTCCGGCCGCTGGAGCGCCTGGTGGACGAGATGGAGCGCGCCGACCTGTCGCGCCCCGGCGCCAACCTCCGCGGCTCCGCGGACGGCCGGGCCGGCCCCGAGGAGGTGGCCCGACTCCAGCGAGCCTTCCGGCGGATGCTCGAGCGACTCGACGCGGAGCGTCGCCGGACCTCGAGCGCCGCCCTCGCCGCGCAGGAGGAGGAGCGCGCCCGGGTCGCCCGGGACCTCCACGACGAGGTCAACCAGTCGCTCACCGCGCTGCTCTTGCGGCTCGAGGCCGCGCGGGTCAAGGCGCCGGCCGAGCTCGCCGACGAGCTCGCCGAGACGAAGGCGCTCGCCAACCAGGCGATGGAGGAGCTTCTGATGCTCGCCCGCCAGCTCCGCCCCACCGCCCTGGACGACCTCGGCCTCAAGGCCGCGCTCGCCTCGCACGTCTCCGAGCTCGGGCGTCGCGGCGAGATGAGCGCCGGCTTCGAGTCCGATGGGGACTTCTCGGAGCTCCCGGCCGACGTCCAGCTGGTCGTCTACCGGGTCGCACAGGAGGCGCTGTCGAATGCCTCCCGGCACTCCGGCGCCGATCACGTCGGGGTCCGCCTTACGCGGGCCGGCAACCGCGTCGAGCTGACGATTAGCGACGACGGGTCGGGCTTCACGTTCGATCGGGCCGCTCGCGGACTCGGCATCGCGGGCATGCGCGAGCGCGCCCTGCTGGTCGGAGGCGACGTCGAGGTCGAGTCGCGCCCGGGCGTCGGCACCACGATCGGCCTCACGGTGCCCCTCGACCAGGCCGATAGGGAGAGGACGAGATGGAAGCCCAGGTCGCCAGCCCGGTCGCTCCGATGAAGGTCCTGATCGCCGACGACCACGGGATCGTCCGCTCGGGCCTGCGACTGCTGCTCGAGCGCCAGATGGACATCGAGGTGATCGGTGAGGCATCCGATGGCCTCGAGGCCCGCGACATGGCGATCCGGTCCCGACCCGATCTCGCGATCCTCGACGTCAAGATGCCCAAGCTGACGGGCCTTCAGGCCACCCGCGAGATCCGCGCTCAGGCGCCGGACGTGGCGGTGCTGATCCTCTCGATGTACGACGACGAGCGCTACCTGTTCGAGGCGCTGAAGGCGGGCGCGTCGGGCTATGTCCTCAAGGCGCAGGCAGACTCGGACCTGCTCCAGGCGGTGCGCGCCGTGGAGCGTGGGGAGCCCTTCCTCACCCCGGAGGCTCAGCGGGCCCTGATCCAGGACGTCCTGGGGCAGGGATCCTCGCACGACGAGGACTTGACCCCGCGCGAGCAGGAGGTCGTGAAGCTGGCCGCCGAGGCGCATACGAACAAGGAGATCGCGGCGATCCTCCACCTGTCCGAGAAGACGGTCGAGAACCATCGCTCCAACGCGATGCGAAAGCTCGGCATGCGAGACCGCGTCGAGCTGGTCCGCTACGCGATCCGCCGGGGCTTGGTCGACCCCTAGCGGCCGCGCTTGGCGACTTACGCCACCTGGGCCGTCGAAAGTCGACACCCGGCGATGCGACGTAGTCTGGGCCGCGTGGCGCCCGACCTCCAGCCGATCGACGCCGAGCCGGTCGTGCTTCCCGACGGCACGGAGCTCGCGATCCGGCCCCTGCGGCCCGACGACAAGCCGCTGCTCGCCGATGGCCTGAAGCGACTCAGCTCCGAGAGCCGCTACCGGCGCTTCTTTCGCCCCCTGACCGAGCTCTCCGAGCGTGACCTGGCCTACCTGACCGAGATCGACCACCACGACCACGAGGCGCTGGCGGCGATCGATCCCCAGACCGGCGACCTGCTCGGGGTGGCTCGATACGTTCGCGGCGCCGAGCCCGAGCTCGCGGAGGTATCGGTGGTCGTCGGCGATCCCTGGCACCGTCGAGGCATCGCCACGACGCTGCTCGAGCACCTGGTCGAGCGCGCCCGCGCCGCCGGGATCACCCACTTCGTCGCCCTGGTCATGGACGAGAACACCGACGCGATCAAGCTGTTCGAGCATCGGGTGCCCGGTCACGCGAAGCCGCGACGCTCGAGCTCCGGGCACCTCGAGCTCCTGATCGAGCTGCCGGCGCCCGGCGCGATGCCCGATTCGACCCTGGCACGGGTCCTCAGGGGAGTCGCCCACACGGCCGTCGTCGTCAACCCCTACCGGGCGATGCGCGACGCGATTCGCCGCCAGCGCGGCGAGTAGCGATCGACTGATCGCTCGCCCCTGAGCCAGGCCCGGAGCCAGCCGCCTCCCCACCCAGCCGATCCAGACCGCCCGCGACACCGACCGGCCCGCTTATCCGACCTGTCTTGTAGGATTTATCGTGCAGATGCTCTTTTCGACCAAAGCCGAGTACGGCGTCAGGCTGATGGTGGAGCTTGGTCGCCGAGCACACGGCCATCCGGACGGCGAGGCCGAGCCTGTGGCGCTCAGCAGCGTGGCGGAGGCCGAGGTGCTCCCCCTGTCCTACCTCGAGCACCTGGTCGCCAAGCTTCGCCAGGCCGGACTCGTGACGTCGGTGCGCGGCGCCCACGGCGGCTACCGCCTCGCCCAGCCGGCCGCCGAGATCGAGATGCTGGACGTGGTCCAGGCGCTCGAGGGGCCGATCGCCCCGATGGAATGCTTTCACGACGAGCCCGAGGGCCGGGTCCTTTGCTCTCACGAGAGCGACGGCGACCGCGCCTGCGCCACGAAACTGCTCTGGACGCGGGTCCACGGCGGGATCACGAAGGCGCTGGCCGGCACGACCCTGGCCGACCTGGTCGAGTTCGCCGACGAGCACAAGCTCCGGGAGCCGGTCGCCGATCGGGCCGCCTAGCTCCCTCGCCCGACAACCAACCAAACGGAGACAGATGGCCGATCTGGAGATCAGAAACCTGTATGTGAGCGCCGAGGGCAAGCAGATCCTCAAGGGCCTCGACCTCGAGGTCTCGAAGGGCGAGGTCCACGCGCTGATGGGGCCCAACGGGTCCGGAAAGTCGACCCTTGCGAACGCGATCATGGGGCACCCGTCGCTGGAGGTGACCGATGGCGAGATCCTGCTGCGTGGAGAGAACATCACCGAGGTCGCCCCCGAGGAACGCGCCCGCGCTGGCCTGTTCATGGCCTTCCAGTACCCGGTCGCGATCCCGGGAGTGACCGTCGCCAAGTATCTGAGGACCGCCGTCAACGCGCATCGGGAAGCCGCGGGCGAGAGCGAGATCAAGCTCAAGGACTTCCGCAAGGACACCGAGGCGGCGATGGAGCTGATGGACATCCCGCGCGCGTTCTCGAGCCGCTATCTGAACGACGGGTTCTCGGGCGGAGAGAAGAAGCGGATGGAGATCCTGCAGCTCGCCCTGCTGCGACCGGAGCTGGCGGTCCTCGACGAGACCGACTCGGGCCTCGACATCGATGCCCTGCGAACGGTCGCCGACGGCGTCAACAGGTTCGCCGGCCCCGAGCTCGGGATCCTGATCATCACCCACTACCGGCGCATCCTCCACCTGGTCGAGCCGGGATTCGTGCACGTGATGTACGACGGCCGGATCGTCAAGGAGGGCGGCGCCGAGCTCGTCGAGCTGCTCGAGGAGCGCGGCTACGGCTGGATCCGCGAGGAGGTCGAGGCGGCCGCCTAGCCGGCGCGGCCGATCAGGCATGGCAACGGCCTCGGCGACCTCACCCCCGCTCTCGTCGTCGATCGACGAGCTGCGGTCCGAGTTCCCGATCCTGTCGCGGCGCGTGCACGGGCAGCCGCTCGCCTACCTCGACAACGGCGCGACGTCGCAGAAGCCGCGGGCAGTGATCGAGGCGCTCGATTCCTTCTGGGGCGAGCACAACGCCAACGTCCACCGCGGCGTCCACACGCTCTCCGAGGAGGCGACCGCGCTGTACGAGGGCGCCCGCACGACGATCGCGAGACACCTCGGAGTCGAGCGGCGCGAGGTCATCTTCACCCGAAACGCCACCGGATCGCTGAACCTGGTCGCACACGCATGGGGCCGCGCCAACGTCGGCCGGGACGATCGGATCGTGCTGACCGAGATGGAGCATCACTCCAACATCGTGCCCTGGTACCTGCTCGCCCGGGAGGTCGGCGCCGAGCTCGACTGGGTGCCGGTCAACGGCGACGGGCTGCTCGACATGGAGGCGCTCGCCGCCGCGCTCGAGCGGGGGCCGAAGCTGGTCGGCGTCGCCCACGTATCGAACGTGCTCGGCACCGTCAACCCGATCGCCGAGATCACCCGGCTCGCCCACCGTGCGGGGGCGATCGTGGTCGTCGACGGCGCCCAGGCCGCACCCAAGCTGGCGCTCGACCTGCCCGCGCTGGGAGCCGACTTCTACGCGTTCACCGGCCACAAGGTCTACGGCCCGACCGGGGTCGGGGTCCTGCATGGCCGCGGCGACCTGCTCGAGGAGATGGGGCCGTTCGAAGGCGGGGGCTCGATGATCCGCAAGGTGACCAGGGAGCAGATCACCTGGGCCGACGTCCCGGCGAGATTCGAGGCGGGGACACCCCCGATCGCCGAGGCGATCGGGCTGGCCGCCGCGATCGAGTGGCTGGACGCCCTCGGCCTCGGGGCCGCGCACGCCCACGAGTGCGAGGTCGCCACGTACGCCCTCGAGCGGCTGGCCGAGGTGCCGGGGCTGCGCCTGTTCGGCCCGCCGGCCGGCGAGGAGCGGGTCGGGATCGTGTCCTTCGCGCTGGACGGCGTCCACGCCCACGACGTGTCCGAGATCCTCGACCGCCACGCCATAGCGGTGCGCGCCGGCCACCACTGCGCCCAGGTCCTGATGGACCGGCTCGGGGTGCCCGCCACGGCCCGCGCCAGCCTCGCGGTCTACAACACGCGCGACGAGATCGACCGGCTGGTGGACGCTCTGCACGACGTCCGCCGCGTCTTCGAGCTGGATTGAGACCCTCCCCGTGGACGACCTCTACCGAGAGCAGATCCTCGAGCACTACAAGCGCCCCCACAACTTCGGGCGGCTCGACGACTCGGACATCAGCTACGAGGACACGAACCCGTTCTGCGGCGACGAGCAGCGCGTCGAGATCAAGCTGGACGGCGACGGACGGGTCGCCGAAGTGGCATTCGAGGGCAAGGGCTGCGCGATCTCGACCGCTGCAACCTCGATGCTGACCGACGAGCTCGAGGGCATGAGCGTCGACGAGCTGCTGGCCCTGCCGAAGGAGTTCGTGCTCGACCTGCTCGGGATCGACATCTCGGCGACGCGGATGAAGTGCGCCCTGCTGGGGCTCAAGATCGTCAAGAGCGCCAGCCTCGGGCGGTCGGCCGGATGGGAGGACGAGGGCGAGCGAGGCGACCCCTCCGAGGCGACCCGAGCCGGGATCTGAGGGTTCGCGCCCCGCGCGACGCCGTCCGAGGGGCCGCTACAATCCCGAGCACGGAACTAGGAATAACGTGATGACCGACACAACCACGATCGACGAGACAGAAGTGCCCGAGACGATCACCGTTTGCCCGGAGAGCGACCTCCCCCAGGGGGCGATGCGGCTGATCGAGGCCGATGGCCGAAAGATCGGGGTGTTCCGCTCCGACGACGGCGAGCTTCACGCGATCGAGGATCGCTGCTCACACGACGACGGCCCCCTGGCCGAGGGCGAGTACGACCCGGCCGCCTGTACAGTTGAATGTCCGCGGCACGGCTCGCTGTTCGATCTTCGGACCGGCCGGCCGAAAACCCTCCCGGCCTTCCAGCCGGTCGAAACGTTCGAGGCCCGGGTCGAGGACGGCGAAGTGAAGGTGGAGGTTTAGAGGCTTTCCATGGCAGCCCCGAATACACAGGTCCCGACCGGCTCCACCAAGGAGTTGTCCGCCGAGGAGAGCGCCCTCAAGGGGATCGGCTCCGACTACGCGGAGCGGTTCGGGTTCCACGATCCCGAGACCGACTACGCCTACAAGTCCCCGAAGGGCCTCTCGGAGCAGGTCGTGCGCGACATCTCCGACTACAAGTCCGAGCCCGACTGGATGCGCGAGTTCCGGCTCAAGGCTCTCGACCACTTCATGCAGCGCCCCACGCCCACCTGGGGCGGCAACCTCGGCCAGATCGACTTCAACAACATCCACTACTTCGTCCGCGCCTCCGAGAAGAACAGCCGCAGCTGGGACGAGGTCCCCGACGACATCAAGAACACCTTCGACCGGCTGGGGATCCCCGAGGCCGAGCGCAAGTTCCTCTCCGGGGTCGGCGCCCAGTACGAGTCCGAGGTCGTCTATCACCAGGTCAACGAGGCCCTCGAGAAGCAGGGCGTGATCTTCATGGACATGGACACGGCGCTGCGCGAGCACCCCGACATCGTGCGCGAGTACTGGGCCACCGTGATCCCGCCGAACGACAACAAGCTCGCGGCGCTCAACTCGGCGGTCTGGTCGGGCGGATCGTTCGTCTACGTCCCCGCGGGCGTCAAGGTCGACATGCCGCTCCAGGCCTATTTCCGGATCAACACCGAGAACATGGGCCAGTTCGAGCGCACCCTGATCATCGCCGAGGAGGGTGCCGACGTCCACTACGTCGAGGGCTGCACCGCCCCGGTCTACTCGACCGACTCGCTGCACTCGGCCGTGGTCGAGATCGTCGCCAAGCCGGGCGCCCACGTCCGCTATACGACGGTTCAGAACTGGTCGCACAACGTCTACAACCTGGTCACCAAGCGCGCGATCGCCCAGGAGGGCGCGACCATGGAGTGGGTGGACTGCAACCTGGGCTCCAAGCTGACCATGAAGTACCCGTCGATCTACCTGCTGGGCCCCGAGGCCCACGGCGAGATCCTCTCGATCGCCTTCGCGGGCCAGGGCCAGCACCAGGACGCCGGCGGCAAGATCATCCACGGCGCGCCGAAGACGACCTCGTCGATCTTCGCCAAGTCGATCTCCAAGGACGGAGGGCGCGGCACCTATCGCGGCCTGCTCGAGATCGCCAAGGGGGCGACCGAGGCCCGCTCCAAGGTGGTCTGCGACGCGCTGCTGCTCGACCCGGAATCGCGCTCGGACACCTATCCGACGATCAGGATCGACGAGAACGACGCCAACGTCGGGCACGAGGCCTCGGTCTCGAAGATCGGCGAGGAGCAGCTCTTCTACCTCCAGGCCCACGGGCTCGACGAGGAGGAGGCCTCGAAGATGATCGTCAACGGCTTCATCGAGCCGATCACCAAGGAGCTGCCGATGGAGTACGCGGTTGAGATGAACCGCCTGATCGAGCTCCAGATGGAAGGCTCGATTGGCTAGCCGGCGGGCCGGGCACGCCCTTGGCCATGTCCGCGGTCGGGGGACGTGCAGAGCATCGTCCCCCTCCCGCCTCTTCGCCGGGACCGCGCCTTGCCTCGCCAACTGACCGCCACGGAGCCGGATTGGCTCACCGAGCGGCGCCGCAAGGGCGCCGCGCTCGCTTCTCGGCTCTCGCTGCCCACCCAGAAGGACAAGGGCTGGGAGTTCACCGACCTGAGCTCGCTCGACCTCGACGCCTTCAGCGCCAGCGCCGGACGCGTCGTGGGCCTCGAGCCCGGCGTGGACAGCGCCGACGGGCCCCCGGTGATCCTTCCCCTGCGGGTAGCGGCCGAGCGGCTCGACGACCTGGTCGGCGAGCGGTTCGGCTCCGTGGTCGGATCCGATGATCCGTTCGTGGCCCGCAACGAGGCGAGCTGGCAGAGCGGGGTGCTGGTCTACGTGCCCCGCGGCCACCGGCTGGCCGAGCCGCTTCGACTCTCGGTCCTCCAGGACCAGGACCCCGATGCCGGGCTCGACTGGCGCGCCCTGATCGTGCTCGAGGAGGACGCCGAGGCCGAGGTCTGGGAGACCTACGGCGACCACGAGGGCGAGGGCGGCGGCCTGTTCAACGGCGTGGTCGAGATGTCGATCGGCCCGGGCGCCAGGCTGCGCTACGTATGCGAGCAGCAGCTACCCGAGCAGAGCTGGATCTTCGCGACCCAGCGCGCCGAGCTCGCGCGCGACG
The DNA here is from genome assembly GCA_963720685.1 of uncultured bacterium. Classification (GTDB taxonomy): domain Bacteria; phylum Actinomycetota; class Thermoleophilia; order Solirubrobacterales; family 70-9; genus AC-56. Next base: position 446,345 of record CAVRGF010000003.1, on the reverse strand, counting down.
CCTCCCTGGACTGGGTCGCGCTGGGATTCGGCTCGGCACGCGGGAAGGTGCGAATGGAGACCAAGCTCGCCGGGCGGGGGGCCTCGGCCAGGGTCACCGGCGCGTACCTTGGGACCGGAGCCCAGCACCTCGACTTCGACACCACGCAGGAGCATGCCGCCGAGCACACCACCTCGGACCTGGCGTTCCGGGGCGTGCTGGCCGAGCGGGCGACCGCCGTATGGCGCGGGATGATCCGGGTCGACCGGGGCGCCCAGCAGACGGACGCGTTTCAGGAGAGCCGCAACCTGCTGCTCTCCAAGCAGGCGCACGCCGACGCGATACCCGGGTTGGAGATCGAGGCCGACGACGTTCGCTGCACCCACGCCGCCGCGGTCGCCCAGGTGGACGCCGATCAGCTCTTCTACCTGCGCTCTCGGGGCCTCCCGGAGCAGCAGGCCAAGCGCCTGATCATCGACGGCTTCATGCAGGAGCTGACCGAGCGCACCCCCGAGGGCCCGCTTCGCGAGCAGCTCGCGGCGGTCCTTGACCGTCGGCTAGCCGAGATCCTCGCCTAGCTGCGCCGGGGCGCGACGCGAGACCGCACCCGGTGAAGGGCCATTCCCAGGCGGGAGGGAGCCTTAGGCGTGACCTCGCGCCAGCACCGGGCCAGCTCGTCGTCAGCCCGTGGATCGTGGCACCAGGCGTCGAAGCGTTCGAAGAACGTCTCGTAGCCGAGCCGCTCGAAGTGGGAGATAGCCTCGTCGCGATCGTCACTGGACAGGTGATTCGTCTCGAAGATCAACAGTCGGGGCCGCTGGCGCGCGAAGTCGATTCCCCTGATGATCTCCCAGTCGTAGCCTTCGGCATCGATTTGAAGGAGGTCGAGCCGCTCGATTCGATGCTTTCTGCACAGCGTGTCAAAGGTCAGGCTCGAAACCCGGATCGACTCGATCCGCGAGGATAGGTCTGGGAGATCTACCCCCGATCCCTTCGCCGCGTACTCTCGCGCGGCCGCAAGCGTCTGCTCGACCTCGGACCGTGAAAGAGAGCCCATCGCGTCGGACCAGGTCGGGCTGTCACCGGGGCGGCGATCATCCGCGGGTCGCACGTAATAGAAGGGAACCGTCCCTTCCGCCGGGCCGATCGCCGCGTTCTCGAACGCCACCCCCTCCCTGTCGCCGTAGTTGCTCCGGAGGCGCTCGAAGAGCCACGGCACCGGCTCCACCATGACTCCCGTCCACGGAAGCGACCGGATGAAGGGAGCGAGCTGGTCGTACTGGACGCCGTCGTTGGCGCCGATCTCGATGAAGACCGCGCTCCGATGGACGGCGGCGAACGCCTTCAGGATCCTCGATCCGGCTGACTGATCCGACACTGTGCGTCGGCTACCCGCCCGTATAGATCGCGTCCATGGCCTGGCGAAGATCCTGGATGGAGACCACGCCCGACGGCACCGGCTCGGCCCGGTAGCTGAAGGTTGAGTCCAACTTGAGGAGGAAGGTTCGCTTGCCGTCGGGCCGATAGCCCCCGATCGGCAGGTTCTGGCCCCAATCGATCAGCCAGTCGCCGTTACCGAGCCGTCGAGCCGAGCCGCAGCAGCGGGAGCCGGTGATCTGGGGATCGGTGATCGACTCGATCAGCGTCGCGGTTCCAGACGCCTTGTTGATCCGAAACCGAACTGCGCGCGACTGGTGGTTTTGGAGGTTGGTCCGGTTGTCGAACACGGTCAGGGTGCCGTCGGGTAGGAGCCGGGCGTCGTGCTGTGCGCCGAGCGTGGCGCCCCTTGGGTCGCCCTTCACGGTCAGGCTCTGGGGGGTCGTGGTCCCACCCAGCTTCCAGATGATCTCGCCCGTGCTCTTGCGGATCTTGTAGACCGCGTCGAGGTTCCTGAACGAGGCGATCACCGCGTCGTCGCCGGCCTCCTCGATCGAGTTCCAGTGAACGATGTCGTAGCCGCCCAGCCCAGAATGGTGAATCACCCACGGCCAGCGGTGGCCGGTCTCGGACAGCGAGATGTGGTCCCGGCTGTTCCAGTCCCACAGCAATTGACCGTCGGAGCTCACCTCCTGGAGCTCCGCGTTACTGACGTACGCGTTGCTGGCGCCGCCATAGGCGCTCGTGTCAACGGGGCCCTGCGTCACGTAGGCGCCGGCCAGGTAGTTGCCGTGGCCCGTGAACTGGAGGTCGTGGGGATTGGCCTGCTGACCGACGGTGTTCATGTCATCGACGAGGAGACTGCCGTCGAGAGCGTGGGTCTGAAACACCAGGGAGGAGGCGTTCCACCAGAGCAGGCTACCGTTCGGGAGCACCCTCGAGTCCCATGCCGGGGCTCGGTACCACCAAATCGGCACCCCGTGATTGTCGAAGATCATCGAGTAGCGCTTGCTGGGCTCAGGAGAGAATGCCTCGTCGACCGAGAAGAACCTTGGTGAGACCGGCCCGTCGTGGGCGAAGGTGTACTTGGGGAAGCCGTCAGGCAGGCAGCGGACGTAGTAGCGAGCGACGTCTCCGCCAACGCTCTTGGCGGTCATCGGGATCGACTTGCCGGACCGAAAAGCGGCCCGTTCAGAGAAGTCGCCGCTGCGGAACGGGTGGCTGCCGATCGCCAGTCGCCATCCACCGGAGGCATGTCCGTCGACGTCGAGCGCCGCGTCCTTGCAACGCACGACGTAGTCGTGGGTGCCGGGCCGAAAACCGGGGTCCTGCGCAGCCATGCTGAAGCGCACTTTTCCCGAGGGCGGATCGGCACCACGGGCCGCTGCGACGCATGGCCCGGCGAGCACCACGCAGAGCGCCCCCGCCCAACAACGTCCCCAAGCCCGACGCATCGCTGCATCGTACCTCCCCGAGCCACGGCACCGCCATACCCTAGAGTGCGTGCGATGGCGTAGACCTGGCAAGCTATTCGGCATCGGGCTGAGCCGGACTGGCACGGCGAGCCTCAACGTCGCCTTCGAGCAGCTCGGATTTCAAAGCGCACACTTTCCTGCCGATCCGCGCACCCGAGACGAGATCCTAAGCTTCATAGCCGAGCCCGGTGAGCGACTCTCCTTGCGTACGCTCCGATCCCGCGACGCGCTGACCGACACCCCGGTCTGCGTCGGGTTCGAAGCCCTGGACGCAACCTACCCGCGAAGCCGATTCATCCTCACGGTGCGAGAGAGAGAAGCCTGGCTGGATTCGTGCGAAGCGTACTGGCGCAGGCTCGAGTCATTCCTGCACGGCCAGCCCAATGATCCCTACGCCGTATACATGATGTCGATCAGCACGCATCTCTACGGCACACCCGCCTTTGAGCGAGACGCGTTCTCGCGAGCCTACGACGCCTACCACAACCGGGTGGCTCGACATTTCCGCAATCGGGAGCGAGATGTGCTGCGCCTCGATCTGTTCTCGGGTGAGGGCTGGCCGGAGCTGTGCGAGTTCCTCGGCCGTCCAACGCCGGCCGGCCCGTTTCCGTTCGAGAACCGGGCCGCTGATCACCGCTGAACATCAACGCTGGCGCAGCCACTCGAGCTGCCAGCCTGGCGAGCGATGGCGGCCGCTCTAGATCGTGTTCATCCGCATCCGGCGGCGCACATCGCGTCCATCGCCTGGCGGAATTCCGAGGCCGAGACGGCCCCTGGAGGAACCGGCTCCGCGCGATAGCTGAATCCGGAGTCGAACCGCATCAGGAAGGTCCTGGTCCCATCGGGCTCATACCCGGCGATCGGGTCGTCCTGCCCCCAGTCGACCAGCCAGTCGCCGCCGGAGACCTTCCGGGCCGAGCCGCAGCAGTTCGAGGCCGGCACCGCCGGGTCGGTGATCGACTGGACGAGCGTGGCGGTCCGTGCAGCCTCGTTGATTCGGTAGCGGACCACTCGCGACTTCGGATTGTCGAGGTTCGTGGCGTTGTCCATCACGGTCAGGGTGCCGTCCGGCAGCAGGCGGGCGTCGTGCTGGGCGCCGAGAGGCGCGCCCCGGGGATCGCGCTTGACCGTCAAGCTCTGGGGCGTCTTGGTTCCGCCCAGCTTCCAGACGATGGCGCCGGTGCTCTTGCGGATCTTGTAGACGGCGTCCAGGTGCCGGAACGAGGCGATCACGGAGTTTCCGTCTGGCTCGATCGAGTTCCAGTGCTCGATGTCGTAGTGGTGCTTGATGGCCCACGGCCATCTATGCCCCGTTTCCGCCAACGAGAAATGGTCCTGGCTCTTCCAGTCCCATAGGAGCTCGCCCGTCGAGCTCACCTGCTGTAGCTCGGTGTTGAGGACATCGGCGTCTGATGAGCCGCCGTATGCGCTGGTGTCGACGTGACTTCGCTTGATCGTCGCTCCGGTCAGGTAGTCGCCGTTCGGCAAGATCTGGAGGTCGTGGGCGTTGGGCAGAACACCAACCGGATTGCGGGTGCGGATCAGGCTGCCGTCCAGGCGGTGCACTCCCCACCCCCCGTTTGACCCTGAGTCGTCGAGCCAGAGCACGTTTCCGCCCGCGAGGACCTTGGGGTCCCACACCGGAGTGTGGATCCACCAGAGCGGCACGCCGTGGTTGTCGAAGATCATCGCGTACTGCGACTCGAGGGGCTTGAAATCGTAAGTCGCGGCGAAGTAGCCGGGCGCGACCGGGGCCGAGTGGTGGAAGGTGTACTTGGGGAAGCTGTCAGGCAGGCAGCGCACGTGGTAGCGCGAGACGTGGGAGGCGCCCGTCTTTCGGATCGCGACGGTGAACTCGACGCCGTTCGAGAGCGGGACGTCCGTGCTGAAGCTGTGGTCCCGGTAGGCGCCGCCGGCGACCGCGATCCGCCACGGCGACTTGGCGTTCGCGTTGACGGTCACCGGGCCGTCGTGACAGCGGACCGTGTAGTCGTGGATCCCCGGGGAGAACTTCGGGAACAGGGTCTGGGCCCCGAAGTGGACCTTGCTCGCCGGCGGGTCGGCGGCCGCGGCCGAGGCGAGCAGCGAGAGGGCCGCCATCCCAGCGGTCACCGTCCCCACCGCGCGCGCTCTGCTCCCCGCAAGCACTGCGGACAGCATAACCGGGCCACCGAATGGCTGATCTGGGGTCAAGTGCCGCCCACTTCCACCGGATAGGGTGCCCTCGCATGGGCGATCTGGTCCGGCGACTCCTCCCTCGGTCCCTATGGCCGACCCTCGACCTGTTCCTGGTCCAGCGCGGCGCGCTTCGCCCGATCTTGCGGTTCCTTCGCCGCTACGGCCTCACCGTGCGAGCCGGGCCCTTTGCCGGTCTCAAATACCCCCGCTCCGCGGTCCTTCAGATGCCGAGCCGCGTGCCACATCTGGCGGGCACCTTCGAGATCGAGCTGCACCCGGTGATCGAGGCGATCGTCAAGAGCCGGCCGAGCCTGTTCGTCAACGTCGGCGCGGCCGACGGCTACTACGCCGTGGGGATGCGGATCCGCCTACCGAACGCCGAGGTGATCGCCTATGAGGCCGACCCCGTCCGCTTCCGCCTCTGCTCCCGCGTCGCGCGGCTCAACGGAACGAACATCGACCTGCGGGCCCTCTGCACGGTGGAGGCTCTCGCAGCACTGGATGCCACGGGTGCGACGGTGCTGTGCGACGTCGATGGCGCCGAGAAGGAGCTGATCGACCCGGAACGGGTGGCCTGGCTGCGGACCGCGACGCTTCTGATCGAGGTCCACGAGTCCCTGGCGCCCGGGGCGACCGAGGCGCTCCGTGAACGGCTCGGCCCCACCCATTCGCTCGAGTGGATCGAGCAGCGCCCCCATTTCCTCGCCGACCCCGCGTACCGCATGTTCTGGGGCTTGGGCTTGAGCCCGATCCAACAGCAGATGATCCTCTCGGAGTTGCGGCCGATACCGACGCCTTGGCTATGGGCGGTCCCGAAGAGCGCCGGCTGAGCCCATTCGCACGATGCATAATCCTCCACCGTGACGCCGCCGCCCGCCGCCTTCTATTGCGTGTCGAGCGGCGAGTATTTCCTCGGCGCCGTGGCGATGGTCAACTCGCTGCGCCTTCTCGGCCACTCCGAGCCGATCTACATGCTCGATTGCGGAATGAGCCCGACCCAACGCGAGCTCGTGTCCGACGAGGTGACGGTGATCCCGGCGCCGGACGATTCCCAGCCGTTCCTGTTGAAGACCATCGCGCCCCGTCGCCACTCCGCCGAGGTGATGGTCCTGATCGACGCAGACATGATCGTCACGAGGTCGCTCGCCGACCTGATCGAGCGAGCGTCAGCGGATCACGCGGTGGGCGTCGAGGATCGCCTCGACCGGTTCTTCCCGGAGTGGGGGGAGCTGCTGGGGCTGGGCGCGGCGCGGAAGCGACCGTACATCTCGTCAAGCCTGATCCTGTTGGGTGGCGACTTCGGGAGACGAGTGATCACGGAGGTGGGAGAGGCGTTTTCGCGTATCGACATGAGGGGCACCGCCTATTTCGGCCCCGAGCGCGGCTTCCACTTCGAGAGCGGAAGCTTCGAGGTCGCCGCGATGGACCATCCCTGGTGCTTCGCGGACCAAGACGTGTTCAACGCGGTCCTATCCGTGGAGGCCGCACCCGAGCAGCTCGAGACGCTCGACGCTCGGCTGACGGCCGCGACGCCGTTCACCGGTGTCAACGTCCTTGACCAGAAGACGCTGCGCTGCGCCTATGACGATGGCACGGAGCCCTACGTCCTTCACCACGTCTTCCCGGTCAAGCCGTGGCACGAGCCAACGATCCCGGGTGTCTATTCCCGGCTCCTGAGCCGACTGCTCCACGGTGAGGACGTCGCCGTTCGGATCCCCAACCGCGAGCTGCCGCCCCATCTGCAGACCGGCCTGCTCGGGGCGGCGAGGAAACTGGGAGGCGGACTCTCCGCTAGAGCACGCGCGCTCCGTGGCCGCCTCCAGCACGAGCCCCCGTCTGGCGGCGTCGAGGACGGCGGCTGAGCGGAGGCGCCTATCATCGCTCCGATCGCCATGGATTGGTCAAGGCCCTCATCGGCTCGCGCTCGTTGCTAGGGAAGCTCAGGCAGAGGCTCTCCCGCGGCCGAGCCGAGCTCGTCGGGCCGAAGTTCCTCGCGGAGTTCGCGAGCGCGCAGCCATCGGCCATGTTCGTCGAGATCGGCGCTCACGACGGAGCGTTCAGCGACCAGTTCCGCTCCTTCATCCTTGATCGCGACTGGACCGGCGTGATGGTCGAGCCCGCGCCGTACGTGTTCGAACGCCTGCGCCGCAACTACGAGTCGATCGATCGGGTCACGATCGAGAATGCGGCGATCAGCGAGGCCGACGGAGTCCAGCCCTTCTACCAGCTGCGACAGGTTTCCGACCCCGAGCGCGAGGGGCTTCCCTCCTGGTACGACGCGATCGGCTCGCTCTCGAAGGAGACGCTGCTGAGCCACCAAGACCTGATCCCCGACATCGAACAGCGGCTGGTTGAGGTCGAGGTCCCGTGTATGACGTTCGAGTCTCTCTGCCGCAAGCACGGCCTTGACGCGATCGACATCCTGCTGGTCGACACCGAGGGCCACGACTGGAAGGTGCTCCAGGGCGTCGACATCGAGGCGCACCGCCCGCGCCTGCTGATCTACGAGCACCAGCACCTCAACGACCGGGACCGCGCCGATTGCCGCAACCACCTCGAGCACCACGGCTATGACACGCATGAGGAATGGTGGGACACCTGGTGCCTGCACTCGAGCGCGGACGAGCACCTTCAGCGAAAGTGGCACCGCCTTCGATGGCAGGTGCGAGGCGTCTCGGCGACCGAGCCGCGTGAGGTCACGCTCGGCGCCTGGGAGCGCTCCCGGTCAGGCGGTCGCGGACCGGGCTCCGGGGGCTGATGGCCGGCGCGCCCACGGCTGACGAGCCTGCCGCCTTCTACTGTGTGTCGAGCAGCAGGTACTTCCTCGGGGCGGTGGCGCTGATCAACTCGCTGCGGCTCCTCGGACACGCCGAGCCGGTGTTCGTCCTCGACTATGGGCTGAGCGAAGCCGAGCGCGAGCTCCTGGCGCCCGAGAGCACCCTCGTCACCGCCCCCGACGACACGACTCCCTTCTTGCTCAAGACCGTCGCGCCGCTCGCGCATCCCGCCGAGGTGATGGTCCTGATCGACGCCGACATGATCCTGACCCGGCCACTGACCGAGCTGATCGAGCGCGCCGCCAGAGGTCGGGTTCTCGCTGTCGAGCACGGACAGGAACGGTTCTTCGGGAGCTGGGGCGAGCTGCTCGGCATTCGACCAGCCGTTCACCATACGTACGTCACCTCGAGCCTCGTGATCGCCGGCGGCGAGCCTGGCCGGCGCCTGGTCAGGCTGATGCACGACGCGCAGCTTCGGATCGACGTCGAGCGAACCCCCTATGCGGTGCCCGATCCGGACCTGGGCTCGCTCGGCAGCGACTTCCAGGACGTGGAGAGCGGCGATCCGTTCTTCTACGCGGATCAGGACGTCCTGAACGCGATCCTGGCCTGCGAGATCGCCGATTCGGAGCTCGAGGTCCTGGACCGCCGCCTGGAGTCGGTGCTTCCCTTCAACGGGTTGGACCTGGTCGACGAAACTTCCCTGCGGTGCTCCTACGATGACGGGGTGGAGCCTTACGCCGTACACCAAATCCTCGGCAAGCCGTGGTTGCAGCCGATGCTGCCCGGCGTCTACACGCAGCTCTTGATCCGCCTCCTGTCGGGCTCCGACGTGGCCGTCAATGTCCCTCGGCAGATGATTCCCGTCTACGTGCGCAGCGGACTAGCCGGCCGGGCGACCCGCGCGGCGACCAGGGCCGGCTGGCGCCTGCGCTACGGGCGCCGAGGGTGGTGGCTGGGGACCGGTACGCACCGGTCCCCAGCCCGCTGAGGGGCGGGATGGGACATCCCAAGGCCGCCTTCTACTGCGTGTGCGACTCGCGCTACTTCTTGGGCGCGGTCGGGATGCTCAACTCGCTGAGACTGCTTGGGCACGCAGAGCCGGTCTTCGTGCTCGACTGCGGGCTGACCGATGCCCAGCGGGACCGGCTCGCCGGCCATGCCACGATCCTCGCCCCGCCCGACGACTCCCCCCCGTGGCTGCTGAAAGCCGCCGCGCCGCTCGACAACACGGCCGACGTGACGATCCTGATCGACACCGACCTGCTCGTCACCCGGCCCCTGACGGATTTGATCGCCTCGGCGGCCGACGGACGGGTGGTGGCGTTCCGAAACGAGAGCGACCGCTTCTTCTCGGCCTGGGGGGAGCTGCCGGGCCTCGGCGAGGCGCGCCCTCGTCCGTACGTCTCGTCGAGCCTCGTGTGCCTCGGCGGCGCGACCGGTTCGAACGTGCTCTCGCTCATGGACGGCCTGCGGGGCGGGGTCGACTTCGGGCGCACCTTCTGGCGAGAGAACGACCCCGACTACCCGTACCTGCTGGGCGACCAGGACCTGCTCAACGCGATCCTCGCCACCGAGATCGACCCGGCCCGGGTCACCGAGCTCGACCCCCGACTCGAAGCCGTTCCCCCGTTCGATGGGCTGCAGGTGCTCGACGAGCGGACGCTCGAGTGTCGCTTCGCGGACGGGATCGAGCCCTACGTCGTGCATCACTACGTGACCAAGCCCTGGCTCGAGCCGACCCTGCCCGGCGTGTACACGCAGCTCCTCCTCAGGCTCCTGCGAGGCCGCGACGTCCCGATTCGCGTCTCGCGGCGCGACCTTCCGCTGCACCTGCAACCCGGCGTGATCGCGGGCGCGAGGCGCTGGTATCGAGGCCCGCTCTCCGAGCGGGTCCGAGCGCTGCGCAACCAGATCAGGCACCAGACCGAGCCGTCCGGGAGCTGATCGTGCCGACGTCTCGCGTCGCCTTCTATTCGGTAGTCAACGCCCGCTACTTCCTTGGAGCGGTCGGGATGTTGAACTCGCTCCGCATGGTCGGGCACCGGGAGCCGGTTCACCTGCTCGACCGCGGGCTGACGCCCGCTCAGCGCGGGCTGCTCGAGCCCCACGCGAACATCGTCGACCCGCCACGCGAGGCGCCTCCCTACCTCTCAAAGACGATAGCCCCGCTCGCGAACCCAGCCGAGGTGACGATCTTGATCGACTCCGACATGATCGTCACCCGGCCCCTCACGGACTTGATCGACGAGGCCGACACCGGAAAGGTGCTGGCCTTCGGAGCCGGCTATGAGCGGTTCTTCCCACAATGGAGCGAGATCCTCGGTCTCGGCTCGGTGGAGCGGCGGCCGTACGCCTGCTCCGGGTTGGTCGTCCTCGGCGGAGACGCGGGGCGGGAGGTGCTGCAGACGATGGACGCGGCCCAGATGCGCGTGCCGTCCTTCGGTGACGGGCCGCCCAATCCCCGCCGGTTCTTCGAGAACGTCGGGGACTCACCGCTGGGGCTCGCCGACCAGGACGTCCTGAACGCCGTCCTGTGCGCCCGCCCGGCGGACGGCCGAGTCGAGGTCCTCGATCACGACCTGGCGCCCGAACCGCCTTTTTCGGGCATCCGCATCACCGACATCGGCGGGCTGCGATGCGAAACCGAGGACGGCGCCGAACCGTATTTGCTGCACCACCTCGGCGCGAAACCCTGGCTCGTCGCGATGGGGGACGGCCCATACTCGCGCCTTCTCGCGCGCTTGCTGGTCGGCCCGGAGATCGAAGTCAGGGTCCCGCCGGGCGAGGTGCCGGTCCGCTTCCGCGAGGGTCTGCGCGCCGCAGCCGCCCGAAAGCTTGCCGGGCTTCAGCGCCGCCTGCGATCGTTGCGCGACTCGTGGTCGTGGCGCTTCGGCTCGAGGAGCGGACTCCGCGGCCTCTTGACGCGCAGCACCGGGCGGACCGAGGGGTCGGGATGACCTCCACCGACAGCGCCTTCTATTGCGTCGCCGACTCGAACTACTTCCTCGGCGCCGTCGGCATGATCAACTCGCTGCGCGTGCTGGGCCACCGAGAGCCCATGTACGTTCTGGACTGTGGCCTGAGCCCCGGCCAGCGCGATTCGCTCGCGACGCACGCAACCCTTGTGAGAGGCCCGGACGACGTGCCGCCCTGTCTGCTGAAGACCATCGCGCCGCTTCGCCATCCGGCCGAGGTGATGATCCTGATCGACGCGGACATCGTCGCAAGCCGCTCGCTCGCGCGATTGATCAACCGAGCGTCCGAGGGGCGCGTGGTCGCGTTCAAGGACGGCGAGGACCGGTATTTCCCCGAGTGGGGCGAGATCCTGGGAGCCGGCGCGCCACGCCGTCAGCCATATGTGTCCTCGAGCCTCGTCTTGCTGGGCGGTGCGGCGGGGCAGCGCGTGCTTCGGCTGATGGACGAGCTCGCGCCTCGAATCGAGCTCGCGGGCTCTCCGTTCGCAAGCCGGGTCCCGGACCACGACTTCTTCCGCGGCGACTACGCGACGCCCGCGGCGCGACAACCTTTCTTCTATCCGGAACAGGACCTCCTCAACGCGATCCTCGCCACCGAGATCGACCCGGGCTCGCTCGAGGCGATCGATCGCCACCTGGAGGCAGACCCTCCATTCACCGGGCTTCGGGTAATCGACGAGCAGGCTCTTCGCTGTCGCTACCGCGATGGCAGCGAGCCCTATGTCCTGCACCATTTCGCACTGAAGCCGTGGCTCGAACGGACTTTCGACAGCCCCTACGCGCGGCTCTTGCGCCGGCTCCTGGTTGGCCCCGACCTCGCGATCCGGGTCCCCGCGCAAACGCTTCCGTTTCGCTTTCGAACCGGCGCGCTGGCGTGGGTGTCTCGGATGGCCGTCAACGCCTACGACCTGGCGCGCTGGTACCTGCACGAGCGGCCGATGACATGGCTTCGCCGGAGGGCATCCCGCAGGCGAGCGGCCGGGGCTATGGACGGATGAGCGAGGCGGCCTTCTACTGCGTTTGCGACTCGCGCTACTTCCTGGGCGCCGTGGGAATGCTGAACTCGCTGCGAGTCCTGGGGCATCGCGAGCCGCTCTACGTCCTCGACTGTGGGCTCGAGCTCGCCCAGCGAGAGATCCTCGAGCCGCACGTGACGCTGGTCCCCGGGCCTTCGGACGTCCCCCCCTACATGCTGAAGACGATCGCCCCGCTTCGGCACCCCTCGCCGACCATGGTGCTGATCGACACCGACGTGATCGTCACGCGGCCGCTGACCGACCTGATCGAGACGGCCGCGCGCGGCCAGGTGGTTGGGTTTCGCAATTTCAGCGATCGCTTCTTCCCCGAATGGGGGTCGCTCCTGGACCTCGGGACGGCGCGGCGCCGGCCCTACATCTCGGTCAGCCTGGTGTTGTTGGGCGGGGAGCTGGGCGCCGAGGTGATGCGGCTGCTCGACGATCGCCAGCGCCGGATCGACTTCGATGACTCGCTATATGGACGCAACGTCCCCGGCTACCCCTTCACCTATCCGGAGCAGGATGTGCTCAACGCGATCATCGCCACCAGACGGGAGGCCGAGCCGCTCGTCGCGATCAACTCCCGAGGTGAGGTGGTGCCGCCATTCGAGGGGCTGTCGGTGGTCGACGAGAGGCGCCTGCGGTGCGCCGACGAGGACGGGACCGAGCCCTACTTCCTCCACCACTTCATGGACCACAAGCCCTGGCTCGAGGCCACCGAGCCCGGCGTGTACTCGACGCTCCTGACCAGGCTGCTGGTCGCCGACGACGTGGCGGTCAGGGTTCCCGAGCGCCAGGTTCCGCTCCGGCTCCGGGAGGGTTGGGCGGCCGCCGTGGAGCGCAAGCGAATCCAGGCCGTACAGCGGTTTCGCTGGCACCTCTCCGAGCCTCTGTCCGATCGAATCCGGAGGCTTCGTGCGCCCGTCGGCGGCCGTGCCACGACGAGCGGGGACTGACGTGAACCAGCCGCGTGCCGCCTTCTACTGCGTCTCGAGTGCCCGGTACTTCCTCGGCGCCGTGGCCCTCGTCAACTCCCTGCGGCTGCTCGGCCACCCCGAGCCGGTCTTCGTGCTGGACGTCGGGCTCAGCGCCGTCCAGCGCCAGCAGCTGGAGCGCGAGGCGACCGTGGTTTCAGCACCCCGGGATGTGACGCCGTTTCTGCTCAAGACGGTGGCTCCGCGCGGTCACCCGGCCGACGTGATGATCCTGATCGACGCCGACATGATCGTCACCCGGCCGCTCACCGAGCTGATCGACAGGGCGAGCGAGGGTCGGGTGCTCGCCGTCGAGCACGAGCACGACAGGTTCTTTCCCCAGTGGGGGAAGTTGCTCGGCCTCCGAAGCTCACGACGACGACGCTACGTCTCCTCGGGGTTCATCCTCGCGGGGGGCGCTCCGGGCAGCCGGGTCGTCGAGCTGATGCACGAGGCGCAGCCCCAGATCGGAATCGAGGAGACCCCGTTCTCATCGCACGCCCCCGACCTAAAGTCGCTGGCCCATTCCTTTTCGGGGGCGCCGGAGGGCCATCCGTTCTTCTTCGCCGACCAGGACATCCTGAACGCCGTGCTGACCAGCGGGATCGCCGAAGACGAGATCGAAACCCTCGGCCGGTGGGCCGAGGCGAGCACGCCGTTCGAGGGGCTGAGGGTGCTGGACGAGGCGGCCCTGCGCTGTCGAAATGACGACGGGACCGAACCCTACGTGGTGCATCATTACATGCCGGCGAAGCCGTGGCTCGAGCCCACCTACGACGGGCCCTACTCGCGCCTCCTGCGGCGGCTCCTGGCACGCGACGACGTCGCCATCCGGCTGCCAAAGGGCGAGCTTCCCCTGCGCCTGCGCCGCGGGCCCGCCGCCTACGCCGAGCGCAAGCGCATCAACACCAGGGAGCGACTGCGGTGGCGTCTACAAGGCAGCTGAGGCTGTTCCTGAGCGCGTTCGGAGGGGCGGGGCACGTGTTCCCCGTGCTCGCGCTGGCGCGCCGGCTGCGGGACCGTGGTCACGAGGTGTGGGTGGACACGATCGAGCGCTGGCGCGAGCCCACCGAGGAGCTCGGCCTTCGCTTCGTCGCAGCCCCCGACTACATCGCCTTGCGAGTGCCCCGGCCGGGAGAACCGGCGCGACCGACCCTCGCGGAGGTGGTTCGGGACCGCATACCGCTGATGCGCGAGCTCCGTCCCGACGTCGTCGTGAATGACTTCCTCCATGTGCCCTCGTCGCTCGCCGCCGAGGTCGTGGACATGAAGCGCGCCACCCTCGTTCCACACCCGTATCCGCTCAACGAGCCGGGCCTCCCCTATTTCCGCGTCAACCTCCTCCCCGCCCGAACGCCGGTGGGCCGCGCCGCGTGGCGACTGAGCCGACCGTGGTTCGCGAGGCGCGCACGCGAGGACCGGCGCGAGCTCAACTACGCACGCCAGGATGTGGGGCTTCCGCCGCAAAGCCGCCTCTACGGCGGGATCAGCGAGAACCTCGGGCTGGTTGCCACCTATCCGCAGCTCGAGTATCCGCGACGCTGGCCGCCCGAGGTCCACGTCACCGGCCCGATGCTCTTCGAGCTCCCCTACCCCGAGATCGAGCTCCCCGAGGGGGATGACCCGCTCGTGCTGGTCGCGGCGAGCACCGCGCAGGACCACGAACTGAAGCTCGTGACCACCGCGATCGAGGCCCTCGAGGGGGAGCCGCTACGGGTGCTGGTGTCGCTCAACCAACACGGTGGGACCTGGCCCACGCCCATCCCTGACAACGTCACGGTGGTGGACTGGGTCTCCTACAGCCAGGTCCTTCCGCGGGCCTCGCTGGTCGTCACCAACGGCGGACACGGCACCGTTGTGCGAACGCTCAGCGAGGGAGTACCCCTCGTGGTCTGCCCGGCGGGCGGGGACATGGGAGAAAACGGCTCGCGCGTCGCCTGGGCGGGCGCGGGCGCCATGATCCCGTGGGGGCTCCTCGGACCCGCCCCGTTGCGCTGGGCGACGCGAAGGGTGCTCGTGGACGATGAGTTTCGCCGGCGCGCGCGGGAGATCGCGGATTGGGGGAAGCGCAACGACGGTCCGACGCGCGGTGCCGACCTTCTCGAGCGCTTCGCCGGCGTTCCGGCCCGAGGGGGGCCATGAGCTCGGCCAATGCCACCAAGGCGGCAGCGTTCTATTGCGTCACCGATTCGCGCTACTTCCTCGGCGCGGTCGCGACGATCAACTCGCTTCGACTGCTCGGCCACGACGAGCAGATCCACGTCCTGGACTGCGGGCTGACCGACCATCAGCGCGAGCTCCTCGATCCGCACGTGACGCTCGTCCCAGCCCCAGAGGATGCCCCGCCCTGGCTGCTGAAGACCGTCGCGCCGCTCGCCCATCCCGCCGACGTGATGATCCTGATCGACGCCGACATCATCGTCACCTGCGCGCTCACCGATTTGATCGAAGAGGCTGCGCAGCCGCGGGTGATCGCGATCGAGAACGACACCGACCGCTTCGTCCCGGAGTGGGGCGAGCTCCTGGGGCTCGGCGAGGTCCGCCGCCAACCCTATGTCTCCTCCGGACTGGTCTTCCTCGGGGACCCGCTGGGGCGGGAGATCCTGACCGCGATGGGCGAGCTCCAGGGCCAGGTGGACTTCGACCGGAGCTTCTGGCGGGGCAACGACCCCGACTATCCCTTCCTGTACGGCGACCAGGACGTGCTCAACGCGATCCTCGCGAGTGGCCGTGTCGAGGGGCATCTGCTCGATCCGCTGCCGAACCGCTTGGTCCCGAACCCGCCGTTCGACGGGGTTCGCGTCAAAGACCGGCAAACGCTTCGGTGCGCCCACAGCGACGGAACCGAGCTCTACGCGCTCCACAACTTCTACCGCAAACCCTGGCTCGTCAGGACCCGCAGCAACCCGTACTCGCGGCTGATGACTCGAGTGCTCCTGGATCCGGACGTTCAGATCCGGCTCGACCGCTCCGAGCTGCCGCTTCGGCTTCGCGACGGAATGGCGGCGACGCTCGCGCGCCTTACCGTCGACTTCGCGATCGGGGTGCCGGCCTTTATCCACCGCAAGGTGAGCCCGGGGCCCCGTGGGCACAAGGGCTGGGCAGACCCGACCTGGTCCGAGAGCGGCCAGGTCGGGTCCGGTCCGCGCTAGGAGAGCTCCGGCGTGTCGCCGCCCCTGTAGTCACCGACGACCTCCGTGAACGGCCCCTCGGAGATCACCCGGCCCTCGGCGAGCCACATGGCCCGCGGGCAGATCCGCTGAAGCGCCGCGTGGTCGTGGCCGGCGGCGACCACCACTCCCCCCCGATCACGAAGGTCGCGCGCGAAGTTCTCGACGATCTTTCGGAACTCGTGGTCAAGCGCCTCGAAGATCTCGTCGAGCAGCAGGACGTCGGTCGAGACGCTCTGGATCACCGACAGGTGGAGTCGCGCCCGCATCCCCTGCGAATAGGTGTGGATCGTGCGCTCGAACGCTTCGCCGAGCCTCGATCGCTCCTTGATCTCGTCGATCCGCGCCCGCGACTCATCGATCGAGAGTCCGACCAGGACGCCGAGAAGCAGTGAGTTCTCGCGGCCGGTGAGCAGGCTCTCAAGACCGACCGAGATCGCCAGCAGCGAGCCGATCCGTCCCCGGGTCTCGACGCTCCCCTCGTCGGCGTCGAGAACGCCGGCGAGGAGGCGAAGCAGCGTCGTCTTGCCCGACCCGGTCGGGCCGACGAGGGCGAGCCCGGCGCCGGACTCGAGGTGGAGGTCGACGTCCCGCAGGCCCCAGGCGCTCTCCTTGACCCGTCGAATGCGGGTCAAGAGCGGGGACAGGACCCGGCTTCGGCGGTCGAAGTCGAAACGCACGCCGACCTGCTCGACGATCACCTCCGCGTCAACCTGGCGGCCCTCCGCGCGAGCAGCCTCGACCGTGACGCTCATCAGCCGATCAGCTTCGCGAACGACGACTGCTCGCGACGGTAGACGGGAACGGTCAGCGCCAATAGCACGACGCCGGCCCCCAGCGGATACAGAACCTCCCAGGCGGGCGGGGAGTGGCCGTAGAGGAGGGCCGCCCGGTAGAGCTCGAACAACCCGGTCAGCGGGTTGAACGGCATGTACTCTCGGGCAGTGCCGGTGATCTGGCTCAAAGCGATCAGTCCCGGGGCGAGGAAGAAGAGCGTCCTCATCACCGAGGACGCGAACGGGACGAGCTCCGGATACCACAAGCCGAACAAGGCCGACGGATAGGCGATCGAGGCCGCGAGCACCACCGTGACGAAGATCGCCACGATCAGCCACAGCGCCGCTGGCGTGGGCGCGACGCCGTAGACCGCCATCATGATCGGAAGCATCACGAGGCTGGCGCTGAACGCGATCGACTCGGTGACGATCGCCGAAAGCGGGATCAGGATCCGCGGGAACGACATGTTCAAGACGATCGATCCCCGCCGCAGCACGGACTGCATGGAAGTGATCGTCCCCACCATGACGAGCTGGAACGGGACTATCGCGCAGACCAGCACCAGCCCCGTTGCCTCGGTGCCCCTCCGCAGCACGAACACGATCAGGACCAGATAGACGCCGAGCGCCGCAAACGGGTCGAGGAACCACTTCATGGCGCGCATCCCGCCGCGCCCGTAGCGGGTGCGCAGGTCGGAGATCGAGAGAACCAGCAGCACGTCGCGGACCCGCTTCGCACCGTCGAGGAGCACGCGCAAACGACCTCTCACCCGGCCCACCGATCCCCGTCGGCGGTCAGGAAACCAGGTCCGCGGCGCCGAGCCGCTTGGCCAGAGGACCCTCTTCGAGGTATTCGGCCCTCGTGTTGACGGACCAGACGTCGTGGCTGGCGCCGTCGGTGTGGTTCAAGGTCGCGAGGATGGCGGTCCACATCGATTGGTCCTGGCTGTTGTAGCGGTGCAGGCGGTTGGGCCCTGCGCCGAGAACCGCAACCCCCAAGCCGTTGCCTCCACTTTCTCGCCAATCCGACAGACCTGGCAGTGTAGCCGGGATCGCCGGCCCTGGCCAGTCGGCCAAACCGGACTGGTCCGCCGGTAGCGAGCGGTTCTTGCGGACGGCGCGGAGGAGCGAGTGCCGGTACACCTGGTGCGCTAGAGGTGGGTCTCGGGCTGCCAGACCGTTCCGTGCTTCGGCGAGTCGAACGGCTGGACCGGCCGCTCAGGCTTCTCGAGCACCGTGAGCTGGGGATACCGATGCACCGAGGCGATGTGCTGATGAACGGGGGCGACCGGGGCGTTCTCGTACACATCGCTCAACCGCCGGGTCGCCCCGTCAACGAAGGAGTGGAACTGGTGGTGAGAGGAGAGCGCATCCTCGACGATGTAGACACCGCCCATCGCCATGTGGGGCAGAAGGCAGGAGAGGCTCGTGATCTGCTGGTGAGCCTGATGTCCACCGTCATCTATCACCACATCGATGCGCGGGACATTCGTGAGGAATTGTCCCCAGAAGCTCGGGTCAGCCTGGTCGCCGATGAACACGCGAACGCCCTCCTGCTCGTGGGCGAGGCAGGCCGGGTCGATGTCGATCCCGTAGACCTGGCAGCCCTGACCGAAGGCGGAGCGCCACATCGGCAAACTTCCGCCGCTGTAGATCCCGATCTCGACTATGTGCACCTCGTGGTCGATGAACTTGGACAGGTGGCGATCGTAGATCGGGAAGTAATGTCGCCACTTCCAGACTCCGGGACCTTCCGTGACCGCATCGAAGTACGCCTCGAAAGGGTTGCTCCCGTTGCCATGGACGACCGCAGGGGCCCCGGTTTCGGCGGGCAGCCCGTCGGCGAATCGGAGTCCCGCGCGCATGTTGCGGAGGGTGGCGAGCACGAGCCTCGCGTTGTAGGACACCTGGCGGGGTAGGTAGCGCCGCCAGCCTTGCCGTCTCCCAGACACTGGGCGACACCCTAACGCGTTCCCTCATTTCTCCTTCGTCTTCGTGGCGTTCGCTCAGCGGACCAGGACCCGGTCAACGAGCGCCGCGCCGCGCCGCGCGCCGTCGTTCCTTTGACTCCAGTCCGCGAGCGCCCCGGCGCGGGACGCGAAGCGGCCGTCCGCAAGGACCCGCCTGACCGCCACGCGCAGCGAGCGCGTGCCGAATACCCCCCTTGGAACCATCAATCCGACGCCGGCCCACGCAACCCGGGCGCCGTTCTCGCCCATGTCGGCGCCGGCCGGACGGATGATGACCGGGACGCCGGCTGAGAGCGCCATCGCCACCGTCCCCAGGCCCCCGTTGCACACGACAAGCGATGCGCGGGGCATCACCCGCGAATACGAGGCCCAGTTCACGACCTTCGCGTTGACGGGCATCGGCCCAGCCCAGCTCCTGTCCTTCCCGGCAAGCACGGCAAGCACACGGACCGGCTCGTCCGCGAGCGCTTCCAGCGTCGTTCGAACGAGCTCGAGTCCCTGGTCCTGCGCCGTGCTACCGGCCGCCACTATCAGTGGCTCATCTCCCTCCGGCGGCTCGGAGTCCTGATCGGACAGCTCGAACAGCATCGGTCCGGTGATGTGGACATGCGGTGGCCAGCGGCGGGGGTACTCGAGCTGAGGAAAGTTCGCGACCAGCGCGAGCTCGTCGCTTATCGAGCCGTAGAGACGTTGAAGCGGTTGGAGCCCGAGCTCCGCCCGGGCGGCGTTCAGCTCCCGACGCTGGCCTTCCGCTCGGCGTGCGAACCATGGTCTTGCCGCCCGCCAAGCCATGGCGCCGAGCGGCGTCCGAGGCGGAAGGAGCCCGACCATGAAGTACGGAAGCCCGGGTTCGTTGACGGGGTAGGGATGGTGGATGGTGGTCGCGCGGGGAACGCCGTCGAGCTCTGCCGCCAGCGCCGCCGGCAGAGTGAAGACGTCGTTGATCACCACCTCTGGGCGAACCTCGCGGGCGACCTCCCGAAACGAGCGAGCGCACTCCGGCAGGGTGGGGGTAGGGGGCATCCCAGGCCGCGGGCCCGGAAAGGCGATGTATTCGGGGGCCGCGACGAACCGAAACCCGAGGCCCTCGACCGCATCCCGCCAGCGTTCCCAGGTCTCGAACCAGATCTCGTAGCCGCGCTCATCCAGAGCCCGGGCCAGGGCCATGGCTGGAAACACGTGTCCGGGCGCCCCGAAGGCGCTGACCAAGGCTCTCGGCTGTCGCCCCATGGCGCGTCTCGCGGAGGCCGCCGGCGCGGACGCGGCGCTCGTAGGCTCTCGGTCCTCTTGGGCGGTCAGGAAACCAGGTCGACGTCGCCGAGTCGCTCGGCTAGAGGGCCCTCTTCGAGGTATTCGGCCCTCGTGTTGACGGACCAGACGTCGTGGCTGGCGCCGTCGGTGTGGTTGAGCGTCGCGAGGATCGCGGTCCACATCGAGTGATCCTGGTTGTTGTAGCGGTGAAGGCCGTTTCGGCCGAAGGTCCTCAGGTTCTCGAAATGCTCCAAGTAGCCCCGAATCGTGGCCACCGACTCGCGATAGGAGGAGTCGTACATCGGGTAGGCCTTCGGCACCCTGACCTTGACGCCGTTGAAGACCTGTTCCGGGTCGAGGATGCCGATCGAGGAGAGGTCCTTGATCGCGAGCTTGACCGCGTCGTCGTCGGACATCGTCCAGATGTCGTCCTCGTCGTTGCAGAAGTACTCGACCCCGAGGCAGGTGGTGCCCTTGCGGACCATGTCGGGGCTCCAGGCTCCGAAGTTCTGGACCCGCCCGGCCTGCGTCCTGGGGTCGTGGAGGTAGATCCAGTTGTCCGGGAAGGGCTCGTCCTCGGTGGTCATCAGCGCGACCAGGCACAGGTTCCGGTACCGCAGTCGCTCGGCGGCCATCTGCACCTCTATGGGCGCCGGAGGATCGAGCGACGCGATCAGGTCCCGCAGCGCGATGCTCGACATCACGGCGTCGACGTCGTGCTCGCGCTCCTGGCCGTCGGTCCTGACCACCACGCTCTCCACCCGGCCGCTGTCGTGCCGGATCCCGACGCATCGGTGGTTGAGATGGACGGGGATGTCGTGGTCCTCCACCCAGTCGCTGAACGACTCCCACATCTGGCCGGGACCGAGCCGCGGGTACAGGAACTCCTCGATCAGGGTGGTGACGTGCTGGCGGCGCAGGTGGAGCACCCCCAGGACGGCCTGCCAGAGGCTGAACTCCTGGATCCGCTGGGCGGCCCACTCCGACTGGATCTCGGAGCCGGGTATTCCCCAGACCTTCTCCGTATAGGAGCGAAAGAACGCGTCATAGAGGCGGCGCCCGAAACGCCGCACGACCCATTCCTCGAAGGTCTGCGGCCGCAGGTGGCGAAGGCGCCGGCGCCAGTAGAAGAACGACCATGCGCAGCGGGCGGATTCCACCAGCCCCAGGCCCTTGACGACGTCCTCGGCGCGAAGCGGGTAGTTGAAGAAGCGGTTGCCGAAGTAGATGCGCGACAGTCGCGGACGGGTCAGGAGCTCCGTGCCCAGCATCTGCTCCCAGAGCCTGCGGACCTCCTCGAGCTTGGTGTAGAAGCGGTGCCCGCCGAGGTCGAAGCGGTAACCCTCGAACTCGATCGTCTTCGAGATCCCGCCCACCGTCCCGTCGGCCTCGAGCACCGTCGCCGAGTGGCCCCGGCGAGCAAGAGTCCACGCCGATGTCAGCCCGGCCGGCCCCGCGCCGAGTACCGCGACTCCCAATCCGTTGTTCTCGCGTGCACCCCCCATCCGCCAGCTGGAAGTGTAAACGGAACCCCAAGTGTGGGGCTTTCGCGGCCCCGACTTTCTTCGCACCCGATCCTGCGCCGTTGCGTCGAGCATTGACGCGGACTCGGCTTGCGGGTGGTGTCGCGAAGAATCCGTCGCCCGCGGCCATGCGCGATGCTTTCGGCGATGGCCGATTCGCCCCACGCCCTCGATCCGGCAGACGTCGAGCGCGGCTCGCCAGCGCCCCTGCTGACTCGCGCCGGGATGGCGGGCAAGGTGCCGCGGCTCGCCGCGCGGCGCGACCGGACGTCGCGCGCGGTTGCACGCGCACTCGGCTCGACCGCGCTCGGCCTGGGCGGCGGGGGTGAGCGCCCCTGGATCGACCGAATCGAGGCGCGGCGGGCCGAGCTCGAGTTGGAGCGCACCGCGGTCTCGCCGGACTTCGACCCGGCGTCGGAGGGAGTCACCGCGTCATGGTTCGAGGGGATCGAGGGGCCGGTTCCGATCTGGGGGATCGCTCGCATGTTCAGCATCCCGGCGACCTGGGGAGCCTTCCTTCTCCGCCTGATCCGAGAGCTCTCGCCGCGCTCATGCTTGGAGCTGGGCACGGGGCTCGGGCTCTCGGCCGCCTACCAAGCGGCGGCGCTCGAGTTGAACGACTCGGGCTTGCTGGTCACGCTCGAGGGAGCCCAGGCGTGGGCCGTGGTGGCTGAGCAGGGGCTCGACGAGCTCGGGCTCGCCGGACGGGCGCGTGTCGAGCGGGGCAGCATCGACGACGTGCTCCCACCGCTTGCCGCCGAGCTCGCCCCGATCGACTACGCGTTCCTCGATGCCGACCACAGCGAGAAGGCGACCGTGAAGCACTTCGAGTTCGTTCTCCCCCACCTCGCGCCAGGCGCGGTGGTGCTGCTGGACGACATCACCCATTCCGAGGACATGGCCCGCGCCTGGGCGGCGATTGGAAACAACGAGCGCGCCTCGGCGAGCATGGCGCTCGGGCGGATGGGCGTCGTGGCGATCCGTTGAGGTCGCTCGTCGAGCTTCCCCCGAGCTCGGCCGTCGCGGGGCCCGCTTACCGTGCCCTGATGGCGGGCGGCGCAGCGCGGCTCGCGGGTCGTCGAGACCGCGGGTCGGCGGCCCTGCGGCGAGCCCTCTGGGCGACCGCGGCGGGCAGGTTCGACCCCGCCGAGCGCGCCTGGATCGAGCGGGTCGAGGCACGGCGTGCGGAGCTCGCCGCGAGCGAGGTCTCGCAGTTCGCCCAGTGGGCGAGCGTCGCCCCCGTCTGGGGACGACTCCTGATGCGAACGGTGCGAGAGCTCTCGCCGAGCGCCTGCCTGGAGCTCGGGGCCGGATTCGGGATATCGGCCGCGTATCAGGGCGCCGCTCTGGAGCTGAACGGCAGAGGACACCTGACCACCCTGGAGCGCATCGAGGGCCTCGGGGCGATCGTCTCGGAGGGCCTCGAGCGCCTCGGGCTCGACGACCGGGTCACGCTGCGGGTCGAGTCGGCCGACGACGCGCTCGAGCAGGTGGTCGAGTCGATCGGCCCCCTCGACTATGCGTTCCTGGACGCCGACCACACGGTCGAGGGGACCGTGGCCCACTTCACGACGCTCGAGCCGCATCTCGCGGACGGCGCGATCGTCGTCCTCGACGACATCAACTGGACCCCGGGGATGCGCAGGGCGTGGTCGGAGATCTCGGGACGCGAACGGGTGGCGACCGCGATCCGGCTGCGCCGGATGGGGATCGTGATCGCCACCGGTCCGATCAGCTCCTGATCGGGTCAGCGGCCAACCTCGCGACGTGCCTCTACGTATGTCGTTCCCCCGCGCCGCAGGCACGCCTCGGCCAACGCAGCGGCGGCCGCTATCGGCAGCGCCAGCGCGCCTGCGAGAAGCGTCAAAGCCCGCCCACCCGCGGACATCGGCGCCCGGCGGGCGTCCGGCCGACGGATCGCGTCGTACAGATCGGGATTGGTCGGCAACCCCCCGACAATCCCGTGCAGCCATCCGAACACGACCTGCCCCCCGCGCAGGTAATCGACCCGCTCCGGGTTGATCCCCGCCGCTCGAAGCCTGGCCAGGAGTGCCGCGGCCGGAATGTGGGTCAGGTGACGAGGCATGTCGAGCGCAAGCCACCTATCGCCGAACAGCTGCGCCTGGATGCTGGCGGGATTGGGAACCGCAACGACGATCACGCCGCCGGGCGCGAGGAGGTCGGCGGCCCGATCGAGCGCCGGCCCGGGATCGCGAAGGTGCTCGAGCGAGTGCCAGAAGACGATAGCCGCCCACCGCCCGCCGATCTCGCCCAGCTCGGCCTCGCGCACGTCCGGGCGGGTCGAGTGCCGCTCCAACCCGACCGCTTCGCGGCCGTGGGCGGCGAGGCCGTCCAACAGCGCCCCGTCACCCGCGCCCACGTCGAGAATCGGCCCCGGCGGCGCGATCCGGTCGAGGCGCGCGGCAAGCCTCCCCCTGAGGCGACGCAGCACCCGGTCCCCCAGTCCGGAGAATCGTCCCGTATCAGGGCGATACCAGGAGCCGTAGGCCCGCTCGAGGTCAGCGTCGCTGGGAACCGGCCAGGTCGTCTCGACCCCGCAACGGGGACATCGGATTCGCCCCCAGTCCGCGCCGACCGCGGCTTCGAGGCGGCCAGCGCACCACCCGCACACAGCGACCTGATTGGCCCCCGGCATCGTCGGCAGTATTCCTGCTCGGCCACGCCGGCGACCGGGCCCGGTGTCGGGGCGCCTATAGCCTGTCGCGAATGCCGACCCCCGACGGCAGTCAGGCAGAGCATGGCGCCGTTCCGGGGCTCGAGCGCGATCTCGGCTCCGGCGCCGCGCTCGCTTCGCTGGCGCTGATCCTGTCGGCCGGCGCCCTCGGCCTCAACAGCATCGCGATCTCGCGGATCGAGGGAGCGAGCGGCGCCGGGCTGATCGC
This sequence comes from uncultured bacterium, assembly GCA_963720685.1. Lineage (GTDB taxonomy): Bacteria > Actinomycetota > Thermoleophilia > Solirubrobacterales > 70-9 > AC-56. Next base: position 421,998 of record CAVRGF010000003.1, on the reverse strand, counting down.
GCTGGCCACTCAGTTCATCTTTCTCGCCACCCTCGTCGCGGGGGCCGGCCTTCGGACCAGCATCGCCCACCGCGTCGGGGGCGGCCTATGGTCGCCTCGCAGCGCCGTTCGAGGCGCTCTCGTCGCCTCCGCCGGGCTCGGCTTGGCCGGCGCCGCGGTGGGAATGGGCGCCTACGCCCTGCTGCGAGATAGCGCCCTGAGCGAATTCACGGTCGCGATGGCGGCTGCGCTGATGGCGGCTCTCCCGTTCGCCCTCGCCTGGTGGATCCTGCCAGCGATCCCGCTCGCGCGAGAGCTGTTCGAGCAGTACGCGGCGCTGACCGGAGCCGGGCCGATCGCCGTGCTGATGCTCTGTCCGCTGCTCGCGCTGGTCGCCGGGCGAAGCGGCGCCGTGATCGGGTTCGCGGCCGGATGGGTCGTCGGCGGCCTGATCACGGTGGCCTGGGCGGTTCGCTACTCGCGCCGCGCCGAGGCGAGGCCCGGTCCCGAGCTTCGCCTCCGGGATGCGGGCGGGTTCGGCCTCCGCGCCTGGGTCAACGACCTCTTCCAGCTCGTCAACCTGCGGCCCGACCTCTTCATCCTCAGCGCCTACTACGGCACCGCGGACACCGGTGTCTATGCGGTCACCGTCTCGATCACGTCGGTCGTCTGGCTGGTCTCGCAGCCGCTCGCCTCGGTGGTTCTGCCGCGAGCCGCCGGCGCGACGAGCGGGCGGTCGGGCAGCGGCACCGACGCCTGGGCGACGTCGCAGGCGTCGGCGGTGCGCCATTCGGTGCTCGTCTCGGCCGCAGCAAGCCTCGGCGTGATCCCACTGCTGGCGATCGCGCCACATGTCTGGGGACCGGGGTTCGGACGCATCCTGACGCTCGGACTGATCCTGATCCCGGGCGTCTTCCTGCTCGGCGTCGGCCGGGTGATGGTGGCCGCGTTCACCGGCCGCGGCGCGGCGAACCAGGCCCTGATCGTGGGGCTGGTCAGCTTCCCGCTCGCCTTCGCCGCCTTCCTGATCGTGATTCCTGACCACGGGTCGACCGGCGCGGCGATCGTCTCGTGCTGCTCCTATGTGGTCGCGGCCCTGGTCGCGGCAGTGCTGTTCTTTCGCTCCACAGGCACGCAGGTCGCCGAGGCGCTGGTCCCGCGATCGAGCGACCTGCTCGACTACGTGAGCCTTGCCCGCCGGGCCCGGCAGCGCCTACGGGGAGTACTTGCGCGACGGCACCAGGTGGCTTCGGTGAAGTAGCAGGCGAAAGGCGGCCCAGAGCGTCTTGAAGCCGTACACGATCGAGGGCCACGGCCCCACCGAGGACGCCCCCTCGAAGTAGCGCGTCCGGGCGGACACCTCGGTGATCCGAAAGCCGAACTGCGCGGCCTGCATCAGCATCTCGGAGTCGAAGCTGAAGTCGAGCGAGTTGCGCAGGAACGGCACGGTGAGCAGCAGCTCGCGCGAGTAGGCGCGGTATCCGGTGTGGAGCTCGGTGAACGAGGTGCCCAGGACCACGTTCTCGATCGAGGTGAGAGCGCGATTGGCCACGTACTTGTAGAGAGGCATCCCGCTGGCGCGGGCGGCGCCCGGCTCGGCGAACCGCGAGCCGAGCACCATGTCGGCCCGGCCCTCCAGGATCGGGGTCAGCATCTTCGGGATGATCTCGGGCTCGTACTGCCCGTCGGGATGAAGCATCACCACCGCATCGGCCCCCCGCTGAAGGGCCTCCAGGTAGCAGGTCTTCTGGTTGCCGCCGTAGCCGACTGTGTGGGGGTGCCACACCACCCGCACCGACAGGGCGCGGGCAAGTTCGACCGTGGCATCGGAGGACTTGTCGTCCACCAGGATCATCTCGTCCACCCACTCGGAGGGAATGCCCGAAACGGTCTCGGCCAGCGTCCCCGCCGCGTTCAGGGCGGGCATCACGACGACGATCTTGGCATCGCGACCGATGGGGCGCCGCTTCTTCCCCGCCTGCGCCGCGCCTCCCGAGCTCCCAGCCATGGCTTCGCGCGGGATCCTAGCTGCGGGCTCGCGCGATCGACCGGACGACCGCCTCGCGGGCGAACCCCGCCGCGGTCGCGGCCTGGGACAGGAGCAGGTAGGCGGCGACGGCGGGTCGGCTGTGCGCGTCGTGGTGGCTGAGCGACTCGTGGGCCAGCTCCTCCAGCACGGCGATGCGGTCTCCGCGTCGCCGCTCGGGCGACTGCACGCCGTTGAAGGCGAACGCCCCGCGCCCGTACCCGTAGTGCTGGCCCATGAACTCGCGCAGGTCGAGGGTGCGCATGTGGACGACCACCGCGTCGGGCGCCGAGACGAGGCGGTGGCCGGCGGCGATCCAGCGCTCGCACAGCTCGCGGTCCTCCGCGTATCGCTCGTCCTCGTCGAACCCGCCCAGTGACCGAAACGCCGCCGAGGGAAAGGCAACGTTGCTCGAGGCGAAGAACCGGGGCGCGTCGAGGTCGCGATTGAACCCCGCGTGGAGGGCATCGACGACCGCCTGGGTGGCGACCGCCCCGAGATTGTCGGTTGCGCCGTTTCGAACCGTTCCTCCGCAGGCCGCGCCGGGATTCGCCGCCAGCGATCGCTCCAGGGCCGAGAGCCATCCCGACTCGGGCTCGCAATCGTCGTCGGTGAAGGCCAAGTACTCGCCCGACGCCGCCATCGCGCCCGCGTTTCGGGCGGCCGACGGGCCCGAGCGCTTGGGCATGGTCGTCGACGCCCGGAGGCGATCGGCGAAGGAGCCGACCAGCGACTCGACCTCGCGCATCCCGCGATCGTTCGAGACGACGACCTCGAACCGATCGCGCTCGTAGTCGGCTCGTTCGAGAGCCTCGAGGCAACGGCCGAGCGAGCGCACTCGCCCCTTCGTCGGGACGACGACCGAGATCACGGGCGGCGCGACGCTCACCGCCTCCACTTCCCCGCCCCGGCCCGGACACGCCCGACGGCTATGGTTGGCGCGCAATGGCTCACTCCGCCGCCCCGAGGATCGGCGTGATCATCCCGGCCACCAACGGCCCATCCACGTTGCCGCGGTGCCTGGACGCGATCCGCCGAAGCTCCGAGCCGCCCGACGAGCTGATCGTGGTGACCGATCCGCCGGATTCGGGGCCGGCGGCCGCCCGAAACGCCGGAGCGCGGCGAAGCGACGCCGAGATCCTGGTCTTCGTCGACGCCGACATCGTCGTCCACCACGACGCCCTGGCCCGGATCCGCGCCACCTTCGAGCACGACCCGTCGCTCCAGGGAGTATTCGGTTCCTACGACGACCAGCCCGGCGCGCCCGGGGCCGTCTCCGGCTTCCGGAACCTGCTCCACCATTACGTTCACCACCAGGCGGCCGGTCCCGCGGAGACGTTCTGGACCGGGCTGGGGGCGATCCGCCGCCCGGCCTTTCTCGACTCCGGCGGATTCGACGAGGAGCAGTTCGCGGGCGCCTCGATCGAGGACGTCGAGCTCGGGATGCGCCTGGTCGACGCGGGGGCGCGAATCTGGCTGGATCCGGGGATCCAGGGGACCCACCTGAAGCGGTGGACCCTGGCAGGAATGCTCCGGACCGACTTCGCTCATCGTGGCGTCCCGTGGATCACGTTGCTGCTCCGCACCCGCAGGATGCCGCGCCACCTGAACCTGGGCTGGGACCACCGCCTGAGCGCGCTTGCCTCGTTGATCGCACTGTTCGGCGTCCTGGTGCGCCGGCCGGCCATCGTGGTCGGAGCCCTACTGACCCTGGTCGGGCTCAACCGCTCGCTGTACGCACTGGTCCTCAGACGCCGCGGCCCCGGTGCCGCGCTCGCCGGGGTGGGCGTCCACGTCCTGCACCATCTCGCCGCGACTGCCTCGGTCGCGGTCGGGCTGGTCACCGGCGTGCTCGAGGGGAGCGACGAGCGCAAGGAGGCAACGTGGTCTCAAAATGGCTCGGCCGTGGATGGATCACGACTTCCGGTACCAGTCGACGAAGCGGCCGCAGGCCCGGCCTAGCGGAACGGTCGCCCGCCCGCCGATCGCAGTCGCGCCGATCCCGGCCAAAAGGCCCGGTGAGCCCGTGTTCAGGCGGCCGGGCCCGGCGAGCATGTCGCGGAACCCGGGGAGCGGCTCGAGTCCGACGGTGAACGTGACGGTGCCGGGCCTCTTGAGAACGATCGTGCCGACTGGCCAGAACGCCCCCAGTCGCTGGGAATTCGGCGGCAATCGGACGTCGAGGCCGGCGCCCCGGACCTGGACGGGCTCAGCACTGTGGTATTGGAGAGAGATCGCCCACCGTCCCCTCCCGAGGCGCAGGCCCTGGCTCAGGCTGCGGCCTTGGACCAGGGCGCTGTGGCGACGAAACCCCTTCGACGCGGGCACGGGGCTCGATGCCTTCCACTCCGCGGCCAGGCCGTGAACGGGAGCCGGTGACCAGACACGAGCAACTCCACGGGCCCGAGAGAGGCGGCGCCCGCTCGGACTCGAGCAGCGGAGCAGGTCACCGGGCAATGCGTGCTCTACGAACGTCTCACGGGAGCGCGTGGGTCCGATCCGCCTCCAGAGCACGAACGAGTCGGTGGCCGCGACGAGTCGGAAGTTCGGGGGCGTCTCGCTCATCATCGGGCTCCTGGCAGCGATCACGTACTGGGCGGCGTCGAGCTCGCCCGAATTCATCGAGTCGAAGTCGTAGCGGGTCCAGGTGGAGGTCGACTTCGGAGGCAGGTAGCCCACCCCGCTCCTTCGACCGGGCGAGAACACCTCTGCCCCCCGAAGCTCCCAACCGATGTAGTCGTCGGACCCGAGGAAGATCACCGTGGAGCCCTTGATCTTGCTCCCGAGGAACTCGAGCTGGCGCGACTGCGTGCCGTCGTTGACGAGGGCCCCGGCCAGGGCCAGATAGGTGGACCCGAGCGCGCCGAAGGCGAATACCACCGCGATGGCCCCCCACGCCAGCGAGCGGGCGCCAGGCCTCCGCCCGCCCGACTGCCCGGCAGGAGCCTGTTCGGCGGATTTCACCCCTCGCAGTCCAGGTGCCGACAGGGGGGAGGCCGCGCCGTATACGGCGACGAGCATGATCAGTGGCGCCATCACGGCGATCGCCTTCGACTGAACGTAGGGCCCCGAGCCGATCCGCGCCGCCAGATAGAGGATCATTCCGGTCACGGTCGCGGCCAGGATCGCGAGCTCGCGACGGCGCCACAGCCCGAACAGCCCCCGCGCCAGCACGATCAGCGCCGCGGCGACCAGGATCCTCTCGGCCCAGAGGTTCGGGACGGCGGTGCGGTAGTCGGTCACGGGCCAGACCCCGAGCGCGGTGAACAGCCGCGGGCTGCCGGGCAGGTCCCCCGAGACGGCGCCGCCGCTCAGGGCGCTGAGCGCGCCTCGCGCCCGGGCGAACTCCACCACCTGGTTGAATTCGGGGATCGCGACCGCGACGACCGCGAGCGCCGCGACCAGGACCAGGATCTTGGCACGTCGGGTTCGTGGAACCTGGAGCCGCCATCCGCGGAACTGCGCCCTGAGCCGCCGGCGGCCGAACACCGCGGAGCCGAGCAGCCAGACGCCGAGGGTGCCGAGCATCCAGTAGAGGCCAGCGAAGCTGTACGTGTACACGGCGGCGCCGGCGATCAGGGCCATTGGGACGACGACCGCCAGCGAGCCTGCGTCTTCGCGATGCCGCTCCTCGGCGGCGAGCTCTCGCAGCAGCAGGGCGAACGCGAGGGCGAACAGGCCCACCGCCAACTCCTTGAAGCTCGACTGGACGAAGAAGGAGGCGCCCATGTATGGCAGGCCGACGAGGAAGGCGGCGACCGTTCGCCGCACCAACCCGAGCTCGCCGAACACCGCGAGCGCCGCCAGCGCCCCGGCGACCGCGACCGTGATCGTGAACGCGGTGAAGGTGGCGACCAGGCTGGCGTCGCCGGCCGCGTTGGAGGTCACGGCCGCGAGTGCGGGCGGGCCCATCGGGAACCCCTTGACGATGTGAGAGGGCTCGAACCCGGTATGCATCTCCAGCCACTGGGCGTCGTAGAGGTAGTACCCGAGGTCGCTGGACTTGCCCTCGAAGGCGCCGAATCCGCCCGCGACCACGAACGCGATCGAGGCCGCCGCGACGATCGCGATCGCGACCGGAAGCCCGGCCCGAAGCGCCCCGGGGGCCTCGGGCCGGCGAATCCACAGGACGACTATCGCCGCAACCATTGCGACGCCGACGACCGCGGTGGCTGTCAGATCGTCGCCGGGCAGGCGGATCGCCGCCCCGGCGAGGATGATCAGAGCCGCCAGGCCGACCGCCGGCGAAAGCCACGACCAGGTGCTCCGGCCGCAGAGGCAAAGGATTCCCTGGCCCATGACGGCCGAGGCCGCGATCAAGAGGACCACCGATGCGTAGAGGTCGAGGGCGGAGTACACAGCCGTCATCCATCCCGGCCAGCGTCCGCCCCACGGCATCCAGACGGGGCACGGAGATGGCGCATTTCGAGTCTATCCACGATCAGCGACCCGCCTCAATGGGGTGGCCGGGCGACCGTCAGTCGCGCCACATCGATGTGGGAGGCCGCGACCAGGAGCGGGAAGCTCCCACGCTTCGAGGCCCGAAACGAGATCGGTGTCGGCTGATCGGCGTGAACGGTGTGCTGGATCCCATAGCCCAGAAGCCCGACGTCGACTGTCGCGTCCGAGACGACCCTCAGCCGGACCAGGTCGCCGGTCCGGTAGTCGAGCTGCGGCGGGCCGCCGGGCGGCGGGGCCCCGCCGATCAGCCTCACGGTGGCGACGGGCGGAGTCGTGTCGTGTTCGGGCTTGTTGGCGCCGCGATGGCGGTGATGAGCCCGCGAGGGGTGGCTCGAGAGCGAGGGCGCGTCCACTGTCTGCTCGCTGAACACGAACACGAACAACACGACGACGCCGAGCCCGAGCGCCACCCCGAGCGCGACGCCGATCAGCCGGTCGCGCCAGAGCATGCGTCAGGCCACGGCTGCTCGGCTCCGCGGCGGGGTTAGACGCCGTCGAGCAGGCGCCAGTTCGCCCTGAAAGCGGCCTCGGCCGCGGCGACCAGGCGATCCTCGTCGGCCGGCTCGGCAAGCTCGGAGACCAGCTCGCGAGCCTCGGCGGCGTGCTCGACGTCGCGGCGCTCATGAACCCGGAAGTACTCGGTCGCGGGGCCCTCCTCGAAGCCATAGCTCCCCAGCAGCCCTTCGAGCTTGGTGCGCGAGATCTCGGGCTGCCCGCTCTCGATCGCATACAGGGTGATCAGTGTCTCGGGCAGGTCCGCGCCGCGGGGCGACCGGGACCAATCCCTCACGCAGGCCGACGTCTCCGAGGTGGGCTCGGCGTCGGGGCGGCCTCCAGCGGCCGCGACGAACCCATCCCACAGGGCGACGTGGTCGCGTTCCTCATCGGCGTGGCGGGTGAGCTCCGACAGCTCCGGAGCGGATCGGGCCGCGGACTCGCTGAGCGCCGCGATCGCCTCGACCGCATGCCGGTACTGGCCCGAGTAGCGCGCAAGCTCGTCGGAGCCCAGATCGCCCGCCGACCAGCGGCGGTAAAACGGGTGGCGAAGAACGTTCCAGCGCTCACGTGCATCCTCGATCCGGCTCCAAGTCCTCTCCGTCACGCGACCCCTCCTTATCTGTCACCGATCGGCCGAGGCATGAGAATACCGGCGACGTGAGACCGGACTCGAGCGCCATAGCCGTTCCCCCCTTTCCACCGCGCATCGCCTGGATCGGCTCCGAGCCCGCGGCGGTGGAGCGGATCTGCGCCGCCGGACCGCTCGTCGTCCATTTCGTGGACGTGGCGCATCCGTCGAGCGTCCGCACGATCACCTACCTGCGCGCCTGGGCCGAGCGATACGGCGGGCTCGGCCTCTCGGTGATCGGCGTCAACTCCCCGCGCTTCCCGTTCACCGCCGACCCGGCCAAGCTGGCCGCCGCGCTCGAGCGGCTCGAGGTCGGGTTCCCGTTCGCCGCCGACCCTGCGTACGAAGCCTGGCATTCGTATGGCTGCGAGGGCTGGCCGTCGCTCTTTCTCTGGGGAACGGGCGGGGCGCTTCGCTGGTACCACTTCGGCGAGGGCGAGTACCGGGCGACCGAGGAAGCGATCCGCGACGAGCTGGAGGGAGCCGAGGACCGCCTGCCCGAGCCGATGGAGCCCCTGCGCGCGACCGACGCTCCGGGAGCGATCGTGGCCGTGCCGAGCCAGGAGGTCTTCCCGGGCGGCTCGATCTCCGAGCCGTGGGTGGCGATGGCCGATGAGCCGTCGCTCGAGCTCGATTACGCCGCGGGCGAAGCCTGGGCCAGCGTTGACGGGATCGGGTCGCTGACCGTCTCCGTCGACGGTGCGCGGCCGAGCACGGTCGACGTCACCGCGCCGGGCGCGTACCGGCTGGCGAGCCACGAGCACCACGAGGAGCACCGGCTCACCTTGCGGGCCTCGCCGGGGCTCGATGTCTATTGCGTCGGGTTCGCCGCGGGAGTGCCCCGGGGCGCGCGCTAGCAGGCTCCGAGTCGCGGTGGCCGAATTTCGACGGAATAGACGTCAAATTCGGCAAGCGGTGCGCGGGTGGCGCTTTGCGGGCGCGACCTACGGCTCGCCGCCCACTAGGCGGCGGGCGGCCTCGGCGATCGAAGCCGCGTCGATCTTCGCTGCGGCCATCAGCTCCCGGGACTTGCCGGAGCCCGGCATCTCGCGCACCGCCAGGTGAGTGATGGCGGGAGACTCCGCCGCCTCTGCGAGGCCTTCGAGAACGGCGTCGCCGAGGCCGCCCTCGGGCCAGTGGTCCTCGGCGATCACGAACCGCTGGGTCTGCTTCGCCGCGGACGCGAGGCCGGCGACGTCGATCGGCTTCACCGAGTAGCAGTCGATGACCTGGGCGGCGATCCCGTCTCGGGCCAGGAGCTCGGCCGCTGCGATCGCCTCGTGGACGGTGATGCCGGTTCCGATCAGCGACACCCGATCGTCCTCGGAGGCCCGCACGACGCGGCTCCCGCCGACTTCGAAGCGCTCGGCGGCCGGGTAGATCACCGGGGTGGAGGGCCGCAGGGTGCGCAGGTAGCGAATCCCGTCGAGCTCGGCCATCCGGGCGACGAGCTCGACTGTCTGATTGGCGTCGCAGGGGCTCAGCACGGTGCTGCCGTGAACGGCCCGGAACATCGCCAGGTCCTCGAGACCCATCTGTGAGGGTCCGTCCTCGCCGATCGAGACCCCGGCGTGAGAGCCGACCAGGCAGAGGTCGGCCCGGCTCACGGCTGCCATCCGGACGAAGTCGAACGCCCGGGTCAGGAAGGCGGCAAAGCTCGAGGCGAACGGGGCCCAGCCCCGCACCTGGAGCCCGACCGCCGCCGCCACCATCTGCTGCTCGGCGATGTACATCTCGAAGAAGCGCTCGGGGTGCGCCGCGGCGAAGATCTCGGTGAAGGTCGAGTTGCCGACCTCGGCGTCCAGGGCCACGATCTCGGTTCGCGCCTTGCCGAGCGCAGCGAGCGCCTCACCGTAGGCCTTGCGTGTGGCGACCTGATCGCCCTCCCCGTACGTGGGCATCTCGAGCGGCCCGGCCTCGAACTGGTGCGGCGCCGCCACCGGGGGCCTCGCCACCTCGACCCGAATGTCGCTCACGCCACCGAGCTCGGCGATCGCGGTGTCGGGATCCGCCAATGGCTTTCCATGCAGGCCGTCCCGGTCTTCCACGGCGCCGGCGCCGCGTCCCTTGAGCGTCCTGGCGACGATCACCGTGGGGCGGTCGCTGGTCTCGATCGCCGCCGAGTAGGCGCTGTGGATGGCGTCGAGGTCGTGGCCGTCGATCGCGATCGCATGCCAGCCGAAGGCCCTGGCGGGCTCCACGAACCGGTCGAGGTCCCAGCCATGCATCGTCTCCCCCCGCTGGCCGAGCCGGTTCACGTCGATGATCGCGGTCAGGTTGTCGAGGCCCTCGTGGGCGGCGTGCTCGAATGCCTCCCACATCGATCCCTCGGCCATCTCGCTGTCGCCGCACAGGACCCAGACGCGGTATGGAATCCGATCCAGCCGCTTTCCGGCCAGCGCCACGCCGACCCCCGTGGGCAGCCCCTGTCCGAGCGATCCGCTGGCCACGTCGACCCAGGGGAGGACCGGCGTCGGATGGCCTTCCAGCGGACTCCCCAGGGTTCGATATGTGAGCAGGGCCTCCTCGGAGACCGCTCCCACCGCCCTGAAGATCGAATAGAGCAACGGCGAGGCGTGGCCCTTGGAGAAGATCAGGTGGTCATTGGCGGGGTTCTCTGGGGCGCCGAAGTCGTAGCGCAGATGGTCGCTCACCAGGACGGCCATCAGGTCGGCCGCCGACAGCGAGGAGGTCGGGTGCCCCGAACCGGCCGCATTCGAGGTTCGAACCGAATCGACACGCAGTTGGCGGGCCAGCTCTGCCCATGTCTGCGGATCGCTCCCCGAGGCCACCTCGGTCGCCTGCGGGTGTTCGGTCTGGTCCAAGCGGTTCATCATCCTCGTTCTGATTCCGAGAACCGTGAACATACTGTGCGGGGCCCGGGTGGAACGGGCACACGTGAGCGATGGCGGGCGCCGCCGCTGATCAGCCGCGGGCCGCGAGCTCGGTCCTGATCTCCTTCGGGAGCATGAACCGGACGTCCTCGTCGACCGTCCGCAGCTCGGAGACGTCGTCGGCGCCTCGCTCGCGGAAGAACCGGACCAGTTGCTCGACCAGCTCCTCGGGCGCGCTCGCCCCGGAGGTGATGCCCACGGTGTCGACGCCGTCGAGCCATTCCTCGCGCACCTGAAGCGCGTTGTCGATCAGGTGCGAGTCCGACCCGTGCTCGCGGGCGACCTCGACGAGGCGATTCGAGTTGGAAGAGTTGGTCGATCCGATCACCAGCACCAGGTCGCACTCGCGGGCGAGCTGCTTGACGGCGATCTGGCGGTTGGTGGTCGCGTAACAGATGTCATCGGACTTCGGCCCGACGATGTTCGGGAACTTGCGGCGCAGGCGGTCGATGATCTCGGTCGTCTCGTCGACTGAAAGGGTGGTCTGGGTGATGAATGCGACCCGATCGTCGTCGTCCACCTCGAGGGCGTCGACGTCGCCGGCGGTCTGTACCAAGACGATGCTCGACGGTGCCTCGCCGGTGGTTCCCTCCACCTCCTCGTGGCCCTCGTGGCCGATCAGGATGATCGTGTAGCCCTGCTCGGCGAACTTCCGGGCCTCGACGTGTACCTTGGTGACCAGGGGACAGGTCGCATCGATGGTCCGCAGGCGACGGATGCCGGCGTTCTCGTGAACGCTCGGGGCCACCCCGTGGGCGGAGAAGACGACCAGCTCTCCCTCGGGCACCTCGGTCTCCTGGTCGACGAAGATGGCCCCCCGCTCCGCCAGCTGCTCGACCACGTGCTTGTTGTGGACGATCTCCTTGCGCACGTAGACCGGCGGCCCGTAGAGGTCGAGGGCCTCCTCGACCGCCTGGACGGCGCGGTCAACGCCCGCGCAGTAGCCGCGCGGGGCGGCCAGCAGAACGCGTCTTGGGACGCTCGATGCAGGGACCTCGGTACTCGAAGGCATCGCGGCAAAGGGTAGCTGCGCGGCCGGGCTGGGACGCGCTCAGCGGATCGCGGGCAGTGCCGCGAGCGCGGAGGCGCCCACCGCGCCGAGGCTCGAAGCGCAGACGTGGCGCAGGTCGTCGCTTCGCGTGTGCCACCAGGCGCCCGGGCGTGGGCCGGGGCCGAAGTCGAAGTCGATCAGGTCCACCGCCGGGACGCCGGCGTCCGCGAAGGGAGTGTGGTCGTCGAGGATTCCCGTGGCCTGGCCCTCGAATGTGGCGCTCGCGCCCGACGCGGCCGCGAACAGCCCGTAGAGCCCGGGGTCTGAGTTGGCCTCCAGAGGAATCCGCAGGTCGCAGTCACCCACCATGTCGAAGAGCGCCATGGCGCGGATCTCTGCGAGCCGGGGCGAGCCCTGATCGCCGCCGCGACGGGCGTAGCGGACGAACTGCGTGCTGCCGCGGTCACCCGACTCGGCGAACGCCGTCGAGCCGCTCCCGGCTCCGCGAGACTCCTCGGCGTCGAAGAAGGCGATAAGCAGCGACGGGCCGGGAAGGTGGCTCGGAAGGTCGCGCGCCAGCTCGAGCAGCACCGCCGCGCCCGAAGCCCCGTCGTTTGCCCCCACGAACCCGGGGATGTCCTTGGTGTCGTAGTGGGCACCAGCGATCACGAACCCGGGCGCGTCGCCGGGGATGGTCGCCACCACGTTTCGGTAGGGACGCTGGACGAGCGGCCGGGCGAGTCCGGCAGCGCGGAGGCGCCGAACGACCAGGTCCACCTCGCGGCGAGCTCCGATCGACCCGGTGGGCCTCGGCCCCAGCCGGACCTGTGCTCGGAGGTCCCGAAAGGCGCGCTGAGCGTCGAAGCGGGTTCCCGGAAGTGGCGCGGGCGCCTCGGCGGCGCCGCGGTTGCCGCAGCCCGCGAGCAGCGTGGCGAGGGACGCGATCACGCCCAGGCAAAGCACGAGGTACCGAGAGCCCGGGTCGCGTGGACCCCTCACCCCGCCCGTCCGGGCAACGGGATCGGGCTAGCCAACGTCGCGCCGGGTCGCGATCGCGGCGGTCGCCGCGAGGAGCACCGTGGCGTATCCCAGATAGACCAGCGCCGCCACTCCGAGCGGAAAGAGGGCGTAGCCCGCATCGTCACTGGACGCGCCGCTCAGCTTCATCCCCAAGCCCTGGAGGCTGAACTTCCCATACGGGTGCGCCAGCGCCGCGACGACGGGGTCGATGACGAGGAGCAGCACGAACACTCCCACCACGGCGGTGACCTGGTTGGTGACCAGCGCGCCCACCGCGACGCCGAGGGCGCCCGAGATCGCCAGATAGGCCAGCGCGCCACCGGCGAGCTCCGCCAGGTCACCCGTGCCGAGGCCGAGCGAGCTCAGCGAGTGGCCCTGACCCGCCAGCCAGGGAACCGAGATGGCGAGCACCAGGGCAGCGCTGACGACGCCCACACCGAGTCCTCCGATCGCATACGCGAAGGCCTTCGCGAGCACGACGCGCCGCCGGTCGGGTGCGACCAGAAAGGTCGAGGTGATGGTTCCGTGGCGGTACTCCCCCGCTGCCCCGACCACGCCGAGGATGATCATGAAGAGGCCGGGGATGCCCATGTTCGAGACGAGTGAGCGCGCGTCGTCCTGGGTGGAGACGGTCGACGTGGCGAGGGTGATGATCGTGACCACCACCCCGAGGCCGATCGCCAAGCCGGTCACCCACCAGAAGGTGCGCGTGGTGCGCATCTTCAGGAATTCGGCGGCTACCAGGTCGGTGAATGGATGCGGGCGCCTGGCGCGCTCCGACCAGCCGGTTTCCGAGCTAGAGCTCCTCATGCGAATCCTGGCCCTCCGGGTCGGTGGTGAGTTCGAGGAAGACGTCTTCGAGCGATGCGTCCCGGTGCTCGGCCGCGAGCTCGTGCAGTCTGATCCGGTGCTCTGCGGCGAGGTCCCCCACCTGCTCGGGGGCCGCACCCTGGACGACGAGCAGTCCCGGTTCCGGCGCCTTGACCGAGCTTGCAACGGACCCGAGAAGCTCGGCCAGGCGCGCCGCGTCCGGGCTGCGAACGCGGACCCCGTCGCCTCCGCGGCGCCTCGTCAGCTCGGCGAGGGTCGAGTTTGCCCGCAGCCTCCCGTGATGGATCACGACCACCTCGTCAACCGTCTGTGCAACCTCCGCGAGGACATGGCTCGAGACGAGCACGGTGCGGCCCTCCGAGGCCATCGAGCGCAGGAAGTCGCGCAGCCAGCGGATCCCCTGCGGATCGAGGCCGTTGGCCGGCTCGTCGAGGACCAGCGTCCGCGGGTCGCCGAGCAGCGCCGCGGCCAGGTTCAGGCGCTGCTTCATGCCGAGCGAGTACGTCTTGACGCGGCGCCGACCCTCTCCCTCGAGCCCGACGATGCGCAGCGCCTCGTCGGCTCGGTTGGCCGGCAGGCCGGCGGCGCGGGCAAGCACGCGCAGGTGGTTACGGCCTCGGCACCCGGGGTGAAAGCCGGAGCTGTCGAGCACGGCCCCCACCTCGCCCGTGGGATCGGGAAGCGAGCGGTATGCGTGCCCGTCGATGGTCGCGCTGCCGGAGCTTGGCTCGGCGAGGCCGAGAAGCACCCGCAGGGTGGTGGTCTTGCCGGCGCCATTGGGGCCCAGGAACCCGAGCACCGAGCCTGAGCGCACCTCGAAGCTGAGCCCGTCGACCGCGACGGTCCCGCCATAGCGCTTGGTCAGCGATTCGACAGCGATCACTTCGTGGGGCCAGATCTCGGTCCGCGCGTTAGGGTAATCACATGGCACAGGGACACATGGATCGGCTCAGCGGGGTGGACGTCTCGTTCCTGACCAACGAGAGCTCGTCGAGCCACATGCACGTCGGCGCGATCATGATCTTCGAGGGCCCCCCGCCGGGTTACGACGACCTCGTCGAGCACGTGGGGAGCAGGCTGGCGCTGGTGCCGCGGTTTCGCCAAAAGCTCGCCTACCCGCCGGCCCAGACCGGGCGGCCATTCTGGATCGACGACCCGACCTTCAACATCGAGTACCACGTCCGTCACTCGGCCCTCCCCTCGCCGGGATCCGAGGACCAGCTGCGGCGGATGGCGGGACGGGTGTTCTCGCAACAGCTCGACCGCACCAAGCCGCTGTGGGAGCTGTGGCTGGTCCAGGGACTGACCCGGAAGCGCTTCGCGCTGATCACCAAGACGCACCATGCGCTCGTCGACGGCGCCTCGGGAGTCGACATAGCCACCGTCCTGTTCGACCTCAAGCCGGTTCCCGAGCCCGCTCAGCCGGACGACGACTGGGTGCCCAAGCCTGAGCCTTCATCCGGGACCCTGCTCGCAAAGGGGGTGGAGGACGTGCTCAAGGCGCCGGTTCGCGCCGTTCGCCGCCTCGAGGCCGCCATCGGCCATCCCGAGGCCGCCGCGCGCCAGGTCGGGCAGGCGCTCGAGGGGGTCGGCGAGATCGGCTGGGCGTTCGCCAACCCGGCTCCGCAGGTCCCGCTCAACGTCGAGATCGGCTCACACCGGCGATATCGGTGGGTTCGCAGCGACCTGGCCCATTTCAAGAAGGTCAAGGACGCGCTCGGCGGAACAGTCAACGACGTCGTGCTCGCGGTCGTCGCCGGGGCGCTTCGCGGCTGGCTGAAGAACCGCGGCGTTCGAACCGACGGGCTCGAGCTGCGGGCTCAGGTCCCGGTCAGCATCCGCGCCGAGGACGAGCGTGGCCAGCTGGGCAACCGGCTCGCTGTCATGAGAGCGCCACTCCCGGTCTTCATCGAGGACCCGGTCCGCCGCCTCCAGGCGGTGACGGGCGCGATGCAGGGGCTGAAGCAGTCCAAGCAGGCGCTCGGGGCCGAGGTGATCTCGCGATTCAACGACTTCGCTCCGCCCACCCTGCTGGCTCAGGCGGCCCGGATCAACTTCTCGACCAGGCTGTTCAACCTCGTGGTCACCAACGTCCCCGGCCCACAGGTTCCGCTCTACGTGCTCGGGCGAGAGCTCGAGGACTGCTTCCCGGTCGGGTTCCTGCCTCCCCACCAGGCACTGTTCGTGGCGATCATGAGCTACAACGGCGGAATCAACTTCGGCCTCCTAGCCGACTACGACTCGATCGACGACCTCGACCTCCTCTCGGCGGGGATCGAGCACGCGATCGCGGAGCTCGTCGAGGCTGCCGAGGCGGTCACCCGAGCTCCCGAGGCGAGCGAGGAGCCCGCGACCGCCTAGCCGGTCACCCGCCGGCGGCCTCGGCCAGGTCGCGGGCGGCCGCGCCCTGGTAGGGGCCGTACATGCCGTTGGGATCGTCGCTGTACCCATAACTGGTCACCGAGGCGACGTAGCCGCGATCACGGGGCCGGATCACCCAGCCGCCACCGCTGGCGCCACCGGTCATGTCGCACGCGATGCGGATCGCGGGTGGCGGGCCGACGCTGTCGTCGGAGCCCCTGAACGGGGACCGGCAGCGGAAGAGGTGGCGTCCGTCGAACTCGGGGGGCGGGCGCTCGGCCGGGTACCCGTAAGCGCTATAGACCTGGCGCCTTGGCTGGTTGAAGGTGATCCAGCGGGCGCCGATCCGCTCCTGGAGGCGCTTCCCCGCCCGCGTGGCGACGGTGGCGGCGCCGAAGTCGAAGGCCGAGTCCCCGCCGGTGAGCGGAGTGGTTCCCCGCCATCGGGGAGTCGTGGCGAGGCTCGTCGCGGGCCATTCGCCATAGGGCTTTCGGCCCGCACGGTAGGCGGGCACGAACTCCCAATGGGTCGCGAACCCCGCGCCGAAGGCGCCCGGATCGAACACACAGTGACCCGCAGTCCACACGAGGCTGCGACTCGGCGAGCGGACCGCGGTGCCCGAGCACTCATAGTCCCCCCCGTCCGGCGCGCCGCCCGGCAAAGTGAAGAAGACCTTGCCGTTGGTGCGGTTCGGATAGCTCCCCGTCTCGTTGACCCGCTCGTGGAGGTCGCGACGCTTGGCCTGGGCACCGACGGCGACCTGACCCCCAGGCGCTCCGAGCGGCGAGGCCGGAATCGCCTCGACCGGCCTCGCGGCGCGCATCCGGGCGGGGGTCCAGTAGGTCCTCACCGCATCGGGAGACTGGGCGAGTCGATCGATGATCGGGGCATCGCGGGCGAGCGCCGCCGGAGCGAGGCATAGCGCCCCGAGCACCGACGCACCAATCGTCGCCGCACTCCGCGTCCCGCGCATGGAACAACTGTAGATGCTCGATTCGGCGCCACATGCTCAGGGTGCGACGCCGCGGCCAATACCATTGCGGTTCCACGATCGACGAGGTGAGCAAGGCCGTGAACGACGAGGGTTCCGAGAGCGCGCAGACCCAGTTCCACTATCACCTGGAGCTGACCCCGGCGCAGCTCAAGATCACGCATACGGCGTTGCGGTCTCTGCTCGACGACTTCGGACACGACGAGCGCGACGTGCTGCGGATCATCAATGAGGTGCTGGACAAGCTTCCCGACGACCACGCGATCCGGGCCATCCAGCTCGACCGGGCGGTCGAGAGCCAGCTCGCGTCCGGCGACGGATCTGGCGACGACCCTCCTCCCGCCGCTGCCTAGCCACGGCCGCGCCGGCCACTCGCGGGTAGCCTGATCCGATGAGCCTGTCGGTCCAGCTCGGGCTGCTGCTGGCGCTCGCCACAGCGTTCAGCTCGATCCTCGGGTTCCTCTACAAGCACCGCGGCGCGGTCGCCTCGCCCCGGGTGGAGCTTGGGCGCCCGGTGCGAAGCTCGCTGGCCCTGCTTCGATCACGCTGGTACCTGCTCGGCCTGGCGATCGCGACGGCGTCGTGGGGCCTTCATGTCGCCGCGCTCTCGCTGGCGCCGATCTCGCTGGTGCAGTCGGTGATCGCCGGCGGCCTGGTGCTGTTGACGGTCACGGCCGACCGACTGTTCGGCCAGCGGGTGACGCGCCGTGAGTGGATCGGCGTTGCGCTCGCCGCCCTGGGCCTCGCGTTCCTGGCGGCGACGCTCGGCGACTCCGGCCGAAGCGCCCACTCCGACTACGACTCGGCCCGCCTTGTTGCGTGGGTCGCCGGGCTCGCGGCGATCGCGGCGACGATCGCGGCAGTGGGGGGTCGCGGCATCCGCGCCGGCTGGCTTCTCGGGATCTCGGCGGGCCTCTTCTGGGCAGCGTCGGACACGTCCATCAAGGCGCTCAGCGGGCAGTTGGGTGACGGCGCCGCGTCGATCCTGCTCAACCCGCTGGCCGCGGTGGTGGCGCTCGCGTCATTCGCGGGCCTGGTGGTGTCAGCGCGAAGCCTTCAGATCGGCAGGGCGGTTCCGGTGATCGCGGTGACCAGCGTTGCGGCCAACGTCTTCACGATCGCCGCGGGCCCCGTCGTCTTCGAAGAGCCGCTGCCTGACACCTCGCTCGGCGTGGCGATCCGCCTGATCGCGTTCGGGCTGGTCGTCTCCGCCGCGGCGCTGACCCCCGCCCCGACTCGGGCGGCCGACCTCGAGGCCGGCTGAGCACCATGGACGTCCACCTCGTCGACGGCACCTACGAGCTGTTTCGCCACTTCTTCGCGGTCCCTTCGCGCCACGACGCCAACGGCAAGGAGATCGGCGCCGTCCGCGGCGTCGTGGGCACGGTCCTGACGATGCTCGAGGACGGCGCCACTCACCTCGGCGTCGCCACCGACCACGTGATCGAGTCGTTTCGCAACGAGATGTGGCCCGGTTACAAGACCGGCGCGGGAATCGATCCCGCGCTGAGCTCGCAGTTCGGGCCGCTCGAGGAGGCCCTCGAAGCGCTGGGGGTTCGCGTCTGGGCGATGGTCGAGCAGGAGGCCGACGATGCCCTCGCCGCCGCGGCGAAGGTCGCCTCAGCGGATCGCCGCGTCAAGCGAGTCCTGGTGTGCACCCCCGACAAGGACCTTGCCCAGTGCGTCTCGGACCCACGAATCGTGCAGGTCGATCGACGCAACCGCCGGCGACTCGACGAGGCCGCCGTCCACGACAAGTTCGGTGTCACGCCGGCCTCGATCCCCGACTGGCTCGGTCTGGTGGGAGACAGCGCGGACGGATTTCCGGGGCTTCCGGGGTGGGGCGCCAAGTCGGCCGCCACGGTACTCGACCGCTACGAGCGGATCGAGCAGATCCCCGAGGAGCCGGCGAATGGGAGGTCGACGTTCGCGGGGCTCAGAAGCTGGCGTCCACGCTGAGCGCCAACCGCGACCTGGCCCTGCTGTTTCGCGATCTCGCGACCCTGCGGACCGACGCGCCCGTGGGGGCGATTGACGATTGGCGTTGGAGCGGGCCGACCGCGGAGTTCGGCGAGTGGGCCGAGCGGCTGGGCGCCGAGGGCATGGCGAAGCGCGCCCACCGGTTGGCGGACCGCCGAAGCGGTTGAGTCGGGCCCCGGGGCCGGGCGACCCGCTTGGCCCCCTATCCGACGCCCACGTACCAGAGGCCGAACATGAGCCCGAAGAGGCCGAGGATCGGGATCAGGACGGTGCGGTATACGGGCTCCACCCAACGGCGGGTGAGCACCCACGCGAACGCCGTGGTGCACGCCGCCATCGAGACGATCGTCATCGGGGCGAATACCCCGAGGGCGAGTCCCGCTTCGAGCTGCGTGGGCAGCGCGGCGAGCAGGAGCACGACGACGGCGCCGGTCCCGGCCAGCCCGTGGAGCAGCCCGATGCTGAACGCCTGCCGCGAGGTTCGAGCGGGACGGTGACGGTGGGTGGTGTCGCGCCCTTCGCGTCGGAGGTGCCGGTGCGGGCCGCCCTCGCTGGCGGCGTGTGGGTGTAGTCCTGCTCGATAGTCCCCGCGCGCCCACTTCCACGTGACCCGCAGCGCCAGGACGACGATGACGACCCCGACCCCCTTCTCGGCGCCGCTCTCCAGCCAGCCGGAAAGCGCCGACTTGAAGACGATCAACGGCACGCCCAGCAGGATCAAGGTCGCGGCATGCCCGAGGCCCCACCACGCGCCGAGGCGCGTCGCCCCCCGCGTTCCAGCATCGTCAGCGGCGACCAGCGAGGTGACCGCCACCAGATGGTCGGGATCCGAGGCATGGCGCAAGCCGAGCACGAACGCGAGACCGAGGGCAACGAACAGGGAGGCGCCGTCGAATAGCCCCGTCAGCCAGGCGTCGAGCTGGTCCATGGGCTGAAACAACCACTGGAAATCGACCGACATGACTACCTCCGTGTGACCCGGAGCATCATCCAAGTTGGGGACGCGACGGTCACCCGGATCAAGCCCGGCGCATGATGAGGCCGCCGCGGGGACCGGCGCGGTGCCGTCAGCGACCCCGGTAGTTCGCCGTGTAGGTGGTCGATGCCGTGGCGGTGATCGCGTGCGTCGCCGCGCCGCCGTCCGACCACGACCGGAAGTCGTAGGTGTCCCCGCCGAGCGGCTGCGGAGTCGGGGCGCTGATCGTGTTCGATGAGTTGAGGATCACGGTCCGGGTGAACGGCGCCGGCGCCTTGAAGTCCCCCAGTGCGAGCGAAAGGCCGGGGGGACTCGACGCCATCGTCAGGTCAACCGTCTTTGGATCGAGCCGGACGCTCTGGCGCGTCTTCAGCCCCCCGGAGTCCGTTGCGGTGAGGCGGAGCTCCAGATACGAGGGATAGTCGTGGTCGGGAGCGTTGAACGAACCGCTGCTCACCCCGTGGAAGTCCTGGATCTTGTGTGTGTGACAGTTGGACGGGCAGTGGTGCAGGATCACCGACCACGAGAGCGCCGAGGCCGGCAGGGTCCCGTCCTGGGCGTCGGTGGCCGAGCCGCTGAACGAGATCGGGTCGCCCACCGCCCATGTGAGGCTGGACAGCGGGGTGGTGATGGTCGGGGTCGGGGGCGTGTTTCCGACCGAGATCGCGACCGTGTCGGTCGACGAAGCCCCGTGCGTGTCCGTGACCCGCAGGCTCGCCCTGTAGACGCCGGGGCTGGTGTACGTGTGACTGGGGCGAGCGGCGACCGAGTCCCCGTAGGTGCCGTCGCCGTTCAGATCCCACGAGTAGCTCAGCTTGTCGCCGTCGGCATCTGACGATCCGAACCCGTCGAAGTTGACCGTCAGCGGCACTTCGCCGGAGGTCGGGGTCGCCTTTGCGAGCGCGATCGGCGTCTGGTTTCCGCTCTTGTACCCGATCTTCCTGATCGTTCCGCCGCTCAGATCGGCGTAGTACAGGTTCCCGTCAGGCCCGATCTGGAGGTCCACCGGTCGCGCAGCCCCCTGGACGAAGTCCTTGACGTGACTGGGGCTCGGCGTGCTCGACCCGCCACGCTCCATCACCCAGATGCACCTGCGCGAGTAGTCGGCGAAGAACAGCGCACCCCGGTATTGGGGCGGATATGGGCCCGTGTTGGGATAGAAGGCGAGGCCGGTCGTCGACGAGCTGCCGGTTGGGCAGCTTTCCCCCGGAACCACCTTGTTCGCATGGCGATAGCTGTAGAACGGCCGGGCGACGGCGCCTGACTGCGAGTACAGGGAGTTGCAGCTGTCGAGCCCCGCCGACCGGTAAGAGGGCTGCGGGAACACGCCCTCGTAGCACGGCCAGCCGAAGTTGAGCGCGAGCTTCGCGGTCGGATTGACGATCTCGTCGATCTCCTCAACCGAGTTCCAGCCCACGTCGCCGAGCCAGATCTGGCCCGTCCCGTACCGGACTGCGAGCCGGAACGGGTTGCGCAGCCCATAGGCGAGAATCCGCCGCGCGTTGGCGTCGGTCGAGCCGGCGAAGGGGTTGCCCGAAAGACCGTTTCCGGTCCCCGGGTTGACCCGCAGGATGGTGCCGTCGAGGGTCCTCGGCTCGTCGCTCGGACGCCTCGCACTCTCGCTTCGCAGCGCCCCTCCCTCGGCGCTCGGCGGGCTGTCCGCGGTCCCCTGCCCGCTGGGAGGATCGTCACACGGGTTGTCCGCGAACTGTCCGTAGTCGGTGTCGGTGAAGCTGGCGCCGTCGCCCCCGCTGACATAGAGCGGCGGCGAGTCGCCGCCGCCGAACGCCAGGTCGCCGACCGAATGGCTCGGGTACTGCTGGCACCAGTCGTTGATCAGGACCCGCTCGTCTCCGGTCATATGGTCGCCGGATGCCGTCAGCCGCGAGAGCCGGCCGCTGACCACGCAGCCGTCGGTCGTCGGCCCGGGCGGGGTCGGGCAACCGTCGCTCGAGGTTCCCGGAGTGCCCCAGGTCGGTGCCTGGGCGCCGATCGCCGCGTCGTAGGTGTAGAGGACGTATACGTACGGCTTGGCGGGGAACTTCGGGTCGAGCGCCATCCCCAACAGACCGCGGTCCCAGTAGTTGTGGACCTCGGTGCGCAGGTCCGCGAAGGTGGTCGGAGTCGTGTCGTCGAGGCCGTCGAAGACCTTGATGAGACCGCTCTTCTCGGCGACGAACACCCGCCCATCGGGCGAGAAGCGGAGGGCGGTCGGCGAATGGAGGCCGCGGAACGCGACCGACTGCGTAAAGCCTGAAGGCACCGTTGAGGCGGCCCCGGCGCTGGCGACGCCCCCGGAAGCCCCGGCCGTCAGAGCCACGATGGCCAGGGCGGAAACCCAGAAGGCCTTGCGCCTGGGATGGTGGATGCGGGTGGACGAATGCGTGCCGAGATCCAATGCTTGCCTCTGCAGAACCAACGTTGGTGCGGTCGGGCGCTTGCGAGCGCGCTGCCCAGGCTCGCTCGCCCGTCCCCACGCGGGGACGACGGCAGCGACCTTACGCGAACCCGGCGCCGCCCGCAACTCCGACGTCGGGGTGTCGGGGGAAGCCGGATTCACGCCATACTGCGGCGGAGATGAACCGGCGCGATGCGGCGATCACCGACACGCCCCGCCTCTCGCAGTAGGCATGTCGAGGGAGGCCGTGGAGATCGTACGGTCGAGTCTCGAACCGTTCGAGGGGGTCGACGTCGCGGCCGTCGACTGGGGCCACGAGGGGATCCGCGACGCGATCGGACCCGCCTACGCACCCGACGTCGAGCTGAGAACGCTTGCGTCGGGCATCGGCAGCGGGATGGACAGCGTCTATCACGGCTGGGATGGCCTGACCCGCTACCTCGAAGAGTGGTTCGAGCCGTTCAGCGAGTACCACGTCGAGTGGCTCGACGACACCCTGGAAGACGCCCGCCGGGCGATTGCAGAATCGGAGTAGGCGATCTCGCACGAGAACGTGGAGATCGTTCGGGCCGTCTATGAGCGGTGGGGCGAGGGTGACTTCCGAGCCATTCTCGACGTAGCTGACCCACTCCTCTTGCTGGTGTTGGGTCCCGGCTTTCCCGACTCCGGGACCTATCTGGGCATCGAGCGGCTCGCCGAGTACACGCGAGGCTTCCTGGAGCCCTGGACCCACATCACCATCGAGGCGGAGGAGATTACCGACACGGAGGGCAGCGTCGTCGTAACGGTGCACCAGCGGGGCGTCGGTAGCGAAAGCGGCGCCGAGACCGAGTTCCGCTACTTCCAGGTGTGGTCCTTCCGGGGCCGGAAGGTGATCCGGCTCGAGAACTTCCGGGAGCGAGCCGAGGCCCTCGAGGCCGCGGGGATCTCGGAGTAGACGATGTCGCGGGAGAACTTGGAGGTCGTCGAGAGAGTTCAGGTCAGTGGGATCGACATGGTGGATCTGTTCCGCTCCTCTGCGGCTCCGGACCTATCGGAGACCGGAATCGATGTGACCATGTTCGACAGCGACTGCCAGACCGAGTTCATCGCAAGCCTGGGCTCGATCGAGCCGTCGACTCGCGGACTCGAGGGGTTCGCCGAGGCCTGGCGCGATTGGCTCGAGCCGTGGGAGACGTACTTCGTCGAGCTCGAGGAGTTCATCGACGCCGGCGACGAGGTTGTCTCCCTGGTCCACGTCCGCGCGCAGACGGCGCGCGACGAGGTCCCGGTCGAGCACCGTCCGGCCGCGATCTGGTCCGTGCGAGCAGGCAGGATCACTCGCGTGCGGTTCTACCTGGAGCGCGAGCAGGCCCTCGAAGCGGCTGGGCTTGAGGGGTAGGCAACGTCCCACGCTTGGCCACGGCTCGCGAGATAATGCGGAAGCGATGTCGCAGGAGAACGTGAGTCGCGAAAAAGCCGTGGCTTTCGCCGAGGCCTACGGGCGGACCTGGGAAACCTGGGATTTCACCCGCTTCGTCGATCTCTTCAGCGACGACGTGGTCTATGTCCCGCATGCGACGCAGAAGGCGGTTGTGGGGCGAGCGGCGCTGGCAGGCTACATCCGCAAGGAGGCCGGCGACCAGGGGCAGGCGAGCGTTCGCATCGGAAGCCCGGTAATCGACGCCGACCGTGTCGCGGCCGAGTTCTGGGTTACGCGAACCAACGGGGGGGAGAACTGGACGACCGCCGGTTGTTTCGTCGCACGACTCGGGCCGGACGGGCGATGCACCGTCTTTCGCGAATACTGGTTCGACGTAGAAGGGCACACCAGCGCCTACGAGGGATGGGGCGAGTAGGCGATGTCGCAGGAGGTAAAGAAACGACCGGCTGGAGTTCGCAGGGGCTTCAACGTCGTCGTTGTCTGGCTGGCGCGCCGGGGAGTGATCATCACCCCTGAATGGATCGCTGGCCGGATCGCGGGGCGCCTCTGGATGACCATGCGTAGCTTCATGGGTCGCTGGGGTCATCAACGGGGTAGCCCCGATTACTTCAGGCGCGGCCCCAGGAGGGGCCGCTATTACCCCGTTGATTTCGGACCGGAGTTGATCGACACGATCGAACGCGTGACACCGTACACATTGACGTCTCAAGAACGGATCGCCGCCGTCTGCACCGCGACCGAGTACGTGATCCGCGAGGAGATTCCCGGAAGCTTTGTGGAGTGCGGAGTGGGACGAGGTGGAAGCATGATGGCGATGGCCTTGACCCTCAAGAGGCTCGGCATCACAGACCGCGACCTTTACTTGTTTGACACATTCACCGGCATGCCGAAGCCGACTGAGGCAGACGTCGACTTCGCCGGTCTTGCCTACCTCGACCACTGGCCATTTCCCGCTGAGGGCTTCGGCTCTGTACCGCTCGAGGACGTCGAGGGTGCGATGGCAACGACCGGGTACGACCCGGCGCATCTTCACTTCGTCCCGGGCGACGTTCTGGAGACCGTGCCCCACCGGGCGCCCTCCCAGATCGCGCTCTTGAGGCTCGACACCGATTGGTACGAGTCCACCCGGCACGAGCTGATCCACCTTTATCCGAGGCTTGCTCTGGGAGGCGTCCTTGTCATCGACGACTATGGGCACCTCGAAGGTGCACGCAAGGCGACCGACGAATACTTCGAAGGCCACCGCATCATGCTCCACCGCATCGACTACACCGGCCGCATGGGAGTGAAGCAGGACGAAGCCCTCGAAGTCGACGGGCTGCGGGAGTAGGCGATGCCGCAGAAGAACGTGGAGATCGTTCGCCGGGGCTATGACGCGTACGCGCGCGGCGATTTGGCCGCCATCCTCGGCGACATCGACCCCGAGATGATCACCTACCGGAGGGAGCCAGACGGGGCGACCTTCCGTGGACCGGGGGGCTTCCTCGAGGCGATCGCTGAGTGGGTCGAGGACTTCGACGAGTTCGCGGCGACCGCAGAGGAGATCATCGACGTGAACGATCGTCAGGTGCTAGTGCGCGTCCATCAGAAGGCGGTGGGGGCGCAGAGTGGCGCTCCAATCGAAGCCGACTACTGGTTCGTCCACACCCTCAGAGACGCAAGGCTGATCCGGCTCGACATGTTCGCCGACCGGGCCCACGCCCTCGAAGCCGCCGGGCTGCCTGAGCAAGGGTCTGCGTTCGACGGCTAGAAGCGCCGCCTGCCCTACATCACCTTCATCACACTGGCTGGACGACGGTCACCTTTCGGACAACCCGGTCGGCCCCGCAGATCCGGGCGTGGTGATGCACCTCGACGCGCTTGGGGGTCGCCTTGACGACGAAGGCATCCGGCTGGAAGCGCGCCCTGCCCGATACCCCCCACTGGCCGTTTCGGCTCGTCTTGTCGACGTCGACCAGCGTCTTGGTGTGGCCTGACCTGAAGAACAGCTTCACCGTCCTCGACGCCACGCATTTCGACTTCGACGAGTTCAGCGGGCCGGAGGCTGACAGGTCGAACTCATTCGGCGCGCTTGTGATCGCGGTGGGGAGGCCGATCAGCAGCTTCGTGGAGATCGTCGGCGGTCTGTGCGCCGCAGCGGTGCCGAGCGATAGCGCGCCCACCGCGATTGCCGCCGCCAAGCCCAAGTGTCTGATCCGAATCGCCATTTCGCGTCGAGCCGACTCTGCCTTCACTTCTTCACGAGCCGCACGGTCTTCGCCTTCGTCCGCGGCTTGCCGCCCGTCGGCCTGTAGGTGACCTTGGCCTTCACCTTCGCCCTGTGGTGTTCGCGGAGCTTTCGCTTCGCCTTCCCCTTCGGCTTCACCTTCAGCTTCACCTTCCCGGCCTGGGCGGCGTGCTTCGCCTTTCGCTTCACCCACTTGCCGAAGAGGACGAGCTTGCCGGGGCCGTGGACGCGGACCGGCAGGATCGCCGTCCCCCTTCGCCTGTTGAGCTTGGGCTTGCCGATCCTGAAGTGGTTCGAGAAGACCTTGATCTTGATGGTGCCCGTCTGGTCGCCGAAGCCGAAGTCGTCAAAGCCGATGATCTTCATCGAGTCCGGCCCGAGGAAGGCATGGTTCGGCGTGTAGAGCACGGTCGACGGACTGTCGACCATCAAGTTGCTCAGTGTGCCGTGCGTGGGCGAGCCGTTGTTCGCGACGGACTCTCGAACCGGAGTTCGCTCGTAGGCCGGCCCCGTGTCCTTGCACCGCATGGTGATCGTGGTCGGGGTGTTCTCGAACACCCACGCCGTGCGGTCGGGGCAGGTCGGCGGCCCGTCGGGTGCCCAGTCGGGGTTGCCGTCGAAGACGCCGGTGTTGTTCGTCAGGTTGATGGGAATGCCCGTCGCGTTGGAGTTCCGCATGAGGATCTCCCCATTGCCCGCGTAGTCCTCTGTGTACGCGATCTTGGTTCCGTCGGGCGACCAGGTGCAGTTGTAGTCGCCCTTGCCGCTGTCCGCGATGACGGTGAGCGAGCTAGGCGAGCTCAGCGGCGCCGCTACAACAC
Source organism: uncultured bacterium (assembly GCA_963720685.1). Taxonomy (GTDB): domain Bacteria; phylum Actinomycetota; class Thermoleophilia; order Solirubrobacterales; family 70-9; genus AC-56. The sequence goes on along the minus strand of CAVRGF010000003.1, from coordinate 395,493 downwards.
TGGCGCTGGTGCTGTTTCCCGCGGCAGTACTGACCGTGTAACAGAGCTTTGTTCCGCCGGGCGAGATCGACGGCTGGAACGCATGGGCGCCGCTGATGTGGACCAGCTCCGTCCCCGCCGCTGAGTTGTCCGCCGGCTGCTGGTAGAGCCTTATGTCGTTGTTGTTGCCGTTCGGGTTCTGGGTGATATCCCCCACCGAGTAGTAGAGAGTCCGTGAGTCGGGGCTCCAGGCCGCCTTCCAGGCCTTGGGAGTGAGGGTGCTCGTCAGGTTGAGATCGGAGCCGCCGCTCAAGGGGTGCACGATGATGTCGTTGCCGCTCTCGTAGGCGATGCGTGTGCCGTCCGGCGACCAAGCCGGGCGGTCGTCGGTGACGCCGGACGAATTCGTGATGTCCTGAGGCGTGGCGCCCGGCGTGGTGAGGTCGAGGATGTAGATGTCGTAACCCGTCGCACCGCCCGGGCCCTCGGCGAACGCGATCTTCGTGCGATCGGGTGACCAGGTTGGGTGGCGGTGCTGGTCCGTCAGTCCCGTGTTGAGCGGCCCGGAGACGGACCCGCCGCCGGTGCTGCTCGTGACACTGCGCAGGAAGAGCTTCGTCGCGCCAAAGGGGGGACCGCTGGTGTAGACGATCCGGCCGTTCCTCCCGGAGAGCACCGCGCCAGCCGCTGCCGGTAGCGCACAGAGTGCCACGGCGCATGCCAAGAGTGCGATTGCGAGCCGCCGATCCATCGGCCCTCGAGCGTACACAAGCTGCGGTACCAGGGAGTGACCGGTGAAGCAATCGCCCAATTTGCGCGGTTCGAAATCACTGCAGCCGGTATCCGCTGTTGCGCGGCCGGTGGGAGTAGCGGTACGGTCGGCCGACCGTTCTGCCTTGGCGCGTGATGACCCGGAGCATGCGCACCTGCTCCGGGGATGCCTCCTCTGCGCCGGACACGGGCGCGAGGGAGCGGAAGCTCAGGCGCCGAGGGCTTCCGCTTCCGCATGCGGGCTAGGCGATGTTGGGGGAGCGCGTGTTGGGGTCCGATTTGGCCAGGGATCGACCCGATTCAGCTGAGCCGCTCGGCCAGTCCGATGATGATGCCCTCGGGGCCACGTAGGAAGCAGAGCCGGTAGATGTCCTCGTACTGCGCGATCTCGCCGACGAGTTCGCCACCGTGGCTGCGCAGGCGGGCAACGACGTCGTCGATGTCGTCGACAGCGAACATGATGCGGCGTATGCCCAGCGTGTTCGCCGGCGCGCTTTCCGGCTCGGCTCTGACCGGCGGCGGCGTGTGGAACTTCGTCAGCTCAAGCCGGCTGTGGCCGTCCGGGGTCCGCATCATGGCGATGTCGGCGCGGACGTCGTCGAGCCCCACGACGCGGTCCACCCAACGCCCCTCGACCGGCGCCTCCCCTTCCAGCTCCATACCGAGTTCGGCGAAGAACGCTTTGGCAGCCTCGAGGTCGTCGACAACGATGAGAACGTTGTCCATCCGCTGAATCGTCATATCCCCGCAGCATAGGTTCCAGGTGGATACGCCACGTGGGGCTAAGGGCTAGGAGCCCTGCTTCCCCTGCTGGGGTTCTGAATGCCCACGGACAGGGGTCCGCGCAACCTGCGAGCACGGTTCCACGTATCCCGGTCAAACGAGCTCATGCGAGGCTGCCGGAACCGGGGTGATGGAGCTAGGCTCGTCTCCAGCGACCACGATCGAGACGCGCTGGACCTCTTCGGCCCCCAAGGGGAGCAGCGTGCCGCGATGCTCGCCCTGCTGTTCGCCGAGCGCCGAGCCCTGCTCGAGGCACGCCGTCGGGGCTGGCTGTTCCATGGATCTCCCGTCCACTCGGGGAGCGGGACGCCCACAGGCATAAGATCCGACTCCGCCGGCGCGACAAAGTCACTGAGCAGTCGCCGCCGCGAGGTAGCCATGCTCGGAGGGAGAACTTCCTTCCAACCGTCGGATAGAGTCGAAACTGGAGAGAGCTCAGGAGGGCGATCAGGGAGAAGCGCCAGGCAGGGCGCACAGCGACCAAATGGAGGTTCCCGCTGTTCCGTTGTCGCCTTGGTGATACCGGCCGTATAGCCGCCCTGGCGGTGCTCGTCTTGAGCTCGCTGCTTGTGCACGCGGGGGTGGTCTTCGCCCACCACCGCCCTACCGTGCTAGGCCATCGGGCAACGATCGTCGGGCCGAACACCCACGACTTCGGGCCCGGGCATCGCCGGGTGATTCTGGGGACCCGCCACAGGGACGTCATCGTCGGCACGAAGCGCGGTGACTGGATCATCGGAAACGGCGGTCGGGACCTGATCGACGGAAGAGGCGGGAACGACTTCATCTTCGGGGGCGGCAACCCGAGCGACAGAAAGCACGATCGCCCCAACATCCTGATCGGCGGGACCGGCAACGACTACATCGACGGAAGCTATGCCAGCGACCTGATCATCGGCGACCGGGCGAGTCGCTCGGGAAGCGTTATCGGCCACGCTGGCCGAGACAAGATCGATGGCGAGTTCGGCAGCGACTTCATCGTCGGCGACAACTACTCAAACCTCGATGCCACGGGGGGGTCAAACGACTTCATCCGTGCCCAGCGCGGCGGCGACACGGTGATCGGCGACAGCGCCGTGACGGGCTCCGGAACGGCGAAGGGTGGTGGGAACGACCACTTCGAGGCTTCATCCGGCAAGGACTTTGTGGTCGGCGACAGCTACTCCGCAGCCGGGCATGCGATCGGCGGCGGCAACGACAAGATCAGCACCGGGCCCGGCAAGGACCTCGCGGTCGGCGACAGCTTCACCAAGACCGGTGTGGCCGAGGGCTCAGGCAACGACGAGATCCACCTCCTGAACGGCAACGACACCGGCTACGGAGACAACTACGCAAGCCAGGGCGGCGAGGCGATCGGAGGAGGTAGAGACCTGATCGGGGGCGGTCCGGGAAACGACTGGCTGTTTGCGGGCCCAGGGTTTGACCTCTGCAGCGGCGGACCCGGCATTGATCACATCCGCCACTGCGAGGGCAAGTGGACGGCTCATTGATTCCCAACCCACAGCTGCTCTTTGCGCCTCGCCTGCCTGTCATACGGCGCCGTGGTTAGCGTTTAGCCTCGGCCCCTAGGCTGGCCTCGTGGAGACCGGCGAGGGGATGGACCGCGCGCTGGGCGGCCCCTCTCGGGCCAGGGCCAGGACAGCTACACGTCCCGCCGAGACGAGCGTCAATGCGCGCTGGTGGCGCACCTCGGTGCAGGCCCCGGCGGCGGCGCTGATCGCCTTCGCGGCAGGGCTCGGCATAGCGATCGGCCTCTCCCTACTTGCGACGGGGCTTGCGCACTCCCACGTGCGCCATGCCCCGCCCCTCCTGTTGAGCGCCGCATGGTCGGCCGCCGCCGCGGTTTCGTTCGTCTCGAGCATCGCCTACCTCTTGGTGGAGCCGAAGCGACGGCTGTTGTTGGTCGTCAGCGCGATCCCCGCCGCGGCGATGCTCTGCTCGGTGCTGCTTCTCCTCCTGCGGGTCTGAGCGAACAAATCCTGCCCGAGCCGGCCCGGCCGGGTTTCGGCCCGAGCGGGCTCCCTGAGGCTGGCCGACGCCGGGTTTCTGAAACGACGGTGCCCCCCGAAATGCCCTCCTGGACATACGTCCCAGGCTGATCGTCCACCGAGATCGCAGCTGCTTGGGCAGCCGGAGTGGATGCCGACGTAACTACCGGATACCCAGTAGTCCCACGCCTGGAACCCGGTATGAGCAACGGACCGTCGCTTCCCCTTCGCCTGACCATTCTTCTCGCCGCCGCGGGACTTGCCGTGCTCCTCGCTGCGTCCTCCGCCTTGGCCCAGCGCCCGACCTGCTTCGGGAAGCGGGCGACGATCGTCGGCACGAATCACCGCGACCGGATCAAGGGCACCCATCACGCTGACGTGATCGTCGGCCTGGGCGGCAACGACACGATCATCGGCAACGGCGGGGCTGACGTGATCTGCGGCGGCTCTGGGAACGATCGGATCATCGGCGGCAACTACCCTCGTCACAGCCTCGAGCGCGACAAGCCGAACATTCTGATCGGCGGACCTGGGAACGACTACATCGACGGTGGCTTCGCTGACGACTTCATCGTCGGCGACAACGCCAACCTGACCGGCGACGCAATCGGCCACGTCGGCAAGGACTTCCTCGAGGGCGAGTTCGGAGACGACTACATCGTCGGCGACAACTACTCCAACTTCAACGCCAGAGGCGGCGTCCACGACAAGATCCGCGGCCAAAAGGGCGACGACACGTTCATCGGCGACAGCATGGTGACCGGCACCGGCACTGCAAGGGGCGGTGGAAACGACCACTTTGAGGGCTCCTCGGATCGGGACTTCGAGGTCGGCGACAGCTACTCCCCCTACGGGAAGGCGATCGGCGGCGGCAACGACAAGATCAACGGAGGCCCGCAGGCCGACTTCCTGGTCGGAGACAGCTACACGGTCAGCGGACTGGCCCAGGGCGCGGGCCGCGACCAGATCCACGCCCGCTCGGGCCCCGACACCGCTTATGGGGACAACTACGCGGCGACCCCGAACGGCAAGGTCTCGGGTGGCGCACACGACTTCATTGGCGGCGCCGGCAATAACGACCACCTGGTCGGCGGGCCCGGGCACGACACATGCAACGGTGGCCCCGGCCACGATGGCCAGGCCGAGTGCGAGTTCATGCTCAAAATCGACTACAAGCTCGGCCTGCCGCTGCCGTCGAAGCGCCTCACCCCGTATCGCTTCTAGCCGAGTCGGGCCGGAACCCAATGGTCAGGGGCGTGCGAGCTTCGAATTGACGTCGGAGGCAAGGATCGTAAGAGTGATGACCGGCGCCATCATCCGAGCTTCTGGCCCGGTTCGGATCGTTGGACATCGCCGTAGAGAAGCGTCGTTCATTCCCCGAGGAGCGGCCGCGAATGGTTCCAGTCGGGCGATGCGATCCTAGGTGTCCGCCTTGGGCGGCGGCCTCTTGGTGGCCACGGGGCTGGCCGATAGGGACACCGGCGCATCGGCCGTGGGCCGGGCGCGGGAGTGAGCCTCTTTCGACCCCTCATCCGGCTCCTCGCCGGCGAGAGCCTGCGTGAAGCCTCTCATCCCCTTTCCGAGCGACCGCCCGAGCTCCGGAATCCGCTTAGGTCCGAAGAGCACCAGCGCGATGATCACAACCACCAGTAGCTTCTCGGGGCTTAACCATTCCACGAGGGTGAGCGTAGCGCTTCCTGGCATTGCCAGATCGGCCTAGAGACGGCGCGCTCGGTCTTCGACCCGTGGCCCAGATATCGGCGCCAGGAGCATCCCCACGCGACAGGGTTGCGGGTCAGCGGGACTGTGGCGGTCCTCGCCACCGTGGCCGGCTGGGTCGCCGCCAGCTGAACCGACCACCCGTGATGACCTCTGAGACCGGCGCTGCTCGGGCCGTGTTCAAGAAGAGCGTCGAGCGCTACCGTGTCCGGCAGATCTCGGCCGCGATCAGCAACCAGGTTGACCGCTTGCGCTGGACTCCGATCGGCCGCCAATAGTCCTCGAGCGAATAAGCGACGACTCTCGGAGTCAGCAAGAGTCGCCCTATCGCCGTAAGGCGGCTCGACGGTCAGTTCACTCTCGCGTACGGAAATGCGTCACCACGTTCAAGCACCACGCCTCGACGACAAGAGCATTTGCGCATTTACGAGCTATGCGGGAACTCCGACGTCGCGCGACCGAGCTGGTCCGCCGCTTGATCCCCCCAGCCGGACAGCTACCCCCGACAACCTTGTGCCCGCGCCGCGGGTTTGACCGGGCGCGCCCCTCACCTGTTAGGCTCGCCCAAGTATGGCCGGGCGGGGGCGTTTCCTGGTAGCAGTCTTGGCGATCTTGGGCGCCGTGGTCGCGTTGGTCGCGTCCAGCGCTGGCACTCAAACGGCTGCCCCCAATCAGGCAGCGGCCGGGCAATCCAACGATCAGGCAGCGGTGGCACGGCCCAACGTGATCGTCATCGAGACCGACGACCAGACGGTCGAGTCCATGAAGGTGATGCAGAACGTCAACTCGCTGATCGGCGCTCAGGGAGCCACGTTCTCCAACAGCCTGCTCAACTTCTCGCTCTGCTGCCCGTCGCGTGCCACCTTCCTCACCGGCCAATACGCGCACAACCACGGCGTGTGGTCAAACCACGCCCCGAACGGGGGCTTCGATCGCTTCGAGCCTCTACATGGGAACAGCAATCTGGCAGTGTGGCTGCAGCACGCGGGCTACTACACCGCGATGATCGGCAAGTACCTCAACAACTACAAGAACCAGCCGCCGGTACCGCCAGGGTGGTCCGAATGGCATGCCACCGCCCCCTACGAGCAGCGGGTTTACAGCTACCCGATCAACAACGATGGGAGGATCGTCCAGTACGGCCAAGACCCAAGGGACTACAAGGACGATGTACTGACAAGGAAGGCGGTCGATCTGGTCGACCGGCGCGCACCAAAGACGCAGCCGTTCTTCCTCTGGTTGACCTACACGGCGCCTCACGTGGGCGGTCCACCGAACCCGAACCCGCCGCAGAACTGCACCGACGCTGCCAAACCGCCTCCCCGTTATGCAGATGCATTCGCGAAGACGCCTTTGCCTAAACCGCCCAACTTCAACGAGGCGGATGTTTCCGACAAGCCGAAGGCCATCCGCAGGCTGCCGCTCTTGAACTCCAACCAGATCGCCACCATTCGGCGCAAGTACCGATGCGAGCTGGAGTCGCTGCTGGGCGTGGACGATGGGGTCAAGAAAGTCATCGGCGCGCTGAAGGCAAAAGGGGCGATCGACAACACGCTGATCATCTACACGACCGACAACGGCTATTTCCACGGCGAGCACCGAATCCCCGGCGACAAGGAGCATGTTTACGAGGAGTCAATCCGGGCGCCACTGGAGATGCGGGGGCCGGGCGTCCCGCAAGGGGTAACGATCAATCCTTTGGTGGTCAACGCCGACCTGGCGCCGACCGTCGTCGACGCTGCGCATGCGAATCACGACGGTGTGACTATGGACGGGCGCTCGCTCCTACCGGTTGCAAGGCACCCTGGAACCGACAAAGACCGGGAGCTCTTGGTTGAGGAGCCGACCTACAAAGCGATCCGCACCGAACGCTACGTGTACGTCGAGTACAACACCGGCGAGAAGGAGCTCTATGACCTCCAAAACGACCCATACGAGCTCAACAGTCTCCACGATGATCCCGCCTACGCCTCGGTGAAGACGACGCTCGCGACGCGCCTTCACAAGCTGAAGAAGTGCGCCGGCGCGAGCTGCCGCGTCTATCAACCCGACCCATCGCCCTAGCGAGCCGGGCGGGAAACCCAACCTTTCTCTGCGCGGCAAGAGCTGGTGTCAAGCACGCCCGACCATCAGCCGCCGGGCTTCGAGAGCAGGTCACTCACTTCAGGTCTCCGCTGCCCCGTCGGGAGGCGGGCTAGGTTCGGGCTCTATCAGTAGAGGCCGAGGATCGGCCAGCTGAGCTAAAAGCCCAGCGCGAACTTGGCGTCCTCGGACATCATGTCCGGGGACCAGGGCGGGTCGAAGACCATCTTCGGGTAGACGCCCTCGACGCCCTCGAGATCGCCCACGAACTCCTTGACCTGCTCGGAGACCTGGGGGCCGATCGGGCAGCCGGGATAGGTGAGCGTGAAGGTGACGTAGACCTCGGCGCCCTGGACCTCGACGTCGTAGACGAGCCCCAGCGAGACGAAGTCGAGCCCGAGCTCGGGGTCGATCACTTCCTCGAGGGCCTCGTAGACCGAGTCCTGCGTGACCGCGGCTGTCTCTTCACTCGCCACGAAACCATCGTAGCGACGCCGCCTGACTAGGCTTGTCTGGTGGCACTGCTCCTGGTCTTGATCTTCATCGTCGTGCCGGTCGCCGAGATCTACGTGATCATCAAGGTCGGCGAGGCGATCGGCGTGGTACCGACGATCGCCTTGCTGATTCTCGACGGCTTCCTCGGCGCCGCGCTCCTTCGGTCACAGGGCCGAGCCGTCTGGGCTAGGTTCAACGAGGCGCTGGTGCGCGGGAAGATCCCGGCCCGCGAGGTGCTCGACGGGGCGATGGTGATCCTCGGCGGGGCGTTCCTGATCACCCCCGGGTTCATCAGCGACGTGATCGGCGCCCTGCTCCTGATCCCACCGTCAAGGGCAATCTTTCGCGGAATCGTCGCCCGCCTCGCGCTGCGTCGTGCCTCCTTCGCGGTGAGAACGGTCGGCTGGGGAGCCGGTCGCGCCAGGGGCGCCGGCCAGCCTCCCGAGCCCACCCGCGGCTACGACTACGAGGGGACCGCGCAGGAGGTCCCCGATGTGGAGCGCGAGCTCCCGAAACCGAGCAGCAATGGCGGCTGAGCAGGGGCCGATCGCGCTCGAGGCCCCGCCCGGCGCCTGGCCCCTGCGCGTGGTCTGGGACCCGACCTCGATGTCGGATCGCGCTCCCGACGCGCCCGGCGACGGGGCCGGCTCGGCGTGGCGGGCCGAGTCCGGGCTCGACTGGGAGCGCGCCGAGGCACTGCTCCTCGTCTCGGCCCTGTTCGAGGATGGGCAAGCGCTGGCTCTGGCGTCCCTTCGACCCAGGGGCGCCGGAGGCCACGACCACGATCAGGTCCTCCAGCGCCTCGAGTCCTCAGGTGAGCCGGTCGCGGTCACCGAGACGCTCCTGTCGACCGAGTACGACGCCGACGGCCACCTGAGGCGGATCGGGATCGAGCTGTGGATCGACCCCTCCTCGCCCCCGCTCCGCGTCGCCGCGGATCGCAGAGGCGAGGCGGAGGTGGAGGTGGAGGAGGACGGCGTGTGTCGCGAGGCCGTCGCGATGTCGTTCCATATGGACGGAGCCACCGGGGCAGGATCCTGCGAGCTCCTGCGGCGCTCCTGATGGCGATCCGTGCAGTGATCTCGGACTTCGGGGGGGTTCTGACCACGCCGCTCCTGGGCTCGTTCACAGCGGTCCAGGACGAGACCGGAATCACGGTGGAGAGCCTGGGCCAGGCCATGCAGCGAATCGCCGAGCGAGACGGCGAGAACCCCCTTCACGACCTCGAGCGGGGGCGGATAGCCGAGACCGACTTCCTGGCGGCGATCGCACGCGAGCTCGCCCCCGAGCTCGGGCATGAGCCGGAGCTCCACCGCTTCAGCGAGATCTACTTCGAGGCGCTCGACCCGAACCGGCCGATGATCGACCTGATGGGCGGCCTGCGCACCCGCGGCTACCGGATGGCGCTCCTGACCAACAATATTCGCGAGTGGGAGCCTCTATGGCGGCGGATGCTCCCCGTGGAGGAGATCTTCGAGGTGATCGTCGATTCCGCGTTCGTCGGGGTACGGAAGCCCGAGCCGGACATCTATCAGCTGACCTTGGAGCGAATCGGCGACGGGATCGGCGCCGTTGAATGCCTGTTCGTCGACGACGTGGAGCCCAACGTCGCCGCCGCGCGCGAGCTCGGCATGGCGACCGTGCACTTCCGCAACAACGACCAGGCGATCCCCGAGATCGAGGCGGCCCTCGAGCCGGCCTCGTGAGGGCTCAGTTGTCCGAGCCCGCCCGGTCCCAGACGTAGAGCTCGACGGCCTCGACCGTGAGCTCCATGAGGCGGGGCGGCGAGAGCCATTCGAGCACCGTCTCGAGCGCCCGCTCCTCGGTGACGCCCCGGTCGACCGCCTCCTCGCCGCGGAACCCGGCGGCGAGCTTCAAAGCCTCGCGACGGTGCTGGCCCAGGGATGTGAAGGCCCCCATCAGGAAGTCGCGGTTCGGCACCGGATGGCCGACATCCATCGAGGCGTGCCAGGCGGCGAGCATCGAAATGTCGTGCTCGTCGAGCTCGGCAATTGCCCGCGCATAGTGGGCCTCGAGCTCGTCGTCGGGGATCTCGTCGACCCACGCCCTGACCGCCTCACCGAGTAGCTGGCGGCGCGCCTCCCGGCCGACCGAGTCGGCGATCGCGCGGATCGCGTCGGCGGGATCGATGAAGCAGAGCGACATGACGAGGGCGAAGATAGACCCGGCGTGGGACGGAACCGACCCCCTGGCCGCTGGCGGATCCGACCGTAGTCAGGCTCGCGCGCCGTGAGGCGACCTATGCTGGGAACGCATGGCGCTCTCGCTGATTGTCGGGCCCCCGAACTCCGGGCGCGCCGGGAGGATCCACGAGGCGGTGCTCGGCTCGCTCGAAGCCGATCCGGTGCTGCTCGTGCCGACCGGCGACGACGTTGCGCGCTTCGAGAGGGAGCTCGGCGACGCCGCCGGCATGGCGACCGGGGTCCTCGGCGTCTCGGTCCAGACCTTCAGGCTGATCTTCGAGGAGGTGGCCCGGGCGACGGGAACCTCGCTGCCGCCAGTCCTGTCGGATGCCCAGCGCCTTTGCGTGATCCGATTCGCGGCTCGCTCGACGAGGCTTCGGACGCTGGGTCGCTCAGCGGAGCATCGGGGGTTCGGCCCCGCACTCGCCCGCCTGATCGACGAGATCCAGGCGGCCGGCCTCGACTCGCCTGCAATCGCGGCCGCGATCGAGGGCGCTGACCAAGGCGACGGCCACCTGCGCGAGATCGCCGCGCTGTTCGTCGCGTATGAGCGGGCGCGGGACGAGCTCGGATACGGCGACGACCATCTCGCGGCGGCTCGTGCCACCGACGCCGTTCGAGCCGATCCGGGCGCATGGAGGCGTCCCGTGTTCGTGTACGGATTCGACGACTTGACCGTCGAGCAGCTCGGCCTCCTCGACGCCCTCGCCCAGGGCGTCGAGGTGACGGTGGCCGTCAGCTATGAGGATCGCGACGCGCTGACCGCCAGGGCGCGCCTCTACCAGGAGCTGCTGGAGCGCGGCGGAACGCTTGCGATGCCCGAGCTCGAGCCGGACCCGGCCAACACTCGGAGCCGGACCCTGTTCGAGCTCGAGCGTGGCTTTCTTCGAGACGGGGCCGAGCCGGTGGCGCGCGACGACGGCCTGGCGCTCCTGGAGTCGGCGGGCGAGCAGGGTCAGGCCGAGCAGATCGGAGCCGAGGTGGCGCGCCTTCTCGCAGGCGGGGTGGCTCCCGACCAGGTGGCGATCGTGGTCAGAGCGCCCGACCGCTACGGCTCCCTGTACGAAGCCGTACTCGCACGCTATGGCGTCCCGGCCGCCGTCGAGGCGAGCGTGCCGCTGGACCGAACCGCGACCGGTCGCGGGCTGATCGCCCTGATTCGCGCCGCCCTGACTTCCAAGCGTGCCGAGGACGTGCTCGCGTTCGTGCGGACGCCAGGCGTCGCCTGGCCGGGCGACGCCGACTGGCTCGAGCGCGCCGCGAGGCGGCGTGGCCTTCGCACGGCCGCGGAGGCGCTCGACTCGTGGCGGGGCCGTGAGCTCTTCGAGCTCGAGGAGCTCGAGCGCCAGCGTGACGCGGCCGGCACGCTTCGAGCCCTGGCGCGATTCGCGACGCGGATCGCCGAGCGGCCCCAGGAGCGCCGCGCGACGATCGCCGTCCGGGCGCAACGGCTCGAGCTCCGGGCCGGCGCGCTCGCTGCCGCGGCACTCGAGAGCCTCGCGGAGCTGCCCGGCATCGAAAGCCCCGCCGCCGAGGCGCTCGAGGCCCTGGAGGCGCTCGAGATTCCGCTCTGGCGCGGGCCGACCGACGGTCACGTGCGGGTCACGAGCCCCTACCGAATCCGCGCCCAGCGGGTCGAGCACCTGTTCATCGCGTCACTTCAGGAGGGTGAGTTCCCCCGCCCCGATCCCGGCGACGCGTTCCTGTCCGACGAGCAGCGCGGCGCGCTCGGCCTGCCGGCGCGCGCCGACCCCGATCACGAGGAGCGGTATCTCTTCCACGTCTGTCTCTCGCGCCCGACCACGTGCCTTCATCTGTGCTGGCGGGCAAGCGACGACGACGGGGCCGCGGTTGCACCCTCCCCGTTTCTGGACGACCTGGGAGAGCTGATCCCGGGCCTGCCGCCCGACCCGGACGACAAGGCGGCGCGCGATTGCCTGCGGCGGCGCCCTCTGGGCGACGTGACCTTCCGGGTGGGCGACGCCCCCAGCATCGACGAGCTGGCTCGCTCGCTCGCGGCGTCGGCTCCCTCGATCGAGCCGGACGCGATCGTCGCGCGCCTGGAGCTCGGCCGCGAGGACGCGGACCGGCTCCACCGACGGCTCGCTCGGGCCGCCCGCCGGGTCGCGGAGCGCGAGCCTGGGCCACTCGTCGAACCCGCCGTCGTCGGCGAGCTCGCCGAGCGGCAGCTGTTCGGCGCGTCGACGCTCGAGGAGTACGCGCTGTGCTCGTATCGCTGGTTCGTCCAGCACGAGCTTGGGCCCCAGCAGCTCGATCCCCAGCCCGAGGCATTGACGCAGGGCTCGGTGATCCACGGCGTCCTCGAGGATCTCTACCGAGAGCCGCCCCCCGGCGGAGCGGTCCCCCGACCCGAGACCGTGGCCGCGTGGCAGCGGCGGGCGGGCGAGCTGGTGGACAGGCACGCCGACGGCGAGGGGCTCGGCGGCGGCGACGTCCGGGCGGTCGCGGCGCGAGCGCGAATGATCGCCCTGATCGAGAGCTTCCTGGCGCGCGAGGCGGCGATCGACTCCCCGCTCAAGCCCGACCCGGAGCTCCTGGAGGCGAGCTTCGGCGAGGGAGACGACGACGATCGGGGGCCACTGCATCTGGACGGGTTTCGCCTGCACGGAAAGATCGACCGCGTCGACCTGTCGCCATCGGGCCGGGAGGGCCTGATCCGCGACTACAAGGTCTCGCGCGCGGTGACGAGCGCCGCGAGGCTCGCCAAGGAAGGAAAGCTTCAGCCCCAGCTCTACGCCCTCGCCCTCGAGGAGCAGTGGAAGCGACAACCCCTGGGCGGCATCTACCAGCCCCTCGCGGCGACCCGCGACCACAGGCCGCGCGGGATCGCCCTCGACGACGAGGCAGACGGCCTCCTCGCCGGCTTGGGGCTGGTCAACAACGACCTGCTCTCCGAGGAGGAGTTTCGCGAGATCATCCAGGCCGCCCGGGGGGTGGCTTCGAAGATCGTCGAATCGATGCGGGCCGGCTCGATCCGACGGAATCCCATCGACGACGCATGCCCTCCCTTCTGCACCTTCCAGGCGATCTGCCGGCGTGAGCGTGCGGTCCGCCAGGAGCCCGACGAGGACGAGGAGGATGACGCGTGACCCCGGAGCAACTCGAGCTCGGCGCCGAGCCCGAGCCCTCATCGCAGTTCGACCCCGAGGCGCCCCCTCCCACTCCCGAGCAGCGGCGGGCGATCGAGGCCCGCGACCGCGACGTGCTCCTGGAGGCGGGGGCGGGCACCGGAAAGACCAAGGTCCTTGTGGAGCGCTTCTGCGCGGCGGCCGAGGAGGCGGAGACGGGGGTGGACTCGATCCTCGCATTCACGTTCACCGAGCGCGCCGCCGGCGAGCTTCGCCATCGGATCCGCGATGAGCTCGCAGGCCGGGCGGAGCGCGCCCGATCCGAGGGAGAGGTGGAGCGCGCCGAGCACCTGCGCGACCTCGCCCGCGACTCCGAGCGCGCCTGGATCTCGACCATCCACGGCTTCTGCAGACGGATCCTGGCCGGCCACCCCGTCGCCCTCGGGCTCGACCCCCGGTTCCGCGTCCTCGACGCCGGCGAGGCCGACCGGGTCGCCTCGGCGGCGTTCGACGAGGCCCTGGAGGAGCTGCTTGACGACCCCGACGCCGAGCGGGCCACCCTGGTCGCGGCGATGCGGGCCCCGGAGCTTCGCCGCCTGGTGGGAACCGCGTACGCCGAGCTTCGAAGTCAAGGGCGCACGCCGGCGCTCCCGGAGGCGCCGCAGTCCGACGCCACCGCCGCCCTCGCCGCCCTGGTCAGCGCTGCGAAGGCCGCGTGCTCGGAGACCGAGGGGGGTGGCGGCGGGCCCGGGAACCTCGAGCGGATCGCCGCTGCCGCGGCGCTCGAGCCCGACGCCCGCCTGCCGACCGAGACCGAGCTCGCCGGGCTCGAGCTGACGTCGAAGGCGAGGGCGTTCAGCGGCACGGCGTGCGCCGCCTACAAGGAGGCGTGGCGGGCGGCGCGAACGGCGCTTGCCGAACGCCAGGCAAGGGCCTCCTACCAGCACATCGCCCAGCTCCTCGAGCTCTTCGCGGCCCACTACCGCCGACTCAAACAGGAGCGCTCGGGGCTCGATTTCGAGGATCTGCAGCTCGAAGCGCGCCGCCTCCTGGGCGAGTACCCGCGCGTCGCACAGGCGTACCGCGAACGCTTCCGCCACATCCTGGTGGACGAGTTCCAGGACACCAACCGCCTTCAGCTCGAGCTCGTCCGGCTGCTGCGCGGTCCGGAGACCCGGACCTTTCTGGTCGGCGATGAGTTCCAGTCGGTCTACGGGTTCCGCCACGCCGATCTCGAGGTGTTCCGGGGCGAGTGCGAGCGGATCGCCGCCCTGCCGGAGCGCGACGGCGAGGTGATGCGATTGGGCGGGAACTTTCGATCCACGCCGGCCGTGGTCTCGGCGGTGAACGCGATCGGCGAGGCGATCCTCGGCGGCTTCCGGGAGCTGACCGTGGGGCGCGAGCCAGGGGACGGCGAGTCGGGCGACGGCCCGGCGGTCGAGCTGCTGCTCACCCCCGCGGGATCCGAGTGGGACGACGAGGGGCTCGACATCAACCTGAGCGGGGATTACCCCTCGGCGCCCGACCGCGTCGCCGAGGCGCGCTTCCTGGCGACGGAGCTCCGTCGGCTGGTCGACGACGAGGGCGTCGCGGCGCGCGACATCGTCGTCTTGATCCGGGCCTACACGCACGTCGCGGCGTTCGAGGAGGAGCTCGAGCGAGCCGGGCTCCGTCCCTATGTGGTCGGGGGACGCGGCTACTGGTCGCAGCAACAGGTCGACGACGTGATCCGCCTGATCGCGACGATCGCCAACCCGCTGGATGACGCCTGCCTGCTGGGCGTCCTGGCCTCACCGCTGTGCGGCGTCGGGGCCGACGCCCTGTGGCTCCTTCGGCGCGCCGCCGGCCCCGGTCGCCACCTGTGGCCCGTGATCGAGCGGCGCTTCGGGCGCGACGAGCCCGACGACGAGCCCGAGTCCGAGTCCGAGCGCCACCTCGCGGCGATCCCCGACGACGACGCGGCCAGCCTTCGCGAGCTCTGTGACCGGCTCGCGTCGCTACGGGCCGACGCTCCCCTGATCGGCCTCGACGAGCTGATCCAGCGCGCCGTGACCACATTCGACTACGACCTCGCGACGCTGATCATGGAGCGCGGGACGCGCCGCTACGCCAACGTCCGCAAGCTGATGCGCCTGGCGCGCGGCTACGAGGCCGCGGAGGGGCGAGACATCCGCGGATTCCTCGACTTCGTCGCCGACAGCGCCGCCCTCGACCGCGAGGGCGAGGCCGCGACCGAGGCCGAGGATCACGACGGCGTCAGGGTGATGACTGTCCATGCGGCGAAGGGGCTCGAATTCAGCGTCGTCGCGGTTGCCGACCTGGGCCGTGGGCTCCTCGCCGGCGTCCGCCAGCCCCCGGTGGCGATCGCCCACGAAACCGGATCCACCGAGGATCGCCCGTCGGATGATGGGCCGCGAGTCGGAATCCGCCTGGCGCGGCTCGGAACGACCGCCGTCGGGGTGTTCGGCTACGACGAGATGATCGAGGAGGCGGCCGAGGACGAAGCCGCCGAATCATGCCGCCTCGCCTACGTGGCCGCCACGCGAGCTCAGGAGCGACTGATCCTGAGCGGCCGCTTCCACGCCGGTCGCCTCGCCAAGGCGGACGAGGACATGCCCGCCTCGACGCCGATCACGGAGCGCCTGATGCGGGCGATGGCGATCGACCCCGAGGCCGAGGACCACGTCGTCGAGCTTGCGCCGCCGGAGCCGCGCCCGGGCCTCGCGGCCGGCTTTGGCGCAGGAAGGCTCGCGGTTCGCTTCAACCGGCCTGACCCGGCCGCCTTCAACGCGCTTCGGCGCGCGTCGGTACCCGAGGGGGCCGAGGCCGGCGAGCCGCTTGCGCCACCGCCGCTCGGCCGGCCGACGGCCGAGACCCAGCCGGCCGCGCGGCACCTGTCCTATTCGGCGCTCGCCACCTATGGACGGTGCGGCTACCGGTTCTTCAGCGAGCGGGTGGTGGGCCTTCCCGCCCGCGAGGACCTCGGCACGGACGCCGACCGGGCCCCGGCGAGGAGTCGGTTCGGGTTCGGCAACGCGGTGCACCACCTGCTCGAGTGGAGCGCGCGCAACGGATGGGGCCAGCCGGACGGATCCCTCTGCGCGCGGGTGGTGCGCCGCGAGGTCCCCGACGCGGGGCCCGCGGATGTCGATCGCGCACGCGCCATGGTCTGTGGCTGGCTCGAGTCGGACCTCTGCGCCGAGCTTCGCGCCCGCGGAGGGGCGCGACCCGAGATGCCGTTCATCCTGCGGCTCGGCGACTCGGTGGTCCGCGGCACGATCGACCTCTACTCCCCCGGCGAGGTGCCCCTGGTGGTCGATTACAAGACCGACGCGGTCGGTTCGCAGGGCCTCGACGAGGTGGTCGACCGCTACGGCGTGCAGCGACAGATCTATGCCCTGGCCGCCGCTCAGCGCGCGTCCGCCGTGCGGACCGCCTACGTGTTCCTCGAGCGCCCCGACGAGGCGGTCGAGGTGGAGCTCGATCGCGCCGCGCTCGATGCTTCGGGCCGCGAGCTCGAGGCGCTGATCGCCGGGATACGGGACGGGAGCTTCCAGGTGACCGAGACGCCCCACCGGGCACTCTGCTGGGACTGCCCGGCGCGCGCCCGCCTGTGCTCGCATTCGCTCGAGGCGACGGGCAAGCGGCTTCGATGAGTCTCGCCGTGTTCGCGTACGGGTCGCTGGTCAGCGCGGCGAGCGTCGGGCGAACCCTGGGACGGGTGGTCGAACCCGTGGGCCCGGCTCGGCTCTCGGGCTGGCGGCGATCCTGGACCCTGGTCCGAGACAACGTGGCGTCGGAGAAGACGTTCGCCCGCAGCGACGGCACCACTCCCCCCTATTGCCTTGGCCTGAACGTCGAACCCTGGGCCGGTGACGGACCGAACGGCGTCCTGATCGAGGTCTCCGGCCCAGAGCTCGAGCGGCTCGCGCTCCGCGAGGTTCGCTACGACCGGGTCGATGTGAGCGGGGCCGTCGACGTCGAGGGGATCGCCGCCTTCGACCGTGTGTTCACGTTCACCGCCAAGCCGGAGAACCTCGCCCCGGCCCCGCCGCCGGGAGCGGTGATCCTGGCCTCATACGAGCGGGCCGTCCAGTCGGCATTCGACTCGCTCGGCCCCGGCCAGCTGCGGCTGTTTCGCGAGACGACCGAGCCTCGCCCGGTCGAGATTGTCGAGGCGGCACTGGTCCGCGACCAGATCCCGCCAGGCAACCCGCGCGACTGGTAGAGGATCAGGCCCCGCACGGACCCGTGCTGGTCGGGGTGAGTCGACCCCGTAGAGCCGTTCGCACCGCCGCGTTCGGCACTCCGAGGCCACCCGTCGAGCGGCGCTCTTCGGCCGCGAACACCGTCGTCAGCACCCGGCCGGCGCGGTCGACGACGGGCCCACCCGAGTTCCCGCTCCTCACCCTTCCGCGAAACGGGGTCATCTCACGCTTGATCGGGCCGCGTCCATAGGAATCCTGGCTGAGCGCGGTGCCCGTCCTGCCGAGCCGCGCCGGAGTGATCGCAAAGGGCCCGTTCTCCGGGTAGCCGAGCACGGCTGCGGCGGTCCCGCTCGAGGCCCGAGGGGCGATCCGAAGCGGCTCGGTGTCGAGCCCCGGGACTCGCAGGACGGCGAGATCGTCCTGGGGCTGATAGCGCACGGCGGTGGCGTCGTGGGAGACCCCCGCGCGCGTGGTCACCGTCGTGTCGAGCTCCCCCGCGACGACGTGCGCGTTCGTCACCACCAGGCCGGGACGGACGGCCCAGCCAGAGCCCTCGATCCCGAGCCCGCAGGCGCTTCCGAGCACCTTGACGACCGAGTCGCCGGCTCGTTCGACGTCCGGATCTCGGGAGATCGCTGACGGGGGCATGGAGACGTTGGCCTGCGGTCCGCGCAAGGCCACCGTGGGGTCGACGTGTCGGAGCAGGTTGAGAATCGGCCCGCTTGGAGGCAGCGCTCCGTTCAGCGCCGCGAGGATCCTCGAGCCCTGGAGCGCGTCTCGCAGGTCGCGTGCCCCCGGGCCCGACGAATTCAGCGCCGCGGCGCCGAACGCCCAGGCCAGCGCCAGCGCCAGCGCGACGAGCAGCAACGAGCCCCCGACGCCGTCGACGCGGCCCAGCACCTTTCGGCGACCCACCAGACGGGCCCGCATCAGCTCGGCGACCCCGCGCATCGCGAGCGCCATCGCCGCCCCGACGACGAGCCCGCAGAGGACGGTGACCGAGGGCGCGTACGGAGACTCGCCACCAGCTGAAAGAAGCGCCGGGCCCAGCCGGCCGCCGAGCGCCGCCCCCACAACGAAGCCCGCGAGCGGCAGCGCGCTGGCCATCAGGCCCCGCTCGTAGCCGATCACCGCGAAGGCGACCGCGAATACGACGATGATGACGTCGACGAAGTTCATCGGAGCGACTACCTTTCTACCCGCTTGAGCCCCGCCAACCGTGATGCGGCCCGCCGCCGCCGCCTTCTGACCCGCGCCCTGCCCGTCGCTGCTCTGGCGACCGCCGCCTTCATCGCAGGCGCCGTGGAGGCCGGCCACGGAGCCGAGCTGGCCGCCGCGCAGCGGTTCGCCGACGACTGGGAGAAGCAGGACTTCGCGGACATGCATGCGGAGATCTCGTCCGCCGCCGCGAAGCGTTATCCGCTGAGCTCGTTCACCGACCAATACGGAAAGGCCCAGGAGACGGCCACGGTGAGAAAGGTGACGACCGGCGAGGTCTCCGAGTCCGAGTCGGGCGGCCAGGCGGCGGCTTCCATGCCGGTGACGCTCGACACGCACGCGTTCGGGCAGATCACGGGCGAGATCGAGCTGCCGCTCGACGGCGACCAGGTCGCCTGGGCGCCGGACCTCGTCTTCCCCGGCCTGGGTGAGGACGAGCGACTTGTCCGGCACACAGAGGTGCCGCGACGCGCTCCGATCCTGGCCCGAGGGGGTACCCCCCTCGCAGAGGGTCCGGCCACCGCGCGGACCTCACCGCTCGGCGCCGCCGCCCAAAGCGCCGCGGGAGAGGTCTCCTCTCCAAACGCACGGCAAGACAAGGCCGAGGTCATGCTCGGGTTCCCGTCCGGCACCCCGACGGGCACCAGCGGCCTCGAGCAGGCGTTCAACCGGCGCCTCGCCGGACGGCCCGGCGGACAGCTCGTGGCGGCCCCCTCGCACGGCTCGCACAGGGCATCGGGGAACGACGTGATCGCGACCACCAAGCCGGTCCCGGGCACGCCCGTGCACACCACGATCGACCCCGACCTCCAGCTGGCGGCGACCACGGCGCTCGGCGGCGTCTATGGCGGGGTCGCGGTGCTCGACGCGACGAGCGGATCCGTCCTGGCGATCGCCGGCCTCGCCCTCTCCGGCCCGCAGCCTCCGGGCTCGACGTTCAAGGTCATCACGACGACTGCCGCGCTGGACGCCGGAGCGGTCAAGCTGACCGACCAGTTCCCGATCCAGACCTCGACCGTGGTCGACGGGCGCGAGATCGCCAACGCGCACAACGAGGCATGCGGGGGAAGCTTCGTGCAGGCATTCGCCGAATCGTGCAACAGCGTCTTCGTGCCTCTCGGGCCGAAGGTCGGCTCATCGCGACTGGTCGGGACGGCGGAGGACTACGGCTTCAACTCGCCGCCGAGCCTGTTCGACGATCAGGCGCTGAAGGCGATGAGCCCGCCGCAGAGCACGATCCCGACCTCGATCCCCAATGACGTCGACCTGGCCGTGACCGCGATCGGCCAGGGCGAGGTCCTGGCGACCCCCCTCGAGATGGCCTCGGTCGCCCAAACCGTCGCGAACGACGGCATCCGCAGCCCGACCTCCATGGTCCGGGACTCCGCTCTCGAGCCATCGACCGGCCCGGTTCGTGTGACATCGGCGCAGACGGCGTCGATGCTGCGCGTGCTGATGATCCACGTGGTCACCGAGGGAACGGGGACCGCCGCCGCGCTGCCGGGCATCCAGGTCGCCGGCAAGACCGGGACCGCCGAGCTTGGTCCCAAGCCGCTCGAGCCCGGTCAGGCCGAATCCGGAGCCGTGCCCGAGCAGAACGTCGACGCATGGTTCACCGGCTTCGCCCCGGCCAGCAAGCCGAAGCTCGTGGCGGCGGCGATGGTGGTCAACGCAAGCGGGGATGGCGGCACCGTGGCCGCCCCGATCGTCCGTCAGGTCCTCGCCGCCGGCCTCGGCTAGATATCGAGCTCGACGTGCCCGATGGCTCCCGTCGACGACGGGATGTCGAGGACCAGAGGACGGTCCTCGACCGCGGCGCTGTCGACCAGGAACAGCACCATGGCCCCCTGGATCGGGCCGTTTGCGGCGGTGGTCTCGGGCTTGGGAAGCTCGCCGTTCTGGGGCACGGTCCCTCCCAGGTCGAGCGCGAACAGACTGTGACTCGGCACCGGCTTGAACTCGGTGCCCACCGTGTCGGTGACCCGGAACCCGGTCGGGACCTGCTGGGGGGCTCCGGAGGTATTTTGGACCTGCATGAAGACCCCGAGGTAGAACTGGTTGCGCTTCGGCGGCGGCTGGCCCACGAGATAGGCCTTGTCCTCATCGTCCTTGGGGTTCAGAAAGCGGCTGATCTGGACGTTGTAGAGCAGGTCGCCGAGCTGCATGCCCTGTCCCTCGTCGACGTCGAGGGTCGCCTCCGGATCGGTGTCGCAGCCCGCGAGCGCGAGCCCGACCAGGAGGGCAGCGATCAGCGCCACAACGGCGCCAAGACGGGTTTTGGGACCGGCGGCGCGCACCATGGCGGCGGAAGTCTATGTCACCGGGACGCGGTCGCCGCCCGCCACCACCACCCGGTCGGGCGCGCGACCTGACTCGATCAGCTCCTTGAGCCGGCCGAGCGCGGTCGACCACTGGCGGCGGTAATAGCGCTCGGAGCCGATCCTCTCGCGCAGCCTGTCCAAACGACCCGTCGGCTGGGTCCAGAAGCTGACAGTGACCTCGCAGCCGGACGCCGCGGGCCCCTCGACCAGCTCCCAACCAGTCGTCGTGGGAACCCGGTCGAGCCGGCCGCTTCCCCCCTGCTCGAGGATCCGGCGCGGGCTGGAGGCCTCGACGATCGCGGTGTCCATCCAGACGTGGCGCCTCGCAACCCGCATCCGCGCCGCCGCCCCAACCCCGCGGGACTCGAGCCGCTCGAGTCGGTACTGCGAGATGAAATGGTCGGTGAAGGAGGGGCGATTGGCGAGATCGCAAAGGAAGTCGAAGACGCGCTCCCGCGGCGCGTCGATCGGCCGCTTGACGGAGATCGGGCCCATCGGCGCGCGATTCTATTGACGCGCGGGGGACGGCAACCGTCCAAATTGCGAACCTTTTCGGTCTTGAGGCTCTGGCGGCCGTTCGCGGCCTCGTTAGAATTGTCACCAGTTTTCGGGATCGATTACCAATTTTCGGGATGGACGCCGTCGTAGACGGAAGAGCCGCAGTAAGCGAGACCGGCGAGTTCGCCGGGGTCGGGTCGCTGGTCTGCGTGGGATGCGGATACTCGATCTCGCTGGCGGCCGGCGACGACCTTCCCCGCTGTCCTGCGTGCGGCGAGTCCCGATTCCGCCGCGCCTCGATGTTCGCGTCGCCTTCCGTATCGGCGGACGCCGTCGCCGCGGCGCCGGCGCCCCCCGACTGGCTCCGGAAGGTGCGGGCGGAGCTCGAGCCCGGCGCCCACTACGTGGCGTTCGAGCAAGGCGGGGAGCCGATCGTGGTCGAGCTCCAGGACGGCTGGACTCGGATCGGCCGCAGCGGCTCGGCCGACATCTGCCTCGACGACGCCACGGTCTCGCGTCGTCACGCGCTGATCGTTCGCACCCCCGAGCAAGAGCTTCGCGCCCTCGATGACCGCAGCCTCAACGGCCTGTTCGTGAACGGTGAGCAGGTCGAGTGGGCCCCGCTCGCCGACGGCGACGAGCTCGAGATCGGCGCCTACCGGCTCTACGTGCTGCAGCGCTAGGCTCGGCCACCCCGCCACTGGTGGGCATCCCGCCACTCCCCGTCGGCGTGGATCGTCCACGGGAACTGCGCGTCCGGGACCGGTAGGTTGAGGAATCCGCACAGGGGCTCCCAGCCGGCCCCCGCGCAGACGTCGACGGTGAGCAGGTCGCCGGGGCGGTCGCGAAAGTGCCGGCGGACCCGATCCTCGTAGTCGTCGTAGGCGCGCGAGAACCGCTCGCGATCGAAGTCGGCTCCGCCATAGAGCGCTTCGTGGATGGCCTCGATGAAGACCGCGAGGGGCTCGCCAGGATGCTCGCGGAGGTACGGCGTCGCCCAACTCTCCCAGAGCTGCTCGCATGAGTCGAGCCACGCCTGCCGGTCCCGCGTGGTGAGGATGAACTTGCTTCCGGGATAGCCGGCGTCGAGGGCCTCGAAGCTCGCGCAGACCGGAGTGTCCGTCGCGACGTCGATCCGCTCGAGGAGGGGCAGCCGAACGCGATCGCCGCCGTTGGCCAACAGGGCCATGATCCGATCACGAGTGGCGTCATCGGCCGGGAAGTGAAAGGTCCTGTAACCGAGCATGTGGAGGGCGCCGGTCAGGCTCGTCGTCCCGGTCCGAGTCAGCCCCAGCCCGAAGATCCTCCCCGTCCGCGGAAGGCCGGCACGTCGCCGGGCTCGCGACCTCCGCACCGAGCTCGGAGTGATCCGCCTGGCGACGCTTTCGAGCGCCAACGTCCCGACTCCAGCTACTCCGTAGAGATGTTCGGATCCGCCTGGACCTTGTGGGGCACGATGATCAGGAAGTTCTCGCGGGCCCCGGCGGCCAGCGCGAGGACCCGGTCCGCCTCGGAATCCTGATCCGTGGCCCGCAGCTCGTCCGCGTAGTGGCCGAGCAGCTCCTCGAGGTCGAGCTGGCCCTCGTCGTCGAGCTCGACGAGCTCGACCTTCGCGCCCTCGCCCAGCCGGCGCTCGATCGCGTCGCGGTCGAGCTTCCAGTCGGGGTTGATCCGGGCGTAGACGCGGCCCCCGGTCATCCCGGCGCACGCCCAGGGACCGATGTCGCCGAGCACCACGGCGCGGCCCGAGGTCATGTACTCGAACGCGAACCCCTTCGCGTTGGCGCGATCGACGAGGCATCCGCGCGCGTCGTCGAGCGGCGCGTCGGGCTCGCCGCCGAGCACCACGTCCGCACCCGAGAGGCGGATGCAGAAGCGAGAGTCCGCCGATCCCTGGACGAACAGCCGCCCGCGCTGGGCGCCGTAGGCGAACGACTTCCCGACCGACCCGTTCACCCGTCCCCCGTCGGCGCCGCGACCCTTCATGATCGAGATCGCGCCGCCGAGCATCGCCTTGCCGACCCCGTCCTGCGCTCCCCCCTCGACCCGCACGACCAGGCCCCAGGCGTTGAATGCCCCAAGGCCCTGGCCGGCGACCGAGCCGCCATTGAAGCTGAGCTCGGCCATCACGTCGACCTGGTCCCCGTCGGGAGCCCCCTCGTAGATGCGGGCGCGAGAGAGCGCCCCCGCGAGCTCGGTGCCGAGAACGCGGTCGTGGGCGTCGGTGGAGCGGGGGAACTTGTCGCGGACCACCTCGCCTGCCAGCACCTTCTCGGCCAGGCCGGCGATCCGGGTCGAGGCCTCCTTGGGCTCCATGCGGATCGGCCGCGCCCGCACCAGCCCCGCCTCGGCCCGGGCCTCTGTCGGCTCGTCGGCGACCGGCAGGTCGATCGGCTCGAGGTCGAGGAACTCCTCGAGCGGGGTGATCAGCTCGGTCAGGTCGAGCCGGTCGGCGTGGGAGCGCTGCTCCAGGAGGTCGTAGCGGCCGACCAGGTCCTGAGCGCGTTCGTACCCCAGCTCGCCGACCACGCGCTTGACCTCCTCGCCCATCGCACCGAAGAACCGCGCGCAGCTCTCGGCGGCGGAGTCGACGTGCTGCGGGGTGAACTTCTTCAGGCCATGCTCGGAGGCCTGCTCCAGGGTCTCGATCTGAGTCGCGATCCCGACGTGACAGGTGTCGAGCTGACAGCCACGGCAGATCGTGCATCCAAGCGAGACCATCGCCAGGGTTCCGAACGCGACCCGGTTCGCGCCCATGCAGTGGAGCTTCACGACGTCGTGGGCGTGGCGGTAGCCGCCGTCGGCCCAGATCTCGACCCGGTTTCGGATCCCGGCCTCCATCAGGGCCCGGTGGACGGCCCGGGTGCCGATGTCGGAGGGCAGGCCCACATGGCGAAGCGCGTGCTGGCGTGCGGCGCCGGTGCCGCCCTCGAACCCCGACAGGGTGATGATGTCCGCGCCCGCCTTGGCGATCCCCAGCCCGATCGTCCCGATGTTCGGGACCACGGGCACCTTGACCGAGACCCGAAGGTCGGGGTTGACGGTCTTCAGCTCGTCGATCAGCTCGGCGAGATCCTCGATCGAGTAGAGGTCGTGGTTGTTGGAGGGCGAGATCAGGTCGGTCCCGGGCGCTGCGTTTCGTGCCTCGGCGACCTTCTCGGAGACCTTGCGGCCCGGCAGGTGGCCGCCCTCGCCCGGCTTCGCTCCCTGCCCGATCTTGATCTCGGCGAGGTAGGAGGAGTTGAGCATCGCCGCGGAGACGCCGAACCTGCCCGAGGCCACCTGCTGGCCCCGCCACTTGCGGTACTCGCCGTACATGTCCTGGATCTCGCCGCCTTCACCGTTGACGCACAGGATGTTGATCGCCCTCGCGGCCTCGGCGTAGGCGCGGAAGGCGGGCTCCGACTGCGAGCCGAAGCTCATCGAGGAGATCACGATCGGGTAGTCGTGGTGGCCGACCGACACGTCGACGTCCTGTGGCGCCACCGAGTCGCGATCAGATCGCAGGCCGACGATGTGGCGCATCGAGATCGGGCTCTGGCGCTCGAGGTCGCGGACCTTTTCGGAGTAGTCCTCATACGACGAGGTCCCGTTCGCGGCGGCGATCGCCGCCTTGTAGACCTTGGGGTAGAACCTGAACGTCTTGGCCGGCTTGGCCTCCTGCTCGCCGGTCAGGATTCCGAAGCGCTGGTCGGTGTCGGTATCGAGGTCCGTGTAGCCGACCCCACCGTCCTCGGATCCGCAGAAGGTCTCGCATTGGAAGGTCTCGGCGAGCTCGGGCTTGACGCCGATCGACGAGAACTGGCGCGCGTAGCCACGAACCTCGTGGATCCCGATCGTCGAGATCACCTTCTCGACTCCCTTGCGGAGGGCCGCGCACAGGTTGGAGACATCGGTGTCGTAGTCGTCGACGCAGATCACCTCGACCATCACGTAGGGGCAGACGCCGTTGGCCCCGAGGCCGAGCGCCAGGACCACGTCGTGGACGTTGCGGACGGCCGCCGAGCGCAGGACGATCGAGCACCGGCGGCGCAGGTTCTCCTCGCCCGTCTCACCGACCTTGAGCTGCTTCAGGGCCTGGTCGACCGCCGACACCGCGAGATGCGGATCGAGGTAACGGCGCTCGCCGTCGTAGACGGTGCGGTCGGTGAGCACCACGAGCTCCGCCCCCTGGCGGACATGCTTGACCGCTTCCTGCTTGATCCGCTCGATCGCCCCGTGGGTCGTCTCCGACTCGAGCAGCGCGATGTCGATAGCCGCCGCCCGATTGCGAAACTCCTCCCAGAGATCCTCGAGCAGGTAGGTCTTGTGCTCGCGGGCAATCCGCCGGTAGTTGGAGTCGGAGAGCGGTGCCAGGTCGTGGTGGCCGCCGAGCACCACCGGGAAGGCGGTCTCGATCGTCTTGGTGTCCGTGCCCGGCGCGTGGATCGAGGGTCGGCGGCCGAACACGGTCCGGGTCGAGAAGTGCTCGATCTCGCGCTCGCGATCGATCGCGGGATTGGTCACGACCGCGACGGTTTCCTTGAAGTAGTCGGCGAGGTTCTGGCGCTCCGGTGAAAGCGAGGCAAGGGGGCCGTCATAGCCCAGCGAGCCGATCGGCTCGGCGCCGTTCGACGCCATCTGCTGGCACAGCTTCACGTCGTCGCGCTGCCACCCGAACCCGGCCAGCACCCGGTCGACGACCTTGACCGGCTCCGAGGGACCGGCGGACGTGTAGCCGGGAATCTCCGCACCCTCCAGCGGCCCGCCGGTCTCGAGCGCGCGATCGTATGGAGCCATCCTGGAGCTGATCGGCCCGGCCGCTGCCCCGCTCTCGTCGGGGGCGTCGCGCTCCGGCGTCCTGGTCCGCTCCAGCCACCGCTCGGCGACCGCGCGCTGCATCTCGAAGTGCTCGTGGAGCCGCGAGGACCGGTTCTCGCGGTCGATCGTGACCATGAACTTCTCGCCGGGGGCCAGTGGCTTGGGCTCGGAGACCATGTCGCCGCATCCGACCACGCCGGGCTCGGAGCTGAAGATGTAGTCGTCGGGCGTCTCGAGCTTCCACAGCGGGCGCAGTCCGAGCGCGTCGGCTGAGAAGACGCACTCGTCGTCATGGCGAGCGATCAGGGCCACCGGCCCCTGCGCGAACGGGCCCATCGCCTGGCGCAGGTACGAGTAGAAGGCGTGCAGGTCGGTCGGCAGCATGCGAACCTCGTCGACGACCGGCGGGACCACCATCTCCATCGCCTCGGCCAGTGACAGACCCTCGACTCGGACCAGGGTGTCGACGACGCGGTTCAGGTCCTGGGAGTCCGAGGAGCCAGGGTCGATCGGGACTCCCAGCATGCGCCCTTCCTGGCGGAGCTGCGCGATCGTGTTGATCTCGCCGTTGTGGCCGAGCACGGTGAACGGCTGAACTCGCCGAAACGACGGCCAGGTGTTGGTCGAGTAGCGGTTGTGGCCGAAGCAGCCGATCGTCTCGAATCGCTCGTCGCGGAGGTCGGGGTAGTACTCGCCCAGGACCTTCGGCGCTCCCATCACCTTGTAGACGGAGGTCGTGGCCGAGAAGGAGGCCACGTGGCATCCGAGCTCGGACTCGAGCGCGAGCATCAGGTCGAACGCGATCCGGGCTCGCCGCCGGGCGTCGGGCAGGACCCCGGCCACCTGCCAGAAATGTGGCTCCTCCTCGCGGGCGATCGCACCGAGCGCCTGTGAGTCGACCACCCCCAGCCGTTCGGCGAGGATCCGGAAGCCGCCCCGGCCCAGGATCTCGCGTGCATCGTGGCGCGCCTTCTCCACGTCCTCGCGCCGATCGATGAACAGGTGGGCGACGGCGAACGCCGGGTCCAGCGCCAGCGCCGGGTTGTGGCCGCCGACCCGGACCTCCTCGGTCCAGATCTTGCGCGGGATGTCGACGAGGATCCCGCAGCCGTCACCCTCGCCATCGACGTTCCCGGCCCTGTGGAGCATCTTCCGGAGGTTGAGAAGCGCCGAGTCGACGGATGCCCGGCTGGGCGTCGCGTCCTTTCGAACCGATGCGTAGATCGCGCACGCGTCGCGATCCTCGACGCTCGGCGGCGAAACCCTCGGGCGGTAGGCCCGCTCGGGGGAAAACCGAGGCCGTTGCAAACGCGGGGACGACGGACGGATCTGCGAGCCAGCCATGCTCACCTCCCGGGATCCACGCCTTCTTCGAGCGGGCGTGCGACTGGGGGACAAGGGTGCTGTGGAGTATACGAAGGCACGCCGCCATATAGTCCCGCCGATGTCCGAGGTGATCGCGGTCCTTTCGCAAAAGGGCGGCACCGGGAAGACCACCATGGTGCGCTCCCTGACCGACGTCTTCGGCAGGCTCGGCTTCGACGTCCTGGCGATCGACGCCGACCCGCAGGGAAACCTCTCCGACTACTTCGACACCGACCCGACCGCCGAGCCGACCCTCGGCGACGTGCTCCAGGGGCAGGCGCGGGCCGCCGACGCCGTCCACGGGCAGGTGATCCCGGCGAATCTCCGACTCGCCGAAGCCGAGATCGTGCTGGCGGGGAAGATCGGTCGCGAGGTGACGCTCAGAAACGCGCTTCGCGATCTGCGGCGAAACCGCGACCTGATCCTGATCGACTGCCCGCCCACCCTGGGCCTGCTGACCGTCAACGCGCTGGTCGCATCGACGCACGCGATCCTCTCCACGGAGGCCCAGTACTTCTCGCTCCAGGGAATGGAGCAGGCGGTGCAGGTCCTCGAGATCGCCAAGGAGAGTCTCAACCCCGACCTCGAGCTGCTCGGCGTCTGCCTCAACATCGTCAACCCGCGGACCCGCCACGCCCGCCATACGCTCGAGGCGCTTCAGGAGCGCTTCGGGGACAAGTTGTTCCGGACCGCGATCCGCCAATCGATCGCCTACGCGGAGTCAGCCGAGCGGGCGATCCCGATCCTCGACTACCGGCCCGACCGGGGCGCCGATTACCTGTCGCTCGCGGGGGAGATCGTGCGGCGGCTCGGCAGGCAGGACGTGCTCGAACCGCTCGACCAGCTGAGCGCCGAGCTGGCGCCGGCCGGCGCCGCGGCGACGGGCGGCTGATCGCGACGAGGTGAGCCTCGTGGGCGATGCGACGGCCGCCCGATGTGTGATCATCCGGCGATGTCGTCGGACGACTCAGCGGCGAGCCTCGAGGATGCGATCGGGCGCTACAACGAGGCCTGGAACGAGCAGGATCTCGACGCGATCATCTCGATGCACGCGCCGGGCATGGTGTTCGAGAACCACACTGCCGGAGAGCGCGCCGAGGGCGACGACGTGCGCCCGCACATCGGCTCGATATTCGAGACCTGGCCCGACCTGGCGTTCAAGACCCGGCGGCTCTACGTGCGCGACGGCCTCGTGGTGCAGGAATGGACGGCCGAGGCCACCCACGTCAACGAGATGCGCCGCGGCGAGCTGGTCGCCGAGCCGACCGGCAAGCGGATCGCCTGGGACGGGCTGGACGTGATCCCGTTCGATCGAGGCCTGGTGAAGCGAAAGGACGTCTACTCGGACTCGGTCTCGATCCTGCACCAGCTCGGACTGCTCGCCTAGCGCGTCGAGCCCACCGAACGTTCGGACACTCGCGCGGCCCAACCGGGGCCGTCCGGCGAGGCTACAACTCGGGGACGTCGGCGCCCAGGGGACTGAAGGGGGCCCGGCGAACCTCGGCCCAGCCGTCGACCATGCTGCGAAGCGCCTCCGTGACCTTGCCGGTGTCCTGCCAGAAACACCAGACGAGCAGCGCGGGACCAGCCCCCGACACGGTCGCCCCGATCGCCCCGATCTCGGTGGCCCTCTCGAGAACCTCCATCGAGCGCGGGAACAGATGAGCGCGATGGGGCTGGTGGAGGCGATCGTCGAGGCCGTGCGCGATCAGGGCCAGGTCGGAGCGCTCGATCCCGAGCACGAGCTGGGACGCGGCGGCGAGGTTGGCGACCGCATCCGCGATCGGAAGGCTGGCCGGGATCGCCGCCCGCGCGCGCTCGGTGGGCACCTCCTCCTGGGGCACGACCAGCACTCCCTCGACGCCCTCCGGCGGCTCGAGCCTGGCCGGCGGCGCGACCGGCCGTCCCGCAAGCACCTGCGGGCAGACCACGAACCCCCCGTACAGAGCCGCTCCGACGTTGTCGGGGTGCCCTTCCAGGTCGACGGCGCGAGCGTAGATCTCCTCACGATCGAGAGCCAGCTCGAACAGGTGGTCGGCGGCCATCAGCCCGGCGACGATCGCCGCCGCCGACGAGCCGAGGCCCCTGGCGAGCGGAATCTCGCTGCGGACCTCGAAGCGCAGGCCGTCGGCCGGGTGAAGCGCCTCGAAGGCGCGCACGCAGAGGTTCGAGCGGTCGGTCGGCACCGGGTGGCCACCCGGGTCGACCGCGAACTCCCCCGTCTCCGTCACCTCGAGCTCGAGGTGGATCGCGATCGCGGCCGCGAGCACGTCGTAGCCGGGGCCAAGGTTGGCGGACGATGCGGGAACGCGAACCACGCGCCGGCGCTCGGTCACCTCACTGCTTCCACTTGATCGAGCACCCGACGGGCTCGGTCTCGGCGCGCGCCGGGCGCTCCCCGGCGAGCACCGCGTCGAGAGCCTCGCGCAGCCAGCCCGCGTCGAGGCCCGGGTCCATGTGGTCGGCGTCCGGCGCCCCCTCGTATCGGATCACACCAGAGGCGTCGACGACGTAGACGTGTGGGGTGACCTGCGCGGCCCAGGCCGCAGCCGCCTCCTGGGTCTCGTCGTGCAGATACGGGAATGGCCAATCCTCCTCGAGCACCCGCTCGCGCATCGCGGTCATCGAGTCGCGCGGATAGCGCTCCGCGTCGTTGGAGTTCACGGCCAGGAACGTGACTCCCCGCGGGCCGTAGTCGCGCGCCACCTGGACCAGGCGATCGTGCCAGGCGAGTGCGTAGGGGCAGTGGTTGCAGGTCCACACCACCACCGTCGCCGACGCGTCGCCCGCCGCCGGCAGCGTTCGTGTACCGCCGTCGGTGTCGGGAAGCTCCAGCGCGGGAGCCGCCAACCCCACCTTGGTCGCGGTTGCGCGGGCGGTCATTCGTCCCCTCGCCCGATCGCGCGCCGCAGGGTCTCGCGGAGGTCGTCACGGTCGGGCAGCGGCGAGGGGCGACCGTCGCGAAGCCTGTAGACCCGGCACGACAGCCCGATCGGCTCCTCGCTCACAGGCTGGATGTCGCGCCCGTCGATGCGGATCGTCGGCGAGCCCGCGAATCGCTCATCCTCGGCGTCCCCTTCGGTCCGGATCTCGCGCACCTGGAGCGACTGCGGGTCAACTCCCGCCGACTCCATCTCCTCCCGCAGCAGGGCCAGCGCCTCCTCCCACGAAGGGCACCCCCGCCACCACAGCAGCTGCACGGCCGGCGCGGCGCTCATCGTCTCCGAAAGGTACAGGCCCTGGGCTCTAGCGACTGATCAGCGCCTCGACCCGAGCCGTGAGCTCCTGAGGGTCGAAGGGCTTTCGCAGGTAGTCGTTCGCGCCGACCTCGAGGCCGTGAGCGATGTCGCGATCCTGAACGGTGGCGGTCAACAGCAGGACCGGAATCCCCTCCGTGTGGCGAGCCTCACGAAGTGCCTGCACGACCTCGAACCCGTTCATCTTCGGCATCATCACGTCGAGCACGCAGAGGTCCGGCAGCCGGTGGCGCGCCAGCTCCAACGCGTCAGCACCGTTCACCGCCGTGATCGTCTCGTAGCCGCCCTCGTCGAGGCGGTAGCGCACCAGGTCCAGAAGATCGGCGTCGTCGTCCGCGATAAGGACGAGGGTGTCGCTGCGGCCCGTGTCGCTCACGACGCTTCGTCCTTCGCCGGCTGTCCCGCGTCTCCTGCGCGCGAGTGGAGCGGCAGCTCGACCCTGAAGGTCGTGCCAACACCCTCCTCGCTGTCGACCTCAACGGCGCCGCCGTGGGCATCGACGATCGCCTTGACGATCGACAGGCCCAGGCCGGTGCCGGGAATCTGCATCGCGGTTGCGCCCTTGGCGCGATAGAGCCGCTCGAACAGCCTGTCGCGCTCTTCGGGGGGGATGCCCATCCCGGTGTCGGTCACCTCGATCGTCGCCGAGCCGTTGCGGCGGCCCAGGTGAACGCCGACCTCTCCCCCGTCGGGCGAGAACTTGATCGCGTTGGTGAGCAGGTTGTCCACCACCTGACCGAGCCGGTGAGCGTCGGCCTCGCACTCGGGGACCGCTTCGGCGCGCATCTGAAGCGCCACACCGTGTCGCTCGGCCGTAGGCCTCGCGGCTTCGATCGCCTGCTCGACGATCTGGCGGAGGTCGGCCTTGCCCGGCTCGATCGCGAAGCCGCCCGCCTGGATTCGGACCAGCAGCAGCAGGTCCCCGACGAGGCGCAGCTCGCGGCGCGCGTTTCGTCGGATCACCTCCAGGAACTTGCCTCCCTGATGGCCGAGATGGTCGCCCTCGGTCTCGGCGAGGAGCTCCGTGTATCCGATGATCGAGGTGAGCGGGGTACGGAGCTCGTGGGAGATGAGCCCGAGGAACTCATTCTTGGTGCGCTCGGTCTCATGCTCGGCGCGCCTTCGGTCAACGTAGTTTCCGATCTGGCTGGCGATCGCGGTCAGGATGCTCAAGAGCTCCTTGTCCTCGGGCCGCTCCCAGCGGGCGAAGAGCTCGAATGCGCCATGCATTCTGCCTTCGGTCTGGATCGGCATCCAGAGCGCGCTGCTCATGCTTCCAAGCGTCGCGGTTCGGGCCCAGGGCACGGGCGAGTCCGGCGCGAGCTTGCCCACCCACACGGGCTCGCCGAGCGGGTCCGCACCGGTGGTCGGGGGCGGCTCCCAATCGGCGCCCTCGCTGATCGGGAGCACCGGGCCCCGCAGATGCGGGGCGACCCAGGTCGCCTCGCACCGAAGCCGCCCGCCCTCCTCGTCGGCGGCCCAGTACGCGCCGCACGTCCAGCGCCCCGAGTCGCAGACGATCGGCAGCACTCGGGCACCGATCTGGTCGAGGTCGGGGGCGTCGGCCAGGACCCGCGTGGCGCGGTACTGGGCCGAGAGGTAGCGCCAGGTGCGCTTGCGGTCCGAGATGTCGCGGGCGATCGTCGCGCCGCCAACCACCCGCCCGCCTGTATCGGTGATCGACGAGACCGTCAGCGAGACCTCGAGCCGACGGCCGTCCTTGCCCAACCGCTCCGTCTCTCGGTCCTGGACGGCCTCGCCGCGGGACGTTTGCTCCAGCGCCGCTCTCGTATCGTCGGGGAGGTCGGGCGGGACCAGGTCCGACAATGACATCCGGGTCGCCTCCGACGCCGCGTACCCGAACAGCCGCTCGGCCCCATGGTTCCAGCTGGTGATCTCGCCGTCGAGGGTGTAGCTGTAAATCGCGTCATGCGAGGACTCCACAATGGCGCCGAGGCGACGGCTCGCGGCCTCGGCGTCAACCCGGTCGGTGACGTCTCGGGCGGCCGCATAGATCCTCCCCTCGTCCGGGACCCCGACGCAGGCCCAGTCGAGCCAGTGCCAGCTGCCATCTTTGGCCCGGTAGCGATTGCGACCTACCGATTCGCCGCCCTGGGCCAGCCGCTCCAGCTCGAGCCGGGTCGCTTCGCGATCAGCGGGGTGGACGAGCTGAAGGAATGGACGCGCCCTGAGCTCGTCCAGGGTCCATCCGAGGGCGTCCTCCCAGCGGCTGTTCAGCCGATCGAACCTGCCGTCGAAAGTGGTGGTCGAGACCAGGTCGTGGGAGAGGTCGAAGTAGCGGGCGCTCTCCTCGAGACGGCGCTCGAGCTCCTTGCGCTCGGAGATCTCGTGCATGAAGCCGTACGAGATCCAGTCCTCCCCCTCGCCCGTCGCCCAGAGGCTGAGCTCGATCGGGATCTCACGGCCGTCGCGGCGCACGGCCTTGATCTCGACTCGCTGTCCGAGCATCGGTCCCTCCCCTGTCTCGAGGTAGGCCCGCAGCCCTCGCCAGTACCCGGCGCGCATCCTGGGCGGGACGACGGTATCGGGCAGCAGCCTGCCGATCGCCTCCGAGGCCGACCAGCCGAACACCCGCTCGGCCGCGGGGTTCCACTGCCTGATCACCCCGTGGCGGTCGGAGGCGATGAAGGCCTCGTCGGCGGTCTCCAGGATCGTCCTCTGCAGGCCGGCCGCGCTGCTTCCCCGCTCTCGGGCCGCGCGCAGCCGCCGCGAGCCGACCCCCGCCAGGACGGCCGCCGGGAAGAAGACCGCGGCGCGGGCCAGATAGCCGATCGCGCCGACATCGACGTGATCGATCTGAACCCAGGCGCCGAACAGGCAGAACGCGACGAGCGCCGTCGCCAGGCCGAGCGCGGTGCCGAATTCGATCGCCACGAGGCAGATCGGCACGACGTAGAGGCCCAAGACCCCGTTGCTGGGATCGTTGACCGCCAGGCGAAGCGCGAATCCTCCCGCCAGTACGAGGACGAGGACGGCAAGGGCAAGCTGTCGCCGGCGCGTTTGACTGGACGCACCTCGACTTGCGCCGTCTGGGACGGTGGGCCCCACGATGCTGATATCGGCAGCTTGACGCGGCGGGCTTAGGCCAGGCCGCCGCCGCGCCCGTAGACCGCGCCGGCGACGATCGCCCCAGGCGGCACCTGGGCCCCTGGGAGAAGCACGGAGTGCCTGACCCGGGCACCCTCCGCGATCGTCGATCCGGCGCCGATCACGAGGGGTCCGTCGAGGCGCGCGCCGGGGTCGAGCCGGCAGCCGTCGGCGGCCAACACCCGGCCGCCGACTCCTGGGGCGCCGCTTGCCAGCTCCGATTCGCCGCCGCTTTCCTCGAGCAACGTCCCGTCGAGCCCGATCTCGACCGCCCCTTCGAGCGCGTCGAGATTGCCCTGAAGGTACTCGGGCAGCGACCCGACATCGTTCCAGTAGGCGTCGATTGTGTGGACGTGGAACGGGACGTCGTGGTCGAGGAGGGCGGGAAAGACGTCGAGCGCGAAGTCGACCACAGGCCGATCCGGGAAGTAGTCGAAGATCTCCGGGCTGAGCACGTAGATCATGCAGCTCGCGAGGTCGGAGAGGGCCTCGGCCGGGTCGGGCTTCTCCTGAAAGCCCTGTATCCGCCCGTCCGAACCGGCGATCACGACCCCGAACTCGCTCACGTTCGCCACCCTCTTGACGGCCAGCGTGGCGATGCCGCCGTTGGCATCGTGGGCGGCGCGCAAGGCCGCGAGGTCAATGTCCGTCAGGGCGTCGGCCGCCATCACCAGGAAGGGCTCGGAGCCGAAGAATCCGGCGACGTTGCGAACCCCTCCGGCGGTGCCGAGCAGCTCATCCTCATAGCTGTAGGTCAGCTCGATCCCGAGCTCGGAGCCGTCCCTGAAGCGCTCTCGGATCGTGTCGGGGAACCAATGGAGATTGGCGACCACCTGCTCGAGGGCGTGACCCCGCAGGAGCCTCAGAATGTGCTCCATCACCGGCCGGTTGACGATCGGCACCATCGGCTTAGGGACCTCGTAGGTGAGGGGCCGCAGCCTCGTCCCGAGGCCGGCCGCCATGACCATGGCGCGCATCGCTCAGCCGGCGGGGAGCGCGGCGAGGCGCCGGTCGCAGCGAGCCAGGGAGCCGCGACCCGCGCTCAAGTTCCCTGGTCCCAGGAGGCCAGGTACTCCTCCTGCGTGCTGGTGAGCGTGTCGATGCTGACCCCCTTCGAGGCCAGCTTGAGCCGGGCGATCTCGCGGTCGACCTCCTCCGGCACCGGGTAGACGCGATTCTCGAGCTTCGAGTGCTCGCGAACCATGTGCTCTGACGCGAGCGCCTGGTTCGCGAAGCTCATGTCCATCACCGACGCGGGGTGCCCCTCGGCAGCGGCCAGGTTGACCAGACGGCCGTCAGCGAGCACGAAGATCTCGCGACCGTCCTTGGTGCGGTGGCCCTCCACGAACGGCCGCGCCCTGAACGTCTCGGTGGTGAGGGCGTCGAGGTCGCCTTTGTTGACCTCGACGTCGAAGTGACCCGAGTTGCAGACGATCGCACCCGACTTCATCACCTCGAACATCTCGCCGGCGATCGCGTCGCGGTTGCCCGTCACCGAGATGAACAGGTCACCGACCCTGGCGGCCTCGATCCCCGGCATCACCTCGTATCCGTCCATCAGGGCCTCGAGCGCCCGCAGCGGATCCACCTCGCAGACGATCACGTGGGCGCCGTGCCCCTTGGCACGCATCGCCACTCCGCGGCCGCACCAGCCGTAGCCGATCACCACGACACGGAGCCCGGCGATCAGGACGTTGGTGGCCCGGATCACGCCATCCAGGGTGGACTGGCCTGTGCCATAGCGGTTGTCGAAGAAATGCTTCGTTTTCGCGTCGTTGACCGCAACGATCGGGTAGCCGAGCTTTCCCTCCCGCTCCAGAGCCTTGAGGCGGATCACCCCGGTCGTGGTCTCCTCGGTCCCGCCCAGCACCTCGGACAGCTGCTCGGAGCGCTCCCCGTGGAGGACGCCGACGACGTCTGCCCCGTCGTCCATGGTGATCTGCGGCCGGCGGTCGACCACCGCGTCGATGTGCCGGTAGTAGCTGTCGTTGTCCTCGCCGTTGATCGCATAGACGTCGGCGCCTGCCCGGTCCACCAGCGCTGCGGCCACGTCATCCTGGGTCGAGAGCGGGTTCGAGGCGCAAAGCGCGACCTGGGCGCCGCCGCTGATCAGAGTGCGCACCAGGTTCGCCGTCTCGGTGGTGACGTGAAGGCAGCAACCCATGCGCACCCCGTCGAGAGGCCGCTCGGCCTCGAAGCGCTCGCGGATCGAGCGCAGGACCGGCATCTGGCGGTCGGCCCAATCGATCCTCCGCTGACCTTCCTCGGCCAGTGCGATGTCGGCGATGTCGTAGCTCTTCTCGGCGGTTGCCAAGCTGATCCTTTCGTCGGGATGAGACCGAAAGGATACGGGCGGGCCGCCCCCCTGGGTCGCTACGGTGACCCGATGGAGGACCCGATCCCAGTCGGCCCCGGGGTGGCGATCCCGCTGGCAGAGATCGAGGTCCGGGCAAGCCGCTCCTCGGGGCCCGGAGGCCAGCACGCCAACGTGACGGCGTCGCGGGTGGAGGCCGTGTTCGACGTCGTGGCCTCCGACGCCCTCAGCGACCACCAAAAGGCCCTGCTACGGGCGCGGATCGGGGACCGGGTCACCGCGGTCGCCCAGGACGCCCGCGGTCAGGCCCGGAACCGCGAGCTCGCGCTGGAGCGCCTGCGCGACAAGCTGGCGGCGGGGCTCACGGTCCCGCGCAGGCGCCGACGGACCCGGCCCGGGCGTGCGGCGCGCGAACGGCGCCTGGAGGCGAAGCGTCGGAGGAGCGAGCGAAAGCGCGATCGCCGTCGCCCTCGGCCCGACGAGTAAGCAGGATTACCCGGTGGCCGTGCCGCCCGACCGCCGGGATAGTCTACGGTCGGTTGGTCGCCAGGGACTGGTGGCACGACGAGGCTTTCCGGAGGCGCCCCCGGGCGCCAACAACAGTCTGCTGGAGGTTCGTATATGCGTCCCTCGCCGGCGCCCCCGCACGGCGATCCGCGGTCCGCCCCCGCGGTCGATAGGCCTGAATCCGCACCCCGATCACGGTCCGCCCCGCGAGCGATTCGCCGCGGAGCGCGAGGGTTCCACCCGGTGGCCGCGCTGGCGACGGTCGTGACCTGTGCCGCGATGACCGTTCTCGCCGCGCCGGCGGCCGGCCACCCGCGGCCGACCGTGCTCGGCCACCGCGCGACGATCGTCGGCCCCAACACCCGCTTCGTCGCCCCGGGTCACCGCAGGGTGATCCTCGGGACCCGGCACAGGGACGTGATCATGGGGACGAAGGCCAAGGAATGGATCATCGGCAACGGCGGGCGCGACGTCATCGACGGCGGCCCGGGAAACGACTACATATTCGCCGGCAACAACCCGAGCGACCTCAAGCACGACGCCCCGGCGACCCTGATCGGCGGCCCGGGCAACGATTACCTCGACGGCAGCTACGCAGACGACCTGATCGTCGGCGACCGCGCCAACCTCCACGGCAGTCTCCACGGACGGGTCGGCAAAGACATGATCGACGGCGAATTCGGCAGCGACACGATCGTCGGCGACAACTACTCGGCCTTCGACGCGACCGGCGGGGCGAGGGACTTCATCCGCGCCCAGCACGGGGACGACACGCTGGTCGGAGACAGCGCGGTGACCGGCGAGGGCACGGCGCAGGGCGGGGCAAACGACCACTTCGAGGCGTCCTCCGGACGCGACCTGGTGGTCGGCGACAGCTACTCGCCCCGCGGACACGCGATCGGCGGCGGAAACGACAAGATGAGCACCGGCCCGGGTGCCGACATCCTGGTCGGCGACAGCTACACGCGACGCGGAGTGGCCGAGGGCGGGGGCAATGATCGCCTCCATGCGCTGGCCGGCCGAGACCTGATCTTCGGGGACGACTACGCGTCCGCTGGCGGAGTGATGAGCGGAGGCGGTCGCGATCAGCTGGGCGGCGGGCCCGGCGCCGATGCTCTGCGGGCCGGACCGGCGAGGGACCTGTGCAGCGGCGGGCCGGGCAAGGATTCGATCAGGCGCTGCGAAGGAAAGCTCGAGGCCCGCTGATGCGCGCGAAGCTCTTCGCGGTCGCCGTCTGCGCAGCGCTCCTCGCCGGCTGTCTGGCCACAGGTTCGGCGCAGGCCAAGATCTACAAGCCGCACATGCAGCCGCTCGGACACGATCCGGCGGTCGTCGACCTGCGGCACTACCTCCACAAGCTTCAGACGATCCACCATGCGTCCCGCCACAGGTTCCATCGCCTGCTGGCCAAGAAGCGGCACGTGACCTCCGAGGCCCGGGACGCACTCGAAGCCCGCGATCGAATGCGAAAGCGAGCCTTGAGGAGGTATCTGGCCCACCCGGGCCGCCGGCACAGGGCCCAGACCAAGCGGAAGAGCGAGGACTATTTCGCCTACCTGAGGAGCGTCGAGTCCCATCGCGTCAGGCAGATCATCGCCGCGATCAGCGACCAGATCGACCGCCTCGCCTACTCGTAGCTGATCGCCCTGATCACGTCGAGGCGCGCCGCCCGCCTGGCAGGGAGAATCGACGCCAGCAGGCCCAGGGCGAGGCCCGCGATTCCCACGTACACGATGGTTGCGAGCGGGGGCCGGTACTCGACCCCCGGGATTCCGGACGACAGCCCCTGGAGCAGCGCGTATCCCAGCCCCGTGCCCACCCCGATTCCCAGCAGGGCGCCGATCAGACCGATCACGAGGCTCTCGTCGGCGATCGAGCGCCGAACCTGCCACCGCGAGGCGCCGAGCGCCCGCAGGACGCCGATCTCGCGAGTGCGCTCGATCACAGACATGGTCAGCGTGTTGACGATCCCGAACAGGCTGGCGAAGATCGCGACTCCCACGATCGCGTAGAAGATGCCGAACTGCTGGTTGACCTGATCCTCGACGTTCGACTTGAGCTGCGCGTTCGACAGCACCGCGAGGTTGGGGTAGCGCCGCTTGACGATCCTGTCCACCCGCCGTCGCAGGACCGGCCTGGCTTGGGCCGAGGTGGCCTTGAGGGCC
Organism: uncultured bacterium; assembly: GCA_963720685.1. Classification (GTDB taxonomy): domain Bacteria; phylum Actinomycetota; class Thermoleophilia; order Solirubrobacterales; family 70-9; genus AC-56. The sequence continues at coordinate 356,622 of CAVRGF010000003.1, read as the reverse complement.
AGCTCCGAATCGGCCGTCACCCCGTAGACCGCCCGCATGGTGCGAAGTGACATGCCGACGGTCTGCCCGCCGAAGATGATCGTCTTGACGATGCCCGCGACCCTCGTGTGACGGGTCCCGGAGGATCCGTGGAGGGTGATCGGGTCGCCAACCCCCAGCTTCGTCTCCTGCGCCCAGCCCTTTCCGAGGGTCACCCAGCCGCGATCGAGGCGCCGGAAGGCGCGCGCGCGAGAAGTGCCCTCGATCTCGGTCTGATCGACCTTCTGGTAGAGCGGCGGGTCGAACGCCAGCAGGAGCCCGTCGCCCTTCTTCCCCCTCGGCCCCGGAAGGTCGGGTGTGTAGAGGAAGCGCTCGTTCGCCACCACCGCCGCTTGAGGAAGCCGGGCGAGACGCTTGCGCAGGCCGTTGGCGATCGTCTGCTGGGGCCCCTGCCCCGGCGCGAAGCCCTGCGGCTGAACCGTGAGGTCACGGGCGAAGTCGCGATCGAACTCGTCGTTGATCGACTGCAGGAAGCTGGCGCCGAGGCTGTTGACCGCCACCACCAGGGCGAGCCCGATCATCAGCGCGGTCGCCGTCGCCGCCGTACGGCCCGGGTCGGATCGGGCCGCGTCCGCGGCGAGGCGGCCCTCGACCGGGAAGACCCGTCGAAGCGGCCACGAGAGCACCCTGACCAGAGGGCGGATCGCGAACGGCGCCACCATTGCGATGCCGAGGAATATCGCGATCGTCCCGAGCATCCCGGCCGCGGCAACCAGGGTGGTCGTCTGATCGGCGGCGCCGAGCCAGAACGCCCCGCCGAGCCCCAGCGGGATCAGCACCGCGCCGATCACCGCGCGACGCGGGCGCAGGCGCGCGCGAAGCCCCTCGGTGCCGAGCACCGCCCTGATCGGCGACGTGCGCCCCGCCCGGCGGGCCGGATACAGAGCCCCGAGGACCGCGGTGATCAGTCCGGTCGCGATCGCCGCGGCGGGGGCAAAGCCCGAGAAGGCGAGATCGCCGACCGGGAAGTCGAGTGCGCGCATCAAGCGGATCAGCCCGAGGGCCAAGCCCAGCCCCAGAGCCAGGCCCAGGACCGCTCCCAGAAGGCCCAGCACGACGGCCTCGCGCAGTACCGACCCGGTGATCCTCCAGCGACCGGCGCCGAGCGTCCTCAGCATGCCGATCTCCCTGGTGCGCTGGAAGACCGTCATGTTGAACGAGTTGAAGATCAAGAAACCGCCGACGAACAGCGCCATCGCGGCGAAGAAGTAGAGGATCACGTTGAAGGCCTGAAGCTGTTGCTCGACGTCGGCGCTCTTGCTCTCGGGGGTCTGAACCTTGACCCCCCTCGGCAGGGTCCGCCGCAGCTCGTCCCGAACCCGGTCGATGACCGGGTTTCCCCCGTCCACCACCAGGTCGACCTCGTCGAAGGCCCGCGGCCTGTCCATCAACCGGCGCCCGGTGGGCAGCGGCACCCGTCCGAACCCCTGGCCGCCGAAGTCCAAGCCGGTGGTGAACTGGAAGAGTCCCACCACCCGCAGGGTCCGCACGCCGACGGGCGTCGCGAGCCGGACCCCGTCGCCGACCACGATCCCGTTCGCGTCGGCCCAGCTCTTCTGGAGCGTCACCTCGCTGCCGCTCCGCGCATCCCTGCCGGCGACGGTGTGCGAGTCCGACAACCGTGCCGCGGCGGGGCTCTCGCCGGCGACGTTCAAGCGGGCGCTTGCCGCGGTCGACGCACGATTGGCCCGGTCGACCAGCGTGAACACGCTCGTCACGTTCCCCTGCGCGTCCGAAACGTCGGGGTTTCGACGCGCGATCGCGAGCGTGGAGCGTCTCACTGAGTCGCCGCCTACGCCCGAGACGACCAGGTCGGTCCGACCGTACACCGAGTCGAACAGGTCGGTGAAGGTCCGATGGATCGTCACGGTCAGAAGCAGGACCCCGAGGATCATCCCGACCCCGAGGACGATTCCCGCGGCGGTCAGGAGCGAGCGCATCCGGCGCGCGCGAACCTGGCGGAACGCCAGCGAGCCGAAGCTGCGCATCATCCGAGTCGAGAGAGCGCCCGGATCACGGCATCGGTGGACCCCCCGGGGGATTCCCCCGCCACCCGTCCGTCGTGGAGCAGGATCACCCGCATGGCGATCGCAGCGGCGGCCGGATCGTGGGTGACGATGACCACGGACTGCCCCTCGCTTCGGTTCAACTCTCCCAGCAGGTCCAGCACGCCCTGACTCGACCGGCTGTCGAGGTTGCCGGTCGGCTCGTCGGCGAGCACGATCTCGGGCTCGGTGAGGAGTGCCCGAGCGATCGACACCCGCTGTTGCTCGCCGCCCGACATCTCCCCGGGAAGGTGGCGGGCCCGTGCCCCGAGCCCCACTCGCTCCAGCAGCGCTGCGGCCCGGCGACGGGTCGCTTCGTCGCGCCGGCCCGCGATCAGCGCCGGCAGGAGAACGTTCTCCTCGGCCGACAGCGAGGGGAGCAGGTTGAAGAACTGGAAGACGAAGCCGATCTTGTCTCGCCGAAGGCGGGTCAGCTCGCCGTCTCCGAGGCCGTCGTAGCGATCTCCGCCGATCAGGATCTCGCCGGAGCTCGGCGTGTCGAGCGCCCCCAGCAGGTGAAGGAGCGTGCTCTTGCCCGAGCCCGAGGGCCCCATGATGGCGACCATCTCGCCCCCGTCGACGCGGATGCTCACCCGGTCGAGGGCCAGCACGGCGGCATCCCCCTGCCCGTACGACTTGCTCAGGTCGCGCGTCTCGAGCGCGGGAGCGTCCATGTCCGGCATTGTGTCGCCGGGGGCGTCCCGGCGGCGGCTACGGTGCCCCGAGCCGATCCTTGAGGCGGTCGATCGGCTCGATCGGGGCCGGATCGACCCCCCGGCGGGCGGCGAGCTCGAGCGAGAGCAGGTCGCCGAGCATCACCGTCCACAGCAATCGCTCGGTCCGACTCTCCCCCTCGGTCTCCACCCTGGCCACGGCGGCGGCGTCCGGCGCGACCAGGGCCGCCGTCAGGTCGATTCGCTGCCTGACGCGCGGGTGCTGATCGCGATCGCGCAGGAAGATCGCTCCGAAGCGACCCGCGTCCTGGGCGCCCTGCCAGCCGACGATCTCGTTGTGGTCGGCCTCGGGCAGCTCCGCGGAGAATGCTGGGAGCTTGGCGTTCTCGTTGATCTGCGTCTTCCACCGGTAGGCGACCGGGACGGTCAGGTCGGCGCCATAGACGATCGGGATCGACCCGTCCAGTCGCTCGGCCAACTCGGCCGCCAGCTCGGCCAGGGCGCCGCTGGCTTCGCGCAGGTGGGCGGCCGAGGAATCGATCTCGGTGCGGATGCCGGGAGCGGCGCCGGCCACGGCGGCGATCTCGGCCGCCGCCGTGAAGAGATACCCGACCGCGGCTCGCGGCTGGAGCCCGGACGGCAGCCCGATCACGGGAACCCGGTCGCGGCGCGCCGCGCGAGCGAGCTCTCCGCCCGTGGTGGCGACGATCCGGGGGGCGCCGAGCGCCTCGGCGGCCTCGTAGCAGGCGATCGTCTCCTCGGTGTCGCCCGAGTAGCTCGAGCAGAGCACGGCGCGGTCGGGAAGCATGCTGTTGGGCAGCTCGTATGCGCGCTGGGTCGTGAGCGGCCGGCTCAGCCGGCTGCCCAGCGCCACCGCTGCGAGGTCACCGCCGACGGCCGAGCCGCCCATCCCGCAGACCACCACCCCGCCGGGCGCATCGAACCCCTCGATCTTCGCGGACTCGACCCGCCACAGTGCATCGCCGAGGTGGTCGGGAAGGGCGAGCACGTCGTCGAGCTGGTTCGACGCATCCACTGCGTCCACCTCACTCACGAGGCGACCGCCCCGGGTTGGACACGCGCTCCCGGTCCCAGCTCCGCCCCCGCCTCGATCCGCGCCCCGGCGCCGACCACCGATCCGGCTCGGATCCTCGCTCCTGCTCCCACCGCGACGCCCGAGGCAAGGATGGCCTCACCGATTTCGGCCTGAGAGCCAATCGTGCAATCGCTGAGCAGCACCGAGCCCGATACCTTCGCATGCTCGCCGATCGCGGTCGCGCGGCCGATCACGGCCCTTGCTCCGATCGCCGCGCCGGAACCCACCGAGACGTCGTCGGAGACGAACGCCGGGGGCTCGACCACGGCGCCGGCGTCCACCCGTGCCCCGTCGGCCACCGAGAGGCCGCTGTCGTCGATCCGGACGTCGGTGCGCACCGCGCGCTCGAGGATGTCCCAGCTCGCCTCCAGATAGCGCTCCGGGGTGCCCACATCCATCCAGTAGCCCTCCAGCCTGCGCCCGTACAGCCCGTCGCCGACCAGGCGCGGAAAGATCTCGCGCTCGATCGAGCACATGCGCCCTGGGGGAATCAGGTCGACCACGTCGCGCTCCACCACGTAGGCGCCCGCGTTCACCTCGTCGGTGTCGATCTCGGCCGGATCGGGCTTCTCGAGGAAGCCGAGCACCTCGCCGTCGGGAGCGGCCGGGGCCTCGCCCGGCGCCGAGGGGCCGCCATCGCGTCGCACGAGGCCGTATGAAGTCGGGTCGGCCACCGAGTGGAGCGCCAGGGTGACGGCTGCTTGACGCCGGGAGTGCGAGGCGAGCAGGGCGCTCAGGTCGAGGTCGGTGAGCAGATCACCGTTCAGGACCAGGAAGCGCTCCTCGAGCAGTCCCTGATCGGCGGCGAGGCGAAGCGGTCCGGCGGTGCCGAGCGGCTCGGCCTCCTCGACGTAGGTGATCCGGTCCACCACGTCGCGATCATCTCCCAGGGCACCCCGCACGGCGGCAGCCCCGAAGCCGCAGGCGATCACGACGTCGGTGACGCCGTGGCGAGCGACCCAGTCGACCATGAACGCTATGAAGGGGCGATCGACGAGGGTCATCGCGGGCTTCGGCGAGGTGAGAGTCAACGGGCGCAGGCGGGTTCCCTCGCCGCCGGCCAGGATCACGGCCTGCATCAGGGACGCCGCGACTCCGCCGCGCTCGCGGCGTCCGAGCCGGATCGCCCCGGGCTCGTGCCGCTATCGGAACGCCCGATGCCCTCGTAGGCGAACCCCGCCTCGCGCAGCGCCTCGGAGTCGAGGAAGTTCCGCCCGTCGATCACCAGCGGGGTCGCCATACGCTTTCGCAGGGCGGGCCAATCGAGCTCGGCGAACTCCTGCCACTCGGTGACCAGGATCGCGGCGTCGGCGCCGTCCAGGGCGCTCTCGACCGAGTCGCACAGCTCGATGCTCGGCAGGACCGCGCTCGCCGCGCCACCGGCAACCGGGTCGTAGCCGCGCACGATCGCGCCCTCGCCGTGGAGCCGCGCCGCGAGCACCAGGCTGGTGGCCTCGCGCATGTCGTCCGTGTCCGGCTTGAACGCCAGCCCGAGCAGGGCGACCTGCTTGCCGACCAGCGGCCCGAGGTGCTTCTCGAGCTTCTTCATCACGCGCCGCTTCTGAAGCTCGTTGACCTCGATCACCGCGGTGAGGAGCTGAAAGTGGTAGCCGGTGTTGCCCGCCAGCTGCTTCAGAGCGCTTACGTCCTTGGGGAAGCAGGACCCTCCATACCCGATCCCGGCGCGCAGGAACGACGATCCGATCCGCTTGTCGAGTCCCATTCCCCGCGCCACCTCGGTGACGTCGGCGCCCACCTCCTCGGAGACGTTCGCGATCTCGTTGATGAACGAGATCTTGGTCGCCAGGAAGGCATTCGCCGCCAGCTTGATCATCTCCGCAGACGCCACGTCGGTGCGAACGAGCTCCCCGCCAAGCGGGCGGTAGATCGCCTCGACCTGGTCAGCGGCCCACTCGTCGCCGGGGTCCGCGCCGATCACGACCCGGTCGGGGTGAAGGAAGTCCTCCACCGCCGAGCCCTCCTTGAGGAACTCCGGGCAGGAGACGTAGGTAAGGCCGGGCTCGTCGCGGCGGATTGCGCTGCCGGTACCGGCGGGCACGGTGCTCTTCATGACCAGCGCGTGACCCCCGTCGGCCGGAAGCTGGGAGACCACCGCCTCGACCCGCGAGAGATCCGCGTCGCCCGAGTAGGTCGGCGGCGTGTCCACGCAGCAGAAGAGGAGCCGCGCCTCGGCGAGCACCTCGGCCATCTCGGTGGTCCAGACGAGGCGCTCGCGGTTTCGCTCTAGGAGCTCCGCCACCCCCGGCTCGTGGATCGGCACGTCGCCCCTGCCCAGGGCGTCGATCTTGGCGGCGTTGACGTCCATCGCGACGACCCGCTGTCCGAGCTCGGCGAAGCAGCCCGCGGTCACCAGGCCCACCCAGCCCACGCCGATCACCCCGATTGGTCGCTGGTCGCTCAAGTCACCCCAATGATCGCTGCTGAGCGAGGAACCCGCGCTCAGCCCGTGTACCTGCGCATCGATTGTGCAATTCCGAGCATCTGACCCGGCGTGAGCACGTTGAGCAGGGTGTTGTCGATCCAGTAGGCGGCCTTGTCGGTCTTCCAGCCCACCAGCCGGAGCTGGCTGCCGTCCCAGGACTCGAGGTAATCGACCCCGCCGATCGTCTTCGTCTCATCGGGGTTGGCGAGGATCGGCGCATCCTTCCAGTCGGTTCCCGAGACGCCGTAGTAGCCGGTGTAGCCGTCTGTCGGCACCTCGACGACCATCTTGTAGCCGTGGTACACGTCGTTGCCGGGACCGTCGATCGGGAAGGCCCGAGAGTCCTCGGTGATCGTCGAGCCCGGAATCAGCTTGGTCGGGTAGTAGACCGGGAAGTCGAGCATCGGCTTGCCGCTCTTGGTCTTGGTGGCCGCGAGCTTCGCCGCGAACTGCTGCCCGGAAGCCGTCGAGTCGATCAGCGGCGTCGGAACCGGCGGCGCAGCGTGGTGCTTCTTGGAGCCGTTCGCGGGCTTCGATCCCCCGCCGGACGGCGAAGAGGGCTCCGGAGTGGTCGGTGGGGACGGCGTCTCGCCCTCGAATTGGCGCACCGCCTTCTGGATCGCGCTCTGCGAAGCGGTCACGTATGACGCACTCGGCCCTCCGAGGTCGGCCGGGAAGTGGACCTGCACGACCGGCGCTCCGCGGGCCGCGAGGAACAGCTTTCCGAGGCTGACCAGCGTGACCGGGTCCTCGATGTCCGAGGTCACGTACTTCTTGAGGATGCCGGTCAGCGTGTCGCGATCGGCGACCAGTTTCTCGGGCGGCAGTTCCTGGCGCGCCTCGCGGAGGAAGTTCTGCTGGCGCGCCGAGCGCACCAAGTCATTGTCGTCGTGGCGGTAGCGCACGTACTGGAGCGCGTTCAAACCGCACATCCGCTGGTAGCCAGCTGGGATGTCGATCTCGGCGTACTGGTCGATCGGCGCCAGCCCGACGTTCGAATGGAAGTAATGGTGGTCGACGTCGACGTAGACGCAACCGATCGAGTTGACAGCGTCGGCGAACCCCGTGAAGTCGACGTTGACCACGTGGTTGATGTCGTCGAGCCCGGTCAGTTGCTTGACCACCTTCAGGGTCAGCTTCGGCCCGCCGTAGCTGTAGGCGGCGTTGAACTTGTCGACCCCGTGGCCGGGGATGTTGACCTTCAGGTCACGCGGGATCGACAGGACCGTGATCTGATCGGCGGCGACCCGGAGCAGGATGGTGGTGTCCGACCGCGCCCCGATCCCCTGGCCCTTGGGCCGCCTGTCCGAGCCCAGGATGAGAATCGTCTGGGGCTTGCCCGGGTCGGCCACTTCCAGCTGGTCGCGAACCGAATGGAGCCCGCCAAGTCCGTTCGCGAGGTCGGTCAGATAGACGAGCAGGCTGACCGCGGTTGCTGTGGCCATGGAGACCATGATCAAGAGCGATCCGGCAACGAATCGCGCCCACATCCCGCGCGAGGACGAGCGCTCCTCGGCCTGATCTCCGTCCGGCGGCTCGCCGCCGGGTGGAGGTTTGCCGCCCGCCGGCTCCTGGACCGGAGGATCGGGCGTCTCGGCCGGCGCCGCCGGGGCCGCCGGGCCGGCCGCCGATGGCGGAGTGACCGGCGCTCCGGGCGAGGTCGTGGCCCGCTGCCTGGCGGCGTGCTCGGCGGTTCTCGCCCGAAGCCCCGCCATCGCCGCCTCCCGAGCCGCCTCCCGATCCGCGAGGGCCGGGGTGTCCGCCTCGACCGTGTCCTCGGCCGGGGGGTCCGGCCCGGGGGCGGATGGGTCAGTCGCGGGCGGGCCGGGTAGGGGGGCGTTCTCGCCGCGATCGGGCGGCCCGTCGTCGGCGCCTCCCTTCTTGCCCGCCCAGGTCGCCGGCGGGGGGCTCGACGGAGCTTGGGGCGGGTGATCTCCCTCGCCCGCCCTTTGGTCGGCGTCGGATGGTGTGCCGGGCTCCCGCTCGTCCGGCCCGTCCCCTCCGTCCGGGCGCTCGGTCTCATCCATGCCGGTCAACTCCCGGCCCCCTCGGACGCGGCGTCGGCGGCCAAGGCATCCGGCAGCTCGTGCACGAAGCCGACGATCGAGCGGCGATAGTCGGAAAGCGACGAGACCGAGATCCATTCGTCCGGGCCGTGGTGGCCATCGCCCACCGGGCCGAACTCCACCGCCGGGACGCCGGCCCGCAGGAACGAGACCGCGTCCGATGCGCCGTCACGACCGACGACGCCCCTCGCCTGGCCGGTGCTGTGCTGCGTGGCCGCCGCCTGGAGAGCCCGCACGTAGACGGACTCCGGGTCGACCAACGCCGGCGGGCGCGAGAAGGTCGAGATCACGCGGGCACCGGACAGCCCGCCGACCTGGTCGAGGATCGCGTCCGGGTCCTGCTCAGGCAGATAGCGGACGTCCACGTCGATGAAGCAGGTGTCTGGGACCTTGTTCAGGGCGTCGCCGCCGAGAATCCGGCCGAGATTGATCGACGGCCGGTCGAATAGCTCCGAGCTCTGGCCCGCAAAAGGTAGCGCCTCGATTTCGCGGAATACCTCATGTGCGCGCAGGATCGCGTTCTCCCCGAGCCAGGGAGTGGCGCCGTGGGCCGCGCGTCCCGAGACCTGAACACGCATTGCCAACACGCCCTTCGCGGCAACCCCGACGTCCATGTCGGTCGGCTCGCCGGTGATCGCGAAGTCCCCCAGGAAGCCGGCCTTGACGAGGCGGTCTCCCGCCCTGTCGTCCGCCTCCTCGGACTCCTCGTCGGGAACGATCCCCAGTCTCACCCGGACCCGGTCCTGGTCGCGCAGGTCCGCGAGCGCCAGCAGAAGGCAGGCGAGCGCCCCCTTCATGTCATAGGCGCCCCGTCCGTAGAGGCGGTCCCCGTCGATTCGTGGCTCGAACTGCTCGGGCCGCCCGGGGACCACGTCGACGTGGCCGTGCAGCAGAACGGTGTTCGGAGCGTCCTCTGGCCCCACGTCGGCGATCGTGACCGGCAGGTCCCGGACGCCGATCTGGCGCGCCACGATGTCGCGCGCCTCGAGCCAGCCCTTGACGAATCCCGCGCAGAGCCCGATCCCCTCGGCGGTGGAGGTGTCGTAGCCGATCAGCTTCTCGGTCAGCGTGCGCTCTTCCATCACAGAACGGGCGGCGGACGAGGGGGGGTGCTGTCCCGGGTGCTCCGCGGGTCCGCCCTCCGCGGGTTCGCGCCTCGGATTATCCGCGACCTACAGGTTGTCGGCTATCTCGAGGAAGGCCTCGAGCCGTCGTCGCTCCCGCTCGGCGGCATCGCGGGCGGCGCTTCCCGGCTCGGCTTCGCCCAGCTGGCGCTCGGCATCCTCGAGGCGTCGACGAAGGTCGGCGGCTTCGAGAGCCTCAGGCGGGACGGCCTCGGCGACCAGCACACGGGCCCGGTTGGCGAACACCTCGAGCCAGCCCTCACCCTGGGCGAAGCGCCGAGTCTCGCCCTCCGAGACATGAAGGCGAAGCTCGGTGGGGACGAGGCGGGCGACCATCGGCACGTGCCTGGCGAGAATCCCCACCTCACCCAGCGTCGTCCGGGTCGAGAGCTGCACCAGCTCGCCGCGAAACACCTCGCGCTCCGGCGTCAGGACCTGGGCCTCGAGCGTGTGCTTGGGGTCGGCCAACCTCGATCAGCCCCCGTTCGACCCGTTCGAGCCGCGGGCGTCGGCGACCACCTGGTCGATCGTTCCCTTCATGTAGAAGTCGCCCTCGGAGAGGTCGTCGTGCTTGCCGTCCAGGATCTCGCGGAACCCGCGCACCGTCTCGTCGACCGGGACGTAGACGCCGGGCCGCCCGGTGAAGACCTCGGCGACGAAGAACGGCTGGGAGAGGAAGCGCTCGATCTTGCGAGCGCGGGCGACGGCGAGCTTGTCCTCGTCGGAGAGCTCGTCGATCCCGAGGATCGCGATGATGTCCTGGAGCTCCTTGTAGCGCTGCAGGACCTCCTGGACCTCGGTCGCGGTGTTGTAGTGGTCCTCGCCGAGGATCTCGGGCTTGAGGATCGTGGAGGTCGAGTCGAGCGGGTCCACGGCGGGATAGATCCCCTTCTCGGAGATCGCCCGCGACAGCGTCGTGGTGGCGTTCAGGTGCGCGAACACCGAAGCCGGCGCCGGATCCGTGAGGTCGTCCGCCGGGACGTAGATCGCCTGGACCGAGGTGACGGACCCGCGCTCGGTCGACGTGATCCGCTCCTGGAGCTCGCCCATCTCGGTCTCGAGGGTGGGCTGATAGCCGACCGCCGAGGGCATTCTCCCGAGCAGCGCCGAGACCTCCGAGCCCGCCTGCACGAAGCGGAAGATGTTGTCGATGAACAAGAGCACGTCCTGGCCGCCCTCGTCGCGGAAGTACTCGGCCATCGTGAGGCCGGAAAGCGCCACCCGAAAGCGGGCGCCCGGCGGCTCGTTCATCTGGCCGAAGACCATCATCGTCTTGTCGATCACCCCGGACTCCTGCATCTCGAGGTAGAGCTGGTTGCCCTCGCGGGTGCGCTCCCCGACCCCGCAGAACGCCGAGCGACCCTCGTGCTGGTCGGCGATGCTGCGGATCAGCTCCATGATGATCACGGTCTTGCCCACCCCGGCGCCGCCGAACAGGCCGACCTTCCCGCCCTTTGCGTAGGGGGCGAGAAGGTCGACGACCTTGATCCCGGTCTCGAGCATCTCCTGGCTCGGGGTCAGTTCCTCGGCCCCAGGCGCCGGGCGGTGGATCGGCCAGCGCTCCTCGACCTCGATCGGCTCGCCCTCGTCGATCGGCTCGCCGAGCAGGTTGAAGATCCGGCCGAGCGTCTGGGTGCCGACCGGGACTGTGATCGGGCCGCCCGTGTCGATCACGGGGTCGCCCCGCTCGAGCCCGTCGGTGGCGTCCATCGCGACCGCCTTGACGCGGTCGTCGCCCAGGTGCTGCTGCACCTCGAGCACCAGGTCCATCGCCTGGCGACCGTCTCCCTCGGGAACCTGGATCTTGAGCGCGTGGTAGATCTCGGGCAGCTGACCGGGGAAGACGGCGTCGACCACCACTCCCAGGACCTGCTCGACCCTTCCGACGTTTCCGTTCTGTTCAGCCATTCGTCTCCTTCAGCAGTTGAGCGCCGTTCACGGGGCAGGCACCGGACCCGCCCGCTGGGCTTGTGCTCGGTCAACCAAGCGCTTCGGCCCCCCCGACCACCTCGAGGATCTCCTGAGTGATCTCGGCCTGGCGAACCCTGTTCATCTCGAGCGTCAGGTCGGCGATCATCTCCTGCGCGTTCTCGGACGCGCTCCGCATCGCCGTCATCCGCGCCCCGAGCTCGGAGGCTGCGGACTCGAGCAACGCTCGGTAGACCGAGAGGTCCACGTACTCCTCGAAGAGCATCGGCAGAAGGTCCTCGGCCTCGGGCTCGTAGACCCACGAGGCTCGACGGTCGGCCTCCTCGAGCGCCGGATCCCCGTCCTGGGCCTCGGCTTCCGGCTGGCGCTCGCCGAACACCTCGGCCTCGCGGAGAGGCAGCAGCGTGTGCCGGCGGACGTATTGGGTGAGCGGCGACACGTATCGGTTGTAGACCAGGTCGACCCGATCGAGGTGGCCGTCGGTGAACGCCGACGTCAGGTCGCGTGAGATCCGCCGAGCGTCCGCGAATGCCGGCCGCTCGGTGAACCCCACGTAGGACCCGGCTACGTCCTCGCCGCGAAAATGCATGGTCGAGTTTCCGCGCCTGCCGACCACCGAGAATGTCACCCGGCCGCTCTCGGACGCGTAGTCGCGCTTCAGCTTCAAGCCCTCGCGAATGATCTGGGTGTTGAAGGCGCCGGCCAGGCCCCGGTCGCCTGTGACCAGCAGGATGCCGACCGTGGCGACCGGCTCGCGGTGCTGAAGAATCGGCACCCGCGCCGCCGCCCCCTCCGAGGCCTCGGAGACGTCGCGCGCCATCCTGCGAATCGCTTCGGCGTAGGGGCGCATCGCCTCGATGCGCTGCTCCGCCCGCCGCAGGCGCGCAGCCGCCACCATCTCCATCGCCCGAGTGATCTTGTGGATGTTCTTGACGCTGGAGATCCGGTTCCTGACTTCCTTCTGGGTGGCTATGCGGGTACCTCCTCGGCGTTCCGCTCGGCCTCATCGCCCTCGCCGACCGGCGCCTCGGGCGCCGTGCGCCCGGGCTTGGCCCTCTCCTCCTCGGAGAGCAGGCGGTCGGACTCACCCTCGGCGAGCGGGTTGCCCTCGCTGTCGAAGTCAGGCCCGAAGTCGTCGATCATCTCGGCGATCGCCTTGCCCAGCGCCTCGTCGTCCTCGTCCGAGAGCGCCCCCGCGTCGATCCGGCCCATCAGGTCATCGTGCTCGGCCTTCAACCTGCCCAGCAGGTCCTCGAGGAACTGGTGGACACGCTCGGTCTTGATCCGGTCCAGGTAGCCGCCGGTGCCGGCGTAGATCGAGGCGACCTGCTCGGCGACCGAGAGCGGGTTGAGCTCCTTCTGGTTCAGCATCTCGACCAGCCGCTCGCCGCGGGCCAGCGACTTGCGGGTCTCGGGGTCGAGCTCGGAGCCGAATTGGGCGAAGGCCTCGAGGTCGCGGTACTGGGAGAGGTCGAGGCGAAGCTTGCCGGCGACCTTCTTCATCGCCTTGCGCTGGGCGTCACCCCCGACGCGCGAAACCGAGATGCCGACATTGATGGCCGGCCGGTTGCCGCTGTAGAACAGGTCCGACTCCAGGAAGATCTGGCCGTCGGTGATCGAGATCACGTTGGTCGGGATGTAGGCCGAGACGTCGTTGGCCTGCGTTTCGATGATCGGCAGGGCCGTCAGCGACCCGCCGCCGAGGTCGTCGTTCAAACGCACGGCGCGCTCCAGGAGCCGCGAATGCAGGTAGAAGACGTCGCCCGGGTACGCCTCGCGGCCGGGCGGCCGGCGAAGGAGCAGCGACATCTGTCGATACGCGTAGGCGTGCTTCGTGAGGTCGTCGTAGATGCACAGCGCGTCCTTGCCGTCGTAGAGGAAGTGCTCCCCCATCGCGCAACCCGCGTACGGGGCCATGTACTTGATCGGCGCCGCCTCGTTGGCGGGCGCCGCGACGATGATGGTGTTCTCGAGCGCGCCGTTCTCCTCGAGTGTCTCCATCACCTGGACGACGGTCGACATCCGCTGGCCGATCGCGACGTAGATGCAGATCAGATCCTTGTCGCGGTTGTTGATGATCGTGTCGATCGCGATCGCGGTCTTGCCGGTCTGGCGGTCGCCGATGATCAGCTCGCGCTGGCCCCGGCCGACCGGGATCATTCCGTCGATCGCCTTCAACCCGGTCTGGACCGGGGTGTCGACCGGCTGTCGCTGGACCACGCCGGGCGCCTTGAACTCGGCCGGGCGGGTCTGATCGGTGTGGATCTCGCCCCGGTCGTCCAGGGGGCGGCCAAGCGGGTCGACCATGCGGCCCAGGAGCGCCTCACCAACGGGGATCTCGAGGAGCTTCCCGGTCCGCTTCACGGTGTCGCCCTCGACGACCTTGTCCCAGTCGCCGAACAGCACTGTGCCGACGTTGTCCTGCTCGAGGTTCAGGGCCAGACCGGTGACGTCGTGGGGGAGCTCGAGCATCTCGAGCGCCATGCAGTTGTCGAGGCCGTGGATCCGGGCGATCCCGTCCGCCACGGAGAGGACCGTTCCCACCTCCGCGAGCTCGGCGCCCTCGGTGTCCAGGCCCTCGATCCGCTCGCGCAGGATCTTGGCAATCTCATCGGGCTTGATTTCCACGTTTGTCTAGCTCCTTGAATCCATTTGCGGCCGCCTTTGGCGGCCTTACGTGCTGGGTTTGCGCTTGCTCCTTAATCTTCTTGCGGCCGCCTTTGGCGGCCTTACATGCTGCTTTCGGGGCTAAAGCCCCTCACTGACAGCTATGGCTATGCGTTAGCGACTTCCTTTCTCAGCTTCTCGAGCCTGCCGCGCAGACTCGCGTCCACGACCATGTTGCCGACTCGCAGCACGAGGCCGCCGATCATCTCGCGGTCGACCTCGGTCTCAAGCTCGATCCTGCGATCGGTTTGGCGCTCGATCTCGGCGCCGACCCGCTCGACCACCTGTGGGTCGAGCTCGACCGCGCTGGTGAGACGCACCTCCAGCTGCTTGTTCTCCCGCGCCCAGAGCTCGTCGAACCGGCTCCTGATTCGAAAGATGACCGGCATCCGGTGCTTCTCCGCCAACAGCTCCAGGAAGTTGACGACCTCCGGCTCGGCTCCGGTGACGGCGCGCGCGATCCCGTCACGCTTCTCGGTCGAGGAGAAGTAGGGGCTGAACAGGAAGACCTGAAGGTCCCGGCTCTCGGCGACCGCATCGGCGAATTCACCGAGCTGATCGCGAATCACGTCCAGCTTTCCCCTCTCGCGCGCCACCTGAAACAGCGACTCGGCGTACACGCGGGCCAGCTCCTCCACTAGCTGTCCCCCTCCTTGCTGCTGCCGGCCAGGGCCGAGAAGTCAACCTCGGCGAGGGCCTCCTCCACGAGGCGTTGCTGGTCGTCGGCGTTGAGGGCCTTTCGGGTCACCTTCTCGGTCGCCAGAATCGTCAGGTCGGCGACCTCGGAGCGGATCCGCTCCAGCGAGCGCCGAGTCTCGGCCTCGATGTCGCGGCGAGCGGCCGCGACCAGCTGCTCGCGCTTCTCGCGTCCCACCTCGGTCGCCTCGGCCTTCGCGACATCGGCGGCCTTCCGCGCCCGCTCGGTGATGTCCTCAGCCTGCTCGCGCGCCTCCTTGAGGCGCTCGCGGTACTCGTCCAGCAGCTCGTCGGCCTCGCGGCGCTGTCGCTCCGCGGCCTCGATGTTGTCGCGGATCGCCCGGGCGCGCTTGTCGAGCGCCTCCTGGATGCGGGGGAAGGCGACCTTGCTCAGCACCCACATCGTGAACCCGAACAGGACCAGGGTCCAGATCATCAGGCCGAGTCCCGGCGAGACCAGGAAGCTGCCGCTCGACTTCGCGAGCGGGATTTGCGCTGCTATCGAGCCCAGCGACTGCATCGGCCTACGCGAGGAAGAAGGCGATCAGGCCGAAGATGAACGTGTAGAACGCGACGGCCTCGGTCAGCGCGAATCCGAGCCAGCGGATCGCCTGCAGCTCGTCCTTCATCTCGGGCTGGCGGGCCACGGACTCGATCTCCTTGCCGAAGATGAAGCCGATGCCGATACCGGCTCCGATCGACCCGAGACCGGCCCCGACGCCCAGCGCGATCGCCTTGCCGGCGTCCTTGACCGGGGCGAGGTCTGTGGCCTGGGCCAGGGGAACCAAGAGGTCAGCCATGGAACAGCTCCTTTCCTAGTGAGTCTCGGCGGTAGCCCCGCCGAGATAGATAGCGGTGAGGGTGGCGAAGATAAAAGCCTGGAGCGTGGCGATCAGCCCGAGCTCGAAGACGAAGAAGGCGAACGCCATCGGGAAGGTGAGGGCGCCGAGCGCCGCGAGCCCCAGGAGCACGGCCAGCCCGCCTCCCATGAACAGGAGCAGCAGGTGGCCGGCGAGCACGTTGGCGAACAGCCGCACCGAGAGCGAGATCAGCCTGACCATGTGGGAGATCACCTCGATCACGAAGATCGCCGCCTTGCCGACCGGGTTCATGTCCTCGAGGCCCGGTGGCAGCCAGCTCTTGAAGTAGGGGAAGAACCCCTTTGTCCGGATGCCCTGAACGTTGTAGGAGACCCAGACGACGAGCGTCAGGGCCAGGGGGATCGAGATGTTCGCCGTCGCCGCGTAGATCCCGAATGTGGGCACCGCGAGGCCGAAGATGTGGATCTCGTTCTCGGTGTTGGTCGGCAGCGGCAGGAACCCGATCACGTTCGAGAACCAGATGTAGAAGAAGAGGGTGGCAAGGAAGGGGAACCACTTGGTGGCCATCTTCGCGTCGAGGTTGCCCCCGGTGATGTTGGTGCGGGTCAGGTCGTAGGCCACCTCGACCGCGGTCTGGACGCGGTTGGGCTTTTGCTGCATGCGCCTGGCGACCCAGACCATGGTTGCGATCGTCAGGGCGCTGGCCAGGCCAAGGTAGAGGACCGCCTTGTTGATGCTCAGGTCGACTCCCCCGAGCTTGATCGTGATCCACGGGTCGAGCTTGAACTCGTTCTGGGGCTTGAACGCCTCGTTCTTGCCGGCGCTGCCGAACAGAACCCCCAAGAGGATCGTCAGGCCGAGGTAGGCCGCGACCCCGATCAAGACCTTCGTGCGCGTCTTCATCGCCGCTCCTCGGCCGGCGTCATGACGCGCTCGAGGGTCCGCCCGCCGAGGTGGGCGGTCATCAGGACCGCCGAGAGGAGCGCCGCCGCGAGACCATCCTCGCGGGCGCCGAGCAGGCCGACCAGCAGGACCGCCAGGGCGATCAGCCAGACGCGCCCCAGGGTCGAGGCGCCGATCACCCCGAGCGCCGTGTTGCGCTGGTGCTCGGCAAGAGCCCGCGCGGCGCGGCGGTTGGCGGCCAGTTCGATTGCGCGCTGGGCTAGCCACGCCCCGGCGGCGACGGCGTAGCCGAGCATGGGCCAATCGGCGATCACGAACAGGGGCAGCGCGAGCGCAAGGAGCACAAGGTCGCCGTAACGCAGCGCCAGTGTGAACGGCCCAGCCCTGCCACCGACAGAGCTAGAGCCTTCTATAGCGAGCGTAGACAAGCGCAAGACCCGCGCCGAGCCCCGCGAACAACCCGGCGAGCCCCAGGGGGACCGCAAGGCCGACGAGGGATCCCACCCCGAAGCCGACCGCCGCGCAGGCGATCATCGCCCCAAGGACGAGGGTTCCGGCGGTGGCAGCGTCCGCCCTCCCCGGGGGACTCTCGGTCATCTGGGTTTGCAGCATCGGGACGGGACATCGGATTGACTCCAAAGGAACAGATAGCCGCGCAGGCCCGGCTGCTGCCGGTGCTAGGCGGCGCGGCCGAATATATCCGAACCGGCTCACGCTCGGCGGCGGAGCGTCCACTCGCGCCCGGGCGGGCCTCGGCCAGAAGGCACGGCGCCGCTAGGGGCCCGGGCCGCCCTCGATCGCCTCGAATTCGCCTGTCTCCGGGTCGACCGCCGGAAAGC
This sequence comes from uncultured bacterium, assembly GCA_963720685.1. Taxonomy (GTDB): domain Bacteria; phylum Actinomycetota; class Thermoleophilia; order Solirubrobacterales; family 70-9; genus AC-56. The sequence goes on along the minus strand of CAVRGF010000003.1, from coordinate 339,280 downwards.
TCCCGGTCTCGAGCTCCCGGACGACGCCGGCGTCGATGGTCTCGGCGTTCGCCACCGGGGCCCCGCGGCGTCTCAGGTTGCGGAGCTTGAGGATCTCCAGCGCGACGAGAAGGTAGACGCTGGCCACCACCGCTGCGATCCCGCAGACCACGATCACCGCGGTCCAGGCGGCATCGAAGTGGCCGTGATTGTCGCTGTATGGCACGAACCGAAGCGCCAGCGCGAGGCCGGCGAGGACGAGCGCCCATCCATACAGGTACACGAGCGTCTGGCGCTGCGAGAACCCGACGCTCGCGAGCCGGTGGTGGAAGTGCCAGCGATCGGCCTCGTAGATCGGCCTGCGGTACTTGATCCGCTTCGCGATCACGAACCCGGAGTCGAGGATCGGGACCGCCAGCACGATGAGCGGGAAGAACAGGGCGACGACCGCGTTCGTCTTCAGCGCGCCCAGCACAGCCACGCTGGCCAGCAGGTACCCGAGCAGGTTCGAGCCGGTGTCGCCCATGAAGCTCGATGCGGGCGGAAAGCCGTGGCGCAGGAACCCGAGCGACGCCCCACCGGTCAGGGAGGCGAGCACGGCGGCGCCCGGCCTGTCGAGCGACAGGGCGATGATCGAAAGGGTGACCGCCGAGATCGCGCAGACGCCAGCGGCCAGGCCGTCCACACCGTCGATGAAGTTGATCACGTTCATGATCGCCACGAAGCCGACCACGGTCAGGACCTTCGCGAGGGTCACGTTCCCGAGCACCGGAACGTCGCGGACGAACACATGCGTGAGATCGATCCCGCCGACGAAGGGCAGCGTGAAGTCGGTCACCTGGACCCCGTTGAAGACGGGGATCGTCGCCGCAACCGCCTGACCGAGGAGCTTCAGGCCGGCCGGGAGGTCGAAGACGTCGTCGAGCACCCCGATCACGGCGATCACCGCGGCACCTCCGAGGATGGCCCGCGTCTGGGCCACCCACGGCAAGAACAAGAGGCCCGACACCAGCGCCCCGGCCAGGATCGCGAGGCCCCCGAGCTTCGGGGTAGGGACGTCGTGGAGGCTGCGCTCGTTGGGCACGTCCATGGCGCCGATACGGCGGGCGAGCCGCTCGGCGGCGGGGACGAGGAGCCACGCCAGGAGCGCCGCGACGGCGAACGCGAGCAGGGCAAACGCGTCCGGCGGTCTTCCGCTGACGAGCATCAGCAGGAAACTACTTGCGGGCGCCTTCGGCGCCCTGACACGCCTGTTTCGGAGCTGAAGCTCCTCATCGAGTGAATTACTTGCGGGCGCCTTCGGCGCCCTGACACGCGTGTTTCGGAGCTAAAGCTCCTCGCCGCATGAATTGGGGGATGGGCGCCTGCATGAGTGCTCGGGCCGCGGGCGAGACTATCCGACCGCCTCCAGGATCCAGTCGACCAGGAGCTGGGGATCGCGCGGATCCTGCACCCCGGGCGGGGCGTCGCGATTTCGCAGCTCCAGCTGCTCGGGATCGTCGAGCGGCACAAGCCGTCCGTCGGCGATCAGGCTGCGGTCGACGGCGCCCATCCGGCCGCTGAAGATCGTGTAGGCGGGGGTCCCGAGAGCGACCGCCTCGCGGTTCATCGTGCCGCCGGCGCTGACCACCAGGTCGGCGAAGGCGATCAGGCTCTGGGCGTCGATCGCCCGCTCGGGGAGGATCAGGTTGGACCGGTCCACGTCGCGTGACCTGCGCTCGCGGACGACCTGCGCCTGGCGGGCGGTCCTCGGGATAACCACCACCTGGACACCCGGGCTCCTCGCAAGCCGCTCCATGAGGAGGCTCTCGAGCGGGTTCGCGGCGTGGTAGGCCGACGTCTCGGGCGAGGGGCGCAGGACGACCAGGACCCGGTCGGAATCGAGGTCGAGCTGATCGAGGATCGCGGGGTCGGGCGTGAAATCGGCCAGGTAGTAGTCCTCCTTGAGCCCCGGGTAGCGGCGCAGCTTTCGCTCCGCGGCGCCTGCGCGTCGCATCGCCTCGACCGGGATCGAATCGGGGACCAGCACCCGCCTCGCGGCGCGAAAGGCGACTTGGCGCTGGATTCCGGCGTGTTCGTAGTCCTGCATCTGCACCGACGGGATCCCCAGGAGCCCGGCGACCACCCCGAGGTCGACCGAGCCGTGCCCCAGCGCCAGGTCGAAGCCGCGCGGGCGCGCCCAGCGCCCGAGCGCGACGCTTCGTCCCGCAACCGCGCCGGCCTTGCGGGCGACCGAGCGGCCGGCATGGCTTCCCACCGACTCGTAGGGAATCCCGAGCCGGTCGAGGACCCCCTCGGTCTGGCCGTATTCGCGCGCCGTCACGCTGACGCGGTGCCCGGCGGCCTCGAGACGCTCGACGATCGGCCGCATCACGAGCGGGTGAGCGGCGGCGGTGCAGTCGATCCAGACCCTCAACTGCCGGCCACCTCCTCATCTGCGACTCCGGTGGCGGCCGGGTCCATGGTGGTCTGCTCGTCTACGACTTCCGGGATCACCGGGTCGGTGGCCGAGTGCTCTGAATCTGGGACCTCGGAGGCGGCCGAGCCGGTGGTTCGGGGCTCAGGCGGGCTGAACGTGTGCCAGAAGAGCACGGGGCCGTCGCCGAAGGCCCCGCGGCGGTTGAGGCCCAGCAGGGCGGCCATGGCCTTGGCCGTGTAGACGGGCTCCAGGGTGACTCCCTCGCGATCAGCCATCAACTCGATCGCGCTCTCGGCCTCGGGCGTCGAGTGCCCGTACCCGGCCCCGAGCCAGTCCGTGAGCACCTGGATCTCCTGGGGCGCGACTCGGACTCCGCCAACCTCGGCGCCATGGCGGCTCATCAGCCGAAGCGTTCGGCGCGACAGCCGGGCGACCGTGGCACCATCGACCCTGATCACGTCGCTGACGAGCACGCAGATGAGCCGCGTGTCGACCCCCGCCAGCTTCAGTCCCGCGGCAAGACCAGCTGCCGTCCCACCGCTGCCGAGCGCCACCACGATGTGCGAGGGGGTCGGCAGATCGCCCGCCTGAACCTGGGCGGCGAGCTCAGCCGCCGCCTCGACGTATCCGATGCATCCGAGCGGCGACGATCCGCCGGGCCGCAACACGTATGGGAAGTTGAGCGGAGGCGACGTGCGGCACGCGAACAGCCGGACACCGAGCAGGTGGGCCCGCAGCACGTTGGCCGCGAAATGGAGCTCGGCTCCGCTTCGTCTGAGCAGATCGAGTTGTCGGCGAACGTGGGGCGTCTCGGGCTGGGGAATGAGGATCAGCACAGTCCGCATCCCGAGCCGGGCGGCGAACAGCGCCGTGGCCAGACCGTGGTTGGTGCCTATGGCGCCGCCCGTAAGGATGGTGCGCTTGCCGCGGCGCCGGGCATCGGCTAGGAGCCACTCGAGCTTTCGCGCCTTGTTTCCGCCCAGGGAGCTGTAGGCGCCGTCGTCCTTGATCCAGACGGGCGCACGGCCACCCTCGGCGCCGAGGCCGGCCAGCTCTCGAACCGGCGAGGGGCCCTCGCCCAGGCTGACGCGCTCCAAGTCGGTCTCGAGCCGCATGGCGCCAGCGTAGTCTCGCTGCCGGGCGGCCGGCGGCAGCGCGGGGATCGACTGGGTAGGGCGCGCCACCTGCAAACCGCTCGGCAATCCCGCAGAGTTCTCCCCTACTCAGCCGCCGTTTGGACGGCTGGTCCAGCCCCCTGCGCGCCGCGGCTAGACGGCTGCGGCTTCGAGCTCGGGATAGAGCGGATGGCGCTCGATCAGGGCTCCGGTGCGCTCGGAGAGCGTCTCGCGCTCGGAGTCGAAGCGGTCCGAGAGGGCGACGCAGATCACCTGGGCGATCTCGCGCATGTCGTCCTCGAGCAGCCCGCGAGTGGTCAATGCGGGCGTGCCGATCCGAAGCCCGGAGGGGTTCATCGGCGGCCGCTCGTCGAACGGAATCGCGTTTCGGTTCACGGTGATCCTCACCGCCTCGAGGCGATCCTCCGCGGCCTTGCCGTCGAGCCCGGTGGGCCCGAGGTCCACCAGGACCAGGTGAACGTCCGTACCCCCCGTCAGCACCGAGATCCCGCCCGCGATCAGCTCCGCGGCGAACGCCTTGGCGTTGGCGATCGTCTGGCGCTGGCGCTCTCTGAACTGTTCCGAAGAGGCGATTCGCAGGGCGACCGCCTTCGCTGCGATCACGTGCATGAGCGGTCCGCCCTGCTGGCCCGGGAAGACCGAGCGGTCGATGTCCTTCGCGAGGTCGGCGCGGCACAGGATCATCCCGCTGCGGGGGCCGCACAGCGTCTTGTGGATCGTGGTCGTGACCACGTCGGCGTACGGGACTGGGCTCGGGTGCTCCCCGCCGGCGACCAACCCCGCGAAATGGGCCATGTCGACCATCAGCTTCGCCCCCACCGCGTCGGCGACCTCGCGGAACGCCGCGAAGTCGAGCTGTCGCGGGTAGGCCGACCAGCCGGCGACGATCACCTTCGGGCGATGCTCACGCGCGAGCCGCTCGACCTCCTCCATGTCGCACCGCAGATCCTCGCGGCGCACGTGGTAGGCGACGACGTCGTAGAGCTTGCCGGAGACGTTGAGCTTCATCCCATGCGTCAGGTGACCCCCGTGGTCGAGCGCCATCCCCATGATCGTGTCGCCCGGCTCGAGCATCGCCATATACGCGGCGTTGTTGGCCTGAGCTCCCGAATGAGGCTGGACGTTGACGTGCTCGGCGCCGAACAGCCCTCGGGCGCGATCGATCGCCAGCTGCTCGGCCACGTCGACCTCTTCGCACCCACCGTAATAGCGGCGACCCGGATAACCCTCGGCGTACTTGTTGGTGAGCACCGAGCCTGCCGCCTCGAGCACCGCCTGCGGCACGAAGTTCTCCGAGGCGATCATCTCGAGCGTGCTCCTCTGGCGGTTGAGCTCGCGCCGCAGGACCTCGGCGATCGCGGGGTCGACCTCGGCGAGCGGGGCTTCGCGGAAGTCGTCGGGCAGTTCAGCCGCCATCGGCGGCGACCATAGCAGCGCGCCCAGCGATCGCTCCGGTCGCCGGCCGGGCGATACTGGGCGGGTGACTTCGAGCGAGCTGGAGCTGGTCGAGCGGGCGTTCGCGCTGCTCGACTCCGATACCTACGAGCAGGCCCTGGAGCTGATCGACGACCGGTTCGAGATGGTCACCACGCGCGAGGTGGCGAGCGAGCCCGACGTCTACCGAGGCCCTGACGGGGTGCGGCGCTGGTGGGAGTCCTTCCTCGAGGCGATGGACTGGGTCGGGCTGGATGCGGGACATTTCCACGAGGTCGGCGGCGGTCGGGTGATCGTCGAGTTCGTGATCCGGGCGCGCGGCTCGAGGAGCGGCATCGTGACCGAGCAGCCCGCAATCGCGCTTGCGACCGTCGAAGGGGGAAGGCTGCTCGCGCTGGAGTTCTTCACGAGTCTCGATCTGGCTCGAGAAGCCGTCGGGCTTGGACCGCGCTGAGCGCTCCCTCACGCAGGACGACCGGCTCTCCCCCCCGCTCGATCGCGGTCACATCGACGACGGTTGACGGCAGCCCGGTCAGATCGCCTCCGTCGAGCGCCAGGTCCGCGGAGGCGATCACCCGTGGATCGAGGTCGGCGAAGCGCCGCGGCGCGGGCTCACCGGAGCGATTCGCTGAGGTCTGAAAGACCGCCCGGGCGGCTCCGGCGAGCGGCCCCTCGATCAGGCGGACGCCCAACCGCGCGCGGTCCTCACGACAGGCGAGCGGGTAGAGGCCGCCGGGATTGTCGACCACCAGCGTCACGGGCCCCGGGAGTGCCACCGCGAGGGCCTCTCGGGTGAGCGGTCCCACGGTCGAGATCAACTCGCGCATGGCCAACGGCGAGAAGAACATGACCGCAGAGGGTTTGCCGTCGTCGCGACGCTTGATCGCATGGATCCGCGCGATCGCCGCCGCGTCGGACGGGTCGCATGCGAGGCCGTAGAGGCCGTCAGCGGGAAACACCACCACGCCGCCCCGGGCTACGCAGCGATCGAGCGCCCGGCGGGCCTCTGCCGCGCCGTCGCGCTCGATCGAGACGACCATCAGGGGGGGTCCATGCGGCCCAGCACCACCCGCGGGATGCCGGCCAGATCCTGACGCGCCTCGACCTGGCCGAAACCCAGGTCGAGCATCAGCTCGGCGACCGACCCTGCCTGGTCCGCGCCGACCTCCACCGCCAGCGACCCGGCGGGAGCGAGCGCTGCGGTGGCCGCCGGCGTGATCGAGGCGATGGCCTCCACCCCGTCGCTGCCGGCGACGAGCGCCTCGCGCGGCTCGTACCGGTTGATCTCCGGAGCCAGGCCGTCCCACTCATCGTCGCGCACGTATGGCAGGTTGGCCAGCACGAGGTCGAACGGGCCACCCTCGGGCACCGTTCCGCGCTCGAGTCGGACGCGCGGCCCGATTCCGAGCCGCTCCGCGTTCTGCTCCGCGAGGGTGAGCGCGGGCCCCGAGGTGTCGGTGGCCGTGACCTCGCACTCGGGTAGCTCGTCGGCGACGGCGAGGGCCACGGCGCCCGATCCGGTGCCGACGTCGAGCGCCCTGCGCGGCTCGAGCTCGAGCGCGATCTCCACCAGGAGCTCGGTCTCGGGCCGGGGGATCAGCGCCCGGCCGTCCACCTCGAGCTCCAGGCGGCGAAAGCCCTTGCGGCCGAGGATGTAAGCGACCGGCTCGCGCTGAGCCCGTCGTCGCACCATCTGGCCGAAGCGCCGCGCGACGCCTGGCTCAACCTCGGCGTCGGGCTCGGCGGCCAACCGCGCCCGGTCCCAACCGGTGGCCTCGGCCAACAGCAACTCGGCGTCAAGGCGAGGCGTCTCGACCCCCGAGGCATGCAGGGCGTCCGCGGCGGCCGCCAACGCCTCGCGGACCGTTCCGGATGCCGCCTCGGCCGCCATCAGGACGCCGCTCCGGTGGTCTCGGCGGCGAGCAGCTCGCGCTTCTCCTCTGCCGCCAGCGCGTCGGTGAACTCGCCGAGCTCACCCGCCAGGACCTCGTCGAGGTTGTGCGCGGTCAGATTGATCCGGTGATCGGTGACGCGGTTCTGCGGGAAGTTGTAGGTGCGGATCTTCTCCGAGCGGTCTCCGGAGCCCACCTGGGAGCGACGCTCGGAGGCGATCTCGGCGCGCTGCGCGGCGAGCTTCGCCTCGTAGATGCGCGCCCGCAGGACGCGCATCGCCCGCTCGCGATTTTGAAGCTGCGACTTCTCATCCTGCATCGAGACCGCGATCCCGGTCGGCTTGTGGGTGATCCGCACCGCCGAATCGGTCGTGTTGACCGATTGGCCGCCGGGCCCCGAGGACCGGTAGACGTCCACCTGGAGATCGCCGGGGTCGATCTCCACCTCGACGTCGGCGACCTCGGGCAGCACCGCCACCGTGGCGGTCGAGGTGTGGCGACGTCCCTGTGACTCGGTCTTCGGAACGCGCTGAACGCGGTGGGTCCCGCCCTCGAACTTGAAGACCGAGTAGGCCCCTTCGCCCTTGATCGCGAAGGTCACCTCCTTGAACCCTCCGACCTCGGCTTGCGACTGTGACAGGACCTCGGTCGAGAACCCACTCTGCTCGGCGTAACGGGTCAGCATCTTGAACAGGTCGCCCGCGAACAGCGCGGCCTCGTCGCCGCCGGTCCCGGCCCGGATCTCCACCAGCACGTTCTTGGCGTCGTTGGGATCCCGCTCGACCATCGCCATCCGGATCTGCTCGGCGAGCTGCTCGAGATGGTCGGGGGCGTCGGCGACCAGCTTTTGCAGCTCCGGATCGTCGCCGTCCTCGGCCAGCAGCTCCCGGGCGCCCTCGAGGTCGTCCTTGAGCTGGACGTACTGACTAGCGAGCCCGTGCGCGGGCTCGAGCTCGCGGTACTCACGGCCGACCTCCGCGTAACGCTCACGGTCGGCGATCACCTCGGGGTCGGCCATCTGGCCTTCGAGCTCGGCGAACCGACCCTCGACCTGCGTTATCAGCTGCTCGATCACACCCCTAGTGTGACGCCCCGCCGAGGCCGCCGGGGATCGCCCCGCTGCGGCAGAGAAGCTCTTTCCATGCCCGTCGCGAATCGCCGACATTGATGACTGTCGGTCGTTCCCGATGGGTGGCGGGCTGGGTAAGGGACGGACCCCGCGTGCGGCCCGCCCAGCCGAGCCGCGGCTCCGCGGGAGCCGTTCGCGAACGGGACCTCACCAACGCCATCGCGAATCGCCGACATTGGCCGTTGTCGGTCGTTCGCGACGGGTCTCGCGGGGGCTGGGTAGCGGTGCCCCGCGGCCCGGGGAAACCAGCCGCAAGCGCTAGGGACGAAGTCCCGGTAAAGGCGCTACGTCCTTCCGCCCCGTAACGCACCTTGACCCGCCGAAAACGTAGCCGCAGGCGAGGCTTTTGGCGGAGTTACTCCGTAGCCGGAGGCGAGGCTTTCGGCGGCGTCATTCCTGCTAGGCGACGATCTCGATCGACTCGGCCTCTGCGGACTCGCCGGGAGTCTCAACCGCGAGCACCGCCTCGAGCGCCTCGATCGCGACCGCGAGCTGCTCCGAGCCGGGCTCGCGGGTGGTCAGGTTCTGAAGCATCAGCCCGGGCCACATGACCGCGCGGACCCAGCCCTTCCGGCGGTTCCTACCCGCCCACTTGATGACCTCGTAGGAGAGCCCGGCAATCAGCGGGATGCCGAGGATCCTCGAGGCCACCAGCCAGTACCAGGCCGGCAGCCCGAGTGGGGCGAAGACGAAGATCGCGACCACCATCACGACCAGCAGAAAGCTCGTCCCGCAACGGGGGTGAAGGCGCGAGTAGCCCGCCGCCCGGTCCGGTGTCAGGCGATCACCGGCCTCGTAGCAGGAGATCGTCTTGTGCTCGGCGCCGTGGTACTCGAACACCCGGCGCAGATCGTGGAGACGGCTGATCGCCGCCAGGTACCCGATGAAGATCGCGGTGCGGAGAATCCCCTCGACGAGCCAGAACAGGAGCGAGGAGCCGAGCTGGTCCTTGATCAGGCTGGTCGCCCCGACCGGCACGACGAAGAACAGGCCCACGGCCAGGATCAGCGAAAGGGCAATCGTCACCCCCCACGTGAATCCACCGATCGGCTCGGGCTCCTCGCCGTCCTCCGGCTCGATCTGCGCGTTGGCCGAGATCGCCAGGGCGCGAAACCCGATTCGCAGCGACTCGCCCAAGGCGACCACGCCGCGAATCACGGGCACACGCAGCAACCGGTGACGCTTCGCCCACGAAACCAGCGGCTCCGAGCTGACCTCGATCTCGCCGTCCGGCTTTCGAACCGCCACCGCCCAGGTCGAGACCCCGCGCATCATCACCCCCTCGAGCACCGCCTGGCCGCCGACCGGGGCGTCGCGACTGGCGACGGGCATCCCGTCGGGCATCCGCGCCTCGGCGAGCTGCGGGCTGTCGGTGGGCGGCGAGGCGCCGTCCTCGGCGGCAACGGCGCGGGCAGGCCCGTCGACCGCCGTGCTCGCCCGCGCGAGCGGCGTCGCCGTCAACCCCGACACGTACGCTGGCCCACGCTCGCGCGGCCCGCTAGCTTCTGCTGCGCGCGGCGCGGCGCTTGAACCGCTCGACCCGGCCGCCGGTGTCCACGAGCTTCTGCTTGCCCGTGTAGAAGGGATGGCACTCGGAGCAGATCTCGACGTGGAGCTCGGGCGTCGTGGAGCGCGTGTAGAACTCGTTCCCGCACGAGCAGCGAACGTGCGCGAGCACGTAGTCGGGGTGGATCTCGGCCTTCATGGCCACTGATGTTAGCGGCGCTCCCTCGCCGGGGCCGCGGGCGGGAGCGCCAAGCCGACGCGTGTAACGTGCCGGTTTCGATGCCGGCGAGCGACCAATCGCAAGCGGAGATCCGCCTTGCGCATGGCACGATTCGCTATCGCGACACGGGCTCCGGCGAGCCGCTCGTGTTCGTCCACGGGGCGCTCGTCGACGGCACCCTGTGGCGCAAGGTCACTCCGCTGTTGGACGACCGGTTCCGCTGCCTGGTGCCCGACCTGCCGCTCGGCTCACACCGGATCCCGATGGACGAGGACGCCGACCTCACCCCTCCCGGCCTCGCCCGGTTGGTCGCCGACCTGCTGGCCGAGCTCGACCTCGAGCGGGCGACCCTGGTTGGAAACGACACCGGGGGCGCGATCTGCCAGCTGGTCGCCACCCGCCATCCCGGCCGGCTCGGGCGACTCGTCCTGACACCGTGCGACGCATTCGAGGCCTTTCCGCCGCTTGCCTTCAAGTACCTGCCGATCACCGCGAGGATCCCGGGAGGCGTCACCGTGCTCACCCAGTCGATGCGGATCGGCGCGATCCGGAGGATGCCGTTCGCCTACGGGGGCCTGAGCAAGCGAGAGGTGCCGCCCCAGGTGGTGCAGGGCTGGATCGAGCCCCTGCTCACCGACGCCGCAATACGGCGCGACGCGGGCAAGGTCCTGCGCGGGATGTCGAACCGCCACACGCTCGAGGCGGCCGAACGCCTTCGCTCCCTCAAGCTCCCGGCCCTGATCGCCTGGGCGAGCGAGGACCGGTTCTTCAAGCTCAGCTACGGCGAGCGGCTCGCCGCGACTATCCCCGACTCGCGGCTGGTCGAGATCCCCGACGCCCATACCTTCGTCTCCGAGGACCAGCCCGAGCGTCTCGCCGAGGCGATCGCAGCGTTCATGGCCGAGACCCCGAAGACGCCCGCCGTTCCGGCCGACCGTCCATGAAGCCGAAGCTCTACTCGCTCGAGACCTCGCACCCCGCTCACGCGGCCCGCTTGATGCTCGAGATGAAGGGGATCGACCACGAGGTGGTCAACCTGCTCCCGGGGCTCCATCCGTTGTTCCTCCGAGCCGCGGGGTTTCGGGGGGCCACCGTTCCGGCGCTCAGGGTCGACGGCGGCAGGGTCCAGACCTCGCTGCGAATCTCGCGGTTCCTCGACCGCTACCAGCCCGAGCCCCGCCTCTTTCCGGGCGACCCTGCCGCGAAGCGGGCCGTGGAGGACGCGGAGACGTGGGGCGAGGCGACTCTTCAGCCGGTGCCGCGCCGGCTGTTTCGCTGGGCCGCGGTCCGCCAGCCCGAGCTTCGCCGCTGGCTCGCCGAGCTGTCGGGGATGCCGCTTCCCGGCCTGGCGGCGTTCGTCAACGCCCCCATCGCGCGTCGCTTTGCTCGGGCCGTCGACGCAACGGACGAGCGGATCCAGGCCGACCTGGCCGGCCTGCCGTCGATGCTCGATCGAGTCGACGGGCTGATCGCGGAAGGGACGATCGGCGGGTCGACGCCGAACGCGGCCGACTGCCAGATCGTCAGCTCGGTGCGGGCTCTGCTCGCCTTCGGCGATCTCGAGCCCGCGGTCGCCAAGCGGCCCTGCGCCGCGCTCGCGATGCGGCTCTTCGCGGGCTACCCGAGCCCGATTCCCCTCCGCCTTCCCGCGGGGGCGCCGCCAGCCGCCTGATCGGGTCCCGAGGCGCGGGTCAGGTCTCTTGGTAGAGGGGGCCGTCGCCGCCCTCGGGGGGCGTCAGGCGACCCCCCTTCGCGGTGATCGCTCCGCACTGCACGCAGTTCGACGGCGTGATGTTGAGATCCACCGTCTCCGCCCCGTTCGAGAGCTGGTCCTCCGGGATCTCGTACACCTGCGCCGGGCACATCGAGACCCAGGCCTGCGCGACCTCCCTCGAGACCTGACGCTGGACGCGAATGTGGTTCGGGGCGTCGTCTCGGGTCGCGTTGCCCGAGGCGAACACCGAGGAGAGCTTGTCGAAGGTGTACTTGTTGTCGGGCTTCGGGTAGCCGTCCGCGGCCTTCCCGATCGCCATCGCCTCCTTGGAGTCCTCGTGCTGCTTCCAGCGGCCCGGCGGGAAGTGCCCGGCCGTGATCGTGGCGGCGCTCGCGATCACGCCGCCGAAGAAGAAGCCCTTCGAGAACGACTGGCGCACGTTGCGCCACCGGTACAGGTCCTCGGCGATCGCGCTGTTGCGAACTCGCTCGTCGTAGGCGTCGAAGTTGACCGAGTCGCGCTTCAGAGCCGCGACGATCGCCTCCGCCGCGTACATCCCGGCGTGCATCGCGTAGTGGATCCCCTTCAGCTCGGAGACGTTGCACATCCCGGCGTTGTCGCCGCACATCACCATCCCTGGCACCGCCACCCTGCGCGGCAGCGCCCAGTAGCCACCGGAGGGGATCGTCTTGGCGCCCCACGCCACGCGCTCTCCACCCTCGAGGATCTTGCGCACGAACTGGTGCGTCTTGAGCTCCTGAAGCGCGTCGTGGACCGAGAACGTGGCGTCCGTGTAGTCGAGGCCGACGACCAGCCCGATCGAGACCTTGTCCTCCCCCATCGGGTAGATGAAGCTGCCCCCGAACTCGTTGTACCTGGGTGACTTGCGAAGCGGCCACCCCATGGTGTGGATCACCCGGTCGAGCGGCTTCGGCACCTGCCAGACCTCCTTCACCCCGAGCTCCCAGCGCTGCGGCTGAAGGCCTTCGAGCTCGAAGTAGTCGATCGCCGCGCCGGTCAGGTGTCCCTGGGTGCCCTCGGCCAGCACCGTCGCCTTCGCGACCACGTCGGAGCCCGGCTCGAAGTTCGCGAGCTCGCCCCCGTCGCGGTCGCGCCCCTTGTCCCCCGAGCGGATCCCCTTGACGATCCGGTCGGAGACCAGGAGGCGCTCGGCGGCGGTCTCGGTCAGCAGGTAGACGCCCGCCTCCTCGGCCTTCTCGCCGAGAAACCGCCCCAGCTTCGAGATCGAGGTCACGTAATTGCCGTGGTTTCGGAAGTTCGGCGGGGGTGGCTTCAACGGCACCGCGAGCTTCGGGGTCAGCAGGTAGACGGCGTCCTTGGTCACCTCTCCGTAGACGGGCCAATCCGAGGGGTCGAGATCGGGGAACAGCTCCTGCAGGGCGGAGGGACGCATGTTCGCCCCGGAGAGCAGATGGGCGCCGGCGACCTTTCCCTTCTCGATCACGGCCACCGGCACCTCTCCAAGGCTCTCGGTCAGCTCCGGCTCGTGCTCGAGCAGCTGCATGACCTTGATCGCGCAGGCGAGGCCCGCCGGGCCGCCGCCGACGATCGCCACGCCCACCTCGATCCGCTCGTCCTCGGGGTCGGTGGGCGAGGTGACGAACTCCTCCCCGGGATTCACGGGGGGCGGGAATTGGGCTGGAGCTACGGACATCTGTTCACCGGTTGCGGCTGACCATTGCGCGCCGGCCGCCCGGGGGCGAGCCGCGTCGGGCAGGTCGGGTCAACCGCCCTTCTTCGCCTTGACGGCCTCGGTCAGCTTGGGGACGATCTTGTGGAGATCGCCGACGACTCCGAGGTCGCAGAACTCGAAGATCGGGGCGTTCGGGTCCTTGTTGATCGCCAGGATGTTCTCCGAGCTCTGCATGCCCACCTTGTGCTGGATCGCGCCGGAGATCCCGGCCGCGAGGTAGAGCTTCGGCGCCACGGTCTTGCCCGTCTGGCCGATCTGAGCCGCGTACGGGTACCAGCCCGCGTCCACGACCGCGCGGGTTGCCGCGACGGCGCCTCCGAGCGCCCCGGCCAGCTCCTCGGCGAGCTTGAAGTTGTCAGCCTCGCCGAGCCCGCGGCCGCCTCCGACCAGGATCTCGGCGTCCTCGATGTTGACGTCCGCGCCCCGCTGCTCGCCTCTCTTGACCATCTTGGCCTTGGTGGACCACTCCGAGAGATCGACGTCGACGTCGACCACCTCAGCCGACCCTCCGCCCGGCTCGGAGACGTCGAACGCGTTGAGACGGCCGATGATGATCCCCGGCTCGCCCACGTACCCGACATCGACCACGGCCGAGTCCTGGAGCACCGGGCGCTCGGCGACCAGCTTTCCGTCGGACACCTTGACCTGGGTGACCTCCATCGTCACCCCGGCATTCAGGCGGGCGGTCAAGCCCGCGCCGATCTCGAACCCGAGCAGTCCGCCGCCGAACAGCGCGTAGGAGTACCCCTGGTCGGCGATCACCTTGGCCATCACGTCGACGATCGGCTGCGCTAGCCCCTCGGGGGCGGACTTGGCCCGGTAGACCTTGGCGGCTCCGTACGCGCCAAGCCCGGCGCACGCCGCATCGTCGACCTCACCGACCACGACCACGGCTGCCTCGGAGCCGAGCTCGCCGGCCAGCTTGGCCGCCTCGGAGATCGCGCCGAGCGAGTTCTTGTTGAAGTTGCCCTCGTCGTCGTGGAGGGCGTAGACGAGTATGCCGGGCATCAGAGAAGCTTCCTTTCGTCGAGCCAAGCGACGATCTTGTCGACCGTCTCGTTGGTGTCCTCATCCTCGATGATCTCTCCCGCCTGCTTTTCGGGGGGCGGATTGATCGCCAGCACCTGGGTCTTCGACCCCGCCTCGCCCACCTGGCCGGCATCGATGCCGACGTCGGCGGTGGCGAAGGTCTCGAGGGGCTTCTTCTTCGCCCCCATGATCGCCTTCAGGCTCGGGTAGCGAGGCTCGTTGATCGCGTCGCCGACCGAGATCACCGCCGGGAGCGTGATCTCGACCGTGTCATAGCCGTACTCGGCCTGGCGCTCGCAGATCAGCTTGCCGTCGGAGATCTCGATCTTGATCACCTGGGTCAGCGAGGGCATCTTGAGGTGGTCGGCGACCACGGCGCCGATCGTGTAGCACTCGCCGTCGTCGGACTGCTGACCGAGCAGCACCAGATCGGGCTGCTCGGACTCGAGCGCCTTTGCGAGCGCGTACCCGGTGGCGCAGACGTCGGAGCCGGCCAGCGCGGCGTCCGTGAGGTGGATCGACCGGTCGGCACCGAGCGCGACCGCCTTGTGCAGAGCGCGCACCGCCGACTCGGGTCCCATCGTCACGGAGACGATCTCCTCGACCGGGGCCTTGCCACCCTCACGGATCTGCATCGCGGCCTCGATCCCGTGGGTGTCGAATGGATTGAGGTTCTTCTCGCCCGAGCGGTCGAGCCGCTTGGTGCCAGAGTCGATCCGCTTCTGAACAGCGGCGTCCGGAACCTCCTTGACGAGACAACAGATCTTCAAAGCTCGAGCCTCCTTCGGCCTCGTTAGCTTGGCGAGCGGCCGGGGATCTTAACGTTTCGCCGCCCGATTGACTGGTCAGTCAAACGCGGTAGGAGGTCCATTGTAAGGCCCCGCCGAGGCGGCCGCCGAGGATCGGGGACCGCGCGAGCGTCAGGACGGCTGGGCCGCCAACGTGCGGTGCTCGCCGACCGCGCTTCGGACGAAGTCGACGATCTCGTCGGTCGAGGCGCCCGGCGTGAACACCTCCGCGACGCCCAGCTTCTTGAGCTCCGGAGCGTCATCGGACGGGATCGTGCCTCCGACCGTCACCACGACGTCCTCGACTCCCTCCTCGCGCAAGAGCTGGACCACCTTGGGAACCAGCGTCATGTGGGCTCCGGAGAGGATCGACAGCCCAACCGCGTCGGCGTCCTCCTGGATCACGGTCGCGGCGATCTGCTCGGGCGTCTGGTGAAGGCCCGTGTAGATGACCTCCATCCCGGCGTCCCGAAGCGCCCTCGCGATGATCTTGGCCCCTCGATCGTGGCCGTCCAGTCCGGGCTTGGCCACAACGACGCGGATCTTTCGCCCCTCGCCGACGTCTGTGTCCTCAGCGACTGCCATGCGGCAGGGAGCTTAGTGGCCGCGGAGGGCCACGATCAGAACACCGGCTGCTCGGTGTAGCTTCCGAACACCTCCTGCAGCGCGGCGATCATCTCGCCCTCCGAGGCCCGCGCACGCGCCGCGTCGAGAAGACAGGGCATCAGGTTCCGGTCCGTTGCCGCGGCTTCCTTCAGCTCCGACATCAGTTGCTCGACGGCCGCCGAGTCGCGCCCGGCTCGGGTTCTCGAGAGGCGGTCGGCCTGCTTTCGCTCGATCGCCGGATCCGGGCGGTGGAGCTCCGGCTCGGGATCTTCGGCCAGCTGATACCGGTTGACGCCGACCACCACCCGTTCGCCTGAGTCGACCTCCTGCTGGAAGCGAAACGAGGCGTCGGCGATCTCCCGCTGGCAGAACCCGCGCTTGATCGCCTCGACCATCCCCCCGAGCTCGTCGATTCGGGCGAAGTACTGATGCGCCGAGCTCTCCATCTCGTCGGTCAGCCGCTCGACCAGGTAGGAGCCGCCCAGCGGGTCGACCGCGTTCGTGACCCCGGTCTCGTGGGCGATCACCTGCTGGGTGCGCAGGGCGATCCTGACCGCCTCCTCCGTGGGAAGGGCCAATGCCTCGTCATAGGAGTTCGTGTGCAGCGACTGGGTGCCCCCCAAAACGCCGGCCAGGGCCTCGATCGCGGTCCGGACGATGTTCAGAAGCGGCTGCTGGGCGGTCAGGGACACGCCCGCGGTCTGGGTGTGAAAGCGCATCCGAAGCGACTCGGGCCGCTTTGCTCCGTAGGTATCCCGCATCTCGCGCGCCCAGATCCGGCGCGCCGCGCGGTACTTGGCGATCTCCTCGAAGAAGTCGAGGTGGGCGTTGAAGAAGAACGACAGCCTGGGCGCGAACGAGTCCACGTCGAGACCTCGATCGATCGCCTGCTCGACGTAGGTGAAGCCGTCCTTGAGCGTGAACGCGAGCTCCTGCTGCGCGGTCGAGCCCGCCTCGCGGATGTGGTACCCGGAGATCGAGATCGGATGCCACCGAGGCATCTCCGAGGCGCACCACTCGACCATGTCGGTGACCAGGCGCATCGCCGGGTCGATCGGGAAGCACCACTCCTTCTGGGCTATGTACTCCTTCAGGATGTCGGTCTGGATGGTGCCGCCGAGCGCGCTCGCCGGGACGCCCTGCTGCTCGGCGGCTGCGACGTAGAAGGCGAGGATGATCGCCGCCGGCGCGTTGATCGTCATCGAGGTCGTGACCCTGTCGAGCGGGATCCCGGCGAACAGGTCGATCATGTCGTCGAGGGTGTCGATCGCGACGCCTTCGACGCCGACCTCTCCAAGCGAGCGAGCGTG
Source organism: uncultured bacterium (assembly GCA_963720685.1). Lineage (GTDB taxonomy): Bacteria > Actinomycetota > Thermoleophilia > Solirubrobacterales > 70-9 > AC-56. Next base: position 322,404 of record CAVRGF010000003.1, on the reverse strand, counting down.
GTCGGAGTCGAGCCCCATCAGGGTCGGCATGTCGAAAGCGGTCGAGAGCCCGGTCTGGCCGTGGTCGAGCAGGTAGCGGAAGCGCTCGTTCGTCTCGGCGGCGGTGCCGAAACCCGCGAACTGGCGCATCGTCCAGAGCCGGCCGCGGTACATCGACGGGTACACGCCCCTCGTGTAGGGGTGCTCGCCGGGATAGCCCAGGTCGCGCTCCGGGTCCCAGTCGGCCAGGTCGTCCTGGGTGTAAAGGGCCTTGACCGGCTGCCCGGAGATCGTCTCGAACGGGCCCTCGCGCTCGGCCTGCTTCGCGTAGACCTCGCTCATCCACTCGTGCGTGCGACGCCTGGATCCGGGCTCCACGGCCATGTCGGGAGTCTAGATGGCCGACTCCAAGCCGCCGCTCAGCGACCCGGCCAGCGGGGGAACGCGGCGCGGCGCGCGGCGGGCCGGCGGCGCGCGAGCCTCGTGCCCATGCCCCCGACCGCCGCCGCGACAACCGTCGCCCCGGCGATCGTCAGCCGCCTGCCGAGCTTCTCGAACCGCATCACGCGCCACCCCTCGGACTCGGCGATCCGGGCCAGCTCGGGATCCGGGTTGACGGCGACCGGGCTCCCGACCGCGCGCAGCATGGGCAGATCGGATGCCGAGTCCGAGTAGGCCCAGGAGGACCCGAGCTCGATCTCGTGGCCCTCGGCGAAGGCGCGCATCGCCTCGACCTTGCCCTCCCCGTACACGAACGGCTGCACGATCCTGCCGGTCAGCACGCCGTCGGGGTCGACCTCGTAGCTCGTCCCGATCCCGCCGTCCATGCTCAGCACCACGGCGAGGATCTCGACCAGGGAGTTGCCCGCCGCGGAGACGATGAACGTCGCGCGGCCCGCGTCCTGATGGGCGCGCACCTCCTCGAGCATCGGCGGGTAGATCCGCGGTAGGACGCCGGCCAGGAGGTCCGGGCCCATGCGAGCGATCTCGCGCTCCGGAACTCCGGCCAGGAGCTCCTTGACCTGCGAGAGGACCTGGGCGGTGCGTTCATCGGTGGACCCCCGGAGGCGAAACCGAACGTGCTCGAGGCCCCAGCGGGCGAGCAGCGGACGACTGACCATCCCCGCCCGGTACGCGGCCCGAGCGAAGTGCATGCCGCTCGACCCCGCCATCAGGGTGCGGTCGAGATCGAAGAACGCGGCGGCCCTCGTCACGCGCCCAGGCTAGCCGAGGCGCCACGGCGGGTCGCGGGCGATGACCCCGCCGAGCGCCGGGGCCCCGAGAGAGCTACGCCCCGTTCACCTCGAGCACGATCGCGTCGCCCTGACCGCCGCCGGAGCAGATCGCAGCGCATCCCAGCCCTCCGCCCCGGCGGCGAAGCTCGTGGATCAGTGCCCCGACGATCCGGGCGCCCGAGGCGCCGATCGGGTGCCCCAGGGCGATCGCGCCACCGTTCACGTTGACGTTCTCGTCGTCGATCTCGAGCATCCTCACCGAGTTGATCGCCACCGAGGCGAAGGCCTCGTTGATCTCCCAGAGGTCAACGTCGGCGGGTGACTTCCCGATTCGCTCGAGCGCCTGCTTTGCGGCGTTCGCGGGAGTCCGGGCCAGGTAGGCAAAGTCGTCGGCCACCGTGCCGTAGGAGAGCACCCTGGCGATCGGCGTCCGGCCCTCGCGCTTGGCCCACTCCTCGGAGGCCACCACGACCGCCCCGGCGCCGTCGTTGACGCCGGGCGCGTTGCCGGCCGTGTGGGTGGCATCGTCGCCCCCGACAGCGCGAAGCTTGGCGAGCACCTCGACCGTGGTCTCGGGCCGGATCGCCTCGTCCGCGGCAACCTCGACCTCCTCCTTCTTGCGCTTCACCGTGACGGAGGAGATCTCCTCGGCGAGGCGGCCCTCGTCGGTCGCATCGGCGGCGCGCTGGTGGGAGCGAGCGGCGAACCGGTCCATGTCGACCCGGGTTATCTCGAGCTCGTTCGACACGTCGGATGCCTCGTTGATCATCTGCTTTTCGGTGAACGGGTTCGTGAGCCCGTCGTGGGTCATCGCGTCGATCGCCTGCACGTCGCCCATTCGAAAGCCGAATCGCGCCCCGGGCAGCAGGTACGGCGCCTGGCTCATCGACTCCATGCCCCCGGTCACCGCGACCCCCAGGTCGCCGGCGCGAATCGCCTGATCGGCGAGCCCGATCGTCCGCATGCCCGAGGCACACACCTTGTTCACGGTCTCCGAGGGGACCTCGCGCGGAATCCCGGCCTTGATCTGCGCCTGACGCGACGGGATCTGTCCCTGACCCGCCTGGAGGACCTGGCCGTAGATGACCGCCTCGACCTGGGCGGGGGCGACCTGCGAGCGCTGGAGGGCGGCCTCGATCGCGTTGGCGCCGAGGTCGGTGGCGCCGAGCGAGGACAGTGCCCCGCCCATCTTGCCGAACGGGGTACGAGCGGTGCCGAGGACGACTGACTGCGACATCTGAGCCTGAGCCTTTCTTCGAGGTCGGCGGCCGGTCAGGGCCGCGGGGGTTCCGCCAGCCAATCCTAGCCAGACCCGGTCGACGCGAGGGCGCTCCGGCATTCGGCGCCGTTCGGATCTAGACTCGCCGACCGTGCGCACGGAGGTGACCACCGAGCCGCTCGACGGGATCCAGGCCGATCTTGAGGCGGTCGGGCTGTTCGAGGGAGCCGAGCTTCCGAAGCCCTATTCAGGGGCGCCCGGAGCCGGCGACGTCCGTGCGGCGTTCAAGAAGTTGACCCTGCTTCGCCTCGACCCGAAGCGCCGGGTCCTGGTCGTCGGCCTGGGGCCCCCGGGCGAATTCGACCCCGAGCGGATGCGCGTGGCGGCGGCGATCAGCGTCGCGGAAGCGGCGCGATATGACGCGGCGTCCCTGGCCTGGGCGCTGCCCGATTCGCGCGGCGGCAAGGGCGCTTCGGGCCTCGCAGCGGCGATCGTCGACGGGGTCGTGATGGGCTCGTTTCGATTTGACCGGTTCAAGACGCGCGACCCGGCGGACCCGCCGCCCGCCGGACTCGACCGGCTGATCATCGCCGCCGGCGAGCACGCCGTCGCGATCGAAGACGCGATCCAGGAGGCCCGAATCTCGGCGGAGGCGGCCAATCGCGCCCGCGAGCTCCAGGCCCTGCCCTCCAACGTGGTCACCCCCGGCTATCTCGCCCAGCGCGCGGCTGAGATCGCCGCCGCACACGACACTGTGAGCGCGGAGGTTCTCGATCGCGCCGAGATCGAGGCCCGCGGCATGGGGGGCCTCGTCGCGGTGGCGAGGGGAAGCTCCGAGGAGCCCCGCCTGATCACGCTTCGGTACTCGGGACCGGGAGCGAGCGGCGAGACGCTCGGCCTGGTCGGCAAGGCGGTGACCTTCGACACCGGTGGCATCTCGATCAAGCCGGCGGCGAAGATGGAGGAGATGAAGATGGACATGTCGGGGGGAGCGGCCGTCCTCGAGTCGGTCGCGGCGATCGCCGACCTGGCGCTTCCTCTCTCGATCGTCGCCTGCGTGCCCGCGACCGAGAACATGCCGGGTGGCTCCGCGACCAAGCCCGGGGACATCATCACGCAGCTCAACGGGCGGACGGTCGAGGTCAACAACACCGACGCCGAGGGCCGCCTGATCCTCGCCGACGCGCTGACCTACTGCGTGCGTGAGCTCGAGGCCGATCGCGTGCTCGACATCGCCACCTTGACCGGCGGGGTCGTGGTGGCGCTCGGATCGACCTATGCCGGGCTGATCTCCAATGACGACGAGTGGGCCGAGCGAGTCCGCGCCGCCTCCATGCGAACGGGGGAGCTCGCCTGGCGCCTGCCGCTCCACGAGGAGTACAAGGACCTGACCCGCGGCCGGTACGCCGACCTCACCAACGCCTCGGCGAAGCGAAAGGCGTCGACCCTGTATGCGGCGTCGTTCCTGGAGGAGTTCGTCGACGGGCGTCCGTGGGCTCATCTGGACATCGCCGGGACGGCCTGGGACGTCGGCCGCGCCTACGTCGGCAGCGGCCCGACCGGCTTCGGAGTCCGGCTGATGGTTGTCCTGGCCGGGGATCTCGCCCGCGGCCACTAGACGGCTGACCCCCGCACGCCCGGCACGCGGGGATTCGGACTCAACCATCTAGCATCTCGCCGGCTTGGACTTCGACCTCTCAGACGAGCAGCGGCTGCTGCGCGACACGGTCCGCGACTTCGCGCGCGCCGAGGTCGCGCCGGCGGCCTACGAGCTCGACCGCACCAAGGCCTTTCCGTACGAGATCGTCGCCAAGCTTGGGGAGCTCGGCCTGATGGGCATCCCGTTCGATGAGGAGTACGGAGGAGGCGGGGGCGACACGCTGTCCTACGCTCTGGCGGTCGAGGAGCTGGCGCGCGTTGACTCGTCCGTGTGCATCACGATGGCCGCCCACACGTCGCTCGGGACGATGCCGATCCACCTCTGGGGAACCGACGAGCAGCGGTCTGAGTGGCTGCCCGAGCTCTGCGCAGGCCGTCGGCTCGCGGCCTTCGGCCTGACCGAGCCCGAGGCGGGATCCGATGCCGCCGCCACCAGGACCCGGGCCCGCCTCGACGACGGCGAGTGGGTCATCGACGGCGCGAAGCAGTTCATCACCAACGCGGGGACCGAGATCTCGGGTTGCGTGACGATCACGGCCAGGACCGGGGACGGCGAGATCTCCAACATCATCGTTCCCAGCGGAACGCCCGGCTATGAGCCGGGCGAGCCGTATCGCAAGATGGGCTGGAACGCGTCCGACACGCGGCCGCTCGCCTTCGACGACTGCCGCGTCCCCGAGTCCAGCCTGCTCGGCCGCCGCGGCGAGGGCTTCAAGCAGTTCCTCCAGATCCTCGACGGCGGGCGGATAGGCGTCGCCGCGATGGGGGTTGGCCTGGCGCAGGGGGCACTCGACGAGGCGATCTCCTATGCGAAGGAGCGCCGCGCATTCGGCCAGCCGATCTCGAAGTTCCAGGCGATCCAGATGAAGATCGCCGACCTCTCCGCGGCGATCGAGGCGGCCCGCCTTCTCACCTACAAGGCAGCGCTCCAGAAGGACCGCGGCGATTCGTTCACCCTGACCGCCGCACAGGCCAAGCTGACCACCGGGCGGCTCGCCGTCCGGGCCGCCGAAGAGGCGGTCCAGATCCACGGCGGCTATGGCTACATCGAGGAGTACCCGGTCTGCCGTTTCTATCGTGACGCGAAGATCCTCACGATCGGCGAGGGAACGGACGAGGTGCAACAGATGGTGATCGCTCGCCAGCTGGGCTGCTGAGTCGCGCCAGGCGGGTCAAACCATCGAAGACATGACCCGGCGGTCCAGGGCGGGTGCGGACGCCGAATTCCCCATCTTGGGTGTTGATCATCGCCTGGGGCGCCGTTCCGGCCGTCGACGGGCGTACAGTCCGACTCGGTCACTGGAACCTTCTTTATAGGGGGACCGATGGAGAGGAAGCCGAGCGTTAGAAGACGAGAGCCGTCCCGCCTCGCCCTGCAGCTCGCCGACGCATTCGCGCCCTGCGCTCAGTGGTCCGAGGTGAGGGTGAAGCGGGGAGCCCGCGGCCGTCGCACTCGCGTGATCGTCGCAGCCGACGGCGCCGGCACCGCGGGGGCCGGGCAAGCGCCCTTCGACTGGTCGGCCGGGGCGTTCTAGGCCCGCCGGACCTCAGCCGAGGTCGGTCCTGTCGAGCAGCTCGCGCGCTGCTGAGGCCGGGTCCGTCTCGCGACGAACCACGCTGTCCAGCAGCCGCTCGGTGTCCGGATCGCTGGCGGCTCGCTCGTCGAGGCGACGGCGAATCCGCGCCGCGGCCATCCCGAGCACCTCGGCGCGCAGGTTCCGGGCCCGCCGCTCGAGGAGGGTGCCGTTCTCGACTATGTGCTCGCGATGGGCGTCGACCCGCTCCAGGAGCTCTCCGATGCCCTCGCCCTTCAGCGCCTCGGTGCGAATCACCGGCACCTTCCACGAGCCCTGGGGGGCGAGCGCCAGCGCGCCCCGCACCTCGCGGACCATGGTGTCGGCGAGCGGGTGGTCGGCCTTGTTGACGACGATCACGTCCGGGATCTCCATCACGCCCGCCTTCAGCGCCTGAACCGAGTCGCCCGAGCCCGGCATCAGGGCGAGCACGATGGTGTCGGCGTGGTCGACGATGTCGATCTCGCCCTGCCCCACCCCGACCGTCTCCAGCAGCACGTCGTCCTTGCCCGACGCGTCCATCAGGAGCGCCGCCTGAAGCGCCGCCTCGGCGAGGCCGCCGAGCGAGCCGCGGGTCGCCATGGAGCGAATGAAGACGCCTGGGTCGAGGAAGTGGTCGGCGAGGCGGATCCGGTCGCCGAGCATCGCCCCCTGGGTGAACGGGCTCGAGGGATCGATCGACAGCACCCCGACCTCCCTGCCCGCGGCCCGAAGCTCGGCCGTGAGGGCGCCGATCAGGGTGCTCTTGCCGACCCCGGGAGGGCCGGTCACTCCGACGATCCGCGCTTCGCCCGTCCGCGAATAGAGCTCGGCGACCAGCCGGTCGCCCTTCGGATCGCGGTTCTCGACCAGGCTGATCGCCCGGGCGAGCCCGCGCTTGTCGCCCGCGACCACACGCTCAGCGAGCGATTCCTGCGTGGATCTCGCGCCGTCGGCCAACTGGGCGAGCAGTCTAGATGGCCGCCGGGCTTTCGCCGGCGACGCGCATCTAGAGTCCGGCCCCTCGTGATTCGACTGGTGCGCTTCCTGGCCCGACACCGGATGCTGACCCCCAAGTACGCGCGACTCGGGCTCCGGTACGCCCGCCGGCGCCTGCTCACCCGCGCGGGCTGGCGCTGGGAGACGAACGGGCTCGTCTTCTTCGGCAGGCGCCTGGAGATCCAGATCGCGCGGCGCGGCACCGTCCGCTTCGGGCGCTTCGTCTGGATCGGCGACGGGACGAAGATCCGGTGCCACGAGGGCGAGGTCTCGATCGGCGACAAGACCGTGCTCGGCCAGGAATGCACCATCTCGGCCTACCGGCACGTGCGGATCGGCGAGCAGTGCGTGATCGCCGATCGCGCCATGTTCATCGACTTCGACCACGGCATCGTCGAGGTCGACCGCCCGATTCGCCTCCAGGGCATCTACATGCGCGACGTCGACGTGGGCTCGAACGTGTGGATCGGGTACGGCGCCTGCATCCTGCGCGGGGTCAAGGTCGGCGACAACTCGGTGATCGGCACGAATGCGGTCGTTACGCACGACGTCCCGCCGAATTCGGTGGTCGGCGGCATCCCGGCGCGCCTGATCAGAATGCGCGACGCACCGGCGACCCTGCGCTGGCCGGACCCGGTCGAGCCGGTCGAGGAGATCGAGCGGCGCTAGCTAGGTCGGGCTGATCCCGGCGGGCTGCTCGAGCTCGTCGTAGACGGCCGCGGTGCGTTCGGCTACGTCGGCCCAGTCGAACCGAAGGACGTGCTCGGCGGCTTCGGCGACCAGCCGCGTACGAAGCACCGGGTCGGTCAACAGGCGCTCGACCATCCCGCCCAGCGCCTCGGGATCACGGGCGCGAAACCGAAGGCCCGCCTCCTCGTGAGGGACGACCTCGCGCAGGCCTCCGGTGTCGGCGACGATGCATGGGCAGCCCGAGGCCATCGCCTCCAGCGCCACGAGGCCGAAGGGCTCGTAGATCGACGGAACGACGCACACGTCGGCGATCCGGTAGAGCGAGTGGAGTACGTCATCGCCGATCCAGCCGAGGAACGTGCCGTGCTCCATCAGGCCGAGCTCGGTCGCCTGGCGGCGGAGCTCGCGCTCGTGGGTGCCTGAGCCGGCGACCAGAAACCGCGTGCTCGGCAGGCGCTCGATCAGCGCCGGCATCGCCTCCAGGGCGAGCTGGAAGCCCTTCTCGTACACGAGGCGGCCGAGGAGCAGGACCAGCCGCTCGTCCGGCTTCGCGAACTCGCCTCGAAGCCGCTCCAGCTCGGGAGCGTCGTGGGGCTGGAGGTCGCCGGGGTCGATCCCGTTCGGGATCACGACCACCCGCTCGTCGGGGACCCCGAAGATGTCGGCGACCTGCTCGCGCATGTAATAGGAGCAGGTGATCACGCGGTCGGATCGATTCGTGATCCACCGCTCCACACCGTGGATGTGGGATTGAGGGTGCTTGTCCACCCAGCCCTGGTGGCGTCCGTGCTCGGTCGCGTGGATGGTCGTGATCAGCGGGGCCCCGAAGCGGCGAGCGAGGTGATCACAGGCCATCGCGACCAGCCAGTCGTGACCATGGACCAAGTCGAACTCATGGCTGTCGCCGAGCTCGACTCCTGCCGCGAGCATGTCGGCGTTCATCCGCTCAACCCAGGCGACGAACTCGCCCAGGTCGGTCGGTCGGGTGGGCTCGCGGACTCGGTGGATCCGGACCCCGTCGGCCACCTCCTCAGGCGGCGATTCCTCGCCCCCGCGCGTCAGCACGTGGACCTCGACGCCGAGCTCGACCAGGGCCTCGGCGAGCTTGCGGACGTGCCTTGCCAGCCCGCCTTCGATCAGGGGCGGATATTCCCAGGAGAGGACGAGGATGCTGGGCACGCGGCGCCGGGAGTCTACGGGCTGGAGCGGAACTGGGGCCCGGATGGCATGGTCGGCTCAGGGCTCGAGCAGGGGAGCGAGGCTGAGGTCGGGGGCCAGGCCCCGGAGCCTCGAGTCGCGCGGACCCGAGCCGTGCAGGGTCTCGAGCAGCGCCTCGCCGTGGGCGGTCGAGCGCTGGTAGGGGTAGTCGCCCGCCTGGCGCCGGCGGTCGAGAAACGCCCAGTCGCTCGCCTGCACCGCGAGGAGCTCTCGGGCGGCCCGCTCGGCGCCGCCAGGTTCGAGGTCACCGTGGCCGAGCGCCGAGACGAGCCGCAGCTCGAGCCGGCGCGCCGCCCAGGCGAGGTCGGCGACCTCGGGCGAGTCCCAGGTGCGGAGGTCCTTGCCCTCGCCCCAGGTCGAAGCGCGCAGGGTTCGCTCCTCGGGCGGATGGCGCTCCAGGGCCTGCGGGAGGGTGACGAGGTGCACCCCGAGGCCGGGCAGGTGGCGGAGGACCTCCTCGAGCCACGCCGGCCCCTCGGCCCACCAATGGCCGAGCAGCTCCGTATCGACCGCAAACGTGACCAGGCCCGGCCTGCCGCGCCGGACGCGAAACGCGGCCAGGCGCGATGCGACAGCGTCGGCGAACGCGCGGGCGTCGCGCTGGGCACGCTCCGCCGCCGCGCCCGCGTCGTATGGCCCGCCGCCCACCGCCCACAGCCGGCTCCCCTCGAGCGAGACGCGGTGGAACTCGCCGTATGCGGGATCGGACGGGTAGCCGCGCTCGCCCCAGACCAGCTCGATCGTCTCCCAGTCGAGCGTGAAGGCGACCACGCCGGCCTCGCAGCGCACCGGGACCAGGGCGTCGAGCGGATCCTCGTAGGCGCTCTGGTCGGTGCAGAAGAAGCCGAGGTCACGCTCGGCGAGGGCCCGCTCGAGCCCGGGCCGGTATGCGCACTCGGGCAGCCAGAAGCCGATCGGCGCACCGAACCTCCGCCGGTGGGATCGAAGGCCGGCGTCGATCTGGAGCCGGCGGCCCTCGGTGGTCGCCATGAGCGGCAGCACCGCGTGGGAGGCCGAGGACGGCACCAGCGCCAGGCCGCGCTCGCTCGCGGCGGCGCCGAACGCGCCCAGCAGGTCTCCGTCGAGGGCCCGCAGCCGCTCGAGAGCCCACGCGTAGCGTTCCGCCTCGGCGCGGGCGGCATCGCGCAGCTCCCTCGGGGCCCCGGCCGCGTCCCTGCGGGCCGCCTCGAGCCGGAAGCGGCGCACGAACGACTCGAGCCGATCGGCGATCCCCGGCGCCTCGAGCTGGTCGGCGAGCACCGGGCTGACCGTCAGGGTCAGGTCGCGGGCGCGGTCGAGGACCGGGAGGTAGGCGCGGGCGATCGCGTCGAACAGCCACTCCTCGCCGAACGGATAGGTCCCGAATCCCTCGACGTAGGGCATGTGGGAATGCAGGACGATCGCCAGATCGCCGAGCTCGCCGTCCGCGGGCCTCACCGGTGGCAGACGGCGAGCAGGTCGAGCGAGCCGTCGAGGTTGCGATCGGAGCGCAGCTCGAAGTCCGAGGACGCGATCGCGGGCACGAATCGATCGTAGAGGGGCTTCGTGATCCGAAGCGCCGTGTGAACCCGGTCCCAGCCGAGTCGAAGCGCCAGCTCGTGGACTCTCAGCTTGCCCGCGTGGAAGAGCCCGACCACCTCGACCGCGGCGAAGCGGGGCTCCAGGAGCGCACGGAACTGGTCCGGGGAGTACTCGCGAAGGTGCCAGGGATTGTCGGACTTCTCCGCCCCCGGGGGCGCGAGGGTGAGACGATTCGGAGTCGTGACGTAGGAGGTCGGCGCGGCCCGAGCGAACTGCTCCAGAAGTCGCTCGGGTTGGTGTACGTGCTCGATCGTCTGTAGGAAGACGATCGCGTCGCACGGTCCGCGGAAGTCCTCCACGAGGCCGCGCTCGAAGCGCAGGTTGGCCCGTCTGTAGCGAAGCCGGGCGTGTTCGTGGGCCTCGGGGTTCGCATCCACTCCGATCACCTCCCGCGCGGCAGCGGCGAGGACGTCCGCTCCGTACCCCTCGCCGCAGGCGAGATCGGCGACCTGGCGGCCCGCCACCCGTGGTGCGATCCATTCGTAGACGGCCAGGTGACGCCTGAACCAGTAGTTCTCCTCCGGAAGGTCGGGGAGGGTCCGCTCTCCGGTCAGCGCGAGGGGCGGAACGCCGTCGGGCTGGTTGTGCTGTTCGTAGGCGATGATTCGATTATCTAGAGTGCCGCGCATGCCGGCGAGCCCGAACGCGGCCCCCGAGCGCGTCAAGGACGCCAATCTTCGCTACCACGACGCTGCGGCCTGCGAGTACGACTCGAAGTGGGGAATCGACTTCGGGCCCGTCGGAAGGGCTCAGGTGCGCGAGAAGGCGCGCAAGGCGCTCGGCGGGTGGCCGGACCGCCCACTCGGCGACGCGCTCGAGATCGGGTCGGGGACCGGCTACTTCTCGCTGAACCTGATGCAGCTCGGCCTTTTCGAGCGCCTGGTCGCGACCGACATCTCCCCCGGGATGCTGGCCGAGCTCCACTCGACCGCCGGGAGACTGGGGCTCGCGGTGCGCACCGAGTGCACCGACGCCGAGCGACTGCCATTCGAGGATCGAAGCTTCGACCTCGCCCTCGGCCACGCGGTGCTTCACCACCTTCCCGACCTTCAGACCAGCTTCGAGGAGCTCCGACGGGTGCTTCGGCCCGGCGGAACGATCCTGTTCTGCGGCGAGCCGTCACGCTACGGCGACCTGCTTGCGAGCGTCCCGAAGCGGGGGGCGCGGTTTGCCGCACCGCTCTGGCGACGGGTGGTCGGGGCCTCTCCGGCTCGCGCGCGCCCGGCCGACTGCGAGGACGGACACGAGCTCGAGCCCGAGGTCGACGTCCACGCGTTCGCGCCGGGGAGGCTGGCGGCGATGCTCCGAGAGGCTGGATTCGAGGAGGTCAGGATCCGCGGTGAGGAGCTGCTCGCGAACGCCTACGGCTGGACCGTCCGCACCCTGGAGGGGAGCGCCGAGCCGGACGAGGTCCCGGCGCTGTGGCGCCGGTTCGCCTTCCGCAGCTACATCGTCCTTCAGGGAGTCGACTCGACGCTGCTCGAGCCGCGGCTTCCCGCCTCGCTGTTCTACAACCTCGTCCTCAGCGCAAGGCGTCCTGCCCAGGGCCCCTGACCCGGGGCCACCCTGCTGTCCTCCGCAGCCCGGCGCCCTATCCGAACGTGAAGGCGTACCCCGCGATCCCCGCCTCGGGGCGCAGGGTGAGCACGTGGCTCTCGGGATGCGGCAGATCGACCAGGCGGTACAGGCGCTGGTCGGAGATCGTCGCGACGCCCCGATGGACGTCGGGCCCGGCCAGTCGGTCAGGAATCGGCCTGCCGTCGAGCAGCACCCGCATGGCGCGAGAACGCCCCGGCGATCCCAGCACGCAGAAGACACGGCGCGCCTTGAAGCGGATCGCGAGGCTCGCGTCATGCCCGGCGGTGGCCTCGTCGTTGGCGACCGTCCAGCGGCCGCCGTAGGCAAGCTGATCGAAGCCCAGGCGCGCGTCCGGAACCGCGGCGTAGGTCCGGCTCCCGGGAAGGATGGCGCCGTTGGCGAAACGGGTCGCCTTGGCGGCGCCGAGGTAGGACTCCGGAGTGGCGCGCGGATCAGGGCGCTCGGTGCGCGCTCTCGCCATTGCGCCCAGCCGGCCACTTCCCGACTCGGCCAGCAGGCCCCGGATCGCCTGCTCGGTCTCATCGTATGACCCCTCGCCGAAGTGCACCAGGCGCACGCGGCCCGAGCCGTCGATCAGGTAGTCAGCCGGCCAGTACTGGTTGTGGTACGCGGTCCAGGTGCCGTAGTCGTTGTCCTGGGCTACGGGGTAGGTGAGGCCGAAATCGCCGATCGCGCGCTGGACGTTCGACGCCTCCTTCTCGAACGGAAACTCGGGCGTGTGGACGCCGACCACCGTGAATCCGTCGCGATGGTACTTGCGATACCAGGCCTCGATGTACGGCAGCGTCCTGATGCAGTTGATGCAGGTATAGGTCCAGAAGTCGACCAGTACGACCCTTCCCCGCAGCCCCGCGAGGCTGAGCGGCTTGTCGCCGGGCGTGTTGAACCACTGCTGGGTGTCGGCGAACTCCGGCGCCCTGAACAGGACCGGGAGCCGTTTCCCGGCAGCCGCCTCGGCGGCGCCCCCCTGATGGGCCGCCTTGTCGCCGCCCCGCAGGCCGGCGAGCGGCTTTGAGACGCTCGAGCTCTGCTCGATCCGGCTGGTCGGGTCGACCAGGGCCGAGGGCAGGTGACGGGCGATCGCGCCTTCGAACCGGACGTCGAGGTTGGCGATCATCACCACGGCCACCGCGACCATCACGGCGCCCATCGCAACCTGGACGGCGCCTCGATGGGCCCCGAGCCGGTCGGTCGCCCGGCGGCCTCCGATGATCAGGGCGTAGAGCACCAGGGCCGAGCCCAGGGAGTAAGCGAGGGCGACCGCCAGCCGCCCGAAGGTGAAGTCCTGCGCGGCCGAGACGGTGATCACGCCGGCGAGGATCGGACCCGCGCATGGCGCGTAGACGAACCCGAGGCTGGCGCCCACCACGAGCCCCGACCAGAACCCCTCGCCGCGTCGACGCGAGGGCGCCGGCACGATCCGCGAGATCCACGCCTCCAGCCGGTCGCCCAGCGGTCGCACCAGGAGCAGGACCCCGAACACGGCGAGGGTGACGATCGCCAGGGTGCGGACCAGGTCGTTGGGCAGTCCGAGGGCGGCGATCACATAGACCAGGGCGACGGTGGCGAAGGTGAACGAGAGGGCGAGCCCACAGACGAGCCCGAGGGGACGCCTCGCACCGCCGGTCACCCCCGCCCCCAGAACGGCGGGAAGCACCGGGAGCACGCAGGGAGAGAGCGCCGTTCCGGCGCCGGCGACGAGCGCGAATATGACCAGAAGAAGCAACGAATGAAGCCTTGGTGGGGTCGTGGACGCTCCCGCATTGGTGCGGGCGCCCCGGTCAGTCGGGTCTTAGTCCCACCTCGAGCTCGGGCGTTTCACTCGGCGGACCGGGATCGCGCTCGCCGATCAGCGTCAGGGCGAGGGCAGGGAAGATCATCACGGTGATCAGGCCGGCGCCGACCAGGGCGGTGGCGGTTGCCGGATACATGATGCCCAGCATCAGCCCGATCTGGGTCGCGACGACGATGAACGACAGCGACGTCGCCTGAAGGAGCCCCGCTGCCGCGGTGCGGCGGGTGGCGAACCGGGACCGGTAGATCAACGCCGGCAGCGCCCGGACGATCAGCACCGCGACGACAAACAGCGGCAGCCGGATGAACGACGAGAAGCTCGAGGTCAACGCCCCGAGATCGAAGTGCATACCGCTGTCGACGAAGAAGAAGGGGATGAAGATGCCCAGCGTGACCGCATCGAGTCGCTCCTCGCGGCGCTCGTCGTGACCGGACGTCATCCCTCGGATCACCCCGACCGTGAAGGCCGCCAGGATGGTCTCGAGACCGAGCTGCGTCGCGACGCCCGCCACCACGGCGATCAGCGCGAAGTCGCCGCGGACGCCGATCTGGGCGCTGGTTCCCTCCAGGCGCTTGATCGCGTCGGTCAGCCGCTTGAAATGAGCACCTTGGGTGAGCGAGAAGAAGAGCAGAGCGGCGAGGACGACGAACAGGCTGAGGTGAAAGATCTCGGTCCAGGGCCCGGCGCGCTCGCCCGAGTAGAAGAACGAGAGCAGGATCACCGCCCCGAACTCGGCGATCGCGGCCGCCGCGATCACCTGCTGGCCCCAGTTGCTGTCGGTCTCGTGGGCGTCCTTGAGCGGCACGATGATGATGCTGAGCGAGGTGGCGACCAGGACGATCGCGACCAGCAGCGGGGTCTTGACCAGTCCAACGGCATGGAAGAGGGAGGCGCACCCGAAGGCGAGCACGAGGGAGATCGCAAAGCCCGCGAGCGAGGTGGTCAGAAGGGGCCCGCGAAGCCTGTCCACCTGGATCTCACGGCCGGCGAGGAAGAGCAGGCAGGCGAGACCGACCGTCGCGAACACCTTGACGGGTACGGTCGACGACGCGATCCCGATCCCGTGCGGCCCGACGATGATCCCCCCGACCAGCTCCAGCACGATCGCGGGAACCAGGATCATCGGCGCCAGGCCCCGGATCAGCGGCGCCAGGAACGCGATCACCGCAACGATGATGAAGCTGGTGTAGGGCTGCACCTTGGTCGGTAGAGGGCTCGCGGACTAGCTGTCCTGCCCACGAACGTTGTGAACGCGGCTGATCGGCGGCCGGTCACCCAGCGAGCTGTGGGGCCTTCGCCGGTTGTAGTAGCGAAGGAAGGATCGCAGCGCCCGCGATCGGCGCGCTGAGCTGGGCCAGGAGTGGGCGTAAGCCCACTCTCGCTTCAGCGTCTGGATGAAGCGCTCGACCTTGCCGTTCCAGCGTGGCGTGTAGGGCGGGGTGAGGATCTGGCGGGCGCCCACCCGCTCGAGCTCGGCTCGAAAGGCGAAGGAGCGATATGGGTTGCCGTTGTCGCTCATCACCGCCTCCGGCGGTGAGAGTCCGAGCTCAATGAAGTGCTCGATCGCCCGGCGCATGAACGCAGCGGCGGTCTCGGCTCGTTCATCCGCGTGTTGCTCGACGTAGGCATAGCGGGAGCGATCGTCGACGCAGGAGTGCAGGAAGACCTTGCCGGCGCCGCGGCTTCGGCGCTGGCGGTCGGCGGTCATCCGGTGGCCGGGATGCTCAAAGCGGGCGAGCTGGGCCGTGTCGACGTGAAGCAGCGCCCCCGGGCGCGACCACTCATAGCGGCGATAGGAAGCTCGTGGCGAGCTCGGCCGCCGTGAGAGTCCGTGGCGGAAAAGCACCTTCCAGATCGTCGAGCGGGCCCGGCGACAGATCCCGGCCAGGCGCCCGGGGCCGAGGCCGGTCTCCCGCCGAGCCCGCAGGATCGGCTCCTCCTCGGTGCTCGACAGGCGTCGGGGTTGGCGACGCGGCCGCGAGGAGCGATCGCAAAGCCAGCTGGCCGAGGCGAGCTCCTCGGCGCTCGCTCCCCGGCGACGATGCCACCAGCGGTGCGCGGTGGCCGGTGCGACGTTGAGCGCGGCAGCTGCCGCCCTCAACGTCATCCCCGACTCGATCGCTTCAACGAGCGCGAGACGTCCTGCCGGTCCGAGAGCGGCGTTAGCGTCAACCTTCATCCGGGTCCTCCTTTGGTCTGTGGCGTTGAGCACCACAAGCCTCTGGGTGGGCCCGGATGGCTTTTCAGCTGTTCACAACGTGTGTGGGCGGCTCAACTTAGGCCGGGCCCCCCACTTCATCCTGTCCGTCGTGCCGGACGCGGTAGAGCCTGACCTGACCGTCGATGCCCTTCAGCCTGCGAGACCCGGCGAACGACCAGCGATAGCCGCCTGGGGCGACATCGTGGACCTCCGCCGAGCACAGGACGCTCCCGGGATACGCGATCGCGGTGATGCGGCTTGCGAGGTTCACGGGTCGCCCATACCAATCGCCCGCTCGGGGGACCGCCGCGCCATGGGCGACGCCGGCTCGAAGCTGGGGAAGGTCCCGTGCCTCCGCGGCCCCCACCAACGAGAGAGCGGCCTCGATGAGCGCGTCGACGTCGGACGAGACCAACATCGCCGCGTCCCCGATCATCTTCACGAGGCGGACCGGCGTCACGGCGACCTCGCCCGCCAGCTCGCCCAATCTTCCGACCAGCGCTCCCAGGTCCTCGGGATCGAGACGATTTCCGAAGCGGGTAAAGCCGACCAAGTCGGCGAAGCAGGCCGCGATCTCCTCCGATCCGGCCGCGCGCCCGGCGGCCAGCTCCATGCCGCCGAACGCATCGTTTCGGAGCTGCTCTCGGAGGTGGAGGTCGAAGAAGTACGCGAGCGTAGGCCCCATCAACGGGCGCAGGACGTGCGCCGCGTCCAGGTAGCGCCTGGCGACGTCGAGCTCGCTGTCCCCGGGGCGCACCATCGCCCTGCCGACCAGGCCGCGGCTCGCCGCCGTGACGTGGGACATCGCCACGCCCATGGCGCGTGTCACCTCGAGCATCTCATCGACCGGAAGGCCCGCGTCGACCATCGATTTGACGCGCCGGGCCGCCTCCACGTCCGCTTCCGTGAACCCTGCCTCCTCCCGATCGGGCATCGGGAGCCCAATGGCTCGGCGCAGGAACCGCAGAAGCCCGACGTCGATCCCCACCCGCTCGGCAACCTCGGCGCTTGTGTAGCGAGGCCCGCCTCCCTCCAGCAGCCGCTCCACCGGCAGCAGCACCAGACGATCCTCGTCCACGGCTCGCTTCAGCTCGTCCAGGGTCGCTCCACTCGCAACCAGCTCCGCGAGCAGCTCTATTCGCGCCTCCCGACCCCTCCCCCGGGTCCCCCGCAGGAGCCCCTCGGCTTCGAAGTCGATGGTCACGCGCCGATTCTTCCAGCCCGGGGCGACTCCCATCCTAGAATTGGGCGCATGCCGGACCCACGAGTCGAGCTACCGATCTTCGAACTCCCGGTGGTGATCCTTCCGGGCGAGGTCCTTCCTCTTCACATCTTCGAGGACCGCTACAAGCGCATGGTCGGCCATTGCCTCGAAGCCTCCGAGCCATTCGGGATCGTGTTCCGCGACGACGACGGCAATGCTCACCGGATCGGCTGCACCGCACGGATCACCGAGGTGTTGGAGCACTTCGACGACGGCCGGATGAACATCGTGGTGGCTGGCGAGCGCCCGTTCAGGGTGCTCGAGCGCTTCGAGGCCGAGTTCCCGGCGGGCGAGATCGAGCCCCTGGACCCGGCCGAGGACGCCGCGGACGGCGACGCCGAGGCCGCGCTCGACACTCGTGAGGCCTTCGCCGAGCTGGTGGAGCGGGTGGCCGGCGACCCGCCCGAGGCGGACGAGTTGGGCGAGGCCGACGCGTACGGGATCGCCGCCCGGGTCGAGCTGCCCCCCGAAACCAAGCAGGCCCTGCTCGAGCTCCGCTCCGAGCCGGAGCGAATGCGGATGCTGGGCGACGCCCTCCGGGCGCTGCTCACGGCGCTTGCCGGCTCTCGCGAGATCGCCGAGCGCGCGAAGATGAACGGCAAGGTGGTCGTGGGTTAGCCCACCTAGGCCAGGGCGACGGCGCCGCCCCGCCTCGGATCGCCTCCGCCTTCGACCGCGCCGCTTCCGGGGTCGCGGCTGATCGCGTGCACGCCGCCGAAGAAGAGGTTCGGCGCCTCCCAGTCGACGACCTCATAGCCGCGCCGAATCAGCTCATCGAGCCCCGCCGGGTCGATCCCGGGCTCGGCTTGGACGGCGCCGCCCTCGAAGTGGACCCGGGGCGCCTCGACGGCCGCCTGGACACCCATCCCCTCGGCGATCGTGCGGACGATCGTCTGGAGCACCGCGGAGCGGATCCGGTTCGACCCGCCGCTACCGAGGCCCAACTCGAGCTCGCCGTCGGCCAGGACCAGGGTGGGAGACATCATCGACGGCACCCTGCGACCCGGAGGCGTGACGTGGAAGCCCAGCGGGTTCAGATCCTCTTCCCCGAGCATGTTGTTGATGTGGACCCCGGTGCCCGGGACGATCAGGCCCGAGCCGGTGCCGTTCGAGCAGGTGACCGAGGCGCAGCCGCCGTCAGCGTCCACGGCGGTGATGTGGGTGGTCGATCCGAGCCGGTCCCCGGGCGTTTGATCCGCGGGGCCGGTCGGGCGGATCCCGGCTCGGACCCTTCCGGCAGCGCCCTCGATCCGATTCTCGGACAGGAACCGGTCGGCGAAACGATCGGCGTAGAGGCCGTTGAAGAAGTCCTCGGTGCGGGCGACCTGCGCCTCCTCCATCGCGGCGACGATGCTCGCGACGTCCGACGATCCCGCCCTTTCCAGCACCGCGAGCGCGAAGGCGATCAGTACACCGCCCGACGAGGGCGGGGCGTTGGTGAGCACCTCGCGCCCGCGGTAGCCGGCGCGGACCGGCTCGCGGGGGTTCGACCTGTAGGCGGCCAGGTCGTCCGTCCCAAGCGTCCCGCCGCGATCCACGACCCAGTCGGAGAGTCGCTTCGCGATCTCGCCCTGATAGAAGGGGTCCGGACCCTCGGCCCCGTAGCGCTCCAGCGCGTCGCCGAGCTCCCCGAACCTGAACACGTCGCCCTCGGTCAGGATCCGCCCGCCTGGCGCATAGACGGCTCGGCTCTCGGGCTCGCCGGTGAGGATCGGCTCCAGGATGCGCAGGATGTAGGCCTGCTCGGCGTTCAGCTCGACTCCCTCCCTGGCGAGGCGGGCGGGTTCACGCGCGAGATCCGCCAGCGGGAAGGTGCCGTGGCGATCGAGGGCCTCGGCAAGCCCCGCCGCGGTGCCGGGGACCCCGCACGAGGCAGCGCCGACGTTGAACACCTGCGGCGAGTCGGGGCTGAAATAGACGGGAGTCGGGATCAGCTCTGAGCGCCGGGCCCCGATCGTCCGCCCGCCGACCTCGACGAAGAAATCGAGCAGCGCGTTGCCGAACGACCCGTGGACGAGCATGAAGCCCCCCGCCCCGAACCCGGTCAGCGGGCTCTCGGTGACGAACGAGGCGAGCACCGCTCCCACCGCCGCATCGACCGCGTTGCCACCCTCGCGCAGGATCGCGGCCCCCGCCTCCGCCGTCAGCGGATGCCCTGCAGCAACTGCTCCCCGGGTGCTCATGCGGTCAGCCTACGGGCACGAGGACGGGCGGCGAAAACCGACCAGCTCAGGCGACGCAGGCCGAGTGAACGCTCATTCGTCCGTGCTAGGGACGAAGTCCCGGGTCGTGCGTGTGAACCTGCCGCCCCGTGCGCGCCCGAACCCGCCGGGAACGTAGCCGAAGGCGAGGCTCCCGGCGGAGGTATTCCTAGCGGCCGGGGACGAACTCGGGCACGTCGATGGACAGATCCCTGGGCCGCGACTCGAAGTTCGGGGCGGTGCCCGCGCGACGGTCGGGAGGGCGCCTGACGGCGGCCGTCGTCGTCCCCGCGGCCCGGCGCTCCGTGGAGGCGCTTCCGTCGGCTCGGCGGCCACGGCCGTCGAACCGGGTCGCAATCACGGTCACCCAGACCTGATCGTCGAGGGTGTCGTCGATGTTCGCGCCGAAGATGATGTTTGCGTCCGGGTGCGCCGCCTCCTGGACGACCTTGGCCGCCTCGGAGACCTCGAGCAGGCTCATGTCCGGCCCGCCGGTGATCGAGAGCAGGATCGACCTCGCCCCGTCCACGGAGGTCTCGAGCAGGGGCGAGGAGACGGCCCGCTCGGCCGCCGCGACGGCCCGGGTCTCGCCGGTGCCCATCCCGATCCCGAGCAACGCCTGACCGGCGTCGCGCATCGTGGTCCGGACATCGGCGAAGTCGAGGTTGATCAGGCCCGGGAGCGTGATCAGCTCCGAGATCCCCTGAACGCCCTGTCGCAGGACGTCGTCGGCGACCTGGAAGGCCTCGATCATCGTCGTCTCACGGGCCAGGACGGAGAGCAGACGCTCGTTGGGGACGACGATCAGGGTGTCGACCTCGGCGCTCAGGGCCTCGATCCCGTCATCGGCCTGCTTGGCGCGCCGGGTGCCCTCGAAGCTGAACGGCTTGGTCACGATGCCGACGGTCAGCGCGCCGACGTCGCGCGCCAGGCGCGCGATCACCGGAGCGGCGCCGGTTCCGGTGCCGCCGCCCACCCCAGCGGTCACGAAGACCATGTCCGAGCCCTTCAGGAGGCGCTTGATCTTGTCCTGCTCCTCGAATGCCGCCCGATAGCCGAGCTCGGGGTTCGAGCCGGTCCCGAGGCCCCGGGCGACACCACTGCCGAGGTGGACCGTGACGTCCGCGGTGGACTGCTGCAGGGACTGGAGGTCGGTGTTGACGGCCATGAACTCGACCCCGGGAATCTGCGCCTCGATCATCCTGTTGATCGCATTGACCCCGGCGCCGCCGACTCCGACCACCCGAATGACGGGCATGTGGGGACGCGGAGGGCCGTGATAGGCGCCCAGCCCGGGCTCGTCGCGACCGTAGGTGGGCCCCTCGACGTCGAGGGCCTCGTCCGCAAAGATCTTGCTGAGCCGCTCCTTGGGCTCCGGCAGCGACGGCGCGGTCTCCTCGACGCGATAGGCGCGAACCCGCTCGGGGTCGGGCGGCTCGGACTCCGGCTCGCGCGCGACCGGAGTCGGTCGCTCGGGCAACGCCGGTTGGGAGGCGTCCTCGCGGTCGCCGAGCTCCTCGGGATCGTCGTCGGTTGGACCGCCGGCGGGCTGCTGCTGGGTCGGCGGCTCGTCGGGCTCTTGTTTGGAGGCGCCCTCGCGGGAGGTGGAGCGGAAGAGGTCGGCGAGGGGGCCCTCGCGCATGCTGGCCCGCTTACGACGCGCCATGTGTCAGGACCTCCTGAGCGAGCTCCCGGTAGTAGTCGGCGGCGTTGCTCTTCGGGTCGTACTTCAGGACGCTCGCGCCGCGAACCGGCGCCTCGGCGAACTTGATCGCCTTACGAATCCGCGACTTGAAGACCAGCTCGCCGAAGTTCTCCTCGAGGATCTCCACCGCCTCCTTGGCGTGGACCGTCCGGGAGTCGAGCATAGTGGGCAGGATGCCCTCGATCTGCACTCTCGGGTTGAGGTTCTCGCGGATCATCTCGAGCGTGTTCTGAAGCTGGATCAGCCCCCGCATGGAGAGATACTCGCACTGTACGGGGACGATCACCTTGTCGGACGCCGTCAAGGCGTTGACGGTCAGCAGTCCGAGGCTCGGCGGCGTGTCGATGCAGATGAAGTCGTAGTCGTCGACCACGGCCGACAGCGCCTTCTCGAGCGAGCGCTCGCGGCCGATCTGCATGCTCATCGCGATCTCGGCCCCGGCGAGGTCGATCGAGGCGACGGCGATGTCGATCTCACGCTCGGCGATCACGTCGCGAATCGGGATGTGGTCGACGAGCACGTCGTACATGCTCGTCTCGACCTGATCGGGATCGATGCCCTGGCTCATGGTCAGGTTTCCCTGCGGGTCGAGGTCGATGGCCAGGACGCGATGGCCGGACTCGGCGAACGCGACCGCGAGGTTGAGCGTGCTCGTCGTCTTCGCGACGCCGCCCTTCTGGTTCGCGAACGAGATGATCTTCACCCGGCGCTCGTCCTCCCCGCCGATCTTGGCTCCCGGAAGCGTGGCGCCGGGCTGGCGGGATGGCGAGAGCGCCTCCTCGGCGCTGATCCGCCCCTCGTCGTCGGACCCGGTCGCGACTGCTGCATCTGGAGACGCTCCCACCTCGGCGCGAGCATCGGCCTCGGGGGCCGACTCGTCGGCGGCCTCGGGCTGGTCGGCGGGGGTCTCGGGCTGGTCGGCGGCGGTCTCGGGCTGGTCGGCGGCGGTCTCGGGCTGGTCGGCGGCGGTCTCGGGCTGGTCGGCGGCAGTCTCGGGCTGGTCGGCGGGGGCGTCGGCCTGGGGGGCAGGGTCCTCGACGACGCCCGGCTCATCCACGGGAGCCTCCGTCGGGATGTGAGGCTCGCCCGCAGGCGATTCGACCACCGGAGCGTCGAGCTCGGCCGGCGGCTCGGACGCCGGTGCGGCGCCGTTGCCGTTCGGCTCGGCGAGGTCGGTGGACCAGTCTGGCTTGGAGGCACGGTTGAAGAGACCCATTTGATCGCGACTATTCGCACGCGTGCGCGGGTTTCCTTCTCGTGGGATCGAACTACCGGCGAGATCGGGTCCCCGGATCTCCCCTCGTGACCGCCGACCGCACCTTGCGGGTAGCTGGTTTAGTTACCGCGATGCCCGAGCTGCTCGACAAGCGCCTGGTGATCGTGACCGGCAAGGGCGGGGTCGGCAAGTCGACGGTGGCGCTGGCGCTCGGCATGGCCGCCGCCGCCGAAGGGCGCCGGACGATCGTCTGCGAGGTCTCCTCCCAGGAGCACACCTCACGCGTATTTCATCGAGCCGAGGTCGGCTTTCACGAGGTCAAGATGGCCGAGAATCTCTGGGCGATCTCGATCGACCCCGACGAGGCGATGCGCGAGTACGTGCTGCTCCAGCTTCGCGTCCGGGCGATGCGCGACATCCTGTTTCGGTCGCGGATCTTCTCCTACCTGGCGGCCGCGACGCCGGGCCTGCGCGAGCTGGTCACGATCGGGAAGATCTGGGAGGTCGCCCAACCCGACCGCAAGGTGAAGAAGGGCCATGAGTACGACCTGGTGATCGTCGACGCACCGGCGACCGGACAGGGCGTCGCGTTCCTGCAGACCCCTCGTACCTTCGCCAACATCGCGCGGGTGGGACCGATCAAGGCCCAGGCCGAGCAGCTCGAGACCTTCCTCGTCAATCATCGAAAGACCGGGGTGGCGATCGTCGCCCTTCCCGAGGAGATGCCCGTAAACGAGACCGCCGCTTTGGAGAGGATCCTGGCCGAGGAGGTCGGCGTCTCGGTCGACCGCGTGTACATGAACGGTCTCTACCCCGAGCGCTTCTCGAGGCTCGAGCTCGACCGGCTCGAGTCGGTCGCCTCGCAGGCCGACGACGGCGCGCGTGCGGCCTGCCGCATTGCGCTCGGCGAGAGCCGACGGGCTGGCGCGCAGCACGAGCAGCTGGCGCGTCTTGCCGAGATGGTCGACGCCCCGCTTCGGACTCTTCCGTTCATCTTCGAGCCCGAAGTCGGGGTCGAGGAGATCCGCGAGCTCTCAGGGGAGATCGGCTGATGGCCGGCGTCGGCGAGCTCCTGGACGGAAAGCGCGTCTGCATCTGCGCCGGGTCGGGCGGGGTCGGAAAGACCACGAGCTCGGCGGCAATCGCCGCCGGGATGGCCGCACGCGGCAAGAAGGTCGCGGTGCTGACAATCGACCCCGCCAAACGGCTCGCCGACTCGCTCGGGCTGCCAGAGCTCGGAAACGAGGAGCGCCGCGTCGATCCGGAGCTGTTTGCCGCCGCGGGCATCGACACCAACGGGGGCGAGCTGTGGGCGATGATGCTCGACGCGAAGGCGACGTTCGACGAGCTCGTTCGCCGGCATGCGCCCGACGAGGAGACCCGAGACCGGATCCTGGCCAACCGCGTCTATCAGCAGCTCTCCGCGGCCCTCGCCGGCTCGCAGGAGTACATGGCGATGGAGAAGCTGTTCGAGCTCTACGCCGAGGACCGCTACGACCTCCTCGTCCTCGACACGCCTCCGACCCGCAGCGCGCTGGACTTCCTGGAAGCGCCGCGCCGCCTGATGCAGTTCATCGAGGGTCGAGCGCTCCAGGTCTTCATGCGGCCGACCGGCATCGGGATGAGGGTCTTCGGAGCCGGGACGTCGATGATGTTCTCGGTCCTTCGCCGGGTAACCGGGGTCGAGGTGCTCGAGGACCTCTCGGAGTTCTTCCAGGCGTTCAGCGGCATGGTGGGGGGATTCCGCGAGCGGGCAAAGCGGGTCAGCGAGCTCCTCGCCCGGCCCGAGACGACGTTCCTGGTGGTCTGCGGAGCCCAGGGAGAGCCGATCGACGAGGCCGTCTACTTCCATCGCAGGCTCGTCGAGGCAAAGCTCCCATTCGGCGGCGTGATCGTCAACAAGGTCCACTACGAAAGCGAGCCCCCGGGGGACGATCGGCGGCTCACGAAGGATCTGGATCGGGCGATCGGCGATCCCGACCTCGCCGCGCGGGTGAGGCAGAGCTTTGACGACTACCGGGGTCTCGCCGAGCGGGATGCTCGAAACATCGCCCGACTGACCGCCGAGATGCGAGCCCGGTCAGTGATCCAGGTGCCCTACCTGGATCACGACGTCCACGACTTGGCGGGGCTGATGGTGATCAACCAGTACCTGTTCGCGGCGGGCGCCAGGGAGCGGAGCGCGATCGCCGAGATCCAGCCGGCGGCCCAGGAGCGCCGCGCGTTTGAGCGCTGATCATCGGGACGCCCGAACCCGGCGGCCCCCGAAGGGACCGCCGGATCGGGCAGCTGTTCCTGGGTGATCGGGGAGGAAGGTGGAGGGTCAGACCCGGGCGCGGCGGCGGCGGTCGTAGCTCAGCTCGCGCACGTTCCACTCGGTGGGCTCGGGTCGCGGAAAGAGGTAAGCGACGCGTTCGGTCCTCGGGTGAGGCTCCGGGGATGGCTCGGCGGGAAGCTCGTCGAGTAGGCCGGCGACCCGCCCCGCATCGCGCGACAGGGCTTCCATGGTCGCCGTCGGCGGCTCGTCCGTATGGGTCTCGGCGTTCGTGAACACGATCTGCTCCTCGGGGCGGGGACGGGGCTCCATCCTGATTCGACCCTTGGGCTCGGGAACCTCCATCGGTGGTTGTTGGGCGTCACGGGAGGCGGGCGAGGGATCGTCGGGCTCGGCTCCCGAGAGCTCGAGCTGGTCGAGTGGGTTCGGCTCGCGGGCGGACGCGACCGAAGGCGCCTCGGCGACCCGCGGCTCGCGCTCAGGAGGCAGGGGCGGCGCCGACGCGGCCTCGGGTGGGGCGGCCGGGTCCGGGGCGGGCTGGTCGCCCCGGACCAGCTCGTCGGGACTCGGGTTTGGAGGCTGCGCCCGAGGACTTGGGATCGCCCAGGGAGGGATCGGTGGCGAGATCAGGCTCGGGGCTCGCATCCCACTCCTCCACGGCGCCGCGCATCTCGGCGCCGCCCTCGCCGATCGCCAGACCGTCTGCGAGCAGGATCTCGTCGGCGGTCGACCTCAGGTCCGATCCAAGGTGGCCACATGCGGCGTCGGCGAGGATCGCGCGGGTCAGGTCCTCGACGGTGGCGGTCGTCTCGGCGGCGCTCGGCCCCTCGTCGCGGGTGAGCGCCGGCTCGCCGCTCCACAGCTCGCGCTCGAGCGACAGTGCGCGGTCGATCACCGCCTTGACCTGGCCGCGCTGCCCAGGCTCCGCGCACAGGGCGGCAACCCGGATCGAGAGATCGAGCCCGGCGGGCCCACCGCCCTCGAGCAGGAACCGCAGCGTGAGCAGATAGTCGTTCAGCGCCTCGAGCGCCATTCCCCGCTCGAGTCCCGCCTCGAACCGCGAGATCGCCCGGGGAAGCGCGCCGGCCGGGCCGCTCACGGGCCGCGCCAGTGCGGAGCGGTAGGCGAGGGTCCGCGAGAAGGCGACGAGGTCGGTGAGCTCCTGCTCGGCCAGGCGGTAGCCGCCCGGCCGCGCGCGGCCGCTCCCGGTCGAGATCCGGCGCCAGCGGTTGGCGCCGGCGCGCGTCCACGCGTAGGGCCCGAGACTGACGCTGCCGGCCTTGAAGAGCCGAAGGGTGGTGATCAATTGGCGAAAGGCCTCGACCGCCCGCGCACCCGCGTCCGGCCGAGCCTCGGCGTCGTCCGCCTCGGGCTCGCCGGCACTGACCCGGGCCGCGGCGAGATAGACGGGCTCCCAGCCTGCGCCTCCCCCCTCCGCGGCCCGTGCATCGGCCGGCACCTCGACCGTGTCAGCCCTGACGATCGTTGCGGTCGCCAGCTCGAGTCTCGTGATCGGCAGGTGCAGCCCCCGGATCTGGACCACGACCTCGATCTCGTCCTCGGTCACCTCGCCGCCGGCCTCGATCTCGGCGATCGCGCGCCCCAGCCGATCCGTGTCGAGGGAGAAGTCTGTGGAGCCGTCCCAGAGCCGGCACAGGAAGACGACGCCGGCCAGCTCGGCGCGCCCGCGCTGATCGGAGGGTACGGCGATTCCGATCTCCTCCAGGTAGGGCGCGGCGAGTCCGGCGGACTCGATCGCCGCGCAGCCCGATCCGAAGGAGTCGAGCTCGTTGAGCGCCGAGGAGCTGTCGCGGATGAACCGGGCCGTCAGCGGGACGTATTGCGGCATTGCCGACCCGCTCCCCGCCTCCTCGACGTCATAGGGGATCTGGCGCCCGGATGCGACCAGCTCCCGAAGCCGCTCGGCGGCATCGGCGGACATCTCCTTGAGGGCCTCGCGAACGACCAGATCACGCATGCCGGCACGCTTCGCGCGGACGCCGAGCACTCCTTCACTGCAAAGCGAGTTGCAGGCTCGGTCAGGCTACGGCGACCGGCGGGTCGTGGCGGTGCTCGGCGTCGACGAGCCACCGGCGGCCGTAGGTGCGCATGTCCTCGATCAGCGGCACCAGGGCCTTGCCCTTCTCGGTCAGCGCGTACTCGACCCGGGGGGGGACCTCGGGGTAGGTATGACGCGCGACTATTCCCTGATCCTCCAGCGCCCGCAGACGCAGCGAGAGGGTCCTGGGGCTGATCCCGTTGAGCGATCTCTCCAGCTCGCAGAAGCGCTGGCTTCCGTCAGTCAGGTCCCGGATCACGAGGAGGGTCCATTTGCCGGAGATGATCTCCGCGCAACTACCGACTGGGCAGGGATTGTCAGTCATCACCTTCTGCAGGCACGCGGGGGTCGCGGTAGGCGGACTCCCCAGCCGCCGAAGCCGAGTATAGCTCAAGACTTTACGAACTGAAGTGGCTTCTCGGGGTCGTCGTCTCCCCCGATCACCTGCTCGATGCCGCTCGCCCGCTGCCCCTGCGCGGCGAGCATCAGCTTGAAGTCGTGGACGCTCGAAGCGACCTCGAACGCCGTCTCCTCGGCGATGTTGCCTGCCACGACGTGCTTCAACAGTGCCTGGTCGAAGGTCTGCATGCCGTAATACTCACCCTCGGCGATCACCTCGGTGATCCGGCCCGTCTCCTGCGGGTTGATGATCAGGTCCTGGACCCGGCCGGTGACCACCATCACCTCGCAGACCGCGACCCGCCCATTTCCATCGGGGCGGACGACGAGTCGCTGCGAGACCGCCCCGCGAAGCGTCGATGCGAGCATCACTCGTGCCTGCTGCTGGAGGTGGGGCGGGAAGAAGTCGATGATCCGGTTGATCGTCTCGGAGGCATCCAGGGTGTGAAGCGTCGACAGCACCAGGTGCCCCGTCTCGGCCGCCGAGAGCGCGGTCCGGACCGTCTCCTCATCGCGCATCTCGCCGATCAGGATCACGTCTGGGTCCTGGCGCAGCACCCTGCGCATGGCGCGGGCGAAGCTCTGGGTGTCCGACCCGACCTCGCGCTGGTTGATGATCGAGCGCTTGTCGCGGTGCAAGTACTCGATCGGGTCTTCGAGAGTGACGATATGACGTGCCCGGGTCGAGTTGATCTGCTCGATCATCGCCGCCAGGGTGGTCGATTTCCCCGAGCCGGTGGTCCCGGTCAGCAGAACGATCCCGCGCGGCTCCTCGGCGAGCTGGCGGACGATCTCGGGAAGCCCCAGGTCCTCGACGGTGCGGACCTGGTACGGAATCGCCCGAAACGCGATCGAGACCGCACCACGCTGCCGGAACGCACTGACGCGAAACCGGGCGACGTCCGGGATCTCATATGAGAAGTCGACCTCGCCCTCCTCCTCGAACTCGGTCAGGTGACGCTCGTCGGCGATCGCGTGGAGGGTCTTCTCGGTGTCGCCAGGGGTGAGCGGCTCGGAGCCCTCGATCGCCTCGAGAGCTCCGTGCGCACGCGCCATCGGCGGCGAATCGACCTTGACGTGCAGGTCCGAACCTTCGCGCTCGACCACGTAGCGCAGAGCTGCGTCGATGTCGAAGCCCATCGTTCCCGCTATCGGGAGCACGGGCGGTGCGCTTTAGCCGCCACCGGCCAGTCTGGACAGGACCGGTGCGTGCCGGGCGACGGCGCGCAGCCCCTCGCCGCCTGGAGGGGCTAGCCGCCGGTTCGGCGCGAGCCGAGCCGCTGGCGTGCCTTCCGCACCGCCAGAACCGACGTGCTGGCCGCCTTTGCGATCTCGCCTTCGGTCCGCTCGGGATCGCGCTTGATCTCGAACTCGACGACCGCGGCGGAGCGAAGCTTGGCCCGCGCCTCGGCGCCGACCTCGCCGGTTTCGGCGAGCATCACTTCGATCGCCCGCTCGCGGCGGCAGGCCAGGCAGTAATAGCTACCGTCGCCCTCGCGTGCCCAGTTCGGGGGGAGCTCGGCGTCACTCAACCCGAGGGTCCAGCGGCTGGTCATCTCACAGCGGGCGCAGGTCCACTCCGCCGTGGGGGTCTTGGTCGTGGTGGTGATGGGATCCTCTTTCTGTTTTCGCGGGGCTTGTTTGTTGGTGTTCCGTGGGCCGATCGAGCGGGGCGTCCCGGCGCCGTCCGGGCCGACTCGAGGGCGAAACTTGAGCGCTGGGTGCCCGTCGCGCGCCCGGGCGGCGGTCGTCCGCCGGCGCTCGCCTAAGCCACTTCGCGCAGCTTCTGCGCCTCGGCGAGCGACTGCAGCTTCTTCAACGACTGGTTCTCGATCTGGCGGATCCGCTCGCGCGTGACGTTGAACGTCCGTCCGACCTCGTCCAGGGTGCGCGGATGCTCTCCACCGAGGCCGTAGCGCAGCTCGAGCACACGCCGCTCCCGATAGGAGAGGTTCTCGAGCGCCTCGCGCAGCGCCTCCTTGGTGAGCAGGTCGGCGGCGCGATCGAACGGCGACTCGGCCTTCTCGTCGGCGATGAACTGTCCGAACTCGGACTCCTCCTCGTCACCGACCGGCTTCTCGAGCGACACCGGGGCCTGTGCCGAGCGCTTGATCTGGTCGACCTCCTCAGGATCGATCCCGGTGATCTCGGCGATCTCATCGGGGGTCGGCTCACGACCGAGCTCGGTGACCAGCTTGCGTTCCGCGCGGCCGATCTTGTTCAGCTTCTCGACCACGTGCACCGGGATCCGGATCGTGCGAGCCTTGTCGGCGAGGGCCCGGGCGATCGCCTGTCGGATCCACCAGGTCGCGTAGGTGGAGAACTTGAACCCCTTGCGGTAGTCGAATTTCTCGGCCGCGCGGACGAGACCCAGCGTCCCCTCCTGGATCAGGTCGAGGAACGGCAGGCCCTGGTTCCGGTAGTTCTTGGCGATCGAGACGACGAGGCGCAGGTTCGACTCGACCATCTTCTGCTTCGCGTCGAGGTCGCCGCGCTCGATCCGCTTCGCCAGCTCGACCTCCTCCTGGGCGGTCAGCAGGCGGACCTTGCCGATGTCCTTGAGGAAGAGCTGGAGCGAGTCGGTCGTCATGTCCGGCTTCAGGTCCAGGGCCGTGGCCTTTCGGCGCTTGCCCCGCTTGTCGGGCTCCGCGTCCTGGGCGCTGGCCGCCTGGGCCGGATCGACATCCTCGACCAGCTCCACTCCCTGGCGCTCGAGGTGCGCGTAGAGCTCCTCGATGTCGGACTCGTCGAGGTCGACCTCGGATACCGCGGTGGCAACCTCGCCGTAGGAGATCACGCCGTCCGCCTGACCCTTGACGACCAGACCCTTCACCTCGTCAAGCTCTTGAATCTCCGCGACTAGCATTCGGTTCTCGTTCTTCCTTCGCTTACGGTTTCAGGGATGTGTCCGACTCTGTCTTGTTATAGCGGGCGGCATGCACGGTTCCCCTGCGTCCGCCTGCCGGCGGTCGTAACCCCGGGTCCGATTTCGGGGAAACGGCGGACCGGGGAAGGATCCGCGATGAGCCCTCACATGGGTTTCCATTCCCATTCCGAGAACGTTCAAACGTCCGTTCGAATCGTAATCGCTATATTTTCTGAAGTCAAGCGGTTTTTCGCCTCTGGGCGCGAAATGCCACCCATTCCGCCGATCCTGGCCAGGCAGCTGTGGGCCCGATGAACGGATCCCTTGCCTACAACACCGCCGCCGTCCGAACGTTACGGAGCAGGCGCCGCCGAATGTACATCCTGCACAACCGGTGGAATAGGCGTTTGATGTGCCCCTCCGAAGGAAAGGGCTGATGGCCGAGCCGGAGCGGCCGAACTCCGCCTCTGAAGAAGGCGGACTGTTCGGAAAGCTCCCGAGCACCAGGCCCGGTGTCCGAAGCCCGCGACGTGATCGGGGCAAGCCCGCCCGCGGACCGAAGCCGGCGAGGCCGGCACCGTCAACCAGGGCCGCTTCGGCGCCCCAGGCCGCGGCGCCGAAGCGAGGAGGCGGACGGCCGGACGGGCCGCCTTCCGCGGGCTCGGCCCCGGCCACCGCGCCACCGCCCCGCCAACCGCCGCCGGCGACGGCCGAAGGCGGCGAGGAGCGGGGCGAGGCGCCTGGGGTCGAGGACCTGGCCTGGGCCGGGATCACCGTCGCCGCCGAGGCCGCCACCCTTGGTGTGCGGCTCCTCAGCCGTGCAGTCGACGCAGTTCGAAAGCCCCCGGACCCCCGGTGAGCGGCATTCGCCCGCGAGCGGGCGACGCCACCTTGTCGACTCTCGGGGCCCGCCGGTCCGACGACCTGCGAAGGGGCGGGCGCTACCTGGCCGCCTTCTGGCGGCGGGCATACGAGGAGAACATCACCGGCTTGGCGGCGATGGTGGCCTACAACCTGTTCCTCGCCCTGTTCCCGTTCGCGCTCTTGGTCCTGTTCGTGTTCGGGCGCGTGCTTCAAAGCGCGAGCGTCGAGGAGAGCGTCATCAACGACCTCCAGCGCCTCTTTCCGGCGGTGGAGCTGACGACGCTCAAGAACACCCTCGACCACATCCGAGACAGCTCGACGACGATCGGCCTCGCGGCCGCGATCGGCGCGCTTTGGATCGGGACCTCCTTCTGGGGAGCGATGGACACGGCCTTTTGTCGCATCTACCACGTCCGCTGCCGCGGCTGGCTCGAGCAGAAGCGCTTCGCCTTGGTGATGCTGATCGTCGTCACCCTGTTCCTGGCCGCGAGCGTGGTCGTCCCCGCCCTGGAGGGCGTCCTGGTCTCAAGCGCTGAGGACCTTCCGTTCGGCCTCTCGTCGATCAACGGGCTGACCAGCGGGGTCCTCCTGGCGGCCGCCCTGATCGGGACGTTCCTGCTGTGCTGCGTGATCTTCTACACAGTGCCCAAGGGCCACGTGCCCTGGCACGGGGTCTGGGCGGGGGCCCTGTTCGTGACCTTGACCGTCGGCATCGCCAATGCCGTCTACCCCTTCTACCTGGCCAACGTGTCGAGCATCGGCGAGGTCGGCGGCACGATCGGCTTCGTCCTGATCGCGCTCGTCTGGTTCTACCTGGTCAGCCTCTCGTTGATGGCCGGGGCGGTGATCAACGCGCTGCGCTACGAGCTCCGCGACACCGGTGAGCTCAAGTCCGCCAACCCGTCGTCCTGATCGGACCGGGTCGGGGGGCCTCAGCCGTAGAGGCCGCCTGTCACCTCGCGCAGCTTCGGCCGGTCGTGACGCGCCTGCACCGTGCGGACGGTGCCTGAGCGGGAACGCATGACGAGCGACTCGGTGGTCGCATGGCCGTCGTCCATGTTTCGCACCCCCTGGAGCAGGTCGCCGTCGGTGACTCCGGTCGCCGCAAAGAAGACATCGTTGCCCGCCACCAGGCGATCGGCGTCCAGCACCTCGTCGAGGTCATAGCCCGCCTCGACCGCGGCCTCGCGCTCGGCGTCGTCGCGGGGCCAGAGCCTGCCGAGTATCTGCCCGCCGAGGCACTTGATCGCGGCCGCCGAAAGCACCCCCTCGGGGGTTCCGCCGATCCCCCACAGCAGGTCCACCCCGGTCCCCGACGAGACCGCGAAAAGGGCGGCCGAGACGTCGCCGTCGGTGATGAAGCGGATCCGCGCGCCGCTCTCGCGAACCTCCTCGATCGCGTCGGCATGCCGCGGGCGATCGAGCATGATCACGGTGATGTCCCCCACCTCGGCGCCCTTGCGCTCGGCGACCTTCCTGATCACGTCTCCGAGCGGCTCGTCCAGCGACAGGACGTCTGCGACGTCGGGGCCACCGGCGAGCTTCTCCATGTAGACGCACGGGCCCGGGTCGAACATCGTGCCGCGCTCTGCCAG
This sequence comes from uncultured bacterium, assembly GCA_963720685.1. GTDB lineage: Bacteria > Actinomycetota > Thermoleophilia > Solirubrobacterales > 70-9 > AC-56. The sequence goes on along the minus strand of CAVRGF010000003.1, from coordinate 290,233 downwards.
GGCGATGACCGCGAGCGCCGAGGGCATCCCGCGCGCGGTCAGCCGGGTGCCCTCCAGCGGGTCGACCGCGATGTCGACCTCCGGCGGGCTCCCGTCGCCGATCCGCTCGCCGTTGTAGAGCATCGGAGCCTCGTCCTTCTCGCCCTCACCGATCACCACGAGCCCGTCCATCGGGACGGTGTCGAGGAGCAGGCGCATCGCGTCGACCGCCGCCTGATCGGCCTCCTCCTTGTCGCCCCGCCCGACCCAGCGGGCGGCGGCGAGCGCCGCGGCCTCGGTGACCCGGACGAGCTCGAGGGCCAGGTTTCGGTCCGGCCTGGTGCCGGCCCGGACGTCCTGCGAGATGACGCTGGGTGCCTCTTCTGCCACGTGACCCTTCGCGCTCAGACGGTCCCCGGGGCCTTTCGCTCCCGTTTCTGGCCGACCTGGGAGCGCATGAATCCGGTCGCGGCGATCGCGATCGAGCCCACCAGCGCAAGCCAATAGCCGTAGGTGAGGCTGACGCCGATCTCCTGCGGGCCCGTCCCGGGCTTGTCGATCAGGCCGTTGTAACCGATCAGCACGATCTCGATGAAGCCGACCACCATCGTCAGCTCGCCCGGCGCCCAGGAGAGCTTGTGGCCACGGACCAGGATCCATCCGAGGATCAGGGGGGCGAGGGCTCCGGCAAGTATGAACCAGCGCATGATCGGGAAGGTGTCGAAACCCGTGCAGCTGTAGTCGTTGGAGCCGCAGATCCAAGCGTTCTGGGCCTCGCGCGCGTTGCCCTCAAGATGGCTGAGCGAGTACCAGGGAAGGAACAGCGTGCTGACGATCAGCATGATGGAGCCGATTCCTCCCAGCAGGACCCGGTTGCGGTCGAGGCGCGAGAAGTCCATCGCGGCGAGCTTAACCCAGCACAACCGATCGCGCGCGGCCTGGAGGGGATAGGGTCGCGGTCGATGGGACGCTGGGGCCTGACGCTGCCGCTGCCGAACCTTGCCCTGCGAGACCACGCGGAGCTCGTCCGAGGGGCCGAGCAGGCGGGCTATACGGACCTGTGGAGCGGCGAGACGCAGGGGCCCGACGGCTTCACTCCCTTGGCCCTCGCGGCCGCGTGGACCGAGCGGATCCGCCTGGGGACCGGCGTGGTCGGCGTCTTCACCCGGGGGCCGGCGCTTCTCGCCCAGCAGGCCGCCGCCCTCTCGGATGCGAGCGATGGCAGGTTCGTGCTCGGGCTCGGCGCCTCGTCGGACCGGATCGTCGAGGGCTGGAATCAAATGCCGTTCTCGAAGCCCCTCACCAAGATCTCGAGCACGCTCGATTTCCTCGAGGCGGCGTTCGCCGGCGAGCGAACCTCGACCGGCTTCAAGCTCGAGAAGGCCCCGGCCGAGCCGGTCCCGATCGTGCTCGCCGCGCTGCGGGGAAGGATGCTGCGGTTGGCGGTCGAGCGGGCCACGGGCGCGTTCACGAACTTCCTGCCGCTGGCGGGCCTGCCGCGGGTCCGGGACGAGCTGGCGGGCGCCGCCGAAGGATTCGAGCTCCTGTGCCGATTCTTCTGCCTCCCGGGCGAGCGCGACCAGGTCGAGCCCCTGGCACGGTTCATGTTCGCCTCCTACATCACCGTCCCGGTCTACGAGGCCTTCTTTCGCTGGCTGGGCTATGGCGAGCGCATCGACCCGATGGTCGCGGCCTGGAAGGCCAAGGATCGCGAGGGAGCGGTCGCCGCCGCGCCCTGGGACGTGATCGAGGACACCTTCGTGTTCGGGACGCCCGATCAGATGCGCGAGCGTCTCAACGCCTACGTCGAGGGCGGGATCACGCTGCCGATCCTGACGCCGATCACGCCTCCCGACCGCATCGGCGAGGCGATCAAGGCGTTGGCGCCCGAAACCTAGCCGGCCCGGCGTGCCAGGCTGAGAGCGAAGAGGTCCTCGGGGTCGGTCCACCATTCGACCATCTCGAGCCCGACCCTCGAGTAGGTGCGCTCGAGCGCGGCACGGGTGAACTTGGTCGAGATCTCAGTCCGCATCTCCTCGCCCGCCTCGAAGCCGACATCCATCCCGAGGTCGCGCACGTGGATGGCCTGTCGGCTCAGGGAGCGAAGGCGGATGTCGATCCACGAGTTGTGCTCGTCCCAGAATGCGACGTGCTCGAAGGCGTCGAGGTCGAAGTCGGAGCCCAGCTCGCGGTTCAGGACCCGCAGGACGTTCTTGTTGAACTCGGCGGTCACTCCGGCGGAGTCGTTGTAGGCCCGCTCGAGGCGACCCGGGTCCTTGACCAGATCTGTCCCGAGCAGGAACCGGTCCCCGGGGTACATGAGCGAGGCGATCCGGGCGAGGAACGAGCGGCGCGTCGCCGGATAGAAGTTGCCGATCGTCCCGCCCAGGAACGCGAACATGCCGCCCTCCTCGCGCGGCAGGCGCTCGAGGTGGATCTCGTAGTCGCAGACGACCCCGTGGACCCTGAGGCCCGGGTACTCGCCGATCAGCTTGGCGGCGGTCTCACGGGTGATCTCCTCGGAGATGTCCACCGGGACGTACGTCTCCAGCGAGCCGGTGTCGCGCATCGCGTCGAGCAGCACACGCGTCTTCGCCGCCGAGCCCGAGCCCAGCTCGATCAGGGAATCGCAGCCCGCCGCTTCGACGATCTCGGGCGCGCGGTGCTCGAGGATCGAGCGCTCGGCGCGGGTCGGGTAGTACTCGGGCAGGCGGGTGATCCGCTCGAACAGACGCGATCCTCGCTCATCGTAGAAGTACTTCGGGGGGAGCTCCTTGAATGGGCTCGAGAGGCCCTCGCGGACATCGACGTCGAGGTCCTCGGTCGCCTCCCCCTCGGGAAGGTGAACCTCGATCGTGATCTGGTCTGTCGCGGTGCCTTCCATACCCTCTCCTAGCTGACCGCTTCAGGCCGCAATCGTTTCACCCTGCGGGACTCGGCGCCGAACCGATCACTCATCACCCGACTGGGCATCCTTCGCGCACCGGAGCCCCGAGAAGATCTGGCGGCGCTCGGGGAGATCCCAGTTTCGAAAGCTGGTGCGGATGACGTTTCGCCGCGTGGCCCAGGACCCACCGCGCAGCACCTTGTGGTCGTCGCCGAAGAAGACCTCCGAGTACTCGGGGTAGGGAAATGCGCGGAAGCCCTCATACGCGGTGAAGTCCGAGCTGGTCCACTCCCACACGTCGCCCAGCATCTGGACCGCGCCGCATTCGGACGCGGCGTCGGCGTAGGAGCCGGCGGGGGCGCACCCGAACGACAGCAGGTCGAGGTTGGCGCGCTCGCGATCGGCCCCGAGTGAGGCGGCCTCCCACTCGAGCTCGGTGGGCAGGCGCTTGCCCGCCCAGCGGGCGAACGCGTCGGCCTCGTGCCAGGAGACGTGGACGACGGGCTCGGTCGGGTCGATCGGCGCGCGGCGCCCCATCGCGGTCCTGACCCATCCGCCCTCCCCATCGGGCTCCCAGTAAAGCGGCGGCTCAGAGCCGGTGTCCATCACGTACTCGGCATACGCGCCATTGGTGACCGGGGTTCGATCGATCCAGAACGGCTCGAGCTGGACTTGGTGACGCGGACGCTCATTGTCGTAGGCGAAGCCATCGGCGGCGGCACCGATCTGGACCGCCCCACCGTCGACGCGAACCATCTCGGGCCCGTCGAGACCAGGCTCGGCGGCCGGCGGCTCGACCTCGACGGGCTCGTATCGCTCCACCATCTGGAGCAGCTGGAGCATCGTCTCGTTGTGCTGGTGCTCGTGGGCGAGCAGCAGCTCGTAGACGAAGGCGTCGTCGAGCAGGGCATCGTCCGCAGCCTCGAAGTCGATCCCACCGAGCACCTCGAGAGTGCGCTCGCGAACCTCGTCGAGGTAGGTCAGGAGGTCGTCGCCGTGCAGGATCGGCAGCTCGCTCCGGGTCGAGCGCGGGTTCTCGATCGCGTCGTAGAGGCGTCCGAGCTCTCCATGGAGGGGCTCGAGCCGGCCCACCGTCTGCACGAGCCAGAGCTCTTCGAAGTTCGCGATGTGGCCGAGGTCCCAGGCGAGCGGGCTGAGGATCGGCGAGTAGACGCGGTTGAGCTCCTCGTCGGACAGGGGCTCGACGAGCTGGAGGGTGCGGCGGCGCGCCTCCTCCAAGCGCTCGGCGATCTGCTGCGTGGTGCTGACCTGGGCGGGCGCCGGAATGAGAGGAGGCTACCCGACCCTCGCGCCCTCAACGGACTTGTGGGCGACGGGCGCCCGGGGATCGCGGGGTGCGCTCGAGGGATGCTCGAATAAGCTCTCGCGCCGATGCGGATCGAGGCACTCAGCGCGTTGGTCGCCGGTGGCGCGTCGGGGCTGGGCGCGGCCACCGCCCGCGCCCTGCACGACGCCGGCGCCCGCGTCGTGATCTGCGACCTGAACCCCGAGAAGGGCGAAGCGCTGGCCTCCGAGCTCGGCGAGCGAGCCAGCTTCGTCGAGGCGAACGTGATGGAGGCGGAGTCCGTGCAGGCGGCGGTCGATGCCGCCGCCGGCGCCGCTGGCGGCCTGCGGATCTCGGTCTGCTGTGCGGGGATCGGCTGGGCCCAGAGGACGGCGGGCAAGCAGGGCGCCCACGACCTGGAGATCTTCCACAACGTGATCAAGGTCAATCTGATCGGCACCTTCAACGTTCTGCGGCTCGCGGCCGCCGCGATGGTCGACAACGAGCCCGACTCCGAGGGAGAACGCGGGGTCTGCATCAACACCGCCTCGATCGCCGCCTTTGACGGGCAGATCGGCCAGGTCGCCTACTCGGCGTCCAAGGGCGGGATCGTCGGGATGACCCTGCCCGCCGCCCGCGACCTGGCGAGTCGCGGCGTGCGGGTGGTGACGATCGCCCCCGGGACCTTCGACACGCCGCTGCTCGCGGCCCTCCCTGAAGAGGCGCGCCACGAGCTCGGAGAGCAGATCCCCTTCCCCAGCCGTCTAGGCCGACCCGAGGAGTTCGCGGCCCTTGCCCGCCACATCGTCGAGAACCAGATGCTGAACGGCGAGACCATCCGCCTCGACGGCGCGCTGAGGATGCCGCCGAGGTAGGAGGCCCTGCGCCGACGAGGCCGGCCGGCGGTCCGCCCTCACGTTCCCTGGTCCTCGGGATCCCGATAGACGGGCTTGTTCCACGGCGGGGTGATCGCGAAGCGGGTCCTGCGGGCTTCGCCGTCCAGGATCTCGATCGGGATCAGGCGCAGATCGCCGGCGGGAGTCCAGCGCGAAGGGCTGCGGCGGTAGGTGAAGGTCACCCGCAGGGCACGGGGCGGCGCCCGGCGCCGATGGACGATCTCGCCCGCCAAGGCCTCCGCGGCGCGGCCCGCCGTCCTGGCGCCACGGGCCACCGAGAGGGAGCGCGGCTCGTAGACGTGGCCGGCGTGGCTGCCCCCCGAGACGTACAGGCGCCCGGTCGCATCGCCCCAGGCCGAGGAGCCGACGAGGCCCGCATCCGAGGGCCAGTTAGTGAGGCCACCGCGGTACGCATAGCCGTGATGCGAGGTCGCGCGCGCATCCGTCCCGTCGGGCCCGATCCGCAGCTGGTAGCCCTCCCAGTCGTCGGCGTGGGCGCCCGGCCTTCCCGGCAGGTCGCTCCAGGGAGAGGTCGAGGAGTCGGGGTAGTAGAGCCAGTACTGGACGTAGAGATTCCCGGCCCGTTCGCCCGAGCAGTCGTACTCGCGCCGGGCGCTCTCGGCGCGCGCCAGGGAGGTGCGGCAGTCGACCACGTGAACGAACGCCGCGGCAGGTTCGCCGCCGTCCGAGGCTTCGACCGAGCCCGCCTGGGCGCCGTTCCCACAGCTGGTCGTTCGGCAGGAGCGAAAGTCGATCGGCAGCTCGCTCATCCCCTCCTCGTAATCGATCTCCGGCGCGCCCTCGCTCACCATGGCGGCGATCTCGGGGCCGTACGCGCCGACCACGGCGCCATCCGTGGAGCACGAGCCGGACAGGCCCGCGGCGCAGAGCAGCTTGGCGGAGATCGCTCGCACGAGGCCCAGCGCTCCGAGCGGGCCCGCGACGGCCGCCAGTATCGCGAGGGTGGCGATCGAGACCGCAAGGAGGAGGGCCACCCACTCGACGGTGCCCTGACCGCCCTCGGCGTCGCGCCCGGCAACCACGCAGCGACCGTAGGCGGCGCCGGCGCGCGGGAGTCACGCGTTCGGCTGCGGCACCCCGGCCGGTCCGTGCCGAGTCGCGCACCGTGGTCCTCAGCCTGTGGATAGAGTCGCCCGAATGGCAGACCACTCCCAGATCGGCCCGCAGACGAAGGAGCGCAACTGGAGGAACTGGGCGCTGGGCGGCGCCGTGCTGGTCGCACTGATCTTCATCCTCCAGAACTCCCAGAAGGTGAAGGTCAAGTTCCTGTTCATCGACACGACCACGCCGCTGATCTTCGCCCTCCTGATCGCCGCCGTCCTCGGCGCGGTGATCGGCTACGTGGGGCCCCTTGTCCGTCGCCATCGCGACGACCGCTGAGGCGCAGCGAGGTCTATAGCTCGGCGACCTGGACCGCGATGTCGGCGGCGGCCTGCTTGGCGTCGCCGAACAGCATCGAGGTGTTCTGCTCGTAGAAGAGGTCGTTGTCGATCCCGGCGAAGCCGGGGCTCAGCGAGCGCTTGATCACGATCACCTCGTGGGCCTCGTTGACCTCGATGATCGGCATCCCGGAGATCGGGCTGTCGGGGTCGTTCTTGGCCGCCGGATTGGTGACGTCATTCGCCCCGATGACCACCGCGACGTCGGTCTGCGGCATCTCCGGATTGATCTCATCCATCTCCCTGAGCTGCTCGTAGGGAACGTCTGCCTCGGCGAGAAGAACGTTCATGTGACCCGGCATACGGCCGGCAACCGGGTGGATCGCGTAGGCAACTCTGACCCCCTTCTTCTCGAGCTCGTTGGCGAGCTCCTTGACCGCGTGCTGAGCCTGGGCGACGGCCATCCCGTAGCCCGGCACGAACACAACCGAGTCCGCATAGGCGAGCTTGATCGCCGCGTCCTGGGCGCCAATCGAGGTCACGGGGCGTTGCTCGCCCCCCGCGGCCGCCCCGGTTGCAACGGCACCGAAGCCCGCGAACAGGAGGTTGGAGATCGAGCGGTTCATCGCCTGGCTCATCGAGATAGTCAGGATCGTTCCGGAGGAGCCGACCAGGGTCCCGGCGACGATCAGCACGACGTTGTCGAGCGCGAACCCGGCGGCGGCGGCCGAGAGCCCGGTGAACGCGTTCAAGAGCGAGATCACTACCGGCATGTCCGCGCCGCCGATCGGGAGCACGAACAGCACCCCGAGGATTGCGGCGGCGATCAGGACCGCGACGAACAGTGCCTGCGAGGGACCCGAGGCGTGGTCGGCGCCCAGCACGGCGCATCCGGCCAGGATCCCGACCAGGAGGATCCCGTTGATGATGTGCTGGCCCGGGAAGCTGATCGGACGTCCGGGGATCAGCTCCTGGAGCTTTCCGAAGGCGACGTTGGAGCCCCAGAAGGAGACCGACCCCACCACCATCGAGAACAGGATCGGGATCAATACGTCGAGCTGGATGTCCACCCCGAGCGCGAGCTGGTGGCGGAACTCCGCCCATGCGATCAATGCCGCCGCGCCGCCGCCGACACCGTTGTAGAGGGCGACCATCTGAGGCATCTGGGTCATCTGGACCCGGCGTGACGCGACAACGCCGACCAGCGTCCCGACCGAGACCCCGATCAGGATCAGGACCCCGTTGCCGATCACGTCGAGCGACAGGGTGATCGCGATCGCGATCGCCATGCCGGCCGCGGCGATCAGGTTGCCGCGCCGCGCGGTGGTCGGATGGGTGCCCTGCCGGACGCCGAAGATGAACAGCGAGAACGACACGATGTAGCACGCCGTGACGAAGTCCGACGTGGGCGAGAAGGCCGCCAGGGGCAGGTGGACCGTCAACCGCTTCCCCGTCCCTCATCGGACCCGGACGCTCCCGGAGTCGCAGACGAGGAGCCCTCACCGGACCCGGATGCTCCCGCAGTCGAAGACGAGGAAGCGTCCGGCTTTTGTCTTGGCTTCCGGACGAACATGCCGAGCATTCGATCGGTGACCATGAAGCCGCCGACGATGTTGATCGTCCCGAAGGCGATCGCGATCGTTCCGAGCACCTTGTCGAGCGTGCCGTCGGCCGTGCCGATCACGATCAGGCCGCCGAGCATGATGATCCCGTGGATCGCGTTGGTCTGCGACATGAGCGGCGTGTGGAGGGTCGTCGGGACCTTCGAGATCACCTCGAAGCCGACGAACGCCGCGAGGACGAAGATCGTCACCTCGGTCATCAAGCTCATTCGCTCAGTCCTGCCTCTCGGCGCCGGGCGCCTGGTTCGCCGCCGCGCCGGGAGCCTCGGGCGGCGGGGTCGCTCCGGCGGCCCGCTCGCTGCGGATCTCGCCCTGGTGGGTGATGCACGCCCCCCCGATGATCTCGTCGTCGAAATCGATCCTCAGCTCGGATCCCTCCGGGACCAGCAGGTCGAGGAGGTTCTCGACGTTCTTCGCGTAGAGCTGCGACGCGTGCGTCGCCATGGCGCTCGCGAGGTTGAGCGGGGCGATCACCTTGACGCCGTCCTCCACCACGGTCTCGCCGGCCGCCGACAGCTCGCAGTTTCCCCCGGATTCGCCGGCCAGGTCGACGACCACCGACCCGGGCTGCATCGCCCGCACGGCGTCGGCCGTGATCAGAAGGGGCGCGGGGCGGCCCGGAATCTGCGCGGTGGTGATGATCACGTCCTGTCGCGCAGCGGCGCCGGCGAGCGCCTCGCGGACCTGCTCGTTCTCCTCCTCGGTGAGCGGGCGCGCGTAACCTCCCTCCGCCTCGGCGTCGGGGATGAAGTCCAGCTCCAGGGGGCGTCCCCCAAGGCTTGAGATCTGCTCCCAGGCGGCCCGGCGGATGTCGAATCCCGTCACCACGGCGCCGAGCCGTTTCGCGGTCGCGATCGCCTGTAGGCCCGCGACACCGGCGCCGAGGACCATCACCTTGGCCGGGGCCACGGTCCCCGCCGCGGTGGTCATCATCGGGAAGAAGCGACCGGCCTCCCGAGCGGCGAGCAAGGTGGCGGCGTAGCCGGTGACGTTGGCCTGCGAGGAGAGGGCATCCATCGCCTGCGCCCGCGTGATCCGGGGAATGGCCTCCATGGCGAACGAGGTGACGCCCTGGGCTGCCAGCGCCTTGTTGGTCTCGGCCGAGGTGAGCGGCGCCAGGTGCCCGATCAGGGTCTGGCCGGAGCGCATCCGACCGATCTCCTCGCCGGTCGGGACCGCGACCTTGGCGATCACATCGGCCCCCCAGGCATCTTCCGCTGTGCCGACCGTCGCGCCAGCCTCGGAGTACTCGGCATCCGGGTGGCCGGCGCCCTCGCCCGCCCCGGACTCGATCACCACCTCGAGCTCGCGCTCGGTCAGCGAGCGGACGCTGTCGGGGATCAGGGCCACACGGCGCTCGCCCTCCCGGGACTCTCTGGGGACACCAACCCTCACAGGCGCGAGACACTATTCAACGGGGCCCGTCCGGCGTCGAACCGGGAACGGTCCGATCCCACCGATCAACCCCGAGCGAGAGGAGCAGGAATGACCAGCGACGAGGCCGGGGCGCGAACGGGCCGCCGGGTCGAAGGCGGACAGGATGCGCCCGATCGGGAGACGATCGCGCGGCTGTATGAGCGCGAGCTCCGCAGCTTCGACGCGACCCACCAGGCCTCGCGCGAAGTTCACCGGCGCGCCGAGGGCTCCTTGCTCTCTGGGGTGCCGATGAACTGGATGACCCGCTGGCCCGGGGGCTTCCCGATCTTCCTCGCCGAGGCGACCGGCGCGACGGTGACCGACCTCGACGGCAACACCTATGTGGACCTGTGCCTCGGGGACACCGGCGCGATGACCGGGCATTCGCCGCCGGCCACGGTCGAGGCGGCGACGGCGCAGCTCCGAAACGGCATCACCACGATGCTTCCCAGCCTGGACTCCGCGGCGGTGGGCGAGGAGCTGATCCGGCGCTTCGGCCTTGCCCGCTGGCAGTTCACCGTGTCGGCAACCGACGCGAACCGGTTCGTGATCCGAATCGCCCGCCAGATCACCGGCCGACCGAAGGTCCTGGTCTTCAACCACTGCTACCACGGGAGCGTGGACGAGGCGCTGGTCACGATGGAGGACGGCGCGGTGGTCCCGCGGAATGGCAGCGTCGGCCCCCCGGTCGACCCCTCGCTGACCTCGAGCGTGATCGAGTTCAACGACCTCGATGCGCTGGAGCGCGAGCTGGCCACCGGCGAGGTCGCATGCGTCCTGACGGAGCCGGCGCTCACCAACGTCGGGATAGTCCTTCCCGCCGACAGCTTTCATCGCCGCCTCCGCGAGATGACCACCGCGCATGCGGCGCTGCTGGTCATCGACGAGACCCACACCCTGTGCTGTGGCCCCGGGGGCTACACCGGCGTGCACGGGCTCGAGCCCGACCTGCTGACGATCGGCAAGCCGATCGCCGGGGGGATTCCGGTCGGCGCCTACGGGATGAGCGAGGAGGTCGCCCAGCGGGTTATCGACCAGACCGTCTGGGACAGCGCCGACGAGGGCGGAGTAGGCGGGACCCTGGCCGGCAACGCGCTCTCGCTGGCGGCGGTCCGGGCGACGCTGACCGAGGTGCTCACCGAGTCGGCCTTCGAGCGGATGATCTCACTGGCGCGTCGCTTCGAGGCCGGCGTCGAGCGGGCGATCGCCGCCACCCGGCTTCCGTGGCAGATCACCCGTCTCGGCTGTCGGGCCGAGTACATGTTCGCTCCTGAGCGCCCCCGAACCGGAGCCGAGGCCGCCGCGGCGTTCGACCCCGAGCTCGATCGCCTCATGCATCTCTACATGCTCAACCGCGGTGTCCTGATGACCCCGTTCCACATGATGGCCCTGATGTCGCCCGCCACGACCGAGGAGCAGGTCGACGCCCACACCGCGGCGTTCGAGGAGGCCGTCGCTGAGCTCACCGAATAGCTCCGACGACGTCCTCGCCTCCGGCTGCGGAATAACTCCGACGACATCCTCGGCTTCGCCTCCGGTGTCGTCGGGTTCGGGTGTGTTACCGGGCGGCAGGACGTAAGCGTCTGCACCGCGACTTCGTCGCCAGCACGGGGCGTGGGTGGGTCGTCTTGTCAATGCATGCCATTGACCAACCGACCCAGGTCATCGTGACGGCGTGGACTTACTCCCTACCCAGCCCTCATCACCACGATCGCGAACGAGCGACGACGATCAATGTCGGCGATTCGCGACGGCATCGGCGAGGACCAAACGGGCTCGTTCGTCCGGCCCGCCGGCCACCCCCTGCCCAGCCCGAGCCACGCCGCCGGCCGCCCTACCCAGCCCCAGGCCGCTGACGGACGAAACCTCGGTCGCTAGCTCGTCAGGGTGGCGAGGCGCTCGATCGTGTGGAGGCGCTGGGCGGGCTCGGCGCTGATCGGCGAGACGATCAGCCGGTCGACCCCGGCGGCCTCGTATCGGCCCATGCGATCGGCCACCTGGGCCGCGTCGCCGACCAGCGAGGTGGCGTCGACGAGCTCGTCGGGAATCGCCGCGTACGCCTCCTCGCGCTTGCCGTCGAGGTAGAGGCCCTGGACCTCGTCGGCGACCTCGCCGAACCCGAACCGGTGCGTCAGGTCGACGTAGAAGTTGGTCTTCCGGCTTCCCATCCCCCCGAGGTAGAGGAGCAGGCCCGCCCTGACGACGGCGCGCGCCGCATCGAGGTCGCCGTCGATCGCCACCTGGACGGTGGGCGAGACCTCGAGGTCGGACCGTTGGCGCCCGCCCTTCGCGAGGCCCGCCTCGACGTGCTCGCCCCAGGTCGACTCGAAAGCATCCGGCGAGGAGAAGATCGGGATCCACCCGTCGGCGATCTCAGCGGCGAGCTCGACCGACTTTCGCCCGATCGCACCCAGGAAGATCGGGATCCGGTCTCGGATCGGGTGGAAGTTGAGCTTCAACGCCTTCCCCTCGCCGTCGGCCAGGGGGAGCTCGAAGTGCTCGCCCTTGTGCTCGAGGCGATCCTCGCGCGCCACGACCTTGCGGACGATCTCGACGTACTCACGAGTCCTGCCCCATGGCTTCGCATAAGGAACGCCGTACCAGCCCTCGGACACCTGGGGGCCCGATGGCCCGAAGCCGAACAGGAAGCGTCCGCCCGAGAGCGCGTCGATGGTGCAGCCGGCCATCGCCGCCGCGGCCGGTGCGCGCGCCGGGACCTGCATGATCGCCGCGCCCAGCTGGATCGTCTCCGTCTGAGGCACCAGCCAGGCGAGCACGCTGACCACGTCCGATCCGTAGGACTCGGCCACCCATGCTGAGTCGAATCCGGCTCGCTCGGCGGCTTGGACGGCCTCTACGGCCTCCTCGCCCCGTGGTCCGATTCCCCAGTAGCCGAGGTTGAGCCCGAGCTTCAGCGCCATCGGCGCGAACCCTATCGGGGCCAGGTCGCGGTGGCGTCGGGGGCCACCTCGCCGCGCCACCGGCTCTCGCTCTCGCCGGCTCGGGACCGGCTCGCGCCCGCCGCCCAGGGGTCGCGGTCCGCGGCGAGACTCGCAGGGTCGAGCGATGGCGCGGGCGCTCCGCTATAGATGGTCACGATGGAAGCGGCGATCAGGTCCCACGGGCTGAGCAGCGCCGAGGCGGAGCGTCGATTGGCCCGGCTCGGTGCGCCCGAGCCGCCCTCGAGCCGCTCGGTGGCGAGCATCGTGGCGGGCAACGTCCTGACCCTGTTCAACGCCATCCTGGGCGGGTTCTTCGTCCTCATGCTGGCGCTCGGGCTTTTCGCCGACGCGCTGTTCGGGCTGGTCGCGGTGGTCAACTCGGCGATCGGGATCCGCCAGGAGCTGAAGGCCAAGGAAACCCTCGACCAGCTCGCGCTCCTGGTCGCGCCCCGGGCGAGCGCGGTCCGCGACGGCCGGCCGGTCGAGCTACGGGGAGACGAGGTCGTGCCGGGCGATGTGGTCAGCGTCGAGCCGGGCGATCAGCTCGTCGCCGACGGCGTCGTGGTGGCCTCACGCGGACTGACCATGGACGAATCGGTTCTGAGCGGCGAATCCGACGGAATCCGCAAACGGGAAGGCGACCGGGTGCTCTCGGGCTCGTTCTGCCTCGTGGGGTCGGCCCAGTACGAGGTCGATGCGGTGCGCGAGCAGAGCTACGCCGAGCGGGTGGCCGGGGAGGCGCGGGCGTTCCGACATCCGCCCTCTCCGCTCCAGCTCGAGGTCAACCAGGTGCTGAGGGCAACCACGATCCTGCTCGCGCCGCTCGCCGTGTTGCTGCTGCTCGCCTTCTCGATCCGAAGCATCGGCCTCCACGAGGCCGCGCAGACGGCGACGGCGGGGCTCGTGACCCTCATCCCGGAGGGCCTTGTGCTCCTCATGAGCGTCACCCTGGCGGTCGCCGCTGTTCGCCTTGCCCGGATGAACACCCTGGTCCAGCAGATGGCGGCGACCGAGTCGCTGGCCGCGGTCGACACGGTCTGCGTCGACAAGACGGGAACGCTGACCGACGGCACCCTCGACCTGGTGTCGGTCGAGGTGGCCGACAAGGCCCACCCGGCGCTGGCTCACGAGGCGCTTGCCCGCTTCGTCCACTCGGCTGGTTCACGAAACCGAACTCTGGAGACGATCGCCGAGCGCTATCCGGGCGAACCGCAGCGGGTCGTCGCCGAGGTGCCGTTCTCGTCGGCGTGGAAGTGGAGCGGGTTGACGCTCGGGGGCGGCGACTCGGCCCGCAGCTACGTGCTCGGCGCGCCCGACGTGCTCAGCCAGGCGGGAGCCCTCGAGCTGTCGCCGAGGCTCGAGCAGAGCCTCGAGCAGCACACCGCGGCGGGGCGGCGGGTGGTGGCCTTCGGCCAGACCATGGCGCGCCTGCCCGATGACCCGGCCCACGAGCCCCCGCCGAAGCTCGAGGCGTGCGCCCTTGTTGCGCTCGAGGAACAGCTCCGCCCCGACGCCGCCGAGACGATCGAGTTCCTGCGCCGCCAGGGAGTGGACCTGAAGCTGATCTCGGGCGATGCCCGTCAGACCGTGACGGCGGTCGCCCACGGGGTCGGCATTCCCTCCGACGCCCCCGTGATCGAGGGGCCCGACCTGCCGGACGAGAACGCCGCTTTGGCAAAGGCTGCGGAGCGAAACGCGATCTTCTGCCGGATCACACCCGAGCAGAAGAAGGCGCTGGTCGGAGCGCTCGCCGACGGAGGACGTTTCACGGCGATGATCGGCGACGGCGTCAACGACGTCCCCGCCCTGAAGCGGGCCCGGCTCGCGGTCGCGATGGGCTCCGGCAGCCAGATCACCAAGGGGATCGCGGACATCGTGCTGATGCGCGATCAGTTCTCGATGCTCCCGCGCGCTGTCGCGGAGGGTCGGCGGATCGCCCGCAACATCCATCGCCTCGGGCGGCTCTACGCGACCAAGACCGTCTACGCAGGGTTGTTGATCGCGTTCACGGCGATCTTCGGCGGCGCCTTCCCGTTCCTGCCCCGTCAACTGACCGTGGCCGCGACGCTGACGATCGGGATTCCCTCCTTCGTCCTCGCCCTCGCGCCCAGCGAGGGGCCCCTCTACCGTGGTCGGCTGCTCCGGGCGCTGGCGGCGTTCGCAGTGCCGGCGGGGGCCGGCATCGCCGCCGGATCGCTGCTGTGCTTCTTCCTGGTCGACCAGATCTTCGGCGGCTCGCTGGCCGAAGGGCGCACCGCAGCGACGACCACCCTGATCGTGCTCGGGCTCTGCTTCATCCTGCTGCTCGAGCGCGGTCCCGGACGCGAGCACATCACCATCCAGAGCTACATGCTCGCGATGGTGGCCGGCCTTGGTGCGCTCTACGCGCTGGTGCTCGCGGCGGCGCCGGTCCGGGAGTTCTTCGACCTCGAGCTGCTCTCCGCCGGGCAGTGGTTCCTGTCCCTGCTCTCGACCGCGGCGGGGCTGGTGCTTGCCGCGGCCGCCTGGCGGCTTCCGTACATCCAGTCCCTGGAGGCCCCGGCGGAATCGTCCGGCGACGGCGAGGCCGACAAGCCGGTGGACACGTCCGCGACCGACGGGGCCGGCGCCCCCGCGGAGCAGGGAGTCTGATCATGGAAGCCGACCACGCTCGCGGCGCGCGTGGCTGGCGCCGCACCAAGATCGTCGCCACGATCGGCCCGGCCACCCGGTCCGTGGAGCGAATGGCGGAGCTGATCCGCGCCGGAGCCGACGTATTCCGACTGAACTACTCACACGGCACCCGAGACGAGCACCGTGACAACGTCGCCATGGCGCGCGAAGCCTCGGAGGCGGTCGGCCGCGAGGTCGGCCTGCTCGGCGACCTCCCGGGACCCAAGCTCCGGATCGACGAGGTCGAAGGGGGCGTGGTGGACCTGCGCGAGGGATCCGAGCTGACGCTGACGACCGGCGAGGGAATCGGCGCAGCCGACCACTTGAGCGTCTCATGGGACGGCCTTCCCGCGGCGGTTCGCCCGGGCGAGGAGGTCTACCTCGCCGACGGCAGGGTTCGACTGCGCGTACTGCAGGCAACTGCCCATGAGGTCCGATGCGCGGTCGAGGTCGGCGGCGCCGTCGCCTCCCATCAGGGCCTCAACATGCCCGGGACCGAGGTCCCGCTGCCGTCGGCGAGCCGCATCGACCTGGACTGGGTCGACTTCTCGGTCGAGCACGGCGTGGACCTGCTCGCGATCTCGTTCGTGCGCCGCGCCGAGGACCTTCAGGCGGTCGAGCGGCGGGTTCGCGTGGCCGGCGCGGACATCCCGCTGATCGCCAAGATCGAGAAGCCTCAGGCCGCCGACAACGCCGAGGCGATCATGCGAGCCGCGGTGGGCGGCATCATGGTGGCCCGCGGCGACCTCGGCATCGAGCTGCCCATCGAGCGGGTTCCGACCGTGCAGAAGCGGCTCCTGGCGCTCGCCGGTCGCCACTCGCGCCCGTCGATCACCGCGACCCAGATGCTGGCCTCGATGACGTCATCTCCGCGACCAACGAGGGCCGAGGTCACGGACGTCGCGAGCGCGATCTACCAGGGAACCGATGCCGTGATGCTCTCCGAGGAGACGGCCGTCGGGGGGTATCCCGTACGCGCCGTGGAGGTGATGGACCGAATCGCCCGCGAGACGGAGCCGGACCTCCCCTACGGCGACTGGGTGTTCAGCCGTGTCGCCAACGATGCGTCCGACGTCGCCGGCTCGCTCGCGCGCGCCGCCGTTGGGTCGACCTACACGATCGGGCTTGCCGCGCTGGTCGTCCCGACCCGCAGCGGCCGCACCGCTCGCCTGGTCTCGGCCCACAGGCCGCGCGTCCCGGTGCTCGCCGTCTCGCCACGGATCGAGACGGTCCGGCGGCTTCGCCTCCTGTTCGGCGTCGAGTGTGCGCTTGCAACCGAGTGGACCAGCCTTCGGACGCTGCTCGGCGACTGCGCCGCGCTCGCCAAGCAGACCGGCGTGGCGAGCACCGGCGACCTGATCGGGGTCACCGCCGGCTTGCCCGAGCAGGGACTCGGCACCAACATGTTCGAGGTCCACCGAGTCCCGTAGCCCGCGGCATCGCCCGGCGCCAGACCGGATCAGGCCGCGAGCGCCTCGATCGCCGGCCGTTGCCGATGGCGCTCGCGGGCGGCGTCCACGAGCTGCTCCAGGATCTCGGACAGCTGACCCTCCAGCTCGCGGTCGGCGAGCTGGTCGCCCTCGAAGGCGCCGTCGGCTCCGGGCACCGGCAGCTCGACATCGATCACCCGGGCGCCCGTGGCGGCGAGGACCTTGCGGGCCTCGGCCTGCGCCCAGACGGCGCCGAACATGCCGGTGCTGGCGCCGATCACTGCGACGGGCTTGTTGCGAAGCACGTTGTCGGGGAACGGGCGAGAGGCCCAGTCCAGGGCGTTCTTGAGCTGACCCGGCAGCGAGGAGTTGTACTCCGGCGTCGCGATCAGGAGCGCGTCAGCGCCGGCAATCGCTTCGCGCAGACGCCGCGCCGCCTCCGGGCCCGCATCATCGTCGTCGTCCGGGTCATATGGCGGCACGTCTTTGAGCCCGTCGAACAGCTCGAGCTCGGCGGGTGGCGGCACCAGCTGCGCCGCCACCTGCAGGAGGCGGGTGTTGTGGGAGCCTCGCCTGAGGCTCCCCGAGATGCCAAGCAGATCGCTCACTCCCCCCGGGTCAGCTCCAGGTGGACCGTCAGCGTGACCTCGTTCTCGACCGCGACGCCACCGCGCGGCAACGGGGCGTTCCAGTTCAGGCCGTACTCGGTCCGGTCCACGGCGGTCTCGAGATCGATGCCGACCCGCTCGCCGCCGGCCAGGTACTCGACCGGGCCAACGATCGTGCCGCGGGATACGACGTCCTTCGTCGTGCCCTTGATCGTCAGCTTGCCCGGCACGACCAACTCGCCTCCGTCGGCGCGGACCTCGGTGGATGTGAAGGTGACCTCCGGATACCGTTCGACGTCGAAGAAGTCCGGCGAGAGCAGGTGCCCCGTGAGCTTGGGATCTCGGACCTCCACGCTCGCGGCCCGGACGGCCCCGTACAGCCGGGGTTGTGAATCCTCGTTTGCGAGCGTCACGGCGTAGTCCGCGAAGCTCCCGCGGAACGTGGCGACGACCGCGTGCTTGACGGCGAAACCGACATGCGAGTGCACCGGGTCCGACTTCCAGACGCCGGATGGAATCTCCGTCTTCTCGGCCACTGCTGCCATTTGAGGCCTCCAGTCGTAGTAAGCTTGATCGGTCAAACAAAAGTCTATCAAAGAAGCTTGAGCGTGCAACAGTTGCTACCGAAAACATCTCCGGCCGTCGAGGTGCTGGGCCGCCTGATCGGTGCCCACTCGGCGCTCACGCAGGAACTCAGCGCCCAGCTGGTCGAAGAGCACGACCTGACGATGAGCGAATGCGAGGTCTTGCTTCTCTTGTCGCGGGCGCCCGAACACGCGATGCGGCGGATCGACCTCTCGCGCGAGGTGCGCCTCTCCCCCTCGGGCATCACCCGGATGCTCGACCGGATGCAAAAGACCGGGCTGGTCGAGAAGGGGACCTGCGACAAGGACGCCAGGGTGAGCTATGCGGTGCTGACGGAGGCCGGCATGGCAAAGCTCCACGACGCCTGGGCGGACCATTGCGCGGCGATCGACCGACTGCTCGGGGAGCGGTTCGACGGACAGGAGCTCGCGGCGCTGAGGGAGCTGCTCGACCGGGTCTCGGAGCCGGTCGAGTGCGAGCCGGGCGTCTGAGCTCGGACTGACGGCTGGCGGCCGTCCGATCGCGTCGGCGATCGGCCTACTCGTCGCGCGGGGCGAGGACCAGCTGGGTGACGAGGAGGTTCGCGACGAGTCGCCCCCCTCGGCGGACCCTGACCTCGACGACGTGCGTCGAGCGCCCCGCGTGAAGGTGTTCGGCGGTGGCCACGAGCTCATCCCCCGGGCCGGCACCGGCGAACACGTTCAGCTTCATCTCGGCAGTCGTGAAGTCGTGGCCCGGCGGAAGGTGACGGAACGTCTGCCACGCGGCCACAGAGTCGGCGAGAGCGACCCAGGCTCCTCCGTGCACGAGGCCCCCGGGATGGAGATGGCGTCGGTCGACCACGATCCGCCCGGTCGTCCGCTCGCCACCCACCTCGAGGGGCTCGACCCCGAGGTCGGCGGGGAAGCTGCCCTCGATGCGGCCTCGAATCGCGTCGGCGCTGATCTTCGGCTGATCCCCCGGCAAGCGGGGCGCAGTATCCCAGGTGGGACCGGTCAGCCCTTGAACGTCGAGCGTCCCGTGTCGCCGAATGGCTCGTCGCGATCGCGCACCGCCTCGCGCCAGCCCCGTTCGGCGGCCAGACGGGCGAACTCATGCCCCTCCGGGGTGTGGCGGGCGATCCCGTCGAAGAACGTCCCGAGGACCTGGGTGGATTGGAGGCCCTGCGCGTAGAGGGCCTGGTTGATCAGCAGCTTGTGCATCACGAGCTGGCTGATCGGCAGCCTGGCGAGGCGCTCGAGCAGGGCTTCGAATCGCTCATCGAGAGCGGCGGCCGGCGCCGCCTCGGCGGCGAGGCCCCATTCGACCGCCTCGGCTCCGGAGATCGAGTCCCCGGTGAGCAGCAGGCGCTTGGCCCGCGCCGGGCCAATCCTCCAGGCCCAGAGCGCGGTCGTCGGCACACCCCAGACCCGAGCCGGGGGATAGCCGATCTTTGCCTCGTCCTCGGCCACGAGCAGGTCGGAGCAGAGCGCCATGTCGGTCCCGCCGGCAACGCAGAACCCGTGCACCTTGCAAACCACGGGCTTGTCCGAATGGAAGAGGCTCATGAACCCCCGAACGTTCCGCGACATCATCTGGAAGTCGACGACTGGGTCCCAGACGCGATGCGGGTCGTGGTTGGCCGCCTGGATCGCCGGGTCGAGCGGCGAGCCCGGCGCGGCGTCGCCGCGGCCGAACCCGTCCGACATCCCCTCGGCCGAGGCGGCGAGGTCGTAGCCGCCGCAGAAGCCCGGGCCGTTGCCGGCCAACGCGATCACCCTCACCCCTGGATCGAGGTTGGCGCGCTCCACGCAATCGGAGAGCTCGCGGGGCATCTCGAGCGTGATCCCGTTTCCTCGCTCGGCTCGGTCGAGGGTGATCCGGGCGACCCGGCCGTCGACCTCGTAGGTGATCGTCGTCAGCTTCTCCATCGGACTCCTCCTGCTCGGATACGGCACGATCCTTCCATCCATGGCCGAGAAGGGGAGTCATACGACGGTTGAGGCGGCGGGGCGTGAGGTGCGGCTGGTCCGGGGCGCACTCGCGCTGACGCTGGAGCTGAGCGCGATCTGCGCGCTCGCGAGCGGGGCGCACGCCACTGCGCCGACGCAGCCCCACATGGTCAAGCCCGGGAGGCACCCGGCTCAAGTCGACGCGCGCCATCTGCCGGTCCATGGGGGAAGGCCGAAGCCCGAGGGCCTCGGCTACGCCCCGGTGCGCGATCGTTGCCTGGGCAGGGCGCAGCCCGGCACGGTCTCCCTCCGTCGCTACATCGACCACTGGTTTCGTGGGCACTCGCTGGGCATCTACAACTGCCGGAACGTGGCGGGGACCAACCATCTATCGACCCACGCCGAGGGCCGCGCCCTCGACTGGGCCCTGAATGCCGAGGTTCCCAGGCAGCACCGAGAGGCGCGGCGGATCATTCACTACTTCCTGCGGGACGACTCGTTCGGGAAGCCTCGCGCGATGGCACGCCGCTGGGGAATCGAGGTGATCATCTACAACGAGCACATCTGGAGCGTCACCCACGATCACGAGGGGTGGCGACCCTGCGGAGACTCCTGCAGCGACCACGTCGACCACCTGCACATCGAGCAGAACTGGCGCGGCGCCAAGCGTAGGCTCAGCGCCTGGAGCGGCTGGACCTACGCGGTCCGGGTGGTGCAGAGGTCCCGCGGCACCTGATCCTTGGCGCCTTTGGGCCGCATGGCGTCCGAGAGGCCGGCGGCCGACTCAGGCCGCCAGCTGAGCGAAGGTGCACTCCTCGGGGGCCTTGTCCTCGCGCCAGCGCAGCACCTTGGTCCCGTGGCGTATCCGGCCGTCGCTAACGTGGTCGAAGCTCACCTCGACCACCAGCTCGGGCCGAAGCTCGATCCATTCGAGGTCGCGTTCGGAGGCCCACCGGCTCGGGTCGCCCGAGCCGCGCTCGCCCGTCTCATAGGGGGCCAGCTTGGCGACCAGCTCGCGCTTCTCGGCGGCGCGAAAGCCCGAGGTGTGTCCAACGACCCGAAGCTCGCCGTTCTCGTAGAGGCCGAGGATCAGCGAGCCAACCGTTCCCTCCTCCTTGCCGGGGCGCCAGCCCACCACCACGCAATCGGCGGTCCGGATGCGCTTCACCTTGACCATCCCCTTTCGCTCACCGGGCCGATAGGGGGCATCGAGCTGCTTGGCGACCACCCCCTCACCTTCGTCGAGCCATGGCGCCGCCTTGGCCGGAGCACGCCGCAGCGGCGTCAGTTCGATCGAGCCGGCCGTGGACCTGCGGCGTCCCCCGAAGCCGGCCACGAGCGACTCGAGGCGCTCGCGCCGCGCGGCGAAGGGTTGGTCGAGGAGGGGATGGGACCCGTCGGCGAGGATGTCGAAGACCCGCATCAGCGACGGGGTGCGCTCGGCCAGCATTCGAACCCGCGACTCCGCGGGGTGGAGCCGGTTCTGGAGCGCATCGAAGTGCTCATGGCCGTCGGCTCCGAGGATCAGGAGCTCCCCGTCGAGAACGTAGCGCCCGGCGGGAAGGTCGAGCTCCGGGAAGTAGCGCCGAAGCGGCTTGCCGCCGCGCGACTGGAGGTAGACCTGATCGCCGTCGACGAACGCGAGCACCCGGAATCCGTCGAACTTCGGCTCGTAGATCCAGTCCTCTCCGACGGGCAGCTCCTTGCGCGACAGCGCGAGCTGTGGCTTCAGGGGCGGCTCGAGCGGCAGTGCCACACCCTGATCGTATTGCTCGTTCGGCCACCCCTATTCGCCGGGCAGCCGGGTCGGTACCGGCTCGATGCCTCGTCCCTTCCCGACCACGCCCACGGTGCGCTGATAGGAGTCGCGCAGCAGGGTCAGGTCGCCCTCGCCCCGCCTCAGGGCGTCGCCGATCGGGAGCACCACGTAGTCGGGGTGGCTGACGAAGACGGGGACGTATCGCACCTTCTCCACCCGCACCGATCGCCCGTCGGCGACGCAGTGCAAGAGGACGACCATCCCGTCCTGGCTCGATGGGGGCAGCCCGTAGTCCGGGCTCTGGTTGGAGATCAGGTTGCCCTCGCTGAAGACCACGAACTTGTCGTTGATCCGCTCGATCGGCTGCACCGCGTGCGGTCCCTGCCCGACCACCGCAGTGATCAGCGGCGACGCGGTGAGCTTCTTCGCCAGTGCCAGCTGGCCCGAGCTCGGCTGCTCCTGGTACTCCGGGACGATCTCACCGCCCCAGTGGACGTTCACGATCACCGCCTCGGCGCCCGCCCGGCGAGCCCGCTTGGCGTCGTCGAGGATTCGTCGGCGGCTGGCGACGTTCACCGACCAGGGGTGCGGTGCCGGGATGCCGTTGGTGTCCGTGGTGAAGGCGAGGAACGCGACCTTGACGCCGTCGACGTCCTCGATCGTCAGCCTGTCCTGGTCGGCGGCCGAGGCGAACGACCCCGTATGGGCGACGTGGGCGTGCTGGAGCGCCTTCCCGGTGTCGTCGATGCCCGTCTGTCCCTGGTCGAGGGAGTGGTTGGAGGCGGTGTCGCACACATCCCATCCCGTCGCCTCGATCCCGTCGGCCAGCGCCGGCGGCGTGTTGAAGATCGGATAGCTGGTCGGAGGCGCCGGCGTCATCGGGGTCTCGACATGACAGATCCCGAGATCCGCGTCGGCGACGTACGGCTTCAGCTCCTTGAGCTCGGGAGCGAAGTCGTAGTGGCCGCCGCCGCCGAGCTGGAGCGCCCGCTCCCAAAGCGGCGAGTGGATCAGCAGGTCGCCGCTCACCGAAACCGTGAAGTGGACCGGCTGGGCAGCTCGTTCGGCGTGGAGCTGCTGTTCGCGGGTGAGCGTCGTGGCACCGCCACAGGAGCCGATCGTGAGCCCTGCGATGAGTGCGATCGCCGCGACCCCCGCGAGCGCCGCGCGGCGGCGGCGTTGGTGCAGCGCCGGGCTCGGACGCCGGCGGGGCCGTCGCGAGCTCGCCTTCGGATCAGGCATCGCAGTGGATTGTGGCTCACGGTCCGGCCGCCGAAGCGGGCGGGGAGCGCCCCGCCACGGAGGCGGTCGCGACGACGATCAGGCGCCGCTAGTCGATCGCGACCAGGACCAGCGTGGCGATGCCGAGCACTACGCCTCCCACGGTCAGCCACCCGAGCGCCCGGTCGGCGCTGCTCGCAAAGCCCCCCGCCTCGATCGCGCGATCGGTCGACCGCGCGCGCAGCGTCCCGTATGCGATCAAGGCGATCCCGTAGACAGCGAACGCGCACCCGACGACGGTGTACGGCCACTGGAGCGAGCTGTCACTCAGCTCAGGGACGACCCGGCCGACCGCCAGCGCCACCGCGATCGCGGTCAATCCGGTCCGCCACCAGGCGAGCTGGGTGCGCTCCGCAGCGAGGTAGGTCCGGCGGGTCGCCCCTCCGTCGCCAGCGTCGGCCATGATCAGCCCAGCCGATTCCCGGTTGACGTCGCGCTAGACCCGCTCGACGATCATCGCCTCGCCCTGGCCGCCCGCGACGCACATCGTCTCCAGCCCGATCGAGTGATCGTCGGTCTCCATGACGTTCAGCAGGGTCGTCATGATCCGCGCCCCGGTCATCCCGAACGGATGGCCCAACGCGATGGCGCCCCCGTGGGTGTTGAGCTTCTCGAGCGGGATGCCCGTCTCGGCCATGATCGGGATCACCTGGGCGGCGAACGCTTCGTTCAACTCCACGACGTCGATGTCGGAGATCGACATTCCCGTTCGCTCGAGCACCTTCTTGATCGCGCCGATCGGGGCGACTCCCATGTATTCGGGCTCGTTGCCCCAGGTGGCGGCGGTGACGATCCGCGCCTTGGGGGTCAACCCGAGCTCTCGAGCCCTCGAGTCCGAGGTCAACAGCACCGCGGCGGCGCCATCGTTGAGCGGACATGAGTTGCCCGCCGTGACGCCGCCGTCCCCGAAGGCCTCCGGAAGCTCGGCGAGCTTCTCGAGGGTCGAAGAGGCCCGCGGGCCATCGTCCTTGACGACCTCGTTGCCGTCCTGATCGATGACCGAGACGATCTCGCGATCGAAGAACCCGTCCTCCTGCGATGCGACCGCGAGCTCCTGCGAGCGCTGGGCGTACTTGTCCATGTCGGCCCGGCTCACCTCGTAGCGCTTGGCGACGTTGACCGCGGTCAGGCCCATGTCGATATACGCATTCGGCTGGCCGTTCTCGCCGATCAGGTTGGGGTTTCGATCGTCGACACCAGCAGGCTCGGTGCGCTCGTTGAAGCGGCTGACGAACTCGACCCCGGCGGCGACGTAGGCGTCGCCCTCGCCCGCCTTGATCGCGTTCGCCGCATGCCGGATCGCATCGAGCGATGAGGCGCAGTAGCGGGAGATCGTCGTTCCGGTCACCGTCTGGGGAAGCTGCTCGGAGAGCAGGGAGACGATTCGGGCGACGTTGAACGCCTGGAGGCCCTGCGGCATGCCGCAGCCGCAATAGACGTCCTCGATCGTCTCCGGGGAGACATCGGGGTTTCGCTCCAGCAGGCGGTCCACGACGTGCGCCGCCGTCTCCTCGGGGCGAAGCTGGGCCAGAGACCCCTTGAAAGCGCGCCCGATCGGGCTGCGAGCGGCGTCGACGATCACGGCTTCGGGCATGGCGTCGGTCTCCCTTCGGTCGGATTGGGACCGCAGAGGATAGGAGCCGTGGGCGGCCGGGGCCAGCACGTCGCGTGGGGCGGCGCGCAGACGGAGCGGCTCTCTAAGCTGACGACGTGGCATCGGACGCCGCAATCGAGACGGCGATCCCCGCGGAGCGCGCCGCGGCGCTGATCGCCGATGGCGCAGGGGCGATTGACGTTCGCCGCCCGGACGAGTGGACCGCCGGCAGAATCCCCGGGGCGCGGCAGATCGAGATGAACGAGCTCACCAACGCCGCCGAATCGATTCGGGGGGATCGCCCGATCGTCTTCTACTGTCGATCCGGAAACCGCTCGGCCATGGCGGCCGAGGCCTTCCGGCAGGCGGGCTTCGACGCGTACAGCGTCGACGGGGGACTTGAGGCCTGGGTCGCGAACGGGCAGGAGCTCGATCCGATCGATGGCATCGTGGCCGAACGCGGAATCGAGCCCTGACGATGGCGACTCGCCCAAGGATCAGGTTCCGAAAGCCCCGGACGCCGCGGCCCGAGGCCGACGGCACCTCGGCGACGGCGCTCCAAGCCCCGCCGGCGGCCGCGCCGCGACAACCGCCCGGGACTCGAGGGCCGGCCTCGCAGCCCGCCCCACCCGGGCAACCAGTTGCGAGCGGCGCCGTCGCGCGCCCGCAGGCGCCGGCCGGCTTGCAGGGCCCCGCGCCGGACGCGGCTCGGCCCGCCGCGGCGCCCGAAGCCAAGCCGGCCATCCCAAGCGGAGCAAGCCCCGCAACCGATGCCACCGCCGGCGCGGAGCCGCTCGCCGGCATTCGCGCCTGGCTCGCCCAACTTGACCGCAAGCTCGGCACTCGGACCTACATCGGGCTCGCGCTCGCCGTGCTCGCCCTGGCGGCCGCAGGCGCGGCGCTCTACCTGACGCTCTCGCTCAAACAGGATGCCGCGACCAAGGCCGACGTCAACGCGCTTCGCGACCAGGTCTCGGGCGTCCAGCGGTCCGCCACCCAAGCCGCCGAGGACAGCGTCAAGTCCCTCAACCAGCGTCTCGCCCAGCTCGAGAGCGACGTCGGCAAGCTGACCGCCGGCCAGAAGACCACCAAGCGCGAGCTGAGCGTCGTCGAGGACGACATCAGGCAGCTGCGAAGCCAGGCGGCCGGCGGCACCACGAGCGGCTCGGGATTCGGGGGCACCGGAGCGAGTCCCGCCAACCCGCTCGGTTCCGGGGGCGGGAACGGCGGAGTCGGCCCGTAGGCGACGGTGGTCGCGCCGCCGGCGCGTCGACGAGCAGCGTCGCATCGCTCGCGAGTTTGTGGCATTTCGCACGAGAGGCCGTGCACGCGTCCGATCATTGCTTTACGGTCGCAATAGGTCGCCTGGCCAGGCGTCAAAGAACGCAGCCTGGTGGCCCCCACACACGCGGTTCCTGAAAGGAGACCCCTGAGATGCCAACCGGCTACTGCGTGAAGGAACGCAAGAAGGTGGAGATCAAGGATCCCCAGCAGGTGACCATGAAGAACGGTCGCCCGGCGATCCAGGGCACGTGCCCTGACTGTGGCACGAAGATCTTCAAGATCGGCAAGCTCTAGAGCGGTTTCTCAGGACACCGGCTAGCGACCGGCGCCGGCCTCGGGCGAGTCCCGGGGTCGTCGTGGTCGTTCAGGCGGTCGCCGGCGCTCCCCAGCGCGGCGCGATCCGCGACCAACGCGGCGGTACGGTGAACCCAGCGCCCGGGATCGCGGTATCACATGAAGCTGTGATCACGTCGCAACGAGAACGCTGGGGCCGATGGGCGAAGCCTTCCTGACCCGCGAGGCGGGCGTCCGGGAGGCCTATGCGGCCCACGCCGGGGAGCTCTACGGCTTCGCCCTGCGCTCGCTGGAGGATCCGGAGCTCGCCGAGGACGCGGTCCAGGACACGTTCCTGCGCGCCTGGCGAGCCGGGGACCGGTTCGACCCCGAGCTCGGCTCGCTTCGCACCTGGCTGTTCGCGATCCTTCGCAACGTCATCATCGACCTGGGGCGAGCCCGTGCCGCGCGGCCCAGGGTCGGCGCCGAGCTGCCGGAGCTCGGTCATGAGCCGTTCGAGGACATCCTTCTCACGTGGCAGGTGGAGGAGGCGCTGAGGCGAATCGGCGAGCAGCATCGCCGGGCGCTGGTCGAGACGTACCTCCGCGGCCGCTCCCACGCCGAGGTCGCCGCCGAGCTCGGTGTTCCAGAGGGAACGATCAAGAGCCGTGTCTACTACGGGCTGCGGGCGCTGAGGAACGCGCTCGAGGAGATGGGCTATGACGGTTGAGGGATGTCGTGACTGGCGCGAGCGGATCGGCGCCCTCGTGCTGGGGCAGCTCGAACCCGGTGAGCGGGCCGCAACCGAGGCCCACCTCGAGGCGTGCCCTGCCTGCCGGACCGAGGCTGAAGCGCTCGCCCCGGTGGCTGCGCTCCTCTCGCGTGCCGATCCTGATCGACTCGCTCCGACTCCGGCCCCGCCCGCGCGCCTCGGCGACCGCATCGCCCGGCGGATCGCGGCCGAGCGCCGCGACACGCGCCGAAGGCGCGCGGGACTGGGGCTGGCCCTTGGCGCCGCGGCGGCGGCCGCGGCGGCGGCCCTGGCGATCGCCGTCGTGGGCGGGGCACCGAGCGCGCCGAGGTCACTCACAGCTGCCTTCCGATCGCTCCCGGACGGCGCCTCGGCACAGGCGGTGATCGAGCCCGAGCCATGGGGGAGCGACGTCACGGTTCGCGTTCGCGGCTTTCGGCCTGGGACCCTCTGCACGGTCTGGCTTCGCCGCTCGGACGGAACCCGAATCGCGGCCGGATCCTTCCGCTACGTCTACGACGGCGACAGCGACGAGGCGAGCCTGAGCGCAGCCGTCAACCCCGGCGAGGCAACCGCGATCGATCTGCGCGCCGGCCATCAGACCTTCGTGGCGCCGCTGACCCGCCCGGCGCGCGCCGGCGCCGCGCTCGCCCCACTGCCCACACCCGAGACGAGCTGATGCGATCGAGGCCGTGGCCGAGCAAGGACGCGGTCCCGCGCCACGGCCAAGAGCCCGAGCGGCCGCCGGGCCGGGGAGGAGCCACAGGGTTGAACCGAACCAGGAATCGGCACGCCCTGATGCTCACGGGCGCGGCCGCGGTGCTCGGCCTCGCGGTCGCAGGCTGCGGGGGGAGCAGCGGCTCGAGCACCGCGGCCACCGCTGCCGGCGCCTCCACGCAGGCTGCGGGCGGCGGATCAACGGTCGACGTCAGCGAGACCGACTACAAGCTCGACCCATCCGATCCGACCGTCAAGTCCGGCGAGGTCACCTTCAACGTGACCAACGACGGCAAGGTGCTCCACAGCCTCGAGGTCGAGGGTCCAAACGGCGAACAGACGCTGAGCTCAGACCTCTCACCCGGCCAGAGCGGCATCCTCAGCGTGGACCTGTCGAAGCCCGGCAGGTACGAGTTCTCCTGCCCGGTCGCCAACCACAGGCAGATGGGGATGAAGGGCACGATCACCGTGCAATAGCCCCTCCCCCCGGCGCGAGATGGGGACCGCCGAGGGGAGCCGGGGCTCGCATCCGCCCGCGCCGTCTGCGATAAACGCTGGACCGTGGAGAGGCTGAGCGACGAGGACGCCCGCATCCTTCGCCTCGAGTCCGAGGCGATCGCGGGGCACACGATGAAGGTCGCCCTGATCGAATCCGGATCGGGCGAGCGCCCGGTCACCGTGGAGCGGCTGCGGGCTCGGGTCGAAGGTCGTCTCGGCGCGCTGCCGCGCTCGCGCCGGCGCCTGGCCCCCACGCCGCTCGGGATCGCCACGCCCGCCTGGGTGGACGACGAAGGTTTCGACATCGCCGCCCACGTGCGCGCCGCGCAGGCCCCGCTGACCGATCGCGCCGCGCTGGTCGAGTTCGCGGGAAGGGCGATGGCCGAGCGACTCGACCACTCGAGGCCGCTTTGGTGCATCGACGTCGTGGGGCCGGACGGCGACGGGCGAACGGCGCTCGTGATCCGGGTCCATCACTGCCTGGCCGACGGCGTCACCGCGGTCCGGATGCTCTCCGGGCTGCTGTGGGACGCCGATTCCGAGCCCGCTGCGGACGAGCCTGGACCGTGGTCGCCGCGGCCGGCTCCCGGCAGGGCGCGCCTGCTCGCCGCCGGCGCCGCCAGCAGGCTGCGCGGGCTGGGCGGAGCGGTGGCCGGTGGAGCGCGGGGCATGATCTCGCCCGCTCGGTGGCGGCGGGCTGGGCACGAAATGGCCGCTCTGCCCGCAACCATCCGCCGCGAGCTGTGGCCGCTCGGCGCCGATACCGCTTTCGACCGCTCGATCGGCGGCGGGCGGGAGGTGGCCTTCACCGCCTGCCGGCTCGAGGACCTGAAGCGCGTCGAGCACGCAGCGGGTCCCGGCGTGACGATCAACGACGTGATCCTCGCGATGATCGCCGGGGCGGTCCGGCGGTGGCTGGAGACCCACGACCAGCCTGTCGAGGCGATGCGCGCCCAGGTGCCGGTCAGCATGCACCACCGCGACGAGGGGGCCGGGGAGCTCGGCAATCGCGACTCGTTCCTGTTCTGCGACCTGCCGATCACCGAGCCCGACCCGCGGGAGCGGCTGAAGGCGATCAACGCCGAGACCCGGAGCCGCAAGGAGCACCACGATCCAGCCGAGCTCTACTCCTTCTTCCACACGCTCTCCCACATCCGACCGCTTTACCGCTACGCGTCCGAGCTCGCTTCGGGCCCGCGCGAGTTCGCCCTCTCCGTCTCCAACGTGCCCGGGCCACGCCTGCCGGTCCGGGTCCTCGGGGCCGAGGTGACCGAGCTCTACTCGGTTGCCGAGCCGGCCGACCGGCATGCCCTGCGCGCCTCGGCGGTCTCGCTCGCCGGGCGGATGGGCTTCGGCTTCTGCACCGACCCGAGCGCCGTTCCCGGGGTCGCGGGACTCGCCGACGGCCTCGACGTCTCCCTGGATGAGCTCACCAGCCTTTACTGAGCGAAGGACGGACGGAGCCGGCGGTGAGAGAATGGGTGTGATGGCGGCTCGCGCCCAGAAGCCCCTGGAGCTGATCCTGGCCCGCAACCTGCTCACGAGCCTCTCTACCCCGGCTTTCCTCGTCGATCACAACGCGGTGCTCGTGTTCTACAACGAGGCGGCCGGCGCCCTGCTCGGCCGTCCGTTCGAAGATGCGGGTCGGATGGGCCCGCAACAGTGGATTTCCACTTACGGACCGTTCGGCGAGGACGGCGAGCCGGTCGCGCTCGACGACCTGCCTACCACTCAGGCGGTGCGCGACGGCAGGCCTGCGCACGCGATGTTCCGGATCCGCTCGGCCGGCGGAGCCGAGCGCGAGATCGCGTCGAGCGCGTTTCCGATCGTCGCCTCCGAGGAGGGGTCCTCCGGCGCGATGGTCCTGTTCTGGCCGACCGACACCGAACCGGGCCAGGAGGGCTCATGAAGGTGAGGGTCTGGGGGGCGCGCGGGTCGGTGCCGGCCCCGGGGCCGGAGATGAATCGCTACGGGGGCAACACCTCGTCCGTGCAGCTCCTGCTCGAAAGCGGCGAGCAGCTGCTGCTCGACGCCGGAACCGGAATCAGGGCCCTCGGGCTCAACCTCGCGACCTCGAGTCGGCTCGACATCCTGCTCACCCACCTCCACCTGGACCACATCCAGGGGCTGATGTTCTTCCCGCCCTGCTTTCGCGCCGAGGCGGAGATCACGATCTGGGGGCCCGCCTCCCCGGAGGCACTGCTCGAGGACCGCGTCGCCCGATACATCTCGGCTCCCCTGTCGCCCGTCGAGGTTCGCGAGCTGCCCTGCTCCGTTTCGTTTCGCGACACGCCGCCCAGCGAGTGGCGAATCGGCTCAGCGACGATCGTCTGCGAGGCGGTCAACCACCGCGGCCCGACGCTCGGATTCAGGATCACCGAGGGCGATACGACCGTCTGCTACATCCCCGACCATGAGCCGGTGCTCGGGACCTCGCTGGCCGACGTGGAGCCCGAATGGATCTCTGGCTACGAGCTCGCCCGAAACGCGGACCTCCTGATCCACGACTGCCAGTACACCGACGAGGAGTACCCCGAGCACGTCGGCTGGGGCCACTCGGGGATGGGTGACGCGCTGACCTTCGCCTCCCGGGTCGACGCCCGCAGGGTGCTGCTCTTCCACCACGATCCGCTTCACACGGACGGGTTCCTCGATCGACTGGGCGAGTCGGCCAAGCGCCGCTGGGCAGAGCTGGGCGGCGATCCCGCCCTTGTGGAGCTGGGGATGGAGGGCGGCGAGCTGGATATCCGAGCCGCGCCCGCGACCGCGGGCATCTCCGCCTAGCGAGGAGCCCGCAGCGCCAGGCCGCGCGCCACCCGGTTCCAACCGTGCGGCACCCGGCCGGAACGCCTGGCCGTTGGGACGACAGGGCGCGGGCGGTTCTACAGCCGGTACAAGGCCCACGTCGAAATTCTCGACAACGGTCTAGAGACTGGGCGCGGGCGGGCGCCTACCGTTTCGCAAGGGCTCCTGGAACCGACCGGTTGGGTGTCCGACCACCCGGCCAAAGGAGGACGTGCACCAGCTGAGACGCAAGCCGTTCCGTGTGCTGCCGCGAGGGACGGGCGACGTCGGCGATGCGAAGATCTTCGTGACTTCAGTCGAGGAGGCGATCCGCACCCGCGTCGGGCAAGGAGGGCCTGGAGGCCCCCGAGCCCACACCGAGGCGGAGATGCCCGCCTGAGCAAACCGAGGACAAAGGAGACAAACGACAGATGGCAACGGTCACCAAGCCGCGCACCGATCCCGACGACATCCTCCGAAGAGTCGACGAGGACGGGGTCGAGTTCATTCGCTTTTGGTTCACTGACATCAACGGCCAGCTGAAGAGCTTCTCGGTCGGTCGCGAGGAGCTCGAGGGAGCGCTCTCTGAGGGGATGGGATTCGACGGCTCATCGATCACGGGGTTCAACCAGATCGAGGAGTCGGACATGATCGCCATGCCCGACCCGGACACCTACACCCTGCTGCCCTGGCGGATGAGCGGGGAAAAGGGAAACGTGGCGCGGGTGTTCTGCGACGTGCTGAAGCCGGGCGGCGAGCCCTACGAGGGAGACCCGCGGTTCGTGATGCGCCGCGCCCTGGCCCGCGCGGAGGAGATGGGCTTCGACACCTACAACATCGGTCCGGAGCTCGAGTTCTTCTACTTCGGGAGCGACGAGGTCGGCGAGGACGGGGTGCCGACCATCCTCGACAAGGGCGGCTATTTCGACCTGACGACGCTCGACGCCGCCTCGGACCTGCGCCGCGACACGGTCAACGCGCTGAAGGCGGTTGGCATCCCGATCGAGTACACGCACCACGAGGTCGGGCCGTCGCAGCACGAGATCGACATGCGCTATGCGGAAGGGCTGCGGATGTCCGACAACGCGATGACCTATCGGATCGTGGTCAAGGAGATCGCCAGCCAGCACGACGTCTACGCGACCTTCATGCCCAAGCCCCTGTTCGGGGAGAACGGCTCCGGCATGCACACTCACCAGTCGCTGTTCTCGAACGGCTCGAACGCCTTCTTCGACGCCAGCGACCCGCATCATCTGTCGAGCGCCGCGAAGTCGTACATCGCCGGGCTCCTGCGCCACGCGCGCGAGATAGCGGCGCTATTCGCGCCGAACGTCAACAGCTACAAGCGGCTGGTCCCCGGATACGAGGCGCCCGTGTACTGCGCATGGTCGCAGCGCAACCGCTCGGCCTTGGTCCGGGTCCCGGTCTACCACCCCGGCAAGGAGCAGGCAACGCGCTGCGAGCTCCGCTGCCCGGATCCGTCCTGCAACCCCTACCTGACGTTCGCGGCGATGCTGCATGCTGGACTCGACGGGATCGAGCAGGGGTACGAGTGCCCGGAGCCGATGGAGCGAAACCTCTATGAGCTCTCCCACGACGAGCGGGTGTCTCGCGGAATCGAGCAGCTCCCCGAGACACTGGGCGAGGCGATCGAAGAGCTCGCCGGCTCCGAGCTCGTCCGAAAGGCGCTCGGAGACCACATCTTCGAACGCTACGTGGAGCTGAAGCGCTCCGAGTGGGAGGAGTACCGCGTGCAGGTGACCAAGTGGGAGCTCGAGCGCTACCTGCCGATCCTCTGAGACTCGGGCCGGAGACCTCACCGGCCCGCTGATGCGCGATCTCCACGCCAGGATGCTCGCCGCCCTGATGGCCGGTGAGGGCCTGCGTGGGATCGCCGAACTGGCGGCTGAGGAGGCCGGCGGGCCGGTGGCCATAGTGCTGCCGACCCGCGGCCTCGCCGACGCCTCTTCGGCCGAGGTGCCTCTGGTTGAGCTCTCCGGCTATGCGGCCGAGCTTCTGGGAGGGAAGGCCCCCGAAGCGCCGGACGGGGTCGAGGTCTCCCAGACGGTGAGCGTCGGCGAGGAGGCGATCGGCTACGTGCTCGCCTTGCGGCCATCGCGAAACGGGTTGTCGATCGCGGTCGATCGCGAGGAGGTCGTGCGCACGACGGCCCTGGCAACCCTGGCCGAGCTGGCCGTCACCGAGGCCCGCGACGAGGTCGCCGACCGGGTACGGGGCAGCCTGATCGAGGATCTCCGCGCCGGGCGGATCGAGGCCGCCGAGACGTCGCGCCGGGCGGCGCGGCTCGGGTGCGACCTGTCCCGAGGAGGCATCGCCTTGGTCGCCGAGGTGCACTCGGCCCGCCCCCGCCACGCCGCGGGCTTGATCGCAGGGGAGTACGAAGGTGCGATCGCCGAGCCGCTTGACGAACGGATCTACGCGATCCTGCCCGCACGGTCCGACCCGGCCGCCGAGCGAACGCAGGCTGCGGCGCGAGCACTCACCTCGCGCCTTCGCTCCCACGGGCCCGCGGCCTTCTCGTCGTTCTGCGAGAGCCCGAGCGAGCTGTCCCGCGCGATCGCCGAGGCCGAGCTGATGCTGGACGTGATCGCCGCCGACGAGCGGATGGCCGACCAGCTCGAGCAGGGGATCGGCGACGGGGTGTACCGGCTCTTGTTCCGGGCCCTGGCGACCGATCCGGCCGAGGTGCGCCATTTCTACGGCGACACGGTCGAGCCGCTGGTCACGCACGACCGCCAGTACCGCACCGACTTGCTCGGGACCGTCGAGGCCTACCTGGGCAACGACTGCAACATGAACGCGACGGCTCGAGCCGTCTACGCGCACCGCCACACCGTCGCCCACCGCCTCGCGCGAGTCAAGGAGCTGACCGGCCTCGATCCGGCCCTCAGCGAGGACCGCGAGCGCCTCGGCCTCGGCATAAAGGCCTATCGGCTGCTGGCCCCGACCCTGCCTCGTTGAGCCGCGGTCAGCGAGCGAGGCCACCGGAGCGCAGGGCCACGGTGCGGCGAAGCTCGTTGACCGCGTCGTCGGCGTCGTCGATCGCCCGGCGGGGATCCGCAAGCGAGCGGGCTTCCAGAGCCGTCTCGGTCCACCCGCCTCCCTTCGCGCTCTGGACCCTCCATGCGCCGGATCCTTCGCGGGCGCTGACCGCCTCGGCGAGCTCGCCGTCGATGAACAGCAGCCCGGCCCCGTCGTCCACCCCGTAGCCGGTCGGGAGCACCAGGGCGACTCCCTCCAGCAGCGCCCGTCGCCGGTCCGGGTCGCGGTGGTAGTGAACCGAGAGGCTGCCGGGGAGCATGCCGAGTCCCCGCACCGGCAGAGCCGTACCGCTGGAACGCGAGATGCCCCACTCGAACCAGCACATGGCGCCGGCGCTCTGCCCGCACAGGATCGTCCCCGCCTCCCACGCCTCGCGGAGGACTCGGTCGATCCTGTGGACCCGCCAGATGGCGAGCATGTTGCGCATGCTCCCCCCGCCCACGTAGATGATGTCCTGAGCGAGGAGGTGCTCGCGAAGAGCCAGGCGTTCGTTCTCGAGCCTGAACAGCGAGACCTCGGAGGGACGGCACGCCATTCCCCCGAGGGAACGGCGAAAGGCGATGATCTGCTGCTCGGCGTCCCCGCTCGCCGTCGGCAGGAGGCAGATCCGTGGCTCGGCCGAATCGGCGAGGCCCAGGACGTAGTCGCGCAGCGCCTCGTTGCCCCTTCGCCGCGAGAACTCGTGCCCCCCGAGCGCCACCGCGACCCTGCGCCGCCGAGCCTTGCGGCCGGGCCCCGGACGCTGCGTCTCGTGCCTGGTCACCGGCTAGGCGGGCACCGCGTCGGTGGTGGGCTCGCGGAGGGGCGCCACGACGTCGGAGTCGCCGAGATACCGGGTCGCGAGGCGTGTAGTGACCACCCGACCGAGCTGCGCCTCGACCCGGTATCCGCGAGCCTGGGGACGGGATGCGACGACCTCCGCCAGCCGGTCGCCGACGAAGTGGAGCGCCGCGCCGTCGTCGGCTGCGTACCCAGGTCGCATCCCGTCGCACAGCCAGCGGTGATACGCCTCCCGTCGGTTCGGCTCGCTCGAGTAGTGGACCGTGTTGCTCCACGGCAGGAGACCGAGGCCCTCGACCCTCTCCGAAGCACCGTGGAAGGTGCTGACGCCCTCGGCGAACCAGCACAGCGACCCCGCCGAGAGGCCGCAGAGGATCACGCCCCGCTCCCAGGCCTCGCGGAGGATGCGGTCGATTCCGTGGGCTCTCCACACGCCGAGCAGGCTGGTGACGCTGCCTCCGCCGACGTAGATCAGGTCCTGGGAGAGCAGATGGCGACGCGGTTCGCGAGCCGCGCGCAGGCGCCTGAAGAGTGACAGATGGGACGGCACGCAGCGCTCGGCGTCGAAGGCGCGGTAGAAGCGGACGATGTAGTGGTCGGCGTCACCGCTCGCCTGCGGGAGGAAGCAGACCCGCGGCCGATTGCTTCCGGTGAGCTGGAGCACGAACTCATCGAGCAGCGGGTTGCCGTCCTCCATCGAGAATCCCCCGCCGCCGAAGGTGACGATCTGTCGATTCGCTGACACGCGTCCTCCACTCCTCGCCGGGAAGCCAGGACAGAAGTGTGAGGCCGCGGGCCCCGCTTGTCCCTATCCGGCGGTCCACAAATCGCAGGGCCCGACTAGACAAGGTGTCGAATCCGAGCCCGTCGCCGATGCCCGGGGCGGGGCGACGGGCGGCCTCCCGGCTCGTGGTCAGGCGTCGCTCGTGGCGTCGAGTGGCGGCGGCGGCTTGATCCCCCACTGCGTCATCCCCTGCTCGACCCGCTCGATCACCGTCTGGATCACCTTGACCCTCGCGTATCGCTTCGAGTTCGCCTCGATCGGATGCCATGGCGCGTACGGCTGGTCCGTCCGACCGAACATGTCTTCAACCGCCTGCTCGTACTCATCCCGCTTCTCACGGTTGCGCCAGTCGTCCTCGGTCAGCTTCCAGACTTTCAACGGGTCGTCCCGGCGCCGCTCGAAACGCTTCAGCTGCTCCTGCTCCGATACGTGAAGCCAGAACTTGATCAGGATCATTCCCTCATCGGCCAGCGAGCGCTCGAAGCTGTTGATCTCGTCGTAGGCTCGAAGCCACTGCTCGCGCGTAGCGAGGCTTTCGACCCGCTCGACCAGTACCCGCCCGTACCAGGAACGATCGAAGACGGCCATCCCGCCCCACCCTGGCAGCTGCGAGAAGAACCGCGACAGGAAGTGATGACGCTTCTCGTCCGTGCTCGGAGTTGCGAACTGGACCACCCTGACGTGTCGCGGGTCCACCTGGGCCACCAAGCGCTTGATCGCACCCCCCTTTCCCGACGCGTCCCAGCCCTCGAAGACGACGCATACGGGCGGCCCCAGCGTTTGCGCTCCGATCAATCCGCCGAGCGTCAACCGCAGCTGGGTCAACCGCTCCCATGCGCGATCCAGTTCGCGTGCCTCCTCCTTACGGGTCAACGACTTCGAGAGGTCGAGCTGATCGAGGCGCCCCACGAGCGTGATCCTCCCAGGTCCCGGTCAGTACGGGCGCGGCAACGGCCCCGGAGGCTGCGGCTTGTCGCCCTGGAGGTTGAGGACCAACGGGAACGCGAGCGCCGCCAGGAAGATCAGCCCGATCCCAACCGCCACCAGCCATCTGGAGCGGCTCAGGTGGCCGAGAACGCCGATCACGAAACCGGCGACCATCAGGGCCACGTATGGATCGGTCGTCTGCGGGAGTATCCCGGCGAGCGGCACCGCCTCATTATCATCGGCGGGTGGCCGAAGACGCACATCCGGCTCGTGAGGCATCGACGGCCTCGGACGCGCCCGACTCCGTATCCGACGTCCGAGAGAGCCTCGGACGAGTCGGGTACCTCGCCGACGAGCCGGCCGCGCTGGTCTCCTACCTCGCTCAGCGGCTGGGCAAGCCGATCCTGGTCGAGGGGCCCGCGGGGGTCGGCAAGACCGAGCTGGCGAAGGCGATTTCCCGCGCCACCGAGCGGCCCCTGATCCGTCTCCAGTGCTACGAGGGCCTCGATGAGGCGAAGGCGCTCTATGAGTGGAACTACCGCAAGCAGCTGCTGCGAATCCAGGCCGAGCGAGGGGCGGGCGGCTCCCCCGCGTCGCGATCGGACGCTGCGGGTCTCGGTGCCCCGGGCGACGATTCGGCGCCCGCGGACGCCTGGGCCGACATCTTCAGCGAGGAGTTCCTGCTCACTCGGCCGCTGCTTCAAGCCATCGCCGCGACCGAGCCCGTCGTCCTGCTGATCGATGAGATCGACAAGACCGACCAGGAGTTCGAGGCGATGCTGCTGGAGGTGCTGTCGGATTTTCAGATCTCGATCCCTGAGCTGGGGGTGATCGAGGCTCGCACGCACCCGATCGTCGTTCTCACCTCCAACAACTCCCGCGAGCTCACCGAGGCGCTGAAGCGTCGCTGCCTGTACCTGTGGCTCGACTATCCCGAGGTCGAGCGCGAGATGGAGATCGTCCGCCTCCATTCGCCCGAGATCGACGAGCGCTTGGCGCACCGGCTGGTCGAGGTCGTGCAGATGGTTCGCCAGCTTGATCTCAAGAAGCCGCCGTCGATCGCGGAGTCGATCGACTGGGCGCGCGCCCTCATGCTGCTCGGCGCCGATGACGTGGATCGCGCCTCGTTCGAGCAGACGATGAGCATCATCGTCAAGCATCGCTCGGACATGGACTTGGTCGCCGAGCGGGTCGGCTTGAAGCTGGGCGAGCCGAGCATCGGAGCCGAGGCATCGGGATGAGCGCTCCGCACACCCGGTGAGCGAGCCGAGCCAGCGCCCGCCGCCCGGGCTGGCGCCTCGCCTGGTCGCATTCTGCGAGGAGCTTCGTGGGGAGGGCGTGGCGGTCGGAAGCTCCGAGATCCTCGACGCGTTCGAGGCCCTGCAGGCGGTGCCGTGGAAGCGACAAGACGACTTCCGTGAGGCGCTCGCCGCGACGATCGCGAAGTCACAGGAGGATCGCCGCGTGTTCGAGCTGCTGTTCGACCGCTACTTCTTCCGCGCCACCGAGACGGAGGCCCTGAATCGCGAGATCAGCGAGGGGCGGGGCTACGACGGCGGGGATCGCCTTGACCTCGAGCAGCTTCGTGAGGCGGTGCGGCAGGCGATCGCCGAGGGTCGCGACGGGGAGATGCGCGACCTGGCTCGCCTCGCGATCGCGGCCTTCGGGCGCCGCGGCGAGGGCTCCGGCGTGATCGGGGTCGACGTGCAGCGGATTCGACGCACCCTGGGGCTCCAGACTCGCGGCGCCGGCGAGGACGAGCCCCGCCTGGATCGTGACCAGATCAACCGCTTCGAGCGACACCTGAGGCGCGAGCTCGAGCGCGCCCTGATCGAGCGAACGCAGAAGCTTCCCCCCTCCAGGCCGCTCGCCGAGCTCGATCGGGCTCTGCCCACCAGCCCGAGCCAGGACCTGACGGCGGTTCACCGCGCGGTCGCGCAGCTGAAGAGACGGCTGGCCACCGTCGGGCACGAGCAGCGTGGGCGGCGGCGCGGCGCGATCGTCGACGTTCGCCGCACCATGCGCGCCTCCCTCGATAC
Organism: uncultured bacterium; assembly: GCA_963720685.1. Taxonomy (GTDB): domain Bacteria; phylum Actinomycetota; class Thermoleophilia; order Solirubrobacterales; family 70-9; genus AC-56. Next base: position 252,066 of record CAVRGF010000003.1, on the reverse strand, counting down.
CGGCGGGGTGCCGCTGCGGCTCAAGCACCGGCCGAAGCATCCGCGCCGTCCCGAGATCTACGTGTTGTGCGACGTCTCGACCTCGGTCACCTCGGCGAGCGTCTTCTTCCTGTCGGTGCTCCACGCGCTCCACGACTCGTTCCGAAAGCTGCGGAGCTTCGTGTTCATCGAGCGGATCTCGGAGGTGACGGACGTCTTCGAACACGAACGCGACTTTCGCGCCATCTCGGAGCGGATCAGCCGCGAGGGAGGCGTCGCCGACGTCTCCGGCTACACGGACTACGGGCGTGTGTGGCTCGAGTTCCTGGAGGAGATCGTCGACGACCTGGGCCCTCGTTCGACGGTGATCGTGCTCGGCGACGCGCGCACCAACGGCCGCGAGCCCCACCCGGAGGTCTTTGCCAGAGTCGCGGAGCGAGCGGGCCGGACCTTCTGGCTCAACCCCGAGCCGCGCCTCTACTGGAACTACGGCGACTCCGTGATGGCCGCCTACGAGCCCCATTGCACGACCGCATTCGAGTGCTGGACCACGCGTCATCTCGAGGAATTCGTCAACGTCGTGGCCGGCGGCGCCCGTTCTGTGGACGCATGATCAGATCCCCGGGGGCGGGGATCGGACAGTTCGCTCGCAAGGATCGGGGTCGGGAGCCGTCACTGTGGCCGGGGCGTCGGCGGCAGCGGTCCACTTCTCGTAGACTCGAGCTCAATACGGGGGTGCTCGCGGGTCAGCGGGCTGAGATGGCGCCCTTGGAGAAGACCACCCGGCGCCGACCCTTAGAACCTGTCGCGGTAATGCGCGCGGAGGGAGCATGAGATCGACTTCCGAGGCTCCCGTAGCGGAGCCTCACCCGGTTCGAAGAGCCCACGGCCGGGATGGCGCCACGGTCGACGGTTCGCTGCCCGCGGCCGTGCGGGTCGACCACGTCGCCCACGGGTTCGGCGAGCTCAGCGTGATCGACGACCTGACGCTCGCCGTGGCCGAGGGCGAGGTGCTCGGCCTGGTGGGTCCGTCGGGGTGCGGCAAGTCCACCCTGCTCGATTTGATCAGCGGACTGCGCGTCCCCGACCGGGGCACGATCGACGTCGCCGGCGTCGGCGCGGCCGGGGAACGGCTCGCGAGGTGCGCCTACATGCCGCAGCGTGACCTGCTTCTTCCGTGGCTGTCGGCAATCGACAACGCGGCGCTGGCTCTGCGCAATAGGGGCGCCTCGCGGACCGAGTCCCGCCGGGCGGCGCACCCGCTCTTCGCTCGCTTCGGGCTGGCCGGGTTCGAACGCGCCCGGCCATTCGAGCTGTCCGGCGGAATGCGACAACGGATCGCATTTCTCCGGACCTTGCTGGCCGACAAGCCCGTGCTGCTGCTCGACGAGCCCTTCGCTTCACTGGACGCGCTGACCCGCGCCGAGATGCAGGAGTGGCTGGCCGAGGCGCTGGTTGGCGAGTCGCGGGCTGCGATCCTCGTCACCCACGACGTCGAGGAGGCCCTCTACCTGTCCGACCGAGTGCTGGTCATGTCGGCCCGCCCTGCCCGCGTCGTAGCGGAGCTGAGCGCCCCGTCCCCGCGGGCCCTGCCACGGCTCGAGGCGATCACCTCGCCCGCCTTCACCGCCGCGCGCGAGCGGGCGCTGGCCGCGCTGCTCGGAGGCCGTCGATGAGACGCTGGCTTGCGCCGCTCCTGGTCGTCGCCGCGCTGCTCGGCGTCTGGGAGGCTGCCGCGCGGCTCGACGTGGTCGCTCACGCTCTGCACATCGAGCCGTTCCTTGTCCCCGCCCCGAGCGACGTCGCGCGGTCGCTGTGGACCGATCGCACGCTGCTCGCCGACAATGGCTGGGTGACCCTGAAGGAGGTTCTCGGAGGCTTCGCCCTGTCGGTCGCCGCCGGGGTCGCGTTCGCGGTGGCGCTTCACGTCTCGCCCGTCCTTCGCCGCGCCGCTTATCCGCTTCTGGTTGCGTCGCAGACGGTGCCGATCGTGGTCATCGCGCCGATCCTGGTGGTCTGGCTTGGATTCGGGATCGGTCCGAAGCTCGTGATCATCGCCCTGATCTGCTTCTTTCCGATCACCGTCAACACGCTCGATGGGCTGGGCTCCGTCGACCCCGACCTGGTCAAGATGGTGCGCACCCTGGACGCAAGCCGCTGGCAGATCCTGCGGCGCGTTGAGGCGCCCACCGCGCTCCCCTATTTCTTCAGCGGCGCCAAGATCGCCGTGGCCGTCGCCGTGATCGGGGCCGTATTCGGTGAGTGGGCGGGCTCCAGCTCCGGCCTGGGACACCTGATCCAGCAGGCCTCGGCGCAGCTCGAGACCGCCCGCACGTTCGCCGCGGTCGCGGTCCTCTCCGCGCTAGCGATCCTGCTCTTCGCGCTGCTCGAGGCACTCGAGCGCAGGATTGCGTGGTGGGGGCCGCGCGGGAGAACCAGTTGAGCCACACGACCCCGGGAGGCGCCTTGTCCAAGCCGCACGGCATGTCGATTCGGACCGCGATCGCGGCCCTGGTGGTCTGCGCCGCCGCACTAGTCGCGGGATGCGGTGAGAAGTCGGAGAGCACCACATCGGGTCAGACGCAGTCGCTCGATCTGGCGCTCGACTTCTACGTCAACCCCGACCATGCCGGGATCATCGAAGCGCTCGACCGAGGCTACTTCCGCCAGGCGGGGCTCGACGTCAACATCCAGCCGCCCTCCGATCCCTCGGCCCCGATCAAGGAGGTGGCCGCGGGACGGGCCGACCTGGCGATCTCGTATGAGCCGGAGGTCCTGATCGCCCGCGACCAGGGGTTGCCGGTCAAGGCGGTGGCGGCGCTCGTCCCCACCCCCCTCACCTCGATGATCTGGCTCAAGGGCTCGGGGATCCGGAGCGTCAAGGATCTGCGCGGCAAGACGATCGCGACCGCGGGGATCCCCTACCAGGACGCCTACCTGAAGACGATCCTTGCGCGGTCGGGGTTGAGCTCGAGCGATGTCGACGCGGTCGACGTCCAGCAGGGTCTCCTGCCGGCGATCATCTCCGGACGCGCCGACGCGATGCTCGGAGGGTTCCTGAACGTCGAGGGGGTCGACCTGAGGCTGCGCGGCAAGGACCCGACCGTGATCCCGGTGGACAGGCTTGGAATCCCGACGTACAACGAGCTGGTGGTGGTGGCGAATTCGGATCGACTCGCGGACACGTCCCGCGAGATCGAGCTCTTCCTGGCGGCTCTTCAGCGGGGAACGCAGGCGGCCGCCGCCGACCCGGCGGGCGCGACGAGCGCCGTCCTCGCGGCCGGTCACGGCCTGAACCGGCGGATCACCGCCGCCGAGGTGCGAAGGACCCTTCCACTGTTCTCGACCGCTGGCAAGCGGCCGTTCGGCTACATGGACCCGCGAGAGTGGTCCCGCTTCGCGCAGTTCTTCGCCGATCAGGGCGTGATCAAGGCGCTGCCCTCGCCCGGCGACGTGCTGACCAACGACTACCTGCCCGGCCGCGTTCCGTAGGCGGCGAGCCGAGTCGCCCTCAGGCGGCGAGCGGCAGCGGCGGCCTCGAGGCGAGGGTCCGGTGGTATGCGGCAAGCACGAACGAGCCGGCGAGACCCCGGAACGGAGCATAGGGAGCGAAGAACTCCTCGACCTCCTCGACGGTCGCCCGGCGCCCCAGGCCGGCGAGGTGGCCGATCAGCTTGATGTAGCCCAGGTCGCCGGCCGGCAGCGAATCCGGCTCTCCCCGCCCGTAGAGACCCAGGCACCGGATCGTCCACGGCCCGATCTCCGGGATCGCCAAGAGGCGGTCATCGTCGGAGGGATCGGCGGGATCGACCCGGTTGCCGGCAACCTCGCGGGCGACCCGGATCAGCGCCAGGGAGCGCGACGGGGCGAGGTCCATCGCGGCGAGCTCCGCCGGCGCACGGCCGGCGATCAGCTCCGGGGTTGGGACGTCGCGCAGCGTCGCGTCGCCGAACTCGGCGCTCACACCCCAGCGCCAGACCATCCGCCTCTGGATCCGGGCCGCACGCGACGACTCGATCAGCTGCTTGGTCACCGACCAGGCGAGGGCCTCCCAGGCCCAGGGGCGCCGCCGGGGGCGGTGCCCGCGAAGGCGGCGGATCGCCCTCCCGAGGAGCGGGTCGGCTCGAAAGGCGTCGTAGAGCTCACGGTAGTCGTCGTCGACTCCGAGCGCGAACCGCATCCTGGCGATCGCCAGCTCGAGCCGCCGCGCGCCCGCCCCGGCCCGCCCGCCGGGCGGTCGCGGCGCCGGCGACGCGTGGAAGGCGACTTGACCGTCTCGCCGCTGCCAGGCGCGAACCACGATCGGGGCCCCGTCGACGTGGAGGAGGCGCGCCGCGATTCCGCGGCTCACCCGCATCACGGCGTCGCCGCCGCCGCTCGACAGCCGATAGGGCCAGGGCGGTCGGACCTCGACCTCGAGGGATTCGGCGGCCGGACGGCCCCCCGAGGCCACGGGGCTAGCGGTCGTTGCCGAGGATGTGGACGTCGACCAGGAAGGAGCGAGAGGCGATCACGCTGGATCGCTCGTCGCGTCGGCGGAGCAGTCGCCTGCCGCGCTGTCGCCTGGTTGTGGCGCCGGATCGCACCGCCCGAACCGCCGCGACGGTGGCGGCTCCGGCCACGAGGCCGCCCGCGGCGGCGATCGCCGCAGCCCTGACCTCGCCCCTCCACGCTTCGATCTCGCCGCGCCGCGCCGGCGCCGGCAGCCGGGTCGGCTCCTCGACCTCCCGGTCGTCCGCCGCTGGTGTCTCCTCCACCGCTTCGGCCTCGAGCACCGCTTCCTGGGGCATGCGCGCCAGTGTATAGGCGAGACCAGCGGTGTTCGAGAGGGCTCGGGCGCCCTGCAATCGACTCGTTCCCGCTCTTTGCGGAGTCCCTCGGCCTACGCGGCGCCGAGCGGCCGCTCGTAGATTCGATACCTCTTGGTGACCTCGCCGCCCATTCCCTCCATGGCGCGGTTCATCGGCTCGTTCACCTCCAGGATCCAGCCCATCTCGCCCCATTTCTGACGCACCTTCGCTGCGGTCTCGATGTGCCGGACATAGAGCGCCGCCGCGACCCCGAAGTGCTGATAGGCGGGCTTCACCCCGAGGGCGAAGACGCGCACCCGGTCGATCCTGCGGCGGTGAGCGAGGAAGCGCAGCCAGCCCAGGGGCAACAGGCGCCCGTTCATGTGCCGCAGCGCCTGGTTGACGTCCGGGAGGGTCAGGGCGGCGCCCACCACCTCGCCGTCGCGCTCGGCGATCATCGCCCAGTTCTCATCCAGGATCGGCTTCAGGTTCTTGGCCTGGAACCGGACCTCCTCCTCGGTCACCGGGACGAAGCCCCAGTTGCGGTCCCAGGCGGCGTTGTAGACCTCCATGAACCGATTGACCTCGTCTTCGAGGTCGCGCTTTCGCATCTTCCGGACCACGACCCCGTGCTCGGAGGCCGAGGCCTCGGCTGCCTGGTGGATCAAGTCGTGGAAGCGGTCGCCCTTCTTGAGGCTGCCGAGCTCGAGCCTCCACATCAGGAGGTCCATCGCCTTCGTCATCCCGAGTCCGTCGATCAGCTCGCGGTAGTAGGGCGGATGCCATGGCTCGAGGACGAACGGCTCGAGATCGAATCCGTCGATCAGGAGCCCGCACTCGTCGTTCATCGTGAAGTCCATCGGGCCGAGCATCCGCTCGCGACCTCGCTCCCGAAGCCAACCCGACGCGGCTTCCAGCAGGGCGGTCGCCGTGTCGGGATCCCGCTCGCACTCGAAGAACCCGAACATCCCGTCGTTGCCGCCGTTGTGCTCGGTCCAGCGCTCGTCGACCTGTGCGGTGATCCGGCCGACCGCCTCTCCGTCCCGCTCGGCGAGGAAGTACTCGGCTTCGGCGTGGCCGAAGAACGGGTTCTTGTCGCGATTCAGGAACTCGCGGCGCTCCCTGATCAGCGGCGGGACCCACGGGGTTCCGCGATGGAGGCGGAACGGCAGCTTGATGAACGCGTTCAGGTCTCGCGACCCGCTGACCGGCCGAACGTGCACGGTGCTCATTGCGCGGACGCTAATCGGTCCATGCCGCGACCGCCTTCCGGCCCCGGGCCGTGGAACACTTCGGACATGGCCGAGGCGATCTCCTCACCCGTCGACGTGTTCGAGAAGGCACGCTCCCACGAGCGCAAGGAGCAGCTCGAGGAGGCCAAGCGCGCCGATCTGTTGCCCTACTTCCGCCTGATCGAGTCCGAGGCAGGCCCGATCGTGGAGATGGAGGGCCGCGAGACGATCATGCTCGGGTCCAACAACTACCTCGGCCTGACCGGCGACCCGAGGGTGAAGGCGGCCGCCCGCGAGGCGCTGGAGCGCTACGGGACGGCGCTGACCGGGTCGCGGTTCATGAACGGGACGATCCCCCTCCACGTCGAGCTCGAACGCGAGATCGCCGAGTGGATGCAGACCGAGGACGCCCTCGTCTTCACGACCGGCTACCAGGCGAACCTCGGGACGATCGGGACGATCCTCGAGCCGGGCGACACGGTGATCTGCGACTCGGGCGACCACGCCTCGATCCTGGACGGCTGCCGCCTCTCGGGGGCAAGGATGAGGCCCTTCCGCCACAACCAGATGGACAAGCTCCAGCGGATGCTGGAGCGCGGCAGCGCGGACGGAGGCGGCGTGCTGGTCGTGGTGGACGGCGTGTTCTCGATGGAGGGCGACATCTGCCCACTGGCCGACGTCCTCGAGCTCAGCGAGCGATACGGCGCCCGTCTGATGGTCGACGAGGCGCATGCGGTCGGGGTGCTGGGGGAGCGCGGGGCCGGCGCCAGCGAGCTGCTCGGGGTCGAGGATCGCGTCGACCTGCGGATGGGCACCTTCTCGAAGAGCCTGGCTTCATGCGGGGGATTCATCGCCGGCCCGGCGGACGTGATCGAGTACCTGAAGGTGGCTTCGCGGGCCTTCATGTTCACCGCGGCGGCGGTTCCGGCGGCGGTCGGTGCGGCGCTCGAGGCGGTACGGATCTGCCGCGCCGAGGGCGCGCCGCTGTTCGCGAGGCTGCTCGACAACTCCGCCTATCTGCGACGGGGCTTCGCGGAGCTTGGCCTGCGGGTCGTGGAGCCCGGTCGTCTGCCCGACGGATCGGCCGCGAACACGCCGATCGTTCCGGTGGTGGTGGGCGAGGATTGGCAGGCGGTGATGCTCTGGAAGGCGCTGTTCGACGCAGGCGTCTACACCAACGTCGCCCTGCACCCAGCCGTTCCGCCGGGTGGGGCACTTCTCCGGACCAGCCTGATGGCGACCCACGAGCGCTCCCACCTCGACCGCGCCCTAAAGATCATCGAGAGCGTGGTCGCCGACTTCCCGGACCTGCCGCGCGCCTGACGGGAGCGAGCCGCTGCTCGGCGCCCGGTCGATGGGCCCCGGGTCCCTACTTCTCATCCCCCTGAGTGGGTAATTTCGGCTTGTCCAGTTTCGAACAAGGGTTCGCGAGGCAAGAAAAGCTTGCTCTTAGCGAACGAGTGGGGGGCGAATAGCGGGTACCGAGTTGACGGCCCGGTGCGGCTCGCATAGGTTCCGCCGACGCCGGACGCACCCTGGGGCAGGAGGCGATCGGAACGGGGAGAGTGATTCGTTTCGATCAGTTCTGGCCCCGTCCCCGCGGGGAGCGCCCAGAAGACGGACCCCGGTAACCCTTTCCATCACACTCAGAGAGGAGTGACGATGTCAGCTGCATCAACGGTCGTCCCTGCGCCACAGCATATGCAGGCACTCGCACACGCAAACCGAGTCCGTCTCGCTCGCGCATCGCTCAAGCGCAGCATTCTCGGCGGCGAGCGCGCCGCCGTCGACGTGATCCGCACCTGCCCCTGGGAGGTCGAAACGATGACCGTCGGCGAGCTGCTTCGAAGCCAGCGGCGCTGGGGCCGCACCCGCGCCCGCAAGTTCCTCTCCTCCCTTGCCCTGAACGAGAACCGCGAGCTCGGGCGACTCACCGAGCGCCAGCGCAACGTGCTCGCCGCCGAGCTCGAGGCCAAGGCGTTCGGAAGGCTGTAGTCAGCGGACCTTGAACGCGAGGCCCGAGCGCCGGCGAAAAGCTCGGGCCAGGGCCCAGGCCGTAACGGCCGAGACGAGCAGGGCGACCCCGAGCGCGATCGGCAGCCACAGCGAAGGGGTGACGAGGTGAAGCCCGATCAGGATCGCGATCCCCACGGCGCCGGAGAGGAGCGTCGTGTGGGATCGGTAGCCGGCGAGGTGCTCGCGAATCGAGACCTCCATCCCGCCGAGCGCCCCGAGCGCCAAGCCGACGGCGATCATCGTTGCGCCGGCCGCGCTTTGAACGACCAGACCCGCGATCAGCAGGATCAGGCCACACAGCACGACCAGCTCGACCAGGGGAAACGACCCCCAGGGCGCGGGTGGCCGGTCGTCGGCCGCGGCCGCCCGGCGCGAGTGGACCTCAGGAACCGGCTTCTCGGAGCGCGGCGCAGCCGGACGTCCAGCCGGCGATCCCGGACGGCGCTTTCGACGCTTCTTGCTCAGGGGGCCGGCGCCCCCTCGGCTAACGGACAGCCGGACGACAGCTTGACCCGCCACCAGCCCATCAGCATCCCGAGGATGCCCCAGCGAGGGCGGGAATGCCAGTGGCGGCAGCCTCTCTCGCCGACGTCCTCCGCGGACAGCCGCACCCACCGGTAGCGGCGCGGCTCGACGACCATCGACTCGAGCAGCCCGCGATTGGCCTCTTCGGCCTCACCGCGTCTGCCGAGCTCGGCCTGAGCCTCTCTCAGCCTCGACGCGAGCGCGTCGCGCACTCGCTCGAGATCCACGACGTCGAGCACCCGAGGCCCCCCCACCGCTGCCACCGACCATTCGATCCCCTGCCGGGGAAAGGCCGACGCGAAAAGCTCGCCAAGCCGCTTCTCGAGCAGACCGATCTGGACCCGCAGATCGTGGCGTGCGCGGCGCTCGGCGAGGCGATCCGGCGCCCGATCGCGAAACAGCGCCTCGAGGGCCTCGGCGCGGGACGACGATGAGCTCGCCGCCTCGACATCCAGAAGTTCGTCCGGCACGAGGCCTCCCTTCGCAATCGACGACCCCGCCATTCTATCCCTTGGATCCCGCCCAAAAACCGCTCCGCCCTCGCGCCCCTCCCCGGCCGCCGCGAATCGCCGACATTTGCGTTGGTCGGTCATTCGCGATCGTGGCGGTTGAGGGCTGGGTGGGGTGCCAAACGGCCCGAGGTAACCACCCGCCGGAGCCAGGGACGAAGTCCCGGTTCACGCGCTTACGTCCTGCCACCACGTAACGCACCCCAACCCGGCGGCAGCGGAGCCGAAGGCGAGCAGCCGCCGGAGTCATCCGGAGCCGAAGGCGCGGCTCCCGGCGGAGTTATTCCTTCCGCATCACGTCGGCTGCTAGCCAGACCGCCTCCTCGACCGCGATCTGGGGCACGCCCTGGACTTGTACGGCCGCGAGCAGGGTGCGCTTGGTGCGCTGGTTCACTCCCCGACCGGCCCCCACGGCGCCGAACAGCAGGGCCAGCGGCCTGGAGTCATCGGCGATCACCAGGGTGCCGCTCGGCAGATCACCGGGTCGTCCCTCGAGCGGCTCCCCGGGTTCGCTCTGACGGATCTCGAGCGGCCCCGAGACGCGGTCAGCATCGAAGGCCCTCAGGGCCACGCCGGTTTCGATGATCCCGATCGTGAGCGCATCGTCGAGCAGGTTCTGGCTCACGAACCCGCCACGCTTGATGCGCTCCAGCGCGACCGCCTCGACCGGGGTGGGCTGCTGGTCGGGGTCGAGCCCGATGTGCCTGTAGAAGACCCGGTAGGCCCAGGGGATCGGCTGGTGTCGCAGGTTGATCGCCTGGGGCCCCGAGAAGCGGTCCGACATTCGCGCCAGGCGGTCCTTGACGCCTCTGGGAGTTCGCCCCGAGCCTCGCTCGACCAGGAGGTAGCGAAGGCCCAGGCCGGGGAACTCGTCGCTGAGAGCTGGACTCACCCGGCCGCTCTGCACACCCCCCTCCGCGCTCATCAGCGGCCCTGGTGCTCTCTCGCGCGCGAGTCCCGAAGCAGGCGTCTGGTGTCGGCGGTGAGGGCCGGCTCCGAGAGCCGGTCGGTGTCACTCTTGATCTTGGCGAAGGCCAGGATCCCGCCGGGATAGGCGAAGGCGATCGTCGGGCAGCCGCCGACCCTGTAGAGGTCGCTGACCGCGCCGTCGCGGTCGTAGCCGACCGGGATCGTCCAACCATGCTCGGCGACGATGTCGCGCACCGTCTGGGGGTCGTCGCGGACATTGATCGACAGGAAGTTGACGCGGCCACGGTACTCCCTGGCGACCCTGTTGACGACGTCCTCGGTGGGTAGACAGTCGGCGCCCTTCGTGAACCAGAACGACAGCACGAGGGGCCGGTCGAACAGATCGCAGATCCGGATCGCCCCCTGGCGCGGGATCGCGCAGGCCGGCTTTCGCCGGGCAGCCGAGGGACAGGGGATCTCGGAGGTCGAGCAGTCGTCTTGGGCGATGTTGGCGTCCTTGTCGAGCGGTCCGTCGACGGCGTTCGGAACCGCGAACTCGGGCAACGGCATGCCTCGATCTCCCTTCGTGACCCCCAGGATGCCGCCACCCTGGGTGCGAATCGTGTTCAAGGTGGCGATCACCACCAGGATCGCGAACGCGACGCCGACCACGGTCGCGTAGCGTCGGCTCGACGGCCCGGAGCGCTTCGGGCGCTCACCCCGCATCGGCGGCCGCCGGACGTTCGCGCCGGCGGAGGCGGGAGACCAGCGCCGCCCTGCGGTCGGCGCCTCTCTCCGACCAGACCAGTGCGGCGGGCAGGACGACGAGCACACCGACCAGCGCGACCCCGAGGTCGAACACGGTGACGAGGCCGAAGTCGCGCAACATGCGAATGTCGCTGAGCACCAGGACCGCGAAACCGGCGATCGCCGTGACCCCAGACGCGAGCACGGCGGTGCCGGTGCGAGCGTAAGCGCGCCGAAGCGCCTCCCCGATCGTCCCGCCTCGGCCGCGCTCCTCGTGGTAGCGAGCCGAGAGCAGGACGCTGAACTCGGTGGCGATCGCAATCACCAGTGCCCCGAGGGTGGCGGACATCGGGTTGAGGGGGACGCCGGCCATCCAGAGCACGAGCGACGACCAGCCCGTCGCGAGCACGATCGGGATCAACGGGACAAGGGCCCGGGTGGCCGAGCGGTAGACGGCGAAGAGGACAAGCGCAACGGCCAACAGCCCCGCGACGGTGACCAGGTAACGACTGCCCGACAGTGAGGAGTTCGCGTCCGCCGCGAGCACCGGCAGCCCGACGACCTGCGCGGTGACGCCCGGCGGGGGGTCGAGTGCGGTGCCAGGCGGGTCGATCTGAGCGCGAATGTCGTCGATCAGCCGCTTCTGCTGATCGAATGGCATGACCCGGATCCCGAATGTGATCACGCCGGTGTTGCCCAGCCCGCCGGTCGCGGGATCGGTCGTCACGATCGCCTGTGAGATGTACGCCGGCAACAGGCCGAGGGTCGTCTTGATCCGCGCCCGGGTCGGGGTACCGCGTCGCTCGCCGTATAGGAAGTCCGGCAGTGAGATCTCCGGACAGATCTCGGTGCGCGCCGACCTGCAGGAGGCGTCCGCGCCGCTGAATCCGTGACGATGGAGGACCCGCTGCTCGAAGGCCCGCATCCACCCGATCACCTTAGGATCGGTGAGGTCGGGGGCGGTCACGGTCACGTAGGTGAGCCCCGACACCCCCGTCGCCTGCTCGAGCTCATCGACATTGTGGAGCGCGGGGAGGCTCGAGGGGACGAGCTGCCGGATGTCGGAGATGACCGGGATCCGCGTGCCGACCCCCCAGCCGACGATCGCCAGGGCCGCGGCGACCACCAGCACCCTTCCCGGCGCCGCGATCGAGAAGGCAAGCGAACGCCGGCCCGCTGCTCGGATGCGTGCGCCGACACGAGACCCGCCCCGGAAGAGCGGTTCGAATCTCGACCGAAGCCGACGCCCGAATGCCCGGATCCCCGTCCAAGCCGACCCCGCCTCGCGACTGCGCCCCCTCGGCGAGGAGCCGGCATGCCCGCGACCACCGAGTCGCGGATGACCGGCCCGCAGCAGGGAGAGCGACGACAGCCCAACGGTGAGCGCCAGCGCGAACGAGATCCCGATACCGAGCACGAGCAGCAAGGCGAACCCTCGGACCATCGGAATCGGCGAGAGGACGAGGACGCAGAAGCCGGCCGCGGTCGCCAAGCCGGCGGTGGCGATCACCGGACCGCCCCTGGCCGCCGCCTCGACCGCCGCTCGAGGTGGTGAGGAGCCCGCGCGGGCGGCTTCGACGAAGCGTGCCTGGAACTGGATCGAGTAGTCGACTGAGAGGCCGATCAAGACCGGCAGGACCGCGATCGACGCCATGGTCAGCGAGCCCCCGACCAGTGCCAGGAAGCCGAACGTGAGTCCTGACGCGCCGAGCGCGATCCCCAGCGGCAGGAGCCGGATCGGGGATCGGAACACCAGCGCGAGGGTGATCACCATGACCGCCAGGGCCGCTGCCAGGAGGATGAACACCTGGGTCGAGAGCTCCTCGGCGAGCCCGGCGAAGACGACTGGAACGCCGCTCACGACGTAGCTCGGGGCGGGCGCTCCCGAGCCCTTGGCGGCGGTGAGCTGGAACGCGGGGTCGGCTACGGCATCTCGAAACAGCGAGATCGCCTCGGAGCGCTGGCTGTCGCTGAGCCCCGGCCGCAGTCGCACCGAGATCAGCGCCGCGCGGGAGCTCGGGGCGATCGCCGCCAGGCGCGCCTTCGGGACGCATGGGCGGAACCTGCTGTCGCAGATCACCGAGGAGACGAAGCTCGGGCTGTCGAGGCGGGGCAGGCCGAGCTGCCCGTACTGGAGCCCCAGCTTGATCAGCTGCGCCTGGAACCGGGTGTATGCGTGCTGGCCCGCGGTGGCGGCCGCCTGCCGCTGGCCGCTCGCCGAAATGCCCGCTCGCTCGGCTTTCTTCGCGGCCTGCGCGGCGGCGCTTTGCGCCTGCGCGGCCGCCGCCTGAGATTCAGAGCCCAACAGCTTGTTCGCCTGGATCGCGAGCTGGTTGAGGAACGTCGCCGGACCGAAGACGACCGCGCTCGGGTCGAGCCGCGCAATCTGCGCGCACGGCGCCGGGGCCGGCTCGCCGCTGACCACCCGCCCGCCGGGCGCTCTTCCCGAAAGACAGCTCTCGAGCGTCAAGAGCCGGCTCAGGTTGCCGGTCTCGAGCACCTGGTGCAGGTCGCCCTTGACCAGGACCTCCACCGGCTCCTCGCCGAACGACTGGTAGAAGCGCTGGGTGGCTGCGTAGGTGGTCGAGCCGTGGTCGACCAACGAGCCCGGGCTGCGATCCGCCTCGAGGCCCAGCGCCGCCACCGCCCCGATCAACGTCAGGAGGACGGCCGCCACGATCACCGGCAGTGGCCGCTCGACGGCCCGCCCGGCAACCCGTGCAAGCAGGTTGGAAATCCTCACTCCGGCAAGAGTAAGGACCCGCCCGGGCTAGAGACGAAGTTAGTCCATGGCGAGGGGGCCCACGGTCTCCGCGTTGAGGAACTGCGCCACGAATTCATTCTCTGAATCGAACAGCTCGTCGGACGGGCCCGACTCGACGATGCGCCCCTTCCACAAGACGGCGATGAAGTCCGCGATCCTGCGAGCCGTACCGAGGTCGTGGCTGATCACCAGGTAGCAGCCGCCGCTCTCCTCGTGGATTTCGCGGATCAACTCACAAAGCAGGGCGGTCCGAACCGGGTCGAGCCCGGAGTCCGGCTCATCGAACATGACGATCGCCGGATCGAGGACCAGTGCGCGCGCAAAACCGGCACGCTTCCGCATCCCGCCGGAGAGCTCATTCGGCATCTTCTCCATCGCCTCGGCGAGCCCGACCTCGCGCAGCCTTCGATTGCAGATCTCCGTGATCTCGTCCTCGGACTTGTCGGTGTGCTGGCGAAGCGGAAAGGCCGTGTTGTCGAACACGCTCATGGATCCGAACAGGGCGCCGTCCTGAAACAACAGGCCGAACTTCTTGCGCATGTCGAACAGCTCGTCATCGCTCATGTTGGGGACCGACTCGCCGTGCACCAGCACGTCGCCTGCATCGGGATAGAGGAGCCCGACGATGTGCTTGATCAAGACGCTCTTGCCGGTTCCCGAGGGCCCGAGCACCATCGAGATCTGGTCGTTCGGAAGGCCGAGGTTGAGCCCGTTGAGGATTCGGGTTCGACCGAACTGCTTGACCACGTCGATGATCTCGATGGCGTCCTCGCCGCCGTGATCGCGCTTTACGCCCGTGTGCCACCGGTACGGGTTCGTCTCTGATGCCTCGACCCCCGGGATCACGTAGTCGCGGTTGAGCGCGCCAAGCTCGGGAGCGGTCTCCTCGTAGTCGCCGTCGCCGTCGCCGTCTGCGTGCGGCGGAGGCGGAGGTGGCTGGGCCATCGGATCCGTCGCCTCGGGTGTGGCGGGGGGCGGATACCCCTCGGACGGGGGCCCGGGATCCCCGTAGGGGTCGGGGCCCCCGGAGCCCTCCGACGGGGGCGGATACGGATAGCGTGGTCTGTCGTCAGGCATCTTTGCGCTTTGCCTCCTCGCGGTTCGCGGGGTCACCCCCCGATCGGCGCCCTCGGGTTCGCCCCCCAGAAGACCAGGGTCCCCAGCATCCCGATGACGTGCACCAAGACGATGTTGAGCACCATCGATTTCGCGGTCGCCGTTCCGACGCCCACCGGCCCGCCCGACGCCGTGTAGCCGTAGTAGCAGCCGACCAAGACGATCGCCGTCGCCATGGCCATCGCCTTGACGAGGCTGAATAAGAGGTCGGGCGGGTTCTGGAACATCCAGAAGATCAGGAAGTAGCCGCCCGAGGAGGTGTCGCCGATCTGCTTGACGACCGCCAGGTAGGAGGCGAAGTAGCCGATCCCGACCGCCGCCAGGTACATGAACGGCAGGGTCATCCAGGCGCCGAGCAGGCGGGTCGCGGCGAGGAAGGTCATCGGCGGGACGCCCATCACCTCGAGCGCGTCGATCTCGTCGGAGATCCGCATCGCGCCGAGCTCGGCGACGATCCCGGTCCCCACCTTGGCGGCCATCATGTAGCCGAACGCGTAGGGGATCACCTCGCGAAGGTCACACCAGGCGGCGAACACCCCGGCGTAGGCGGGGGCCCCGACGGAGCGGTTGAAGTAGGCGCCCTCGATCCCGCATTGGAGGCCGAGCACGAAGACGAGGCCCCAGATCACGATCGTCGAGCCGAGGATCAGGATCCCGGCCTGGCGAAGCGTCTCGCCGAAGAACTGGAACACCCGGCCCGAGTAGACGAGCCCCATGGTCTTGCCGCAGAACTTGGCGATCTCCCCGAGCGAGGAGAGCCAGTCGCGCGGCAGGGCCAGCCAACCCTGCATCAGAACACCTCCGGCGACATGCTCGGCTTCGCCTCCGCTGTCGCCGGGTTCGGGCGCGTTACCGGGCGGCAGGTCGTACTCGCGTGACCCGCGACTTCGTCGCTAGCCCGGGCGAGACCCTCGGCCGACGACCCCGAGATGCGACGTGTCGGGGGCGCCGTCGTCACTTGATGACCTGGATCTCGGGATGGGTGGCCAGGAGCGTCTGGGTGAAGACGTAGTTGAACGCGAAGACGCCCAAGAAGGCGATCACGACCGCCTCGTTGACCGCCCGGCCGACCCCGGCGGCCCCCCCGGAGGCGTTCATGCCCTTGTAGCAGCAGACGATCGCGATGATCGCCCCGAACAGGGTGCACTTCAAGATCGAGCCCCAGAGGTCGGTCGTCTCGGCCTGGGACTGAAGGGTGGCGAAGAAGCCCGACAGCGGGGCGTTGTAGGTGATCTCGGCGAAGATCCCGCCGGCGATCCCGAACAAGAGCGCGTAGATGTCCAGAAGGCCCGTGATCAGCATGAGGCTCAAAAAGCGCGGCACGACGAGGTTCTTGATCGGGTCGACGCCCAGGACCTGAAGGGCGTCGAGCTCCTCGCGGATCTTGCGGGCCCCGAGGTCGGCGGTGATCGCCGTCCCGGCCACCCCGGCGACCACGACCGCGGTCACGAAGGGCGCGAACTCGCGGATCGAGGCCAAGACGAAGAAGCCGCCGAGGCGGTCGAGGGCGCCGAACAGGGTCAGGAAGTTGGCCGCCTGAAGCCCCGGGGCGCCGAACCCGAAGGCGACCGTGCTGATCAGCATCGGAAACCAGCACAGCTGCAGGGCGAAGATGAACTGGGAGATGAACTCCCCGCCGTAGGGGTAGGGGGGCCTGATCGCGGCCGTGATCGTCTTGCCGGTGAGGATCATCATGTTCCCCACCTGCTCGAACAGGCTCTTGGCAGGTAGAAATGCCCTATCGGCGACGGTTCGGACCATCTTCTCCTCCGCGCCCGCACCCACCACGGGCGACACGGCTAAATGTATTGCATGCGGCGACCCACCGCCACCAGCAAGCTCTGAGCCGGGCCGTCGCGCCCGGCCGAGTGCCGATTTGCGCCCCTAGCAGGTGCTATGTTCCTCGCGCCTTGGGGGAGAGCGGCACAAAGGCCGGTTGCTATCGACTCCGGGGCGCGGAGACAGCGGCCGCGACCGGTCTCGCGATGGTGATCGCGGCGCTCGGATTGACGGCCTGCGGCGGGGGCGGGGAGCGCCAGGACGCGAACGAGCCCTCGGGCAACTTCCCCGTCCAGGTCTCGAAGGCGAGCTTTCCTGCCCGTCAGGTCCTCGCCAACAGCGAGAACCTACGCCTGGCGATCAAGAACCCGGGACCCAAGACGATCCCCGACCTCGCGGTGACGATCCACACCGGACGGATCAAGGCCGGCGTCACGGCGACAGGCACGGGGCAGGGTTCGTTCAACATCCGGCTCAACAATCCCAACCTGGCGAACCCGAATCGCCCTGTGTGGGTACTCGACAACGACTATCCGAAGCTGCTCGAGCCCGGGGCCAAGGTCAACAACCTTCACGCCGCGCCCAGCGCCGGCGCCGACGCCGCGCAGACCGACACGTTCCAGTTCGGCCCGGTGGCGCCGGGCGAGACCAAGGACATCTTCTGGCGAGTCGTCCCGGTGATGGCGGGCACCTATCCGGTGCACTACGACATCGAGGCGGGGCTGCAGGGCAACGCGAAGGCAGTCACCGCTTCCGGGGCCAAGGTCCGGGGCGGGTTCGTGGTCACGATCGAACGGAAGGTTCCCGAGACCTGCGTCACTGGCAACGGGCGGGTGGTGACGAAGTGTGGGCCTTGAGCTGACGCGCCGCGCCGCCACCCCCGTATCCACTGCGATCACCCTGATGCTGCTCGCGGGGTGCGGAGGTGGAGAGGAGACGACGTCACCCCCGCAGCCATCCTCCATTCCCGCCCAGGGCGGGGACGGTGGGATCCCGACCGGTGACGGTGACGGCGGCGTGCGCCTGGTCCAGGTCGGCACCTTCAACCAGCCGGTGTACGTCACCCAGCCGCCCGACGATGGACGAGACCTGTTCGTCGTCGAGCAAAGCGGTGCGATCCGCGTCGTGCGCGACGGGCGCACGCTTCCGAAGCCGTTCCTGGACCTCAGCGACGAGGTGTCTTGTTGCGGCGAGCAGGGCCTTCTGTCGATGGCCTTCGCGCCGGACTACGCCGAGTCGGGCCGCTTCTACGTCGACTACACCGACCGCGCCGGGGACACCCGGGTGGTCGAGTACCGCCGCTCGTCCGACCCGGTGATAGCCGATCCCGCGAGCCGGCGCGTGGTGCTCGGCGTCGACCAGCCGTTCGCCAACCACAACGGCGGCCTCGTCCTCTTCGGGCCCGACCGCGATCTCTACATCGGCCTCGGCGACGGAGGGTCCGAGGACGATCCGGAGCGAAACGGCCAGAGCCTCTCGACACTTCTCGCAAAGATCCTCCGGATCGACCCGAGCGGCTCGGGACGAAGGCCGTACACGATTCCGAGCGACAATCCGTTCGTGGATCGGCGTGGCGCCCGGCCGGAGATCTACTCCTACGGGCTGCGCAATCCGTGGCGGTTCTCGTTCGACTCGCTCACCGGGGCGCTGTCGATCGCAGACGTCGGCCAGAACGAGTTCGAGGAGGTAGACCTGGTGGGGCGGGGTGACGGCCGGGGGGCGAACTTCGGCTGGTCTGCCTATGAGGGCCTGACCCGGTTCAACGACGACCAGAGCGCGAAGGGAGCGACCTCCCCGGTTCTCGTCTACAGCCACGACGACGGCTGCTCGATCACGGGAGGCTACGTCGTCCGGGACACCGATCTGCCCTCGCTGTACGGTCGCTACCTCTACGGTGACTTCTGCGCCGGGGAGCTGCGAAGCTTCACCGCCGTCCCCGGGCGCGCGGCGACCGACGACCGCTCGCTCGGCGTTCAGGTCCCTCAGCTGAGCTCATTCGGCGTCGACGACGCGGACCACATCTATGCGATGTCGCTCGATGGACCCGTCTACAGGCTGGCCGCTGAGCGGTAGGCGGCGTCAAGCGGTGCCCGCCGGGCGCCGATCAAAGGCATGGATGCCGAATCGGCGAACCATTGCCACGGTAATCGCGGTGGCCGCCGCCTTCGCAGCCGAGGCGTCGATCGGCGCCTCGGATGCGGGGGCAGGGCTCGAGCTGAAGAAGGTGGGCACCTTCGACCATCCGACCTACGTCGCGGCGGCGCCGGGGTTCCGCCGGCTCCTGTTCGTTGTCGAGCAACCCGGGACGATCTCCGTGGTGCGCCGCGGCCAGCTGCTGAAGCACGCGTTCGTCAACCTCAAGCGGCGCGTGGGCTGGGACCGAGCCGAGCGCGGGCTCCTCTCGGTCGCCTTCCCGCCCGACTACGAGCGCTCCCGGCGCTTCTACGTCTATTACACGAACCGCCATGGCGACAACGAGGTGGACGAGCTGAAGCGATCGCGCGCCCATCCGGCCCGCGCGAAGCCGTCGTCGCGCAGACGCGTCCTGCTGCTCCGCCACCCCGGCGAGGCGAACCACAACGGCGGCCAGCTCCAGTTCGAGCCGAATGGCGACCTGCTGATCGGCACCGGCGACGGCGGCGGAAGCGGCGACACGAAGGACAACGCGCGCCACCTCTCCTCGCTGCTCGGCAAGATCCTGCGAATCGACCCCCGCAAACGGGGTCATCGCCGCTACGCGGTGCCCGCCGGCAACCCGTTCGTGGGGCGCCATGGCGCCCGACCGGAGATCTACTCCTACGGGCTCCGAAACCCGTGGCGATTCTCGCTCGACCTGCGCGACCGAACGATCGCGATCGGCGACGTGGGCCAGAACCGCGAGGAGGAGATCGACTACACGACGCTGCGCCACGCCAAGGGCGCCAACTTCGGATGGCCCAATTACGAGGGCGACCTGGTCTTCGACTCCGACCGGCCCGACCCAAACCCGGACCCGCCGCGGCCTACCTTTCCAATCCGCACCTATACGCATTTCGCCGGATGCGCGGTGATCGGCGGATACGTGGTTCGCGACCCCGACCTGAGCGGGCTTCGGGGCCGCTACCTCTACTCTGACCTGTGCACCGGGGAGATACGAAGCCTGCGTCCAAGCGTCGACGGGGCGACGAAGGACCGGAGCACCGGGCTCGACGTGCGTCGGCCGACCTCGTTCGGGGAGGACGATCGAGGCCGGATCTACGTCGCCTCCTGGGGCGGTCCGGTATTCAGGCTGAAGCGGTGCCTTGAGTAGCTACGCTTGGACGCGTGCCGGGCAGGGGAAACACTGGCAGGCTGGCGTTGGTGCTCGTGGCGACCTGCAGCGCGGCGGCTCTGGTCGGCTCGAGCCTCGCGAGCGGGTCTGACCCGGGTCGCAACGCGAAGATAGGAGACGGCCAGGGCGGGGTAGCGAAGCGCAAGATCGGGAGCTTTTCCTCACCGACCTACGTCGCGCACGCGCCGGGCGCTCCGTCCTTCCTGTATGTGGTCGAACAGCGCGGCACCGTCGCGGTCGTCGACCGCGGGCATGTGCGCGCCCAGCCGTTCCTGGACGTCCGAGATCGGGTGTCCTCCGGGGGCGAGCAGGGCCTGCTGTCGATCGCGTTCGACCCGGCTTACGCGCGCAACCACCTCCTTTACGCCTACTACACGAACAACCATGGCAACATCGAGATCGACGAGCTGCGGGCGTCGTCCAACAGGGCAGTGCCCGAGAGCACGCGCCGGCGGGTGATCGTCATCCAGCACCCGGGGGCCTCCAACCACAACGGCGGCCAGATCGAGTTCGGGCCTGGGGACGAGCTGTTCGCCGCCACCGGCGACGGCGGGGGCGCCGGCGATCCTTACGAGCATGCCCAGAACAAGCAGAGCCTGCTCGGCAAGCTCCTGCGGATCAGGCCGCACCGGCAGGGCAGCAAGCCATACACGATCCCGTCGAGCAACCCTTACGTCGGCAAGACGGGCCGAGACGAGATCTACGCGCTCGGGCTGAGGAATCCGTACCGCTTTTCGTTCGACGGGAGCCGGATCACGATTGGGGATGTGGGCCAGGACCGCTGGGAGGAAGTCGATATCGAAGGGCACGACGCACTCCGCGGGGCGAACTTCGGCTGGGACCACTTCGAAGGGGATCACGTCTTCAACTATCCGGGCGACAACGAGGCTCCCCGGCCGAAGCACAACTACCGCCCCCCGGTCCTCGAATACCCGCACAACCCGCGCTGCGCGATCATCGGCGGCTACGTGGTGCGAAACGCGGCGTTGACGAGCCTGCGCGGGCGCTATCTCTACAGCGATAACTGCGACGGCGTCCTACGGAGCTTCGTGCCCCAGGACGGAAAAGCCAGGAACGACAAGGCGCTCGGCATCCGCGTCACCAGCCCGAGCTCGTTCGGCGAGGGGCCTAACGGGTCCATCTACGTGGCATCGCTCAACGGGCCGGTCTTCAAGCTCGTCCACCCATAGGCCCGCCCGTCGCCGGCCCTAGCCGGGTAGAGTCCCCTCCGGGATGGAGAGCGCAACCGCACGCGAGCCCGCTGCCAACGGAAGTCCCGGGAGCCAGACGCCGGCCGACCTCCCGACCTTCGAGGTTCACCGTCCCACCGACGGATCGGTGATCGAGAGCGTCCCGATCGATTCGCCGCGACGAGTCGCCGAGGTGGTCGGAAGGGTCCGCGAGGCGCAGGGCGAGTGGGAGGCAATCGGGTTCGCGGGCCGGCGCCGCTGGCTCGAGGGCTTTCGCGACTGGATCCTCGATCACACCGAGCATCTCGACGACCTGATGCAGGCCGAGAGCGGCAAGGTGCGGGCCGACGCTGCGCTCGAGGCCTTCTATCTGCTCGATGCGATCAACTTCTGGTGCGATCGCGGCCCCGGCTTCCTCGCCGACGAGAGCGTCACGCCCCACGTGCCGCTGCTGAGGCACCGGCGGGCCAAGATCGTCTACCGCCCGTACCCGGTCGCCGGCATCATCAGCCCCTGGAACTTTCCGCTGATCCTCTCGCTGGGCGACGGGCTCCCGGCCCTGGCCGCCGGCTGTGGCCTGGTGATCAAACCGTCCGAGTTCACCCCCTTGACCCTGCTGGAGCTGGTTCGCGCCTGGCGGGACGACCTGGGGGCTCCGGACGTGCTCGCGGTCGTCAACGGCATGGGCGAGACCGGCGGCGCGCTCGTCGACGAGTGCGACTTCATCCAGTTCACGGGCTCCGACCGGACCGGCAAGGTGGTGATGAAGCGCGCCGCGGACACGCTGACGCCCGTCAGCCTCGAGCTCGGGGGCAAGGACCCGATGATCGTCACCCGCGACGCGGACATCGACCGGGCGGCCAACGCCGCGGCCTACGGGGGCTTCCTGAACACGGGGCAGATATGCCTTTCGATCGAGCGCGTGTACGTCGACGAACCCGTCTATGACGAGTTCGTCGCCAAGCTCCGGCGCAACGTCGAGAGCCTTCGCCAGGGCGCCGACGGCAGAACGTACACCGCGGAGGTGGGTGCGATGACGTCGCCGAAGCAGATCGACATCGTCGCCGAGCACGTCGAGGACGCACGCGAGAAGGGCGCCAGGATCCTGACGGGGGGAAGGCGAAAGGACCAGCCCGGGGACTGGTACGAACCCACCCTGATCGTCGACGCCGACCACTCCATGAAGGTGATGCGAGACGAGACCTTCGGACCCGTGATCGGGGTGATGAAGGTGAGTGACGCCGACGAGGCGGTCCGGATGGCAAACGACACCACCTATGGCCTCGGCGCCTCCGTGTTCGCAGAGGGCGCGGACGACGGAGAGCGGATCGCGCGACGGCTCGAGGCGGGCACCGTGGCCGTCAACGACCTCTTCGTGACCAACTACTCGGTGCTGGGCCTGCCGATGGGCGGCTGGAAGAACTCGGGGATCGGCTACCGCCATGGTGCGGTGGGTATCCGCAAGTTCTGCCGCGCGGAGGCGATCACGGTGCCGCGGATGCGCCAGCCGAAGCGCGAGTTCCTGTGGTTCCCGTACAGCGCCCGAAAGCGCCGGGCGGTGCGGCGGCTCTATCGGCTGTTCAACGCCCGCGGCCTCCGCAACCGGCTCGGGCTCTAGTCCATCGGCCGCGGGGCGGCCCGGACGCTACTTGCCGGCGGGGACCAGCTCCTCGCGAAGCTGCTTGGCCGCCTGGACCATGTTGCGAAGGGCGGGCTCGACCTCGTCCCAGGTGCGCGTCTTCAGCCCGCAATCCGGGTTGACCCAGATCTGCTCCGGCTCGAGTACCTCGGCGGCAGCCTCGAGCAGCTCGGCCATCTCGGCGGCGGGCGGCACTCGCGGAGAGTGGATGTCGTACACGCCGGGGCCGATCTCCAGCCCGTAGCCGGTGCGCTCCCAGTCGTGCAGGAGCTCCATCCGCGAGCGTGCGGCCTCGATCAGCAGCACGTCCGCGTCCATCTCCTGGATCTGCTCCATGATGTCGCCGAAGTCCGAGTAACACATGTGGGTGTGGATCTGGGTCTCGTCCCGGACGACGGAGCACGCGACCCGGAAGCAGTGGACGGCCCAGTTCAGGTACTCGTCGGTGCGGTCGCGGCGAAGCGGCAGTCCCTCGCGGATCGCGGGCTCGTCGACCTGGACGATCTTGATGCCCTCGGCCTCGAGGTCGGCGACCTCGTCGCGGATCGCGAGCGCCAGCTGCTCGCAGGTTTCCGAGCGGGGCTGGTCGTCGCGCACGAACGACCACTGGAGCATCGTCACCGGACCGGTCAGCATGCCCTTGACCGGGCGCTCGGTGAGCGACTGGGCGAAGGCGATCCAGTCGGTCGTCATGGGCTGCGGCCGGCTGACGTCGCCGAAGATGATCGGCGGGCGGACGTAGCGCGTCCCGTATGACTGCACCCAGGCGTTCTGGGTGAAGACGTAGCCGTCCATTTGCTCGGCGAAATACTGGACCATGTCGTTGCGCTCGGGCTCGCCGTGGACCAGGGTGTCGAGCCCGACGTCCTCCTGGAACCGGACCACCCGCTCGATCTCGGATCGCATCCGACGGTCGTATGCCTCTTGGTCGATCGTCCCCTCGCGGAGCTCGGCGCGGGCTTGCCGGATCTCCGCCGTCTGCGGGTACGAGCCGATCGTGGTGGTCGGGAAGAGGGGGAGGTCGAGCCTGGCGCGCTGGGCCTCACGGCGGGATTCGAACGGGCTCTGGCGCCGAGCGCTTCCCTCGTCGAGCGCCGCGATCCGGTCGCGAACGGCAGGGTTTCGGGTCCGATGCGAGCTGCGACGATCCTCGAGCGCCCTGTCATTGGCATCGAGCTCGCCCGCGATCGACTCCCTTCCATGGCCGAGGCCTCGCGCGAGGGTGGCCACCTCCCCCACCTTCTGGCGCGCGAACGCCATCCACGAGCGAAGCTCGGCGTCGAGCGCCTTGGACGGCGGCTCGGCGTCGAGATCGACGGGGGTATGGAGGAGCGAGCAGGATGTCGAGACGACGAGCTCGCCCGTGCGGTCACGCAGTCCGGCGAGCAGGTCCAGGCTGTGCTCGAGCTCGTTGATCCAAACGTTTCGACCATCGACGATCCCGGCGAACAGCCACTTGTCCTCGAGTCCGCCGTCACGCGCCACCAGCTCGACGTTCTTGGGGCCCTCGCGCTCCATCACCCGGTCGAGGTCGGGACCGCCACGATGCAGGTCGAGACCTATCCCCTCGATCGGGAGGTCGCGCAGGACCCCGTAGGCGTCACCCACGTGGTCGAAGTAGGTCTTGACGACGATCCGGGCGCGCTCGTGGACCTTCGCGAGTTCCTCGTATGCGAGTCGAAGAGCGCCGAGCTCGCGCTCGGAGCGATCCTCGACGAAGCAGGGCTCGTCGAGCTGGATCCAGGTGGCGCCCTGCTCGGAAAGGCGCTCGATGATCTCGCCATAGACCTCGACCAGTCCCTCGATCAGGCTCAGCCGGTCGAAATCCTCGCCGACCCCGTCCGCGGCCTTGCCGAGCAGCAGGAACGAGACCGGCCCCAGGATCACCGGCACGGTGTCCACCCCGAGCTCCTCCATCGCCTCGGTGTGCTCGTCGAACGGCTTCGTCGCTGACAGCGAGAAGCTGGTCTCGGGGCCCAGCTCCGGGACGATGTAGTGGTAGTTGGTGTCGAACCACTTGGTCATCTCCATCGCGGTCACGTCGACCCCGCCCTCCTGGCGCCCGCGGGCCATGGCGAAGTAGGTATCCAGGTCGACGTTCCCGCCCACCCGTCCGTAGCGCTCCGGGACCGCGCCCACCAGGGCGATCGTGTCGAGGACGTGGTCGTACAGCGAGAAGTCGTTGGAGGGGATCAGATCGATGCCGGCCTGCTGCATGAGCCGCCAGTTGTCGAGGCGGATGCTCCGTGCCACCTGGAGCAATTCCGCCTCGGAAACCTCGCCGCGCCAGTATCCCTCGGTCGCGAACTTGAGCTCGCGACGCGCGCCGATCCGCGGGAAGCCGGAGACGTTCGAGAGAGCCATCTGGCTGAGGCTACAACAGACGGCGTGACTAGCCGGAAACCGTGTCGCGGGCGCCGCCGGGGCGCGGCGAGAGGCGGACCGGCGCGGCGCTCAGCGCTCGCAGCCTCATGTCCGACCATGTGAGCCCCTCGCGCACCAGGGCCGGCAGGCCGAGCGTCACCGCGGTGGCGATCTCGACCGCCTGGAGGATGACGCCATAGGCAAGCGCGTCGGCAGCGCCGACTCCGAACCCCGTGGTCAGGACGCTGATCACGGCGAGCTGGAAGACCCCGATGTTGGACGGGGTCGCCGGAACGACGGCGGTCACGTTGACGGCGAACAGGACCGCCGCCGCCGCGCCGATCCCCAGTCCGCCCAGCCCGAGCGCCTCGAACAGGGCAGCGCAGGCGAGAAGCTGGATGCCCCATGCGGCAAGTTGCGCGCCCGCGGCGGTGGCGCCGCGACGCGGATCGCGGAAGACCCGCAGCCCGGTGCGTACCCGAAGCAGGGCTCCCCTGACGGCGCCGATCAGCCGCGCCGCCCGTCCGGAGCCGCTCTGGCGCACGAGCATGGGCGCGAGGAGCACCGCGACCAACAACACCAGCGGGGCCATGCTGAACAGGAAGAGGCGCTGGGAGCTCGAGTGAAAGAGATCGGTCGAGGCGACGATGATCACGCCGAGCAGCGCCAGCGCAGCGATGTTCAACACGGTCTGCGAGACGAGCGTGCCGAGCAGGACCGGGAAGGTCTCTCGCATTCGCCCGGTTCGCCTGGCGAGCACCATGGCGCGAGCGGGCTCACCCAGGCGGGCCGGCAGCGTTGCCGACATCAGGACGCCGATCATCGTCGCCGAGGTGACGTCGCGGCGGCGCAGCGGGCTTCGCGGCAGGGCCGAGCGCGCGATCGCCAGCCATGACACCGCCCGCAGGACCATCGCGGA
This sequence comes from uncultured bacterium, assembly GCA_963720685.1. GTDB lineage: Bacteria > Actinomycetota > Thermoleophilia > Solirubrobacterales > 70-9 > AC-56. Next base: position 226,278 of record CAVRGF010000003.1, on the reverse strand, counting down.
CATCATCAGCCCGGTCGCGACGAGAATCCATCCCACGTCGGAGCGAACGATGCTCCCGACCACGTTCTGCAGCCCGATCTTCTGGGCTGCGAGGGCGGAGAGGCCAACCCCGAGGACCCCGGCGACCCCGAGGCCGAGCCGCCGGGCGACGCGATGGCCCCTCGCCCCCTGCGGGGGCGGCGGATCGAGCGAGGCAAGCCGTTTCGGCGGGCGCCGGGGACCCCCATCGATCGGCGCCAGCCCGGCGCGCCCCGCGACGCGGCCCAGCGCGGTCGCGGGCTGGGAAGCCTCGCGAGCCTCGTCGTAGACCTGCGCGACCCGCTCGGCAATCCGTGGCCATGCGTAGCCCGACGCCGCCTCGCGAGCCGCCCTTCCCATCGCCTCGCGGCGCACGGGCTCGAGGTACATGCGCTGAAGCTCCTCGGCGAGTCGCTGGGCATCAGCCGGAGGGACCAGGATCCCGTCGGAGCCGTCCGTGACGACGTCCGAGTAGCCGGCGATCTCCGAGGCGATCACCGGTGTGCCCGCCGCGAACGCCTCGGTCAGGACCATGCCGAAGCTTTCGCCCGACAGGGACGGGGCGCAGAGGACGTCGGCCTCGTGCAGGCGCCGCCACAATGCGTCATGCGAGACCCGTCCGAGCGTCTCGATCCTTGCCTCGGTGGCGGGATCGGGGACGTATCGCCTCACGTCATCCGGGCTCGAGCCGATCAGCGTGAGCCGGGCCGGCACGTGCTCGATCAGACCCTCGAACGCCTTGAGCAGGACCGGGAGCCCCTTGCGCTCCTCGGATCGGCCCACGAACAGCACCCGGAGCTCGTCCGACTCAGGCTTCGGGGCACGCGGGGACGCGTCGACGTCGACCCCGTTGGGGATCACCTGATACTCGCCGCCGAACCAGCGACGTCCGGTCCATGCCGCGGCCTCGGAGACGGCGATGCGGGCGCTGAGCTGGTTGAGCTTTCGCCGTGCCCCGAGCAGGCTCGCGATCGTGTTCGGTAGCCGCTTCGTCGAGTAGGCGTGGAAGGTGCCGACGACGGGCGCGCCGGGAAATGAGCAGGCGTCCCAGCCGAGGGCCGGCGCCACCGGCTCGTGGACGTGGACGATGTCGAAGCGGCCGGCCTGGAGCTCGCGTCGCATCGAGGTCACGGCAGCCGGAGACACCGACAGGTTCGAGACGGCGCCGTTGGCGGCGAACCCGACCGTGCGCTGGAGCGGGATCAGGTAGTCGGGACGTTCCCTTCGGTCCGCTGGGGCGCGGTGGAGCATCCGGCTGACTCGATCCGGGGGATCCCAGGGGGCCAGGACACGGAGCTCGTGGCCGCGCGCGATCAGCGCCTCGGCGAGCGCCTCGACGTGGCGGTTCACGCCTCCGGCGTAGGTCCACGAATACGGACTCACGATCGCGATGCGCATCGAGCTGCTGGATGACCTGTTGAGCATGTCTAGCGAGTCGTCGGGTCGGGCGCCGGATTCCGGGCCGAAAAGGGGGACGCCGACAGATGGTGAGGTGCGGGTCGTCGGGGGCACACGGACCAACCTACCGAGGGTGACACCGGGATTACGCCAGGTTACAAGGAAGATACGCCGTGGTTACGCCGAGTCCCTGCCTCCGAACGCCTCTTCAGGCAGGGAGCGAGTCGCCCAGGCGAGGCCGACCGTGACCATCATCACGCCCGTGCCGAGGATCAAGAGCAGGGCGCCCGAGTCGTTGGCCAGGGTTCCTGCGAGGGTCGCCCCGACAGCGCCCAGCAGTCCCGCCCACGCCGAGCGCCGCTCTCCGAACCACCCCTCGATGCGCCGCCTGGCGACGAACCCGATCGCGAGCGCAGCGAGCGAGAGCCACAGGATCGCGGTCGGTGCGTAACGGGTGAAGCTGTGGGCCGAGAGCTCGAGGCGACGCTGCACGACCTCGGAGAGCTGATCGAGGCCCCCGGCACGCAGCACGGTGCGGGTCAGGTGGGCGTCGCCACCGCTCAGCAGGTCGGCCGCCGCCAGCGCCGCCAACGCGACCAGCGGCACGGCAAGAGCCAGGGCCCATCGCCCGCGCCCCGCGTCGAGGCAGACGGCGGCGGCGATCGCCGCCCCGACCGGGAGCCCGACTGCCGCCCCCACGTCGGCTCCGAATCGGCCCGGCGCAAAAGCCATGAGCGCCACCAGCGCGGTGAGCGCGAAGCTGAGCGCGGCAGTGCGCTTGGATGCGCCCGGCGCCCAGGCGGCGAGGGCGGCGCCGCAGGCGATCGGGACCAGCGCGCCGAGGGTCGCCTCGAGCTCGTTGCCGATCCCGTAGAAACGGACCCCGCCCGCGGGACTCGGGCCGATCAGCGACAGCTCGGTGAGGTGGGATCCGGCGACCACGTCGACGCCGTAGCCCACGACCGTGACCGCGCCCGCGATCGCCAGAGCCCCGAACCCGGGCGCGAGCCGCAGGGTCAGCACGGCGAGCGCCGGCGACCCGGCGCCAACGATCAGTCCCTCGGCCAGCTCGCTCGGCTCGAGCGCGGCGGTGAGCAAGAGCAGTGCCGGCAGATAGGCCACGGCGACGGCCAGCACGGGGAGCGCCGCGCGCAGCCCGCGCCGCCCGAAGCCGGTCGCGGTCAGCGCCGTGAGCCCGACCCAGACCAGGATGCTGAGGCCGAGCACCGGTCCCCGCCGCGGCCCGATCGACGCGAGGCGGTCCGCCAGGCCGGCGAGAAATGAGGGATCCGCGGCGCCCTCGCTGCGGATCGCCTCGCCGCTCATCTGGCTGGGAATCGCGAGGCCGAGGCGATCGAGGATCGTGGGGCCGATGTCCGTCGACAGCACGTATCCGCGCATCCGGGTCGAGTCCGAGGTGAGCGTTCCCGCGATCCCGCGGCCAGCCATCCCGATCGAGAGCGCATGGTCGGCGGCGGGCGGCGGATGCTCGATCGCGATCAGCAGGTCGTCGGCGCGAAGGCCGGCGGCGGCTCGCGCGAGCTGACTCAGGCTCGCTTGCACTACTCCAACGGTCGGGCAGCCGCGAGGTGTGCACCCGGGTGGCAATGCCAACCGACCCCTCTGGTCGACGATCATCGCCACAGAAGCGCCCCCCGAATTGGAGCTAGCGGCGACGCCGCCTGCCGCGAGCGCCGTACCGAGCAACCCCGGGGACAGATCGGCCGGCACGCCGTCGGCGCGAGCGCGGACCAGGTTCCAGATCGGAGCCGGGACCCTGGTCGCCCCCCTCGCGGCCATGGGGGCGTGGATCGGCGGCAGCGGCTCACCGTAAAGAACGTCCGGGACCCGAGCGCCCTGCCCGATGTCCACGTAGGTCTGCGAGGCAGGAACGGGGCCCATCCCGGCGCTGAGCAACCCCACCGCCATGCCATGGATACCCGCAAGCGCCGTCGGCGTGGTGCCGCGTGGCACGAGCGCAATCGTGACCCGGGCCGGATCGCAGCGCCTCGACGCGGCGGGGGCCGCTGCGGCGACGCGTCCCGGCGGGTTGCCGGACGCATGGCTCCGACAACTCCGGAATGGATGTGGCGAGGCGCCCGACGCCGAGCCCACCGACGCAACGAAGGCCATGGCAACTACCATCGCGAGGATGCCCGATCGCACGTTCGCCAAGTTCACTTTCTTCAAGCTCGACCCCGCGTGGCAGCGCCGCGATCCCGAGGCGCGCGGGGAGGATAAACGGGAGTTCCTGGCGGCCTGCGAGGACTTCGCGCAGGATCGCTCGCTGCGCGCCTACTCGACGGTCGGCACCCGCGGCGACACGGACCTTCTGCTTCTGTCGCAAAGCCCCGTCCTCGAGGACATTCACACCTTCCACGTGGTGCTGGCGCAAAGCGGCCTTGCCAAGTGGATGTCGACCCCTCACTCCTACCTCGCGATGACCAAGCGTTCGCCCTACTCGGACTCGGAGGCACGCCCCGAGATCTGCACCTCGGATCACCGCTACCTGTTCGTGTACCCGTTCGACAAGAAGCGCGACTGGTATCGCCTGCCTGCCGACGAGCGTCAGCGGATCATGGAGGAGCACATCGCGATCGGCCGACGGTATCCCGAGATCGCGATCAACACCGCATACTCGTTCGGGCTCGACGATCAGGAGTTCGTGGTCAGCTTCGAGTCCGACGACCCCGCGATGTTCCTCGGCCTGGTCCAAGAGCTCCGTGGCTCGGAGTCGAGCTCGTACACGCTCCGGGACACGCCGATCTTCACCTGCGTTTCGATGCCGACCTCGAAGGCGCTCGACGCGCTGGACGGCGCGGCGACGGCGACCCGGGCCCCGGTCACGTCGTGACCCGGGCGCGGCTACAGTCCCCGCCCCTATGAACGAGCGACCGGGCGGCGAAAGGAACCCGCTGCGCGTGGCGATCGTCGGCTCCGGCCCGGCGGGCTTCTACGCGGCCGAGCACCTGCTGCGTCAGGAGGAGCTGGCCACCGAGGTCGACGTCTTCGATCGCCTGCCGACCCCGTTCGGCCTGGTCCGTGCCGGCGTGGCACCTGACCATCCGAAGATCAAGTCAGTGATCCGCGTCTACGAGAAGACCGCCGCACGCGATGGCTTTCGCTTCTTCGGCAACGTCGAGGTCGGGCGCGACGTGAGCGCCGCCGAGCTGGCCGAGCGTTATCACGCGGTGATCTACGCGTACGGTGCGGCCACCGATCGCCAGCTCGGGATCCCCGGAGAGGATCTCCCGGGGTCCCATCCGGCGACCGCCTTCGTGGCCTGGTACAACGCGCATCCCGACTTCGCGGACCACGAGTTCGACCTCTCCTGCGAGCGAGCCGTGGTGATCGGGAACGGCAACGTCGCAACCGACGTGGCACGGATGCTGGCGCTGACCCGTGAAGAGCTCGAGGGCACCGACACCGCCGCGCACGCGATCGACCCGTTGGCCGAATGCGGGGTCCGCGAGATCGTCATCCTGGGAAGGCGTGGTCCGGTCCAGGCCGCGTTCACGAACCCCGAGCTGCGCGAGCTCGGCGAGATGGAGGACGCCGACGTCGACGTCGACCCCGCCGAGCTAGAGCTCGATCCCGACAGCCACGCCCATCTGGAGTCCGACGACGCGGACATCACCACCCGCCGAAACGTCGAGATCCTTACGGAGTTCGCCCGCCGGAAGCCGGTGGGCAAGCCGAAGCGAATCGCACTCCGCTTCCTGCGCTCGCCGATCGAGGTCCAGGGCGAGGGCAAGGTCGAAAGGCTGCTGGTGGCCCGAAACGAGCTCTACCGCGACGATTCCGGCGCCATCCGGGCCCGCGACACCGGCCAGCGCGAGACGATCGAATGCGGGCTCGTGATGCGCTCGATCGGATATGCGGGAATCGCACTGGACGGGGTGCCCTTCGACCCGCGGCGCGGGCTGATCCCCAACCAGAATGGAAGGGTCACCGAGCTCGAGTCGGGGCGCCGCGCCGAGGGCCAATACGCCGTCGGCTGGATCAAGCGCGGCCCGTCCGGGGTGATCGGGACCAACAAGAAGGACGCGCAGGAGACCGTCGATGGCCTGGTCGAGGACGCCAAGGCGGAACGAATCCCGAGCCCCCGGCTGGCCTCCGACCGGGCCGCCATCGTCGAGCTACTGGCGGAGCGCGCCCCGGACGTGGTCGGCTTTCAAGGGTGGGAGGCGATCGATCGGGCCGAGCGCGGCCGTGGCGAGCCGCTTGGACGCCCACGGGTCAAGTTCGTTCGGATCGGCGAGATGCTCGAAGCGGCCCGCACCGCGGAGCCGGTCTCGGGCTGACGCGACCGGGTCCTATGGCCGACCTCGCAGAGATCGAGCGGATGATCGCCGCCGCGCTGCCGGGGGCCCAGGTCGAGGTCGTCGACGAGACGGGAGGCGGCGACCACCTGCGCGCCATGGTGCGCGCGCCACAGTTCGCCGGGCGAAGCCGCCTCGACCGCCACCGGATGGTCCGCGCCGCCGTGCAGGCGCGCATGGACGACGGCTCGATCCACGCGCTGTCGATAACCGCCGAGCCGCTTTAGGCGCGCCGGGCGCCGATTGACCGCAAGGATGGCCAGGGACGGGGCATCAGCCGGATCGGGGACCGGACTCGCTAAGGTTGGGCCATGCCTGCAAACCCGGAGCTGAAGCAGAAGGTCGAACAGCTTCTCGCCGACAACCAGGTGCTCCTGTTCATGAAGGGCACGCCCGAGATGCCGAGGTGTGGCTTCTCATTGCGATTGGTCGGCGTCCTCGAGCAGGTGGGCGTGGAGTATGGCGCAGTAGACGTCCTGCCGGTACTGGACCCGCTGCGGGAGGTGACCGGCGAGATCTCCGACTGGAGGACGTTCCCCCAGCTCTACGTTGGGGGTTCCCTGGTCGGTGGCTGCGACATCGTCGAGGAGATGTTCGAGTCGGGCGAGCTCGCCGAGTTGCTCGGGGTCGAGCAACCCGAGACGGCCCCGGAGCCGGTGGCCGCCCCCCACGCTGCGGACCCGCAGCAGAGCCCGCCACTCCAGATCGACCGAAACTAGCCGGCCGGACTCCGATACCGGCTGAGCCCGCCGCCCGCCGGGACGGTCAAGCGCCCGTCGTGGCGCCCTCGGCCGCGTCCTCGCGGACCTGGAATGAGGATCCACATCCGCAGGCGGCGACCACGTTCGGGTTGTTGACCACGAATCCGGCGCCCTGGAGCCCGTCGACGTAGTCGACCTCGGACCCGAACACGAACTGCATGCTCACCTTGTCCACGACCACCGAGACTCCCTGGTGCTCGAACACGTGGTCGTCCTCCTTCGGCTGATCGAGTGCGAGCGCGTACTGGAATCCGGAGCAGCCACCGCCTCGAACTGCGACGCGAAGCGCCTGCTGAGCAGTGCCGTCGTCGGCCGCGAGCAGATCCTTGATCTTGCCCGCAGCCGTATCCGTGAGGCTTACCGCCGTCGAAGCCGTTTCCATTGCTTCAGATTGTATAGGTCATCTCGGGTACTTCCAGTCGAGGTACTGAAGGATGCGTCTGGAGTCGTGGATCACCTCGTCGCCGTCGACCAGAACGGGCACCCGCGTCTGGCGGGTCAGCTCCTCGATCTCCGGCCGCCTCGCCCGCCGGTAGGGAACCCGTTCGGTTCTGTGCTCTATCCCCAGGGCCCGGAGCCGTCTCGCCACCGCGCCGCACGGGCAGAGGACGTTGGTGCGGGTTGGGCAACGGTATAGGACGATCACAGGCCCAGGATCCTGTCCGTTGCCCTGAGCAGCGGGGCCACGGCGGCCAGGGCCACCTCCTGCGGGCCCCGGTCGGTTCGCACCCGGTCGCCCAACATGTCCATCTGCCATCGAACGGCATCCTCGAGCGTCTCTTCGTGAGGTCGCGGCTCGAACCCGAGCACGCGTCGCGCCTTCGTGTTGCGATAGGTCCACCACTGCATCGCCGACCTGACCTCATCTGGTGCAACAGCGAACGGCAGCCCGATCCGCTCGATCGCGTCGATCGCCAAAGTGGTCGTCCTCGCCGGCATCTTCACCGGCACCCGGTCACGTCCGGAGATCCGTGCGAAATCGGCGAACAGGCGATCTAGCGTGAAGTTCCGGCCGGCCAGGATGTAGCGCTCCCCCGTCTCACCCTTCAGGTCGGCCAACAGGTGGCCCCGGGCGACATCGCGCACGTCGACGATGTTGAGGCCCCCCTCGACATAGGCCGGGATGCGGCCCAGGAGGAATCGGCGAACGAGGTGCATGGACGTCCCCTTGGGGTCGTCAGGGCCGAGGACGAACGAGGGGTTGACGATCACCACGTCGAGCCCGTGGGCAGCGAGCCTCAGCGCCTCGACCTCGCTCTCATGCTTGGAGTTGATGTAGGCGATCCCGAGGCCCCCGGCCCGGAACGGCTGGTCCTCGGCCGCGGTGCGTCCCGGCTTTGCGGGGCCGATCGCGGCGACCGATGAGGTGTGCACGACGCGCTGCACGCCCGCCGCAAGGGCCTCCTCCAGGACGATCCGGGTGCCCTTCACGTTCAGCTCGAAGACCTCGTCGCGGTCGGCGGCACGCATCGAGGTGGTGCCGGCGACGTGGAAGACTCGCTCCACATCGCGCATCGCGGCGCGGACCGAGCGCCGGTCGAGCACGTTTCCGCCGACGCGCTCGAGGTCCAGGTGCGCGAGATGGTCCGCGCTCGACCCGCGTCGAAGAAGCATGCGTACCTCGTCCCCACGCTCCGCGAGCGCGCTCACGATGTGCGAGCCGAGGAATCCGCTGCCGCCTGTGATGAGGGTCTTGGGCACGGGCTACGGGATGGTAGAGCCGTGATACAAGGGTTCGGTGAGCCCGCGTCGCACCGCCGTTCTCTCGGATACCACGGCCTACCTGCCCGACGAGCTGATCACCGCGCACTCCATCCACCGAGTGAGCCTCTATGTCTCGCTGGGCGGAGATCAACGGCGTGAGGTCGACATCGAGCCGTCCGAGTACGCGGACTTCTACGAGCGCCTGCGCCGCAGCGACGAGGGTGTCACCACATCCCAACCATCGATCGGAGACTTCGTGTCGGCATACGAGCCGCTGCTGGCCGAGCAGGGCGAGATCGTCTCGATCCACCTGTCGGCGGGCATCTCCGGGACCTGCGAGTCGGCGCGGCAGGCGAGGCAGCGCCTCCTTGACGAAGGACGAGGAGGCGAGCGGATCCACGTCTTCGACAGCCGCTCTGCGGCAGGCGGGCAGGGACTGGTGGTCCTCGCCGCGGCGCGGGCGGCCGAGGCGGGAGCCGACGGCGCCGCGGTGCTCGACGCCGCCGAGCAGTGCCGGAACGCCCTCGCCATGTGGTTCGCGATCGACACCCTCGAGTACCTGAGGAAGGGGGGTCGAATCGGAGCGGCGCAGGCGTGGCTCGGCTCGGCGCTCCAAGTCAAGCCGATCCTGACGCTCGGCGAGGAGATCACGCCGATCGAGCGGGTTCGAACCCGGCGTCGAGCGCTGGAGCGCCTGGTCGAATACCAGCGGCAACTCCATTCCAACGGCGCCGACGGGTGGGTGGTCCAGCACATCCAGGATCGCGAGACGGCCCGCAGGCTGGTCGAGCAGGGCCGCGAGATATTCGACTCCGAGCCGGCCTTCGTCTCGGAGGTGGGGCCGGTGATCGGAGCGCACGTGGGACCGGGCTTGATCGGGACCGGCGGGGTCCCCTCCTCGGCGCTCGGATAGCCGCGGCTCGCGGGGTAGCGGCCCGGTTCTCCAGGGGCGCGGTCGTGACTGACCGTTTCGGTCGCGGCTAGCCGGCTTCGGCCGGCGCCTCGCCCGAGATCGCCGCAGGGTCCTCGCCCTTTCGAAATCGCCAGTAGTCGCGAACTACCGCCTGGACCGCGGCGGCGGCCGGGATCGCCATCAGGGCCCCGAGGACGCCGAGCAGCGCGGCGCCGATCAGGATCGCGATGATCACGATCAGCGGATGGAGCGCGACTGCCCGGCCGTACACATATGGCTGGATGAGGTTGTTCTCGACCTGCTGATAGAGGACCAGCACGGCGGCCCAGACGATCAGCCCGATCGGGAAGTCGATGAACGCGACGACGATTCCGACCAGGATCCCCCCCAGGGTCGCGCCGACCAGCGGAATCAGGTCGAAGAACCCGAACAGGATCGCCAACGGGGTGGCGAACGGAACGTCCAGCAGCCTCAGCGTCACATAGGTCACCAAGCCGGCCAGGACGCTGATCACGAAGTTGCCGAACACGTAACCCGCAATCGCGTCGGAGATGTCATCGGCGACCTTCCTCCACCGCCGGGCGCGACCCGGCGGGAGTTGCGCGTAGATGAAGTTGAGCAACCGGTGCCCGTCCTTGACCAGGAAGAAGGTGATCACGAGGATCGAGAAGAGCTGCACGAACCGGTTGAACACGCCTACCGTCACGTCTCGCAGCGTGCCCGCGGCATCGCCCAGCTTGGTCGGGAGCTGGTCGGCCTGCTCGGTGAGCTTCTGCGTGATGCCGTAGCGGTTGTCGTAATCGCGGAAGGTCTTGTTGTGCCGGAGGTCGTCGACGTAGCCGGGCAGGTTCTCGGACAGGTCCGTCACGCCGCTGACCAGCGGCGGGACTATCAGCAGGCCGATTCCGAAGATGCTCGCCGCGATCGACACATAGACGAGCAGGATCGCGAGCGAGCGGGGGACGCGGCGCCGGCTCAGCCAGTTGACCGCGGGCGTGATCGCGACGGCCAGGAAGGCGGCAACGAGTACGAGACCTATCACCTCCCTGATCAGATAGGCGAAGTACAGCGCGGCGACCACGGCGGTGACGATCAGCACGACCTTGGCCACCACGCGGGCCGGAACCTGCGAGTGGTCCATCGCGCCCACCCTAGGCACGATCCCGGACGACCTGCTCTCGCCGGCGCTTACGCCCTGCCGCCCGGTAACGCGCCCGAACCCGCCGGCAGCGGAGCCGCAGGCGAGCAGCCGGCGGAGTTATTCCGACCAGCCGGCGGAGTTATTCGAGCAGCCGGCGGAGTTATTCCGGAGGCGAAGCCGAGCAGCCGGCGGAGTTATTCCTAGCGGCGGCGGCGCAGGGCGAGGAGGCCGCCGACCGCGAAGCCGACCACGGCGGCGCCGATCGCCAGCTCGCGCTGGTGGGTGCGGATCTGGCGGCGCCAGTCGGTGAGCTCCGTGACCCGGCCGCGCAGTGCCTCGACCGACCGGCCGAGCTCGGTCCGCTGCTGCTCGATGTCGGCGCGGATCTGCTCCGCGCTTCGCCCGGGGACTGGTGCAGGCGAGCGTCTGGCCGGCTCGCCGCCGCCGCTCACGTAGACGTCCTGGGTACCGCTCACCTGGCGCCGGCCTCGAGGGTCTCCTTGGTCCGTCGCGCCTCTTCGATCGCGAGGTCGGGCGTCGGTGGAGCCCCCGCCTGAACCGAGCGATAGGCGAAGAATCCCGCCCCGGCCGCGACACAGAACCAGAACAGCGCCTCGACCATGAAGCCGATCCAGACGTTGCTCGAGAAGAAGAGGTCGTCGAGCAGCCACGCGATCCCGTGCATCAGCATCGCGAGCCCCATGAGCGCGAAGACCCCGGCCGCGATCCCAACCACCGACCCCTGGACGAGCTTCGTGACCTTCTCGCGGATCTCGGTCTTGGCGAGCTCGATCTCCTCGCGCAGCAGGATCGAGACGCGCTCCGACACGTCGAAGACGAGCTCGCCGACCGTCCGGCCCTCTGACGGCTCTCGTGGCCCGGGCGGGCCCTCGGCGCTCACTCCGGCGGTTCCTCTCCGAACATCCGGGTCCAGATCGCGGCCGCGACCCGGTTCGCAGCCACCGTCGCAAGCGCGCTCATGCCGGCCACCAAGCCGGTCCATAGAAGTCTTCTCAGGATGTCGTTCTCCACCTCTATCGCCTCGCCGCGGAGTTAATCAGCTTGGACGGCGAGCGTCTTGAGCGAGGCGTCAGCCAAGCCGGCCTCGACCTCGCCGTACTCGGCCCAACGCTCGAAGAAACCGCGCAGCACGGCGTAGAACCATCGGCGATCGACCACGTCGATCGCGCCATGGCCGCCACCCGGCAGGACCCACACCCGAACCAGTTCGTGGCCCCGAGCGGCCTCGGCGAGCATCGTCGCGTGCTCCACCGGGATCACCTCGTCATCGGAGGGATGCAGGATGAGCACCGGCACCCTTGCCCCGGCGATGTGATTCCGAGCCGACGCCCGCACCCAGATCTCCTCGGCGTCGACCCCGTAGTGGGGCGCCGACACCTTCTCCATCGGGTCAAGGAAGTCCTCGACCCCGTGCCAGTCACCCTGGCGGATCCGCGACTTGAGCATCGCCCAGAAGCCGAGGTTGAGGACGTACGCCGGATCGGTTCGGGGCAGGCGCACCGAGAGCCGCTTGGCCATCGCCTTCGGGTCGGCGGGGGGCGAGATGGCGAGCACGCCGCCGTCCAGGGCCTCCTCGGCGCCTTCGGCGTGGCACGCGCCGAGCACCGAGGACCCGCCGAGCGAGATTCCCAGCGCTCCGACGGTGGTCGCCCCGAGCCGCTTCAGATATCGGCCCGCGGCGACGATGTCCTCGCCCTCCTTCCAGCCCGCCGTGGTCGGAGCCTCGCTGGTCAGGTTGGTGAGCCCGAAGCTCCGCAGGTCCAGGGCGAGGACGTTGAAGCCCCACTCGAAATAGGCGTGCACGGCGATCTGGCGCACGTAGTCGAACCGGCGAGAGGAGAAGATGCCGTGCACCACGATCAGCCCCGGGCGTCCACCGCCCTCATGCAGCCCCACGGTGGCGGCGATCCGTTCGCCGTCGGCCCCCTCGAAGACGTGATCGCTGAACTGCGCCGGATAGGCGTAGCCGAGGTTTGCCGCCTCGCGCTGGTTGGCCAACACGAAGGTCGAGAGGTCGGCGAGGCCCTTGCGCACCATCGCGGCGTCGGAGTGGTGCAGGTTGTGCGGGATCGCCTCGAGGTCTGCCATCAGCGCGTCCATCGAGCGCTCCCGAGGCTTGGGGTCCGGCAGCCCGGGCTGAAGCCCGGAGTCGAGCCTTGCGAGCAGCCGGCGGAACGGGTCCCTGAGCCCCTGGCCGATCAGCCACAGGGGCAGCGCGGCAAGCCCGACGAGGACGTTCAGGGCCTTGGCGGCGCCATGCAGGACGCGGTCCTGTCGCTGCGTGGTGGCGAGCGATTCCCACATGACCGATTCCCTGGCTAGGCCGCCCCGGGCACGCCGTCAGGCGCTTCCAGGCCTCCACAGATGGTTTCGACCAGCATCACGCGGGCCCGGTCGAAGTCCGACTCGCCCCCTGGGATCAGGTCGAAGACCCAGCCCGAGAGCAGCTGCTCGATCGCCCCGTAGAACCACATCGACGCGAATTCGGGGTCCACGTCGCGGCGCAGGGCGCCCGAGCGCTGCCCGTCGGCGACGATCTTGGTGATCATCTCGTAGGCGCGTCTGATCTCGGGCAGATGTGTCCGACCGAACGAGTTCGCGGCCCGGGTCACGTCGACGATGATCACCTTCATCAGGTCAGGCTCGTAGCGGTAGGAGTCGACGATGAAGCGGGCGACCGCGTCGAGCTTCTCGCGCGCACCGATCGCCTGGCCGTCCACCTCTTCGATCGCCGCCAGGAGGAGCGACCACCGCTCCGTGAACAGCTCGTTGAGAACCTGGTCCTTCGACTTGAAGTAGTGGTAGACGAGGCCGTAGGCGACCCCGGCCTCGTCGGCGATGTCGGACACGCGGCAGGCGTGGAAGCCCTGGCGGGCAAAGACGTGGATCGCAGCGTCGAGGATCTGGCGGCGCTTGTCGACCGGCGGGGCCTTAGCGTCCATCGCGGCCCATCATCAGACGTTCAGCTCCTCGGGCGTCGGCCACGAGTAGGCCTCGGGGCGGCGGTTGGCGAGCGACGGAAGGCTCGCGCGCACCCGATCCTGCGCCTCGAAGTCGAGCTCGGCGACGATCGCGCACGGCCGATCCGAAGCCTGCGCCAGCACGACGCCCCACGGGTCGACGATCATCGAGCGTCCATAGGACTCGTAGTGCGGTGCGGCGAGGCCGACCTGATTGGGTGCGACGACGAAGACCTGGTTCTCGATCGCGCGGGCTCGCACCAGCACCTCCCAGTGATCCCTGCCGGTCGTCAGCGTGAACGCCGACGGAACCGTCACGAGGGTCGCTCCGCGCACCGCGAGGATCCGAAACAGCTCCGGAAAGCGAAGGTCGTAACAGATGGTCATCCCGATCGTCAGGCCCTCGAGGCCGTCGTCCAGGGTCGCGGTGACCGGCTCGACGCCGGCCTGCTCCTGCTCGGACTCGCGGTACGCGACCCCGTCGAGGTCGACGTCGAACATGTGGATCTTGCGGTAGAGGGCCGCGAGCTCTCCACCGGGGCCGATCAGGGTCGAGGTGTTGAACGGCCTGCCGCCGTCCGGAGACCGCTCCGCGATGCTGCCGGCGACCAGGTGGATGCCGAGCTCCCTGGCCCACGACCGCGCTGCCGTGATCGTGGGCCCGTCGAGCGGCTCGGCGCCCTCGAGAATCTCCTCGGGCCCGCCGAGCAGGTTCCACTTCTCGGGAAGGACCACGAGCCCAGCTCCGTCGCGGGCGGCCGCGCGCACGAAACCCTCGGCAACCTCGAGGTTGCGGGCCTTCTCGGCCGTTGAGTTGAGCTGTACGGCGCCGGCACGCATCTCCATCTGCACCCGTTCGCAAGCGTTGACTGACCAGTCAATCTAGCGCCTCCGCCCCCGTCCCAACCCCATCGCACGACGCAGCAGGCGGTCAAAGACCCTGGTCGGCAACACGTTCTGGGCCCAGATCATCGCTCGCGCGTCGGATCCGACCACGTAGCGGGCGCGGGGCCGGCCGGCGGTGAGCGCCGTGTGGACGACTCCCGCGACGGCATCCGGCTCGATCGCACGATCGCCGGTCCGGTTGGCCGCCTCGAGCGCTGCGTTCATCTCCTCCCCGTAGACGGCTCGGACGCCGCTCGAGACCCGTCCGTCGGCCCCTGCAGCGTGCTGTCGCCCCCGCTCCCAGATGCCGGTCGCGATGCTGCCCGGCTCGAGCACGCAGACCGCGACACCGAGCGGGGCGAGCTCGCGGCGAAGCGAGTCCGAGATGCCCTCGAACCCGAACTTCGAGGCGTGGTAGGCGCCCATGAACGGGGTGGCGACCCGTCCCCCGACCGAGGTCATGTTGACGATCCGCCCGCGAGCGCGGCGAAGCGCCGGCAGGAGCGCCTGCGTGACCGCGACCTGACCGATCAGGTTGACCTCGAGCTGCCGGCGCAGGTCGTCGATCGGCAGCGCCTCGACCGGCCCAGTGACCGGAATGCCGGCGTTGTTGACCAGCCCCCAGAGTCCCTGGGCGCCCACCGCGTCCTCGATGCGCGCCGCTGCGGCGGCGATCTGAGCCGAGTCCGTGACGTCGATCTTCAGCGGCTCGAGGTCCGTGGACGAGCCGGCGGTCAGAGCAGCGGCGTCAGCCTCGCTTCGATAGCCGGCGAAGACCCGAAAACCGCTCTCGGCGAGGCGGGTGGCACATGCGCGGCCGATCCCGGTCGACGCTCCGGTGATCAGGACCGTCTTCATGACGACAACCTATCCATCGCGATTCCATTGGCCCGCCGGCGGCCGAGGCCGCACGGGGCCCGATCAGGCGCGCAACTTCCGCTGGCGCTCGAGCTCGGCGACCAGGAGCTTGGTGTGAAGCGCGGCGATCAGCTCGTTCAGGGGGCCGAGTCCGGCCTCGACGATCTCCAGGGCACGTTCGGGGTCGAGGTCCTTGGCCAGACGCTGGGTCAGCAATTCGACCTCCTCGGCGACCAGCGGAGCAAGGGCTTGCTTGTAGCGCAGGGTGTCGTAGACGGTGAAACCGAGCCGCTCGTCATACCCGCCCGCCCTGAACCTGCTGATCGCCTCGATGATCCTCACGTCTGACGGCGAGTATCCGTCGTCGTCGGGGGTCAGGACCTCGAGCTTCGCGAGGCGCTCCAGGACCTCGGCCGGGAGCTCGTAGCGGTCGCGGACCTCCCTCGAGCCGATCCGCTCGCGCTCGCCGACCAGCGCCCGTTCGAGGATCCGGTCCTCGAGCTCGATCATCGCGCGGAGGCGCTCGGGCTCGGCGTCGTCTCGATCGAGAAGCTCGCGGATCACCCGAAGCGGCATGAACCGCTCCTCCTGGAGCTGCTTGATCAGCCGGATCCGGTCCACGAACTCCGGCGGGTAGTAGGCCATGTTGCGGCTGGTCTTCACCGGCTCGGGCAAGAGGTCCTCACGCAGGTAGTGGCGGATCGTCGCCACCGGCACGCCCGAGCGCTCCGCGAGCTCCGAGATCTTCAGCAGCTCCGGCGGCTGCTCCGCTTCGCGTCCGCTGCCGTCGGGCTGCGCGGGTGCCGTTGTCGTGGGCTCGTCGTGTGTCATCCCAGGAACCGGGTCGTCGACGTCTCCGCGCTCGGACCGGCTGCGGCGCCGCTCGAGATCAGAGCCTCGATCTCCACAGCGCCGAGCCCAGCCTCGTGGAGCACCTCCTCGGTGTGCTCGCCGAGCGCCGGAGCCGGTCGCTCCGCCTCGCCCGGGGTGCGGGAGAGCTTGATCGGAACGCCGAGCTGGCGAACCGTGCCGAGCCGCGGCTGTTCGAGCTCGACCACCATCTCGCGCTCGCGGATCAGCTCCGAGTCGAGCGCCTCGTCGAGATCGAGGATCGGCTCGATCATCGCGTCGTGGCGATCGTTGAACTGCCTCCACTCGTCCCTGGTGCGGGCTTTGAAGATCTCCGCAACCTGACCCCAGGCGTCCGAGCCGGGCGGATGGAACTGTGCCTCCGCGAGCTCGGGCCGCTCCACCGCGTCGCAGAAGGCACGCCAGAACTTCGGCTCCAGGGCGGCACAGCTGACCCAGCCGTCGGCGGCCTCGTAGGGCAGGTAGCAGACGAAGCCGCCGTTCAGCGAGCCCGCGCCACGCCGCGGCACCTCGCCGTCGCACAGATACTGCGCGGCCACCATCGCGAGCCAGGACAGTGACCCGTCGGTCATCGAGACGTCCACCAACTGGCCCTCGCCCGAGCGCTCGCGCTCGCGCAGGGCGGCCATCACGCCGAACGCCGCCATCATCGCCCCGCCGCCCAGGTCGGCGATCTGGCCCGCTGAGGAGATCGGCCGGCCGTCGGGCTCGCCGGTCAGGCCGAGCAGTCCGTTGAGAGCCAGGTAGTTCATGTCGTGCCCGGCGCGAGCCGTGTTCGGGCCGCTCTGTCCATAGCCGGTGATCGCGCAGTAGACGAGCCGCGGGTTGACCGCGCGAAGTGCCTCGTAGCCGCACCCGAGCCGATCCAGCACACCGGGGCGAAAGCTCTCCAGGACGACGTCGTGATCGCGCGCCAGCCGAAGCAGGGCCTCGCGACCTCCTTCGGACTTCAGGTCGAGCCGGATCGAGCGCTTGCCCCGGTTGAGAGCCAGATAGAGGGCGGAGCGCGTGCCGAGCGCCTGGTCGTCCTCGGAGCCGTAATAGGGCGGCGCCCAGCGAACGTAGTCGCCCATCCCGGTGTCCTCGACCTTGACCACGTCGGCGCCGAAGTCGGCCAGGAGCAGCGAGCAGAAGCCTCCTGGGAGCAGCCGGGTGAGGTCCAGGACCCGAATATCACCCAGCGCACCGGTCACGCGTCAGGCGTCGACCCGCGCCGGCAGGCCGAGCATCTCGCGGGCCTCGGCGACGGTTGCGGCACGGCGCCCGATGTCCTCGGCCATCTGGCGGGCCTTGGCGATCAGCTCGCCGTTCGACTTGGCCATCTCGCCGTTCGGCAGGTAGAGGTTGTCCTCGAGCCCGGCACGGACGTTGCCGCCCAGGTCGAGCGAGGCGGCGAGCAGCTTCCACTGATCGCGCGAGACTCCGATCACCTGCCAGTTGTTGGGCCCTTCGCCGCCCCCGGGAACCTGGTCGGACATGAAGGCCACGTTTCGGGGCGTCGGGCGGATGCCGCCGTTGACCCCCATCACCAGCGAGATCTGGAGCGGCGGCTCGAGCAGGCCCATGTCGAGCAAGGGGTCGAGGTTGGCGACGTGGCCGGCGTCGAAGCACTCGTGCTCGGGCTGGATCCCGATCTCGTTCATCGCGGTGATGAACTCGATGATCGTGTCGAAGCTGTTCTCGAACACCGCCTTGAAGACGAAGTCCTTTCGGCGCCGCGAGTACTTGGCGTAGTTCATCGAGCTCATGTTGAGCGCCGCGACCTCCGGCTTCAGCTCGCGCAGGTACTCGATCCGCTTGGAGATCGGGACCCCGATCGCCCCCGTCGAGTAGTTGACGATCACGTCGTCGACCTCGGCCAGGATCGCCTCGGTGATCGCCCGGAAGTCGTCGATCTCGTAGGAGGGAACGCCGTCCGGGGTTCGGGCGTGGATGTGGATCTGCGAGGCGCCCTCGTCGACTGCGCGCCGTGCTTCGGCCGCGTATTCGGAGGGCGTATAGGGAATCGCCGGACACTGGTCGCGGTTGGCGATCGCCCCGCTGATCGAGCAGCTGATGATCACCGGATCCCCAAACGAACTCACCGAGTCACCTCGCCCGCGCTAGCGACGAAGTCGCGGTGCAGGTGCTTACGTCCTGCCGCCCCGCAACGCACCCGAACCCGCTGAAAACGGAGCCAACGGCGAGGCTTTCGGCGGATTTGTTGGAGCCGGAGGCGAGGCTTTCGGCGGAGTGGTCATTCATACCGGCATCACGCCGTGCTTCTTCCAGGGTCGCTCGACGCGCTTGTCCCTCGCCATCCGAAGCCCCCGGATGACCGTCGGGCGGGTCTCGCGCGGGTCGATGACGTCGTCGATCAGGTCGTTTCGCGCCGCCAGGTAGGGGTCGATCTGTGATTTCACTTGATCGAGCATCGCCTGCCGGGTCGCATCGGGGTCGTCAGAGGCCTCGATCGCCGAGCGGCCGATGATGTTCACCGCCCCCTCCGGGCCCATGACCGAGATCTCGGCCCCCGGCCAGGCGACGATCAGGTCAGGCTCGTACGCCTTGCCGTTCATCACGTAGTAGCCGGCGCCGTACGCCTTGCGCACGACCACGGTGATCTTCGGCACCGTCGCGCGCGAGACCGCGTAGAGCATCTTCGCCCCGTGGCGGATGATCCCGGCCTGCTCGACCTTCGAGCCGACCATGAACCCCGGCACGTCCTGGAGGAAGACGAGCGGGATGTTGAACGCGTCGCAGAGGTTGACGAACCGCGCCGCCTTGTCCGCCGAGTCGTTTTCGAGGATCCCGGCGAGTTGCTTCGGCTGGTTGGCGACGATGCCGCAGGGCATCCCCCCGAAACGGGCGAAACAGGTGATCAGGGTCTTCGCGAACTTCGGCTTGATGTCGAAGAACTCGCCGTCGTCGACGATCTCGCCGATTACCTCGTACATGTCGTAGGGCTGGCGCGAGGACTCCGGGACGATGTCGAGGAGCTCTTCCGACATCCGGTCGTCGGGATCGGCGCTTTCGCGCACCGGCGGCTTCTGCTCGCAATTGGAGGGGAAGTAGGAGAGATAGCGCTTCACCGACTCGATGCACTCGGAGTCGTCGGCGACCTCGAGGTCACCGACCCCGGACTTGCGGCAGTGAACCCTGGCGCCGCCGAGGTCCTCCATCGAGATGTCCTCGCCGGTGACGGCTTTCGTCAGGTGCGGACCCGCAAGCGCCATCGCACCTTGGCCGACGACCATCGGAACGAAGTCGGACAGGCCGGGGATGTAGGCGGTGCCTGCCGCGCACGGCCCGAGCATCGCCGCGACCATCGGCACGACGCCCGACATCACCACCTCCTCGCGGAACAGGTGACCCGAGCCCGCAAACATCGAGCCCGCGGCCTCCTGTATTCGGGCCCCTGCCGAATCGAGCAGCCAGATCATCGGCATCCGCTTCTGCAGGGACATCTCGCGCAGGCGGCCAACCTTGAACTCACCCGTCATCCCCATCGAGCCGGCCATCACCGTGAAGTCGTAGGCGGCGATGCAGCAGGCGCGGCCCTCGACGTCTCCCCAGCCGGTGATCACGCCGTCTGCTGGCGCCTCCTTTCCCTCCATCGCCCGCTGCGAAGAGTGCGGGCCGGCCTGGATCCCGATCTCGACGAAGGTTCCTGGATCGACCAGCAGGTCGATCCGCTCCCGAGCGGTTAGCTTTCCGCGCTCGTGCTGCAGGGAGATCTTCTCCTCCCCGCCCCCGAGCTTCGCCTTCTGACGGCGCTCCAAGAGGTCCTCGACCAGCGGGCGCATGCCGGTCTCCTCGCCCGGAGTCATCTCCCCTTCCAGGTCGGCTCGCGCTTCTCGAAGAACGCCTGCGCGCCCTCCACGATGTCCTCGGTCGTGAACGTGAGCGAGAGCTGCGAGCGCAGGTACTCGAGAGCGTCGTCGAGGGCCATGTCCTGCTGTCGATGGATCGCGTCGTGGCCGAGGCGCATCAGGACCGGGCTCTTGGAGGCGAGCTTCATCGCCCAGTCGGCGACCGCGCGGTCGAACTCCTCGGCGGGCACGACCTTGTTGACGAGCCCGTTGGCGACCGCCTGCTCGGCCGACAGCCGCTCCCCGAGCAGGATCATCTCGTTGGCCACCTTGCGCGGGACGTTCCGATAGATCAGCGACATGATCATGTACGGGAACGCCCCGATGTTGATCTCCGGAGTCCAGAAGTCGGCGCCCTCCCGCGCGATCACCAGGTCGCATGAGAGGGCCAGCCCGAGGCCGCCCGCCACCACGTGCCCGTTGGCGGCGCAGAGCGATGGCTTTCCGAGCCTCGGCATGAGCCGGAAGAACTCCAGGAACAGGTCGGTGCCGAAGTGCTTGGCGATCGGCGGCTGATCGGAGCCGAAGCCGCCGAGGTCCGCTCCCGAGCAGAAGACCTTGCCGGCGCCCGTCAGGACCAGGGCGCGGG
The DNA here is from genome assembly GCA_963720685.1 of uncultured bacterium. GTDB lineage: Bacteria > Actinomycetota > Thermoleophilia > Solirubrobacterales > 70-9 > AC-56. The sequence goes on along the minus strand of CAVRGF010000003.1, from coordinate 205,987 downwards.
CCTCGGCCTCGTCCCGGGCCGCCTGGACGGCCTCCACCAGCTGCGCGAGCATCTCGCCCGAGAGGCGATTCCGCTTCTCGGGGTCGTTCAAGGTGACGGTCGCGACGCCCGCCTCGAGCTCGTAGAGGACCAGCTGCTCACTCACGGCGCCGGACGGTACCACAAAGTATGAAGTAATACTCTATGCTGGTCGCGCGCCGTGCCCAAGTCGGCGCCCCAGTGCCATCTCACCCGCGACAAGGAGCGAAACAGTGGCCACAGCGACCGTCGTCAAGCCCGATCACGCCGCCCATCGAAAGCACCTGCTGTTCACCGACGAGCACGAGGACCTGCGGGCCTCGATGGAGGCCTGGGTCAAGAAGGAGCTTTGGCCGCACCGAAACGAGTGGGAGGAGACCACCTGGCCCAGCGAGGCGATGCGCCGGGCCGGCGATCTCGGCTACCTGGGGCTCTGCTTTCCGGAGGAATACGGCGGACAGGGCGGCGACTACTACTACTCGCTGGTCCGGGCGGAGTGCATGAGCTACTCCGGCTCGGGCGGCACCAACATGGGCTTTGCGGTTCAGAGCGACATGGTGCTGCCGCCGATCCACCTGCTGGGGACCGAGGAGCAGAAGCAGCGCTATCTCGTGCCGGGCATCAGGGGCGAGAAGATCGGCTCGCTCGGGATCACCGAGCCGGGCGCGGGCTCCGACGTTGCCGGGATCCGGACGAAGGCGATCCGCGACGGCGACGACTACCTGATCTCGGGCTCGAAGACGTTCATCACCAACGGGCCGCGTGCGGACTTCATCGTCCTGGTGGCGAAGACGGATCCCGACGCCGCCCACGAGGGGATCACGCTGTTCGTGGTCGACCTCCGCGACGACGACGGCAACCACGTACCCGGCTTCGAGGTCTCCCGAAAGCTGGAGAAGATGGGCATGCACGCCTCGGACACCGGCGAGCTGGCCTTCAACGAGGTCCGCGTCGGAGCCGATGCCGTGCTCGGCGAGATCGGAAAGGGCTTCTACCACATCTCATGGGAGCTCCAGGGCGAGCGGCTGGTCGCCGCGGCGGGGTGCTACGCGGGGGCGGAGCGGATGTTCGAGAAGACGCTTGCCTATGCCAAGGAGCGCGAGGCGTTCGGCCGCCCGATCGGGCGGTTCCAGGCGATCCGCCACAAGTTCGCCGAGATGGCGACGAAGATCGAGGCCGCCAAGCAGTTCACCCACTCGACCGCCTGGCGATTTGCCAACGGCGAGTACCCGGTGCGCGAGATAACCCAGGCGAAGCTGTTCGCATCGCGAATGTGCTGCGAGGTCGCCGACGAGTGCGTGCAGATCCTCGGCGGCTACGGCTACATGAAGGAGTACGAGATCGAGCGGGCCTATCGCGACGTCCGGCTGAACCGGATCGGGGCCGGGACCGACGAGATCATGCTCGACGTGATCGGCCGCTCCTACGGCCTGTAGGTCGCCCAGCCCCGCCGACGGCAGGGCTCGACGCCCGGCAAGTGCTCCCGTTCGCCGGGCCGTGTCGACCTAGTCCGGGAGCAGTGGGACGGTCGGCCCCTGATCGCGGCCGATCAGCACCGCCCGCGCGATGGCGGCCGACCCGAACCGATCGCGGATGTCGTCGATGGCGGCGTCGAGGGCGGCGCGCGGCGTCCGATCGAGCGGGAACGCGAGTTGGATCGCTCGATCGTCGGTGAGGTTGGCGAGCGCAACGCCGAGGAGCGTGATCCCCCTCCGGGAGATCATCGGCATGGCCGTGGCGAGCAGTCTTCTTGCGGTGGCGAGGATCACCTGTGTTTGCGCCGTCGCCTCCGACAGCGTGTGGGAGCGGGTCGCCCGAGAGAAGTCGCCGAAGCGCAATCGAAGAGTGACCGTGCGGCAGACCCGCCGGGCTGCGCGCAGCCGGCGGGCCAGGCGATCGGTGAGCCCGACGAGCACGGCCTCCAGGTCCCTCCGTGGTCTCGGTGCGCGCCCCAGCGCGCGCTGGGCCCCGATCGAGCGTCGACGGCGCCCTGCGCGGACCCGCCGTGGATCGCGGTTGTGGGCGAGGGCGTGGAGGTGGCGTCCCGCCGCCTGGCCGAGCATCGAGACGAGCGCCGCCTCAGCGAGCTGCGCGACCTCACCGACGGTCACCAGGCCCCTTTTCCGCAGCTTCTGAGCGCCCACGGGCCCGACCCCCCAGAGCCGCTCCACAGGGAGCGGGTGAAGAAAGTCGAGCTCGCCGCCCGGCGGCACGACCAGTAGCCCGTCGGGCTTCGCGACCCCGCTGGCCACCTTGGCGAGGAACTTGGTGCTGGCCACCCCGACCGTGATCGGCAGGCCGACGCGGGCCCGGACCTCCCGCCGCAGCCGCGCGGCGATCTCCGTCGCCGAGCCGGAGATCCGCTCGAGACCGCGAGCGTCGAGGAACGCCTCGTCGATCGAGAGCCCCTCGACCAGCGGCGCGCTCCGGGCGAACACCTCGAACACGGCCTTGCTCGCCTCGGAGTACGCCGCCATCCGCGGCGGCACGACCACCGCCTGCGGACACAGCCGGCGAGCCTGCGCGCCGCCCATCGCCGTCCGAACGCCGTAGGCCTTGGCCTCGTAGCTGGCCGCGAGCACCACCCCCGCCCCGACGATGACCGGGCGGCCGAGAAGACAGGGGTCGTCCCGCTGCTCGACCGAGGCGTAGAACGCGTCCAGGTCGGCGTGCAGGATCGTGGCCTCGGGTGTCACGAACACATGTTCGCATCATGGGTGGACGGCAAGCCCCGCGCCGGATCGGTCAGAATCGGCACCCTGAGCAACCTCGACCACATCCGCTCCTACTACGAGGCCTTGAACACAGGCGACGTCGACTTGGTCGCCTCGCACTTCGCCGACGATGCCGTCCATTACTACACGCGGCTCGGCCCCCACCGCGGGCGCGAGATTGCCGAGAACGCACGCTGGGCGATCGACAACCTGGAGGGCAGGTGGTGGTACGAGCACGGCATCGAGCAGGGGGATGAGGCGGTGATCGAATGGACGATGACCTGGCGAGACCCGAAGTCGGGGGAGTCGCGTCTCAACCGCGGCACCGAGTGGTTTCGCCTCCGCGACGGCCGGATCGCCGAGGTCCGCGCCTATCACCACGGAGACCGCGCCAACCCGACGGGCGACCTGATGGGCTTCGACTTCGCCGAGCGCGGCTACACGACGCTCGAGGACTGACGGCCGCGCGTGAACGTCGTCAAGGACACGGGCGAGCGAGCGCCGCTGCCGCCGTTCACCGACGAGCACTTGGATCTGCGTGAGAGCGTCGGACGCTTCGTCGCCAAGGAGATCGCTCCCAACGTCGAGGTCTGGGAGGACGCGCGCGAGTTTCCACGCGAGCTGTTCGCCCGCTGCGGCGAGCTCGGGTTCCTCGGCCTCAAGTTCCCCGAGGAATACGGGGGCCAGGGCGGCACGCACCTGCACGAGGCGGTCTGGATCGAGGAGCTCTCGCGCTCCGGGGGCTCGGGCGGGGTCGCCTCCGGCCTCAACGCCCACTCGCAGATCGCGATGCCGCCCGTGTTCAAGTTCGGGACCGAGGAGCAACGCCAGCGATGGGTGGTCCCCGGGATCAGGGGCGAGCTGATCGGGGCCCTCGGCATCACCGAGCCCGGCGCGGGCTCCAACGTGGCCGACATCCGGACCACGGCCCGGCGGGTGCAGGGCGGCTACGTGGTCAACGGCTCCAAGACGTTCATCACCAACGGCGTCCGCGCGGACTTCCTGGTCTGCGCGGTGAAGACCGACGAGCAGGGCGGCCACCACGGCCTCTCCTTCCTCGTCCTGGAGCGAGGCATGCCGGGCTATGAGGTGACCAGCAAGCTCGAGAAGATGGGCTGGCACGCCTCCGACACCGGGGAGCTTGCCTTCACCGACGTAGAGGTCCCCGAGGAGAACCTGCTCGGCGACGAGAACCAGGGCTTCTACCTGATCATGGCCAACTTCCAGTGGGAGCGGCTCGCGATGTCACTCGGCGCGATCGGCGGCATGCAGAAGGTGTTCGAGGCCACCCTCGCATACGCGAAGGAGCGCCAGGCGTTCGGCCGCCCGATCGGCCGCTTCCAGGCGATCCGCCACAAGTTCGCCGAGATGGCGACGACGATCGAGGCCTCACGGTCGCTGACCTACCACGCCCTGCGCCTGTTCGCCGACGGCCACGACGCGATACGCGAGGTGACGATGGCCAAGCTCCTTACCCAGCGCGCCCTGCTCGAGGTGGCCGACGAGTGCCTCCAGATCCACGGCGGCTACGGCTACATGCGCGAGTACGGGATCGAGCGCGCCGTCCGCGACGCCCGGCTCGGACCGATCGGCGGTGGCACCGACGAGATCATGAAGGAGATCCTGGGGCGCCAGCTCGGGCTGTAGGTTCCGCCCCCTCCCCACGCGCCGCGCCCCCACGCGTGTCGAGTTTCGACGGCATGGCCGGCGTAACTCGACAAGGACGGCTTCGCGGATACTCTGCGGCCGTGGCGACCTCGCTCGAACCACCCGGCGCGTACGCGATTCCCCGCGAGCTCCTCGATCTCCGCGAGACGATCCGGAAGATGGTCAGCGAGCGGGTGGAACCAAGAGCCGCGGAGATCGACGCCAAGGCGGAGTACCCGCAGGATCTCCGCGAGCTGTTCGCCTCGCACGACCTGTTCGGCCTCCCGTTCGAGACCGAGCATGGGGGCACCGGAACCGGGACCCTGATGCTCAACATGGCGGTCGAGGAGGTCGCCAAGGCGTGCGCGTCAAGCGCCCTGATGCTGATGATCCAGGAGCTCGGGACCCTGCCGATCAAGCTGTTCGGCACCTCCGAGCTCAAGGAGCGCTTTCTGCCCCGGTGCGCGAGCGGCGAGTGGACCCCGGCCTTCGCGCTCTCCGAACCCGACGCCGGCTCGGACCCCGGCGGGATGCGGACCAGGGCGGTTCGCGACGGGGACGAGTGGGTCATCGACGGGACGAAGAACTGGATCACGAACCTCGGCGTGGCCGACTTCTACATCGTGTTCTGCGTCACCGACCCGGACGCGGGCCGCTCGCACGGCATCTCGGCGTTCGTGGTCGAAGCTGACCGCCCGGGCTTCTCGGTCGGCAAGCTCGAGCACAAGATGGGCATTCGTGGCTCGCCGACGGGCCAGCCGATCTTCGACTCCGTGCGCGTCCCGGCCGCAAACCTGGTCGGGACCGAGAACGAGGGCTTCAAGGTGGCGATGGGCACGCTCGACCGCTCCCGGCTCGGGGTCGGCGCGCAAGCCGTCGGCATCGCGCAGGGTGCGACCGACTACGCGGCGGGCTACGCCGGTCAGCGCCAGCAGTTCGGCAAGCCGATCGCGTCCTTTCAGGGGATCCAGTTCAAGCTCGCCGAGATGGAGACCAGGACCGCGGCAGCGCGTGAGCTCCTCTATCGCGCCTGCGCCAAGGTCGACGCCGGCGAGCCGGACATGGGCAAGTACTCGGCGATGGCGAAGCTGTTCGCCTCGGACACCGCGATGTGGGTGACCACCGAAGCCGTCCAGGTGCTCGGCGGATACGGCTACGTCAGCGAGTACCCGGTGGAGCGGATGATGCGCGACGCCAAGATCACCCAGATCTACGAGGGCACGAACGAGATCCAGCGCCTCGTCATCGCGCGGACGCTGACCTGAGCGCTCGGCTTCGCTCTCGATCGCCAGTCGACCGGAGAAGGCGTGCCGCAGGCCGCGGCGCAACTCGCCTCTCGGCTCAGGCGTAGGCGCCGGGCTCGCGGGCTCGCCGCTCCGTCCGTCGTCGGGTGGCGGCGGCCGAGTGCGAGGCGACGAGCACCAGGATCACCGACGCGACCCAGAGCTTGAACGTGGGCTCCGGCCACATCAGCGTCCCGGCCTTCGAGAACCAGGCGGGATCGAAGATGAACACGAGGCTCACGACCGTGATCCTGATGAACGCCCCGCCGACCAGGAAGATCGAGAGCAGGATGATTCCCCAGAACCCGAGGTCGCCCGCCCCGATCGCCTTTCCGAAGTCGAGCACGTTCCAGGCGAACCAGACGACGATCGGAGCGACGAGCAGCGCGATGGCGCTGATCACCAGGATGCCGATCCCGACCAGGCCGACAACGAGCCCTCCCACGAATCCGTGGCGCCTGCGCTCCACTCCACGACCGTAGCCCGAGGCCCAGACGGAAGCTCGCCCACAGAGTCCACCAATGGCCGAATCACGTCGAATGGGCGAACGCGATCCGGCCACCGGCGGCGGGAGGTGCGCGGTCGGCTATCGGCCGGGGATCGGCCCCTTGGCGCCCCCTACCCAGCCAATCGCCCCGTTGGGCGATTCCGAAGCAGTTGATCTAGCCAGCGGCGCCGGCGTCGCCGGCCATGAACTCGTCGAGCCTCGCGCGGGCGTGACGGCGCACCGAGGATCGCAGCATCGGCGTCCATCCGAGAAGCAGTCCCGAGGTCCCGAGCGCCTGACGCGCCCAACGATGGAAGTCGAACTCGTCGTGGTGCTCGGCGATCAGGCCGTCGGCGAACCGAAACGAGGCATGGACGTCGTTGGTGACCGGATGCCCGGTCTGGGTGAACGTGTAGCGGGCCACCCAGTGGGCGGAGCCGCGATCATCGTGGGCCTCGTGCTCGACCAGGTCGACCGCGAGGTCGTCGGCGCCGACCGTGAGCATCCGCCACATCGCGCCCGGCTCTTCGCCGCGCAGATCCGTGAACACCGGATCCGAGAAGCGTGCGTCGGGTCGATAGCACGCCGCCATCGAATCGCCGTCGTGGGCGTCGAACGCGGCATAGAAGCGTTCGATCAGCTGGCGGGGTTCCGGCTCGGGCACCGAGACGACGCTACCACCCCGTGGGGCAACTGCCCCAGGTACGGTTCTCGCTCCGGATCAGACCTTCGAGAGGAGAACGAGCAACGATGGGACTACTTGACGGCAAGGCCGCGATCATCACCGGGTCGGCCCGAGGGATCGGCCGGGCAACGGCCGAGCTGTTCATCAGCGAGGGCGCCAAGGTGTTGATCAACGACATCGACGGCGAGATCGCCGAGCAGGCGTCCGCCGAGATCGATGGCGAGACCGCCGTCTTCGCCGGCGACCTGACGAAGCCCGGCGTCCCGGACGACCTGATCGCAAAGGCGAACGAGGCATTCGGCGAGATCGACATCGTCGTCAACAACGCCGGCTACACGTGGGACGGCGTGGTCCACAAGATGACCGACGAGCAGTTCCAGGCGATGATCGAGATCCACACGGTGGTCCCGTTTCGGGTCACCCGGGCGCTCGCCCCTCATTGGCGCGAGGCGGCCAAGAAGGAGGCCGGGGAGGGCACCGAGCGGTTCCGCAAGATCATCAACGTGGCCTCGATCTCCGGAACGATGGGCAACGCGGGCCAGGCGAACTACTCGGCGGCCAAGGCCGGGGTGACCGGTTTGACGAAGACGATCGCCAAGGAGTGGGGACAATTCAAGATCAACGTCAACGCAGTCGCCTTCGGGTTCGTGGAGACGCGACTCACGCAGGCCAAGGAGGAAGCCGAGGCGATCGAGCGCGAAGGCGAGAAGATCGAGCTCGGCATCCCGGCGCAGCAGCGCGCCATGGCGTCGATGATCATCCCGCTGGGTCGTGCGGCTCAGCCCGGCGAGGCGGCGGGCCCCGTCCTCTTCCTCGCCTCGGAGCTCGCCAACTACGTTCACGGACAGATCCTGAACGTGACCGGCGGGCAGTTCGGCGGCATGACCACGTAGCCAAGGGGCAACGACCCGAAGGAGGCTGGATGAGCATCAAGCTCCACCGATGCAGCACGATGTGGCTCAAGGTGGGCGTCCATCCCTGTTGGAAGGTCCAGAGGGCCCTGGACGAGGCGGGGATCGAATACGAGCTCGTCAAGCACCCCGTCCGTCGCGGCGCCCGCACCGACCTCATGGAGCTGAGCGGGCAGAAGATCCTGCCGGTGATCGAGCTGGAAGACGGGACCGTGATCCGCGAGGAGTCCAAGGAGCTCGTGGCTCGGATCGGCGAGGGCCGGATCTCCTCCGCCCAGGGAGGCGCCGCCTGATCGCCGCGGCGTCCCCCCGGGCCACGGGTCCGAGGATGAGTCACGTCCGCATGATCGGGGCGCCGATCGACTCGGTCGGCCGCTCCGGAGGAACCGAGCTGGGACCGTCGGTCCTTCGCGAGCTGGGGATCGCCTCGGCACTCGGGGCCGCGGACGGCGGTGATCTCGAGATCCGGATCCGCGGCACCGAGCGCGACCCCGAAAGCGGCATATTGGGCAGCGGTGATGTGCTCGGGGCGACGTCGGTGATCAGAGAGTCGGTCGCGCGCGTTCTCGAGTCGGCTGAGCGGCCCGTGCTGGTCGGAGGATGCTGCGCCGAGCTTCCCGGGGCGCTCGCCGGAGCGCGGGATGCCCTGGGCCGCGTGGGACTCGCGTACCTGGACGGGCACCTGGACCTGTACGACGGCGTGACCTCCCCGACCGGCGAGGCGGCGGACATGCCGGTCGCGGTGGCGCTCGGCCGAGGCCCGGCAGCCTGGGTGAACGCGGCGGGTGGCGCCTCGCTGGATCCCGCGGACGTAGCCCTGATCGGCTTTCGCGACAAGGAGGAATCGCTGACGTACGGCATGCTCCAGCCCGAGGACCTCGATCCCGAGCCGATCCACCTTTCGGTCGAGGCGGTCCGGAGCCAGGGTCCGGCGGCCGCCTCGGAGCGGGTCGCGGGGTCCCTTTCCGCCCACCCCTTCTGGATCCACCTCGACGTCGACGTCCTGGACCAGGACGTGTTCAGCGCCACTGACTACCTGATGAGCGGCGGCATGACCTGGTCCGAGCTCGCCGCCGCACTTGGTCCGCTGGCCGCCTCGCCGGCTCTGGCCGGCGCCTCGGTCGCCTGCTACAACCCGGAGAAGGACCCCGGGCGCGAGTGCGGACGGGCGCTGGTCGAGGCGCTCGGCGCCGCTTTCTCAGGCTGAGCGCACCGCTCAGTCACTCTGCCTGCGCTCCTCCGCGAGCGGCTCCCCCGACTCGCCGGCCGCGGTCGCCGGGGGCCACGCTCCGAACCAGTTGTCGCGTGCCCCGTCGAGGGTGATCACGCAACCCGACACGAAGTCGCCCGCGGCCGAGGCGAGGTAGGCGACCATCCAGGCCATCTCCTCGGGCGCTCCGAGCCGACCGAGTGGAACGGTGCGATGGACGTTCTCGGCGATCGGCGGCGGGTACTTGGTGCGGAGCACCTCGGTGTCGAACTGGCCGGCGGCCAGCGCACAGAGCCTGATCCCAAAGCGCGACCATTCGATCGACAGGGTCCGCATCATGTTCTCGACCGCCGCCCGCGCGGCGCCGGAGTGGACCATCCCGGGCATCCCGTTGTGCGGCGAGAGGGTGACGCTGATCACCTTGCCGGAGCGCTGCGGGATGAATGCCCTGGTGGCCGCGGCGTGGGTCATCTGCCAGGTTCCCTGCACGTTGAGCTCGGTCACCGTCCGAAACCCCTTCGGCGTGATCGCCTCGGCCGGGCTGAGGAACTGTCCACCGGCGTTGTTGACCAGGACGTCGACCCGACCATGCCGCTCGACCGTACGGTCGAACAGGGCATCGACCGCATCGGCGTCGCGGATGTCGAGCGGCTCAGCCTCGGCGCTCCCACCCGCCTCGCGAATCGCTCGCACGGTGTCGTGGAGGGGCTCGGGCCGACGCCCGCAGCCCACCACCGTCGCCCCGAGCGCCGCGAGCTCGACCGCGGTCGCCCGGCCGAGCCCGGTGCCCGCCCCGGAGACCACGCAGATCAGGCCATCGAGGAGCCCGGGGCGAAAGACCTGAGATGGGCTGCCCTGGGCCATCGGCCTGAGCTTATCCGTGGCAGCGCCGCCCCCGAGGACAAGCCGACCCGCTCGGGCCGGCTTGTCCCCCGCTACGCTGACCGGCCCATGCGCCCAAGCCCACCGCCACACGCGAGGGCTCCGCTGCCCGAGGCTAGCCTGCCCCGATGAAGGTCCACGCGGAGCCGAAGCCGCTGACCGAGCCGCTGCCAGGCGGGTCGAGCGGCGCGACGGTCACCGTGCGTCCGCTGTCGGGGGGCGAGGTCCAGTTCCCGGCCGCCAGCTTCGAGCGCCCCGGCGGGCCCTTCGAGTCGCTCAAGGTGACCGGGCTCTTCACCTCGCGCTCCTCGGGTTGGCTGTGGGTGCCCTGCCCGGCCTTCCTGATCACCCATCCAAGCGCCGGCTCGATCCTCGTCGACACGAGCCTTCACTCCTCGGTCGCGGCCGAGCCCAGGGAGAACCTGGGCCGCCTGGCCGCCTGGGTCGCCCGGCCGCGAATCGAGGCGGGAAAGGACCTGCCCTCACAGCTTCGCGAGCTCGGCGCCGATCCCCGCTCGATCTCGTTCGTGGTCATGACCCACCTCCACATCGACCACTCCTCGGGCATCTCGGAGTTTCCCTCCTCGACGTTCGTCCTGAGCAGCGCCGAGTGGGAGGCGGCGACCACCGGCTCTCGACCGCTGCTTCGCGGCTACCGGCCAGAGCACTACGACAACGTGTTCGACTACCGGCTGGTCGACTTCGACGCAGACCGAGTCGATTCCTACGCGACCTTCGGGCGGACCTTCGACCTCTTCGGGGATGGGAGCATCCGTCTCGCCTTCACCCCGGGCCACACGATGGGCCACATGAGCGTGCTTGCGCGTCTGCGCGATCGTGACTTCGTGATCGCCGGCGACGCCGTCTACACGATGCGACAGCTCGAGGGGGGACCGGCGCAGCCGCGCCCGCAGGACCCCCACCTGTGGCGCCGCTCCCTCCAGGAGCTCCAGCTCTTTCACCGGGAATACCCGCAGGCCGTGATCTCGCCAGGGCACGACGCCGAGCATTGGCGAAGCCTCGACGCGAAGTACGAGTGACGAGGCCGCGAGCCGGCTAGCGAGGGGAGCCGGCGGGGACCTCGTGCTCGGCAGGTGAGGCGATCCCGGCTCGCAGCGACTTGATCACGCCGCGTCGGCCATCTTCATCCAGGGCGCGGTACATCTCGCGCACCCGCTCGAAGACGATCCCGGCGACCTCGAGCTGCTGCTCGCGGGTCGGCGCGGAGACGGTGTCGAAGACGAGCGGGTCGCCGTACTGAACGGTGACCTTCGGGAATCGAAGCTTTCGCCAACGTCGCACCCCGAGTGAGCCGTGGATCGCCACCGGGACCACCGGTACGCCCGACTCGAGCGCGATCCTGCCGACCCCCGGACGCGGCTGACCGAGCCCGCCGCTTCGCGAGCGCCCTCCCTCCGGGTACATGAGCAGGCAGCCGCCCCGGCCGAGGATCCTGTAGACCGTCTCGAACGCCTCCTCGTCGTGATAGCCGCGACGGATCGGGAAGGCGCCCCCATGGCGGAAGATGAACTTGATCGCCGGGTTCGTGAACAGCTGAGACTTGGCCATGAAGCGAACCTTGCGCCGCACGTAAACACCGGCGAAGAAGTGATCCATCTGGCTGAAGTGGTTCGGCGCCAGGATCACGGGTCCCGAGGTGGGCACATTCTCGGCGCCGATCGCCCTGGTTCGGTAGAGCAGCACGGTCGGCGGGGTGAGGATCATCCGCGCCAGGTCATAGACCCAGTCGGGCTCGCGGGTTCGGGCGCGCTCGTGGAACGCGTCAAAGTACTCCGCGGGGCGTGGATCCTTGTAGACCTGCGGCTTGATGTCGGACATGGCAAGCGGGGGCCGGGATCGCCGGGCCCAACCGCTCCTACCCCCGCGCGACCGCGTGGTTACGCCGTCGCCCAGCCCTTCGCGCGCTCGACCGCCATGCGCCATCCTTCGAGCAGCGTCTCCCGCTCATCCTCGGTGATCGTGGGCTCGTAGCGGGCCGCCTCGCGCCACATCGAATCGAGGTCTCCGGGCACCCACACGCCGGTCGCGATCCCCGCGAGCTGCGCCGCACCCACCGCCGTCGTCTCGGCGATCGCGGGCACCGCGACCGGGGCGCCGAGCAGGTCCGCCTGGAACTGCATCAGCCAGCGATTGGCGACTGCGCCGCCGTCGGCCTTCAGAACCTCCAGCGAGCCACCCGCGGCGGCCTCCTGGGCTCGGACGGCGTCCACGGTCTGGTAGGCCATCGCCTCGAGTGCGGCTCGCGCCAGGTGCGCGCGTCCCGAGCCGCGGGTCAAGCCCACGATCGTGCCGCGCGCGTAGGGGTCCCAGTGCGGCGAGCCGAGTCCGGTCAGAGCGGGGACGAAGTAGACCCCGTCATTGCTCTCGAGTGACGCGGCAAGCTCCTCGCTGGCGGCCGCCGACTCGATGATCCCGAGACCGTCGCGCAACCACTGGACGGCCGCCCCGCTCACGAAGACGGCCGCCTCGAGCGCGTAGTCGACCCGGTCGGCCAGCCCCCATGCGACGGTGCTCAGCAGCCCGTCGCGCGGCGGAGGTGGCTCGGCGCCCGTGTTCAGGAGCACGAAGCTGCCGGTCCCGTATGTGCACTTGGCCATCCCGGGGCGCCTGCAGCCCTGCCCGAACAGCGCCGCCTGCTGGTCGCCGGCGATGCCCGCGACGGGAACCCGGCCGCCGAAGGCGGTCGTCTCGCCGTACACCTCGGCGGACGGGCACGGTTCAGGGAGGCTCTCGGGGTCGATCCCGAGAATCCCGCAGAGCTCCTCGTCCCAACGGAGCCGGTGGATCTCGAACAGCATCGTTCGCGAGGCGTTCGAGTAGTCCGTCACGTGCCTGCCCGTGAGCTTGAAGACGAGCCAGGAGTCGACCGTGCCGAAGGCGGCGCCGCGCGCCGCCTCGACGTTGTCGAGGAGCCACTCGATCTTGGTGGCGGAGAAGTAGGGGTCGACGACCAGCCCGGTCCGCTCCCTCACAAGCGGCTCGTGCCCGGCCCGCTTCAGCTCATCGCAGCGACCGGCGGTCCGCCGGTCCTGCCAGACCAGCGCCGCGTGCACCGGCTCGCCGGTGGCGCGATCCCACGCCACGACCGTCTCGCGCTGGTTCGTGATCCCGATCCCGGCCAGGTCGGCGCCATCTATCCCGGCATCGGCGATCGCCTCGGTGGCCACCCGCAGGGTCACCTCCCAGATCTCGGTCGCGTCGTGCTCCACCCACCCGGGGCGCGGGAAGTGCTGTCCGAACTCCGAGTAGGCGCGCCCCGCGACCCCGCCGTCGACGTCGAAGACCAAGCAGGTGGTGCCGGTCGTCCCCTGGTCGATCGCGAGGATCACAGGCTGAGGCTAACTACCGTCGCGATAGGTAGGCACGAGCGATGTCGAGGAGCTGTCGTCCCCGGTGCAGGAAGCCTCCCAGGCTCCGCGAGGTGGCCCGATGTTGTAGGTCGAGCTCCACCTCGCCCAGCCTGTACCCGCCCCGGACGGCGTCGATCGTCATCGCGGTCTCCAGCCCGTAGCCGGCGGCCAGCGGCAGGACGTCGCCGAGCACCTCGGCGCGCATCGCCCGCTGACCGGATAGTGCCGCCCCGGCGCGATAGCCGCAACGGCGCTCGATCGCCCAGCGGGCAAAGCCGAGCGTGATCCCGAATCCGCCGCCCACCGAGTCGCGAAACGCTCCGATGGCGAGGTCGCACGAGCCGCCTTCGATCGCCTCGACCAGGAGGCGCAACTCAGCCGCCGAGGAGCCCAGGTCCGCATCGCAGAGCAGGAACGTCGGTGGCTGCGGGTCGGCGGCGCGACCCAGCACGGACTCGGCCGCCGCGGTCACGTTGCCGCCCTTGCCATGCGAGCGTCGACGGGCCACCACCTGGGCCCCGTGGAGCAGGGCCACGTCTGACGTCTTGTCCGTCGACGCGTCATCGGCGACCACCAGGGTGGCGTCCGGGAACACGCCCGAGAGGGCGCCCAGGGTGGCGCCGATTCGATCGGCCTCGTTGTGCGCGGCGACGATCACCACCGGGTCGCCTCTTGGTTCCAGTGCCAAGGCCGGATATTCTCCCCCGCCGTGCGGTCATGAGCACCAATGTCGAAGCGCACATCACCGGAACCGTGTGGAAGATCGAGGTCGCCGTGGGCGATCAGGTCGCCGAGGGCGACACGGTGGCCATCCTCGAGTCCATGAAGATGGAGATGCCCGTCGAGGCCGAGGATCCCGGCACGGTCAAGTCGATCAACTGCGAGGAGGGTCAGTCGGTCCAGGAGGGCGACGTCCTGGTCGTCCTCGAATGACCGCCGACCCCCCGCCCGGCGGCGCGCCACCCGGGCCCTCGCCACTGGCGAACGGAAAGCTGATCCTCGACCACCCGGCCGCGGCCGTCGCGCGGCTGACGATCTCAAACCCCGAGCGACGCAACGCCCTCGACCACGAGATCCTCGATGCGTTGGCCGAGGTGATGCCGAGCCTCGACCGCGGGATCGAGATCCGCTGCGTCGTGATCACCGGCGAGGGCAATATCTTCTCGGCCGGCTACGACATCGCCGACATCCCGGAGGAGAGCTTCGCCACGGACGCGGAGGCCCTCGTCGCGCACCCGTTCCATGCCGCCATGGAGGCGATCACCGCGCATCCGTACCCGGTCCTGGCGGCGATCAACGGGCACTGCCTCGGCGGAGGCCTCGAGCTGGCCGTCCGGTGCGACCTGCGACTCGCCACGATGAGCGCCGAGCTCGGCATGCCGCCGGCGAAGCTGGGTTTGATCTACGGCCACACGGGACTTCAGAAGTTCATCGACGTGATCGGGATCGGCCGGACCAAGGAGCTGTTCCTGACTGGGCGCAACCTGAGCGCCCCGCGCGCAATGGCCGTGGGGCTGATCAACGACACGGTCCCCGACGGCGAGCTTCCCGCCGCGGCCCTGGAGCTTGCCTCCGAGGTCGCGGCGAACGCCCCGCTGTCGACCCGCGGCAACAAGCGCGCGATCGAGGTCCTTAACGCCTACCCCCGCCTCACGCCGGACTCCGAGCGCGAGCTGGTCGAGCTGCGTCGCTCGTGCTTTACGTCGGAGGACTTCCGAGAGGGCATCAAGGCGTTCGCCGAGAAGCGCTCGCCGCGCTGGCGCGGACGCTAGATCAGGGCGTCGGATCGGGCTGAAAAACCCGGCAGGTCTTGCCGGCGCAGTGCTTGAGCTTGTGGAGGCGGCTGGTGAGCTGGTTCTTCACCGACGCGTAGGCGGGGTCCGCGTGCAGGCTGTGAAGCTCGTAGGGATCATTCTGAAGGTCGTAGAGCTCCTTGGCACCGGAGCTGTGCTCGGCGTACAAGTAGCGCTCGGTTCGGATCGCCTTGAAGCTCGGCTCCTCGATCAAGAGCTCACGATCGCGGTCCAGGATGGGGTGCCTGGCGACCTGGAACAGCGACTGTCCATCCATCTTCACGCTGCCGTGGTTGGCGTTCGCGGCGTCGACTACTGTCGGCGCGAGATCCGCGTTGATGACCAGCGGATCCACCGTAACGCCCTGGGGAAGGCCGGGACCCCGCATCTCGAGGGGCACCCGGATCGACTCCTCGTAGAGGTTCGTCTTCTCGTCCGGGATCCGGTGCTCGCCATGGAAGAAGCCGTTGTCCGAGGTGTAGATCAGCAGGGTGTTGTCCAGCTCGCCCTTCTGCTTCAGGGCGTTGACCACCTTCTGGACACCGACGTCGACCGAGAGCAGCGACTCGAGCTCGCAGCGATACTTGCGCTGTATCGTCGAGATATCGCCGGGGCTCAAGCGCGGCAGGCTCTGGATGCTCTTCGGCTTGTCGGAGACATCCTGCTCGTTGAAGTTGGGGGGCTTCGGAAGGGGCTCATTGTCGAAGGCGTGGGCGTCTCGCGGCGCCGGCTTGGCGGCGTTCTGACAGTTCTGGGGCGGGTTGGACGTGGGCGGCCCGCCGTTGTGGGGAGCGGTGTAGGTGAGCCAGAGGAAGAACGGCTGGGTGCTCGGCGCGCGGCGGTTCACGTAGTCCGTCGCCTTGCGCGTCAATACGTCCTGCTTGAAGTCCGTCGGGTCCTGGCCGTAGTTGTGCAGGATGCCGTTGTTGTTGATCGGGTAGCTGTAGACGCGCTGGTCGTAGGGCGCCGTTGCGTGCCACTCCGTCCACCCCGGAGGCACCGGCGGTTTGTTCTTGTAGTCGTTCAGGTACTTGCCGATCATCGCCGTGTAGTAGCCGGCGCGCTGGAGCCAGACCGCGAGATTGTCGGTCGCGTGAAGGGACTCGAATCGGGGGAACCCGCCGTTCGGGGGCTGGTTGTTCATGACCCCGTGGTTGTGGGCGTACTGGCCGGTCAGGAACGTTGCGCGCGAGGGGCAGCAGAGCGAGAAGTTGACGAAGCTGTTCGCGAACGTCACCCCCTGATCGCCGATCAGCGAGTTGACGTGGGTCATCACCTTCATCGACTCGGAGGTCTGGTCGTCGTCCTCGACGACGATGATGTTGGGCCTTCCCTGCGCGGCGGCGGAGGCCTGGCTCGGGTTCGCGTCCCGGGTCCCGAATCCGACCACGGCGAGCCCCGCAGTGATGCCCATCGCGACGACCGCTGTCAGGAAACGCCCCCGCCTTCCCATGCCCACAGGACCCTAACAGGCAATCGCCGATCAGGCGGCGCGTTACGCCCAGTTGTTAGGGTCGACGCAGGCAATGCGGCTCGGCGTGCCGAGCCCGTGGGTAGTCGCCGCATCGGCGACGCGACCGGAAGGAGGGGTCCTGATCCGACGCCGTGCCCTCGTCGTCGTGGTGCTCGCCAATCATCGCGAGCCTCGCCGTGGGCGGCGCGGCGCAGTCGCGCACGCCGCTCGGCAAGGTCAGCTTCAAGACCCCCAGCCTGTTCCCGCTCTTCGGGCCGAACGCGCACGACTACACCGTGCGCTGCAGGAACCGACCGGTGGCGGTGAAGGGCCATGCCACCGGAGGGTGGGAGATGGCGATCGGCAACCACCCGTTCACCAGCGGCGATTTCAGCGCTGCGGTACGGGTGAGGGTCGGCCAGGAGTTCGTGATCTCCGCGCGGAAGGCCGGTGACCCGTCGGTCGAGCGCTTCTACGTCCGCTGCCTTCCCGGCAACTTCCCGCGATACAGCTTCACCCGTTTCCGGGGAGGCGCCTCGTCGGATTTCTTCTCGGCGGACCAGTTCTTCGTCTACCGGCACTCGACCGGACAGTACGCGGCGATCTTCGACCAGCGCGGCGCGCCCGTCTGGTGGTACCACAGTCCGGCATGGGACACCCGGGTTCTCTCCAACGGGAAGGTCCTGTGGTTCGACCGCTCCTCATCGCCGGGGCGGTGGAGGATCCATGGCCTCGACGGCCGCGTGGTGCGGACTCTGAACACGGTGGGTCGCGCGGCGAACCCCCACGACATTCAGCCACTCGCCAACGGCAACTTCCTGGGTGGGCTCTACGTGCCCCAGCACCACGTGGACACCAGCGCCTACGGCGGCTCGCGGGACGCCGACGTGATCAACGCCGAGCTTCAGGAGGTGAACACGCAGGGGCGGCTCACCTGGGACTGGAGGAGCCAGGATCACATCGCCCTGGCCGAGACCGGGCGGCGCTGGCCGTGGATCGTCCAGCACGGCCGGGCGAGCGGCTACGACATCCTGCATTGGAACTCGATCGAGCCATCCGGCGACTCGGTGATCGCCTCGTTCAGACACCTCGACGCCGTGTACAAGATCCGCAGGGGCACCGGAGCGGTGGTCTGGAAGCTGGGAGGCACCAGGACTCCCCAGCGCCTAGACGTCAAGAGAGACCCCCACAACTACACGCTCGGCGCCCAGCACGACGCCCGCCTGCAGCCCGACGGCACGCTCACGGTGTTCGACAACAGGACCAATCAAACGGACGGGAAGCCGCGGGCGGTGCGCTATCGAATCAACGAGGACGCTGGAACGGCGACTCTCGTGCAGTCGATCACCGACCCGTCGATCCGCAACTCCCACTGCTGTGGATCGGCCCGCCGTCTGGAGGACGGGAGCTGGCTGATCGACTGGGGTCTGGGCAACCCGATCGGCGGCTATACGAGCACCGGCAAGAGGGTCTTCCTGATGAGCTTTGACAACAACTTCAGCTACCGCGCCGAGCCGGTTCCCAGCGGAGCCGTGACGGCGGCCACGCTTCGGAGTGCCATGGACACGATCTACGATCGCCACGCTGGGGCTCGAACGGCGTCGGAAGGTCAGGGCTCCCGCTGATCGATGCGGCAGCCCTCGCCGCCCAGTAGCGGTCGGTCGGCGCCGCGAACTCCGCCGGCCCGCGCTCATCGCCCGTCCCGAACCCGGGTCACCGTCCGGCCTGGCGCCTAGCCTGGCGCGTGTCGGAATCACGACCGATGGTCGACACACCACCGTCGCGCAGCTCCAGATGCCGCCCCTGATCAGCTTCGAAGAGGCACTCCAGCTGGGTGAGATCTCCACCCGGGCCGAGATCACGGCGCTGGTCGAGCGCGCCTGGGAGGTCCGCACCGAGCGCTTCGGCGACTCCACGGACATGTGCTCGCTGGTCAACGCGAAGTCCGGCGGATGCGCCGAGGACTGCGGGTTCTGCGCTCAGTCGCGTTACGCCGAAGCCGACACGCCGATGCACGCGATGATGGAGCCGGACCAGATCCTCGAGCATGCCAAGGCGGCCGAGGCCGCCGGCGCGCATCGGTTCTGCATGGTCACGCAGGGTCAGGGGCTCTCGAAGCGGGACTTTGAGAAGGTCGTCGAGGGCGCCAAGCTCGTCGCCGAGAACACCAACCTGAAGCGCTGCGTGTCGATCGGGCACATCTCCGGCGAGCGCGCCAAGCGCCTCGCGGGCGCCGGCATCCAGCGGGTCCATCACAACGTCGAGACCTCGCGCTCCTACTACCCGGAGGTTTCGACCACGGTTCGCTACGAGGGTCGCATTCGGACGATCGACGCGGTCAAGGACGCCGGGCTGGAGACCTGCGTCGGCGGGATCCTGAACCTGGGCGAGAGCCCCCGCCAGCGGATCGAGATGGCGTTCGAGCTGTCAGAGATCGACCCGACCTCGGTGCCGATCAACCTCCTGAACCCGCGATCGGGGACGAAGTTCGGTGAGCGGCCTCTGATGGACCCCTGGGAGGTCGTCAAGTGGGTCGCGATCTTTCGCCTCATCCTCCCGGACGCTCTGTTTCGACTCTGCGGCGGCCGGGTCGAGAACCTCGACGACCTCCAGCCCCTCGCCGTCAAGGCAGGTCTGAACGGCGTCATGATGGGGAACTTCCTGACCACCCTGGGCGCGGAGCCGTCCGACGATCGCGCGATGTTCGAGGAGCTGGGGCTGAACGTGGCGCGCCAACCGGACAACGGCGCGAACCCGCGGCCCGACAACCGAACCGGCTGGCTCGATGGCGACGCCCCGCCCACTCCGATCGACGCCCTGATCGACAGCCAGGCCGAAGCCAATTTCTGGGATCCGTCCACCCAGCTGCGCGTGATCAGGAAGACACGCAAGCCGCCCCCTTATCCGGACCCCGACCGCGCCCCTTCGGGCGCAACCGCCCCCAGACAGCCGGCCGGCTGGGGGGACTAGCCGGCGACACCATGAGCGACGTCGGCGAACGCCTCGATGAGCTGCGAGCTGCGGGGCTCCACCGGCGACTGCGATTGATCGAGGGGCCGCAGGGGCCGCGCGTCACCCTTGACGGGGCCGAGGTGCTGCTGCTGTGCTCCAACAACTACCTCGGCCTGGCCGACCATCCTCGGGTTCGTCAGGCGGCCGCAGACGCCGCGGAGCGGTGCGGAGTCGGCGCCGGCGCCTCACGGCTGATCTCGGGGAACATGGAGCTCCACGAGCGCCTCGAACGGCGACTCGCCGAATTCGTGGGCTATCCGGCGACGCTCCTGTTCGGGTCCGGGTACCTCGCCAACCTGGGCACGATCGGCGCGCTCGCGAGCCGCGACCAGGTCGTCTTCTCGGACGAGCTCAACCACGCCAGCATCATCGACGGCTGCCGGATCTCGGGCGCGGAGCGATTCGTCTATCGCCACGCGGACCTCGAGCACCTCGCTTGGGGCCTGCGCAAGGCGGGCGGGAGAGGAGCTCTGATCGTGACCGACGCGGTCTTCTCGATGGACGGTGACGTCGCCCCCGTCGCGGGCCTGCTTGACCTGGCGCGACGCTTCGGGTGCCGCTTGATGGTCGACGAGGCCCATGCGACGGGCGTGCTCGGCCCGGGGGGCCGGGGGGCCGTCGCCGAAGCCGGCTTGGCCGGGGAGGTCGACGTGGTCGTCGGCACGCTCGGAAAGACGCTCGGAAGCTACGGCGCCTACGTCTGCGCCGGCCCAGAGCTCGTCGACCTGCTGATCAACGTGGCGCGGCCGTTCATCTTCTCGACCGCGCTGCCGGCGCCGGTGCTCGGGGCAGCACTCGCGTCGCTCGAGCTGCTCGAGGCTCAGCCGGGCATCGTGGAGCAGGTCCGGCGAAACGGCGCCATCCTCCGCGAGGCCCTCGCTCAGGAGGGACTCGACGTCGGCCAATCACGCACCCAGGTAGTTCCGATCCTGGTCGGGGGGGCGCGCCGCGCCATGGAGCTCTGCGAGAGCGCGCTCGAGGGACGCGTGTTCGCGCAGGCGATCAGACCGCCCACGGTTCCGGAGGGAACCTCGCGCCTGCGCCTCTCCGTGATGGCCAACCACCGCGCCGACGAGCTCTGCGCCGCCGCTCAGGTGGTCGGGCACGGCGCCCGCGAGCTCGGGATCGCCGGTGGCGCGACCCCGACCGCCGCCGCTCGTCCCTCCCGGATGCCGCGCGCGGCCTGACCGGGCTGCCGTTGCGCGGCGTCTTCGTCACCGGCACCGGCACCGAGGTCGGAAAGACGGTTGTGGCCGCCGTGATCGCGCGCACGTTGGCCGCCTCAGGCCTGCAGGTGGCGGTCTTCAAGCCGGCGATCAGCGGTCTCGACGACCCCGCGCCGGGAGGGATCCCTCCGGACCACGAGTTGCTCCGAGAAGCCGCCGAATCGCGCCAGTCCGACGACCAGATCGCCCCGTACCGGTACGGCCCGCCTGTCTCCCCGCACCTCGGCGCCGCGCTCGCCGGCGAGGAGATCGACCCCGAGCGCCTCCTCACCGCCGCGCGCGCCGCGAGCGACGGTGCGGACGTTCTCGTCTGCGAGGGCGTGGGGGGCCTCCTCGTCCCGCTGACACCGGGCTATCTGGTGCGGGACTTCGCTCGCGAGCTCGCGCTGCCGGTCGCGATCGCCGCCAATCCCGCGCTGGGGACGATCAACCACACGCTGCTGACGGTCGAGGCGGCGCGGGCGGCAGGCCTCGACACGATGCTCGTGGTGTTCACGCCCTGGCCCGACGACCCGTCGATCGTGGAGCGATCCAACCGCGACGCGATCGAGCGCCTCGGGGGGATTCGGACCTTGACGCTCGAGCGGCTCGATCTCGCGGCGGTCGATACCTGGCCGGCTCTTGAGCTCGGCGACCGCGCTCGTTCGTCAGCGCCTTGAAGAGGAGTGCGTTCATCAGGCCATTCATCGGGTCTCCCTTGCTCGCTGCTGGTCAGTGCTCATCCCGCGTCCCGCCGGCGCCGGTCGATTCGAAGCCGCCGTGCGACCTCGCCGAGCTCGTCGCGCCGTGTGTCGATCCGTTCGCGGTCGAGGTTGGCGGCCCGGAGGCGTGTGACGAGTCGATCTCGCGCTCGCACTGAATCTCCGTCGCCGTTGCGCCCACCGCGCGCCTGCCGCATCTCGCTTGGCCTCCAATTCGGATCACCGCTTAACTGGCTAAGACCCTACACCGGTTACTGTAACTTGTCAAAGCCCAATACCAGTTACAATTCAGGCGATGAGCTCGGAAGCGGCACCCGGACAGCTGGAGGACCTGCGGCAGTTCGTCAACACGCGGGACCTGGACCTCGACACGGAGGAGCTCGCGAGCCCAGACGCGCTCTCCGAGTGGCTCGCAGAGCGGGACCTGCTGGTGGCGGGTGCTCGCGTGGGCGAGCGCGATCTCGAGCAGGCGATCGAGTTACGCGAGACGCTTCGCGAGATGCTCCTCGCCAACAACGGCGGGGAGCTCAACCCGGGGTCGATCGAGGCGCTCAACGACGCGGTCGCGGGCGCCACCCTCACGGTTCGCTTCGACGCCGACGGAAGTCCGACGCTCGCGGTCGCGGGCTCCGGGACGAGCGCCGTGATCGGGCGGCTGGTCGCGATCGTCTACGAGGCGATGGTCGCCGGCACCTGGTCGCGGCTCAAGGCGTGTCCCGCCGATGACTGCCATTGGGCGTTCTATGACCACTCGAAGAACCACTCCGGCACCTGGTGCGAGATGGGGGTATGCGGCAACCGCGCCAAGGTGCGGGCCTATCGCGAGCGGCGCAGGAGCGCCAAGCCGAGTCGTCCTCAGCGCTCCTAGGCGCTTCCCCCTCCCGGAGGAGCACACCTCCGGGGAAGGGGAGAGCGCCGGACCGACGGAGCTATGTGGCCGCGTGCTCGCCCGTGGCCGGCTCGAGCGCGCGAGGCGGGGCGGCGGCCTCGGCCTTCGGCGTCCGCTGCGAGCGAATGAGTGCAACAGCGACCACGACGCCGGCCGCGACGACGCCGGCCGCGACCTTCATCGAGGAGGCGAAAGCGCTGACGAAGGCGTCGTGGGCGGCAGAGGTCACCTTCGCAGCCTGCGAGTGGTCGAGGCCCGGGGGCGCCGTTGCCTGCCCCCCGCCGAGACCGTGGGCGATGTCGCTGCGCTGCGCTGCACTCAGGCCGGTGCCCCCGAGCAGCTGATCGACCTTCGAGCGGGCGGCCCCCTGGAAGACGGCACCGATCACCGCCACGCCGAGGGTTCCACCGATCATCCGGTTCATCGACAGGATCCCCGATGCGATCCCGGCTTTTGCGTCGGCGACCGCGTTCATCGCGGCGGTCGACATCGGCGACATCACGAGCGCCATCCCCCCGCCCATCAAGATGAAGGAGGGCAGCAGGTCGCCATAGGTCGTCGACACGTCGATCGTGGTGAGCCAGACCATCGCAACCGTCACTAGCGTCAGCCCCGCGGCGATCGGCAGACGAGCGCCGATCCGGTCGGTGAGTCGGCCGGCCAGGGGGGCGATCGCCACGATCATCAGGGTCGCCGGCAGGAAGCGGATACCTGCCTGAAGCGGCGAGTACCCGAGCATGTTCTGCATGTACAGGGCGAGGAAGAAGAACTGCGCCATCATCGCGAAGGTGACGATCAGCGCGACTATGTTCGAGCCGACGAAATTGCGGCTCGCGAACAGCCGGAATTCGACCATCGGCGCCTTGGCCCGCAGCTCGACCCCGACAAACGCGGCGAGCATCACGACGGAGCCGGTGAACAGGGCGATGATCGAGGTCGATCCCCACCCCCAGGCGTTGCCCTCGATCAGCGCGAGGACGAGCGCCGTGAGGCCCGTGGTAAGGGTGGCCACGCCGAGGTAGTCGACCTCGCGCCCGACGGTGTCGTCACGCGACTCGCGGACCGCGAACAGCGTCGCCAGCACCGCCCCCAGGCCGACCGGGAGGTTGATGAAGAAGATCGCCCGCCAGGAGACGGATTCGGTCAGGAAACCACCCAAGACCGGGCCGATCGCCAGCGCCAGAGCCGAGACGCCGGCCCAGGTGCCGATCGCCATGCCGCGCTGCTTCGGCGGGAACGCGTTGGTGACGATCGAGAGCGTCGCGGGCATCATCAGCGCGCCGCCGATCCCCTGGACGACTCGGCTGACCACGAGCGACGCCGTGTCGGGCGCCAGCCCGGCGGTCGCCGACGAGAGCGAGAACAGCGTCACGCCGATCAGGAAGGTCCGGCGGCGCCCGAAGATGTCACCGAGCCGCCCGCCGGTTGCCAGGAGCACCGCGAACGCAAGCGTGTAGCCGTTGATGGTCCACTCGAGGCTCGAGAGGCTCGCGCCAAGGTCGCGCTCGATCGACGGCAGGGCGACGTTGACCACCGTGTTGTCGAGCATCAGCATGAAGAGCGCGAAGCACATCGCCCCGAGCGTCCACCACTTGCGGTTCTCGTCGGTGATCAGGTGCCTGTATCGGGTCATCTCGGGTCCTCCCTCAACTCGCGGTAGGCGACCGCGATCTCGTCCCGCTCCAGGAGCGAGTCGAGGGCGGTCGAAAGCTTTCGGCGTTGGGCCGCGGTGAGGTCGGCGATGAACGCCGCGAGGCCGTCCACGCGGGTCGACAGGAGCCGGCGCGCCAATCGCTCTCCCTGCTCGGTGAGGACGAGGTTGCGCACCCGGCGGTCGTCGGGGTCCTCCTCGCGGACGAGGAGGTCCCTGCGCACGAGCGCATCGATCGCGCGACTGAGCGTCGGGAGCGACGCTCCCGTTCGAGCGGCTACGTGCTTCGCCGCCTGGGGCTCGTCCTCGGGGCCGGGGATCAGGGCGGTGAGCACCTTGCACTGCGTGAGGGTCAGCTCGGTCTCCTCCAGGGTGCGAAAGAACTCGCCCGCGGTGGCGGCGGTCGCGTACATGACCGCGCCCAGCTGCCTGGCGAGCTCCCGCGCCACGGGGTCGGTTGTGGCGGCGTGGGGCGGCGCGGTGGCGTCCTGGGTGGCTGCGGCAGTCCCTTCCATGCACGTAATCATTGCAAACAAACAACCATTTGGCTAGCCAAAGGTTGTCTGTGTGATGACAATCACAGACCGGAATCGGGCCGCGCGAGGCCGCCCGGGGGAACCTCCCACCCCAGCCTTCGACCTGAGGGGGGGTCGCTAGCGGATTCGGAACGAGAGGTGGCGGGTCCGCGCCGTGTTGTTGGCGGCGTCGGTGAATCGCAGGTCTACTCGGTAGCGGCCGGGCCGCGGCCGGAAGTGGCGGCTTCGGTTCGCGATTCGGGTCTGGTTGTAGCCGACGCTCCCGTGCCAACGCTGCCATCCGGCGAACCGGCGATGGGGATGCCGATGGCCGCGACGGCGCTTGAGAAGCCGATAGAACTCGGCGTCGACGCTCGCCCGCTCGTCGATTCCGTAGCGAAGCATCGTGCCGCCTTTGCCGAACGAGCGGCTCTTGAGGCCCAGACCATCGACGTAGGGCGCGATCAGGTCGACGTTGCTGCGCGGGATCGGGTCGGGCTCGGTGTCCGGGTCACCGGGCGTCGCCGAGACCTGCACCGTCCCGCGCACCGTCGAGTGGAGCTTGCACTGGAAGGTGTAGGTGCCGGGGCTCGAGAAGGTGAGCTCGAAGCGGTCCCCGACCCTGTGGTCGGGGACGCCGGAGTTCGGGTCCGAGTCCCACCCGGCGTCGTTGGACGAGGTCCCGGTGACCGAGTGCATGGTGTCCGGCCCGACCCAATACCAGGTCACGTGCTCCCCCAGGTCGAGATGGATCTGGGGAGAGGACCATTGGTAGTTGCCGATCGCGATGCGGCGGTTCGCCCCCTGCGCCGAGGGCGCGAGCGCGGTCAGCGCCAGCAGCACGAACGCGAGCGCAGCCCCAAGAGCGCGCGCGCCGGTCAGCTGACGACGTACCACCCGTTCATCCCCATGTGGAGATGGCTGAACACGTGGCAGTGGTAGAACCAGCGACCCGGGTTGTCCTCGACGAACTCGAAGGTGAACGACTCCCCGGGGCCGAGCGTCTTCGTGTCGATCGCTTTTCCGGCGCCCGGGTTACCCTGGGTCCCGAACCCGCTCGTGTCCGCCCATCGGTGGCCGTGGACGTGAAAGGTGTGGAAGTCATCGTCGATCGCGATCACATGGAACGCCACCCGCTCGCCGACCTTGGACCGCAGGGTTGGGGTGTTGCCCGCGTAGGCGCGGCCGTTGATGCACGCGAACTGCGCGTTTAGGTGCGTCGCTACCGGCGAGAACGTGTGCATGCACAGGAAGAACTCCCTGTCCGGCGGGTTCGGGTCGCTGGCGGGGCGGATGATCATCGGGCCGAACAGGCCCTTGAACACCGGCACCGGGTCCATCGGGCCGTGGTCGTGGTAGAGCCAGGTCCCGACCGAGTCGGCCCGTGCCTCCCAGACGTAGGTGAAGGTGCGGTTCTTCTGCACGAAGCCGCCGGGGTCCGTGAACCGGCCCTTGTAGGCGCCGTCCATCTCGGCGCTGTAGAAGATCCCGTGCGGGTGCATGGTGACCGGGACGTCGACGTGGTTTCGGAAATGGACGACGACCTGCTCGCCGACCTTCGCCTCGATCAGCGGGCCGGGGATCGTCGCCGGACCCATCGGTGAGGCGAAGTTGGCGGTGTAGCGCCGGTAGGCGTAGGCCGTGAATCTGGTCTGGCCCTTCACCCGCCGATTCATCATCTGGTCGCGATGGGTCGGCACGATGTTCCACTTCACGGGCTCGGCGCGGATCCAGTACTCGCGGGCGCGGGCCTTGTCGATGGCGGGCGCGGCGGCCGCGGCCACCTTCGAGGACCCGTTGGCACCGGCGACGCTCGCAGGCACGGCCACCGAGGAGGCGAGCTTGGGCAGGTCCGCCGGCTGATTCAGCGACAGCCTGTGCCCGGCCAGGGTGCAGAAGAAGACCGCCCCGCCCCCGGCGAGCAGATGTCGGCGGTCGAACTGCGTCGGGTCCAATGGTGGCCTACTGCCGGGCCGGCCTGCGAACTACGAGCCTCATCTTCATCTGGGCCTGCGAACTACGACCTTCATCGTCATCTGGGTCGGATGGATCGTGCAGATGAAGCGGTACCTACCCGGCTTCCTGAACCTCTTCGTGAAGCGGTAGTCGGGATTGTTGGTCGTCTGCGAGCGGAATCTCGACTTCCTCACACCCCTGGGCGCGCTCGTGAGGGTCACGTTGTGGTTGTCGAAGTCCGCCCCCCACTTCCACCTGACCCTGCCGTTCTTGTGGATCCTCACGAAGGACGGGACGAAGCCGCCGTCGCTCGTGTCGAGCACGTGAACGATCTTGGGCTTGGTCGTCCTCGCCGCTCCGACTCCCGCCAGTCCCCCGACGGCAAGCACGGCGGCAGCAGCCAGAATCAGCGCGATCGTCGCGCGAGACCGGAACATCAGGAGCACTTCCCGAAGTTCTTGGTGTCGATCGGCGTGACGCCGTGGAACGGCGGGTGCTTGTGCACCTTCCACGACTCGGCCTGCGAGCAGGGCGGGTCGCTCAGGACGTAGTTCGCGAGGAGGCCCACCTGGCCGGTGAACGGGTTGTTGTTCTTCTCGTCACCGACGTTCGTGCCCGTGCCCGCGGATCCGGGTGCGGGGCAGGCCGGATACAGGAAGGCATTCGAGTGCTGCGCGTCAGAGGCCCGCTGGAAGGTCGACGACGTGTTGCCCGAGAAGCAGTTGCCCTTGCCCGAGCCGTCGTTGAAGAAGTCGAACTGGTTCTTGTCGGTGCCGGCTCGTCCCAGCGCGTTGTCGACGAGCTGGTTGTTCTTGTTCACCGCCGCGGTGTTGAACGGGTCCGAGAAGCTCGCAACTCCCCACTTGAAGTTGCCGAAGATCCGATTGTGCGTGACTACCCAGCCGTCGGAGCCGAACAGGATCACTCCGGCGCCGGTCGGGTAGTTGATCGTCTGGCCACCGATCTGGCCGAGGCCTCCCGAGACGGTCTTGACCGGCGAACGGGGCAGGAAATAGTTGAAGTTGTTCCAGTAGATGTCGTTGTCGTGGATCTTCCCGGTCGCGTTGGGCTGGAAGCGCTCGGAGTCGAGCGTGTTCGGGACGATCCCGGCGCCGTTGTTGAAGAACTCCGAGTCGTGGATGTTCACGTACTTGGAGTTCGTGCCCGAGTAGCCGAGCACGTTCTCGAACGCCTTGTCGTGGTCGATCTGGGTCCACTTCGGATTGTCCTGCGGAGGCGTCTCGCCGATGTAGATCGCCGAGTCCCCGTGCCCCCAGCCCTTTGAGTGGGTGATCCGGCCGCCGATGCAGCGCTTGGCGAACAGCCCGTAGGAACGGTTGAACGACGCGAGGTCGTTCTTCATCAGGAAGCCCCGGCAATTGGTGGTCCCCTTGTCGGAGTTCAGGAAGAAGCCGTTCGACTGGAAGTTCCGGGCCCACAGGTTCTTGATCTTCACCCCGTCGACGTTGGTGGTGTTGATCCCGTTCTGGGCCTCGTCGCGGCCGCTCCCGTTGAGCTTCGCGTTCCTGCCGTCCAGCACCTGCTTCCGCGGGTTCTTGCTGGCGCCCACGAAGGCGATCCCGTCGTAGCGGTGGCCGATCAGCGAGACACCCTCGTGGTAGGTCCCGGGGCGGATCTTGATCACGGATCCCTCGCCCTTCTTGACCGCGTCCACGGCCGCGAAGATGGTCCGGTATTTGCATCCGTGCTTGCAGACGACGAAGACCTTGTGGTTGCTCGCGTGGGCGCTCGACCCGGCCATCGCCGGCACGGCCCCGACCGCCATCGTCAGCGCGACCGCGATCGCGAAAGTCCCCGTCCTCAGCTTCATGCCTCTCCTTTCATCCGCGACGCCTCGCTGCGTCGGCGGGAATATGTTCGCCGAGCGGCGTTGCCCGGCCCCCAAGCCTTCCGCACATCCCGCAAGGGAGCAACCCGGCAAGACTAGAGAAGTCGCGGTCTCGGCGGCTTCCGCCGAGCCCCGGT
Organism: uncultured bacterium; assembly: GCA_963720685.1. GTDB lineage: Bacteria > Actinomycetota > Thermoleophilia > Solirubrobacterales > 70-9 > AC-56. The sequence goes on along the minus strand of CAVRGF010000003.1, from coordinate 177,597 downwards.
CTAGGGTCGGTTCGCCATGGCGAACCTCGAAGTTGCACCCGACTCTTCAACGCAGACCGTCGCCGAGCTCGACCATCGCCATCTGTGGCACCCGTTCACCCAGCAGCTCGACTGGTGCCGTGAGGAGCCGCTGGTGATCGAGCGCGCCGAAGGCACCAGCCTGATCGACGCCGACGGCGCGAGCTACATCGACGGCGTCTCCTCGCTGTGGTGCAACGTCCACGGCCACCGCCATCCGATGATCGACGGGGCGATCCGCGAGCAGCTCGACCGGGTCGCTCACTCGACGATGCTGGGCCTGACCCACGCCGGCGCGGCGACTCTCGCGGGCCGTCTGGTCGAGCTCGCGCCCGCCGGGCTCAGCCGGGTCTTCTACTCGGACTCCGGCTCCAGCGCGACCGAGATCGCTCTCAAGGCCGCGTTCCAGTATTGGCGCCAGCGAGGGGGCCGGGATGCCGAGCGAACCGGATTCGTGTCGCTGCGGGACGCCTACCACGGTGACACCCTGGGCGCAGTGTCGGCGGGTGGGATCGAGCTCTTTCACGGCGCCTACTCACCGCTCCTGTTTTCGACCCATCAGGTCACGCCCGGCGACGCGGACGAGCTCGAGCAGGTTCTCGACCGCCACGCGGGTCAGATCGCCGCGATGATCGTGGAACCCCTCGTGCAGGGTGCGGCCGGGGTCCGGGTCCAGCCGCCCGGCTACCTGCGGCGGGTTCGAGAGCTCTGCGACACCCACGACGTGCTCCTGATCTGCGACGAGGTCGCGACCGGGTTCGGGCGCACGGGGACGATGTTCGCCTGCGAGCAGGAAGGGGTTGCGCCCGACTTCCTGTGCCTCGGCAAGGGGCTGACGGGCGGCTACCTGCCGCTCGCGGCGACCTTGACGACCGAACGGGTCTACCGGGGGTTCCTCGGCGACCCGGAGGAATCGCGCACCTTCTTCCACGGCCACACCTTCACGGGCAACCCGCTGGCCTGCTCGGCGGCGCTAGCCAGCCTTGACGTGTTCGAGACCGAGCGAACACTGGACCACCTGGAGGCGAAGATCAGCTTGCTCGGCGAGCTCCTGTCCTCGGTCTGCGAGATGCCCGAGGTCGCCGAGGTGCGGGCCCGAGGCTTCATGGTCGGAATCGACCTCGGCGACCATGACCCGGCCCTGAGGCTTGGCCACCGAGTGGCGCTCGAGGCCCGACGGCGAGGGGCCATCATCCGCCCGCTCGGCGAGGTAGTCGTGCTCATGCCACCGCTGGCGATCGCCAAGGCTGAGCTCCGCCGCCTGGTCGCGATCACGGTTGACGCGATCCGAGCCGCTTGCGACGCCGCGGTCGGCGAGCAGCCGACCGGCGAGCTCGCGCAAGCCGCCTGACGACGACCAATCCGGCCGCGGCGGCCCGCCGACCCGCGCCGCTTGTCGACTTTCGACGGCCATGCCGTCGTTAGTCGACATGCGCGAGGGGTTGGTCGATAGTGGGTGTGATGAATCGCTCCGTCGCGCGTAGTGGTCATGTGGAAGAGGCGCTCACGGCACCCGCCGCCCAGATACCCCGTGACACCGACGCGGCTTTCGAGGACCTCTATCGTCGAAATCGCGATCCGGTCTACGCCTACGTGGCCGGCCTGGTTCGCGACCGCGCCGCCGCAGAGGACGTGACCGCCCTGGCCTTCGAGCGGGCCTATCGGCGGCGGTGCTCCTTCGATCCGAAGCGCGGATCCCGGCGCGGATGGCTGTTCGGAATCGCGCGCAACGCCGCGCTCGACGAGCTTCGGCGCCGTCGCCGCCTGGCCACCCTCCGCTCCGATCCCGTTGACGACACGGCCTTCCCGCCCGAGCAGGGAGCCGAGGCGGCGCTTCGCCGGGCGGCGCTTCGGTCGGCGATCGCCTCGCTCGAGGCCCGCGAGCGGGAGCTGGTGGCGTTGAAGTTCTTCGCCGAGTTGACCAACTCCGAGATCGCCGCGGTGATCGGCATCTCGGAGACCAACGCGGGCACCCGAATTCATCGGGTGGTCGAGAAGCTGAGGAGGGCATGCGATGAGGCTGCGTGAAGCGGACCTACCGCTCGATCCGGACGTCGAGCGCCGGCTCGATGCGATCGACCGCGCCCTGGCGGGCCACCGCGTCGATCCCGATCTCGAGGACCTGGGGATGCTCGCGGTGGAGATCCGCGGCGCGCGGCCCCAGCCGTCGGCCGAGGCTGAACGGATGCTCGACGAGCTGGCGGCGAGCGGCTTTCCTCCGCGCGAGTCGGATCGCGTCGGCCGCGCGTCCCGGCGGGTCGCCGACGCCTCCGCCAGCCTTCGGCGAAGAGGCGCGCGACGCCTGGTTCCCGCGTTCGGTGCGGCAGCCGTGCTCCTCATCGCTTTCGGCGTCGGCGTGTCGCGGAGCGGGGTCTTCAACGACGAGGCGGGCGCCCCGTCGGAGACCGCCGCGCAGCGGTCCGCGCCAAAGAGCGGGCCGGCGATCGAGGCCGGCTCGGCGACGACGGCGAAGGAGCCAACCCCACGGGCCGCCGGCGCCACTCGCAATCAGGCGGCCACCGTCGGCCAACTTGCCCCATTCCTCCGGTCCCGCAGCGCAGCCACGGATACAGCATCTGGCGGCTCGGGGGTCGCCGGCCCTGCGAAGCGCCAGATCGCCCGTAACGTCGACCTCGAGCTTTCGACCGCGCCGAACGACTTCCGCGACGCCGCCGACGGCGTGCTCGACGTGGTCCGCGACCATCGCGGCTTCGTTCTCAGCTCGCACGTCTCCGGCGGCGACCCCGGCGTGCGGGGAGCCGAGCGCGGCCACGCCGCCTTCGAGCTGCGGATTCCGGCCGGAGAGCTCTCGGGGGCGATGGGCGACCTCTCGAACCTCGGCCACGTCGTGTCGCGCACCGACGGCACGCTCGACATCACGAAGCGCTTCGTCTCCGCTCGGAAGCGGATCGACGCCTTGACGGCATCCCGCGACAGGCTGCTGCGCCGGCTCGGCACGGCCGCGACGACCACCGAGCAGCAGAGCATCCGGGCTCGCCTTCGGATCGTCGAGGGCCGCCTATCAGCGGCTCATCGGGATCTGGCCAAAGCCCAGCAGCGGGTCCACCTGGTGCCGGTCAGCGTCGCGATCACAGCCGACGCCCACGCCGCCTCGGGCGGTGCGTGGACGATCGGCGACGCCTTCCACGACGCCGGAAGGGTGCTGACCGTCGCCGCGGGCATCGCCTTGGTCGCCGGGGCCGCGCTGCTTCCCCTCGCGCTGTTGATCGCGCTCAGCGTCGCCGGTTGGCGCGGCTGGGTGCGACGCCAGCGCGCCAGGGCGCTCGATGCCCCCGTGGCCTGACGCCGCTCAGCCCGACCCTCGCGCCGGCCGGCGCCGCTTGTCGACTTTCGACGGCTATGCCGGTGAAAGTCGACGCTCGGGGGGGCTACTCCTCGTAGGGCTCGAAGTCCGTCTTGCGGGCCCCGCAGACGGGACAGAACCAGTCGTCAGGGATCTGGTCGAAAGGGGTGCCCGGCGGGATTCCACCGTCGGGGTCGCCCTCGGCCGGGTCGTAGATGAACCCGCACGAGGTGCAGATCCACAGTTGTGCGGTCTCGGTCTCGGTCGGCATCGCGCGCCAGCTTACCCAAGGCGCGGCCCGAGTCGAGCTCTAGGGCATCCCGTTCCACCCTGCCGCGTAGCAGGGGTGGGGGGCGCAGGGATCGGTGATTCGGCCGTCGACCTTGAGGAACTTCGCGATCTGGGCCCTGATCAAGGGGGAGGTGTCGATCACCGTGTCGTGAGGGTCGACGCCGAAGCTGTCGTCGGGAGCCGTGTTGGTGGTCGGCGGGGGATCGGTACCGAGAGTCTCGCTGCCCTCCGTTCGCTTCGGGCCGATGTCCCACACGAACATCCCGTTGCCGTGGGCCGCCGACCCCGAGAGCGGACCAAGCGTCGGGATGCCCTGGAAGTTGGATGCTCCCGGGTTGGGAATCCGGCCGGGATCGAGGGCCGGCCTGCGAAGCGGCGCGCCGATCGTGCGGGCCTCCACCTCGGTGGCCACGTTGGCCACCTGGTGATCGCCGAAGGCCATCTCGATCAGCACCTTGTGCGAGGGGGTGTCCGGCAGCGGGTCGGTGGTCATGTGGGCCGCATAGCCGTTGGGCTCGCCGCGATCCCACATCATCTGGATCATCGACAGCAGCAGCGGGCGCTGATCCTCAACCGGATAAGACGGGTAGAGAATCAGCGCGTAGTCGCTGAAGTCGACGCTCCGAGTCAGCAGGGTCGAGTAGTTCATCCCCGGCACGTAGAGGACCGAGCGGGTGAAGTCCGGCGACAGTGCCGTCAACGCGCCGCCGGCGATCCCACCCTGGCTGTTGCCGTAGTAGAAGAGCGCCTTGGTATCGATCACCGACTTGCCGCCGAACTTGAAGGCTGGGTCGCTCGCGAACCCGTCGCGGTGGATCATCAACCGCCCCATGTACATGAAGTCGAGAAAGCCCTGCTGGAGGCGGTCGGGAAGAGCCGGGAACTTCGACAGGTCGGCGAGTGCCGGAACCGCCTCGGGATAGACGTCCTCCTCGGCCATTCCGATGAAGTCGGTCGCGCAGGTCATCACCCCGTGGTCGTTTCCGAGCTGGCGGACGTTCTCGGTGTGGACCTCGTCGCGGCTCCCGAACAGGCCGTGGCCGTACATCGACGGACGGACCTTGTGGGCGACGGTGAGCCCGCCGGAGCCGTTGTCCTGCACCGCCGAGCGTGGGATGTTGCAGGTGAACTTCGCGGTGATCGTGTTGCCCGGGATCTGCTTCGGCAACCCGTTCGAGCCCAGGTTGAAGCGCGAGCCTGACGGGCAGCCCGCCTTGTTCAGGTAGCAGGGAACCTTGAAGGTGCCGCTCACCTCACGGACGTTCTCGACCCCATGATCGTCGGTGGGCTGGAGGTTCTTGACCTCGGTGACGTGGAACTTCGGCGCCCGGCCCGAGACCTTTCGATCGGCCAGGTTGGAGTCGCCGAGCTTGGCGAAGGCGTCGTTTCGGATCGACAGCATGCGCTCGGAGATGTTGCGCTCGCTGGCGACCGTGAAGTCCCAGCTCAGGTAGAGGTTGTGCCTGGCGATCCCGGCCTTGTTGAGCGTCTTGAAGATCTGCTCGAAATGGGCGCGGCGCCTCTCGACCACCGGCATGGTGGTGTGGATCCGGTCGCGATAGAGCTTGAACCCGTCCGGAGCCGGGATCGTCGTGCCGTCCGCGTACTTCAGGTTCCGAAGCGCGACGATGTAGCGGTGGCCCTCCTTGAGGTTTCGGCCGGGGCGGATGATCAGGTCGGTCTGGTCGGGGCTCGAGGCCAGGGAGTCGATCTCCGACCAGATCATCTGCCGCTTACCCGTCTTGGCGTCGATCAGGACGATCGGCTGGTTGGGGTGGAAGGAGCGCGCCATGTCGGTGATCCGCACCGCGCCCGTCTGACGAAAAGCCTCATGGTTATCGAGCCCGGGGACCCGTAGGACGATCATCGAGCCGGGGCTGAAGCCGTCGCTCGTGTTGATCTCGGAGGGGTCTATGTGGACGCCGTTGTGGTTCTGTGGCGTCGAGTCGAGCTTCACGGCCACCCGCCTCCCCGTATCGGTGCTCGGGTCGGCGACCGTGTAGTAGTCATTCGGCCATGGGAAGAGGCACTCGGTCCCCTCGGCCGAGATGAAGTCGCACCGATTGGCGTGCGAGAGGTCCACCTTGGAGAGTCGGGACGCGCCGGCTGTCCGCGCGCCGGCGAGGCTCGGGGCCCCGAGCACGGTCAAGGCGCCCACGACCACGATGGCGGTTCGTACCGCCCTGCGAAGCCGGTAAGGCCCGCTGAACTCCTTGCGGTCTGCACCCCCGCGCACGGCAGCCCTCACCGTATCCGAAACTCTCGGGTGGCGGTGGGTCGCCCCGGGCATCGGCCCCGGCCCGCGTTGATCTAGGTTCTAGCGGTGGCGCCCGTGATTCCCCGACAGGCCGCATCCGTGATCCTGATGCGAAGGGGTGGCCGTCACCTCGACCGTGGCGTCGAGGTCCTCCTCGTACAGCGAAGCCCGAAGGCGAGCTTCATGCCCGGCGTCTGGGTCTTCCCAGGCGGCGGGGTCGACGCCGACGACGCCGGCGACGCGGGCGATGAGGAGGGCTCACACAGAGCGTGCGCGGTCCGCGAGCTGCGCGAGGAGGCCGGAATCGAGGTCGAGGCGGGAGCGGGCCTGGTCGCCTGGTCGCGGTGGATCACCCCCGAGATGGTCCCGGTCCGCTTCGACACCCGGTTCTACGTCACCCTCGCGCCGCCCCACTCGGCCCCCCGCCCGGACGGCGCCGAGACCACGGACGCGGCGTGGACCTCGCCCCGCGACGCTCTCGACCGCCACACCGCGGGCGAGCTGAAGCTCGTCTTTCCGACCATCAAGCACCTCGAGTCCCTGCTCCCCTACGGAACCGCCGAGGAGGTGCTGGACGCGGCGCGCGCCCGGGTGATCGAGCCGATCCTTCCGCGGGTGATCGAGCAGGACGGAGAGCAACGGGTGGTGCTGCCCGGCGAGGCTGGCTACCCCCTACCCTGACGCGGTGACCGCCAGCCTCCCAATCGAGGTGCGGGAAGCGTTCGAGCACTTCGTCACCTGCGAGTACGCGACCATCGACGGCGCCGGGCAGCCGATCGTATGGCCCGTGACTCCCTATTACCGGGATGGGGAGGGAACGGTCGACATCACCACCGGGCTCGGATATCCGAAGAAGGCGACCGACGCCCGCCGCAATCCCAAGGTCGCGCTTTTGTTCTCCGATCCGACCGGCTCGGGCATCACCGGCGGGATCCAGGTTCTCGTCCAGGGAACAGCCGATGTCGATGATCGAGACTTGGCGGCCAATCGCGAGCGCTACTGGCACGAGTCCTGGGAGAAGCTTCCGGGGACCAGGAAGCTCCATCCCCCGAAGGCGATCCGGGGAATGCTCGGTTGGTACTACACGAGGATCTACGTTCACGTTCGCCCGGAGCGTGTCTTCGTGTGGCCCGAGGGCGACGTCAACCAGGCGCCGATCTGCCACGACGCCCACCTGGAGGAGGTGCGCTCCGGCCACAGCGAGGAGCCGGCCGAGGCGCTCGGCGCGCCGGCGGGCGGCGCAACCCCGTGGGATAATCGAATCGAGGAGCTTGGCCACCGCCACGAGACCGCGGTGCTGAGCTGGATCGCTCCTGATGGGTTTCCGTTGGCCGTCCGCCTTCCGATCACGGCCGATCGGGCGGGGAGGCAGCTCGTCTTCGACACCGTGCCCGCCGGCCTGCCGTTGGTCGAGGGCCGCGCCTGCGTGACCGCGCACCGCCACGACCCCGACTTCTCTTGGCAGGAGAACTTCCAGGTCCGAGGCGACCTCGCGAGGGCCGGCGAGGGGCTGGAGCTCGTGCCGCACAAGCTCGTCGGGGGCTTCGAGCTGCCCGACGAGGGCCGGCTGGCGGCCCTTCGCCGCAACGTCGGCAAATCGATCCGCTTCCATCGCACGGCTCGACGCGAGCTCCGCGCACGCCGGGCTCGCGCAGGGCTCTAGCTCAGCGGTCCGGAAAGGGCTCGATCCCGGCGTGCCACGGTCCCGCCGGATAGGTGTGGACGCCCGCTTCCTCGACCTCGGCGCGGATCCGCTTGAACAGCTCCCCGCCGTTGTCGAGCGCGGACTCGAGCTGCTCGGAGGTCCGGTCTCCCAGACGCCACAAGAACCACAGCTGCTGCTCGGAGACGCCGAAGTCGATCTCGTTGTCGATCGTCGTCACCCATTCCAGGAACCCTGGGCTGAACGTCTCCCGCAGCGCCACCGGGTCGTACTCGCTCGGCACCGTCGCCAGGAAGCGCTTGTTGAAGTCGATGCTCTCGAACTCGACCTTGCGGCGAGAGGCCGCCTGCATGACCAGCTCGCCGGGGCGTCGCTCGATCGACTCGACGTTGAACGGTGGCATCACCTCGGCGAGATCCGGGACCTGGGACTTGGCGAGAACCGCCCCCGGAAGGATCGCCTTGGAGAACAGGCCTCCCGCGGAACGCTCGTCGGCGTCGCACGAAGCACCCCAGAACCCGGGCGCGAGCTCGCCGGTCAACCGATTCATGCCGCCCGGGCAGAGGGCCACGGGGCCTCCCACCGGGTTGATCCCCCCCACCGCGTCGTAGGTGAGGTTGCGCTTGGCCGCCAGCGCCTTGACGACCTCGACCCATGCCTCGGCGTCCTGCTTCGCGCCCACCTCGGCCGTCCTAGACGTCGATGAGATCGGCGCGGCCCTGCTTGGCGAGCTGGGCGCGATAGCGGGGAGGGACGGGCTTGGTCAGCGGAACGAGCCTGAGGATCTTCGCCACCGGCCCCTCGGCCTTGAGCTGGCCGCGGGCCAGGGCGGCGGTCACGTCGACCTCACCGAGCCAGAACCGGTGTGCGGTGTCAGCCTCCATCGACATCGTCACCTCGGGCTCCATCTCGGTCTCCCCGAAGTCGACGTCGCCCGGCTGTCCCTCCTGGATGCGGACCGTGATCACCGAGTCGGGTTCTCGGTAGCGATATTGAACGATCGTGTTGGCCTCGCGAAACCTTGGCGCCAGCTCTTCATCCGCGGCGATGTCCTGGAACAACCTGCCGATCGTGTCGTAGACATCTTGGGCGTCCTTGAAGTAGGCCAAGTCTCTCCTGTGCTCTTGCGGGGGCGCGCGGGCGCCGCCCGAGAATCCTATGCGGCGGCGCGCCGGGGCTGGCTTATGCTGCGGACATGAGCGGCGGCCCGCCCGGCGGCTACGACTACGACTGGCTGGTGATCGGGTCGGGGTTCGGCGGCAGCGTCTCAGCTCTGCGCCTGGCCGAGAAGGGGCACCGGACCGCCGTGCTCGAGTGCGGACGGCGGTTCCGCGATCAGGACTTCGCTCGCTCCGCCTGGAACCTGCGCCGCTATCTGTGGATGCCCCGGATGGGGCTTCGCGGGATCTTCCGCATGACCCTGTTCAAGGACGTCTTCATCGTCTCGGGCTCCGGGGTCGGCGGCGGCAGCCTGGGCTACGCCAACACGCTCTACCGCGCCCGGCCCGACTTCTTCTCGGATCCCCAGTGGGAGGGACTCGCCTCGTGGGAGGAGGAGCTTCGACCCCACTACGACACCGCGGAGAGGATGCTGGGCGTGACCGACTACCGAGGGATGACGCCGGCCGACGAGCTCTTGAAGGAGTACGGCGGCGAGCTCGGGGTCGAAGAGACCTTCAAGCAGACCCGCGTGGGGGTGTACTTCGGCGAGCCCGGCGTCGAGGTCGATGATCCCTATTTCGACGGGGAGGGACCGCCCAGAAGCGGGTGCGTTCGATGCGGGAGCTGCATGGTCGGGTGCCGCCACGGCGCCAAGAACACGCTGGTCAAGAACTATCTGTGGTTCGCGGAGCGAATGGGCGCCCGGATCCTGCCCGAGCGCCAGGCGGTCGAGATTCGCCCGCTGGGCGCGCCGGACGGGTCCGACGGTTACGCGGTCGTGACCACGCATCCCGGCGCCTGGCTGCGACGTCGCCGGCTCACCCTGACGGCCCGCGGCGTCGTGGTCGCAGCCGGGCCTCTGGGTACGAACCGCCTGCTCGCCGAGTGCAAGCACTCAGGCTCCCTGCCGCGGCTCTCCGAGCGCCTCGGGCACGTCGTTCGCACCAACTCCGAGTCGATCCAGGCGGTTACCGCGCCCGACGACCGCCGCGACTTCTCCCGCTCGGTCGCGATCACGTCGAGCATCTATCCAGATCCCGACACCCACATCGAAGTGGTCACATATGGGCGCGCCGGCGATGCGATCAGCCGCCTGTTCACGGTGATGACCGGGCGCGGGACGCGGGTCACCCGGCCTCTGAAGTGGATCGGGGCGATGCTCGCCCATCCGCTGCGCACGATCCGCCTCCTGTGGCCGGCCCGATGGTCGCGGCGGACGGTGATCCTGCTCGTCATGCAGTCGCTCGACACGGCGATGCGTCTGCGGTCGCGCCCTGCCCGCCTGGGGCGCGGGGTGCGACTTCAGACCGAGCAGGACCCGGAGCGGCCAAACCCGACGTTCATCCCCGCCGCAGAGCACGCGGCGCGGTGGTTCGCTGACCGCACGGGGGGTGTTCCGCAGAGCGGGCTCACCGAGTCGTCGCTCAACATCCCGACCACTGCCCATATCCTCGGCGGCGCGGTGATCGGCGCCGACGAGCGAAGTGGCGTCGTCGACTCTCGCAACCGCGCCTTCGGCTACACGAACCTGCTGGTGTGCGACGGCGCGGCGGTGCCCGCCAATCCCGGGGTCAATCCCAGCCTGACGATCACCGCCCTTGCCGAGCGGGCAATGTCGTTCGTTCCCGACCCTCAGCCAGAGGCGCCGAAGCGCCGGGCGACCTCGGACCAGTCGACGACGTTCCACCAGGCGTCGATGTAGTCGGGACGCCGGTTCTGGTACTGGAGGTAGTAGGCATGCTCCCAGACGTCGATCCCAAGCAGCGGCGTCTGGCCGTCTGAGACGGGGGAGTCCTGGTTGGCGCTCGAGACCACTGCCAGCCCGGACCCGTCGCGCACCAGCCAAGACCATCCCGACCCGAAGCGCCCGACGCCGGCAGCCTTGAACTGGTCCTTGAACGAGTCGAGCGACCCGAAGGCATCGTCGATGGCCGCGCTGAGGTCGCCGTCCGGGGCGCCGCCACCGTCGGGGCTCATGATCCCCCAGAAGAAGCTGTGGTTCGAGTGGCCGCCTGCGTTGTTCCGGACCGCCGTGCGGATGTCGTCCGGAAGCTTGTCGAGGCTTCGGAGGACGTCATCGACGTCCGCCTCCGCCCATTCGGTGCCCTCGAGCGCCGCATTGGCCTTATCGACGTAGGCCTGGTGGTGCTTGTCGTGGTGAACCCTCATCGTCGCCTCGTCGATGTGGGGCTCCAGAGCGCCGTAGTCGTACGGCAGGTCAGGTACCGAGTAAGCCATCGCCTCTCCTTCGTCGCCGGTTTCCTGTTTGAAATCTAGCGGCGTGCGTTCAGCGACTCCCGCCTCGTCAGTCGGCCCCGGGCCCGAGCTGGCCCAGCGCCTCGCGGAAGCCCTGTCGCCAGCTCGCGTATCGCGGCTGCCACGCGAGCTCGCGCTTGGCCTTCGTGTTGGACGCGCCGCGCAGCCCCGAGACCAAGCGTGCCGCGGCGCCCCCGAAGAGCCGCCCGACGAATCCCGGCACCCGCCAGGGTGCCTTGGCGCCCAGCGCCGCGGCGTAGACGGGGAGCCACTCGCTGGCGTCCGCCGGCTCGTCGTCCACGACGTTGTAGATGCCCTGCGGGCCGCGCTCGCACGCCGCCACGGTCGCGCCAGCCGCGTCCTCGACGTGGACGAAGGAGAACAGGCCGTTGCTTCCGCGCACGATCGGGAACCGCCGCTTCCGCACCCGCTCGGCGATGCTGCCGTCCGGCGCGTAGTAGGTGCCCGCGCCGTAGAACCAGCCATAGCGCAGGACCAGGCCCTCGATCCCCTCCGCGTCCAGCACCGCCTGTTCGTGCGACGTCATCGCCTTCACGCCCGCGCCGAAGGCGCCGGGCGCGTCGGTGAACGCCCGCCCCCCTTCATCCTTGACCATCTCGCCCTCGGGCGCGTATAGGAAGGCGATGCTCTGGGTGACGAAGCGTTTGGCGCCGGCAGACCGCGCCGCCGACAGCAGGTTCCCCCCGCCCTCCGTCCGCACGCGATTGGTCGGGGCGTAGAACCGCTCGTCCATCTGACGGGGGTTGTACTCGCGCGGGAGGCTCGTCAGCTCGTTGATGACGACCTCGGGCCGGGCGGACTCCACGGCTTGGGTCAAGGCGTCGGCGTCGAAGACGTCGCAGACGACGGCCTCGGCGCCGGCGGCTCGAATCTGACCGCTGCGGGACTCTGCCCGGGTGGTCCCGGTCACCTGGTGCCCGGCGGCGACCAGCTGACGCACGAGCGGGCGCCCGATCGTGCCACTCGCTCCTGCAACGAACACCTTCATCCGTCGGAGCCTCTAGCGCGGCACCACGCTGACCGCGACTCGCTGCACATTCGGGTTGGCCCGGATGAACAGGCGGTGACCCCCGGGCGGACTCAGCAACGACCCGCCGCGGAGCTGCACGCGGTACCCGTTGGGGTACTGGACGGCGGGCAGGAAGACGACGGTCACCCCCTGATCGAAGCGGCCATGACCGCTCACCCGGCGGCGCGTGTAGACGAGCTCGAAGCGGCGAGTGTCGGGATCGAACGAAAATCGGATCGGGGTGCCCGCGATCGCCTGCGGGTAAGCCCGGGCGAGCGCCTTCAGCTTGTCTCCGAACACGTTCGAGCCGCGTGGTCGCTGGGCCGGATCCTTGACCAGCGCCTGGGTATCGCCGGGGCCGCTCGTCGTCGGATCATCGCACCCGCAGTAGTGCCACTCCTGCCATGAGACCATGTGCTGGTCGGCGAAGCCGGTGATCCGCTTCAGAGTGGAGAGGTCGTCCGTGGCGCCGTACTCGGAGAGGACGAGCCCGTCGCCGGTCGCGCGGGCATGCGCGTCGGCGTTGTCGAAGACCGTCCGCTCGACCTCCCCGCAGGTCGAGGGCGCCCCACTGACGAGCCCGAGCAGGCAGTAGTCGTGGAAGCTCATTCCGAGGCGCTTGAAGCCCAGGTCGGGCAGGTTCGTATCCGCGTCGAAGTTGAACAGCACGTTTGGCTCGTAGAAGACGAGGTGTCTCCCCTCGGCGGCGCGAATGCGCGATATCACGCGACGGTAGAAGGGGGCGAGCTTGGCCGTATCGAACGTCGGGCACCCGGCGGTGTTGGCGCAGGTCGCGACGTCGCTTCCCGGCCACGGCTCGTTCAGCAGGTCATAGCCCATCACCCCGTTGTCGCGCTTGAAGCGGGTCGCCACCTTTGCCCAGGCAGCCGCATAGCGCTTCTGGATCCCGACCCCGCCCGGGCCCGGGGCGTTCGCCCACAGGTTGTCGAACGCCCGGTTGAGTCCCGGACTGGTCAGGTAGCTGCCCGGAAACCCCGCCAGCGGCTCGGCCGGCAGACCGTCGTCGAGCACCGCCCAGTCGGGGAATCCCTCGCCCCCGAACTTCTCGTTGTAGAGATCCTGGTGGAAGTCGATCAACGAGAAGATCCCTCGGGCCGCGAGCATCCGCTCGGTAGAGCGGATGCCGTCGATGTAGGCGGCGTCGTAGTGACCGGGCTGGGGCTCGACCGCCTTGTCGATCATCCCGAGGCGCACGGTGTTGAACCCGTTGCGGCGAAGGAAGCCCGCGTCGTCGGCTCCGAAGCCGACCGCCCGTGGCGCATAGGGAGGCAGCTTGTAGACCATGTTGAGGCCGTGGAGGATGACGACGCGGCCGCGCGCGTCGGTGATCCACCGGCCGGTGTTCGTCAGCGGGCCATGGGGCGCGGCACGGTCTGCGAGGCCCCCGCACGGGCATTGATCCCCCGTGCCGGCTGCCGCCACCGATGCCAGGCTCAGCGCCAGCGTCGCCCCAGCGGCGGACGCCGCGAGCGCCCTGAGCCACCTTCCCCCCACGACCATGCTCCGCATTATCGCCCCCGAGCGCCGCACGCCGTCGGGTCGCCGCCCATGCAGGACGGCCGAGCTACTCGGCGGTGGCGTCTTCCCGCTCCTTGCGCGCCGGGTGGTAGGTGAGGACGATGACGCCATCCGGGCCGACCGGCTTCGACTCGACGAGCTTCAGGACCGTGCCGGCGCCTCCCTCGGTGAACAGGCGCCTCCCGGTTCCCAGCACCAGGGGGAAGACCATCAACCGGTACTCGTCGACGAGGTCGCGCTCCACCAGCGCCTGGACCAGGGTGGCACTGCCGGCGACCAGGATGTCGCCGTCGAGCTCCCGCTTGAGCTTCGACACCTCCTCCGCGAGGTCGCCCTTGAGCACGGTCGAGTTGTCCCACTCGGCTGTGTCCATGGTCGTCGAGACGACGTACTTGCGCATGCCGTTGATCTTGTCGGCGAACTCGCCGGAGCGCGAGGGCCACGCCGCCGCGAAGCCCTCATACGTAACCCGCCCCAGCAGGTGCGCGTCGGCCCGCATGACCTCGTCGAGCTTGAATCCGTCCCCGTCGTCGCCACGATCGAACTCGAACGACCAGCCGCCGTGCTCGAAGTCCTCCGCTCCGCCCGGGTCCTCCATCACGCCGTCCAACGTCACGAACTCCGTCACCACCACGTTGCCCACTTGCGGTCCTCCTCCTGGTCGATTGCCTCGACTCTATGACCAGCGATGCCGGCGGGACTCATCGGTCGTCTAGGATCGAGGCATGTGTCGAAACATCCGCACCCTCTACAACTACCAGCCGCCCGCCAGCGACGAGGAGGTGCGCGCGGCCGCGCACCAGTACGTTCGCAAGATCAGCGGCTTCACGAAGCCGTCGCAGGCCAACGCGGCGGCCTTCGAGGAGGCCGTTGACGCGGTCGCACTCGCCTCGGCGAGCCTGCTGGATCGACTGGTCACGTCGGCGCCGCCAAAGGACCGCGAGGTCGAGGCGGCCAAGGCGCGCGCCAGGGCCGCCGAGCGCTTCGCCGCCTAGCGGCCCACGCGCGGCGACGGCCGGGCAAGGGAGCGCTGGGCGTCGGCGTCGATGAGCTTCGAACGAATGTCGGATCACTCGGCATGAGGCCGAGTGAGGCGACGACCGTCTGGGTGGGAGTGGAAATCGGGGCGGCCGGATTTGAACCGGCGACCTCACCGACCCGAACGGTGCGCGCTACCAGGCTGCGCCACGCCCCGGAGGCCCATTCTAGGTGCCGACGGAGTCCACGGCGGCTTCGACCTCCTGCACGGTCGGCGCGTCCTGGAGCACCCTAGTGCCGCCCGGCCCCTCGACCACGATCGAGGGGCCGTTTACCCGCAGTTCGTAGTCGGCCGCCAGCGTCCCGTCGGCATCGACGCGAGCCTTGACCTCGGGCGAGTCCATGTCTCGCAGCCAGGCGTCCCGGTCCAGGTCCGTGATCGAGTTGACGATGTCGTCGAGGAAGTCGCTGGAGACGGTGTTGCCGGGGGCCGAATCCTGATTGCGAAAGAACGTCTCCACGAACTGCCATTCACGATCCTGCTGGCCGGCGGCGACCGCCGCGTACGCCGCCTTCGTGGTCTCGGCCTGACCCAGCGAGTAGTTCCGGAACTCGAACTGCGCCTTGCCGGTCCGCCCGTACTCCTCGATCAGCGGATCCACGGTCTGAATCTCGTAGTCGTCGCAGGTCGAGCACTGGAGGTCGGTGAAGACCGAGATCTTGATTGGCGCGTCGGGTGGGCCCAAATCGGCCCCGTCCTCCTGGATCCCGCCGAGGAGCTCCTGGACGGCGTCCCCGCCGGTCAGCTTGATCACCTTCGGGCCACCCGTTCCGACCGAGATCGACACGATCGCGGCGAACAGCGCGACCGCGCCGAGCCCGAGCAGCAGGCGCGGCACCCACCTGTGTGACGCCACTAGCCGGCGACCGCCTTGTAATAGCGCACCGCGAGACCGGTCAGGAGCGTCTCGAAGCTCTCCTCGATCGGGGCCCCGCCAGCCTGCGAGTAGGCCTCGAGGCCCCGACGCTCGATCTCCTCGCTCCGGGTCACGACCTCTTCGACGAGGTCTGGATGCTCGTCGCAGAAGAACGCGCCGATCGAATAGAGCTCGGTGTCCATCAGGGACTCCAGAAAGGAGTCCGCGGGGGCGATCGGTCCAGTCGCCTCGGGCATTGGAACATCGTAGATGGCCGATGCCGCGGCGAGGGCGCGGGGCCGTGGGATCATCCCGAGCATGGCGGCCGGCCGCGAGGAGATCGTCGAGTTCTGCGACCAGCTGCTGGACGCGGCCTCGTTCGACGACTACGGGCCGAACGGGCTCCAGGTTCCGGGGGCGGCCGAGATCTCGACGCTCGTGACCGGGGTATCAGGCCACCGCGAGCTGCTGGAGAGGGCCGCGGACGCGGGGGCGCAGATGCTGCTCGTGCATCACGGCCTGTTCTGGGACTTCCACCCTCGGGCGCTCAGCGAGCAGATGGCTGGGCGGCTTCGGATCGCGCTCGAACGCGAGCTCTCGGTGGTGGGCTATCACCTGCCGCTCGACGCACATCCCGAGATCGGCAACAACGCGCTCCTGCGCGATCGGCTCGGGTTCGAGCCCGATCCCCGCACTTTCGCCGAGGTCAAGGGGCGGGCGATCGGGGTCGTCGGCCGCCACCCGGATGGCATCGAGGCAGATCGGCTCTTCGATCGGGTTTCCGAGATATCCGCGCGGGAGCCGCTCGTCTTCGACACCGGCCCGGCCACGGTTCGCTCGATCGGCATCGTGAGCGGGGCGGGCGCATCGGCGGTCCACGACGCGGTAGAGCTCGGCCTCGACGCGTTCTTGACCGGCGAGCCGGCCGAGCATGCGATGGCCGATGCGCGCGAGGGCGCGATCCACTTCATCGCCGCCGGCCATTACGCGACCGAGACGCTCGGCATCCGGCGCCTGGGTGACCTGGTCGCGGAGCGGTTCGAGATTGCGCACGAGTTCATCGAGGTTCCCAATCCCGTCTGAAACCCGGAAATTGCGGGCGAAATCATTGACATGTCCGTCTGGAGCGATAAAACTCGTCGGGCAGGCAAGCAACAGGAGGAGAATTTGCGCGTGGCCATTCACCTGACGCCCACCGAGCTCGCCGAGGAAGTCAACATGAAGCGGCGCGAGGTGATCTCCAAGTGCATGGAGATGGGTGTTCCGATCTTCAACGGCCGGATCGACAAGACGCTGTTCGTCTCCTCGATGCGCCGGGTCACTCGGCGTCCGAGCAGGGCCCAGACGGCTGCCTGATCCGCTTCGCTGAGATAGCCTTCTGAGCGGAGCGGCGACGAGACCGCTCGGTACGTCGTAGGGCGAAGGAGGAGATTGATGGAGACTGCGACCGTCGGCGCGGACGTCGCGGACGGACTCGCGCCGGGGGCTGTCGCCGATCTGCTTCCCCTCGCCGCACGCCGACACGCGAACCTCAACGCGGTTCTCTACAAGGAGGACGGCGGGCATGGCTGGACGTCGAGGACCTTCGCCGAGGTCGGGAAGGCGGTCGAGCGGCTGTCGCTCGGCCTGATGGCGCTCGGCATCGAGAAGGGCGACAAGGTCTCGATCCTCTCCAACACCCGCCCTGAATGGACCTATTACGACTTCGCCGCGCTGTCGGCCGGCGCAACGGTGGTCCCGATCTATCAGACGAACTCGCCCGAGGAATGCCAGTACGTGCTCGAGAACTCCGACGCGAAGGCGGTGATCGTCGAGGACGAGGCCCAGCTCGAGAAGATCCGCGAGGTTCGCGATGCCTGCCCCAAGCTCGAGCACGTGATCCTGATCAGCGGCTCGGCCGACGGCGTGATCTCAACCGGCGAGCTGATCGAGCGTGGCGCCAATCTCGACTCCGCCGACTGGGAGGAGCGCTGGAGCTCGGTGACGCCCGAGGACATCTGCACGTTCATCTACACGTCGGGTACCACCGGCCCCCCGAAGGGATGCGTGATCTCGCATGGCAACTACCGCGCGATGATCGACATGGCGTTGAGGCAGAGCGTTCTCGAGCCCAGCCGCGTCACCTATCTGTACCTGCCGCTGGCCCACTCGTTCGCACTCCTGATCCAGCTGCTGAGCTTCGAGGTGGGCGGCGAGCTCGCCTATTGGGAGCGCGACCCGACGAAGATCCTCCCCAACCTCGCCGAGGTGAAGCCGCACTACTTCCCGTCAGTGCCGAGGATCTTCGAGAAGATCTACACCGCGGCGACGTCGAAGGCCGAACAGGCCGGCGGCCCGCAGAAGTTGATCTTCGATTGGGCGATCGGGGTCGGTCGCAGGATGCGCGAGGCCGAGCGCGAGGGCCGGACCGCCTGGCCGCCGCTTCGCGTCTCCTACGAGATCGCCGATCGCCTGGTGCTGAGGCACATCCGCAACCTGTTCGGCGGTCGAATCGTCGAGGCGGTGACCGGCGCGGCGCCGATCAACCCCGACATCCTGCGGTTCTTCGACGCGGCCGGAGTCCTCGTGGTCGAGGGATGGGGGATGACCGAGACCTCCACCGCGGCCACGATCTCGACCGCGGAGGCGTTCAAGTTCGGGACGATCGGGAAGCCGTTCCCGGGCTGCGAGGTCAAGGTGGCCGACGACGGCGAGATCCTCGTCCGGGGGCCGAACGTGTTCCAGGGGTACTACAAGAACGAGAAGGCGACCCGCGAGACCCTGGTCGACGGCTGGCTTCACACTGGCGACCTCGGCGAGGTGGACTCGGACGGGTTCATCAAGATCACCGGCCGCAAGAAGGACATCATCATCACCGCGGGCGGCAAGAACATCACCCCGGCAAACATCGAGGCCGAGATCAAGCAGCATCCGCTGGTCTCCCAATGCGTTCTGATCGGGGACCGCAGGGCCTATCTGACCGCGCTGGTGACGCTCGATCCCGAGGAGGTCGTGAAGTGGGCATCCGACCATGGGCTACCCGAGGACCCCGAGGCGCTGGCGTCGAACCCCCAGGTCCGAGAGACGATCTCCGAGCACGTCGACGAGATCAACAAGAAGTTCGCCCGCGTCGAGCAGGTGAAGAAGTTCGCGATCCTGCCCCACGACCTCTCGCAGGAGGGGGGCGAGCTGACCCCGACGCTGAAGGTGAAGCGGGCCGTCGTGGCCGCCAAGCACGAGGCCGAGATCGAGTCCCTCTACTCGGACTAGCTGTCCTGCCCACGAACGTTGTGAACGCGGCTGATCGGCGGCCGGTCACCCAGCGAGCTGTGGGGCCTTCGCCGGTTGTAGTAGCGAAGGAAGGATCGCAGCGCCCGCGATCGGCGCGCTGAGCTGGGCCAGGAGTGGGCGTACGCCCACTCTCGCTTCAGCGTCTGGATGAAGCGCTCGACCTTGCCGTTCCAGCGTGGCGTGTAGGGCGGGGTGAGGATCTGGCGGGCGCCCACCCGCTCGAGCTCGGCTCGAAAGGCGAAGGAGCGATATGGGTTGCCGTTGTCGCTCATCACCGCCTCCGGCGGTGAGAGTCCGAGCTCAATGAAGTGCTCGATCGCCCGGCGCATGAACGCAGCGGCGGTCTCGGCTCGTTCATCCGCGTGTTGCTCGACGTAGGCATAGCGGGAGCGATCGTCGACGCAGGAGTGCAGGAAGACCTTGCCGGCGCCGCGGCTTCGGCGCTGGCGGTCGGCGGTCATCCGGTGGCCGGGATGCTCAAAGCGGGCGAGCTGGGCCGTGTCGACGTGAAGCAGCGCCCCCGGGCGCGACCACTCATAGCGGCGATAGAAGCTCGTGGCGAGCTCGGCCGCCGTGAGAGTCCGTGGCGGAAAAGCACCTTCCAGATCGTCGAGCGGGCCCGGCGACAGATCCCGGCCAGGCGCCCGGGGCCGAGGCCGGTCTCCCGCCGAGCCCGCAGGATCGGCTCCTCCTCGGTGCTCGACAGGCGTCGGGGTTGGCGACGCGGCCGCGAGGAGCGATCGCAAAGCCAGCTGGCCGAGGCGAGCTCCTCGGCGCTCGCTCCCCGGCGACGATGCCACCAGCGGTGCGCGGTGGCCGGTGCGACGTTGAGCGCGGCAGCTGCCGCCCTCAACGTCATCCCCGACTCGATCGCTTCAACGAGCGCGAGACGTCCTGCCGGTCCGAGAGCGGCGTTAGCGTCAACCTTCATCCGGGTCCTCCTTTGGTCTGTGGCGTTGAGCACCACAAGCCTCTGGGTGGGCCCGGATGGCTTTTCAGCTGTTCACAACGTGTGTGGGCGGCTCAACTAGGCCGGGCTACTCGGGCGACGACGAGGAGGCCTGGCCCGGCTGTTGGCGCAGAAGCGCCGCGGTGGTCTGCTCGAGGACCCTTCGCCAAGCCGAGAGCCGCTCTTCCTCGCGCTCGACCTGATCCAGCACATGCCGGACACGTCGGGCCGAGATCTCGATGCCGTGGCGCTCGGCGATCGACTTGTAGCGCTCATAGTCGCGGGCGAGCTTCAGGGTCACCGACTCGAAGCCGTGCTTGGCGATCTCCAGCCGGCCGCTGTAGTCGAGGATCGAAGTCCCGAACATGACCTCGTCGTCGAGCTCGGGCTCGATCAGGATGATGTCGACGCCGGGATAGCGCTGCTCCCAGTATTCGACCGCCATGTGGAGGCGCTCGTGGGAGAGAAGGCGGAACGCCTGGTTGCCGATCGCGGTGAAGCCCATGTCGGAGACGCGCCGGGCGCGGTTGCCGGTGATGGTCGGGATGCGCTTCCGGAAGTCGTTGACGTAGGGGACCATGGGGTTGATCACCACGATGAACTTGGCGCCGTGCTCGACGGCGACATCAACGTTGGTCGTCGACCGGATCCCCCCGTCGATGTACTCGCGGTCGTTGATCTGAACCGGCTCATAAACCATCGGCAGGGCGCCCGACGCGGCGACCGCGGTCGAGATCGGGACATCGGCCCATTCCCCCTCCCCGAGAACGACCCGCTCGGTCGTATCGAGGTCGGTGGCGGTCAGGTAGAGCTCGTGCTCGAGCAGCCGGAAATCGTTCGTGCGGTCAGGATCGGATAGGACCTGGGCCACGTACCGCTCGATCCCGGCCCCCGTGTAGATGCCGGCCGGGAGCCCGGTCGCGAGCCCGGTCGCGATGTCGACCGCAGAGAGCTCCCCGAGATGGCTGACCACCTCGCGCGCCACCCCGGCGATCCGCAGCGGGAAGGTGACCGACTTTCGCAGGAAGCCCCGGTAGTTCGGCCGGAGCAGGGTGCCGAGCGAGATGTCGGAGAGTGGCGACGGGAGGTCGTTGTTGATCACCCGCATCATCTCCTCGGGGGTGATGCCGTTCGAGACCATCCCGGCCACGAAGGCGCCGGCACTGGTTCCCACGTAGACGTCGAACTCGTTGATGGTGCTGTTGACGGCGAGCAGGTCGAGTGCGCGCAGCGCCCCGATCTCATAAACGCCACCGGTGAACCCTCCGCCGCCCAGCACGAGCGCGGTCTTGGAAATTCGCTTTCGACCTCTTCGGCTCCGAGGCCCGCGCGGTTGGGTGCGCGGGGTCTCGAGCTCGACGACCTTCCCCATGGCTGTGGGGCATTATGACCGGATCCGCGCTCGATCTGGTCCTTCACGGCGTCAAGGCTGGCTGGCGATGGGCCTGGCCGTCGTCGTCGGCCTGCTGGCCGCGACGCCCGCGCCCGCCAACGCGTCGCTGTCGCGCAGCCGACTGGAGCGGGGTCTGGCCAAGCAGATGCGCCATGTGGGCGGGGCCGGCGGGGCCTTCGTCACCGACCTCGACGCGCAACGCAACCGAGCTCTGTTCAGCTGGTCATCTCGCCGCCACCGGCCGCTGGCCTCGAACACGAAGCTGTTCACGACGGCGGCGCTGCTCGACCGGTTCGGCCCCCGCGCGACCTTCAAGACCAGGCTCTACGCACGCTCCTCGCGCCCGGCCGGGCGCCACACGCTGCGAGGGAGCGTGGTCGTGGTCGGAGCGGGCGATCCGGCGCTCGGCAAGCGCTCCTTCGCCCGCCGCTTCGGCCTGCCCCTGACGCCGCTCGGCAGGCTCGCCGGCGACATCCGCAGATCGGGCATCAAGCGGATCACGGGCAAGGTCCGTGCCGACGACTCGATCTTCGACCGCCAACGTGGCATCCCGACGAGCGGGGTCGACGCGTCGGGCGAGCTCGGGCCGCTCTCCGGCCTCTCCTACGACTCGGGCATCGCTCATGGCCACTATGCGGGGAATCCGGAGCTGGTCGCCGCACGAGCGCTGAAGAACAAGCTACGGAGGATCGGGGTCCGGGTCGAGGGAGGAATCGGCCGTGCGGACCTGCCGGCGCGGGTACTTCACAAGCGCCCGCTCGCAAGCGTCAGCTCACCCTCCGTGGCGGGCCTGATCGCCGCGACGCTCAGGCCGTCGAACAACTTCTTCGCCGAGATGCTGCTGAAGCGGCTGGCGGCCGGCCGCGCCGGGCCCAAGGGCACAACCCGTCGCGGCGCCCGCAGGGTGATGAAGTTCGCCCACCGCGTGGGCACGAGCGTCAAGCTGGAGAACGGCTCCGGGCTCTCGCGCTCCGACCGCGCCTCTCCGCGTCAGGTGGTTAGGCTGCTCGCGGCGATGAGCCGGCGGCCCGGAGCCGGGGCCTACCGTCGGGGGCTCCCGCTGGCGGGGGAACAGGGAACGGTTGCCGACCGCATGAACGGGACCGCGGCCGACGGACGCTGCCGTACCAAGACCGGGACGCTGACCGGGGTCAGCGCCCTGTCGGGCTACTGCAACGCAGGGCATGGCACCGTCGCCTTCTCCATCCTGATGGGCACCGCGAACCTCGACGCCGCCCGAAACGCTCAGGACAAGATGGCCGCCCTGATCGCCCGCTACCGGCGCTGAAATCACTCCGGCGGCTGCTCGCCTCCGGGTCCGGAATAACTCCGCCGAACGCCTCGCCTGCGGCTACGTTTTCGGCGGGTCAAGGTGCGTTACCGAGCGGCAGGACGTAAGCGCCTGCACCGCGACTTCGTCGAATGACTCCGGCGGCTGCTCGCCTCCGGCTCCGGAATGACTCCGCCGAACGCCTCGCCTGCGGCTACGTTTTCGGCGGGTCAAGGTGCGTTACCGAGCGGCAGGACGTAGGCGCCGGCACCGCGACTTCGTCGAATGACTCCGGCGGCTGCTCGCCTTCGGCTCCGCTGCCGCCGGGTACGGGCGTTACGGGGCGGCAGGCCGTAGGCGCCTGCACCGCGACTTCGTCGCTAGCTCAGACGTGGGTCGTCTTGTCAATGCATGTCATTGACTAACCGACCCACGCCGTCGTGACGGCGTGGACTTACTTCCTACCCAGCCCTCATCACCACGATCGCGAACCAGCGACGACGATCAAATGTCGGCGATTCGCGACGGCATCGCTGCTCGGACCGCTAGCTCGGCAGCAGCTTGCGGAGTCCGGCCTCGTCGAGCACCGTGGTTCCCACCTCCTCGGCCTTGGCGAGCTTCGAGCCCGGGCTCTCCCCGGCGACCACGTAGTCGGTGCTCGACGAGACCGATCCGGTCACCTTCCCGCCGGCCTTCCGGATCACGCTCGTGGCCTCCTCGCGGGTCAGGTTCGGCAAGGTGCCGGTGAGCACGAACGTCTTTCCGTCCAGCGGGCCGCCGTGCGCCCTGCGCTCGGAGGCCGAGAGCTCGAA
Organism: uncultured bacterium; assembly: GCA_963720685.1. Classification (GTDB taxonomy): domain Bacteria; phylum Actinomycetota; class Thermoleophilia; order Solirubrobacterales; family 70-9; genus AC-56. The sequence goes on along the minus strand of CAVRGF010000003.1, from coordinate 154,489 downwards.
TCGCAGGCCCCGCTCTCGCAGCCGCTCGATCAGGGCGATGGCGCCCTCGTCACTCAACTCCTCCTGCACCTGGACGGCCAGAACGGGCCCGATCCCCTCGACTTCCTCGATCTCCTCGGAGCCGGCCGCGATCAGCGCGTCGATCGAGCCGAAGTGCTCGGCTATCGCCTGGGCGTTGACGTAGCCGATCCCCGGCAGGCCGAGGGCATAGAGCACGAGGCCGAAGGGGCGATTCTTGGAGGCCTCGATCTCCTCGATCAGATTGGCGGCGGACACCTCGCCGAATCCATCCAGCTCCTGGATCCGATCCACGGTCAGGTCGTAGATGTCGGCCGGGTCACCGATCAACCCCTCTTCGAGGAACCGGATCACGTTCTTCTCGCCCAGCCCCTCGATGTCCATCGCGCCGCGGAAGTGCTTGAGCTGCTGGAAGGTCTGCCCCGGGCAACCCCGCCGGTTGGGGCAGATGGTCCAAACGGAGTCCTCGGGCTTGACCGTCGGGGTCCGGCACCGTGGGCACTTCGCCGGCGGCTTTGGCCTTCGGAGCCGTCTTCCCTTCCGCCGCTGGATCAACGGCGAGATCACCTGCGGGATCACGTCGCCGGCCCTCGTCACGACCACCTCGTCGCCCTCGCGCACGTCCTTTCGGGCAAGGTCCTCCTCGTTGTGCAGGGTCGCGGTCGAGACCGTGACCCCGCCCACGTGCACCGGCTCGAGCATCGCAAACGGGAGCAGCCTCCCGGTGCGCCCCACGTTCCAGACGATCCGATTGAGCTTCGTGGTCGCGGTGATCGGGGGGAACTTCCAGGCGACGGCCCAGCGCGGTTCCCGTCCGGCGACTCCAAGCTCGGGCCACAGGGTTCGCTGATCGACCTTGATCACCACTCCGTCGATCTCGAAGTCGAGCTCCTCGCGCCTGCCCTCCCACCACTCGCACCGGGCCGCGACCTCGTCGGCCGTGGCGTGCATTGCGATCTCGTCGTTGACCCTGAACCCGCGCTCCCGCAGCCAGTCGAGCTCCTCGGTATGGGTTCTGGGGCCCGCCCTTGGACGCCCTTGCTGGGCGCTGATCCCGTAACACCAGATCGACAAGGGCCTCGATGCCGTGACCTCGGGGTCCAGCTGGCGCAGCGATCCGGCCGCGGCGTTACGCGGATTGGCGAACGCGGCCTCGCCGGCGGCGGTACGCACCTCGTTCAGCTCGGCGAACGCCGCGCGGGGCAGGTATACCTCGCCCCGCACCTCGATCACGCCCGGCGTGTCCTCGATCCTGAGCGGGATCGCCTTGATCGTCTTCAGGTTCTGGGTCACCTCCTCACCGATCACCCCGTCGCCTCGGGTCGCACCACGCGTGAAGGCTCCGTCCTCGTAGGTGAGCGAGATCGCGAGGCCGTCGATCTTCGGCTCGGAGACGAACCTCAGCTCGCCGGGCTCGATATCGAGCTGTCGCAGGCGGTTGTGCAGGCGGGCCTCCCAACCGCGGAACTCCTCGACTCCGCGGGCGTTGGCCAGCGAAAGCATCGGCTCCGCATGGCGCACCTGGTCGAAACGGTCCAGCGGGCGCCCCCCCACCCGCTGGGTCGGGGAGTCGGCGCTTCGAAGCTCGGGATTCGCCTCCTCGATCCCGCGCAGCTCGCCGAGCAGCGCGTCGTAGCCGTCATCGCCGATCTCGGGGTCGTCCAGGACGTAGTAGCGGTGGTCGTGATGGGCGATCTCGCGTCGCAGCTCCCGCGCGCGCTTCGCCGGATCCCTGCCACTCACGGGCTCTCGGCCGCGCCGGCGATCGTGTCGGTGAACATCCGCTCGAGGTCCCATTCCCGTAGGCGCGCGAGGCCCCGCCGGTCGGTGAGGTCGAAGTGCACCGGCGTGATCGAGATCCGCCCCCGGGCGACCGCCGACAGGTCCGTCCCCGCCTCATCCTCGAACGAGGGCTCGAAGCCGTAGATCTGGTAGCGGCGTCGGCCCTCGCCGTCCTCGCCGACGAGCTTCAGCTCGTCGTTGTAAAGGCGCTTGCCCAGTCTGGTGACCTCGATCCCCTCCGGCTCGCCCGCCGGGCAGTTGACGTTCAGGAGGGTCTCCGGGGGAAGGGGGTTCGCGCTCAGCCCACGGACCAGCTCGGCGCCGAACCTCGCCGCCACCGTGAAGTCGAACGCCGGCCCGGGGACGAAGCCCATCTCGCGGGCCCGCGACTGCTGGGAGATCGCGATCGCAGGGATCCCGAGCACGATTCCCTCGAGCGCCGCGGCGACGGTGCCCGAGTAGGTGATGTCGTCACCGAGATTCGAGCCATGGTTGATGCCCGAGACGATCAACTCGGGGCGCTCGCCCACCAACCCGAGGTCGCCGAAGCGAACGCAGTCGACCGGCGTACCGTCGGTGGCGTGGGCCACGGCTCCATCGTCGAGGTTGACCTCCGAGACCGATAGCGGCGAGCGCGTCGTGATGCTGCGCGCGGTTGCGCTGCGGTTCGAGTCAGGGACGATCACCTGCGTCTCGACTTCCTCGAGATCGGCGAGCGCGCGCCGCAGGGAGTGGAGGCCCTCGGCGCCGATCCCGTCGTCGTTGGTGAGCAGTACGCGCATAAGCGGTCGAGCTCGATTCTAGGGGTGGGTCGGGGTACGATCAGAGCGTGGAAGCGCAGGCCGAATTCGCGACGAGGAGCGAGAGCCGGGAGCCGTGCTGAGACACATTCGAGGTGGATTCGGCTAGGTTCGCCGCCTGGCTGAGCTCGAAGACAACGCCGCAGCAAAGGAACGTGTGTGGACCGAGCCGGTCAGGGGCGGCTATCCCGACCCGGCGGTGGTCGCCCTTCCGGGGAGGGAGCGCCTCAAGGGCTGGAAAGAGCGCACTTGGCCACCTCCCCCGCTGTCCCACCTGACCGGCGCGGTGCCCACCGGTTTCGGCGACGGGACGGCCGAGGCCCAGATGCCGGCATCGGGATGGCTTTCCTCGTCGACGGGAGTGATCTCGGGCGGCACGCTGGCGATCGTCGCCGACATCGCGTTCGGGTGCTCGATCGAGACCCAGCTCCCGGCCGCGACGACCTATACAACGGCCGAGCTTTCGATGTCGTTCCTGCGTCCCGCCAGGCCTGGGACCATGCTGACCGCCCACGGCCAGGCGATCCACGTGGGCCGCTCGGTTGCCCTCTCGGAGGTCTTCGTGCTCGATCGCGACACGGAGCGCCTCATCGCGCATGGGACGTCGCGGCTGTCGGTGTTCCCGCCCATCGCGGACCCTCCCGAGCCCCAGGGCCCACCGCGGATTGTCGAGACCGCCACGTACGGCTCGGCTGATCCGTTCGAGCGGCCACCGCCCGAGGGCGTGATTCCGCAGCGGGTCTGGTCGGAGCTTTCCGGCGCTCAGATCCTCCGCCGCCAGCTCGCGAGCGAGCTACCCGCGCCGCCGCTTCACCACCTGACCGGGCTACGGCTCACGGAGGTAGGGGATGGAACCGCCACCTTCGCGCTGCCGGCAACCGAATGGCTGGCGAGCCCCGCCCGCCGGCTCCAAGGCGGGGTGATCGCCATGCAGGCCGACTTCGCAATGCTGGCCGCCGCTGAGACCATGGCCGCGCCTGGGGTCGCGATCGCCGGCCTCGATCTCAAGGCCAACTTCCTGCGCCCGGCGGCGCCGGACGGGTCCGACCTGACGGCGCGCGCGGAGGTCATCCACAGCGGGCGGACCATCGCGATCACCCGCGCCGAGGTCACAAACGCCGAGGGCAAGACGGTCTTGCTGGCTACCGGCTCGTCGATGTACCTGCCGGGGCGCCCCGCGAACCTCGGCGAGCTCGAGCTGGCGCCCAGCGAGAGCGACCCGGGTCAGTAGCGCACGGACTCCAGATAGAGGCCATGCGCTGGCGCGGTCTCGCCCCCCCGCTCTCGGGGCGCGCCGCGAAGGAGCTCGGCGAAGTCGTCGAGATCTCGGCGGCCGCTCGCCACCTCGAGCATCGTCCCCACCAGCACCCGGACCATGTGGCGCATGAAAGCGTCGGCCTCGATCCAGAGCTCGATCAGATCGCCCGGTGATGGCCCGTCAAGCCGCTGGAACCGCCACTCGGCGCGCGCCACGTTGCGCTCGAAGCGCACATGCTCCGTGCCGGTCGGGGTAAAGGCGGTGAAGTCGTGTGCTCCGACCAGCATCGCGGCGCAGCGCTCGAGCGCCTCACGATCCACCGGACGGGGCCACCAGAGAGCCCGGCCGACCTCGAACGGGTCAAGGACGGGTGAGGCCAGCACGCGATAGCAGTACGTCCGCGACCGGGCGTCGCGACGGGCGTCGAAGCCGTCGGGCGCCGCCTGCGCCTCGACCACGGCTATCTCGGCGGGCAGCAGGGCGCTGAGCCGCTGAGCCAGCTCGTCGGGCGGCGGGTCCGCGAGCTCGAGGCTCGCCACCTGGCCCCTGGCGTGGACGCCGGCGTCGGTTCGCCCGGCGACCGCGAGCGATACGGGCTCGCCGAGGATCCGCGCGAGCGCCGCCTCGAGCTCACCCTGGACGGTATGAAGGCCCGGCTGGACCGCCCAGCCGGCGAAGGGCGTCCCGTCGTAGGCGATCGTCAGCCGAAAGGTGCCCACGGCCAGGCTCAACGACGGCTAGACCAGCTCCAGGAAGACCATCTCGGTCGAGTCCGAGCGCCGCGGCCCGAGCTTGATGATCCGCGTGTAGCCGCCGGGACGCTCCGAGTAGCGAGGGGCGATCTCCTCGAACAGCTTGTGGACGATGAATCGATCCTGGCCGAGCGACGACAGCGCCCGCCGGCGCGCGTGCAGGTCCCCCCGCTTGGCCAGCGTGATCAGCTTCTCGACCTCGGGCTTGACCGCCTTGGCCTTCGCCTGGCTGGTCTTGATCCGCTCGTGCTCGATCAGCTCGCGCGAGAGGTTGCGAAGCAGCGACCGGCGGTGAGCCGAGTCTCGACTGAGCTTGTTCCTCTGCTTTCCGTGGCGCATGTCACCACCAGCCGCGGGGCGGGTGAGCGTTCAGGGATCGGATCGTAGTTCCTGGCCGGGGCCGGGTCACTCCTCGCGGAGCGACAGGCCGAGCGCCGTCAGGGCGTCCTTCACCTCGTCGGTGGAGCGCTTTCCGAAATTCGGGATTGCGTTGAGCTCCGACTCGGAGCGCTGGACGAGATCCCCGACCGTCTGGATCCCGGCGCGCTTCAGGCAGTTGTACGCCCGAACGCCGATCTCCAGCTCTTCGATCAGGCGATCGTCGCCATCGGCTGTGCCGACGCTCGCGAACCCGCTCGGATCCAGCGCGACGTCGCCGTCGCGGCTGGTCAGCTCCTCGACTCGGTCGGCGTCGGTGAAGATCGCCAGGCTCTTGATCAGGATCTCCGCCGCCTCGCGAAGCGCGGTGGCGGGCTCGATCGATCCATCGGTCTCGACCTCGAGTGACAGCTTGTCGAAGTCGGTGCGCTGACCGACCCGGGACGTGTCGACCGCGTAGGAAGCGCGGCGGATCGGGGAGAAGATCGAGTCGATCGGGATCACGCCGAGGGGTTGATCCTCGGTCTTGTTGTCCTCGGCCGGTGAATAGCCGCGGCCGCGGCCGATCGTCAGGTACATCTCGAGCTTGGTCCGCTTCTCGAGCGTCGCGATCGGGGCGTCCGGGTTGAGGATCTCGACTCCCGCAGGGAGGTCGATGTCCTTGGCCTTCACGTCGCCGGGTCCCGTGGCAACCAGCGGCGCCTCGACCTCGTCGGCATCGGTGTGCATGCGCACCACGATGTCCTTGAGGTTGAGGACGATGTCGGTGACGTCCTCCTTGACCCCGGAGACGGTCGAGAACTCATGGGCGACGCCTTCGACTCGGACGCTCTTGATCGCCGCTCCGCCCAACGAGGAGAGCAGCACGCGGCGCAGGCTGTTGCCGAAGGTGTAGCCGAAGCCCTTGTCGAGGGGCTCGATCGTGAAGGTGCCATGGGTGTCGGCGACCTTCTCGCTTGAGATCTTCGGGATCTGGAATTCGGGCAGGGTGGTCATCGCTTCCTTCGGGGTCGTTTCTTTGCGGGGTCTCGGCCCTACTTGGAGTAGAGCTCGACGATCAGCTGCTCGGTGACCGGCGTCATGATCTCGCTTCGGTCGGGCAGGCGAAGAACCTTGGCCGTCAGCGAGTCGTGATCGGCCTGAAGCCAAGCGGGAACCGCGGCGGTCAGCTCGGTTGCCGAGCGAACGACGTCGGCGGCCTTCGAGTCGGGGCGGATCGAGATCACGTCATCGGGGCGCACCTGGTAGGAGGGGATGTTGACCCTCCGGCCGTTGACGAGCCAGTGGCCGTGATCGATCAGCTGGCGCGACTGGCGCCGCGACGCGGCGAAGCCGAGGCGGACCAACACGTTGTCCAGCCTGCGCTCGAGCAGTCGCAGGAGGTTGTCGCCGGTGACGCCGTCCTGCTGTGAAGCCTTCTGGTAGTAACCGCGGAACTGCTTCTCGAGCACCTGGTAGAAACGCCGCGCCTTCTGCTTCTCGCGCAGCTGCTGGCGGTACTCGGACTGCCGCATCCGGCCTCGCCCGTGCTCGCCGGGCGGGTAGGAGCGCCGCTCGACGCCGCACTTCTCGGTCAAGCATCGTGCACCCTTGAGAAACAGCTTCTGGCCTTCGCGGCGGCACTGCTTGCACTGCGGCGAGGTATCGCGTGCCATCGCTAGACCCTCCTGCGCTTGCGCGGGCGGCAGCCGTTGTGGGCCTGCGGTGTGACGTCCTTGACGGTGGTCACCTGAAGTCCCGCGGCCTGGAGCGAGCGAATCGCCGTGTCGCGGCCCGAGCCGGCGCCTTTTGCGTGCACCTCAACCCGCTCGAGGCCGTGCTCCATTCCCTTTCGGGCCGCGGAGTCGGCCGTCACCTGAGCGGCAAAGGGCGTCGACTTTCGAGACCCCTTGAACCCGGCCGAACCGGCCGACTCCCAGCAGACGACGGCGCCGTCGGTGTCCGTGATGGTCACGATCGTGTTGTTGAAGCTGGTCTTGATATGGGCGATCCCGTAGGTGATGTTCTTCTTGACGCGGCGCCGAGTCCGGCCGGTGCCTCGAGTTGACCCCTTCTTCGGCTGCGGCATCAGCTCACCACCAACTGCACATGCTGCTCGCGGCGCCCTCGCGTACGCGCCGCGTGAGATGCGAGGAGCTCCTGGCTGCGGTACCGCGCGTTCATCAGGCCTCTACTTCGGCGCCGGCGCCTTGCGCCGGCCGGCGACGCTCATCCGGCGCGGGCCCTTGCGGGTTCTCGCGTTGGTCTTCGTGCGCTGACCTCGAACCGGCAGGCCCCGGCGGTGGCGATGGCCTCTATAGGCACCGATCTCCGACAGCCGCTTGATGTTCTGCGAGCGTTCGCGGCGAAGGTCACCCTCGACCTCGCGGGACTCGACCGCTTCCCGCAGCTTGACCACCTCGTCGTCGGTCAGATCCTTAACGTAGGTGTTCGGGTCGACGCCCACGTCGGTGACGATCTTGCGGGCCGTCGAGTCGCCGATCCCATGAACGTAGGTGAGCCCCACCTCGATGCGCTTGTTGACCGGGATGTTGATCCCCGCTATGCGTGCCACTGCATCACCTCCAGCACATGCTGCTCGCGGCGCACATGCTCCTCACGGCGCCGTTGCCTGCCCGCCGGGTCGATTCGAAAAGTCCCTGTTTGCGACACCGCGCCAAACATCCCGTCAGCCCCCTCAGCCCTGCCGCTGCTTGTGGCGCGGATTCGAGCAGATGACCAGCACCACGCCGCGTCGCCGGACGATCCGGCAACGCTCACACATCGGCTTTACGGACGCTCGAACCTTCACCAAAATCTCCTGCGGCCACTTCGCCGCCTTGTTGCTGCCGCCGAGACACTCTGTGTCTCGGCCCGACATACGTCGGGTCGTATCCAATCAGTTCTGAGAAGGCCCGCCGGCCCCAGGAATCGGGCCCACGGGCACACACAACACGGCCTGCGGCCGAACGAGAATCCTAGCAGGGCGCCACTCGATCGCCGGCTCGCGCGTGGCGGACGCCGCAGAGGGGTCTACGCCTGGCCGACCACGACGCCAACCGCGGCGACGGTGGCCCCGGCGAGCGTCACCTGGACGAGCGACTGGGTGAGCGGGACCCGGAGGAAACGCCGGCGAATCCAGGCGATCGCCATGAGCTCGCAGGCGACGAGCGGGTAGGCGACCGCGAGGGCGGTGCCGACATCGTTGATCAGAAACGGCAGCGCGTGGATCGTGCCGCCCACAAAGGTGGCAAACCCGGTGATCAGGCCCCGCCGGGCCGAGTCGCCGCGGCCGGTCAGCGCCCCGTCGTCGGACAACGCCTCCGAGGTGCCCATGCTGATCGCCGCCCCGAGCGCCGCGGCGAGCCCGACCAGGAGGGCGGCCCGCGAGCCCGCCAGATACGCGGAGGCGAAGATCGGAGCCAGCGTCGACACCGTCCCATCGATCAACCCGACCAGGCCGGGCTGAACGACCTGAAGGAGACGCTGCTTGTCGCTCGCCCCGCGCCAGCTTGCGAGTACCGAATCGACCATGCGCCACTTATAGCAAATCGTTTAAGATTAGGACCGCCTTAGAAGTATTAGGCTACCCTGATGACGATGGCGACGACCTCCACCAAGGCGACCGACACGTCCCGAACCGCCGAGGCGCTTCGGGCGGCCGGCTACCGGGTCACCTCGCAACGGCTCCTGATCCATCAGACGCTGGTCGAGCTTGATCGCCACGTGGGGGCCGAGGAGCTCCTCGAGGCGGTCGGCGAGCGACTGCCCAACGTCTCGCTGCCCACCGTGTACGCGAGCCTCGACGCCCTCGAGGAGGCGGGACTCGTGCGCCGCGTGGCGGCGGGGCGGGGTCGGGCTCTCTACGACTCCCGTCCGGTCGACCACCACCACATCGTCTGCAGGCGATGCGGTGCCGTTCAGGACCTGGATGCTCGGGTGTCACTCGACCGCGCCGTGGATCTGGCCGCCGGCCGTGGCTTCGAGGTCGACGGGGCCGAGATCGTCGTTCATGGCCTGTGCCCGAGCTGCGCGCGGAAGGCCGGCTGAGCCGGCTACCGGAGGCCCGGGACCAACCGCCAGGTGCCCAGAGCCGTCCCGAGCCCCAGCGAAGCCGGGAGCGGCTTCACTCCTCGTTCCAGGGCGTCAGGACACGCGGCCCGTCCTCGGTCACGGCGACCGTGAACTCGAAATGGGCTGCCAGCGATCCGTCGGCCGAGTAGACGGCCCAGTTGTCGTCCCCAACCCGAACATCGGGCTCGCCGGCGTTGACCATCGGCTCGATCGCCAGCACCATGCCCGGCGCCAGCTCCGGGCCCTTGCCGGGCTCGCCGTAGTTGGGGATCTGCGGGTCCTCGTGCATATCGCGACCGATCCCGTGCCCGACCAGGGAGCGGATGATCGAGAAGCCCTGCGATTCGACATGGCGCTGGATCGCTGCCGATACGTCGCCTAGGTGGTTGCCGGGACGAGCTTCGGCGGCCCCGGCGACCAGGGCCTCCCGGGTCGCATCGAGCAGCCTCCGGGCCCCGGGATCGATCGGTCCGACCGGGACGGTCATCGCGGCGTCCGCCACCCACCCGTCCTTGGTGACCCCAACGTCGAGCGAGACCACGTCGCCCCGCTTGAGCTCGTAGCGCCCCGGGATCCCATGGACGACCATCGAGTTGGGCGAGGCGCAGATCGAGCCCGGAAATCCCCGGTAGCCCTTGAATGAGGCCTCAGCGTCCTGAGCCAGGATGAAGCGCTCGGCGGCCTCGTCGAGCTCGGCGGTGGTGACGCCGGGGTGGCACTTGGAGCTCAGCATGCGAAGACAGCGAGCCTGGATCGTTCCCGAGGCGGCCATCCGCTCGATCTGCTCCGGCGTCTTCTTGATGATCAAAGCTCCTCCTCCATGCGGAGCGTCGCGAGCATCGCCCGGATCCGGTCATTGACCGCGTCGGGCTCGAGCGAGCCGTCCACCCGCCGCAGGATCCCGCGCTCCTCGTAGTACGAGACCAGGGGCTCGGTCTTCTCGTGGTAGGTGCGAAGGCGGTTGCGGATCACGTCGGGCTTGTCGTCGTCGCGGATCTCGAGCCGTGCACCGCAGATGTCGCAGATGTCGTCGTTCTTGGGCGGGTCGAGCTCGACGTGGAAGATATGGCCCTCCTTGACGCAGGTCCGGCGCCCGCTCAGCCGGCGTACGACCTCGTCGTCGGAGACGTCGATCACCACGGCCACGGTGAGCCTGCGGCTCAGCTCCTGCATGCTGGAGTCGAGCGCCTCCGCCTGGGCCGTGGTTCGCGGAAAGCCGTCGAGGATGAACCCGTCGGAGGCCTCGGCCCGCGAGACCCGCTCCGCGATCAGACCGACCATCACCTCGTCGGGTACCAGGTCTCCCCGATCCATGTAGCCCTGTGCCTCGTCGCCGAGCTCGGTCCCCTCGCGGACAGCGTTCCGCAGGATGTCGCCGGTCGCGTAGTAGGGGAGTCGGAAGTCCTCCTGGAGCCGCTCTCCCTGGGTTCCCTTGCCGGATCCGGGCGGGCCGAGCAGGACGAGGTTCAGTTCAGGCATCGGCAGAGCTCGTGGTCAAAGATCGAACGGACGAGGGGAGCATCGAAGAGACGAGGAACATCGAACGGACGTAGGGGGCAGGCCGAATCGAAGGGACCCGCGAACGGGCCCGAAAACCAAGCAGGTCGGTGGACGCAGGCCAATCGGCGAAGCGAGCTTAGTTGAAACCTAAGTGAGCGAGACGATTGGCCGAGGACGCCGAGATGCGTCGGTTTGCAGGGCCCGCGATCGTCACTTCAAGAAGCCCTCGTAGTTGCGCATCATCAGCTGGGCCTCCAACTGCTTCACCGTATCCAGCGCCACGCCGATGACGATCAGGATCGAGGTGCCGCCGAAGAAGAAGTTGGCCGACGTCTGACTGATCAGGATGGTCGGCAGCGCGGCGACCGCGCCGAGGTAGAGCGCTCCTGGGAACGTGAGCCTGGAGAGAATCCGGTCCAGGTATTCGGCGGTAGGTCGCCCGGGTCTCACCCCGGGTATGAAGCCCCCGTACTTCTTCAGGTTGTCGGCCTGGTCGACCGGGTTGAAGGTGACCGCCGTGTAGAAGTAGGTGAAGATGATGATGAAGAAGACCTCGCCCACGACGTAGGCCCATCCGTTCGGGCTGAAGAAAGCCGCGAAGTCGAGCGCCGCGGGCGTGTTCAGGAGCTGGCCGATGGTCGGCGGGAAGGCCATGATCGAGGCGGCGAAGATGACCGGGATCACACCGGCCATGTTGACCCTCAGCGGAAGGTAGGTGGACCCGCCCGTGGTCATCCGGCGACCGACGACGCGTTTCGCGTACTGGACCGGAATCCGGCGCTGGCCCTCCTGGACGAAGACGATCCCGACGATCACCGCGAGCGCGATGAACGGCATCATCACGACGAAGACCTGGTCCGGGTTGGTCCACCACGCCTGAATGCCGTTTGGGATCCGGGACGCGATCGAGGCGAAGATGAGCAGCGAGATCCCGTTGCCGATCCCCCGCTGGGTGATCAGCTCACCGAGCCACATGAGGAGCGTGGTGCCGGCGGTGAGCGAGATCACGATCAGGAACAGCTTCGGGGCGGTCAGCGTGCCGACGACGCTGGTCCCGGCGGCGTTCTGGAACGACTGGAACAGGAACACGTAGCCGAGCGACTGGGCCAGAGCGAGGGCGACGGTCAGGTATCGCGTGTACTGAGTGATCTTCTGCTGGCCGACCTCGCCCTCCTTTTGGAGCCGCTCCAGCGAGGGAACCACGACCGTGAGCAGCTGGAGGATGATCGAGGCGGTGATGTAAGGCATGATTCCCAGCGCGAACAGCGACAGCCGTGACAGGCTGCCTCCGCTGAACAGGTTCAGGAAGCCGAGGATCGAGTTGCCGGAAAAGTTCTGCTCGATCTCCTTGACGGTGTTGATGTCGACGCCAGGAGACGGGATGTAGGCCCCGAGCCGGTAGAGCAGCAGCATCGCGGCCGTGAAGGCGAGCTTCCTGCGGATCTCGGGGACCCGGAAGGAGTTGAGGATCGTCTGGAGCACGAATCAGCCCTGGATGGCTCCGCCGGAAGCCTCGAGCATCACTCCGCAGCCTCCTCGGGAGCAACTCCGCCGGAAGCCTCGCTTCATCACTCCGCAGCCTCCTCGGGAGCAACTCCGCCGGAAGCCTCGCCTTCGGCTCCGTTTCCGTCGGGCTCGGGCGCCGGCGTGGCGGCAGGGTCACCCACCTGACCCGCGACTTCGTCGCTGGTCCGGACGGGTATCACCTCGACCGTGCCGCCCGCCTGCTCGATCTTGTCCTTGGCGGTGGCGCTGAATCCGTGTGCGCGGACGGTCAGCTTCTTGGTCAGCTCACCCCGGGCCAGGACCTTGATCGGGTGGCGGCGCTTGGCGAGCCCTGCGGCGCGCAGCGTCTCGGGGGTCACCTGGTCGCCGGCGGCGAACCGCTCCTCGAGGTCAGCGACGTTGACGGGCTGGGTATGGGTCCGGAAGGGCTCGAACGGCATCGACATCTTCTTGTGCGGGCCACGGAGCTTTCTGGTCCGCATGTGGATCGGGTTCTGGCCGCCCTCGTAGCCGGGCTTTCGCTTGTTGCCCGACCGCGCGCCGGCACCCTTGTGGCCCCGGCCGGAGGTCTTCCCGAGGCCCGATCCACCGCCCCGGCCGCGGCGCCTTCGGGGATGCCGCGAGCCCGGCTTCGGCCGGATCGTGTGAAGCCCCACCTCCTCGGGATCGAGCCGGGGGGTCATTCAGAGCCCTCCCCGGCGACCTCCACCAGATGGCTGACGACCTTCAGCATGCCGCGGAGCTCCGGCCCGTCGGCCCGCGTTGAGGTGCTGCCTATTCGGCGGAGGCGCAGCGAGCGAAGCGTTTCGCGCTGCCTGGGGCTGGCTCCGTTGCTGGAGCGCACTTGTTTCACCAAGACGCTAGGCAACGGAATCAATACCTCCGCCGGAAGCCTCGCCTTCGGCTGCCTCTCCGGCGGGTTGCGACGCGGGCGTGGCGGCAGGGTCGCTCGCCTGCACCGCGGCTTCGCCCTGAACAACTCCGCCGGAAGCCTCGCCTTCGGCTGCGTCTCCGGCGGGTTGCGACGCGGGCGTGGCGGCAGGGTCGCTCGCCTGCACCGCGGCTTCGCCGCTAGCGCCGGGGGCCTTGTCGTTCTTCTCGAGACCGAGGACCTGGCTGACGCTCAAGCCGCGGAGCTTTGCGACCTGCTCCGGGCGGCGCAGGCCGGTCAGGCCCTCCATCGTCGCCTTTACGAGGTTGATCGGATTCTGGGTTCCGATGCTCTTCGTGAGGACGTCTCGGATCCCGGCCAGCTCGAGCACGGCGCGGACGCCGCCACCGGCGATCACGCCGGTTCCCGGGCTGGCCGGCCGAAGGACCACGTGGCCGGCGCCGAAACGTCCGATGGTCCGGTGCGGAATCGTCTGGCCGTACATCGGAACGCGAACGAGGCTCTTGCGGGCGTTCTCGACCGCCTTCTGGATCGCCAGCGGGACCTCGCGCGCCTTGCCGTAGCCGATCCCGACCACCGAGCTCTCGTCGCCGACCGCGACCAGCGCGGTGAAGGAGAAGCGCCTGCCTCCCTTGACCACCTTGGCCACGCGGTTGATCTCGATCACTCGTTCCTGGAGGTCGAGTCCCTGCGGGCTGACTGTCTCGATGTCGTGATTCATGGGTCGGGGTGACGTTAGCGACTCAGAATGAAAGCCCGCCCTCGCGGGCGCTGTCGGCGAGCGCCTTGACGCGGCCGTGGTACTGATAGCCGCCACGGTCGAAGACGCAGGCCTCGATTCCCGCATCCTTGGCGCGCGCAGCGATCAGCTCGCCGGCGCGCTTCGCCTGCGCGGTGGCCTTCAGCTCCCGCAGCTCGGGCTCGGTCCAGGAAACTGCGACGAGCGTGCGCGCCGCATCGTCGTCGATCAGCTGCACGAACAGGCCCCTGTTGGACCGGAAGACCGAGAGGCGGGGACGCGCCGCGCTGCCGCGCACCTTCGCCCGCACGCGGCGGCGGCGGCGGCGTCTGCGCTGCTGGCTCGTCATCACGGTCATCGGCGACCCTCGCCGGCGCGGCCGTGCTGAAGCGGGTTGGGCGTGGATCGGCTCATCTAGGCCCTCTTGCCCACCTTGCGCCGCACGTGCTCGCCCTCGTAGCGGACTCCCTTGCCCTTGTAGGGCTCCGGCGGCCGGGTTCGGCGGATCCTGGCGGCGATCTCGCCGACCAGCTGCTTGTCGATGCCACGCACCACGACCTGGGTGGGCGCCGGGACCTCGAACTCGATCCCCTCGGGCGCGCCGACCGAGACGGGGTGCGAATAGCCGACCGCCAGCTCCAGCGCCTTGCCCTGCAGGCGCGCCCTGTAGCCGACGCCCTGGATCTCGAGCCGCTTCTCGAACCCGTCGGTGACGCCTTCGACCATGTTGGCGATCAGGCTGCGGGTCAGGCCGTGAAGTGCGCGGTGCTCGCCACGATCGCTCGGCCGCTCGACGCTGATGGTGCCGTCCGATTCGACAACCTTCATGTCGCGACTCACCGCCTGGCTCAGCTCGCCCCGTGGCCCCTTGACCGAGACGAGGGCAGGCTCGACGGCGACGGTGACCCCGTCGGGAATCGCGATTGGCTTTCTTCCGATTCGGCTCATCTTCGATCAGCGGCGTGCGCGTCAGGGTCGGGGTCGCCCCAAGTCCCGGCGCCGTCGCGGTCACCATACGTAGGCGACCACCTCGCCTCCCACTCCCTGCCGGCGAGCGTCGTGCCCGGTCATCACCCCGGTCGAGGTGCTCAGGATCGCGGTCCCCATGCCCCCCATGACGCGCGGGATCTCCGCGTGAGCCGCGTAGCGGCGGCGACCGGGTCGCGAGATCCGCTCCAGGCCGCTGATCACCGAACGGCGCCCGTCGGCGTACTTGAGCTTGATGCGGATCACCTCGCCGACCGCGGCCGGCTCGACGGCGAAGCCGCTGATGTACCCCTGCTGATCGAGGATGCGGGTGATCTCCTTCTTGAGGCGCGACGCGGGGATCTCGACGTCGGAGTGCTGCGCGGCGATCGCGTTTCGAACTCGCGTCAGGTAGTCGGATATTGGATCGGTAAGCATCGTCAAATCACCAACTGCACATGCTGCTCGCGGCGCCGCTGCGTACGCACGTCGCCTCTTTCATCGTCTCTGGTTGCGGCACCGCGCATCACCCCTGTTTACCAGCTCGACTTGGTCATCCCGGGGATGTATCCCTTGTGGGCCAGCTCGCGCAGGCACAGCCGGCAGAGGCCGAACTTTCGGTAGTACGCGCGCGGGCGCCCGCAGCGCCGGCAGCGGTTGTACCCGCGGCTTCGATACTTCGGCTTGCGCCGCTGTCGAACTACTTGCGAAGTCTTCGCCATGTAGGTCCTCGGTCCCAGTCCTCGATCCGGTGCACGGACGGGGTCATCCTTCCTCTTCGGTTGCTTGTTCGTCCTCCGCTTCGGCGGGCGTCTCCTCGCCCTCGGCGCCCTCACCCTCCTCGTCGATCCGCACGGGTTTGGCGTACGCGTCGGGGTTCTCCTCCTTGAGCTGCTCGAGCGCCGCTGCCTCGGCCTCGGCCCGCTGACGAGCCTCCTCGCGACGCCGCTCCTCCTCCTCCGTCTCATGATCGACCTGTCCCGGCCGGCCCTCCTGGGAGAACGGGAAGCCGAGCGCCAGCAGCAGCTCGAAGGCCTCCGGGTCGGTCTCGGCGCTGGTCGTGATGGTGACATTGAGCCCGCGGACCTCGTCGATCGAGTCGTAATCGATCTCCGGGAAGATGAGCTGCTCGCGAATCCCGAGCGAGTAGTTCCCACGCCCGTCGAACGACCGGGGGTTGAGCCCTCGGAAATCGCGGATGCGCGGGATCGCGATCGAGATCAGGCGGTCGACGAATTCCCACATCCGGGCGCCCCGCAGCGTCACCGCGACCCCGACCGGCATCCCCTCGCGCACCTTGAAGGAGGCGATCGACTTGCGCGACCGGCGCACGTTGGGATGCTGCCCCGAGATCACGCCGAGCTGCTCGGTGGCGGCCTCGAGGACCGAGGTCGTCTGCTTGGCCTCGCCCACCCCCATGTTGAGGGTGACCTTCTCGAGCCGCGGAACCTGCATCGGGTTCCCGTAGCCGAACCGGCTGGTGAGCTTGCCGACGATCTCGTCGCGGTAGCGATCCTTGAGCCGGGGCGGCGGGGCGGCGCGCTGTGAGTCTGTGACGGTGGCTTCCATCGTCAGTCGATCGCGTTTCCGGTTCGCTTCGCGTAGCGCTCGCGCTTGCCGTCGGCGACCCGCACGCCGACCCGCGTCGGCTTGTTGTCCGTCGGGTCCAGCAGCATCACCTTGGAGACGTGGATCGGGCCCTCCTTCTCGATGATCCCGCCCGCCTCAGCGCCCTTCTGGGTGTCCTTGACCGAGCGCGGGCGCTGGTGTCGCTTGATGATGTTGAGGCCCTCGACGAAGACGCGGCGCTTTGCCGGCTCGGTGCGAAGCACCCGCCCGGTCTTGCCGCGGTCCTTGCCGCCGGTCACGATTACGGTGTCGTCCTTTCGGACCCTCATCGCCCTGGACATGGCTACAACACCTCCGGGGCCAAGGAGACGATCTTCATGAAGTTGCGATCGCGGAGCTCGCGCGCGACCGGGCCGAAGATCCGGGTGCCGCGCGGGTTGAGCTGGGGGTCGATCAGGACCGCCGCGTTCTCGTCGAACGCGATGTAGGTCCCGTCGGGACGCCCGAGCTGCTTCTTGGTCCGTACCACCACGGCCTGGACGACCTCACCCTTTCGCACCCCGGCGTGCGGGGTAGCCTGCTTCACGGTCGCCGTGATCACGTCGCCGACGCTCGCGTAGCGGCGATGGTGGCCGCCCTTGACCCGGATGCAGAGGATCTCGCGAGCCCCCGAGTTGTCGGCCACTCTGAGCCTCGTCTCCTGCTGGATCATCGGGGCGCACGCTCCAGGATCTCGACCAGCCGCCAGCGCTTCGTGCGCGAGATCGGCCGGCACTCGATCACCCGGACGACATCGCCCTCGCCCGCCTCGTTGCCCTCGTCGTGCGCGCGGAGCCGGCTCGTGCGGCGGACCACCTTCTCGTAGGTCGGATGGCGCCGGACGATCGCGATCTCGACCGTGATCGTCTTGTCGCCTCCGGTCGAGACGACGCTGCCCTGCCGGACCTTGCGAGCGCCCGCCTCCCGTTCGGCCGGCGGGGTTCCGGTGCCCGGTTCGCCCCGCTTGGAGCGCTTCGCGGCGCGGTGGCGCCTGCGGCTCTCGGCGGACGCCCGTCGGCGCTCGATCCGCTGCGCAGCCCTCTCCTCGGATGAGCGCTGCGGGCCGGCGGGGCCGGACGCGCGCGATCGGCGGCGCTTTCGACGCTCCTTCGGGGAGAGAACTTCTCCGCCGGAAGCCTCCGGAATATCTCCGCCGACATCCTCGGCTTCGCCTCCGGTGTCGTCGGGCTCGGGCTCCGATGTGACGGCAGGCTCAGCCGCCTGTTCGGCGACTTCGTCGCTGGCCCCGTCGGCTTCGCCTTCGGCCGCCTCTTCCGCGCCGGGCTCCTCTGCCTCTGACTCGGGGGCCGCGCTCTCCTCCGGCGCCTCCTCGGCCTGCGGAGCCTCCTCCTCGGTGGCCTGGGGCTCGGCGGTCTCGGAGTCTCGCTTCTCGTCCTCAGCCATCATCTGAGTTCCTTCCGGAGGTCGATCCCGCGCTGGCGCGCCACCGTGAGCAGGCGCGCGACGTCACGCCGGGCATCGCCCAGGGCAGCGCTGTTCTCGAGCTCGCCGGTGGCGTTTCGGAAGCGGAGGTTGAACGCCTCCTCACGCGCCACCTTGAGGCGCTCGACCAGGTCGTGGTCATCGAGCGCGTGGACTTCAGTGCCCTTCACTCCGCAACCCCCTCGCGGCTTACGAACTTCGTCTTGATCGGAAGCTTGTGTCCCGCCAGCCGGATCGCCTCGCGCGCCAAATCCTCCGGCACGCCGGCCAGCTCGAACATCACCCGGCCGGGCTTGATCACCGCGACCCAGCCCTCCGGGTTGCCCTTGCCGGAGCCCATGCGGGTCTCGGCGGGCTTCTTCGTGAACGGCTTGTCCGGAAAGACGTTGATCCACACCTTGCCGCCCCGCTTGATCTTCCGGGTCATCGCGACCCGGGCAGCCTCGATCTGGCGATTGGTGATCCAACCGCGCTCGAGGGCCTTGAGGCCGAACTCGCCGAAGGCCACCTGGTGACCTCCCTTGGAATTACCCCGCATGCGGCCTCGCTGGACCTTGCGGTGCTTGACCCGCTTCGGCATCAGCATCAGGACGTCCCCTCCTCGGCCGAAGCGGCGCCCTCGCCGGCAGGCGTCGCGTCCGGCGTCGACTTCGGGGCCTCAGCCGAATCTGGTGCGGTCGGTTCCGCCGCTGCCGGCCCGCCCTCCGCGGCTTCTGGTGCGCTCGCCGTGGGCGCGGCCGGGGTGGCTTTGGCGGGGGGCGCCGCGGGCTTGGAGGCGGGCTTCGCGGCAGGCGGCGATGCGCCCGCTCTACCCGGCCCCGAGCCGGAAGGACGCTTGTCGCGATCCGAAGCCGTGCGGGACGCACCCGGGCGGCCCCGAGGCGTGCGACGGGCGATCCCGTCCGCCTCCTCGTCGGGCTGGCCGGTGCGGTAGCCCTCGGGCATCACCTCGCCCTTGTTGATCCAGCACTTGACGCCGATCCGTCCCGTCGTCGTTCGGGCCTCCACGAACCCGTAGTCGATGTCGGCGCGAAGGGTGTGCAACGGGACGCGGCCGTCCGAATAACCCTCGGTCCGGGCCATCTCCGCCCCGCCGAGGCGCCCGGACACCTGGACCTTGACCCCCTTGGCGCCGGATCGCATCGCGGAGGTGAGGGCACGCTTCATGGCCCGGCGGAAGGCGACCCGATTCTGGAGCTGCTCGGCGATCGACTGCGCGACGAGCTTGGCGTCGAGCTCGGGGCGCTTGATCTCGCGGATGTTCACCTTGACCGGCTTGTCGGTCAGCTTGTGGAGGTCGCGTCGCAGGGCGTCAACCTCGGAACCGGACTTGCCGATCACGATTCCGGGTCGCGCCGTGTGAATGTCCACCGTGACCTCGCCGCGCTGCTTGACGATCTGGATGTCCGAAAGCCCCGCGTGGGCGAGCTTGCCCTGGATGTGATCCCGGATCGCGATGTCCTCGAACAGATAGTCGGCGAACTCCCGCTCGTTGAACCAGTTCGACTTCCAGTCGTGGATGTAGCCGACCCGGAATCCCTCGGGATGGATCTTCTGTCCCATCGCTCTCCCTACTCCTCGCCGGGCGTCAGGGCGACGCTGACGTGGGTGGTCCTCTTGTCGATCCGGGTTGCTCGACCGCGAGCGCGCGCCCGCCACCGCTTCAGGGTGGGGCCCTCGTCGACGCTGATCTCCGCGACCCGAAGCTCGTCGGCCACCAGCTCGTGGTTGGCCTCGGCGTTGGCGGCCGCGGAGGCGATCAGCTTGCCGATGTCCCGCGCGGCGCCGCGGGACGAGAAGTCGAGCAGGGTACGAGCTTCGGGCACCGGGAGGCCCCGCACCTGGTCGGCGACCAGGCGCGCCTTGCGCGGTGCGATCCGCGCGTAGCGGGCGCTCGCCCTCACGACGGGCGCCTTTGGTTCGCTGTCGGACTTGCCCGCCACCGGCTAGCGCTCCGTCTTCGTTCCCGAATGGGCCCTGAAGGTCCGTGTGGGGGCGAACTCGCCGAGCTTGTGGCCCACCATCGACTCCGAGACGAACACCGGCACGTGCTTTCGCCCATCGTGGACGGCGATCGTATGGCCGACCATCTCGGGGAAGACCGTCGACTTGCGAGACCAGGTCTTGATCATCTGCTTGTCGCCGCTCTCGTTCATCTTCTGGATCCGGCCCAGCAGCCGGTCCTCGACGAAGGGGCCCTTCTTGGTTGAGCGTCCCATCAGCGGTGCCTCCTGCTACGGCAGTGCGACTCAGCCGGCGAAAACCGAGCCAGGCAAGGACGCAGCGAGCGTGGCGTGCTCGAAGAGCACGCGAGCGAGCGAGGACGCCGGCTGGCGAATGTTTGCAGCCGGCTGAGGCGTTCTGTCGTGGGAGGAGTCACCGCTTACCTCTTCTTCTTTCCGCGACGGCGCCCGCGGACGATCAGCGCGTCGGATCGCTTGCCCTTCTTGCGGGTCCGGTAGCCGAGCGTCGGCTTGCCCCACGGCGTCTCGGGATGGCCTCCTGGCGTGTGATGCGCCTCGCCGCCGCCGTGCGGGTGGTCGACGGGGTTCATCGCAACGCCACGGCTCTGGGGACGGCGCCCCTTGTGGCGCGCCCGTCCGGCCTTGCCGAGCTTCACGTTCTGGTGCTCGGCGTTCGACAGCGTGCCGACGGTGGCGCGGCACTCGGCCCGCACCAGCCGCGTCTCGGACGATGGAAGCCTCAAGGTGACCATCGGTCCCTCCTTGGCCGCGACCTGGATCCCGGCGCCCGCAGCCCTGCCGAGCCGGCCGCCCTGACCCGGGGTCAGCTCGACGTTGTGGACGATCGTGCCGGTCGGGATCGAGCGAAGCGGAAGCGCATTGCCGGGCCGGATGTCGGCTCGCTCGCCCGACTCGACCCGCTCGCCCGGGCGCATGCCCTGCGGCGCCAGGATGTAGCTCTTGTGGCCGTCCGCGTAGTGGAGAAGGGCGATGTAGCAGGTGCGGTTCGGGTCGTACTCGATCGCGGCGACCTTGGCCGGAACACCGTCCTTGAGACGCTTGAAGTCGATCTGGCGATAGCGGCGCTTGGCCCCGCCGCCCCGGTGGCGCGAGGTGATGCGGCCGTACGCGTTTCGCCCGCCCGACTTGGACTTGCCTCCGGTGAGGGCCTTCTCGGCCGGCTTGGCGGTCAGCTCCTCTCGCAGCTGGAAGGTCGCAAAGCGACGCCCGGGCGAGGTCGGCTTTGACTTTCGAATCGGCATCAGCTCACCCCTACTCGACCGCCGCGCCCTCGAACAGCTCGATCCGGTCGCCGCCGGCGAGCTCGACCACCGCCTTCTTCCAGGAGCGCGTGCGACCGCCGTGAACGCCCCGGCGCTTCGGCTTGGCGCGAACCTTCGACGTACGCACCGCCGCGACCCGGACGTCGAAGACCTCCTCGACCGCCCGCGCGATCTGGGTCTTGTGGGCTCGGTCGTTGACCCGGAACGTGTACTTGCCGTCGGTCATCAGGGCATAGCTCTTCTCCGAGACGACCGGCTCGATGATCACCTGGCGGGCGTCCATCGCTATTTCGGCTCCTGGCTGCGCTTTGAGGGGCGTGCGGCATCGTCCTCGGCGCGGCCGCGCTTCACCTCGGCTGCCCGGCCCGAGAGGATCTCGATCGCGCTCTGGGAGACCACGAGCGAGGCGTGGCCGATCAGGTCCGCCACGGTGACGTCGCCTGCCTGCATCACGGTGACCTCGGGGATGTTGCGAAAGCTCTTCATCGCGTCGAGCTCCCCCGGGTCGAGCACCACGAGGGTCGGCCTCCTGGCTCCCCACTTCGAGAGCCCTTCCGAAGCCCGCTTGGTGGCGGGCTTGTCGAAGCCCGCCCCGTCGAGCACGGCGAGGCTGTCGCGGGCGGCGTGCACGGAGAGCGCCGTCCGCAGGGCGCGACGGCGCGCCTTGCGGTTCACCTTCACCGCGTAGCCGCGCGGCTTCGGCCCGAAGGCCGCGCCACCGCCGCGGCGATGGGGCACGCTCAATGCGCCCGCGCGGGCCCGCCCGGTGCCCTTCTGACGCCATGCCTTGGCGGTGGTCATCGCGACCTCGCCGCGCCCAAGCGCGGAGGCGGTGCCGCGGCGGCGGGCCGCAAGATCGGCGCGCGCCGTCTCGTAGACGAGCGACTCGTGGAACTCCTCGCCGAACACCGCCGGGGGAAGATCCGCCTTCCCCTGCTTGCCCAGCATCGGTGCCTTGGTCGCGGCGGCGGCCATCAATCCGTCCTCACCTCGACCGTGCCGCCACGCGGTCCGGGCACCGCTCCCTTGACCATGAGCAGGTTCCGGTCGGAGTCGATCTCAACCACCTCGAGGCGGCGCTGGGTGATCCGCTTGCCTCCCATCCGGCCCGGCATCCGGATCCCCTTGAACACCCGCGCCGGATCGGCGCTGGCGCCGATCGAGCCCGGAGCGCGGACGTTGTGCGAGCCGTGCGAAACCGGGCCACGGCCGAAGTTGTGGCGGCGCACCGTGCCCTGAAAGCCCTTTCCGATCGCCGTCGCCGAGACCTTGACGCGCTGGCCCGCCTCGAACTGCTCGACCGTCAACACCTCGCCGACCTCGTGCCCACCCTCCTCGCGGAACTCGACCAGGGTGCGCGAGGGACCGGCCCCGGCCTTCTTCAGATGTCCGAGCTCGGCCTTGGTCAGCTTTCGCTCCGCGACCGTTCCGAACGCCAGCTGCACGGCGGCGTACCCGTCTCGCTCGGAGTCGCGGACGGCCGTCACCGGGCAGGGGCCGGCCTCGATCACGGTCACCGGGACGCGCGATCCGTCGTCCGTGAACAACTGGGTCATGCCGAGCTTCTTGCCGATCAGCGCAGCCATCTCAGCAGTGCCTCATTCGTGCTGTCGTGGGAGGAGTCACCGCTAAGTCTTGATCTCGATGTCGACCCCGGCCGGCAGGGCGTCGAGGCGCTGAAGCGAGTCGATCGTCTTCGGGGTCGGCTGGTGGATATCGATCAGCCGCTTGTGGGTGCGGATCTCGAAGTGCTCGCGAGAGTCCTTGTCCTTGAACGGGGAGCGGATCACGCAGTAGACGTTCTTGTCGGTGGGCAGCGGCACCGGGCCGGCCACCCGAGCGCCGGTTCGCTGGGCCGTCTCGACGATCTCGCGGGCAGCCCGGTCTATGGCGTCGTGGTCGTACGCCTTGAGACGGATCCTGATCTTGTTTGCGGTGATCGTTGACATCGGTCCTATCGCGCAGATGGGGCGTCGCCCCTGTCGTGGGGCGCCGCCCCGGTCGTATGTCCTTTCACTTTTCCCGCGGTGAGAGCCGCGGGCCTTGAAAGGGCCGGCGTTGAGCCGGCCCCTTGAGCTGCTACTCGATGATCTCGGTGACCACCCCCGAGCCGACGGTGCGCCCGCCCTCGCGGATCGCGAACCGAAGGCCCTTGTCCATGGCGATCGGCTGGATCAGCTCGATCGTCATCTCGACGTTGTCTCCCGGCATCACCATCTCGGTGCCCTCGGGGAGGTTCGCCACCCCGGTCACGTCGGTGGTCCGGAAGTAGAACTGCGGGCGGTATCCGGAGAAGAACGGGGTGTGACGTCCGCCCTCTTCCTTCTTGAGGCAGTAGACCTCGGACTTGAACTTGGTATGAGGGGTGATCGAGCCGGGCTTGCAGAGCACCTGTCCGCGCTCGATCTCCTCGCGCTTCGTCCCTCGCAGCAGGCAGCCGACGTTGTCGCCGGCCTGGCCCTGGTCGAGGATCTTGCGGAACATCTCGACCCCGGTCACCACCGTCTTCGTCGTGTCGGTGATCCCGACGATCTCGACGTCATCGCCCGTGTTGACGATCCCCTGCTCGATCCGGCCCGTGGCGACGGTCCCGCGACCCGTGATCGAGAAGATGTCCTCGACCGGCATCAGGAACGGCTTGTCCAGATCGCGCTCGGGCTCGGGGATGTAGGTGTCGAGCGCCTCCGCGAGGTCGAGGATCGCCTGCTTGGCCTCCTCGTCGCCCTCCAGGGCCTTCAGCGCCGAGCCCTTGATCACCGGCGTCTCGTCTCCGGGGAACTCGTACTCCTTGAGCAGGTCACGGACCTCCTCCTCGACCAGCTCGAGGATCTCGTCGTCATCGACCATGTCCACCTTGTTGAGGAACACGATCACGTAGGGCACGTTCACCTGGCGCGCCAGGAGGATGTGCTCGCGGGTCTGCGGCATCGGCCCGTCTGCCGCCGAGACGACCAGGATCGCCCCGTCCATCTGGGCCGCGCCGGTGATCATGTTCTTCACGTAGTCGGCGTGGCCGGGGCAGTCGACGTGCGCGTAGTGGCGGTTGTCCGTCTGGTACTCGACGTGCGAGGTCGCGATCGTGATCCCGCGCTCCTTCTCCTCGGGAGCGTTGTCGATCGACTCGAACGAGCGCGCCTCGGTTTCGTCGTCCTTCTCCGAGAGGACCTTCGTGATCGCCGCGGTCAACGTCGTCTTGCCATGGTCGATGTGACCGATGGTGCCGACGTTCACGTGCGGCTTATCGCGCTCGAACTTCTCCTTGGACATCTCGCTCCTTTATTCCTTTACGGTTTTCTTGAAGTCTTGTCGTTCGTTCTCGGGCGTCGCGGAGTGGCACCGGCTTCTCCGCGGGCGAACCCCGGAAATATAGGCAACCTACGCCGCCGCCACGGGTTCGGGGGTCCGGTGCTCGACGATCTGCTCCGCGATGTTCGTGGGCACCTCCTCGTAGCCCTCGAACTGCATCGTGTAGTTGGCGCGACCCTGCGTCGAGGAGCGCAGATCGGTCGCGTAGCCGAACATCTCGCCGAGCGGCACGTAGGCCTGGATTGCAACCGCGTTCCCGCGCGGCTCCTGGCCCTGCACCTTGCCCCGACGGCGAGAGAGATCGCCGATCACCTCACCCAGGAAATCCTCGGGGGTGACGACTTCGACCGCCATCACGGGCTCGAGCAGAACCGGGTTGGCACGCCGCGCCGCCTCCTGAACGGCCATCGAGCCGGCGATCTTGAAGGCCATCTCCGAGGAGTCGACGTCGTGGTAAGAACCGTCAACCAGCTCCACCCGGACGTCGACCATCGGATAACCGGCGCGAATCCCGCTCCCCAGCGCCTCCTCGATGCCCTGCTCCACCGCGGGGATGAACTCGCTCGGGATCGAACCGCCCTTGATCCGGTTGACGAAGTCGAAGCCTTCGCCCGGAGCCGGCTCGACGTTGATCACGACGTGGCCGAACTGGCCACGGCCACCGGTCTGACGGACGAACCGGCCGACGACCTTGTCGACCTCGCGGCGAATCGTCTCGCGGTATGCCACCTGAGGGCGCCCGACGTTGGCGTCGACGCTGAACTCGCGCAGGAGGCGATCCACGATCACCTCCAGATGAAGCTCGCCCATCCCATGGATCAGGGTCTGGCCGGTTTCCTCGTCGGACTGGACCTGGAAGGTCGGATCCTCCTCGGCCAGACGACCGAGGCTCGTCGCGAGTTTCTCCTGATCGGCCTTGGTCTTGGGCTCGATCGCGACGGCGATCACCGGCTCGGGGAACTCGATCGTCTCGAGCATGATCGGTGCGTCCGGCGCGCAAAGCGTGTCTCCGGTGCCGGTCTGCTTCAACCCCACTCCCGCGCAGATGTCGCCCGCGAAGCACTCCTCGATCTCCTCGCGGTGGTTGGCGTGCATCATCAGGAGCCGGCCAATCCGCTCCGTTCGGCCGTTGGAGCCGTTCAGCACTCTGCCCCCCGCGCTCAGCTTGCCTGAGTAGACGCGGAAGTAGGTGAGCTTGCCCACGTAGGGGTCGGCCATCACCTTGAAGGCCAGGGCGGCGAACGGCGCGTCCTCGCTGGCCTGCCGAACCGCCTCGGTCCCCTTGCCGTCCTCACCCTTGCGCGGCGGCTCGATCCCGACCACCGGCGGCACCTCGAGCGGGGAGGGCAGAAGCTCGACGATCCCGTCGAGCAGCGGCTGAACGCCCTTGTTCTTGAACGAGGACCCGCACAGGACGGGGGTCACCTTGATGTCGA
The DNA here is from genome assembly GCA_963720685.1 of uncultured bacterium. Classification (GTDB taxonomy): domain Bacteria; phylum Actinomycetota; class Thermoleophilia; order Solirubrobacterales; family 70-9; genus AC-56. The sequence goes on along the minus strand of CAVRGF010000003.1, from coordinate 128,805 downwards.
GCGTCGCCCGATGAAGCGACTTGGCGATCCGCTCGTGGGGAATGTCGGTGTCGTTGAGGTAGGCCTCCATGAGCTCGTCGTCGTAGTCGGCGCAGGCCTCGATCAGCTGGGTGCGAGCGTCATGGGCTCGATCGGCGAGCTCCTCGGGGATCTCCTGGTAGGTGAACTCCGTGCCGAGCTCGTCGGTCCACACGAGGGCCTTGTTCTCGATCAGGTCGACGATGCCCTGAAAGCCGTCCTCAGCGCCGATCGGGAGCTGGATCGGCAGAGGGTGGGCGCCGAGGCGCTCGCGCATCGTCTCGACGGCACGGTCGAAGTCGGCGCCGGTTCGGTCCATCTTGTTGACGTATGCGATCCGGGGCACCTTGTACTTGTCCGCTTGGCGCCACACCGTCTCGGACTGCGGCTCGACACCGGCCACCGAGTCGAAGATCGCGATCGCCCCGTCCAGCACCCGCAACGATCTCTCCACCTCGACCGTGAAGTCGACGTGGCCGGGCGTGTCGATGATGTTGATCCGATGGCCCTCCCACTCGCAGGCGGTTGCGGCCGAGGTGATCGTGATCCCGCGCTCCTGCTCCTGCTCCATCCAGTCCATCACCGCGGCGCCCTCGTGGACCTCTCCCATCTTGTGGGTTCGGCCGGTGTAGAAGAGGATCCGCTCCGTGGTCGTCGTCTTGCCGGCGTCGATGTGCGCCATGATCCCTATGTTCCGGGTCTTTTCCAGGGGGAAGGTTCGTGCCATGTCTGCGTGAAGTGTTGAGGTGCTTTCCGTGATCCAGCGCCGCGGCGCAAACGGGAAAGACGACCGGACGGCGCCGTATCCGCGCAAAAAAAAGGCCCACACGGGCCCCGTCGCGAATCTCGGCTCAGCCCAAAACGCCTATATCGTGCTGCTCTCCATGAATGGAATTTACGACTCGTGCGCCGAAGATCGCCGACGCGCGGGCGACGGCTGAATATAGCAGGTGAGAGGTCCTCTCAAGCGCCCCCGGCGGCGCCCCACAGGCGGGAAATTCGCCCCCCTTCGGGGCATCGTCGAGGAGACCCTCGGAGGCCTCCGCGGGTGGGGCTCGAGTGCGCAGGGGGCGGCGAGACGGGTCGCTCGGCGCGCCGGACGGGTCGTGACCCCGGCGAGGACGCTCGTGGTGGTCGCCGTGGTCGCCACGATCTGCCTCGGGGCATCCCAGTTCGGCAACTACCGTGCAGTCGAGGTCGGCGCGCCTCAATACAGGGGCGTCGAAGCGATCGCGCAGGCGCCAGAGCTTCAGCGTCGCTCGCCGCGGACGGCCCACGGAATCACCGTCGTCCTGATCGCCGTCGCCTCGGGCCTGGTCCTCGCCCTGGCGGTGGCCCGGAACCGGCGGCTTGCCCGCCTGTTGGTCTTCTTCGGAGCCGCCGTGATCGCGATCAGCGTCCTGGTCGACGCGCCGAAGGGGCTCCGCGAAGGATCGGTCGGAGTCGCCTATCAGGGAGCGAACGCGATCCTGCTCGGCTCCTTCTGGGTCCAGCTCGCGTCTGGGGTGACCCTGATCGTGGTCGGTCCCATGCTCGCGGTCGAGCTCGGCGAGCGAGGTGCTCGCCGCTCTCGTCGGGCCAGGCGCCGGTCGCGCCGCGCCGGCGTGGCCACGTCGCGCGCCCCGGCCCCCGACGTCGCCGAAGCCGAGGGAACGGCGACGTGAGCGACGCCCGAAGGGTCTCCTCGAAGCGAGGTCGGGGACCCGAGCGGGTCCTGCCGTTCGCCTGCATCGCCTCCGCTTTGGCGCTCCTGGCATCGGAATTCATGACCACCTTCCAGCTCGTCGACGAGCGCGGCGGAAACCCGTTTTGCAGCATCGAGGCCGCCGACCGCCATCACGACGCGGTGGCCGTGATCGCGATCTTCGCCGTCGTGGCGGTCCTGGTGGCGATCCTCGCCGGATCGAGACCTGCTGCCGTCGCGGTCGCCGTGGCGGGGGGCCTGGCCCTGGCGATGTTCGCGATCGTCGACCTGCCCAAGGCCGACGAGGTCGGGGCCATCTCCAGCGCCTGCAGCGTCGCCAGTCAGGGCAACGACGCCAAGGCCATCCCCCAGGCGGGCTTCTGGCTCGAGCTGGTCGGAGGCCTCGCGCTCGCCCTCAGCGGCATCGCCCTCGCGACCCTGAGCTCAGAACAGCTCAGGGCCCTCCGGCCCGGGCGCAGGGCGAAGGCGTCGGCCGCGAAAGACGAGCAGCCATCCGAGTAGGGCGAGCTCAGGGACCGAGAACCGAGCCTGGCAAGAACGCAGGGAGGGCGACGAAGCGAGCGTAGAGACCCCTACGTGAGCGAGCCGCCCGACCGAGGACACCGCCAGGCGACCGTTCGCAGGTTCCTGAGCCGTCCTACCAGCGGTAGTGGGCGAACGCCTTGTTCGCCTGCGCCATCCGGTAGATGTCGTCCTTGCGCTTCCAGGCCCCGCCCTGCTGGCGAGTCGAGTCCGTGATCTCGTTCGCGAGCCGCTCGGCCATCGACTTCTCGCGACGCGCGCGAGCGAACTGGACGAGCCAGCGAACCGCGAGGGTGCGGGCCCTCCGTGCCGGGACCTCGACGGGCACCTGGTAGGTGGCACCGCCGACCCGACGCGAGCGCACCTCGAGCACCGGCGTCAATTCCTTGATCGACTCGTCGAGCACCTCGACCGGCGGGCGGTTGGTGCGCTCACCGACCACGGCGAGCGCGTCGTAGACGATCTGCTCGGCGATCGACTTCTTGCCGGCGCTCATCACCTTGTTGATCACCTGCTGGACGAGCCGGCTTCGATGCATGGCATCCGGCTCGACTGGCCGGATGGGCGCGCGCGCTCGACGCGGCATCAGGTCAGGGCTCCGGGCACGGGAGCGCGACGGAACATCAACGCTTCACCCCGTACTGGGAACGCGACTGCTTGCGATCGGAGACGCCGGACGCGTCGAGGGTTCCGCGCACCACCTTGTAGCGGACCCCCGGCAGGTCCTTGACCCTGCCGCCGCGAACCAGCACGACCGAGTGCTCCTGGAGGTTGTGTCCCTCTCCCGGGATGTAGCAGGTGACCTCCATGCCATTGGTCAGCCGGACCCGCGCCACCTTGCGCAGCGCCGAGTTCGGCTTCTTCGGCGTCGCCGTGTAAACCCGCGTGCAAACTCCGCGTCGCTGCGGCGCCGATGAACGGCGCTTGCGGCCGTGGCCCGACTTCAAGCCGGGGGTCGCGACCTTCTTCGTCGGGCGCTTGCGGCCCCTTCTGATCAGTTGGCTCGTGGTCGGCACGGACGCGGGATCTTAGCGATCGCCCTCGCTAGGCTGGAGGCATCGCAGCGAGCGAACGCCCGATACTCGCCCTGGACGTCGACGGCGTGATCAGCCTGTTCGGGTTCGACGGCCCCCTCGAAGAGGTCCCCGGCCGCTTCCACCTGATCGACGGGATGGCCCACTGCATTCCGGACCAGGTGGGCGGGCGCCTGCGGGCGCTCGCCGACGACTACGAGATCGTCTGGGCGACCGGCTGGGAGGATCGTGCCAACGACCGCCTGCCCGACATCCTCGGCCTACCGGAGCGGTTCCCGGTCCTCAACTTCGACGGCAGCGCCACCTTCGGCACCGCACATTGGAAGATCGGGCCAATCGAGATCTACGCCGGCGATCGACCGCTGGCCTGGGTGGACGACTGCCTGGATGAGAGCTGCGAGGACTGGGCAGCGATGCGCGTGGCGCCGACGCTGCTGGTGCCCACCGAGCCGCACGTCGGCCTTACCGATGCCCACGTCGAGGCGCTGCTCAGCTGGGCACGGGCGGGGTACACTGCCTGAGGCGCGGCGCCGCGAACCGGAGATCGAGACCATGCCGAGCGCAACCTAGGTGGTGAATCGTGGAGGGGTTCTGGCCAATCTTCTTCTTGGCGGTGATCCTGAAGATCCCGATCGCCGGGCTCCTGTACCTCGTCTGGTGGGCGATCCACCAGACTCCCGAGACAGAGGAAGCGCCGCCGGGCGCAGACGACCGCGACGTCCGTCGACGTCCGAAGCCGCGCCGCCCGCGCGGTCCGCGTCGCGGGCCCCACGCCCCCGACGCACTGCCGCTCCCGGGCTGCCCGCCCGGCGGGCGCCTTCGCGCTGTGACGCCGCCGGCGCCGGCCCGCGCCGCGTCAGCTCACGTTCGGGGCTCGACCGGGCCGGCCCGCAACCCAGCCGAGACCTGACCCGGCCCCAGGCCGGCCCGCAACCCAGCCGAGACCTGACCCGGCCCCAGGCCGCGTCCCCGGCGGGACGGCCTTACTCGGCGTCCCCGTCGGTGGTCTCGATCTCCTGTGCGAGCTCCTCGAGCTCTTCGGCGAACGAGGGGCCGAAGCCCTCGAGCTCGGTGACCTCCTCGCCCTCGTCGGAGAGGCCCAGCTCGGCGGCCAGCTCCTCCTCGTCCAGCAGGTCCTCCTCGGGCCGCTGCGCCGGCTCGGTGGGCTCGATCTCGAGCGTCCGGTAGTGCTTCAGGCCGGTCGCGGCCGGGATCAGCTTGCCGATGATCACGTTCTCCTTCAGCCCGACCAGCCGGTCGCGCTTGCCTTCCAGCGCGGCGTCCGTGAGCACCTTGGTCGTCTCCTGGAAGGAGGCGGCCGACAGGAACGACTCGGTGGCCAGCGAGGCCTTGGTGATCCCGAGGATCACCTCCTCGGCCTTGGCCGGTGTGCCGCCGTCGTCCTTGACGCCCTTGTTGATCCGCTTCAGCCGGTGGCGATCCTCGAGGGCGCCGGGCAACAGCGCCGTCGAGCCCTTGGCCTCGACGCGCACCTTCTTCATCATCTGACGAACGATCAGCTCGATGTGCTTGTCGTTGATGTCGACGCCCTGCGCCTTGTAGACCCTCTGCACCTCGGCGACCAGGTAGAGCTCGGTCTGGGTGCGACCCCGGATCTCGAGCAGCTCGGCGGGATAGAGCGAGCCCTCGTTGAGCTGCGTGCCGGACTCGATCCGGTCGCCGTGCTCGACGTTGAGCCGGGTCCGAGCCGGGAACGAGTACGACTCATCCTCGCCCTTCGCATCGGTGATGATCAGCTTGACCGCCTTGTCGGTCTCCTCGACCGCCACCTTGCCGGACTCCTTCGCCATCTGGGCGAGGCCCTTCGGCTTACGCGCCTCGAACAGCTCGACGACGCGGGGCAGGCCCTGCGTGATGTCGAGACCGGCGACGCCGCCGGTGTGGAAGGTACGCATCGTGAGCTGCGTGCCCGGCTCGCCGATCGACTGCGCCGCGATGATCCCCACCGCGTCGCCGAGCTCGACGACCGCGCCGGTCGCCATCGCCCGGCCGTAGCAGCTCTGGCACACGCCCGACTCGAGCTCGCACTTGAGCACCGAGCGGACGGGCACGAGGATCTCCTCGTCGGGATAGGCCTCGGCGATCAGCTCCATCTCGGGCAGGTCGATCACCTGACCGCGCTTCAGGAGCTCGCGCCCGCGCTTGGTCGCGAACTTCTTCGCCGCGACCCTGCCGATCAGGTTGTCGTTCAGGTTTCCGTCGTCGGCGCGCAGGGGCATCTCGACGAACTCCTTCGTCTTGCAGTCGTCGGAGCGAACGATCACGTCCTGGGCGACGTCGACCAGGCGGCGCGTCAGGTAGCCGGAGTCGGCCGTCCGCAGCGCCGTGTCGGCGAGGCCCTTGCGGGCGCCGTGCGTGGAGATGAAGTACTCGAGCACGTCGAGCCCCTCCATGAAGCTGGCCTTGACCGGGTTCTCGATGATCTCGCCCTTCGGATTCGCCATCAGCCCGCGCATCCCGGCGAGCTGGCGGATCTGCTTGAACGAGCCCCGGGCCCCGGAGTTGGCCATCATGAAGATCGGGTTCAGCTCATGGAGGTTGTCCTCCATCGCCTGGCCGACCTCCTCGGTCGCCTCCTCCCAGTTCCGAGTCGCCTGCTCGTGGCGTTCCTCGGCGGTCAGGTATCCGTCCTCGTACTGCTGCATGATCTCGGCGGCGGGCTTCTCGTACTTCTCGAGGATCTTCTGCTTGGTGGGCGGCGAGACGATGTCGTTCTTGGAGATCGTGATCCCCGCCTGGCTCGCGTAGTGGAACCCGAGGTCCTTGAACGCATCGAGCACCTGCGCCACCGCCGGCGCCCCGTACGCCTCGACCAGGTCCGACACCATCTCGTTGACGCCCTTCTTCTTCAGGGTGTGGTTGACGAACTCGAACCGCTCCGGGTCGTACTCGTCGCCGAGCGCGGTGGAGAGAGCCCGTTCGACCTTGTCGTTGAAGATGATCCTTCCCACCGTCGTCAGGAAGTGCTCGTGCCCGGCGCGGCGGTACTCGGCCCAGTCGTGCAGCTGGACGAGCCCGTTCTCGTACGCGAGCTCGGCCTCCTGCGCGGTGCGGAACGGATGTGGCTTGGGCTCGAGCGCGGCGGCGTCGATCTCGTCGATCGGCGTGTCGGCGTAGGTCAGGTAGTAAAGGCCCAGGACCATGTCCTGGGTGGGGGTCGCGAGCGGCGAGCCGTGGGCCGGCGAGAGGATGTTGTTCGAGGACAGCATCAGGATCCGGGCCTCGGCCTGCGCCTCGGCCGACAGGGGCACGTGGACCGCCATCTGGTCGCCGTCGAAGTCCGCGTTGAACGCGTGGCAGACGAGCGGGTGGATCTGGATCGCCTTGCCCTCGACGAGGACCGGCTCGAACGCCTGGATCCCGAGGCGGTGAAGGGTCGGCGCGCGGTTCAGGAGCACCGGGTGCTCGGAGATCACCTCCTCGAGCACGTCCCAGACCTCGGGGATCATCGAGTCGACCATCTTCTTGGCCGCCTTGATGTTCTGCACGGCCTTTCGCTCGACCAGGCGGGCCATGATGAACGGCTTGAACAGCTCCAGCGCCATCAGCTTCGGAAGCCCGCACTGGTGCAGCTTCAAGCTCGGACCCGAGACGATCACCGAGCGGCCCGAGTAGTCGACCCGCTTGCCGAGCAGGTTCTGGCGGAATCGCCCCTGCTTGCCCTTCAGCATGTCGGACAGGGACTTGAGCGCCCGGTTGCCGGGCCCGGTCACGGGCCGGCCGCGGCGGCCGTTGTCGAACAGCGCGTCGACCGCCTCCTGGAGCATCCGCTTCTCGTTGTTGACGATGATCTCGGGCGCGCCGAGGTCGAGCAGGCGCTTGAGGCGGTTGTTGCGGTTGATCACGCGCCGGTACAGATCGTTGAGGTCCGAGGTCGCGAACCGCCCGCCGTCCAGCTGGACCATGGGCCGCAGCTCGGGCGGGATCACCGGCACGCAGTCGAGGACCATCCAGTCGGGACGGTTGGTCGAGTTGAGGAACGCCGAGGCGACCTTGAGGCGCTTCACCGCCCGGGCCTGCTTCTGGCCCTTCGAGGTGTTGATCGTCTGCTCCAGCTCCTCGCACTCGGCCTCGAGCTCGACCTGGTCGAGCAGGTCGCGCACCCACTCCGCGCCCATGCCGCCACGGAAGTACTCACCCCACCCGAACGGCGAGCCGAATCGATCCTTGAGATCGCGGAACACGGCCTCGTCGTTGATCACGTCCTTGACCTTCATCTCCTGGAAGGTCTTCCAGACCTCCTCCATGCGCTCGGTGGCGTCCTCGAGGTAGGCCTCGGTGTCGGCGATCTCGGCGTCCATCGCCTTGCGCGTGTCCTTGATCAGCTTGTTGCGCTCGGCGTCGTCGAGCTTCTTGGGGTTGACGTCAAGCGCGTCCGCCCACAGCTCGTCCTCATCGTCGAACTTGTCCTTGGAGCCCTCGCCCTCCAGCCATGCGATGCGCCGATCCCGTGACTCGTTGAGCTGTTGGGTGCGCTGCTCGCGCTCGGCCGCATAGGCGTCGAGGACCTTCTTCACTTCCTTCTCGAGCTTCGGCAGATCCTTGGTGCGAGCCTCCTCGTCGACCCAGGTCACGATCGAGGCGGCGAAGTAGAGGACCTTCTCGAGCTCCTTCGGCGCCATGTCGATCAGGTAGCCGATCCGACTCGGGACGCCCTTGAAGAACCAGATGTGGGAGACCGGCGCGGCCAGGTCGATGTGGCCCATCCGCTCGCGGCGAACCTTGGACCGGGTCACCTCGACGCCGCAGCGCTCGCAGACGATCCCCTTGTAACGGACCCGCTTGTACTTGCCGCAGTAACACTCCCAGTCCTTGGTCGGACCGAAGATGCGCTCGCAGAACAGCCCATCCTTCTCGGGCTTCAGCGTCCGGTAGTTGATCGTCTCCGGCTTCGTCACCTCGCCGTGGCTCCAGCTCCGGATCTTCTTGGAGGAGGCGAGGCCGATCTCGATTGCGTCGAAGTTGTTTATGTCCATCAGTCCTTTGGCTCTTGACTAGTCGGTGGCTTGGTCTGGTCGGCCCTCACCCGTGGGGCGAGGGTCATCGGGGCCCGCGCCCTCACTCCTCTACCTTCGTCTCCTCGGCGCCGGCGCCGTTCGTGCTGCCGGCCTCGCCCTCGGCGACCACCTGCTCCTTGCGCTCGTCGGCGGCACCGTTTCCGCCCGCGTCGGATCCCGCGCCGTCGGCTCGAACGCCCGAGAGGTCGATGCCCAGCTCCTCCGCGGCGCGAAGCAGCTCGTCGTCCTCCTCGCCCAGCTCCACCGAGCCCTCCTCGGCGACCAGGTTGATGTCCAGGCCGAGGCTCTGGATCTCCTTGAGCAGGACCTTGAACGACTCCGGAACCGAGGGCTCGGGAATGTTCTCGGACTTGACGATCGACTCGTAGGCCTTGACCCGCCCGACCGTGTCGTCGGACTTCACGGTCAACATCTCCTGCAGCGTGTAGGCGGCGCCGTAGGCCTCCAGCGCCCAGACCTCCATCTCGCCGAAGCGCTGTCCGCCGAACTGCGCCTTGCCGCCGAGCGGCTGCTGCGTGACGAGCGAGTAAGGGCCCGTCGAGCGTGCGTGGATCTTGTCGTCGACCAGGTGAAGCAGCTTCAGGATGTACATGTTGCCCACCGTGACGCGGCTCTCGTACGGCTCGCCGCTTCGGCCGTTGAACAGGCGGGCGGTTCCGAACGCGCGGGTGCCCTCGCGGCGGCTCTTGTCGATCGCCAGGTCGATGCGCCGCTCGGAGTGCTCGTCTTGCCAGCGGACCAGCGCCTCGTCGACATCCTCCACCGTCGCCCCATCGAACACCGGGGTCGCGACGTAGACGCGCCCGTCGTTGCGCTCGACGTCCTTGTAGGCCTGGGTGTCGTCGTCGTACCAGCCGTTGGCGGCCGCCCAGCCGATGTGGGTCTCGAGGATCTGGCCGATGTTCATCCGGCTCGGGACGCCGAGCGGGTTGAGGATCACGTCGACGGGCGTTCCGTCCTCGAGGAACGGCATGTCGGACTCGGGGACGATCCGCGAGATGACGCCCTTGTTCCCGTGCCGCCCGGCGAGCTTGTCGCCCTCGGCGATCTTGCGCTTCGTGGCGACGTACACTCGGACCAGGTCGTTGACCCCCGGCGCCAGGTCGTCGCCCTCCTCGCGCTCGAAGGTGATCACGTCGATCACGACGCCGCCCTCGCCGTGCGGGACCTTCAGCGAGGTGTCGCGGACTTCGCGCGCCTTCTCCTTGAAGATGGCGCGGATCAGCTTCTCCTCCGCGGTCAGCTCGGTCTCGCCCTTCGGCGTGACCTTTCCGACCAGCAGGTCGCCCGACGCGACCTCGGCGCCGATCCGCACGATCCCGCGCTCGTCGAGGTTGCGGAGGCTCTCCTCGGAACGGTTCGGGATGTCCCGGGTGATCTCCTCGTCACCGAGCTTGGTGGTCCGGGCGTCGATCTCGTATTCCTCGATATGGATCGAGGTCAGCTCGTCGTCCTTGACCAGCCGCTCGGAGATGATGATCGCGTCCTCGAAGTTGTAGCCCTCCCAGGACATGAAGGCGACCATGACGTTCTTGCCGAGCGCGATCTCGCCTCCGGCGGTCGATGAGCCGTCGGCCAGGACGTCGCCGGCCTTGACCCTGTCGCCGACCGAGACGATCGGGCGCTGGTGGATGATCGTGCCCTGGTTCGAGCGCATGTGCTTGAGCAGGTCGTACTCGTCCTTCTTGGAGCCGTGGCTGACCGCGATCCGCTCCGCGTCGACGTAGCTCACCTCGCCGTCGTTGGATGCGAGTACGACGTCTCCGGTGTCGATCGCGGCTCGCCGCTCCATTCCGGTGCCGACGAGCGGCGCCTCCGGCTTCAGCAGCGGGACCGCCTGGCGCTGCATGTTCGAGCCCATCAGGGCGCGGTTCGCGTCGTCGTGCTCGAGGAACGGGATCAGTGCCGTGGCCACCGACCAGATCTGGGTCGGTGAGACGTCCATCAGGTCGACCTGCTTGGGCGGCACAGCGACGTACTCGCCGTCAGCCGCCCGGCAGAGCACCTGCGGGCCGCGCAGGCGCTGCGTCTTCGGATCCACGTCGGCGTTCGCCTGCGCGATCGTCTTCTCCTCTTCCTGGGTGGCGTCGAGGTTGACGATCTTCTCGGTGACCACGCCGTCCTTGACCACCCGGTAGGGGGTCGTGACGAATCCGTGCTCCGAGATCTGCGCGTAGGAGGACAGCGAGCCGATCAGCCCGATGTTCGGGCCCTCGGGCGTCTCGATCGGGCACATCCGCCCGTAGTGGGTCGGGTGGACGTCGCGGACCTCGATCGGCGCCCTCTCGCGGGTCAGGCCGCCGGCGCCCAGCGCGGATAGGCGGCGCCGGTGCGTGAGGCCGGCGAGCGAGTTCGTCTGGTCCATGAACTGCGACAGCTGCGAGGAGCCGAAGAACTCCTTCTGCGCCGCGACGACGGGGCGGATGTTGATGATCGTCTGAGGGGTGATCGCGTCCGAGTCCTCGGTGGTGAGGCGCTCGCGCACCACCCGCTCCATCCGGTACAGGCCGACCCGGAACGCATCCTGGATCAGCTCGCCGACGGTCCGAAGGCGCCGGTTGCCGAAGTGCTCGTACTCGTCGAGGTGGTCGTTGATCGGATCACGCGGATAGGTCTGGGCCTCGGCCGCGTAGTCCTTGATCGGGTTCTCCTCGTCGATCTCCTCGGGGATGCCGAGGATCCTCGGGATCGTGACCAGCTCGCGGATCAGGGTCACGATGTCGTCCTTGGTCAGGACGCGGGTGTCGAGGTCGACGTCGAGGTCGAGTCGTGCGTTCAGCTTGTAGCGGCCGACCCGAGTCAGGTCGTAGCGCTTCGTGTCGAAGAAGAGCTGCTCCATCAGCGCCCGAGCGGCGTCGACCGACGGCGGCTCGCCGGGTCGCTGCTTCTTGAACAGCTCGACCAGCGCGCCCTCCTCCGTCTTGGTCGGCTCGGTGTCCGCGTCGATCGTGTGGCGGATATAGACGGAGCCGTCGAACAGATCGAGGATCTCCTCGTCGGTGACGAAGCCCATGGCGCGCAGGAGCACCGTGACCGGGAGCTTTCGCTTCCGGTCGATGCGCGCGTAGACACGGCCCTTCTTGTCGATCTCGAGCTCGAGCCAGGAGCCGCGCGCCGGCATCAGGTTGGCGATGAAGACCTGCTTCTCGCGATCCTTCGGCTCCATCACGTAGGCGCCGGGTGAGCGCACGAGCTGCGTGACGACCACCCGCTCGGTGCCGTTGATGATGAAGGTGCCGCGGTCCGTCATCCACGGGAAGTCCCCCATGAACACGGTCTGCTCGCGGATCTCTCCCGTCTCGCGGTTCTGGAACGCCACCGTGACGTTCAGGGGCCGCGAGTAGGTGATGTCCTTCTCGCGGCACTCGGCGACCGAGTGGGTCGGCTCGTCGAACTTGAAGTCACCGAAGACAATCGCGAGATTGCCGGTGTAGTCCTCGATCGGCGATACGTCGTCGATCGTCTCCCTCAGCAGCCCTCCCTTCGGATCGGTCAGATGCTCGAAGGAGAGGCGCTGTATGTCGATCAGGTGTGGGACTTCAAGCGGATTCTCAAGACGGGAAAAGGCCCTCCGGTTAACAGGGGCAGCATGCGATCTGGCCAACTGGGCGACTCCTCAGCAGGTCGGGGGAAGCGAATTCCCCGCGAGTAAATTCGGGCAGCAAGGGCTCAACGGCGCGCGACCCTGCAAAATACCATAGTCACGCACGCTTGAGCAAGCCTAGCAGGCCGGGCACCGGTACCCGGCCCGCCGGCTATTTGAGCTCGACCTCGCCGCCGGCTTCCTCGAGATCGCCCTTGAGCTTCTCGGCCTCCTCGCGCTCCAGGCCCTCCTTGACGGCCTTCGGGGCGCTGTCGACCAGCGACTTGGCCTCCTTGAGGCCGAGCCCGGTGGCCGCGCGGACCGCCTTGATCACCTGGATCTTCTTATCGCCGGGGGCCGTGAGGACGACGTCGACGGTGCTCGACTCCTCCTCGCCCCCGCCATCGGCGCCGTCGCCGGCGGCCGCGGGAGCCGCGGCGGCAACCGCGGTCGCCGAGACGCCGAACTCCTCCTCGAGCGCCTTGATGCGCTCTGACAGCTCCAGAACCGAGATGCCCTTGAGCTCCTCGATCCAATCGGCCGTGCTGATCTTCGTGGCCACTCTCTACTCCTCGCTCTTCGTTTCCTCTTGGACATCTTCACCGGGAGCCTCGTCATCGGCTCCGTCCCCGGTGGGTTCGGCCTCCGACGTGGCGGCAGGTTGAACCTCCTGCTCCGCGTCTTCGTCGTCGGCCCCTGAAGACTCTTCCGTTGCGGTCTCTCCATCGGACCCCTCCTCGGCGGCGGGCTCCTCCTCCTCGGTCCCGGACCCCTCCTCGGTCCCGGACCCCTCCTCGGCGTCGGGCGCCTCCTCTTCGTCGGCCGCGCCCCCGACCAGGCCCTTCTCTTGGATCTGACCCAGCGCGACCGCCAACCCGGAGACCATCGACGCGAGACCCCGCACGAGCCCGCTGATCGGACTCGCCGCGATCCCGACCAGCTGGCCGCGCAGGACGTCGAGGCCGGGGAGGCGGGAGATCGCCAGGAAGTCGTCGGGCTGGAGGGGCGCCCCGTCCATGATTCCGCCCTTGTACTCGAGGATCTCGTGCTGCCTGCCGAAGGTCGCGATCGCCTTCGCCGCGGTCACGGCATCGCCCTTCACGAAAGTCAGAGCGGTCGGGCCCTCGAGCAGCCGGTCGAGCTCGCCGGTCCCGATGCGCTCGACGGCCCGCTTCGCGAGCCGGTTCTTGACCACACGGAAGGTTGCGTCGGCCTCAGAGAGCTGGGCCCGAAGCTCGGCGGCCTGGGGGACGCTGATGCCCCTGTAGTCGACCGCGAAGATCGCGCTCGCCTCGCCGAGCCGATCGGCGATCTCGTCGACCAGAGCTGCCTTTTGTTCTTTGTCCATTGTGTGTCCCAGTCCGTTCCGGCGGCCGCCAATGAAAGAGCCCGCACGCAGGCGGGCTCTGAGCAGCGACTCAGCACCTCACCTGCGCCGGTCTTCCGGGCCCGCCCCTGGCGAGCCCCGCCGACGGTCTTCGGCAGGTTCGTGGCGGGGATTCTACGCAGGCGCCTCCGCCGGCGAGCGCTCGGGCTCCTCGGACGTTGTCGCTCCGTTCCCGGCGCTCGCGAGAATCTCGCCCTCGCGGATGCGGGACGCGTTGACCCGGACGCCGGGGCCCATCGTGGTCGCCAACGTGACCGACAGCAGGTAACGGCCCTTGGCGGCGGCCGGCCGAGCGCGGACGATCTCGTCGATGACGGCGGCATAGTTCTCGAGCAGGGCGCGCTCGTCGAAGCTCGCCTTGCCGATCGTCAGGTGGACGACCGCCTGGCGGTCGGTCCGGTACTCGACCTTGCCGGCCTTCGCTTCGCCGACCGCCTTCGCGATGTCGTTGGTCACCGTCCCGACCTTGGGGTTCGGCATCTTGCCCTGCGGGCCGAGGATCCGGCCCAGCTTCGAGACGACCGGGCCCATCAAGTCGGGGGTCGTGATCGCGACGTCGAAGTCGGTCCAGCCCTCGCTGACGCGATCGGCGAGGTCCTGGGCGCCCACGTGATCGGCACCCGCCTCGGTTGCGGCCTTGGCCGCATCGCCTTCGGCAAACGCCGCGACGACGACGTCCTTGCCGAGCCCGTGCGGCAGCGCCAACGTGCCTCGGAGCTGTTCCTCGGCGTGGCGGACGTTGACCCCGAGGCGCAGGTGAACCTCGACGGTCTCGTCGAACTTGGTGCCCGCGGTCTCCTTGATGAGAGCGACGGCTTCGGCGGGCGAGTAGCGGCGGTCGCGGTCGACCTTGGCGTACGCCTCACGGAACCTCTTGCCGCGGCGGCCGGCCATCACTCAAGGCCCTCCACGTCGACCCCCATCGAACGGGCCGTGCCGGCGATGATCCGGGACGCGGCGTCGAGGTCGTTCGCGTTCAGGTCAGGCATCTTGCGCTCCGCGATCTGTCGCACCTGGGCGGCGCTGATCGTCCCGACCTTGTTGCGGTTCGGCTCGCCTGAGCCCTTCTCGAGACCGATCGCCTCCTTGATCAGGACGGCCGCCGGAGGCGTCTTGGTGATGAACTCGAACGAGCGGTCTTCGAAGACCGTGATCTCGACCGGGATGATCGTTCCCGCGTCCTGCTGGGTCTGGGCGTTGAACGCCTTGCAGAACTCCATGATGTTGACCCCGTGCTGACCCAGGGCGGGGCCCACCGGCGGCGCCGGGTTTGCCGCCCCGGCCGGGATCTGGAGCTTGATCAGTGTTAGGACTTTCTTGGCCATCGGTGGGTGAGGTTACGTACTACGTGAATACCTTGCGGATGCCTTCGGCATCCTTACATGCTGCTTTCGGGGCTGAAGCCCCTCATCAAGACCAGAAGATCTTTCAGATTCGTTGAATTCCTTGCGGATGCCTTCGGCATCCTTACATGCTGCTTTCGGGGCTGAAGCCCCTCATCAAGACCAGAAGATCTTTCAGATTCGTTGAATTCCTTGCGGATGCCTTCGGCATCCTTACATGCTGCTTTCGGGGCTGAAGCCCCTCATCAAGACCAGAAGATCTTTCAGATCTTCTTCACTTGGTCGTAGCCGACCTCGACCGGCGTCTCGCGGCCGAAGATCGAGACGAGCACCTTGAGCTTCGCCGCGTCCTCGTTGATCTCCGCGATCTCGCCGGAGAAGTCGGACAACGGCCCGGAGATGACCTTGACCGTCTCCCCCACGGTGAACTGAGCGCGGCTTCGGGGGCGCTCGGCGGTCTCACGATGCAAAAGCCGGTCCACCTCCGGCTGCGACAGCGGGATCGGCTTGTTTCGTGAGCCGACGAACCCGGTCACCCCGGGGGTGTTCTTGACCAGGTTCCAAGCGTCGTCGGTCATCTCCATCTGAACCAGCACGTAGCCGGGCATGGTCCGCTTCTCGATCTGGACCCGCTGGCCGTCCTTGAGCTCGGACACCTGCTCGGTGGGAACCACGACCTGGCGCACCCTCTGGCGCTCGCCCATCGTCTCGATCCGGTGCTCGAGGTTGTGCTTGACCTTGTTCTCGTGCCCGGAATAGGTATTGATCACGTACCAGCGGAACATTGCCTCTGCTCTCGTTGCTCGGTTGTGGGTCGGCGTTGGTGGGGGTTTGGAGGGCGCTTCAGGGAATGGCTAGAGGATTCGCTGGACGAGCCAGTTGAAGGCCGCGTCCAGAGCGCCCAGGTAGGCCGCAGCGACGGCGATGAACAAGAGCGTCACCGCCGAAGCCTGGATCAGCGTCTCGCGGTCCGGCCATTGGACCCTCTTCAGCTCCGCCCAGCAGGAAACCAAGAACCCGATCACCGCGCCGCGCTTCCGCTCCTGCGGTTCCGCCGGAGCGCGACGGCGCTTCTCGGACTCCTTGCGCCGTCGCTCGCGGTCCTTCTCCTCGCGCCGTCGCGCCCGCCTTCCCACCCGGTCCGCGGGGCCCTCGGGTACGCCCACATCGGCGCGCGAGGGGGCCGGGGCCTCGGTCGGGGCCTCGGGGGCGGCCTCCGCCACCGGCGCCGAGCGCTTCTTGGCCGTCGGCTTCGCGGACTTCGACGGCGTCTCCGTGAGCGCCTCCAGGTCGGCCCCCTGCTCCGCGAGCTCGGCCTCGATGACGTCCGCCGACTCCGGAACCTGGGTTCGCTCCTGGGCGCGAACGTCGGCGCCGCGAGAGCGCTCGGCCTCGCGCGCCGCGCGCTCCTCGCGCGCTCGCCGCTCCGCCTTTCGCTGCGCTCTCGTCTTGGCCACGGCTGGTCAGGTCCCCGCTCAGCGCGTCTCCTTGTGAGGGGTGTGGCGACCGCACCAGTGGCAGTACTTGCGCACCTCGAGTCGGTCCGGTGTGTTTCGCCGCGACTTGTTGGTCTGGTAGTTGCGCCGCCTGCATTCCTCGCAGGCGAGCGTTACGGCGATTCGGACGTCTCCGCGTGCCATTGGCTGATCGTGATCCCCTCTTCGCTCCGGGCGGGTGGCCCGTCACATCGACGCGTTCTACCACCCCACAGAAAAAAGACCCGGCCCCTCGCCGTCGGCGAGGGAGCGCGAGGTGGCCGAAGGATAGCGCCCCACAAGCCGCGCGGCTCGCGCGCCCGAAGCGCCGCCCAAGGGTCCATAGACCGGGTGTCGAATTGAGCGTCGTCGGTCGCCCAAGCGACCGACGTCGAACGGACACCAGAGCAAGGAGGGTTCCGACGGCAACCTGAAGCTCACGTCGGAGTCCAGCGCCTCCGGCTCGGTCACGTCCAAGCGTGTCGACGGCGGCCACGCATGGCGCGTGATGGCCGTCGACCTCTCGGACACCGCCGGCTCGCACGTCACGGCGTATGCGTACTGCCGCCCAGCAGGTTGATCCCGGGCGCCTCAAGTCTCCGGGAAAGCTCCTCAGAGGCCGAGGGTCTTGGCGATGATGTTGCGCTGGATCTCCGACGTGCCGCCGTAGATGGTGGAGACCAGGGTGGCCCGGACGAGGCGCTCCATGTCGTACTCGGATGAGTACCCGTATCCGCCCATCATCTGCATTCCCTCCAGCGCGGCCTTCTGCGCCGTCTCGGTGACGAGGAGCTTCACCATCGAGGCCTCTCGCGGAAGCATCGTGTCGGGATCCGAGTCCACCTTGGAGGCCACCCAGTAGGTCATCAACCGGGCCGCTTCGAGCTCGGTCGCCAGGTCGGCCAGCCGGTGCTGGAGGGCCTGGAAAGAGCCGATCGGGCGGCCGAACTGCCGCCGCTCCTTGACGTAGGAGAGCGCATCGTCGAAGGCGCGCTGGCCGATCCCGAGCATCGTCGCGGCGAGGATCAGACGCTCGACGTTGAGGCCGGCCATCAGCTGGGTCCAGCCCTGGTCGAGCTCGCCGAGGAGCGCCTCCTCGGGCGCCTCCACTTCATCGAGATAGAGCTGCGCGGTCTCGCGGCCGCCCAGCGTGTCTATCGGGTCGATGCGCAGATTCGGAGCGTCGGTCGGGACCCAGATCATCGACAGCCCCTGGTGCTTGTCGTCGCCCTTGGTGGTCCGACAGACGACCAGGATGTGGCGGGCGATCCGTGCGTTGGAGCAGAAGACTTTCTGACCGCGGATCACGAATCCGCCGTTCACGCGTTCGGCCGACGTGGTCAACGAGCCGACGTCGGAACCCGCCTCTGGCTCGGTCATCGCGATCGCTTCGACCTCGCCGCGCGCGATCCCGCCGAGCACGTCGCGCTTCTGCTTCTCGGTGCCGAAGCGCTGGGTCGCTCCGGCGACGATCAGGGTGGTCGCGTATCCGCCGACCGGCGCCAGGCCCCGCGACGTCTCCTCCATGAACAGGCAGGCCTCGAGCATCCCGCCGCCCGAGCCGCCGTGGGCCTCGGGGATCGTCACCCCGAGCCAGCCGAGCTCGCCCATCTTGCGGTAGAGGGCGTCGTTGTGGGCCTCGGTGTAGCCGCTGGTCAGCTCGGAGCGCTGCTCCTGCGTGCCGCACTCGCGCCGACAGAAGTCGCGGATCGCGTCGACGAAGTCCGACTGGGCGTCGGTGAGCGAGAAGTCCACGGACCGGACAGGCTAACCGCGCGAAGGGCCGGCGGGGGCGAAGCGCCGGGGAACTAGCTTTTCGCTTTGGACTCGTTGAGGCTCACGGCGGCGCGAATGAGGGTTTTCAACGCCTCCTCGTCTATGTCCTCGCCCTCGTGAAAGTCGATCGCGCGCCTCGTGTTCCCCTCGAGACTGGAGTTGAAGAGGCCCGACGGATCCTCCACAGACGCCCCTTTGGCGAAGGTCATCTTCACGACCTGCTTGTAGGTCTCGCCCGTGCAGATGATTCCGTCGTGCGACCAGGTCGGAACCCCCCTCCACTTCCACTCCTCGACGACCTCGGGATCGGCTTCCTTGACCAACGCACGGACCCGGCCGAGCATTTGGCCCCGCCAGTCGTCCAGCTCTTTGATTCTCGCGTCGATCAGCTGAGACGGAGACTTGCCTGCCTGCGACCCGCTCTCTTCCATTCCGTTCTCTCCTTGGTCCCGAGGGCCTTCAGACGCCCATTTGCGGGTTTCCCGAGAGCCCGGAGTCGGACTTGAACCGACGACCCCCTCCTTACCATGGAGGTGCTCTACCAACTGAGCTATCCGGGCGGGGCGCTCACGATAGCGAGGCGGTGGCGAGGGCTTCGTTCCTGCCGTGCGGCCGTCCGGCGCCCCCGGCGGGAGGGGACGACTCAGCCGATGGCCTCGGCGATCGCCGAGGCCAGACCGTCCACATCCCCCTCCGTCGTGTCCCAGGAGCACATGAGGCGGATCATGCCGGCGTCCTCGTCCCAGACGTAGAACGGAAGCGCCGCGGGGAGGGCGTCGCGCAGGCGGTCGATGGCCGGAGCCGGCACGGTCACGAAGACGCCGTTCGCCTCGACGGGGTAGGGGAGCGAAGCCCCGTCGATCTCGTCGATCGCGTCAGCGAGGCGTCGCGCCATCGCGTTGGCGCGCGAGGCGTTCGAGCGCCACAGGTCACCCTCCAACAGCGCGTCGAACTGGACCGCGAGGAACCGCATCTTCGAGGCGAGCTGGCCGAGCTGCTTGCGCGTGTAGCGAAAGGTCTCGGCGAGCTCCGGGCGCAGGAACACCACCGCGTCGCCGAGCAGGAGCCCGTTCTTGGTCCCGCCGAACGAGACGACGTCGACGCCGGAGTCGGTCGTCAGGGCGCGGAGCGGTACATCGAGCGACGCGGCGGCGTTCGCCAGCCGAGCGCCGTCGACGTGCACGTACATCTCGAGCTCGTGCGCGGCATCGGCGATCGCCCTGGTCTCCGCGAGTGTGTAGACGGTGCCCAGCTCTGTGGCCTGGGTGATCGAGACGACTCGCGGCTGCGCCTGGTGCTCGTCCCCTCGACGGCTCTCCCACCGGCGGACGTCGGCGGGACCGAGCTTGCCGTCCTCGGTCGGCACCGTGAGGAGCTTGACGCCGGCGACCCGCTCCGGGGCGGCGCACTCGTCCACATGCATGTGCGCGACCGCGGTGCAGATCACCCCCTCGTGGGCCCGGGTGAGGGCATCGACGGCTGTGACGTTCGCGCCGGTGCCGTTGAAGACGAGGAACGGCTCCGCCTCCTCGCCGAAGTGTTTGCGAAAGCGCTCGCGGGTGGCCGCGGTGAAGTCGTCGTCGCCGTAGGCGACGACATGGCCCTGGCTCGCCGCGCCGATCGCGGCGAGGACGTCCGGATGAGCACCGGAGTTGTTGTCGCTGGCGAACCCGCGCGGATGCCGATCGCTCACGGGTGAAGTGATAGCCGCTGGCCGTTCATCTTCGCGGCGGCGTCGCTGCACACGAAACAGATCGCGTCCGCGATCTGCTCGACCGTGGTGAAGGTGGGGAACTGCTTGTCCGGGCTCGACGCCCGCATCTGCGGGGTGAGGATCGCGTTGACCACGATCACGTTCGCGGTCGCCGATGAGTCCTTGAAGGAGTCCGCCAGGGCGAGCGTCCAGCTCTCGGCCGCCGCCTTGGCGGCGCCGTATGAGGCGTTGGTCGCGTCTGGGCGCTGCGCCTGTGACGAGCTGACCAGGACGAAGCGCCCGTGATCGCTTGCGGAGAGGGCGTGCCAGAAGGCGCGGGTCGTGTGCTGGACCGTGCGGACGAGCAGGTCATGGAGCCATTCGTAGTCGGACAGCGGTGCCTCCGCCAGCGGCTCTCCGCCTCGCCAGCCTCCGACCAGGTGAAGCAGCGCGTCCACGCCGTTGAAGCGCTCGCTCAGGTCCTCGGCCCAGCCGCGAGCCGCGTCGGCATCGAGGAGGTCCACGGCTCGCCCGTCGTAGCGCCTGTCGGACAGCACCAGGTCGGAGCCCAGCTGGTCGAGCCTCTCCTGCGAGACGTCGGTCGCCGCGATCTTTGCCCCCTCGTCCACCAGTCGCCGGATCACGGCGGGGCCCAGGCCACCTGCCGCGCCGGCGATCGCGATCACTCGTCCGTCGAGCTCACCCATGGCACCTAGATTGTCACCGATTCCCTACAGCGCGTCGTCGGGCCGCGTGAGCGCTGCGCCGAGCCGGTCCTTCAGCTGGGTGTAGAAGAGGCTGAGCGGGAACTCGTCGTCCTTGACCAGGTCGACGAGCTCCTTGGGCTCGGAGACTTCCGGGAGGTCGCGACGCTCGCGAGCCCATGCCGAGCCGTCGGCGGGCGCCACGTAGGAGGCGACCAGGTCGTGGGCCGCGACCCACTGCCCGAGCTTCGAGCGGTCGATTCCCGCGTGGTAGAGGTCCTGGACCTTGTCGCGAAGGGCGTCGA
This sequence comes from uncultured bacterium, assembly GCA_963720685.1. Lineage (GTDB taxonomy): Bacteria > Actinomycetota > Thermoleophilia > Solirubrobacterales > 70-9 > AC-56. The sequence continues at coordinate 108,221 of CAVRGF010000003.1, read as the reverse complement.
CGCCGTCGGCGATCCGCCCCCACTCGATCGTGAGGCGATTGTCGGTCCAGTGCAGGTAGCCCTCCCTGTGGAGGAAGGCGAACAGGAGCTGGCCGCCGAGGCCGTCGTAGTTGCGGGTGCGATCGCCGGTGACCGGAAAGCGAAACAGGCGGTCGAAGAGGATCGCGTACTGCACGTATCGGGCGAACGCGAATCCGGAGCGCTCGAGCTTCACCGACTCGGCGAACGCGGTCAAATCGCAGCGGAGCTCCTCGAGCGAGTACATCCAGTAAGGGCTTCGCTGGCGAATCATGAACGGGTCGAACGGCAGGTCGCCGTGCATGTGGGTGCGATCGTGGATCAGGTCCCAGACGATGTAAGCGTCCATCGAGAGCTCGGGCGATGTCAGAAGGCAGGCCGCGTCCGGTGGCAGCTCGAGGCCCAGGAATTCGGCGGCGGCGCTGCAGACGCGGCGGAAGCGCTCAGCCTCGCGATCGCAGAAGATGCCGCCGAAGTGGCTCGCAGGGCGCTCCGCCGTGGAGAACGTCTCGGGGAAGAGGACCGCGCACTCGGAGTCGTACCCCGACGTGTAGTCAACGAGGTTGACGGGGAGGAACTTCGGGTTGTCGTAGTCGGAGCGCTCCAGCTCGGCGACGAACTCGGGCCACGGGACGCGGACGATCAGAGCCTCGAAGCAGGTGTCGCGCGAGGCGTTCTGCTTGTACATGGGGAAGACCACGAGGTGCTCGATCCCGTCTCGGCGCGCGTGCTCGGGACGAAACGCCTCGGTCGAGCGGTCAAAGGCGGGCTTGCCGTACCCCGACGCGACCCAGTCGCGGAGGTCGGAGCCAAGTGCCTCGAGGTAAGCCTGCTGGTGCGGAAAGTGGGGCGCGAGGGCACTTGAGCTCTGCCCGATCGCCTCGACCAGCTCGCCGACCCGGCCGGGGTCGTGGATCGAGGTGTCGACGGAGCCGTCGGGCTCCTGGGTCGAACGAAGCTCCTCGACGGCTCGCTTCAGCTCCACCCAGCTGGGGTCAGAGCGAACCTGGGAGTCGGACACCGTCTCGACGCCGCCGAACGCAGGCTGCGCGACCCAGTAGACGAGGTTCAGCCACAGGGCCTCGTGGTCGAGCTCAGCCAGGCAGTCGTCACCGAACAAGTCGGAGTCGGCGAGGGCCGCCACTCGCCCGGCGCCGTGCTCGACGACCGCTGCCAGGGGCGCCCCCGGCGGCGAGGCGGTCGGGTGCGTCCGGGCGATCGCCCGCGCGCCGTTGTGGAGGGCAAGGGTTCCGGCCCGGTAGAAGCAGGCCTGCTCGACGCGAGTCAGGAGGTCGACCGCGGCGTCCCCGTGGAGGGTCGCGCCGTCAGCGGACGTGCCGCTCTCGCCGCTCGAGCGAGCATCGCCGAGCTGGGCGAGAATCCAGGACGGGGCCGAGTGGTGGTGCTCGTAGTCCTGCACGGTGCAGCTCTCGATCTCGATCCCGAATCGGTTGAGCAGGTCGTTCAGGTTGTTCCCGTACTTCGCCTGCTCGGTCTCGCCGAGGGCGATCAGACCGCCGCCGCCGCGCACGAACTCCTCGATCGCGTCGAGCTCGGCCTCGGAGAGGCGGGCCGCACGGTCGCTGACCGTCGCCTCCCACTTCGGATCGGAGGGGTGGGCGACCACCAGGACGTCGGCGCCCGCGAGCGTCTCCCGGGTCAGGGGCCGGTCCTCGTTCGGCGCGACCTCGAAGTCGCGCTCGGCGAGTCGCTCCGCCGCGGCGGCGTAGGAGGAATCCGCGGGGTGAGCCGGCTGCATCCTCTCGGCGACCGACCGGCGGATCGTCCATGCCTCGGAGTGGGACTCGTCGAAGAGGATCCGGGCGACTTTCGGTTGGGTAGGCATCGGTCGTTCCCCTCCTCCGTGGCTGTTCATCAACGGTACGGGGCCGAGCGGCGGGCGTCAATCCCTGATCATCTGCGCTTTCGCGCAATGATTCACCATATGGATGCGATTGACCGCAAGATTCTTTCGCTGCTGGTGGAGGATGGGCGCCGCACCTACGGCGACATCGCGAGCCAGGTGAGCCTCTCCGCGCCGTCGGTGAAGCGCCGCGTCGACCGATTGCGAGCCAGCGGAGCGCTGGAGGGATTCACCGCTGTCGTCGACCACGGGGCGATGGGCTGGAACACGGAGGCCCTGGTCGAGCTCTTCTTCCGGGCGGGGACGACCCTCGACCGCGTGGCGCGAACGCTTCGCGAGCACCCGGAGGTGGTTGAGGCCTGGAGCGTCACGGGGGAGGCCGATGCGATCGCCCGCGTGAGGACCGAGGACAACGCGGCGCTCGAGCGGCTGATCATGGACCTGCAGAAGGACGGCCAGGTGATCCGCACCCGCTCGCAGGTGGTGATGTCCCGCCTGGTCAGCCGGGCTGGCGAGGGGCCCTAGCCGGCGGCCACCATGCCCCGAACTAGAATCGACGACCCCCGGGGGAGTACCCAAGCGGTCAACGGGGTGGCGCTGTAAACGCCATGGCTCTGCCTTCGCAGGTTCGAATCCTGCCTCCCCCATCTCAACGCCCCATGGCGCAGGCGTCCGGGCGGAGTGGTGCCGTGATCAGCCCCTGGTCCTGGTGCGCGCGACTCTCCTCGGGCTCCCCCGCTTGCGCGGCTCGCGCATCGCGCGCTGGAGGTCGCGGGCGGTGGCCTCCTCCACCGCCTCGCTCATCACCTGCTGGAAGATCGCCAGCACCGCCTCGGACGCCAGCGGGCGCAGCCGCTCCAGCGCATCGCGGACGTTCGGCCACTCCTCCTCGGGCCGCCCCGCCCGATTGAACGGCTTCCAGACGCTGTCCAGGAACAGCTCGACGAATACCCGCGCGATCGAGCGCGCGTGGGTTCGGACCTTCGCCGCCACTTCGAGCGCAGCGGCGGGGGGTACGCCCAGAGCCGCCAGCTCCGTTCCGGCACGCTGCAACCGCGGGCTCAGGATCTCGATCCGGCCGTCGGGGAGCGCGCGCATCAGGCCGAGCTTCTCGGCGCGCGCGATCAGCGGCAGGTCGAGGCGTCCACCCCAGCGCTCGCCCATCTCCTCCGCCGAGAGGATCTCCGGTTCCTCGTCCTCGAACGGAGCTCGCAGCGCCCGCGAAAAGTCGAGCACCTCGCGGCTCGAGCCGCCGGCTCCCTCGAGCAGACGGCGGATCGCCTCGAGGTTGAACCCGTCCGCCTGGAGCTCCTTGATCAGCTCGATCCGATCCAGGTGCTCGCCGCCGTAGTAGCCCGTCCGTCCCCGCACCTCGGGGGGCGGGACCAGCCCCCGTGACTGGTGGGCCCTGATATTGCGCACCGTCATCCCGGTGCGACGGGCGAGCTCATCGATGGTCATCGACGCCGGCTCGGCGGCGCCGTTCGGCGCGGTCCGCGACTCCGTGATCCCGGTCACACGACCCCCCTGGACGGCAAATGTTCCATCAAACGATGTTACATTCACCCGAGGCGGGGGTATTCAAGAGTGAGCGTGACCCGCGAGTTCCCCATCAAGCACGTGAGCCTTCACGGTCACCGGGTTGGATACCGGATGGCCGGCGAGGGCCCGCTGATCGTCCTGATCCATGGCATCACCTCCAGATCGGACGTCTGGCTCGAGGCGATCGCGAGCCTCTCCGACCGCTACACGGTCGTGGCGCCCGACCTGCTCGGCCACGGGCGCTCCGCAAAGCCGCGTGGCGACTACTCGCTCGGTGCCTACGCGAGCGGTTGCCGCGACCTGCTCGGGGTGCTGGGCTTCGAGCGCGGGACGATCGTCGGCCATTCGCTCGGCGGCGGAATCGCGCTCCAGTTCGCCTACCAGTTCCCCGAGTACACCGAGCGGCTGGTCCTCGTCTCCAGCGGCGGCCTCGGGACCGAGGTCCATCCGCTGCTCCGTGCCGGGGCGCTACCCGGCTCCGAGCTGGTGATGCCCCTGATCGCCCCCACCTGGGCGGTGCGGGCGGGAGCCGCGGTGGCCGAGTTCCTTCGGCGCTTCGGCGTCCAGGCCGGCCCCGACCTCGCCGAGGCGGCGCGCGGCTACGCCTCGCTCGCCGATCGCGACGCCCGTGCGGCCTTCTTGCACACCCTGCGGGCGGTGATCGACCTGGAGGGCCAGCGGATCAGCGCCTCCGACCGCCTCTACCTGGCCGAGCGCGTGCCCACCCTGCTGATCTGGGGAACCGCCGATCGGATCATCCCGGTCGAGCACGGCCGCTCCGCCGTCGACCAGATCCCCGGCAGCCGGCTGGTCGAGATCCCCGGCGCCGGGCACTGGCCGCAACTCGACGACCCCGACCGGTTCGCGTCCGAGTTGACCCGGTTCGTCGAGACGACCGAGCCGCACGAGTTCGAGGTCGACCACATGCGCAAGCTGCTCAGGCGCGGCCCGTCCGGCGCGGCCGAGCCCGCCGCGCTCGGCGGGCGAGCGGACTAGCTCAAGCCAGCTGGCGCAGCCGCTGCGCCTCGGGGAGCTGCTTCAGCTTCTTCAGGGTGTTGTTCTCGATCTGGCGGATCCGCTCGCGGGTCACCCCGAAGGCCCGCCCGACCTCCTCGAGCGTGAGCGGCTCGTGACCCCGCAGCCCGTACCGCAACTCGATCACCTGGCGCTCGCGCGCGGGAAGCGCGTCCAGCGCCCGTTGAACGTCCTCGCGCTGGAGGCTCTCGGTCGCGCTCTCGAACGGCTCCTCGCTGGTCTCATCGGCGACGAAGTCCCCCAGCTCCGACTCCTCCTCGTCACCGATCGGCTTCTCCAGTGAGACCGGCATCTGGGCGACCCGCTGGATGTCGCGAACCTCGCGCACCGAGATCTTCAGCTCCGTGGCGATCTCCACCGGCTCGGGCTCGCGGCCCAGGCGCTGGACCAGCTGACGCTCGACGTGGGTGACGCGGTTCAGCTTCTCGACCATGTGGACCGGGATCCGGATCGTCCGCGCCTTGTCGGCGATCGCCCGGGTGACCGCCTGACGAATCCACCAGGTCGCATAGGTCGAGAACTTGTAGCCACGCCGATAGTCGAACTTCTCCACCGCCCGTATGAGGCCCAGCGAACCCTCCTGGATCAGATCGAGGAATCCCAGGCCCCGGCCGAGGTAGCCCTTCGCGATCGAGACGACCAGCCGCAGGTTGGCCTCGACCATGTGGCGCTTGGCCGGCATGTCGCCCCTCTCGATCCGCTTCGCGAGCTCGATCTCCTGGTCGGCGGTCAGCAGCTCCACCCGGCCGATCGAGCGTAGGTAAAGGCGCAGCGAGTCGAGGCTCGGCTCGACCGTGAGGTCGAGCTCCTGCTTCTTCGAGGTCCCCGGCTGTCCCGACTCCCTGGCCTCCTTGTAGGCCGTGAGACCGTCCTCAGCGATCACGTCGATGCCGTGCTCGATCAGATAGGCGTGCAGGTCGCGCACCTGCTCCTTGGTCACCTCGACCTCCTCGAGGGTCCCCGCGATCTGCTCGAACGTCAAGTAGCCGTGCTCGCGCCCCGAGAGGATCAGCGACCGCAGCTCGTCGGGGTGCTGGGTCGGCAGATCACCGTTCAGCTCCCCTGAGGCATCGGCGTCGACATCCCGGGCGACCGAATGGCCGCCAGCCTCGCGCGTGAGCAGCACGTCTCCCTTCTTGGACACTCCCCGCCCCTACCTCTCCTAACGCTCGGGGTCCGGGCGGCGCGAAGTATAAGGGTGCCGGCGAACCCCGGCGGGATCTGTTCCGCCCCCGTTAACCTTGCCCCGAGAGGGCCGACGAGCTGGTTCGAGCTCATGCTTGCACGCCCGATACACCACGGCCCCGACCACGCAGACCAGATGAGCGAGACGCGACAAGCGCCGGTTCCAACCCTCGACGTCCAGGCGGGTCGGCCGCGCACCGAGGTAAGCCTGACGCGGGTCGGCGTTCGCGGAATCGAGAAGGTGATCCGGGTCGGCGGCCACGGTCCGAGTGCCGATGACGGAGGGTCCGCGGCTCCCGCCGGGCAACCCGACGGGGGCTACTTCTTCGCCGAGCTCGAGTGCTTCGTCGACCTCAACCCTCGCCAGGCGGGAGTCCACATGTCCCGCTTCGAGGAGGTCGTCAACGAGGCGATCGACCAGGTCGTGCTCAGCGAGACGCTGCGGGCCGAAGAGCTCGCATCGCGGATCGCGGCCCGCGTTCGCCAGCAGCAGGACGGCCTGCGCGCCGAGGTGACGATCGCGGCCCGCTACCCGGAGACGGTGCGGACCCCCGCATCCGGGCTGCCCACCCAGGAGATCTACGCGCTCCGCGGAGCGGCGGTCGTGTCCGAGCGCGGCACGCGAACCCTGACCGGCGTCGAGGCACAGGGGATGACGGCCTGCCCCTGCGCCCAGGAGCTGGTCGCTGCGCGCTCGCGCGAACGCCTCGCCGCGGACGGCTTCACCGACGACGAGATCGAGCGGGTGCTCGCGACCGTGCCGGTCGCCACCCACAACCAGCGCGGGATCGGCTCCCTTCACATCGGCCGGCCCGAGGGCGTGGCGCTCGACGTCGACGCCCGCGACCTCCTGCGAATCGTCGAGCAGTCGATGAGCTCCGAGATCTACGAGCTGATGAAGCGCTCGGACGAGGTGGAGGTGGTCGAGAAGGCCCATCGCAACCCGCGCTTTGTCGAGGACTGCGTCCGCGAGATGGTCCGACGGGTCGCAGAGGCCTACCCCGCGCTGGGCGAGGGCGGCTTCATCCTGGCCCGCCAGGAGAACCTGGAGACGATCCACCGCCATTCGGTGCTTGCCGAACGCTCGGGACTGCTGGCCGAGATCGTCACCGAGCTCTCCAGCGGCGAGCATTCCCGCCACCACATGACAGAGCGCGAATGGCTGGAGGCTCCCTGCTCCGAATAGGACGGCCGCGGCGAACCGTCTCCCGGTGTCGTCCTCGATCGTCTCGCTCGAATAACTCGGGCTAGGCCCGATTCGCTGTCCCGGCCGCGTCCTCGAGCTGTTCGCTTTTCGCAGCCGTTCGTCTGTCCCTCTCGGACTCGAGCCGCTTGCGCAGGCCGAAGAAATAGTCGACGCCCGAGATCACCGTCACCGTCAGCGCGACGTAGACGAGGGCATCCACCCAGGTCGGGGACGGGTTCCAGATGATCAACGCGAACACCGCCGCGACCTGAAGCACCGTCTTCAGCTTGCCGAGCCAGCTCGCCGAGATGACCACTCCCTGCTCGACCGCGACGGCGCGAAGGACCGTCACCGCCAGCTCCCGGGCGATGATCACCATCGCCACCCAAGCGGCGAGACGGCCCAGCGACACGAGCGAGACGAGCGCCGCGACGATCAGCAGCTTGTCCGCCAGCGGATCGACGAGCTTGCCGAACGTGGTGACGTCGGAACGACGCCGCGCGATGTAGCCGTCCAGGCCATCGGTGAAGGCTGCAAGCGCGAACACCCCGGCCGCGAGAGCGTCGCCGTTGGGCGTCTCGCCGAGCAGCGCCACGACGATCACCGGCACCGCCAGGATGCGCAGCAGGGTGAGGACGTTCGGTACGTTGAGCGGGAACATCGACGACCTCAGTATCCCCTCTGCGACTTCGGATCACGCCGCTCCGACGCCGATCTGGGGCCCCCGACCGCCTCGAGCGCCCGGGCCAGGACGGCGTCGAGCATCGGCTCGGTCAGCCTGCCCTGTGAAGGTGTTCTGCTGCGAGGGGTGGTAGCAGCCGATCAGCGTCAGGGGACCGACGGCCGCTTCGGCGCCATGTCCGAACCGCGGCTTGGGGCGTGGGATCGCGTGTCCCAGATCGCGCATCGCGCGCAACGCTCCGGCCCACGCGAAGGAGCCCAGAGCCACGACGACCGTCGCCCGATCGAGCGCACCGAGCTCGGCGACCAGGAACGGAAGGCAGTTGTCGCGCTCGAGCGGCGTCGGACGGTTGCTCGGCGGAGCGCAGCGATTGACGGCGGTCACGTATGCGTCGAGCAGCCGCAGCCCGTCATCGCGGCCTTCGGAGCGGGGCCGGCTCGCCAATCCGGCTCGGTGAAGCGCCGCGTAGAGCCACTCCCCCGAGCGATCGCCGGTGAACATGCGCCCGGTCCGGTTGGCGCCATGGGCGGCGGGCGCCAACCCCACGAGCACGATCCTGGCTCGCCCGTCGCCGAATCCGGGCAACGGTCGCGCCCAGTAAGCCTGTCCTTTGAAGCGCCGCGGCGGATCCGCCGCCACCGCCTCCCGCCACTCGACCAGGCGCGGGCACCGGCGACACCCGACCACCGCCGCCTCGATCGCGGAGAGGTCTCGCGGCATGACCCGAGGCTAGATGGGCCGGGGTGCCGGCAGCAGGATCGAACCGCGATGGAGTCGATACCGACCCGGGCCCATGAGGGCCGGGGGTCGAGGTGGACCGTTCACGGGCCAGTCCGCCGAGCGGCCGAAAGCGACGCCAGCCGGTCCTCGAGTCGCTTGCCGACCGCGAAGACGGCGATCCACAGCACGACGGCGACGGTGGTGTTGATGAATGCGATCGGGATCGAGACTCCGAACACGGCCGCGACGAGCAGGTTCGCCGGCCCGGCCATGCGGTGCTCGAACTCGCGCGCCTCGGGCCAGACCAGATCGTTGCGATAGGCGTAGACGATCTGGGCCTGAAAGGCGATGCTGACGCAGATCAGGTTGATCGCGTAGAGGATCACCGCCGCGGTCTGGCTCTCATAGTCCCCCAACACGGCCGAGGTGAACGGGATCAGCACCACGCACGCCAGATAGACGAGGTTGAGGCCCATCAGCGTTCCATCGAAGCGCTCCAGGGAGGCGAAGAACCGGTGATGAGCGATCCACACCCGCCCCACCACTGCGAAGCTGATCACGTAGGCGAGAAGGTCGGCCTCCTGGCCCAGCAGGGTCCCGGTCAGATCGGCCCGGCCCGGAGGGATACCCAGCCCGAGGACGAGAAGCGTGATCGCGATCGCGAACACGCCGTCGCTGAACGCGACGATGCGATTGAACTCGACCTCCGCCTCGTCGCGGCGGTGCGCACGGCCCCCCGCGACCGGGTCGAAGCTGCTTCGGCGCCGCGCGGCCACGCCTACTGATACGTGCGACATGGCCAGAACCCTGCCGAGCGGCGATCCCCTGGTCCAGGGCTTCCGCTTACCTGCGGTCGGCCCGCCCGAGGGTGGGGGTCAGCCGGTCCGATGTCCACCCGGGCCTCGGTTTCGGGGTTCCGGGCCGCTAATCTGGCTTGCCCGAGGGCGTCTCGCCGGCGGACCGCTCTCGCAGCCGCGATGGCCCCCAACGGATCCGATCTCCGCAAGCTCGCGATCGTTCCCGCCTACAACGAGCAGGGAATGGTCGGTCGCGTGGTGCGCGAGATCAGGCGCCAGGCGCCAGGGTTCGACGTCGTGGTCGTCGACGACGGATCGAGGGACGCGACCGCCGCCGAGGCCGAGGCCGGCGGAGCCCTGGTCCTTCGCCACCCCTTCAATACGGGGATCGGCGGGGCGATGCAGTCGGGGTTCAAGTACGCGCTCCGCCACGACTACGACGTGGCCGCCCAGGTGGACGGCGACGGACAGCACAAGCCGGCCCACCTTCCCGACCTGCTGGCCAAGCTCCAGACCACCGGTGACGAAGCCGACATGGTGTGCGGCAGCCGCTTTCGCGGCGATCCCGGATACAAGGTCCCGTTCGGCCGCCGAGTCGGCAACCTGATCTTCTCGGTCGTCCTGACGGCGATCTGCCGCCAGCGGATCACCGACCCCACCTCCGGGTTTCGGATGACGAATCGCCGCGGCATCGAGCTGTTCGCTCGCGACTACCCCCATGACTATCCCGAGGTCGAGGCGATCCTGATGCTCCATTACCACCGCCTGCGAATCCACGAGGTGCCGGTGCGGATGAACGCCCGCGGATTCGGCCGCAGCTCGATCGACTACCCGCGCAGCGCCTACTACATGGCGAAGGTGCTCCTGGCGCTCTTCGTCGGTCTGTTCCGGCGCCGCCCCACCCCGGTCGAGGAGCCCGCCGAGGACGAGCTGGTCGAGCCGCCTGCCTCCGGCCCGGCGGCAACCGGTGGTGCGGCGGGATGATCGAGCTGGCCTTGACCCACGAGGTGGGGACGAAGGCTCAGATCGTCGCCGTGCTGGTCGCGGCGGTCTTCCTGGGGGTCGTCCTCGAGCTCGTCCGCCGGCGCCGCCTGGTGGAGCGCTACGCGCTGCTGTGGATGCTCGCCGCGGTGGGGATGCTGGGCCTCGCGGTGTGGCGCGACGGGCTCAAGACCCTGGCCGATGCGGTGGGGGTCCATTCGCCTCCCAACGCTCTCTTCCTGACCGCGCTCGGGGTCGTGTTCGTGCTCCTGCTCCACTTCTCGATCGCCACCTCACGGCTCTCGGAGGAGACCAAGATCCTCGCCCAGGAGGTCGCGCGGCTCGACGCCGAGGCGCGGATGGCTCGTGAGGCATCCGGGAACGGCGACGCCGGCGGCGAGGCTCAGCCGCGGGCCACGGAGCGACCGCCGCCGAGCAGCACCGCGACGACCGACCAATAGGCGCGAAGCGACGCCCTCAGGGGGCGGGACTCGGCCGCCGCGCCGAGGTAGGGCGAGTGGAGGTCGGCCGTCAGGCCGGCGGCGAACTCGCCGGCCCGAACCGTCCGCGTCGCCTGGATCCGGCGCCGCTGCCGCGCCAGCGGCATCGCCGAGCGCGCGAGGTCGCACCACGCGCCGAGCTTGGAGCCGAACCAGCCTCCGGCAATCGAGATCGGGATCAGCGCCATCTCGGTGAGCACCAGCCCGGGGAGCACCAGCGCGAGCAGGGTGGTGGGGTAGGTACGGATGATGGTCGCCCACCGGTTGCGCTCCAGGAGCCGCCACTTGACCGGCCCCTTCGCGAAGGAGTAGTCGTGATCGACCCGCGCTCCCTCCGCGACCCCCAGCCGTCCGCCCTCGAGGCGGACCCGCAGCGAGAGGTCGACGTCCTCGTGGTAGAGGAAGTAGTCCTCGGCGAACCCACCGAGCCGATCGAACTCGGCGCGCGGAATCGCCAGGCAGGCGCCGGACACGAAGCCCGGCTCGAGCGACGAGCTCGAGCCGCCTCCCCCGTCGCCGTTTCGCGATCGCCCCCCGAGGTCGGGACCATCGGCCCCCATGGCGTCCACGGGCTCGCCAGCCCCGCCCGCCCAGGCGATCCCGGTGAAGTGGATGACGCCGCCTCGCGTGTTGACGACGCTTCCCCCTTCGGCCGTGACGAGACCCTGCCACGCCGCCCAGCCGCGGCCGTCGGACAGCGGCAACTCGATCTCCTCCCGGAAGCCCTCGTGCGGGATCACGTCGGGGTTGAGGAACACGAGCAGCGGCGTCGAGGCGTCCTTGGCCCCCAGGTTGCAGGCCGCGGCGAACCCGAGGTTCGAGCCCGCCTCGATCACGCTCGCCCCGGGGGCGAGCTCCCGAACGGCGTCGGGCGTGGCGTCGGAGGAATCGTTGTCGACGACGACGAGCTCGTCGTCAGGCTCGAGCTGAGTCACGAGCTCGGGCAGCGCCTCGCGCACCGCGGCGCGGTGGTCGTGGGTGACGATGACTACCGAGAGGCTCAGCCGAGCGCCTGCAGGACCTGGGCCGTGTCGCCGAACGTCTCGGCGTCGGCGATTCTGCCGTCGCGCAGCTGATAGATCCAGACAGCGCGGTTCTCGATCGTGGTCCCCCGCTTGGTCCGTCCCTTGACCTTCACCGTGACGATCACGTGATTGTCGTCGGCGCCCAGGACCTTGTCCGGCGTGACGCTGAATTGCTCGAAGTTGTCGTTCAGTCTGGCGACGAAGTCACCGAACCCGTCCGGGCCCGCATAGGTGCCGCCCCAGGGAAGAGTCTCGGGAACACGCGTTTCGGCCGACGGGGCGATCGTGTCGAGCACCGCCTCGATGTCGCCGCGGGCGAATGCGTCCCAGGCACCCTGGACCACGTCCACGTTGTCCTGCGCCATGCTCCTTCTTCCTTTCCTGTGCGAGTTGGCTCCCGCACCCTATTGCGCGAGCGCCGCGACGGCAACCAGCCCGCAAGCCGGCATCAGGGTTCAAACGGCGCGCTGGAAGCCGGCGCCCGGATTCGAACCGGGGACCCCTTCATTACGAGTGAAGTGCTCTACCAGCTGAGCTACGCCGGCGCCGCGGCAAGTTTAGGCCGCGGCGTCCTCGGCCAGCCGATACCCGATGCCGCGCACGGTCAAGACCAGCTCGGGGTCCTGCGGGTCACGCTCGATCTTCTGCCGCAGGTTGGAGATGTGAACATCGCACGCCCGGACATCGCCCGAGAACTCCGACTGCCACAGCTCCTCCATGATCTCGCGGCGGCTGAACACCTGCCCCGGACGCTCGGCGAGCAACCGCAGCACCTGGAACTCGGAGCGGGTCAGGTTGACGGGCGCCCGCCGAATCGTCACCAGATGGCGAGCGAGGTCAATCCTCACGGGGCCCGCCTCGATCCTCTTTCCCTCGCGGGCGGACGAGCTGCGGTCGAGCTCTCGGCGTCGGAGCTGGGCACGAACCCTGCCGAGCAGCTCGCGCACCGAGAACGGCTTGGTCACGTAGTCGTCCGCGCCGACCTCGAGGCCGACGACCTTGTCGACCTCGGCGTCCTTGGCCGTCAGAAGGATGATCGGGACGGGGCTCCGGGCACGGACCTCGCGGCAGATGTCGAGACCGCTGCGCCCCGGCATCATGATGTCGAGGATCAGGAGGTCGAAGCTGGGCGCCTCGTCGCCGAGCTTGCGGTCGGCGTCGTCGCCGTCCTCGGCGAGCGTGACGTCGAATCCCTCCTGCTGGAGGGCGTACCCCACGGCGTCGCGAACGGAGGGCTCGTCGTCCGCGATCAGGATCCTGCCGTCGGTCATCGCGATCATGCGACCGGCGTCGCGGCCGGCTCGGCGATCGGCAGGCGGATCCAAAACGTACTCCCCACTCCGAGCTCTGACTCGACGCCGATCCGTCCCCCCATCACGTCGACCATCCGCCTCGCGATCGACAGGCCGAGGCCGAATCCCTCCTGCTCGAGCGACCCCGAGCCGCGGTAGAAGCGCTCGAAGATGCGCTCCATCTCTTCTGGGGCGATTCCGCTGCCTGTGTCGCTGACCTCTATGAGGACCTCTCTGTTCCGCCGACGGGCGCGAAGCGTAACGACGCCGGGCGCCTCCGTGTTCTTGAACGCGTTGGTCAACAAACCGATCAGGACCTGGCGCAGAAGGACGGCGTCCGCCTCGGCCGCCAAGCCGGGCTCGACCTCGACCTCGACCCGGAGGCGATCGGGGGGCGCGACCGCCTGGGTGGCCTCCTCGACCACGATCCCGACCTCGATCGCCTCGGTGCTGCCTCCGCCACCCGCCTCGATCCTCGCCAGCACCAGCAGCGAGTCGGTCAGGCGGCTGACCCGCTCGGCATCGTCGGACAGGCGCCCCAGGAAATGTTCCCGGGCCTCGGGGTCGTCCTTGGCGCCGGCGCGCAGCACCTCGATCGCGCCCGAGATTCCGGCGATCGGGTTGCGAAGCTCGTGAGCGGCATTGGAGACGAACTCTCGTTCTGCGAGCTCGCGTCGAAGGGCGGTCGTTCGATCGCGGACGACCGCCAGCACGGCGTTCTCGGCGGCGAGCCTGCGAGCGCCGATCGCGTAGACGCGGTCATGGATCCTGAGCCCGTCCTGCTCCACGGACCCCCGCGCGGAGGCGCGTCGAAGCCAGGGAACGATCGCGTCGATCGCGTTCCCGTCCGAACCGATCACCGGCTCCGCGGCCCGGTTGGCGAACCTCACCTCGCCGTCGGCGCCGACCACCATCACGGCGTCGTCGAGAGCGTCGAATATTGCCGACAGCCGGTCGCGCTCGGATGAGAGCGCCCCGAACGTCTCGCGCAGGGCGACCCGCATCTTCTCGAGCGCCGTCCCCAGCTCGGTGATCTCGTCGCGCCCGCCGGTCCCCTCCAGCGGCTCGTCGAGCCCGCCCTCACTGATCCGCGCGGCGCTTCCCGCGAGCCGCTTGACTCGCGAGGTGATCGCAGTCGCGATCAGGAACCCGACCACGATCGCGATCGCGAGCGCCACGGCCGCCGCGGTGAAGCGATCGCCGCGGAGCGCTTCGATCGCCTGCGCGATCTCCTGCGGGCGCTCGGCCCTCGCGATCAACGCCCCGGACAGTCGCCCGTTGCGAAACACCGGGGCCGAGACGAGGGTCACCGAGTCGGGCAGCGGGTCGACCGTACGCGAGCCCTTCAGGGCGACGTTGAGCGCCATGGCGCGGTCTGGAACCGTGCTCAGATGAACGCCACGCGAGACGGTCGAGGTCAGCCGATTGCCCTTGCCGTCGAACACCCACGCCGAGTAGCCGGGATCGCTGATCGACTCGAGCTCAGTGGTCGCCTGGCCCACCGGGTGGGCTCCGATTCGATCGGCCAGCCGCACCGTTCGCCCGACCGTGATGTCGGCTGCGCGCTCGCTTGCGGCGTTATCGCTGGATCCGCTGATCAGGACGTACGAGAGACCGGCGGCGATCATCGCCACCGCCGCGAACGCGAGCGTCAGGTAGAGGCGGACCCCGAACGGTCGCCGCGTACCGCTCGCTTTCGCGGGCTGCCCGATCCCCGTCGCGCCGCTCACAATGCGAAGAGTCTAGGCGGGTGCCAGCAGCGCTTCGAGGCGAAACACGAGCGCCTCGAGGGCCAGCTCCTCGGCTACGTTGACCTGGAGGCGCCGGCGGGTGTCGATCGCCAGCTCGGCCCCGCGCCGCGCGCGCCTGGCCTCGAGGTCGGTGGCACCCGACCGGATCTGCTCCGTCCGGTCGACGTTCAGCAGCAGGTCGTCTGCGCCCTCGGCAGCCGCCGCCAGGTCGCGAAGCGCGGCCGCGACAAGCGCCAAGCCCAGGTCGAGAGCCTCGGTCCGCGCCCGCCGCGCGACCCGGCGGGCACCCTCCTCCGCCTGGCGCCCGCGAGTCCGGGGGGCCGCCGCCTGCGCGGCCTCCTGCTCGGCCGTGCTCTCCTCTGACTCCGCTCGGGCAGCCGATCCCGCCGCCTCGGCCGCCTCCAGCAGCCCGGTCCAGGGGGCTTCGCCGAGCTCACCGCGGAGCGCTCCGTCGACGCACGCCTGCGCCGCGTCGCGAAGCTCGCGGCCTCCGGGAGTGAGCAGGAAGGCCGCGCGGTCCGGGTCGCCGCTTGCAAGCCTGGCGGCGGCGCGGCGCTCGAGCGTGCTCTCGCCAAGTCCGAGCTCGCCCAGTCCCTCCTCGATGGCTTCGTCGCCGAGCGGAGCGAATCGAATCGACTGGCAGCGTGAGCGGACCGTCTCGAGCAGCGAGGCCGGCTCGGCGCTGATCAGGATCAAATGAACGAAGGAGGCCGGCTCCTCGAGCGTCTTCAGGAGCGCGTTCTGGCTCTCGTCGGCCATCGCGTCGGCGGCTTCGATCACGAATACGCGGCGCTCCGCCTCGAAGGGCCGATAGGCGGCGGCGTTGATGACCCGCCCCCTGACCTCGTCGACCAGGTGCTGGGTGCCCACGGGGGCGAGCCAGACCAGGTCGGGGTGCGGAGACGGGTCGGCGAGCGCGCGACGCCGTGCGTCCTCGACGTCGACGGCACCATCGGTCAGCAGCTCGGCGGCGAACGCGCGCGCCGCGGCTCGCTTGCCGGCGCCTCGCGGGCCCGCCAGGAGGTAGGCATGGGCGGGCGAGGCGAGGGCGGCAACCAGCGCCGCGCGAGCGGCGGGCTGATGCTCGGTCGCGTCGCGGATCGGCGCGGGGATGTCGGTGGCCGCGGTCACCTCCGAGCCGCCGCGACCGCTTCGGCCACCCGCGCGTGGACCTGGTCCACGGCGCCTTCTCCGTCAATCACGACGATCCGGCCCCGGTGGCGCTCGGCGAGCTCGTCGTATGCGGCGGCAACGAGGCGCTGGAGCTCGATCCCCTCTCCCTCGAAGCGATCGGATCCGTCGGTCTGGCCGGCCGCGAGCCTCTGCTGGCCGCGGGCCTCGGCTCGATCGGGGTCGATCCGCAACAGGATGGTGATGTGAGGCGAGCAGCCGGCGATCGCGATCTCGTTCAGCTCTTCGACCAGACCGACCCCGAGCCCCCGGGCCGCGCCCTGATAGGCGGCGGTCGAGTCGATGAACCGATCACAGACGACGTCGTTCCCGCCGTCGAGAGCTGGGCGGATCACTCGGGCGCAGAGCTCCGCTCTCGCGGCGCAGAACAGAAGCAGCTCCGAGCGCGGATCGAGGTCGGTGGCCGGGTCCTTGAGCACCGCCCGGATTCGCTCGCCCGCGTCCGTCCCTCCGGGCTCGCGGAGAAGCAGTGTCTCCGGCCCGAGCGACTCCGCGAGCAGCGCCGCCTGGGTGGTCTTTCCCGAGCGGTCGATGCCCTCGAGCGTGACGAACACGCCGAGACGCTACTGGCTGCGTGTGCTGGACCGGGCTCGCTTGGTTCGAGCGGTTCCCGGCGACGGTTTGGCGCGGCGGGTGCGCCGCTTCGGCGATTTGCCGTTTCCACCCGAGTCCGCCGGGGCCGAGGACCCGTCGTCGGAGGCGCCGTTCTTGGCGGCTTCCCTCGCCTCCTGGGCCCGCCGTCGCTCCTCGCGCTTCTCGCGCATCTCGACCATCGTGGGGCAGTCGTCGTTGAGACACAGCTTCCAGGGACGGCCACGGAAGCCCTTTACCGTCAGCCTGGGCATCTCTTCGCACACCGAGCAGCGCTCCTCGAGGCGCCACAGGTCATAGCCGCGGCCGGGGAGCGGACCGCTCACCTTGCACGAGTCGGCTGACTCGGGGTCGTCGCGGTTCCAGCCCTCACATCCGTACATTCGCTTGCCGCCCTTCAGATCGATGATCCGAAGCCGGTTCGCCGTCCCATCCTCGTGGCGTCTGCCCTCGCGCTCGCAGACCTTGCACGGCCCGAGGAACTTGTCCTCGTCCATGCCCGCCCAGATCTGCTTCGCGAGGTCCTCGCGCTTGTCCTGGAGGTCGGTGGTGGTCGAGTGGAGCATCTCGCGGCTGAGCCTCAGGACATCGTCCTTCGAGGTGTTGCCGGCGGCGATCTCGTCCATGTCCTGCTCGAGCTCCGCGGTCATCTCGGGGGTCGCCATCCGGGGGACGTACTGATGGAAGGCCTTGTACATGGCGATTCCCGTCTCCGAAGGCTCGGGCGGGTTGCCGTAGACGTACCCGCGGTCGAAGAGCTTCTGGATGATGTCCGCCCTCGTCGCCTTGGTGCCGAGGCCCCGCTCCTCCATCATCTCGACCAGGCGACCCTGGCTGATCCGGGCCGGCGGTTGCGTCTCCTTGTCGACCATCCAGGGCTCGCCGTCGATCGCGAGCTCCTGTCCCTGGGTGAGCTTGGGGATCTCCTCGTCGCCCGAACGGGCGTAGGTGTAGATGGCCGCGTAGCCGGGATCGACGACGACGGATCCGCGCACGAAGTAGGTCTCCGAGCCGGCCTCGATGTCCGCCCGCGTCGACTCGGTGATCATCGGCTGGGCGAAGGTGGCGAGGAAGCGGCGCACGACCAGCTCGTAGACCCGGCGCTTGGGACCGTCGAGCGCCTCGGGGTAGATCGCCTGGGTCGGATAGATCGGCGGGTGGTCGGTGGTCTCCTTCTTGCCCCGGGTCGGCTTCAGCTCGCCCTCCAGGAGCGACGAGGCGGCGGAGAAGTCGCCGATTCGGACCAGCGATGAGACCAATTCGCGAGTGTTCAGCGAGCTGGGATAGACCGTGTTGTCGGTTCGCGGATAGGAGATGAAGCCGTCCATGTAGAGGTCCTCGGCGATCCTCATCGCCCGCGACGGCGTGATCCCCAGCCGGCTCGAGGCATCGGTGGTGAACGCCGTGGTGTTCAGCGGGGTCGGCGGCCGGCGCGAGTTGCGCTTCGAGGTCACCTCCTTGACGACGCCCGGGCCCTTGGTCGCGGCGAGCGCGGCCTCGGCCTCGGTGCGATCCCAGAACTTGTCGGTGGCATGGTGGGCCTCGAACGACTCGTCGGGATGCTGGAAGCGCGCGAACAGCTCCCAATAGGGCTTCGGCACATGGGCGCGCCGCTCGAGCTCGCGCTCGACGATCAAGGCCAGGGTGGGGCTCTGGACCCGCCCGACCGACAGGAAGTTGGATCCGAACCGCCGGGTCGCCAGGGACACCGCGCGGGTCAGCGTCGCGCCCCAGATCAGGTCGATGTCCTGTCGGGTGGCCCCCGCGTAGGCGAGCTCGTAGGAGAGGTCGTCGAGCTCGCCGAAGGCACGCTCGATCTCCTCTTTGGTGAGCGCCGAGTAGCGCGCCCGCTTGATCGGCGGCCGGCTGGCCAGCGGGTCGTCCGGGCCGGCGGCCTCGCCGTCGCCCGCCACCTTCGGGTTGGCGTCGAGGACCTGCTCCAGAGCCTCGAGGCCGATCAGCTCGCCCTCGCGGTCGTAGTCGGTGGCGATCACGATCGAGTCGGCCTCCTTGGCGACCTTGCGCACCGCCTTGACCACGTTCTTGTCGGTGGGCTCCTTGATCAGCTCCGCGTCGATCAGCTCGTGAAGGTCGGTCTCCTGCCAGTTCGAGTAGCCGTCCGGGAAGGCCGGGCTCATCACGTGACCCTTGAGGCCGATGGTCATCTGGTCGCCGGCCTCGTCCTTCCACGTGTAGAAGGGCACCTTGTACGCGGCATCCGCGGCGGCGCTGCCGCCGCTCAGGATGTCCGCGATCTTGCTGGCCGAGTTGTTCTTCTCCGTGATGATCAGGCGCATGTCGCTCTCCAGACGAAAGCGGAGCGCATGGCTCCGCAGTTGGGCGAGGGTAGCAGGGGCATCAACCGCCCCTGCACGCCTGCTTTCCGGCTCCGCACGAGGCCACAGCGCCTCTGCGCAGGGCATTGCGGACCGCTTAGAGCACCCTCACGGGGAGTCCCCCACGGGGGGAGAGGGTGGGCATCTGGCGGACCCGCATTCGCCGGCCGGGATCGACCTCGAGCCTGAACCGGTTGACGATCGCGGCCGCGATCGCCCGAACCTCGAGCTCGCCGAATCGCATCCCGATGCAGATCCGCGGACCGCCTCCGAACGGGATGTAGGCGCCCTTGGGAAGCTTCGCCCGGCGCTCCGGCGCGAAGCGCTCGGGCCGGAAGGAATGCGGTTCGCTGAACACGTCCGCCAGCCGGTGGCTTGCCCACGAGGAGTAGTTGACCGGAAGCCCCGCGGGCACTCGGTGGCCCCCGAACTCGAATTCCTCGCCGGCCCGTCGCGGGCCGATCCAGGCGGGCGGGTACATCCGAAGCGTCTCCTGGACCGCCATGTCGAGCTGGGGCATCTCGCCGAAGAGCTGCGCGGCGCTTGGTGGGCCTGCGGGCGCGACCTCCCGGCGTTCGGCCCGCAGGCGCTCGGCCCACTCGGGGCTTCGAGCCAGCTCGTAGAACAGGAACGCCACGGTCGAGGTCGTCGTGTCGTGGCCGGCGAACAGCATGGTCAGGATCTGGTCGCGAACCTGTCCGTCGTCGAACGCCCGGCCGTCCTCGTCGCGGGCCCCGATCAGCAGCCCGAGCAGGTCCTCGCCGATCTCGTCGGTGCGCCGCCGCCGTGCGATCTCGCCGAGGATGATCCCGTCGAGGGTTCGGCGGACCCGTCGCAGCCGCGCGAACGGACTGCCCGGCCCGCGCAACACCTGTAGGAAGTACTCGCGCTCATAGAAGGAGAGCCCGCGCTCGAAGGTGGCGGCGACGTCGACGCCGGAGCGATCCGGGTCGAGGCCGAACAGGGCCCGCATCGCGACCCGCATCGCGACGTGCCGCGTCCAGTCATAGAGGTCCAACTGGTCGCCGGGACGCCAGCGCTCCAGGGCACGCTCGGCCTCCTCGCCCATCACGGTCGCCGCGGCGGCGATCCGCTCGCTGTGGAACCCGGGCAGCATCGCCCGCCGAGCACGATCGTGGTACTCGCCGTCGGTGGTCAGCAGGCCGTCCCCGATCAGGGGGATCAGATCGCCGAGGCTTCCGTCCCGCCAGCGGAACTTCTCCCGGTCGGTGACGAGGATGAAGCGGTTGGCCTCGGGGCCGAGCATGAACACGTTGATCGCGTGGAAGATCCTGATCGCAAAGATCGGGCCGTGCTCCTCATAGGCGGTCAGCAGGACCGCCAGCGGATCGCGCCGCATCCGCTCGGTGAGGACGATGCTCGGCAGCTTCGATCCGGGTGGGAGCGGCCCGCGTCGGGCGGCGCGCCATTCGATCCCCAGGTCCCCACGGATCCGCGCCAGCGGGTTGGTGGTCGGAGCACGCGGCACGCTGAGCGCCATCCCGTCCAGCATACCCCCGGCTGGCTGGCCAGACATCGCGTCGTGGTCGACCACGCCGGGCGCTTTGGCGAGGAGGGCGCGGCACTCCTCGGGCCGCCAGGAGGCCGGCGAGCAGGGCGACTACGATCTGCTGTATGCCCGCCCAGGCCTACGCCGGCAAGCCCTGCGTGTGTCAGCTGCGCAGGGGAATTTGCGATCAGTCATGCGTCGCCGGCCTGCTCGAGACCCCGCTCTACATCGCCTGCCTGCGGCTCTCCGGCCGTCGGTGCCTGGTGGTCGGCGGCGGCGACGTCGGCCTGGAGAAGGTCGACGGCCTCCTTGCGTGCGATGCGGAGGTGACCCTGGTCGCCCCCGAGGCGATCGATCCGCTCGCCGAATATGCACGCGAGGGCTCGATCGAGTGGGAGCGGCGCGAGTTCGACGTCTCGGACCTGGACGGGAAGTTCATCGCGATCGCCGCGACCAACCGCACCGAGGTCAACATCGCCGTCTACGAGGAGGCCGAGCGGCGGGCGATGCTCTGCAACGTCGTCGACGTGCCGCCCCTCTGCAGCTTCATCCTCCCGGCGATCGTGCGAAACGGCCCGCTGGCGATCGCGATCTCCACCGCGGGCGCCTCCCCGGCGCTCGCCAAGCGGATGAAGCGTGAGATCGCCGACGCCTTCGGAGAGCCCTACTCGCGCCTTGCGGTGATCCTCAACGAGGCGCGCGGCTGGGCGAAGGCGACCCTTCCCACCTACCAGGACCGCAAGGAGTTCTTCGAGGAGATCGTCAACGGCGATCCCGATCCGGTCGAGCTGATCCGGGCCGGTCGCGAGGACGAGGTTCGGGCGCTGATCGAGTCGGCCCAGGGGTCACACGCGGCGGTCAGTCCGACCTAACGCGCCACCGTCACCCCCTGACTGCGGCGCGGTAGAGTCGCGCGGTGCGCTACCGACGGCTGGGCGACTCGCAGATCGAGGTCTCCGAGATCTCGCTCGGCTCCTGGCTCACCTACGGCGCCGGGGTAGAGCACGACCAGACCGCCGCCTGCACCCGGGCCGCGATCGAGGCGGGGATCAACTTCTTCGACACCTCGAACATCTACGGGGTCGGGGCCGCCGAGACGGCCTGGGGCGAGACCCTCGGAAGCTATCCGCGCGACTCCTACGTTCTGGCCACCAAGGTCTTCTTCCCGATGTCGGAGGCGGACTACGGCCTCTCGCGGGAGCAGATCCACAAGCAGCTGGACGCGTCGCTCGAGCGGCTCGGCACCGACTACGTGGACCTCTACCAGTGCCACCGACCGGATCCCGACACGCCGATCGAGGAGACGATGGAGGCCCTGACCGAGGTCCGCGAGGCGGGAAAGGTGCGCGAGATCGGCTTCTCGGAGTGGACCATCGAGCAGATCGAGGCCGGGCTCGGGGTCGATGGCGCCGCCAAGTGGGTCTCCTCGCAGCCGCAGTACAACATGATCTGGAGGGCGCCCGAAGCCGAGCTGATCCCGTTCTGCGCCGACCATGGCATCTCGCAGATCGTCTGGTCGCCGCTGGCGCAGGGAGTGCTGGCGGGCAAGTACGCGCCGGGCGACCCCCCGCCCTCGGACTCCCGAGCCGCGAGCGACGAGATGAGCGTCTCGATCTCCCGCTACATGGACGACGAGGTGCTGGAGGCGGTCCAGCGGCTCCTTCCGATCGCCGAGGGGGCGGGGCTCAGCATGGTCCAGATGGCGCTGGCCTGGGTGCTTCGCGAGCCGAACGTCGCCTCGGCGATCACCGGCGCCTCCCGACCCGATCAGGTCGAGGCCAACGCCGCGGCGTCCGGGGTCGAGCTGTCCGACGACGTGGTCGATGCGATCGACGAGGCGCTCGGCGAGATCGTGATCTCCGAGGCCCGCCTGGCGGCCTTCGCCCGAACCGGAGTCAAGCACCGCTGACCCCCGACGCTCGTCGACTTTCGACGGCCATGCCGTCGTAAGTCGACAACGGCGGCCGGGAACGGTGGGTGCTCAGGCGGCCGGCAGCGCGTAGATCGCGATCGCCGCGAAGTGAGCGGCGGCGGCGGCGATCACCAGGGCGTGGAAGATCTCGTGGTATCCGAACACCGCGGGGTTCGGGTCGGGCCGCTGGCGGGCGTAGACGATCGCCCCGGCCGTGTAGAGGATGCCCCCGACCGCGATCAGGACCCCGGCGCCCAGACCCGCCCTGATGACGATCGCCGGGAATCCCAAGGCCCCGATCCAGCCGACCGCCAGATAGACGATCACGGCGACCCACTTGGGCGCCTCGACCCAGACCATCTCGACCACGATCCCGGCCGCGGCCCCGGCCCACACCGCGATCAGGAGCGCGTCGCCCAGCGCGCCGCCGAGCACCAGGACGGCGAACGGCGTCACCGTCCCGGCGATCAACAGGAAGATCATCGAGTGGTCGAGCCTTCGCATCCAGCGACGGATCTCGGGTCGGCGCCAATCGACCCGGTGGTACAGAGCGCTTACGCCGAGAAGCGCTGACAGCGACCCCGCGTAGATCGCCGCCATCGCGGCTGAGCGGCCGGTCGGCGCGCTCAGCACCAGGGCGCCGCCCGCGATCAAGGAGACGAAGAAGGCCCACTCGTGGGAGACGCCGCGAAGACGCGGCTTCGAGCGCGCGATCAGGCCCTCGGCGGCGGCCCTCGCGTCCGCGACCCGCTCGGTGGCAACCGCCCGCGCATCGGACACCCGATCGGAGGCGGCCGTCTTTGCTTCGGCGACCCGCTCGGTGGCCACCGCGCGCGCGTCCGAGACCCTTCCCTTTGCTCGCTCCCTTCTGGTCATCTCGGCGCGAGCCTAGCGAATCCGCATGGACCGAGGTGAAGTGCTCGGTTTCCAACCCTTTGACCAATGGGCTAGCCGTGCCGGCCCCATATCTAGTGGTATGGCCGAGAAGGAGAACACCACGGCTAGTAGAATCACGGGAGATGGATTGTCCGAGCTGCCACTCCCCCACCCGCGTGCTCGAGAGCCGTCGCTCGCCCGACGGCGTCGCCGTGCGACGGCGTCGTCGATGCTCGGAATGCGGTCACAGGTTCACGACCTTCGAGCGCCGTGTGCCGGAGGCCCGGTACGTGATCAAGCGCGACGGCGGGCACCAGCGCTTCGACCGGGCGAAGCTTCGCGCCGCGCTCCTCGGGGCCGCACACAAGCGACCGCTCGACGCCTCCGACGTCGAGGCGATCGTCGACCGGGTCGAGCTGGCCGCCGCGGCCGAGACGGGAGAGCTCACCTCGGAGCGGGTCGGGGAGCTCTGCCTGGCGGAGCTTCGCGAGCTCGACTGGGGCGCCTATCTGCAGTTCGCGGGAACGCTGCCGTCCGCGTCCGCGGCGCCGCCGCAAACTGGGTCATTCGCCGGAGTCGGTTCCGTCCGCGCCGCGCGCGAGGATCCGGAGTCCAGCTAAAAAGCCGTTCCGAGGAGGGACTTGATGAGTAAAACCGCTGCAAAGGACGTACGGGTCTCGGACTCGGGATTGACGGTCGAACGTCGCTTCACGACCGCCGGCGTCCACCCCTTCGACCAGGTCGAGTGGGAGCTTCGCGACGCGGTGATCGGCGACCCGGAGAGCCCGGTCTTCGAGCAGCGGGGGATCGAGTTCCCGGCCGAGTGGTCGCAGAACGCCACCAACATCGTCGCCCAGAAGTACTTCCGGGGCAAGCTCGGCACGCCGGAGCGCGAGCGCTCCGTGAAGCAGATGATCTCGCGGGTGGCGGGGACGATCGCCCGCTGGGGCCGCGAGGGCGGCTACTTCGCGTCCGACGACGACGCCGAGACCTTCGAGGCCGAGCTGACCCACATCCTCCTTCACCAGGAGGCGGCCTTCAACAGCCCGGTCTGGTTCAACGTCGGCTTCGAGGACCATCCCCAGTGCTCGGCCTGCTTCATCCTCAGCGTCGAGGACACGATGGAGTCGATCCTCGACTGGAACACCCGCGAGGGGATGATCTTCCGCGGCGGTTCCGGGTCGGGAATCAACCTCTCGAACATCCGCTCCTCGAAGGAGCACCTCTCGAAGGGCGGATTGGCGTCGGGACCGGTCAGCTTCATGCGCGGCGCCGACGCTTGGGCGGGGACGATCAAGTCGGGCGGCAAGACCCGCCGCGCCGCCAAGATGGTGGTCCTCGACGTCGATCACCCCGACATCGAGGACTTCATCTGGTGCAAGGCTCGCGAGGAGGAGAAGGCGGCCGCCCTGCGTGACGCCGGCTTCGACATGCGGATCGACAGCGACTCCTTTCACTCGATCCAGTACCAGAACGCCAACAACTCAGTTCGCGTCACCGACGACTTCATGGAGGCCGTCGAGCAAGGGGACGACTGGGACCTGACCGCCCGGACGAACAGCGAGCCGCTTCACACCCTCGCGGCACGGGACCTGATGAGCCAGATCGCCGACGCCGCCTGGCGCTGCGCGGATCCGGGCGTCCAGTACGACACGACGATCAACCGCTGGCACACCTGCCCCGAGTCGGGGCGGATCAACGCGTCCAACCCGTGCTCCGAGTACATGCACGTGGACGACTCGGCCTGCAACCTGGCCTCGATCAACTTGATGAAGTTCCGAATCGACGACGGGACCTTCGACGTCCAGGGCTTCTGCCACGTGACCGACGTCGTCTTCCTGGCCCAGGAGATCGTGGTCGGCCCGTCGAGCTACCCGACCGAGGAGATCGGTCGAAACGCTCGCGCCTTCCGCCAGATCGGGCTCGGCTACGCCAACCTCGGAGCGCTCCTGATGTCCAACGGCCTCCCCTACGACTCCGACGAGGGGCGCGCCGTGGCGGCCGCGATCACCGCGCTGATGACCGGTCGCGCCTATCGCGAGTCGGCGCGGATCGCCGCCTCGATCGGGACCTACGACGCCTATCCGGCCAACAGCGAGCCTCACAACCAGGTGATGCGGATGCACCGCGACGCCGCCGAGGAGATCGACGGCTCGCTGGTCGAGGACGCGCTGCTGAGCGCCGCGCGGCAGACCTGGGACGAGGCGGTCGAGCTCGGCGAGGAACACGGCTACCGCAACGCCCAGGCCACGGTGCTCGCCCCCACGGGGACGATCAGCTTCCTGATGGACTGCGACACGACGGGGATCGAGCCCGACTTCTCGCTGGTCAAGTTCAAGGAGCTGGTCGGCGGCGGGCAGATGAGGATTCCGAACCGCACCGTCCCGATGGCGCTTCGCACCCTGGGCTACTCGGACTCAGACGTCGAGCAGATCGAGGCCTACGTGAACGACAAGGCGACGATCATCGGGGCCCCCGGGCTGCGCGACGAGCACCTTCCGGTGTTCGACGTGGCGGTGGGCGAGCGGGCCATCTCGCACATGGGGCACATCGAGATGATGGCCGCCGTGCAGCCGTTCATCTCGGGGGCGATCTCGAAGACCGTCAACCTGCCCGAGTCGGCAACCGTGACGGACATCGCCGACGCGTACACCGCAGGGCTGGGCGCTCGGCCTGAAGGCGCTGGCGATCTACCGGGACGGCTCGAAGACCGCGCAGGCCCTCCGCACCGACGCCGGCGAGAAGAAGGCCGAGCCCGCCGAGAAGGCCGCGGAGTCCGGCGAGGAGTCCCCGCCGCGCCCCGAGCGCCGGCGGATGCCGCGCGAGCGCCAGTCGATCACCCACAAGTTCTCGATCGCCGGCCACGAGGGCTACATCACCGCCGGCAAGTACGAGGACGGCTCGGTCGGCGAGATCTTCCTCACCGACATCGGCAAGGAGGGCTCGACCCTTCGAGGAATGATGAACGCGTTCGCGACCGCGATCTCGATCGGGCTCCAGTACGGCGTCCCGCTCGAGGTGTTCGTGCGCAAGTTCAGCTACATGCGCTTCGACCCCGAGGGGATCACCAACAACCCGGAGATCCCGTTCGCCAAGTCGATGCCCGACTACCTGATGCGCTGGCTCGGCAGCCGATTCATCGAGGACACCGACGAGCTCGAGGACCTCGGCATCCTGACCCCCGAGGTCAGGGCGCGCCGCGAGGCCCAGCAGAGCCTGCCGCTCGGCGACGGCGATGAGACCGAGGCCAACGGCTCGGCCAAGGCGAACGGCGGCAACGGCAACGGCCACCACGAGGGCAACGGCTCCTCGGACCCGGTCCCTCCGACGGCCGCCCTCACCGACACCCCGCCCGTGATCCCGGCCAGGATGCAGGGCCGCGACCTCGGCCCCGCCTGCGAGCAGTGCGGAGGCATGATGCAACGGACCGGCAGCTGTTACACCTGCACCAGTTGCGGGAACAACACGGGCTGCGGGTAGGAGGTAGCTGGCAGCTCCGCCTCCCTGGATCCAGGAGGTCAGCTTCAGGCGCCGAGAGCTGCTCGAAGCGCCGGGAGGTCGGCCGCCCCTAAGACCACGCGGTTCTGTGTGGCCACGTACACGAGGTCGAGGTTGACGCCCGCCCGCGCGATCTTGCGGGTCAGGTCCGCCAGCACGCCAGGGCGGTCCTCCACGTCGACCACGACCACCTCGCGCTCGCGGCTCACCCCGAGGTGGGAGATCGCCAGCGCATGCTTCGCGGCCTCCGCATGCGGGACGAGGATGTGAAGCTCGGCTCGCTCACCCGGCCCGACACACGCGGCGGCTGCGATGTTCACGCCGGCATCGCTGATCGCGGCGGCTACGCGGGCGAGCGCCCCGGGAGTGTTCTCGATGTCGATGACCAGGTCGACAGCCATATGCGCCGTGCCCGGTCAGCCTACTTGCGCGAGATCGGTTCGGGGCGACGCGGCCCACGTATGCTCCAGGCGAAGTGCTCACCACCGACCCAGGAGGTCCGCCATGCCGATGCTCGAACTCACCTACCCGAAGGGCGCGATCACCTCGGATGCCCGCGAGGAGCTGCTCGAGGAGCTGGCGACGAAGATGCTCGAGGCCGAGAAGGCGCCCGCCACCGAGTTCTTCCGCTCGATCACCTGGGTCTACGCGAACGAGATCGACCCCGAGATGCTCGCGGTCGGCGGGCGCCCGGGAGGCGAGCCACGCTTCCGCGTCCAGGTCACCGTCCCCGACGGGGCGCTCTCTGATCGGCGAAAGGGCATCCTCGTCGACTCGTTCAATCAGGCCATCCTGCGCGCCGCCGGGCTCGACGAGAGCGAGGGCATCCGCGTCTGGACCGTGATCAGCGAGGTCCCCGACGGCAACTGGGGCGCCGCCGGCCAGCAGGTCCGCTACCAGCAGCTGGTCGAGGCGGCCGCCGCGGAGCGCGACAAGGCCGGGGCGCCGGCCTAGCCGATCGACAGCCGATTCCGATCGGCCCCGACCTGCGATCGGGGCCGATTTCTTAGGCGTCCGCCTGCGGGGGAGCGCCCGGCGCGTAGCGGTGGTGAATCGCGAGCGCGTTTCCGTCCGGGTCCTCGAAGAAGGCCTGGAAGCAGACTCCCGAGTCGAGCGTCTCCCCCCTGAACTCGACCCCGCGCGACTCGAGCTCTGAGCGGGCGGCGTCGAAGTCGTCGACGTGCAACTCGATCGGGTGGTTGTTGGCCCGGGCCTCGATCCCGAAGGCATCTGACTGCATCACCGCGATCGTCAGGTTGCCGGTCTCGAACTCGACCGCGGGCATGTTGCCCCATCGCTTCGACTCCTCGAGGCCCAGGACGCCGCCGTAGAAGCCAATCGCCGTGTCGAGGTCCTTGGTCGAGAGGGTGATGAAGTCGGTGCCGCTGATCAGGGGGGCGGGCGAGGTCATTGGCGTGCCTCCTGGGTCGTGGTTCGAGCCCAGCTTACGAGCATCTGGCGGGGCCCCTAGGGTTCGGTCGTGAGCGAGAGCCGGCCTCGGAGACCCCTTCCCGCCCGCCTGCTGGGAACCGGCGCGCGCAGCGCGCGTCAGGTCGCGGGCCTGACCGGCATCGACAGCGCCGCCGAGACGGCGCTCGAGGAGGCTCTGGTCAGCGCCGCCGAGAGCCCCGCTTTCGAGCGGGCGCTGGTTCGGATCCTCGAGGGGCCTCAGTTCGAGGAGGCACTGGCGCGAGCGATGGGAACGCCGGCCTTCGAGCGGGCCCTGGGCCGAGCCCTCGACAGCGAGCAGTTCGACAATCTTTGGACCCAGCTGCTCGCGAGCGACGAAGCCCAGAAGCTCGTCGAGCGGATCGCCGAGGCGCCCGAGGTCCGGGCAGCGGTCACCGCACAGGGCGTCGGCCTGATCGAGGACCTGGGGCGCCAGCTGCGCCGGGTTGCGCGACGCCTCGACGACGCGATCGAGCGGGTGGCGCGGGGGCTCTTCCGCCGGCCCAAACGGGCCGAGAGCCCGAAGCAGGCGGGTTTCGCGACCCGGGTGCTCGCCATAGGCCTCGACGCGGTGATCCTGAACGGCATCTTCATCGTGATCTCGGCGGTGATCGCGCTGGCCGCCTCGCTGATCGGGGACGGCAACGCGGATCTATCCAAGTCGGAGGTGGCGCTCGGATTCGTGGGCTGGATGATCGCCTGGGGCTGCTACCTGCTCTTCTTCTGGTCGCTCTCCGGCCAGACGCCCGGGATGCGATTTCTGGCGATCTCACTGCAAGCCGACGGAACGAGGCAGATCGGCCTTCGCCGAGCCGTGCGTCGGTTGGTCGGCCTTGGCTTGGCGATCATCCCGTTCTGCGCCGGCTTCCTCGGGATCCTCTTCTCCGAGCGCCGCCGCGGCTTCCAGGATCGCTTCGCCGACACCGATGTCGTCTACGTGAGGCTCCGCGAGCGGGTCGCACCGTGGTCGTCCGGCGAGCCGGCCGCCTAGCCCCTCGCCGCGCACACCGGACTCAGGCCACCCTGCTCGGCGGCTCCTCTCCCCCGAGCGCGGCAAGCACGTTCTCGGCCGCCAACCGCGCCATCGCGTCGCGAGCCCGATTGGTCGCCGAGCCGATGTGCGGGACCAGGACGCACCGCGGGGCCGAGAGCAGCTCGCCGGGGACTCGCGGCTCGCCTTCGAACACGTCCAGGCCGGCCGCCCCGATCCGACCTTCGCGAAGCGCCTCGGCCAGCGCGGCGGCGACGATCAGCGGGCCCCGCGCGGTGTTGACCAGCACGGCGTGGCGCCGCATCGCCTCGAGCTCGGTGGGACCGATCAGACCCTCGGTCTCGGGCGCGCCGGGCACGTGCAGGCTGATCACGTCCGCTTCGCTCAAGAGCTCGGACAGCTCGACGCGGCGGGCTCCCAGCGCCCGCTCCACATCGGGCTTGTTCGAACGGGCCACGTAGATGATCCGTCCCGGCGAGCGGGGCGACGAGCTCGGCGTAGCGGTGACCGATCCTGCCCATCCCGACGACCCCGAAGGTCGATCCGCTGAGCTCCATGCCGAGGTATGCGCCGGGGTCCCATCCCACCCAGGCACCGGCCCGCAGATCAGCCTCGGCGTCGCTCATCCGCCGCGCGGCGGCCACCGTGAGCGCCAGCGCCAGCTCGGCCGTCGCGTTGGTCAGGACTCCCGGCGTGTTGGTGACCACCACGCCGCGGCTCCGGCAGGCCTCGAGGTCGACGTTGTCGTATCCGACCGCGAAGTTGGCGACCACCCGCAGCTGCGGGCCCGCCGCGTCGAGCAGCGCATCGTCCACCGCCACCGTCGGGTCGGCGACGATCGCCTCGACGCCGGCTGCCAGCTCCAGCAGCCGCTCTCGCCGCGCCTCGAGGCCGCCCTGCGCCACGTTGCAGCTCGCCTCGAGCATCGTCAGGCCGGCGGGGAGCAGCACCCGCGCGACCAGGACGCGGGGTCGCGCGGCGGCGCTCACGACTCTCCTCGCTCGTCGACCAACAGGGCCTGCGCGGCGCGGCCGATCGGACCGCGCTGGTCATAGAGCGCCGTGTCGGCGAAGCCGACACCGTTCGCCTCCGGGATCGTGATCGCGTCCATGCACATCCACTCGCCGACCAGCGCCCGGTGAAGGTGAACCGTGAGCTCGACGTTGATGAACAGGTAGCGGTTCCAGTCGAGCGCGGCGCTGACCCCGTTGCCCGAGTCGGCGGCGACCAGCACCCTCTGAAGCGGCGAGGGATCCTCACCGTCGAGGAGCGGCGCGCGCATCCGCATCCAGACGACGGCGGGGCCGGGCTCGGCGAACCCGCCGTTCAGGAACCGGTACTCCATCGCCGTGTGGTACCCCACGTCGCTGCCGGTCTCGGGAAAGCTG
The DNA here is from genome assembly GCA_963720685.1 of uncultured bacterium. Classification (GTDB taxonomy): domain Bacteria; phylum Actinomycetota; class Thermoleophilia; order Solirubrobacterales; family 70-9; genus AC-56. Next base: position 77,901 of record CAVRGF010000003.1, on the reverse strand, counting down.
CCCGGGCTTGCCTCGGCAGGCCCCGCGGGGGCGAATCCCGGCCGAAGCGTGGAGGGCGAGCTGCCGATCAGCCCCGGGCCGTCCGTGCTCCCGAGCCCGGTCGGGAGGTCGACGGGCGCGATGCGAAGGCGCCACGCCCTCGCCTTGATCACCTCGCCCTCGGCATCCGAGAGCGACGCCTCGACCAGCTCGACGCTTCGCCCCGGGCGCACGATTCGCGCCTCGACGGTGAGCGGTGCGATCGGGACCGGGCGCAGGATCTCGAACGTGATCCGGCCGACGTGGCGATCCTCGCCCCCTTCGAGCCGCTCGACCTCGCGGCCGATCAGCCCGGCGGGCGGCCCGGCGTGCTGAGAATCGGGGTCCCAGGGCCCTCGGGTGAGCTCGGTCGGCACGTAGCGGGCATCGCCCTCGTCCCGGAAGAAGGCATCGGCCACGGCGCGGATCGTATGCATAGCGGCGGTGCGTAACGAACGGCATGGCGGCGGGACTAACCTGATGAGAGCTGCGAGTCGAGCCAATAGAGGAAGGCCGAGATGGAGAAGCTTCAGAAGTCGGACGCCGAGTGGAGAGCCGAGCTGACGCCGGAGCAGTACGAGGTGCTTCGAAACAAGGGCACCGAGCGCGCCTTCACCGGCGCCTACTGGGACGACGAGACGGGCGGCATGTATCGCTGTGCAGGCTGCGGCCAGGAGCTGTTCAGCTCCGACACCAAGTTCGACTCCGGAACCGGGTGGCCCAGCTTCTGGGACCCGGTCGCCGACGACAAGGTCGAGACCCGGCCCGACAACGGCCTGTTCATGCGCCGCACCGAGGTCGTGTGCGCGCGCTGCGGCGGCCACCTCGGACACGTCTTCGAGGACGGACCGAACCCAACCGGCCAGCGTTACTGCATCAACTCGTGTGCGCTCACGCTGGACTCCGAGGAGGGCGACTCCTCGGAGGGCTGACCGGCCGCCGGCGCGCACTCAGCGGCTCCGGCGCGCCCCGGCCGGGCCCGGCGGCCGGAGCGGCCGGGCGACTCAGCTGCCGCCGATCACCTCGGGCGCTCCCGCATCGCGGAGGCTGGCGGGGAGCGCCACGGAGCCGTCGGCGCGCTGGCCGTTCTCGATCAGCGCGATCAGGATTCGCCCTACCGCGAGGGCGGTCCCGTTCAGCGTGTGGAGGTGGACGGGCGGGGCATCCGGCCCGGGGCGAAAGCGGCACTCGAGGCGGCGAGCCTGATAGTCGGTCGTGTTGGAGCACGAGGTGACCTCGCGGTAGCGCGACTGGCTCGGGATCCACGCCTCGCAGTCGAGCTTTCGCGCCGCCGGCGCCCCCAGGTCTCCGATCGGGATGTCCACGACCCGGTAGGGGAGCTCGAGCATCTGGAGGATCCGCTCCTGGATCGCCACCAGGCGCTCGTGTTCGGCCCGGGACTCCTCGGGGCGAACGAACGAGAACATCTCGACCTTGTCGAACTGGTGGACGCGGAAGATGCCCCGCGTGTCCTTTCCGGCCGCGCCCGATTCGCGTCGAAAGCAGGTCGACAGCCCCGCGTAGCGGAGCGGCAGATCGTCGGCGCCGAGCAGGTCCCCGGCGTGAAGCGCCGCCAGCGAGACCTCCGACGTCCCGACCAGGAACAGCTCGTCACGCGGGATCTCGTAGATCATCTCCCGCTCGCCGGGAAAGAAGCCGGTTCCGTGGAGAGGGCCCTCGCGGACCAGAACCGGTGGCACCACGGGGATGACGCCGTCGGCGACCAGCAGGTCGACGGCGAGCCTGACGAGAGCAAGCTCGACCACGACCAGCTCGCCCATCAGGTACGCGAACCGCGACCCGGACGCCGCCGCCGCCTTCTCCATCTCGATCCAGCCGTTCGCCGTCCCGAGCTCGAGGTGATCGCGCGGCTCGAACTCGAAGCTGGGTATCTCGCCGACCTCGCGAAGCGTCACGGCATCCTCCTCGGAGTCGCCGTCCGGGGCATCGGGGTCGGGGATGTTGGGCAGGTTCGAGGCGAGCTCGTCGAGCTTCGACTCGACCTCCGACAGCTCCGTCTCCAGCTCCTTTGCCTCGGCGCTCACCTGCCGCATCTCGCCGATCAGCTGATCGGCGTCCTCGTCGGCTCGCTTCGCCTCGGCGATTCGATCCGAGGCTCGGTTCTGAACGGCACGTCGGGCCTCGAGCTCGGGCAGGAGCTCGCGCCGGCGCTGGTCGAGTTCCAGGAGCTCGTCGAGCGCCCCCGCGGCGCCGCGGCGCGCAAGCGCTGCCCTCGCCGGCCCGGGGTCCTCGCGGATGCTCCTAATGTCGAGCACTCGCTAGCCGTCCTGGTCCGCGGGTGGCTTCAAGGTGGCCGCGCGATGCTCCAGGCGCTCGAGCTCGCCTACGGTGAACCCGAGCCGGGCGGCTGCACGGTGGTCTGGGCGGTGGTTCCCGCGTACTTCGAGACGAACCTGGCGACCTGGTCGGCCTCGCGGCCGGTGACGATGTTCTGAGGCATGATCGCCCCCGAGAACCCACCGTTTCGAATCGCGAAGATGACGTCCTTGAAGCTCTCGACCCGCTGGTTCAGATTCGGTCCCTGGACGCGGACGGCGCGGTTGGCCGAGCCCTGGGTCCCGGCGGCCGTCAGCGTGTGGCAGCCGGCGCAGCGCTCGGAGAAGAGCTGCGCGCCGCGATAGGAGGGATCGTCTTTGGACACCGAGATCCCTTGGCTGCCGCAGGCGCCGAGGACGATGGCGGTCACGACCGCCGCTGTGATTCCGAGAACGGGGCGCACGCGGGCGGCATCATACTTTCCGCCTCCGTGGCCGTGAATCCAGTCAGCTGATGCAGATGCCGGTCGAGCCGCAGGCCCTCCGTGCGGCGATGTCCCGCTTCCCCACAGCGGTGACCGTCGTCACCGCGGTCGGACCCGATGGTCCTGCGGGGGCGACGGCCAACGCGGTCGCCTCGCTCTCACTCGAGCCTCCGATGATGCTCGCCTGCCTCGACCTCGGCTCGCGGACGCTCGTCGCGATGGAGCACGCGGGCCGATTCGGGGTCAACATCCTCGGCGCCGGGCAGGCGCCGCTCGCGGACCGGTTCAGCACCAAGGAGCCCCATCCGCGCAAGTGGGAGGGGGTCACGTGGAGGGAGCGCGCCGGGACGCCGATGATCGAGGGAGCGTTGATCTGGCTCGGCTGCGAGCTCGGCGAGGTCCACCAGGGCGGGGACCACGTGATCGCGGTGGGAGGGGTGCTCGAGCTCGAGGCGGCGGCCGACGGCGATCCGCTGATCTTCCACCGGGGCGAGTACCGGGGCCTCGACGCGGGCGGAGGTGAGACGCAGTAGCGAGAAGGAGTCGGCCGCAGGCTGGGTAGCGACAACCTCGGACGTGGGTCGTTTGGTCAATGGCATGCATCGATGAACCGACCCATGTCAGGACGCGACGCCCCGGTCTATCCCGTGGTCGCCGCCCGGACCGCGAGTCCGAAGACGACCAGCGCCGACACGGCCATGATCCCGGTCTCCCGCCGGACGATCGCCAGCGCGGTGAGTCTCTGGCGGGCGCGCGGGAGCGATTCGAAGTCCATCCCCGTCAGCTCGCGCTCGGCGGCTCCGGCGCGCGCCGCCTCGGCGAGCAGCGAGATGAGCAACGGCGTGACGCCGTAGACGTAGTGAAGCCCGCTGGGCGCCTCTCGGCCCGAGAGCACGAGGATCGCTCCCAGGGTCGCCTGCAGGACGACGGCCACCTGTTCGACGCGAAGCGCGTACCAGAATCCCACGCTGGGCCGATCTCGAAGCCACGCCGCGCCGCCCCAGACACCAGCGACGAGGCTGGTCGCGATCACCGCGATCCCGACCGTGATGTGGACGGTCAGCACCGCCTCAACCTCGCCACGCGGCCGGGGCGGACACGAGCCGAGCACCGGCCGGAGCCGCCTGCGAACCGTCGAGAATCCCCATCCTGATGCGGAAGAGCACTATGTAGCAAGTTGACACAAGCCGGGTATATAACTCGCCTGTGGCTCGAGTCGCGGCGAGGAGGGTGTAGGTGCTTCGCAGCTATCTGCCGGTGATCGTCTTCGGGGGGCTCGGCGTGATCGTGGGTGGAACCCTGGCGCTGGTCAACGGCCTGGTCGGGCCACGCCGCCCGAGCCGCGCCAAGAACGACCCGTACGAGTGCGGGCTGCCGAGCGAGGTCACCCGCACCTTCCGCTTCGGGATCAGCTTCTACATGGTCGCGATGCTGTTCATCCTGTTCGACATCGAGGTCGTCTTCCTCTACCCCGTCGGGGTGATCCTGCGGGGAGCGCACTCGGTCTTCGTCCTCGTCGAGGTGATCATCTTCGTCGTCCTGCTGATGGTTGCGCTGGTCTACGTGTGGCGCCGGGGGGCACTGGATTGGAGGTGAGGCGGGAGAAGCTCCGCGGCCTCGCCCCCCTGGAGGAGCCCGACTCGCCAACCGATCTTCGCGTCCGGCAGCTGCGCGCGCGAGACCTGCTGCGCGGAGATCTCGAGGGGCCGGACCTGGAGCGGCATGTCTCCGAGGCCGTGATGACGACGACGATGCGCAAGGCGATCAGCTGGGGGCGTGCCAACTCGATCTTCCCCGCGACCTTCGGGCTCGCCTGCTGCGCGATCGAGATGATGTCGATCGTCAGCCCGCGCTATGACATCGCCCGGTTCGGGGCGGAGAACATGCGCGCCTCACCGCGGCAGGCGGACCTCCTGATCCTCTCGGGCCGCGTGTCGATCAAGATGGCCCCGGTCGTCAGGCGCATCTACGACCAGATGCTCGAGCCGAAGTGGGTGATCGCGATGGGCGCCTGCTCGTCGTCCGGCGGGATGTTCGCCAACTACGCGGTCGTCCAGGGGGCGGACAAATTCATGCCCGTCGACATGCACGTGCCCGGCTGCCCTCCCAGGCCGGAGGCGCTCGTCTACGGGTTCAACAAGCTCCAGCGGATGATCCTCGGCAACCCCGATCCGGGCTGGCGCCGCCGCTACAAGGCGATCGGCACCGAGGAGTGGGCTCGGCCCGGAACCGGCACCGCGACCGAGGAAGAGGCCGAGGCCTATACCGAGGCGCGCGAGGCGTCGGTGGCCTACGAGAGCGCGCGTTCGCAGGAGTCGCGCCGGGGATCGTCGTAGTGCCCGACGCGCCCGGCCTGGAGTTGATCGCCCATGAGCTGCGCGAGGCCGCCGCGGGGTCGGTTCTCGACACCTACAACGAGCACGGACAGGCGTGCCTGATCGTCGAGCCCGAGCAGATCGTCGAGACGCTGACCTGGCTTCGCGACACCCAGGGCCAGGAGTACGGCTTTCTGGCCAGCCTCCACGGGGTGGACTACCTGCCCGCCGAGCCGCGTTTCGGCGTCGTCTACGAGCTCCTCAACATGGCGCGGGTCGAGCGGCTGCGGGTCCGCGCCGCGCTTCACGACCCCGGCGGCGAGGAACTTCCCGAGATCGACAGCTGCGTGTCGGTCTTTCCCGGCGCCGAGTTCCAGGAGCGCGAGGTCTACGACTTCTTCGGGATCGCCTTCCGCGGCCATCCGGACCTGCGCCGGATCCTGCTGCCCGAGGACTATGTCGGCTGGCCACAGCGCCGCGACTTCCCGACCGGAGGCGAGCCGGTGATCTTCACCCACAACGAGCGCGAAGTACCGCGCTGGTACGCGTGATGAATAACTCCGCCGGAAGCCTCGCCTTCGGCTCCGTTTCCGGCGGGTTGCGACGCCAATGTGGCGGCAGGGTCACTCGCTCCACCCGCGACTTCGTCGCTAGCCGGGGCGGGGTACACCGTTGAGCACGCATGGGTCGTCGCCGGCGCACGGCGGGGACGTGATCGCACGGACCGGCGCGCAGGTGATCGGGACCTCGCCGCTCGAGCGGACCGCCGCCGGCGAGACGATGGGCCCCGAGCAGGAGCTCCTGACGATCAACATGGGACCGCACCACCCCGCGACCCACGGCGTGCTGCGGCTCTTGGTCAGCCTCGAGGGCGAGGTGGTCCGCGACCTGAAGCCGATCGTCGGCTACGTCCACACCGGAATCGAGAAGAGCTGCGAGGACAAGTCGTATTGGAAGGTGATCCCGTTCGTCGAGCGGATGGACTATCTCTCCTACTTCTGGAACATGCAGGCGTTCGTGGGCTGCGTGGAGCGGCTGTTGGAGCTCGAGGTCCCGCCGCGCGGCCAGTACCTGCGGGTGATCCATCTGGAGCTCAACCGCATCCACTCGCACCTGGTCTGGCTGGGGACTTCCGCCCTGGACCTCGGCGCGATGTCGATGTTCTTCTACTGCTTTCGCGATCGCGATCGCGTCCTCGACCTGTTCGAGATGTCGACCGGGCAGCGCATGCACACCCGCTACTTCCAGATCGGCGGCGTCTTCGAGGACATCCCGCTCGGTTTCGAGCAGGGGGTACGCGCCTTCTGCGCCGAGATGCCCTCCCGGATCGACCAGTACGAGGCGATCCTGAACCGCAACGAGATCTTCCTGCAGCGCACCAAGGGGATCGGCATCGTCCCGCGTGAGCGGCTGCTCGAGCTGGGGGTCACCGGCCCGCTCCTGCGTGCGGCCGGCGAGCCGTGGGACCTGCGCAAGGTCGATCCCATCCTCGCCTACGGGGACCTCGACTTCCAGATCCCGGTCGGCACGGTCGGCGACGGCTACGACCGCTACCGGGTCCGCGTCGAGGAGATGCGCGAGTCGCTTCGGATCATCGAGCAGGCGCTCGACGGCCTGCCCGAGGGCCCGTGGATCGCCGACGACCGAAAGGTCGTGCTGCCGCCGCGGGACGAGCTCTCCACCTCCATGGAGGCTCTGATCCATCACTTCAAGCTGGTCACCGAGGGATTTCGGGTGCCGCCGGGCGAGGCCTATGAGGCCGTCGAGTCCCCGCGCGGCGAGCTGGGCTGCTTCGTCGTCGCCGACGGATCGTCGAAGCCCGCCCGGGTCCACTTCCGCGACCCCTCCTTCGTCAACCTGCAGTCCCTTCGCGACATGTGCGTCGGCGGCTACCTCGCAGACCTGATCCAGAACCTCGCGATGCTCGACCCGATCCTCGGAGGAATAGACAGGTGAAGGACCGAGCGCCAAACGCCGGGGCTAGGGACGAAGTCCCGGGTCGGGCGGTTGACCCTGCCGGTCGGCCGGCGCCTGAGCCCGCCGGGAACGGAGCCGAAGGCGAGGCTCCCGGCGGAGTTGTTCAGGGGTGGGTTCCTGAAATCCGCGCGACGGACGACATGTCAGCCGAGGAGCGGCGAGAGCTGGTCGAGTCGATGCGGCCCGAGGACGCCGAGCCGGTTCCTGAGCTCTCCCAGGTCGACGTGCCGACCGATCTCCGGGAGCAGATCGAGCTCGCGATGGGCCGCTATCCCGAGCTTCGCTCTGCCGCCCTTCCGGCCCTGTGGGCAGTCCAGCGCCACTACGGCTGGTGCCCGCCCGAGGGCATCCGCCAGGCGGCAGCCGTGATGGGCGTGACTCCCGCCTACCTCGAGTCGCTGGCCACCTTCTACGACCTCTACAGAACGAGCCCGGTCGGGCGCCACCAGGTGCTCGTCTGCCACAACATCTCCTGCTGGCTGCGCGGCGCCGACGACCTGATGAGCGCCTTCAGCGACGCGGCCGGAGTCGACCGGCACGAGGCCGACCACGGGGGCGCGAGCTCGGCGGACGGCGAGGTGTTCCTGAAGGGCTTCGAGTGCATGGGGGCGTGCGACATCGCGCCCATGGCGTCGGTCGACGACCGCTACTACGGGCCACTGAGCCTCGACGACGCCGCCACCGTGATCGAACAGCTGAGACAGGGTGCCGAGGTGATGCCGGACAAGGCGCTCGCAAAGCGCGGCGCCGCCGGAGGCCCCGAGCCTGACCCGGACGCGCGGGTCCAGGGTGCCGAGGGCTGATGACCGTCGAGACGCGGATGCTGTTTCGCAACATCGACGAGCCGGGGCTCGCCTCGATCGAGACCTACCGCAGGCTCGGCGGCTACCACTCGCTCCAGCGGGCGGTGAAAGAGCTCGAACCGGACGAGCTCTTGAGCACGCTCGAGGGCTCCGGCCTTCGAGGCCGGGGCGGGGCGGGGTTCTCGATGGGAAAGAAGGCCTCGTTCCTGCCCCGGGGGGAGATGGACAAGTTCCTGTGCTGCAACGCCGACGAGTCGGAGCCGGGGGCGTTCAAGGACCGAGAGCTGATGTTCAAGAACCCCCACCAGCTGATCGAGGGCGCCGCCATCGCCGCGATCGCAGCGGGGGCGGGGTGGGCCTTCATCTTCATCCGGGGCGAATACGCCGAGGTTGCCGACGTCCTCGATGCCGCGGTCGCCGAGGCCTACGAGGCAGGCTTCCTCGGCGCAGACATCCTCGGCAGCGGGCACCGGGTCGAGCTGGTCGTGCATCGCGGCGCCGGGGCCTACATCTGCGGCGAGGAGACCGCGCTGCTTGACTCGCTGGAGGGAAAGCGGGGCAACCCGCGGCTCAAGCCGCCCTTCCCGGCGATCGAGGGACTCTACGGAGGGCCGACCCTGATCAACAACGTGGAGACGCTCTCCAACGTCCCCCACATCGTCGCCAACGGGACCGACTGGTTCAAGGGCCTCGGGACCGAGCAGTCTCCCGGGACCAAGGTCGTCTCGGTCTCGGGTTGCGTCCGGCGACCCGGCAACTACGAGGTCGAGCTCGGGATCCCCTCCCGGGAGCTGATCTACGGGCTCGCCGGCGGTCCGCTCGCCGGTCGCGAGGTGAAGGCGTGGTTTCCGGGTGGGTCCTCGTCGCCGGTCCTGACCGCCGCCGAGCTCGACCTCCCCTACAGCTTCGAGGCGATGGCCGACGCCGGCTCGATGCTCGGGTCCGGGTCGATCATCGTCGCCGACGACACCGTCTCGATCCCCGAGCTCGCCCTACGGACGGCGCGCTTCTACCACCACGAGTCGTGCGGAAAGTGCACTCCCTGCCGCGAGGGGACCAACTGGACAGTGAAGATGCTCGAGCGGGTGATCTCCGGTGAGGCGACCCCCATGGACCTGGACATCATCACCTCGGTCCAGGAGAACATCATCGGCCACTGCCTGTGCGTGCTCGGGGACTCGATGGCGATGCCGGTCAGCGCGATGGTGAAGAAGTTCCGGCCCGAATTCGAGGAGTACGTCCGCCGGGTCGCCAGCGACCCGGCGGGTTCGGGCTCCGACGGGGCGGCAGGTTTGCACTCACTCACCGGGACTTCGTCCCTAGCTCCGGCGAGCGGTTCGCATGCCTGACCACCCCCCGATCACCATCGTGATCGACGGCGTCGAGGTCGAGGCGCCCCAGGGCCAGATGCTGGTCGACGCCGCCAAGCACGGCGACGTCGAGATCCCGGTCTTCTGCTACGAGCCGAAGCTCGGCGATCCGGTCGGCGCCTGCCGGATGTGCATGGTTGAGATCGAGGGGATCCCGAAGCTTCAGACCGCGTGCTCCACCCCCGTTCGGGACGGGATGGTCGTCTACACCCAGACCGACCGCGTCCAGGACGCACAGAACGCGGTGGTGGAGTTCCTGCTCGTCAACCACCCGCTCGACTGCCCGGTCTGCGACAAGGGCGGCGAGTGCCCGCTCCAGGACATCTCGATGGGGTGGGGGCCTGGCAAGAGTCGCTCGATCGACCCCAAGCGCCATTTCCAAAAGCCGATCCCGCTGTCGCCTCTGGTCAAGATCGACCGGGAGCGGTGCATCCTCTGCTATCGCTGCGTTCGGTTCAGCCAGGAGGTGGCCGAGGACGAGCAGCTTCAGCTCCTCGAGCGCGGGGCCTCGACCTTCGTCGGGACGTTCGACGATCGCCCCTACATAGCGCCCTTCCACGGCAACATCGTCGAGCTCTGCCCGGTGGGCGCCCTGACCGCCGAGGCGTACAGGTTCCGGGCCCGCCCCTGGGACATCGAGGAGGCCGGAACGGTCTGCACTCTGTGCGCGAGCCAGTGCAACATCAAGCTGACGGTCCGCGACGAGCGGATCCAGCGGGTCCTGGCGCGCGACAACGTCGAGGTCGACGACGGCTGGCTGTGCGACAAGGGCCGGTTCGGCTTCCAGATGATCGAGTCCGAGGAGCGGATCACGGAGCCGATGGTCCGCTCCGGCGGCGAGCTTCGCGCGGTCAGCTGGGGCGAGGCGCTCGAGGCCGCCGCGGCGGGCCTTCGCGCCGCGGGAGAGCGGACGGGGGGGATCATCGGCGGCTCGTCCTCGAACGAGGAGGGCTACCTCGCGCAGCGGATCCTCCGCAGGGCGCTCGGCTCGCCGCACGTGGAGTCGCGACCCGACGGAGGCTCGGGCATGGAGTCCCGCAGGACCGCCGGGCGCGGCCCTGGGGACATGATTCGAAACGCGCTCGTGAGGGCCTCGCAACCCGAGCTCGGCGCGGCGATCTCCGACCTCGACCGCGCCGCATCGATCCTCGTGATCGGCACGGACCCGCTTCACTCGATGCCGATCCTCGACCTGCGGATCAGAAAGGTCGCGCGCCATAACGGGACGCGGATCGCGGTCGCCACCGACCGCCCCACGGCGCTCGACGGCGGCGCCGAGGAGACGGCCCGCTTCGCCCCTGGGGGAGCGGGCGCGTTCCTCGCGGCGCTCGCGGCCGAGCTCGGCGCCGATGGTTACGAGCGCGCCCAGGGCGAGCTCGGCGCCGACGCCGAGCGGATCGCCGGAGCACTCAAGCCCCGCTCTACGGTGATCGTCTGGGCCGGCGGCAATCCCGGCGAGGTCGTCGACTGCGCCCGGGCGCTCGGGCTCGACGCCGACGAGGCGGGACTGCTCGAGGTTCCCGGTGGAGCCAACGGCCGCGGCCTGCGCGAGGTGGGTTGCGTTCCGGTGGCCGGGCCCGGGCTCGCCGAGACACCGCAGGGACTCGATGCGAGCGGGATCCGCGACGCGCTGGCCGACGGGGGCCTTGGCGCGGCATTGCTGGTCAACGCCGACCCGGTTCGCGACTTTTCCGGCGGGCCGGCATGGAGCGAGGCGCTCGGCAAGGCGGAGTTCGTGGTCGCGGTCTCGACGTTCGAGGACGCCTCGACCCGCCAGGCAGACGTCGTCTTCCCGGCCGAGTCCTATGCCGAGCGGGAGGGGACGGTGACCCATCCGGATGGAAGGCTCCAGCGCCTTCGTCCAGGGATTCCCCGGCCCGGCTCGGTGCGGCCGACCTGGGAGGTCCTTGCGGAGCTTTCCGCATTGCTCGGCGAGGAAACGGCTATCGACTCCGCCCCCGACGCGCTCGCGGCGATCGCTGCGGAGGTTCCCTTCTACGCCGGCCTCACCCCCGATGAGATCGGCGGCACCGGGGTGAGATGGCAAGAGCGCGAGGCGGCTCGCAACTCGCCCAGGGTGGATACCGGCGGTGCTAGGGACGAAGTCCCGGGTCGAGCGGTCGAACCTGCCGGCCGGGCGGCGCCCGAACCCGCCGGAAACGGAGCCGAAGGCGAGGCTTCCGGCGGAGTTATTCAAATCGGGACGTACCGTGACCTTTGGGCAACTGAAGTGACCGATCGAAGCCCGGCGCTGCGATTCCTGGCGCCAAAGCAGACGCTGGAGCTGGCGCCTGCAGATGCGAGCCGGCTCGGCATCGAGCAGGGCGATCAGGTCGATGTGCGCTCGAATGGAACGAGCCTTCGCGCGCGGGTCGCGATCCGCGAGCGCACCAGCCCGGGACGCGGTTTTCTGATCGAGGGAACCGCCGAGGAGAACGCGAACGCGCTCTCGCCGGGCGACGCCGTCGAGGTGGCGAAGGCAGCAGGCGTCAAGTGAGCCCCCTCCTCGCAAGCACCAGCTTCGTCGAGGCGACCTGGATCTTGGTCGTCAAGTCGATCGTGATCTTCGCGGTGATCTTCGCCATCGTCCCGATGCTGACCGTGATGGAGCGAAAGCTTCTGGGGCGCTTCCAGGCGCGCTACGGGCCGAACCGGGTCGGCCCCTATGGCCTCCTCCAGCCGCTCGCGGACGCCGTCAAGCTGGTCACCAAGGAGCACTATCGGCCCGAGAACGCGATCCCGTTTCTGTGGCCGATCGCCCCGGCGATCGTCGTCTTCACAGGCGTCGCCACGATGGCGATCCTCCCGTTCGGCGACGTCAAGAACGGGGTCGGCTTCTACGGCATCGACGTCCCGATCGGGATCCTCTACTTCTTCGCCTTCGGCTCGATCGCCTTCTACGGGTTGCTGCTCGGCGGCTGGGCGTCGGGTTCGAAGTACAGCTTCCTCGGCGCGATGCGGGCTGCGGCTCAGCTGATCTCCTACGAGATCTCGATGGGCCTCGCCCTCCTCGGCGTGATCATGATGGCCGGCTCGCTGTCGCTGGTCTCGGTAGTCGAGGCACAGAGCCAGATCTGGTACATCGTCCCCCAGGCGGTCGGCTTCCTGATCTTCATGGTCGCCGGCTTCGCGGAGACCAACCGGGCGCCCTTCGACCTGCCGGAGGCCGACGCCGAGCTCGTCGCCGGATACGGGACCGAGTACGGGGGGATGCGCTACGGGTCCTACGCGATGGCCGAGTACATCGAGATGTTCGTGATCTCGGGCGTCGCCGTGACCTTCTTCCTCGGCGGCTGGCACGGCCCGGGGCCGGGCTGGCTCGACCCGATCTGGGTGATCGTGAAGATCTTCGGCTTCCTGTTTCTCTTCATGTGGATCCGGGCGACCCTGCCCCGCACCCGCTACGACCAGCTGATGTCGCTCGGCTGGAAGGTGCTGCTGCCCCTGGCGACCCTCAACGTCCTCGTGACGGCGGTGCTGGTCACGGTCACATGAGCAACAGCGACGGAAAGAGCAAAAGCGAGTTCCCCTATCTCCCCGACGAGAGCGTGGTGTCGGTCCAGCGGGGGCCGGAGCCGGGCGGGGTCGGGGGCGCGTATCGGGCCTTCGGCGAGACGCTCCGGGGACTCAAGACGACCTTCGCTCGAATCGTCGAGGGTCCGGTGACGATCCAGTACCCGGAGGAGAAGACCCCCGTGTACCCCCGTTTTCGTGGGCGGCACAAGCTTCACCGCTTCGAGGACACGGGGCTCGAGAAGTGCGTCGGCTGCTCGCTCTGCGCGGCCGCCTGCCCGGCCGACTGCATCCGGGTCGTGGCAGCGGAGAACGACCCGGATGACCGCGTCTCGGCGGGCGAGCGTTACGCCGAGATCTACGAGATCAACCTGGCGCGCTGCATCTTCTGCGGGTACTGCGAGGTCGCGTGCCCCTTCGACGCGATCACGATGGGCCACGAATACGAGCTCGCCGACTACAACCGCGAGGACCTGATCTTCACCAAGGAGATGCTGCTCGCCGAGCCCGTCGAGCGAACGCCGCTTCGGCGAGAGGGCGAATAGTGGGCACCGTGACCAGCGGGCCCCGCCGCCCCCGGAGTCGCGGACGAGGAGGCGGCGGGTAGTGGTTCAGGTCGCCTTCTTCGTTGGCGCGATCGGCGCCGTTGGTGGAGCGCTGGCGGTGGTCGCCCTGCGAAACCCGTTCTACAGCGTGCTTGCGCTCGTCGTTCACCTGGTATCGCTCGCCGGGCTCTTCCTGCTGCTCTACGCCCAGTTCATCGCCGCCGCGCAGGTGGTTGTGTACGCCGGCGCGGTGATGGTGCTCTACGTGTTCGTCGCCGCCTACGTGGGGGCGGTCGACGAGCCGATCTGGGAGCCGATCCCGGGCCAGCGGTTCCTCGCTCCCCTCCTGGCCGCGGCCCTGTTCGTCGAGCTCTCGATCGCGATCCTCGGGACCGGCCTCTCGGCGCTCGATACCGAGGGCCCCACGGTCCACGGGGCATTCGGGACGCCGGCCGAGATCGGCAAGCTCCTGTTGGAGCGGTTCCTGGTCGTCTTCGAGGCCACGTCGATGCTCCTCCTGGTCGCCGCCGTGGGGGCAATCGTCCTCGCCGGCCGCCGCCAGAGCAACCACTCCGACGGCTCCTCGCCTTTGGCTCCGCGTCCGGCTTTGCCGGACGACCGGTCGCCTTCGGCTCCCTCGTCGGGTTCGGGCGCGGGCGTGGCGGCAGGTCCACAGGCGGGTACCGCGACTTCGTCGCTCGCGCCAACGGACCCACCTTCGTCGGCGGGGTTGGTGGGTTAAATCATGGACGTCACCTGGTACGTCGTGCTCTCCGCCCTCCTGTTCGCGATCGGGGCGGGCGGGGTGCTGATCCGGCGTAGCCCGCTGGTCATCCTGCTCTGCCTCGAGCTGATGCTGAACGCCGGAAACCTGGCGCTGGTCGCCTTCTCGCGCGCGCACGGCAACGAGGAGGGGCAGGTGTTCGCGCTGATCGTCATGGTCGTCGCGGCGTGCGAGGTGGTTGTGGGCCTCGGCCTGATCGTGGCGATGTTCCGCCGGCGCCTGCCGCTGAACGTCGACGAGATGCGGAGGCTTCGGGGGTGAGCGCCACCACCTACGGATGGCTCGTGCTCGCCTTCCCGCTCGCCGGTTTCCTGGTCAACGCCTTCGCCTGGCGCGAGCTGCGCGGCCGCGCCGCGGGATGGATCGGCACGGCGGCGATCGGCCTCGCGTTCCTGAGCGCCATCGGCGCCCTGGTCATGCTGCTCGACAAACCGACCGAGAGCAGGGAGCTGACCTCGTCGCTTTGGACCTATGCGTCTGCCGGCGGTCTCGACATCAAGCTCGGGATCCTGGTCGACCCGCTGTCCGTCTACATGATCTGCGTCGTCACGGGGATCTCGACGATGATCCACCTGTACTCGGTCGCCTACCTGGACTCCGACCGAGGCTACTCGCGCTACTTCGCGTACCTGAACTTCTTCGTCTTCTCGATGCTGCTGCTGATCCTGGCGGGCAACTTCGTCCTGCTGATCGTCGGCTGGGCGTTCGTCGGCTTCGCGTCGTACGCGCTGATCAGCTTCTGGTATCGCCGTAACACCGCGACCAAGGCGGGGATGAAGGCGTTCGTGATCAACGTGATCGGCGACATCGGCCTGGTGTTCGCGACCTTCTTCATCTTCCGCGAGCTCGGCACCTTCGACTACCTGGCGGTCTTCAAGGCGGCGCCGGAGCACTTCTCGACCAACCAGGGGGTGGTCGTGGCGATCTGCCTGCTGCTCTGCGTCGGCGCGTTCGCCAAGTCCGCCCAGCTCCCGCTCCACACCTGGCTCCCCGACGCGATGGAGGGTCCGACCCCGGTCTCGGCGCTGATTCACGCCGCGACCATGGTGACCGCCGGCGTCTACCTGATCGCCCGCACCCACATCCTGTTCGTGCTCGCCCCGACGGCGGCCGACATCGCCGCCTTCATCGGGCTGGGAACGCTGGTGTTCGCGGCCACCGTGGCCCTCGCGGTCACGGATCTGAAGCGGATCATCGCCTACTCGACGATCAGCCAGATCGGCTACATGATCGTCGGCGTCTCGATCGGCGCCTACGGGGCGGGGCTCTTTCACCTCATGACCCACGCCTTCTTCAAGGCGCTCCTATTCATGGCCGCCGGCTCGGTGATCTCGGCGATGGCGGGGACCCAGAACATCGATCGCATGGGCGGCCTTCGCCGCGCCATGCCCTTCACCACCACGCTGCTGATCGTCGGCGCCCTGGCGCTAGCCGCCTTCCCCGGGACGTCCGGGTTCTTCTCGAAGGACGAGATCCTGGTCTTCGCCGCCCAGCGCGGCGGCTTCTATTGGATCTTCACCTACGTCGGATACCTGGCCGCGTTCCTCACAGCGGTGTACGCGTTCCGGATCGTCTTCCGCGTCGTGTGGGGCGAGCCGTGCGAGGAGGCGCGCGAGCTGGAGGAGGGCCACCTCGCCCACGCCGAGCCCCAGAACCCGCTGAGCGGCGAGAAGGAGGACACGGACGTCGGCTTCCCCGGCGCCGACCATCACATCGCGGAGAGGGACTGGCCGATGCGCTGGGCGATGGCGGTGCTGGGATTCGGCGCGCTCTTTGCGGGGCTTGTCCAGGTGCCCGGAGTGACGGACCTGATCGACAAGTTCCTGCGTCCCACGTTCGTCGACTCTCCGTTCGAGAGCATCGTCGTTCCCGACTCGGCCGCCTATCGCGGCCTTCTGGTTGGTGGGCTGCTGTCGATGGCCGGGATCGCCCTCGCCTATCTGATCTGGGTGGTCCGTCCGGGCACCTCGGCCGCCCTGATCAAGCGGCTTCGGCCCGTGCACACCTTCCTGGTCAACAAGTGGTACTTCGACGAGCTCTACGACGCGGTCCTCTACCGGCCGCTGATCGCCACCGGCAGGTTCGCGAACGACGTGGTCGAGCGGTTCGTCGTCCAGGGGTTGGTCGTTGCGGCGGTTGACGCCGTCCGCGGCGTCGGGTTGATCGTTCGGGGAGCCCAATCGGGCTTCGTGCGCGCCTACGCGCTGCTCTTGATCGGCGGCTTCGCCGCGCTCGGCCTCTACTTCCTGATCGTCAGCTCATGACGGCGCCGGAGGTGCAAGCGTGATTCAACTGCTCCTCTGGTTGCCGGTCGCGGTCGGGCTCCTGTGCTTCGTCGCGCCGCGCAAGACAGTCCCCGCCCTCGCCTCGGTCGGCAGCCTGGTGGTGCTGGGCCGCGCCATCGTGGCGGTCGCGGAGTTCCACGCCGGCCAGCCGGGGCTGCAGCAGACGGTGAACGAGAGCTGGATCCCGGACCTCGGGGTGCGCTACCAGCTCGGCGTGGACGGGATCAGCATCTTCATGATCCTGCTCACCGCGGTCCTGTGGGCCGGGGCAACCATCTTCTCCGCCTTCCGGGTGCCCGACCGACGGCGGGTCTACTTCTTCATGCTCGGCCTGGCCGAGACCGCGACCCTCGGGGCGTTCCTGGCCCAGGACCTGCTGCTCTTCGTCCTCTTCTTCGACCTGATGCTGGTCCCGTTCTGGTTCTTGATCGGGACCTTCGGAGGCGAGAATCGCGTCGCGGCGACGACCAAGATGATCGTCTACACCCTTGTCGGGTCGCTGCTGATGCTCGTGGCGGCGATCGCCACGGCGATCCTGGCGCAGGACCAGATCGGCCACCTGACCTTCTCGATCGCGGAGCTTCGGTCCCACGTGCTTCCGAGCGGCAGCCAGTACTGGATCTTCTGCTTCTTCGCCGCCGCCTTCCTGATCAAGATGCCGGCCTTCCTGGTCCACGGCTGGATGCCGGACGCCTACCGGGCCGCACCGCTGCCCGTCCTGGCGCTGCTCTCCGGCGTTCTTTCCAAGGTCGGCGCCTACGGGTTCCTGCGGGTCGTGCTGCCCCTCTTCCCGCAGGCGACCGTCCACTTTCAGGAGCTGATCCTGGTGATCGGCGTCGCCGGGATCCTCTACGGCTCCGTGATGGCCTTCACGCAGACCGACGTCCGCCTGATCGCCGGCTACTCGTCGATCGCACAGCTCGGCTTCATCACGATCGGGATCTTCTCGCTGCGCCCCGACGGCGCCGACGGCGCGGTCCTCCAGATGGTCAACCACGGGCTCGTCGTCGCCGGCGTCTTCCTGATCGTCGCGCTGCTGGCCGAGCGGGCGGGGAGCGAGGACCTGTCGCGTCTCGGCGGCCTCGCGATGCGCGCTCCGGTCCTCGCCGCGCTGTTCTTGATCGTCACGCTGGCGACCCTGGCGATGCCCGGATCGGCCAACTTCATCGGCGAGTTCTACATCCTGAACGGCCTCTTCCAGGCCAAGATCGTCTACGCGTTCGTGGCCGCGATCGGCGTCGCGCTGGCGGCCTTCTACGCGATCCGCCTCTTCCAGCGCACCATGCACAACCGAAAGCCCGACGGGATCGAATCGCGCGAGATCGGGGCTCGCGACGCCGTCGTGGTGGCTCCGATGGTCGCCTGCATCCTCGCCCTCGCGCTCTATCCCGGATTGATCCTGGGCCGAAGCGACGCCGCCGTCAAGGACAAGATCGCGGCGACCTGCGTTGAGGGCAATTACACGAGGACGGTCGGCAAACCGGCGTCCGCCCGTGTCGCCTATGTGTGCCCGGGGCAGCACTATCTGAGCCCGGCTGCGGCGCCCGTGGCGTTCAGCCCCGGCACCAGGCCGCGCCCGGGCTGGACGGGCTACGCGCCGCTGGGGGCGCCATGACCTTCCACGCCCCCCACATCGACTACGCCGGGTTGTCCCCCGTGATCGCGCTCTCGGCGGGGATCTGCGCGGTGCTGGTCGGCGCGGTGTTCAGCGGTGCCCGCCAGCGGCTCGTGGTCTCGGCCCTCTCGCTGACCGCGCTCGCGAGCGCCGGGGGCCTTTGCATCTGGCAGTGGGGCGTCCGAGAGGACCTCGTGTCCGGAGCGCTTCGCCTCGATGAGCTGGGGCTCGCCGGCGGGCTGATCGCGATCTTCGCCGCGGCCTTCGTGATCCCGATGACCTGGCGGGAGCCTGCGGCCGAGCGACCCGGCGCCGAGCCGCGCCACGGCGAGTTCCAGGCGCTCCTTCTGAGCTCGGTGCTGGGCATGGTCCTGCTCGCCCAGGCGCAGAACCTGATCATCCTTTTCGTCTCGCTGGAGCTGCTCTCGGTGCCGCTCTACGTCCTCTGCGGCTCGGCGGTACGTCGGACGAGCTCGCTGGAGTCGGGGCTCAAGTACCTGATCGTCGGCTCGCTCGGCTCGGCGACCCTGCTCTACGGACTCGCGTTCATCTACGGCGGGGCCGGGTCGACGGACTTCTCGGGGATCCGCGATGCGATCGGCTCCGGGCTCACCGACGATCCCCTCGTCCTGATCGGGATCGCCCTCGCGGCCACGGGCCTCGCGTTCAAGATCTCGATCGCCCCGTTTCACCAGTGGACCCCGGACGTCTATGAGGGCGCTCCAACCCCGGTGACGGCGTTCATGGCCGTGGCCACCAAGGCGGCCGCGTTCTGCGTCTTCGTGAGGTTCTTCGAGGTCGCGCTCGGCCCCGCGGTCGACAACTGGCAGCCAGCGCTCGCGGTTCTCGCCGCGGTGTCGATCGTGGTCGGGAACATCGGGGCGCTCGGCCAGAACTCGCTGAAGCGCCTCCTGGGCTACTCGGGGATAGCCCAGGCCGGCTACATGCTGATCGGCCTGGTTGCCGCATCGGCGCTCGGGATCAACGCCCTGGTCTTCTACCTGGCCGCCTACACGCTGATGAACCTGGCCGCGTTCGGGGTGATCGTGGTTCGCGAGCGCGAGACGGGCTACGGAGACGGCATCGAGGCCTTCCAGGGCCTCGGCCGCGACCGCCCCGCGCTGGCCTGGCCGCTGACGATCTCGATGCTCGGCCTGGCCGGACTCCCAGCGACCGCAGGCTTCATGGGCAAGCTCTACCTGATCGAGGCGGCGGTCGATGCCGACTACACCTGGCTGGGAGTGGCGATCGCGATCGGGACGATGATCTCGCTCGCCTATTACCTGAGGGTCGTCGCCGCCGTCTGGATGCGCCCCGCGGCCGAGGCGAGGGAACCCGACGGCGCGGCCCTCCCGGCGATGGCGGGCGGGTCGGCGGACGCCGACCTCGATCCGGTTCCCGAAAGCGGCGCCGCGCCGGCAGCGTCGCCGGTCGACGCTCACGTCATCCTGGGCCTCGCCGCAATCGCCGCGGCCGCGACGATCTTCTTCGGCGTCATCCCCTCACCACTCGTCGACTGGGCATCACACGCGGGCGACGCGCTTGCCTCGCTGATCGGCTGAGGCGACCGCTAGGTCGCCGGGCCGGCACCGAACATCTCGCCGAGGCGCCCGGCGACGGCGAAATCGCCCTCGATCACGAGCGACCCCTCGAGCAGCAGCTTGGGCGGGAAGGCCTCCCTCGCCGCCAGGCGGACGAAGTCGGGAACGCTTGTCCTGATCGTGACGGCGGGATCGCTCGCCGCGCCGCGCCGCGCACTCGCTCGTCCGTTGGCGATTTGCACCGTCCAGCTTCGGGCCCCGTCGCGGCCCCGTAGCTCGTAGAGGATCTCGCCCTCGAAGCCCTTTGCCTGGTCGGCCAGAAAGGCGCGCTCCATCCCCTTGAAGATGACCGCGACGCCTGGCCCGCGGTCGAACATGCGGTGAAGCTGGGCGTCGGAGCGGTTTCGAACCAGCGCCGCAAATCCGGACTCGCCCGCTCGCGCGACCAGCTCGCGGGGTCCGAGTCGCTCGGCCGATCGTCCGTTGCTCGGCGCCGCGGCGATCGCGGTGGCGGGGGCGGGCTCGGTGTCGGGCTTGACGACGTAGTCGAGGTCCGCCACTCGTGCGGGCGATCGGCGCGCCAGGGCCGCGTCGAGCGCTCCGGCGAGCCGCTCGGCCTTCTCGCGCTCGCGCTCGGAGGCCAGGCTCGAGAAGCGCGGAGCCACCTCGGCGGCGAACAGCTCGAGGCTCTCGCAGACGTGCTCGTGGCGGTTCGGCCCGGCCTGACAGACGAAGATCACCTGGTCGACTCCAGCCGCCTCGTACCGGGCGATCAAGTCGGCGATCTGATCCGGCGTGCCGATTGCGCCACGCAGGCTTCCGAGGCCGTGCTGCAGCAGCCGCACGCCGAGCGGGCCCTCGTCGGGGGTGACGATCTGGCGGGCGAAACCGACCTCGGCCCGACGCTCGTTGAACTCCCGCCAGATGTTCGAGCGCCCGGGGCGATGCTCGCCGAAGCCGTAGTAGTAGGCGAGGGAGAAGCCGAAGAAGTGGGCGCCGTCGATCCCGCGGTCGATCGCCGTCTGCTCGTCGGTGTGGCACATCATCGGCAGGACGACCGCGACGTTGGGGTTGACGCTGAAACCGGCCGGCGAGCAGCGCCCCGAGGTGATCGTCTCGTAGTAGGAGTCCACCCACTCCTTCGCGTCCTCGGGCTCGACGAACGAGAAGGAGAGCGCGCCGATCCCGTTCTCTGCGGCGGTCAGGATGGACTCGCGCCGGCTGCACGCCATCCACAGCGGTGGGTGCGGACGCTGCATCGGCTTCGGGACCACGTTTCGCGGCGGCATCGAGATCCAGCGGCCGTCGTAGCCGGCGAACGGCTCCTCGACGAACATCCTGGTGATCGCGTCGAGCGCCTCCTCCCACTGGGCCCGCTTCTGCTCGCGCTCGACCCCGAAGCCCCCGAGCTCGATCTGGGAACCGCCCTCGCCGGTTCCGAACTCCACCCTGCCCCCCGAGATCAGGTCCAGGGTCGCGACCCGCTCGGCGATCCGGGCCGGATGGTTGACCGCGGGTGGCGCCTGGACGATCCCGTGTCCGAGCCGGATCCGGCTGGTTCGCTGGCTGGCGGCGGCGAGGAACACCTCTGGCGCGCTCGAATGCGAGTACTCCTCGAGGAAGTGATGCTCGACCTCCCACACGTAGTCGATCCCGAGCCGGTCGGCGAGCTCCACCTGGTCGAGGGCGTCGGAGAGGAGCCGGCCCTCGTCGAGCTCGCCGTCCACGCGGGGCAGCTGATGCTCGTAGAAGACGCCGAACCGCACGAGCCCGGACGATAATCGCTCCCGATCGGCCGGCGGCGCCCGCCCCTGCACCGCTCGCCCGAGGAGACTCGCTCTGCGATCCTGTCGGCGTGCTTCACCACGTCTCGCTCGAGGTCGCTCCCGATGACGTCGACGCGACAGTCGGGTTCTTCGAGCTGCTCGGATTCACTCCGATCGCCGCGCCGGAGTCGATCGCGCCCTTCGTCACCTGGCTCGAGGGGGAGGGGAGCCAGATCCACCTGATCCACACCCCCGAGCCGACCACCCCGCTGCTCGGTCACCCTGCGGTCGTCGCCGAGCAGTTCGGCCAGACGGTGGAACGCCTGCGCGATGCCGGCTTCGTCGTCGAGGAGGCCGATGAGCTGTGGGGGGAGCGCCGCTCGTTCGCGGTGTCTCCGAGCGGCCAGCGGGTCGAGCTGATGGCGGCGCCGCCGCCCCGCACGAACTAGACCCCGGCGGCCGCCCCGCACGGCCTGGACCCCGGCGTATGCTGAGGAGGATGACCAGCTTTCCGACCGTGCGGGTCGCAGCCGTTCAGGCGACGCCCGTGATCCTCGACGCCGACGCAACGATCGAGAAGGCGTGTGGACTGCTCGCCGAGGCGGCAGAGCGAAAGGTCGACCTCGCCGTCTTTCCCGAGACCTTCGTGCCCCTCTACCCGTCCAACAGCTGGGCCAAGGACGCGGCGTCGTTCGAGGGCTGGGACGAGTTCTGGGAGCGCCTGTGGGAGAACTCCGTGGACATCCCGGGGCCCCACGTCGATCGGCTCGCAGAGGCGTGTGCGGAGCTCGGGATGCACTGCGCGATCGGCGTCAACGAGCGTCACTCAGAGCGCCCCGGGTCGCTCTACAACGCAGCGCTGCTGATCGGCCCAGAGGGCGTCCTCGCCAAGCACCGCAAGCTGATGCCGACCATGCACGAGCGGCTCTTCCACGGAGTCGGCGCCGGCGACGACCTGACCGTCACCGAGACCTCAGCCGGCCGGCTCGGCGGCCTGATCTGCTGGGAGAACATGATGCCGCTCGCTCGTTATGCCGTCTACAAGGGCGGCCCCCAGATCTGGCTCGCCCCAACGGCCGACGACACGGACGGCTGGCTCGCCAGCATGCGCCACATCGCGCTCGAGTCGGGCGCCTTCGTCGTCTCGGCGCCCCAGTTCATCCCCGCGAGCGCCTTTCCCGACGACTTCCCGGTCCCGCTCCCGGAAGGCAAGGAGGTGTTCGGCAACGGCGGTGCCGCGATCGTCGAACCGAACGAGGGAGAGGTGATCGCAGGACCCCTCTACGGCGAGGAGGGGATGGTGATCGCGGAGTGCGACCTGCGGGTCTCGCTGCACACGAAGCGCTGGTTCGACGCGGTGGGCCACTACAGCCGCGAGGACATCCTCCCCGCTCGCCTGAATGGGCCTTCGACCGACGGCGCTCCGGCCGGGGTTCGGGGTCCGATCCCCTCCGACGAGCGCTAGCCGATCGGCCGCCGCCCGGCCGGGCGCCGCTCGGAATCCTAGGATTCGCCTCCGTGCGCTACCCGGTCGAGACATTCACCGCCGAGGAGCAGGCGGTCCTTCGCCCGCATTTCACCAACCTGGACCAGCCGGTCTTCTGCCTCGTCAACCTGCCGGAGACGGTCAAGGGCGCCCTGTTCGCACGTTACTCGCGATACCCGGGGACACTCAGACGGTTGTTCCTGGAGGAGTTCGCGGGTGAGGTTCCGAGCGGCGAGCGGCCGTTCGACGGGATCGAGGGCGAGCGCGCCGCGGGCCTGTATGAGCGGGTCTTCATGGGCTACGGCGACGACTCGATCGCCCAGGTGGGGGGCGCGCACGTCGCCTGCGAGTGGGTCTCGAACGTCCTCACGAAGGTCCTTCAGCGCGGCCGCCTCGCCGCCTACCTCGAGCAGTCGACCCGCTACATCCCTTACGACCAGCCGATCCCCTCCCCCGAAGGCGGCTTCCGCTACTACCGCGACGACCGGCTCGGCGAGCCCTACCGGGCGGCGATGGACGAGGTGTTCGAGATCTATTCGCGCGGACTGGAGGAGGTCCAATCCTGGGCTGCGGAGCGGTGGCCGCGAGCCGACGAGCCCGAGGCGGCATGGAGGCGTTCCATTCGAGCCAAGGCGCTCGACCTGATGCGCGGGCTGCTCCCCGCGGCGACCCTGAGCCACGTGGGCATGTACGCCTCAGGTCAGGCCTACGAGCAGCTGCTGTTGCGGATGGCCGCCTCGCCCCTTCCCGAGGCGCGCGAGTTCGGGGGGATGATCCTCACCGAGCTCTCGAAGGTGATCCCGAGCTTCGTGGCCCGGGTCGAGCGCCCGGATCGCGGCGGGGAATGGATCGCCTACCTGAGCGCCCGCCGCGAGGCGGGCGAGCGAGCCGCCGCGAGGCTCGGGCTCGACCGCCCGACGGCCGCCGATGCGCCGTCGGTCGAGCTGATCGATGTCCAGGGAGGCGAAGAGGATCTCTTGGCGGCCTCGCTGTTCGAGTCGTCCGCGACAGCCGAGGCTGAGATCCGGCGTAGCATCGAGACCATGGACCCGATGGAGCGGGGCGAGCTGATCGCCGAGCTCGCCGGCGATCGCGCGAACCGCCGCCACCGCCCGGGGCGCGGCTGGGAAGCGGTCCGCTACCGCTTCGAGATCGTCTCGGACTACGGCGGGTTCCGTGACCTCCAGCGACACCGGATGCTGACCTGCCAATGGCAGCGGCTCGGACCCCACCTGGGAGCGGGCATCCCGGACGAGATCCGCGACGCGGGGTTCGGCCCGGATTACGAGCGTGCGCTTGAGCTTTCGCGGGCCGAGTTCGAGCGTCTCGGCGGTGAGGGGTTGCCCGACGCCGCGCCCTACGCGCTCTGCCTCGGCTACCGGATTCGCTACCTGCTCGACCTGAACGCCCGCGAGGCGATGCACCTGATCGAGCTGCGCTCAGGCCGCGAGGGTCACCCCACCTACCGCGCGGTCGCGCAGGCGATGCACGAGCGGATCGCGTCGGTCCACCCCGCGATCGCCGCGGCCATGACCCATGTCGACGACTCACGGGAGCCTCGCCTGGAGCGAATCCTGAGCGAGATCCGGACCCACCGAAAGCGAGTCGCTGCGCCGGGCTGAGCATCGGCGCTCGCACCGGGCGAGCTGACGCGCAAGGGCCGGGCCTGCGGCCCGATTTGAACCCGCCGAGCGGTTCGGACGTATGCTGGGGTGCGTGGGATCCGGGGGGAGCTCATCAGGCGTGACCCGGGCCGGGGTGCGCGCCCTGGCGGTGGGCGGCGCGGCCGTCGCAGTCTGGTTCGCGGTCCCGGCCGCGAATCTCGCAGCCCAGGGCACGAGCCGCCCCGCCGAAGCCACCACGACGACGGCGGTCGCCGTCGAGCCGGCGCCTTCGGCCCCGATCGCGCCACCCGGCGACGGCGTTCAGCCATCGGATCCGGGCACCCCGAGGCCGTCCGCCGATGCTCCGCGCGAGGAGAAGCCCAGCGCCGGAACCCGGCCCCGTTCGAGACAACCGAGGGTCTCCGCCACGGCTTCAGGATCGAGCTCGGTCTCGATCGTCGGCGCGACCGCGAACAGCTTCGCCTTCTCCCCCGGCAAGATCGTGATCCATGCCGGCGACACCGTCCGGTGGACGAACAACTCGAGCGCGTCCGAGGGCCACACCGCGACCGGCGATGCCTTCGACTCCGGATTCATGAAGGAAGGTGACACGTACTCCCACACGTTCAAGAAGGCGGGGAGCTTCTCCTACATCTGCTCGATCCACCCGTTCATGAAGGGCACCGTGACGGTCAAGACGTCGGGGTCCGGCGGAGGGGGCGGGGGAGGCGGAGGCGACTCCTCGGGCGGGGGAAACGGCTCGGGATCCTCCGGAGGCGGGGGCGGCGGAACCGCAGGGGGGTCCGGTTCGGGGTTCACCAGCCCAGGATCGTCAGGGGCGTCGGGCGCCACCGGTCAGCTGCCCTCCACCGGCCTGGCGCTGGCGCCCCTGGCCGCAGCGGGCTTCGCGTTGATCCTCGTCGGGCTGGCGCTGTGGCGCCGGGCCTGGCTCTACTACTAGACCGGGGCTCGGCCCGAACCTAGCGGCGCCGCTTGCGCTTCCGCTTCTCGGTCGCGGGGGCGTCGGAGGACTCCGCCGTGGACTCCTCGCCGGCGGCGATCTCGCTCGCGTCCCCGTCGACCACCCGATCGTCGGGGCCGGCGACGTCGGCGGAATCCTCGCCCGGGCGCTGCCAGGGAATGGCCTCCCCGGCCTCCCAGGCAGGGGGGCGTCCCTTCGGGACCCGGCCGACGAACAGCAGGCCGAGATAGCCGGTCCAGATCAAGACGCCCAGGAGCGCCAGCGGAAGGATCAGGATCACCGACGCCCCCAGGGCCATGCCGAAGCTGCCCAAGAACCGAGTCAGGAGGCCAACCCGCTGGGCCTGAAGCGGCACGTAGATCATCATCACGACGAGGCCGAGAACCGCGGGGAGAAGAAGGGCCTGGGCGACCTTGAGGGTGCTCGCGTTGGTCGTGGTGTCGTTTGCTAGGGCGTCTCCCCCGGGATCCTGCACAGTGCCCGCCGTACTCTCGGAGTCATCCTTTGTCTCGTTGTCGACGTTCTTGTCGTCGAGATTGCCGGCCAGCCCACTCTCGGCCTGTCTCGGGTAGCTCGGCACTGTGTAAAACGTCCCGTCCTTGAGCTGCACCTCAAGTTGGTCGTTGGCGGTATAGATCGTCACTTTCTCAATTGCAGTCGGGTCGCTGTTCAGCTGTTTCTGAAACTTCGGATAGCTGCGCGATCCCTCCTGAGGGGCAAGCTTCACGAAGTTCGAGGCGGCCTGGCGAGCGCCCACTCCCTGGGCGACGCTCTGTACCGCAAAGAGGAGCGGGCCGAGCACGACGAAGCCGATCATCGCCGCCCGCACTTGCGGATTTCGTGCCTGAGCGGCGCGAAACAGGTAGATCAAAGGGATCGGAAGCAGCAAGAACGCTATCGCCCTCACTCCGGACGCGAATACGATCGCTCCAGCGTTGTCGTGGAGGGACTCGAGCTGCTTGGCGTCGCTGGCGCCCGAATAGAGGCCCGCGGTGCGCTCGATGACATACGACGCGAGGTAGAACGCAAAGCTGAGCACCGCGGCGACGGCAGCCGGAACCGCCCAGCGACGCTCGCGCTCGATTGCTCGCTGGCGGCCCACGAAGCGCCTATCTTAAGCGCGTGCCCGAGTTCGCCGTAACCGCGATCGGCCGCGACCGCCCCGGCATAGTGGCGGCGATCAGCGGGGCGCTCCTCGAGCTGGAGGGCAACATCGAGGACTCCCAGATGTCGATCCTGCGCGGGCAGTTCGCCGTCGTGCTGATCGTCAGCCTCGCCGACCGCGTCGACCGTGAAGCCGTAGTGGATCGGCTGGGGGAGGTGCGGACCGAGCTGGGCCTCGAGGCGATCACGGTCAACCCGATCGACGATCCCGGGGTCGAGGCGGCGCGGCCCTCGCACGTGATCCGCGTCCACGGCGCCGATCACCCGGGGATCGTCCACTCCGTCGCGAACGCGCTGGCCGAGCGGGTGGTCAACATCACGGGCCTCGAGACCAGGATCGCCGGCGCGGCCGGCGCCCGCATCTACGTGATGATCATCGAGGTCGCGTTGGGGGGCGCCGTCGAGGCCGAGGTCGAGGCGGCGCTCCGCGAGGTCGCGACGCGAGCTGGGGTCGAGGTCAGCATCAGCCCGCTCGAGTCCGCGGCGCTCTAGAGGCGGGCGCTGGGACTTGCCGGCCCGACAGGTTCTCCTCTATCCCGACCGGACCCTCAAGCAGGTGGCCGCTCCCGCGCAAGCCGACGGCGCGGGAGCCGTGGCGCGAGACCTCGTCGACACGATGCGCTCCTTCGAGCGCTGCGTCGGCCTGGCCGCCCCGCAGATCGGCGAGCTGACCCGCGTGATCGCCGTCGACGTTCGCTCCCATCCGAAGGCCGACTCCTCCAACAACGGCCTGATGATCCTGGCCAATCCCCGGATAGTCGAGCGACACGGCTCGGAGATCGCGCGCGAGGGATGCCTCTCGATCCCGGATCTGACCGCGAACGTCCGCCGTGCGACCAGGATCGTGGTGGAGCACGCCGACGGGACCCTCGAGTCGGCCGGGTTCGAGGCCCGGTGCCTGCAGCACGAGCTCGACCACCTGGACGGCATCCTGTTCCTCGATCGCGTCGAGTCGCTGGTCGACGACCTCTTCCGGCGTCGCGTGTACGGGGAGTTGGAGCCCGAGCGCGGCTAGTCGACCTGGGCGGGCGAGGCCGCGGGCTGCGAGGAGCCGATCTCGAACGCCTCGTCGGCCGGGCGGATCGGGTAATAGTCGCGGTCCTCGGGGGCGATCAGGCGAGAGACCTGCTCGCCGGCGTTCAGGATCAGGTCGAGGGCCGGCGCCATCAGGCCGATCAGCGCCTCGAACCGGTCGCGCCGGATCACCTGCTGCGGAGTGGAGCGCATCGGGTCGCCGCCTACCCGCGCTCGTGGAAGAAGAACTCAGGCAGGGCGCCCTCGATGACGTCGTGCGTCATCCGCTGCGCGACCTCGAGGTTGCCGGTTCGAACGGCGATGTCGTCAAGGGTAACGATGCCGGCCAGCTCTCCGCCGTCGATCACCGGGAGACGGCGAATGCGGTGCCGGACCATCAGTGCGGCCGCCTCCTCGAGGTCCATCTCCGGCTCACCCGCTACGAGCGGGCGCGAGGCGTGCCGGCTGACCGATTCGGTGCCGGGCCGGGCGTCAGCCAGGGCTCGCACCGCGAGGTCTCGGTCCGTGACCATCGCCGCGGGGTCGCCGTGCGGGTCGCAGAGCACCACGGAGCCGACCTCGTGGTCGCGCATCAGGCGGGCGACCTCGAGCAGCTCGGCGTCCAGGCCTGCTGTGATCACCGCCGCGGTCATGATGTCGCGAAGCTGCATCGGCCGTGAAACGGTAACGCGCGAAGGCCGGAGACCGTCAGAGCGCCTGGCGCCAGAGGCGCTTGGCGAGCGGCAGGACGAGGGCTCGCGGCGCATGCTGGCCCGTGATCGTCCCGGCGCGGTTGAGCAGACCGACGACCACCGCGCGCTTTCCCCTCTCCGCGGCCTCGACCGCCGCTCGGCCGACCTCGTCTGCCGAGCTCCAGAAGATGCCCGGAACGTTTCCCTCGGCCCCGTCGAGACCGGCCGCCTCCATGAACTCCGTCTTCACCGGCCCGGGACAGATCGCCGTCACCGTGACGCCGCTGCCCTTGACCTCCTCGTGCACAGCCTCGCTGAGACTGAGCACGAAGGCCTTGGTCGCCGCATAGGTAGCCGTCCCCGGGAGCGGCTGGAAGGCGGAGGTCGAGGCGATGTTGATCACCGCGCCTCGGCGACGATCGACCATCGCCGGGAGGTACCGCGACTGCAGGTCAAGCACAGCGACGCAGTTGAGCTCGACCATCGCCACCTCGCGCTCGCGGTCTCCCGAGCCTCCGAAGCCCGCGTTGTTGACCAAGACCTCGACCTCCAGCCCGAGCTCGCCGATCCGGGCGGCGACCTCGTCACGTGCGGCGGCCGTCCCGAGGTCGGCGGCGATCGTCTCGGCCCGCACGCCATGACGGCCTGACAGCTCCTCGGCAAGCGCCCGAAGGCGCTCCTCGCGCCGTGCGACCAGGGTCAGGCCATGGCCCCGCGCCGCGAGCTGGCGCGCGATCGCCTCGCCGATCCCGGAGGACGCCCCGGTGATCAGCGCCGTCGAGGACCCGGTGGGCACGGGCAGCGCCACGACGGCAGGCTATCTCAGGCCCACCGCCAGCCCTTCGTCGGCCGGCGAGGGCCTACCGACGGGCCGCGACCACTAAGATCGAATCAATGGAAGGAAGCGAGAACTTCAACCTCTTCGGCGGGGATCCCGACGAGCTTCGTGAGCGACTCGGCGAGCTCGCCGACCAGATGCAGGGCGCGCAGCGCGTCGCCTGGGCGGACAACGCGATCAAGCTCGCCGTGGACATGACCGTCGCCGCGATCAACCGTCTCGACCTGACCGGCGGCAGCGACGAGCAGGCGGTCCAGGTCCGAGACGCGATCGGGATCGTCTTTCCCGAGGCGGTCACCCTCGTGCGCGAGGCGCGCGAGGGCCTCTCCTGAGCCACTGACCCGTTGCGGGTTCGCCACCTCGCGCGCGCCTCGGGTGCGCCGGAGGCGCCTAGCCTCGAGCCGTGCGACGCGATGCCCACGGCGCAGCTTCGACCGAGCAGGTCGGGCTCGTCCTGATGATCGCCCTGCTGCTGATCGCCGCGATATCGGCGATCGCGGCGGGGGGTCCGAATCAGGCCGGACCGGAGCTCGGGTCGGCGATCGCGCGCAAGCTCCGGTGCGCACCCCGCCTTCCGGGCCCGTGCTGGCGTGACCCCCTGACGGACGCCTACGGACGGCCGCTGGCCGGGCTCGTTCGGGCCCTGGCACCCCAACCCGGCGGCGTTCCCGGACCCTCGGGGACCCGGCTGGTGCCGGTCGACTTCCGCTACTGCCGGCAGGCGTCGTGCGCCGTGCCGTCGGGGCGGCCCGGCCTCACGACCTCGAACCGGCGGATCACGGCGTTCACGTCGATCGTCGACCGCCGGCGATCGAATGGGACGGTCGAGCTCACGTATTGGCTCTACCGCCCTGGAGTCGGCTGGGACTCGGTCGTTCGCCGAGCCGGCGCCGCGGACGTTGCCACCCATGCGGCGACTCCTTTGCTCGAGGTGACGAATCCGCGCCTCGTGCCGCTCGAGACCCTCCCGGGCCGAAACCACTACGACTTCCCGGCCGACGAGGAGCCGCCATGGCGCTGGCGGGTCGAGGGCGTCTATCCGGGTTGATCGGAGCTCGTGCAGGGCGCCCCGGCGCGAGTCGCGTCGATATCAGCCGAGACGAAAGGCGCCGAGCGGGCGTGTGCCGCCGCCCGACAGCACCTTGTCGGTTCGGACCAGCTCCACGTCGGCCACCTCGAAGCTCCCGAACCGGGCCCGCCGAAGCCTTCCAACTTCCGCGATCAGGCGCGGCTCCACGGGTCCGCCGAACCGGATCAGATTGGCGTGGGCGAGGCGGCGTCGAAGCCACCTCGACGCCGCGCCGTGCTCGCTGGACTCCCCCGCCCGAAGTTCCCGGCGGACCGCCTCGAGCCCGGGCCCGCGAGGGTGGAGCTCGGCGAACACTGTGTCGAGCGCCACGTTCAGCCCGCGGACCTCGACCTCGAAGCGCTTCTGGCCGTCGAGCGCGGCCTCGACCATGGGCTCGGGGTCGCGGACGTCGGCGAGGGAGGCGACCGTCAGATGGATGGTGCCGGATGGGTAGAGGTAATGGCCGGACCGGGGACCCGCGAGCCTCGACGCCGTCTCGGCGAGTGCCGCGGCGATCTCGGCCGGCAGGCGGGCGACCGTGGTCAGATATGTCGGTGAGCCGATCTCGAGCTCGGCCGGCGGCCCGAGCCGGCGTCGCGTGAGGCGCAGCCAGCCACTGGTCAGTCCCCAGTTGACCGCGAACGCCGTTTGCGCGGCGCTCACCAATGGGCGTCGTGGTGCTCCATCACCCCGAGTCCCGTCTCGAGCTCGAGCCCGCCACCGAGGCTTCCGCTGAAGACGCCGAACGGCTGCCGATACGCATAGCTGGCGACGACGCGCTTCTCTTCCCGTCGCCGCTCGCACTCGCCGGCGAACTCAAGCCGGGCCCCATCCTCGAATGCGATCGCGTCGAGGCCCTCGAAGCTGACGGGGGCGGGTTCCGATGCGTCGCCGTCGAGCCAGATGGCACGCTCGGAGCGCTCAGGAGGGTCGTTGATCCCGCTGACCAGGTTCCACCCCACCGAGCGACCGTCCGTGGTCCGGCCGACTCCGGCCGACCAGCTCCAAACGGTGTGGTGGGGGTGGTAGCCCGCCGTCTCGTCCTCGACCCCGCGCGCCTCGACCTTCCACCGGCGCTCGCCGATCCGGACGTCGCACTCGATCTCCAGGTCGCCCCGCTTTCGGGTCCACACGTACTCGCCGGAGGAGTTCGGGCACACGGCTTCGATCCCGGGGCCTGCGCCCACCCGCAGGAAGGCTCGCGTCTCGCCTGCTTCGGGATGGCGACCTTCGATTCGCACCACCGAGCCGTTCTCGTCGACGTGATCGACCTGGCCTTGACCGTCCGGCGACTCCGTCCACACCTCGCCCCGCGCCCCGGGCAGGAGGATCTTGGTCTGCTCCCACATTCGCCTCTCGGCGCGGTCCCAGACCAACCAGAACGTCTGGCGCACCGGACCGACCTGAACCCGCGCCGCGCACATCAGCAGCTCGTCGCAGAACGCTCCCACGTAACGCCACCGCTTGCGCCAAACCCCACCGCGCCGAAGCGGCATCTCCGCCGGCGGGTACGGCAGATCCGGCCGCCCCGACCCGGGACCGCGCCACGGCAGTGACGCGCAGTTCCGTTCACACGCCTACGGCCTGCCGCCCGGTAACGCGCCCAAACCCGCCGGAAACGTAGCCGAAGGCGAGGCTTCCGGCGGAGTTATTCACGGCCTGCCGCCCGGTAACGCGCCCTAACCCGCCGGAAACGTAGCCGTAGGCGAGGCTTCCGGCGGAGTTATTCATTCGATGCGGGCGATCGTGTCGCCGGCCGCCACCGATCCGCCCTCGGCGACGGCGAGCTCGGTGACCTTGCCGGATCGGTGCGCGGTGATCTCGTTCTCCATCTTCATCGCCTCGACGATGCAGATCAGAGCACCCTCCTCGACCTCGTCGCCCTGGCTCACCGCGACCTTCAGCACCGAGCCCTGGATCGGGGAAGCGAGCGTCTCGCTCGACCCTCCACCGCCGGCGCCCGAGGCGCGCTCGCGGCGCCGCGGGGGGCGGGGCGGGGCGGCCGGACCCGCCGCGGGGGGAGCAGCTCCGATCACCTTGACGCTGTGCAGGCGCCCGTCGACCTCCACCTTGTAGTCGCGGACCTCGGGCGCCTCCTCCTCCTCACCCTCGCCGGACGGCTGCGGCGCGGCCGGGTCAGCCGGGGCGAGGGAGCGAAGCCATTCCTTGTCGCCCACCAGGTCCCGGCAGGTCTCGGCCCGGGCCCACTGCTCGGTGGCGAGGATCGCCAGGTGGAACGGGATCAGTGTGAGGAGTCCGCCCACCTCGTACTCGCCGAGAGCGCGGCGCATGCGCGCCGTGGCCCGCTCGCGGTCCGTGTCCCAGACGATCAGCTTGGCGACCATCGGGTCATACACCGGGGTCACCTCGGACCCGTCCCGAACCCCTGAGTCGACGCGGACGCCGGGTCCGGCGGGCTCCCGGTAGGAGGTGATCGTCCCGGGCGCGGGGGCGAAGCTCTTGTGGGCGGCCTCGGCGTTGATCCGGCACTCGATCGCGTGGCCGCGGAGCTCCACGTCCTGCTGGCTCACGGACAGCTCCTCGCCTGCGGCTATCAAGACCTGCTCGCGGACGATGTCGATCCCGGTGGCCATCTCGGTGACGCAGTGCTCGACCTGGACCCGGGTGTTCATCTCGAGGAAGAAGTAGTCCTCGCCGTCCTGGAGGCCCTCGACCGTTCCCGCGGAGCGGTAGCCGACCGCGGCGGCGGCGTCGGTGGCGATCCGGCCGATCCGCGCCCGCATCGCCTCGTCGACGTGGGGCGCGGGCGCCTCCTCGATCAGCTTCTGGTGGCGGCGCTGGACCGAGCAGTCCCGCTCCCCGAGGTGCACGACGTTGCCGTGTGAGTCGGCGAGGACTTGCACCTCGACGTGACGGGGATCCTCCAGGTAGCGCTCGAGGTAGACGGTCGGATCCGAGAAGAACTTCTCGCCCTCGCGGGCCGCTCCCTCGAACGCGTCCTCTAGCTCCTCCTCGGACATCGCGACCCGAAACCCCTTGCCCCCGCCCCCACCGGCGGCCTTGCAGGCGACGGGATAGCCGATCTCGGCGGCAGCCACCTTGGCATCGGCCACGCTCTCGACCGGAGTGGTGGTCCCGGGGACGATCGGCACTCCTGCGGCGGCCATCAGCTCGCGCGCCCGGGTCTTCGACCCCATCGCCTCGATCGCGCTCGCGGGCGGGCCGATGAACACCACCCCGGCCTCCTCGCAGGCGGCGGCGAACCCGGCGTTCTCGGCCAGGAACCCATAGCCGGGGTGGATCGCTCGAGCGCCGGATTCGGCCGTGGCGTCGAGCAGCCGCTCCACGTTCAGGTAGCTCTCGGCGGGGATCGCCGGGCCGAGCAGGAACGCCTCGTCGGCCTCGGCGACGTGGGGAGCCTCGCGATCGGCCTCGGAGTAGACGCCCACCGAGGCGATGCCCATCTCCTCGAGCGTTCGCATGACTCGGATCGCGATCTCGCCGCGGTTGGCGACCAGCACCTTCTCGAACATGGCGCGTGAGTCTAGTGCGGGCTGTGCCGCGCAAGCCCGCCTGCTAGGCCGCCCGAAGGTGGCGCTCGGCCTCTCCCATCCAGATCACCTGCTCGCGTCCCGGACCCACCCCCACCAGGCGAACCGGCACCCGCGTCTGCTCGGCCACGAACTCCAGGTAGTTCCGCGCCTCGGGAGGCAGCTCGGCCTCGTTTCGGCAATCGCCGATCTCGGGATCGAAGCCGGGCAGCTCCTCGTACTCGGCCTCGGCGGCGTGCAGCACCGACTGGTGGTAGGGGAGCTCGTCGAGCAGTGCCCCCTCGCTCGAGCGGTAGCGCACCGCGACCCGGAGGGGGTCGATTCCCGCCAGCACGTCGAGCTTCGTCACCGCCAGCGCCGTGAGCCCGTTGAGACGCGCCGCGTAGCGAAGCGCCACCAGGTCGAGCCACCCGGTGCGGCGGTCGCGACCGGTGGTCGTGCCGCGCTCGGCGCCGCGCTCGCGGATGCGGGACCCCATCTCGTCATCGAGCTCGGTGGGAAACGGGCCCGCTCCGACCCTCGTCGTATAGGCCTTGGTGACTCCCCAGACCTCGTCGATGTCGGCGGGCCCCACTCCCGCCCCGACGCAGGCGGCGCCCGCGATCGGGTTCGACGAGGTGACGAAGGGATAGGTGCCGTGGTCGAGGTCGAGCATGGTGCCCTGAGCGCCCTCGAAGATCACGGTCTGGCCCGCGTCGAGCGCCTTCCAGCAGAGGTGAGCGGTGTCTGCGATGAATGGCTCGAGCCGATGCCCGTAGCGCAGGTACTCCTCGGTCATCGCGTGGAGGTCGAGCCTCGGGTCCTTGACGAACGGGCGCAGCATCTGCTGCTTGGGCTCGAGCGCCGCCATGATCTTCTTGCGGAGGATCTTCGCGTCGAGCAGGTCTTGGACGCGGATCCCCAGCCGGGCGGCCTTGTCGGCGTAGCACGGACCGATTCCCCGCTTCGTGGTCCCGATCTCGAGCTTTCCGAGCTTCGCCTCGCCGGCCGTGTCGAGCATCACGTGGTAGGGCATGATCAGATGGGCGTTGGCCGAGATCCGAAGGCCCCCGGGATCGATCCCCTGGCGCCGCAGTCCCTCGAGCTCGCCGATAAGTACCCCCGGATCGATCACCACCCCGTTGCCGACGACGCAGGTCTTGCCGGGATAGAGGATCCCGGACGGGATCAGGTGGAACTTGAACTCCTCGCCACCGCGAACGATCGTGTGGCCGGCATTGTTGCCGCCCTGGAACCGGACCACGAGGTCCGCCCGCTCGGCGAGCAGGTCCGTGAGCTTTCCCTTCCCCTCGTCACCCCATTGGGCGCCGACTATCGCTATTCCGGGCATCTGAGGTGGTGGATTATGAGGCACCGCCGGGCGTCGTCCCCCGGCCCGGCGGGCGTCCGCCACGGGGTCGCGGGGCGCCGGGGCGTGGCTCGAGGGCGTGGCTCGACCGTCGCCGGGCTCCCTAGTACTCCGGCGCCCGCGGGTATCGCAGGTCGTCGCCGTCGATGGTCAGGGGTGGGCCGCAGATCTCGATCAGACGCGAGACGGTTCGCTCCCCGATCTGCTCCTCGAGCGCCTCCTGGTCGAGGTTCGTGGTGACCAGCATCGAGCGCTCCATCTCGTAGCGCTCGTTGACGATCGAATAAAGCTGCTCCAACACCCAGTCCGAGCGCTTCTCGACCCCGAGGTCGTCGATGTGCAGGAGGTCGAGCGAGACGAGGCGAGCGAAGAACTCGGTGTAGGAGTCACCGCCGAAGTCCTTCTCGTAGGTGGCGCGCACGCGCGCAAGAAGCTTCGGGAGGGAGTAGATCGCGACCGTCCTGCCGTTCTCCAGTGCCGACTTGGAGATCAGCATGGCGAGCGCGGTCTTGCCGGTCCCCACGTTTCCGGTCAACCACAGACCGCGGCCCTGGTCGAGATGGGAGTCGAGGCTCTCGATGAAGTCGCCGATCACCTTCAACACGATCGGCTTGACGCCGTCGTTTCGAGCGATCTCCAGACTCACGTCCCTGTAGCGGCGTGGTATGACCGAGTCCACGCCCCGGGCCCGCCGGCGAGCCAGGCGGCCCGCACGGCACTCGCAGGGCCGGGCGACGTCCTCGGGGCCGAGGATCCAGCCCGAGCCGTCACAGACTCC
Source organism: uncultured bacterium (assembly GCA_963720685.1). Classification (GTDB taxonomy): domain Bacteria; phylum Actinomycetota; class Thermoleophilia; order Solirubrobacterales; family 70-9; genus AC-56. The sequence goes on along the minus strand of CAVRGF010000003.1, from coordinate 42,121 downwards.
GCGAGGGCAGGCCGGCTGGGCGTCGAAGGCCCCCGCCACCCGCATCGGTCTGGGCGCGGAGCTCACGCCTCCTCGGCGAGGTCGATCATCGGGCCGCCCTCGCCGGCGGGCTGCTCCATGGGACGGTCGGCGCCGGTCGCCCGGTCGACGAAGCGCGGATAGGCCTCGAGGAAGACCACCGGGATGTCCCCGGTCGGGCCGTTTCGGTGCTTGGCGACGATCAGATCGGCCTCGCTCGGATCCGCCTCGTCGTCGTACTTCGACGCGCGGTAGATGAAGATCACCACGTCGGCGTCCTGCTCGATGCCCCCCGACTCGCGCAGGTCGGAAAGCATCGGACGCCCGCCGGGGCGCTGCTCGGGCGCGCGGGAGAGCTGGGAGATGCCGATCACCGGCACCTTCAGCTCGCGGGCCAGGATCTTCAGGCCCCGGCTGAACTGGCTCACCTGCTCGACCCGATTGGCCCGCGGGTCCTCGGCCCTCATCAGCTGGAGGTAATCGACGATCACCAACCCGAGGCCTTGCTCGGTCGAGGCAAGGCGCCGGGCCTTGGCCCGCAGCTCGAGCAGGCTCAGGTCGGAGGAGTCGTCGAGCCACAGGGGCACCTTCTCGAGCTCGTTGCACGCCCGGACGACGCGCGGCCACTCCCTCGCGGCGACGTTTCCCTTGCGCAGCTTGTCGCCGGGAATCCTGGCCCGGCAGGCGATGAACCGGTGGGCCAGCTCGGCCTCCGACATCTCGAGTGAGAAGAAGGCCACGGGCTTACCGTGTTTGGACGCGACGCTCTCGGCGATATTGCAGACCAGCGCCGACTTGCCCAGCGACGGCCGGGCGGCGATCACGATCAGGTTGCCGGGCTGAAACCCGCCGAGCTTGGAGTCCAGGTCGCGAAAGCCCGACGGGGTCCCGGTCAGCGTCTGGTCGCCGGAGGACAGCGCCTCGAGGCGATCGATCTCGTCGCCCAGCACCTCCGAGACCCGGCGGAAGTCCTTGGCGGTGTCCTCGTGAGCGACCTTGAACAGCAGTGTCTCGGCGCGCTCCACCAGCGCCCCCGCATCTCCCTCGCGGTCGTGGACGGACTTCTGGATCTGCTGCGAGGTGGCGAGGAGGCGGCGAAGCAGCGCGTTCTGCTTCACGATCTGGGCGTAGTGGCGGGCGTTGCCCGGTACCGGCACGGTCGACGCGAGCTCGGACACGCCCTCCTTGCCGCCCGCCTCGGCGAGCTCGCCGTGATGGGCCAGGTACTCCGAGACGGTAAGCGCGTCGACCGGCTCGCCCTGCTCGTAGAGGCCGGTGATCGCTCGGAAGACGATCCGGTGACGCTCGCGGTAGAAGTCCTCGTCGCTGAGGCGGGAATCGAGGATCACGGGGGCGATCGCGCCCTCGGAGACCATCATGGCCCCCAGAACCGAGGCCTCGGCCTCGAGGTTCTGGGGCGGGACGCGGGTCTCGGCGGTGGGCATCTGGCTGTCTTGGGGCTGGACGGAGCGCATCGGCTCCCTGCTATTAGAGGCCCAGCGGCGGCGGATTCGCCCCCGTGCCGGCCCCGGCGCCGAGCAAATCACAGGGGCGAGGGGCCCGTCAGCCGGGTTCCCGCAAACTGGCGCGAAAGACTTGCGCTCCGAGCCGGCTACTTCTGCTCGGCGACGATCGTCTTGATCCTCGCCGTGGTGTCGCCGACCTCGATCTCGACCATGTAGGTCCCAACCTCGCGTATCGGATCATCGAGCCGGATCTTCTTGCGGTCCACCTTCAGGCCGCGCGCCTCGGCGATGGCCTCGGCGATCTCCTTGTTCGTCACCGACCCGTAGAGCTTGCCGTCCTCGCCGGCGCGATGCTGGATCGTCAGGACCGTCTTCGAGAGCAGGGCGGTCGTCTCCTCGGCCCGCTCGGCGGCCTCGCGCGCTGCGCGCTCCGCCGCCTCCTGACGACGGCGGGCCTCTTCGAGAGCGCCGGCGGTGGCAGGCTGGGCGAGCTTTCGGGGAAGCAGGTAGTTGCGGAGATAGCCGGGCGAGACGTCGATCGCCTCACCGGCGCTGCCGAGCGACTCGACGTCCTTCAGAAGGATCGCCTGGGCCATCGCGGCCGGGTCGCTTACCGCTCGCCCACGTAGGGGAGGAGCGCGATCTCGCGGGCTCGCTTGACGGCGACCGCGAGCTGCCTCTGGTGACGTCGCGAAAGGCCCGTGACCCGGCGAGAGCGGACCTTCCCCCGGTCGGAGATGAACCGCCTCAGGGTGCCGAGGTCCTTGTAGTCGATCTGCTCGACGTTGATCCGCGTGTACTTGCGTGGCCGGAACCGGTCCGCCCCGCGCGGCCGCCTCCGGCCGCCGCCGGGCCCACTCTGGGAGGAAACCGGGCCTCGCTGCCGCCTGGCCATCAGGCCGGCTCCCGCTTGTCGCTCGAGTCTTGGCGCATTCGCTCGCACACCGCCCTTCGACGCCTCTTGCCGTGGCGGCGCGAGAGCGCATGATAGCCGCGCGGTCCGGGCCCGGTCGGGGCCAGGGCCCCTGGATTGGCTGGGTGGACGAAGAGGGGCTCGTGGGTCAGCTGAAGTTCTGTCCGGGGGCCGGACACAAGTGCAGTCGGCACCCCGAGCCGGCGGTCGGCTGAAGTTCTGTCCGGGGGCCGACCGCCAAGCCCCTCGATCACGTCGGGGGTCGCCAGCGGGACCGCGGTCTGGTCGACGAGGATCATGCTGGAGGCGATCGTCATCGCCGCCAGCATCAACCGGCGGGCGGGGATCGAGCCGTCAGTCGACGCCTCCCCGGCGCTCACGGGGAGCCTCGCCTCAGCCCGATGCGAGTCCGGTCAGCCGGAACGCGCTAGAAGGGGATGTCGTCGCCCGCCGAGCCGACGCTCGCCGGCTCGGCGCTCTCGAAGTCGGAGGTGTCGGCCGGCACGTCGGAGCGGGGCGCCGCGCCGTTTCCGGCGCCCTGCTCGTCGCGCGAGCCGAGGAACTGGACCGAGTTGGCGATGATCTCGACGCTCTGGCGCTTAGAGCCGTCCTGCGCCTCCCACTCGCGCCAGTCGAGGCGGCCCTCAACCGCAACCGGGCGGCCCTTGGAGAGATAGGTCGCGCAGTTCTCGCCCTGTGCGCCCCAGACCGTGACGTCGAAGTAGTTGGGCTTGTCGACCCAGTCCCCGCTCGCCTGATCCTTTCGCCGGCTGTTCACAGCGATCCTCAGCTTGCAGACCGAGGTCCCGCTCGGCAGGCTCCGGAGCTCCGGATCGCGGGTCAGGTTCCCCGTCACGACTACGACGTTCAGATTGGTGGCGGCCATTCGCTCAGCACCTTCCTCGACTCGTTTATTCGTCCCCCAGTCTAAGGACGGAAGCGGCGCTTTCCGCCCCCCCGAAGAAGAAGCGAAAGGCGCAACGAGCGGGTTAACCGCGGCTCGGAACTCCTAGTCGCCGGCGGGCGGCGGGGCGCCGCCGCCCTCGTCCGGCTCGGCCGGGGCCTCGGGCGCGTCCTCCGTGGGCGAGTCCTCGGGCGTCGCCTCGGCCACCGGCGCCGCGGGCTCCTCTTCGACCGGGGCCTCCGAAGCCTCTTCTGCCGGGGCCTCCGGGGCCTCTTCTGCCGGATCCTCGGGAGACTCTTCGACCGGGGCCTCGGAGGTCTCCTCTACCGCGGCCACTGGAGCCTCCTCGGCCGGGGCCTCGGGACCTTCGGAGGCCTCGGCGGGCTCGTCGCCGGCCGGCGGCCCGCCGCGATCAGCGCCCTGCGTGCGCCGAGAGCCGCGGGGGGCGGTGGGAGCCCCGCTCGCGAGGGGAGCCGGGGGGACGATCGCGGGCGAGCCGGGGTCGACCTTGAAGATCCGGAAGCGCAGCACGCCCTCGGCGATCCGAAGGTTGTGGTTGAGCTCGTCGAGCAGCCCGCCCTGCGTCTCGAACCGGAACAGCCGGTAGTCGGCCTCGGTGCGCTGACGGATCTCGTAGGCGAGCTTTCGCATCCCCCACGTGGCGTCGTGCTTGAGGCTTCCCTGAGACTCGATTCGCTCCCGGGCCTCGGAGGCGATCTTCTCGCGCCGCTCCTCGGGGATCTCTGGGTCGAGCATCAGCACCAGCTCGTATTCCCTGTTCATCGTCGCTGCCAAAGGCGGCGGACGACTATAGCGGCCCGCCTGGGGCGCCCGGACCCGAGCGGGGGTTGTACGCCGCGATGGTCAGCCGTTCGCGAATCCGCTGGGAGAACCTCGCCAAGCTGGGGGCCGGGGCGATCGCCTGCCTGGCGCTCGGAATCGGACTGCCCGGCCTGCTCCGCCGCCCCGAGGCGCCGCCGCTGGACCCCGACATCGGCCTGCCGCAGGCATCCGCCGCAGGCGCCCTGGCGCCCGATCCAATCCGCGAGGGCCGCGGACACTCCGGCCGAGCGGCGAGGCGAGGCCGGGCCGATGCCAGCCGGACCGCGCCCCACGCGGCCGCGCCCGGCCGCCATCCGGGGCCGGGCCGTCGTCACTCGCCCGATCGCGAGCGGGCACCGAGCGTCGCGGGGTCGACGCCGGCGACGACAGCCGCTCCGCCTCCGGCAACGCCGCCCCCGGTCGCGTCGACGCCCCCACCCGCCTCCTTTCCGTCGCCGGCGCCGCCGCCGACCGCCTCCGCGCCGAGCCCGCGTGCGAATCCCCGCCCCGCCCCGCCCACCGAGTTCGGTTTCGAGCATTGAGCGGTCGCGGGCCCACGGACGCCTTGACGAATCGCGCGGGGCGGCTCGCCGCGCTCGTCGGGATCGTGGCGGCCTCGTTCGGGCTCCTCACAGCCCCGTCGGTCCGGGCAGGCGCCTATCGCGCCGCTCTGTGCGACCCGGGTCTCGGCGCCCATCATGCCGACGCGGCGTTCGAGCGCACCTCCCGCCGGTACAGGTCCGCGAGCTCCTGCGACGTCGCGGGACAGGGTCTGGTGGTCGGCCGGCGCGGTGGACACACGAGACCCGGCGCCTGGGGCACATGGGAGATCCGCGCCCCGGCCGCGACGGCGATCGCGGGCCTCAGCGTCAAGGCGGCCGGGCGGGCGCGGGGCGGCGAGCGCCCCGAGCTCGCGGTCGGCACCGGATCGACCTCCCGGGCATTTGCCGAGCCGGGTCCGACGCTCGAGCGGTTCAGGTGGACTGGGAAGCCGGCACAGGCGCTCGGCGCCGGGCTTCGATGTGCGCGACGCCCTCGTTGCGGCCGGGCTCACGGCAGCCGAATCCGGATCAAGCGGGTGGCGCTGGTGCTGCGCGACGGCGCCCGCCCCAGCCTCGGGCTCGGTGGCGCGCTCCTCGCGCCGGGCAGCAGACGGGGCTTTCAGGCCGTGATGGCCACCGCCGGCGATCGCGGCGCCGGGGTCCGCAGATTCCTCGTCCAGGTCAACGGCGAGCCGGTCAGCTCCCGCACGCTGGGCTGCCACCTGAGCGACCGGATCGCGCTGCGACTCGTTCCCTGCCCGCGCCACGCGACGGCCGGATTCACCGCCGACACCGCCTCGGCGCCGTTTCGGCAAGGACCGAACCGGGTTCGCATCTGCGCGGCCGACTTTGCGCTGACCACGGCCGCCAACCGCGCTTGTGGAAGGCGGCGCGTTCGAGTCGACAACCTCTGCCCCCTGAGTTCCATCGGGGGCGGCGCGATCCTCCGCGCCCGGCTCCATCGCCACGGCCGCGCGGCGATCGTCGCGGGTCGCCTCCTCGACGCGGTGGGGCTGGGAGTGGCCGGGGGTCGGGTGTGCATAGCGACGCGGGTGCGACGAGCCGGCGCACCGGAGCGCATCGCGGTGGCCCCGAGCACGGACGCCGACGGTCGTTTTCGGGTCACGATCGCCCAGGGTCCGAGCCGCGAGGTGCGGGTCGCGTGGTGGCCGAGCGCCGGACCGGCGCTGGAGCGTTACCTCCACCTGGAAGTGCCGGCGATGCCGCGCCTTCGCCTCTGGCCTCGTCGTCCGATCCACAACGGTGACCGGCTGCGCTTCCGCGTTCACCTGCCGAGGCCGGCGAGCGCGGGCCGCCGGGTCAGGGTGCAGGCCGCCGACGGGGGTCACTGGATCGATCTGCGGAGCGGCCTGAGCGGGCGGAGGGGCACCTATCGGGCGCGCTACAGGTTCCACGCCACCACCGGGCGCCGGACCTACCGGTTCCGGGCGGTCGTACCGAAGCAGGAGGGCTATCCCTACGAGGCCGGCACATCGAAGGTGCGGCGCGCGGTCGTGGTCGGCTGACGCCCGGGTTGGCCGCTCAGGCCGAGGCGTGGGTCTCGCGCTTGGCGCGGATGTCGGCCAGCTGCTCGTCGATCCAGACTCCGGGGTCGCGCTCATGGACGATCTCCCGCAGGCGGGAGGCACGCAGCGCGCGCTCTTCGGCGTCCATCGTCAGGGCCCGATGCATCGTGTCCGCCTGCTCCTGGATGTCGAACGGGTTCACGGACAGGGTGCAGTCGCCGAGCTCCTCGTGAGCCCCGGTGTTCTCCGACAGCATCACCACGCCGTCGCGGGTGTTGACCGCCGGCGCCTCCTTGGCGACCAGGTTCATGCCGTCGAACAGCGAGTTGACGATCAGCAGGTCGAAGTGCTTGTATCGCGCCACCGCCTCCGGGAAGTTCTCGTAGATCCGAAGGTCGATCGGCATCCAGTCCGTGGTCCCGTGGCGATGGTTGACCACCGCGACGAGCGCCTCGATCCGCTCCAGGTACTCGGCGTACTCGGGGACGTCGGTTCGCGATGGCTGCAGGTGGGCTATGAACGTCACCCGCTCGCGAAACTCCGGGTGCTGCTGCAGGAAGGTGTCGAAGGCGGTGAACCCGCGCAGGACGTTCTTTGACAGGTCTGCGCGATCCACCCGGAGGATCAGCCAGTCGCGGCGGCGGCGCAGCAACTCGGCCTCGTATTCGGCCACCTCCTCCGAGGCGGCCGCCCGCTCGAGCCGCCCGGCGTCGATGCCCAGCGGGTATGCCCGGACCCAGGTCTCGCGGCCCGAGTGCAGGATCGACCCCCGCTCGTAGTCGACCTCCATCTCCATCAGCTCACGGCAGCAGTGCAGGAAGTTGCGGCAGTAGGCGCTGGTGTGGAATCCGATGATGTCGTTGGCGAGCAGACCACGGAAGATCCGCTCGCGCATCCTCCCCGGGAGGATCCGCCAGCTGTCCGGCTGGGACCATGGAATGTGGACGAAGTGGTGTAGGAAGGCATCGGGTCGCGCCTCGCGGATCATGCCCGGGCAGGTGTAGAGGTGGTAGTCGTGGAGCATGACCAGCGGCTCGGGATCGTCGGCGATCGCCCCGAGCACCGCCCCCGCGATGTCGGCGTTGACGGTCTCATAGCCGTGGTCCCAGGCATCGGCCTCCTCCTGGCGGATATCGGGGGCGTTGGACAGATCCCAGAGGTAGTGCTGGATGAACCACAGGATCGGGTTGGCGATCACGTTGTAGAAGCGCTCGTAGGCCGTCGCGTCGCTCTCGACGAGCAGGACGTCGTAGCTGACGCCGTCCAGCTCCTGCGTAACGGGCTCGCCTCCGGCCTCGCGGCTCACCTCGATGTCCTCCTCGGTCATCGCCGAGGCGATCCAGAGCGCGCCCCGGTGCGCCACGAGCCCGCTCAGCGCGGTGACCAGCCCGCCACCTCCCCTTCTCACCGTCCGTTCCCCGTCCTCACCCCGATGGAACTCCGCGGGGCCGCGATTGGAGACGATGACCAGGGGGCGGTCCGGGCTCACATCAGGTCCTCGGTCGGCCCCCGGAGCTTGGCGTGGCGGCCCCTCAAAGGTCGAGGCCTCCGAACACGTCCAGCCAGTCGCGAAGCAGGCGCGGGGTCAGGAACATCTCGCGCGCCCGCTCCTTGCCGGCTCGTCCCAGCTGCTTCGCCAGCTCGGGATCCTTGAGGACCCGCAGGGTTCGGTCGGCGGCCTCCTCGGGGGAGGAGACCAGGAACCCGGTCTCCGCGTCGATGATCTGGAGGGGGATCCCCCCGACGTCGCCGGCGATGACCGGCCGCACCTTCCACATCCCCTCGGTGACGGTCAGCCCGAACCCCTCTCGAAGCGACTTCTGGATGATCACGTCGGCCTGCGACTGGAACGCGTTGACCTCGATCGCGCCGACATTGTTGAGATTGTTGAGGATCTTGATGTCGGGGTCTCCGTCGGCGTAGCTGAACGTGCGTTGGAAGAACTCCCAGCCCTCGGGGTCGTCGGTGGCCATCGAGCCGACAAGCGCAAGCTGCACGTCGGTGACCTCCTCCCGGACCCGCCGATAGCTGTCGATCACGCCCATCGGGTCCTTCCAGGGATCGAACCGCGACACCTGGCAGATCAGCGGGCGCTCGACGTCGATCCCGAACTGATCGCATACGAAGGCGGCGTCCTCCGGCGAGAGCGCCATGTTCTTCGGCGAGAGGGGATCGATCGCCGGAGGGATGATCCGCACCTTGCCGTCCATCCCGTTCGGGACATACGTCTGCATGTGGAAGACGGACTCGTCGTAGTCCTGGATCAGCGGCAGGAGCCGCGCGAGGGTCTCCTCGTTCGGGGTCGAGAGGTCGATGTGGCAACGCCAGATCCAGGCCCGGGCGCGCTCCGCGGCGTTGGCGCGAAGTCCGGCCGGCTGAGGGTCGTGGATGATGATCACGTCCCAATCGTCGTCGAGGCCCTGCGCGTTCATCGCGTTGTAGGCCTCGAACACTTCCCAGTCCTGGTCGGAGATCGCCTGTGGGTCGCCCTGCAGCGAGTTGTGCATCAGCTTGGTGACGTTGAAGAACTCCTCCCGGCCCATGATCACCCGCCAGTGCACGTCCAGGCCGACATCGCGCATCAGCGGGACCAGCGTGTAGAGGATCTCCGAGACCCCGCCGCCGAACGCGGTCGCGCTGACGTGCAGCACCCGCTTGCCGGCCAACGCCTCGGCCCGTTCGCGGATCTCCTCAACCAGCCCGCGACCGACCAGGTGGGTGTAGTCCGCGAGCGACTTCGAGCCAAGGGGAACATCCTGGAGCATGGGCGTCAGCCTACTTTTCGGCGCAGCCGGTCAATCCCTGCGTCGAGCTGCGCGACGATCGCCTCGTGCAGCTCGGGGGTCGCTGCCGCCACGCACGAGACCTGGTAGTCGGGTCCCGAGCCGAGGATGGGCCGGTCCGAGAGCGGGTCGCCGCAAGCATCCGTTATCACCGCCCCCGCCTCCTCGAGGATCAGGGCGGCGGCCGCGACGTCGTAGGGAGAGTTGTTGAGCAGCGCGCCACCCCCGACCCGCTCGAACTCCTCGCGCATCCCCGGGACCTCCGCCACGATCCGGGGGCCCGGCTCGACGTAGGCATCGAGCTGCCCGGTGACGATCCGGGTCATGTCGAAGCACGCCGACCCGAGGTCGAACGTCCCTCCACCAACCGAGGAGGCGTCGATCAGGTCGCCGATCACCTCCGCGATCGCCCGGATCGGCCGGCCCCGCAGCCCGTAGGCCCAGAACATCCGCGAGACGTCCGTGGCGCTCGAGAGGGCCGGCGCCGGCTCGAGCCCGGCGCCTCGCTCGGCGACGAAGCGGCGGCCGGACTTGACCTCGATCACGCACCCCGCCCTGACGTCCGCCATCGTGGGGCCCGGGTTCCCTGCTTCGCCGCCGAGCGGGGCCACCGCCACCGAGACGCAGGCTGCCTCGAGGCCCGCCATCGCCGGCCTCGTTCCGTCGATCGGGTCGACGACGAGAACCCATTCCGCCTCGCCCGCCGGCGAGACGAGGCCGCGATCCTCCGAATAGAAGGCGACATCCGGCGCTCGAGCGGCGAGGAACCGCTCCATGAAAGCCTCCGCTCGCTCATCGATCGCGAAGGTGATGTCCCCTCCCTCAGCCGCGCCGGCGTGGGCGCGCCCGGAGTGGCCGCCGAGCTCGGGGGCGACCTCCTCCCGCAGCGCGTCCGCCAGCTCGAGTGCCAGCCTTCCGGGCGACTCTGGGTCGACCATGCCCCGGCTCTATCCGCCGGCCGTCGGCCGCTCACCGAGCTTGACGTCGATCGTCTGCTGATGGCCGTCGCGGATGATCTCCAAGCTCACCGTGTCGCCCGGGCTGAATCGCGAGATCAGCCTCGGGAGGTCGGTCTCGCCGACCACCCTGTGCCCATCGACCGCGATGATCACGTCGCCCCCCGCCGAGAGCGGCTGATCCTGGAAGTTGATCTTCTGGTCGGAGCCCTGGAGTCCCGCGTCGTCGGCCGGACCGCCCGGGATCACCCGCGCCACCAGCGCGCCGGTCGCAGACGGGATCCCGAGCCGGTCGGCGAGCTGCGGGTAGAGCGCCTCGGTGGAAACGCCGATGTAGGCGTAGCTCGCAGAGCCATGGCTGCGAAGCTGGTCCAGCGAGTGGGCCACCAGGTCGATCGGGACCGCGAACCCGACTCCTTCGTTGCCGCCGCCCGAGGCGCCCGAACTGGTCAGTATCTGCTGGTTGATCCCGATCACGTTGCCGTCGGCGTCGAGCAGCGGCCCTCCCGAGTTCCCGGGGTTGATCGAGGCGTCGGTCTGGATCGCGCCCTCGATGTGGAACTTGGTCAGCGAGTCGATGGAGCGATCGGTGGCCGACACGATGCCGACCGACAGCGAGCGATCCTCGCCGAACGGGCTCCCGATCGCAGCCACCGGCTGTCCCACCTGCACGTCCTCGTTGGTGGCCAGCTGGAGCGGGTGCAGGTCGAGGCCGCTCGGGTCGACCTTCAGCAGCGCGACGTCGGCATTCGGGTCGAAGCCTGCGATATGGGCCGCGACCTGGTTGCGATCCGCGAACTGGACGTAGACGGACTTGGCCTCGTGGATCGGACCGCCGCCGCCCTCGGCGTCCGTGACCACGTGGGCGTTGGTCGCGATCTCGCCGCCGTCCGAGATCACGAAGCCGGACCCCTGCGCGACCTGGGTTCCGCTGCCCAGGAGATCGCTCGCGCTGGCGCCCGAGAAGATCGACCGGATCGTCACCACGCCGGGTGCCGCTTCGCTGTACACCGCCTCGGGGTCGAACGAACCGCCGTGCGACGACAGGACGACCGCCTTGGAGGGTGAATCGGGGGCCGCCACGGTCGTCACGGATCCCGGTTCGTCCGTCCCCCCGCAGCCGGCGGGCGCGAATGCGAGCACGGCGGCGATCGCGAGGACGCCGAACGACCAGCGCCGTCGCCTCAAGCCGTCGCCCCCTCGCCCACCGGGGCCGGCAGTCGAAGGGTGAACTCGGTGAGCCCGCGACGCGACGAGAGGTCGAGCTCGCCGCCCATGCGCATGCTGAGCTCGTGGGCGATGGCCAGTCCCAGCCCCGTCCCGTTGACCCGATCGCCCGTGTAGAAGCGATCGAAGACCCGCTCGAGCTCGTGGGGATCGACGCCCGGGCCGTCGTCCTGCACAACCAGACTCGCGGTCCCGTCCTGCCGCTGAGCTGTGATCGAGATCGAGGTTCCTTCCGGGGTGTGGGTGAGCGCGTTGTCGATCAGGATACGCATGATCTGGGCGACCCGGTCGGCGTCAGCGAGCGCCTCGGCGCGGCCCCTCGACTGAATCTCGATCGGCGATCCCCGCCGCTCGGACGCCGGCCCGAACTCGCTCGCGACGCTGCTCGCGATCTCGCTCAGGTCGACCGGCGTCGCGTCGACCTCCAGCGCCCCCGCGTCTAGCTTCGAGAGGTCGAGCAGGTCGGCGGTCAGCTTGGTGAGCCGCGCGATCTGCTCGCGCATCGTCCGCACGAATTCCTCGCGGGCGGCCGGGTCGGGCTCATCCTCGTCGAGCAACTCGACGAAGCCTCCCAGCGAGAAGATCGGCGTGCGCAGCTCGTGCGAGGCGTTGGCGATGAACTCCCGGCGGGCGCTGTCGAGCTGCCCGAGCCGCCGCTGCATCTCGTTCAGCGTCGCCGCGAGCTGTCCGACCTCGTCGCTTCCCTCATTTGGGATCGGCGCCGTGAAGTCTCCCTCGGCGACCCGTTCTGCCGCCGCCTCGAGCCGGGCGAGGCGCTTCGCATGGGCCCTCGCCGCGATCCATCCCGCTCCGAGCGCGGCGAGCAGGGCGACGCCGCCGGCGATCAGGATCTGACGCCTGATCAGCGCCACCGTGTCCTCGACGTCGGCGAGAGACGCCGACAGCACGGCCACCGACGGGGCGGGACCTCCCCCGGCAAGCGGCAGCGCAGCCTCGCCGATCCTCACCCCCCCGACGTTCTCGACGCCCGACGCGGGCCGCCCCGTGGCGGCGGCACGGTCGGCTACCGACGAGGCAGACGGTCCGGCTCCGGAGCTCGCGGTCGAGTCGGCCACCACGATTCGCCGTGCGACCCCGCCCGGCGTTCGGGACAGCTCGAGCAGCGTCACGCGTGCGTCCGTCGCCTCCGAAACCCGGCGCACCACCCGGCGAAGCCGGGCGTCCGTCGCGCCGTGCTTGAGCGCCATGGCCAGGGGCTCGCTCTCGGCGCCTCCCACCCGCTCGAGGCGCTCGAGCTTCTGCGCGGTGAGACGCGAGCTCAGCTGCGGCACCACGTACACGTAGACGAACCCGATCGCCGCCGCCGTGATCACGAAGAACAGCGCCGCGAGTCGATTGCGGACGCTTCGCATGATCAACCGCGGCTTGGGGTCAGGGGACGGTCAACCGGGCCCAGGGTCATTCCTCTCGGTCACGGAAGCGATAGCCGACCCCCCGCACCGTGAGCAGATACTCGGGCGAGCTCGGATCGCGCTCCAGCTTTTCCCGAAGGTGGCGGATGTGGACGTCCACGGTGCGGGAGTCGCGGTACACCGAGTCCCCCCAAACCTGCTCGAGCAGCATCTCGCGCGTGTGGACGCGTCCTGGAGAGCGGATCAGGGCCGCCAGGATCTCGAACTCGGCGTAGGTGAGCTGCGGATCCTCCCCGTGAGCGGTCACGGCCCGCCGATCGAAGTCGATGCGCAGGTCCCCGGCGACGATCGGCTCTTCACCGCCGGGGCGGCCGCCGAGCATCTCGGCACGGCGAAGCGCGGCCCGCACCCTGCTCCGGAACTCGCGGACCGAGAACGGCTTGGTGATGTAGTCGTCGGCTCCCATCTCGAGGCCGAGCACCTTGTCGATCTCATCGTCCTTGGCCGTCAGCATGATGATCGGCACCTGGCTGCGGCTCCTGATTCGGCGGCATACCTCGATCCCGTCGAGGTTCGGGAGCATGATGTCGAGGATGACCAGGTCGAACCGCTGGTCGGCGAACCGGTTGAGCGCGTCGTGGCCGTCTTGAACCGCGACGACGTCGTATCCCTCCTTGAGGAGCGGATAGATGAGCAGGGTCTGAACCGACTGCTCGTCCTCCACGAGCAGGATGCGGGCCGACACAGTGTTCGTGGCGGAATGCACGATGAGCCGTGCGCACAGGGTAGTTTGCGCCTCCTGACGTGATCGACTTTCGCCTCTACCGAGCCGCCTTCCTCCCTCTGGCGGTCAGCGTCGTCGTGGTCCTGTTCGCCCTCCAGGTACCGCCGGCGCCCGTTCCTTCGGTCGTCGCCCCGACCGAGTTCAACCAAACCGGCGCCGCACGATTGGCGAGCCGGATCGCCGAGCAGGCCCCCGACCGCACCCCGGGAAGCCCGGATGATGCGGCGATCGGCGACCTGGTCCAGAGGCGCTTCGAGGCGGTTCGGGACGGCCAGGTCGCCGAACAGCGATTCACCGGCAGCTTCGACGGCAAGGACGTCGAGATGCGAAACCTGATCCTCACCCTTCCCGGCCAGTCCCAGCGAAGCGTCGTTGTGCTGGCTTCGCGCGATTCAGCGGCCGGTCCCGGAGCCGCATCGAGCGCCGCGGCGACGGCGGCGATGCTGGAGCTGGTCAACGAGATGCAGACCTCGCGACGAACCAAGACGCTGGTCTTCGTCTCGACCGACGGCGCAAGCAACGGAGCGCTCGGCGCCCGCGAGTTCGCCGCGCACTATCCCGAGCGCGACCTGATCGACGGCGCGATCGTGCTCTGGCAGCCGGGGGCGGCAAGGCGGTCGCCGCCCGCACTCCTGGACACATCGGATGGCGCGCAGAGCGCCTCGTCGGGCCTGGCGCGAACCGCGCAGCGCGTCCTCGCCGACCAGGCCGGGGTGAAGCCCGCCGCGGGTGGCCCGTTCGACGAGCTGGCGCGGCTGGCCCTGCCCAGCGGGCTCGGCGACCAGGCTGTTCTGATCGAGCGGGGCATCGACGCGATCGGGCTGTCCTCGGCAGGAGAGCGGCCGCTGCCCGTGCCCGAGGACCAGACGTCGAGCCTCTCCGCGACGACGCTCGGCGATTTCGGCCGCGCCGCCCTCCTCTTGACCGCCACCCTCGACGCCGCGGCGCAACCCCCCGAGCACGGACCGAACACCTATGTGGACTTTTCGGGGAGCCTGGTCCCGGGCTGGGCCCTTGCGCTCCTCGCGCTGACCCTGTGGCTTCCGGCCGCGGTCGCGTCGCTCGACGGGCTGCGCCGCGCGACGAAGCAGCGCGGCCAGGTCGCCTGGGCGCTCGGGTGGGCGGCCTCACGTGGATTGCCACTCGTCTCGGCACTCGTGCTGCTCTATCTGCTCGCCCTGATCGGGATCGTGACCCGACCCACGTTCCCCTTCGATCCCGCGAGCTTCGCGGTCGGGCCGGGCGAGCTCTTCGTAATGGTGCTGCTCGCTGGGGTGGCGGCCGCCGGCTACCGGATGCTCCGCGGCTGGCGTGTCCCTGCCGGGCTGAGGGAAGACGCGGCGGGGGCGGGTCTCGGCGCGATCTCCGCCCTGGCCGTCCTGGCGGCATGGCTCGCGAACCCGTTTCTGGCACTGATTCTCGTGCCGGTCGCCCACGTCTGGCTTTTGGACGCGCGTCACCGCCCCCTCCCCTCGGCAACCGTCGCGGTCGGCGCCGCGCTCTCGCTGACGCCGTTCGCCGCCGCCGTGGCCGACCTGGCAGGTCGGCTCGGCATGGGGTCAGCGGCCCCGTGGCAGCTCCTGTTGATGGTCGCCGACGGCCAGATCGGGTTCGTCGCGATGGTCGCGCTGTGCCTGTTGGTCGGAACCCTGGTCGGCGCGGTCGCACTGGCCGCCAAGCGCCGCACCTCTGCGCCGGCTGCCGACGGTCAGAGCGCTGCGCCCACGCGGGTCGAACCAGAGCCGCCATCCTTGATCCACGACCAGGACGCGGGCGCTTCCAACCCCCTGGACGCATCTCCTATCGCGCCCATCAGGGGCGCTGACGATCTGGGGAGAGGAAGATGAAGCGAGCAACGGGTGACCACCCGGATCATCCGTCGGCTTCGCGGATCGAGACCATGACTCGGCTCAAGGAACAGATCGCGCGGCAGGCCTACCAGGTCGATGCGCAGGCAGTGGCTCGCGAGATCCTGTTCAAGCTGCGGGTGATCAACATCAGCCGCAAGGCGATGCTCGCCGAGCTCGCCGAGGGCGCCGACCTCCGCCAAGCGGCCACCTTCGCGCGGGAGTAGCCGCGGGCGGGACTTGCGAGCGCGAGCGCGCCGGGCCGGCGCGACGCGGGGGTCAGTTGCGAAGCTGGTCGAAGCCCGAGGGGTCGCGTTCGGTGCCGTCAGGAGCACGGAGCACGACCCCCTCGCCGTCCAGGACGAACCCGATCCGGGTCAGCGCGATCCCGCACCGCGCCACCGCATCGCGCGCCAGGTCGAGACGGTCGGGCGGCAGGGCGACCAGCAGCTCGTAGTCCTCGCCGCGGGCGGTCGCCAGCTCGTGGGAGTCGGTCCCCATCGCCGCAGCGATCGCTCCGACGCCCTCCTGGACGGGAAGGAGCGCCAACTCGACCCCGACTTGCACCCCGCTTGCCCTCGCCAGGTGGCGTGCGTCCCCTCCGAGGCCGTCACTCAGGTCGATCATCGCGGTTGCGCCAGCGGCGGCCAGCGCCTGTCCGGCTTCGAGGCGAGGCTCGGGCTCGAGCTGTCGCCCGCGAAGCGCGTCCGCCAGGTCGCCGTGAAGGCTCGCGGCGAGCTCGGGCCGCTCCAACAGGGCGAGCCCGGCGGCCGCCCCGCCCAGCTCACCCGTGACCGCGAGGACATCGCCCGGGCTCGCGCCCGAGCGCAGCACGAGCCGGTCGGCCGACGGCGCGTGCCCCACGACGGTGATTCCGAGGATCAAGACGGGGGAGCGGGTCACATCGCCGCCGAGCACGGCCACCGCGTGACGCGCCGCGGCATCGCCGAGTCCCGATGCGAGCTCGGCGCAGCCATCCTCGTCGAGGCGGTCGGGGACTCCCAGCAACACATATGCCTCGCCCGGCGCCGCTCCCATCGCGGCGAGGTCGGAGAGCGCCGCCCCGAGCGCCTTTCGGCCGACCGCGGCCGCAGGCCAGGCGTCGCCGCGAAAATGAACGCCTTCGACCAGCGCATCCACCGACGTCACCGTTGCCCCGGCCGGGACCGTGACCGCGGCGTCGTCCCCGCTTCCCACCACGACCGGCGCGCCCCAGTTCGAGGGGCGCCCACCCCGCGCCGCCTCGATGCTCTCGACCAGACGTGAGATCAGCTCGAACTCTCCGATGCCGGTCACGACACGTATTGAACCTGACGCCCGCCCAACCGCGGGGCTTGGAGCCGAGCGGGTAGGGAGACCGTCGGCGCCGGGTCCCGTGCTCCCGACCCCGTCAGCTTCGGAATCGCCCCGCGCCGATCACCCCGGCACCCCCACGGTGAGCTGGTATGCCGCCAGCGCCAGCGTCAGGACCACGAGGGTGCGGTCGCGCGCCAAAGCGACCGGCGGGAGGGCCCACAGCAGATACCACGGTGTCAGGTAGACGGTTGCGAGGAGGAGGCCGAGGGATGCCCACGCGGTTGCGCGGATCCAGTCGCCGCCCCGCGCGGTCCAGACGAGCAGCCAGATGCCGGCCGCGCCGAAGACCCCGAGCGCCAACGCCCGGACCGCCCCCAGCTCGACGCCGGTGATCCTCGCCGCCGTGGCGGGAATGCTGTGGTAGCTCACCCGTCGCTGGCTGGCGGACAGGATCGAGACCCCGTCGAGCGCTGACGTGCCGAACGCCGCGAGAGCGACGAGACCGATTACCGCGACCGCCGCGGCGACACCCACCGCGAGGCGAACGCGCTCACGCCGCTCGCCGGCTCCGAGCAGGGCAAACGGAATCGTCAGGGCACCAGCGGCCTTCACCGCGCTTGCAACGACCAGCGTTGCTCCGCCGCCGGCCTCGGCCCCCCACAGAACCATCGCCGTCCCCGAGGCCGCGGCCACCATCATCAGCGCGTCGTTGTGAGCACCCCCGACGACCTGCACCAGGACCAATGGGTTGAGCGCCACGAAGGCCGCGGCGCGCGACGGAGCGATGCCCCGCAGCGCGGCCAGGCGGGCCACGATCGCGCTCACCGCCGCCACCGATGCGGCTGCCAGCGCCTTCATGCTCCACAGGGCCGCCGGCACTCCCAGCAGGCCGAGCGGGTAGGTGATCAGCGTGAACAGCGGCCCGTAGACGCTGGACGCGTGCCGGTAGGCGTCCACTCGTGAGGCTGCGAGATCGTGCGGTATCGCCGCGGGCGAGAAGTCGTACGGGTTCAGGCCGTGGACCGCACCGAGGCGTGCGTAGGAGATGTAGCTGAACACGTCAAGCGAAAGCAACGGCGGAGCGAGAGCGAACAGCGCCAGGCCGATGCCGATCGCCCACCTGACCGTTCGGGCGCCGAGCTCGACGGCGAACGCGACCACCGCGAGGTAGGCGAGGAACGCCACCCACAGAACGACCGAGTACGCACCGCCCCCGAGGCCGAATCCGTCCCCGAAGACCCCGCGCAGCCAGCGAGGGGGGTCGCCTCCGGCGCCCGCGACGAGCCGAGGGCCGGGGGCGGCGAGCGCGACCGCCGAGAGCGCGAGAACGACGAGGGCGAGCACCCCCGCGGCTCGCCGGTTGCGGGCGCTCAGCGAGCGCCCCCGACCTCAGGGGCTGCCGCCACTGCCGCCATCGCCGCTTCCCCCGCCGTTGGCCGGAGGCGTCGGCGAGGGGCCCTGGCCGGCTCCGGGCGCGTAGTACGCGGGCGGGTACTTGCCGGTCGTCGAACCCGTACCGGTTGAGGGCGCCGGCGGGGCGGTGCCCGTGCCGCTGCCGCTCGACGAGCTCGACGAGCTCGACGAGCCCCGCGAGGAGACGGTGTGCGAGCCGCTCCAGGAGCTCGAGTACTGGACCGGGTTCTGGGGCGCCGGGAAGTCGCCGCAATAGCTGCCCCGCGCGGCCTCCATGTAGGAGCGCCAGATCGGCCCCGCTGTCGGCCCGCCGAACCCGGTCGAGGCACGCGAGTCGGGGTGTCCCACCCACACGGCGGTGGAGATTCGCGGCGTGTAGCCGACGAACCACGCATCCGATTCACCCTCGGTCGTGCCGGTCTTGCCGGCCGCCGGGCAACCGATGTCCGTGTAGCCGGCCCCCGTTCCCGAGGTGATCACGCCCTTCAGGATGTTCGTCACCGCGGAGGCGATCCCGTCGGAGAACACCCTTGAGGTGCTCGACTCGCCGGGCGTATCGGTGTCGCCGTTCGGGAACACCACCTTGGCGATCGCGGTCGCCGTGTGGTGGACCCCGCCGTCGGCGAGCGTCGCGTAGCCGTCCGCCTGCTCGAGCGGCGTCACGCCGAGGCGCAGACCGCCGATCCCCTCGGCCGGGATGCCGTCGAGGTGGGTCGTGATCCCCATCTCATAGGCCGTCTTTCGAACGTTCTCCGGGCCGACGTCGAGGTCGAGCTGCGCGAACACCACGTTGACCGACTCGATCGTGGCCTCGCGGACGTTGAGGGTCCCGGCCCCGGCCCGCTCCGCGTTGTTGACCGTCCAGGTGGTTCCGTCGGGGAGCGTCAGGGTCATCGGGCTGGCCCCGGAGTAGTAGGTGGTGTCCGGGTCCATCCCCTGGCGAATCGCGGTCGCCAGGACGTACGGCTTGAACGATGATCCCGGCTGGCGGTGCGCGTCGGCCGCGAAGTTGAACTGCGAGGTCGCCGAGTAGGGCTGCGACGAGGCCATCGCGAGGATGTGGCCGTTGGTCGGGTCAATCGATGCGAGCGCCGACTGCGGGCCCCCGCCCGAGTAGCAGACGCCGCACGAGTCGACCGCGCGCTGGGCATCGGCCTGAAGGGTGGGGTTGATCGTCGTGTAGACCTTGAGGCCGCCGTTTCGGACCGTGTTGACCCCGTACTTGTCGATCAGCTGCTGCTGGACGTAGTCGAAGAAGTAGGGCTCGCGGACCGTGTCGTACTTGTGGCCCTGCTGAAGCCCCAGCTGGGCTCGGGAGGCCTGGTCGTAGTCGGACGACGAGATGTACCCCTGCTGCTCCATCGCGAGCAGTACCTCGTTTCGCCGCTGGAGCGCCGCCTTCGGGTTCAGGAACGGGTTGTACTCGGAGGGGGCCTGCGGCAGGCCGGCGATCATCGCCGCCTCGGGAAGGTCGAGGTGGCTGACACCCGTGTCGAAGTAGGTCTCCGCGGCGGCCTGCACCCCGACCGCGGTGCGTCCGTCCGTGGTCCCGTAGGAGGCCGTGTTCAGGTACTTGGTGAGGATCTGGTTCTTGGTGTACTTCTGCTCGTACTCGGTCGCCAGCTTCGCTTCCTCGATCTTGCGATCGATGTCCTCCTGCGGGTGGGCGATGTAGAGGTTTCGGACCAGCTGCTGCGTGATCGTCGAGCCTCCCTGCACGGCTGAGCCGGCCTTCAGGTCGGCGACCGCTGCCCTGACGATCGAGGTGTAGTCGACTCCGCCGTGCTCGTAGAAGTTGCGGTCCTCGATCGCCACCGTCGCGTGCTGGAGGATCCCCGGGATCTTCTTGCGCTCCACCGGGTGGCGGATGGTGTCCGACTGGATGTAGCCGAGGCGACTGCCGTCGGCCGCGAAAACGACCGAGGTCGCGCTCTCCTCGATGGGCTTCAAGGTGTTGAGCGCGGGAGTCTTGTCCCAGATGCTCACCGCGTAGGCCCCTACGCCACCGACCGCAATCGCCACCGCGGCGAAGACGATCCCGAAGGCCACGAGGACCTTCCGACGTACGGACCCCCGCGAGCGGCGATTCCGTCTTCGTGCTCGCTGAGTCATTTCGAGGTACCCGGGAAGGGTAGCTGGCCGGGGCCGGCTACCCGCCCCACTCGCCTTCCAGGAGCCCGGCGGCCCGAAGGGCCTCGTGGGCGCTCTCGCGCAGAACCGCCTCCTCGTCGCCGACCTGGGTGCGCTCGTGGTCGCGCGGGCCCCTGATCTCGATTCGGACCCCTTCCGGGGTCATCTCCGCGATCTGGACCTCGGCGGCGCCCGCCGGTTTCAGGACCCTCCGAGCATGCTCGAGGTCGGCGGCCGGCGGCACCCATACCGAGACCGTTGCCGGCGCCGTGCGGTCGCCGGTCGAGTGGTTGAACAGAACCCCCGACGTGACCTTGTCGTTCGGGACCACGACGAGCCGGCCGTCGCCGGTGTCGAGGTACGTGTAGGAGAGCGTGATGTCGTCCACACGACCGGTCTCGGACTCGATCGTCACCGTGTCGCCGATTCGGATCGGCTGCGTGATCGCGATCAGGATGCCCGCAACCATGTTCGCGATCGTCTGACGCGCGGCGAAGCCGATCACCAACCCGAGCACGGCGCTCGACGCGAGCAGCCCGGTCGCGAGCCGCTGGATCTTGGCGAAGTTGCTGAGCGCGAGCGCGGCGCCGATCAACAGGATGGCGACGAAGACGAGGCGGCGGACCAGGCGCAGACGCGTCTGGGCGGCTCGCGAGACGCGGACATCGGTGACCCGGCCCGCGACCCGGCCGCCGCGAGCGATCACCAGCCGGTCGACCGCAAATGCGATCACGAAGGCGACCGCCATCGTGACGAGGGCCGAGATCAGATCGCCGTTCTGCTGCCAGAAGCTCTCGTCCATCGGGTTAGGTGTTCGCCCATCCGCGGGCAGGTTCCTCCGTGAGAATGGTCCCATGAACCGGCTTTCCCCCACCCGTGTGGTGCTGCTCGACGCGCTGGGCACCCTGGTCGCGCTCGAGCCACCCTGGCCGCACCTCGCCGAAGCGCTCGACGTCGAGCCCGACGACCGCCTGATCGCCGCGGTCCGCGCCGAGATGGCCTACTACCGTGAACACAGCCACGAGGGACGCGACGCCGACTCGCTAGCCGAGCTCCGCGCCCGCTGCGCCCACGTGCTCTCGCGCGAGCTCGGACGCGAGGTCGGGGTCGAGACGATGATGACCACGATCCGGTTCCGCGCCTTCGATGACGCACGGCCGGCGTTGGCCGAGCTTCGTCGGATCGGGCTCCGCCTGATCTGCGTGTCGAACTGGGACGTGTCGCTCCCCGAGGTGCTCTCGCGCTGCGGGTTGGGGGACGCCGTGGACGGCGTCGTCACCTCGGCGGGCGTCGGTGCCTCCAAGCCGGACCCGGCGATCTTCGAGGCGGCGCTTCGAATCGCCGGCTGCTCGGCGCGCGAGGCGCTCCACGTCGGAGACACCCCGGCCGAGGACGCCGCCGGCGCCAGCGCCGCGGGCATTCGATCGCTGTCGATCGACCGCGGAGGCGGCGCCGAGATCGACTCGCTGGCATGCATCCGCCACCATCTCGCGCATGAGTGACTCCGGCGCCAACCCGGGCGAGCCGCGCTACGCCGCATTCCTTCCGCGGCTGGCGGCGATCCTGATCGACCTGCTGATCGCCTGGGTCCTCCTCCAGCTTGCCGTGACGATCGTCGTCCCGGGCGCGATCGGGAATGACCCGACCCCTCACGAGACCTCCACCCTCGGCGTGATCACACTGATCCTCCTGACCGTCTGGTTCAACTACCTGGTGGTCGGGGAGTGGCTCTGGGGACGGACTGTGGGAAAGCTCGCGATCGGCCTCGAGGTCGCCCCGGTCGACGGTCGAGAGCTGACCTGGAACCGTGCCGTCGTCCGCAATCTGCTCCTCGTGGTGGACATGATCGCCGGGCTGTTCATGATCCCGACCTCGGCCCGCCGCCAGCGGCTGGGTGACCGGCTCGCCCATACCGTCGTGCTCGCCAAGAGGCGGGGGGGTTCGAAGGACGAAACGTCGCAACCGCCGCCGGCCTCCGTTCCGCCGCCGCCGACCTCGGTCCCGCCGCAGCCGACCTCGGTCCCGCCGCCGCCCCGCGTTCCTCCCGTGCCGGGACTCCCACCTCCAGCCGCGCCGCCTCCTCCCGCGCAGGGCTCGGGCGATCCGGGCGGTGGGGACCCGTCGCGAACCTGGGGGCCGGCGCGGGTCGCGCTGGGAATCCTGGCGCTGCTCGGGATCACGGTCGTAGAGGTCGGCATCGTGTCGATCTTCGACCCGGGGCTCGACTCGCTGGCGGCGCGGCTGGTGAGCCAGGGGATCCTCGCCCTCACCCTCGTGGGCGTGGCCTTCGCGATGACCTCCGAGCCGTCCCGGGGCGTCGCGCCGCGCTCGGCGCTTGGGCTACGGCGTCCGGTTCGCGCACCGTTCGGCCTCGGCCCGACCGTCGGCGCCCTGGTCGCCGCGGCCACCGCGTATGTGGCTTACGTGGTCTCAGCCGCCATCTACTCGAGCCTCCTGCATCCGCACCAAGAGGACATCACAAGGGACCTCGGGTTCGGCCATGGCGGCCTTGGGACGCTCGCCGCCGGGCTTTTGATCGTGGTCGCCGCTCCGGTCGCCGAGGAGATCTTCTTTCGAGGCTTCATCTTCGGCGGCCTTCGGAAACGGCTGTCCTTCCTTCCGGCGGCCCTGATCGGCGCGGCGATCTTCGGCCTCTTCCACTACACGGGCGCCGGTAGCCTCGGTGTCGTGCCTCAGCTCGCGTTCTTGGGCTTTGCGCTCTGCTGGGTCTATGAAGAGACGGGCTCGATCTATCCCACCATGGCCATCCACGCGATCAACAATGCGGTTGCCTTCGCGATCCTCACCTCGTGACGGGTGAGGCACAACCGAACCCCGCGGTCGTCGCCCGGGGCCTCCGCAAGAGCTACGGCCCGCGGGAGGCGGTGAAGGGGGTCGACTTCGAGGTGCCGACCGGGGTCTGCTTCGGCTTTCTGGGGCCGAACGGCGCGGGCAAGTCGACCACCATGAAGATGATCTATGGGCTCGTAGCGCTCGGAGGGGGCGAGTTGCGGGTGCTCGGGCTCGACGCCACACGCGAGCGTCGGCGGATCAAGTCGCGGCTCGGGGTGGTGCCCCAGGAGACCAATCTGGACGGGGAGCTGACGGTGCGCGAGAACCTGATCGTCCATGCCCGCTACTTCGGCTTCGGTCCGGAGGCCGTGGCGCGCCAGGTCGATGACCTGCTCGAGTTCACGCTGCTGAGCGACCGCGCCGACGAGAGCATCTGGTCGCTCTCGGGAGGGATGAAGCGCCGCCTGCTCGTCGCCCGGGCGCTGGTGAACGGGCCCGACCTCGTCGTCCTTGACGAGCCGACCACGGGGCTCGACCCGCAGGCGAGACTCGCCGTGTGGCGAGCCCTCGAGAGGCTCAGGGAGCGAGGCGTGACGCTGCTCCTGACCACCCACTACATGGAGGAGGCGGCGAGGCTCTGCGATCGTCTGCTGATCATGGATCACGGTCTGATCGTCACCGAGGGGGAGCCCGGCGACCTGGTTGGAGAGCACGTCGGGCGTCAGGTCCTCGAGCTGCGGCTCGGAGAGGGGTGCGACCCCGCGGAGCTCGTCGCGTCTCTCGATGGGCGGCTGGACGGGCACGAGCTGACCGAGGACGTGCTGATGCTCTACGCGGACGACGCCGAGGAGGTGCTTCAGGCCCTCGACGAGGACCGCTTTCCGACCGACTCCGCGCTGGTCCGGGGGGCAACGCTCGAGGATGTCTTCCTGACCCTGACCGGCAGGAGCCTGGACGAGTAGCGATGGACTTTGCCGAGCAACGCTACGCCGGGCTCGGCGCCCCACTCGCGCGGCGCGACCTGATTCCGTCGCCCCGCTTTGCGGCCAGCATCTGGCTGCGCAACGCGCGGGTCTTCTCGAAGCTTTGGAAGGGCGCCCTGCTTCCCCAGTTCCTCGACCCGCTCTTCTACCTGGTGGCGCTCGGGTTCGGGCTCGGCACCTATGTGGCGATCGGGAACGGAGTCCCCTACAGGGAGTTCGTGGCGCCCGGGTTGATCGCCTCGGCGACGATGTGGTCGGCCTCGTTCGAATGCACCTACAACGTCTACCTGCGGATGAACGAGACGCGCCTTTACGACGCGATCCTCGCGACCCCGGTCGAGGTGCAGGATCTGGTCGCCGGCGACCTGATGTGGAGCGCCAGCCGCGCCACGGTCTACGGGACTGTGTTCCTGATCATCGTCGCCCTCTTCGGCCTGATCACCTCGCCGTGGGCGATCCTGATCCCGCCGCTCGTCTTCATCGGCGGCGTCTGCTTCTCGATGGTCGCCTACACGTTCACGTCCCTGATCCCGAAGATCGACCTTTACAGCTACTTCTTCACCCTCGGGGTCACGCCCATGTTCCTGTTCTCGGGGATCTTCTTCCCGTTCAGCCAGCTTCCCGGCTGGGCCGAGGCGGTGGCGTGGCTGCTGCCCCTCTACCACCTGGTCGAGATCACGCGTGGGATGGCCGACGGCCCCGACGGCGTTCAGATCCTCATTCACACCGCATGGCTGCTCGCGGTCAGCGCGGCGCTCTTTCCGATCCCGGTCAGGGCGCTCAGGGCCAAGCTCGTTCCCTGAGACCCGTTTCGCCCGCCCCTCATGCGAGAATTGGCGCGTGCTCGGCCAGGGTCGACTCGGCTTCGCGGCAGGGATCGCGGCGCTCGTCGTCTGCGCGGCGCCCGCCATGGCCGCCGCGCAGGGCCCGGCCGGCGATGCCGGCGATTCGGCGCACCCGCATGCCGCGCACCGGCCGGCGGGCGCCCATCTCAGGGTTGCGGCCAAGGGGCCGCACAAGGGCGCCCTGAGGGTCGGGCGACGATCGCGGGCGGTGGGCTATCTGCATCCGTTCGTCCCAGGACAGAGGGTCAAGGTGGCGCTCGTTCGAGGGGGCCATACCCTCGTCAAGCGAAACCCGATCGTGAAGCGCGTCCACGGCTCCGACAAAGGGCGCTTCGATCTGCGCTCGACGAAGCTGATCAAGCCCGGGACCTACCGCATGGTCGCCAAGCACCTGGGAACCGCCGCCCAGTCCCGCGCGGTCGCTCGCTCGAGGAAGTTCCACGTCAAGTACCCAAACCTCGGTCCGGCGAGCAGGAGCAGCTCCGTGAGGCTCTTCAACCGCCTGCTCGCGAAGCAGGGCTACTACACGACCCACGGTCGCAACTACAGTCAGAAGACCGGCTTCGCCGTGATGGCGTTTCGCAAGGTGAACGGCATGAAGCGCACCTTCAACGCCTCGCCCGGGATGTTCCGCAAGCTGGCGGCGGGCCGCGGCGCCTTCCATCTCAAGTACCCGGGCGCCGGCAAGCACGTCGAGGTCGACATCTCCAAGCAGGTGATGGTGCTGGCCAAGCACGGCAAGCCCCAATACACGTTCCACGTCTCGACCGGCGCCGCGGTGACCCCCACGATCCGCGGCCACTACGCGTTCTATAGACGCGACGCGGGCTACAACTCCGAGGGCATGTACTACTCGGTCTACTGGCACAACGGCTATGCGATCCACGGCTACCACTCGGTGCCGCCGTATCCGGCCAGCCACGGCTGCGTGCGCAACCCGATCCCCGAGTCGAAGTTCATCTACCACTGGGTGAGCCTCGGGATGTCGATCTACACCTACGGTTGACACAACTCCGGCGACTTGACCCTTTGGACATCCCTCGAAGCACTCCGCCGACCTCCTCCGCTTCGCGTCCGGTTCGGCGGGCAAGGGCGCCGGCCTGACTCGGCAGGCACCTCCGCATCTACCGAAGACTTCGTCCCCAGCTCCCACGATGACCCCACTCGACGCCGCACGGGCCACGCTTATCGCCGAGCTTCGCGAGCACGCGCTGGTGCTCGGCGACGTGACGCTGTCGAGCGGGCGGACGGCCTCCTACTACGTCGACGCGAGGCGGGCCCTGCTCCGCCCCGCCGGGTTCCTGGCCGCCGGTGAGCTGATCGCGGCGGCGGCGGCCGAGTCGGCGGCCGAGGCGGTGGGCGGCCCGGTGATGGCGGCGATTCCTCTTGCCTGCGCCGCGATCGCCGTTCCTGGAGGAGCCGAGCTGGCGGGGTTCTTCGTTCGCAAGGATCGAAAGGAGCACGGCCTCCAGCGATGGGTGGAGGGTCCGGTCGACCGCGGAACTCGGTGTCTGGTGGTCGAGGACACGGTGACCACGGGCGGCTCGACCGTCGCGGCGATCGAGCGGATCCGCACCGAGGGACTCGAGATCGTCGCCGCATTGTGCGTCGTCGACCGCCTCGCCGGCGGAGGCGAGGCGATAGCCGAGGCGGCCGGCGCGCCGTTCCAGGCACTGGTCACGATCGACGACATCTACCCGGACCGCCCCGACCGCTGAGCCTAGCCGGGCGAGGGTGCCCGGCGGGCTCCGCGGCACTTCGACCTACGCGGTGGAGTCCTCGACGTAGGAGACCGCGGCCGAGCAGCCGGAGCTGTTTCCCGCGGCGTCAGTCGCCTTCACGCGCAGGGCGGTGGTCGAGTTGTCGGGCACCGTGACGGTGATCCCCGGCGACTTGAACTGCCCCGCGGTTCCCTTGGCCACCGCCTTGCCGGGACAGCCCGCGGCCTTGAAGACCTTCACGGTGGTGCCCGAGGCGGCATTGCCGATCACCTTCGGGCTGTTGTTGTTGGCAGGCGAGGCGGGATTCGTCCCTGTGATCGTCGGCGTGGCGGGGGGTTGCGTGTCGACCGTGAACGACCGCGAACGAACGGCGCTTACGTTCCCGGGGGCGTCGATCGCTCGGACGAAGAAGGTGTGGGGACCATCGGAGAGGTGGCCCGCCGTAAAGGGAGACCTGCATGTCCGGAACGGATTCGACCCCATGCGGCACTGGAAGGTGGAGCCCTTCTCGCTGGAGGCGAACGAGAAGTGGGGCGTTGGGTTGTTGGTCCGGGCGCCCGCCTTCGGCCCCGCCGTGATCGACGCCGTCGGCGGCTTCTTCTCGGCCGTGAAGCTCTTGAAGGTCTGGAAGGCCGGCTTGCCGCTTCGATTGTGCTTCAAGAGGCCGGCGCTCCCGCAGAAGCTGCACCGGTGGGCAAAGGTCGAGTTCGGCGCCGGGTCGCGCCACAGGAACCAGTACAGGCGCTGAAGGTTCCAGGCCTTGCGATTGGCGAGGGCCGCCTCGATCGCGCCCTTCAAGAGGCGCTGCTGACCCGCGACGCCCTGGTTGATCCCGTACTTGTCAGGCTTGGCTGATCCCCAGCCGAACTCGGTGATCCACAGGGGAGTCCCCGCGTCGTGATGCTTGACCAGCACCTGGCGGACCTTCTGTATCTCGGTCTTGAACGTCCCCAAGGTCGATGCGTAGGGGTGAATCGTCGCGACGTCAAAGTTGTCGCTCACCGACCCGTACCGATAGAGGTGATCGAGGAACTCCCAGGCCTTCAGGCCACCGCTCGGCGGGTAGCCGGGATTCCCGGCCAACACGATCTGTGCCGACGGGTTCTGACCCTTGATGGCGTCGTGGGAGAGGTGGAGCAGCCGGGCGTACTTCTTCACCGCCTGCTCGGGCGTTCCGCCGGGATTGAAGAACTTGGTCAGGTTGGGCTCGTTCCAGATCTGCCACGACTGAATCGGCCACGGCGTCGCGTTCGCCCCGTACTCGCTGCGATAGGCGTTCTTCCAGTATCCGCCACCCGGGCCGTAGCGGTTCACTGCCTTGGCCAGGAAGGCCTGCCACGCCCCTTCGTCAGACGTGTTGCCAACCGGAGGAATCGCGGGCTGATTCGACACCCACTTCGGAGACCCCCACACGAAGGGCAGCGGGCGTATGCCGCGCGAGGCGAGGGTACCGATGATCTGGTCGGACCTGGTCCAGTTGAAGGTGTTCCGCTTCGGCTCCAGGAACCTCCAGCCGAGCTCGAGTCGCGCGGTTCGCACACCCGCGTTCCGGATCCCGTTGGCGTCCCGATTGTCGAGCTGCTGCTGGGCCACGCCGAAGAACTCCGTCCGCATCGCGCCGGCCGTCGGAGCAGCCGCGAGCGACCCGGCCAGCACGGCCAGAACGATCACCCACCGGGCCGCGCGCGCGCCCGGCCCCATGCCCTTTGCTGGGGTTCCCACCATCGTCAGGATAGATCGCGTGCACCGATCGCTGCGCCGCACGGACTAGGCCTCGCCGGTCCGGCTCACCGGCGAGGGCCGGCAGGCGGGTGGCGGTGTGCGCGAAGGGTCGCGCTCGCGCCGCCGCGAATAGGATGCCGGGATGGTCCCTCGGACCGCGAGCGGGAGATCCCTGGTGGCGGCGTTGGCCCTTGCCGCGACGGTGATCGCGGTGCCGGCGTCGAGCGGATCGGCGACACCGGCGGGGGGACGAAAGGCGCTCCCGCAAAGCACCCCGAGCTGGGCGACTGCGGACCAGCTGGTCGGCGCGGCCTCCGGCGAGGTCCGTTTCGACCTAGCGCTCGGATGGCGGGACTCCGATGCGCTGGTCGCATTCGATCGCAGCGTCTCCGACCCGCGAAGCCCCGACTACGGGCACTACCTCTCGGCCAGGGCGTTCCGAGCCCGTTTCTCTCCGACGTCGTCGGCGGTGGGCAAGGTGAGGCGCTTCCTGCGCGCGGCCGGGCTGCACGTGGACGGGACATCGAAGAGCCGGATGCTGATCCAGGCCAGCGGCTCGACGGGCAGGGTCGAGCGGGCATTCCGGACCGAGCTTCGCACTTACCATTACCGGGGTCGCAAGCTGAGGGCTCCCGCGAACGGGGTGTCGATTCCCCGGGATTTGGCCTCGACCGTGACGGCGGTGGTGGGCCTCGACCAGACGCCGATGCAGCGGCTGGCGCGAACGGCACCGCCGCCCGCGGCGTTCGTCAACGCCAGGCCCTGCTCCCACTACTGGGGGAGGAAGTTCGCCCCGGGCTCGATCCAGCGCGCTTATCACCAGGCGCAGCCGTGGGCAGTGTGCGGGTACGACCCGGGCCAGCTTCAGGGAGCCTACGGCGTCGACGGCCTGATCAGTGGCGGCAATGACGGCGCCGGCCAGACCGTCGCGATCGTCGACGCGTTCGCGGCGCCCACGATCGTCCGCGACGTCAACACCTACAGCGCCCGTCACGGCCTGCCACCGGCCCAGATCACCCAGACGAAGGATCCCAATCCCTGCGAGGCCGGCTGCTCGACCGCCGATCAGCAGGGCTGGTACGGCGAGGAGACGCTCGACCTCGAGGCGGCTCACACCATGGCCCCCGGCGCGGCGCTCGGCTACTACGCCGGTCGCGATCCGAGCAATGCGGGGCTCCTGGACATCCTCGGCCAAGCGGTCGACGACGACACCGCCTCTGTGATCACGAACTCCTACGGCACGATCGGCCAGGCCGAGTCGAAGCCGTCGATCAAGGCCCAGGAGCAGGTCGCCCAGCAGGCGATCGCCCAGGGCATCAGCCTTCTCTTCTCCTCCGGGGACGGAGGCGATGAGCGCGCCGAGCTGGGGCGAGTCTCGACCGACTACCCCGCCTCCAGCCCGCTGGTGACCGCCGTCGGCGGCACGAGCCTCGGGGTCGGCCCGCTCGACAACCATCTCTTCGAGGTCGGCTGGGGGAGCCGCTCGACGACGCTCACCCGCCGGAAGTGGAGGCCGAAGCCCCCCGGCCCGTTCTACTACGGAAGCGGCGGTGGCACCTCGCGCCAGTTCGCCGAGCCGGACTACCAGCTCGACGTGGTCCCGAATCACCTGGCCACCCGCTACGG
Source organism: uncultured bacterium (assembly GCA_963720685.1). GTDB lineage: Bacteria > Actinomycetota > Thermoleophilia > Solirubrobacterales > 70-9 > AC-56. The sequence goes on along the minus strand of CAVRGF010000003.1, from coordinate 12,431 downwards.
AGGACGTGCCCGGGTGGTTCCCGACATCTCGATGGACGGCGACCCGAACACAGGGATGCTGGTCGGCGAGACCCAGACCTTCCCGAACGGAACGGCCAAGTACGCCGAGTACCGGATCGGTGGCACGAGCCTGTCGTCCCCCCTGTTCGCCGGCTACACGGCGCTCGCCAACCAGGCCGCGGGGCACCGGCTCGGGTTCCTCAACCCCGCCCTCTACGGGCTGACGGGCAACGGCGTCATCCGCGACATCCGGCCGACCCGCACCCCGCTCGCAAGCGTCGTGGGCTACTTCAACAACGGCGTTGACTCGAGCAGCGGCAAGACCATCCTGCTCAGGACCTACGACCGCGATTCCAGCCTGCGCACCAAGAAGGGCTACGACAACGTCACCGGCCTGGGCACCCCGGGCAATGACCTGATCCAGGCGCTCGCCGGCCCCTAATCCGCACGACAGCGACTTCCGGCCCGGGCGAGGAACGCCCCGAGCAGGATTCGAACCTCAGCGAGCCTGGATGGCGAGCGGTGCCGCAGGGACGATCCTGCGACGGGCGGGACGCCCCGAGCAGGATTCGAACCTCAGCGAGCCTGGATGGCGAGCGGTGCCGCAGGGACGATCCTGCGACGGGCGGGACGCCCCGAGCAGGATTCGAACCTGCGGCCTACTCCTTAGGAGGGAGTCGCTCTGTCCAGCTGAGCTATCGGGGCAAGCGCTTGACCAAGCGCAATACGCGATCGTAGCGTCCGACTGCCGGCCGCAAAAGGTACGGATTCTGCGGCGAGCCACCCACCGACTGGCGGAAAACGAGCGCTGCGTCGCCCAAACGGCGGCGGTCACCGGGACTTGGGCCTCGATCAACCTGTGATGGTCGTCGTATTTGCCGTGATTGTCCGCCCGGGTGGATGCTGGGAAGCGAAAGGTCCAGCCCTCAGTCACTCGCGCCTACCACTCGACATCGGGGTCGTGCTAATCCGAGAGCGGCTGGCTGCGAGTTATGGAAGGTCGTGCCCTAGCTCAGCACTCGTTGGCCGTTCGCGCCTACCCACGAGAGTGGGGCATAAACGACCGGTCCTTTGATTACACCCAGGCGCGGCTGGTCACCTCCACGAGGTCGGAGGATCTGAGCGGGAGGCTCATCCGGCCGCGCTCACCGCACGTGCTCCTCAAAGAAGGCGAGCATCCGCCGCCAGCCGTCCTCGGCGGCCTGCTCTTGGTAGCCGACGGCCATCGGCGTTGGCACCCGCGCGAGCCAGCCCTGCCAGCCCTCGACCTTGGAGAAGAAGGAGTGCCCGGCCCCCTCGTAGGTCTTGACGTCGTGGGGCACGCCGAGCGCGCTCAGGTGGCGCTCGAGCCGCTCAGCCGCGGCCCGGCCGACCAAGCGGTCCTTGGCACCATAGCTCGCGACCACCGGGCATATTCCATCGAGCTGCGAGCGCTCAGCGGGAACGACCCCGTAGTTGACGGCCGCAGCGGAGAAACCCGGCCGCGTCGCGGCGATCAGCGCGAAGCCGCCTCCCTGGCAGAAGCCCGCGACGACCACCCGCTGGGCGTCCACCTCCGGCTTCGCGGCGAGCGCCTCGCGCGCAGCGTGGATGTCATCGATCTCCCGTGAGAGGCCGCCCCTCATCATGTCGACGAGCACGCGGCTGAGGCATACCAGGCGCGTCCCATGCGAGTACAGGTCTGGGGCGAGAGCGGCGTACCCTGCCTGCGCGAACCGCTCAGCGAGCCGACGGATGTCATCGTTAAGCCCGAAGGACTCGTGAAGCACGACCACGCCCGGGTCGGGACCCTCGCCAACCGCCGAAAAGTACTCGGCTAGCAGGCTCGCCCCGTCCCCCAAGGAGATCTCAAGCCGCTCAGCGCTGCCGCGCCTCATAACTAACTAAGGCTTGACCGCGTAGCCCTTGCCCCGCTTGCGGATCTCGCCCTTCTCACGGAGGCGACGGGCAACGGGGTAAAGCTGGCTCGGGGCCACCCCCATCTCCTTTGCGATCTCGCTCACTGGCGCCCCCGGATTCTTCTTGACAGCGGCCAGGAACTGCTGTTGCCGCTGACCACGTGGGGCACGTCGAGCTGTCGATCGCTTGGTGGTGGTGCGGCGTCCTCGTCCTCTAAGGCGGTGATGGTCAAGGCTACCCAGCGCGTCACGGAGATGTCTGGCCTCGTCTTCGAGCTCGTGCAGCCGAGCTTCTATCGCTTTGCGGGCCTGGTCCAACACGTCAACCATCGTTCGCTACCGCCTTTCGCGTTGTGGAAGAGCTCATTCGAACCCATCCCCCGTAGCGAAGCACATCTTCGGTGGCGGGACGGAGGCGCCTAAGAACTCGAGCCGACTTCGGGCGCGCTGATGGAGATGTACATGATCTTCATGCGGATCGGACATGGAATTGGTGCATGGCAACCAGTGCATCCGTGCCGAGGCCGAATTCAGCTCGAAAGGCAGCACCTGGCGACTGTCACTGCGGATGCGGCGGCAAGACCTCGGTCGCCAGCCGGACGAACATCAGGCGGGGCTGGGTTCGTGGGGAGCCGGTCTCCTACATTCACAACCACCATCGAAGGAAGTCCACCCGCTATGTCGAGGTCGACACTGGCTACTCGAGCCGCTGCTGGATCTGGCAGTTATCGAAGACACGTGATGGCTACGGACAATGCGGGAGGCCGGACGGCGGGATGATGCTCGCGCACCGGCACTACTACGAGCAGTATCGCGGCCCAATCCCGGCAGACCGCCAGCTCGACCATCTTTGCCACGTAACGTCGTGCGTGAACCCGGATCACCTCGATCCGGTGACCGCTGCCGAGAACATTCGCCGGGGTTCCGGCACCAAGCTGACCGAAAAGGATGTCCGGGAGATACGAGCCTCCACCGAGGCACAGGACGACCTGGCACGTCGATACGGCGTCTGTCAGCCTCACATTCCGCGAATCAAGAGCCGGCAGACGTGGCGATAGATCGTCCCATGGCTGTCTCGAAAACCGGAGGATTCGAAAATGAGGCTCATCTCAGCCTAGGGGAGGTGGATCCCCTCTGGGAACGATGCGACCAATCTCTAGCCGCACCGGCTGCGGATGTTTGAGCGCTTCCTGCGGGCTTCCGACCGTTCCTCGACAGATCGATCTGGAGGGAGCGGGGCACGGTGCTACTGAACCGTCTGCACCTTCAGCAAGCCCTCCTCGAAGTGTGGCTTGCCGCCATCGCGATCGCTCAGCGGGCAGAAGAAGATGTACTGCCCGGGCTTCTTCAGATCGAGCGTCGTTGTCTGTGATGAGCCCCCATCGAGAATCGCGCTCGACTGGGCCTCCTTGGCGTCGGCGTACGGAGGCGGAGGGCCGTTCGAGGCGAGGTCGTTCTTGATCTGGCTCACGGGCGGCGCCTTGCCCTTCACCGGCACGGCCAAGATCAGATGCACCGCCTCCTTGCCCTTGGCGTTGAACGTGACCTTGTTGCTGCCCGTCGTCAGCCCGGAGATCTGCCACTTGTACTTGTCCTTGGCGGGATTGGCTGCCGTAACGGAGGCGGGCGTGCTCGGCAGGCTGCCGGACGTGCCGGCCGTCACCTTGAGCGAGGCGGTCGCCGGCGGCCCGCTGCTCTGACCCGAGAATGCGGCCGCGTCGGCGAGCACGTAGTTGCCCGCGGGGAGGGTCACGTCGGCGGTCCCGGTCTGGCCGCCGGGAACGCTGCCGATTCCTCCCGGAAGCTTGATCCAGGACGGGATCTTGTTGCTGTTACTGCCTAGCTGCTTGAGCACATCAGCCTTGGTGTGGCCGCCCGTGTACTGGATGAACTGCACCCCGTGCGGAGCCTTGCCCTCGTTGGTCAGGTTGACCGCCACCAGGCCACCGGTCGCCGATTTGGGAACCTGATAGCTCGCCTTCTTGCCCTTCTCGCTGATCTTCAGCGACAGCGTGGTCGGCGAGCTGCTCGTACTGCTGCTGCCGCAGCCGGCGAGCAAGGCGGTCGTCGCAGCGGCTACGGCGACAAGCGCAAGTGCGCGTCTGCTGCGCCGACTAGTTGAGCGCATCTGGACTCCTTGGTGGCGGTTGGGCGGGAAAGCGTTTCCAGCTGGTAAGGCGCGGGCACCCTACCCAGATCTGGGGCATCATTCGGGTTGCCCTAGCGAAAGGACTAGTTCAGCAGGCTGGTCACCGCTTCCCCCGCCCTCGGGAATCTCGCGAGATACTGCGCGGGCGATGTCGCAGGAGAACGTCGAGATCGTGCGTCGGATTGTCGAGGCGGCCCAGCGAAGCGCGGACTTGACGCGGCTAACCCCAGATCAGTTGCCTTAGTCGGCCAGCACCCTTCGCTGATGGTGGGCCGGTCGCCGACCGTGGGTGCCCCGGTAAGACCATGCCCACAGCCACAGTGCCGACTTGTCCTCCTCTGATGCCGAAAGCCGGCTGATCCGCTGCTCGATCAACTCGAAGGGCGTGCCCTCGCGAGACCATCGCGCCACCTTGTCTCGAATACCAGCCATTGGAATGCCTCCTCGGTGGATCCGTCCGCGCACCGGATGTACCCCTCTCGTGCGCGGACCACGCCCTTGAACCTAAACGGGCTAATCCTAAGTCTGGGTTAAGAGTTCCCCCCCTCAACGGAAAGACCAAGTTGCAGTGGGCGCTCTGATCGACCGCGCTGGCGGGCCCCGGTTTTCGCGAGATACTGCGCGGGCGATGTCGCAGGAGAACGTGGAGATCGTGCGCCAGGTCGTCGATGCCTACAACGCACGAGATATGGCCCGCTTTCTGGGCCTGATTGACTCCGAGATCGAGTTCCGATCCGTGTTCGAGCGAAAGACCTACCGAGGACTTGCCGGGATGGTGCAGTGGACGCAGGACCTTGACGCCACGATGGAAGGACTCCACAGCGAGGACGACCGCTTCCTGGATGCGGGCGAAGATCGCGTCGTGTACATGTATCGCATCGTTGGCAGGGGTACGGAAAGCGGCGTCCCTGTGAGTCGGGAATTTGCGATTCTCTTGCGCGTTCGAAACGGCAAGCTCTTCAAGGGCGAGGTCTATTTGAATCAGAAACTGGCCCTCGAAGCCGCCGGGCTGCCTGACGACTTGTTCGGCAGGGTGCCGTTCCGGGACTAGGACACTGGCGGTTTCGCTTCGGTCGGGCCGGGGTTCGCGGTGGGCTACTTGGTCGGGTCCAGGTGGGGCTTCAGGTGCGCCTGGTCAGCCGTGACCCGAGCGCATCTTGCAGGCCCCGTCCTTGTTGCTCCAGTCGCTCTGGGTGTAGTAGCGGTGGCCGTTGATCAGCTGGTCGTAGAGGGTCCCCTTGGAGGCCGTTCCGCCGAGGGTGGGCTTGAAGGCGTGCGGGTCGTGCCAGCGGCTGGCGGGGCCGGTTGCCTGGCACTTGTCGGCCACCTCGTCGAAGCCGCTCAGCCAAGCGGGCTGATTCGGCTCATGGCCTGAAGTGCCAGAGCCGTACAGAGGATCGGTGATCGTCTCGCTCAGCTCGTGGCTGATCACGTTGATCGCCACGTCGCCGATGTCGTCGTTCGGCTCTTGGACATGGGCGCCGCCGTCGGGATGCCCGCAGCCCTTCGCGTATCTCATGTCCGGGTTGTCGGTCATCGGGATCAGCGCGTAGAGCTTCGCGTGTCTCCCCGACCCGACGTGGTCGTGAAAGCCGCAGAAGTCGATCGTGGCGCACAAGTCCGACTTGTTGCAGACCGGCACGTTGCTCGGAGTGACGATGAAGTAGACGCTCGACATCCCCGTGGACAGGGAGCGCGAGGCGATAAAGCGCGACAGCTCGGTGGCTATTTGAGACTGGTCCAGGCAATGGGTGTCAGGCGGCCAAGCGGTCGAGTATCGCGCGAACGCTAGACAGTTCGGGTCGTTCTTCGGATAGGCATGGGTGTCGGTGAAGGCACCGCCGAAGCGCTGTTTGTAGGCGGCGTGGCCCGAGCCGTCCGTGTATTGGCTCAGGACGCTGTAGACATTGGTCGTCTTGCCGCTGTCGTGGGCCGTGTCCTTCAGGTAGCGGCTGATCAGGCTCTTGGTCTTCGACTTCAGCTTGTGGCCGGGGTCCCAGAAGATCGGGTAGGTCTTCTCGCTGTGCATGACCGGGCCGCCGCGGTAGATCATGTTGCCCTCGTTGTCTCGCCTCTTCTGCGCCCGGGTCTCGGGCGGCGCGGGCGGGACCGGGTCGACCGGGGTCCCCTCGGAACGGAAGCGGTGCGCTCGCGTCCGAGCGGGGGCCGCTGACGAGTGTGCGGGGATGATCGCGAGCGCAGACACGACAAGTGCGCCGATTGCCACGGATCGGGACAGGTAGCTTCCCCTTCATCACCCCTGCGTTGGCCATTCCCTTGACAAACGTTCGCACCTCCGGATGTGGCCGTCAATACCTGGAAGTAATGCTTTTCGGCCCAGCCGCGAGATACTGCGCGGGCGATGTCGCAGGAGAACGTCGGGATTCATTCGGTCATCTACGGATTCCCGAAATCGCGACGACTGGGAAGCGTGTCGTGCGGCGAGAAGATGGACTACGCGGGCTTCATCTCGGATCCGGCCGAGGTCCCTTGGGCATGCCTTCCTGGTGCCGACGAAAATGGCTAGCTCGCGAGGATCGGCCAGCTACCGGACGGCTGCTCGCTCTATAGCGCCGTGGCACTCCAATGCCCCGTGCCGTGGCAGTGGGTGCCCGTGGGCGGCTCGGGCCCAGTCATGGAGAGGGTGCCATGAGCCTGGGTGTTGTGGTCCGTGAGCGTGCCGTCGAGCGCCGTCTTGAAGCCCTCCCGGCTCTTGACGCCCTGGGCGTGGAAGTGGTGGTTGGCGACCTTGACGTCGATCCGATAATGGGAGCTGTTGACGTCGGGTCCCTGGCGACACTGGACCGGCATGTGCACCCAGGCCCAGTGGTGGACCTCCGTGTGGTTGTGGGTGAGGACGAAGGTCACCGTCCCTCCCTCGCTGAAGGTGCCGGCGAAGTTGGTTTCGGTGACCTTGCAGATCGCGAAGGTCTGCATCGTCTCGGCCTGACCCGTGGCGTCGTTGTTGGCGCGGCCCATCCAGTCCTGATCCGGGAACGGGAAGGTGCTCTCAATCTCGGCGCCGAGATTGATTCCCGAGTTGTCGACCCCCCCTCCGGTGACGGCCATTCCCACCGGACAGCCCGCGGAGGCGGAGGCGGCGCTGTTATTGGGCAGGGGCTGCCGGGCTGAGCGGAAGTACTTGTAGTGACCCGACTCCGCGCAGGTAGCAAACACGCTCATGCTCTTGCCCGACTTCGTGCCGTTGTTGGCGGCGCCCAGCCACCCGTCGTCGGGGGTCGAGTTCGCGTCCGAGCCGTCGAACGGCCGGGTCGAGGCCACGCTCACCCTGGGCGACTGCGACTCGGTCGATACGCCGCCGCCGGCGACCTTGGTGCCGGAGGGACAGGAGACCCTCTTCACCACCTGATCGCCTGGGGGGATGTTCTTGTCATCCAAGCGGCCCTTGAAGTTCCCCTTTTCACAGATCGCGGTGGTGATCATCTTTGCGTCCGATCCGGAGCTGTTGTTTGCCTCTCCAAGCCAGCCGCGTGTCCCCCCTACGAGGGGTCCCGCGGAAGTGGTAGCGACCTCAAGTTCGAGGTCGCTGTTATCTCCGGTGATCCGAACGCCCCCGCCGGTGGGAACCGGATGGCTGTCCGGGCAAGCGACCTCCTCGTGTCCGCGTCCGTTGAGACCCGGCAGCGTGCTGGGGATCGTTTTGGTCTTCGACAGATACTTGGGCGCGCCAGAGCCCGCCTCGGCCACCGTGCCGCCGAGCAGGAGGGCGACGAAGGCAGCCAGCGTCCCGATGGCCGTCCATCGGAACCATCCTGCCCCTGGTGCGTGAGATCCATCCATGGTTGCCCTCTCGTTGAGGCAACCATACCGCGCCGGATCGAGGGCGATGAGTCAAGTACTTGAAATCAAGGGCGAGCGGCGGGAGATACTGCGTGGGCGATGTCGCAGGAACGTCGAGCTGAAGGAGTGACCGGATGAGCGAGGCCTATTCGAGCGGAGCCTGGACAGTCAAAGAGGGTCAGGGCGAGGAGTTCGTCGCGGCGTGGACCGAGTTCGCCCGCTGGCTCAGGACGATGCCGGGCGCTGGCACGGCCCGCTTGACTCGTGACCTGGATGATCCACAGCGCTATCTCAGCTTCGCGCCCTGGGAGAGCGCCGACGCCATGCAGGCCTGGAAATCCAATCCGGCGTTCCGCCAGCGAATGGGCGCCGTTCAAAGGCACGTCGCGGAGTTCGCCCCGAGCGAGTTCGAGCTGGTCTCCGAGGTCTAGCGAGCGCTCAACCGGCCGACACTGGACGAGGTTCGGCGGCGGCAGGTCCGCTCGTTCGCCTACCTGACCGGCAACCGCTACCAGCAACGATGGCAGCGCCAATCCTGAGGGGATGGGACGGTATTCCTGGGAGTCGGGGGCGAGCTCTTGCCAGATGACCACGGGCGAAACCCGGAGGATCTAAGAAATGAGGCTCATCTCCGCCTTAGGGGAGGTAGATCCCCTCTCGAAACGCCGCGACCCAAATCCCTAGGCCGTCAGACAGCTCTTGTGCGCTTAGCTCGCGGACGGAAGGTGTCGATGAGGTTCCGGGGGCCGAGGGGATCACGTGGGTCTCAGAGGCTCTCCGCGGGCTCAGATCATTCGGAGGCCCATTAGCTTGGCCGTCTCGACTAGACCTTAGCCGGCGGTTTCGTGCCTAGGCTTGGGAATCGAACCGCTCCTCGGCGTACTGCCACTTCGCATCGTGAGACGCCACCTCGAAGTCGACCCCGTTTGCCTCCGCCCAGTGGCGCAGATGGCAAAGGAGATCCATAAGTCGCGTCTCTGGCTCGTCATTCTCCACTGAGACGTAGAGGGCAAGCTCTGCCCGCGCAATGAACGAGTCTTGACTCGCCACTTCACAGCTTAGGGCTGCCAGGACTCGCTGCTGGATGCTGGCCAGCGGCTCGATCTGACGATCAGTCCCATGCCCATCCTGAGGTTGGCTGTCGCCGTTGGCTGCGGGGTCGTTGGGTGTTGAGCTCTGCTGTGCTCGAGCGACGATCAGCGCTCGATCTAGCTCATTGAGGAACTCGATGATCGTTTCTTCCTTTGGGTTGCGACCCTCGCCGGGTCGTGATTCGTTGATGAGGTCGAACGACGAGCTCGCACTCGCTCCTCGATCGATCGATAGGGTCCGGCGCCCGACCCACTCAAGATCTGTCGGAGACGGCTCGCCTCAGCACGACAGGGAGCACCGCAGTGGCGAGCATCTGCGCGCCGGCCCTCCAATGAGGCTCCGCAGACGACGCAGACCCTCATCGAGCTGCTGCCCCCCGTTGCGATGCTCTGCTCGGAGGTACCGTGCGGGTACATAGCCGGGTACTGCGCCGGCGGTCCGAGTACCGCTGCGAGAGCAGAAAAAGCGCTTTGGCAAGCAGTCTTGCCGGCACTGGGCGGCACCGGAGCGAACTCCGTAGAACCGCCTGGAGCTCCTTAGGAGGGAGTCGCTCTGTCCAGCTGAGCTATCGGGGCTTTGCCTGCAAACCGCCAGCTTTCGGCGTCTTATGCTGCGGTCGATGGATGTCATCTGCAACATTCATGCAACTTGCAGGTGCTTGCGGATTGCAGAGAGGGGAATCTTAGCGTCGATTCGAGGCGCGTTGATGCCTGCTCGGTACGTGCAAGCGCAGGTCTAAGCTTGATTAGCGGCAGCCCATATTCAAGGTTTCGGGACGAATCGAAGCCGCGAAACAACCTTGACCACCCGGCAGCCATAATCAAGCTTTTATGATAAGCTTGAGCACATGGCTCGCGCACTCAACCGTCGTTGGACTCCGAGCTCGTCCTCTGGACTGTCTCGCCGAGACAGGCAGGGGTGCGATTACGAAGCCTACGTGCCTGATCCGTTGGTGGGGCGCGCTCTCAGCCTTGATGGGGACACCGCGGCTGACGTCGCTGACGCGGAGACCGCGGTCGCCCGCTTGAACGTAGAGGCGCGGGCACTTGTCGACTCAGAAGCTGTAGCCCGTCTCTTGCTAAGGGCCGAGGCAGTCGCGTCGTCGCGCATCGAGGGACTCGAGGTTGGCGGACGACGACTTCTCAAAGCGCAGGCCGCGCGTGTCATGGGTCAGGACCCATCCGACGTCACTGCCGCGGAGATCCTCAACAACATCGAGGCGATGAGCTGGGCGGTCGGCACTCTGAGCGCTGCATCGAAGATCACCGTGGACGACTTGCTTTCCATCCATCGCCGGCTACTAGCCGGCACGAGGCTCGAGGAGCACGCGGGAAAGCTCCGCAGCACACAGAACTGGATCGGCGGCAGCGACTTCAACCCGTGCTCGGCTGCGTTCATACCGCCCCCGCATGAACTTGTGGAGTCTCTGCTCGAGGACCTCTGCGCGTTCTGCAACGGAGATTCGCTTCCGACTATCGCGCAGGCCGCGATAGCCCACGCGCAGTTCGAGACCATTCATCCCTTCGTCGATGGCAACGGGCGTACCGGACGCGCGCTGATTCACGTCATCCTGCAACGTCGCGGTCTTGCGCCGAAGGTCCTCCCGCCGATCTCACTCGTGCTAGCGACCTGGTCGACGGACTACGTCAGTGGTCTGACCGCCACCCGCTACCGCGGCAAGCCGGACTCTGCGGTCGCCCGAGAGGGGCTAAACCGGTGGATAGGGCTCTTTGCCGCCGCGACGCAAAGAGCCGTCCTAGACGCAGAGAAGTACGAGGAGCGGGTGACGGACCTCCAGACCTCCTGGCGCGACCGGCTCGGTCGGGTGCGCAAGGACTCCGCAGTTGATCTGGTGATCAATGCTCTTCCCGGGGCGCCGATCATCACCGTCTCCAGCGCGGCAGCTTTGATCGGGCGCAGCGAGCAAGCCGTGAATGAAGCCATGCCGCGCCTGGTCGAGGCGGAAGTTCTCCGGCAGACGACGGTGGGACGCCGTAATCGAGCTTTCGAGGCGGTGGAGTTGATCGACGCTTTCACCGATCTTGAGCGACAGCTGGCCAGTCCCGAGGGTGATACCAAGTCGTCTTCCCCCTCACGCACGGTGCCAAAGCGCCCTTCAGGCCGCACGCGCACGCGCTGAGCCCTTGAGCGATAAATGGCTTCTGGGGCTTCTGGCCCGTGCCCGTACGTGGCCCGTTTGACGTGATCTGGGGCTCCAGGGCGTCCTCCTGTAAGGACGTCGGAGTGTCCAAGATTCCCGGGGCCGTTCAATATGCGGCATCCGCTCCTGCTGCAGCGCCGGGGGAAGCGCATGGGAGATCTGGCCACCTTCCTGCTGACCGAGATCGGATGAGCCTGTCCGCGTGCGCTCACCCGACGCAACGAAAAGAAGAATTGCGATGACCACGGTTATCGGTAACGCCGCAATCGACCGCTAGAGCATCGAAGCTACACACTCCCCGGAGAGAGGATGCCTGCCCCGAACCGAGGCCAACTACCCAGCGGACACTCTGCCAGCCGACCAGATACGCCGCCTCATCCGCGCCGAGCGCGGTCGTTCCTCCTCCGCCCCTCCGCAACCGGGCGCTGACCGCGACGACCTGGCGCGGCGGCCTGCACAGAGCCATGGGTCTAGCCAACGACGCGGTGACTGCGATCCGGGTGGGAGTTGCCGTCGCTACCGTTGTCGGCTATTGGCCCTGACGGCTGCGACGGCTCGATCTTCAGCTCTGACTGCGCATCGTCCCGGGGCTCCACTCCCCTTGTGGGTCGCAGCAGTTCACGCTGGTTCGGGTCGAGTCCGGCGACCCGCTCCGCCCAGGCGGCGCGCCGCTCGGCAGTCTGAAGGCTCACTTCCACGTGCCCGAGCCTCCGCTCGAGCCTCTCCGCCGCCTCCGCGAATCTGTCCTTGAAACTGTCGTGCTCCAGAATCCTCCTCTTGAACTCCGCAATCCGATGCTCGGTCTCAAGGTTGGCCCGCTCCGCGGCCTCCCTCGCCTCGCGCGCCCTGGTCTCGCGGCGAACTCGCTGAGCCTCCATTGACGACATCGAGCGCGTACTCCGGGTGACGTCGGATGCGGAGAGTCCGACTCCTTCTCGACTGGCTCATCGTTCCAGCCGCCGCCTGCTCCGCGCTCAGCCCCTGATCAGGCGCGAGTCGCTCGTCGCGGCGCCGGTCCTCCTCGCTCCGCTCATCGCTGATGCGCTGGCCCCGTCCCGGTGCGTCAATTCACCGCTCATCGCCGTGGCTCACCAAGTGCGCCCGATCAGGAGCTTCGTCTACGCGGCCCGCTCGCGCACCACCTCGGCCACGTCGAGGCGGCGGACGGCCCGCAGGCCGGGGAGCTGCGAGAGCAGGGCGACGACCAGGATCGCCAAGGCGGAGAGGATGAAGGTCGAGGCGCGGATCTGGAGGTCGAAGTCGAACTGGTCGTTGCTGAACTGTCCCATGAACAGCCGTGCCAACTCGTAGCCGACCAGCAGGCCCGGGC
>CAVRGF010000002.1:0-107381 GCA_963720685.1 uncultured bacterium | reverse complement strand
TCCGGCCTTGTCCATCGGGCTTCTGGGCGGATCGGGCGTTTCAGCTCAGCGCTGCCGATGCCGCTCGCGCCTGCGCCAGCAGCTGCTCCGCCCGCTTGCGGCTCGCCTCGTCGATCATCTCGCCGCCGAGCATGGCAGCGCCGCTGCCGGGCTCACGCTCGAGCGCGTCGAGGATGGCCCGCGCGTGCTCGATCTCGTCGGAGGTCGGGGCGAACAGCTCGTTCAGGGGTTCCACCTGGGCTGGGTGAAGCGCCCACTTCCCGTCGTAGCCGAACTCGCGTGCGCCGGCGGCGGACGCCTTCAACCCCTCGAGGTCGGCGACCTGCAGGTACGGGCCATCGATCGCCTGCACTCCCGCGGCGCGGGCCGCCACGAGCACCGTGCTACGCACGAAATCCCATCGACGGCCCTCCTCCGGGGAGGGGAAGCCGAGCGAGACGCTCATGTCCGCGGGCCCGAGGATCAACGCCTCGAGCCTCCCGGATGCCTCTGCGACCTGGTGTGCGTTGCGAAGCCCCCGCGCCGTCTCGATCAGCGCCTGGATCCCGATTGGCCGCACCCGGCCGGCCTCGGCCTCGGCGTTCGCGAGCAGGCCCTCGATGAGGGCGACATCCTCGGCCCGCTCGACCTTCGGGACGACGACGCAGTCGAGTCGCTCCCCCGCCGCGGCGAGCGCGGCCACGTCCGCCCTCGCACCAGCGCGTCGAGACGCCGTTGACACGAACGCTCACCGTCGCAGCCCTCCACTTGTGCGTCTTCAGGGCGACGGCGACCGCCGCTCGGGCCTCCTCCTTGAGCTCGGGAGGAACGGAGTCCTCCAGATCGACAACGACCTCGTCGGCCAACAGCTGTGGGCCCTTGCCGAGCTTCGCCGCCGGCCGGGCGGGGACCGATAGACAGGAGCGTCGAGCTCTCACCGGCGCGAGCATACGGCTTGATCTAGGCTCCAGTGCCCGCAGGCTGGAGGAGAGGGCGCACGTGAGTGAGCGGCTGAGTGTCAAGGTTTGCGGCCCGCACTTCGAGGATTTCGAGCGCGGGCAGGTCTTCGACGACGCCCCCGCGTTGACCCTGACCCCGGGGCATGCCGCAGTTCACCAGGCCCTGGTCGGCGATCGGTTGCTGTTGCCGCTCGACGCTCCGCTGAGCCGGGCCGTGACAGGCCATGACCAGCCGCTGGCTCATCCGAACCTGGTCTGCGACGTGGCGATCGGCCAGTCCACCGGGCCAACCCAGCGGGTGGTCGGCAACCTCTTCTACCGCGGCCTGATCCTGCTGCGACCGGTGTTCATCGGTGACACGCTGCGCACCACCACCGAGGTCGTCGGCCTAAAGCAGAACCGCCCCCGCGACGGCGCCAGCACTGGACTCGTGGCACTGCGGATCAAGACCGAGAACCAGGACGGCGAGCGGGTGCTCGATTTCTTCCGGTGCCCGATGATCCCGCTCCGCGACCCCAACGCCCGCACCGGGCATGCCGACCGCTTCGATGAGATCCCGCAGGAGCTCGACCTGGAGCGCGTGCGCGAGGCGGTGCCCCGCGATTGGCGATACCGGGTGGCCCGCGATCGGCTGAGCGCCGGCAGCCCTGCCGTCCTCGACACCGGCGTGACCTATGAGGTCGAAGGACGCGAGACGGTCACGGGAGCGCCGGAGTTGGCGAGGCTGATCCTCAACGTCGCCATGACCCACACGGACGCCGCGGCGGGCGCCCACGGGCGCCGTCTCGTTTACGGCGGCCACACGATCGCCGTCGCCGCCGCCCACGCCAGCAGGGCGGTGCCGAGCATGGTCACGATCGTCGCCTGGCGCAGCTGCGAGCACTTGGCGCCTGTGTTTGAGGGGGATATCCTCAGCACCGAGTTGACCGTCGGCGCGACGCTGAGGATCGACGGTACGGATGCCACGCTCGCGAACCTGCGCGCGCTCGTCCGCGCCGATCGAGATCCGGCCCAGCCTCCGGACGAGGTGCTGGATTGGCGCTTCCTGGCCGTGGTCGCCTGATCGTGAGCGCGGGCATGAACGGGATCCTCGACGGGATGCGCGTGATCGAGGGCTCGGCGTTCGTCGCCGCGCCGCTCGGCGGGATGACCCTGGCGCAGCTCGGGGCTGACGTGATCCGGTTCGACCCGATCGGCGGCGGAATCGATCGCCGCCGCTGGCCAATCACCGCCGACGGCGCAAGCATGTTCTGGGCCGGCATGAACAAGGGCAAGCGCTCGATCCAGGTCGATCTGCGCTCAACGGCGGGGCGAGAGTTGCTCACCCGCCTGGTGACCGAGCCGGGTCGGGATGCGGGGTTCCTGCTGACGAACTTCCCGGCCCGCGGGTGGCTCGACTACGACAACCTCCGCGAGCGGCGTGACGACCTGATCATGGTCAGCATCACCGGGAACCACGACGGATCCTCGGCGGTCGACTACACGGTCAACCCGGCGACCGGCTTTCCGTGGGCCACCGGCCCGCGCAATCTCTCCGTCCCCTTCAACCATCTACTCCCCGCCTGGGACGCGATCACCGGCAGTCTCGCGGCCGCCGGACTGCTGGCGGCAGAGCGTCATCGCAGCCAAACCGGGGAAGGCCAGCTGGTCACAGTCGCACTGTCCGACGTGGCGTTCGCGATGGTCGGCAACCTCGGCAAGATCGCCGAGGCGCAGGTCTTGAGGCGGGAGCGCCAGAAGGAGGGGAACTACCTGTATGGGGCTTTCGGGCGCGACTTCATGACCAGCGACGGCCGCCGGATCATGATCGTCGCGCTGACTCTGCAGCAGTGGGAGAACCTCGTCGAGGCGACCGGACTGGACGATGTCCTGGCCGCCGTCGAGACCTCGATGGATCTCGATCTGACGAAGGAGGGCGACCGCTTCGCCGCGCGCGAGGTCCTCGGCGCCATCCTCAAGCCGTGGACGATCGTGCGTACGCTCGACGAGATTCGTGAGATCTTCGACCGCCACGGCGTCTGCTGGGGTCCGTACCAGACCTTCCTCCAGCTCGTCGATCAGGATCCCCGCTGCTCGACCGACAACCCGATGTTCGACCAAGTCGAGCAACCGGGGATCGGGACCTACCTGATGCCTGGCTCGCCACTCGAGTTCAGCGGGCTCGGACGGCTGCCGGCGCGGCGAGCCCCCCTACTCGGCGAGCACACCGACGAGGTCCTGGCGGACGTGCTCGCGCTGAGCGAAGCCGAGATCGGACGCCTCCACGACGATGGGGTGGTCGCCGGCCCGACCCCGGTGGCGGCTTGATTGCCGCGAAGCGCTACGCCTATCACTTCGACGAAGGCTCACGCGAATTGCGCGACCTGCTCGGGGGCAAGGGCGCAAACCTCGCCGAGATGACGCGGGTGCTCGGCGTCGAGCGAGTCCCCGCTGGGTTCGTGATCACGACAGAGGCCTGCGTCGAGTACATGGCCACGGGCAAGCCGCCGGAAGGATTCGAAGAGCAGCTGGGAGAGGCTCTCGACCGCCTCGAGAAGCGCGCCGGCAAGCGGCTGGGCGATCACAGGGATCCCCTGCTCGTCTCGGTCCGCTCCGGGGCGCGCGTCTCGATGCCCGGAATGCTCGACACGGTGCTCAACCTGGGGCTCAACGACGCCTCGGTGGAGGGACTGGCCGAACGGACTGCCAACCCACGGTTCGCCTGGGATGCCTACCGGCGCCTCGTCCAGATGTTCGGAGACGTCGTCTGTGGGGTGCCGGCCGAGGAGTTCGAGGCGGCGCTCCGCGAGGCCCGCAAGGATCGCGGGGTCCAGGAGGACATCGGGCTCGACGCCCGCGATCTCCGGGCCCTGGTCGAGCGGTTCAAACGGATCTTCGCCGCCGGCACCAGTGAGGAGTTCCCCCAGCAGCCCCAGCTGCAGCTGAACTCGGCGGTCCGGGCGGTGTTCGACTCCTGGAACAGCGAGCGGGCGATCGCCTATCGGCGGATCAACAACATCCCCGACCACTGGGGCACGGCGGTGACCGTGCAGCGGATGGTGTTCGGGAACAAGGGACCGAGCTCGGGCTCCGGGGTCGCGTTCAGCCGTGACGAGTCGACCGGGGCTCCGCAGCCCTCCGGGGACTTCCTCCCCAACGCCCAGGGCGAGGACGTTGTGGCCGGGATCCGCAACCCCGAGGACCTGTCGGCGCTCGAGCGCATCATGCCGCAGGTCCACGCCGAGCTGGTGGGATCCTCAGCACGCTCGAGCAGCACTACGGGGACATGCAGGACGTCGAGTTCACGGTCGAGGACGGAGACCTGTTCATCCTCCAGACACGCGCCGCGAAGCGCCCGGCGCGCGCAGCGGTGCGCTTTGCCCGCGATGCCGCGGCGGAGGGGTTGCTGACGAGGCAGGAGGCTCTGATGACGATCGACGCGGGGGCCCTCGAAGCGCTGCTTCATCCGATCTTCGACCCGGACCAGCCATACGACGTGCTCACCCGCGGCGTGCCCGCCTCGCCTGGTGCGGCGCAGGGGGCGATCGTCTTCAGCGCCGACGAAGCGATCCGCCGCGGCGGCCAAGGCGATGCGGTGATCCTCGTGCGGCAGTTCACGGGCGCCGACGACGTGGCCGGGTTTCACGCGGCCCGAGGCATCCTCACCTCGGAGGGCGGAAAGGCCTCTCACGCGGCGCTCGTCGCGCGGGGCATGGGCAGGCCATGCGTGGTCGGTGCCGAGAGCCTCGAAATCGACCTCGACCGACGCGTTGCTCGGGTGGGTGACAAGGAGCTGGCGGGCGGCGACACGATCGCGGTTGACGGGTCGAGCGGCACCGTGACGACCGACGACGTGGCGCTGATCACACCGGGGATCCAGGACGACTTCCGCACCGTGCTCGACTGGGCGGACGAGCTGCGCCGACTGGGGGTGCGGGCGAATGCCGATACCCCCGAGGACGCCGCTCGGGCGCGATCGTTCGGAGCGCAGGGAATCGGCCTCTGCAGAACCGAGCACATGTTCTTCGGCGAGGACCGGGAGGGGCTGGTCAAGGAGATGTTCATCTCCGCGGAGCGCTGGCGTAGATCCGGGCTGCCCGCCGCTCAGTCGCCCGACTCCGAGCTCCAGCAAGCCGAGCGCGACCTCCGAACCGCGCTGGACGGCCTCCGCGAGCTGCAACGACGCGACTTCGAGGGCATCTTCCGGGCGATGAGCGGGCTTCCGGTCGTCATCCGCCTGCTCGACCCGCCGCTACACGAGTTCCTGCCGGTGGAGCACTTCGAGTCGGAGCTCGAGCGGCTGCTGGATGACGCCGGCAAGGCTTCGGAGGCCGAGCACGCTAGGGAGCGACTCGCGATCGTGCGCGAGCTACAGGAGGTGAACCCGATGCTGGGGCTGCGCGGCGCCCGTCTCGGGATCCTCTTCCCCCCGATCTACGAGATGCAGGTGGGGGCGATCATCGAGGCGGGGCTTGCGGTGGCGAGCGAGGGAGAGCCGCCGCAGATCGAGGTGATGCTGCCGCTGGTCGCATACGAGCGCGAGCTCGCCGCCCTGCGCGAAAGGGCCCTAGAGGCGGCCGAGTCGGCGCTGCGAAGCGCGGAACGCCGGCTCGAGTACCGGGTGGGGTCGATGATCGAGCTGCCGCGGGCCTGTCTCGCCGCCGGCCGGCTCGCCGCTCACGCCGACTTCTTCAGCTTCGGGACCAACGACCTCACGCAGACGGCCGCCGGCCTCTCGCGCGACGACGTCGAGCGCGGATTCATGACGGAGTACCTGCAACGCCGCCTCATCGATCGCAGTCCGTTCGAGACCCTGGACATCGAGGGCGTCGGCGAGCTGATCCGGATCGCGGTCGCGCGAGCGCGCGAGGCCGTAGGCGACGTGGGGCTCGGGGTCTGCGGCGAGCACGGGGGCGATCCCGACAGCATCGAGTTCTTCGACCAGGTCGGGCTCGACTACGTGAGCTGCTCTCCCTACCGGGTGCCGATCGCCAGAGTGGCGGCGGCTCAGGCCGCGATCCGTTCCGGCGGTTCCTCGCACCCAACCTGACCAGGTCAGTCGGCGGCGCGCTCGCGCAGTTCCCTCAGGGAGCGCAGCATCCCGTCGCGCAGGACGAGCCTATCCGCGCCCTTGTGTCGTGTCGAGGTGTCTACCCGGATTCAGTAGCCCGGGACATTCCCACGAGATGCACACGTCGCAGGGGAACTAGCCGGGCACTGCCACCGGGATCGGCGCTAGCACCTGAGCGCCCTCCATGAACGCGTGGAAGTCCGTGACACTCAGGTCGAGGCAGCTGCCCGCACGCGCAGTTGTCTCCGAGGCTTCCCGCGGCCTTCCCGCCGATTCCTCGATTGCCCCGAATACTCGGGGACCGGACGGATTCCCCTAGACGAAGGAAGGCCCGGGAAGGGGTCAATCCGTGCATCTCAGGTAAATCCGATCGGTGGCAGGATTTGAACCTGCGACCTCCAGGTGATGAGAAGCACTGGTGATTCTGCCCACTCCCCTAGTGCTCGCTCAGGCGCAGTGAGCTCCCTCGGATCAGCTGAGTTTCGCTCAGTTCGGGACCACCGCTGGTACACCGACCCCCGGGTTATGAGCCCGGAGGTCCCGCGATTTACGCTAAGACCGCCTTCCGCGGATAAACGACCTCGGGGTCAGTGAGGACGTTGACGAGGGCTGGCCTGCCGGCTGAGAAGGCGCGGTCGAGGGCAGGGCGAAGGTCGGAGGGCTCGCCGACGAATTCGCCGTGACATCCGAGGGCCTCCGCGATCTGGTCGTAGCGAGTCGCGGCCCTGAGCTCCGCAGCCATCGAGTACCCATAGAGGAACTTCATCGGGTGGTGCTCGAGGGCCCAGATGCCGTTGTTGCCGATGATTCCGACGACGGGGAGGTTGTGGCGGGCCATGGTGTCGAACTCCATGCCGCTGAAGCCGAAGGCGCCGTCTCCCAAGAGGAGGCAGATCTGGCGGTCGGGGTGGGCGGTCGCCGCGCCGATCGCCTGGCCGGGGCCGGCGCCGAGGCAGCCGTATGGGCCCGGGTCCATCCAGCAGCCGGCCTCATAGGTGTTGATGTAGCGGCCGGCGTATGAGACGAAGTCGCCGCCGTCGCCGATCACGATCGCGTCGCGGTCGAGGACCTCGTTGAGCTCCTTGTAGACGCGGACGGGGTGAAGGGGGGCGCGATCGTCGTTGAGCTCGGCCTCCTCGGCGGCGCGCTTCTCGGTCTCGGTGGCGCGGAGGGTCTCGATCCACTTGTCGGTGCGGCCGCGGGCGCCACCGGCGGACGCGGCCGACTCGCGGAGCGCCGCCAGGGTCGCCGGGATGTCGCCGACCAGCGCCAGGTCGGGCTGGCGGGTCGCGGTCAGCTCGCTCTCTGCGACGTCCAGTGAGATCAGCTTCGTCTCCTCGCCGAAGCTCCCCCCGAAGGCCAGGCGGAAGTCGAGCGGCACGCCGACGACCAGCGCCACATCGGCCTCCTTCAGTCCCTGGCCGCGGGCGCGGCTGAACGAGAGCTCATGGTCGGCGGGGACGCACCCCCGCCCCATCCCGTTCAGGAACACGGGGATCCCGAGCGCCTCGGCGAGCGCCTGTAGCTCCTGCTCCCCGCGTGCCCAATAGAGGCCCGTCCCGGCCATGATCGCCGGGCGCTCGGCGCCGGCCAGGAGGGCGGCGGCTTCCTCGGAGCGATCGGCCGGCTTGCCGGGCGATCGCTCCGGCGCGGGTGGCGCCTCGGCCTCGGCCTCTTGGAACACGACGTCGAGCGGGTAGTCGACGAAGGTCGGGCCCGAGGGCTGTGCCAGCGCCTGGTCGATCGCCGCAGCGGTCAACGCGGGGATCTGCGCCGTCTCCTTCGCCGTCACCGCGGATTTCACCAGCGGCTCGACGAACGGAACGTGGTCGATCTCCTGGAGCGAGCCCGAGCCCCAGCGCATCTCGGGCGCGCGGCCGCCCAGCACGACCAGCGGCGAGCGGTTCTCACGCGCGCCGGCGATCGGGCTCATCCCGTTGGTCACCCCGGGGCCGGCGGTCAGCGCGCAGACGCCGGGCTCGCGGGTCGCCTTGGCGTATCCCTCCGCCGCCCAGGCGGCCGAGGCCTCGTGGCGGGTGTCGATCACCTCGATCCCCTCGGCCTTGCAGCCGTCGTAGATCGAGAACAGATGTCCACCGGAGAGGGTGAACAAACGTCCAACCCCGCGGGAGCGAAGCGTCCGGGCCACGAGGCGCCCTCCGTGGACCGCTCCACCCCCGTTCTCAGGCACGGATCCGGCCTGATCGGCCTGGGCCGCGGCCGGCTCGGTCGCGCTCGCGCTCTCTGAGCTGCTGGCCACGGCCGAAGCCTATGCCCTCAGCCGTTCAAGCGTGCCATGCATACCGCCGAAGCCACAGATACATGAATCCAGGTACGAATCTCTACCTAGAATCAAGTATCCAGGCACGTGCTCACCGGGGACCGTCGAACCGGGTCATTCGCTGGCTCGCGACGCTCCTCGGGGTCAGCGCCTGAGCCCTTGAACGGCGAGGCCCCTCGCTACGGCGGCAAGAGCCGCCTGGCCGCGGCACTCCTCGGGGTCGCGGCCATCGGTTTGATCGCGGTCCCGGCCCCCGCCGGGGCCGCCCACCACGCCACCTGCTTCGGCAAGCGCGCGACGATCGTCGGTAACGGCCGCGACAACAAGATCGTCGGAACCCGCCACGCCGACGTGATCGCCGGCGGCGGCGGAAAGGACCGGATCATCGGCAACGGCGGGCGCGACGTGATCTGCGGCGGGCCGGGCAACGACTGGATCCACGGCGGCAACTACCCCCGCCAGAGCCTCCACCACGACAAGCCGACCACCCTGATCGGCGGCCCGGGCAACGACTACATCGACGGCAGCTACAAGAACGACTTCATCGTCGGCGACAACGCGGAGCGCGACGGCGACGCGATCGGCCACGTCGGCAAGGACTTCCTCGAGGGCGAGTTCGGAGATGACCACGTGGTCGGCGACAACTGGTCGCACTTCAACGCCAGCGGCGGCGTCCACGACAAGATCCGCGGCCAGAAGGGCAACGACTTCTTCGTCGGCGACAGCGAGGTGACCGGCGACGGCCGCGCGACCGGCGGCGGCAACGACCACTTCGAGGGCTCCTCCGACAGGGACTTCGAGATCGGCGACAGCTACTCGCCCTATGGAACGGCGATCGGCGGAGGCGACGACCAGATCAACCTCGGGCCGGCCAACGACGTCACGATCGGCGACAGCTACACGAAGACCGGCTTCGCGAAGGGCTCCGGCTCCGACCAGATCCACTCGCTTCAGGGCAACGACATCGCCTACGGCGACGACCACGCGGGTAGCCCCCAGGGCAAGGTCTCCGGCGGCGCCCACGACTTCATCGGCGGGTCCTCCGGCGACGACGACCTGTTCGGAGGCCCCGGCCACGACACCTGCAACGGCGGCCCGGACCACGACTCGGCGCAGAACTGCGAGTACGTGCTCGAGGTCCCGTAAACCACGCCTGAGCGCGCCTGAGCCCGACAGGGTTCTCCCACCTAGCGCAGTTCCGAGTTTGGGGTCCGACCGACGCGCTTAGACTGCGTATCGAGTCCCCGCGGGACGGTCGATCCAAGGGGCCAGGGCGATGATCCTCAACGACCTCGAGCACCCGATCATTCAGGCCCCCCTCGCGGGAGGGCCGTCGACGCCCGAGCTGACCGCCGCGGTGGTCGGCGCCGGGGGACTCGGGTTCCTGGCCGCCGGCTACCAGACGGCCCCCGCGCTTCGGGCCGAGATCCGACAGCTCCGACAGCTGACCGACGGGCCGTTCGGCGTCAACATGTTCGTGCCCGGCACCGCCGCCGTCGACAGCGGCCGGCTGTCGGCCTACCTCGATCGCCTCCAGGTCGAAGCCGACCGCTACGGGGTCGAGGTCGGCGACGCCTCCTACGACGACGACGAGTGGGGGCCGAAGCTGACCGTCCTTCACCGCGAGCGGGTCCCGATCGTCTCGTTCACGTTCGGCTGCCCCCCGGCCGAGGTGATCGCCTCGCTTCACGACACGGGTGCCGAGGCATGGGTGACGGTCACCGACCTCCACGAGGCCCACGCCGCGGCGGGCGCCGGGGCCGACGTGCTGATCCTCCAGGGGATCGAGGCGGGCGGGCACAGGGCCACCTTCGTCGACCGGGACGGCGCCGAGGGATTCGGGGTCCTGGTGCTCCTTCGCCTCGTCGCCGCCGAGATCGACCTGCCGCTCGTCGCCTCGGGCGGGCTCGCCAACGGGCCGGCGATCGCCGCCGTCCTCGCCGCCGGCGCCCGCGCCGCGCAGCTCGGAACCGCCTTCCTGCGCGCCCCCGAGGCCGGCACCCACCCCGCCCACCGCGAGGCCCTCGCCGAGGAGGAGCCGACCGCGCTGACCCGAGCGTTCAGCGGTCGCCTCGCCCGCGGGCTCGTCAACCGCTTCCTCCTCCAGCACAGCCAGGCGGCGCCGATCGCCTTCCCGCAGATCCAGCACGCGACGGCGCCGATCCGAGCCGCCGCCCGCGCGCGCGGCGACGCCGACGGCTTCAACCTCTGGGCCGGCCAGGCCCACATCCTGGCCGAGGAAAAGCCCGCCGCCGAGATCGTCACGACGCTCAGCGCCGACGCCCGCGTCGCGCTCGAGTCGGTCGCCGGGCGCCGCGCCCAGCGCTAGATCGCGCCGGGTCCTAGAGCTGGGCGAGGCCGCCGGCTTCGCGCCGCCCGCCGCTGAACTCGCCGTGCGCGGCGGCGTCGGCCGGAACGGGCAGCGGCTCCTCGCCGGGCCGCTGGGCCGCCGCCTCGACCCGCGGCGAGAAGAGGGTGATCGGCTGGTCGAGGCCCTTCAGGGTCCGCTCGCCGCACGCCTCGACCTCGATCTCGGCGTTCATCCGCTCGAGGGTCCGCTCGGTGATCAGGACGTCCTGGCCCACCTCCCGGGTCGTGGCCTCGACCCGAGCGGCGACGTTGACGGCGTCGCCGATCACGCTGAAGTTGAGCCTCCCTGCGCCGCCGATCGACCCGGCGACCACCGGCCCGGTGTTGACCCCGACGCCGATCTTCAGCCCCAGGCGGTCGTTCGAGTTCACCTTGGCGGCCATCTCGCAAGCGGCGAGGACCGCCCGGTCGGCGTGGTCGGGGTAGGGCTGGGGCGCGCCGAACACGCCGAGCAGCCCGTCGCCGAGGAACTTGTCGACGTGGCCGCGGTGGCGGCCGACGATCGGGACGACGATCTCGAACAGCTCGTTGAGGCGGCTGACGACCTCCTTGGCGCTCGCGCGGGCCGCGAAGCTCGTGAAGTCGCGGACGTCGCAGACCAAGACCGAGACCTCGAGCTCCTGCCCCTCTTCGGCGAACTCCTCGCTGAGGATGTACTCGGCGACCGAGTGGTCGAGATAGGTGCTGAACGCGTCGCGGAGGCGCTCGCGCTCGGCGAGCCCCTCGACCATCTGGTTGAACGATGCGGCGAGCTCGCCGAGCTCATCGCCGGTGGTGACCGGCACGCGGGCGTCGTAGCGCCCCTCGCCGATCGCCACCGTGGCCCGCTGGAGGTCGTAGATCGGGCGGATTATCGACTTCGAGAACAGGATCGTCAGGTAGAGCGAGATCGTGGTCGCGACCGCGACCGCGACGAGGACGTCGACCCCGAGGGCCGCGCCGCCGCCGCCCGAGGAGGTCAGCGCGGCGACCACGAGGCCGGTGATCAGGTTGATCAGCGGGAGGGCGGCCATCATGCGGACCCGAAGCGGGATCGCCGGGGGCGCGACCGCGGTCCGCGGCGCCGACTCGCCCTCGCTGATCTCGAGCAGGACCGGCCGCATCCCGACCTCGAGGATCAGGTAGTGGAGGATCGCCGAGTAGCCGAGCGCCACCATCGAGCCTGCGAAGAGGGGGAAGAACGCGCCCCACTCCAGGCCGAGGACGATCACGGCCCACACGCACGCGGGGATGATCGCCACCGCGACCGGGACGAAGAGGTCGCGCCGCACCAGCGAGAGCGGCAGGCTGATCGCCGTTCGCCAGGCCCTCGTGGTCGCCTCCTCGCCG
This sequence comes from uncultured bacterium, assembly GCA_963720685.1. Lineage (GTDB taxonomy): Bacteria > Actinomycetota > Thermoleophilia > Solirubrobacterales > 70-9 > AC-56. The sequence continues at coordinate 95,413 of CAVRGF010000002.1, read as the reverse complement.
CGCGAGCCGCCGATCCACTCCTTGATCGGCCGCATCAGCGGGTAGGTGCGAAGCAGGGTGACCCAGACCGCGATCCCCGTCAGCACCAGCGAGACCGCGAGGATCTTCAGGTAGTCGCTGGTCGAGCCGTTGTAGTAGAAGCTGAACAGCCCGAGCGTCGCCGCCGTGATCACGAAGGCGCTCTGCAACTCCACCGTCAAGAAGACGTAGGGGTAGGAACGGCCGAGCCGACGGTAAAGACGAGTCAGAATCGGCGCCATGGCCCAATTGTCGCAGCCGACACCGGATTCGAACGGGGGATTTCCCGAGCCGCTGGACGGACAGCCTGTCCGCACGGTGCGTCGCCGCCACGCCGAATGCGGCGCTACGACACGGGTTCGGATCCCCGGCGTCGTGACCTCGGATGCCGTTCGGCGGGTCGTCTGCGTTCGATGCCACGAGGCGTTCGAGGTGCCCGAGCCAGGCGCGGGGCGGCGCCGGATCGGCGTCCCCGACTGGCTCTCGGACCCCGAAAGCACCGCCTGGCGCTACCTGAGCATCCCGGTCGCCGCCGCCGCGGTGATCGGCGCCCTGGTCCTGCTTCAGAGCTGCTGAGGGCTACGATCCAGGCGATGCCTTCCGCCACGGCCCAGGCGCTCTCCCCCGCCGCGCGGCAGTTCATCGAGGGGGATCTGCGCCTCGTGATCGGCGGCGAGCGATTGGAGGCCGCCGACGGGCACACGTTCGAGACGATCGACCCGGCGACGGGCGAGGCAATCTGTGCCGTGCCGCTGGCCGGCGCCGAGGACGTCGATCGCGCCGCCGCGGCGGCCCGGGCGGCGCTCGACGGCCCGCTTCGCAAGGTCAGCCCCTCGAAGCGGTCGGGGCTCATGTACTCGCTCGCCGAGCTGATCAAGACGAACGGCGAGCAGCTCGCCGAGCTCGAGTCGCTCGACAACGGAAAGCCGCTGAAGGCCGCAAACGGCGACATCGCGGCGACGGTCGGCCACCTTCGCTACTACGCGGGCTGGCCGACCAAGATCGAGGGCGAGACGATCCCGGTATCGGCGCGCGACGTCCTCTGTTACACGGTCCGCGAGCCGGTCGGCGTCTGTGCCCAGATCGTGCCCTGGAACTACCCGCTCTTGATGGCAATGTGGAAGGTCGCCCCTGCCCTTGCGGCGGGCTGCTCGATCGTCCTGAAGCCCGCCGAGCAGACTCCCCTGACCGCCCTGCGGCTGGGAGAGCTGGCGCTCGAGGCGGGGTTCCCCGAGGGGACGCTCAACGTGTTGACGGGCGACGGGACGACCGGCGCGGCGCTGGTCGACTGCCCCGGGGTCGACAAGGTCGCCTTCACCGGGTCGACGGTCGTCGGTCGCGAGATCGGCGCCAAGTGCGGCAGGTCGCTGAAGCGGGTGACCCTCGAGCTGGGCGGAAAGAGCCCCAACATCATCCTTCCCGACGCCGACCTCGACAAGGCGATCCCCGGCTCCTACCAGGGGATCTACTCGAACTCGGGCCAGGCCTGCAACGCCGGCTCGCGCCTGTTCGTCGCCGCGGAGCTGTTCGACGAGGTGACCGAGCGGCTCGCCTCGTTCGCGCGCGAGGCGCGGGTGGGGCCGGGCCTCGACCCGGAGACCGAGTTCGGCCCGGTGATCTCCGAGGAGCAGTTCGAGCGGGTAAAAGGGTACATCGACTCGGGGGTCGAGGACGGAGCCGAGATGGTCGTGGGCGGGATCGGCGACGGTGGCGCGGCCGGCAACGGCGGCGATGCCGGGGCGGACGGCGGCTACTTCGTCTCCCCCACCCTGTTCACCGGAGTCGAGGACACGATGCGGATCGCCCGCGAGGAGATCTTCGGCCCGGTGCTCGTGGCGATGCCCTTCGAGGATCTCGAGGAGGTCGCCCGGCGCGCCAACGAAACGGAGTACGGGCTGGCGGCGGGCCTGTGGACCCGCGACGTCTCCAACGCCCACAAGCTCGCGGGAATGCTCCGGGCCGGCAACGTCTACGTCAACACCTGGGGCGGCGGCGACCCGGCCGCCCCGTTCGGCGGCTACAAGGCATCCGGCATCGGCCGCGAGAAGGGCCACGCGAACCTCGACGCCTACCTCGAGACGAAGACGGTCTGGGTGCAGCTCTAGGCGCCCTCGCGCCGCCGATCGAGCCCTCGCGAAAGTCCCCGCAGCCGCCGCCTGGCGAACTCCTGGTCGAGTTCTGCGCCGAATAGCCGGCGCGCTGCTTCTCGTTGCGCGACCACGACGGTGGCAGACAAGCCGAGCGCCTCCTCGACCTCGAGGATCACCGCCACGGGGGCGCCCCGCTTGGTCACGATCGCGCGCCGGCCCGCAAATACCCGGGCCAGCACCCCGGACGTGTCGCGGCTCAGGTCGCGCATCGTGACCTCGTCGATGGCGTCTGATGGCGGCTCGATCGCCAGTAGCGGACCGGCCCGCTTGTAGCGCGTCAATTCACCGGCCGCCGGGCCTCCCTACCTGCCCGCTTCGGGCCCTCCCCCGCCGCAGAGGGGGGTTCCAACACCATCGCGAACGACCGACATTGGGGCCGCCCTCGCGCTGCAGAGGGGGGTTCCGACGCCATCGCGAACGACCGACATTGGGGCCAGGCGGCCCCGCGGGGCTGGAAAGCCGGGGCCGGGGAGCATTTGTCGGCGATTCGCGATGGGTTCGAGGGGGCATGCCGATGGCGGTTTGGGCGGGCAGGGGTACAGGGGCGTGCCCGGGCCGTCGCGATCGCCGGCGTGCGCGTCGCGGAGGCCATGTTGCGAGCGCGGGGAGGGTTGTCGGCGGTTCGCGACGGGTCCCGGGCACGGGTGGATGGTCGCCGCCGGATTACCGCGGATGGGTGTCGCAGAGGGACGGAATACGCACGAGTGCGGACCGAGAGGCAGCGGTCGGTGAGGATCGCCGCGGACGGGCTCCTGCGGATGGCGGGGCTCGATGGGCGGCGGGCGGGCGGTTGTAATGTCTTGGTGCGATGAGGATCGGGGTGCTGGGAACGGGGATGGTCGGACAGGCGATCGGCGGGAAGCTGGTCGAGCTCGGACATGAGGTGAAGATGGGGTCGCGGAGCGCCGGGAACGAGAAGGCGGTCGGGTGGGCCTCGGAGGCCGGGGAAGGGGCGAGCGAGGGCTCGTTCGAGGATGCGGCCGGGTTCGGCGAGATCGTGGTCAATGCGACCGCGGGGTCGGTGTCGCTCGTGGCCCTCGAGGCCGCCGGCGGCGAGAACCTGGCCGGCAAGGTCCTGATCGACGTCTCGAACCCGCTCGACTTCAGTCAGGGCATGCCGCCGACCCTGACGGTCTGCAACGACGACAGCCTGGCGGAGCGGATCCAGCGGGCCTTCCCGGACGCGCGGGTTGTCAAGACGCTGAACACGATCAACGCCAGCGTCATGGTGTCGCCGGGTAGTCTCGGCGAGTCGACCCAGATCTTCGTCTGCGGCAACGACTCGGACGCCAAGGACCAGGTCACGGAGCTCTTGCGAACCTTCGGCTGGGGCGAGGCGAACGTGATGGACCTGGGCGATCTGGCGGGCGCCCGCGGCACCGAGATGTACCTGCCGCTGTGGCTGCGCCTCTACTCGGCGCTGGGCACGGGCTCGCTCAACATCGCGATCGTCCGCGGCGACTGAGCAGCGCAAACAGGGCGTTCGGCGGCGGTACGATCGGGCGGCCCGGGTAGACAAACTGGCAAAGTCAGCGCGCTTAAAACGCGTGGCTCCTTCGGGGGCGTTGCGGGTTCGACTCCCGCCCCGGGTACTCGGGCCGATCGGATTGGGCGCACGCGTACCCGATTCCGGTAATCGTATGGTTGCCGCGCAACTTTCGGGGGAGTAGCGTGTTGTGTTAGTTCGGGCGTATGGAGGCCTCCGCCCTCACAACTGCCTCTCATGGCAGCCTGCTGGCGCGGCGATCGCCGCTCCTACGGCTGCAGAGCGACGAGAAGCTCGTCGCTCTGATTCGCGATGGCCATGATCGGGCCTTCGAGGTCCTCTTCGACCGCTACCAGGCCCGCCTCCTCGCCTTCTGCCGCCACCTCCTGAACTCGGTTCAGGACGCCGAGGACGTGCTGCAGGAGGTCTTCGTCGCCGCCCACACGGCGATGATCGCCGACTCGCGGCCGATCAACGCCCGGCCCTGGCTCTACCGGATCGCCCGAAACCGCTGCCTCAACCACCTCCGCCGCCCGGTCGCGGAAGGGCAGGACTCGATGGACGTCCACCCGCACGAGAACGGGGCCACGACGCTCGAACAGGTCCAGAGGCGCGAGCAGCTTCGCGAGATCGTCTCCGACATGCACGAGCTTCCCGAGACGCAGCGGACGGCGATGGTGCTCCGCGAGATCGATGACCTCTCCTACACCGAGATCGCCCAGGCAATGGGCACCTCGCTGCCCGCCGTCAAGTCGCTCCTGGTCAGGGGGCGGATGTCGCTCGCCGAGGCGAGCGAGGCGCGCGTCCTGACCTGCGGCGACGTCCGGCTCGAGCTCGCCGAGGCGGCCGAGGGGATCTCGAAGGCCTCCGGTCCGGCTCGCCGCCACGTCCGAGACTGCAAGGCCTGTCGCCGCTACCGGCGCCAGCTGCGCTCCAGCACCAAGGCGGTCGCCGGGCTCGCTCCCTTCGGCCTCTTCGCGCTGGTTCGCAAGATCTTCGCCGTCAAGCTCGGCGGTGGCGCCGCCGGGGGCGGGGCGGCGGGAACGGTCGGCACAGCCGGAGGAGGTGCCGCGGGAGCCGGCGGCGCCGCGGGCGCGGCCGGAACGGCCGGAGCCGTTGGCACGGCCGGCGCCGCGGGTGGCACGGCCGCCGCGGCCGGCGGCACGAGCGCGATCGGTGCGATCGCCGCCGGAGGCGCGGCGGGCGGCCTCGGCGCAAAGGCGGCGGTGGGCGTGGCCACGGCCGCCCTGTTCACGGCCGGCGCGGTGGGCGTCAAGAACATGGAGAACACGACGGGGCACGGACCCGCCTCGACGGTGTCCGCGATGGGGACCCGCTCGGTCGAGACCCACACGACCCACGTGACGAGCGCTCCGGGACACGGCGCGACCGCCCACGGCCGCGACACAGCCAAGCTTCACGCAACCCGGTCAAAGCCCACGACCGGCCCGGACACCCCCGCCAAGGCGACCGCCACCGAGCCCACCGAACCGACCACGCCGGCAACCGGCGCCTCGACGCCGGCCGACACCGCGGGCAAGGGATCACCGCCGCCGGCGCCGAGCACCAACTACGGCGGCCAGAACGGCAGCGGCAACGGCTCGGCCTCCGGTAGCTCGGACGGCACGGGCACCGATCCGGCCCCGCCGGACCCGCCGCCCCCGACCGATCCGCCGACCACGCCCACGGACCCGACTCCTCCCCCGCCGGGTCCGCCGACCACGCCCACGGACCCGACTCCGCCCACGACTACGACGCCGGCTCCCGCCCCCTCGGGTAGCTAGCGGGCCGCGCGCCCGGCCTACGCCAGGCCGATCACCTTCAGCCGCCTCGACAGGCACTGGGCGGCGAAGGCATGGGTCTCGTCGCGCGAGTAGCCGAATTGCTCCCAGTCGTCGTCCTCGGCCCACGGCGGGTCGAGGACCTTGTCGGCGATCGGCAGCGCCTCGCCCAGCATCCGCTGCATCGCGTCGCGATAGCGGTCGTCCTCGTTGGCCATGTCGGTTAGGAAGCGAACCCCGAAGGCGATGTGGCGATGCTCGTCGCGGGCCACCTTCTGGAACCCCTCGACGAAGCCCGGAAGCGTGTCCTGCTCGGTGTTGTACTCGATGATGAAGTGCTGGCCGGTGAGCGCCAGGGCCCCCTCGATGATCATGTGGTAGAGCGTCACGCACTCGACCAGGAGCTCGGTGTCCTCGGGATTCGTCGCCAGCCGGTCGACCCGACCCTTCAGCATCTCGTCGAATAGCTGCTTGAAGGCGTCGTTCAGGTTCGGCTCGGTGGCGCTCAGGCGATCGGCGAGATCGTCGGCTCCGTCGAGCAGCCCGACCTCCTGGTAGAAGCGGTTGAAGAACCGTACGTGGCGTGCCTCGTCGGCGATCTGGGTCGAGAGGAAGATCCGCATCTCCTCGGTGGGAGCGGCGCGCATGATCGGGCCGAGCTCGTCGGTGACCCGTTGCTCGCCGATGAAGAAGGCCGAGAGGCCGTACATCCGCTGCTCGCGCTCCTCGGGCGGGATCTTCTCCAGCCAGTCCTGCTTGTCGCGGGTGAAGTCGATCTCCTGGGTCAGCCACTGCTGGCGCTCCCAGAGCTCATAGAGCTCCGAGTAGCCGAGCAGCTTCGCCTCGCCGCGGTCGGCCGACTCCTGAAGCGCCGGATCCGAGGTTTCCAGGAACCCCTCCCGGCCGGCGATCTCGGTCAGGGTCGTGAACTTCTTCGGGCCCGCCGCGGTCGTGCTCTCCGTGCCTACTTCCACCTCGGTCTCCTCTCCTGGGCGATCGCCATCCGCGCGTTCGCCACAGGCTACCGGCTTGACTGGCCAGTCGGCCAGTAATTCCTATGAGGAGCTTTAGCTCCGAAACATGCGTGTCAGGGCGCCGCAGGCGCCCGCAAGTAATTCAGACCGTGTGACTGGCGCCCGGCTCGAGCACCACGACCTCGGAATCGGTGTTCGACTCGACCTCCGCCTTGAACGCCGCGGCGTCCGTCTCGATCGGCGGGAAGGTGTTGAAGTGAATCGGGATCACCGTCTTCGCCCCGATCATCTCGGCGGCCATCGCGGCGTCGTGGCGATCCATCGTGTAGTGGCCGCCGATCGGGATCAGCGCGACGTCCACGGGCGTCCTCCGCGCGATCAGCTCGAGGTCGCTGAACAGGCAGGTGTCGCCGAGGTGGTAGACGGTCGTGCCGCCGAGGTTGATCACCAGGCCGGCCGCCGTCCCGATCGGGGTTCCCGTCTCGGCGCTGAACGGCGTCTCGGAGGAGCCGGGCAGGGTGTTCGTGTGCCAGGCCTGAACGAGCTTCACCCATCCCCACTCGAACTCGACCGTCCCGCCGAGGTTCGGGTCGCTGACCGCCTCGACTCCCCTGGCCTCGAGCCAGTTGGCGAGCTCGACGATCCCGACGCAGTGGGCCCCGGTGCGCTTCGCGAGACCGACCGCGTCGGCCATGTGGTCGGCGTGGCCGTGGGTGATCAGTATGTGGGTCGGCTCGAGCTCGTCGGCGGTGACGGGCGAGGCGGGGTTGTTGGGCTTCAGGAACGGGTCGACGAGCACCCGGGCGTCGCCCTCGGAGAGCTCGAAGCACGAGTGTCCAAGAAATCTGATCTCCATCCGGTTCAGTCCTCCTGTTCGGGTTGTTCGGCGTGGCGGAGCTCCTCGGCGAGCGCCCAGCCGACCGCGACGCCGACCATCATGCCCATCCGGGCCTCCTCGGCGAGCAGAGCCCGCACCGCGGTGAGCCGCTCCTCTTCGGACGGCTCCGCGGCGGCCTTTCGGACCTCGCTCTCGTGCGTCTCCTGGAACCAGCCTCCGGCCTCCATCGCGGAGGCGAGGACGCGCTGGAGCTTCGGCGCCGCGGCGCCGACCAGCGCCTCCGCCTCGCGGAACCGCTCCCGGTCGGTCAGCGCCTCGATGGCGGCGTCCAATCGCGCCTCGTCCACTGGCACGGCCGAGACGATAGTCACTTGCGGCGCTCCCACATCTCGATCGCGCAGATCGGCTCGTAACCGAGCCGCGCGTAGACTGGGTACCCCGCCTTGGTCGCCTGGAGGCTGGACGTCCGCCGGCCACGTTCGCGGGCCTCGGCGAGGGCGGCGTGGAGGAGCCGGCGGGCGAGCCCCCGGCCGCGGTGCTCGGCGAGGGTGGCGACCAGGTAGACGCCACAGTCGTCCTCGTCGTCGACCGTTCCGAGCACGCAGGCGGGGCGGCCGTCGACCCGCGCCTGGTAGAGGCGCAGCGGCACCTCCGCCGGGGTGCGCTCCAGGGCGCGGCCGAACGTCCCGACCTCCCACCCGTAGGCGAGGTCGTTGATCCGGGTCACGTCGGCGACCTCGGGGTCGGAGTCCCAGTCGAGGCCGTCCCCCTCCGCGGCGGGGAGCGCGGCGAGGTCGAGGACCATCGCGGTCGGCGTCGCGTCGAGCACGTGGCCGGACGCCGCGAGGGCCTCGGTGGCCTGGCGGTCGACCTCGGGCACCCACACCGTCCACGCCTTGACCCCGGCCTCCTCGTAGTCGTGGGCCAGCCGGTCGAGCGAGGCGACCAGCACGCCGGGATCTCGATAGACGACCGAGTTGATCACCGAGCGCTCGGGGGCGCTAGGGACGATCGAGGCGAGCACCCCGTCGTCCTCGACCAGCTTCGAGTCCTCCGAGCCCGTGCCGAGCAGCCGCACGAACGCCGACAGCCCGCGGCGCTGGAGCTCGATCGCGGCGGCGGGGTCCACGCCTAGCGCTTGCGGGCAAGCGTTATCCCGTCGGCCACCGCGAGCATCACCACGTCGACGCGTTCGTCGGTTGCGGCGCGGTCGTTGACCTCGCGGGTGGCGCGGGTGCGGGGATCGTCGTCGGCCGCGTCGAGCACCTTGCCGTCGCGGAACACGTTGTCGAGCATCACGAGGCCGCCGGGACGCAGGAGGCGAAGGCACTCCTCGTAGTAGTCGGGGTATTCGGACTTGTCGGCGTCGATGAACGCGAAGTCAAACGGCTCTGAGGACGGCAGGGCGCGGATCGTCTCGAGCGCCGGCCCGAGCCGCAGGTCGATCCGGTCGGCGACGCCGGCCTCCTCCCAGTAGCGGCGGGCGACCGAGGTCCACTCGTCGCTCAGGTCGCAGGTGACGAGCTCGCCGTCGTCGGCAAGGCCACGAGCGATGCAGATCGCCGAGTAGCCGGTGAAGGTCCCGAGCTCGAGGGCGCGCCGCGCCCCGGTGAGGCGCATCAGCATGGTCATGAATGCACCCTGGTCGGGGGCGATCTGCATGATCGCGACGTCGGCGAGCTTGCTCTCGGTCTCCTCGGCGAGGCGGCGCAGCAGGTCGTCCTGGCGCGCCCCGTGCTCGATCGCGTACGCGTAGAGCTCGGGGCCGAGGGTCGTGAACTTGTTCGGCATCAGCGCCGCGCCCGCGAGGCCGAGAGCCCCGCGCCCATCCCCACCAACCCGCCGACGATCCCCGCCCACGGGTTGGCGAAGTCGTTGACGAGCGGCAGGAGCAGGAGCACGCAGGCGGCGACGGTGACCGGGATCCAGTCGAGCTCCTCTCCGTCGTCGGCCAGCGCGTCGCCGCGGCGAAGCATGAACCAGGCGCCGACGGCGCCGAGCGCCAGGCCGTTTCCCCCGGCGACCAGCGTCAGGCCGTCGCCGAACAGGCCGTCCAGCTGGGGCGCCGCGAGCGCGCCGAGGGCGCCACAGGCGACCAGCAGGAGGAGCGTCGCCACCGAGCCGAGGCGCCGCTCGAGCTCGGGAACGAAGAGGGCCATCGCCATGCCGACCACGAACAGGTAGCCGAGGTCGTCGTAGACGAACGGGGCGGTGAGGTAGTTCCACCACTGGTCGGTCACGGTCAGCCCGGTCAGGGCTCCAACCTGGAACAGGCTCAGGTCCGAGGCGCGCTGGACGAGCACCAGGAGCGCCGGGGCGAGGATCGCCGCGATGGTCACGTAGGGGCGCTCCGAGGCGAACGCCGTCCGCTCGCGGGCTCCGGCCCGTCGCTCGGCGGCGCGGCGCCTTCGCTTGGCGCGGCGGGTCTCGCGCGGGGTCAGCTCGTCGCCGCGGCGCTCGAGCTTCGGGGCCCGCTTTCTGAGCCGGGTTCCGCAATAGGGGCACTCGGTGACGTACGGGCTCACCTCGGAGCCGCAGCTCTTGCAGACGACGCTCAGCTCGGGTCCTGCCTCGGGCACGACAACGAGAATATCCGGCGGGCTGCCCGCTCAGGGTCTGGTCTTGTCGGCGATCTCGGCGACCAGATCGCTAAGCGCCGCGCCGTCCTCGACGACTCGAAGCTGGCGGTGGGCCCCGGTGTTGGCGCCCAGCAGATCGCCGACGATCCCGAGCTCGTCCGAGCAGCCGAGCTCCTCGGCGTGCTCGGCCACCTCGTCGAGCACCCCGCGCGCCATCTGCTCGGCCGGCACCTGCTCGCCGCGCCAGAAGTCGATCAGCCCCGCCTCCATGCCGCGAAGCGCGGCGCGAACCTTGTTGTCGTCGATCAGCTCGGTCGGGTAGTCGACCAGAGGCTGGTCGTCGTCGTAGAGCGAGCTGAGCCGGTGGGCGAGCGAAACGGTCAACGCGGCGAGCCCGATCGTGTGCTCGAGGCGGGTCTGCTGGTCGAAGATCCGCGTCTCGACCGTGCCCAGATCGGGATGGGGGCGGACGTCCCACCACAGGTAGGTGTAGTCCTCGATCGCGCCGCCGCGCATCATCTGCTCGACCCGGTTGGAGTAGCTCTCCCAGTTGCCGTAGTGGGGCGGGATCCCGGCCCTCGGAAAGGCCCGGAAGACCGGGGTTCGCGACGACATCAACCCCGTCCGGGCGCCGCGCCAAAACGGCGAGTTCGCCGACATCGCCAGGAGCAGCGGCATGTAGCGGCGAAGGCCGTCGGCGACGAAGATCGCCCGATCGGGCCCCTCGATCGCGACGTGGACATGGGTGCCGAAGATCAGCTCGCGTCGCGCGATCCAGGCGAGCTCCTCGATGATCTCCAGGTATCGCGGGCGATCGACTATCGCCTGGTCCTCCCAGCGGGCGAACGGGTGCGTCCCGGCGGCGGCGAGGAGCAGGCCGCGGCGCTCGGCGATCTCGGCCACCGCGCCTCGCAGGACGCGAAGCTCCTCGCCGGCGGCCGCGACGTCCTCGCACGGCGTGGTCGCGATCTCGAGCACCGACTGCATGAGCTCGGGCTTGACCTGGCCCTCGAGCCTCTTCGGCACCTCGCCGAGGATCGCCTCGACCTCCTGCGCCAGGTCGAGGCCGTCGGCATCGAGGATCATCAGCTCCTCCTCGATGCCGATCGTGAACGGCGGCCCGTTGAAGCGGTGGTCGAGCACTGGAGGCCACGGCTATTATCCGGATCGGACCAGCCGTAAACCGCAGGAGGTTGAGACTCACCCAATGGCGATCGACACCGCGACCCAGCAGAAGTCCCTTCTCAGCACTCTCGCACCGGGCAAGCGCACCCGCCTTCGCCGCCTGCTGTTCGAGTTCGGCCCCGGCCACGGCACCCTGCTCCTGCTCCCGATCGACCAGGGAATCGAGCACGGCCCGCGCGACTTCTTCCCCAACCCGGCCTCCAAGGACCCGGAGTACCAGTTCCACCTCGCCGCCGAGGCGGGCTACTCGGCGATCGCCTGCCAGATCGGCCTGGCGACCAAGTACTACCCCGACTACGCGGGCCAGGTGCCGCTGATCCTGAAGATCAACGCGAAGACCGACATCCCGTCGTCCGATCAGGCGCTCTCGACCACCAACGCCTCGGTCGAGGACGCCGTCCGCCTGGGCGCCGACGCAGTCGGCTACACGCTCTACGTCGGCTCGCCGCGCCAGGACGCCGACCTCCATCAGCTGAGGGGCGTCCGCTCCGACTGCGAGCGCTACGGAATGCCGCTGATCGTCTGGGCCTACCCGCGCGGCGCCGCAATCGACAAGAAGGGCGGCCACGTGTCGTTCTACGCGATCGACTACGCCGCGCGCCTGGCGATGGAGATGGGCGCCGACGTCGTGAAGCTGAACCGACCGAAGATCAATCCGGAGAAGGACAAGGACGCCCCCGCGCCCTACAACACGCTCGAGCCCTCCGAGGAGGAGGCGGTCCAGCAGATCGTCGCCTCGGCGGGCCGCTCACTGGTCGTGCTCTCGGGCGGCTCGAAGATCGACGACGACGAGCTTCTGAAGCAGACCCGCGAGATCATGGAGTCAGGCGGCTCGGGCGTCATCTACGGGCGAAACGTCTGGCAGCGCGAGCACTCCGCGGCGCTCGAGATCATCGAGCAGATCAAGGAGATCATGCTCTCGAGCGTCACGCGCATCCCCTAGCGGGCCCTGCCTCCGGGTACAGCGCAGCGGCCTGGGTCGAGGGGCGCCGGGGTGGCCCCCACCCCCGAGCCCTCACGAATTAGCCGACATCGGCCCCGATCGACCGTCCCGTCGGGAGGGTGCGGACACCCGTCGCGAATCGCCGACATTCAGATCGAGGTCGAGCCACCATGACGGGAAGTACGGTTTGCGGCACCCCCCGCGAATCGCCGACATTCGATCCCGCGCGCCCACGGCTGATCAGGGGCTTGGCGAGCCCGGCAGCGACTTGCTCGCCGTATCCGGGTCCAGAAAAGCCCCGACCATTCGCGGAACGAGCCGAGAGCGAAACATTCTTCGCTCAAAGGCGTTCGAAGCGCCTGGAAATGTCGGTCGTTCGCGACGGGTCGGGAGACGGGTGTCAAGGCGACCGGTTATCGGTCGTTCGCGAGGGGCCCGGAAAGGGGCTGGGTGAGGTGAGTGATTGCGGTCGTTCGCGAGGGACGCGAGAGGGGCTGGCGTGCGGACCGGGTGTCGGTTGCCGCTTCCTACCCAGCCGATTTCCCGCCGGGGGCACGTGACGCTCCCGTCGGGTTAGGTCAGGCATGAGACTCGGGATCTTGATCGTGGTCGCCGGCGTCGCGGGCCTGGCCGGCTGTGGCTCGGACGGCGGGGCGCCGACGCCGAGTGGGAGGTCGGTCGAGGCTCGGGTGCTGCGGGTCGTCGACGGCGACACGATCGTCGCCTCGGTCGAGGGGGCCGACCAGTACGTCCGCTACATCGGCGTCGATACGCCCGAGACCGTGAAGCCGGGAACGCCCGTTGAGTGCTTCGGCGAGCGCGCCAGCGCCGAGAACCACCACCTCGTCGACGGCCGAACGGTGCGCCTCGTCTTCGATCAGGAACGGCGCGACGTCTACGGGCGGCTGCTCGCCTACGTCTACACGACGCCTGCGGGCGGAGGCGGCCCCCGGTTCGTGAACGCGGCCCTGGTCCGCGACGGCTACGCGCGCACCCTGACGATCGCCCCGAACACCGCCCACGCGCCGCTCCTCGACCGTCTCGCGGCCCGGGCGGGCAAGGCGGGCCGCGGCCTGTGGGGGCGTTGCTAAGCGTCGGGTCGCCAAGGGGGCGGGATCGCCCAGGGGGGCCGCTCGTGCCGATTGACACCCGAAGCCCGGTCGGCGTTCCACCCGGTTTGGTAGCTTGCGATGCGTCGTGTCAGGGTCGCTTCGCCCCGCGGCCCCCTTCAGACCCGCACGGCGCCGAGTCTCACCGAGGTACCCCGCCGATGAGAATGCAAGAGAGCATCGAGTCGTTCGAGCTGGCCTTCGAGCAGGAGGCTGCAATCGAGCGGCGACGCCGAAAGCAGCTTCGCCAGCGCGCGGCGAATCGCTCCCGCGCCCGCGACATCCAGCGGGGCGAGCAGCGCGGCAACGTCGCCTTCGGCGTCCTGGTCGTCGCGCTCAGCATCACCGTGGTCACCGTGGCCGTGGTGATGTTCGAGTCGCTCGCCTGGCTGATGGGCTGACGCCGGGTCCGCCCGGCGCGCGATCGTTCAGTCCTTGGAGAGCTCGTCGAGGGCGTCCTCGACCTTGCCGGGGGAGTCGCCGTTTTGCGACGGCGCCCGCCGGGCGCCTTCCTCCCGCTCCGCCTGGATCGAGAGGTAGACCTCCTTGCGGAACACCGGGACCTCGCGCGGGGCGCTGATGCCGAGGCGGATCTTGTCCCGCGACACGGCGAGCACGGAGATCTCGACGTCGTCTCCGATCATGATGCTCTCGTTCGTCTTGCGGGTAAGAACCAGCATTTTGCCTCCTTCGATCGGGCCCCCGACGGTTGACGGCCCGGTCGATTCAGACTAGCTACTGAAACCCAGGTACGCCACCCACAACCGTTCGTTAGCATCACGCTCGCCGGCGGAACCGGCATCAGATGGCCAGAAAGCCACTTCGCTCACAGCTCAACCAGATCCGTGCCTGGGTTCGCCAGGGGCGGACCGATGCGTGGATCGCCCATCAGCTCGACATTCCGGCCTCGGAGCTGCGCGAGTTTCGCCGCCGCCACGAGCTCGCCCCCGAGGATGAGAGCGGCGAGGGCGAGCTCCGGGACGAGATCGAGGCCGAGATCGAGGCCACCCTGGGCGAGGAGGAAGCCGAAGAGGAGCTCGAGGACGAGCCTGACGACGAGCCCGCCGATTACGAGGACGAGGATGAGGACGAGGGAGAAGAGGGCGAGGCCTCCAAGGCCAGCGACGCGAGCGGGGGCGAGGGCGAAGCCGCCAAGGCCAGTGGCGCGAACGGCGGCGAGGCCGAGACGACCGGCAAGCGCCGCCGGCGGCGGCGTCGCAGGCGCAGCGGGCCGGCGCGGGCGGGCGCCGCGATGCAGGGCAGCTTCGACCACGGAGACAAGGACGGGTTCGGCCTCTGGTTGGACCCGGCGGTCGAGGACGATCCCGTCTACACCGAGCACTGGGCCGGACACCGGCCCGTCGAGGTGACGATCGAGCCGGACCGGATCGTCATCAAGCGTTCCTGAGCGACGCCCCCCGGCCCTCGCCGCTTTGCCCGTCGCCCCCGCGCTTCGGCCCGTTGCCCTCTCCCCCGCGGGCCGGTCCGCGCCCGTTCCCGGGCCGGCTGGTGCGCCACCCCTCTTCGGGGACCTTCGCGAGGTCGTCGCGCAGCCCCTCCAGGATCCGAAGCTCGTGGGGGTCCGCGCCCGCGGTGAGCAGCTGGCGCATCTTTCGCAGGCGGACCGCGACCGGCTCGTCGGAGAAAAGGTAGAGCGAGATGTCGCCGTCGAGCTCGCTTCGCTCGTCGAGGCTGACCCCGCCGGACCTGCCCGTGTCGCGCAGGAGGCGGACCAGCCGCGCCCCCTCGGTGTCGCCCAGCCTGCCGAGCTCCTCCTCGCCGTCGGTCGGGCCATCGACGCCATCGGGTAGCGCATCGGCGCCGTCCGACGCGGCCGGCACGACGGTCTTCGGCGGAGCGAGCACCTCGGGCGGGATCCGGTCGATGACCGCGGTCCGGAGCGCCTTTCGGTCTCCGGGCTTCAGCGAGCGAAGTCCCGCCTTCGGGTTGAACTTGAGCGCCGAGCCGCGCCGAAGCGCCGACTTGGTGATGTGGCGGATCGGCTCCCAGTGATAGCGGGGAATGATCCGCAGCACGAAGAGCAGCCCGAACCAGATCAGCATCAGGGCCGCGATCACCGGCAGCTTCTCGAGCTTCCCGGCCGGGTGCAGGAAGTGGAACCCGACCGCGATCCCCGCCGCTACGAGGGTCGCGAGCGTCATCGACATGTACGGGAAGTCGAGCGCCCTCGAGCCGCGTTGAGAGTAGGTGAACATGATCACGATCGGGATCGTGAACGCGACCAGCATCGAGATCGGCGCCGCGTAGATGCCGAGGTTGGTGCCGCTCAAGAGCAGCAGCATGAACGCGATGTAGGAGAGCGCCACGAGGATCGTCGCGATCACGAAGTTGCGGCGCTTGTTCGGATAGACCGCGTACTGGCTGACGCTCCGGTAGAGGGCGGGCATCGACATCGCGCCCGCCGTCAGCGGGATCAGCGGCGCCGCCGAGGCGAACCGGTGCCCCCCGATCTGGATCAGGATCTCGCCGCCGAGCACCATCGCCAGCACCGCGGTCAGGGTGAGAAGCCAGAAGTAGGAGAGCATCTGGCCGTTCGCCACCGCCACCCCGTACTGGCGCATGAACGCCTCGTAGCTGGCCGTCTTTCGGACCGGCCGAAGCGCGATCCGAAAGCCCTGCGGCAGGAAGGCGACCATGAACCCGGTCCGCGACGCCAGGTTGTAGAGGCCGATGTCCTTGTGGTCGACGAACCGCGAGAGGATGAACGAGTCCGCGTTCTGGACCACCCACATCGAGGAGGCGATCGGGGCGCGAATCCAGCCCCGATTGAGGATCTCCTTCAGCTCGCCGAACGAGAAGCCGACTTGGAAGCTCTTCCAGATCAGCCCCACGCAGATCACTGTCGCGAGCGTGGTGCCGATCGTCTGGCCGATGATCGCCCCCTTGACGCCGGCGCCGGCCGAGACGATGGCGATGATCGCGATCAGGTTGAAGGTCGGGCGCGCGGCCTCGATCACCGCGTAGGTGAGTCCGCGCCCTTCGAACCAGACGACCATCTCGGCGAGCTTGAACAGCGCCCAGACCGACCCGGTGATCGTCGCGAAGACGACCGCGTCGGCCTGGCCCGGATCCTGGAGCAGGAAGGTGGCGATCTGGGTGCGGAAGATGAACACCGTTGAGATCGCGACCACCGCGAGGAACGTCGTCCACACGACCCCGACCCCGAGCGTGTAGGTCGGGAGCACCGACGCCTGCTCCTTGGACTCGTCGTCGCCCTCGACGTCGTCGTCATCGTCGTCGGAGACGCCGAAGGTGCGCATCATCGTCCCCGGCTTGGAGAGCATGTGGATGACCTGGGTGACCAGCCCGGTCAGGAAGAACAGCAGCGCGTAGGCGCCCAGCTTCCCGGGGCCGAGCAGGTTCGCCACGACCGCGATCGAGCCGTAGTGGAGGATGTTGGTGAGGAGGAGCGAGAGCCCCTGCATGCCCGAGAACCGCGCCAGCTGCGCCCCGAGCAGCGCCCCGGCGCCCCCGGGATGCGTGTGCTCGTGCTGCGGGGGCTGCTCCGGCTTTGCGCCGGATCCCTTGCCCGATCCGTTGGGCTTTCGCTTCTTGCCGGAGCTGTCGGCCATCAGGTCCAGATCGACCAGGTCGCGAACTCGCGACCGGTCAGCTCGCGCAGACGCTCGGCGTCCTCGCGCAGCGAGCGAAGCGCCTCGGGCCGGAGCGCTTCGCGGACCTCGGGCACCTCGATCGTGCGCCGAAACGGGAACAGTCCGCCCACCGCACGCCAGAAGGTGGGCGGTATCGCTCGGCCGCGCGGCGTCTCGCCGATCCGCTCCAGGCGCATCGCGAGCGGGGTCGCCCGGGTCTTTCGCGAGGTCTTGTGGCGCTCGTCCGAGAAGCGGGCGTGCGAGAAGCCGGGGTCGACGTCGATGAACTCGAAGACGCGTCGAAGCGTCTCGATGCGGTTCGTGCGGAGCTCCTCCTGCTCGACCAGCAGGATCCGCTCCAGCGGGTAGACGCGCAGGAACTGCTGGAGCTGCGTGTAGTAGTGGCTGCGGGAAAGGTAGGACGTGTTGGGGTGCATCAGGGTGGCGCGCAGGTCGCCCTTCTCGCGCCGCTTTGCGTAGTTGTGGATCCAGTGAGCGGCGATCCGGTCAATCGGGTCGCGGACCATGTACAGGAGCTTCGCGTCGGGGAGGACCGCGTGCATGCGCTCCGGGACCCCGACGTGCTGGGGATAGGCCGTGTAGTTCGGCGACGCCTCTCCGCGCACCTTGGCGCGGGCGTCGAAGTGGGCCCGGTACCAGTCGAGGCCACGCGGGAAGTTTCGCTCGGCGATGAAGAAGTTGAGCTCCTTCGGCTTCGACATCGAGGTCTCGGGATGCAGGCTGAGGTAGTAGTGGAGGCCGCTGGTGCCGCACTTCTGGGCCCCGATCACGACCAGGTTGGGCAGCGCGCCGATCCCGGTCGCTGCGGACGCCGCGTTGCCCGAATCGCGGCGCTCTCGCCCGGCCGCCCGCGCCCCGGGCGTCGCGGTGGTGCCCGTGCCTGACTCCATGCCCGGGAGGGTACCGGCACCGAAACCGGGCAGAACGGCCGTTCGTGGCAATCCGCACCCGGATTGGGCGTATGGAGCGCTCAGCGAAGCAGGCGGTCGCGGCGGGTCGGGCGCGCCGTCGCCGCGGGGAGGAGGTCGCCGGGGACGTCGCCGATCGCCAGGGCGCGACGAAGGCGGGGGCGGTGGGCGAGAACCAGCCCGAGGCGCCTGCGCAGGAAGGGCTCATACGGGCCGCCGGCGAGCTCGGCCTGGCGTCCGCCCGCGGCCGGAACCTGCTCGACGGCGACGCCGAGCCGGCGAAGCGGCCCGATCGCCGGCGAGTCGGTGACCAGGAGCACCTGCTCGGGAGGGTCGGGGGTCTGGGCGAGCACCTCGGCGATCCCGCGCTCGAGCTCCTCGGCGTCGGCCCCGAGTGCGAGGAGGAGCGTTCGGGGCCTGGGCATCGCGATCGTCTGGGAGCCGAGCCGGGCGACCGTGCGCGGCACGCTGGCGAGCCAGGCGAGCGCCCGGCGAGCGCCCCCTCCCCCGGGGCCCGCGGATCCGCCCCCGGCCGGCGGGGCGCCCCGGCCCGGGCTGCGGCCACTCGCCGGTGTGTCGCCGAGCAGCTCCTCGAGCCACCGGGCGGCGTCGCCGGCGCCGTTCGGGGGCCGAAGGCGCCCGAGCCGCTCGCGCATCCCGGCACGCCGGTCATCCTCCAGGAGAGCGCCGACCAGGAGCTCGAGCCGGGGGTCGGCGGGACCCGTCGCCCCGAGGCCCACGCCGATCCGCTCGGCGTGACGGGCCCGCGCCGCCTGATCGTCGGTCTCGCGCTCGATCGGGACGAACACGCTCGGCACCCCGAACCGGATGAGCTCGTGGAACGCGTTGTATCCCGGCGCCGCGACGGCGCCGTCGAAGGCGGCGAAGTAGCGGCTGATCGGATACGGCGCTCGGACGGACACCACGCCCTCCGGCAGGTCGTGAGGATCGGCGATCGCCGAGGACACCGCGGCAACCTGGACCCCCGGCCGGCCCGTGAGCGCCCCCAGGCACCGCTCGGTCGCGCCGGCGACCTCGGCGCCCTGGCCGAGCTGGACCAGCACGGTGGTCGCTCCCGGCTCGAGTCCCAGCTCGCGCTCGGCCTCGGCCCGCGGCAGGAGGTCCTCGTCGGCCGAGAACACGATCGGGGCCACCTGGTGGGCCCCGTCGCGCCACGCGGGGGTCGGACCGCGGTCCTCGCCGCCCGCCAGCTCGCCCGGCTCGAGCACCGCGTCGAACCTCCGGGCTCTGGTCAGCGGCACGGAGCTTGCGCCCTCCCTCCACAGGCCCCGGCGACACCAGACCTTGCGCGGGACCGGCGCCATCGCCGCGACCAGCGGGTCGTAGGGCAGGATGCCGTCGAAGACGAGCGCGCCCGGTTCGGCCTCCGCGATCGCCGCGCGAAGGCGCGCCCCCAGACGGCGCGACCAGCGCCAGTCGTTGCCCGCGCCCGGGCTGCCGTGAGAGGCCATGTACTCGACCGGGAAGCCCAGCTCGTGCACGACCGAGGCGCCCTCCGACAGGGTGAAGAAGATCGGCTCGACGCCGGACCCAAGCCGGCGCGCGATCGCCATCGAGCGGGTCAGGTGGCCGAGGCCCGTCCCGTTCGAGGTCACGAACATGATCCGCCGGCCGCCGCTCATCGCGCCTCGCTCACCCGAGCCGCTCGCGGGCTTTGATCAGGGGCGCCGCCGCCTGGTTTCCATCTCGCTCGAGCTCGTCGAGAGTCCGCCCGTAGCGACGTCCGAGCGCCCACGCGGCCGGGGAGCTGACGCCCTCGCGCCAGCGGCCTCGTCCGATCCGGGCCGCGTCCAGGCGCGCCAGGAACGCCCGCGGCGCCGCGTCGTCGTCGAGGGAAAGCGCCTCGATCAGCGCCTCATAGGAGCCTTCCCGATCTCCGGCCGCGAGCTGGTCGAGAACGACGATCGCGAGGTTGCCCGGCGGGATCGCGTACGAGGCGCCGTCCTCCTCGCCGCGAACCGCCGACTCGATCTCGCGAAGCTCACCGGCCCAGCGCCCTATTGCGGCGCCCAGCCTCGATCCCGGCCCGTCGGCGGCCGCGGCGACATCGCGCCCGTCGCGGACCACGTGCACGAAGCGGGCCTCGGGGAAGAGCCGCACCAGGGTCTGGGCGTGGCGCATGTTCGGGGCGCTCGCCTCGACCAGCCCGTCGTCGTCGGCCGGGCCGAGCACCGAAAGGAAGAGCTCGCGACAGGCGAGGATCGGGTCGCGATGGTAGGAGCCGCGGAAGCCGTCGATCGCGGCGTCGAGCCGGGCCATCGGCACCACCGCGGCCAGGCCCGGCTCGCCGTCCGCCCGCTTCCACCATGGCCCGCGGAGCATGCCGACGAAGTCGTCGAGGCCGATCTGGCCGCCCAGGAGCGCCGGCATGCCGCGCTCGTCGTTGTGAAAGCGCGCCGCCACGGGCACCGTCGTGAGCCGGGGGTGGGCGTCGAGGAGCTGGCCGACCAGCTCGGTTCCGGTCGAAGCGGCGCCCCCCACGAAGATCACCTGGGCGCGCTCGGCCAAGGTCAGGTGCTCGGCTGCGCGGCGAGGGTTCGCTCGAAGGAGCGCCGCAGGACGCCCGCGCAGTGGTAGCCCTCGCGCTCCAGGCGCTCGAGCGTTTCCTCGTACCGGGCGGTGACCCGGCTCTGCTCGGCCGGATCGAGGCCCTCGCGCCAGCGCTCGCGGTGGGCGGCGTCCGCGGTCATCTCGCGGTCGAAGAAGCCGCGGATCGCCGGCTCGTCCTCGACTCCCAGGAAGTCCAGCAGGCCGCCGTAGGTTCCTCTCGCGGTCCCCCCAGACGAGCTCGTCGAGGCCGACCACGTGGAGGCGCGCCCGCCCGCCGGCGTCGAGGCCCCGGACCCCTTCCTCGGCGCGCCGAAGCCGCTCGGCCCAGAAGTCGATCCCCGACGCGGCGTCGGTCGGATGGTGGTCCTTCTCGCGAAGCTCCACCTTCGACGTACCCGAGTCACGTCCGTCGCGCACCGCGTGAACGAAGCGCGCCTCGGGGAAGATCTGGGCCAGCTCGGGCGCGCCCGCGATCGTGAAGCAGCTCATCTCGACCAGCGCCGGCTTGGCCGCCGCCTCGGCGAGCGGGCCCAGCAGGTCGTAGAACAGGTCGCGCGAGGCGCGAACCGGGTCGCCCGAAACGGACCCCTCGAACCGCGCGACCGCGGAGCGGAATCGCTCCTCGGCGACGATCTGGTGGAGGCCGCGGACCCTGCCGCGCGGCTCACCCGAGCGAAGCCGCGCTCCGGCTCGCCAGAGCGCCACCCGGGAGCGCCCGATCACCCCCGCGGGCACCAGGGCTCCCCGGCCGACCCGGATCCGGTACCACCAGTAGGTCCTGAGCTTTCGAACGAACTGCTCGGGCGTGGCGCGGCCGCCGACCAGGTCGGCGAGGCCCTTCGGGTTGCAGTGGAAGCGGCACTCGATCGGCACCCCGCGAAAGCGCGAATGATGATCGAGCAGGTGCGAGATCACGGTCGTCCCGCTGCGCCCGGTGCCCCCGACGAAGACGAGCCCGGCGGGTTCGCTCACGTCCTCGCCCCGACCGGCTTTCCGTCGCCGCCCAGGAAGGCGAGCGGGCGCCCGCGAGCCGCCGGCGCAGCCTGCGATCGCTCGAGCGTTCCCCGGAGGAGCGGCGTGCATCCGATCCCCTCGGCCTCGAAGCGGTCGATGATCTCGACGTAGAGGCGCTCGAGCTTCGCGGCGCGGCGGTCGCTGAGCCCGCGGCGCCAGCGCTCGGTGTTGGCGAGCTCGGAGCTCATTCGCCGATTGAAGAACTGCTTCATCCGGCGGTTGACGTAGACCCCGCTGAACCGGCAGATGTGCTTGAGGCCCCGGCGCGGCCCGAGCCGCAGCATCTCGTCGAGGCTCACGGTCAGGAGGCGCTCCGGCGGGATCGATCGAGCCCCGGCGTCGATCGCCCGGATCCGGGCCTCCCACCACTCGAGCCCCTGGGCGCGGGTGCGCGGATAGACGAAGCCCCGGGTCTGGCCGACCCGCGACGCCGATGCGTCCCGGCCGTCGCGGACCACGTGGATGAACTTCGCGTCGTCGAACAGCCGGACCAGGGTCGGCGCCTGGGCCACCGTGTCGCAGCTCTGCTCGACCAGGGCGTCGGCTCCGGAGCGCTCGACCCACGGCCACAGCAGGTCGAGGAAGAGACGGCGGCAGGCGGCCTCGGGGTCGCCCTCGAAGCCGTCCTCGAAGCTCCCCAGGGCCTGCTCGAAGGCCTCCTCGGAGACGAAGCGGTAGAGGCCGCGCATGCGCCGGGTCTGAAACCCCTTCCACCAGAAGCCCCGCATGCGGCGCAGGAACTGATCCTTGGTGACCCGCCCGTCGAGGAGGCCCGGAAAGCCACGATCCTCGACGTGGAACCGGACCTCGAGCGGGACCATCGCGAGGCGTGGGTGCCTCGAGAGGAGCTTGGCCAGCACGTGGGTGCCGCTTCGGCCGGTGCCGCCCACGAACAGGATGCGGGGCGGATTGCCCACCGGGCGACCCGCCTCGTCGTGGGCGCGGTCCGTGGGGGGCCTTGACGGGCGATCGGTCATTTCCGGCCCAGACGCTAGCGGCTCGGGGCGGCGCTCCGGAAGGTGAAATGGTCGACGTAGCGGCCGCAGGCGCGATCAATCGGGACCTCGGCGACGCTGCCCGGCATGGTGGCGGCCAGCGGCCCCAGCCAGACCTGGCGCCTGACGCCCAGCAACCTCTGAAGACGGGTCGGCCGCGCCGCGGTGACCCTGACCCGAACGGGGCCCGGGCGGGCGACCCGGACGCTCCCCGCCGACCAGAACGCGCCCTGGGCCTGGTGGGTCAGGTACATGCCATCGAGGGACGGCGGCAGCTGGACGTGGCTCTTGCCCGCCGCGACGGTGAGCGCCACCTGGCTGTGGTATTGGAGCGAGAGCGCCCAGCGACCGGGACGGAGCTCGAGCGTCTGGCTGACGCTCGCCGGGGCGTCGAAGGGCGAGCGCCGGCTCCAGGCGTGGATGCCGTTGACCACCGGATCGGCGAGCACGGTCGCCGTCTTCGCCCGCTCCAGGATCCGACGGCCCTCCGGGCTCGAGCAATCGAGCGGCGCGCCTGGGGTCCCGTCGACGTCGATGATGCCGACGTCCGGGGTCGGCCCCCGACGCTTCCAGAGGACGAACGAGGTGGTGCGGACGACCGGCTTGAAGTTCGGCGGCGGGGTGCTCTGATAGCCCGCCCGGGTGGTGATCACGTAGCGGAACTTGTCGAGGCGCCCCGGGGTGAGGGTGTCGAAGTCCATCGCCAGGCCCTGCTGCCAGACCTTGCTCGGCCGCGCCTGGATGTCGGCCGGGACGTACCCCCCCGGGCTCCGCATCAGGGTTCCCCGCAGCCAGTAGCCCGCGAACCGATCGACGCCGAGGAACGCCACCGAGCGGCCCTGCACGAGGCCGGCGAGGCCCTGGAGCTCGTCGGCGCGCTGGTCGAAGCCGACCGGGGCCGCGCGCAGGGCGAGGAAGCTGGACGCGGCGAGGGCGATCGCGACCACGACGCCGAAGGGCAGTCTCGCGATCCCGAGACGGCCCTCGGCGCCCGCCTCGGCTCGCACCCGAGATGTCAAACCCTTCGGGTCAAACATCTTCGGGAGCGACGCCGAGTCGGACGCCGACGCCCGTCCACCAGTATCGGCTGGCGCCTCCTCCTCCCTACCCAGCCCAATCCCCCTGACGCTGGGAGAAAAGAGGGCGAAGAGGGTTGCCAGGACGACCAGGGGGGCGAGGATCGCGAGCGCCTTGGCCTCGACGTAGATCGACGCGAAGGCTCTCGCCCCGGCGTAGGCGATCACGGCGCTCGCTCCCATCGCCACCAGGCCCCAGTCGCGCCGCCGTATGGCGCCGAATGCGCCGATCGCGGCGGCGACGAGCCCCAGCGCCAGCGCCAGGTAGGCCCCCGAGACGTCCCCGCGGACGACCCGGAAGTCGCCCTTGGGCCAGATCCCGAGCGCCTCGCCCGGGAAGACCGGCGAGCTCAACCGTCCCTGCGAAGCCTGGACCTGCCCGACCTTGCCCACGAACCCCGACAGCTGCGCCGCCGAGAACGCGCCCACCGCGACCACCACCACGGCGACCGCGGCGATCGCCCAGCGGTGGCGGCGCGCGGCGCCGGCCACCGCCTCCAGATCGACGCGGAGGCTTCCCGTCGCGACCACCAGGGCCAGCCAGATCGGCACCCCGAGCGCGAACCAGGTGAGTCCGGGGAGGCTGTAGACGAAGACGCTCGCGGCGACCAGCAGGAGGAGCGCGACGATCATCGCCCGCTGCGGGTGAGGCTGGCGCGCGGGAGGCGGCCTGGAGAGCTCGCTGAGCCCGACCGCGAAGGCGAGGACGAGGAGCGCCATCGCTGTCTCCTTGAAAGCGCTCTGGGCCAGGAACGAGGCGGCCAGGTAGGGAAGGCCGGTCAGCGAAGCGGTCACGACGCGACGCCCCGCGGGCAGCCTGCCGAGCGCCGCGAGGGCCGAGAGGGCGGTGAGGACCGGGATCGCGAGCAGGAGGCCGTTGAAGCCGCTGAGCAGCGACGTTCCGGTCATCTCGGCCGCGGCGGCGGCGAGCGACTGCGGGCCGGTCGGATAGCCGAAGCGGACCGCGTTCGGCTCGGGCCCCACCCCGTGCTGGAGCCAGTTGGTCCAGTAGAGCTGCGCGGCCTGGTCGTTCGTGTAGACGCCCTCGCCGAGCGCCCCGTTTCGCTCGTTGAAGGCGAAGGGAAGCGACGAGGCCGCGAGCACGACCGCGATCACGATCGCCGCGACCCTGTAGTGATGCGGCTCGGAACCGGCGCCGATCGCCGGCGCGGGACGCCTGGAGCCGCCTCGCCGTCGCCCGCGCATCAGCCGCCCGGCCCCCGGCACCGGCTCGCCCCGCCACATGTAGACGACCGCCGCGAGGAAGGCGATGGCGAGCAGGACGGAGAGCGTCGTCGCCCTGCCGGGGAGCCGGATCAGCAGGGGCGAGGCGACCACCAGGGCGGCGAACCCGACCGCCCCGGACAGCCAGGTGAAGTCCGTTCGCCCGAGCAGGGCGAGGAGCGCCGAGCCGAGCACGACGGAGGCAAGGAGGATCGCGGCGGCGGACGCGTAGACGCCGAGCATCGCGGCAGCGTAACCGGGGGATACGCTTCACCGCCCATGACTCGCCGCGAGGCCTGGCTGTTGGCCGGGATCATCGGTGGCGCGGCGCTGGTGCGGTTCGCGACTCTCGGCCACCAGAGCTACGACCACGACGAGGCCGTGACCGCCTGGAGAGTCCTGCGGGGCGATCTGGGGGGAACCCTCCACGTGGTCTCCGTCAACGAGCGCAGCCCGCCGCTCTATTACGTGCTCGCATGGCTTTGGAGCAGGGTGTTCGGCACCGGCGAGATCGGGCTTCGCTCGATGTCGGCCGTGTTCGGCTGCCTCACGGTGCCGGCGGCCTTCCTCGCGGCCCGCGAGGTCTCCTCGGCGAGAGCCGGACTGGTGGCGAGCGCCCTGGTCGCGCTCAATCCCTACCTCGTCTGGTACTCGCAGGAGGCTCGCTCCTATGCGCTGTTCGTCCTCTTCGCCGCCTGGGGCGTCTACTTCTTCGCCCGCTGTCTGCGCAGTCCCTCGACCCGCAACCTGACCCTCTGGGCAGCGCTCTCGTCGCTCGCCCTGCTCTCGCACTACTTCGCGGTCTTCGTCGTGGGAGCGCAGGGAATCTGGCTGCTCGCCCGCGGCTGGCCGAAACGGGCCCCGCTGATCGCCGTCGGGGCGACCGCCGCGGTCGGCGCGGCCTTGATCCCGCTTGCGGTCGCGCAGGAGGGCACTGGGCGCCGGAACCTGTTCGCGGGCGTCTCGCTCGCCCGCCGCGCCGCGGACTCCGTGTTCGCCTTCCTGGCAAGCCAGAATCCGGACGCGTTCGTGGGAAGCCCCTCGGTGCGCCACCTTCGCGAGGCGGTGGTGATCGCGGGCTTGGCCATCAGCGCAATCGCTCTTGTGATCCTGCTGCGCCGCGCGACGCGATCCGAGCGGCTCGGAGGCCTGGTCATCGCGAGCGTCGGCGCCGGGGCGTTGGCGGTGCCGTTCGCGCTCGCTGCGCTCGGGGTCGACTTCGTCGATCCGCGGAACCTGATCGGCTCGCTGGTTCCCCTGACGGTCGCCGCCGGCGTCGGCCTCGGCTGCGCCCGCGCGGGGCGGCTCGGCCTCGCCGCCGCGGGGGCGGCTGCGGTCCTCTGCCTGGCCGTGCTCGCGGCCGTCTATGAGAGCAGCCAGATGCAGCGGCCCGACTGGCGCGCGGCGGCCGCGGCGATGGGCCCGCCGTCGGGGCCGCGAGTCCTCGTGGTGGCCCGGAACGGAAACGAGCCGATCGCCTACTACCGTGATGCCCGCGAGTTCCGCTCCCCGCAGTACTCGGGCGAGCGCGTCAACGAGATCGACGTGCTCGGCCTCCTGGGGGCGACGGAATCGCCGCCGGGCATGGGGTTTCGGCAGGTATCGAGGCAGAGGCTGGCCCCCTGCTGCACGCTGTGGCGCTACCGGGCGACGCGGCGAACTCTGGTCAAGCCGAGCGCGGGCGGAGGGCTCCTGATCGGGCCCGAATCGACGCTGATCGAGGGCGTCCACTGAGGCCGCAACCACCCATGGCCGAATTTCGACGGCATACACGTCGAAATTCGGCCACCGCTGAAGCTCTGACTAGCGCGAGCCGCCGGTGGTGCCGTTCAGGTTCGGGACGCTGTGGAGCTGGGCGTCCGTCAGGGGGCGCTGGCCGCGACAGCCCGCCGGATCGAGCGGCCCGACGAGGCGGAAGACCCGCACCGGGCCGTCTCGCCGGATAACGCGGGCGTTCGGGTCCGACTCGGTCCAGCGGCCCTCCGGCGAGCTCCGCATCGAGCCCGGCAGATAGGGGTCGAAGGTGGTGACCACGTGGGTGAACCCGCCTGCGTTGATCGCCGCGCGCCATTCGCGACAGGTGGCGATCCGCCGGTAGGAGTCGTGCGGGCCCCGTACCCCGAGCCACTGGACCCGGTTGTCGAGGGCGGCGCCGTAGAACGGGTACTGCGTGAACACTCCGCGAATCCCGGCGACGGCGATCCGGGCGCCGCGGATGTCGCGCGCCCACCGGATCGCGCCGGCCAGGTCCTGGCCGGCGGCCGTATCCTCGTACGCCCGTGCGAGGTAGTGGCGCTGCTCACCGTAGCCAGCGGCGAGAACGGCGAGCGCGGCAAGGGCCGCGACCGCCGCGGTCACCCCGCGCCGGGCCGTCGGCCCGATCAGGCCGCGCGAGTGAAGGAGCCAGGCGGCAAGCGCGATCGCCAGGACGATCAATGCCGCGGCGACGGCCCCCTTGACGTGCCCCTGATGCCACTGGACGAGCGAGCCGATCGTGAAGGCGAGGACCACGACGAGCCCCGCGAGCGCCGTCTCGCGGCGGGCGGCCGTCGCCCGCAGGGCCGGCAGGCAGGGGAGGATCGCCAGGCCGACGGCGACGGCGGGCGCCAGGTAGCGGAGGTTCCAGGTGAAGGCCACGGGCATCCCCTGCTCGCCCGCCGCGGTCAGGGGCGTGACCACGTACGCGGCCGCGGTCACGAGGACGAACCCGCCGAGCACCCGAAGAATGGGCTCGCGTCCCCGCCACAGGGCCAGCACGCCCACCGCGAGCATCGCCGCCAGGGTCGCGGGCCAAAGCGTCCCGAACGACTCGTGCAGTCCGGGGAAGAACCAGTTGCTCCACACATCGGTGTCGTGCCAGTAGTGGAACACCGAGAAGTCGGGCCGCAGCTGGAAGTCTCGCATCGGAGCGGGCAGCGAGATCGGCCCCAGCGAGCCGACGTAGGGGATCGGGTTGCCCACCGCGATCAGGTTTCGGGCGTACCAGTAGCCGCCGCTGAGGAGCGTCGCGGCGATCCACACGGCGCCGGTGCGAAGGCGGGTGGTGCCCGGCGCTATCGCGATCACCCCGACGGTCAGCGCCGCGACCGGGGCCAGGAACGAGAGCTTTGTTCCCGCACCGAGGCCGGCGGCGAGACCGGCGACCAGGAGCGCGCCCAGCTCGATCGAGCGGCCGCCGACCGGAGGGGGTGGGCTCGCGTCGGCCTGGCGCGGGGGCCGTCGCGGACCCTCCCCCTCCGACGGCGCGGGTTCCCGATCCGATGGCGCACGATCACTTGGCCGTGCCGCCGTCCTCGCCGCGTAGCCGTTGACGAGCAGGGCGACGGCGCAGAGGGTGAAGGTGACGCCGGTGATGTCGTTCAGGGCCTCGCCCGCCTGGAACTCGACCAGCGACTGGGAGCCGAGCGCGATCGATGCGCCGACCAGCGCCTGCGGTGCCAGGCCATAGGGACGGCCGATGCACCAGGCCGCCAGCAGGGCGACCGCGAGCCAGCCGAGGTTGATCAACGGCGAGAGCAGGTCGCGGTGGAAGAACAGCATCCCGACCGCGTGCGCCACCTCGGAGTTGGCGGGGTAGAACGACGCCAGGAAGATCGGGTCGAAGAACTGGATCTGGCCCAGGTCACCGGTCTGGACGAACCGAGCGGCGAGCGGCAGGTGGTACCAGAGGCTGTCGGTGCGGTCCATCCCCGAGGCGAGGGTGCTGAGGGTCGGGACCATCCACGCGGCCGCCAGCGCCGCGCAGGCGCCCACCGCGACGACCTTCGCCACCCCCCACGAGGCCGGGGCCGGCGGGGCCGACGCCGGAGCCGCCGGCCGGCCCGCCGCGATGAAGTTGGCGATCAACCCCGCTGCCAGGCTCGTCACGACGATCGCGGCGAGAAGCGGTCCGCGCTCGAACCCCCCGAAGGTCCCGACCGCCTCGGAGACGCAGATCAGGCCGCTGACGCCCAGGACGACCTCGGCGAGGCGCGCCGGGGCGCCCGACCATCCTGGCAGCAGCAACGCCCTCATCCGGTGGGCGCCGAAGGCGAGCGCCGCGAGCACCGCGCCGAGCTCGAGCGCCCCGACCAGGTACGCGCCGGCCGTAAGCGTCCGCTCGCTCGCCGGGGCATGCGTGATGACGGCGGCCGCGCTCACGGGCCCTCCCCTGTCGGTCGACCCCGCGCTCTCAGCGTCGCGGGGGCTTGATCACGAAGGCGCTCTCGCCGGGCGCGACCATCCCCATGCCCCTGGCCTCTTGGGCAGCCGCCCCCGGCCTGTTCAGCGAGGCCGCCTTGGCGACCAGCCGGGTGTGCTCGCGGCTCAGGCTCTGGAGCTCGCTGCGCTCCGCGTGGGAACCGCGCCAGGCATCGATGAAGCCCGCCACCGGGTTCACGTAAGAGACCATGATCCCGAACAGGACCAGCACCAACAGCACCCTGCCGAGCCGGTCCCAGTGGATCCTGCTCGCCGACCGTCCGGCGACCGGGCGGCGCGGCGCGACTCGATACGCGCGAGCGCTCATGGATGGAGCTTCGCGGGGCAGGCACGGGTTCCTTCCCCCAACCGCGACGGCGGCCGTGAGTGGCGGACCCGCCAGGATCTGGCCGCTCGCCGAGGCGCCGGCTAGGCGCGACGGAAGGCATCGAGGCCCGGATACGTGGCGCGGTCGCCCAGCTCTTCCTCGATTCGCAGCAGCTGGTTGTACTTGGCGGTCCGATCGGAGCGCGACGGCGCTCCGGTCTTGATCTGGCCCGCGCCGGTCGCGACCGCCAGGTCGGCGATCGTCGTGTCCTCGGTCTCGCCGGAGCGATGTGAGATCACGGTCGTGTAGCCGACCTCCTGGGCCACCCTGATCGTCTCGAGCGTCTCGGTCAGGGTCCCGATCTGGTTGACCTTGATCAATATCGAGTTGCCGACCCCGAGCTCGACCCCCCTTCCCAGCCGCTCGGCATTGGTAACGAAGAGGTCGTCGCCGACCAGCTGGACCCGCTCGCCGAGCCGCTCGGTGAGCGTCTTCCAGCCGTCCCAGTCGTTCTCGTCCATCGGATCCTCGAGCGAGACGACCGGATAGCGATCGCAGATCCCCGCCCAGTAGTCGACGATCTCTCCCGCGCTCAGGGTTTGCCCCTCGTGCTCGAGCACGTAGGCGCCGTCGCGATAGAGCTCGCTGATCGCGGGGTCGGCGGCCAAGACGACGTCGGAGCCCGGCTCGTACCCGGCCGCCTCGATTCCGGCGATCACCGCCTCGAAAGCCGCCTCGTTGGAGTCGAGGTCGGGCGCGAACCCCCCCTCGTCGCCGACCGTCGTCCCAAGGCCGCGCTTCTTGAGTGTCCCCTTCAGCGCGTGGAACACCTCCGAGCCGATCCGCACCGCCTCGGCGAACGTCCTCGCTCCTACCGGGACGATCATGAACTCCTGGAAGTCGACCTTGTTGTCGGCGTGCACCCCACCGTTCAGGACGTTCATCATCGGGACCGGCAGCGTCGTCGCCTCCGCGCCTCCGAGGAACAGATACAGGGGCTCGCCGGCCTCGGCGGCCGCGGCGCGGGCCACCGCGAGCGAGACGCCAAGGATCGCGTTCGCCCCGAGGCGCGACTTGTTCGGCGTCCCGTCGAGGTCGCAGAGGGTGCGGTCGACGGCGCCCTGCTCGGTCGCGCGGGCGCCGGTCAGCGCGGCCGCGATGTCGCGGTTGACGTGCGCGACCGCATTCGTGACGCCCTTCCCCCCCCACTGCTGGCCGCCGTCGCGCAGCTCGGTCGCCTCGAACTCGCCGGTCGAGGCGCCGGACGGCACCGCGGCGCGCCCCGTCGCTCCGCTGTCGAGCTCGACGTCGACCTCGACGGTCGGGTTGCCCCGCGAGTCGAGGATCGTCCGGGCATGTATGCGTTCGATCGTCGGCACGGTCGCGGAAGTTTGCCAGGCTAGCCGTCCGAGAGCCGGTATCGAAAGCGCCTGGCGGCGCCGCGAAGGGCGAGCTCGGGATCGACGCGCATCCGGCGCGCCATGTCGACGAGGGCGAACAACGTGTCGCCGACCCACGCCTCGGCGGCGTCGCGTTGCTGCGGATCACCGAGCCGCTCGTCGGCGGGGTCGGCGCCCTCGAGCCCGGCCGAGGCGGCCCGGCGCTGGACCTTTCGCGCGTAGAGCAGCGCCGGCAGGTTCTCGGGCACGTCCGCGAACGGATCGCCTGCCCCCCTTCCCTCCTGCTCGCGCTTGATCCGATCCCAGTTGCGGAGCACGTCATCGGAGCGCAGCTCGACCTCGCCCTCTCGGGGCGCGCCGGGGTCGCGGTCGGCCTTCGCGGCGGCCGGCCTCCCCGCAACGGCCGTGTCTCCGTACACGTGCGGGTGGCGGCGGATCAGCTTCTCACAGACCGCCTCCGCAACCTCGGCGAGGCTGCCGGCGCCACGCTCCTCGAGGAGCAGGGAGAGGAAATAGACCTGGAACAGGACGTCGCCGAGCTCGTCGAGGAGCTTCGCGTCGTCGCCGTCGGCCGCGGCGTCGGCGAGCTCGTAGGCCTCCTCGACCGTGTGGGGAACGATCGAGCGCGCGTCCTGCTCGCGATCCCAGGGGCACTCGCGCCGCAGGCGGCGGGTGATCTCATCGAGGCGCTGAAGCGCCTCGAGCGGATCCGGGTGGCCCCCGCCGGACGGCACGCTCGCGGCGAGCGCGGCTCAGCCGCCGGGCGAGGTGGTCGGCGGCGCGGTCGGCGGCGCAGTCTGTGGCGCAGTCTGTGGCGCCGCGCCGGGGGGAAGCTGCGGGGCGCCCGATGGGCCCAGAACTCCCGTCGCGCTGCTCGGCTTGGCGGGGGGGCCGAGCGGCCCCTGCGGGTTCCCCTGGGCCGCCCCGCCGGGGAACACCGTCGCGCTTCCCGGCGCGACGGGCGCGATCGAGGTCACGAAGGCCGGGCAGCCCGACTTGTCGAGGTTGCCCGAGTCGCCGGGGTCGTCGCCGTTACACGCATCCTGCGGGGTGAAGTTGGCGCACCGCTCCATCACGTAGTCCTTCGCGCAGAAGGTCCGCGCCGTCCACTTGCTGATGAAGTTGGTTTGGAAGTTGGAGGCGATCTGCTGCTGGAGGCCCTGGTCGAGCTGCTGCTTGATCTGCGAGCTGACCTTGGAGAGCGGCGCCGTCGTCGCCGGCGTCACCTTGTCGACCTCGATCAGGTAGTAGGTGCCCGACTGGCCCTTGATCGGCCCGATCAGGGCGCCCTGGGCGGCCGAGAAGATCTGCTGGTCGACGACGGGGTCGCTCTGGCCCTTGGTCACCCCGGCGCGAAGGCCGCCGGTCGCCTGGGTGGCCTGGTCGGTCGAGTACTTCGCTGCGACCTGCTTCCAGCTCTTGGCCGAGTTGTCCTTGGCCAGGATCGCCTTGGCCTGCTCCACCTTCGCCTGGTCCTTGTTGACGATCTGGCGCACGTCGCGCGTCTCGGGCTGGCTGTACTGCGACTTGTTGGCCTCGTAGTAGTCGGAGATCTGCGAGTCCGGCACCGACGCGCTCTGCGGGATCACCTGCTGCTGGATCTGCTTGGTGAGCAGCGAGAGCTCCACCTGGTCGCGGGCCTGGGCGGGCGTGTAGCCGGCCTGGTTGAGGAACTGCTGGAACTTCTTTTGGCCGCCGAATTGGCTCTTGATGATCTGCTGGAGCTGGCTGGCGATCTCGGTGTCCGAGACCGTGATCCCACGGTCGGCGGCCTCGCCGCGCACCCACCGCGCGAGCAGCACGTCCGACATCGCCGAGTCGCGCAGGGTGGAGTACTGGGGGCTCGACGGGGCGGGCGGCTTGGGCAGCCCCTGCCGCGCGGCCGCCTGCTTGAACGCATCGTCGAAGTTCTGCTGGGTCACGGTCCCGTCGGGAGCGTCCTCGACCACCGCCACCGCGCCCGAGGGGACGCCGGGATGGCCGATGCCCACAGCCACCCCGAGGACTGCGAACAGGACGACGAACAGCCCGCCGAAGACCGCGAGGGGGACCCACCTCTTGCCGAGCCGCTTGCGCAAGGGCCGAGAGGATATACGCGCGGACTAATCCAGGGCTAAGTAACTCAGGCATCACTCCGCCGGAAGCTCCGCTTCCGGCGGGTTAGGGCGCCGTCGGGGCGGCAGGGTCATTCGCCCGCGCCGCGACCAATAACTCCGCCGGAAGCCTCGGCTTCCGGCGGGTTAGGGCGCAGTCGGAGCGGCAGGGTCATTCGCCCGCTCCGCGACTTCGTCGCTAGCTCCGGCGACGGCGCCGCCGACCGCCTTCGCCAGGCTGAGCACGGCGGCGAGGCGCTCCTCGGGCTCGTCGGGGACGCGCATCGACAGCGTCTTGACCGCCGACTCGTACATGGCCTCCGGGATTCCCTCGCGAAGGCGACCGACGGTGGCGGCGTCGAGCTCCAGCGGTGCGGCCGAGAGCCGTCCGCCCCGAAACTCGACGGTACGCGCCCCGAGCCGGCCGAGCTCGATCCGGGCGCGCTGCAGCTCGAGCAGGTTCTCGACCGGCTCCGGGAGCGGGCCGAAGCGGTCGCGAAGCTCGTCGCGAAGGGCGCGAAGCTCGCCGGGCTCGCGCGCCCCCGCGACCCGCCTGTGGACGTCGATCTTGGCCGCCTCGAACGGGATGTAGTCGGCGGGGAGATACGCGTCGACGTCGACGTCGAGGCGCACGCCCGCCTCGGCCCGCCCGGCTCCGCCCTCGGCCCGCAGCTCCTCCACCGCGTCGTCGAGCAGCGACACGTAGAGCTCGAAGCCCACCGCGGCCACATGGCCCGACTGCTCCTCCCCCAACAGGTCGCCGGCGCCGCGGAGCTCGAGGTCGCGCATCGCGATCGCGAAGCCCGAGCCGAGCTCGGTGTAGTCGGAGAGCGTCGCGAGCCGGGCCCCCGCCTCGGGCCTCAGCGCCTCCTCGGACGGGTACAGGAGATAGGCGTAGGCGCGCTCGCGGGAGCGGCCCACGCGGCCTCGAATCTGGTAGGCCTGGGCCAGCCCCAGCTCGTCGGCGCGCTCGACGATCAGGGTGTTCGCCTGGGGGATGTCGAGGCCCGACTCGATGATCGTCGTGGCGACCAGGCAGTCGGCCTCGCCCCGCAGGAACTGGAGCATCGTCTCCTCGAGCGTTCCCTCGTCCATCTGGCCGTGCGCCTCGGCGAACCGAACCCCCGGGCACATCGCCCGAAGCCGCTCGGCGACCTGATGCAGGGTGTCGATCCGGTTGTGGAGGAAGAACGCCTGCCCCCCGCGATCCTTCTCGCGCTTGACGGCGCGCCGCACGAGCTCCTCCTCGTACGGGCCGACGTAGGTGCGGATCGGCCTCCGCCCCTCCGGGGGAGTCTCGATCACCGAGATGTCTCGCAGGCCGGCGAGGCTCATCTGGAGGGTCCGCGGGATCGGGGTCGCCGACAGCGAGAGCACGTCCACCTTGAGCTTCAGCTGGCGAAGGAGCTCCTTCTGGCGGACCCCGAAGCGCTGCTCCTCGTCGACGATCACCAGGCCGAGGTCGTCGGCGCGGACGTCACGCGAGAGCAGGCGGTGGGTGCCGATCAGGATCTCGAGCTTGCCGTCGGCGAACCGTTTCAGGATCTCCCTGACCTGGGCCGGGCGGCGCAGGCGCGAGACCATCTCGACCTCGATCGGGAAGTCTCGGAGGCGCTCGCGGAAGGTCCCCAGGTGCTGCTGGGCGAGAATCGTGGTCGGGACCAGGATCATCACCTGCTTGCCCTCCGAGGCGGCCTTGTGGGCGGCCCGAAGCGCCACCTCGGTCTTCCCGTATCCGACGTCGCCGCAGATCAGCCGGTCCATCGGGCGCTCGGCCTCCATGTCTCCCTTCACCGCCTCGATCGCCTCGAGCTGGTCTGCGGTCTCGCGATAGGGGAAGGACTGCTCGAGGGTCAGCTGCCACTCGCCATCGGGCGGGAAGGCGAAGCCACTTCGAGCTCGGCGCTCGGCGTAGAGGTTGAGCAGCTCGCCCGCGAGCTCGCGGGCCGCGCGACGGGCCTTCGCCTTGACGCCCTCCCATCGCGCCGACCCGAGGGCCGAGAGCTGAGGGGCGTCCGCCCCCGTGCCCACGTAGCGGGTGATCTTGGCCAGCTGGTCGGTGGGTGCGAAGACGCGGTCGTCGCCCCGGTAGGAGAGCTCGAGGTAGTCGCGGGTGACCCCGCCCACGGTCTTAGTCTCGAATCCGGCGAAGCGGGCGATCCCGTGGTCCTCGTGGACGACGTGATCGCCGACCCGCAGGTTGGCGAAGGTCGCGACGCTGCCGCGGGCGGGCGCCGGAGCCGCCGCTCGGCGCCGATGAACGAGGCGGCGAAACGGGATCACCGCGAGCTTCAGCTCAGGAGCGACGAAGCCGTCCGCGACCGTCGCCTCGGCGAACAGGACCGCCGCCGGTCCCTTGTCCGGCTCGGCGCCCGACGACAGCGGGTCGCCTCCGGAGCCGTCATCCAGGAACCTCGCCGTGAGGCGCTCGAGGTTGTAGCGGGCCCGCTCTCCGTCGCCGCGATGCTCGAACGTGACCACCACACGGTTGCCGGCCGCGAGCTCCTGCTCGAGCCTGCCCTCGGCCTCGGAGAGGCTCCTCGCCGCGGAGCTCGGCGCCCAGGAGCGAAACCAGGGCTCCTGGTCGGAGTCGACGGTGGAGATCGAGATCGCGGCGCGCTCCGCCAGCGGCTCGGCGACATCGACGTAGAGGCGGCGCGCGTCGGCGTCGGGCATCGTCGTCGTCACGTCGTCCCAGTGGTCTCGGAGCGCCGTCTCGACGTCCTCGGAGACCGCGATCGCCGTCTCGGCGGGAATCAGCTCGAGGACCGCCTCGTAGCTGGAGATCGGCAGGAGCTCGCTGACGTCGAAATCCGCCGAGGCCGCCCCGTCCTCCTGGGCCGCGGGCCGCGGCTGCCCGCCCTGCTCGGCGAGAGCGAGCTCGGCGAGCTCGCGATGCTCGGCCGAGAGCTCGGCGGCGGGCGCGAGCTCGACCTCGTCCACATCGCCGAGCGAGCGCTGGGTGAAGGTCGAGAACCAGCGGATCTGCTCGATCTGATCGCCGAACAGCTCCACCCGGGCGGCGCGCTCCTCGGTCGCCGGGAAGACGTCGAGGATCCCACCGCGAATCGCGAACTGTCCGCGCTCCTCGACCTGATCGGCGCGCTCGTACCCGGCCTCGACGAGGAGGTCGCCCACGTCGGCCAGATCGACCTCGGTGCCGCGCGCCAGGGTCAGCCCCTCGGGGCGAAGTGATGCGTCCGGGACGGCCTCGGCAAGGGCCACCGCACTCGCCACGACGACCGCCGGCTCCGAGGCCGTCAGGGCGTCCAGGGCGGCGACCCGAAGGCCGACCAGGTGCGGCGGCGGCGTCAGGTGAGAGGCGTAGCCGGTGCCCCGGGAGGGGTAGTAGCGCACCCGCCGTTCGAGATAGGCGCGCAGCTCGCGCGCCAGGTCGCGCGCTCCGATGTCGTCCGCGGCCACGACCAGCACCGGCCGGCCGCCGAAGCCCTCCTCGGCCTCAGCCAGCGCGGCCAGCAGGTAGGGCCGCAGCTGCGAGGAGACGCGCACTCGCGACGGGGCCTCGTCGGCCTCCGCCCCGCCGTCGCGCAACCGTGCGGCGAGGGCGAGGAAGCGCTCGTCGTCGAGCGCGATGTCGAGCAGCGGTCGAAGGCTCATCGGTGGTCGAGCAAGGCTAGGGGTCGTAAGGAAGGCCGGGGCCCGAGCGCTGCCATTCCACCTGGCCCTCGCCCTCGACCCGGGAGCGATCCTCGATCCCGTCCCACTCGTGCAGCATCCGCTTCAGTCGAGCCACCGCCTCGGGCTGCTGCTCCGCGACCGCGGCAGCAAGCGCCAGCGCCCCCTCCTCGGTCGCGGCGGCGGGCGCGATCCTGTGCACGAGGCCCCAGCGGAGCGCCTGCTCGGCGCCGACCTCCTTCCCGGTCAGGAGCAGGTACTTCGCGATCGAGAGGCCGCACAGCGTCACCAGTCTGGCGGGACCCACGGGGACCCCCAGGGTGCCACCGGGGAATCGCATCCGCATGTTCGACCCGCCGACCCGCAGATCGCAGGCGACCGCGATCTCCGCCCCGCCGCCGACGCACGAGCCGTGGCAGGCGGCGATCGTGGGCCTCGGGAAGCCGGTCAGGTCGTCGTATAGGCGGGCGAAGAGCTCCATGCGGCGGACACGGCCTGCCTCGTCGAGCTTCTCCCGGATGTCCGCGCCCCCCGAGAGGCCCATGTGGTCGGTGGAGGAGACGACCAGGACCCGGACCGCCTCGTCTCGGCGGGCGGCCTCGAGGTGGCCCAGCATCTCCTCGAGCATCGCGGTGTTGATGGCGTTTCGGACATCGGGGCGGTCGAGCCGAAGCAGCGCCACGCCTGGCTCGTCGACGTCGTAAATGGTCACCGTCATCGGCAAGGCTCCTCGCGAATCACTCCGCCGGCTCCTCGGCTTCGCCTCCGGGGCCGTCGGGTTTGGGCGCCGACCGACCGGCAGGCCCGGCGTCCCGACCCGCGACAATCACTCCGCCGGCTCCTCGGCTTCGCCTCCGGGGCGGTCGGGTTGCGACGCCATCGGGGCGGCAGGCCCGGCCTCCTCGCTGGCGCCGACGATCTGTCTCGATGAGGCGTTCGGCTTCGTCGGCGGCGCGGGTGATCAGGTCGCGGACCTGGTCGTCGGGTTGGTCGAAGCGCGACAGGACGTAGTCCGAGACGATCTCCGGATCGGTCGAGTCCGGGCGCCCCACGCCTCCGCGAACCCGCCAGAAGTCACGGCTCCCGAGCCCCGCGGCCAGGCTC
Organism: uncultured bacterium; assembly: GCA_963720685.1. Taxonomy (GTDB): domain Bacteria; phylum Actinomycetota; class Thermoleophilia; order Solirubrobacterales; family 70-9; genus AC-56. Next base: position 58,187 of record CAVRGF010000002.1, on the reverse strand, counting down.
TTCAGCCCGTTGTGCCCGGCGACCCCGCCGCCGAGCTTGGCCCGGACCTCGCCGAACGGCAGGTCGATCTCGTCGTGAAGTGCGACGATGCCGTCAAGAGGCACCTTGAGCGCCCCGCGCGCCGGACCGGCGGAGCTCCCCGACTCGTTCATGAACGTCTGGGGCATGAGCACCGCGACCCGCGGACCCCCGGGTGCGGTCCGGCCCTCGGTGATCAGTCCGCGAAAGCGCTCCCTCGCCCTGGGAAGGTCCCAGCGCCGCGACAGCTCGGCGGCGACCTCGAACCCGAGGTTGTGCCGGGTCTTGCGGTACTGGCGCTCCGGGTTTCCGAGCCCGACTACCAGGACGCGCTCGGGGCTCAACGGCATCTCGCCCTCGCCGCCGGCGCGACGCAGCCGGTCGAGCAGCGACAGGGGCTGCTACTCCCCCTGGTCGGAGGAGCCGCCGTCGCGGGAGGCGTCGCCGTCGTCCCCCTCACCCTCGGCGGCGCCTTCCTCACCCTCGGCCTCCTCGCCCTCCTCGCCGATCAGCTCGGCCTCCTCCTCGAGCTCGGGCTCGGGCTCCTCCTCGACCCGCGGCGGCGAGAGCGTCGCAATCGTCACCTCGTCGGCGTCGACCCCTTCCCCCAGGGCGAACTCGACCCCCTCGGGGGCGCTGATCGCGCTGAGCTGAAGCGTGTCGCCGATCGTCATCCCGGAGACGTCCGCCGCGATGCTCTCGGGGATCGCGGTCGGCAGGGCCTCGATGGTGATCTGGTGGGTGACGTGCTCGAGCACCCCGCCCTCCTTGACGCCCGGGGCCTCCTCGATGCCCAGCAGCTCGATCGGAACCTCGGCTTCGATCACCTGGTCGAGCTTGACCTCGAGCAGGTCCAGATGGATGAGCCTCCCGCGGACCGGGTCGCGCTGCTGCTCCTTGACGACCACCGGGGTCGAAGCCGACCCCGCGAACTCGAGGTCGATCAGCGCCCCGCTGTGGACCAGCGCCGTCCTGGCATCGCGCTCGGAGACCTGGAACGGCCGCGGCTCACCTTCGCCCCCGTAGACGATCCCCGGGACCAGCCCGGAGCGGCGCATGCGACGGCTCGGGCGGGACCCGAAATCGGTCCGCGCATCGACGCTCAGGGTTGCTCGATCGGTGGCCATGGCCGGCCCGGAGGATAGCTATGAAGCCGGGCTCCGGCCGGTCCGTTGAACCGCCGGGCGGCCGGCAGGGCGTCGTCTACCCTGAACCGGAATGGCCGACGACAAGATCCCCAAGGGCAGGATCCGGCGCTCGGCGAAGCTGGGGTCGGTGATCGGCGGCCAGGCGACGCGCTACGCCGGGACCAAGGCGGCGAACGTCGCCCGCTCGAGCGAGGCGGCCGACAATCGCCTCGAGGCCCGCCACCTCGAGACGGCGATGAAGATGGCCTCGGTGCTCGGCGAGATGAAGGGTGTGGCGATGAAGATGGGCCAGCTCGCCTCGTTCATCGACACCGAGTTCCTGCCGCCCGAGTACGCCGAGCTCTACCAGGAGCAGCTCGCCCAGCTGCGCACGGAGGCACCCTCGATGCCGTGGGAGAAGGTGCGCAAGGTGCTCGACGAGGAGTACAGGGGCGAACCGTTCGACGAGCTGTTCGCCGATATCGAGCCCGAGGCCTTCGCGGCCGCCTCGATCGGCCAGGTTCACCGCGCGACGCTGGTGGACGGGCGCCGGGTGGCGGTCAAGATTCAATACCCGGGCATAGCCGAGGCGCTCGAGGCCGACCTTCAAAACGCCGGCATGATCGTTCGCCTGGCCCGTGCCCTCGCCCCCGGGCTCGACGCCAAGGCGGTCGCCGAGGAGCTGCGGATGCGAGTGCTGGAAGAGCTCGACTACGAGTACGAGGCGCAGAGCCAGCGGACCTTCGCCCGCGGCTACCGCGGACATCCGTTCATCTACGTCCCCGACGTGTTGACCCGCCTCTCGCGACGGCGGGTCCTGGTCACCGAGCTGGTGGACGGAGTCGGCTTCGAGGCGATCAGGGAGCTCCCCCAGCCGGAGCGCAACAGGTTCGGCGAGATCGTCTTCCGGTTCAGCTTCGGCTCGATCTACCACCTACAGCACTTCAACGCCGACCCGCATCCGGGCAACTACCTCCTGACCCCCGACGGCCGGGTCGCCTTCCTCGACTACGGGATGACGAAGCGGCTCGACCGCGAGCAGATCGAGCTCGAGCAGCGGGCGATCGACGCCGCCGCCCGGCGCGACCCCGAGGCCCTTCGCGTCTCGCTCCACGACCTCGGCTTCGTCAGCAAGCCGTCCAAGCTCGACGCCGAGCGGCTGATGGACCACGTGATGGCGGTCGGCGGCTGGTACATGGAGGACCGCGAGATCGAGCTCACCCCGGAGCGGGTGATGAAGGTGATCGAGTCGATCTCGGACCCCCGCTCCGAGTACTACGACCTGATGCGGCGCGAGAACATCCCCGCCGACGAGCTGATGGGCCGCCGGATGGAGACCGGGGTGCTCGCGGTGCTCGCCCAGCTCCGCGCGAAGCGGAACTGGCACCGGATCAGCCGCGAGTGGATCTACGGCGATCCGCCCTCGACCGAGCTCGGCGAGGCCGAGTGGGCCTACTTCGAGGAGCGGGGGGACCGGCGCATACCGGGGCTGGCGGAACGGGCGTAGGGGCCCGCGGTGCTACGGCCGGCGCCATCGGAGGGGGTGGGCCCGCGGCGGCCTGACGCGAATCGCCCGACATGTATGTCGGCGATTCGCGGGGGCCGTCGCGGACCCTCCCCCCTCCGGTCGCTGAGCTAGGCCTGGGCCTGTTCGGGCTCGACGCGGCTACCCAGCAGCCGCCCGCCGACGAAGAAGAGCGAGATCAGGAAGCCGAGGACCGCGGCGGCGGTCACGAAGCGGAAGCCGTTCTGGATCCCGATCGCGAACGAGTCGCTGACGGCGCTGACGATCTTCTGGTGTGCGGCGCCCTGCACGTGCGCGAGCGCCGCCTGGCCGGAGTCGGTGCCCGCGAGCGCCCCGTGCATCACCGCGACCTGGTGGTCGGTCAGGTTGGCGCCGGCTGCGGTGGCCTGTTGGTCGAGCTCGTTCTCCGAGGTGATCGTGAATATCGCCGTCGTGATCCCGAGCCCGATCGCGCCTCCCGCGATCTGGCACATGTAGATCAGGCCTCCCGCGAGGCTGGCCCGTGAGGCGTCGAGCGCGGTGACGCCGGCGGTGGTCGCGGACGGGATGAACAGTCCGGCGCCGACCCCGGTCACGACGAGGCCCGCGACGAGCGATCCGTAGCTCGAGCCGGCGTCAACCAGCGAGAGCAGGAGCGGCCCGAGGGTGAACGCCAGGGCGCCCACGGTGATCGTCGGCTTGGCCCCGAACCGCCCATACAGTGGGCCGGCGATGAACGCGACGATCGCAAAGCTCCCGAGCATCGGCACCATGCCGACGCCGGCCTTGAGAGCGGAGAAGCCGAGGATCTTCTCCATGAACTGCGGCGCGTAGAGCACCGTGGCGAAGAAGACCGCCGACATCAGGAGCACCGCGATGCAGACGGAGCGGAACTCGCTGTTTCGAATCACGTCGGAGGGAATCAGGGCGCTGGCCCTCATCCGGGGCTCGATCCGGCTGAAGACGACGACGAGGACGACCGCCGCGACGAGCATCGCGATCACCCGCCAGTCCCCGAATCCCCAGTCGGCCGCCTGATCGAAGGCGAGGAGAAGCAGCAGGAGCCCCGCCGAAAGACTCGCGATACCGGGATAGTCGATGCGTTGGTCCTCAACCTCGGGGCGCGGCTGGTGGACCTTGAGCCAGGTGACGAGCACGGCGAAGGCGGCGATCGGAACGTTGAGGAAGAAGATCCACCTCCAGCTCAGCTCGTCGGTCAACACTCCGCCCAGGAGGGGGCCCATCGCGTTGCCGATTCCGGCGGCGCCCAGGATCAGGCCGCCCGCCAGGCCCGCCTTGCTCTCGGGCAGCGCCGCATAGGTCATGCCAAGGATCGCCGGCCACATCAGCGCCCCCCCGATCCCCATCCCGACCCGCGTCGCGATCAGCCACGGCGCGCTCTGAGCGGCGCCGCCGAGCAGGGAGAAGGCCGCGAAGATCGCCGAGCCCAGGAAGAAGGCACGGCGCCTGCCGAACATGTCGGCGAGGCGCCCTCCGGTGACGATCGCCATGCCGAACACGAAGCAGTAGGCGTTGATCACCCATTGGACCGTGCCGACGTCGACGTTGAAGTCCTGCTCGATCGCGGGCAGGGCGACGTTCAGGGCCGTGAAGTCGTTGGCGATCACGATCACCCCGAGGCCCATCGCGATCAGCGCCATCACGGCGCCGGGCGCGACCCGGTCCGGATCCACCGCCGCGCCAGGCTCAACCGGCCTCGCTCCGGCCACCGCAGCGTGGCCGTGATGGGATCCCCCGACCGGCACGCGCGCCACTGTAGCCTCGCGGGCGGCGGGTGAGGCCTCGTCCTACGGGAGCTGGACGAAGAGCCGAGGATCGTTGGTGCAGATCCCGTCGACACCGATTTTCGCGAGCGCCCGCATCCGATCCGGATCGTCGACCGTCCAGGCGATCAGCTCGAGGCCGGCGTCGTGGCAGGCCTTCGCGAGGCGGCCGGTGACCACCGGCTCGTACGCCCAGATCGACCCCACTCCCAGCTTCGGCGCCCGACCCGCGACGATCCCGGGCAGTCGCCGCCTCAGCGAGACGAGGGCCGCGAGCACCAGGGGCTTCGCCCACGGGATCGAGTTCCAGTTGCGGGTCACCTTGGGAAGCGTCCAGCCGCGGGGGAGGTCCGGCTCGAGCTCAGCCACCGCCTCGAGGCTCGGCACCTCCATGGTCGAGACGCCCGCTCTGTGGATCAATCCTGCGCTTCGAAGCGCCGCGACCACCTCGTCCTCGCGCCCGGCGAGCTTCAGGTCGCAGTCGATCTCGACCTGATCGAGCGGAGGGCGCGTGAACGCATCGAGCGCCTGCTCGAGGGTGAGCGGATCGCGGCGGGCGGCGTCACCCCAGTCATGGGCGACGATCAGCGGGGGAGCCCCGGGGTCGACGGGGCCGGCGGTCGCGGCGTGCCAATCACCGTCGGCGAACTCGGCCCTGGGCCGAAGGACGTCGAGCTCGATCATCTCGACCCCGGCGACGACGGCGGCCTCGAAGCTCTCGAGCGTGTTCCCGGGCCGGATCGAGTCGGCGCCCTTGTGGCCGATCCGCTTCAAGCCCGGAACCATATTCCGGCCGTCGCGAGGATCCCCCTCTGGCCGGGCGCCGTGACACACGGCCGTGGAGCGGCGTACACGTTGCGCCCGGTCGAGCACCCGTGTTAGCGTCATGTCGGCGAGCGGGATATGAGTACTGCGGTCGATCGCCATCAGGCGCGGCCAGGAGGTGATCACGCCGGTGAGGTCTGTCGGGCGCGGGCCGGGCAAGCGGAGAGGGCAGCGCATCGCGCTGAGTGCCGTCCTGCCCACAGTGGTCGTGTGCCTGTTCACCGCCACCGCCCATGCGGACGCCCCTCAGGCCGGGGAGGTGAACTTCAGCTCCACGCCGAGCATGTACACGGCGTTCAGCCCCGACCTCCATGACTACGTCGTCCGCTGCAACGGCAGCCCGGTCACGGTCCAGGCACACACCTCGCCTGAGTGGGAGGCGCGGGTGGACGACGATCCGTTCCTCACCGGTGACTTCGCCGAGCCCGTGGCGCTGAGCGCCGGAAAGGACTTCGTGATCACCGTCCGGCGGGTCGGAACCAACGAGTCCTATCGGTATTACGTCCGCTGTGTGCCGGACGACTTCCCCACCTACAGCTTCACCCGGTATGGGCCGGTAGCTCCGAAGTTCTTCGCGCTGGACCAGGAATACCGCGCATCCGGCAACCGCTACGCGATCGTCTTCAACAACCACGGGGTCCCGCTGTGGTGGTACCCGGCTCCCGCGAAGGGCGCCAGGGTGCTCCCGGACGGGAACATATTGTGGGCCGATCGCTACGCCACGCCCAGCGGCTGGGTGATCCATAGCCTCGCCGGTGCGGAGCTTCGCACCCTCACGGCGGTGGGCAAAGGGGCCAACCCACACGATCTCCAGCTGCTCCCGAACGGGGGCTATCAGCTGGGCTCGTATGTGCGGCAGAGCAACGTCGACACGAGCGCCTACGGTGGCGCGAAGCACGCCACCGTGATCAACAACGAACTGCAGCAGGTGGACTCGAACGGGAACCTGGTCTGGGACTGGCACACCGAGAACCACGTCTCCCTGGCCGAGACCCCGGGTCGAATCTGGAAGTGGGTGGTGAAGCATCCCGAGGGTTATGACATCGCGCATTGGAACTCGATCGAGCCCGACGGCAACTCGGTGATCGCCTCGTTCAGGAATCTGGACGCCGTCTACAAGATCCAGAAGAGCGGCGGCAAGATCGTCTGGAAGCTGGGTGGGACCAAGACATCCAAGAGCCTGTCCGTCAAGCGGGATCCCCGAAGCTACCCGCTCGGCGCCCAGCACGACGCGCGTCTGCTCCGCGACCGGACGCTGACGATCTTCAACAATCGCACCAACCTGGGTCAGCCTCGGCCGGAAGCTGACCGCTTCAGGATCAACCAGAGGGACAAGACGGCGACGCTCCTGGAGTCGATCACCGACCCCGCCGTCGCCGCCTCGTATTGCTGCGGCTCGGCGCGCCGACTCAGCAACGGCAACTGGCTGGTCGATTGGGGACAGACCCAAGGGATCGGGGGTTACAAAGCGAACAGCCATCGAACCTTCTTCATGAAATTCGACTCGGGCTTCAGCTATCGCGCCGAGCCCGTGCCCGAGGGCGCCGCATCGGCCCAGGACTTCCGCGACGGCATGGATGCGATCTGTCAGGCCTCCGGCTGCTGACGCGCGCTGCGGTCATCCGGCGGACCCCTGACGCCCACCCCCTTGCCGATGACCTCGCGAATGACCGGCATCGTTGCCGCGAGGGCAGGCCAGGCCTTGCAGCGGTCGTCGCGAGCCTATTCGCCGGCGGCGCCGATCCAGCCGCGGAATCCGCTCACATGCCCGTTGTGAACCCGAGCGGCCAGCACCGCGTAGTACCCGCCCTCCCCGATGGGGGAGTACGCCTCTTGCAACCACCAATACGCGCCGTGGTTCGAACCGCCTGGGTATTTGCGCTGTAGCCGAGCCACGCTCTGGCCGACTCGCAGATGCTTCGTGGTGCTCCACCGCCGCGACCGCTTGATCACCACCGACTGGGCCATGCCGTACTTGTGCGAGCAGGCTGAACCGACGCCGTAGTTCTCGAAGTCGATATGGAGCTTCTTGTCGTTCCAGGTCACCTTGCATCCACTTCGATGACCGTGGTGAACTCCCGACGGCCGGCCAAACGCTCGTATCGCATGTCCGAGGTCCGCGTGTCGACCGGGACGGAATGAACCCAATCTGGCGATGCCGTAGCGGCCCGGCTTGATCTTCAGGGCTCCGGCCGCGTGGTGAGTGGCCCCACCAGCGGAACCGCCGATCCCGAGGAGCGCCGCCGCAGTCGTCGCAATTGCCATTGCGCAGGCGCCCCAGCGTGTCCTGATCCCTCGCATGCTCTGACCCTCTCACCTCGTGGAAGGCCCCGTCAAGGATCTCCCGCCCGGCGACTCGGGGCATTTGTCGGTCGTTCGCGAGGGGTGGCGGTGAGGGTCTCGCGATCGGAACTAGAAGAGCTGGTTCTCGCCGGCGAAGATCTCGCTCACCGAGTCGTCGGCGAAGATGCGACGGATCGAGTCGGCAAGGGTCTGCGCCGTCGAGAGCACGGTGATGTTGTCGGGAGCGCCGGGGCGGAGAGGGATCGTGTCGGTGACGACGATCCGCTCGATTCCCGAGTCCTCGTATGCGAGGCGCTCGTAGGCCGGGCCCGAGAAGACACCGTGGGTGGCCGCCGCGATCACCCGCGCGGCGCCCTCGTCGAGCACCGTTCGGGCCGCGGCCCGCAGGGTGCCGGCGGTGTCGATCATGTCGTCGACGAGGACCGCGGTCTTGCCCTTCACGTCACCGACCACATAGCCGATCTCGGCGACCTGCTGGGCGGGGCGCTCCTTCTCCATCACCGCCCAGTGGCAGCCGATCTTGCGGGCGAAGTTCCTGGCCACCTTGACCCGACCCGCGTCGGGCGAGACGATCACCAGCTCCTCGGCGAAAGCCTGGTCCATGAAGTACTGGGTGAGCATCGGCATCGAGGTCATGTGGTCCACCGGGACCTCGAAGAACCCCTGCACCTGACCGGAGTGGAGGTCCATGGCGAGGACCCGGTCGACGCCCACCGCCTCGAGCCCCTTGGCGACCACCCGGGCCGAGATCGGCTCGCGCGGCTGCGACTTCTTGTCCTGTCGCGCGTAGCCGAACCAGGGCATCACGGCGATGATCCGGTGTGCCGAGGCGCCCTGCGCGGCATCGATCATGACCAGCAGCTCCATCAGGGCGTCGTTCGGCGTCATGCCCTGGGCGGCGTTCATGGCGGTCGACTGGACCAGGAAGACGTCGGCGCCGCGAATCGACTCCTCGTAGCGGCAGTAGACCTCGCCGTCGGCGAAGGTTCGGAGGTCGGCGCGCCCCAGGTCGAGGTCGAGCTTGCCGGCGATCCGGGCGGCGAGCTCCATCGAACAGCGCCCGCCGAACACCATCAGGCGCTTGGTGTAGTCCTGGGGGATCGAGCTGACCATCTGGGGGCGCTCCTCGAGCGTTGCCATCAATCCTCCGGATCCTCGATTTCGGTGCGCGCCTTCCTGTCGGCAAAGCCTTCGATGTTGGCCTGCTCGGTCCGGCTGATCCCGAGCGCTCCCGGAGGAACGTCCTCGGTGATCACCGAGCCGGCCCCAGTGTAGGCGGCGTCCCCGACATTTACGGGGGCAATGAGCGCCGTGTCAACCCCGGTGCGCACGTCGCGTCCGATCTTCGTGCGGTGTTTGCGGGATCCGTCGTAGTTGGCCGTGATCGTCGCCGCCCCCAGGTTCGAGCCCGCGCCGACGTCGGCATCCCCGATGTAGGACAGATGCGGGACCTTCGCCCCCTCGCCGAGCTCGGAGTTCTTGACCTCGACGAAGGTCCCGGCCTTGGCGCCCTCGCGAAGCGTCGCCCCGGGCCGCAGATAGGCGTAGGGCCCGACCCGGCAGCGGTCGGCGACCTCGCAATCGACCAGGTAGGAGTGCGGGATCGTGACTTCGGCTCCGACCACCGAGTCGATCAGCGTCGTGTGCGGGCCGATCACGGATGCGCGCCCGACCCGGGTCGCGCCCCGTATGTAGGTCCCCGGCTCGATCACGACGTCGGCCTCGATCTCGACTTCGGCCTCGATCCAGGTCGTCTCGGGGTCGGTGACCGTCACGCCCGCCAGCATGTGGCGCTCCAGGATGCGGCGCCGTGCGATCGCGGTCGCGACGGCCAGCTCGGCGCGGTTGTTGACGCCGATGTTGACGCTCACGTCGTCGACCTTGTCGACGCGGACCGGCCCGCCCTGATCGCGGATCAGCCGCAGCGCGTCGCCGATGTAGTACTCGCCCGCCGCGTTGTCGCTCGTGACCCGCCCGATCGCGTCGGCCAGCGCGGCCGCTTCGAACACGAACGTGTTCGTGTTGACCTCGCGGATCGCCAGAATCTCTGCCGGGACGCCCTCGGGATGTTTGGTCTCGACGATCCGCTCGAACGCTCCGTCGGGATCGCGCACCACGCGCCCGAGCGAGGTCGGATCGTCGCGGTCGACGGTCACCACGGTGGCCGCCGCGCCCGCCTCGCGGTGGGCGTCGACCACCCTCGCGATCAGCTCGCCGGTGACCAGCGGGTGGTCGCCGTTGACGACCACTATGAGCTCGGAGGCCCGGATCACGTCGAGTGCGGAGCGGATCGCGCCGCCGGTCCCATCGGACTGTGGCTGCACCACGGTCTCGGTGCCGTCGGGGAGCGCCGGCCCCAGGTCGCGGTCGGGCGAGACGATCACGCAGACCCGCTCGGCACCCGCCCCGCGCGCCGCGAGCACCGGCCAGGCGATCATCGGCCGCCCGCAGACGGGGTGAAGCATCTTGGGCAGCGACGAGCGCATCCGGGTTCCCTCGCCGGCGGCCATGATCAGCACGGTGGGCCCGCTCACCCGCGGAATCGTAGAGCGGAGGAGCTCGGCCGTGGTGAAAGGGACCGGTTACCTGCGGCTTAGACTGACTGCAGATCCGGGGTGGGGTAAGCGGTAGCCCGCCAGGTTTTGGTCCTGGAAGAGGAGGTTCAAGTCCTCCCCCCGGAGCTCATACCGGTGCGTTGTAACCGGCTGTCGTCCGCGGGCACCCCGTCGCCGTACAAGGAGGAGACCAGTGGCAAGCGAGTACGTATTCATCGACGAGTGGGATATCGACGCGCCGCAGGACGCGGTGTTCGACGCGTTGGCGGACGCCCGCACCTACCCGGAGTGGTGGCGCCCGGTCTACATCACGGTCGACGCGGATGGGCCGCCGGAGGTCGGGCGCATCTCGCAACAGGAGTTCAAGGGGCGGCTGCCTTACCACCTGAAGACCCGCTCGACGATCGTGCAAATGGACCGTCCCGGCGAGCTCGAGGTGAGCGTGGTCGGAGACCTGACGGGCAAGGGGGTGTGGACCCTGAGCCCAGCCGCGGACGGCGGCGTCCACGTACGCTTCGACTGGCGGGTCGTCGCGGATCGCACGCTCCTCCGAGTACTGACCCCGCTCCTTAGGCCGCTGTTTCGCTGGAACCACAACTGGTCGATCCAGCGCGCCACCGAGGGGCTGGAGCCCTACGCGCGCTCGCGGGCCAGCGCAGCGAGCTAGCCGTCGCCGGGGCGGCGCACCTGTCCCGCCTCGGCTCCCGGCTCTCTCGCGGGGCCACCCGGTGGCGCGATCCCGAGCACGCGCATCGCCTTCAAGCCGAGGCTGAGCTTCTCGCGGCCCTCGCTCGAGGTGATGTCGTGGCCACCGAGCTCACGCACCCGCTCCAGCCGGTAGCGCACCGTGTGGCGATGGGTGAACAGCTGGGCGGCCGTCTTGGCGACGTTGCCGTCGTTCTCGAGGTAGGCCTCGACGGTGGTCACCAGCTCGGTCTCGTACTGGTCGTCGTAGGCCGCCAGGGGGGCCAGGGTCTCCTCGTAGAAGCGCTGGAGCTCGCCCGGGTCCTCGCTCATCGCCGGGAGGAGCAGGCGGTAGGCGCCGGTGTCCTCGAAGGCCAGCACGGCATGGCCCTCGGCCTCGGCGACGTTGGCCGCCAGGAGCGCCTCCTTGCCCGCCCTGTGGAGGTCGACCGGGTCGCTGATCGATCGGCTCCGGGCGACGATCACCGCGAAGCCCGGGAACGCCGCCGCCAGCTCGCGCTCGAGGCTCTGAGCCGCGCGGCTCAGCTGCGCATCGTCGGGCGCCGAGACGATCGTCGAGACCTCGGCGGTCTCGCCGTCGTCGAGCGCTCCGAGGGCGCTCGCGCCAACCGAGCGAAGCGCCCGCAGCGCCACGGTCAGGACCCTGGCCCGCCATTCCCCCGCCTGGGCCGAATGAGGGACCGCCCTCGCGATCACGACGCCCGCCCCGGATCCGAGGTCGCTCCCAAGCTCGGCCGCCCGGGCGACGATGTCGCCGCGATCGGTCACCTGGCGCGCAAGGACCGCGCGGACGAAGGCGCCCGCGGCCTCGTCACTCGCCCAGTCCGGGGCGCGCGAGCGCTCCACCTCCAGGGCCAGCAGGGTCGAGACCATCCGCGTCACCGCGGGAGCCGGGTCCTTGCTGCGGGACCGGTAGCGAAGCTGACCGACCACCGCGTCGGCGACCCTGAGCTCGGCCGAGGTGACCCCCTCGCCGTCGGATAGGAGCTTGCTCTCCTCCGCCGCCGACGCGGCGGCGACGGCGAGCACGGTGCTGGAGCGATCGATCAGCGCCACGCTGGCCCCGAGCGCCTTGGCGGCGGCCCGCGTCACCGCGGGCAGGCCGGCACCCGACTCGATCGCCACCGAAAGGGCGTCCAAGGTCGGCTCATCATCTGCCTTTGCAGGCGTTTTTCGGCTCGCTGGCTTCGAGCTCACGAGGGGATCGTAGAGGCCCGATCGAAGTCGCCCGGCGCGCTGGGCGGGGCCGGTGCCGCGAGGGCTCAGTCGAGCCCGGGGATGATCTGGGTGATCTGAGGCCAGAAGTAGACGATCAGCACCCCGATCGCGATCCCCAGCCCGATCAGCGCCACGAGGACGAAGACCGAGAGGATCGCCGCGGTCGCCTTCTCCCAGCTTCGCCCGTAGGAACCGAGCGCCGGGACCAGGATCAGGGCTCCGAAGGCGAGCAGGCTGATCACTCCCGCGCCGCCGAACAGGTAGTACTCAGTCCCGATTCCCACGCGCACCAACCCGGTCATCTCGGCTCGCATTCTGGCGCAAGTGGGTGACGACCATCGCGACGGCGGCACAGGCGGCGAAGGCCGTCGCGCCGAGTGCCCATCCGGCGGTCACGTCGCTCAGATAGTGGACGCCCAGGTAGACGCGCGAGAGGCCGATCGCCGCCGCAAGGGCGAATCCACCCGCCAGAAGCGCCGTGCCGCCCGCCATCCCGGGCCGCAGCCGCAGGACGACCGTCAAGGCCAGCCACGGATAGAGCATGGCGTGAGCCGCGTGCCCGCTCGGAAAACCGTCGCCCGAGACATCGACCAGCCCGCCGGCCGGACGCGGCCGCGATGTGAGATCGCGGAGCTCCTGCACCCCGGCGTAGATGATCGCGGTCGCGGCGAGGAACACCACCGCCTCCATCCAGCGACGCCGGGTGGCCAGGAAGGCCGCCGCGACCAGGGTCAGGGGCAGGGTGATAGCGGCCGATCCAAAGGCGGTGACGACCTTGGCGATCGAGGTGAGCCAGGGCGCCTGAAGGTCGGCAGCGAGATCGGCCGCGGCTCGATCCCCGGGCGTGGGCCCGGGATCGTGGGAGATGAGCGCCGTGTATGCGATCACGAGGTAGAGCGCCACCGCCAGCACCGCCACCAGGGTGGTGAACTCGAGCCCGAGGCCGCCCGGAGTGAGTCGGCCGATCACGAAGCGCGTCTGGGGAGCCAGCCGGCGCCCCAGCGCGACCACGGGGCGAAGGATCGGCCGGCGCTCCATCCCGGCCACCAGCCGGGCGCGGTTGTCGGCCTCGCGCAGGAAGCGGACCGCGACGACGATCGCAACGATCACCGCGACCGCGATCCCGAACAGCAGGGTTCCCTCTCCGGCGGCGCTGGCGGCCGCGTCGAGGCTCTGCGACGCGAAGTAGCCGATCAGCGAGAACGCCGCCGCCCACAGCCCCGTCCCGATGATGCTGAACGGCGCGTAGTACGAGTAGCGCATCCCCGAGCTGCCGGCCGTGAACGGCGCCAGGGCCCGCACCAGTCCGATGAACCTGCCGATCAGGATCGTCTTGCCGCCGTGCCGGGCGAAGTAGTCCTCGACCTTGGCGAAGCGCTCGTGGGTGACCCGGACCTTCGGCCCGTGGCGCAGGATGAACTCGCGGCCGAGACGACGGCCGAGCATGAAGCTCGTCGTGTCGCCCGCGAACGCCGCCGCCCAGACGATCCCGATCGTCAAGACGATCGACGTGGCGCCCTGGCCGGCGACTGCGCCGCCCAGGATCACGACCGTCTCGCCGGGGAGGGCCAGCCCGACGAATGCTCCGGTCTCCAGGAAGGCGGCGAGCCCGACCAGCGCATAGGTGAACGCTCCGAGGCTCGACGAGACGTCCTCGAGCGCGTTCTGGAGGTCGACGCTCGGCAGCAGCTTGTTGAGCGCGACGAGGCCGACGACCACCGCGACCACGACCGCCGCCTGGATCAGATGCGAGCGCCGATCCCGACCCGGGCCCGGACCGCTCATGGGCCGGCCTCGGGACCGGCGACGATCGCGCCCGCGAACCGCGGCCCGAGCGCCGCGGCGGCGCGATCCGCCGCGACGATGTCCTCGAACAAGCCGAACGCGGTCGGCCCCGACCCGGCCACCTGGCTCGCCACCGCTCCGACCTCGGCGAGAGCGGCGAGCGCCGCGTCGATCTCGGGGCAGAGCGAGCGCGCCGCCGTCGCCAGGTCGTTGACCACCAGGTCGGCGTAGTCGAGGGGCGAGGCGCCCCGCCTCGCGGCGGCGCGAAGCCGCCCGGCGATCTCGTCCAGCTCGTCGGCGCCGCGCGCCTCCCCGAGCCGGTCAAGCTCCGCGTACACGTCGGCGCTCGCCAGCCCCGCGCGCGAGGGAATCAGAACGACCCCGAAGTCACCAGGCCGAGCCAGCGGCTCGATCGCCTCCCCCGCGCCCCCGACCAGGGCGAACCGGGGGCTGATCTGGGAGGGCACGTCCGCGCCGAGCTCGGCGGCGAGCTCGGCGATCCCGTCCACCTCGCCGATCGCGAGCCGAAGGAGCGCCGCGGCGTCGGCGCTGCCTCCGCCGAGGCCGGCGGCGACCGGAATTCGCTTCTCGATCTCCACCCTGACAGGAGTCCCGGCCCAACCGCGCGTCCGCAGCCCCTCGAGGGCGGCCGACGCGAGGTTCGGGCCCTCCACCCCCGGGCACACCACCTCGTCGCGGTCGGCCTCGGCGACCGTGATCCGGTCGGCGAGGGTGAGCGGGCAGAACAGCGAGCTGATCTCGTGAAGGCCGTCGCCCCGCCGAGCGCCGACGTACAGGCACAGGTTGAGCTTCGCCGGCGCCCGCAGCCTCATCCACGCTCCAGCCGCTCGAAGAGGCGAGCGAAGTCCTCGGGGGCGAGCTGCTCGGCCCGCGCATCACGGTCGATCCCGATCGCGCCGAGCGCCGCGTGGGCCTCGCCTCTCGAGGGACCGCCCGCGAGCTCCAGCGACCCCGCAAGCGGCTTTCGCCGGTGGGCGAACGCCCCCCGCACAAGCCCGACCAGCGCCGGCGGCGGCGCGGCGGCGCGGCGGGTCAGCCCCAAGAGCGCCGAGTCGATCCGCGGCCTGGGCGTGAACACGGCGCGGTCCACCTCGCGCAGCAGCCGGACCTCGCAGGCGAGTTGGACGGTCACGCTCGGGGCGCCGTAGGTCCGCGAGCCCGGGCCCGCCCGCAGGCGGTCGGCGATCTCTCGCTGGACCATCACCGTCCACCGCGTCACCCCGGCCAGTTCGACGATCGTTCGCAGAAGCACCGGCGTCGCGATCGAGTACGGCAGGTTGGAGACCACCACGGTCGGCGCGGGCTCGAGCCCGGCCAGGTCGATCCGCATCGCGTCACCCTGCGTCACGGAGACGTTCGCCGTGTCCGCGGCCAGCTCACGAAGCCGCTCCGCCAGGGCGGTGTCGAGCTCGATCACCTGCAGGTGCGCGGCGGCGGGAACCAGACGTTCGGTCAAGGCCCCCTCCCCTCCCCCGATCTCGAGCACCACGTCGGCCGGGTCGAGCGCCGCGTCGCGGACGATCGCGTCGAGCAGGTTCGAGTCGGTGAGAAAGTGCTGGCCGAGCCTGACCGGACGTCTCGCGGCCCCCGGGGGCCCGCCGGGGGACGAGTCGCTGTCGGCCGTGCTCACCAACCGAAGACCCGGGCGGCGTTCGCCTCGACGATCCGCTCGAGCTCCGCGACCTCGATGCCTCGCTCGCGCGCCACCACCTCGGCCACCTCCGCCACGTGGGCCGGCTCGTTGGGCTTGCCGCGAACCGACTGCGGGGCGAGGAACGGGGAGTCGGTCTCGACCAGGAGCAGCTCGTCGGGCACGAGGCGCGCCGCCTCGCGCAGCTCGGCGGCACTCCGATAGGTGACGTTCCCGGCGTAGGAGCAGTACCAGCCGCGCTCGGTGGCATCACCGATCCGCGACGGTGGCGCCGAGCAGCAGTGGAGGATCACCGTCACACCCTCGGCGCGCGTCGCAAGGGTCGTCAACGCCTCCGAGAGGGCGAGGTCGGATCCGCGCTGATCACGCACGTGGATCACCAGGGGGAGGGCCGCGCGGCCCGCGATCTCGATCTGGGCCTCGAACGCGGCCCGCTGATCGTCGCGCTCGGCGCCATCGCGATAGAAGTCGAGGCCGGTCTCGCCGATCGCCACCACCCGCTCCTCGGAGGCCAGCCCCTCGATGTCGTCGGCCGCGCGGCGGTCGAATCCCGCCGCCGAGTTCGGGTGGCGGCCCACCGAGGCGAACACCTCCGGGTGTGCGGCGGCGGCCTCGAGCGCCTCGCGGTTCGAGGCCTCGTCGAGGCCGACGTTCAGGATCCGCCGCACCCCGGCCCGCCTCGCGCGGGCGACGAGGTCGGCGTCCGGCGGCTCGCAGATGCCGAGGTGGGCATGCGTGTCGACCACGCGCCGCAGTCTAGGTGTGACCCCGGGGCGATCCGCGACAGGTCTCGGCGCGCGACCTCGGGCGCAAGGAGCGCGGTTCAACGAGCCGGCGTGACGTCGACCTTCGGAAATAGGGGTGGGAGCTCTCCGATCGCCTTCCCGCCCCCGCGTGAGCCGAACGAGGCGAGCTCGCGGCCCTCCTCGGCGAGCGCCTCGAGCAGCCGCCCGCAGGCCTTCGGCATGTAGGCGTGGAGGAGCAGCGCGAGCACACGCAGGCCCTCGGCGAGGCTGTAGAGAACCGTGTCCAGGCGGCCGTCGTCGCCACCCTCCTTCGCCAGGTCCCAGGGACGGGTCTCCTCGACGTAGCGGTTCAGGCGACGCACCCTGGCCCAGATCTCGTCGAGCGCCTGGCTCAGCTCGGAGCGGTCGAGCAGCTCGCGAACCGCGCCGTCGAGTCCGGCGAGGCCGTCGGCGCCGTCCATCAGCGCCGGGTCCGGCACCGCGTCGGGGACGACCCCGTCGCGGTAGCGCGCCAGCATCGCCAGCGTGCGGCTTGCCAGGTTGCCGAACTCGTTGGCGAGCTCGCCCTCGTAGCGCGCCTCGAACCCGCTGGCGGACACCGATCCGTCACGGCCGAACGAGACCTCGCGAAAGCAGTAGTAGCGCAGCGCATCGGAGCCGAAGCGGTCGATCGCCTCGAACGGGTCGAGCACGTTGCCGAGCGACTTCGACATCTTGTGGCCCTCCATCAGCAGGAAGCCGTGGATGAACATCCCCTTCGGTACCTCGTAGCCGGCGGCGATCAGGAACGCCGGCCAGTAGACGGCGTGGAACTTCAGGATGTCCTTGCCGATGATGTGGAAGCCGGGCCAGAATCGATCGGTCAGATCCTCGCCCTCGCGCGCATAGCCGAGCGCGGTCACGTAGTTGAGGAGGGCGTCGAACCACACGTAGATCACCTGCTCGGAGTCCCAGGGGACCTCCACCCCCCAGGTCAGCTTGGGCCGTGAAAGCGACACGTCTTCGAGTCCCCCCCTGATGAACGACAGGGCCTCGTTTCGGCGCGCCGCGGGCTGCACGAAGTCGGGCCGCTCGGCGTAGAGGCGCTCGAGCTGCTCCTGAAAGCTCGAGAGCCGGAAGAACCAGTTCTCCTCGCGCTTTCGCTCCAGCGGAATCTTGTGGATCGGGCACGTGTTGTCCTCGCCGATCTCCGACTCGGTCTTGAAGTCGGCGCAGCGCGGGCAGTACCAGCCCTCGTAGACGCCCTCGTAGAGGTGGCCGTTTTGGCGCACTCGCTCGACGATCTCCTGAACCTTCGCCTCGTGCTCGGGGTCCGTGGTCCGGATGAAGAAGTCGTTGGAGGCGTCGATCCTGGGCATCAGCTCGCGGAACCTGGGCGCGTTTCGATCGGCGAGCTCCTGGGGCTCGAGGCCCTGCGACTCTGCAGCCTGGGCGACCGGCTCGCCATGCTCGTCGGTGCCCGTCAGGAAGAAGACGTCCTCACCCCGCTGGCGCATGTGCCGGGCGAGGATGTCCGCCGCGATCGTGGAGTACGCGTGGCCGAGATGCGGCTCGGCGTTCACGTAGTAGATCGGCGTCGTGACGTAGTAGGACACGGGCGAAGCAGGATAGTTCGCCGGCCACGCTGGCCGAGACGAACCGTCCCGCCGGCAGTCGAGCGGCGCCGGACGGAGCCGGCACCTCGACGGCACCACGAATCGCCTCGTGCTCAGCGAGTCACGAGCCGCAAAAGACCGGCACCGGCGAACAGAAGCCCAGCGCCCAGCAGCGCAAGCGATGCCAGGGGCAGGCCCGTGAAGGGAAGGGATCCTCCGCCCTGACCCGTTCCGCTCGCCGATCCGCCGAGCCCGGCGGAGGTGTTCTGGGAGGAACCTGAGCCACCTCCCTGCTGGCCGCCGCCGTTGCCTCCTCCGTTGCCGCCGCCGTTGCCTCCTCCGTTGCCGCCGCCGTTGCCTCCTCCGTTGCCGCCGCCGTTGCCTCCTCCGTTGCCGCCGCCGTTGCCTCCTCCGTTGCCGCCGCCGTTGCCTCCGCCGTTGCCGCCGCCGTTGCCTCCTCCGTTGCCGCCGCCGTTGCCTCCTCCGTTGCCGCCGCCGTTGCCGCCGCCTGAGGAGCTCACGCTGCATCGCTGCGTCTGGTTGAGCGTCTGCGACCCGGTCGGGCTCGCGTATGTGAAAACGGCCTTCAGGTTCCACTCCCGGTCGGAGTCGCTGCACCTGGCGCTCACGTACCCGCCCTTCTGCACGGTCACCTGGAAGTCGGTCAGCGGCAGCGGGGACGCCGAGGCGATGTTGTCGATGTCGAGCTGCTTGCCGTAGTCGCCGCCGGCGATCCGATAGATGCCCTGGAGCAGCACGTTGGTGTTGCCATCGTTGTTGCTGGCCGGCTTCGAGCAGTCGATCGTGAACGGCGGAGCCGCGTTGGCTCGCGTGAACAGCAACAGCGTGTCGAGACCGTTCTTCGGCTCGCCGTTGAAGGCCAGCACACAGGCGTGAACCGTGTTCGTGCCCGCCGCAGCTTCGGCCTTTCCGCTCCCGACCTTCGCCCTTCCGCACGCGGCCATCGCCTGCGCCATCGACAGCGTGCCCGATACGTCAGACGTGCGACAGGACGGTATCCCCGCCGAGTGCACCCTGAAATCGTGGTCGAAGTAGAGTTGCGCGCGGTCCGTCTTGCCGCTGCTGGAGCTGTAAGTGGTATGGGTGTGGACGAAGAGCTTGCCCGCCTTATAGGTCTTCTTCGGGACCTTGTCGGGCGTGAAGCTGAAGTTGACGGTCGAGCTGGTGGCCGCCAGGGCGCCCGCCACGAGGAGGAGCACCGCCACGACGGATACGGCCGGTAGTGCCCGCCATCGGGCGAAAGACTGCAACATCGACCTCTCCCTATCCTGCTCGTCCGGCGCGAACCGCACCGGACCAGTTCCAATGTAGCGCGAAGGGCCTACGGCAAGTCACGAGCCCTTCAGGACCGGGCTAGAGGAGGGCCTCCTGCCCCTTCGTGGTCCGGCGGCCCCGGGGGATGCCCGAAGCCTCCGCCAGCGCCGCCTCGAGGTCGGCCAGGATCGCCTTCTCGGAGCGGGAGGCGATCAGCGGCTCGGACATCCCGTCGACGTGGACGTAGGTGCGCCTGCCGTCGCCGCGATCGCCCGGGTCGAGCGGCACCAGCGCGTAGATGCGGTCGGCCCGCGCGAACTTCCCGTAGCCGAGCGAGATCAGTCGCGGCTCGCGCTTGGTCGCCATCGCGTCAAGCCTAGCCCGGCCGGCAACGGTGCGGGGCCCTGGTCCGCGATCGAGGTCGCATGGCCGCGAGCGTCGTGGGCCGGCTCAGCCGGACTTCCGCTCCAGCTGCTTGAGCTTTCGCTGGGCCTTCTTCGTGCAGTCGGGGGCGAAGGGACGCTGGGCCAGGACCCCGACCTTCCCATCCGGTCCCGCGATCACGAAGTGCGAGGCGCTCTTTTGATCGTCGGCGCTCGACACCTCGTCGCCGTCGTTGAGGAGCTGCTCGATCGTGCAGAACGGGTCGCCGCCCATCTCATAGCCGCGCGCCGTCTGCTTGAGGTGGAGCTCGGAGATCAGCTTCGAGTCGGAGACCTGGGAGCTCGACCCGCAGCCCGCGCTGGCGAGGACCGCGACGGCGGCGAGCGCCGCAAGGCAACGGCGAAGGGAGCGCATCGCGCTCGGAAGCTACCCGGAGCCGGGGCGGAATCCTTCTACCCGAACGCACCGACGCCGGTGCGGCGGTCGCGCGGTTTGACCAGCCGGAGGGGCGCGGGGGGTGCCACCCCTCCGGCTGGCTCGCGGCGCAGCTGGGCCGCTGGTGGCGGTGGTGCTATGTGCGCTTCACCCTGCAGGACTGCTTCGAGTGGACCGTCTGCGTCGCGTTCGGATTCGTATACGTGAACCTCGTCTTCAGGTTCCACGTCTTGTTGCGGTCGCGGCATCGGGCGCTGACGTAGCGGCGCCGCTTGATCGTGGTCCGGAAGTCGGTCAGAGGAAGCGGGGAAGCCGCGTTGATGTGGTCGATGTCGAGCTGTGTCCCGTAATCGCCACTCGCCCGCCTGTAGATGCCCTCGAGCAGCACGTTGGTGTTGCCCTGGGTGTTAGAGGACGGGTTCGAGCAGCTGATCGTGAACGGCGGCGCCGCGTTGGCACGGGTGAAGAGCAGCAGCGTCGCCTTGCGGTTCTTGGGCTTGCCGTTGAAGGCAAGGACGCACGCGTGGACGGTGTTGGAACCCGCGGCGGCCTGCGCCTTGCCGCTTCCAACCTTGGCCCGTCCGCAGGCGGCCATCGCCTGCGCCAGCGACTTGGTGCCCGAGATCTTCGACTTGTTGCACTCGGGGATCCCCTTGGTGCGGATCTTGAAGTCGTCGTCGAGGTAGAGCTGCGCCCGATCCGTCTTCCCGGTGCTCGAGCCGTAGCTCGTGTGGGTGTGGACGAACAGCTTGCCGGCCTGGTAGGTCCTCTTCGGAACCTTGTCCGGACTGAAGCTGAAGACGGCGGTCGAGCTGGTCGCGGCGATCGCCGCGCCGACCGCCGCCAGGACGCCCGCTGTCGCCACCGAGGCCACGATGGCAGTCCTTCGGCCGAATCGCATCTTCGTCCTCCTCGTCCTGGGCGGCATCCGGTCGCCCATCCTCGACTCCCACTGATAGGAACACGAGCGTGGCCCGTTCGATGCGCCCCCGTGGCTTTCGACCCTTGAAAGGCAGAGAGGGGCGGCCCGGTGGGCCGCCCCTCTTTCAGTCGATGCGGGCGCCAGAGCCCGCAGCCGATTCGCTCGTTCGGCGCTCCCCTAGCCGACCTTGCAGGTCTGCGTGGTGCTCGGGGTATCGGACTGGCCGTCCGAGTACGTGAACTTGCCCTTGATGTTGAGCACCTTGTTGGTGTCGTGGCATCGGGCGCTGACGTACTTGCCCTTGTTTACCTTGACGTTGAAGTCGACCAGCGGCAACGGCGACGCTGCGTCGATGTGCGGCACGTCGAGCATCTTGCCCCCCGAGAAGTCGCCTCCGAGCGACGAGGGGTTCGGCTTGATCGTGCCGACCAGCAGCACGTTCGTGTTTCCGGCCGTGTTCGACGACGGGTTGGCGCAGCTCATCGTGAACGGCGGCGCCGCGTTGACGCGGGTGAAGATCAGGTCGGTCGGCTGACCGGCCCCGTTCTTCTTGCCGTTGAAGATCAGCGCGCACCCGTGGATCAGATTGGCTCCGGCGTATGCCGCCGCCGTACCGTTGCCCACCTTGGCCGTTCCGCAGGCGGCCATGGCCTGCTTCAGCGACTTGGTGCCCGAGACCTTCGACTTGTCGCAGGTCGGGATCCCAGTGGTGTTGATCTTGCCGTCGTCGTCGAAGTAGATCTGCGCGTGGTCGGTGAAGCCACCCTGCGTCGAGCTACCCGGGTGGGCGTAGTTCGCGTGCGTATGCACGGTCAGCGTGACTGCCTTATACGTGGTCTTCGGCAGCGTGCTCGGGCTGATCTTGCTTCCGGTCAATGATGAGCTGTTGCCATCTGGTGCCGCCACGGCGACGGCCACCAGAGCCAACGCTGCGGCGGCGGCGAGGGCCAGGACGACCCCGTGGCGCTTGCGGTTCCTCATATCTCTTGCGTCCTCCTTGTACGGGGGCGGCGTCCCGGCCTCCCCCTTGGTGTCCCAGCGGGCCCAAACCCGCGAATCAACGACCGCAACCGTACCGGCCATCGAACCATCGCGCGCCGGTTCGGGCGGCCGCTTCTGGCTGTCTGGCCAGCAATGCGGGGGCCGTGGAGTTCGGGCGTCCGAGTCACCTCGAGCCTCGGACGACGACCGAAGCCCCGAGAACGCGAGAGGGGCGGCAATCGCCGCCCCTCTCGTCACTCTTTCGTCGGCTCTTGGAGCCGATCACTCCGGTCCCGCTAGTTCGAGCAGGTCTCCGGAGTCGAGTTGATCGTCTGCGTACCAGCGCTGTACGTGAACTTGGTCTGCAGCTTCCACTTCTTCGGGGAGTGGCTGCACTTCGCGCTGATCCAGTTGCCGGCCGTCGAGACCTTCGGCTTGCCGACCGTGACGTTGAAGTCGGTCAGCGGGAGCGGCGAGGCTGCGTGGATGTGGTTGAAGTCCAGCAGCTTGCCGTAGCCGGCCTTGTTGGCCGCCTTCAGCGCGCCGTCCAGGAGCACGTTCGTGTTCCCGGCCGTGTTCGTCGCCGGGCTCGAGCAATTGATCGAGAACGGCGGCGCCGCGTTGGCGCGGGTGAACAGCAGCACGTGGCCGCCGGTGCCCGAGCCGTTGAACGCCAGCACGCAGGCGTGAACGGTGTTCGTGCCGGCCGCCGCGGTCGCGGTCCCCTTGCCGATCAGGGCGCTCTTACACGCAGCCATCGCCTGCTGCCATCGTCTTCGTGCCCGAGATCTTCGACTTGGCGCACTTCGGCGTCGCCGAGGTGTTGACCTTGAAGTCGCTGTCGAAGTACAGCTGGGCGCGGTCGGTGTACTGGCTGGAGACGTCCGAGTAGTTGGTGTGCGTGTGGACGTTGATCTGCCCGGCCTTGTAGGTGGTCTTCGGCACCTTGGTGGGCGTGAACTTGAACGTCACCGTCGAGCTGATCGCCGCGTATGCGATCCCCGCCACGGCCAACGACATGGCCGCCGCGAGAGCCAAGACAACGACGACTCGCCTCTTGCTCCGCATGTAGTGCTCCTCCTTGTTCGTGCGTCGTGACGCACCGCTGGCGCAGCTCTCTCCGGTCCGCGCCTCGATTACCTGCGCCGCATCAACGAGCCCGACACCCATGTCGCACCCTGCCAACGCGGAACTAACTGGTCGCCAGTCTAACGAAAACGACGCCACCGCGCCGGAAATCGCCCGATTCCTACGGCTGCTGGCGAACGTGGAGATAGTAGCTCGCCTCGGGCGACTTGCCGATCGAGTTCAGCTTGCCCTGCTTGCGGCACTTCGGAGCCGGAACGGTGGCGGTCGTGCTCTTGCCGGAAAGCACGTAAGTCTTGACCCGGTCGTAGAGATCGGTCGCGCTGGGGAACAGGCTGTCCGTATGCGCCTGGAAGTTGGGATCGTTGGCGATCTGGGAGCGGGGCGGCAGGATCGCGTTCACCCCCGCGCCGCAGGGGGTGTTCTCGAACGTCTCGAGCGCCGTCTTGACCTTGTTGTAGCCAAGCGGCTTCAAGTAGGGATTTCCGCGGTTCGAGATCGGGCGATTCGAGAAGGTCGCGAGCGTCTCGGGATTCAGCGGGCTGGTCGTCCGAAGCACCTTGACCTGCGTTCCCGCTAGATCGCCGATCGGCTGTTGGCCTTCGGTCGCCGCTGCCGCATTGGAGACGAACGCGGTTATCTCGTGCTTGTAGTCGCGGAGCCCCTCGGCGATCGAGTTGAACTGCGACAGGAAGGCGCTGTGGCCGTCGACGGTCGTCCCGAGCCGGGCCAACAACGGGGTCAGGTCGTCACTCAAGAGACTGCGAAGCGCCGGGAAGCCGGTCGGAGCGGCGTTGATCGCACCCCGCAGGCCGACGAAGAACTTCTGCAGATCGGGCGCCGCCTTGCCCGCGGCGATCAGGGTGGGGCTGAGCTGCTTGGCGGCGGGCTGGAGCTGCTGAACGAGCGGGTCGGTGTTGGCGGCGAAGGTGTCGAGACGCTCCAGCGTCGCGCGGGACTCGCGCTGGAAGGTCGGCAGGATCTCGAACAGCTGCTCCAGGTCGGCGTTTCGGCGCGCGGTCGTCTGGAAGACCGCGTTTGAGTTCTGGATCAGCCCCCGGAGCTGGTCCTTTCGCTCCGAGAGCGCGTTGAAGACGTCGCCCCCGCCGCGGATCAGGCCTCGAACGGCGGGTTGCTGGTCATTGAGGATCTTCAGGACGCGGTTGGTCTGCTCGGCGAACGGGTCGAGCTCGGCGATCGCGGCCGAGAGGTTCGGGCCCTGGTGGTTGAGGGCGGCCGCCGTCCCCTGCATCCAGACCCTGAACGCCTGGCGGGTCCGAGGGTTGAAGGCCCGGAAGACCTCGTCGAGCTGCACCGCGTCGGAGACCTGGGCCTCGGGCAGCATCCCGCCCTCGGGGAGCTTCGGCCCGTCGCGGTCGCCCGGGGTCAGCTCTACGTAGGTCTCACCGAGCAGGGTCTTCTGGCGCAGGATTGCCCTGGTGTCGGCGGGGACGGGCGCGTATTGGCTGTCGACCTCGATCGACGCGTCCGCGAGCCCGTTGTCGGCCAGGTTGATCGACTTGACCTTGCCGACCGAGACGCCCGAGATCCGGACGTCGGACTGCACGGCGAGCTGGGTGGCCTCCTTGAAGGGCACGGTGAAGCGGTAGCCCTCGGGCTTCAGCGGCAGCGGGCCGCCGAACGCGATCCACAGGAAGAGGGCGAGCGCGAAGCACGAAAGCGCGAAGCCGATCGCGACCAGGATCCGGGTGATCGTCGGCGGGCGGGTCTCCATTTAGCCGCATCCTCCGGCCGCGTTGACCTGGTCATACGTCGGGACCCCACTCAGCTGCCTGAGCGTATTCAGGAATTGGTTGGTGAGCGAAACCGTGAACTGGGCGGACGAGATCGTGCTGCAATCGGCCACGACCAGACCATGGCGAAGCGGTCCGCCGGCATCCTGGGTGAAGAAGAGGCTGTTCGTGTCGTGGTTGAGCCAGGCGAGCCAGAACAGATAACCCTCTTCGGCGGAGCCGGGTGGGTTGTAGGCAAGGGCGTTGGTGAGCTTGTTGAGCTCGCCGAAGCTCTGGGTGAGGCCTGCCGAGGCCGACGACAGCGGCTGCGCCGTCTTGTCCAAGGCCCGAAGCGGCTTCTGGGCTGCGCGGGCGAACGGTCGGATCTGGTGCTGAATCGGGCCGACCGTGTCGCGGAACAGCGGCCGGGTCTGCTTGAGCGCCGGACCCAGGGCCTGCGCCGCGGGGATCAGGCGCCGGGAGGCCGGGGCGAGCTGGAGCGCGAACCGGTCGCCGCTCTGAAGCGCCGAGCGAGTCTCGCGCAGGGTGGCCGGGAGCTCCTGGAGGGTGGATCGGATCGACTGCGCCTGGTCGGCGAAGGACTGGAGCACATCGTTGGAGTTCCGGACGAATCCGGCGAGCTGGGTGTCACGGTGGCCCAGCTCCTTGCTGATCAAGCCGAAGTTGGTGATCGACCGTCGGATGTTCCGGCGGCGCACCTGGAGCGCGCCGTTGATCTTCGCCAGATCACGGGCAGTCGGATCGAACCGCTTCAGCGCCGCCGCGAGCTTCGGTCCGTTGTCGCCGCTCAGCCCCTGGCCGGCGGCCTGGAGGAGGAGCTGGAGGTATGAACGCGTGTCGCCATCCAGCGTCGCGAGGATCTGGTCGGGCTGGACGTTCGGCTGGGTCTGGGCGAGCGGAATCGTCGAGCCCTCCTTGACCTCGCTCCCCTTCGTCCCCGTGTCGATATCGATCGTCATGTCCTGGAGGCCGGTCCGGGGCCGCAGGAGAAGAGTGGCGTCGGGGTGGATGAGCGGCGCGTACTTGTTGTCGATGTCCATCGTCACCACGGCGCGGCCGTTCTCGAGCGTCACGCCCCCGACCGTGCCGACCTTGATCCCGGCGATCGTGATCTGCTGGCCCTGGCCCGGGGTGACGGCCTGGGCGGTCGTGAACTCGGCCTTGAGCTCAAAGTGATCGCTGCCCAGGATCGGGACCCAGGAGGGGAAGTTGGCCGACTGCTGGACCAGGATCACGCCGGTGGTGACGACAGCCAGGACGACCACGATCATGATCGCCACGAAGTCGCGCAGGTGTTCTCGGATCGCGCGCCTCACGGGACCGCCTTCGGGCTCGGCGGGCCGATCGCGCCGGCCGGGCCGTTGAGGTCGGGGACCTCCTGCGTGTAACAGGGCACGTCCATCCGGAAGGGCGGCTGGCCCTGGGTCGGAAGCCGCGGGCGCGTTCCGAGCGGATCCGAGATGTTCAAGGCCCAGACCGACTGTTGCAGCGGAGACCCCGGGTAGTCGCGCTCGCGCGCCTTGACGAGCGTCGGCCCGCCACCGGCCTGGAAGCGAACGAACGGGCCGTTCCCGTCAAACCCTTGGCTCTCGCCGCTCAAACCGACCGTGCTGTAGAGGAACTCGCGGTAGTTCGGCTGCCCGGTGCTGAACGGATAGGCCCCGCCCTGGTCGTCGACTACCGCGTTGCCCGCCGGGACCAGGTTGTGCGACACGCAGCGGCTGAATTGGCCGAGCTGCGGGAACAGCGACAGAGCGGTGTGGGTGGTGTTGGAGAGCGGCGGCGCCGAGGAGGCGAGCAGCTTGGCGGTGCCGCCCAGCTCGTCGTCGGCGAGCAGTCTGCGCGTCTGGACGAGCCACGGAGTGCCAGCCTTGATCGTCGCGGGGAGCTGCTTGATCCCGGGCAGTGAGGCTCGCGCGAGAGCGCGGAACGGCGGCAGCGCTTCGTTCAGGTGGAGGAGCGACGGCCGCGCTTCCTCGAGGGTGGGCGCGAGCTCCTGGACCGAGGCCGAGAGATTGGCCGACTCCGATGCCAGCGCCCCGGCGGTGGTGTTGAAGTTGGTGATCAGGTCGCTCAGGGATCCGTCGGTCGAGGCGAGCTTCGTGAACAGATCCCGCTGGCTGCGGACCAGGCTCGAGAGGTCGTGGGGATGCTCGCCGAGAAGCGCCTGGTTGACGATCGCGGTCCCCTTGCCCGCCTTGCCGCCGTAGCGGAACGTCTTGTTGATCGCCTGGGCTGCGGTCAGGCCCCGAACGTCGGGGTCCTGGTTCGCATCCTCGGCCGCGGTCGGCGGCTGGTTCAGGGCCGCCCCGTATCCCTCAAGGGCCTTCTGGAGGCTGTTGCGAGTGTCCTTCTGGAGCGATGTGAGCACCTGACCGAGCTGCACTGAGGTCGCCGTCTGGGTGACCGGGATCGTCTGCCCGCTCGAGAGGTCGGCGGCGCTCGGGCTGCCCGGCTGGAGGTCGAGGAACAGGTTGCCCTCTAGGAAGAGACGCGGCCGGATCGTGATCGTCGCGTCCTTGTGGATCGGCAGGCCCTGGTCGTCGACCGTGAATGTGACCTCGGCCAGGTTGCCCTTCGCCTGAACGTCGGTCACCTTGCCGACGTTGACGCCGGCTATTCGGACCGGCGAGTCGGGCTTCAACGTGGTCGTGCTCTCGAACGTGGCATGGAGCTCGTATCCCGGGCCGGTGAACGGAATGTGCTTGGTGAAGGCCAGGTAGAAGCCGACCACGAACAAGATCGCGACGAAGACGCCTATCGCCACCGGGCTCGGCCCGCGGTAGTGGCGACCGAAGATGCGCTCGTCGGGCCCGGGGTTGGAGGGGTCGCGCTTCACTGGCCCGCGGTCTCTGCGAAACAGGGGCATCAGCCTCTTGGCTCCTGTGTCGTCTTCTGAAGCAGCGGCGGATTCCCAACCACGACTTTCTTCGGAATGTACTTCTCGTTGCCCGCAGCGCAGACGTGGGGCTGGCCCGGGGCGGCCGTGTACGGATAGGGGTTGGTGTGCAGATAGTTGACCGGGTTGTCTCTCGGCAGTGGTGGGCCGTTGGCGGGCGCCGAGGAGGGGCTGTTCTCGCTGTTCGGAGCTCCAATTCCGAGGCCGGCATCGAGCTGCGCCCCCGAGAAGACCTGGAAACGCTGCCAGGTCCCGATCCCGTCTCCCAGGCTGAGAAGGTTCTGGCCGTTCCTGAACAGCAGGGTCGGGTAGTGGCAGAAGGTCTGGGCGGGGGCCACGAAGCGAAGGGTCGGGGTCAGGAAGTCAAAGAGCTGGGTCGAGCGCTTGACTCCCGCGTTGACCCCCGCGTCCGCTCCGAACGCGGCGAGGGTATGGAAGGTCGGGGCGAGCTGGGCGTTGAGCTGCGGCGTATCGGGCAGCACCTTCGCGCCCGTCTCGAGCGCCGAGGCGACCTCGGGGGAGGTGTCGCTGAGCGCCTTGATCCCGGGCCGCAGGTCGGCGAACAGGGTGGCGCTGTGGCCGAGGAAGGAGCGGATCCGCGGCGCGGTCCTTGTCAGCGTGTCGAGGGTCGGCGGGGTCTCGGAGATCGTCTCCTGGATGAACGGACGAGCGACCCGCGCAAAGGCGCCGAAGGTCGAGTCGAGGGCGACGAACATGTCGGCCTGGACCTGGGCAACTGGAGCGACCTCGGCGGCCGTGTTGGCGAGCGCCGTGAAGAAGCGGCCGAGGCCGGTCTTCTTGGAGGCGAGGTTCCGCGCCACCGGCTCGAGCTCGGCGACCAGTGGCTGGAGCTCGCCGAGGGCGGCGTTGAGGTCGGCCCCGCGCCCGGCCAGGGCGTCGCCGAATGCGACCAGGTTCTCTTGCGCGGCGTGGCGTGTCGCCGGGTCGAAAGTGTTCAGCACCGTGTCGATCTCGACCGGATGGGGATGCGCCGCCTTCAGCGAGAGGACGGCCCCCTCGGGATAGCCCTGCTTCGAGGTGCCCTTGTTGATCTCCAGGTACTTGAGGCCGAGTGCCGACTTGGATCGAACCACGACGCTCGAGTCGGTGGGCAACGGATCGACGCTCTTGTTGAGCTTCAAGTCCACCTTCGCGTGGACGGCGCCGGTCTGGGGGTCCTGGACCGGCTCGACTGACTCGACGAATCCGACCTGGACGCCGCCGATCCGCACGTCGTTGCCCGGGACGAGCGTGTTCGCGTTCGGCACCTGGACCGAGATCCGGTAGCTGGGCACGAACGGCAGGCCGTTGTTGGCGTTGTAGGCGAGGAAGATGGCGAGGATCACGATCAGGGTCGTGATCGCGCCGACCATGGTCGGGCTCGCCGCGATCGCGCCGGCTCCACGGCGCCTCATCGGCGCTTCCCCCGGTACGAGCGATGGCGTGGGCCGATCAACGTGTCGAGCAGGTCCCGGGCCGCGCTCAACGATGGCGCCCGCGGCTGACCGTCTGACGTGGACGGAGTCGTCGTGGTGGTCGTGGTGGTGCCGGCCGGCGGCTGCCCTTCGGCGTCCAAGGGCTGCCCGCGCTGCACACCGCCCCCGCTGGTGTCAGCCGACACGCCGCCTGACGCGTCGGTGGGCGTACCAGGCGTGCCTGCAGCGACCTGGGACTTGGCTCGAGCCAGCGCGTTGGCGAGATCCGACTTCGAGTGGGGCAGCGAACGCAGCATCCGTAGGCTCGCGGCCTTCGACTTTGACGAACTGGTCACGCTCCACAGCGCCTCACAGCCCGCGACCGGGGGTGGCACGGTCAGGATCACGCAGCCAGGCGGGATGACCAGGCCGGCACGGAGGAAGTGGCCGTACTTGTCGTAGCCGTTGACCCCGCCCGTGGCGTTGTAGAGGAACTGCATCAGGTACTTGGTGCCGCCCGTCTTTCGCAGGCTCTTGAGGATCGCGGCGAGCTTCCGGGTCCCGGGGCCGCTCTTGGTGGCGAGTTTTCCGACCTTCCGGATGATCGGGGTCGAGTCGACCAGCGGCTGCTTGCTCTGCTGGGCGGCCGTGCCGAGCGTGATCAGCGAGGGCCGCGCGGCGTGAGCGAATGGCCCGAGCGCGCGGGTAGCGCGGGCGATCGCCGGAGCTCCCGCGTTGAACTCGGCGAACACCGGCGTTGCTTGGTCGGAGAACTCGCGGAGCTTCGTCATCGTGAGGCGCAGCTGGTCGAGGGCGGCTGGGAACTTCTGGAGGCCGGACTCGAGGTCGGCGCTTCGCTCCGCCGTCGCCTGCGCCGCGGTATTGGAGTTGTTGATGAACCCGGCGAGGTGGGAGCGCTCGCGGGCGAGCGGCGTGAGGATCGTGTCGGAGTCCTTGGCAAGCCGAGCGAGCTGCTGGTTCTGATCCGCGAGGATCGCCAGCACGCGGTCGGTCTGCTGGAGGGCCGGGTCGGCCCGCTTGATGATCGCGTCGAGGGTGTTCCCGCGGGCCGCGAGGCCGGCCCCGAGCTCGTTCAGGATCAACCGGAAGCGGTCGGCGTAGGGCTGGCGCATGATGTTGTTGACCAGATCGAGGTCGACTTCCTGGCCGTTGTTCTCGAGCGGCAGGAAGCGCTGGCCGGCACCCGGCTGGCCCGAGGGGATCACGGTCAGCGGAGGCGGCGGCTGTGCTCCGGGAGGACGCGGCTGGGTCGGCTCGCAGTCCACGTACTTCTCACCAAGGAGCGACTGGGGCCTGATCAGGCACGAGGCGTCCTGGCGGAAGTCCTGGAAGCCGGCGTCGGTGATATTGAGGATCACCACCGCCTTGCCCGGGTCGGCGCCGTGGCCGCGGTCCACCCACTCGCCCGGAGTGGTCACGTCCACCGAGTCGATGCTCCCGACGTGGGCGCCGGCGACCCGCACCTCCTCGCCGGGGACCAGGAAGTTCCCGTTGTCGAAGATCGCCCGGACCTCGTAGCCCGAGCCCGAGTCACTCGCCGCCTGCCCGAAGACGACCAGCGACGCCGCGGCCAGAAGCGCGAATGTCGCGGCGATCCGCCTCATGGCCCCGGGGGCACATCGGAGGTGCTGCACTTCGGGTTCGGGTCCATGCCACCCGAAAGCAGGTTGCCGTCGTCGGTGAACGGGTTGGAGCCGGCGATCGGCTGGGTGGCGCCGCCCGGGCAGCGGGTGAACGTTCCGAATTTCAGGCCGTCGAACTGCTGACTCGACGGGATCGGGGCGAGCTCACCGGTCGTGTACGGCCCGCCACCCCCGGTGCAGACGGAGTTGGTGTCGCCCGGCTTGCAGTAGTGGAACCAGTTCGCGTCCGCGGTCGAGACCCGCGCGTAGTGGCCGTTGGCGTCGTAGGGGGCGGTGACCTCGCCGAACTTCGAGAGGAAGCCGAGCAGGTCGGGCGTGTACGGCCTGGCGAACTCGATCACCGGCTGCGAGGCGTTGAGGCCCGTGATCGCCTGCGGGACCGCCTTGCTCGCCTTGCTCTCGACCTGCGGGAGCATCCTCAGGGTGTCGGTCAGGTCGTTGTGCGGGCCCGGCCGGTTGACCGACTTGCGCAGGTCACCGAGCACCGGCACCGATCGCTGGGCGACCGGCTTCAGCTTGCGAAGGAACGGCGCCAGGTCCTTGGTCGCGGGCTTGGCCGCGTTGACGACCGGCGTCAGGTCGTCGAGCGCCGCCCGCAGGTTGACGAACGTGGTGTCGGCCTGCCGCAGGGTGGGCGGGAAGGCGACCAGGCTTCGATCGAGGGCCTGGTTCTGGCTCGCGATCGCGCCCAGCGCTTGGTTGGCGTTGGAGGTGAGGTCGGCGAGATCGTTGCTCCGATTGGCGATCGCGCCGAGCGCCTTCGACCCCTTGACCAGGAACCCGTTCAGGGCGACGCTGTCGCTGGTCAGCTCGGTGAACAGCCGTCGGGTGGCCGCAAGCGAGGGGGCGAAGTACTTGTAGGTGCTCTGAGCGCCGGCCGTGTTGCCGTCATACAGCGATGCCGAGCCCTGGATCACGTTTCGGAGGCCGGCCCTGACCTTGGGCCGGAAGGTGTCGAAGAGCTGGTCGAGGTCGACGGGCGAGGTGGTCTTCGATCCGTCAAGGGTCGCGCCGTCGGCGAGCGCCGGCGCGTTGTCGGGGCCCGGTGTGAGCGAGACATAGCGGTTCGCGATCCCCGACAGCGAGGTGGCGCGGATGATCGCCGTGGTCCCCTCGTGAAGCTGCTCGTCGACCGAGATGGTGACCTCGGCCTGAGAGTCCTTGGTCAGGCTGATGTCATCGATGCTGCCCACCGGCTGCCCGGCCACCAGGACCTGGTTTCCCGAGACGAGCTGGCCGCCATTCTCGAACAGCAGGTGGTAGGTATGCCCGCTGGATCCGCCGAACAGGATCACGAGCACGAGGACGAGGCCGATCAGCAGAGCCCCGCCGCTGGCAACTCGGGCGATCCACGCGCTGCGCCCGGTGTTCGCAGACTCCCGTTCAGGCGTCACAGGTCCGGGGCAGCGTGCCCCCTCCTCTGCTCATCCAAGGGATCCGGCTCTGTCCTGCGGGAATCATCCTCTCCTCCTCCCGCACCCGACGTCGACGGCCGGGCACGAGACTCTCCTGAGGCAATCCTATTCCTCGGGCCACTTCGGGGCGGCGATAGAACCTAAAGAGGACTACTGCTGGGCGGGAAATCCCAACCAGCGCCGATCGGCCGGAAGACCTCGTCCGCGGCGACCTTCACTCGCGCGGACTTCGGCCGGTCAGCTCGGTGTAGAGGTCGTTCGCCCGCGTCCCGGTCAGCGCCGCGACCACCGCCGCCGCGGCCCGGGGCCTGGCGCCTGACTGAACGAGGCGGCGCAGCGCGTCCACCGCGAACGCCAGGTCGCTGCCGCCGGCCCCGGATTCGGCGGGGGCTATCACCACGACGATCTCGCCCTTCACGTCGTCGCGGAAGCGTCGTGCGAGCTGGCCGAGCGGACCTCTGGCGACCTCCTCGTGGAGCTTGGTCAGCTCGCGGCAGACCGCCGCGGGGCGGTTCGGCGCCAGGGCGGCCAGGGCGGCGAGCGAATCGGGCAGGCGCCGAGGCGACTCGAACGCCACCACCGTGTCAGCCGAGCGCAGGACCCGCTCGAGCTCGCCCGCCCGGCGCGGCAGGAACCCCTCGAAGCGCCACCTGTGGACCGGCAGCCCCGATGCCACGAGCGCGGTCGTGACCGCGGACGGCCCGGGCAGCACCTCGACCTCGAGGTCGCGGTTCAGACAGGCGCGTATGAGCGGATATCCGGGGTCCGAGATCGCCGGCGTCCCGGCGTCTGAGATCAGGACCACCCTGGCCCCCCGCTCGACTTGCTGGGCGAGCTGGACGGCCCGATCGGCCTCGTTTCCCTCGTGGTTGGAGACGAATCGCGGCCGCTCGATGTCGAGCCGCTCATACAGGCGGCCGGCGCGCCGAGTGTCCTCGCAGGCGACCAGATCAGCCTCGCCCAGGGCCCGCCGAGCCCGCGGGCTGAGGTCCTCGACGTTGCCGATCGGGGTCGGACAGACGGTGAGGCGGCCCGCCATCAGGTCGTTCCCCCGGACTCGAGCGCGATCGTCGCCGCGCCGATCATTCCGGCGTCGGGCCCGAGCTCCGCGGCCTCGACCCGCACCGCGTTCATGGGCCGAAGCGCGCGCGCCCGGACCTCCTCGCGCGCCGGGCCCACCAGGAGCTCGCCAGCTCGGCTGGCGCCTCCGCCGATCACCAACACGTCGGGGTCGAGCGCGTTGGCGATACTCGCCAATGCCACGCCGATTCGCCGCCCGGCCAGCGCCACGACGTCGCGCGCGGTCTCGTCACCATCGAGTGCGGCGTCGGTGACCAGCGCACCGTCGAGCTCGGCGCCGCCGGCCACCGCGCGCCCGAGCGCCGAGTCGGGCGCCCGGGCCGCCGCGGCACGGCCCTCGCGCCCGATCGCCGTGCCGGAGGCCAGCGACTCGACGCAACCGCGGTTGGGGCAGGCGCCCTGGCACGGCGGGCCGTCGGCCTCGATCACGATGTGGCCGAGCTCGCCGGCCGCGCCGCTCGACCCGCGGTAGAGCTCGCCCTCGACGATCACGCCGCCGCCGATTCCGGTGCCGATCGTCAGCATCGCGGCGTTCGCGGCGCCCTTGGCCGTGCCGAATCGATGTTCGGCGAGCAGCGCGAGGTTGGCGTCGTTGTCGAGCTCGACCGGCAGGTTCAACCGCTCGGCGATCAGGTCGCGGATCGGGACGTCGGCGAGGTCGAGGTTGACGGCCATGATCGCGGCGCCCCGCTCGCGGTCGATCGTGCACGGGATGCCGACGCCGATCGCGGTCACGGCGGGCCGCGCATCGATCGCAGCCCGCAGCTCGCGCTCGAGCGTCTCGAGGAGCTCGTCCTGTGCGAGGCCCGAGCTCGCGGCAGTCCCGCGGTGGAGGACGTGGCGATCGGAGTCGATGACCCCGACCAGCATCTTCGTTCCCCCGAGGTCGACGCCGACCGCCTCAGGCATCGACGTGGCCTTCGCGCCGACGATCTTCCGGGTAGGCCATGCGGCAGTATTACCCGCCGATGCCGAACGACGGCGAGCAGGGGCGGCGGCCGGAGCGCCCCGACTACAAGGTCTACAGGTCGCGCCCCGGGCTCTTCAGCCGCCTTCGGGCTCCCGACCTGTCGAAGCTGCGCGCCAAGAAGGCGGGCAAGGGCGGCAAGGGCGGCGGCGACAGGCGCGGAGGCTCCGACCGCAGCAAGGGGAAGGCGCCGCGGGCCGGCCAGCGGCCGTTGTGGCGCCGCGTCCTGCGCTGGGCCGGGATCGCCGCCCTGGCCTGGATCCTGATCAGCTTTCTCGCCTTCGAGATCTCCTCGCAGATCCAGAAGGGGAAGCTGGTCGACATGGGCAACACGCTGCACGGCAACCCGTTCCTCGCGGTCAGCCCGCAGACCATCCTCGTGATCGGCACCGACATTCGCTCGGGCCAGTTCGCCGGCGCGAACGAGGCGGCCTCGAAGAACTGCCTCGAGGCCGCGGGCAGCGGCAAGCCGCCGCCGACCAAGTGCACGCCCTACCGCTCCGACACCCTGATGCTGCTCCGCGCCGGGGGGGGCGCCTTCCGAAAGCTCTCGATACCGCGCGACACGCTGGCCCGGATCCCCGGCCAGCCCGAGAACAAGATCAACTCCGCCTACGCGACCGGCGGCGCCAGGCTGACCGTCCGCACGATCGAGAATTTCCTCGGGATCAACGTCGACCAGGTGGCGATCATCGACTTCGACGGCTTCCGCAAGTTCATCGACTCGATCGGCGGCGTCGACGTGAACGTCCCGACCGACGTCTGCTCAAACGTGTCCGGGACCTTCATCCTGCAGCTCAAGAAGGGGGAGCACACGCTCAACGGGGACCAGGCGATCACCCTCGCCCGCACGAGGGAGAACAACCTCGCCGCGAGCCCGCCCGCGGACCCGCACTTCCATCTGAAGAAGTTCTGCCAAAGCCCGCCACCGATCACGGACATCAATCGGGTTCAGTTCCAGCAGGCGGTCCTGGACGGGATCCGGGGACGGCTCACCGACCCGCTGCGGCTCCCCTACAACTTCATCAAGGGGCCGTTCATCGGCTGGAACGCTCCAAAGGCGATGGTTTCCAGCATGGGCGCCTGGACGATGCCCCAGCTCGTGTTCGGCGCCGTGATCGGCTTCAGCAAGGGTTCGGACTTCTTGAAGCCGAGCGGACAGACCGCAGCCGGCAACCTGATCATCCCCCGGCAGGAGTGCGTCCGGGCGGTGAAGAAGTTCCTCGGCTCGAGCCCTCCCCACACCCCGGCGTGCTCACCGCCGAGCTAGCCGCCTTAGTCGTCCTTCTTGGCCGAGGTGGTCGCGGGCTTTGAGTCCTTCGACGGCTTGGAGTCCTTCGAACCCTTGCCGTCCTTCGAATCCGTCTCGCCCTTGGAGTCCGAGCCTGCCCCGTCCCCCGACGCCTTGGCGCCGGACTTCCGCGCGTAGTCGGTGGTGTAGAAGCCCGACCCCTTGAAGTGGACGGCGACCGGGTGGAAGACCCGCTCGACCGGCGCCCCGCACTCGGTGCACGCCGAAACGGGGTCGTCCGACATCGCCTGGAAGACCTCGAACTGGTGACCGTTTGAGCATCGGTACTCGTAGATCGGCATCAAATCGATTATCGCAGCCGCTTCAGCGAGTTCCGGCAGACTCCTCCCGAGAGTGCCAACCGCTAACTCTTAACCCAAACTCAACGCAATGGTTTGAAGGCCCTCTTTATCCTGGCTGGGCAGCCAGAGGGAACACAAGGAGGCGAAATGGGTCTGGTCCGGCGTACATGGATGTCGTTCTTGGGGGCGACGGTGGCATGTCTCTTCCTCGTCCCGGCCGCACACGCCGCCCTCGGCTTTCAGGGGCTCTCCGCCGCGCCGACCAACCCCGTCGCCGGGGCCCACAGCGACGTCAACATCCACATCGGCTTCACCGGCGCGACCGATGACGTCAAGGATCTGACGGTCGCCCTCCCGCCCGGGCTCGTCGGCGATCCGACCGCGACCCCTCTGTGCACCGTGACCGAGCTCCAGGCCGACTCCTGTCCGAGCGCCAGCCAGGTCGGCACGGTGACGGCCCAGGTGACCGCGCATCTCGCCGATCCCCTGCCCCTGACCTTGCCGCTGACCGTCGATGGCTCTCTCTACAACCTCGAGGCGCCGACCGGTGAGCCGGCCCGCTTCGGGATCGTCCTGCGCCCGATCGGGTCGGACCCGCTGCCGGCCTTCCAGAAGATCATCCAGATCTCGGACGTGCAGCTCCGCAAGAGCGACTTCGGCCTCAATACCGTGCTCAGCGACATTCCCAACGTCGCCCATGCCCTGAGCGGGGCGCTCAGCGTGCCGACCGACATCAACTCTCTCGACATCAGCCTGTCCGGGACGGTCGGGGGCCAGGGCTTCATGCGCAACCCGACCTCGTGCGGGACCAAGACGACCAAGTTCACCGCCGACTCCTACGCGACCCCGACCCAGAAGATCACCGGTCAGGCGACCTTCACGTCGACCAACTGCGCGGCATTGCCCTTCTCGCCCAGCCTCGGCGTCTCCCTCGGCGGACCCGGCGCCACCAAGCCGGGGCAGAACCTGCCGATGACCGCGACGATCCATCAGGACGAGGGCCAGGCGGGGCTGCGAAACGCGCGGGTGCTGCTCGCCCCCACCGTTGGCGCCAACATCGCCGTGCTCACGAACCACTGCGGCCTGAAGAAGTTCCAGACCGACTCATCCCAGTGCCCGACCAACACCAAGGTCGGATCCGCGACCGCGAGCTCGCCGTATCTGCCCGGCTCGTTGAAGGGGCCGGTGGTGCTGGTCCCGCCGGCAAAGGGGGGCTTCCTGCCCCGGCTCGGGGTCGACCTGCACGGTCCGCTCTCGCTCCAGGTGTACGGCAGCTTCGTCCTGGACCCGAGCCCGGGCAACCTGTTCTCGAACCTGCCCGACATCCCGATCTCCGACTTCAGCCTCCATTTCCATGGCGGCAAGGGCGGGTTGATCTCGAGCTCGGACAACCTCTGCACGGCGAGCCCTCCCGTCTTCCAGTCGGCGTTCGTGGGCTGGAACAACTGGGGGTCGGTGGCCAACGTGCCGGCGACGATCAAGGGCTGCGGGTAGCGGCACTCCCGCCGCGCGCGGCCGTCCCCCGACGGCGCACGTCATAGAGATCATCTAGCCTCGCGACCCGATGGCCGAGGCGAAGGACGCGAGCACCGGGGAGCCGACCCTGGACGAGGTGGTGGCGCTTTGCAAGCGCCGCGGCTTCATCTTTCAGGCGTCCGAGATCTATGGCGGCCTCGCGTCCACGTACGACTACGGCCACTACGGCGTCCTGCTCAAGAGCAACGTCAAGTCCGAATGGTGGCGGGCGATGGTCGGCGAGCGC
Source organism: uncultured bacterium (assembly GCA_963720685.1). Lineage (GTDB taxonomy): Bacteria > Actinomycetota > Thermoleophilia > Solirubrobacterales > 70-9 > AC-56. Next base: position 20,717 of record CAVRGF010000002.1, on the reverse strand, counting down.
GACGACATCGTCGCCCTCGACTCGGCGATTCTCCAGCACCCTCGGGTCTGGGAGGCCTCGGGGCACCTCGAGGGCTTCACCGACCCGCTGGTCGACTGCCGGACCTGCAAGATGCGCTTCCGAGCCGACGACCTCTCCTCCGCGCAGTGTGGCCGAAAGCCGTCCAGGCATCCGGGCGAGTTCTCCGAGTGCGACCTGACGGAGCCGCGTCAGTTCAACCTCATGTTCAAGACCCACATGGGGCCCGTCGAGGAGGAAGCCGCGGTCGCCTATCTGCGCCCCGAGACCGCCCAGGGGATCTTCATCAACTTCAAGAACGTTCTCCAGTTCGCACGCAAGAAGCCGCCGTTCGGGATCGCCCAGGTCGGCAAGTCGTTTCGAAACGAGATCACACCCGGCAACTTCGTCTTTCGAACCCGCGAGTTCGAGCAGATGGAGATGGAGTACTTCGTGCCGCCCGACGAGGCCCAGACCTGGTTCGAGCACTGGCTCGCTGAGCGGATGCGCTGGTACACCGACCTCGGCATCCGGCCCGATCACCTGCGACTGCGAGAGCACCCCGCCGAGGAGCTCTCGCACTACTCCTCGGGCACCTCCGACATCGAGTACCTGTTCCCGATCGACTGGCGCGAGCTCGAGGGGATCGCAAACCGGGGGAACTTCGATCTCACCCAGCACGCCAGGCTCTCGGGCGAGAAGCTCGAGTACTTCGACCAGGACAAGGGCGAGGCCTACGTGCCCCACGTGATCGAGCCGGCGGCCGGCGCGGATCGAGCCACGCTCGCCTTCATCGTCGACGCCTACGACACGGACGAGTTCGAGGGGCGAGAGCGCACCGTGCTGCGACTTCATCCACGGCTCGCGCCCGTCAAGGCGGCGATCCTGCCGCTGGTCTCCAAGGACGGCATGCCCGAGCGGGCGCGGGGAATCTACGAGCAGCTTCGCGAGCGGCTGCCTGCCGAGTTCGACGCGGGCGGGTCGATCGGGCGCCGCTACCGGCGCCAGGACGAGATCGGCACGCCGTGGGGCATCACGGTCGACGGCCAGACGATGGAGGACGGGACGGTGACGCTTCGCGACCGCGACAGCCTCGCGCAGGAGCGGGTCGCCGCCGACGGCCTCGCCGATCGGCTTGCGGCAAGGCTCGCCGAGCCTTGGCGAACCCCGAAGCTCGACTGACCCGCCCCGACCCGTCGGTCGACCCGGCCCCACCCTCGCCGCCCCCGCCCATCCCCACCCTCGCCGCTTGTCGACTTTCGACGGCCTGGCCGGCGTAGTCCGACACCCGTGGAGAAATGGGGAGAGGCGGGCTGTCCGGGCGGGCGGGCGTGAGGTTCGTCACACAGAACGGGTTGGGACTGGCCAGCTGGCCAGTGGTCGTCTATGCTCAACCATTACACCAAATGGTGCAACGAACCGGACAGCACAGGGTGTGAGCGACCGGAGCGGACGACCGCCCCCACGGAGGAGGATCAGATGAGCGTCGCGCAGAAGGACGGGATCGACCAGAGCTCCTTCACCGACCGGATCACGTACGAGGACCTGTACCAGCGCTGGGAGGAGGGCAACTGGAAGGCGACCGAGCTCGACTTCTCGGCCGATCGCGACGGCTGGACCGGCCTCAGCGACATCCAGCGCAAGTCGGCGCTGTGGATCTACTCGATGTTCTTCTTCGGCGAGGACTCGGTGACCGACAACCTCTCGCCCTACATCGACGCCGCCCCGAAGGAGGAGCAGAAGTACTTCCTGGCCACCCAGCAGGTGGACGAGGCGCGCCACTCGATGTTCTTCCATCGCTTCTTCAAGGAGGTGATCGGCGCCGGCGAGTCGATCGGCTCGACCCTCGCCTACACCGAGGCCCAGCTCGGATGGGGCTACCGCCACGTCTTCGAGCGCCTCGACCGGATGGGCGAGGAGCTTCGCCGCGACCGCTCGCTGCCGAAGTTCGCCCAGGCGATCGCCCTGTACCACATGGTGGTCGAGGCGACCCTGGCTCAGCCGGGACAGCACTTCATCGAGGACTACTTCACGAAGGCCGGGACCATGCCCGGGTTCAGCGAGGGCATGCACAACGTCTCGCGCGATGAGCAGCGGCATATCGGCTTCGGGGTCAAGATCCTCTCCGACTGTTTCCGCGAAACCGACGAGTGCAAGGCTGCCGTCGCCGAGATCCTGCGCGAGGTGATGCCCTACTCGGTGGCGGTGTTCACGCCCCCCGGGTGGGATCTCGAGTACACGCGCTGCTACGGGTTCGAGCTCGAGGACATCTTCGCTTTCGGGATGCGCTCGATCGAGACCAAGTGGAAGGCGGCCGGATACCCGATCGACGAGATGCCCCCCGACGTCTACCCGTTCGACCTGTCGCTTCCCCAGGAGGAGCGGGCGCGGCGCGCGATCACCCTGATGCGCGCCGGCGTGGCCGGCGAGCCGGTCGCCGAGCCGGACTCCTCTCCCGAGGTCCAGGCGCTGGTCTTCGACGTGATCGCCCGCTCGGCGCACAAGGACGCGGTGAACGGAACGCCGATGACGATCCAGTGGCGCTTCGAGGACGCGGCGCCGTGGTACGTGCGGATCGACAACGGCAACTCCGAGGCGACCCAGGGACTGGCGGCGAGCCCCGACCTGACCCTCGACGCGTCATGGCGCGACTGGATCGCGCTCTCCACTCAGGGAGGAGACCCGCGGCGCGCGATGCTTCGCCGAAAGCTCCGGCCACGTGGATCGCTCCGAGCGCTGTGGAGGATGCAGCGAGTCTTTCCACGGTCCGGCGGCTAGCCGCCGGACCGCCCAGCCTCAGCTGCCCGCGAGCAGGAAGCTGACGACGCCGGACCCCGCCTCGACCGCCGGGGTGAAGTCGCGGTCGGGGTCGGTGAGGCGCTGAAGCGCCCCGCCGTCCGCTGCGGCGAACATGTAGGTGACGATCGCCTCGGCGTCGTAGCGCAGCTCGAGCACCCCCTCGGCCTCCTTTCGCCGGAGATCCTCCGCGAGCCGCTCGCGGTTGTGCTGGTAGAGCTCGGCGAGCTCGGCCTTGATCTCCGCGTTCTGGCGCCCGGCGCTGAACAGCTCGTAGAGGATCACGTAGAAGCCGGGGTCGCTCTCCAGGACGGCCTCGGCCCCCGAGACCAACACCGCCACGACCTGGTCCGCCGTCTTCGCGGCGGCAAGCGGCTGCTCCAGCAGCCCGAGCCGGGTCTCGATGTCGCTGCGTAGCACCTCGATCAGAAGGCGCTCCTTGGTCCCGAAGTAGTAGTGGAGGAGCCCCCGGCTGACGCCGGCCTCCCGCGAGACGTGCTCGAAGGTGGCACCCGCGATCCCGCGATCCGCCACGCAGCTGCGCATCGCGTCCACGATCCGCTCGGCCTTCTCGCCGGTCAGGCGCTCGCGCGAGTCACGGGCCTTCGGGCCGGACTCCTTCCGGTTGGCGGTCTCCAAATCCACTGAGCCTCTCCCCTTCCCTGTTCGGCCCAAAAAGCGCCGTTCGACCGCGAGTTTAGTCCTGTCCGGGGCGGTCGGCGGGAAAAGGGCCTAATGCAGGCGAACCGGGGGGTTGTGGCCGGGGATCACGACCGCCGGATCGAGGTCGCGGATCCGCCTCCACTGCTCGAGCAGCTCGTCGCGCTCGGGCCCGAAGTCCTCGGGCAGGTCCATCTGATCGAAGTACTCGGGCAGCGGTCCGACGCAATCGGATCCGATCACCACGAGGCCGTCGCCGGTCTCGACGAGCAGCGAGATCAGCCCGTCCGAATGCCCCGGGGTCCGCAACCACCGGAGGCCCGGCTCGATCTCGCCCTGATCGCCGTCCAGCACCTCGAGGTCGGCCATCTCGAGCATGCCCGAGACGATCTGCGCGTAGGGCGCCTCGGTCTCGAGCCGATGGACGAGGGTGCGGCGCTGCGGCCAGGCGGCGAGCCCCTCGGCGTGGTCGAAGTGGAGGTGGGTGAGGATGACGTCCTTGATCTCGTTGGGGTCGACTCCGAGCTCGGCCAGCGCGCCCAGCACCGGCCCTCCCTGCATGATCAGGCCGGGATCGACCAGGTAATCGCGCTCGCCACGAATCAGCAGGGTGTTGGGAAAGGCGACCATGCCGGCCGTCCGCCCACCCTTCTGAAGCTCCTTGTAGCGGCGAAACCCGTCCGCCGAGTCATCGATGGCGCTGACCTCCGCCTCACCGTTGGAGACGGCGAAGACATACCGCTGGGCGGGAACCAGAACGTGAACCTCAGCCACGCTCACACCACCCCTTGGTCGCTTACAGCCTGCCGCCCGGTAACGCGCCCGAACCCGCCGGAAACGGAGCCGAAGGCGAGGCTTCCGGCGGAGTTATTCAAGGCCACCCGTCGGCGCTAGCGACGAAGTCGCGGTTCGAGCGCCTACGGCCTGCCGGTCGGTAACGCGTCGCATCCCGCCGGAAACGTAGCCGAAGGCGAGGCTTCCGGCGGAGTTATTCAGCTGCTTGCAGCGGTCGGCTCGGGCGCGGGCGTCGTCTGGGAGGTGTACTCGAACTCCTCCTCGGCACCGAACAGCCGGTCGAGGACCGCCTTTCGAAGGTCCTCGCTGAGCGCGATCGCCAGAACCGCGCCGATCAGCCCGATTACCAGCAGCCTGCCCCAGCGGCGCTTCTTGGCCTTGCCGCGCAGGCGGTCGGAGGCATCACGCAGGGACTCGGCGGCGCTTCGAAGCTCACGCTGCACCTTCTTGTCCTCGGTCACCGCCTTGACCGGCCCCTTGCCATTCGACATCCGCGTATAGGCGAACCGGGCGGAATCGAACGCGTCCTTGACGCTGTTGCGAAGCTCCCGATCCTCGATCAGCCGCCGTACGTACGGATTCGAGCCCGCCGACTGTGCCGCCTGGCGAGCCTTGTCGGCCCTAGTGCTCTTTGCTGCCATCGCGAAAAATCTCCTCGTCGGTTTGGGTTCGTCCTCGTCGATTGGGTCGCCAACGGAGCATATACCCGCGATTGGGAGCCTACATCGCCGCCTCCAGCGCCCCCTCGACGGTGTCGACGAAGACGAACTCGAGTCCTTCGCGCTCGTGCTCCGGGATCTCCTCGACGTCCCCGCGATTGCGCTCCGGGACGATGATCCGCTTGATCCCGGCGCGCTGAGCGGCAAGCGACTTCTCCTTCAGCCCGCCGATCGGAAGCACCTGGCCGGTCAACGTGATCTCCCCTGTCATCGCGACGTCGGACCTGACCGGCTTCGCGGCCACCAGCGACGAGAGCGCCGTCGCCATCGCCACCCCAGCCGACGGGCCATCCTTCGGGACCGCGCCGGCCGGGACATGGACGTGAATCTCATGCTCGGCGAACCAGCCATCGCCCAGCTGCGGCGCGAGGCGCTCCTGGTGGCCGCGCACCCAGGAGAGGGCCGCCTGCGCCGACTCCCGCATCACGTCGCCGAGCTGGCCGGTGATCGTCAGCTTCCCGTCGCCCGGCATGGCAGTCGCCTCGACGAACAGGACCTCGCCCCCGGCCGGCGTCCAGGCGAGCCCTGTCGCGACGCCGGGGTGACGGGTCCGGCGCCGCTGCTCGGCGAAGAAGAGGCGCCTGCCGAGCAGCTCGCGCGCCCGCTTGGCCGAGATCGTGGACTTGCCCTTCGCCTTACCCTCGGCGACCTCGCGGGCGACCTTGCGGCACACGGTTCCTATCTCCCGCTCCAGGTTGCGCACTCCGGCCTCGCGGGTGTACTCCTCGGCGATCGCCTTGAGCGCGGCGTCGCTGAACGCGATCCGGCTTCGCGACAGGCCGTTTTGCTCGATCTGTCGTGGCACCAGGTAGCGCCTCGCGATCTGGACCTTCTCATCCAGCGTGTAGCCGGCGAGGCTGATCACCTCCATCCGGTCCTGGAGCGCGGGCATCACCGTCTCGAGGGTGTTCGCGGTGGTGATGAACAGCACCCCCGAGAGGTCGAACCGCAGGTCGAGGTAATGATCGCGGAAGCTGTCGTTCTGAGCCGGGTCGAGGACCTCGAGCATGGCGCTTGACGGGTCGCCGCGGAAGTCGGCGCCCATCTTGTCTATCTCGTCGATCATGAACACCGGGTTGCTCGAGCCTGCGTCGCGGAGGGCCCGCACGATCGTCCCGGGCATCGCACCGATGTAGGTTCGCCTGTGGCCCCGGATCTCGGCCTCGTCGCGGACCCCACCGACCGAGATCCGCTCGAACTTCCGGCCGAGCGAGCGGGCAACCGAGCGGCCGAGGCTCGTCTTGCCGACTCCGGGCGGACCCACGAAGCAGAGGATCGGGCCCTGGACGGGCTCGGCGGCTCCCTCGCCCGCTCGCGACTCGGCGGATTCCACCGAGAGCTTTCGCACCGCGAGGTACTCGAGGATCCGGTCCTTGACCTTCTCCAGGTCGTAGTGATCGGCGTCCAGGACCTCGCGGGCGTGGGCCATGTCGAGGTTGTCCTCTGTGCTGACGCCCCAGGGCAGGTCGATGATCCACTCCAGATAGGTGCGGATGACTCCGTATTCGGCCGCGGCGGGCGGCAGGCGCTCGAGGCGCCCGAGCTCGCGGTCGGCCTGCCTTTGCGCCTGCTCGGGCAGCTTGGCGGCGTCGATCCGCTCGCGGAGCTCGTTGATCTCGGCCTGTTGCTCGTCGGCCTCGCCGAGCTCGTGCTGGATCGCCTTGAGCTGTTCGCGCAGGTAGTACTCGCGCTGTCCCTTCTCGATCCCCGACTCGACCTCGGACTGAATCTTGGAGCCGAGCTGGATCACCTCGAGCTCGCGGGCGAGGATCTCCGAGAGCCGCCGCAGGCGCTTGCCGACGTCGACCTGCTCGAGCAGCTCCTGCTTCTCGGCGGTCGGGATCCTGAGAGCCCCGGCGATCAGATGGGTCAGCGCCGAGGGGTCGTCCACGTTGGTGACCGCAAGCTGCAGCTCCTCGGGCAGATAGGGGATCTGCTCGATGATCTCGGTGAATGTGCGCTGAACGTTGCGGGTCAGCGCCTCGAGCTCGGCGGAGGGCTCGACCTCGTCCGGGAGCGCCTCGGTGCGCGCCACCAGATAGGGCTCCTCCGCCACGAAATCGCCGAGCCGGACCCGCTCGGTCCCCTGGACGAGGATCCGGATCGTGCCGTCCGGAACCTTGAGCATGCGAGCGACGATCCCGGCCACCCCCACGTCGTAGAGCTGGCCGGGGCCCGGCTCCTCGAGCTCGGGGTCGCGCGAGGCGACCAAGGCCATCATCCGCTCGCCGGACAGGACGTCGTTGACGAGGCGCATCGAGCGCTCCTGACCGACCGCCAGCGGGGTCAGGGTATCCGGATAGATGACCATGTCCTTGAGCGGCAGCACCGGCAGCGCGGCCGGCACGGGCTGGCCCTGGCGGCGGCGAATCGCCTCCTCGAGATCGGGCGTCTCGACGATCTGGATTCCTCCGTCGGTCCCGTCGGGCCCTTCGGGCTCGGGCTCGCGCGCGCCGGCGAGCCCAGCCTCGCGTCCCGGGACTTCGTCCCTGGCTTCGGCCATCAATCGGTGGGTGCTTCCTCAGGCTCGATTGGGACGCGATGCGCGGTCGGGTTGGCGGGGCGCAGGGGCAGCTCGACTCGAAGGATGCCGTCCGCGTACGTGGCCTTCGCCTGCTCGGCGGCCACGTCGGCGTTCAGCTCGACTACGCGCCGGAACGGCCCGGCCTCGATCTCGACCTGCTGGTAGACGCGCCCCTCGGTTTCCTGCACCGGGCGCTCGCCGCTGACCACGAGCTCGCGTCCCGAGATCTCCAGGCCGATGGTGTCCAACGTGACGCCCGCCAGCTCGACCTTGACGACCGCCCGCGGCGGGCCGCCGCTGTAGTACACGTCGACGTGCGGCGAGAAACCGGTCTGCGGGCGCCTCGACCACCAGCCGCCCTCCCCCCAGACGTCGCCGAACAGCTCGTCCATCTCGCGCCGCATGCGCTCGAAGTTGACCAGCAGGTTTCGGTCGCGGGCCACGGCCTTACCTTAGCTGCAGACCCGTGGCAAGCCCGCCGTAGCTAGACGTCGTAGACGGCGCCCTCAGCCGCCATCAGGACCGACTCTCCGAAGGCCTTCGACCCCTCGCGCTCGGCGAGGTCGGAGTCGAGCTCGTCGGAGATGTGGGTGAGGACGACGCGCCGGGCGCCGGCCCGCCGAGCGTGATCGCCGGCCTCCGCAGGTGTCATGTGGCCGCGGATCCCCGTGCGCTCGGGGCGCGGCAGGGTCGCCTCGACGATCAGGAGATCGGTGTCGCGTGCGATCTCGATCAACTCCTCGCCGGGGCGACAGTCGGCGCCGTAGGTGAACCTCCCGCCGCCGTTCGTCGACGTGAAGTCAACCGCGTAGGTGGTCGTGAAGTGGGGCACCTCCTGGAAGCGGGCGCGCAGCGTGCCCACTTCGACCGCTGAGCCCGCGTCGTACTCCTCGATCGCGAAGGCCTTCTCGACCAGATCCTCGTTGCCCCATGCGCCGACGACATGGCGAAAGCACTCGGCCGCGCCGGTCGGCGCGATCAGCCGCGGGCGAGCCGGGGTGTCGGTTCCGGGATAACCGCCGACCGGGACCGGCTGTTGGCGTGGCGCGTAGGTCAGCGCGTAGGAGTACGGGACCAGGTCGAGGAAGTGATCGGCGTGCAGGTGCGAGATCAGCACCGCGTCGAGCTCGGTGTATTCGAGGTGCTGGCGGAGCTTCGAGAAGACTCCGTTCCCGCAGTCGAGCAGCAGCCGCGTGCCTCCGTCCTCGACCAGATATCCGCTGCACGCTCCCCCAGCATCCTGCCAGGAGGGCGATTTGCCGAGGACAGTGATGCGCATCGTCACGATCACTCTAACCCCAACGATGCGCCGCGCAGCCGCGAACTAGACCCCGCAACGACCTACCCGCCGGCCTCGGAGCCGGCGGTATGGCCCCGCGACGGTGCAGGACTGCCCGGCTCGAGGGGCTACGCCGCGTGGGCGGAGGCCTCGTCCGGCGACTGGCGCATCAGCAGCGCGGGCTGGCGCGGCGGCACGAGGCCGTCGGAGGTGTTGGGCCTGAAGGTCGAGCAGGGCTCGTCCAAGTCGAGCGCGCAGAGCATCTGCCGGTGAAAGAAGCAGTCCTCGCAGCTCGGGCTGCCCTTGCGCCGCTTGCGAGCTCGCCGGCGGCCGGTCCCGATCGCCTCCGCCAACTCCATCGCGCGCCGCTCCATGTCGATCAAGCCCATCCCCTTGTCGGTCGAGGTCTCCAAGTCGTGAGGCGGCGGCATCATTCCAGCGGTGCGGAGCTCGCGCACGATGCAATCGCGCAAAGCGGCGAAATTTTGGTCAGCCGCGGCGCGCGAGCTTTACGCGGTTTGCGGAAAGCTAGAATCGTCCTGATGGCAACCCCCGAGCGGACAGCCCGACTGAGCGCCTCGCCGCGCCTGTTCGAGAACGGCTTCCTGGACTTCTTCTCCAGGATTCATCCCTCCGTGCCCGCGATCATCTTCGTCCCCGCGGTGGTTGCAGGGCTCTGGCTGGGCGCCGACGGCGGCTACGGGGCGCTTGAGCTCGTTCTGCTGCTGATCGCCGGTCTCGTGATCTGGACCCTCACCGAGTACTGGCTCCACCGGCTCGTCTTCCACTGGGAGCCCGACCATCCAATCGGCAGCCGCCTCCACTTCATCATCCACGGCGTCCACCACGACCATCCGAACGACCGGCTGCGCCTCGTGATGCCTCCAGCCGTCAGCGTGCCGCTCGCCGCCTTCTTCCTGTGGGTCTACACGCTGATCTTCGGCACGCCCGCGGCCTATCCGATCTTCTCCGGGTTCATCCTCGGTTACCTCACCTACGACTACACCCACTACCACGTCCACCACCACACGCCGCGGACGAAGCTCGGCAAGAGGCTGCGCGAGCAGCACATGCGCCACCACTTCCAGGACCATCGGTTCGGGTACGGGGTCTCGTCCCCTTTGTGGGATGTCGTGTTTCGCACCCTGCCCCGCACGCGGCGCCGCTGAGCGCGGCGCGGACCACACTCCGCGTCGCGTCGGTACTATCCCCCGCTCGGTCCGGGGAGTTGATTCCGGACTGACGCCGGCGGGCAGACGTGACACACACCTCTCCACCTGCTTCGCTCTAATCTGCCGGCGTCTGCGAAATTCGCTGATCCACACACCGGTTTTTGAGACCATGCAGAGAAAGGACGCCTTGATGGCGAACGCACTTGATGAAGCAGCGAGCCTGCTGCGTAACCGACTCCGCGAGCTCGACTCAGAGCGCAAGAAGCTCGAGCGAGCTCTTTCCAACCTGACCGGCGGACGCCTCGGCCGTCGCGGCCCCGGCCGTCCACCGAAGTCGAGCACTGCCAAGCCCGCCGCCGCCCCGCGCCGCCGTCGCCGTCGCGGCGGTACCCGCGCCGATCAGGCCGTCCGCCTGATCAAGCAGAACCCCGGAATCAGCGCCGCCGAGGTGGCGAAGAAGATGAAGATCAAGCCCAACTATCTGTACCGGGTGCTGGGCGATCTCCAGAAGGAGGGCCGGGTGAAGAAGTCCGGCCGTTCCTACACCGCTGCGTAACCGAGCCGGAACGTTCGGGGGCCCAATCGCGGCCCCCGAACCGTTCGGCCCTCGTGCAGCGGACATTTCACCCGCAACGCTCACACCACGAATCGCCGACGTCTCGGCTGGATCCAGGGCCGATCCCTCTCCGATCCCCGGTCTCTAGGTCACTTGGGATGCCTAAGGCTCCCAAACCCTTCAAGGAACCGGCTGGAGGTGGGTTTCGGAACCCACCGCGAATCGCCGACATTGAGAGGGCCCGAGAAGCCAGCCTGACCCCATGTTCCGGCGCGATTGAGTCCTGAGCCGCACTGTTTGTGTCCTCTGTGGGTTCGAGGACCCCACAGAGGCTTCACGAATGAAGCGAGAGGCAGACGTCTTTACGCCAAAGGCGCATCTCAGGGCGCGGAAATGTCGGTCGTTCGCGATGGGTGCCGGGAAGATGAGTTGGGCTCGCCGGGGGCGAACGTCGACGGGGTCGGCTGCGCTTCGCTCGATGCACCCGCTACCCGGCCATGGGCGGCTCCGCGGAGCCGTTGTCGTCGGGGCTGTCGACGAGGACGCGCGGATTGGTGACGATCGGCGGGCGCGTGGTCGACACATTGATCGGGTTTGACGCGGTGGGGTCAGCCCAGCAGGCCGAGGCCCTCGACCGCTTCGCGCTCGGAGCGCAGCTCGGCAACCGAGGCTTCGATGCGCTCGCGCGAGAAGTCGCTGATCTCGAGGCCCTCGACGATCGAGTAGGCGCCGTTGGCGCACCTGCACGGCTGCCCGCAGATAACGCCCTCGGCAATGCCGTAGCTGCCGTCGCTCGGCACGCCCATCGAGACCCAGTCGTCGCCACCCGTGCCGAGCACCCAGTCGCGAACGTGGTCGACCGCGGCGTTGGCGGCCGAGGCTGCGCTGGACGAGCCGCGGGCCTCGATGACCTCGGCGCCGCGCTTTGCGACCCTGGGAATGAACTCATCGGCGATCCACGCCTCGTCGTCCACCGCGGCCCAGGCGTCCTCGCCGCCGACCCTGGCGTTCACCAGGTCGGGGTACTGGGTGGGAGAGTGGTTGCCCCAGACGGTCATGTTGGTGACCTCCGAGACGGGGGCGCCGAGCTTGTTGGCGAGCTGCGCGATCGCCCGGTTGTGATCGAGGCGCATCATGGCCGTGAAGCGCTCGGGCGGAACGTCCGGGGCGTGTGATTTGGCGATCAGGCAGTTGGTGTTGGCTGGGTTCCCGACCACCAGAACCTTGACGTCATCGGCTGCCCCCGAGTTGATCGCCTCGCCCTGCGGCTTGAAGATGCCGCCGTTCGCCTCCAGAAGATCGGAGCGCTCCATCCCCTTGGTTCGCGGCCGGGCGCCGACCAGGAGCGCGATCTGCACCCCGTCGAAGGCCGCCACCGGATCGTCGTGGATGTCGACCCCGGCGAGCAGCGGAAAGGCGCAGTCGTCCAGCTCCATCGCCGTGCCCTCGGCGACCGCCATCGCATCCGGGATCTCCAGGAGCTTGAGGCGGACCGGTGCATCCGGCCCGAGGAGCTGCCCGCTGGCGATACGGAAGAGCATCGCGTAGCCGATCTGGCCCGCGGCTCCGGTGACCGTGACGCTCGTTTGGGTCGGGCTCAATTCGCTGCCTCCTGTTGGTCGCTGATCGCTTGCAGGTGATCCCGGCGGTGCAGACGCTACGCGATCGCGTCCTTCAGGCCCTCGTCGATCGAGGACAGGAACTCCTGGGTTGTCTGATACTCCTGATCGCCGCCGACCAGCATCGCCAGGTCCTTGGTCATCCGGCCGCTCTCGACGGTCTCGATGCAGACTCGCTCCAGGGTCGCGGCGAAATCGGTCACCTCGGGCGTATCGTCGAGACGGCCTCGCGCGGTGAGCGCGCGGGTCCAGGCGAAGATCGAGGCGATCGGGTTGGTGGACGTGGGGTTGCCCTTCTGGTGCTGGCGGTAGTGGCGGGTCACGGTTCCGTGGGCCGCCTCGGCCTCGACGGTCCTGCCGTCAGGGCTCATCAGGACGCTCGTCATCAAGCCGAGCGACCCGAAGCCCTGGGCGACCGTGTCGGATTGCACGTCGCCGTCGTAGTTCTTGCACGCCCACACGTACCCGCCCTCCCACTTGAGCGCGGCGGCCACCATGTCGTCGATCAAGCGGTGCTCGTAGGTGAGTCCCTGGGCGTCGAAGTCAGCCTTGAACTCGCTCTCGAACACCTCCGCGAAGAGGTCCTTGAACCGCCCGTCGTACGTCTTCAGGATCGTGTTCTTGGTCGACATGTAGACAGGGAATCCTCGGTCGAGGCCAAAGCGGAACGAGGCTCTCGCGAAATCGCGGATGGAGTCGTCGAGGTTGTACATCGCCATCGCAACCCCGCCGCCCTCGGGGAAGTCGAACACCTCCAGCTCGATCGGGTCGGCACCGTCGTCCGGCGTGAAGGTGAGCATCAGCTTGCCGGGTCCGGAGACGAGGGTGTCGGTTGCCCGATACTGATCGCCGAAGGCGTGACGCCCGATCACGATCGGCTTGGTCCATCCCGGGACCAGGCGTGGGATGTTCGAGATCACGATCGGCTCCCGGAAGATCACCCCGCCGAGGATGTTTCGAATCGTCCCGTTGGGCGACCGGTACATCCGCTTCAGGCCGAACTCCTCGACCCGGGCCTCGTCCGGAGTGATCGTCGCGCACTTGACGCCGACGCCGTGCTCCTTGATCGCGTGCGCCGCGTCAAGCGTGACCTGGTCGTCGGTGGCGTCGCGGCTGACGATCCCGAGGTCGAAGTACAGGAGCTCGATGTCGAGGTGCGGCAGGATCAGCTGCTCCTTGATGAACGCCCAGATGATCCGGGTCATCTCATCGCCGTCGAGCTCGACGATCGGGTTCTTGACCTTGACCTTCGCCATATTCAACCCCGCGACCGACCGGGGGCGGCGATGCTATCGGCGCGGCGTCACGAGCGCCGCGAACCGGCGGGCGCTGACCCCCGCGTACCTTGACTTGGGCCTTTTCGTCGCCTATGACTCGCGAGCGGTGACGGAGGCCAGCACCATCGGAAGTCCCCAACGAACGGAGGCATGCCTTCCGACGAGGTGACCTTGGTCGCCGACATGGTCCTCGTCCGGCCGGACCCCGAGTAGTCCGGCGGCCGTTGACTGAAGAAGTGAATTGTGATTCACTTCTTCAGTGCCCTACCGGCCCACCCAGCGAACGGCTGCCCGTAGCGCCGCGACTCGCCGGCGGATCGTGGTCGCGGCCCGTGGACTGATCGCCGAGGGCGGCTACGCCGCCGCGCAGGTCGCGGCCGTCGCGGAGCGCGCCGGGGTCGCCACGGGCACCGTCTACCGCCACTTTCCATCGAAGGCCGAACTGTTCGCCCAGGTGTTCCGCGAGGCCTCACAGCACGAGGTCGACGCCGTGGCGTCCGCCGCTCGGGAGTCGGGTCAATCGGTCGCCGAGCGGATCGCCGTGGCGGTTGAGACCTTCGCGCGGCGCGCCCTGCGGGGCCACCGCCTCGCCTGGGCCCTGATCGCCGAGCCGGTCGATCCGGCGGTCGAGGCCGAGCGCCTCGTCTTCCGCCGCGCCTATCGCGACGTGTTCGCCTCGGTGATCGCAGCCGGCGTCGAGTCGGGGGAGCTCCCGCACCAGGATCCACAGGTGAGCGGCGCGGCGCTGGTCGGCGCCATCGGGGAGGCTCTCGTCGGCCCGGTGTCCCCCACCGCCGGCGGCGCCGACGACGAGGCCGTGATCGGCTCGTTGAGAGACTTCTGTATTCGCTCGGTTACCGGAAGGGAGCTCGCCAGTGTCGAAGCTTGAGGAAAGGGCGCCGGCCACGACTCACGAGGTGTTCAACCAGGTCCCGCCACTCGAGGGCTACAACGTCTTCAAGCGTGACCGGACCCTGGCCGAGGCCCTGCGGCGGGAGGGCGCGGAGTGGGCCGAGGACGAGGCTCGTGAGCTGGGCGCGATCTGCGGTCGCGCGGATGTGCTCGCGCTCGGCGCCGAGGCGAACCAGAACCCTCCCCGGCTGCGCACCCACGACAGGTTCGGCAACCGAATCGACGAGGTCGAGTTCCATCCCGCCTGGCACGAGCTGATGCACCTCGGGATCTCGCAGGGGCTGCACGCCTCGCCGTGGCGCGATCCCCGGCCAGGCGCCCACGTCGCCCGGGCCGCGAAGTTCATTCTTCTCTCCCAGGTCGAGGCGGGCGTCGGCTGCCCGATCTCGATGACCTACTCGGTGATCCCGGCGATCAGAAAGCAGCCCGACGTGGACCAGGAGTGGGAGTCGCGCTTCCTGTCGCTGTCCTATGACGGCGAGAGGCTGGTCCCGGCGCCCGACAAGAGCGGGGCTCTGTGCGGCATGGCGATGACGGAGAAGCAGGGCGGCTCGGACGTCCGCGCCAACACGACCGTCGCCAAGCCGCTGAACGGCGGCGGCGCGGGCGCGGAGTACGAAATCACCGGTCATAAGTGGTTCTGCTCGGCGCCGATGTGCGACGCCTTCCTCGTCCTCGCCCAGGCCGAGGGTGGGCTCTCGTGCTTTCTGCTGCCGCGATTCGATCCCGCCGGCGAACGCAATCGCTTCCACATCCAGCGGCTCAAGGACAAGCTCGGGAATCGGTCCAACGCCTCGAGCGAGGTCGAGTTCCGGGGAGCTTGGGCGCGAATGGTCGGCGAGGAGGGCCGTGGCGTCCCGACCATCATCGAGATGGTCAACCACACGCGGCTCGACTGCGTGATCGGGGTCAGCGCCGGCTACCGGTGGGGAACCGCGATGGCCATCCACCATGCGAGCCATCGCTCGGCGTTCGGAAAGCCCCTGATCGACCAGCCGCTGATGCGAAACGTGCTCGCCGACCTGGCGATCGAGTCCGAAGCGGCGACGATCGGCGCGCTGTGGCTCGCGCGCGCCTTCGACGAGGCCCACGCCGGTGACGAGCAGGCCGTCGAGCTTCGCCGCCTGAGCACGCCCGTGCTCAAGTACTGGGGCTGCAAGCGCGCACCGGTTCACGCGGTCGAGGCGCTCGAGTGCCTGGGCGGCAACGGCTACGTCGAGGAGTCCGGGATGCCGCGCCTCTTCCGCGAGAGCCCCCTTGCCTCGATCTGGGAGGGCTCGGGCAACGTCCAGTGCCTGGACGTGCTGAGAGCGATGGCCCGTAAGCCGCACGCGCTGGAGGTGTTCCTGGCCGAGGTCGCCGAGGCCGCCGATGCCGAGCCGCGAATCGCGACCGCGCTCGAGGCGCTTCGAAGCGAGCTGTCAGACCCCGACTCGATCGAGTCCCGCGCCCGATTCGTGGTCGAGCGGATGGCGCTGGCCCTTCAAGGCTCGCTCCTGGTCCGCTACGGCGACGAGGCGGTCGCGGATGCATTCTGCGCATCGCGCCTCGCCGGCGAGTCGGGACGGGCGTTCGGAACGCTGTCGCCGGCCACCGACTTCGGCCGGATCATCGAGCGTCACGCCGTCGGGATCTAGAGCCAGCGATCGTCGAGGCGCCGCACGACGGCCTCGGTCAACCGGACCGCGTCCGCGAGCGTTCCGTAGTCGACGTTCTCGGGAACGTCGGTCGGAGAGGGATAACCGCTGAAGGCATCTAGCGGGAAGCTCGTTCCAAGATGAGGTCTCCCACCCGTTTTGTCGGGGTAAGGCCCCCTAGAGATCATGGGGTTGATAGGCCGGGTATGGAAGCGTTGTGAGGCGTGGAGTTGACCGGTACTAATAGGCCGAGGGCTTGTCCATATATCGACAAAAATTGTAGCGTGTGTTCGCATCCACTGTGTGACCCTGAGCACATCACCGCATCGTCTCTGTCCCTGAATGTGGGGGTGGGTGGTGGGTGGTGGTTGTTCGGTGGTGATAGTTGACTGTGGTGATGGTTGACTGTGGTGATAGTTGATTGGTTTGATTGTGTTGTCGGTGGTTTTGGCGGAGGGGAACGCCCGTCTTGATCCTGAACCCGGTAGCTAAGCCTTCCAGCGCCGATGGTACTGCACTCGTTAGGGTGTGGGAGAGTAGGACGCCGCCGACATTGAACTTGAATATGTGAAGGGCCTGCCTGTTGGTGGGCCCCTCACTTTTTTGTGGGCCGTCGAGGTCGGGGCTGGACGGCCCGGCAGGTGGATCCGGTGGCGTCGCGCCGGGGCCCAGCGGGGGGTATGGCCTCGGCCGGGTGCCTCACTTGGCACAGGGTTTGGGCGTGTTCGCAGATGCTCGACGCGATGCACGCGATGCACGACGGTGTGTGAGGTTGCCCCGGTGGCGTGACGGCCTGGACTCGACGGCGTCGCGCCGCCGCCGGCCGGTGTGACCTGAGCCTCACGCCCATCTCGCAGAGGGTGCGGTGTCGTCGCAGACGGTCGAGCTCAATGCCGGTTACTTAGCTTAGAGGGTCGGCAATTTGACGGTTGGCTCGCATGATCGGCGAGAGTGGTGCCACAGGGGCGCTGGTGTACCCGTGCCACCACTGCTGGCGATCACGGGCGCAACCGATGGGGTGACGAGCCTCGCCTCGGCCCCGCTGCCGTGGCCGGGCCGCGTCCGCATCGCAGCAGGGTGGCCCTGCTCCGACCCCAGTCGCAGCAGGGCCACCCTGCTGCACACCCGGGCCGCTGCTGGCCTGCGCCCCGCGGGAGTCGCCGCGCCCGCCGGGCCCGACGCCCACCCGCCGGCGGCGCCCACCTGCCGGCGGCATCACCGACCACCCCAACCCACCTAATCGGACCCCGCACCCCGCAACGGCACCTCGCAGGCCGCACGCGGGGTGCGACGTCACCCGGCGGCATGCACCGTCGGCCGCGGTCGGCCCCCGCAGTCGGCCGCGGTCGGCCAGGCCGGGCGCGGTCGGCCGCAGTCGGCCGCAGTCGACCGGGCCGGGCGCGGGACGGGCTCTCGTCCGCGCGCAACCTCACCCCGTGGGAGCTGCCCTCGGACCCCGCCCGCCCCGGGCTGATCGGCGCCATCCGCACACCGCCACCCTGCCCAGCCCACCCAGCGCGGCGCGCGGCGATCTCGGCGCGGGCCGCGACCACCCACCGAAACCCGAACACGTCAGCTCCACCCCACCCGAGCCACTTCGCAGACCGCGCACGCACCTCGCAGAGTCCACAGACCCTGCGAAGCGACAGCGGACTCTGCGACTAACCTGTCATGCCACGCCACGTGCCACATGTGCCTGGCGCTCTTCAGGGCAGGCGCGGCGCGTCTGATGGTCTTGATCTCGGGGGCCGGTCGTCGCGGGGTTGTCGGTGGTGGCTGCGTTCTGACGGTGGCTGCCGACTCCGTGATGGACGACGTGCAGGGGAGAGCGCTGCGGCGGTCCTGGATCTCGGTGATCATCTTACTGAAGGGGTGCGACCGGCAACTCATGATCGGCAAGGATATTCGGTCCGGTCGCCGCCGCCCGTGGGCCTGCTGCCGAGCGTTGATCGCCGGTTGTGGGACATGAGGGCCATATATGGCCGTCATGTCCCAGCCTTGGCGATCACCGTCCCCGGGAGGCCCGCGGCCGCAGCCGGGCCATGATCGTCGAAAATGGTGTCGGCGGCGCACCGCCGCACTCTGGGCACCACGCGCGGCGATCACCGTGGCGACCGGGTCGAGCGTGCGGTTCTTGCGGGGGCCCGCGCACCCTGCGCACCGCGCCGGTGCACCCTTCAGGAGCGATCATCACAATTCGGGTGCTGACCGGTCCGAGCAACCGTCAGCTGCCGGACGTCCGACCTAACGTAACCGGCACTGGCGGTCGAGCTCCTGCGAGGACGCCCACAGCTCCGCCAGGTCGGCCCGGGCGCCCACCAGGCAGAGGTGTGGTGTTGTCGCACACGGTCGAGCTCCTGCGAGGACGCCCAAAGCTCTCCGAGGTTGTCCGAGGTCGGCGCGGCGGGCTCGGTCTCGCCTCTCTGCCCCGTCTCGACCGATGTGACCTCGGCTCCGGGCCCCACCCTAATGAGGGTTGTGGTGTCGTCACAGCCGTTCGACCTTCTGCGAGGAGGCCACACCGTCTGCGAGGTGGGCGAAACGCGGCGCTCTCACCGGACACGGTCGCCGGGCGCCGTCACGGCCGCAGTTGTTCACATGGCCCCTCGGTTGTCCACAGGTCGCGATGTGTCGTTGCTGCGACTTCTGCGTGTGGAGAACGCTCGGTGTCTCGGGCGGTGCGAGGCCGCATGAGCGGGGAGTGCGCATGTATGAGACGACGATGACAATGGTGGGCCGGTTGGCCACCGCTGTGACGCGTAGGGACTTCAAAGACGGAAGGGTGAAGGCCACGTTCCGGCTGGCGAGCACCGAGCGGCGCTTCGACCGCGGCTCCCAGCAGTGGGTCGATGGTTCGCGGCTGTTCCTGACGGTGGTCTGTTGGCGGGCTCGCCGAGCACGCGTTCCTGTCACTGCGGTCCGGCGATCCGGTGATCGTGCAGGGCGGCTCCGCACGCGCGAGTACGAGAAGGACGGCGTGCAGCGCAGTGATCGAGATGGAGGCGAGACGGTCGGGCCGGACCTGCAGTGGTGTACGGCAGCGGTGGTCGCGGACTCAGTCCGCGGGCACACCGTCCGCCACGATCCGTGGGCATCCGGCGGGGCCGGTTGCAGGACGACGGTGGGACCGACCCGACGGACCGTGACCCCGGAGATCGATGGTGCCGGCCCGCGCGGCCGCGTCCGACGACGTGGAGGGAATCCCGCGCCCGCCGCCTGCAGGCGACAGAGGCGGCCGTCGGGCCTGAACCCCACGCAACTACCATCGTGGGCGTGGCAGAGTTCATCTACAGCATGTTGAAGGTCCGCAAGGCCCACGGCGACAAGGTCATCCTCGACAACGTGACGCTGAACTTCCTGCCGGGCGCGAAGATCGGCGTGGTCGGTCCCAACGGGGCCGGCAAGTCGAGCGTCCTGAAGATCATGGCGGGACTGGATCAGCCGAACAACGGCGAGGCCTACATCAAGCCCGGTGCGACGGTCGGCATCCTCCAGCAGGAGCCTCCGCTCAACGAGGAGAAGACAGTCCTCGGCAACGTCGAGGAGGGGCTCGGCGAGATCAAGGAGCAGCTCGACCGCTACAACGCGATCGCCGAGTTGATGGCCACCGACTACTCCGACGAGCTGATGGAGGAGATGGGTCAGCTCCAGGAGATCCTCGACCACAACGACGCGTGGGAGCTCGACTCCCAGCTCGAGCAGGCGATGGACGCTCTGCGGTGTCCGCCGCCCGATTCGCCGGTCACCACCCTTTCCGGTGGGGAGCGGCGAAGGGTCGCGCTGTGCAAGCTCCTGCTGAGCAAGCCCGATCTGCTCCTGCTCGACGAGCCCACCAACCACCTCGACGCGGAGAGCGTCCTGTGGCTGGAACAGCACCTCGCGAACTACTCCGGCGCGGTGCTGGCCGTCACGCACGATCGGTACTTCCTCGACAACGTCGCGGAGTGGATCCTCGAGATCGACCGCGGGCACACCTACCCCTACGAGGGCAACTACTCCACCTACCTGGAGAAGAAGGCCGCACGCCTCGCCGTGCAGGGGCGCAAGGACATCAAGCTGCAGAAGCGGCTCACCGACGAGCTGGCGTGGGTGCGGTCCGGGGCGAAGGCGCGGCAGGCGAAGGGCCGGGCCCGGCTGCAGCGCTACGAGGAGATGGCGGCCGGAGGCCGAGTCGCACCGCAAGCTGGACTTCGAGGAGATCCAGATCCCGGCAGGCCCGCGGTTGGGCAGCATCGTGGTGGAGGTCGACCATCTCGACAAGGGCTTCGACGGGCGGGTGCTGATCAAGGACCTCTCGTTCACGTTGCCGCGCAACGGCATCGTCGGTGTGATCGGCCCCAACGGCGTCGGCAAGACCACCCTGTTCAAGACGATCGTCGGCCTCGAGCAACCCGACTCGGGCTCGGTGAAGGTCGGCGAGACGGTGCAGCTGTCCTACGTCGACCAGAACCGCGCCGGGCTGGATCCCAAGAAGAACGTGTGGGAGACCGTCTCCGACGGCCTCGACTACATCAAGGTCGGGCAGACCGAGATGCCGTCGCGGGCCTACGTCGCCGCATTCGGGTTCAAGGGGCCCGATCAGCAGAAGCCGGCGGGCGTCCTCTCCGGCGGCGAGCGCAACCGGCTGAACCTGGCCATGACGCTCAAGCAGGGGGGCAACCTGATCCTGCTCGACGAGCCCACCAACGACCTGGACGTCGAGACGCTGGGATCGCTCGAGAACGCTCTGGAGCAGTTCCCCGGCTGTGCCGTCGTCATCTCCCACGACCGGTGG
>CAVRGF010000001.1:0-83844 GCA_963720685.1 uncultured bacterium | reverse complement strand
TACCTGCGGATCGCGCCGCCCGAGTTCGCGGCCCGGGCAGCCGCGCCTCGCCGCCAGGCCGAACTCAGCGCCGCCTAGCACCCCAGCACGCAGCGCCCGGACCTATCGGTCAATGGGCACCGTGTTTTCCCGCGACCAATTCCAGGGCATGCGGAAGGGCATCCGCGATCACTTCCCCGGCCTCTCCGATGCTTTTCGGACTGCCGGGGAAGTTGATGATTAGCGTGGTACCACGAATTCCGGCGACCGCGCGCGAGAGCATCCAGTGCGGAGTATGCGAGCGTGACGCGGCCCGCAGCGCCTCGGGGATGCCGGGGGCCTCGCGCTCGATCACTGCAAGCGTTGCCTCGGGAGTCAGGTCGTTTGGGCTAAACCCGGTCCCACCCGTGGTCAGCACCAGATCGCACCCTTCGTTCGCCCAATGAATGAGCCGCTCGGAGATCAGCTCACGATCGTCGGGGATCACCTCTCGCGCAGCGATCTCGAGTCCGGCACCCTCCGCGAGCGCGATCAACGCGTCGCCGCTTTCATCGTTACCGTCGCCGGCGGCCCGCGAGGTGGAGATGGTGAGGATCGCCGCTCGCAATGGTCACTGGCCGCCGGAGCCCTCGCCGGCCGCCTCCCCACGACGCCACTCCCCGCTCCGTCCGCCCGATTTCTCGAGGAGCGCCATGCGCTCCACGGTGACTGCGCGCTCGAGGCCCTTGACCATGTCGTAGACGGTAAGGGCCGCCACCGCAACGGCCGTCATCGCCTCCATCTCCACGCCCGTCTGTCCCACGGTCCGGGCCTCGGACGTGAGTGTCACCTCCCCAGCCTTCTGATCGATCCGCACATCGACACCGATGAAAGTGAGCGCGAGCGGATGGGCAAGCGGGATCAACTCGTCGGTGCGCTTGGCGGCCTGGATCCCAGCGAGGCGGGCGGTCCCGATGACGTCTCCCTTGCGGGAGTCGCCGTTGGCGACCGCCTCCGACGTCGCGGGGGACATTCGGACAAGGGCTTCGGCGCGCGCGTAGCGCTCCGCAACCGGCTTCTGCCCGACGTCGACCATCCGAGCGGCACCCTCGTCGTCCAAGTGCGGAAGATCGCTCAAGGCACCGTCTCTCCGCTTGGCGACCGTCGAGTCGGCGCGGCGCCCTCCACCCATCGACCCCTCTCGCCTTCAGATGTGACCTCGATCTCGCGCTTCCAGATCGGGGCCTCGGACTTGATCCGGTCGATCGCCTCGCGGGCGCCGGCAAACGCCTCAGCGCGGTGTGCCGCCGAGACCGAGACGATCACGCTCGACTCCCCGAGCGGGACCGACCCGACCCGATGCTCGGCTGCCGCCGCAGCGAGCCCGTGGCGATCCACGCACTCGCGCAGAATCGCCTCGATCTTCTGCTCGGCCATCTCGCGGTATGCCTCGTACTCGAGACGCGGAACCTCCCGTGTGGTCCCCTGGAAGCTGACGATCGCACCCGCCCCGGGGCGGGAAACGCAGCTCGAGAGCGATTCGATAGACAGAGGCCGGTCTGTGATCCGCACATGCACAGGGGCGCTCGCACCGCCACTGACCGGGGGGACGAGCGCGAGTTCGTCCCCAGGCTCGAGAGTGGTCTCGGGGTCCGCATAGTCCCGGTTCACCGCCATGGTCACCGGCATGCGGCGCAGGAGGTCCCCCAGGTTGGAGCGCGCCGAGATCTCCTTCAAGGCCTCCGCAACAGTGGCGCCATTCTCGAGCTCGACCTCGATCGATTCAACTCCCGCATACTCGCGCAGGATCGCGAACAGCCGCACCGTCACGGTCATCGCCGCGATCCCGGGCCCCAGCTGCCGGGCAACAGCTCTAGGTCGACCACATCGCCGGCGAGCGGTGGATCGCCGCGGACAGGAACGATGGTGAGCGCCTCGGCTCCCAGCATGGAGGTGAGGACGTGTGAATCCTGGTTGCCGGTGGGTGACGCGTGCCAGCCGTCATCGCGCAGCTCCAGCCGGCAGCGGACGGCGTGCGCCCGTCCTGGGGGCTTCGGCAGATCCTCGTCGAGAATCGCCGCCAGGTGCCCGAATGGATCGTCGGCGCCGATCATGATGGAAATCGCGGGACGAACGAACAGGAGGAAGGTGACCATCGCACTGACCGGATTGCCCGGCAGGCCGAATACGAGAGCTCCCTCCGGCGCGACTCCGAACCAGGTCGGCTTGCCGGGCTTCAGCGCGACCCTCCAGAAGACCTGCTCGACTCCGAGCGCGCTGAGCGCCGTCTTGACGTGGTCGTGATCGCCCACCGAAACGCCGCCGCAGATCACCACCAGATCGTTCTCCAGCATGCGCTCGATCGCTACTTCTGTCAGAGCCGGGTCATCACGCAC
Organism: uncultured bacterium; assembly: GCA_963720685.1. Classification (GTDB taxonomy): domain Bacteria; phylum Actinomycetota; class Thermoleophilia; order Solirubrobacterales; family 70-9; genus AC-56. The sequence continues at coordinate 81,490 of CAVRGF010000001.1, read as the reverse complement.
GGTCTCAGCTGCCGTTACCTCGGCCCCCGCCTCGCGGGCAAGCGAAGGGATCGCGTAGGCATTCGCATTGCGGACGCCTCCGGGTCGCGGAGGATCCGAGGGCTCGAGTAACTCGTCCCCGGTGGTCAGCACGCCGAGACGGGGTCGACGCGCACACTCGACCTCCCCGACACCCAGTGAGGCGAGCACGCCAAGCTCAGCAGCGCCGAGGGTGACACCCAGCCGAAGAACCGTGACTCCGGCCTTGATGTCTTCGCCTGCAAGCCGGACGTTGGTGCCCGGGACGACCTCGACCTCGACCTCCACGCATTCGTCTCGGACGCTCGCGTCCTCCAACCGGACAACGGAGTCGGCCGCTTCGGGGATCGCCGCCCCCGTGGAGATCGCGATTGCCTGTCCGCGCCGGACCGGAGCCCGTGCCGGCCGACCTGCGCGCGACTCGCCGGCGAGCAGCAACCTCACTGGTCGCTCGGATGTGGCCGCCATCGTGTCCGCCGACTGCACGGCAAACCCGTCCATCGCGGAGTTGCCGAATGCCGGCACCGTGTCCGTGCTTTGCACGTCGACTGCGAGGACGCGTCCGAGCGCATCGCGAAGCGACACCGGTTCATGGGCCGCCGGGACGACGCGTTCAACCACCAGACGGCGGGCATCGGCGAGGTCGATGAGCTTGTCGAGCGTGGTGCGACTCAGTGCGACCTCATTCGACACCCAACATCACGTCGCTCGCCTTGATCAGCGCGGTCACGTCCCGTCCGGGTGCGATTCCCAGTTCGCGAACAGCCTCGACTGTGACCGAGGCCACCAATCTCATCCCGGCGACGTCCAGCTCGACATTGGCGATCGCCTCCCCTTCGGTAACGCTCTTGACCTGACCTGGGAGTTTGTTTCGTGCGCTTATCTGCAAGTTCTCCTCCTTGGCTTGTGGCGATCTCGGCCGGGGCCCGGAGCCTAGATCATCCTCCTCAGGCCCAGCCACGGCTGAGGTCGCGACCCAGCCTGCATAGGCAGAGAATGACCCTGGCATACTCACCCGAATGACAGAACTCAGTCTCGGCGAGGCCGCACGAGCGATCGGCGTGAGTGTTGACACCCTCCGTCGCTGGGATCGCGCGGGCAAGATGCGCACCACCCGCGACCGGCAGAACCGCCGACGCGTCCCGGCGAGTGAGGTGGACCGCCTTCGCCGTAGCCCGAAGCGCCATCGCACACGGGCCTCATTTTCAGCACGGAACAGATTCCCGGGGACGGTGAGGTCGGTCGAGGTCGAGGGTGTCATGGCGCTTGTCGAGATCGAGGCCGGCCCGCATCGGATCACGGCGGCGATCACCCGCGACGCCGTTGAGGAGCTTGGACTGGTCGCAGGCACCTCGGCAACCGCGACTGTGAAGGCAACCTCCGTGATGATCGACCGGGAAGACTAGCTGCCCACGCAATCAGTTGTACATAGGTATTGCATATGTAATGATCGCGGCGCTATGCGGGAGGCGGAATGAGAGCGCGCTCAGCGCCGGTTGCGATCGTGGCCGCACTTGCCCTCGCGCTCGCCGGTTGCGGGGGTAACGGGAGCTCCGGTCAGCTCGTCGTCTCGGGAGCGGCATCGCTGGACACAGCCTTCAACAACTATGTGAGAACGGCTGGGATCGACTCCAAGATGTCCTTCGCAGGTTCGGATCAGCTCGCCGCTCAGATTCGCCAGGGAGTCAAACCGGATGTCTTTGCGGCGGCGAACACGGCGCTGCCCGACCAGCTCTACAAGGATGGTCTTGTAGGCAACCCAACGGTGTTCGCCACCAATTCGCTGGTCATCGCCGTACCGGTGGGCTCCGACATCACCTCCCTTGGAGATCTCACAAGACCCGGCACGACAATCGCGATCGGGGACCCGGCGGTACCGATTGGGTCCTACACGCGCGAGGTTCTCGAGGGAGTGCCGGCGGCGGAGCGCAATGCGATTCTGGGCAACGTGCGCTCGCAGGAGCCCGACGTAACCAGCGTCACCGGAAAGCTTACGCAGGGTGCGGTTGACGCGGGCTTCGCCTACGTCACCGATGTGCAAGCGAGCGCCGGGAAGCTAAGAGCAATCCGGCTCGCCGCCGACCTACAGCCTGACGTTGCATACGGTGCGGCGGTGGTCGAGGGCGCGAAGAACCCCGACGGGGCGCGCTCCTTCATCAACGGACTGCTCAGCGGCGACGGAGCGGCGGCGCTCAGGGAGGCAGGCTTCAAACCCCCGCCGAGATGATGCGTAGAGCCGGGTTCGGCGCGGGGCTTTTCGTCACGCTGTTTCTGGTGCTGGCGTTCTTGACGCTTCCGATCGTGGCGATTTTCGTCCACACCTCGCCGGCCCAGCTGATCAATAGCCTCGCCGAGCCGAGCGCACGGGACGCCCTTTGGCTCAGCCTGAAGACGTCCCTCGCCGCTCTCGTGATCATCATCATCGTTGGTACGCCAGCCTCCTACATGCTGGCCACGAGGCAATTTCGTGGCCGCTCGGTTGTCGTCACGCTGATTGAGCTCCCCTTGGTGCTACCGCCGGCCGTGGCCGGTATTGCGTTACTCGCCTGCTTCGGGCCAAAGGGCCTGCTCGGCGGCGCGCTGAGCGCCGCTGGAGTGGAGCTCGTGCTTCAGACGGCTGGAGTGATCGTCGCGCTTACATTCGTGGCGGCGCCCTTCTACCTGCGCCAAGCTCAGGAGGCCTTCGCGGCTATCGACCGCGACCTGATTGATGCCGCGCGCACGCTGGGTGCGAGCGAAGGCAGGACTTTCATCCGAGTCGCCGTGCCGTGCGCAGGCTCAGGCATCACGTCGGGAATCGCGCTGGCCTGGGGCCGGGCGCTAGGCGAGTTTGGGGCGACCCTCATGTTCGCCGGCTCGTTCCAAGGCATTACTCAGACCGTGCCGCTGGCGATTTTCGCCGACTTCAGTTCAGACTTCACATCAGCCCTCGCGCTCTCAGCCGTGCTGGTATTGGTCTCCGCTGCGCTCTTGCTGTCGGTGAAGGTGCTGGGACGATCGCCCATCCTCGGTGGTGGGACGAATTGAGCGAACTCGAGGTGAGAGCTCGTGAGCGGCTTCGCGATATGGAGCTGGAGGTCGACCTCCGTATCGACGACAAGCGTTGCGCCGCGATCGTCGGGCCCTCGGGGGCTGGCAAGTCGACCGTCCTCCGCATCATTGCCGGGCTGAGAAGCCCCGACGCGGGGCGAGTTGTGGTGGCTGGAGAAACCTGGCTCGACTCGGAGCGGGACATCAACCTCCGTCCGGAGGAGAGATCGTGCGGCTTCATGTTCCAGGATTACGCCCTCTTTCCGCACCAGAACGCCTGGCGAAACGTCGCCTTCGGCATGCGAGGCCCCCGCCGAACTCGGCAGCGGCGGGCCATCGAGCATCTCGACAGATTCGGAGTGGGAAATCTCGCCGAGGCGCGCCCCGCAGCGATCTCGGGTGGCGAGCGCCAGCGGGTGGCGCTCGCCAGAGCAATCGCCCGGGGACCCAGCCTCCTGCTCCTGGACGAGCCGCTCTCGGCCCTCGACACTCGCACTCGTGCACGCGCAGGCCATGAGCTGGGGCTCGCCCTGGAGGCCGCAGGAGTTCCAGCGATCGTGGTCACCCACGATTTCACCGAGGCCGCCTTGCTCAGCGACTGGATCTGGGTGATGGATCGAGGCCGAATCGTTCAGAGCGGCAAAGCGTCGGAGCTATCGGCCCGACCCGCCTCCGCTTTCGTTGCAGACTTCACCGGTTCGTCCGTGATCACCGGCACGGCCTCTCGTGGGGATGGGGGCCTCACCAGCGTGAAGCTCGACGGGGGTGGAGTGGTCAAAAGCATTGACAGGCTCGAGGGCCCTGTGGCGGTAAGCGTGTTTCCCTGGGAGATCAGCGTCGAACCGTCGACGTCGATGCCAACGGGGTCGGCTCTCAACCGGATCCCGGTGGAGGTCATATCGGTGACCGAGATCGGGAATCGCGTCAGGATCGGGATGTCCACACCACAACCACTCGTTGCCGAGGTGACGGCGGAATCAACGAGATCAATGGACCTGCACCAACGTCAGCGAATGATCGCCTGCTGGAAGGCGACGGCGACCCGATTGGTTTCGCGCTAGCCGCCGATCGCGCTCATCGAGCGCGGCGGGGGCCGGAAGCCCGGCTCATTGACGTGGTGCTTGAGCTCCTTACGCCAGACGGCATCACGAATCGCGCTCTCCAATTCCGCGTCGGACGCACCCCCTCGGAGCCGCTCCCGCAGATCGGTCTCATGCATGGAGAAGAGGCACGTCCGGAGCTTGCCGTCGGCCGTGAGGCGAATGCGATTGCATTCGGCGCAGAAAGGCTCCGAGACGGGACTGATGAAGCCGATCTCCCCGCCGCCATCGCCGAAGCGGAAAACACGTGCGGTCGCGTGCGGCTCCCGAGGGACCTCCTCGATCTCCCAGCGGTCCCGAATCAGCCGGCGCACCTCGGCGCCGGTGAGCACGGCGTCCGCAGTCCAGGCGCGGTCCGCATCAAGCGGCATGAACTCGATGAATCGCACCTGGTAGCTCGTATTCCTGGCCATCTCGCAGAAACGGATCACCTCGTCTTCGGTGAAGTCCTTCATCGCGACGGCGTTGACCTTGATCGGACCCAGCTGGTCGGACGCCGCGATTGCCTCGAGGCCAAGCAGGACCTCCGGCAGCGCGTCGCGACGGGTCACCTCATGGAAACGGTCACGCAGCAACGAGTCGACTGAGACGTTGACGCGTGTGATCCCGGCATCAACCAGAGCCGCCGCGTGGCGCCTCAGGAGATAGCCGTTCGTAGTCATCGAGAGATCCCGGATGCCCTCGACCTCGGCCAGCATCGATACGAGATCCGGGAAGTCACGCCGGGCGAGTGGCTCGCCGCCGGTCAGCCTCAGATCGGTGATCCCGAGCCGAGCGAACACAGCGACTACTCGCCGGATCTCTTCGAAGGTGAGGATCTCGGAGCGGTCGCGCCATTCCATGCCCTCCTGCGGCATGCAGTACCGACAGCGGAAATTGCAGCGGTCGGTGACCGAGACCCGGAGGTCGGTGATTACACGGCCATGAGCATCAGCGAGCATCAGCTCAAGCTAGCCGACCGACTCGGCGGCAACGACCGGGTTCCGGAGGAGCCCGATCCCCTCGACCTCTGTCTCGACCACATCGCCAGGCCGGAGCGACCGCTTCGGGTCCATGAACTCGCCACATCCCCATGGCGTGCCCGTCAGGAGCAGGTCGCCCGGCTCGAGTGTGAAGTTGCGCGAGCAGAACGAAAGCAACTCGGCGACCCCGAACAGCATGAGGCTGGTGGACGAGTCCTGCAACACCTCGCCGTTCACCCGGGTTTTCAGCGCGAGTGCCTGCGGATCAGAGATCTCATCGGGCGTCACGACCGCTGGGCCAACGGGGCAGAAGGTATCGAGGCTCTTGCCGCGGATCCATTGCCCATCGCCGAACTGGACGTCGCGAGCCGAGACATCGTTTCCCACCGTGTAGCCGAAGACGTGGTCGAGTGCCTCGGACTCGGGGACGTTTCGCATGCGTCTCCCGACGACAACCCCGAGCTCCACCTCCCAGTCAACCCGCTCGGTGACCGAGGCGTCGATGACGATGGAGTCGCCGGGCCCGACGAGGCTGGACGGGAACTTCGCGAAGATCAGCGGAGCCCCCGGGCGCTCCAGACCCGTCTCCTCGATGTGGTCGAGGTAGTTGAGGCCGATCGCGACGATCTTGCTCGGCCGCACCGGGGCCAACAGCGGCGTGGAGTCGAAGTCGCCGACGACGACCGGGGAGTCGGGGGGCTCGCTCGGCGGGAGCGAAGGGCGATCGGATCCCGCCGTCTCCAGCGACAACACGCGCCCGTCGTCCTCGGATACGAAGAGAGGTTCGCCACTGTCGGATCTGGTCTGGTAAATGCGCATTCGGGTGTGGCCGCCTGGGCGGGGAGGTGAGCGTATCGACTGGCGACGTGTGTGTTATACGTAGGACTATGGGCGGCGACCTACTGATTCGCGGCGGAACCATCATCGGGACGAACGGCGACACGAAACGCGCGGACGTGCTGGTGCGAAACGGGGTGATCGAGCGCATCGGCGCCTCGATCGCGGACGTCGGCGTCCCCCTGCTGGATGCGTCTGGCGGGTACATCCTCCCCGGGCTGATCAACGCCCACTACCACTCGGCCGAGAACTTCAACCCCGGTCTGTACGAAAATCTGCCTCTCGACCTCTGGTTCATCCACTCCCACCAGGTGACCCGGGCCGAGCCGCCGAGCCGAGAGGCGATCTACGCCAGGACGATGCTCGGCGCGATGTTGATGCTCCGCAACGGAGTCAGCTGCTGCGTCGACTTCCTGTTCGAGGCTCCCGAGATCACGCTGGACACTCTGGAGTCGGTGGTGCAGGCATACAGGGACGCCGGCATGAGGGCCACGATCCTCCTCGGCGTCACTGACAAGACTTTCGCCGACTCCCTGCCGCTGACCGACGAGGAACGCGAGCAGTGGTCGGACGAGGTCCAGCCTCCATCGCTGGAGCGGATCAAGTCGCTGGCGACCGAGGCGGTGGACCGCTGGCACGAGCACGACGGGCTGATCCAGATCGGCATGGGTCCGTCGGCGCCGCAGCGCTGCAGCGACGAGCTGATGGCGTGGTCGCTGGAGCTGTGCCACTCGCGCGGGCTCAGCTGGCAGACCCACGTCCAGGAGACGAAGACCCAGGCGATGACCGCCCGCGAGTGGCATAACGGCTCGTCGTTCGTCGAACTGCTCGCCGAGCGCGGTCAGCTGAACGAGACCACGACGCTCGTGCACACCGTCTGGCTCAGCGATCGCGACATCGAGCTGATGGCCGAGCACGGGACCGGCTCCGTCCACTGCCCGGCCAGCAACCTCCGCCTCGGTGACGGGATCGCGCCGGTGCCAGCCATGCTGCGAGCCGGGATCAACGTCTCGCTGGGCACCGACGGCCGCGGCTGCGACGAGCCCCTAGACATTCTCGACCTCACCCGCCTGGCGGCCCTGATCAACAAGGCCCGCGGCGACGACCACCACCAGTGGCTGAGCGCCCAGACGTGCTTCGAGATGGCGACGGTCAACGGGAGCGCCCCGGCTGGCCACGGCAACAGCCTGGGCCGCATCGAGCCCGGCGCGAAGGCCGACCTGATCGTCATCCCCGCGGAGATCTCGCCGCTCACGCCGTTGCACGAGCCGCTGCGCCAGCTCGTCCTTGGGGCCTCGGGGCGCGACGTCCGCGACGTCGTCGTGGACGGCGAGGTCGTGGTCCGGGACCGAGCGCTGACCGGCGCCGACGAAACCGAGATGCTGGATGCCGCGCGACGGTTCGCCGAGGCTGAGTTCAGCGCTGCTCCGGTCGGCGACGACACCGCCGTTCGCCTCGAATCACTGCTCGGCGGACTCATGGAGCGCACCCGCGCTTACGAGCTCGACGTCGACTCCTACATACCTTCCTGAGCCACCCTCCACTGGCCGTCGGTCGAGCGCCTTCGGGCGCCCGGCTGACGGCGCCTTCATATAGGGTCCCGGCGGATCAGTGCAATCGATTTCCAACGCACGACGAGGGAGCGAACGGCATGAGCGTGACACCGACCGGAAAGGGCCTCGACCTTTCCTTCATCGAGAAGCCTCACGAGCACGATCCGCGTCGCGTCTACAGCACGACGGCCACCGACTGGCAGGCGCGGGTCGACTTCGACCGCCTGCGCCGCGACCGCCTGGCGCGCGCCCGCGAGATGCTCGAGAAGGAGGACCTGGGCGCGGTCGTCTGCTTCGTGGGCGAGAACGTCCGCTACATCACTGGCGTATTCCAGGGCAACTGGAAGAACAACATCTTCATCCGCTACTGCGTGCTCCCCCGCAACGGCGACCCGGTGCTGTTCGAGACGGCCGGCTCGGACCTTGAATGCGCCAAGATCGACGCGCCCTGGCTGGAGGGCAACATCCGCCCGGCGATCACCTGGAAGTGGGCCGAGACGGCCGAGGAGATGATGGCCGAGAAGATGGCCAACTCGATCCTCGATGTGCTCAAGGAGAACGGCGTCGAGAACGAGCAGATCGGCGTCGACATCGCCGACCCCTCCGCGGTCGCCGCGTTCGAGAAGGTCGGGCTCAAGACCACCAGCGCCTGGCCGGTGATGTCCGCCGCCCGCGTCCGCAAGACGCCGGACGAGATCGAGTGCCTGAAGATCTCGAGCGCCTGGGGCGACACCTCGTTCTGGATGATCGAGAACGAGTGGCTGAAGCCGGGCGTCAAGGAGAGCTACATCACGGCGAAGGTCAACGAATACCTCTACGAGGCCGGCTTCGACTTCGTCTACGACATCATCGTGGCCTCGGGAGGCAACACGAGTCCGTATCGCCGCTGGCACACCGACAAGGTGATCCGCCAGGGCGACCTGGTGATCATCGACCAGAACGCCGTCGGCCCAGGCGGCTATTTCGTGGACTTCGTGCGCTGCTTCAAGGTCGACTCGAAGATGACCCAAAAGGAGCAGGACCTCTACAAGGAGTGCTACGAGTCGATGTACGCGGCGATCGAGCAGATGAAGGCAGGCAACAGCACCGCCGACGTCGCCTCGAAGTTCCCCAAGTACGCCGACGACGAGTACGGGACGGTGACCCTCCAGCAGTTCGCTCACTCGATCGGGCTCTCGCTGTACGAGGGCATGTGGATCTCCCGGGCCTACTCGCTCGACTACCCCGTGGAGCTCGAGGAGGGGATGTACTTCGCCTGCGAGACCTTCGCGGGCCACCCGGGGCTGGAGCAGACCGTGCGCCTGGAGGAGAACCTGCTCGTCACCAAGGACGGGCCGGTCATTTTCACCAAGCACTCGTTCTACGACTACGCCCTGGGCTAGACGGTCCGAGGGCGCTTGCGGGATGCTGAGAGCGTGACGGAGCGCCCGATCCCGACCTACCCCGACCTGCGCGACCGAGTCGCGATGGTCACCGGGGGCTCGAAGGGAATCGGCGCCGAATGCGCACGCATGCTCTCCGCCAACGGCGTCAAGGTGGGTGTGGTCGCGCGCTCGCGCGAGGCCATCGACACGACGGTCGCGGAGCTGCGGGAAACGGGCGGCGAGGCTGTCGGGATCTCCGCCGACTGCACGTCGGCCAAAGAGCTCGGCGCGGCGCGCGAGGCGATCGAGGCGGATCTGGGCCCGATCGACATCCTGCTCCCGTTTGCGGGCGGGTTCGGGGCCTTCACCCCGATCGAGGAGCTTGGAGAGGAGGAGTGGCGCCGGGTGATCGAAGACAACCTGACCTCGACCTACCTCACCGTGAGGGCCGTGCTGCCGACGATGGTCGACCGGGGTGAGGGCGCGATCGTGACGATGGCATCCAACGGCGGCCGCTACCTCGACAAGCTGCTGACCGCCTCCTACGCCGCGTCCAAGGCCGGAGTGGTCCAGTTCACGAGACACATCGCGATGGAGCTCGGGCCCAAAGGCATCCGCGCCAACTCGATCGCGCCCGCCACGGTCACCTCGGAGCGGATCGAGGCGATCATGGACGACGAGGCCAGGCAGAAGGTCGCCGCAATGGCGCCGCTGGGCCGCATCGGCACTCCGGCGGACTGCGCGCTGGCAGTCCTGTTCCTGGTCTCCGACTCCTCGGCCTGGCTGACCGGTGTGACGCTCGACATCGCCGGCGGGCGGGTGATGCTTTGATCGACGTCCACAACCACGCCCTGCCCGAGGAGGCGCTCGAGATCCTGCGCGCCGACGACTCGTACGGGGTCGGGTTCGAGGATGGCCGCTGGCATGGCCCCGACGGGTTCGTGTTCGCCCTGACCGACGGCTTCACGGATATCAAGACCAAGGTCGCCGACCTGAGAAGCCGCGGGATCGACACGGCGGTCCTCTCCCCCGCCCCGCCGCTGTTCCTCTACGACTCCGCTCCGGCGGCCGCAGAGTCGCTTTGCGAGGCGGTCAACGAGGGGCTGGCCCGGATGGCCTCGGGCGGGGAGAACATGCACTGGATGGGCAACCTGCCGATGCGCGAGCCCGAGCGCGCCGCGGCGATGGTCGAGGTGCTGGCGACGGTTCCCGGCTGCGTGGGGGTCGAGGTCGGGAGCGCCATCGGCCCGCTGAGGCTGGACGAGCCCGGGTTCGAGCTGTTCTGGGCGGCGGCCGAACGCTCCGGGCTGCCGGTGATGATCCATCCCGAGATCGGGCCGCAGCGCCACGAGGCTCTTGACGACTACTACCTGCAGAACGTGATCGGCTTCCCGCTGGAGACCACCATCGCGATCGAGCGCCTGATCGTCGCCGGCGTGCTCGACCGACATCCAGAACTGAGGATCCTGCTCGTGCATGGCGGGGGCTACTTCCCGTATCAGGCCGGCCGTCTCCGCCACGCCCGCACCGTTCGGCCCGAACTGGCCGATGCCCCGACCGATCCGTGGGATGCCCTGCCGCAGCTCTGGTTCGACGTGCTGACCCACGACGCGGGCGCCCTCACCTACCTCGTTTCGCGCGTCGGAGTGGAGAACGTCGTACTCGGGACCGACCTCCCATTCGACATGTCCCTGCCTGACCCAATTGCCTTGCTGGACGCGGCACTGGACGCCGACTCGATCGCACGGATCACCGAGGCCAACCCGGCCGAGCTCTTCTCGCTCGGCCGCTAGCCGCCGGGAGGAGCGGTCGACTCCCGCGCGACCAGGCGGGCCGGGAGCGAGACCGACTTCGGCTTGGCCTCGGGGTCGTCGATCATCGCCAGGACCATCTCGCCCGCCCGGTGCCCGATCTCCGAGCCGGGCAGCTCGATCGTCGAGAGCGGCGGCTGAGTGTGGCTCACGAGCGGGATGTCGTCGTAGCCGATCACCGAGACGTCCTCGGGGCAGCGCAGCCCCCGGGCGTTCATCTCCTCGATCGCGCCGATCGCCATCACGTCAGCGTGTGCGAAGACCGCCGTCGGTGGGCGCTTCGAGTTCGTGTCCAGGGTCAGCGCCATAAGCCTGCGTCCCTCGTTCAGCGTCAGCGCTTCACCCCATTCCCCCACGGTCACGTCCACCACCCCGCCGTCGGCCACCCGGCGCCGGAACCCCTCGCTGCGATTGGCGAAGGTGTCGATGTCCCTCGGTCCACAGAGCTGGGCGAGGACCTCGTGGTCGAGCTCAATCAGGTGTCCGGCGGCCAGCTCGGCGCCCTGGCGGTCGTCCTGGTTCACATAGGGCAGACCGCTCCCTTCGATCGAGCGAACGGCGAGCACACACGCCGGGATCCGCTCGGCGAAACGCCGCAGCAATGGGGCGTCGCCGCTTCGCGTGGCGGTGGTGACCAGTGCGTTCACCCTTCGGCTGAGCAGATGGTTGAGGGTGCGCTCGAACCGACCAGGGTCCTCGAGAGTCTCTGCGACGAGCGTGACGAAGCCGCGGCTTTCCAGGTGAGTCGAGATTCCCCTGACCAAAGGGGCAAAGAAGGGGTTCTCGAGGTCGGCGACGACCACGCCGACCATCGTGGTGCTGCCGCCCCGCAGGCCCTTGGCGATCATGTCCGGGAAGTACCCGAGCCGCTCGGCCGCCCGACTCACACGCTGGATGGTGGCTTCGCTGATCCGGCGGGAGTTGCGAGGGTCAAGCGCCCTGGAGGCTGTGGAAGGATGGACTCCCGCGGCGCGCGCGACGTCCTTCAAGGTCACGACCCGGCTGGCCGGCTCGCTCCCCATCCGGTTCAGCCCCCCGGGTTCACGGTTAGGCGACCCACGACCTCTCCCGCTCGCAGCCGCCTGAGCCCCTCGTTGACGTCCTCGAGGCCGATCGTCTCGCTCACCGTGGGAACGACAACGCCGCGGGCGACCGCATCGAGCGCGTCGGCGGCGTCGCCGACGCTGCCGACCCTGGACCCGAGGATGGTCAGCTCGTCCAGCGGCAACCGCATTGACTCAAACGAGAACTTGACGCCGGGCTGGTAGCCGCAGCCGACCAGGCGGCCGCCAGGCCGTAGCGCCGCGACCCCTGTCTCGAACCCGGCGGGGCTGCCCGATGTATCGAGCACGAGGTCCGCCCCACCGTCCGACCACTCGACGAGCTCGCCGAGGTCGTCAGGGGCTACGGCGAGCTCGGCTCCGAGTTGGACAGCCATTTCGCGGGCTGCCTTCTCGACATCCACAGCCGCGACTCTCGCGCCCCCGTCGCAGGCGATCTGCACTCCGTTCAGGCCCAGGCCGCCACTCCCCACGACGACCACGGATTCACCCGCCCGAAGGGCGCCCCGGTCGCGAAGCGCGCGCCACGGTGTGAGCACCGAGTCCATCGCCACCGCGGCGACCTCGAACGACACCCCGTCCGGCAGTGGCACGGCGTTTGCACTCGGCATCGCGGCGAACTCACACAGGCCTCCGTCGCGCTCGATCCCCAGCCGAACGACCGAGCGACAGATGGTCGTCTGTCCCAACTTGCAGAGGCGGCAGTGGCCGCAGGACTCGTAGAAGTAGCAGGCGACCGGATCGCCCGGTGCCCGCACTCCGGTCGGATCGTGCGCCACCTCGCCGGCGATCTCGTGACCCGGGATCATCGGGAGGCTGACGTTGGGCAGCTTCCCATCGACCAGCTTCAGATCGGTGCCACAGACCCCCGCTCCGAGCACCCGGACGAGGATTTCGCCGGCGGCTGGCTCGGGCTCGGGCATGTCCCCGACCTCGAGCGGCTGGCCGAACTCGACGAGGCGCGCGGCCCTCATGGCCCTTCGCCTCTCGGGATCACCGGTAAGAGCAGCCGCGAGGGCCGCTCGGGGCCCGCGTGGATCGTGACCGTCCCACCGAACAGGGCTTCCGGCCGGTCGCGCGGATCGTCGTGCAGGAAGGGCCCGCACCCCTTCATCACGTTCTTGAATGAGCCGAGGGTCGCACCCTCGCCGTCGTACTCGTAGTCGCGGCCTTGCACCGTCAGTGCCAGCCGGTATCCAGGCGGGACGATCACTGAGGTCGGCCAGATCTCCACCTCGACCTCGTATACCTCCCCGGGCGTCAGTAGCTGCGGGTTCGCGTGAGCGTGGAACGGGCGCCAGGGCTCGGACCGGTCCGCGTCGAGCTCCCGGTGGGAGGCCCGTAGCCAGCCCTGCGCCAGCGGCGTGTGCGGGTCGAGTGCCCCCGTGAACACCACCTCCTCCCCCTCCGGGTCGAATAGCCGGGCGACCAGGAACAGGTCAGCGTCGGCCGTGTCGGAGGAGATGAAGAGCCGCGCCGCCAGGGGACCAGAGATCTCGGTCTCCTCGGTGGCGGGCTCGGCTATGAAGGTGATGCCCTCGCCGAGGGCCTCGTAGCCGGCCTCGGCGTCGGCCTCGGGCGGCTGCTCGAGCAACGACGGGCCCGCGGGGTCGAGGTGCAGTGCGGTCCACTCGGTGCGGGGTATCGGCCAGCCCTCTTCGGAACGCTGCTCGAAGGTCCCGTCGACCCTTCGCGCGAGCAGCTGCACCGGGGGCTGGTCCGTCCATCCGGTCTCCTCGCCCTTCAGGAAGTGGCCGAAGAACCGCTTCTGGATCTCGATCCCATAGTCGGTGTAGAACTCGGTCCAGTGCTCGAGCCCGTGTATCTCGAGCCACTTCTGGCCGGACGCCGCCTGGGTGAAGGCCTCGAAGTTCCCGCGCGGATGCAGCCCCTGACCGCCCCAGTTGGCGGCCGAGAGCATCGGGACCTCGACCCGCGACCAGTCGGCGGAGCGCTCACGGTGGTAGTCGTCGTCGAGCGGATGCGAACGGATCGCCTCGCCGAAGTCCGTCCGGGCGTCCGCCAGCTGGTCCTCCGAGAGGGTCTCGGAGCCCGCAGCGGGCTCGCCGGTGACGGGGTTGCGCGGCCCGTTTTCGCCGAGCCCATGCTGGACGACCTTCACCTGCTTGTCGTACCAGTTGGCCCAGAAGGTGGAGAGGATGCCTCCGTGGTGGGTCATGTCGCGGTACCAGTCGGCGGCGCCCTCCCAGGGGCAGATCGCCGCAAGGCTGGGCGGCTGGTCCGCCGCCACCTGCCACTGGTTGATCCCGTAGTAGGAGACGCCGAGCAGGCCGACCTTGCCCGAGCTCCACTGCTGGGCACCAGCCCACTCGATGCACTCGTAGAAGTCGCGGCGCTCGCGCTCTGAGAACGGATCGACGAAGCCCGGGGACTGCCCGGTGCCGCGCGAGTCCACCCGCACGCAGGCGTAGCCGTCGGGAACCCACTTCTCGGGGTCCACCACCTCCCAGTTCTGGTACCTACAGCTCGACCCGCGACCGACCTCGGGGTGCTCGCCGACCAGGATGCCCCACTGGTCCGGGTAGCCCTCCTGGAAGGAGAGGCCCTTGGCGTAGGGGCCGTAGGTGAGGATCACCGGATGCTCGTCGTCGTCATCGGGCCGGAAGACGTCGGCCCTCAACACGAGTCCGTCATCGGCCTCGATCGGCGCATCCCAGTCGATCCGCATCCCGTCGCGAACCTCGCTCCTCGGGTCGGTCATCGGGCCGGCTACTCCGGGCAGGCGACGATCAGGTCGGCCGTGACGTGGGCAGCCGGGACCTCCTGGGTTCCGGGCGGCGTCTCGTAAAAGCCCGCCGCCGGAAAGCCGTCGGTGAAGGCGTCGGCCCACACCGGCAGCGACGAGGCCAGGTCGTCGAAGTCGCTGAAGAACAGGTGCGACTTCACGGTCTGGTCGATCGTCGTGCCCGCCGCCTGGCAGATGGCGTCCGCGTTCTCCTGGATCAGGCGCAACTCGTCCTTGGCCGACCGCCGCATGAAGGGGAAGGAGCGGTCGTTGTCCGCCACCCCGGGGATCACGCCTTCCGCGCCGATGCCGACCTGCGTGGACAGGAACAGCAGCCCGCCGGCCTTGATCGCCTGCGGCGCGGGCCCGAAGATGGCCGGCGCCTCGTCCGTCTGGACGGCCTCGCGCCCGATGTCGCCCTCGCCGGGCCGAGCGACCGTGAGCATGATCTCGACGTTGGTGCCCTTCAGCCCAACGCCGGTGCACGGGATGATCGCCCTCGCGGGCGGATCCTCGGGCCAGACGGTCTCCCAGGCCGCGTTCAGCGCCGGCAGGTTTCGCATCCCGAACGGGGTCACGTAGACCAGCGCCTTGACGGTGTCCTCGAGCCTGCCGCCGCCGGCCTCGACGGTCACCTTCAGCTGGCGGAGCGTCTCCAGAGTCTCGTTGTGGATCTGGTTGCCGTACCAGATGAAGTCCGGGACCTTTGACTCGGGCCTGATGCCGTGTGCGAAGTCCACGCCCGTGAACCCGGCTGTGAACAGCCACGGCCCCGCCTCGATCCCGATCGAGTAGCCGCCCGTCGGCGTGTGGACGTCATGCTCAAAGGCGCGCTTCTCAATACCGGACTGCTCGGTGGTCCCGACCAGCTCGACGTTCACGTGCTCGTCCGAGCACATGAAGCGGTCGACCGGCATGCAGGCGCTGGCCGGCCGATCGCTGAGTAGGAACTCGTCGCGCGTCGCCAGGTGTGGGGTGACCACGGGGCGCCACTGTTCGTAGAAGAGCTCGATCTCGTCGCGATCGGCAGGATGGCGCTCACCGTCAAACCCGCTGTAGGTGTTGACCCACTGGTTGATCTGCACGCTGCGCTCGAATGAGGAGCCACCCGCCTCGAGCGCCGCCCCGAGCTTGCGATAGACCTCACGGGTCTCGATCGCGATCGGGTCGTCGCCGCTGAGAGGCAGGGCCGGGTCGGGGCGAGCGCCGAGGGCAAGGCCCGAGGCCCAGTCCGTGGCTCCCATCGGGCTTGTGAAGACGAAGTCCCCTGCGGCAACGGCCGGCGATGCCGGCACGTCCCCGGGGAACGCCGCCTCTGGAACGTCGACGACCCTGCGCGCAACCCTGGTGCCCGACTCGCTCATCTGCTCAGCTCCTCTGCTGTTGCCCGGGGCGAGGAAGAGCCTCACCCGCCTTCGATGGCGGGGAACCTATTCGACTGCGCAATCGGTTGCATTGCAACCGACCAGTCTAGGTCGGGGCGGGATCCGCCGACGCGCGAAACTCGGGGTTGTTGAGGTTCGACTGCGTTTCGCGCTCGGTGGGAAGCGCTCCGCCCCCGACGGTGAACAGCTGCCTGCCGGCGACCAGGAGCTCCTCCGCGGGGAAGCGGGTGATCACCTCGCAACCGTCGGCCGTCACGACGACCTCCTCCTCGATCCGGGCCGCCGACCAGCCGTCCGAGGCTGGCCAGAACGTCTCAAGCGCGAACACCATGCCCTCCTGGAGCGTCTCGGGAGCGTCGCCGACGAGGTGGCTGATCACCGGCTTTTCCCAGATCGAAAGGCCGATCCCGTGGCCGAACTGGAGCGCGAAGGCGGCCTCCTCGTCCTTGAACCCGAACTCGGTCGCGAGCGGGAACGCCGCGGCCACCTCGGTGGTGGTCGCACCGGGCTTGACGCGCCCGATCGCGTCGTCCAGGAAGAAGCGGCACCGCTTGTAGGCCTCGTTCTGCGCCCGCGAGCCGGAGCCGACGACGAAGGTCCGGTAGTAGCACGTCCGGTAGCCCATATGGCTGTGGAGGATGTCGAAGTAAGCGGGGTCCCCGGGGCGCAGATATCTGTCGGTGTAGACATGGGGGTGCGGGCTGCACCGTTCCCCCGAGATCGCGTTCACTCCCTCGACCTGCTCCGAGCCCATGTCGAAGAGGACCTTGTTGACCAGAGCGACCGCCTCGTTCTCGCGGATTCCCGGCCGCAGCTCGCGGAACAGCTCCTCGTAGGCGGCGTCGACCATCATCGCCGCCGTGTCGAGCAACGTGATCTCATCGACGGTCTTGATCATGCGCGCTTCCTGCATCAGCTGCTGGCCGTCGACCACGTCGACGCCGGCCTTCTGGAGCGCGAACAACACGGGGGGCTCTACCACGTCGACCCCCAGCGGCTCGCCCATCAGATCCAGCTCTGTCAGCCTCGCCACGATCTTGTCGGCGACCGACTCGGCCCTGCCGGCCTGTGGGGCGAACGCGCCTCGCATCGTCGACACGCCCGCCGGGGCGTTGCCTTCGCCGAGCCAGGGGCAGTAGATCTGGTGGTGCCGCGCGGCCGATCCGAAGTCCCACACAGTGGGATCCGCTCCCTGCGGGAGCAGGGCGAAGCGGATCAGCTTGTCGACCGACCAGGTCCCGATATGGGTGGCGGTCAGGTATCGGATGTTGGCCGGGTCGAAGCAGAGCAGCGCGCCGAGCTCCGAGAGCTCGAGCAGACTCTTTGCCCGGGCCAGTCGCTCCCTGCGCAGACGGTCCACGTCCACCCTCTGCTCCCAGTCGACTGCGGCCGGCCCGTAAGTGCGTCCCATCGCTTCCTTTCGATCGCCTGCGACTCGGTAAGCAGGACTTGACACTAACGCAGTTCATGGCCAAACCGTGCGGTAGGTTGTTCACTCATGGCTGACAAGGCCGCCACGGCAGAGCTCCTCGAGATGTACATGCGGATGCGCTGGATCCGCGCGTTCGAGGAGCTCGTTCAGGCCCTGTTCCTGAAGGGCGAGGTCCACGGGACCACCCACCTCTACATCGGCCAGGAGGCGGACGCAGTCGGCGTGGCCGCGGCACTCGGGGACGAGGACCGCCTTGCCGGCACCTACCGGGGCCACGGTGTGGCGCTAGCTCTGGGTGTCGACCCCCAGGCCCTGCTGGACGAGATGCTCGGCCGCGCCACGGGCGTGTGCGGCGGCCGCGCCGGCTCGATGAACGTAGTCGACCTCTCGAACCGGCTGATCGGCTGCTTTGGGATCGTCGGGGGCTCGATCGCCGCCGCCACCGGAGCGGCGCTCTCGCTCCAGCGGCAGGGGAACGGAGGGGTTGCCGTCGCCTTCTTCGGCGAGGGGACCGTCAACCAGGGCTACTTCTCGGAGTGTCTCAACTTCGCCAAGGTGATGGCGCTCCCGATCCTCTACGTCTGCGAGAACAACCGGTACGGCGAGTTCACCCCGTTCGAGGACGTCACCGCGGGCGCGGTGGCCGACCGCCCTCGGCAACTCGGTATCCCAGTTGAGCAGGTGGATGGCATGGACGTCCTGGCCGTCCGCGATGCCGCGCGGAGTGCCGTCGGGAGGGCGCGCGACGGCGACGGACCCCAGTTCGTCGAAACACTGACCTACCGGTTCGTCGGCCACTCGCGATCGGACCCCGGCGTATATCGCAAGGCCGGAGAGCTCGAGGAGTGGCGGCTGCGCGACCCGCTGACCGTCGCGCGAGCTCGACTGGTGGACGAGCTCGGGGTCGACGGCTCCGAGGTCGATGCGGCCGACGACGAGATCGCGTCGCGTATCGAGGAGATGCGGGCCGCCGGCCTCAACGCGCCGATGCCCGACCCGTCCCTGCTCGCCTCCGCCTCCGAGTTCAAGGGCTGATTCGTGGCCCAGATGGAGTTCCGTGAAGCGATCGTGACCGCACTCGACGAGGAGCTGGCCGCCGACGAGAACGTCGTCTTCTTCGGGGAGGATGTGGCCGCGCCGGGCGGGGTCTTCAAGACCTCTCCCGGACTGCTGGAGAAGCACGGTGACCGCGTCTTCGACACGCCGATCTCGGAGCTGGCGCTGACCGGGGCCGCATTTGGCAGCGCGATCACCGGGCTGCGCCCGGTGATCGAGATCATGTTCGGCGACTTCATGTCGCTGGCCATGGACTCCCTGGTCAACCAGGCCGCCAAGTACTGGTTCGTGTCCAACCAGCAGCAGAGCGTGCCGCTGGTCGTCCGCTCGGCCATCGGCGCCGGCGGCCGATTCGGCGCGATCCACTCGCAGACCCCGGTGCCGTGGTTCATGGGAGTCCCCGGCCTGAAGATCGTCTGCCCGTCGACCCCCAACGACGCGCGAGCACTGCTGAGAGGCGCGATCCGCGACGACAACCCGGTGCTCTTCTTCGAGCACAAGCGCCTGTACGCGATCAAGGGCGAGGTGGACGACAGGAAGATTGAACTCGGCAGCGCCGCCGTCGTCCGCGAAGGCGGTGACCTCACGATCGTGGCAGCGATGGCGGGGGTCCACATCGCCCTGGAGGCCGCGGAGGATCTCACCGCCGACGGCATCGAGACCGAGGTCATTGACCTCCGCACCCTGCGGCCGTTCGACCACGCGACGGTCGCCAAATCCCTCTCCAAAACCAGCCGGCTTCTCGTCCTCGAGGAGGGACCCCGCACCGGGGGTTGGTCCGCCACGGTCACAGCCGAGGTCGCCGAGAACTCCCTCCACGACATCGACGACATCTGGAGGGTTACCACCTCCGATCTGCCGATTCCGTTCAGCCCTCCGCTGGAGGACGCCTTCCTGCCCGCCGCCGGGACTCTGGCGGCCGACGTACGGGCGCGGCTCGGGATCGGAGCGAGCTAGCCGTCGAAATTGGGCTGACGCGGGTCCGTCTGGCGGCGCCCGATCACAAACCAGATCGCCGTCGCCGGAACGTCACTGCGGTTGGCGAGCAGGTGGGGCTCCTGAGAATCGAAGCAGATCGAGTCGCCCTCAGCCAGCCTGTAAGCCTCGAAACCGACCGTGACCTCGAGCTCGCCCGAAAGGACGATCCCGTATTCGCGCCCGCTGTGGCGGACGAGCTTCTCGTTGGGGCTGGAGGCGCCTCCGACCTCGTAAGTGGCGAACAGGAAGTCGATGGCGGGATCGTGGGCCTCGGTGAGCCGTTCCCAGCTGACGCCAGAGTCGAGCTCGAGCCTTGAGCGCGAGCCGGCTCGCTGGACCATCGTCCCGGCGCCGCCACCGTCCCCGTTGGGGCCGGCGGGCCGGAGATCGTCGTGGTTCGCGAAGAGCTGGTCCAGCGAGAGGCCGAGCTCCGAGACGATCGCGTAGAGCGTCTTCACGGACGGCCGGGACTTGCCTGTCTCAATCTGGCTCAGCGCGCTCGCCGAGAGATCGATCCGGCGCGCGACCTCGCGGAGTGTCAGGCCCTTGGCCTCCCTCGCGGTTCGGAGCCGCAGACCGACCTCATCCGGCTGCTCAGGCGGATCCATCGGCTAGGCCTCCGAGCGAAGCGTGGTCAGATCGATCTCCAGCTGGGGGCCCGAGACCATCACGCCGTCGCCGCCGTCAGCCTGCTTCGAAGGGATGAGCGACATCGCCGGCATGGTCTCGACGCCCTCGAAACGGCGCTCCCACGCTCGGGCGAATCCTCTGAAGTCGCGGCGCGGGTCGACAAGGTAGATGCGGGCGTCGACCACGTCGGCGAAACCGGCCCCATTGGCCCGCAGTTGGTTCTCCAGCAGGTCCAGCGTGTAGTCCGCCTGCAGCTCGATGTCGCTCCAGTGATAGGGCAGTCCGGCGGGAGCGCCGACCCACTCGTGCTTGGTGATGTCGGGCACCGGGATTTGCCCAGAGGTGAAGAGCCATGGCCCGGCATTGACGCCCGGTGAGAACGTCGCCTTGCCGGCGTCGACCGGGTGCCATGCGATTCCCTCCCTGGTCTCCTGCTTCTCGATGCCGTGCCCCGGCACAAGGGCCAGAAGGTTCGGCGCCCAGAGGGCCCCTGGGACCACGAAGCCGGGACAGCCCATCGAGCTGCGGGTGGGTGGGACGTCACCGACGAAGGCGGCCCAGGCACCGTCGACGGTCGCGAAGTTGAGCAGACTGGTCAGGTAGAACTGAACCTTCAGGGCCTGGTCGGGGCTGGACCCCGCGGCCTCGAGGACCTTTGCGAGGTTGTCGAGCACGTACGCCGCCTGCATCCCGGCGTCGGTGCCGTAGTACGGGAAGCCCTCCGCCCGGCCAACCGCGAGCCCGGTCTCGAAGTCGCTGGCGCAGAGCCCCGAACAGAACAGGAACGGGCCCGCCGCCACCGCGAGCGAGGCATGCTCCGCCGCCGTCGGGTCGGGCACGTCGGAGACCGCGATCGTTCGGCGCTGCAGCTCGGAGCCCCCCGCCAGCGCCACCGCCTGGAGGTTGAGCAGGGCCCCGTCAACGATGTGCTCGTCGCCGACGACCACGGTCGTGCGTGCCGGCAGGTCGTCGAGGAAGGTCTCCGCGTACACCTGCTTGAACTCCGTGAAGTCGGCGGGGTCGGCCAGATAGACCTCGGTTTTCACCACGCGATCGACCGACGAGCCCGCCTCTCGCAGCGTCTCCGTCAGCCGGTCCAGCACCGCGCGGGTCTGGGCGGCCATCTCGGAGACCCCGACCCACGGGGACGGCGCGCCCGAGCGCACGAGCTCGCCATCGCTCGAGACCGGGTAGATGGATGACACGAAGACGAAGTCTCCGGCCCTGCGCCAGCCCGGGGCCGGCAGCAGCGCGCTCACGACACCAGCTCGCAGGGAGATCGCCAGCTCACCGGCCATGGGCAGGTCTCGCGGAACACCAGCAGATCAACCCCCGCTCGGAGGCCTCCGGCCCCACTCCAGGGCATGGTCGGACATTTGCGGCGCATCCTGCCCGGACAAGTCCTGGGCCTGGACTACGCCCATTCGCACCACGTCGCGTCGGCTCAGCATGGGGCTCCTCAGGGGGCTTGACCTGGCTAGGCGATCACTATAGCTAAACAGTCCGCAGGGGCTTCTTGAGCTAGAAGCCCTTGATTCGGCCGCTCGGCTTTAGTAGTACTGAACGCGGCGGAGCGTCCCCGTCGTCGCATGAAGCCTGAATTCGGCCGGGGAGAAGCCGTTTGTAATACGAATGTCGATAAGGTCCCACCGAGTAGTTGCCTCGACTGAGATTCGTACAGCGGGGACTGACGTCCAACATATGAGGAGGAGTTGAGATGGTGGATTCGAGGAGAGGGCGCAGGCGCCCGGGGAGCCTCCCGCTGGCGATTGTGGCCATCGCTGTGGTCGCCCTGGCTGGCGGTCTCGCGGCATGCGGCAGCAGTAATGACAGCAGCAGCAGCAGTAACGGCAGTAGCAGCAGCACCGCAGGCAAGAAGGTCTACCTGAACGCATACGCGGGGGTGATCCAGTACTTCCGCGACTGGGAGGCCGGCGCGACGGCTCGTGGGGATCAGCTCAGTTGGGACGTCACCGGTGAGTTCGGAAACGTGACGCCCGAGCAGCAGGTCCAGCAAATCCAGAGCGAACTGGTCAAGCAGCCCGACGCGATGATCATCACCCCCATCGACGAGGAGTCGCTGAACCCGGTCCTGCAGCAGGCGAAGGACCAGGGGGTCAAGATCATCATGGTCGGCGCCACGTCCTCGAATCCTGACCTGGTCACGTCGTTCGTCGCGCGCGACAACTACCAGATCGGGGTCGACAAGGCCCAGTACATGATCGACGCGCTCCACGGTCACGGCACGGTCGGCATCGTGCACGGAATCCGTGGCCTCACCTTCAGTGAGGATATGGCGAGGGCCTACAGGGCCACGCTCGCCAAGGCACCCGGCATCAAGGTCGTCGACGGCCCATTCACGGGTGGCTTCAGCGCCGACCTGGGTCTGAACGCGACGGCAAACCTGCTGTCGGCCAACCCCGACATGAACGGGATCATCTACGACAACGATGACCTCGCTCTAGGCGGAGTCCAAGCGGTCAAGAACGCCGGCATTCCGCTGGATAAGTTCGAGATCATCGGCACCGATGGTGGTACCCCTGCCCTCCATGCAGTCGCGAACGGGGACATCGACATGACCGTGGCCCTCTGCGGTTATCGCGAGGGAATCAGCGCCGCCAACACGCTGAACACGTTCTTCGAGAACGGTTCAGGACCCAAGCGGGTCGTCTCGCCGGTGGAGATATTCACCACAGCGAACGCGAATCAGAAGATCGCGGACCTCGGTATCGGTAAGACCCGGGAGAAGTGCAACTAGCAATGCGTTCGCCGAGCGCTGGAGGGCGGCGGCGACGCCGCCCTCCTCGCTCTCGGCGTCCAACCTTGGAGCGAACCGAACGTCGATGAGCACGGCCAAGACGGACACAGCGGCAGGCAGCTACGGGATCGAGCGCTGCTACCACGACTACACCGGCGTGCAGGTCCTGAATGAAGTCAGCTTCCGCCTCGCCCCCGCCGAGGTCCATGCGCTCGTCGGCGAGAACGGATCGGGTAAGAGCACCCTGATCAAGATCCTGACCGGCGCCCTGCAGCCCCGGCTGGGCACGATCACGATGGACAACGAGGAAGTCGGGCTCCACTCCCCCAGGGCCGCCCAGGACCTGGGCATCGGCGTCGTACATCAGGACTACCACCTCTTCCCGGAGCTCACGGTGGCCCAGAACATCTTTGGCGTCAGCGCCTCGATGCCGCGGCGCCGCTGGACCCGGACGATGGACCGGACCGCGGTCGAGAGAACTGTTGAGGGGCTTCTCGACGAGCTTCAGATCGAGATCCCGAGCACCAAGGCCGTCCACACGCTCGGCCCGACCGAGCGGAAGTTCGTCGAGATCGCCTCCGCGATGCTGCTTCACCCCCGCTTCCTGATCCTCGACGAGCCGACCGCGTCTCTCGAGCCCACCGCGGCCCGCAGCGTCCTCGGCCTGATGGACCGGCTTCGCACACAGGGGGTCGGGGTCGCCTTCATCAGCCACCGCCTCGACGAGGTGCTGAAAATCGCCGACCGGATCACCGTCCTGCGCGACGGCAAGGTGATCACCTCCATCCCGAGCTCAGAGACCGACGAGGACAACCTCGCCGACCTGATCACGGGCGGCATGGGCGACGGTGCCGGAGCCAGGCGCGAGTGGAAGGCCGCCGGGAACGTGATGGTCAAGGTCTCAGACACGCGAGTGGGACCCGGCCGTCCCCCGCTCGGGTTCGAAGTCGAGCGCGGCGAGATCTTCGGCCTCACCGGGCTGCTTGGCGCGGGCGCGGAGCGCATCGTGCGCATGCTCGGCGGCGCCGAACCGCTGAACGGCACCCTGGAAGTCGACGGTGCGCCCGGCAAGATTCGAAACCCGCGGCACGCCTACCGCCTCGGGATCGGATTCATCCCCGAGGACCGGAAGGGATCGGGCCTGATCCGCGAGCAGAGCATCGCCCTCAACATCTCGCTGCCATCACTCGGTGACGTCTCGCGTGCCGGCGTTCTGCGAAACGCTGAGATCCGCGACCGCGCCGAGGGTTATCGCGGCCAACTTTCGATCAAGGCGGAATCGGTCGACCAACCCATCTGGAAACTGTCAGGCGGCAATCAGCAGAAGGTGATGCTGGCCAAGTGGCTCGCCTCGGGCGCAAACGTGCTCGCGATCGAGGAGCCCACCCATGGGGTCGACGTGGGGGCCAAGGCACAGGTCCATGACCTACTGCGCTCCTTCGCCGATGAGGGCGGCACGGTGATCGTCGCCTCGACCGACGTTGGCGAGGTGCTGGAAATCTGCGACAGGATCGGGATCATGCGCCACGGCGCCCTCGCTCAGATCGTGTCGGCGGACGAGTTGACGAAGTCGGCGGTGACGGTGCTGGGCACCCGAGACCCCGAGCAGATGCTGGAGACCCTGATCGAGTCGGAGGCGGTCGGCGCCGCGTAGCGGCAGGCCCGAAGAAAGAGGAGGTAGCTTGAGCGCTACAGACACGACCACCCCGGGGAAGGCCAAGAAGTCACCCCCGAAGAACGCCTCCTCCGGCGGCGGTCCCTTCTCACGTGACGCCCTCCGCCGTCGCCTGGATCGAATCAAGGGCGATGGCTGGGGCGACGTACTTTTCGTACCGGCCGTGCTCCTGGCACTGGTCCTCTACCTGTCATTCAAGAACCAGTATTTCGCCACCAACCTCAACATCACCAACCTCCTGCTGTCGGCCGCGACGCTGGCGATCGTCGCCTTCGGCCTCTCCTTCGTAATCTTCGCCGGCGAGCTCGACCTCTCGGTCGGTGCCGGCGTCGCCCTGGTCACCGTCCTCTCCTCGATGGTGATGCGCGATACCGGCTCGATCCCGCTCGGGGTCGCGACATGCGTCGCGGTCGGAGCTGGGATCGGCGTAATCAACGGGCTGATCGTGACCAAGCTCAAGGTTCCCTCCTTCATCGCAACCTTCGGAATGCTGACCATCCTCCAGGGAGTCGCGCTGGCACTGACCAATGGCGCCGTAATCTCGGGCGTCCCCGCCTCCCTCGGCAACCTCGCGAACGAGGGCTTCCTCGGCATTCGCTGGGCCCTCTGGCTGGTGATCGGTGTCTTCGCCGCCCTCCTTTTCGTCCAGACCCAGACCTCATTCGGCGTCCGCGTGTTCGCGGTCGGCGGCAACCGGGAAGCCTCGCGGCTCTCCGCGATTCCGGTGGATCGGGTCATCCTGCTCTGCTTCGTGATCACGGGTGTCTGCGTCGGGCTCGGCGGCCTCATCCTCACCTCGCGGGTCCAGTCCGGCCAGCCGACCGCCGGCCAGCTGCTCGCCCTGACCGGGATCGCCGCGATCGTCGTCGGCGGCAACAACCTGCTCGGAGGCCGCGGCTCGATCAGCCGAACGCTCTGGGGCGTGTTGCTGTTAGCGGTGCTCGAAAACGGCCTCGAGCTCGAGGGGGTCAACACCGACCTCCAGAGTGTGGTGATCGGCGCCGTCTTCATCGGGGCCGCCTCGGCGGAGTTCTTCCGCCGTCGTCTGCGCCGCCGCGCGCGCGCCGTCGAGGAGGCCGAGCTGGTCGCCGCCGGCGAGGACGCCCCGCCCGCGGCCGCACCGGCGAAGCAGGGCGGCGATGCCACGAGCAAGCGCAAGAGCTAGCGCCGAGCCCCACACCGGCCGGCCGAGCAGGCGTCGCGAGGACCCTCGGCTGCTGCGCGGCGACGGGCGCTATGTCGACGACATCGATCTGCGCCACCAGCTTCACGTTGCCTTCGTACGCTCGCCCCACGCGCACGCGCGCGTGATCTCGATCGACTCCGCGGCCGCGCTCGAGCGGCCCAGTGTGAAGGCCGTGTTCACCGGCGCGGACCTGATCGGTGAGGTCGGCCAGGCGCCGATGGTCTGGCATCCGAAGGACACTGAAGTGCGTGTCCCGGGCTCCTGGCCGCTGCTTCGCGACCGTGTGGCCTGCGTCGGAGCCCCTATCGCCATCGTGTTGGCCGACCAGCGCTACGAGGCGGAGGATGCCGCCGAGACGATCAAGGTCACCTATGAGACCCTTCCCGCCTCGGTGCATCCCCTCGAGGCGCTCGAGGATGACGCGCCGCTTGCTCACCCGGAGTTGGGCACGAACGTCTGCTTCGAGACCTCGATGGGTGGCGGTGACCTTGAGGCCGGCTTCGCCGAGGCGGACGTGATCCTGGAGCGCACGATCGTCAACCACCGGATCGCGGCGGTGCCGATGGAGCCCCGCGGCGCGATCGCCGAGCCCCGCGGGGAGCGCATCGCGCTGTGGACCTCGACCCAGAACCCTCACCTCGCCCGCACTTACATCACCCGCCAGCTCGGCTGGGACGAGGACCGGCTGCGCGTGATCGTCCCCGACGTCGGCGGGGGCTTTGGATGCAAGGCGAACGTCTACGGCGAGGAGACGCTGGTCTGCTGGTGCGCGGCGCGGCTCAACCGGCCGGTGAAGTGGATCGAGTCGCGGAGCGAGAACATGATCTCGACGAACCACGGACGGGCCCAGACCGATGAGGTCAAAGTCGGCGCCCGTAGCGACGGCACAATCACCGCGTTGCAGCTGCGCGTAATCGCGGACATGGGCGCCTATCACCTGATGTTTACCCCGTTCATCCCGGCGACGACGGCCGTGATCGCAAGCGGCTGCTACAAGATCCCGGCGCTGCGAACGGACACGGTCGGCGTCTTCACGAACACGTTCTCGACCGACGCGATCCGCGGCGCGGGGCGCCCCGAAGGCGCTCACGTCATCGAGGTGATGATCGAGCAGGTCGCGGCCGAGCTGGGCCTGGACCCGGTCGAGGTCAGGCGCCGTAACTTCATCCCCAAGGAGGACTTCCCGGCGCAGATGCCGCACGGGCCCGTCTACGACTCCGGCGACTACCACCGTTCGCTCGACGTCCTTCTGGAGCACCTCGACCTGAACGGCTTCCGCCGCGAGCAGGCCGAGGCCCGCGAGCGCGGCGTCTACCGGGGCATCGGCTTCGCCACCTACATGGAGGCATGCGGGCTGGCGCCCTCCCGGATCGCTGGGCCTAGCGGCAACGGACTCGAGTTCTCGTTCTGGGAATCGGCGGTGGTCAGGGTCGGGACCGACGGCTCCGTGACCGTCCAGACGGGCATCTGCTCCGCTGGGCAAGGTCACGAGACGACACTCGCCCAGATCGTCGCCGACCGCGTCGGTGCCGATCCCGCGCGGATCAAGGTCGTCTGGGGCGACACCGACGCGATCCCGAACGGAATGGGAACCGCAGGCTCGCGTTCGATCGCCGTCGGCGGCGAGGCGGCCGCGACCGCGGCCGACCGCGTCGTTGACAAAGCCCGGCAGGTGGTCGCCGAGCTGTTTGAGGCGTCCCCGGACGACATCGAGCTACGCGACGGACGCTTTGCGATCAAGGGGTCCCCGAAGCGCTCGATGACCCTGACCGAGGTGGCGCGCGCCGCCTACATCCCGGACCAGCTCCCCGACGGCTTCGAGCCGGGCCTGGAGGCCGCCTGCTTCTTTGACCCGCCCGGCTTCGTCCATCCCTTCGGTGCCCACGCTGCGATCGTCGAGGTCGATACCGAGACTGGGCGGATCGAGATCGTCCGGTACGTCGCCGTGGACGACTGCGGGAAGGTCATCAACCCGACCCTCGTAGCCGGACAGGTCCACGGCGGCATCGTCCAGGCGATCGGTCAGGCCCTGCTGGAGAAGATCGAATTCGGGCCCGACGGCCAGCCGCTCACCACCAGCCTGCTGGACTACACCCTGCCGACCGCCGCGGAGCTGCCCGACCTGGAGCTCGACCGCACCGAGACTCCCTCCCCCGTCAACAGCCTCGGCGCAAAGGGGGCCGGCGAGGCGGGCACCATCGCCGGAACGCCCGCGATGCTGAACGCTGTGATCGATGCGCTCCGACCCCTCGGCGTCGAGTTCATGAACATGCCGCTCTCGCCGCAGGCGGTGCTGGAGGCGCTGGCGAGCGCTAGAGACCGGGTGCCATCGGCTGCCTGAGCCGGCGCGAGACGAGCCAGGCGAAACTCAGCGCCAGCACGCTCCACAGCGTCAGCTGCAGGCCGATCGCGGCGAGGCGGAAGTCGCTCAGCAGGCCCGCCGGGAAGCCTGCGGGAACCTCCGCGATCTCGGGGAGGCGCAGCACCAGGATCGCAGCGAGCGCCACGAAGGTCGCGCCGCCCGCCAGCAAGCGCCGGACACCGTGGTCGATGGGGACGAGCCGCGCCACTCGCCAGGCCGCGAGCAGCGCGACGAGGCAGCTGCCGACCATCAGCACGTAGAGCTCAGTGCGGTAGCCGATCGTGTCGGGCGAGCCGACACCGGGAGGGTTCGCCGGGTATTTCAGGAACGGCACTGCCACCACCGCGACGAACACCACGGCGGTCAGACCCAGAGCGAGGCGGCGGTCGCTGCGGTGGGCGGTCCGGCCGCGCAGCAACGCGAAGGCCAGCGCCAGCAGGCCGCCGACTGCGATCCCGAAGAGCGTGGTCGCAACCACCAGGCCGAGGTGCTGGGTCGCGCGCGAGACCAGCGGCTTGTCCTCCGCGGCGTGGTCACCGTGGGCCGACGCCTCGTGCATCGACGACTCGACCGCGATCGCATCGTTGATCTTGCTCTCCCCCACGGCCAGCCCGAACCCGCCCGCGGCGAGCCCGCCGATCAGGCCCGCGAGCAGGCCGGC
This sequence comes from uncultured bacterium, assembly GCA_963720685.1. Classification (GTDB taxonomy): domain Bacteria; phylum Actinomycetota; class Thermoleophilia; order Solirubrobacterales; family 70-9; genus AC-56. Next base: position 52,885 of record CAVRGF010000001.1, on the reverse strand, counting down.
CAGGACGATGCCCCGGATCGGCGAGCTGCGGCTCAATGGCATGGCACCGCGAGCAGGTGTCGGCCGTCGTGCATGAACTCGTGGAGGTACATCCCCGAGCGCGAGATCAATCCCTGGTCCATCCCGACCAGGTAGGCGACCAGCAGCAGCACCGGCACCAGTCACAGCCAGCGAGCCAGGTCGCGCAGCGGAATCGGCTCGATCGCCTCAGTAGACCCCACGCCTCACCCCGTTTCTATAGTCGTCCTCGCGTGCCGCCAGCTCGGGTCCGGCGACCAGCCCGGCCTCGTCGAGCATGCCGGAGAGCGCGGCGAGCCAGCACGAGTAGTAGAGGGATCCGTCGTCGTCCCCGACCGTCTCCGGGCTGTCACCGGCAGCCTCGCCCGCGGCGATCTCGTCGATCAGGCGCACGCGAAACCGCTCCCACTCAAACGCACCCTGTTCGTGCAGGGCCATCGTCATGCCGAAGGCACGGCCCTGCCAGGGCGCGCCGAAGACGGGCTCGCCATTGCTGCGCGGGATCGCGGCGGCGCCCTCCAGGTCCAGCGTCGGATCTGCCATCAGGCGGAGACCGCCTCCGGCTCCAGGGGCCGGCTCACCCCAATCATCGAGTCTCGGGTGACCAGCGAGGCGAGCTGCTCCCCGCTCCAGCCGTCGGTTCCCTCGGGTCGCAGGGGCAGCACCAGGTAGCGGACCTCGGCGCTGGAGTCCCATACCGTGACCCTGACTCCCTCCTTCAGCTCCAGGCCGAACTCGGCGAGCACCGTCCGGGGCTCACTCACCGCGCGCGCCCGGTAGGCCGGCGACTTGTACCAGGAGGGGGGCAGGCCGAGCAGGGCCCACGGGTAGCAGGAGCAGAGGGTGCAGACGACGACGTGGTGCTCCTCGGGCGTGCACTCCACGACCCGCACGTGCTCGGCCTCGAACCCAGCCAGGCCGAGGCCGTCCAGTGTGGCGTCGGCGTCCGCGAGCAACCGCCGTCTGAAGTCGTCGTCCGACCAAGCCATGGCCACGACCCGCGCGCCGAGCAGGGGACCGATGTCCGTCTCGTACTTGTCAACCACGGCGTCGATCGCCTCCGAGGTGGCGCGGCCCTTCTCGATCAGCAGCGACTCGAGCGCGCGCGTGCGCGCCTCCAGCTCGGATGGCGGATGCCAGGTGTGGCCGTGCTGGTCGGCATGGTCGTGGTCGTGGCTCATGCCGGCTCCAAATAGCTCTCGAAGAGGTCCACGCAGACGGCATCGTCGGAGCCCTCGGCCGATTTGCCCCAGAGCTCGGTCGCGGTGAAGCGCACCCGGTAGCAGTGGTCCCCGGGCTCGTCGGGCCTTCCCGCCGCCAGGTCCTCGGGGCGGACAAAGGGACCGTAGTGCTCGTCGATCGTGCCGCGACGGCCCTTCAGGTAGGTGGGTAGGCGGTCGTAGCTGCGCGGATTGACGTTCTTCGCCCGCACCCGATCGCCGGCGACGTAGCCGGGGCCCGCGGGCGCGTCGCGGAAGCGCTTGCTCCCGTGAGCGACGAGACTCAACGCGGCCGCCGTGAGCTCGCCTGGCGCGACGATCGCTGGCGGCGCCTCCCCGCTCGCCTCGCCGCTCTTGATCTCGTCCTCGTTGGCCACGCCCTTCTCGACCATCAGCCGCTCCAGCGAGTACAGCCAGCGCTCGTAGTAGCTCGAGCCGTAGTAGCGGTCATAGGGCAGGTTCGTCTGGTGAACGCGGGACTCGTCAACCTCCACGCCGGAGCTGATCCAGCTGCAGAAGGAGAGGGCAAAGACCCGCCGCTCCCAGTCGGAGTGGAAGACCGGTTGCACCGGCTCCGGCTCTCCGGTCAGGACGGGCCCGAGCCCCTGTTTGCCGCCGATGTCCTGGGGGCCGTTCACGTTCGTGCGCCGACTCTGTGCCGACCGAAGCGCTCAGGCCTTGACGGCGGTGACGTCGTCCATGGTCTCGGCCTCGGCGAGCTCGGCCGGGAGCTCGGCACCTGCGCGTGCGTACCACTCGCGCAGCAGCGCGGGAGCGTCGACGACCAGTCCGAGGTGGTTGGCGATGACCTTCTCGGCGGCGCTCTCCATCTCGGGCGACAGGCCTGCAGCGACGTCGCGCGGCATGACCACCCGGAAGTCGCGGTTGGCCGCGTCGAACGCGGTGTTGAGCACGCAGCAATCGGTCAGGGTCCCGCTGAGGACCAGGTTGGCGACGCCCATCTGGCGCAGCAGGAATTCCAGGTCGGTCGGGTAGAAGCTGGACAGCCGCTTCTTGGTCCGGACGTAGAGATCACGCTCGTCCTCCTCGACCATCAGGTCGACCCACTTGGTCCCCTCCCAGCCCAGTTCGTTCATGTGCTCCTGGTCGAGGTTCATGTAGATCTTCTCGAGGTGCCGCCAGTTGGTGCCGCCCTCGACGACCTTGGACTTGATGTCGTCGGTGCCGCCGTAGCGTTGCCAGTGCTGGACCATGATCACGGGGACCCCAACATCCCGGGCGGCGGCGTGGAAGGCGTTGTGCGCGGCGACCCGGTCGGTCGCGCGCGGCGCCGGAACCGGCATATCCGGGTCATCCCCGACGTGGCTGCGATGCATGTCGATGCACGCGATCGCGGAGGTTGCGGGATCGATCCAGTCGTCGAAGACCTTCTCCACCGGCAGCACCTTCTTGTCGCCTGCGGGGGTGTAGCAGTACATCTCGGTGTCCATCCTCCAACCTCCTCGTAGCGTCCCAGTCACGCGAGCATAAACGACGATGAACGTTTGTCATACGATTGACCAATGGGAGCCGAGGCGTATCTCGCAATCGCCAGCCAGCGCGACACCCGCTCCTATGCAGAGAGGCCGATTCCGGAGGACCTGAGGGCCAGGATCCTCGAGGCAGCGCGCCTCGCCGGTAACGGGATGAACCGCCAGGACCGACGGTTCATCCTCGTCGAGGACGCGCAGGCCGAGGCCTCGAAGTTCGTCACCAGGCCTCCCAACATCGAGACCGCGGCGTTCATCGTTGCCATCGCCGTGCCGGTCGAAGGCACCTTCGCCGCCTTCGACGCCGCACGGGCGGCGCAGAACATGATGATCACCGCCTGGAGCGAAGGCGTCTCGTCCTGCCCAAACGCCATCGCCGATCCCGAGGCGATGGCTGAGCTGCTCGGCCTTGCCGACGGCGAGAGAGTCGCGACCCTCGTCAGCTTCGGCTACCCGGCCAACGGCAGGACACCCGCGGATCGCAGCGCCCAGGAGTGGCTCGACCGGGCCGACAGGCGCCCGGTCGACGAGATGGTCGAACGCCGCTGAGCGCTCCTCTCAGCTGAGGGCGAGCTGCGCTGCCGCCATCGTCGGGTGGACTCGCGAGCCCCCGACCGAGCGGCCGGCCGCGGATCCTTCCGCCACCGCCTCGTAGACGGTGCGCGGCTCGACGGCATCGCCGACGAGGATCAAGTTCTCGACCTCGGAACGCAGCCCCTCATGAAGCCGATCCTCGGGCCGCCGTCTGATGCCGAGCACGACATGGTCGACCTCGAGCTCGCTCTCGTCCACGGGCCCGATGCGAACCGAGGACAGGTGCGGCGGGAAAGCGCCCGGCTGGTCGAGGATGACGCGGCCGCGCTCGATCCTCTTCACCGCACGCTTAGGCAGCAAGCTCACCGCGTCTGTGAGCTGCTGCATCAGCAGCGGGCGCACGATCTCGCCGACCACGTCGTAGGCGAACTCTCGCTCGCCGTCGGTGAAGAGATCGGTGTGGCCGTGGGCGACGAGGGTCACATCCCTGCCCTGCGCGGCGAGGAACATCGCCACTTGGCAGCCGATCAGCTCGCCCCCCACCACTGCGACGCGCTTGCCCGTCTGCTCCTCGCCCCGGAGGAGCGCGAAGGGGTCGACCACCTCGGGGCGGTCCCAGCCCGGGATCTCGCGCTCGGGCCAGGGTCGCGCCCCGGTCGCGAGGATCACCTGATCGGCCCCGAATGCCTCGATCTCCGCGGCTCCGGCCTCGCGTCCGGTTTCAATCGTGACCCCGAGCTTCTCGTTTTGGCGCAGCAGCCATTCGACGAAGGCGCCCCAGTCGCCGCCGCTGGAGGGCAGTGCCGCAAGGGCCAGCTGTCCGCCGGCCTGTTCCCGACGCTCCCACACGGTCACCTCATGGCCCTCGGAGGCGGCGACCCGCGCTGCCTCAAGGCCGGCCGGCCCGGCGCCCACCACGAGTAGCTTCTGCGGCGAACCGGGCTCGCACGCATCGGCGCCCCAGCCCGGGAGCGACTCGCGCCCCGTATCGGGGTTGTTGACGCAGGTGATGTCCAGGGCGCTGAACCAGCGGTCGATGCATCCCTGAGAGCAGGCGACGCAGGGACGGATGTCCTCGGGGCGCTCCTCGAAGGCCTTCAGCGGCAAGTCCGGATCGGCGAGCAGGGCGCGGCCCATGACGATGAAGTCCGCGTGGCCGTCAGCGATCACCCGCTCGGCGAGCTCGGGGCTGTTATAGCGACCGACCGACAGCACAGGCAGCTTCGTCGCCGCCTTGATCGCGGCTGCCTGCTCCTCGAGCTGGCCCGGGCCGACCCACTGGGGCGCCACGGTCATGTGCACCGCCTCGTAGGTGCCGCCGGAGACGTGCACGTAGTTTGCGCCCTCCTCCTCCAGCATCGCCGTCGTCGCGAGCGACTCCTCCAGGGTCACGCCGCCGTCGAGGAACTCGCTGCCCGAGACCCGGTACCCCACGGTGAAGTCGTCGCTCACGGCCGCGCGCACCGCGCGAACGCACTCCCGCGGGAAGCGGAGACGGTTCTCGAGTGCCCCGCCGTAGTCGTCCTCGCGCTTGTTCGAGAGCAAGGACATGAAGGCGTGCTGGAGATACCCGTGGGCGCCGTGGAACTCGACCGCGTCGAATCCGGCCTGCTCAGCGCGGACGGCCGCCGCCGCGAACTCCTGGACGATCTCGGCGATGCGCTCGACGCTGAGCTCGACCGGGGTCTCGCCCAGCAGCGGCTCGGGGACCGGCGAGGGCGCCTCCGCCTCGCGACCCTCGATGTAGTGGTGAGTGGTCTGGCGGCCGGCGTGCGCGATCTGGCAGCCCATCCGAGCTCCCTCCTCGTGCACCGCGTCCGTCAGCCGTCGCAGGCCCGGGATCAGGTTGTCTTCGTATATGCCCGACTGGTAGTAGGTGCAGCCGCGACCCCGCTGCGTCACATAGGAGTAGCCGAGGTTGATCCAGCCGATCCCACCCTGGGCCTTGCGACGGAAGTACTCGACCTTCTGGTCGGTCACCTCCCCCCGACGGCCCGACATGTTGTCGCACATCGACGACATCACCAGACGGTTGCGGGTGGTCATCGCGCCGACCTGTCCCTCGGCGAAGACATGGGGATACATGGCGTGACTCATCCGCTCTCCTCTCGTATTCGGACCCGTATCGGCCGCGCGGACCCTAGTGGTCCAATGTAATACGATCAACCAAAGTTGGGACGGGGCCAGACGAGGCCCTTTTTTCAAGGGCGGAGGAGCTACTTGGTGGATGGCATTGCTCGTTGGTGAGAGCGTCCCGCGACTCGAAGACGATCGGCTGCTGCGCGGTTCCGGGCGCTTCGTGGACGACGTCGATCTGCCCTCCCAGCTTCACATGCACGTGGTCAGGGCGGACATCGCACACGCCCGGATCGTGGGCGTCCACGTCGACGAGGCCGAGGGCGCGCCCGGCGTGCGAGCGGTGATCACCGGCGAGAACATCGGGGACGTACCGCTGATCCCGCTCCGCCTCGACTTCGGCGTCGAGCTGGACCCTTACCTCCAGCCCGCCCTGGCTCTCGGCCGCGTTCGCTACGTCGGCGAGCCCATCGCGGTCGTGGTCGCCGATGACCCCTACGCGGCCGAGGACGCGTCCCGCCTTGTCGGTATCGACTACGAGCCGCTCCCGGTGGTCCTCGACCCGATCGACGCCGTGGCCGACGACTCGCCCTCCCTGTGGGAGAGCGGCGGTAACGAGGCCGTCGAGCTGCGCAAGACGTTCGGCGACGTAGACGAGGCGTTTGGCGGCGCCGCCCATGTGATCGGCGCCGAGCTCAAGATCGGCCGCCACACCGGAGTCCCGCTCGAGACCCGCGGCCTGGTCGCCGACTGGGATCCGGGCCGCGGCGAGCTGACCATCTGGGGCGCCGCCCTTGTCACCCACTACCACCGCCGCGTGCTCTCGGCCCTGCTCGGGATCCCGGTCACCAACATCCACATGCGCAACACGGACGCCGGCGGCAACTTCGGCGTCCGCGGCGACTTCTTCCCCGAGGACTTCCTTGTGCCGTGGCTTGCACGGCACCTGGGCGGCGCCGTCAAGTGGACCGAGGACCGCAGCGAGCACCTCGTCTCCATCAACCACGCGCGAGAGCAGATCCACAAGGTGGAGATGGCGTTCGACGCCGACGCTCGCCTGCTGGGCCTGCGCGACGAGATCTGGCATAACAAGGGCGCCTACATCCGCCCCACCGGGATCGTCGTCTCCGAGATCTCGATCGGGATGATCCCGTGGCCCTACAACGTGCCCGCCTACGACGGCCTGATCCACGTCGTGACCACCAACAAGACGCCGGTTGGGCCCTATCGCGCGCCCGGCCGCTTCGAGAACACCTTTGCACGCGAGCAGCTCCTCAACATCGCGGCAGCCGAGCTCGGAATCGAGCCCATCGAGCTCCGCCGCGCCAACCTGCTGAGCGACGACCAGATCCCCCACAAGCCTGACCTCTCGATGGGCGGGGAGCCCTTCGAGCTCAACTCGGGCCGCTTCGGCACACTGCTCGACCGCGCCTGCGAATCCAGCGGCTACGAGACCTGGCTGAGTGAGGCCGAGGACGCCCGCAATCAGGGGCGCCTGGTAGGCGCAGGCATCGCGTACTTCATGGACAAGAGCGGCCTCGGCGTCTACGAGACCGCGGGCGTCGACGTCGACCCCGACGGCGGCATCCGCCTGCTGATCGGCGGCGCGTCCTCCGGCCAGGGGATCGAGACGGTGATGGCCCAGATCGCCGGCGATGTGCTGAGCGTCCCGGTGGATCGCATCCAGGTCTTCCACGGGGACACCGACCTGATCCCTGACGGCGTGGGCTCGTGGTCGAGCCGCTCGACGGTGATCGGCGGCAGCGCCGTGCTCAAGGCGGCCGAGGCGACCAAGGAGCGGGCGCTTACCGTTGGCGCTGAGCTCCTCGAGGCGACCGCCGGCGACCTGGTGCTGGAAGACGGGCTCGTCCACGTCCGCGGCTCGGCCACGCCAAGTGTCTCGCTGGGGGAGATCGCAGCCGCCTGCGACACGGTGAGCAGCGAGCACCGGGGCGATGCTCCGGGACTGGGCGCCCGAGAGATCTACGAGGACCCGATGATGAACTACCCCTATGGCGTCGCCCTCTGCCAGCTCGAGATCGACCCCGCGACCGGCGAGATCGACGTGCGCCGCTACTTCGTCGCGTACGAGGCGGGACGCGCCGTCAACCCGATGCTGCTCGGGGGGCAGATCGTCGGTGGCGCGATTCAGGGCCTGGGCGGCACGCTGTACGAGGAGCTGCTGTACGACGAGGCCGGCCAGCCGAAGTCGACCTCGTTCATGGACTACCTGCTCCCGGGCGCATCCGAGACCCCGACCCAGTTCGACCACCTGATCTGCGAGGACGCGCCGACCCCGACCAACCCGCTCGGGGCCAAAGGGGCGGGCGAGTCGGGGATCATGGCGGTCGGCGCCGCTGTGGCGGGCGCCGTCTCCGACGCGCTGGGCGATCCGGCCGCGATCACCCGCTTGCCGCTGACCCCCGAGCGGGTCCGCCGCTTGGTCGAGACCGCGAAACCAACCAACGACAAGGAGCCGGTCACCGCATGAGCGCCACGGCTGCCCCGATGAGCTTCGATGCGATCCTGAACCGGGGGCGCATGCTCTCCGACGGCGTCCCCTTCGCCGACGTCAACGCGGCCGAACAGGTGGCGGCCGAGGGCACGGACGTCCAGTGGTACGACCTCTGGATGGCGCGGGCCGACGCGTACGAGAAGCTCGGCGACGACGCAATCGCAGCCGGCGACACGATCTCCGGCGGCGAATGGCTGTGGAACGCTTGCATCTGCGCCCACTATGCCCAGTTCATGTGGTTCCACGATCCCGAGCGCCGGGAGTCAGGCCAGCGCCGCAAGGTGGAGCTGTTCGACCGCGCCGCCCCCCACTTCGCCCCGGTGGGCGAGCGTGTCGAGATCCCGTTCGAGGGAGCGACCATTCCCGGCTACCTGCGCCTACCCCCGGAGGCGGCCGACGGGCCCGTCCCCTGCTGCGTGCTGATCGGGGGCCTCGAGAGCACCAAGGAGGAGAGCCATCTGTTCGAGGGCCTCTGCCTGGCGCGGGGGATGGCGATCTTCGCCTTCGACGGTCCCGGCCAGGGCGAGCTCTTTTTCGAGGTGAAGCTGGGGCCAGATTTCGAGCGCTACTCCTCAGCGGTCATGGACCACCTGGTCGAGCGCCCCGAGATCGATTCCAAGCGAATCGGCGTCCTCGGCCGCAGCCTGGGCGGCCACTTCGCTCCCAAGGCCGCGGCGATGGACGAGCGATTCGCGGCCTGCTGCGCATGGGGCGCCTGCTATGACCTCGCCGACGACCTCGAGACGATGCCCGAGCAGACGCGGCGCGGCTTCATCTACGTCACCGGGATCGAGGACGACGAGAAGGCGCTGGCGCACCTGCGCACCTCCATCGACCTGGCGCCGGTCGCCGACAGGATCCACTGTCCGACGCTGCTGCTGCACGGCGTCAACGACGTCATCTTCAGCATCGAGCAGGTCGGCAAATATCGCGACACCTTCACGAATGCCGACCTCGAGATCCAGCTCGAACCCGACGGCGACCACTGCTGCCACAACATGGGACAGATCGTGAGGCCCCGAATGGCGGATTGGATGGCGAACAGGCTCAGGGCGGGAGCGTGAAGCCACCGCCCTTCGACTACGAGGCGCCCGAGAGCATCGAGGACGCCGTCACGCTGCTCGCGGGCGACGCCGACGCGAAGGTCCTCGCAGGCGGCCAGAGCCTGGTCCCGCTGCTCAGCATGAGACTCGCCTACCCGGACCTGCTGGTTGACCTGCGGCGGATCGACGACCTCGACTCGATCTCCCACGAGGGGGAAACGATCGTCGTCGGCGCCATGGTCACACAGCACGACGCCGAGACCAACCACCTCCTGCACGAGCTCTGCCCTCTCGTCCCTGACGCCCTCCGCCACGTCGCCCATCCCCAGATCCGCACGCGCGGGACGGTCGGCGGCAGCGTCGCCCATGGCGACCCGGCGGGGGAGCTGCCCGCGGTGGTGGTCGCGCTCGACGCGACGGTCCGGGTATCGGGCTCCGGCACGACACGCTCAATCGCCGGCGCCGACCTCTTCTCCACCACTCTCACGACCACCCTCGAGGAGGGCGAGATCATGACCGCGGTGGAGTTCCCTGCCGCGCCGCACGGCAGCGGCGCGGCCTGTGTCGAGGTCTCCAGACGCGCCGGCGACTACGCGATGTGCGGCGGCGTGGCCCAGGTGACCGTGGCCGACGGCTCCTTCAGCGACGTGCGCCTGGCGCTCTTCGGGATCTCGGACACGCCCGTGCGCATCGCCAACGTGGAGGAGGCCCTGAAGGGAGGCGACGCAAGCCCCGAGGCGATCGCCGCGGCCACGGCCGCGACCATGGACGACGTGAGCCTGATGGGCGATGCGCGGGCCGACCAGGACTATGCCAGGCAACTCGCCTCGGTCGTCGCCAAACGTTCACTCCAAACCGCCCTCGGGAGAACCGCATGAGTTCACACAAGATCAACATCACCGTCAACGGCGCTCAGCACACCGAGCAGGTCGAAGCGCGGCTCACCCTCGCCGACTTCTTGCGAGAGCGCCTGGACCTGACCGCGACACACCTCGGCTGCGAGCACGGTGTCTGCGGCGCCTGCACGGTCCTGATCGACGGGCGGCCGGCGCGATCCTGCCTGACACTGGCCATCCAGGCAGAGGGCTCCGATGTGCGGACGCTGGAGGGTGTGGCCGAGCCCGGAGGCGATCTGCACCCCGTCCAGCAGGGCTTCTGGGAGAAGCACGGCATGCAATGCGGCTTCTGCACGCCCGGGATCGTGATGAGCGTGGTCGAGCTGCTCGACCGCAATGCCGATCCATCCGACGAGGAGATCGCTGAGGTCCTCGGCGGCCACCTCTGTCGCTGCACCGGCTACGTCAAGATCCGCGAGGCCGTCCACGAGGCGATCCGGATCCGATCCGGCCGCTACTCCCCGCAGGAGATCCAGCGATGAGCGGCCCGGCAAAGACGAACGGGAAGGGTACGGGGTCGAACGCGGCCGCGGACGGCGTCTTCGGCAAGCCGATCAAGCGCAAGGAGGACCCGCGCCTGCTGCGCGGCGACGGACGCTACCTGGCCGACCTGAAGCTGCATGGGATGCTGTCGGCCGCGGTCATCCGCAGCCCCCACCCGCACGCCAAGATCACCTCGATCGACACCTCGGCCGCCGACGCCGACCCACGGGTCGCGGCCGTCCTGACGGACGCCGACCTGCCCGACCTGCCTCCCCTGCCCTGCATCGACGCGGAGGAGACGACGAAGCCGTTCAACCAGCCGATCATCGCGGGCGACAAGGTCCGCTACGTCGGCGAACCGGTCGCCGTGATCGTCGCCGCGGACCGGTACGAGGCCGAGGACGTGATGCACCTTGTCGAGGTCGACTACGAGCCACTTCCCTCGGTCGCCGACCCAGAGGTGGCGATGGGCCCCGACGCGCCGATCATCCACGAGGAGACCAACGTCTGCGACACCCTCGAGTACAAGCTCGGGGACCCCGACGCCGCCTTCGAGAAAGCACCACACGTGTTGAAGGAGCGCTTCACCACCCAGCGCTACGCCGGGATGCCGATGGAGTGCCGTGGTGCGATCGCCGACTGGGACCCGCGCAACCGGGTGCTCACGCTGACCTCGTCGACCCAGGTGCCGAACAGCGTCAAGCGCGACGTCTGCCTGTACCTCGACCTGCCCGAGTCCGGTGCTCGGGTACTGGTGCCGGACGTGGGCGGCGCCTTCGGGGTCAAGCTACAGACCTATCCCGAGGAGATCCTGATTGCCTTCCTCGCCCGCCGCCTCGAGCGCCCCGTGAAGTGGGTGGAGGATCGCTGGGAGCACATCGTCAGCGCGACACACGGGCGCGAGCAGTTCCACGACGTCGAGGTCGCCTACGACGACGACGGGCGGGTGCTCGCGATCCGCGACCACTGTGTGACGAACACCGGCGCATACCTCCAGCGCCTGACGCTGGTCGAGCCGTTCATCGGCGTCTCGATGCTGACCGGGCCGTACGACATCACCGACTTTGAGGCCACCGCGGACGTCGTGATGACGAACAAGACGCCGATGAACCCCTTCCGCGGCGTCGGCCACGTGCAGGCTGCCTTCACCATGGAGCGGATCATCGACATGATCGCCCTGGACCGCGGCATCGACCCCGCCGAGGTGCGGCGGCGCAACATGATCCAGGCGGATGCCTTCCCGCTGCCGCGAGGGCTCGCCAACGTCCTCGCCGGCGAGATCGTCTACGACTCCGGCGACTACCAGGCGTGCCTTGAGCGCGTGCTCGAGATCTCCGGCTACGAGAAGTTCCGGAGCGAGCAGGACGGGATGCGAGCCGATGGCCGGATGGTCGGCATCGGCATCGGCTGCTTCGTCGAGGAGACCGGCCTGGGGCCCTACGAGATGGGAACGGTGCGGATCGAGGACTCCGGGCGGGTGATCGTCCTGACCGGCGCGTGCACCAGCGGTCAGGGCCACCTCACGACCCTGGCCCAGATCGCAGCGGACACTCTCGACGTCGGCATGGACAACGTGGAGGTGCGCTACGGAGACACCGACCTCGTTCGCTGGGGCGTCGGCACCTACGCCAGCCGCACCGCGGTCGTCGGCGGCACCGCGATCCGCAACGCCTCCAACTCCGTTCGCGACAAGGTGCTCGAGGTCGCGGCCGGGCTGCTGGAGGCCAACGCAAGCGACCTCGAGCTGCGCGACGGGAGGGTGAGCGCCAAGGGCTCGCCGGGCGGACCGAGCGTCAGCCTCGCCGACGTCGCCGCCGCCGTCTCCCCGGGGCAGGCGCTCCCGGAGGGGATCGACGACTACGGCCTCGAGTCCACCGACGTCTTCCACCCCGAAACAAACACCTTCGCCTACGGGATGCACATCTCGAAGGTGGAGGTCGATCCCGAGACGGGGATCGTCAAACTGCTCGACCACCATGTCGTCAACGACTCCGGGACGGTCATCAACCCGCTGATCCTCGACGGCCAGGTCCAGGGCGGGGTGGCGTTCGGCGTCGGCGGCTCCCTCCTGGAGGAGGTCGTCTACGACGAGGATGCCCAGCCGCGCAACCCCAACTTCATGGACTACCTGCTGCCCGGCGACGAGAACGTGCCGGACGTCGTGGTCGAGCACATGGTGACCCCAACCCATCTGAACCCGGACGGCATCAAGGGTGGAGGCGAGGGCGGCGCGGTGGGCGCGCCCGCGGCGATCGCCAACGCTGTGGCGGACGCGATCCAGCCAGGCGCCGTCACCGAGACGCCGATCACACCGGACCGCGTGTTCCGGGCGATGGCAGCAGCCTCGAGCTCCAAGTAGGCGGCGGCATGGGCAGCCCGATCCTCGAGCCGGGACAGATCGGGCCCGTCCGGTTGCCCAACCGAATCATCCGCGCCTCGACCTCGGAGTCGATGGGGGGCCCGAACGGCGAGGTCACCGACGAGCTCGTCGCGCTGCACGAGGCGCTCGCCCGCGGCGGCGTCGGGCTCGCCTTCACTGGTCACATGTACGTGGAACCGCGCGGCCGCTATGGCCACGCCCAGACCGGCATCCACGACGACTCGCTGGCCCCGGGGCTGCGCCGGCTGACGGAGGCGGTGCACGCCGAAGGGGGCAGGATCTTCGCCCAGCTCGGGCACGCCGGAAGCCAGACTGAGGCCGACGATCTCGAACCGATCGCGCCCTCGCCCGTGAACAACATGATGACCGGGCGTTCCGTCGCCGCCGCCTCGGCCGAGGAGCTCGACGGGACCATCGAGGCCTTCGCTGCCGCCGCGCACCGCGCCGAGGAGTGCGGGTTCGACGGCGTCCACATCCACGGAGCCAACGGCTACCTGATCAGCGAGTTCCGCTCCTCACTGACCAACCAGCGCGAGGACAGGTGGGGCGGCGACGCCCGCGCGCGCGAGGAGTTCCCGTTGGCAGTCGTCCGCGCCGTGCGGGGAGCGATGCGCCCCGGGATGGGTCTGTCGATGAAGCTGGGGTTTGAGGACGTGGTCCCGGGCGACGGTCTCACGCCCGCCCAGGCTCTGGAAGGGGCCGGGTTGCTGGCCGAGGCGGGACTTGACGCCATCGAGGTCTCGGTCAACCTGATGAAGGACTACGTGAGTGCCTCGATCCGCCCCTACATCGCGGTCGACCGCCGGCGGGCGGCCGAGGACCTCCTCCCCCACCGCTTCGCCAAGGCGCCCGAGGCCGAGGCCTATTTCCTCCCCTACGCGCAGATGCTCCGCGACCTGGACGCGGGAGTCGGGATCATCCTCGTCGGCGGCCTCCGCCGGACCCAGACGATGGAGGCGATCCTGGGTCGGGGTGACGCCGACTTCCTGGCACTCTCGCGCCCGCTGATCCGCGAGCCGGACCTGGTTCGCCAGATCGAAGCCGGGCGTAGAGGGACGGTCGACTGCGTCTCCTGCAACATCTGCGTGATGCACGAGCAGCGACACGGTCTGCGCTGCTGGCGAACGCCCAAGCGCCGTCTGCTCCAGCACGCCTACTACCGGCTCACGGGACGGACAGTCCCGGCGTGACCGACCTCGCACCGCTCTGGGAGGCCGTGGAGATCGGCGGGGTAACGGTGCCCAACCGGATCCTCGTCTCCGCCCACCAGACCCACTTCACGATGGAGGAGGGAGACCTGATCGGCGACCGCTACATCGCCTACCTGGAGGAGCGTGCGCGCGGCGGCGCTGGGCTGCTGGTGGTGGAGGCGGGAGCCGTGCACCCGACGGCGAGCCGCGAGGGCCTGCTGAACGCCTTCCGGCCGGAGGCGGTCCCCGGGATGAAGCGGCTGGGCGACGCCGTCCACGCTCACGGCGCCAAGATCTTCGCCCAGCTCTCCCACATGGGAAACCAGGACCCGGGCACCAGCCAGCTCGACCACTGGCACCCGGTGATCGCCCCGAGCGCCCTGCCGTCAACCGTCTACGGACGGGTCGCCCAAGAGATGGACACCGGCCAGATCGAGAGCGTCGTCGCCGGCTACGGCCAGACTGCCGCCAACGCCCAGGAGGCCGGACTGGACGGCACGGAGATCTCGGCGGGTCACGGCTACCTGATGTGTCAGTTCCTCTCCCCTCTGACGAACCATCGCACCGACCGATACGGCGGGAGCACCGAGAACCGCTGCCGCTTCGCGATCGAGGCCGCCGCCGAGATCCGCCGCCGCACCGGCTCTGACTTCCCGCTCGGGATCCGGCTCAGCTTCGACGAGTACCTCGGCGATGCCGGGATCAGCGGGGCGATGTCAGAAGAGATCGTGAGCCGCCTGCACGCAACCGGCGACTTCGACTTCTTCAGCATCACGGCCGGCAATTACCACACCTCTCGGGAGTGGGTCCCGAGCATGAGCGGCGGGCGGGACGGTCACCTGGCCCCCGACGCCGCCCGCGCCAAGGCCGCGATCTCGAGCAGCGTCCCCGTCATGGTCGCCTCGGCGATCCGTACGGTCGAGAGGGCTGCCGAGATCGTCGCCGGCGGCCAGGCCGACATGGTCGCGATGACCCGCGCGCACATCGCCGACCCCGACGTGGTCAACAAGGCCCGTGAGGGCAGATCGACCGAGATCCGCCGCTGCGTCGGGGCCAACCAGGGCTGCCTCCGCCGCCTCTTCGAACACGAGATGATCACCTGCACGGTCAACCCGCTGGCGGGGCGCGAGCGAACGCACGGCGCCGCGGCGGTCGCCGCGAAACCTCGTCGCGTGCTGGTGGTGGGCGGCGGTCCCGCGGGGATGAAGCTCGCTGAGACCGGTGCCGAAGGCGGTCACTCCGTGACGCTCATCGAGCGCGGCGACCGCCTGGGCGGGCAGCTGCTGCTGGCGGGCAGGCTTCCGAACCGCCGCAACTGGCTGGAGATGGCGTCGGACCTGGCCGGGTCGCTCGACCGGCGGGGCGTCGACGTCCGACTGGAACAGGAGGTCTCGGCGGACACCGTCGCCGAGTTTGGGGCTGATGACGTCTTCATCGCCACCGGCGCCAGCTTCGACCGCAGCGGCTACTCGATCTCTTCCCCGCACCGCGACGGCATTCCGGGCGCCGACCACGACCATGTGCTGGACCCGGCGACCGCAATCGGCGATCCCGAATCCTGCGGCCGGAGGGTAGCGATCATCGACGACAACGGCGACCACCTGCCGCTGGGCCTGGCGCTGCTGCTGGCCGAGATGGGACGGAGCGTCGAGGTGGTGAGCAGCAGGCTCTTCGCCGGCAGCCGCCTGATCGTGACCGGCGACCTGCCGTGGCTCTACCCCCAGATGGCCGAGGCTGGCGTCACGGTTGCCGGGCAGGAGATCGCCGTCCGGATCGAACCCGGATCGGTGGCAGTCGCGAGCATCTGGGGAGGTCCCGAGCGCTCGATCCCGGCCGACACCGTGATCCTCTCGATGATGCGCAACAGCGACGATGCGCTGCATCGCGAACTCGCCTCCGCGGGAATCGAGGCGACCCCGATCGGGGATTGCCTGGCGCCTCGGGAGGTGGACGATGCCACCTACGAGGGACTCGCCCGTGGGCGGCTGATCGGCTCGCCTCAGCCCCTAAGGTAGGCGTCGTCACCGCGGATCCAGTCCTCGCGACGAGGTGAGAAGAAGTCGAGGACGAGCGACGGCTCGAGCGCCTCTGTGGAATGCGGGGCGTTCGAGGGAATCGACACGCTCTGACCTGCGCTGACAACCGCCTCCTCGTCGCCGACTCGAAACCGGATGCTCCCCTCGAGGACCATCACGACCTGCTCGTTCTCGTGCGCGTGGGGCGCCACCTCGGCTCCCTCCTTGAAGCGAACCCGGGCGAGGGTCATGTTCTCCGTGTGCAGCGCCTGCCGCTCGATCGACGGGCTCAGCTCCTCGAAGGGCTCGCCCGCCCAGGTGCGGACGTCCATGGTCAGAGCACCTGCCCGCCCACGGATACCCCATAGACATCCGTGCGCCGGTCTGCCCGAGGTGTGATCAGCTCGGACCTGTGCTGAGCGCGTTCGGCGTCGTCAAGGTCGACCATCGCGATCGCCAGTTCGTCTGCGGTGCCCGATAGCGGTCCCAGCATGAGCTCGCCCGTCGGGCCCACGAGCACCGATGAGCCCAGGAAGTCAAGCTCTCCCCTGACGCCGGCCTGGGAGGCGCAGGCGATGAAGGTCTGATTCAGGTTGGCCTGGAGCACCGCGCCTTCGGCCTGAGGAGCGAGGCCGTTCTCGCGCCACTTGACCTGGTCGAATCCCGTCAACCACGCGGTGGGCACCAGGATCATCTCTGCGCCCTGGAGGGCAAGGGCGCGCGCCGTCTCGACGAAGCGCAGGTCGTAACAGACGCACAGGCCCACCCTGCCGAAGGGAAGCTCGACGACCGGCAGGCCCAGGTCACCCGGGGCGAAGGCGTGCTTCTCCTCGGAGAACAGATGCAGCTTGCGGTAGTGCAGCACCACTCCCCCCGGACCGACTACCACCGCGGTGTTGAACAGCTGGTCGCCGTCAATCTCGCAGAATCCACCCGCGATATACCCGACACCCTCGGAGGCGAGGCTCTGCCAGCTCTCGACGGTGGGCCCGTCGATCGGCTCGGCGATCGGCCTGAGCCGGTCGGCGTCGGCGACGTAGCCGGGGATCACCATCTCTGGCAGCAGGATCATGTCGGCGCCGGAGGTGAAGCTGCGGCGGATAGCGTCCGCCGCGGCGGCTCGGTTGCGGTCCGGCTCGAAGGGCTCGCCCGTGAGCTGTACAAGGGCGACCGTGGCCTGCCGGGCCACCGTCACTCCTCGGGGAGGACGCCGGCAGCGCTGAGCAGCGCCCTGTCGGCGGGGCTAGGGCCGCCGACGCTGACGATCTCCTCGCCTCGATCTCCCCGTACCTGGTGTTGTACCCCGGGCGGGACGTGCAGCACCTGGCCTGCCTCGAACTCCAGGACCCTGTCGTTGGTGAGATCGGCGATCGTGCCCTTGCCCGAGAGGACGAAGATCGTGTCCTCCGAGACCGGATGGTTGTGGGGGATGTTCTCCTCGCCGGGCTGCATGCGCACGTAGTTCATGTTCGCCGTCTCGGATCCAGTGCCGGGCCAGACGATCAGGCGCGCGTCGCTGGCGATCATCGGCAGCAGCTCGTCGGGCTTCTCGACGTGAAAGACGCGGATCCCCATGCCTACTCGCCCGCCTTCAGGGATTGGTAGAGGGCGGGATCGGCTGGCGAGGGGCCACCGACCAACTCCATCCCGTCTGAGCTCGCGCAGAGCGCGTAGTCGGTGCCAGGCTCTATCAGGACCATCGAGCCCTCGATCAGGGCCTCCCTGGGCGCGTCCGGCGTGTCGCAAACCGCTCCGCTCCCCGAGATCACGTAATAGACGGCCTCCGAAGAGTGGCTCAGCCGGATCGTACGGCCGCTCGGCTTCAGCGAGATCCGGTGCATGGATCGGAGTTCGGCGCCCATGCCGGGCCAGATCACGGCGCGGGCGCTGCCGGCCCTGTCGATGATCGGAAGCTCCGGGCCCAGCTCGGCGTCGACCACGGCGACCTCCCCCAGCGCTCCGCCGTCGGACTGGCCGTTCATCGGCTCGCCGTTCAAATGTCGTCCCCTGCCAGTTCGTAGTCGTCGTCAGCCTCGCGCCGCGGAACGATCATTGCGAGGATCGCCGCGCCTTCCGAGCCGGCGGTGATGCCGTGCTCGGTCCCGCCGGCGACCACCGACCACGCGCCATCCTCGAGGGTCGTGGCCTCACCCGCGACGGTCATCTCGATGGCGCCCTCGGTGACCAGGGTGATCTGCTCCTGGGCGTGGCTGTGAACCGGAAAGCTGGCGCCCGCCTCGAAGCGATACGAGTTGACGGTCGCCTCGTGGCTCGAGAACGTGCGACGCACGACCCCCGGGTAGACCTCCTCGGGCGCCAGGTCGGCGAAGCTGCCTGCCTCGCCGGCGGCCTCGTCCCTCGGCTTGAGACGGTCGGCCATCAGTCCTCGACGAACGCGACAACGCGACAGGGCGACGCCTCGCCCCCCTCTAGAGGGATGGGGAAAGCGCCGATCAGGCAGCGCTTCCCGCACGCCTTGTCGAGGTCTCCGCCGAGATTCTCGACGTGGGTGATCCCCTGCTTGAACGGGACCTTGTGCATGACGAACAGGTCCTCCTCGGGGAACACCTCGTTGACGTCCTTGCCGATCAGCTTCTCGTACTGCTTCAGCGCGTCCGGGCGCTTGAAGCGGATCGAGGTGTTCATCGGATTGTCACCCGACCCGCAGTCGAAGCCGGTCCAGGCGAACTCCATCTCGACCAGCCACTCCGCGAACTCGCGGTCGCCGCCGGGGTGGCGCAAGTAGTAGCGCTCCTCGTCCTCCTCCGGGCCGCCGTTGAAGTACTTGTGGTAGCCGGTGTTGTAGATCAGGATGTCGCCCTTCTTGACCTCGGCGCGATCGGTGATCATCTTCGGCTTGATGATCGAGAAGTCCTCGCACTCGTCGGAGATGTCGACGATCACCCCTTCGCGGCAGAGCTGTGTGATCGGCACGGAGGCCAGGTCCTTGCCGCCGCTGATGATGTGCATCTCGGCATCGAAGTGGGTGCCCGAATGGAGCGGCAACTCCAGCATCTGGCTGACGATCCCCTGGGTGGCGAAGCGCTGGAAATAGGAGAGCTTCGGCGACGGATAGCCGACCCATCCGGGAGTGTGGATCGTGAATCTGTGCGTCATGTCAATCAGTTGCACGTGCTCTCCGTTCAGTCGGCGTTGTCTTCGGTCACCGGGTCGCTGACCCGCTCTCGCGCGAGCTTCACCGCCGCGACGATGTTCTGGTAGCCGGTGCAGCGGCAGAGGTTGCCCGCGAGGCGCTCGCGTATCTCCCGATCGGTGAGCTCGCCCTCTTCGAGCAGAACCGGTTCAAGGCTCATCAGGAATCCGGGGGTGCAGAAGCCGCATTGCAGGCCGTGGGTCTCGTGGAAGGCCTGTTGGAGCGGATGCAGCTCGCCCTCGGGAAGGCCCTCGGTCATGCCCTCGACGGTGCGGATCTGGTGTCCGTCAGCCTGGACGGCGAAGAGGATGCACGACCGCACGGGCTCGCCGTCGAGCTGGATCGTGCAGGCGCCACAGACGCCGTGCTCACACCCGACGTGGGTGCCGGTCAGGCCCGCCTCGTGGCGGATGAAGTCCGAGAGGAGCAGGCGCGGCTCGACGTCCCCGGAATAGGTCTCACCATTGATCTCGATCTCGACGTGACGCTTCTGGGCCATCAGGCCGCCACTCCGTTGGCCGAGCCGTCGGGCTCGGGCTCACCCCTGGCGCGGCGGGCGGCGAGTGTGATCGCGCGCCGGACCATCACCTCGCAGAGGTCGCGGCGATACTCGGCCGAACCATGGATGTCCCCGGTGGGCGAGATGTCGGAGATCGCGGCGGCGGCAGCTGTGACGGCGGCCTTCTCATCGACGCTCGTACCGATCAGGGCCTGCTCAGCCTCGGTGGCGCGGAGCGGCACCGGTGCCGCGCCCAGCAGCGCGACCGCGGCGCGCTCGCACTTGCCCGAGGAGTCCAGGGTGAGCAGGACGGCGGCGCCGCCCAGGGCGAAGTCGCCGTGGCGGCGGGCGAACTCGATGAAGGCGTGCCCGCTGTTCGCGGGGACGGGGTCGACCTCGATCCCGACGAGCAGCTCGTCGGGCTCGAGCGTGGTGGTCAGGTGGGTGACGAAGAGGTCGGCGATCTCGATCGTGCGCTCGCCCTTCGCGGAGCGGACCTGGACCCGGGCGTCCAGCGCGGTAAAGGCAACGGGCAGCTCGGCCGCCGGGTCTGCGTGGGCCACCGAGCCGCCGATCGTCCCGCGGTTGCGGATCTGAGCGTGGGCCACGTAGGTGAGCGCCTCGTTCAACAGTGGCCAGTTCTCGGCGACCAGGGTCGAGTGCTCCATCGTCGCCTGGCGCGTCATCGCGCCAACCCTCAGCGAGCCGTCCTGTCGGCGGATGCCGGCGAGCGCGCCGATCCTGTTGAGGTCGATCAGGTGCTCGGGGTGGGCGAGCCGGAAGTTGAGCAAGGGGACCAGGCTCTGCCCGCCCGCCAGGACCTTCCCCTCGTCACCGTGCTCGGCGAGGAGGTCGAGCGCCTCTTCGACGGTCTCCGGGTCGTGGTAGTCGAAGACCGGAGGCTTCAACGACGCAGGTTGATGTTGAAGGTGAGGCGGCGCTTGCGCCCGGAGAGGAGGGCGAAGATCGCGATCAGCAGCAGGATCGCGCCGCCCGCGATCCCCGCGTAGCGGATCATCTGGGTGTTCGCGAGGACGTTGCCGACGTCGAGGACATCGCCGTCGTCCGGCGGCGGGGCGAACGTGGACGAGGACGAGGCCGCAGGGGGAGTCGTGGATCCCGCAGGCTCGGCCGGCTTCGCGGCCTTGGCGCCCCCGCTGCGAATCTCCTCCTCGAGACGCGTGGCGAACTGCTTCATCATCGAAGTGGCGACGTCCTCCATGATTCCGCGGCCGAACTGAGCCTGGCGGCCCGTGATCTTGAGATCGGTGATGGCGACGACCCGGGTCTTGCCGTTGACCTGTTCGAGGTGGTTGCTGATGACTGCCGCGGCGGTGCCCTGGCCCTTCGCCTCGCGGGCCTGGACCGCGATCGAGGCTGTATGGGTGTCCTCGTCGACGTCCTGCAGCTTTGCCGTGCCCTTGTACTGCACGTTCATCGGCCCGAGCTTCATCTTCATGGCGCCGTGATAAACGCCGTCCTCGTCGCCGGCCTCAATCGTGGCGCCGGGCAGGCAGGTCGCGACCCGCTCGATGTCGAGGAGAGTCCCCCAGGTGTCCTCGATTGACGCGGCGACGCTGAATTCGTTCTCGAGCTTCATCTGAGCGCTTCCTCCCAGTTCCCAGCGGAATCCGTCAACTCGGTTACCGCGTTAGTACTACCTTATACGAGGGCGTCGGTCCACGCTGCTCCTCTTCCAGGACCTCGACCAGCGCCTCGAGAGAGCGCAGGTCGTGGCCGGGCAGGAAGCGGTCGACGTGCGGCAGCGCCGCCGCCATCCCTACCGCCAGAGGCTCGTAGCCGGGCTCACCGGCGAGCGGATTGACCCAAACGACCAGGTGCGCCGAACGGTGCAGCCTCTCCATTTCACGGGCGAGCATGGAGGAGTCGCCCCGCTCCCAGCCGTCCGAGAAGATCACGACCGTCGCCCCGCGGGTTAAGCCTCGCCTGCCCCAGACGGCGTTGAGCGCCCGCAGGTTCTCGCCGATGCGAGTGCCGCCGGCCCAGTCCGGGACGGCCTTCGAGGCGCGCTCCATCGCCCGCGCCGGATCACTGCCGTCGAGCTGGCGGGTGAGGCGGGTGAGGCGGGTACCGAAGGCGAACGCCTCGAGTCGCCTGGACGCCTGCCGCACCGCCTGGGAGAAGACGATCACCGGTCGCGCGTAGAGCTCCATGGAGCCCGAGACGTCGATCAGGAACACCATCCGGCGCGGCACGGTCCTGCGCTCCCTGTAGAGGAGGTCGATCGGGTGTCCCTCGGTCCGCATCGCCCTTCTCATCGTCGCGCGCCGGTCGATCGCGGCACCACGGTTGGAGGCGCGAAGCCGGCGCGAGCGCCGGCGCGGCAGGGACTGAGCGATCCGCCTGGTCAGGGGGCGCGCCTGGGCGAGCTCCTCCGGGCCCCAGTCACTGAAATCCATCTCGCGGAGTCGCTCCGCCGGCGAGAAGGTGACCCCGACGGGATCAGCCTCGCCCTCCCCGCGCTCTTCCGTTTCGGTTTCGATGCCGATCCTGGACCGATCGGAGCCGGCGCCGGCTCCCTCAACGGCCGCCGGGTCCTGGTCGCGCCGCTCGAGACCCTCTCGCGGGGCAAGCGGCTGTTCGAGCCGCATTCCCGGCATCGGCGCCCCCCGCCAGAAAGCGGCGAAGGCCGCGTCGAAGGCATCCGCGTCCTCGATTCGGGAAAGCATCGCGCAGCGCATCGCCCAGTAGGTCTCGTCCACGTCCCTGGCGTCGACGCAGCCGAGCGCCCGGATCGCGGCCTCAACTCTGCCTGGGCCGATCTCGATCTCGCGGGCTCGCAGCTCGCGTCCAAAGGCGATGACGGGCTCGACCAGAGCCGCGGCACCGGCCTCCAACTCAATCCCCCTCGGATGTGGCAGCCGCGACGAGTGCGGCCAGATCGGATGCGCGGACCAACTCGATGTCCTCGCGCTCCTTGAGCACGGCGCCGAGCGTCGCCTCGACCGAGGTCGTTGTGAGCTCCGGCTCCTCCAGAGCCGCCAGCGACTCGACCCAGTCGATCGTCTCGGCGACGCCGGGGGCGCGCGACAAATCCATCTCGCGGAGGGAGGCGACGAAGCTGGCGGCGTGGCGCGCCAGCGGCTCGGAGGCGCCGTCGACGCGGGCGCGGACAATCGCCGCCTCGCGTTCGGGCGACGGGTGGTCGATCCAGTGGTAGAGGCAGCGCCGCTTGAGTGCATCGTGGAGCTCGCGCGTGCGGTTCGAGGTCATGATCACGATCGGCCGCCGCTCGGCCCGGATCGTGCCGATCTCGGGAATCGTCACCTGGAAGTCGGAGAGCAGCTCCAGCAGGAATGCCTCGAACTCGTCATCCGCCCGGTCGATCTCATCGATCAGCAGCACGGGGGGCTCAGGGTCGGAGTACTCGATCGCTTCCAGCAGCGGGCGACGGACGAGGAACTCGCGCGAGAAGAGCTCGTCCACGCGGCCGACGTCGGCCGCGTGCCCGGCCTCGAGCGTCCGGATGTAGAGCATCTGGCGGGCGTAGTTCCAGTCGTAGAGGGCGTGGGCGACGTCGATCCCCTCATAGCACTGCAGCCGGATCAGCCTGACGCCGGTCATTTCAGCCAGGGTCTTGGCGAGCTGCGTCTTCCCGACCCCGGCCTCCCCCTCCAGCAGCAACGGCTTGCGCAGAGTCGTCGCGATCGAGAGAACCGTGGCCAGCCCCAGGTCGGCCAGATACGAGTGCTTTACCAGGTCGTGCTGGACCTGCTCCGCGCGCGAGGCCATGACCCTCCTAGGAGGACGCGACTTCGCGTCGGGCGTGGATCGGTGCCTCGCTGGTGGACAGGCGCTCGCCGGAGCGGGCGTTCTGCTTCGCGATCACCTCTCCCAGGATCGAGACCGCGGTCTCCGGGGGGGTGCGTGCGCCGATGTCGAGGCCGCAGGGCGCGGCGATCCGGTCGATCTCCTCCTGGGAGACGCCCGCCTCGAGCAGGCGCTCGGCGCGCTGGGCCTGGGTGCGGCGGCTGCCGAGCGCCCCGACGTAGCCCGCGCCCGAGCGCAGCGCCGAGATCAGGGCCGGCTCGTCGAGCTTGGCATCGTGGCTGAAGACCAACACGACGTCGCGGGGGCTCAGCTCCTGGTTATCCAGGTAGCGGTTGGGCCAGTCCACCGCGACCTCGGCGACGCTGGAGAAGCGAGGCGAGCGCAGGAAGGGTTCACGAGGGTCGACGATCGCCACCCGGTAGCCGAGCTGCCCAGCGAGGGCGGCGGTGGCGGCCGAGAAGTCGATCGCACCGAAAATGATCATCCGGGGAGGATCGGCGAAGCTCCGCACTGAGACGCGCAGGTCCGAGCCCATCGCGGCCCCATCGGCGGCGTAGCGGCGCAGGCCGGTGATGCCGTTTTCGAGCATCCCGCGGATGTCGCGGGTCACGGTCTTGTCCAGGAAGTCGATTCCGAGGCTGCCGCTGATCCGGTCATCGATCATTCCCAGCCGAGACCCGGCCCCCTCGCCGTCGACCAGCGTCGCGATCGCTGCCGGGCGCTGCTCGACCGCGGCCTCGATCGCCGCTCCGAGCACCTCCCTCGGCTCATCGCCGAGTGCCTCTACGAAGATGTGGACCGTGCCGCCGCACATCAGCCCAACGCCGGCGGCGAGCTCGTCGCTGATGCCGTAGGTGCGCACGCGGGGCTCTCCGCCGGCGAGCACCTCGTGGGCCTCCGTGACCAGGGCCCCCTCTACGCAGCCGCCGGTCACCGAGCCCTCGATGTTGTCGTCGGCGTCCACGAGCATCATCGCCCCCACCTCGAGGGGCGAGGATCCCTCGGTCTCAATCAGCGTGGCGACCGCCATCGGACGGCCGCCCACGATCCACTCCCAGGCCGTCTTCAGGTTGACAAGCTCAACGCTCACAGGGGCGCGCTCAGGCCGAAGCCGGGTTGGGCCCCGCTAGAGGCGACGGAACACCTCGAAGTGAATGAACTCGGTGTCCACGTCGACCATCGAGACGGCGAGCTGGTTCCCGCGACTGCCGTAGTGGTACTCGTGCAGCCGCGTGATCGCCTCGCCCATGGCGACCGGCACCCTCGTCGTCTCGGCGTTGCGCTTGACCACAGGCAGGATCTCGGCGACCACGTGATCAACGGGAATCGCCCATTCTCTGCTGGAGAACTCGAAGATCGATGCCGGCACCTCACTGTCGAACTCTTGGTCCTTCAGGTTCGACCAGGGCATCGCGTCGCTGACGAAGATCGCGAGCTTGCTGTCGGCGAAATATGACTTCTCGGTCAGCAGGAAGTCCTCGCCCGCGTCCAGCGAGAAGGCCTCGACGAAGTTCTTGGGCGGCGCGGCGCGCTTCCATTCGACCTCGACGGCGACCCGGTAGCCCTTCTCCTTGAGCAGCCCGTCGAATCCGACCATGCGCTGGAGCGCCATCGTCGAGGGCCGCACGTGGGCGTTGATCGTGGTCCCGATCGCCCGCTTGCGGGTGATGATCCCCTCCTGCTCGAGGCTCTGGAGAGCGGTGCGGATCGTGGTGCGGCTGACGCTGAGCATCTCCGCCAGCGCCTCCTCCGACGGGAGCCGCTCGTCGAAGCGCTTGTCGACGATCGCTTCGAGGATCGCCGACCTCGCCTGCTCGGTGAGCGGAACGTTCTCGATCCTGCCGATGCTGGCCTGTTTTGAAGCCACGACCACCAAAGATCATATGAAAGACCAATGACTAAAGGCGCCACCCGCGGTCTTTATGAAGACGGGTGTGCGGACACCCCCGCCTCCCTGGCCATATCTCGCACTCGCTCAGGCGTCAGGGGCAGCTTCAGAGTCTCGATACCGAGGGCGTCGCAGACCGCGTTCGCGATGGCCGCTCCTGCCGCAGCCGTTCCACCTTCCCCCGCGCCCTTGGCCCCGACGGGTGTAAGGGGCGTCGGGGCGTCCTCGGTCACGAGCACGTCCACGTGCGGCACCTCGGCGGCGGTCGGCAGCAAATAGTCGACGTAGGAGCCGGAGACGAGCTGGCCGGAGGCGTCGTACATGAGCTCCTCGTACAGGGCGCCGCCAATCCCCTGAGCGGCACCGCCGACGATCTGGCCGTGGACGAGGGTGGGGTTGACCGCCCGGCCGACGTCGTAGGCGATCGCGTAGCGCTTGATCTCGACCGCGCCGATTTCCACATCGACCTCGACCGCGACGAAGTGGACGCCGTACGGGAAGCTCATGTCCTCGGAGGTGAACCGGGCCTCCTCGCTGAGGCCCGCATCGACGCCGTCGACCTCGGCCAGCTCCGAGAGGGGGACGCCGCTCGCAGGCGAGCCCCGTACTGCGACGCTGCCCCCCTGCAGCTCCAGATCTTCCTCGGAGGCCTCGAGCAGCTCAGCCGCCCGGGCGAACAGACGCCCGCGCAGCGCCAGCGAGGCATTGTGGACGGCGCTGCCCGCGATCATCGTCGCCCGGCTGCCGAAAGAGCCCATCCCGTCGGGGATCTCGTCGGTGTCGCCGTGACGGACCTCGGCGACGTCGTCGTAGCTGATGCCGAGCGCCTCGGCGCAGATCTGGGCCAGCACGGTTTCCACGCCCTGGCCGATTGAGGCGCTGCCCACGAATAGCGTCGCCCGCCCCTGCTCGCTGAGCTCGACCCGCGAATAGTCCCAGCGCGCGATGCCGCTCTTCTCGACGAAGAATCCAAGGCCGACCCCACGGCGCCGGCCCGCGGGAGGCTCGGCCGCCCGCCACTCCCGCATCCGCTTGCGGCCGAACAACCGGACACCCTTCTTCAGCAGCCTCGGGTAGTCCCCGCTGTCGTACGAGACCGGGTGACCGTCCGTGTGGGTGCCGTTCGCATAGGGCATCTCCCCCGGCTCGACGAGGTTGCGCCTGCGCAGCTCCTCGGGCTCCAGGCCGAGCCGGTGAGCGGCGATGTCGATGATGCGCTCGCGCGCGAAGTTGGCCTCGTAGCGGCCCGGAGCGCGGTAGGTGCCGGCCGGGGTCTTGTTCGTGACCACGTGGCGCACCACACAGCGATAGGCGCCCCAGCGGTAGGGGCCAGGCAGCAGCGCGGCGGTCATGTTCGGGACAACCACGCCGTGTGTCCGCACGTAGGCGCCGGTGTTGAAGGTGACCCGGTCGCGCAGCCCCAGGAACTCGCCGTCGGGGCCGATCGCGACCTCGATCTCGTGGGTCTGCTCGCGCGAGTGGTTGGTCGAGCGCAGATGCTCCTCCCGGTCCTCGGCCCAGCGGACGGGACGGCGAAGGCGGATCGCGGCCCACGGGATCAGGTAGTCCTCGGGGTAGAACTCCCCGCGCGCGCCGAAGCCGCCCCCGACGTCCAGCTCGACCAGCCTCACCCGTTCCTCCTCCCATCCGAGCAGCGCGGCGAGAATCCGGCGGTTGACGTGCACGATCTTGGAGGCGCCCCAGACGGTGACCCGGTCGGAGGCCTCGTCGAAGGCGGCCGCGACGCCGCGGCCCTCCATCGGTACCGCCGCGTGGCGCTGGATGCTGATGGTCTCGGCGATCACCGTCTCGGCGGCCTCGAACGCCGCGTCGACGGCGACGGCGTCCTCCCCGACATCGAACTCGGTGGCGAGGTTGGTCCCGGCCTCCTCAAAGAGCACCGAGGCGCCTGGCTGCAGCGAGCCCGGCCCGTTGAGCGCGGGCTCTAGTGGCTTGTACTCGACGTCGATCAGTCCGACGGCGTCCTCGGCTACATAGCGCGACTCCGCGACCACCAGCGCCACCGGCTCACCCGAGTAGCGCACCCGCTCGCGCGCGAGCGGCGGCTGCAGGAAGCGCTCCATCCCCTCGCGCTTGAACATCCGCATCGGGATCCGTGTCCCGGCCTCGAGGTCGTCCGCCGTGATCACATCGACCACGCCCGGCAGCGCGCGGGCTGCCGCGGCGTCGATCTCGCCGATGCGGGCGTGCGCCTGGTCGCTTCGCAGGACCGCGGCCTCCGCCGCGCCCGTCAGCTCGAAGTCGTCGGCGAAGCAGCCCTGCCCGGTCATCAGCGGGCGATCCTCCTTGCGCGGGACCGACTGCCCGATCGGGCCCGGCGGCCGACCCTTCACGGCCGAAACAGCCGCTCGGCGTTCTCGGTCCGGATCTTGGAGACCGTCTCCGCGGGGAGGGCCGCCGCCTCGATGGCGTCGTGGGTGCGGCCGTGTTCCCAGAAGGGGTAGTCGCTGCCGAACATGACGCGGTCGGGGCCGAGCAGGTCGAGCGTGTTGCGCAGGGCGTGGCCGGAGGCGCAGACCGCATCGGTGTACAGGAGCGCGATCCGTTCGCTCGGCAGGGCCGACCCCGCGAGCGCGCCCAGGCCATGGGCGCCGTGGCGCTCGGCCTCGTAGTCGATCCGGCCGACCAGCTGGGGCAGCAGGCTGCCCGCGTGGCAGAGCACAAGCTTGAGGTCCTCGCGGCCCTCATAGGCGCCGCCGAGGATCAGCCTCAGCGCCGCGGTTGTGGTGTCCACGAGAAACCCGACCGTCGGTATCAGTGCATACGCGTCGACCGTCGAGGCCGAGAGCGGATAGGTTGGGTGGATTGTCAGCGGCACGTCGAGAGCGACGGCGACGTCCAGCAGGTCGGCGAGCGCGACCGGGTCCACCGGCTCCCCGGCGATGTTCGAGTAGATCATCGCGCCGCGGAGTCCCTTGCCCACCGCGCGCTCCAGCTCGGCGGCGGCCTCCGCCGGCGCCTGCATCGGCAGCACGGCGAGGGCCGAGAATCGATCGGCCTGATCGCGGCTGAGCTGGGCGAGCTCGTCGTTCACGTCGCGCGCGATCGCGGCGCCGTCGGCTGCGTCGAACCAGTCGACTCCGGGCAGGTTCACGGTGAGCACCGCGCGCTGGACGCCGGCCTCGGCCATCTCGCGTTGCTGGCGCTCGAGGTCGACCATCGCCGGCATCAGGACGTGGACATTGCCCTCGCCGTACTCGATCATCCGACCCTCGCCGCTGCCCGAGATCCGCGGCAGCGCGTCTCTTCCCTCCATCGCCGAGACGAGGGCCTGAGCCAGGTAGTGGGTGTGGACGTCAATCACTCCCATAGCGTCCCCGCTGCCAATGGTCATACAATAGACGAAGGGTCGTCACGAGCCGCCCTCGAGCTCCCGCAGCGCCTCAACCGTGTCCACGTCCACCGCCGAGCCGAGGTCTTCGCACGGAACCTCGAGCACCGCATCCTCGCGGCCGCTGAACAGGGCTCGCGCGCCGGCGTCTCCCTCCAGCGCCAGGGCAGCCCCAAAAAGCTCGCGCTCCAATAGCACCGGATGGCCCGGCATCCCGTCGTACGTCGCCCGCACCGCGAGCGCGTCTCCGTCGCGCGCGGCGATCACGCGCTCAACCGCGACCGGCGAGATCAGCGGCTGGTCTCCGAGGACGATCAGCGCCGCCGCGGCGTCGCCCGCGGCGGCGATCCCCGCGGCCAGCGAGCGAGCCTGCCCCTGGGCCCAGTCCGCGCAGATCACCGGCTCGGCGCCCTGGAGGTCGACCCCGTCGCGGATCCGCTCCGCCTCGGCGCCCAGCACCACGATCCGCCGTTCGACCGGGGCGGCCGCCAGGGTGGCCAGCGAGTGCTCGAGGAGGGGCCGGCCCCTGAGCGAGGCGAGCTGCTTGGCGGCGCCGAAGCGACTGCCGCCACCGGCGGCCAGCACGATCCCGGCCACGGAGCCCCGTTTGCGAGGATCGTGGGAATGAGCGCCCATGCGCCCGAAAGCCAAGCAGATGCCCGCGTTGACCGCCGCGGCATCACGGTGCTGGCCGCCGGACACGCGTGCGTGGACACCTGCCAGGGCGCGGTGCCGGCCCTGGTCCCGTTCATGGTGCTCGACCGCGGCGTCTCGGTCGCGGCAGCCGCTGCGCTGCTGCTGGCCTCGAACGTCGCTTCGACACTGATCCAGCCCCTGTTCGGCGCCTACTCCGACCGGCTGGCCGCGGCCTGGCTGCTGCCCGCCAGCGCCGCCTGCGCGATCGCGGGCATCGCTCTGGCGGGGGTCGTGCCCGGCTATCCGCTGATCTTCGCGGCGGTGCTGCTGAGCGGCATCGGGATCGCCGCGTACCACCCGGAGGGCTCGCGCTACGCGAACTACGTCTCGGGGGCCAGCAAGGCCACCGGCATGAGCTACTACTCGCTGGGGGGCAACATCGGCTTCGCGCTGGGGCCTCTGCTGGTCACGCCGCTGGTGCTGCTGTTCGGGCTGCCGGGGACCGCCTTCCTGCTGATCCCGGGAGCGGTCGTGACGGCGCTCGTGACGCGCACCCTCCCCCACCTGAACAGCTTCCATCCCGAGCACCGGGCGAGGCCCGCCGACAGCGGCGGGCCGGACGACGGCTGGCGCGCGTTCATCCAGCTGATCGCCGTGATCTGCTGCCGGTCCATCGCCTACTTCAGCCTGCTGGCGTTGCTGCCGCTCTATTTCATCAACGTGCTCGGGACCTCGGAGGCGGCGGGCAACGCCGCGCTCACCGTGATGCTCGCCTCGGGCGCGCTCGGGACGCTGGTGGGCGGGAGGCTCGCCGACCGGATCGGGCGCCGGGCCGTGTTGATCGGATCGCTGGCGGTCCCGGCGCCGCTGATCGCCCTGCTGACCATGGCCGGCGTGTTTCCCGCCATCGTGCTGGCGGCAGGGATCGGCCTGTTCACGGTCTCGAGCTTCAGCGTCACCGTGGTCATGGGCCAGGAGTACCTGCCGCACCGAATCGGTCTCGCCTCTGGCTTCACGATGGGCGCGGCGATCGGCTCCGGCGGGCTGGCGGCCCCGCTGTTCGGGGTGATCGCCGACGCTCACGGCCTGCAGACGGCCATAGAGCTGACCGCCATCGCCCCGGCCCTGGGCGCCCTGCTCGCGCTGTCCCTGCCTGTGCCGGCCACGGCCCGCCGCAGCATGGAGCGCGCCCGCGCGACGCGCGCGGCCGGCTGAGGCGCCTAAGCCTTCGCGAGAACTCTCGCGCCCGCTGCGTCCCGGACCCGCTCGGGTGTGATGGGAAACTCGTTGAACTCCGCGCCGAGGGCATCCCCGACCGCATTGGCGATCGCCGGGGCCGGCGCGATCGTGCCGCCCTCGCCGCATCCCTTGACGCCCGCGGCGGTCATGGGACTCGGGATCTCAAGATGGCTCAGCTCGATCGCCGGAATCTCCGTCGCGGTCGGCACCAGGTAGTCGAGCAGCGACGCGGTCCGCAGCTGACCCTGCTCGTCGTAGTCGTGGCCCTCATAGAGGACGCCGCCGATCCCCTGGGCCGCCGCGCCGTGCACCTGGCCCTCGACGATCATCGGGTTGATGATCGTGCCGCAGTCCTCGACGATCACGTAGCGGTCGATGACCACCTCGCCTGTTTCCTCGTCGACGCTGACCAGGCAGGCGTGAGTCGCGTACGGATAGACGGGCTGTACGGGGTCGTGGGTGGCGCTGAGCCGGTAGCGCTCCGGGGTCGCTGCCACCAGCTCGGGGATCTCCACGGCCGGGGTGGCCGACCCCATCACGTGGATGCTCGCGCCGTCGATCACGAGGTCTCCGGGGGCGGCCTCGAGCGAATCGGCGGCGTCCTCGACCAGGCGCTCGTGGATCTGCCCGCATGCATCGGTCACCGCCCCACCGGTCGAGACGGCGCTGCGCGAGGCGAAGGTACCGGTGCCATGCAGCTCGGCCGCGCCGGTGTCGCTGTGCTCCAGGCGCACCATCGAGACATCCATGCCTAGCGCCTGAGCGGCCAGCTGGGACAGCGTTGTATCCGAACCCTGGCCGATCGCGGGCGTCGTCGTCCACACCCGGGCGATGCCGTCGGCTTCGAGCGTCACGTGCGCGGCGTCGAAGCCCTCGATGCCGATCATCCCGCGCATCTTGAAGACCTTGGAGTTCATGCCCGTCGGCTCGACGTAGCAGGCGAGGCCGAGGCCGATCCTGCGCCCCTCGCGCTCGGCCGCGCGCTTGGCCCCGGCGATCTCGCCGTAACCGATCGCCTCCAGGGCCATGGCCAGCGCCCGGCGGTAGTCGCCGCTGTCGTAGGGCTGGTGAGTGATCGAGACATAGGGGAGCTCCTCGGCGCCCACCAGATTGCGCCGTCGGACCTCGGCGGGGTCCAGGCCCGCCTCCCGCGCCAGGACCTCGATTGTCCGCTCGTGTATGAACGCGGCGGGGACGAACCCCACTCCGCGGTAGGCGCCCTGGGGGGACTTGTTGGTGGCTGCTGTGCGAACCCTGACCCTGTAGTTCTGCAGGCGGTAGGGGCCCGGGAGCATGCCCGAGGTCGTCATCGCCTCCAGCGAGACGCCGTGAGGGTAGGCCCCGTAGGCGCCCTGGTCGCAGACCATGTCGACGTCCATCGCCAGCAGGTCGCCCTCGGAGCTCATCGCGGCCCGCACCCGCACGTCCTGTGCTCGCGCGTGGGTCGAGGCGGCCAGGTTCTCCGCGCGGTCCTCGATCCACTTGACCGGCCGCCCCAGTCGCATCGCGAGCGCGGCGAGCGCGATCTCCTCTGGATAGACGTGGGCCTTGACCCCGAACCCGCCGCCGACGTCGGGCGTGACCACGCGGACCAGAGCGGGGTCGAGCTCCAGGATCTCGGCGATCAGCTGGCGGACCTTGTGCGGGCCCTGGGAGGAGGTCCAAACCTCGACCCCCTCGCCGTCCGGCCTGGCGAGCACGGCTCGGGCCTCGATCGGCATCGCCGAGTGGCGCGGCGTGGTGAAGGTCCGTTCTATGACGACCTCGGCCTGCTCGAACGCGACATCCACCTCGCCCTCGTCGCGACTGGTGTCGACGACGGCGTTCGAGCCTTCGTGGATCTTGGGAGAGCCGTCCTCAATCGCTTCGCGGGCGTCGAGAACGGGCTCGAGCTCCTCGATCTCGGGGACGACCGCGCCGCACGCATCCTCCGCCAGGTAGCGGTCGGTCGCTGCGACGACCGCCAGCGGCTCTCCGGCGAAGCGGACCTTGCCGGTCGCCAGCACCGGCTGGGCCGGGGGCCGGACGTCGGGGTTGTCGTTCGGAGGCCGCAGCGGCGGCAGGCCCAGGTCGGCGGCGTCGAATGCCCCCTCCACGCCGGGCATGCCGCGCGCGCCTTCGATCCCGGACGAGATCAGGCGCCCGTGGGCGACGTCGCTGCGGACGAAGGCCGCCTCCAGGCCGGACTCGAACGGCAGGTCGTCCACGAACTCGGCGACCCCCGTGAGCAGAGGGCGGTCCTCCACGCGCATCAAGCGGTCGCCGATGTCGCCGGCGACCGGGCCGCGTCCGTCGCCTCCTCCTGAAGCCTTGCCCATCTTGGTCATACCTTAGACAACCCCTTCGTAGCTCGGCCACTTGCGAGTATCCTCGGCGCTCGCCGAGGATCCTAGGAGCCACGGGAGAGGAGCCAGCACCGCTTGGAAGTTTCCGGGGTCCCAACCAGCTTCTTCAGAGGCGAGAAGGCCGAGAACCGCTTCCTGGCCCTGGCCGGGCTCGCGTCCAGCCTCACCCTCTCCGCCGACTGGGCCAAGCTCAGCGAGTCGGTATCCCGCGCGCTGGAGGAGCTCGGGCGCCGGCCGGGCGTCCGCATTTGGGGTGCGACCTCGCAAGGCCTCGACGAGCTCGGCCGCTTCCCGGCCGACCACGATTTCGAGACGGTGGCTCCACGCGACCTCAACCGGGCTCTCAAGGCGGCTGACCCCGTCGCGGCCGGCGGCGAGACCGTGCTGGTCGGCCTGGCCGCGTACGGCGACAGCCTTGGCGTGCTCGAGGTCGAGGGAGGGGCCGACGACCGAGAGGTGCTGAAGCGGATGGCCTCGATGGTGGCCTGCCGGTTCTCGCTGCTGGCCCTCGAGAACGGCGGCGACGTGATGCTCGCCTCGACGCGGCCGGACGACTCCGGCAGCGCCTCCAGGGTGATCGCCGAGTTCGCCCGAAAGGCCAAGCGCCTGCTGGACCACGACCGCCTCAGCGTCTATCTCCTCACCGGTGACGGCCGCACCTTCGAGCGCTTCGCCGTAGCCACCTCTCCCACCCTCCCCGGCGAGGGCGTCCTCATCCCCTTCGATGAGGTCGGGCTGCGCCAGGTCGTCGTCAGCAACGCGCCCCTGGTCTCCAGCGACCTCAGCGCGGACCCCCGGATCCTCGGCCGAGAAGACCGCGTGATCGCGCAGGCCGGGTTCCGCGGGCTGCTCAGTGTGCCGCTGCGCGCCGGCGGCAGGCCGTTCGGCGTCCTCAACTTCGTCAGCCGCAAGGCGGGCTTCTACAGCCAGGAGGACGTTCCCGTCGCCGAGCAGATCGCTGACCAGATCGACGTCTTCATCGACAACCTGCGCGTGCAGGAGCGCACCCGGATGGTCGACCGCCACCATGCCTCCGAGCGCGAGCGGGTGCGCGTGGCCCGCGACCTCTACCAGTCCGTCGCCCAGGCGGTCCCGGAGATCGCGGAGGCCGCTGCGGAGCTGGAGGCCGAGCTTGGCGAATCGAACAAGGCAGGCAGCGCGCGCGCCACACGCATCCGGGAGCTCGCCGAGCTGGAGCTGGCCGACATGCGGCGGGCCATCGTGGACGTCGACCCCCCGGGCTTCGGCACGCATTCGCTCGAAGAGATGATCGAGGCGGCGCTCGAGCGCTTCCGGGTCAACAGCGACGCCCAGACGACGCTGAGCGCGCGCGGCGAGATCTCATCGCTCTCGGAGGCGATCCAGCGCGCGATCTACCGGATCGTGCAGGAGGCGCTGCTCAACTGCCGCCTGCACAGCCGTGCCTCCACGGTGCGGATTGACCTCGAGGTGGGCCGGGATCTGCGCCTCGTCATTGAGGACGACGGCACGGGCTTCGAGCCAAGCGCCGCAGGCCGCGGCGAGGGCCTCGGGCTGCGCCAAATGCGCGACCGGGCCCAGGCGGCGGGTGGGATGCTCACGATCGACAGCTCGGAGGGATCGGGCACCGCCATTTCGTTCGTGGTCCCGGGTGTGATGGACGCCGTCGCCGACCCGGGCCCGGTTGGCTCCGCCTATCCCGGCGGCGCCGAAGAGTCCGCGCCCACGATCAGGGTCCTCGTCGCGGAGGCGAACGCGGTGATCCGAGCGGGCCTCCGCAACATGATCGAGCATGACGAGCGCCTCAGGGTGGTCGGGGAGGCCCCTGACCCCGAGCACCTCAGCAGCCAGGCCCGCAGCCTCCATCCCGATGTGCTGATGCTGAGCACGGACATCGCCGGGAGCGATCTCGAGGGCGCCATCGCGGCGATCCGATCCGCCTCACCGGGGACCTCGGTGCTGGCGATGGCCGGCGCCGGGGACAGCAGCGAGCAGCTGATCGCGGCCGGCTCCAGCGGCGTCATCCACCGGGGGCTCGAGGCCGATGCGATCGCCCAGTCCGTGATCTCCGTCGCGGGCGGCACGCAGATCGTGATCGCGCGCGACGACGAGCTCTCGGCCGGCGAGTCGGGGGGGCTGCTGACTTCGCGCGAGCTCTCGATCCTGTCGTTGATCGCCGCCGGCGACACCAACGCGGAGATCGGCGAGACCCTCTTCATCGCCACGAAGACGGTCGAGCGACAGGTTGCGACGATCATCCGGAAGCTCGGCGCCCGCAACCGGGCCCACGCGACTGCGGTCGCCATCAGGCGCGGCATCGTGCGGCCGCCCGAGCCCTCGCCCTAGATCTAGCGGGGAAACCGCTTGGTCTCGAGCACGCTCTCGGCCACCAGGTCGCCGCGGTGGAAGACCCCGCGGCGCGGCGGAATCAGGCGGAGCGCGTCGCGCACGCTTGGAGCGTCGATCAGCACGAGGTCCGCGCGGTTCCCGGGCTCGACGCCGTAGCCCTCGATCCGCATCGCCTTCGCGGCGTTGAACGTGATCATGTCGAACACGGTCTCCAGCTCGCTCGGATAGGTCAGCTGGGCGACGTGGGCCGTGTACTGGCCGACCTCGAGCTGGTCGGACTTGCCGAAGGGGTAGTACGGATCGTTGACGTCATCCTGGGCGGAGAGCACGTTCACGCCCGCCTCGAGCAGCTCCTTGACTCTGGTTGTCCCGCGGCGGACCAAGCCGCGGTCGTTGCGCCCGGCCATAACCAGGCTGATCTGGGTGTTGGAGGAAATGCTTACCCCGGCCTCGGCGACCATCGTCATCACCTTCTCCGCGTAGGTGTGGTCGTAGGCGCCGAGGGCGCCGCAGTGACTGGCGGTCACTCGCCCCTGGTAGCCCTCTTCGAGCGTCTTTACCGCCAGGTACTCGAGGCTGCGCGAGTTTGGATCATCGGTGTCGTCGACCAGCATGTGGATGTCCTTCCCGGTTCGCTTCGCCAGCTCGAAGCAGATGTCGATGTGCTCCCACATCTCCCGGTCGGTGCGCTCGTACCAGGGCAGCCCGCCGACGATGTCGGCGCCCAGGGCCATGCACTCGCTGAGCAGCTCGGCACAGCCGGGGTCGCAGACGATGCCCTCCTGGGGGAAAGCCACGACCTCCATCAGGGTCTGGCCCTCGAAGCGCTTCTTCAGCTCCAGGCATCCCTGCACCGGGACGGTGCCGCCGATCGTGTCGACGTCGGCGAAGACGCGCACCGAGGTGGTGCCGTTGACGATCCCCCGCTCGACGACCGGGGTGGCCCGGTCCGCGATCTCGTTCGGGTCGTAGTCGCGCTTGTGATCCCAGGTGATCTGGATCGCCTCCTGCAGTGTCTGGGATTCGTTCGGGCGCATCACGTCGCCGAGCATGCACTTGTCGAGGTGGACGTGGGCGTTGACGAAAGCCGGCGACAGCAGGCGGCCCTCGGCGTCCAGCTCCCAGTTGCCGCCGGCGTCCACCTTGGGCTCGACGGCCGCGATCTCCTCACCCTCGAGCGCGACATCCCAGCGCCCCTCTCGGCCGCGCAGCGAAGCGTTGCGAATGATCCGCATCAGCCCGCACCCACCGGGCGCCTGCCCAGTTCGCGCACCAGCTCGGGGGTGATCGGAAGTACGGTCAGCTCGCCGCCCCGCTGACCAACCGCATCGCTCACCGCGTTGGCCAGCGTGGCGGCGGTGGCGATGATCCCGCCCTCGCCTCCCCCCTGGGCACCGGCCATCGGGTCCTCGGGGTCCTGTTCGCCGAGTTCGAGCAGCAGCACGTCGATCGGGCTGACTTCGGCCGCGGTCGGGATTGCGTAGTCCATGAAGCTCGTCGCGAGCGGCTGGCCGTCCTCGCCGTAGGTGAACTCCTCGAACATGGCACCTCCTATTCCCTGGACCGCGGCGCCCCGGACCTGCCCCTCGAGGGTCAGCGGATTGATCGCCTTGCCGACGTCGTAAGAGATGCCGTACCTAAGGATCTCGACGCCGCCGGTCTCGGGGTCGATCCTGACAAGTGCGAGGTTGGAACCCATCAGCACGTGGGAGCCCGGGCCGGGCTCGTAGCGGTACTCGCCCTCCACATTCAGCTCGTGGATCGGGATCCCCCGGCGCCCCTCGACGCGGGCCTCGCCGTCCTCGATGGCCACCTCGTCGCGATCGACGCCGAAGCGGTCCGCCGCGGTTTCCGCAGCCCGCTCCTTCAGATCCCGGATTGCCCCGACGATCGCGTTGCCGCCGAACACAGTTCCCCGGCTGGAGAAGGCGCCCTGGCCCTCGGGGATCACGTCGGTGTCCCTATAGCTGACCCGCACTCTCTCGATCGGCACCCCGATCGTGTCCGCGGCGACCTGGGCCAGCACCGTCTCGATCCCCTGGCCGAGTGAGGCGATGCCAACGTGGGCGACGAAGCTGCCGTCGGGCTGCGGCGAGATCCGGGACTGCTCGAAGAGACCCGGATTGCCCATCTCGATAAAGCAGGTGACGCCGATTCCGACCGTCTCCCCGTCCGCCCGTCGGCGCGCGGCCTCGGCGCGTAGGCCGTCGTAGTCGAACTCCCTGAGCAGGTCGGCGAAGGTCCGGGGAAAGTCGCCCTCGACGTAGAGCGCGTTCTTCTCTCCGAGGCTGTCTATGTCGGGGACACCCGAGTCGTAGGGCATGTCGTCTGGACCCACCATGTTCATCAGGCGCAGGTCGGCCCGATCCGCGTCGAGCTTCGCCGCCAATAGGTCGATCATGCGCTCGCGGACGTAGGTGGGCTCGTACTGGCCGGGACCGCGATAGGTGCCGGCGCCGGTCTTATTCGACAGGACGCAGGCCGTCTCGATCTCCCAGCCCCGCCAGCGATATGGGCCGGGCAGGTGATTGAGCATCAGATTGGGCAGCAGCACGCTGCCATGCGTGCGTACGTAGGCGCCCTGGTTGAACCACGCCTTGGCGCGGAAGCCGAGCAGGCTGCCATTCGCCGAGGCAGCCGCCTCGACCCGCCAGACGCCCTCGCGAGAGTGATTGAGCGCGACGAGATTCTCGTGGCGGTCCTCGACCCACTTGACCGGCCGCCCCACCTCCCTCGCGAGCCAGGGGATGAGGAAGTCCTCGGGGTAGAACTCGCCGCGGGCGCCGAACCCGCCGCCGACGTCGCATTCGACCATCCGGATCGCGCTCACGTCGATCCCGAGCAGCCCGGCGAGCGTGCCGCGGTTGAAGTGCTTGACCTTGGCTGCGCCCCAGACCGTGAACCGGGCAGAGCCTGCGTCGTATTCGCTGACCAGCGCGCGGGGCTCCAGTGGCACCGCGCCGTGGCGATGCATGCGGAGCTCCTCGCTCACGACGACATCCGCCTCGGCGAACAGGTCATCGAGGCTCTCGCCGTGCTGCACGATCAGCGGGTCCATCCGGTTGGAGTCGAGGCTGTCGGGGTGAACGACCGGCGCATTCGGCTCGCACGCCAGGATCGGGTCAAGGACCGCCTCGAGGGGCTCGATCTCCGCGATCACCTCGCTCGCGGCATCCTCCGCGACGTAGGCGCTCTCGGCCACGACCACCGCGATCGGATCGCCGACGTAGCGGACGTACCCACTCGCGAGCGGCGCCTGCAGGGCCCGTTCCGCGTCCTCGGTCGGAAACAGGCGAACCGGGATCCGCACGTCGGGGATGTCGGCGGCGGCAAAGACGCCGACAACGCCGGGCATCGCGCGGGCGGCGGAG
The DNA here is from genome assembly GCA_963720685.1 of uncultured bacterium. Taxonomy (GTDB): domain Bacteria; phylum Actinomycetota; class Thermoleophilia; order Solirubrobacterales; family 70-9; genus AC-56. The sequence continues at coordinate 14,421 of CAVRGF010000001.1, read as the reverse complement.
CAGTCGACGTCACCGAGGCGCCCGAACGCGACCTCGCTGCGAACAATCCGGGCATGCAGCTCACCGTCGAGGTGAACGTCGTCCCCGAACCGGCTCGCGCCCGTCAGGTGGCGCAGATCCTCGACGCGTAGGACCCGGGTGCCCACGTAGCGGGAGCGCCTGGACCCCGCGCGGGGCCTCTTTGGGCTGACGACCGTGGCGCTCATTCGAGCCCGTAGAGGCCACCCGCGTTACCCCCGAGGACCGCCTGGGCGAGCTCACCGTCGACCCGCTCGGCGAGGCGGCGGGCGGAGATGTCGGCCATGTCGAAGGGCATATCGGTGCCGAAGACGACGTGTCCCGACCCGGCCAGCTCGATCAGGAAGTCCAGCGAGCGGGGGTCGAACACGACGGTGTCGAAGTAGAACCGGTCCAGGTATTCGAGCGGAGGGCGCTCGGCCACCGAGCTCGTCTCCTCGCGCACACCGTAGGCGTGGTCAAGGCGGCCGAGCTGATACGGGAAGGCCCCGCCGCCGTGGACCAGCAGCACCTGCAGCTTCGGGTGGCGGTCGAAGACGCCGCCGGCAATCAGGCGGGACGCTGCAATGAAGGTCTCGGTCGGGTTGCCGACGACGTTGCCGAGGTGGAATCCCTCCAGCCCGGGATCGGGGGCGGTGACCATGCCGATGTACGGGTGCAGCATGACCGGCATCTCGAGCTCCTCGGCAGCGGCGAAGACGACGTCGAGCTCAGCCGCGTCGAGCTGAACGGAGCCGACGCTGGTGCCGATCTCCACTCCAACCAGGCCCAGGCTCTCAGACGCCCGGCGGAGCTCGGTCGCGGCGGCCTCGGGGTCATTCATCGGGATCGTCGCCATCGCCTTGATGCGCCCGGCGGCGGCGGTGAGCCGAGCGGCGGCCTCGTTCAGACCCCGACAGACCTCGCCCGTCTCACCGGGATCCAGCCAGTAGAGAAAGAGCGAGGGCGAGATCGAGACGATGGAAACGTCGATTCCCTCGGCATCCATCTGCGCGATCTTGGCCTCGGGACTGGCGAAGACGTCGAAGACCGGGTACTGGAGACCGTTGTCGTGGACGATCAGGGGGTCCTTTCCCTCGCGGCGCTCCACCGAGACGCTGGAGGGTCCATTGCCCGAGGCAACGAGGTCCACGAACTCCTCAGGGATGAAGTGGGTGTGGACGTCTATGACGGCCAAGGGCGGATGATCATACGAAATACCAATCGGACTTCCGCTGGTAGTTTGCCCCTCGTGTCAAGCTCCGGGGAGAGCGCTATACCGCGGTCGGTGGGGGCGCGGGTGCTCCGCCGTGAGGATCCCAGATTCCTCACCGGGCGCGGGACCTACGTGGACGATGTGCGCCTCCCCGGGCTCCTGCACGCGGCCTTCGTGCGAAGCGAACAGGCGCACGCGACGCTGCTTGGCGTCGACGCCTCCGAGGCACTCGCGGTCCCGGGTGTGCATGCGGTGATCACAGCGGAGGACCTCAGTGGCGAGGTCGCGCCGATCCGCGCGCAGGTCGGCACTCCGGGCTACCAGGAGTGCGACATGCCGGCGCTGGCGACGGGCAAGCTGCGCTTCGTCGGCGAGCCTGTCGCCCTGGTCGTGGCGGACAGCCGCTACTCGGCCGAGGATGGGGCAGCCGCCGTGGCGGTCGACTCCGAGCCCCTGCCGCTGGTCCTCGAGATCGCAGAGGCACTCGCGGACGACGCCCCCACCATCCACGACGAAGTGCCCGGCAACCTCTACAACAGCTTCGAGACCTCCACGCCCGGGATCAACGAGGCCTTCGACGCGGCCGATGAGATCGTCGAGCTGGAGCTGACCCAGCAGCGCTACGGCGCGGCGCCGCTGGAGGGCAGGGCCGCGATCGCCGACTGGGAGGGCGGCCACCTGACCGTCTTGCTGTCCAGTCAGGTGCCGCATATCGCCCGAACCGGGCTGGCCAAGTTTCTCGGCCTCGCCGAGTCGTCGGTCCGCGTGATCTCCCCTGACGTCGGAGGCGGCTTCGGTCCCAAGTGCGTCGTCTATCAGGAGGAGGTCGCCGTGGCGGCGACCTCCAGGCGCCTCGGACGGCCCATCAAATGGGTCAGCGACCGCAGCGAGGACCTGCTCAGCACGATCCACGGGCGCGAGCAGATCCACCGCGTCCGCGCCGCGGCGAGCTCGGAGGGCCTGGTGACCGCGGTCTCGGTCGAGGTCCTCGCCTCCAACGGCGCCTATGCGCCCTGGCCCTTCGGCGCGGGGCTCGACTCCGGCCAGGCGTCGGAGAACGTGTGCGGGCCTTACGACATCCAGCTGTATGAGCGCCGGGTCAGAGCCGTCGCCACCAACAAGGCGCCGATGGGGCCCTATCGCGGGGTCGGCAGGGTGATGGCCTGCATGACGATCGAGCGGGTGATGGACGAGCTCGCCTCGCGCCTAGGGCTCGACCGCCTCGAGATCCGGCGGCGCAACCTCGTCACCTCATTCCCGTACGAGACGGCGACGGGCCTGGTCTTCGAAAGCGGCGACTACCCGCGCTCCCTGGAGATGCTGGCCGAGGCAGTCGACTGGGAGCGGACGAGAGCCGAGGACGAGGCTCTTTTCAGCCGCGGCCGCATCCGGGGTCTCGGGGTCGCATTCGCGGTCGAGCACTCGGCCTACGGCCCGCAGTCGCTCGCCAGCCGCAAGATGGAGATGACGCTCGGCTTCGACTCCGCTGCGCTGCGGGTTGAGCCCGACGGCACCGTGCGGCTCGCGCTGGGCCTCCACAACCACGGTCAGGGGCACCAGACGACCATGGCCCAGATCGCCGCCGACGAGTTGGGCATCGATCCCGCGAAGGTGGAGGTCGCCTACGGCGATACGGACTCCGCCCCGTGGGGCGCCGGCACCTGGGCCAGCCGCAGCACGGTCTACTGCGGTGGCGCGACGGTGCTTGCCGCCGGCGACGTCCGCGAGAAGATGCTGGCCATCGCGGCCGACATGCTCGAGGCCAGCCCCGAGGACCTGGAGCTCAGCGGGGGAAGGATCGTCGTCCGGGGCAGCTCCTCTCGCGGAACGGACTTCGACGAGGTCGCCGCACGGGCCAGCCACCGCGCCGAGCTGCTCCCCGACGGGATCGAGCCGGGGCTGGAGTCGACTCGCCGCTACGAGGCACCCGACCCCGGCAGCTTCTCCAGCGCGGTGCACTCGGCACACGTCGAAGTCGACCCCGAGACCGGCGAGGTCGCGGTGCTCGGCTACGCAGTCATCGAGGATTGCGGGACCATCGTCAACCCCTTGATCGTCGAGGGCCAGGTCCACGGAGGCGTCGCGCAGGGGATCGGCGGGGCGCTCCTCGAGCATCTCCTCTACGACTCCAGCGGCCAGCTCGTCACGACCAGCTTCATGGATTACCTGCTGCCCACCGCGCTGGACGTGCCCGCGATGGACGTCCGCCACCTCGAATCCCCGTCGCCCAACACGCCGGGCGGCTGGAAGGGAATGGGCGAGGGCGGATCCATCAACGCGCCGCCCGCGATCGTCTCGGCGGTCAACGACGCGCTTAGCCGCCTCGGCGTTCCGGCCGCGAACCACACCCCGCTGACGCCTGAGTGGATGACGAGCCAGATGAGGGAAAACCCTCATCGCTTGCGGCATCCCCCCGATGACAGCGCGACCCTCCCGGCACATACTCGCCTGGCCCGGGAAATCGACCAGGAGAGGTAGCGCGTGCGCAAGCTTAGAGTCGCCGTGGACATCGGCGGGACCTTCACCGATCTCGTCGCATACGACGAGGAGACCCGCGAGCTGTCCAGCTTCAAGACCCCCTCGACCCCTCCGACCTTCATAGAGGGCGTCCTCGATGCGCTGAAGAAGGCTGGGATCGAGCCCGGCGAGATCGTCGCCTTCAAGCACGGCTCGACGATCGCGACCAACGCGATCATCGAACGCCGGGGCGCCAAGACGGGCCTCGTCACCACCAAGGGCTTCCGCGACGTGCTGGGCGCCGGCCGGGCCAACCGCCCCGACCTCTTCAACTCCAACTGGGACCCGTCCCCGGCGCTGGTGCCAAGGCGCCACATCCTGGAGGTGGACGAGCGCATCGACTACGAGGGCACCATCCTCACGGAGCTGAACGAGGACGACGTCCGCACCGCCGCCCGCAAGTTCAAGGCGCGCGAGATCGAGTCGATCGCAGTCGCCTTCCTGAACTCGTTCATGCGCGACGACCACGAGCGACGCACCAAGGAGATCCTGCAGTCCGAGCTCGGGGACGAGGTCGCGATCTGCACCTCCTCGGAGATCCTGCCCGAGATCCGGGAGTTCGAGCGCACCTCGACGGTGGCGGCGAACGCCTATCTGATGCCCGTGATCGACCGCTACATCGATGGGCTGATGGCCCGTCTGGCCGAGTGGGGGTATGACGGCGAGGTCTACGTCACACACTCCGGCGGTGGCGTCGCGACCAGCAGCGCAGCGCGCGCGGTTCCCGCGCGCATCTGTCACTCCGGCCCGGCCGGCGGGGTGATCGGCGGGCTGCTGGTCGGCCGATCTGCCGGCTTCGAGAGCGTGATCACCTTTGACATGGGCGGCACCAGCGCGGACCTCTCACTCGTCCCGCAGGGGACTCCCACGCTTGCGCCCGAGTGGCGAGTCGACTGGAATATCCCGATCCTCTTCCCCGCCATCGACCTGGTGGCGATCGGAGCTGGCGGCGGCACCATCGCCTGGGTCGACACCGGCGGCTCGCTGCGCGCTGGCCCGCAGAGCGCCGGTGCCGACCCGGGCCCCGCCTGCTTCGGCAAGGGCAACGAGGAGCCGACGATCACCGACGCGCACCTGTACCTGGGTCGCCTCAATCCCGAGACCTACCTCGGGGGCGACCTCGACATCGACCGCGACCTCGCTGAGAAGGCCGTCACGGGCCTCGCCGAGAAGCTGGGCCTCTCCCCACCGGAGGCGGCGAGCGGCATCCTGCGGATTGCCAACGCCAACATGACCAGCGCGACCCACCTGATCTCGGTGGAGCGCGGCCACGATCCGCGTGACTTCGCGCTGGTCGCAGGCGGAGGCGCCGGGCCCCTGCACGCCGTCGAGATCGCGCGCGAGCTGGGCCTCCCCCAAGTCGTCGTCCCGCCGACTCCCGGCGTCACCTCAGCACTCGGCATCCTGCAGGTGGACCTGCGCCACGACATCCTGAAGCCGGTGCTCCAGCAGGCCGGCCAGATTGATCCGATGGAGCTCGCCAAGACCTACGTCGAGCTGGGCGCCCAGGCCCTGGAGGTCCTGGAGAACGAGGAGATCCCCGAGGATCGCCGCACCATCGAGCTCTCGATCGACGCCCGCTACTACGGGCAGACGCCTTACATGAACCTGAGGCTCGACAAGGCGCCCGAGAACGACGAGGACATCGCGAACATCGTCAGCCAGTACCGGGCCCAGTATCTGGCCGAGTTCGGCTACGAGCTGCCCGAGGACGTAGCGGCCGTCGAGCTGGTCAACGCCCGGATCGGGGCCATCGGGCTCACGGATGACGTCGAGCTGCCGAAGGCCTTCGGCTCCGCCGACGCCTCGGAGGCGCTCGGCGAGACCCGCGAGGTCTACTTTGACGAGACGGGCGAGTTCACCGAGACACCGATCTACGACCGCGCGAAGCTCGGCCGGGGGGCGGAGATCGAGGGTCCCGCGATCGTCGAGCAGCCCGACACGACCGTGCTCGTGCCCCCCGGCTCGAGCGCGCTAGTCGACGGATACCTGAACATCGTCATCGACCTGGCGAACGACGGCCCATCGGCCGCCGCCCCCGCGGTACCCGCGGGCGCCTCGAAGGGAGCCTGACCATGGAGGGCACAACCGCGACAGAGGCGGCCGGCGGGACGGCGCTTCGCAACGACCCGATCACGTTCGAGGTCCTGCGCAATGGGTTCAAATCGATCTGCAACGAGGCGAGCGCGCTGATCGAGCGCGTGTCCTACGCCCCGACGATCACCGAGGGACACGACTACTCCGTCTCGATCTTGACCCCCGAGGGTCGGCTGATCTCGCACGGGCAGCGCGACCAGGCTCCGCACATGGGCACCTTCGAGTCCTCGGTGCAGAACCTGGTTAAGGAGGTCCCGGAGTTCGCACCCAACGAGGCCTACATCTACAACGACCCCTACACCGGCGGCACCCACCAGAACGACGTCAAGATCATCCGGCCGATCTTCTGGGAGGGCGACCTGTTCGCCTTCGCGATCGCGCTCTGCCACTGGCCCGACGTGGGCGGTCCGATGTACGGGACGTTCAACCCGCGGGCCACCGAGTGCTACGCCGAGGGCCTGCGGATGCCCCCGCTGAGGCTCTATGAAAACGACGAGCCCGTCAAGCAGATCTGGGACCTGGTCGCGATGAACATCCGGGTTCCGAAGGAGCGGGTCGCCGAGATCCACGCCCAGCACCGCGCCGGCGTGCTGGTGGAAGAGCGCCTGCTGGGATACGTCCAGAAGTTCGGCCCGCAGGTGATGAAAGACGCCTTCGAGGACACGATGGACCACTCCGAGCGGCGCTTTCGCGAGTGGGTCTCGCGCCTCCCCGACGGCGAGTTCGAGTTCGAGGACTGGGGCGACCGTGACCTGGGCAAGGAGGACGAGCCCCCAATCAGGGTCCACCTGAAGATGACGATCGAGGGCGACCAGGTGACCATGGACTGGACGGGCTGCGACCCCGCGCCGATCGCATCCTGGGGCTTCGCGCGGCCAGCGCTGCAGTCGGCCACCTTTGACGGGACCATGCACTGCTTCCCCGAGCTCGCGCCGCTCAACCACGGAGTGGTGCGGTCGATCAACATCGTCTCCAAGAAGGGCACCTGCGTGGACGTCGAAGAGCCGACCCCGGTCACGGGCTACTGCTCCGGTGCCTACGAGAAGGTGGACGCGGTCACGATGGCCTGCTGGGGCCAGGCGCTGCAGAAGGTCGACCCGCGGCGCATCCACGCAGCCACGGTGAACCTGCAGAACTTCTGCACCGGCGGAACGCACCCGAAGACCGGAGTCAAATTCGTCTCCTACATGTGGCTCGAGGGCGGGCAGGGTGCCCGCGCCTACGCCGACGGCAACTCCTTCTACATGATGATCTTCATCGGAGGGGCCTCCAATCAGCCGAACGAGACGCTCGAGCGCTGGTATCCGATGGTCTACACGAGTACCGAGGCGGTGATCGACTCCTGCGGGGACGGGGAGTTCCGTGGCGGCTTCGGCATCTGGCGCAGCTTCCGAGCGACGGGCGACACCGAGCTGGTGGTACTCGGGGACCGCGAGCGGGTCGGGCCGTTCGGGCTCGCCGGCGGCACCAACGGCGGGCCTAACATGGTGGTCCTCAACCCCGGCACCAAGGAAGAGGAGGACCTGGGGATGTTCACCACCAAAGCCAAGCTGAAGACCAACGACCAGCTCGAGTTCGGCTCCAACGGCGGCGGCGGCTTCGGGCTCCCGTGGGACCGCAAGGTCGAGTCGGTGCTGGACGACGTGATCGACGAGCTGCTCTCGATCGACAAGGCCCGCGATGTGTACGGGGTGGCGATCAGGGAGCTGGACGCCGATGCGCTCGTCTACGAGGTGGACGAGGCCGAGACGGCCAGCCTCCGTAAGAAGCTCGTCTCCGACGGGCGCACGAGGGGAACGGGGCCCTTCGAGGTGAACCCGCTGGGCGAGCAGCTGTTCACCGGGCCCGAGGAGCTCGGAACTCGCGAGGGCGGTGCCTCGGCAGCCGTCTCCAACGGGGCGAGCTGAATGGCCAAGGAGCATCTGAACCCCGAGGGAATGCCCCCACCCGTAGGGCCCTATTCGAATGTCGTCTCCACCCCACCAGGGCGGATGGTGTTCGTTGCCGGGCAGGTCGCCTACGACGCTGAGGGGAAGGTGGTGGGAGCCGGCGACGTCGCGGTGCAGACGAGGCAAGTGTTGGAGAACGTCAAACTGGCCCTCGCCGCGGCGGGAGCAACCTTCGGCGACGTGGTCAAGATCGTCAACTACATCACCGACATGGACGAGTTCTCGAAGATGGCCGCTGTGCGGCGCGAGTACTTCACCGAGCCCTACCCGATCAGCTCCCTGGTCGAGGTTTCCGGGTTGATGGAGCCCGATCTGATCATCGAGATCGAGGCGATTGCGGTCGTGCCGGAGGACGCCGGCTCATAGCGAGGCCCGCCGATGGCTGACCCGGTGGTGATCACGGTCGCGCCGACCGGCCCGTTGACCACGCGCGAGCAGCACCCGGAGGTTCCCCTCTCGCCAGAGGAGATCGCCATCGCGGTGGCCGAAGCGGCGGAGGCCGGCGCCGCGATCGCGCACGTGCACGCCCGCGACGAGGAGGGCAAGCCGACGGCCGACCCCGCCGTCTATTCCCGGATCGCTGAGGAGATTCGCGCCCGTTGCGACATCGTCGTCCAAGCATCGACGGGGGTCGGCCTCACCGTCCCGTGGGAGGAGCGGCTGGAGATCATCTCCTCGGGGCGGATCGACGTGACGATGGCGACCCTGAACCCCGCGTCGATGACCTTCGCCGATGGCACCTTCAGCAACCCGCCCGAGTTCGTGCGACGGCTCGCCGAGACGATGCACGAGCGTGACGTTCACCCCGAACTCGAGGTCTATGACGTGGGCCATGTCTCGCTTTGTCGCGAGCTCGTGGACCAGGGCCTGATCCGGAAGCCGCTGCAGTTCAGCTTCGTGATGGGTGTCCGAGGCGGCATGCCGGGTGATCCGGCCCTGCTGCCGCTGCTGCGCTCGATGCTGCCCGAGGGCTCCGTCTGGCAGGCGATTGGCATCGGCCGCAGTCAGCTTCCACTCTCATTCGCGGCCCTCGCGATGGGGGGCAACATCAGGGTCGGGTTCGAAGACAACGTTTTCTTCGAAAAGGGCGTGCTGGCGGAGTCAAACGCCCAGTTCGTGCGCCGCGCCGTCGAACTGGTGAGTGCCTCCGGACGCGATGTCGCCACTCCCGACGACGTGCGAGAGCGCCTCGGCGTCAGGTGAGCAACCCACGTGCGGGGGGCTCCCCCGCCCGCGTCCTGGTCGCTCTGCTGATCGCGGCGCTCAACCTACGGCTCTGCCTGGCGATCGTCGGCCCGCTGATCGAGGAGATCCGCGCGGATCTCCACATGAGCAGCGCCCTCGCGGGGCTGCTGGTGACGATCCCGCTGATCTGCATGGGCGCCTTCGGCTTCGCTGGGCCGACGATGGTTCAGCGCTGGGGGACCCGCCGGGTGCTCGCCTCCTCGCTCGTTCTGATCGCCGCCGGGACTGGGGCGCGCGCGGCAATGCCCACTCCGGCGCTGTTGCTGGTCGCAACGGTTCCGATCGGGATCGGCATCGCTCTGGCCGCGGTAGCCGCCTCGATCGTCCTCAAGCAGTACTTCCCCGACCGGGCCGGAACCGTGAACGGCGCGTGGGGCGCGGCGATGTCGCTGGGGATCGTGGCCGCCGGGCTGACGGCGGTCCCGCTGGCCGACGCGCTCGGTAGCTGGCGCGACGCGTTCGCTGTCAGCGCCCTGCCAGCGCTCTTGGCCCTGCCGATCTGGCTCACCGCTGGAGTCCAGGATCATCGCCTCGAGGCCGAGCTGAAGGCGCCGCGGCTGCGACCCTCGGCGACCGGGGTCTACCTGGGGATCATGTTCGGCCTGCAGTCGCTCTGCTTCGGGGCGATGGTCGCGTGGGGCCCGGCGGTCTTCGAGGGCGCGGGCTGGAGCGAGCGCGACGCCGCCCTGGCTATCACCTCGATCGGCCTGTTCACGATCATCGCCGGGCTGACGGTCGTGCGCTGGTCCGATCGCGGCGGGCGACGAGGGTGGCTGATCGCGATGATGACGGTCATGACCGTGGGCCTGGTAGGGGTTGCTGCAGCGCCAGGGACGCTCGGCGGTCTCTGGATGGTGCTGTTCGGATTCGGCAGCGGGGCGACGATGCCGCTCTGCCTGACGATCCCCTTCGACTTCGAGGCGGAGCCCTCCGCCGTCGGCGAGCTGACGGGCTGGATGCTGGGCCTCGGGTACCTGCTCGCGGCGACGGGGCCCGCTTTGGTGGGCGGGCTGCGCGACCTCACCGGCGGCTTCGCCGCCGCCTTCGGCGTGGTCGTCGCGCTCGCCGTGGTCGACACCGGCATGGCAATCGCCCTCCCGAGGCTGAGGCACGCTTGAGCTCCGCGGTGGCAGCCGTTGCGCAACCCGAGCGGAGGACCGCGGCGCTGATCGCGATCCTCGCGGCGGCCTTCAACCTGCGCATCGGGATCGTCGCGATCGGGCCGATCGTGGAGGACATTCGCGCCGACACCGCGATGTCGAGCGCGGTCGCAGGGATCCTGACCACCATCCCGTTCTTCTGCATGGGGGTCTTCGCGTTCTTTGGGCCGCCCCTGGTCCGCCGCCTCGGCGAGGGCAGGGTGATCCTCGCCTCACTCGGGCTGATCATCCTGGGGACCCTGGTCCGCTCCTCGGTCCCGAGCGCGGTCCTGATCCTGCTGATGACGCTCCCGATCGGGCTCGGCCTGGCGCTGATCGGCGTCACGCTGCCTCCCGTGGTCAAGATGACCTTCCCCGACCGGGGCGGGACGGTCACCGGCGCCTATGTGGCTTCACTCTCGTCAGGGATCGTGCTCGTAGGCCTCGGCCTGGTTCCGCTATCCCACGCGTTGGGCGGCTGGCGCCCGGCGCTCGCCGTGACCGCCGTCCCCGCCTCTGTCGCGGCCGTGCTCTGGGTGCTGGCGGGCGGCATGAACCGCGATACCGGGTCGGACGGCGTGGACGATGACGACGCAGTGCCGGTCAAGGGCCTCCCCGGCTCCTCAGGCCTCGGCTGGACGACCCCCCTGCTGCTCGCCCTGACCTTCGGCCTGCAGTCGATGTGCTTCGCCGGGATGGTCAGCTGGGCGCCGTCGATCTACGAGGACGCCGGGTGGACCCAGAGTCAGGCCGCCCTGGTGACCAGCTCAATCGGGGGCTTCACGGTAATCGCCGGGCTCTCCGTGGCCGCTCTGCGGGAGGGACTCGACCGGCGCCCCTTGATCACCGCCACCGCGTGGGTGATGGCACTCGGCGTGCTGGGTGTGGGTATCGCGCCGACCACCCTGCCGTGGCTGTGGCTGACGATGTTCGGCCTCGGGACCGGATCGGTGTTCGCGCTGCTGTTGACACTTCCGCTGGACATGGCAGACGACCATCACCGCGTGGCCGAGCTCTCGGCCTGGATGCTGGGGGTGGGTTATCTGTTCTCGGGCCTCTCCCCCGTCATGACCGGGGCGCTGCGGGATCTGACCGGCTCCTTCTCGGTGCCGATGATCCTGCTGGCCGCGCTCGGGATCACCTCGGGCGTCCTCGTTCGCACGGTTCCTCGACACGTGCCGCCCGCCGCCTCCGACCCCTAGGCCAGCGCCAGTTCGAGCTCGACCGCCACCTCGAGCATCTCGTCGAAACGGGAGGGCAGAGCGCTGACCTGGATCCCGATCGGCCGACCCCCGGCTTCACCGGCCGGCAGCGAGAGGGCCGGCCACCCGAGCGCGCTGAAGATGCGTGTGAACCTGGTTGACACCTCGACCGACTCCTGCTCACGGTCGGGTGCAGGCACCGGCACTGTGGGTGAGAGGAAGGCGTCAAATCCACCGAGGCGTCGCCCGACCCGGTCCCGCTCGCCGGCAAGCGCGCTGGAGACCGCCGCGAAGCCCGCCGGTCCGGCCTTTCTCGCCGATCTCACCATCTCCGCCGCCAGCCCCGGAAAGCGCCCCGGATCGCGATCGACCCGCTCACCCCAGAGCGTCTCAAACTCGCAGGCCAGGACCAGGCCGAATCCCTTGGCGTCCCAGCCGAGCTCGACCGGCTCGAGCTTGAAATCGGCCCCGAGGCGCCACGCAGCCTGCTCACAGCACGCCCGAACCTCTGGAACCGAGCCGGCGAGCAGGTCGGAAAGGAGCCCGATCCGCAGACGTCCCCTCCCCGGCCGCTGCCGCGGGCGCCCCGAGAGCACCTCGAAGACGGAGATGCATGTCGTTACCGTCGGCGCCATCGCGCCGGGCAGATCCCATCTGCCCATCACCTCCACCATTCCGCTTCGCCTCAGCCGGCCGAGAGCCGGCTTCAACGCCACGATCCCGCAGTAGGCGGCGGGGATGCGCAGAGAGCCCGCGGTGTCGGTGCCGAGCCCGGCCGACGTGATGCCTGCGGCCACCGCGACCGCCGACCCAGAGGAAGACCCGCCGGGGCTGAGCGATGCGTCGACCGGGTTGAGACAGGTCGGAAACCCGGCCGCCTGCCCTCCAGTCGTCAGGCCCAGCGGGTCCATCGCTGTCTTGCCGATCGGCACGGCGCCGGCTGAGCGCAACCGGCGCACCAACCCCGCGTCGGTGTCCGCGGCCGCCCGCTCACCGGCCAGCCCTGCGGTGGTCGGCAGCCCGGCCAGGTCGAAGAGGTCCTTAACCGCAACGGTGGTCCCGGCCAACGGCAGCTCGTGACCGCCCGGTAACTGATCCAAGTCAGCCGCCTGGCCCATGGCTCCCTCTTCATCCATGCCCCAGAAGGCGCCCAGGTCAACGCTCTCGCAAGCGTGAGCCAGCGCCGCTTCGACCACCGGGACGGCTGATCCGTCCTGGTTCTCCCGGACGTCGGCCAAGGCTCAGCGAACGATCAGATACGTGCCGGTGATCAGCAGCATCACCCCGAGCACACGGGAGAGCGTGACGGGGACCTGATCGAGTCCGAGAATGCCGAGCCGGTCGAGGATGACGGAGCCGGTGAGCTGGCCCGTGATCGTCGCTGCGACCACCCCGCCCGCCCCCAGCGAGTCGATCGCAATCAGGGAGGTCGTGATCCAGAGCGCGCCGAAGACGCCGCCCAGCAGGTAGTACCAGCGAACGTCGAAGCCGGACGTGAGGGCCCCAGCCTGGCCTGTCACCACGACGATCACCGCGAGCACTGCAGCGCCGATCAGGAACGAGATCAGCGCCGCCGGCAGTGCGCCCGTGGACTTGCTCAGCTGCGAATTCATCGCCGGTTGCATGGCGACGATCCCCCCCGCAAAAGCCATCACCACCACGGCGACCGAGCGCGTCATCGAGGCGGACATTAGCCGCAACGGGCATCGCAGCGGGCAAAGGTAATAGGTAGGATCTTCGTCTCTTGAATGGTCCGCTCTTCGAACCGGGCAGTATCGGCGGGCTGGAGATCCGCAATCGCTTCGTGCGGCCCGCCACCTCGGAGACGATGGCCGCCGCCGACGGGGCCGTCACCCCCCAGCTGATCTCCTTCTACGAGACCATGGCCCGGAACCAGGTCGGCCTGTTGATCACCGGGCACCTCTACTGCCATCCCCGAGGCCAGTACGCACCGCTTCAGATGGGCGTCTACGACGACTCGAAGATCGCGGGCCTCGGTGAGCTGGCGTCGGCCTGCAGGCGCCACGGCGCCCGGATCTTCGGGCAGGTCGCCCACGCGGGCAGCCAGTCACGAGTGCCCGAGGTCGAGCCGCTCGCCCCATCGCCCGTCCCCAACGCGCTGACGGGCCGGATGGTGGCTGAGGCCACGGAGGACGAGATCGAGGAGACAATCGAGTCCTTCGCCCAGGGCGCCAGACGCATCTATGAGGCCGGCTTCGACGGTGTCCATATCCACGCCGCTAACGGCTATCTGGTCAGTGAATTCGCTTCGCCGGTGGCCAACCGGCGTGGCGACCGGTGGGGGGGCAATGCGAAGGCACGCGACGAGTATCCGCTCGCCGTCGCGAATGCCGTCCGCAACGCGGTACCACACGACTTCCCGGTGACGATGAAGATCGGTTTTGCCGACGCACCAGACGGAGGCCTCACCGTGGCCGAGTCCGTGGATCGCGCCGCGAAGGTCATCGGGCTCGGCCTGGACGGGATCGAAGTTTCGATCGGTGTCATGCAGGCGCCGACCGACTCGGCCAACACCTATGTTGCAGTCGACCGCCGGCGGGCCGCACAGGACTGGCTCATCCACCGCCTTTTCTCCTCTGCCAACGCCGAGGCGTACTTCCGCCCTTGGGCGAAGGAGCTGAAGCAGAGCGTCGATACCCCCGTCCTCCTGGCCGGCGGCATGCGCACGACGGGGACCATGGCCGAGATCGTCAGCTCCGGTGACGCCGACTTCGTGGCCATGGCCCGGCCCTTCATCAGAGAGCCGGACATCGTCGCCCAGATCGCGGCGGGTCGCAGCGGCCGCGTCGACTGCACCTCCTGCAACCTCTGCCTGCGCCACGAGGGCCACCACTCGCTGCGCTGCTGGCGCACGCCGCGCCGCCGCCTGTTTCAGCACGCCGCCTACCGCTTCAGCGGTGGCCTGCGCCGTGGCCTCATGCGCACGCGCCACTAGCAGCCCGGCGAAGCTGCCGACAGGGCGAGCATCAGTACGCGGAAGCGGAAAGCCGCAGCCGCGTCACCCTATCCCTGGGGCGGCGCGCCTCCTACTTCGCCGC